>JADJLM010000007.1 GCA_016710135.1 Nitrosomonas sp. | reverse complement strand
AAGAACGCTCCTGCGGCACCTCACAATCATCAATAGCTCAACTGGTTGAAATAATGATGCCAAATGCCCTCCAGCAAGAAACAAAGCCACCAAGAACAGATATTATTACAATAAGATAACCAACTGATACCAACATTTAAAATCCTGAAATTTTTTAAATGTAACGTGTGTGCTTGCTACTTTGCAGCGAGGCGCAAAGCGCGCGGTAAGGAGATTAATTGGCATAGCCTAGATTTTCCATTGAAGTTAATTAAAGAAATTAAATATTGAACTAAATTTAATGAGAAGATCCAGCCTTTGGATTTATTCCAGAAGCGCATTTAATTCATGCACGTTGTTAGACGATAGGGACTAAGTTAATAATGTTTTTGTGACCTTCGTGCATGATGAAACATATATTTTTATTTTACAAGAAACTTTGGATTCAGCGAATTTAAGCATACTTCAGTTGCAGTTGAGCAAATTTTTCAGAGAGATTAGTTAATTGTTGAATCTATCAATAGATAAATTGGTGTGGATAAATTGACTCTTTCCAAAGGATGAACCATGCATCTTGTTCAGCAAAGAAACTATCATTGTGTGTTTTCCTTGCAACATGATGAATTATTTTGGGACTAAGGCGCTTTATCAAAAAGTGCTTGGGCGTAGCAAGACCCACAATCTCATCCTCTGGGCTGTGAGCAACGATAGCAGGACAGGTAACGGATTACCAAATATTCGCTGGTACTGTAGTGAAAGCGCGCCGTGAGTCGCACGGGTAATAACGGGTGCTCGTCAGCTGCTATAACAGGAATAGAGGTAAAGGTCGAAGCCAACACTAATGCGGATTACTTTTCCATTCACAAGCCATGCAGCAATGGATCCTCCCAGCGATTCTCCAAACAAAACGATGTGCGAATCAGGGTAGATTTTATTTTTGATCAAGTAATTCCATGCGGTAGGTGCGTCCTGATAAGTACCTTCTTCAGTTGGAATACCGCTGCTGTTACCGTACCCCAGTAATCGCTTAATGAATGTTATAGCCAAGTTGATGAAATATTGAAAATTGCCCATGCATTAGAAATATTGCCTGCGTTCCCATGCAAAAAAGGGCTGGTTGCAGTTATTTCTGCTTTGGCTGCAGGTACAAACCACCTTCATGGAGTTTTTCTTGATCGCTAGTCATCGAGTACGATTGATTCATAAGGCATCGAGAACTGGTCAGGAGTATTGACGATTTCACGGTCAATTTCTGGATAGTAAATGAGATGCAGATTGCGCAAAGAAGAAAATGAATATTGCCCAAGCCGCATAAGAGAGATACCAAAGTACCAATTAGCCCAAGTGTTGTGCGCATATGAATAACAGCAGAAGAACTTTTCTTATCCAATTGATAATTAAAAACTTTACACTATTACCTAATACTACTTTAACTGTCTTTAGGATTTGCCATGAACTTGGATCAACGTAGACTCGGGTCAGAGACCTTTATTTATTTCAATGTGATTATCAGGAAATTCCGATGAATTCCGAGCCGATCAAATATCGAAATGGATAAAAGAAGCAGGTGCTATGTTTTGTCGATCGCTTCATGTCAACCGCAATACGCTATCCGTGCAATTATGGCTATAATTGCGCTTTATATGAAGACAAGGATCCTGTTGATATTTGGTTTATTTCCCCAACACCAGTTATCACCGGTCCAACTTCGTTGTGCGCTGTAAACTGATTGGTTTATTAGACACGACCGATGAAACGAGGTGAAGATGTCAATCGCCCATTGCCGTTGATAAATTGTATGGAGGCTTTATGTGCATGTACAGACTCTGGATGATTTTTCGGAATTCACGCATTAGCTTTTAATTTCCCATTTTTTCAACGCATTACAAAGGAATTTAGAACAGGGTAAATGGGTTAGGATCAGAAGGTTGAGGAGACGTTGAAGAAGCGCGAACTGAGATCACTTAGCGAAATTAAGGCGCTACAATTCTGCCAAGATAAACCTAAATTCTGATTATTGATATTAACCGGCTTTTCTGGATGAACAGGGTAGCAGCTGAACAGTTTTGACCCATAGCGAAACCCGATGACCAAGCCCATTGAAAGTTAATCACCTAAATGCCATTGAAGCATCAAGCAACTTCGCAATAAATGAAACCCCGGTCTTTTTTTTACTTCCAGAAGTGCGGGGAAAGCTCATTGGTATCAGCCCTCCGATCGTAACCTACGCTTTCCGGTAACCTTCGGTACAGTAGGCCAAATGAGCCAAGCCCCTGAATCCATACGGCAATTTTTGCAGGCTGTCAATCGGACCAGAAGCTCCAATAAGTCTCCGTGAAATCGTTAAGATCCGCATAACGTTCCTGAGCAAGACGTTTAGGCAATTGCTCAGCGAGTGCATTCAATGTAATTTCGATTGACTGTTCTTCTGAGCTTTGAGTATCGAGTAAAAAGGATCTGATACCAGGGGCCAAATTGACTCGCATCCCTTTGCCTTGCTTCCAATAAGAAGATATTTGTAAGATCCATTAAAGTCCCACTTAACCCTCGATGAGTGGGAGCAGCAATCCTTCAGAAAACAGGAAGAGAGAAATTGAGAAAGCGGTGGAATTGTACCGTTACGCATCGATCGAAACACCGATAAAAGACTTGCATTGCTGCTTCAATGGTGCGCCATCAAATGTTAATGGAACAAGCCCTGGCCGTGGTTTAATCACGCCAAGGCTAAATTTCTTCTGCAACTTCACCAGCCAAAATTAAGTGCCAGGATTTTAGGGATAAGACAGCCCTCCCGTTGAGAAATCACTTGCCAAGGAACGACAAGTATAGATGCCTCGATTGGTATCGGATTGCAGTAGCGATCAGCTATATAGCCTCAATTTGAGTAACGTATGTTTGCAGCGCAATACTACTTTCGAAGAATTGATGTAATTCAGTCAGTAGCATGTTTATTATCTTTGCTGGGATGGATAGTCACGGAAGCTGCCCCAGTTCTTTTCCGTAAAGCGATGCAGTGCTTATTAACTTAGGATTAATGAAGTCCTGAAGTGCAAATTGAGCGAAAGCGCAGATTTGCAAAAATGGGGATTCTGAAGGACAGATAGTGCTGAGGCTAAAGGTGAAAATATTGGTAAAATTACAGCGCCCTCCACCAGAGTTTATGTATTTTCTCTTTGACACCTTGCCATATGATCAATCAACCCTTACAATTCAAGGCCTCGCTTACCTCCGCTTCAATCGCGCACCTCAAACCAGCTGCTGCGCCTGCCCATTAAATAATTACGTCCACTTATTAATTCGTTGATCCAGTTGGTCGATTGTGTGTTCAGTACGCTTGATCGCCTTGTAATTACATTGAAAAATAAAGGTAGATTACTTCACTGAATGGCAAAAGCTATTCCCTTTGCTGGACATTCAAGGAGAGTGTTTCCAAACGATCTCACCTGAGCGCGCTTACGCTTCTAAGGACGCGGTGTTTGTTGAGTTCATCATTTTTTTAATGAAGTAAAGCAAACGCATACCCTGGCAAGATATTTGCCCAGTCTTTGTTCACAAATAGGTAATGTTGCCGGGATTGAGGTCCAATATAATCCAAGGAGACCGCATCAGGATTGGCGGGTATGAATTACAGGCAAAACGCCGGGCAGAGAGCGGATATCGTAAGCAAGAAAACCTCCGAAGCCTCATTATCACCGTGAGTGCTTCAAATCCAAACTGCAACGAACCTACGGGCCCAATTGAACTACATGATTCTTAATTTTGCATTGGTGCAGCAGGCTGAAATTCAGAGCCAGCTCCTGCCAACTTATTATCTTTGAAAATTTTCAGTTTTTCTTTTGAGCTTCAGTACTTGCCACATGCCACCAGAATTGGCTAAAACTAACAATAATAAATTTAGTGATGCAATCATCATTCCCAAAATAAGTTAAATTAAGGATTAAATTACCTTTGTTGATATCTGGAGAAAGATTTAACGACTAAACATTAAAATTTAACTTGCTGAAATTACCATTCTCTCATAACACTTACTCATTCTAAGCTGAATTTCATTAGATGTGAATAAGATTTTCCCTAATATCTAATAAATCTAATCTATATTGGCCTATGGTAAAAAAACTAGGTTTACTAGATGACCAGCCACAATAGATGGTTATACCGATATATTGAATACAAGTCCGTTCGTTATAATTATCAAATTTCCCGCTTTGCTATTGCCATGGATAAAAATGAAATCTTAAAAAGAATTTGAATGGAAGCAGAACACGGAGAATTAATTTTTCCAGCCTCATTAAAAGCAATGAGATTAAAAGATTCTTGATGATCCAGCCCGCGATCTTGGTGCCGCTGCCTGACTCACCAAATCCGATACTATTGTCATTTCAATTGTTAGCTGTTGCAAACTCATCAAAATTTAATCGATCAAGGAAAGCGATAACTAATGGCACCTGCCCACCTTTAACATTGTTAAGGCTATTTCTTATAAAGTCGCGCTAATTTTAGGGGTCGCTGGCGATAAATTGCGGAGTCTGCGGCAACCGCCGAACGCGAATTAATTGCTCAGTTGTGGAAACACTCTGCCCCTGCTGTTGGTTCAATTTTTGAGATCATTGCACGGAAAATAACAAAACGTGACTCTGAAACAGCGCTATTTGCTGGAATGATTCGCGCGAGATATGGTAGTTCTACTTATTATTTCGAACAAAGATTATCCAGATTTATTCGAGGATGATATTTCAAGCTTATGGAATAAAGATGATGAGATCGATAATGAAGGTGGAGGTTTCTGAGTGAAATTGAAGTGGGTACATTGCTATTAAAGCACTGAGCATCCACTGACTCTATTATGGAGCCGCCATTACTTTTGTTTTGGCGAGGATATCAAACCGTCTCTTACGCTTCCCATGGCAGCGTCGCGTGGTGCTAATCAGCTGGCGCCGAATTCGGTCGCCGCTTTACACTATCGATTTATCAGATAAATCAAGGGAACAGCCCGTGAAACTTGATTTGTTCTTTTTAAGGGACTATTCTCTTAGACGAAGTGTATGAATCTGAAGAAAGTAGATTCATTAACCGACGCTCTATGCTTATAGTCTAGCATTAAGTAATCGTTAAATGCTCAATACCGATGCACACATTTTATTTTTGGTTTTTCTGACCCATTGAGCTTGATCTGTAAGCGGAGTTCGTTCGCATGGAATCCGCATTTCAAGCTATCTTCATAACTAATCAAACCGGCTTCCGTATAGATCAATGAGGCCGCATCAAGTTTGCATACCCAATTCTCTTGATTTTTTCATAATCTCTTTAATTTCATTGTACGTTTCCTTTGAAAATTAGATCCTCAATTAAGGTGAATTGAGCATGACTTCAATCGCTCCACGCGCCCTTTGCCTTCTTTTTAGGAATTGGTCTTAGGCAATAAGTGCTCGCATATTGAGTGACAAATCCGCGAGCAGTTGAGCACGGCGCTCTTCTGGAAAGAAATTAATAATTCGATCCAGTGCTTGGTTAGCACTATTCGCATGTAACGTTCCCATACATAAATGGCCTGTTTCCTAAATGCAATCGCGTGTTCCATTGTTTCGCGGTCACGGCTTTCCCGATTAAGATAACATCGGGGCTTGGCGCAGGCAATATTTTTAATGCAGCCGGGAATCGGTATCTACGCCAACCTCCCGTTGGGTAATAATGCAATTGATGTGTTCGCAGAACATATTCCGACTGGATCTTCAATGGTGATGATATGGCCATAGCTGTTCTGATTCCGGTGAATAATAAAAGCTAACGAAGTCGACTTACCAGAGCCAGTGCCGCCAACGAAGATGACTAACCCTCGCTTGCTCATTACGACATCTTTCAGTACTTGAGGCAACTTCAAGTCATCAAATTTTGGAATCTGCGTAGTAATGGTTCGAATGACATGCTCCTGCTCTTTGTTGTTGAATAAATGCATTGACGCGGAAGCTGCCAATGCCTTGTGGATGATGCAAGTTACATTCTTTGCTTGCTTCAAATTCTCCTGTTTGCTTATCATTCATAATAGCTCTTACAAGTTCCACCGTATGCTGGGCTGAAAGCTGCTGCTGAGGATATAGGCATCATTTTCCATCAATTTTCATTGCGGGAGATATCCAACCGTAATAAATAAATCGAACGCTTTCTTGCTTAACATCAAGCGAAGTAGATCGGCATAAATTTTGTTGCCTGTTCTCTTTCCATAATTTT
Organism: Nitrosomonas sp.; assembly: GCA_016710135.1. GTDB lineage: Bacteria > Pseudomonadota > Gammaproteobacteria > Burkholderiales > Nitrosomonadaceae > Nitrosomonas. Next base: position 28,224 of record JADJLM010000007.1, on the reverse strand, counting down.
ATTTATCGATAATGATCAATTAAGTGTTACCCGCGGAAATTATCTTTGTTCATCGCTTTTGTTCTGGCTTCGGCATTCGAAACAATACTTCTTTTAACAAGATCAGCCGGGTTTTGATCGAGGGTCCGCATACCTACGGCCAGACTCGTTTGGATTGTCAGTACATTTGAGCTACTTTTCCTTCTCGGATTAGATTGCGGATCGCTGGCGTACCAATCATGATTTCATGCTGCAACTCGACCATTGCCATCCTTGGTTTTCAATAAAGTTTGAGAAATTACAGCGCGTGCGATTCTGATAACATTGCACGAACCATTTCTTTCTCTTCTGCTGGAAAACGTCAATAATTCGATCTATGGTTTTAGCTGCTGAACTTGTATGTAGTGTTCCAAAAACAAGATGTCCGGTTTCTGCTGCAGTCATGGCTAGACGAATCGTTTCTAAATCTCTCATTTCACCAGCCAGAATAATATCTGGATCCTCACGCAAGGCTGACCGGAGTGCATTAGCAAAACTATGTGTATCTCTACCAACCTCTCTTTGATTGATTAAGCATTTTTACTTTCATGTACAAACTCGATTGGATCTTCAAGCGTAAGAATATGACTATAGGTATTTTCATTGATATCATCGATCATCGCAGCAAGGGTAGTTGATTTACCAGAACCAGTTGGTCCAGTAACTAATGCAACACCTCGAGTTGTTGCGATTTCAGCAAAATCTTAGAGTGCCTTGATTTGCTCTAGTGAAAGCACTCTAGATGGAATTGTTCTCATCACTGAGGCTGAGCCTCGTTGCGTGTTGAAGGTATTTGACCCGAAACGAGCAAGATTTGGAATAGCAAAGAAAAATCACATTCCAAGTGTTCTTCATAATGTTTTCTTTGACTATCATTCATAATGTCATAAATCATGTCATGCACATCTTTGTGTTCCATTGCAGGAAGGTTAGTGCGTCTTATTTCACCATGAACACGAATCATGGGAGGCATACCAGCAGAAAGGTGCAAATCTGAAGCGTTATTCTTGACCACGAAGGCGAGTAGCTCTACTATGTTCATCTATTATTCCTAGTCCAAGTTGTTAGGTTATACTGTGATTACTTCAGTATGTTTTACCCAATTCCAAGTAAAATCCTGCTTGTTTATCATCGGTAGGCCTAAACAAAAATTGAGAAACTACTGCTAGCGTAGTTAATTTAAAATTTTCCACTCAAAGACTTACATTTTCGTTTTATTTTTTACTTTATCACTATGGATACAATTGCAACACGTTTGGAATCTGTCAAATTGCGCATAGCCGAAGCTGCAAAGCTTGCAGGAAGAGATCCACAAGAAATTCTATTATTGGCGGCAAGCAAAACAAATCAACCGGATAAGCTCCGTGAAGCATGGAATGCTGGTCAGAAAGTGTTTGGAGAAAATTATCTACAAGAAGGATTAATAAAAATCCATGCGCTTTCTGATCTTCCCATCGAGTAGCATTTTATTGGTCAATTCAGAGCAATAAAACAAAACCGATTGCTGAGAATTTCGCTTGGGTTCACAGTATCGATAGAGAAAAATCGCTGTTCGATTGGCGAGCGCTAGGCCGGAATCGCTACCGCCCTTACAGGTTTGTGTACAAGTCAATGTCAGTGGAGAAGTTACAAAAAGCGGTATAGCACCAGAAGATGCAATTGCTAGCAAAATTTATTAGTCAACAACCACGTTTAAAATTAAGGGGTTTAATGGCAGTACCTGAACTGACTTCGGCCACTGCTTTACAACGAGATCAATTCCAAAATCATGCGAAATATATTTGATGAACTTAAAAAGCAAGGATTTGATGTTGATACCCTATCCATGGGCATGTCAGAGGATATGACTATTGCCATAGCAGAAGGTGCAACCATTGTGCGCATTGGAACTGCTATTTTTGGACCCAGACGTTACGCTATTCCCGAGGAGCTCGCCCCTCGCGAGTAATCAACTTATGATATTTTGCGAGTAGCTGATCTTTGCTTTCAGACAGATCAGGGTTCGTTACGATACAGCTTACCGGACAAACTTCGACGCACTGTGGTATGTCATAGTGCCCAACACATTCTGTACACAAATTCGCGTCAATTTCATAAATTTCTTCACCTTGGGAAATAGCTCCATTAGGGCATTCTGGCTCACAAACATCACAGTTAATACATTCATCAGTAATAATAAGCGCCATATTGTTTTTATTTAATCAATGTTTTAGTTTTCTACGTAACTGTTCTGCGACAATGGGATGGACGAATTTATCAGCCTCTCCTCCTAATCTGGCAATTTCCCGAACGATCGTTGCGGAGACAAACATATATTGCTCAGAAGGTGTTAAAAATACAGTTTCGACATCAGGATAGAGGCTACGGTTCATTCCTGCTAATTGGAACTCATACTCAAAATCAGAAACCACACGCAATCCTCGAACGACAATTCGAGAATTCTGGCGTTGCGCAAATGACATCAGTAATCCAGAAAAACCGATTACTTTCACGTTGATATAATCGGATAACACAGTTTCTGCCATACTAATTCGTTCCTCAAGTGAGAAAAAAGGTGTTTTAGTGGTATCACCCGCAACAGCAACCACCACTTCTCCAAACAAAGTTGAAGCACGTCGAACTAAATCCTCATGGCCGGTGTAATGGGATCAAATGTACCTGGGTAAATTACTTTATTCATAACCTTCAAATTTTAAGAGCTGGAAAAAAACTTTACCAGCGCGCCCATGCTTCCAAATAATCCAACGATCATCCTGCTGATATGGATACTCACTTTCTAGATAAACGACTCCAGATCTATTTAATCGTGGCGGTAATTGAGGTAATAATTTAGGGAGTAAATCCTGTTGGAAAGGAGGGTCCAGGTAAATCACATCATATTGGCCTTGATCCAATCGAATGAACTCAATCGCATCCATTTTAATCAATTTAATCTGCGCTGCACCCAGTGTTTCTTTCATTGAGCGGAGCACTTGAAAGACATTACTCTCTATCTCCACCATAACAACACTTTCTGCACCGCGCGATGCCGATTCGAATCCCATGGCGCCACTTCCAGCAAACAAATCGATACAACGCTTACCCTGTAGATCTTGGCCTAACCAATTAAAAACCGTTTCTCGGACTCGATTCGGTGTGGGTCGAACACCAACTTCATCCGCAACAGAGATCAAACGGCTTCTCCATTGCCCTCCAATAATACGAACTTTTCCACTTTGAGGCATTAGCTGATAATATCTATTCTGAATGAGCAGAAAAGGGCTGATTTAAGTCACTTGAATTACTTAATAATCCGATTGCTAGCATTATACTGAACAAAAATACTTGGATATCCACTAGCTATATAAATTGGGTTAAGAAATGAGCAAGCGTATTCATCATCTAGAAACAAAACCTATCTAATTTTAAACCATATAACGTCATTATTGATAATAACTTTTCTTGAAAATAACATTATCTAAATCTTATTCAGGAATGCATTCGTGTCACCTTATGAATTATTAATAGGCCTGCGCTATACAAAAGCAAAGCGGCGTAATCATTTTATTTCCTTTATTTCCTTGATTTCACTACTGGGCATCACACTGGGTATGACCGCTCTAATTACTGTCATGTCCGTTATGAACGGATTTCATAAAGAAGTGCGTTCCCGAATATTAGGCGTTGCTTCTCATGTACAAATCACGAGCTTTAATGGAACGATAACGCATTGGGAGCAAGTTGCTGATATTGCAGTTCAGAACCCCCAAGTTGCTTCAGCGGCACCTTATGTTAATGCGCAAGGGATGCTTTCCTATAATCAGGTCGTCCGCGGCGTCATCGTGCGAGGAATATTACCGGATGCTGAAAACACTGTCGCAGATTTCTCTAATATGATGATGATGGGGAGCTAAATCAACTGCAAGCCGGAGAATTTGGGATTGTAATCGGTCTTGAATTAGCAAGAGCCCTCGGTACTTTTCCAGGGGACAAGATTGTGTTGATATCGCCTCAAGGTCAAGTAACACCTGCGGGTATATTACCTCGCTTGAAGCAATTTACTGTTATCGGTGTTTTTGAAGCAGGTCATTATGAGTATGATTCAGGCCTCGCATTAATCCACCTGGTTGATGCACAGAAGCTCTATCGAATGGAACCTGATCAAGTATCCGGTGTTCGCTTAAAATTGCATGACTTGTTTGAAAGCACCCAAAGTAGTACGAGAATTGTCAGCTTTATTCTCACCTGATACCTATATTAGCGACTGGACACAGCAACATACCAATTATTTTCGTGCAATCCAAATCGAAAAGCGCATGCTGTCGCTCATTCTGGCACTAATTATCGCGGTTGCGGCATTTAACATTGTTTCGACATTAGTCATGGCTGTCACTGATAAACAATCTGACATTGCTATTTTACGTACACTGGGCGCTAGTCCCGGTAGCATCATGAAAATCTTCATTGTGCAAGGAACATTGATTGGTCTGTTCGGAACCTTATTGGGTATTATCGGAGGAGTTATTCTGGCTTATAACGTCAGTGATGTTGTAGTTTTCATTGAACAAATGTTTAATATTCAATTTCTCTCTCAAGAAGTGTATTACATCAGTGAAATTCCTTCAGATCCGCATTTATCTGATATTGTAACCGTCGCAGTTGTGTCATTTATCCTGACATTATTAGCGACACTTTATCCAAGTTACCGCGCATCAAAAGTTAACCCTGCCGAGGCATTGCGTTATGAGTAATCAAGTTATCGCTTGCCAAAATTTATATAAAAGCTATTTTCAAGGGAAGCTAGAAGTACCTGTATTACACGGCGTAAATCTGCAATTAAACAAAGGTGAAATGGTATCAATCGTTGGCGCTTCTGGTTCGGGTAAAAGCACCTTACTGCATCTTCTGGGGGGGCTGGATAGCCCAACCAAAGGACAAATCAAGATATTGGGTCAAGATATCACCCAGATCGATGAACGCCAACGATGCCAGCTGCGCAATCGATCATTAGGCTTTATTTATCAATTTCATCATTTGCTCCTGAGTTTAGCGCTCAGGAAAATGTTGCCATGCCACTCTTGATTCGGCGTGAACAGAAAAGAAGCCATGGATACCGCGGCGGAAATGCTGCAGCAGGTTGGACTTGGTCATCGATTAATCCATACGCCCGGAGAACTTTCTGGCGGTGAACGCCAGCGTGCTGCTGTAGCAAGGGCCCTGGTAACCCTGCCGGCCTGTGTTTTGGCAGATGAACCTACAGGTAATCTTGATCGACATACTGCTGAGGGAGTATTTAATTTAATGCTCGAACTCAATCAAAAAGCTAATGCGAGTTTAATTATCGTAACACATGATTTACAGCTTGCTCAGCGAGCAGAACGCATTTTGCATTTGGTTGATGGCATTCTTACAACTCAGTAATTTAGTATCCTTATTGAATCTTGATTTGGATTGATTCCCTATTTATTGAAGGTAATAGTTCCTGATTACGTTTAACTGGTCATCTAACTCAAAACAGAGTGGTTTACCGGTTGCGATAGAGAGCTTCATGACTTGCCACGGCGATAAGTGATTTAGTTGCATCACTAACGTCCGCAGAAGATTTCGATGTGAAACGATGAGTACGCGTTTACCCAACTTGATTTCCGGTAGAATATCGTTCTGCCAACACGGATGCACTCGCTCCAGAGTCTGTGCCATGCTTTCAGCACGCGGCAATAGTTGTTGATTGATATTTTGGTAGCATAACTGATTGCCTGAAAGCGCGGATCATTCATTTCCAGCAACGGTGGTACTGCTTTATACAATATCTGACTTGCTAAAACAGGCCAAATACCAAATTTTTAATTGCTTCCCATCGCTGAAGCCCTTCAAGTGCGCCATAGTGCCTCTCATTTAAGCGCCAATCCTGGATGATCGGAGTTTTTTCTAACTTCATCTCAGCTCGTATAATGTTGAGTGTATCAACTGCGCGCTCCAACACTGAGCTATAACAAAGATCAAAACTAAAATTGGCTTGTTTTAGCAGGCTCGCTGTGTGTTGCGCTTCTTTCCGCCCTTTCTCACTTAACGCAACATCACTCCAACCCGTAAAGTGCCTATCCTGATTCCAAATACTTTGCCCATGTCGAAGCAGAACCAGTTCTATCGGTCTGGAGTGTTTTCGCTCACATTAACAGCATTATCGGGGCAGAAGCGATGGATGCTTCTTTCCAAATCCGCTTCAGTGCGTCCCATAACCCTTGCGAATCGTTTTCAAATAAAGTGAATTATCAGATAACCCATTGACCAATCGCCGCTGCGCCTTACCTAAATTATGGTAAGGCAGGCTCATAAAAAGATGATGAGTTGCATGAAACCTTAATCCAACAGGTGCCCAAAACACGGTTAGAAAATTTCCAGGAATATTGATTGAATCAAGGTATTGCTCTGCCAGTTCAAGTGAATGGTCGCCCGGATTTCGATAAGCGTGGGCAGCAAGCGTTCTTAACGAATTAAGGATAAAAACACATACCGCAGCAACATACCATAAAACCAGCACATGAAAGGTAAGTAAGCCTGCAATAACTAGCCCAGCGACGATTGCAGCAAATGTAAATGTTGCAAATTCCTGCAGCCACCAGTAATGATCATTACGAATTGCGTTAGGTACTCGAATATAGTTTGGATTGATCGTTAATGATGAAGCACGCCGCCAAACGAGTCTACGAAACGGTGGAATCAAATAAGATAGGGGTGTTAGCAATAAGAAACGCGCAATCAGCAATAGCGGAAGAATAAAGGAGAGCAATACGTAGCGGATCATTTCAATGGGCTTTTGCGTGGCAAATGGAAGATATTCCCCATCCAAATGAGTTCCATAAATATCGCGCTTGTGGTGATCATTGTGCACACCATCATACATAAAGGAGGGAATCATCATCGGAATGCCACAGATTAAGTTCCATACCAAGCGAAAAAATCGGAATGTCCCTTTTTTAAGATGTGCGAGCTCATGGACAAAAATTGCAGAACGGTAGAAAGCAAGAACTGTAATCACAAATCCCAGAATTTGTTCAATCGAGAAAAATTCTGCTTGTAGCGTTACGATAAATCCCGCCCATCCCAGGAAGATATGAAACAAAAAATCAGTCCAATAGATCCATGGATTAGGCGTCATTAAATCACTAACCAATGCATACGCTTCACGAAGCGGAAAGTCGACAGATGAATGTTCAGACATCTTATTAAGCTGGCTTCCAGTGCCCAGCAACGTGTTGAATGATCAATTGATTGATGCTGTTATCGGTTTGGTTAATTTGGCCAAAATTGGGAACACCAGGCCATCCTGCATCAATAAAATCTTGTCCATTAAATGATCTTGAACTTGCATAGCGCTGAATAACATGAAAATGAACATCAGGATCTACCATCATCAGCATAAGATAATTTAATTTGTCGTAACCAAAAGCTTTTTGAGTGCATCATCAATTTCTCCGGTTACTTGGTGCAACTCGTTGAAGCTCGTAGGACTTAACTCAGAGAATGCAAAAACCGGCTCGTGAGCCACTAAGATTAAAGCACCTAAGGTCAATTGTGCAGGTCGCAGCAAAATGCTCCAGCGTTGATACTGACGAATGATGGTATCTGGCGCACCAAATTTCTGCATCGTACCATTAAGCACAGTAAATGCCATATTACATCGGGAGTGGAATAATTGTTTCGCGAGATGAAGATTTATCATGCTGACAATGATTGATTTCACTGTCCGAAGTCGAGAATAGTCTTTCTGCGCGTTGAAGATCTTGGATAAAATCGATTTCACACCATTTAAATCCCTGCACTGATCTCGAATTAACCTGATGCCGTCCTGCTAGTTGATCAATAATGGCCAAATACCATGACTTAAGTTTGTTGGGATCACGGAGTGCCTGCGCTACCGCATTCCGGAACAATGTAGCTCCTTCTCTGCGAAAGTAGATAAAGCCAATCGATTCTGCATGAGATTGTTCCGGCGTCAGTAATTTGCTGACGTGTCTAACCCATTTGTCAGTAGCAAGTTCTACCTTCATATCATCTTCGTCAAACGCTGCTTTATAATCAACGCTGAGCGTTATGGGTGCGTATTCAGACTGAAGCACATGTGAAACCAAAGCAGTTTCAAATAACGTATCGCCATTGATAAGAACAAAATCACCTTCCATTCGATCGCGCACAATCCAGCAGCTAGCGAGATTGTCTGCTACTTCGTAAAATGGATTAAAGCAAACACGAATCTCTGGATAAGCAGCATATCGTTGAGCAATCAATGCTTCAACCTTGCCGATTTGGAACCCACCTACAATTGTTATTGAATCGATACCAGCATCGATCAATGCGTCAATTTGCCAAGCAATAACAGGCTTATCTGCGACAGATAATAAGCACTTGGGAGTATCCTCCGTAAGTGGTAACAACCTTCTGCCCTGTCCAGCACTTAATATGATTGCTTTAGTCGGATTTGAATTCATCATGGTATACGTCATGCTCCAATCTATTCGGTTATGACTATGAAACACTCGGGCTAAATAGTTCCTATTCTACTTGAAAAAACAAGATAGCCGTAAACGAAGTCAATCCGCTAATTCTATCACGCGCTCATTGAATTAAACTGACGCAGCCCTGAAACGATAGTGTTAATCGCTTTTAAAAATCATCAATCTGATTCAAAGTGTTATCATGTCCCAAGCTAATCCGCACAGCACATCTTGCTAACATGGGCGCCACCCCCATCGCCTCCAGCACATGGCTTTTACCAGGCGTAGCACTGGAACAAGCAGCTCCACTGGCAACGGCAAAACCCGCTTTATCTAACTTGACAACTAGTGTATCCCCTTCAATATCTGGTATAGCAAAATAACAGGTATTCGGTAACCGAGGGGCATTTTGACCAAAGATCGTTGCACCTAATGCACTTAGCCCTTGCTCCAAATATTCACGAAGTCGGACAATATGAGCAGAGGCTTCGCTTACTCTCGCTTTAATCAATTCGCAAGCAACACCAAAACCCACAATTGCAGGAATATTCTCAGTCCCTGAGCGCATGCCATTTTCGTGCCCACCGCCATAAATCAAAGGTTTCAAGATGAGGCGTTTATCAACGATGAGCGCTGCTGCTCCTTTGGGGCCGTAAATTTTATGCGCTGAAATCGTCATTGCATGGACATTAAGATCAGAAAAATTCAGTGCTATCTTACCAAAAGCCTGTATCGCATCAGTATGCATCCAAGCACCCTGGTGTTGCCAGCATGACGGATACCAGTCCTGTCTTGTCGGAAATTGCATTACTCGCGCCCTCTAGATTAACTTGGCCTTCCGTATTGACGGTTAATTGGTTCAATGTCCAACTGTTATTTGATCTCCGCGCCAGTTCCTGAGCGGGTATCCTGATGCAAGGATGTTCAATCGCACTGATGACGATGCTAGAAGGCTTTAAATAATCTGCGGCGCCTCGAATAAAGAGGTTATTAGCTTCAGAACCACCGCTGGTAAAAATAACTTGCGAGGGTTGGGCTCCCACTGCATGGGCAACTTGCTCACGCGCTTGATTGATTGCACGTCGTGCTTCAATACCATAACTGTGCAAACTAGATGCATTCCCATACTTCTGTCGAAAAAAAAGCATCATGGCTTCCAATACTTTTTCATCAACCGCAGTTGTCGCGTTGTGATCAAAATAAATAGTAGGCATTGGTTTCGTCCTATTGTATGAAATATTTTAGTGGACACCTAGCATTTCTAACGCTTTGTGCAGCATTTCGATCGATTCTTTATGCTTACCTCTATTGTGAAGCGCTTCACCTTCAGCGCGTAATTTTCTAATTTCTTGTGCTTGAACTTCATTGATTGCAGGTTGTTTCGACAACGCTTCATCGATTTTTCGCATATCGATAACGCAACGATAGGCAAACGCACTGCTACTAAATATAAGCAAGCTGATCATGACTATAAAATGCTGTATTTTCATTTGGTTCTCCTATGGCCTTAAGTTACTAACTTGAGTATGACTCGATTGATCATTAAAAGTTAGCTTGAGATTTTACTTCACAGCTAAGAAAGCCACTGCGTAACTATGTTCTAGATCTTTTCTATGTACAAGTGGTTTAAAGAGCAATCGCCTAAAAATGATGTGACTACACTAAACCGGACACATTCCTTAAAATAACTGAAAGAAGGAGTGTATCTAAATGAACCAAGAAAAACCCAAAGTCTATACAGCTGAATTTAGGGAGTCATCGGTAAAATTGGCCACTGAATCGGATAAACCGGTAGCCCAAACCGCCAGGGAAATTGGTATGAATGAAAACACCTTGCATACGTGGATCAATAAATACAGTCGACCAGTTGATAACATAAAGGCAGCGCGCACTGACGAACATCTCTATGAAGAGTTAAAGCGGCTGAAGAAAGAGGTTATCCGGCTTACAGAGGAGCGCGACCTATTAAAAAAGGCTGCCGCGTACTTTGCCAAGGAACAACGGTGAAGTACGCCTGGATCAAACAGCATCGGGGCGAATTCACCATATTATCGATGTGCCGGTTTTTACAGGTCTCACAGAGTGCTTACTATGCATCGAATTCCTTCATTCAGGGAACGAGAAGATGAGCAACTCAGCGGTATTGTAAAAAAAGTATTTGAAAAAGTCGGAATACATACGGCACCCGCCGTCTCAAAATAGCTATGTTTCACCAAGGCCTATCCGTGGGGCGGCGGCGAATAAGCCGGTTAATGAAGGAAGCCGGGCTGGCCTGTAAAACCAGACGTCGATTTAAGGAAGCTCTGATTAAGTCATTTATTTCTGTACTAGCTTAGACCTGATCTGACAGTTACCAGTTTTTTTTAGGTGTCTGTCAGTTTAGATTTGAGCTAAATTTTTTCCGCCCAAATTGATTTGCCATCAAGTAATGTATCCAATGGTGTTCGTCCACAGCACATTTTTCCTTGATGAGTTCGTTCATTGTTATAGTATTCCATCCATTCGTCTAGATCTTTCTGTAGTTCCTCCATAGTTGAATAAAGTTTCTTCCTGAATGTGATTTGATAAAACTCATTCAGAATCGTTTTGTGGAATCGTTCACAGATCCCGTTTGTTTGCGGCGACATGGCTTTTGTTTTTGTATGATCAATATCATTAATCGCCAAATATAGCTGGTAATCATGCTGATCAACACGACCGCAATACTCTGTACCCCTATCCGTTAAGATACGCAACATGGGTAGCTCGTAGTGTTCAAAGTATGGCAATACCTTATCATTGAGTAAGTCAGCTGCTGTAATCGGTGTTTTGGTTGTATAGAGTTTGGCAAAGGCTATTTTGCTGTAGGTATCGATAAACGTTTGTTGATAAACACGGCCAACGCCCTTGAGGTTCCCGACATAAAACGTATCTTGTGAGCCTAGATAGCCTGGATGTGCCGTTTCTATTTCACCGCAGGCTTCATCGTCGTGTCTCTTCTTTTCAAGGGCCGCAACTTTCGCATCACTAAGAATAATGCCGTCATTAGCTACCTTGTCTTCGAGTGCTTTTAAGCGCTTTTTAAAATTCTCCAGGTTATGACGTAGCCAAATAGAGCGCACGCCACTACCCGATACAAATACACTTTTCTTACGAAGCTCATTGCTGGTTCGATGCTGCCCATGTGCAGGCTGCGCAATTGCATAACCTATGACTGCTCGTTCGGTCGCTTCATCAACACGGTTCTTGATATTTGGGGCTCTTCGATCCTTGTCTATCAGCGCATCAAGACCACCATGTTCAACAAGGTCTTGATAGCGATAAAACGTATCCCGTGAGACGCCCATGACTTTACAGGCCCTGGATACATTACCCAATTCTTCTGCCAAATTTAATAATCCAGCTTTGTGTTTAATAATACGATTGTTAGTATGTGTCATTGAGAGTTACCTCTTTTGTTTTGATTAAGATTCGATACCTTTATCAAAACCGATAACTCTCACTTTTGCAAGTGATGTGTCAGATCAGATCGGAACTAATACAAATAAGGAAATTCAACGCTGCCTGAAACGTTAGTTATATTGTTCGCGAGCTATATCCACTTATTCTCGCTGATTTGTCAGACGCAGCTACAATTATTTGACATAGGAGCGTCAACGCTGTGTCGGAAAGCTTCTTTCATACCTTAAAAACCGAATTGATCCATCATCAAACGTTTTGCTCTCGCGAAGAAGCCAAGCAGGCTGTGTTTGAATATATCGGAGTGTTTTACAATCGGGAGCGATTGCATGGTAGTGTCAATAATTCTGTGTCTGAGGAACGGCAAACAAGATCTTCTCCATGTGTTGTTTGAAGGGATAGAAACTTGTAATGGGTATTCGATAGGTTTTTTCCTCCATTTGTTTGGTAACCATAAATATCAAGTTTAGTGCGGCATTCGGATTGGGAAAGCTATTGACATGCTGTGTGGTTTTTCGAATCTCCTTATTAAAGCGCTCAATCCAATTGGTGGTATATAACATACGGCGCAGTTGCACAGGATAGTTTAAGTATTGGTAGTAATAACGCCATTTGTGTTCAGGTAATGATCCACGGATACTGGGATAACGCTTGCTCCATTGGTCGATGAATTTTGTGAGGCGCAGTTGAAATTGCTCCGGTGCATGATAGGGGTTATCTAAATCCAGTACTTCGTGCCAATCAGCAACCAGGTGAATCGCCCCGGGTTTTCCGGAGACTTTTTAGTTTGAGTCAAGCCACATTAACTGACTCCTCTAATTGGCAATAATATGCCTTTTCAAATTCAGCCGGTGGAATATTTCCAATCGGCTCCAGTAATCGGCGATTATTAAACCAATCTACCCATTCCAAGGTTGCAAACTCCACATCATCAATATTGCGCCATGGACCGCGATGCCGAATAACCTCGGTTTTGTATAATCCGTTAATTGTTTCAGCCAGCGCATTATCATAAGAATCTCCGACACTACCAACAGAAGCTTCAATATTGGCCTCAACCAGACGCTCCGTATAGCGAATCGACAAATATTGGCAACCGCGGATGCCCTTCTAAGTGTCAAGTGGTAATTTGAGTACTGTTGACAACATTATTTCGTTTTCTCAAAGTGTAATATACCTCTCTTGCAATATAGCGTTTAACACAGCGAAGCGCTTCAAGTTTCGTGTGACCCTGAGTTAATCGTTTTTCGACATACTCTTTAGTTCTGGCATCTGTTCTTAGTCTCCCTATAGCAATAATATGCAGCGCGCTGTTAGCTGCTCTATCACCACCACGATTTAACCTGTGTCTGTTGACCTTACCGGATGAGGCAGGAATTGGATTGACACCGCACAACGCCGCAAAGCTAGCTTCAGATTTTAAGCGTTCCGGGTTGTCTCCAACGGTAATGAGTAGTTGTGCCGCAGATTCATATCCAATGGCTTTGCCTGCAATCAGTTCAGGAGCGAGTTCATCAACAATGACTGAAATCATTACATCCAAATCCGCAATTTCATCGTGTAATTCAAATATCGCCGCGCAAGCGATTTGAATGCAATTTTGTATGCAGTCGAAATATCACGATACCCACCCAGATCTGGTCGCCAGGCGGCAAGGGTACGGATTAATTGCATTCGAGTCATTGTGCGTAGCGATTCACGAATCGCCTCTGGTGCAGATAATATTCATTTGGATCATTTGTAGTGCGATACGGCGAGCTGCAATGGCGGTCTTCCTGCATAACTTGAGAACTCGTAACGACTCCACCATGCCATCCCGCGTTTTAGGTGTGATGGTGCGTATACCAGCGAATGCTGCATGCGCCGCATTTTCCGCATCGATTGTGTCGTCTTTGCCGCGCTTGCGCCGGTCTGTTTTATCAGGTGCGGTGACCTCTAAAATTTCGATACCAAATTGTTGTAGATACCTTAGCAGACCAGCACCGTAAGTCCCTGTACACTCTACGCCAATACGTTTGACTTCACCAAATGACTGCATCCAATTCAACATTGATTTATAACCGTGGCGTGTTGTTGGAAAAGAATTGCTAGCAAGTACTCGGTCATATGCGTTGACTACGGCTGCGAAATGAAGATCTTTGTGCGTGTCGACTCCTCCGACGATGCCCTGATGATTGGATGATGATGGATTACTCATTTCAGCTCCCCATTTTCGAATAATGTTATTGAATAGGGATTCACCGAAACCGATTGCCGGGACAAGACAGTAAAGAGATAAGCGATCAGGCCCTTCTTGGGTCACAGGCAAAGGTGAGGTGAAACCTCACCGTCAGATGTTGCCAAGTAACCGACAGATCCGGGGAATGACACAAATGTTGGTCGATCGCTGTGGGAGTCAGGAAACTTGGCAACCCTAACGGTACCAGAGCTCCAATAATTACTCAGTCAATGATTGAGTCAACTCATTATTGAAATCTGGTACACGTATTCTTACTGTCGCTATGATGAATTATAGCCTCACGTCACATAAAATGATTCGATTTTAAAGAGCTGCTCAACGGTTTTGTTTTGTTGTTTTCTGATTGCTTTGGCTTGTGCCCATTTGTGCTCAATGGGGTTAAGGTCTGGTGAATACGCTGGCAGATATTCAAGCGTATGTCCAGCTTGTGTGATTGCATTTTGAATATCCTGCCTTTGTGAAAGGTCGCGTTATCCATGACCACAACTGATGCTGGTGGAAGTTTTGGCAACAGATCGTGTACCGTCCAGCCCAAAAAGTATCTGCATCAATATTGCTGATGAACAACCCCACCGTCAGAAGACATTTGCCGATCAACGCGCCGATCACATTGACGCGGCCTCTGGCATGCCAATTACACACACCGTGACACCGCTTGCCAATGGGCGCATACCCATGTGTTCGTGGCATATCGTGAGCAAAACCACTCTCGTCAATATAAACGATGACGCGATTTTGAGCTTGTACGTCTTAATCGTCTCCTGGAAGATGTGCCGTTTGTCTTCGTCCGCTTTGGGATGCCGCAGTGTTTTTTTTATAGCTGATGTTCATACGCCGCAGCGCATGGCCAATACCTTTTTCGCTTACGCCTAATCGACGAGCCCGTTCGGCTTGATAGGCGTCTGGAAACTCCCGCACATCTCGGGCCAACGCGATCATGTCGATCTTCGTCGCCGGTTTGTTACGGGTCTGCTTGGGATTGGGATTTTTTACCCAGCGTGTCACGCTGGCAATTCCCACACAAAAACGTGCTGCCGTCTGTGCTATTGTAAGCCCTTCTTTCTTACGTACAGACAAAACTTTGCAGCGAAATGATGATGGATAAGTCATCTACAGATTATAATCACTTTATTTGAGCTTTGCTATAGTCCCTTGATTTCCCTCCGTGCCCACAATGCTTGTTCCAGGGCATCGAGCACTAAGTCGGTTTGTAGTGATCGACTAACCCGCCAACCAACAATATACCGAGCATAAACATCAATGATAAAAGCAACATAAACAAACCCCGTCCACGTTGCAACAAAGGTAATATCAGCAACCCACAATTGATTTGGCCGGGTTGCGGTAAATTGCCGGTTGACCTTGTCGGCTGGCCGATAGAGCGAATCATCCGAAATAGTTGTCCAACATCTCTTGCCGCGTTTGATGCCTTGTATTCCCAGCTTCTTCATCAGTCGCTCGACAGTGCAACGGGCAGCTCGCGTACCTTCACGTATCAACTGTCGTCATACTTTGCGGACACCATAAACCCGGAAGTTGTTTTCCCAAACCCGTTGTATTTCGAGTTCCAGTTTCATGTCGCGCTTAATGCGATCGGGTAATCGATCCGAATCTCGTTCGCGCCTTTTGTGTTCATAATAACTCGACGGGGCAATCTGTATTTGTCTACAGACTGGCTCGACCCCATATTCCGCTTTGTTTCTATCAACAAACAACATCATCATTTCAACCGGCGGTCAATGGAATGGACGCCTCCACCTGAAAGTTGACGTACAGCTCCCAAATGGGGTATTCCACGCGTAGCCACACAAAATCGAGGAGATTATAATGAGCAAGATCACCATCACTGGCATTGATCTGGCAAAGAACATATTCCATTTACATGCCGTCGATAATACTAGCAAACAAGTCAAGGCAATCAAGCTCTCACGCTTGAAACTGACCGAGTATCTGCATCGCAGCGAGCCAGTTACGGTTGCAATGGAAGTTTGCGCAAGCGCCCATCACTGGGGCAGGTTATGCCAGTTACTGGGCCATGAAGTCCGGCTGATTTCGCCACAATTCGTCAAACCATTCGTCAAATCCAATAAGAACGACCGTAACGATGCACGTGCTATCTGCGAAGCGGCGCAACGTCCTGACATGCATTTTGTCCCAGTAAAAACCGTCGAGCAGCAGGCGGTTCTGAGTCTGCATAGGGTGCGTGAGATGCTGATAGGCCAGCGAACGGCGACTATAAATCAGCTGCGCGGATTACTGACTGAATTCGGCTTAACAGCCCCAACAGGACGTAGAGCACTGCACAACGCAATTCCCGCCTTGCTTGAGGATCTTACGAAGATCTCGCCCACATTTCTCGTCAGCTGTATCAGGCAGCAATGGGAGCATCTCGGAGAGCTGGATCAGCGTATCGAGGACGTAACCACATAAATCGAAATGCATGCTCGTCAGTCGGACGTTGCGCGTCGTCTGCAAACGATTCCCGGTATTGGTCCAATTACCGCTTCAGCCTTAGAAGCATACGTTGGCAACGCCACTCAGTTTCGGGCAGGACGGCAGTTGGCCGCATGGTTGGGTCTAGTTCCCAGGCAGCACTCGACAGGAGGCAAACCGATGCTGCTAGGTACCAGCAAGCGTGAAGACGGTTATTTACGCAGGCTCCTCGTGCATGGAGCGAGAGCCGTCGTGGCTTCTGTGCGCAGATCGTCCAATGTCCAAAAGCAAGACAAGACTATTATGGGATGGTTGGCCAGAAAGCTCATGAACGTGGCAGTCGTGGCTATGGCTAATCGCAATGCCCGCATTGCCTGGGCCGTGATGACGCAGGAGCGGAATTTTGATAGAAATTTCCGCGATCAATTGGCAAACCAGTTGGCAGCGACCTAGCTGAGACTACAACTTTATATCTCTTTCTTGATTGCTACAGGTGACTAATTGACGTGATGGCATAGACAGGTCAGACCGGTGCTGGCAAAACCCGTGGAGCTCGATAGCAAGGACCAATAGGTCAATGCTGTGCGGTCGTTTGGGAGCCGGCAAGCAGATTCCATCCTGGGCAGCGCATGGCCAAAATGAGCGCACAAATAGCCCGAATATACGACTGCGATCTTAACCTTCTACCCCAAAATGACACAAAATCACTTGGCAAACTGGAGGCGTCCATATACGAGCTCCGCCTGCGCAAAATAAGCCGATGCCTTACGTAATATCTCGTTAGCACGCTTTAATTCACGATTCTCCCGTTCCAATTCCTTGAGCTTTTCCCGGTCCGATGTCGACATACCACCTCGAATTCCCTGATCCGTCTCCGCTCTTCTTACCCATGTACGTAACGTTTCTGCCGCACACCCAATCTTCGATGCGATCGATTTGATTGCTGACCGTTGCGATTCATGCTCTCTTTGTTGCTCGAATACCAATCTTACTGCTCGTTCTCGTACTTCCGGTGAATAACTGATTTGATTCTTCATCTCTTCCTCCTCCTCCTCTCAAATCATTTTATCTCCAGAAAACTGAACTGACCCCCAGAAGTTGGACGTTCACAAAATAGCTGACTGCGTTGCAAACTGTGACCTATAGTCTACCGGACTCAGCCCGTTCAGTTTGAGCTTTATTCGCTCATGGTTGTAATAACGAATGTAGTCATGCACTCCTGCGTCAAGCTGCTCAATGCTGTGGAATTCAGTGAGGCGGAAGAATTCCGCTTTCAGTGTGCCGAAGAAACTTTCGATAGCAGCATTATCGAAGCAATTGCCTTTTCGCGACATACTTTGTGTAAGACCGTATTTGGAAATCATTTTACGATAAGGAAGCATTTTATACTGCCAACCCTGATCTGAATGTAATATGGGCCTACTTCTCCTGTCAAGCCTATCGAGTGCGCTCTTGAGCGTTTGGATGACCAACTCGAATACAGGTCTCTTACTAGTGTGACAAGCGACGATTTCTCCGTTATACACGTCCATGCTTGCAGAAAGGTACAACTTTTGTCCCTTCACGTTGAATTCAGTGATATCAGTTACCCATTTTTCATTAGGGGCCGAAGCATTGAATTTTCGTTGCAGGATATTTGGCACACTCACATCGCCTTGACCACTAGACACGCGGAATTTTTTGACTCGAATCAATGATTTCAATCCTAGCTCTTGCATAAGGCGCTGTACGGTCTTGTGATTGATCTGCTGTACAGATTTTCGTAATACAGCAGTGATTCTCCGGTAACCATAACGCCCCTTGTGTTTGTCATAGATAGCACAGATATGTACTTTGAGTTCTTTGTACTTATCATCACGCTCTAGCACCTGACACTGATAATAAAAAGTGCTGCGTGAAAAGCTTGCTACCTGTAGCAAAATCGCCAATTTGTAATCCTGCCTTAATCCAAGGATGATTCGCGCTTTCTCAGCGTTGCTAACTTTTTCTCCTGAATTAAGGCATGCAACTTTTTTAGATAGGCCACCTCCGTACAGAGCCGCTCGTTTTCGTTACGCAGGGCTTGCAGTGTATCGATATCGCTCACTTCGGATGCTATCGAAACGGTGGTGGACAACGGAATATTTTGGATCACCTGAGTACACCTCCTGCGTTTATTCTCAAGTGCTAGTAAACCACCAGCATCAAATTTCTTTCGCCAGACAGCAACTTGGTTGGGATTACGGATATCGTATAGTGTCGCAATCTGACGGCATGAAAGCTGCTCACGTTCTTGGTGATACAATACCTCAAGCTTAAAACCAGCGCTGTAAGAACCGCGCTTCGGACGTAAACCATCTACACCGTGGGAACGATATCTGCCCACCCAGGTACGAACTTTCTCTTCGGGAATTTCATACTTACGACCGAGTAACTTTGCTCCCCCCTCTCCAGATATGTAATCTTGAACCACCTGAAGCTTGAACTGTTCATTATACTTTGACATGCTAACCTCCTTCTAAGATGATGTCCAACTTCTGGGGGTCAGTTCAAACCCGGGGCGATTCACAGTTGACCAACGTCAAATTGCTGATCATCGACGAACTGGGTTATGTGCCATTTACTGCAGTTGGTTCAGAGCTTCTGTTCGAAGTATTCAGTCGCCGCTATGAGCACGCTGCCACCCTGGTCACGTCGAATTTGCCATTTGATGAATGGACAAGTGTTCTGGGATCGGAACGATTAACCGGTGCGTTACTGGATCGATTGACCCATCATGTCCATATCCTCGAAATGAACGGAGAATCATACCGCTTAGCTACAAGCAAGAAACGACATAAACAGGCAACACAGTCCAAATCTACAGAGAAGGAGAATCTCAAACCGATATAAGTGATGTGGGGGGAAGCACACTGCGCTATACCTGAACCCCAAAAATAATGAAAATCAGAAGCGCAAAACCAGAGGTCAAATCCCTCTTTTTTTTTAACCTAACTGGTACACTTTTCGCGCGCTATTTGGTACCTTTTTACTCCGCCATTGACACTACACGGAAAAACATGAAAGATGCCCACAAAGAATTGCTAGACATAACTCATTGATTTTATTGGTGGCGAATCAGGGATTTGAACCCCGGACCAACGGATTATGATTCCGCTGCTCTAACCACTGAGCTAATTCGCCAAAAAGGTAAGACCTGCATTTTGCCTTTGGAGCTAGAATGCTGTCAATACTGATTGGCAAAAAGATGATCAATTCGATAACAATTTTCCATACGTTTATTTCTTAGTGCCTAACCTCTCTGTATAATCCCAGTATGAAATTTGATATTGTGATCATAGGCGGTGGCCTGGTTGGGTCGAGTTTGGCTGCTTCATTAAAAGGTAGCCACTTAACGGTAGCGTTGATCGATACCTCAGTACCCACAACCTTACCGAATGATGCGAGCTGGGACAATCGGGTTTATACCATTAGCCCAGGTAGTGCAGATTTCTTGCGATCCTTAGGTCTTTGGCAGCAGCTTGACGCATCGCGTGTCACACCGGTTTACGAAATGAATGTATTTGGCGATGATGGCGTTGCTGAAATTGATTTTGGTGCCTATGAGAGTGGTTTGCCTGAGTTAGCGTTTGTCGCTGAGAATAGGCAGTTACAGGCAGTTCTGTGGGATGCTTTATTAAATAATAGCCAAAATATCACAGTTTATTCCCCTGCAAAATGCGCAGCAATTTCCTGGCACGATTCTGGTGTAAGCGTTTCGCTTGCCGATGGACGTGCAATCCAAGCAGGCCTGGTCGTGGCGGCTGATGGCGTTAATTCCTGGGTTCGTGAGCAAGCTGGAATAACTGTGGAGCGTCATCGCTATGAGCAAATCGGTGTAGTAGCTAATTTTAGCGCTGAGCTAGCTCATCATAATATTGCCTATCAGTGGTTCAGAAGAGATGGTGTTCTTGCGTTTCTGCCACTTCCTGATAAGCGTGTGTCGATTGTCTGGTCTACTCATGAAACCCATGTAAATGAATTACGTTGCTTATCGGATGAAGATTTTCCCAACGAGTTTCAGATGCTTCCAATCGTGTTCTAGGTAAGCTACAACTCATCACTCAATCAGCAGGTTTTCCTCTAAATTTTGTTCATGTAAATAAACTCGTGAAGCCGAGATTAGTGCTGATTGGTGATGCAGCGCATGGCATTCATCCTCTGGCTGGTCAGGGTGTTAATCTGGGTTTACGTGATGTAAAAGTGTTGTCGGAAATCTTGAAGAAAGATGAGATCTATTACGATTGCGGTGATTATCTTCTACCCTGCGATATGAACGAGCACGCAAAGCGGATATCATCGCGATGGAAACTGTTACAGATGGCCTGCACAAACTATTCAGCAGCCAAGATCCAATAATCAGGCGCTTTCGCAATCTTGGCTTCACGATGACCAATCGCTTACCATTTATCAAAAGTAAACTCATGCAACACGCACTCAATTAAGCTATTGCCTTGATTACTTTCTCATTTCCCAATAATAAATAGGAGTTATTACCATGATGCGATTACGATCGTTGATGATGTTATTGTCGCTAAGTTGTTTGATCAGTCAGGCATTAGCAGATGAAGCGCAGCTTAGGAAATTACTCGAAGATCATTTTCCAGGAACGGAAATCGAAAGCTTACGTAAAACGCCTTTTGCAGGCCTTTATGAAGTCGTTGTAGGTGGAGAAATCCTCTATACCGATGATCAGGCAAAATATTTTTCATGGGCCACATGATTGATACGCAATCGCGAGTGAGCCTGACAAGTGAGCGTATGCAGCAAATCAGAGATGCACGCCGTATTCCTATCGATACACTACCCCTTGAACATTCCATCAAAGCTGTAAAAGGAAAAGGCGAGCGCACCTTGATTGTATACTCTGATCCCAATTGTCCCTTTGCAAAAACTTGAAAAGAGTTGGTTGATATCAAAAACATTACCATCCATACTTTGCTTTATCCAATCTGCAATGGTTCAATGCCAACGGCCACATCGATTTGGTGTGCATCAGATCGGTTGAAAGCTTGGGATGACTTTATGCTGCATGGTAAAGCGCCAGCCAGCAAAGAATGTGAAACACCCATTCAGACCTTGCTCCAATCAGGTCAAAAATACCGAGTGACCGGTACACCTACGCTCATTTTTGCTGATGGGTCTGTGGTATCAGGGATGATTCCATCTGCAGAAATCGAGAAACGCTTAGAGCAGGCTAAAAAGTCAAATTAAGCAAAGTATTAACCTCTAAATATACAACCAGGAATAATCCTCGAGTTCGATTATTTCTGGTTAAAAGAAGTAATTTCCTAGGTTTCCGTAATCGTTCAAGATTGGTGAAATGCTTGCAGAGAAACTGCGGAGCTACAACACAGCATTCGGTCACCTAATTAATCTATACGTTTCTTATTTACTGATTTATTTACTCCCAGAAATCCCTTTTCAGACATGGCGAATTGCTTCCTATCTAGAACGCGCGTCCATCACTTCAGTATGATTTAAAAGATCAAAGGATAAAATTTAACACCTAGTGTCATGTTGTAAAAATAACCAAGCTAGCTATGTAATTGATCTACTGTTATAATTCGCCCCTTCACGTACAAATCATTCTACTTAACATTCAGAGATTTTTGACATGTCACATCCACTTCGGAATATTGCGATTATTGCCCATGTCGACCATGGCAAAACTACCATGGTCGATAAACTGCTCCATCAGGCAGGAACTTTGCTCACCAAACCATTGCTGAGCGCGTCATGGATTCCAATGATATTGAGCGAGAGCGCGGCATTACCATTTTTCCAAAACTGTGCTGTTGATTACGAAGGCGTGCATATCAATATAGTTGATACACCGGGCCATGCGGATTTTGGTGGTGAAGTAGAGCGAGTTCTTTCCATGGTCGATGGCGTTTTGCTACTTGTTGATGCAGTAGAAGGTCCCATGCCGCAAACGCGTTTTGTAACGAAAAAGCGCTTGCACTAGGATTGCGACCCATTGTGGTGATTAATAAAATTGACCGACCTGGCGCGTCCAGATTGGGTTATCAATCACACTTTTGATTTGTTTGACAAACTTAATGCAACCGAGGCTCAACTCGATTTTCCCGTGGTTTATGCTTCAGCTTTGAATGGCTATGCCACAACAGACCTCAAACAACCGAGTACCGATATGCGGCCTTTATTTGATACCATCCTCAAGCATGTTCCAAGTCCAGGCGGCAACCCTGATGAGCCTTTGCAACTGCAAATTAGTGCGCTGGATTACTCGAGCTTCGTCGGCCGGATTGGTGTCGGTCGGATTACCCGTGGTTGCCTTAAGCCTGCACAAGAAGTAATGATCATGACTGGCAGCCAAACACCGAAAAGAGCAAAAGTGAATCAAGTCTTTGGATTCAGAGGTTTGGAGCGTGTGCCACTCAGTGAAGCATTAGCAGGTGACATTGTTCAAATCAATGGTATCGAAGAACTTAGCATCGGCACTACGCTTGCGGATATCGATCACCCTGAAGCTTTACCCATGCCTAAAGTTGATGAGCCAACGCTATCGATGACATTTCAGGTCAATACTTCACCGTTTGCGGGAAAGAAGGAAATTTGTCACGAGCCGACAAATTCGTGAACGGCTTGAAAGAATTGCTGACTAATGTAGCGCTAAAATTAGAAGAAACAACAGATACCGATTCATTCTTGGTTTCAGGACGCGGCGAACTACACTTAACCATTCTTATCGAAAATATGCGCTGTGAGGGCTATGAACTCGCGGTATCGCGTCCTCGCGTCGTGATTCGTGAAATCGATGGGGTTAAATGTGAACCATTTGGAAGTGCTCACCGTTGATGTCGATGAAGAAAATCAGGGTGCTGTCATGGAAGCGCTAGGCGCACGTCGCGGCGACCTTCTCGATATGGCATCTGATAGCCGCGGTCGCGTTAGGACTCGATTATCGGATTCCCGCTCGTGGATTGATTGGTTTTCAATCGGAGTTCATGACCATGACGCGAGGCACTGGTATGATGAGCCATGTGTTTGATGATTATGGTCCAATGCGCCCAGAAATTGCAGCCCGAAGAAATGGGGTTTTGATCTCTGCTGAGCATGGCGAAGCTGTAGCTTATGCTTTATGGAAATTACAGGATCGAGGACGTATGTTCGTTACTCCTGGTGATCCCGTTTATGAAGGCATGGTTATCGGGATTCATAGTCGTGAAATGACCTCGTGGTAAACCCAATCAAAGGAAGCAATTAACCAATATCCAAGGTTTCTGGGCATGATGAAGCCGTGGCTTTAATACCTTCCATTCAACTCACGCTTGAATCGGCTGTTGAATTCATCGCTGATGATGAGTTAGCAGAAATTACACCCAAGAGTATTCGAATTCGTAAACGCCACTTGCAGGAACATGAGCGTAAACGTGCTGCGCGCTCAGCGGCCTAATTGTTAGCAGATATAAGCCACAGCGGATTTACTTCCCAAGTACTTCTCGATGCAAACGCTGTGGTACATTGCTGACCCTATGTGTTCCTGGTGCTGGGGTTTTCACCTGTTATTGAAACTATCAGGGAGATGTATAAAAATCAGCTTCAAATAGAACTAATCGTCGGTGGGATTACGCGCTGGCGCCACAGAACCGCTGCATTCCAGCAAACGTTCCGAAATACTCCAGCACTGGCAAATGTTCAATGTAGGACTGGTCAGTCCTTTAAATTTGAGAATGCGCTACCTGAAGACTTTATTTACGACACAGAGCCCGCTTGCCGAGCGTTAGTCAGTGTAGCAACCATTGATTCAGAATACGTTTTTCCTTTACTACATGCAATCTAGAAAGCCTTCTACGTGAATCAGCTTGATGTTACCCGTGCAAAAACACTTAGTCAGCTCGCTACTAATATAGGCATTCAACCCGAGCAATTTATTGCTATTTACAGTTCAGATACGCTCAAGCTCAAGACGCTGCAGCAGTTCCAGCAAGCCATGCAATGGGGTATAAG
This sequence comes from Nitrosomonas sp., assembly GCA_016710135.1. Classification (GTDB taxonomy): domain Bacteria; phylum Pseudomonadota; class Gammaproteobacteria; order Burkholderiales; family Nitrosomonadaceae; genus Nitrosomonas. The sequence goes on along the minus strand of JADJLM010000007.1, from coordinate 3,630 downwards.
CGGATTTTCTCTTAGTATATTTGAAAAATAACATCCCTAATTTTCATGCGTGGCTACTGTGATCTCCGTGAATTGCAAACGCGCATCACGACAGTGCTGTAATGTGGTACATTAAAAATTGAATTGAATTCAGGTTTTTACCCAACTCCTTAAAATAGATTGTAACAACCCTCAATCATTTGCTCCTATAATCTCGCACGCAACAGGCGATCAGCGATAACTTTAGGATTAAACTAATTGTTAGGAGGATGATTTGCAGCTAATACGGGACGATCGCAAGATCAGCATTATAGGAGGTTTTACCCTACTCGGCTTGACATTGGCCTCTGGAATGGCTGTCTATAATGATATGTGTCAGCAGATCGAGTCTACCTTAGGTCGAGGATTTGATGTCGCTTTACAAGGTGAAGTCGCTTATTTGAAAGTCAAATTTCTGAAGGTCTAGCAGCCACCGCGCCACTGTAAGTCGCCTTCCTGATTCGCTCGCTTGAGCAAATTAGAAGAACATTCCAATAACATCAAGGCATTACAAGATCTTCAGCGCAATGTTGATTCATTGATACTGCCGATTTTACAGCCGCATCGATTTCAATAGTGATGGCATAGAATTGGCGCGTGTTGGTAAGCTCTCATCGGATCACACACCCAAATTGCCTATTAGTATTGGATCTAATGCATGGTTATACTGGAGTGATGGATTTGTGCTCAGAGTAACCAAAGATATTCTCAACCGAGCTGAAGCAAAGATTGGCAGTCTAACAATTGAAAAAAACCTACCTCTATTAACCGAAAGCTTTAGCAAAATATGGGAAATCGATAAAACAGGAGAATTTATTCTCTGTGCCCCCTGGTGAAGCACCAGATCGAATGCATTGCCTCATCAGTCAAATATCAGGAGTGGAATTTAGACTCTTGTCCCGTGTCATCCGTAATGAAGCTCTTCCTATGGAATATGAGCTACGCGGCGAAAGAGGTTATCGTTCAAAGACTATCGCCATATTCCAGTCATAGCGGCGTACGCGCCTTTAGAATCGATTGAACTGGAATGGTGCTCAAGCTTGATGAAGAAGAACTACTTAGGCCAATGAATGAGCAGCTTAAAGTCATTGTCATGTATATTTCTGGATTGATCATCGCTGAGATCTATTGCTTTATTGGCTGGTTCGTAAGCTCATCAAAGCGATACGCGGATCTCGAAAAGCCAAAGAAAGGTCGGATCAGTTTCTTACTGAGCTTGCTTATAAGGAATTTGCATTACGTGAACGGCTTAAAGAAATTACTTGCCTTTATGAAATCGGCAGTAATATGAAATCAGAGTTTTCCATTCAAGAGATCTGTCAGATTGTTTTAAACATTTGATCGCTGCGATGCAATACCCAGATGATGCCTGCATATATTGAGTTAGATGGTATTCAATATATGTCAGATAGCTTCAATGTGAGGGTACTCATTTTCTCCAATCGAAAATTGAGCTAGATGGAAAATCTGCGGTCACTTATATGTTTTTTTACCCTTACGATAAGCCATTTTAGCATTTGAAGAACAAAAGCTGCTTGATGCAGTTGCGCGAGATATCGAAAGCTGGCTTCATGTAAACGCCTAGGAGCAAGCTTGGTATCAGTTGCTGAGGAAAATCAGCGGCAAATTGGACAAGAATTACATGATAATCTTGGTCAGCAAATCGCAGCATTAGCTACCAAGCTAAAGCGCTCGAGAAAAGAATGATCACTGCTGGTGATAAAGCCTTCTACCGCACTGCAACTAGTATCGCAACGCAATCACAATCGGCTGTGACCCAATGTCGGCAGCTTGCGCAAGGTTTACTACCTTTGAGTTAGAAACAAACGGGTTAATTGTTGTACTACACGCATTTACTGCGAAAATAGCTACTACTTATAAAATTGACTGCCACTTCTCGACTAATAGTGCGGTTATTATGAATGATGATGTTGCGCTCAATCTCTATCGAATCGTTCAAGAAGCAGTGAACAATGCAATTCGGCATGGGAAAGCGCAACAGATAAGTATTTCGTTCCTCATAGAAAAAGGAAAGCTATGGTTATCCATCGCTGACAATGGTAGTGGTTTTAGCCATAACCATGCCAGTCATGATATAAAAAAAACATTATAACGCCAGGTATTGGCATTAAAATAATGCGTTATCGCGCTAAACAAATAGGTGCGATTTTAGAATTTCTAGAACGGTCGGAAGGAGGAGTAGAAGTGAACGTATCGAGGAAACTTAGTTAATATGTCAACTCAAAAAGCACAAGTTATGCTTCGTCGATGATCATGCCATGTTGCGCCATGGCATGGCCATGCTCATTGATGCAGAGCCTGATATGCAAGTTATTGCTGAAGCCAGCGATAATGCTGAAACATTAGCTTTTCTCTAAGAAAGAGAGCCGATATTGATATTATTTGGTCGATAAGTATCCCCTTTAAAACCATTTCCGCTAGGTCATTAAAAGTATTCATTTGCAGAAGCCAGAGTCTCGCCTGTACTCGTTGTTTCAATGCATGATGAATCCGTCACGCCGAACGCGCCTTACATGCTGGCGCACGAGGCTATGTAATGAAGCAAGAGCCTGGCGAGAATCTAATTACGGTAATCCGAGAAGTTTTAAAGGGAAATGTGTTTCTGAGTAAAGCAATGCAAACAAAATTGTTAAACCGAGTGGCTTGAGGAAGCAATAAACCAGAAAAAGCGAAAATACCCTTACACCAAGTGAGTTTGAAGTGTTGCATTTAATCGGAAAAGGACACAACACGCAAGAGATCGTTAAGTTACTCAATCGTAGCATCAAGACGATTTTGAGACTCATATCGATTTAATATTCGTACCAAATTAAACCTAAAAGACAGCGCAGATTTAATCCGCTATGCCACAAGATGGTTTTGGGAAGAGCAATAACATTTTATGCGTACTCCTCCAAAATCCTACAACTTCTGTGATGTTTTCTAAAGATCAAATTCTGACAGCACCTCGTTGAGCAGTCTGGGACAAATAACTTTTAGAAATTCCTTCAAGTTAAAGTGTTTTCAGATGTTCAATCAAAGACCATTTTCATCATCAGACAAGTGCGTTCCATAATCATGCCCCCAAATTAGAGTTGCCTGGTATGATCGTTTTTGGTTCCCACTTTATAAACATTGAATTGGGTTTGCTTCTTGATTGATTTCAAAACCAAGGTGGACAGGATCAAGCTTTCCTCGACTACCGACCCAAAACTGAGTTAACTGTTTTTCAGGTTTTTTCTTAATTCCCATAAATTTGGGACAGAGCCATTATAAAGATAGGCGCAGTGGCCCAGATACCATTAAGCGGGCGCGCTTTATATTTAAGTTCATCAAGGTTCTGGCTCTGGCGAAATCGACGAACCCGACCTTTTTGTTAACTTACCTAGTTTAGCGTCAATTTCTTACGTAAATCTTTACGAGCCTCTAAATATTTTTCCAAAATATCATTTTTAGACTTAACATCAGTCAAGATTTTTTTTAGCCCTCGGTTCCAATAATCCATCATCAGTTTCTGCCAAAAGATCACCATCGGTAACAATCCTGAGCTTTTAATTGCTTTGGTTAAATCTTTAGTACCAAACCAGTTAAATTATTAACAGCCAATTCAAT
>JADJLM010000006.1 GCA_016710135.1 Nitrosomonas sp. | reverse complement strand
AAGATTCACTTGCTGCATCGGATCGCAGTCAGAAAAACATTGATCAAGATAACGTGAGCGAGACCAAGAAAACCAATATTCAATTAGGACCGCGCCCATTTTTTCTGGTTGATGATATGAGCGAAGGTGCTTTAAAAAATAAATTAAAATCATGTACCAATAAATCGTCGAAAAAAACTGATTTCTCGATCGGTCACCGTGGTGCGTCCCTTCAATTCCCTGAGCATACTAAAGAATCATATTTAGCAGCTGCTCGAATGGGTGCTGGCGTTATTGAATGCGATGTGACGTTTACGCAGGATCGAGAATTAGTCTGTCGCCATTCCCAGTGTGACCTTCACACAACGACTAACATCCTTGCAATTCCCGAGCTTGCAGCTAAATGCTCAGTCCCTTTTTCGCCGGCCGAGTTTGATCCAATAACTGGAGAAATTATCAAACCGGCCTCTGCTCAATGCTGTACAAGCGATATCACACTCGCAGAATTTAAAATGCTCAACGGTAAAATGGATGCAAGTAATCCTGCAGCTACAACCATTGAAGCGTATTTGGATGGGACTCCAGCTTGGAGAACTGATCTATATGCAAGTAAAGGTACCCTACTTACCCATCGAGAAAGCATCGAACTGTTTAAGCAACTTGGGGTGAAAATGACACCTGAGCTTAAGGCACCGAGTGTTCCCATGCCATTTCAAGGTGATTTTACACAACAAGATTATGCACAAAAATTGATTGATGAATACAAAATTTCAGAGGTTAAGCCTGAAAAAGTTTTTCCTCAGTCTTTTAATTTAAGTGATGTACTTTATTGGATTCAGAATGAATCTGAATTTGGAGCACAAGCTGTATATCTAGATGGACGATACGACGATCCTGCTTTTGACCCTCAGAACTCTGCTAGCTGGACTCCAAGCATGTCGGATCTCGTTTCACAAGGCGTTAAAATAATTGCTCCTCCTATGTGGGTATTAGTGACGGTAGAAGATAACCGCATTGTTCCTTCAGCATATGCTAAAGCTGCCAAAGAGGCAGATTTAGGTATTATTACTTGGACAATCGAACGTTCTCCTCCATTAATCGCAAATGGTGATTGGTATTACCAAACTATCGATAGCGTTATTAATACTGATGGAGATCAGTATGTATTATTAGACGTACTTGCCAAGCAAGTGGGTATCTTGGGAATATTCGCAGATTGGCCGGCAACCGTAACTTATTATGCGAATTGTATGGATATTAAATAAGCTGAATTAGTTGGCAAGGATGGGGGAGAGTTCTCCATTCTTGCAATCAAATATGGCTTACAGCTCTTTATTGCAAATAGTTGACCTTGCTAAATTCACCTCACTGGAAGTGCTATTTGGGTATGTGAGGTATTCATCCTATATCGCTTATAGAAGAACCAGCTACTAAAGCAATGAGAGACGCAGAAGAGCCTATAATAATTACCGCACTCTTGCGATGATCGGTGCAAGTTGTAATCTGATCACGCTTCCTGTAACCAACAATGATTCATCCGGTGATCTGATTTGAGGTAATCCAGTGCTAGTTCCGTTGAAAGCGCTAGCGACTTACACTATGATACAGTGTGTTATTAAAGAAATATATCAGTTGGTTACCAATTTGGGTACTAGCAAAAATAGGTAATCCACCACCTTTGCGTGTAGAAAAGGTAGAGATCGAATGGAAGTCGATATTAACCGCTGAGCAATATTTCGTACTGCGCTATGAAGCTACTGAGTCCTCTCACAGCTTGCAATTGTACGAACAATTTGAACCTGGTGGATTAAAATTTTGTATTAATGCATGTTCACCCAAGAAAATAATCAGTTTTAATAAGCTCAATTTTTATGATTCAGCAGCATAATCGCTTGATAATGCCTCATTCACCGATCCGACTTGTTATTCATGGCGGTGCCGGCGCCATTTCACGTACTCGCTTAACAAAAGAGCGTGAACAAGCCTATCAGCGGGAGATTCGAGAAGCGTTGGTTGCGGGATATAAGGTTCTGAATGCTGGCGGGAGCAGCGTCGAAGCGGTGACTGAAGCGATTGTTGTAATGGAAGACTCCCCCCTCTTTAATGCGGGTAAAGGGTCAGTTTTTACACACGAAGGTCATAATGAATTAGATGCTGCAATTATGGATGGCGCTAATCGTATGGCGGGTGCGGTGGCAGGGGTTAGAATGATTCGTAATCCAATTCGTGCTGCCCGAGCAGTTATGACCCAAAGCACTCATGTTATGCTGATTGCCGAAGGAGCAGAAGCTTTTGCTCGTGATCAGGGATTAGAGATTGTTGATCCTACTTATTTTTATACGCAGCACCGCTGGGAGCAGCTACAAAGAGCAATCGAGAGGGAGCGCGTGCAGCGCTATCAAGCAATAGAAGCAGATTCATTGTTAGTCGAAAAAGATGAAAAATATGGAACAGTCGGTGCAGTTGCGCTTGACTGTCATGGTAACTTGGCAGCAGGAACCTCAACAGGAGGGCTTGCTAATAAACGCTATAGACGTGTTGGCGATTCACCGATTATTGGTGCCGGCACTTATGCAGATAATCGTTCTGTAGCTGTTTCAGGGACAGGAACAGGAGAAATGTTCATACGAACTGCTGCAGCGCATAGCATTGCAGCGCAAGTGCAGTTAAAACAATTATCAATTACTGCAGCAGCTGATCAAGCGTTAGCTGATATTGCAGCAATTGGTGGAGATGGCGGAGTAATTGTGCTCGATAAGAATGGTCATTACGCCATGCGCTTTATAACTTCAGGCATGTACCGAGGAACGATAGGTAGGGATGGAGTACCTTGGGTAGGAATCTTTCCAGAAGCGGAAATTACGCTGGATGCTGCGACAAGTTAGCAATACGCTACCAGAAGAAACTTGATTTTGCTTAATTGGCTTTTGCTAATTCAGTTCTAACTGGAATTGAACGAGTGTTAGTAAAGTAACGCTTAATTCCAGAGACAATAGCAGTAGCCATTCTGTCTTGATAATTTTTGCTTTTTAACTTCTCTTCTTCGGAAGGGTTACTGATAAATGCTGTTTCAACAAGAATTGATGGAATATCCGGAGATTTAAGGACGGCAAATCCTGCTTGTTCTACTTGACGTTTGTGAAGGTGGTTAACGTTACTAATCGCTGATAGTACAGTACCGGCAAGCTTAATACTGTCATTAATAGTGGCATTGATTGATAAATCAATCAGTGTTTTTCTAAGGTAATGGTCTTTTGTATTTAATTTAATTCCCCCAATGCGATCAGATTCGTTTTCTTTCTGGGCTAGCCAGTTTGCAGTTGTGGATGTGGCGCCATTCTCAGATAACGCATAAACGGAGGATCCGCGTGCATCATTTCTGGGAACCGCATCGGCATGGACTGAAATAAATAAATCTGCATTTGCGCTGCGTGCTTTTGTGCGACGGACCGCAAGCGGCAAGAAATAGTCCCCAGTCCTCGTAAGCACTGCGTGCATACCTGGTTCTTTGTCAATTTTAGCTTTTAGCTTCTTAGCAATTGAAAGCGTAATATCTTTTTCTTGCGAACCCTTGGGCCCAATTGCGCCGGGATCTTTTCCACCATGGCCTGCATCAATGGCAACAATGATCGTTTTTTGTTTTTCCGGTTTGGGATTGAGACTGGCTAAAGTCATTTCTGGTTTATTAGCGTTTTTAGCTTTAGTCGCCATTTTTTGCTCTGATACCTTAACGAAGCGCATTAATGGATCATCGTGTTTTCGCTAGCGTTCGCGGCACGATCTGGTGGGAAAATATCCAAAACCAGTCGATAACCAAACTTACCCATCGGGTCGAGTACAAAAGCTCTGGGAACAGCTTTTGACTTCAGCGCTAAGGTTAACCGAACCCCATTCGAAGACAAATACGCAATGTTAGCCTTTTTAATTAAGGGATCTTTGGGATCAATTTTTGTGGGCAAGCTCCCGAGTGAGGGATTTATCCCTATGTTTTCAAGATCGAGTATGACTTGGTCAGGGCTGCTTTGCAGGCTGAGCGTATACTTAATCGGTAGATTGGATTCAAGAGTTACCCGTGTATACTCAGGTCCGGCCCAAACTCGTGTAAAAGTAATCTGAGCACTCGCATTCGCTGTAAGCGCTAACATACTTAAATACAATAAGACAAGCCCTGCCAGTAGAAGCTGATAGGGCTGACTAACTCGCGATTTATTGATTACGCTAGTAATGCTAAACATTTTTTACCCAGTGTGGTATTCGCTTGAATTTCAGCGAGTCGACTCGCACCTGCAAATTGCAGCGTTATCGTTAGATCTGCTGTTGGCAATAAATCTCCTCCTTTTTCAGGCCATTCCACTAAACAGATTGTTTCAGAATTAAAATAATCACGGAAACCAGCTGCTTCCCATTCTGAATAATCATTGAATCTATAAAAATCAAAGTGATACAAGTATAACCTAGAAAAATTATAGATTTCAACCAAATTATATGTAGGGCTTCTGACTTTTCCTTGATAGCCCATGCCACGCAGTATCCCCCGTGTTAGCGTTGTTTTTCCAGCGCCAAGATCGCCTTTTAAAAAAATGATTAAGCCAGCATGAAGTATGGTTGCGATTTTTGTGCCGAGTGCTAAAGTTGCAGCTTCGTCAATTAAATGTATGCAATAAAGCTGTTCATGATGAGATGCTGTCTCTGAACAATCACGATTATGCAAGAAGAAATCTCCCAAAATGGAACGGTTGATCCGGTTTCACTGAAGCAATCGATAATCGATTGGGCGCATCAACTGGGCTTCCAAGATATTCGGATTTCCAATGCTGGAGCGGATATGTCATCAGTTGAAGCAGGACTGTCTGCATGGTTAGCGATGGGTTTCCATGGTGATATGGATTATATGGCAAAACACGGCATTAAGCGCACACGACCGAATGAACTGGTACCTGGTACATCGCGGGTTATTTCAGTACGAATGAATTATCTTCCATCCGACTCGCAAGAAAGCTGGAGTGTGATTAAAGATAGCCGAAAAGCGTTTATTTCTCGTTACGCACTCGGGCGTGATTACCATAAAGTACTACGGGGTCGTTTGCAAAAACTCGTTGAAAAAATGGAAGTAGCGATCGGCACATTTAATTATCGGGTATTTTCTGATAGCGCTCCAGTCATGGAAGTGGAATGGGCTTCAAAATCAGGACTCGGATGGCGTGGTAAGCATACATTGCTCCTGTCGCGCGAAGCTGGATCCTTTTTCTTTCTAGCAGAAATTTATACGGATATACCGCTCCCCATTGATGAACCGGTTAAGAGTTACTGTGGGAGTTGTACACGCTGCTTGGAGGTATGCCCGACCAGTGCAATCGTTGCTCCTTATAAATTAGATGCACGGCGTTGTATTTCTTATCTCACGATTGAACTCAAAGGCAGTATCCCCGAAACTTTGCGTCCGTTGATTGGTAATCGAGTTTATGGTTGTGATGACTGTCAGTTGATTTGCCCCTGGAACAAATTTGCTAAACCAACGCAAGAACCTGATTTTGCGGTACGGAATGGCCTGGACGATAGTGGCTCGCTGGTTGCATTGTTTGCGTGGACTCAAGATGAGTTTGAAACGAAGCTTGCTGGTAGCCCAATTCGGCGCATCGGTTACCAGCAGTGGCTCAGAAACTTGGCTGTGGGACTTGGAAATGCACCAACTTCACCGTCAGTTATTCAAGTACTAAAGGATCGCAGTAACGATCCTTCAGCGCTAGTTCAAGAACATGTTCATTGGGCATTAAAACAACATAGTGCCACGTAACTCACTTCAAAACTAGGGTTCGTGAGTCGAGGGAATCGCATTGATTTAATGGATGTAGCTATCGCATGCGCCACGTGTTATATGAAGTTTCGCGATTAAAATCGTCCCAAATAAAGGGAGGATTAGGAATGGGTGTTGTAGGAACTGGGAATGTTGCGATATCAAGTGCGCCGGTAAATAAGCGACCCGCCATATGGATTATGCCGATAAAAAAACCGGCAGTCATTCCATAGGTTGCTCCTTCTTTGCGCCCCGTGATTATCATCGTTTTGGGCACTTCTGCTACGCCTGTTACTACATTCGCAATTCCGGTGCCTAATTTTTCACCGACTTTGGTTGGGTAGTCTGTGGCCATACTGGTGGTAGGAAACAGTAAGATTGCGAGTAGCAAAACATAGTTTTAATGCAAAAATTTTTTTTCATGTTATTTTTTCCTAAAAAAACAGAAATCATACACTAGATTCAACCTTCAATTGGCCTCTCGATGATTGGATGATTAGCTTTGACTAGCTATTTTCCCCCATGTATCACGTAGTGTAACGGCTCGATTGAATACGGGGCTTCCGGGTAGACTATCTACCCGGTCAGCAACAAAATAGCCATGTCGTTCAAATTGAAAAATTTGCTCGGGCTGAACTTCAAACAGCGATGGTTCAAGATAAGCCATGGTAATTTTTTTGGAGTGAGGATTGAGGTAAGTCTTGAAATCTTGCTCTCCTGCATCAGGGTATGGCTGAGTAAATAACCGGTCATATAGTCTTACTTCTGCAGAACGAGCATATTTGCTGGAAAGCCAATGGATATTTCCTTTTTACCTTGCGCGCATCTGCGCCAGGCGTTCCGCTCTTCGTATCGGGATCATAAGTGCAATGAATTGCTTCGATTTGCCCCTGGTCATTTTTGATAATATCAGTACATTTTACGATATAGGCGTAGCGCAGGCGTACCTCAGCGCCGGGCGACAAGCGAAAATAGCCTTTACTTGGGTTTTCCATGAAATCATCTTGATCGATGTACAGTGTTTTTGTGAAAGGAAGTACGCGCTTACCTAACTCAGGTCGCTGCGGGTGATTGGGCGCATAACATTCTTCTTCCTGATGCTCTGGGTAATTGTCGATAATCAAACGCAGTGGATTTAGTACACCTATTCTACGTAAAGCACGCTCGTTCAAATCTTCTCGTAAACAATCCTCAAGAACCGTCATATCAATCCAAGAATCAGCTTTGCTGATACCAATACGTTCGGTAAAAAGTCGTATCGATTCGGGCGTATAGCCACGCCGACGAACACCTACTAGCGTATTCATTCTAGGATCATCCCAGCCATCCACCAATTTATTCTCAACAAGCTCGATTAGCTTACGTTTGCTCATCACGCTGTATGTTAGGTTTAATCGAGCAAATTCAATTTGCTGCGGATGACAAGGAATTTTGTCTTGTAATTGATCAAGGACCCAATCATACAGTGGACGATGGTCTTCAAATTCCAGTGTGCAAAGTGAATGTGTGATCTTTTCTAAAGCATCGAAATACAATGGGTAAAATCATACATTGGGTAAATACACCATTTATCACCGGTGCGCTGATGGTAAATATGGCGAATACGGTAAATAACTGGATCGCGTAAATTGATGTTGGGAGAGCTCATATCAATCTTGGCTCGCAATACATGACTGCCATCCGGAAATTCTCCAGCACGCATGCGCCGAAATAAGTCTATATTTTCATTGATTGTGCGATTACGGTACGGGCTATTGATTCCCGGTTGGTTCAAGGTGCCTCGTAATTGCCGAATTTCTTCAGCAGATGAACTGTCGACATAAGCTTTGCCACTTTCTATAAGAAATTCAGCGAATTCATAAAGTTGCTCGAAATAATCTGAAGCATAGTAAATATGTTTTCCCCAATCAAAACCAAGCCATTTGACAGAATCACAGATTGCGTCAACATACTCCTGTGCTTCTTTTTCTGGATTCGTGTCATCAAACCGGAGATGGCAGAATCCTGCATAGTCCTTAGCCAATCCAAAATTTAGGCAAATACTCTTTGCATGACCAATATGCAAGTAGCCATTCGGTTCCGGGGGGAAACGAGTTTCGACCCGCTGATTCCATTTGCCTGAACGGTTATTGTCTTCGATGATATTACGAATAAAATTTGAAGGTGTAGGAGATGTCGTCACAAAAATTCTTTCGATTGATTAGGTTGGGAATGTAGTTATCAACGCACTATAATATGGTTTTTATCGCCTTATATTATAGTGCGTGATTCGTTTGATAAAACGAGAATAAGCAAATAGTTGGGTATTTGTTTTCTGTACCTAATTTATTATCCGTAATTCATACCTAATCTAATCATATGACTGAAGAATCCGAGCTAACGACTCTCCAAGATGAAAATCACATTATTGCAGAGCGACGCGCGAAACTTGCTGAACTAAGAAAGAACACCAATCCATTTCCGAACCATTTTAGGCGAGATAGCCTTGCATGGTCACTGCAAGACGTTTACCGTAATCATACGAAAGAAGACCTGGAAGGGCAGCAGATTTCCGTAAAAGTTGCTGGGCGAATGATGTTTAAGCGTCTCATGGGTAAAGCCAGTTTTGCAACGATACAGGACATGAGTGGGAAAATTCAGCTTTATGTGTCCAATGATCATACTGGGGAAGTTGTGCACGAAGCATTCAGGCACTATGATCTCGGGGATATTCTCGGTGCGGAAGGCATTTTGTTTAGAACCAAGACAGGTGAGCTTTCAGTCCGTGTTACGCGGTTACAGTTGTTAACTAAATCATTGCGGCCTTTGCCTGAGAAATTTCATGGACTTACAGATCAGGAACAAAAATACCGCCAGCGTTACCTCGATTTAATTACTAATGAGAATACACGCAAGGTATTTATGGTTCGTTCGAAAGTAATCCAGGCAATTCGAGAGTTTTTGGTCGCTAGAGGGTATCTTGATGAAACTCCAAGTGCCCCCATTCCCGGAGGAACAACTGCGTCCGTTCTCGACTCACCATAATGCGCTCGATATGCCCTGTATCTGCGCATTGCACGATATGTTTAAAGGACTAGTCGTTGGCGGGATGGAGAAAGTGTTTGAAATTAAGAGAAACTTCAGGAATGAAGGGATATCTACTCGACACAATCCAGATTTACGTGCTGGAATTTTATGAGGCATACCAAGACTACGCCTGTCTCATGGAATTGACTGAATCCATGTTGCGTGAAGTGGCACAAGCTGTGATGGGAACAACGCGCGTTACCTATCAAGAACAAGAAATGGATCTTGCAAAACCTTTTGCAAAACTTACCATTACACAAGCGATTCAAAAATATTTTCCTGAGTATTCCACGGCTCAACTTAATGATCGAGGGTTTTTGGTTAATCGGTTACAAGCACTCGATATCGCTTATAAACCTGAAGATGGAGTGGGTGGTCTTCAGCTTTCGTTGTTTGATGAAACAATTGAACATTTGTTATTTGAACCGACTTTTATAATTGACTATCCTGCAGAAGTATCACCGCTGGCTCGTCGCAACGACGCGAATCCAGCAATTACTGACCGGTTTGAATTGTATATTGCAGGGCGAGAGATCGCGAATGGGTTCTCAGAATTGAACGACCCAGAAGATCAGGCCGCTCGGTTTCTTGAACAAGCTAAAGCCAAAGATGCCGGTGATAATGAGGCCATGCATTATGATGGAGATTATATTCGGGCACTTGAATATGGTTTACCGCCGACGGCGGGTGAGGGAATCGGAATCGATCGGTTCATCATGTTGCTCACGGACAGCCCAAGCATACGTGACGTGATTTTATTTCCACAACTTCGTAAGGAAGATTGAACTTATTTTCGTTTAGCAAGACTTTATTTCAGTCGATGATACAGTAACAATTGATATTGGCTCGGAGAATCCCTATGTTATCTGTTCAAACTGAGAATAAGCATTTATTGCTGTGGGTAGTAGCTGTTCTTATGTTTTTCATATCAGGAGAAATGCGTGCGCAAAATTATTCTCCACCTGAAATAACCCAGGAATCGCGGCATGCGATAAGCGAACGAGCTAATTCCAAGGCTCAATTCACTGATGATTCTTCAACTCAAGTGTCACCAACTCAACCTAAAAAGAGATCTTCAGTGACTTATTCTACGCGGAGTGTGCTTCAGAAAGATTCAACAGATACCTCAGCACAAAATAGCGTTCGTACTCGGAGTGTCGAAGCAGGAAGAATTATAAGACCTCATGGACAGCCGTCCTGTATGAATTGTGGCGTTATTAGCCATGTCTATCCTCCTGGGTACCCAAGAAGTGGTGGAGGGTACGGGGGAAATGCAATGACCGGGATTCCAGGCGGCGTTGCCATCCCTTTTGGTGATGATGGAGAAGGTCGGTTTATCGCTCCTATTAGTAGTATCGCTGGAAATACTACAGCATATCCTAATCAAGCCAGCCAAGGTCAGGCTGATGGAAGAGTTATGTACTACGATATTGGGGTAATGTTGGAAAATGGAACTCAAACTGTAGTTAGGCAAGCGGTAAAGCCGCATTTTAATGTAAGGGAGCGAGTTAAGCTGATCGACGGTGTTTTATTTCCAAATCCTTAATTGTAATTAGAATCCACTGATCTCAAACGTAACACCATTTTCATTTCGTCCAGTCTTTCCCCGTTGTGAACTGAAATAGAGTCGAGAGCCGTCAGGACTAAAAGCAAGACCAGTCACTTCAGATTGATCGTGGCCAACCAGCTGTAACAATGGCTTGATTGTGCTCTCTGACAGAATGACGATTTGCATATTGCCTTTGTCCTCCGCCACCAGAAGCTCACCCAGCTCATTGGAAGTAATGTCATCAACACCTTTCAATACGGGAGAAGTGTAATGTGATACATCATAAGTGATATGGAGTGAGTGGCTTTGCGTGTTATAGGTCCAGACTCGATTGTCCCCTTTGGTGGTGAAGTATATTGTTCCACGATAGTACCAGATACCTTCTCCACCATTGAAATGGGTACAGTGTTTGACTTGCTTACGTGTTTCAATGGAAGCCGCAGATGAATCAGGAAGTCGATGCCAGCGAATTATTTTTGCTTGATCGGATACGACAACTTCTGCTACTTCGAGAAACCCTTCATCTAAAGATACGTAACCTGAATCCATTATTTCATAGGGCGTGAAACGATATAGACAGCCATCGGGTTCGTCTTCGGTTAGGTAGAGTTTATTACTGTTGACATCGAAAGCGATTGCTTCGTGGCGGAAGCAACCGAGTTCGGGTCGTACCTGGGCTTTATTTTTTCCAAGCGGAGCACACTCCCATACATAACCACGTTCAGTTTCTTCACACGATAACCAAGTTTGCCATGGCGTGGTACCACCTGAGCAATTTCGTGATGTGTTTTTTAAAATAGAATAGGCACTGATCAGCTGTCCTTCAGAATTAAAGCGAAGTGCGCCAGCACCACCCATCTTTTTATCGATCTCGCTATTTGAAACATAAACCCACCCTTCATCGTCAGTAGTAAATGTTGCTCCACCATCAGGTGCTGAGTGCCATCGATAGCCAAAAAGATTCTGCCCTGAAATAGCAACGATTCTTGAAGTAAAACCCTTGGGCAGGCGAACTCCATTTTTATCGGAAAGCTGAAGCGGTCCTACTGATGAAAGCGATGTTGAGCTTGCCCAGCTATTTTGTGACGCCCAAAAGGGCTGAGTAAGCAACGTGCCAAGCGTTAAGCCACTTAACTTTAATAACTGACGGCGCTGAGTATTGAACGAATGAACTCTCATAAGTTTTTAGGCTAATTGGACTCAAAAATTGTGATAGGGGAGTGCGTTTCTTGGACAAGCCTCATGAAAGGTATCTGAGGATCCTGACTATCGATGAATTGTTCGAGACGCCTCCTTTTATTCTGGCCGGTAACAACAATGATAATATGATGGCTGGAAGCCAGTAGCGAGAATGCCAAGCTGATGCGTATCGAAGGTGCTATTGGTGGAGTTGCTACTTCACATAATGAATTACTAGCTGAGTTTATAGGGTGACCGGGAAAAATAGAAGCAATGTGACCATCTTCACCTAAGCCCAATATTGCTAAGTTAATCGGTAAAGGCAATTGTGAAAGTCGGTCGGTGATAGTCGAAAGAGCTAGAGAGGGATGATCATGAGTTGTTTTTAAACTGATGAAGCGTGCCGGGTTATCCATGCAATTTAAGAAACAGCTTCTGATAAGAAACTCGTTTGAACCTTGCGAATGAGTATCGACCCAACGCTCGTCACTTAGTGTGATAATTACATTTTGCCAATTTACTGATAAGCGAGCTAGTGCTGGCAAGTAAAACTTAGGTGTGTTTCCGCCGGGGATCACTAAACTTACAACCGCATTGTGTTGCAAAGCTGCGTGTAAACGATCTGCTGCAAAATCAGCGACAGCGGTTGAGAGTGTATTTATATTTTCATAACACCGACGCTCTAGCATTTTAGTAAGGTGTGTAAATCAGGTACAACTCTGACATCGATTGGGAAAGGATTCGTGTCACCGGGGCGGACTCGACCTAAAAAAGCGGTATTGTTGGCTTTCGCACCGAGATAATCGGCCATTGCATCTCCAACCATCAATACTTTCTCAGAGAGTAGTGCATGAGCTTTCAAAATCTCAGCGATGAGTGTCTGTTTGGGTTGCGGCGAACCACGTACATCTACAAAATATGATGCCAATCCTCGTCGCTCAACAATGCGCTGCAGTTCTTTTTCAGGTGTCCCTGAAGCAATAAACAATGGAATATGCTTATGAGCATTGTGAATAAGCGCTTCAGCGCCAGAAACCGATTCGCTATGGATGACTGCTTCAATGACTAATTCAGAAAATCGCTGATCCAACGCTTGCTCTTCTTTTGGTGTTAATGGGGATTGATGAAGGAGTTGCTCTTGGAAATACCGAAATTTTTGATAACGAGACATACCGCCATTTTGTTTATGATATGCTACTACAGCCGCTTCAATTTCTGGTCCATAGGAACGATACAGCTCTGCAAATGCCTGTGTTTTGATGTCACCGGATTCAACGATAACCCCATCAAAATCAAAGATAATCGCTTGCCAATTTAAAA
This sequence comes from Nitrosomonas sp., assembly GCA_016710135.1. Classification (GTDB taxonomy): domain Bacteria; phylum Pseudomonadota; class Gammaproteobacteria; order Burkholderiales; family Nitrosomonadaceae; genus Nitrosomonas. The sequence goes on along the minus strand of JADJLM010000006.1, from coordinate 81,354 downwards.
ATAGCATATCGCATTAGGCTTTATTGTCTGAAATGGAAGGGAGCGCGTTATCTTCCACTTCGGTATGGCAAATTTTCTGGTGAATCTCCCTGATACAATCAAGTATTCCTTGTCCAATATCTACGTGCTCATTTAGGACTAGTTTTCTTCCAATTCGAGGTTGAAAAGCATATGGTGTAATTTCATAATGCGAAATCGCATTGGCTTCTTCAAAGTGTAACTCGACATTCCATGGCATGATTTCAGAAATCATTGTCATGACATCACGGATGCGCATTCTTTCTTGTCCTGTTAATATCAAATGTCGGTTAGCAAATTCCGGTGTAAGAACTTGAACACTCATTCGTGCTGCATCTTCAACATGGATATACTCCCGCATAGCATTTCCGCTGCCATGATAAGTAATGCTATGTTTTTGTATGGCTTCGTGTAACATTCGGTAAATTCCATTCCGCCGATCGGCTCGCCGACCATATAAAGAACCATAGCGGAGTATTGTGTAATCTAATCCATAGCGATCATGGTAAGTTTCCGTAAAACGTTCAGCGGCTTGCTTACTTGCTCGATAAAATGATCCCGATTCTGAATAAACATAGACACTGCTTGCGAAAACAAAGCGATTTGCGCCTGCGATTCTTGCTGCTTCGAGCACATGCATGTTACCTAATACATTAATGGTTGCTGTTGCAACAGGTTTATTGTGAGCCTCATCAATATCCGCAATTGCAGCAAAATTATAGACTGCGTAGGCACCACGGGCTGCTTCAATAACTTGATCGATATCCATAATATCTCCCATGATCATTTCTTGATCGATGCGTTGGTAGGGAGAAGCTATATGATCGAACAGTCGAACTTGATACCCGGCGCCTGATAATGCATCAGCTACATGACTGCCTAGGAACCCACTGGCGCCAAATACTACTACTGTTTTGTCTGAGGCAGAAGAATTATTCATTGAATAGACCTACTTTGATTAATCCATTCAATAAATTCTCAGCGGCTTCAAGCTCCATTCGCTGACGAGATTCTTTAGCTAGCGATCCGATATGAGAAGTCATTACTACATTATCGCAGTTAAGCAATGGTCCTTGGTAAGGCTCTTGTTCAAATACATCCAGCGCTGCTCCAGCGATATGACCAGCAGTAAGTGCTTCCACGAGCGCATGTTCATCAATCAAACCTCCTCGAGCAGCATTAATTAAAACTGCACCGGGTTTCATATGATTTAGGGTATCTGCATCAATAAGATGATGTGTATCATGGGAATAAGGGATATGAAGTGAAATAACATCTGCTTCTTTGATGAGTTGCTCAAAGGAGAATAATGGAATATCGAGGTGTGTTTGCTGTATATAGGAATCATGCGCAATGACTTTAGCTCCAAAAGCAAGACACAAAGCTGCGACACGCCGGCCGATATGACCTAGTCCGATAATTCCGACTGTTTGGGCGGCAAGGAGATGTCCTTGTGTTCTTGGCCATTGACCATTTTGGATTAATCGGTGAGTGGAGCCAATCTGTCGCAACACGGAGAGGATTAGTCCGATTGTTAGTTCTGAAACTGCCTGGGCAGGTGCTTCAGGTGTGTTGGAAACAAGGATATTACATTGTCGAGCAGCATCCAAGTCAACACTATCTAAACCAGCACCACAACGTGCGATAACTTTGAGGCCCTGTGCAGAGGTTAAAACTTTCTTAGTAAGAGGTTCAATGCCTGCAAGAAGGCCGATCGTATCTTCACCAAGTAAAGTGAGAATTTCATCTTCGCTCATCTTACGTTGGAAGGGATTTGATACAATCTGCAACCCTTCTTTTATCAATCGTTCGATATAAGGATTGTTGTGGATATCAAACGATGAGGTAGATATAACGAGTTTACTCATAAGTGTTCTTTTATCGTTCGCATGTGTGTACGGCAGACAGAATCTAAAATTCGTATATCTAAACTATAGCCCAAAAAACTGAAACCCGAGCGAATTCGCTGTTGTAATGCTGCGGGATCAGGTTCGATGACATGAATACCGCCAGGTTTTTGTAATCGCTTACCCGCATCCAAAACGTGTTTGATCGCGTCTTGCACATGAGGATGATCTAGTTCTCCAGGCATACCCATAGAGCCCGAAAGATCATAAGGCCCAATAATATAGGCATCGACGCCTGGGACCGCTAATATTGAATCGATCTGCTTGACTGCTTCGATATGTTCAATCATTACCACAATGACCGCATTCTCAATTAGCCATTGACGGTATTCTTGGAAGCTGGCTCCATAGCCTTGCGCACGTGCTAATCCAACACCGCGCTGCCCTTGTGGGGGATAATAGACTGAGCTAACTGCGATCTTGGCGTCCTCAGCAGATTTAATCATGGGGATCATAACCCCGCTTGCACCAGCATCCATGACGCGTTTGATTTGATCCGGGTGATTGGATGTCAGTCGAACGATTGCAGGGCACTGCTGTTTGTCTAATACTTGAATGATGATTTGAGCTTCGCTGAGTTCCATTACACTATGTTCCATGTCCAGAACCAGCCAATCAAATCCAGCCGATGCCATGATTTCGGCAATAGCAGGATGCCCTAATGTGATCCAGGAACCAATCGTCAATTCAGAGCGAGCAAGCCTTTCTTTTAGCGACATCGTGTAGTCCTATATCAATATTGAGACAGTAAGGGATCAGTTGCCATCAATTGAGCAACACGAGCCAAATCAGCTTCGGTATCCACTGCTTGCGAGTTGTATTGGGTTTCTATCATTCTGACTCGATAACCGTGTTCGAGTAGCCGAAGCATATCGATGGATTCCAGTTTCTCGAGTGGTGTCGGTGGTAATTGTGTATATTGTAGTAATACATCACGACGAAATGGAATGATGCAAACTTGCTTATAGGCCTGAGTCGCGGAGAACCCTGCTTTAGAGACCGTTGGTATTGATTGGCGTGACATATAAAGTGCATCGCCTTGCTGATTCATAACAACTTTAATCGTATTTATATCATTGTAATCAGCTTCTTGTTCGATACGGCGTACAAGATTAACGCAACCTAACTGACTATCGCGCTCAAATGGTTTAACCGCGGTGTCGATCATTTCTGGGTGTGTCATTGGCTCATCGCCTTGAACCATCACGATTAAATCGCCCTCGATATTAGCAACTGCTTCTGCAACGCGATCACTAGCCCGTTCATGGCTATCAGATGTCATGATAACAGGAGCTCCAAATGTAGCCGCTTGTCGTATTGCCTCATCACAGGTTGCGATATAAGTTTCAGAGATAAATTTACTCAAGGCTACTCGCTTGTAAACATGTTCTATCATTGTTCTGCCGAGTAAATTGGCAAGCGGTTTGCCGGGGAAGCGTGTCGATCCCATACGAGCAGGAATAATTGCAATTATTTTCATCGGTCAATAAATTTTCATGATTAAGTTATTAACAATAACAGGAAAGAGCGTTTGAAGTCGATGAGCTGTATTCTATAAGGAAGTTTATACGCGTACGTTTTTACAGCTGATAATCTGCAAATTGATTATGTTTTTTGGTAAATAAAATCGCGCGCGTGTAAAATTACAAATTAATTATTTTGGTTATCGCAGCTACTAGTTTTAAACTTCTTTCCTACGCTTTAAGCATCCAATACAATCATAACATAGGTATGAAAGCGCTCTTTTTTCTTCGTCATTATAATGATATTGACCACATTACACCGATTATCGCTAAATGGGTTGAATGTGGACACAGCTGCGATGTAGTGCTGATAGGCGCAAGCCGTTTTCGGAAAGATTTTCGGATTGACTATCTTAGTAAGCTGCCGGGGACTAGAGTTAATCATATTCGCGAGATTTTTTCGGCTTGGCTATTTTTGAAGTGGCGTTTGCAGATGTTGTTGTTAACCGGTAATTTGCGTCGCTTGTTTATAGGGTCTTTTATCGCTTACCTTGCAAGGCTTTATGATGCGGACCGAAGACTTCCATTGTGGAAAGAAACTACAAATAATTTATTATCACGATGCTTTGATCAAACAAAGCAAGGCATCGTTGCTTTTGACTGGATAGAAAGAAATTCTGTGATTGCAGTCGAATGGGTCGAGACAGTGATTGGCATGGCACGTGCAAGGGGGCTGGGTACTGTTTCATTGCCCCATGGTGATAGTCCCCATGCAAACCAGCTTATCCGGAGAGGTGAGTGGAAAGTGGGTCCTGACCTCGTGTTTTCTACAGCCAGAATTTTCGACCGACTCGCTGTACCCAATGAGTTATGCGCAAAACGATTTGAGCCATTTTTACCGAAACAAGCGATTGCAGTCTTGGGTTCTCCGCGTTATTGTGAGGAATGGCTTGACAAATTGAGTCAATTGATGCCTCCTTCGTCGCTGGAACATTCGGAGCGTAAACTTAAGATTGTGATGTTTCTGAGGAAAGCCAATTTTACGACGTTCTGGGAAGAAGTAAGTGAGGTGGTTCATTTGCTAGCAACATTTCCTAACGTAGAATTAATTATCAAGCCTCATACTCGCAGCGGTTGGAAGCAGTCACTCACCCGAAGTAAGCCGATAAAACAGTTAGCCAATGTCAAAATAGCGGATGATCAGATGCATTCTATCCAACTGATGAATTGGGCAGACGTTTGTATCGATTTAGCGACCTCCGTGGTATTCGAGGCAGTACGACTCAAAAAACCAGTTCTCGCTGCTGATTATTTGCATGCGGGGCGTTCTGCTATCGCAGTTTATATGCCAGAAACGGAATTGCGTTGCCGAGATGATGTTTATGAAAAAATTCAGCGATTTCTTACCGAAGGAACTGAGAATTTTTATATCGAAAGCCATCGCCAACATTTTTTAGATCAAATGCTAGACGTTGGGGGAAAGGATGTATTGGCACACTATATTGCGCTACTCGAATCGACAGCAAAACTGAACGAGAAAAAACAATAATGGCAGTTATACCCCGATTTCATTCAGGAGTTTTATGCTTGATTTTTTAAAGAAACTCGTTGTAATGGCTTATATGCTCAAGGGAGGGCAAACGAATGTCACTGTGAGAAATCAGCCGCTCGTGATTTCTGTAGATCATTGGCGAGTCTTGGGGCGCGCCAAAAATTATTCGATCAAAGAACCCGATACACTCGATTGGTTGGATGGTTTTGAACCAGGAACTTGTTATTTTGATATCGGTGCAAATATTGGGCAATTCTCGCTTTATCCAGCTAAGAAATATGGGCAAAAGTAGAAATTTATGCTTTTGAGCCCCAATCAAATAATTATTACGCACTGAATAAGAATATTTATCTTAATCAGCTTAAAGACTCCATAACGGCCTACTGTGTTGCCATATCGGGTGAAAGCAAATTTGATAAATTGTACGTGCCAAAGTTTATTCCTGGCGGCAATCGTTCTCAATTCGGTGAAGAATCGCAATCTGCTATGAAGGTGCCAACTTCCCATATTCAAGGAATGTTTTGAGTCACGTTTGATGATTTATGCGAGAAATGGAATTTTCCTTATCCCCACTATATGAAAATCGATGTAGATGGCATCGAAATTTCTATTCTTAGATCAGCCTCTAAGGTGCTTAAGCACCCAAATCTTAAATCTGTCATTGTCGAGCTGGGTACCCCGATCGAGCAGCAAGAAGCAATCGCTATCATGAAGCAAGCTGGGCTTGAATTGAAACACCGATCCACTCGCAATTGGGGAGAAACTTGTTTTATTTTTGAGAGAACCAGCACGGCATGATATTTCGCTTTATCTGTTATTGCTGATTGTTTGTGAAAGCACTCTTTTTTCTTAGGCATTACAACGATATCGATCACATGACGCCTGTCATAGCAAAATGGATCGAGACGGGTCATATTTGTGACGTCGTAATGATTAGTAAGAAGCGCTTTGATGGTGATTATCGAATTGAATATCTAAAAAGTTTACAGGGAGTTCGACTAGCACATCTTCGAGATTTGTTGCCAGGTTTTGATTTTTTCATGTGGCGATTACAAACACTGCTCCTTGTCAGAAGCTCGTACCGTTCTTTTTTTCGGCCTTTGGTAACGCTTTTGACTGCGGCTCATCGCCAAGAGAAGCGAAAAAAAGTTTGGGAAAAAATATCACGTTATTTGTTAAAGCGTAGCTTTACTGATTTAAATAATGGGGTTGTTGTATTTGACTGGATCGAACGTAATTCTGAGACAGCTGTTGAATGGGTTGATGTATTCGTCAACCTGGCACGAAACCAGGGTCTGGGTGTGGTTTCACTGCCCCACGGGGATAGTCCACACGCAAGTCAGTTGATTCGTCATGGGGAGTGGGTGCTTAAACCTGATACATCGTTTTCTGCTGCTGGAATGTTTGATCGAGTGGTCGTGCCAAATGCGTTATGTGCAATACGCTTTCGTCCGTTTCTAGATGATCGAAAGCTAGTGGTGCTAGGGTCACCTCGCTATTGTGAAGAATGGCTAACAAAACTTAAGTCATTATTACCAGAATCTCCATTGCAACCTTCCAAAGGTCGGCTAAAAATTGTGTTATTCCTCAGAAAAGCTAATTTCACGACATTTTGGGAAGAATTAAGTGAAGTTGTTCAAATGTTGTCAACTTTTGAGGAGATTGAATTGGCGATTAAACCTCACACACGGGGAGGATGGAAGCAATCCTTCACTAAAAGTGCCGCAATTCAGGGTTTAAGGAATGTCAAGATTATCGAATTCGATGTTCATTCAATCCATTTAATTCATTGGGCGGATGTTGTGATCGATCTGGCTACTTCGATCGCTTATGAAGCGATAAGAGCGAAAAAGCCGCTGCTTGCTGCGGATTATCTTCACGCTGGACGCTCAGCGGCTGCTCAGTATATGCCGGAGACTGAATTGCGCTGTCGTGATGATGTTTACGAAAGAGTCTGTCAGTTTCTTCAGAATGGTTGTGAAAACTATTACATCGAGGAGAATCGGCAGAAATTCATTACAGAAATGTTGGAATCCCCTAGGAAGGATGGTTTACGTCACTATGTTGAGCTGCTTGAAGCATTGGCCTCAAAATAATTCTGCGCGTATCTAAATTTTATTTGAGTCCTAGCTATCGTAAGATGATGGGATACCTTAATGAATGAAAAACAAATTAGTATCACTCATTTGTTGAGTGAACATATGATCGGGGTGGAATGGCGGGAGCGATTTATTCGCTTCTCCTTGATTTTCTTTTGCTTTGCGCTCTGGCAGAAATGGTCATTCTTTTATGCTTTTTTCTTATTGTCAGGAGCATGGATACTCGATGGTGGGTTGAGAAATCTCAAACAATTGATAAGAGAACCCTTGACCCAAGGAATATTAGTTTTTTGTAGTATTGTAGCCATCGGGCTATTATGGGGCGATTACATTGAAACCAATCAGAATAAGTGGAAGAAATATTTTATTCTTTTAACTTTTATTCCTTTTTTTGCGCTGCTAAGTAAAGACAAAATGCGCGTTTCATGGGTTTCTAATACGTTCTTAATTATCTATTGTAGTGTGGTATTAACGGGTGCCTATCAGTATTTTGTGCAAGGGTTAATTGGTGTTCCTGTTTTAGATATTTCCTATCTTAGCTTCTCAGCGATATTAGGTATCGGTGTAGTCACTACAATTTTTTTAGCGCAAGTGAGCCAAACGACATTACAAAATATGATGTGGTGGTTCGTCTCTGCTTTGTTGCTGCTGCTACAGTTTAATCAGGAGCAAGAACCGTCTTATTTGCGACCTTGATAGCTGCAATTATTCTGATCTTTTTTATGAATCAGAGCAAAAGAAAAGTGAGGTTAATAGGAATTTCTTCATTTGTAGGCCTAACGTTGCTGCTTATGGCTACAAATCCGGTGATGCAGGAACGCTTGAGTCTCGTAAGTCATGATTGGGCTGCGATTAAGCTAGGCAATTATGAAACTAGCTTGGGCTATCGATTAGCAATATGGGATATTGGTTTGAATGGCATACAAAAGCAGCCTTGGATAGGCCATGGTACCGGTAACCCGGAAGTCTATTTTGAGAAAGAGGCTCAAACGTATAAAGATGGTATTTATCGTAATTTGCCAGCATTTCAAAAAACTTCGCATTATCATAATGATTGGATTGAGATTGGAATGCACTTGGGTGGATTGGGCATCATGGCGTTGGCTTTTTTAATGTTTTCTTGGTTCAAACTATTTAAAGAAAATCAATTATCCAATCTAGGAATTGCGTTTGTTAGTTATATAGTACTGGCTGGGATGACGGATACTTTTCTTCTCTATAATAGAGTGCCTCCGATACTGCTGGTAATGACAGCATTGCTGATATGTTGGCAACGCTCAAAAATGGACAATTGAATTGAAGAAGAAATGACAACCTTTATTACGCTAGCGTGATCTGCGCTATATAAGAGATCCTATCATGAAAAGATTAGAACCATCACAGAACGAACATTTTGTTGATTTGATTCCGGTTAACCCAGCTATAGAGCGCTATATGCAGGAATTGATAGAGAATAAATCACAACATGTGTTAGTTGAGATGGAGGCTTTGGCAAAACAAAAAAATTTTCCCATTGTAGGTCGTTTAGTCGGTATGTCACTAGAAGTTTTGGCTAAGATGGTTAATGCAAAGCGTGTTTTTGAGTTTGGGAGCGGCTACGGCTATTCTGCTTATTGGTTTGCGCGCGCTGTTGGATCAAATGGACAGGTAATTTGCTCAGACAGCAAACTTGCCAATAAGGAGCAAGCAGAAGGCTTTCTATCATCCGTTGATTTATGGAGGAGAATAACTTTTTGTATCGGGCATGCGCAGGAGATTTTTTCTCAAACCGAAGGTTTCTTTGATATTTGTTATAACGATGTAGATAAAAATGAATATCCATCGGTCTGGAAATTGGCGAAAGAGAAAATTAAGCCGGGTGGTTTATATATTGCAGACAATGTGCTCTGGCATGGAAAGGTCATTGCAAGAAATAATATTGATGAGTGGACTCAAGCAATTCTGGAACATAATCAAATGATTTTTGACGATCCTGAATTCGATGCGTTTATTAATCCAACTCGCGATGGAGTTATGGTAGCAAGAAGAAAAGTGGCATAATTAAGCCTATTGGATTCGATCAATTTTAGTAGTAAGTTTATTTACTTATTAATTTTTTAAAGGATAGATTTATGCAAATTCATGTCTATGATACTTACGTTAAAGCCAGGGACGGCCATACCATGCATTTTGATGTATTTACCTCAGCTAAAGATGATCAAAAAGCTATTGAGTATGCAAAACAGTGGTTAACTTCGATTGGTGAAGGGGATGCCGTTGTTTCGAGCAAAGAATGTAGGTTCTGTCATAGCCAAGGAGCGCCGGATGATGTGATTGCAGCTATTAATAAAGATGGCTATTTCATTTACAAAATGGAAGGATGCAGATAACTTCTAGACAGTCAGTTACAACCCTATTCCAAGGATCGATAAATGAAACAAATACTTTTTAAACGGAGCATTTTTATTGCTTTATGCTTAGCATATGGATTGAGTCATGCTGCTGATCCTAAAATTATAGGCGAATTTAATGATTGGACGGCCTATGTTTACATGGAAGGCAAGAATAAAGTTTGTTATATGGTGAGTAAACCTAAGAAAGAAGAAGGAAGTTATACAAAACGCGGTAGTGTATATGCTTTATTGACGCATCGACCTGCTGAAAGTAGTAAGAATGTTTTTAGTTTTATGGCTGGATATCCTTTTAAGAAAGAAAGTGAAGTTACAGTTAATATCGGTAACCAAAACTTTAAGCTTTTTACAGAAAATGAGACTGCTTGGGCTCAAGATAGTGATACGGATAACAAAATCACAAATGCCATTCGTAACGGCAGCACGTTGATTATTAAGGGCATATCTGCCAAGGATACGGCAACGACTGACACATTTGGATTAAAAGGATCATCTTCAGCTTATGGCGCTATCTCTAAAGAGTGTGGTATTAAATAGCCAACAATCTATTATTATGTGTCTTCGTGTTTAGGATTAATATTTGAAATGGATGAGGTCATAACGATTTATCAGAAACCAACTTGCAGTAAATGTAGAGCTACGCTTGAACTACTTACTCAAAGTGGTGAAAAATTTCAGAGTATTAATTATTACGAAAAGCCTATTTCAGAGGACTTGTTGCGCGAGTTGCTGCAAAAGCTCAATATGACTGCGCGCGAAATTTTTCGATCAGATGAGCCAGCAGCCGAGGGCTTGCAATCAGCTACTGATGAGGAATTATTAAAGCGAATGGCTGAAGATCCAGATTTAATTCAACGGCCTATTGTCGTTAGGGGTGACAAAGCGATTCTGGCTAGACCACCCGCACAAGTTTTACAACTATTAAAAAAGTAGGTTTGCTTTGTGGTGCTTTAACGCTTATTAAACCAAAATAATGAATAGGCTATTGGATCATTTTTGAGTCGATCGTTTTATTGTAGTTGTTGTAACATATAGCTAATGTAGGGTAAAATCATCGGTTTGAATTTCAGATTAAGTTAACAGCAATATTCTATTTTATGATTTTTGGGGTTGAATAGAATCTAGAATGTTAATTTAAGAAATTATCGTAAAGTGAGAGATACTTAAGTGAAGACCTTTTCAGCAAAACCATTAGAAGTTCACCATGATTGGTTTCTAATTGATGCAACCGATAAAGTTTTAGGGCGACTGGCAACATTAATTGCGCACCGCTTGCGTGGAAAACATAAACCCATTTTTACTCCACATGTAGATACTGGAGATTACATCGTTGTTATCAATGTCGATAAAATTAAAGTAACTGGAAATAAAGCAGAGGATAAGAAGTATTATCGCCATAGCGGCTATCCAGGAGGACTCTACGAAACCAATTTTAAGAAAATGCATGCCCGCTTTCCTGCTAGGCCACTTGAGAAAGCAGTAAAAGGTATGCTGCCAAAGGGTCCACTAGGGTACGCTATGCTTAAGAAACTAAAAATATATGCAGGTGATACGCATCCTCATAGTGCACAGCAACCCCAAAATTTAGAGATAAAGGCATAACTTATGGCGATCAATTATAACTATGGAACAGGTCGGAGAAAGAGCTCAGTCGCTCGAGTGTTTATAAGGCCGGGTAAAGGTGCTTTTGTCGTTAATGATAAACCAATCGACGAGTATTTTTCTCGAGAAACAGGTCGTATGATTGTTCGACAACCTCTGGAGTTAACGGGAAATACCGCTAATTTTGATATAATGGTTAATATTCATGGTGGAGGTGAGTCTGGTCAGGCGGGCGCAATTCGACATGGTATTACACGAGCACTCATTGATTATGATGAAACTTTGAAACCAGTTCTTAGTAAGGCAGGTTTTGTAACAAGAGATGCACGCGAAGTAGAGCGTAAGAAAGTTGGTTTACGTAAGGCTAGGCGGCGTAAGCAGTTCTCTAAACGCTAAATGTATTTGTATTTTAGTAAAGCCGCCTTTCAGGCGGCTTTTTGCTTTGTACATTTATTTTATTTATTATCCGATATGATTAAAGTTGGGATCGTTGGTGGAACCGGTTATACAGGAGTTGAGTTGCTGCGAATCTTGGCGCAGCATCCAAATGTTAGCCTAAAAGTAATTACTTCTCGGCAAGAAGCGGGTTTGGCTGTCGATGAGTTATTCCCGAGTTTAAGAAAATATGTTTCACTAAAATTTGTTGATCCAGAAAAGGCAAAACTGGATAAATGTGATATTGTATTTTTTGCTACTCCTAATGGGATAGCTATGCGCCAGGCTCGAGAATTATTGGATGCGGGTGTTAGAGTGATTGATCTTTCAGCAGATTTTAGGATAAAAGATATTTCTGAATGGGAGCGGTGGTATGGAATGACGCATGCGTGCCCAGAACTTGTGTCTGAAGCGATATATGGATTACCAGAAATCAATCGCAAACAGATAAAGAAAGCACGTATTATCGCAAATCCTGGTTGCTATCCAACGGCTGTCCAATTAGGTTTTTTACCACTGATTGAGGCCAAGGTAGTCGACACCAATTCACTGATCGCAGATACAAAGTCAGGCGTATCAGGTGCTGGTCGGAAAGCTGAGGTACATACTCTCTTCTCGGAAGCAGCTGATAATTTTAAATCTTACGGAGTGCCGGGTCACCGTCATCTACCAGAAATTTGCCAAGGCTTGTCCAATGTAGCGGGTAAGCCGATTGAATTAACATTTGTTCCACACTTGACTCCGATGATTCGCGGAATTCATGCTACGCTATACGCCAGATTAACAAGTAATAAGACCAAAATTGACCTGCAAATGTTGTTTGAAGAACGATATAAAAATGAACAGTTTGTTGATGTTCTACCAGCGGGCAGTCATCCAGAAACTCGTTCAGTGCGGGGATCCAACTATTGTAGAATTGCAGTTCATCGGCCGCAGGGCGGGCAAACAGTTGTAGTTCTTTCAGTTACTGATAACTTAGTTAAAGGAGCGGCAGGACAAGCTGTGCAGAATATGAATCTAATGTTTGGCTTCCCTGAAACATTAGGGATAGAACATGTCCCAATATTACCGTAAAGTGACTTACCTCGCTTTGCTAACAAACATCAATGAATAGCTGCGAATTGGAGGAGCATAGATGCAATTAAATCATTTAGAAGAAAATCAAACAATACACAGTCAACTCGCTTTTACTGATAGCGCTGCAAATAAGGTTAAGCAGCTTATAGAAGAAGAAGGAAATCCCAATTTAAAGCTAAGGGTTTTTGTCAGTGGCGGTGGGTGCTCTGGCTTCCAGTACGGTTTTACTTTTGATGAGTCTGAAAATGAAGACGACATAGTGATTGAGAAAGAGAAAGTTAAGCTGCTAGTAGATTCAATGAGCTATCAGTATTTAATTGGCGCTGAAATCGATTATGTGGAAAATTCTCAAGGCGCTCAATTTGTCATCAAGAACCCCTCTGCTGCGAGCACGTGTGGCTGTGGCTCTTCCTTTTCGGTTTAGAAAATATTGTTGATATAAACGTAAGAAATCTATTTGAATATACGCTATGCCATCATTCGATATCGTATCCGAGGTTGATAAAACAGAAGTTAAGAACGCGATTGATCAGACCAATAAAGAGGTTGGCACGCGGTTTGATTTTAAAGGTTCCGATGCACGGGTAGAACAAGCTGAAATGGTTCTAACGATTTATGCGGACAATGATTTCCAATTGAGTCAAGTGCAAGATATTCTTAATACTAAATTAAGTAAGCGCGGTGTGGATATGAGATGCCTTGATGTTAGCGATAAAATTGAGAAAGTGAGTGGGAATAAAATTAAGCGTGCTTGTACTGTAAAAGTAGGAATAGAAACTGAGTTGGCAAAAAAAATTGTCAAATTGATCAAAGACAGCAAAATTAAGGTGCAAGCGAGTATTCAAGCTGATACTGTGCGTGTTTCTGGGAAAAACCGCGATGACCTTCAACAATGCATCGCGTTTGTAAAAAAAACGATCACGGATTTTCCACTACAGTATCAAAATTTTAGAGATTAATACCTCTAGAAGACTTTATTATGCAGAGTTAATTGTAACTCTTGCAAACTTACGTTTTCCAACTTGAATGGTTATAGTTTTTCCAGAAGCAATTTTCAAAGTTTTATCACTGATTTTATCGCCATCGATTTTTACCCCGCCTTGCTCAATCATCCGGAAAGCTTCGCTTGTGCTACTGGTTAGATCTACTTGTTTAAGTAGCTGACTGATCGTTACCTCATTTCCGTTAATTTGGATAGCTTTCTGGGGAATATCATCTGGAATTAAGCCATTTTTAAAGCGTGCCTCAAAATCGATTAGCGCATTTTCCGCTGCAGCTTTACTATGAAAACGGGTAACAATTTCTTGAGCAAATATTACCTTGATATCCCTTGGGTTTTGGCCAGCGTCAACAGTTCTTTTCCAGTTATCGATCGTATCTAAGCTTTCAAATGAAAGTAATTCAATGTAGCGCCACATTAGGTTATCAGAAACGGACATAATCTTTCCGAAAATTTCAGTTGGACTTTCTGTAATTCCAATGTAATTTTTTAAGGATTTAGACATCTTATTAACCCCATCTAAACCTTCTAATAAAGGCATGGTCAAGATGCATTGCGGGGCTAACCCAAAATGTTTTTGTAATTCTCGACCTACTAATAAATTAAATTTCTGATCAGTTCCTCCCAATTCGATATCAGCTTTAAGTGCAACGGAGTCATAACCTTGTATCAGTGGATACAAGAACTCATGCAATGCAATGGCTTGATTTTCCCGATAGCGCTTACTGAAATCATCTCTTTCTAGCATACGTGCTACGGTATAGGCAGCAGATAGCCTGATTAAATCAGCTGCGGTTAATTTATCCATCCAAGTGGAGTTGAAGACAATTTCAGTCTTTTCTGGATTAAGATATTGACGAAGTTTGTTAAGCAATACCGTATGTCCTAGATGTAAATCAGGTGCTGTAGGATCAAAGCCAGCTTTGATCCTGAGCGGATGATTACGAGCTAGTTTTTGAATAACTTCCTCTTCGACCAATAATTCTTGGCAACCCCGTTTGATGATTTTTAGTTGTTCATTGGTTTGATTAATTGAGGAACGCACAATATCTATCTAAATGATTAAGTTTTAAGAGAAAAGGGTTGAGAGCCTATTGCAGCGCTAACGAGTTATGCTAGGGCGCAGGTCATTTTTTATGCTAGACTAGCGCAACTCACAAAATATAGGAGTGATACGTAGTATGTTTTATACGCCATTACCTAACAAAACAAGGATTTTAGCGCAAAAAGCGCCAGTCGTAACACAAAAAGGTTTGCGTTGGTTAACCATTCTTTCAAGTATTCCTTTGTTTGGCATCGTAACTGCATTTGGAATTGCCCCAACGAAATCTTCTTTACAAGATATTCCAGTTCGGCAAATTGTCCACTCGCTTCCACTTCCTGAGATCGTTGCAGCTAATGAAGACGAGAGTCCATTTAGTGTAAGTACTTTCTGGTACCAAGAAAATATACGTCGCGGAGATACCATAGCAGCTATCCTTTCTCGGCTTGAAGTAAACAAGCAAGATAAAGCGGATTTTTTACGTGCTGCTAGAGACAATAAAGTCATGCAGTATTTAAGATCTGGAGAGATTATTCATGCGGAGACTTCGACGGAGGGGGAGCTACTAACCCTACGCTATTTCAATATCAATGGAAAGCAATTGAATATTGAAAAAATTGGTGACCTCTATGAAATTGATAATGAAACAGCAGAAGCTAATTCACGAATTAGAGTTGGATCAGGTGTCATTGAGAGTACCTTATTTGCAGCAACCGATGCTGCGGGATTACCAAACGGCATTGCTGCGAAAATAGTGGAAATTTTTGCTTCCGATATCGATTTTTATCGTGATTTACGAAAAGGAGATCACTTTACCGTCGTCTATGAATCACTTCAAGATTATGGGCCAACGATGCAATCGGGCCGAGTTCTAGCGGTTGAATTTATCAATAAGGGAAAACCTTATCGGGCAGTTTATTTTCAAGAACCCGGTGGGGAAGGGGATTATTTTACGCCAAGCGGTGAGAATCTCCGAAAGCCGTTTTTACGGACACCGCTCGAATTTTCACGCATTAGCTCAGGATTTACCAATGCGCGCTTTCATCCGATTTTGAAGCAATGGCGAGCGCATAAAGGGATTGATTATGCGGCGCCAGCGGGCACTCCGGTGATGGCTACAGCAGATGGTGTCGTTGAGTTTAAAGGCTGGCAGAACGGGTATGGCAACATGATTATTTTAAAGCATCGTGGCGAATACAGTACTGCTTATGGTCATTTGTCTTCATTTGGTAGAGGGTTGCAAAAGGAAAGAAGAATTAAGCAGGGGGAGATTATTGGATATGTCGGATCCACTGGAATGGCTACTGGCCCTCATCTTCACTATGAACTTCGTGTGAACGGGATTCAACGAGACCCATCTCAGGTTATTATGCCCGCTGCACTATCAATCAGTAAAAGAAATAAAGCTATATTCCAGAAAGAAACCAAAGAATTGATCGCTCGCCTTAATTTACTTCGCAATGCAAACTTTGCGTTAGCAAAATAGCTTAAAGATTGCGGTATTTATTGCGTTAGTGCTTGAGAAACCAAGTCTTGAACCAGGAGCTATATGTAGGGGTAATGTCTGGAACAAGTCTTGATGGGGTTGATGCAGTATTAGTAGATTTCAGTTTCACCCCCCCGAAGCTTGTACAGAACTATTTCTTGCCCTATGACCCCAATTTAAAGCGAGATTTATTGGCGTTGCACCTACAAGGAGAGAATGAATTACACCGCGCTGCTTTGCTCGCGAATGTATTATCAAATTTATACGCGCAAGCGATAAATAATCTACTGATCGCAGCGGAGATCAGCTCAAAGTTGATCGTAGCACTGGGTTGTCATGGTCAAACCATAAGACATTGTCCAGATGCTGGCTATAGCATTCAATTATTTAATCCGGCGTTACTGGCAGAATTGACGGGTATTACCGTCGTTGCTGATTTTAGGAGTCGCGACATTGCTGCAGGTGGCCAAGGTGCACCGCTGGTTCCTGCATTTCATGATGCCTGCTTTAGTCATGAAACATCTCATCGCATTATCGTAAATGTTGGAGGTATCGCAAATATTACGAGCCTTCCGCCTGAAGACGTCGTAATAGGTTTTGACTGCGGGCCAGGTAATATGCTAATGGATGCTTGGTGTTTTGAGAATCAAGGAAAAAGCTATGATGAAAACGGCAATTGGGCAAGTAAGGGAGAAACGATTCCAGCGCTATTGGAAGCATTATTGATGCAACCGTTTTTTTCTCTACCTCCACCAAAAAGTACGGGTAGGGATTGTTTTAACCTTAATTGGCTTAGAATACATTTAAAAGGAACTGAGCTCCTGTAGATGTGCAGGCGACCTTACTCGAATTGACGGTACAAGGCATAGTGCGGAGCATAAATCTTACTTTCCTGCTTCGACAGAAGTTTATCTATGTGGTGGAGGAGCACATAATGCTCGACTTGTGAATCGCATAAGTGAAGCGCTACTGGAAAAGAAAGTTGCATTGACCGATCAGCTAGGAATCGATGTGGATTGGGTAGAAGCTTTTGCGTTTGCCTGGCTCGCACGGCAAGCAATCCATAAAAAAACTAGCAATCTACCTGCTGTAACTGGTGCCAAAGGAGAACGTATCCTAGGCGCAATTTTCCCTAGTTAGCCTAAAAATGTCAGAGCCAATAGTAGCGCTACAGGTTCTGAGAATCTGTTAAATAAATAGTGCTAACACGTACTGACTTTATTCAAAGGTTAAAAGATTACGCCTAAATTAAGTTTTAGGCATAACCCACAGAAGTCAGAAAATTCAAATTGCACTGTGATGAAAATCACAGCGCATCAATACCTAATCATTATCCTGCAGAATGATTTGAATTTGGTTTCTTGGGGTGATTTTAAGAAATAAAGCACAACGAGAAACTAGATATGGGGATGTCGTTAATTAGTCGACCCTGAAATATCCACAAGCACTTGATTCTATGCAGCAAAGATCTTTCTTTTGATGAGCATAACGACCAGGAATGTTAAAATAGCATCCTATTTCTGGTCGAAATGGTGATTAAAAATGCTAAGACATAGCAGTACGATTCATCAACCGAATTTGTTTGGAACAGATTTGCTGATGCAGTTGGATGTCAATGATCCATTGTTGCAGCTTGCAGACGCGATACCGTGGCAAGAATTTGACGAAGCATTTTCGATTCACTACACGAAATCGACAGGCGCGCCGAGTAAGCCGATCCGGTTGCTGTTTGGGTTATTGATCTTGAAGCAGTTAGAGAATTTGAGTGACGAATCAGTAGTATTGCAGTGGAAGCGCAATCCTTACTACCAGGCTTTTTGCGGCATAAAAGAGTTCCAGCAGAAATTGCCGTGTCATAGCACGGAACTGGTGCATTTTCGTAAGCGCCTAGGTGTGCCGGGCATGGAGCGGATTTTTCAGATGAGTGTTGGTTTGCATGGGGAATCGGCACTGGAAGATGTGGTTCATGTTGACACGACAGTGCAAGAGAAGAACATCACATACCCGACTGACAGCAAACTAGCGATCAAGATTATCAATCGCCTCAACAAGATTGCCAAATCCCATGGTATTTCACAGCGGCGCACTTTCATTAGGGCAAGTGAAATCACTGCGCTTGGATATTCGGCACTACCGGCATGTGAAGAAAAGAGCAAAGGCGAAACGCGCGTTGAAGCGACTCAGAACCATTGCAGGTGTTTTGATGCGGGAGCTCAGGAGAAAATTGCCACAATGCTGCCTATTCGAGCACTACCAAAAGGATTTTCTACTGTATGAGCGCGTACTGAAACAGAAAATCAAAGACACGCACAAAATCTATTCCCTGCACGAACCGCAAGTGTACTGTATCGGCAAGGGAAAAGACCACAAACAATATGAATACGGCAGCAAGGCATCGATAGCCAGCACAGCGAAAGGTAACCTGATTGTTGGGGTTGTCAGTCACGAACAAAACTTGCATGACAGCCACACATTACCAGAGATATTGCATCATGTTGAGACTTCGCGCGGGAAAGCGGCCAAGCAAGCCGTATGCGACCGCGGCTACCGTGGCAAACGTGAAGTCAATGGAACGCAAATCGTTCTACCTGGAAGAGCATTAAAACGAGACACACGCTACCAAAGAGACAAGAAGCGGAAACAATGCAGAAGGCGCGCGGCGATTGAACCCATTATCGGCCACCTGAAATCGGATTATCGAATGGCCAGAAATTACCTGAAAGGCGCCATCGGTGATCGCATCAATCTGCTAATGGCTGCTACCGCCTGGAATCTAAAACAATGGCTATTGGCCATTTTTTGGTTTTTCTTCCCGTGGCGAAAACTGCAGGCTTCGCTAATTCTTTGATGGAAAAAGATCAAATTGCTCGATTTTGTCTTTATTAACACGCCGCTTTTTGAAACTGCTGATCCATAATAACAATTGATGCAGTTTTTCAGGGTCGACTAATTAATTTTTGATGGAAGAGATTATTTTTATGTTGAATCTAAGTGAGACCCTTACAAAATCCAGCAAATTTCCTGTTCCAGTGTAATTTTGGATTTATTGGTAAGTTCTTGAGCGTTTTTCAGCTATTCTTCTGTAGTGAGCTGAAAATAATCACCTTAAACCGACTATTTCCGGTCGTAAGGGCGCAATAACCCCTATATTTGTGTAATCATTTGGCGCTCAACGAAGAGTTTAGGGAGTCTTTTCAAGTTATACGCTATCGCGAGTAATATGTGCCAGGCATGAGCCTTAGCTGAACCACAGTAACGTAGTATTTTGGCATTGAACCTACGAGCTTGACTGCCTAAGGTTCGCTCCACCACATAGCGAGCCTTTGTAATGAGGCGATTGCGCTGTAATTGTCTTGGTGACAGTGGATTATTCTTCGTGGCTTTATCCTGAATGCCATTTTTCATGCCGCGTGATTTCAGCGCATCGCGATGCTTTTGGCTACTATAGGCTTTGTTAGCATGAATGTGAGTTCCCACCTGAATATTGGCCTTATCGAGCAGGTCCAGCAGCGGCTTGCTGTCATGGCAATTGGCTGCGGTCGTTTCAACGGCTAACACCAAGCCTTATTATCGACTACCGTATGCTGCTTATAACCAAATACTGAGTTACCACCTTTTTTGACCCAGCGTGCTTCAGTGTCTACACCCGGTTGCGTTATTTCAATAACCCGCATCGTTTCCTTCGCATCTGTTTCATCATCGCGTTCTTCTCGATCACCGACGACTTCATAAGCCGGTTTGGTTTTAGGTTTGCGCGGACTCTGCGTAATGCTCGCATCAACGTAACAGCCTTTCTTAACTGTGATGTCGTAAGCTTGGATTTGCTGGTTAATTTCTGCCAATAACCCATCCCATACTTTTGCTGCCGTCAGTCGCGTTCTGAATCGTGATAGCACCGAATGATCAGGCACATCGTCTTCCAGTGACAACCCCAGAAACCGCATCACGTGCAGATTTGAGTTCGCCATGTCTTCTACCGATTCATCACTTAAACCACCATTCCAGATTCCAACCAGCAGCACCTTAAACAGCAGCAACCCACAATAGGCCGGACGGCCTGCTGCATCCGATACCGGTGCATAATGAGCTACAATCACTTTTTCTATCGAATCTCAGTCGATCAATTGATCAATTTGCTTTAGAAAATTCCCTTTCCGGGTGCGACGGGTTACATCAAATTCGGAAAAACTCATGCTAATTACTTCAATGCTATTGATTTAAAACACAATTATAGCATCTAGGTAATTGGTTGAATTTATAACCGCGCAAAAGTCTCGACTAGTTAAGAGGATTTAGTAATTGATCGATTTATACTCGAATCCGCTAGTTTTACGATTAGTTTTTGTCCAATCGCAAGCCGATCTTTATTTCCATTCCAGGACTTAAGCGCTTTCACGTCCACGCTATAACGCTTTGCGATGTCGTACAATGTATCACCCTTTTGTACGATGTGGATAATTGGGGATACCTTCACTGGCTGCTGCATATATAACTCGCTGAAGATGCGTTGCTGGGCCACAAACTGGCGTTCATCACTATCATTTCTATTTCTTTTACGTGGTACGAGTAGCGTTTGCCTTTCATCAATCGTATCGAATTCTGAGAGACCATTGACTTCTGCTAGCTCAGATATATCAACTCGATACTTGATGGATAGATCATCTAGAGTTTCATTTTCTTTAACACGATAGACGCGCCAGGAAACAAGCGATTTATCATAGTTTTCTAAATTTGCTTCGAAAGTTTTAACACTAGCAACCGGGAGTAATAGCGTGCGTGGCTTATCTTTGATACGAATAACCGGTCGATGATAAGCTGGATTTAGCGCATTAAATTCATGTTCTGGAAGGTCTGCTAGTTCCGCAGCTAATTTAACATCCATATGCTGCGTAATTTTTACTTGTTTGAAATAAGGTCGATTAGGAAGTGGCTTAAGCTTGACGCCATATTGGCTAGGATTGGCAATGATATTTCTAATCGCAATTAGCTTTGCTACATGATTTTTTGTTTCTGTGGGCAATTGCAGATCATGAAAATTAACTTTTAGATCTCCCCATGGTTTTCCTCAATACTGCGTTTGAGCGCTCCTTCTCCCCAGTTATAGGCAGCTACTGTGAGTTTCCAATCACCAAACATTCGGTGCAGTTTCTGTAGATAATCGAGCGCTGCATTGGTCGCCGCGATTACATCACGACGATCATCATGCCACCAGTTTTGTTCTAACCCATAAGCGCGACCGGTAGCAGGAACAAATTGCCAAAGACCTGAAGCATGGCGATGAGAATAGGCAACTGGGTTAAATGCGCTTTCGATAATCGGTAGTAACGCAATTTCAGTAGGCATTTTTCTACGCTCAACTTCTTCTACGATATGAAAAAGATACCGACTGCTTTGCTCAACGATATGGTCGATAAATTTCTGGTGACGAGTATAGCTATTTTCATTCTGACGCACTTCATACCCATGTAGTTCTGGCATAGAGAACCCTCTTCGGACTCTTGACCATAAATCGCCCACATTGTTATTCCTGCTTATCGAAGTGGCTCTTCCTTTTATTGAATAAGTGGTACTTTTTTTATTTTGCACCGTATTAGCTGCTTCAACTTGATATGGCAGTAATAGCAATACTGAGCTAACTGCGATACTAAGCATCAGGATTTGAATTTTTTTTATTTTTAGCATAAGTATGTTCATCCTTAATTTTCAAAAATAGTCAAACTTCTGAAAATTCAGATTTAGTTACATCCGCTGATAGAAAAACCACTTGATAACACAGTGCGTTAAATAGAAATATACGGCCTTACAAAAACGCGAAGTGGTATTCAGCAGAAAGGCACTACACAATGATGCAGTGCCAATTCATGATTATTTTAAGGTCTCTAAAAGTAGGTAGAGTTATTTTGGCTAGGCCAGATTGAGATTTATCAATCTAATCCCAACTCAATACACCACCGGTTTGATATTCGATGACGCGTGTTTCAAAGAAATTTTTCTCCTTTTTAAGATCAATCATCTCCGACATCCAAGGAAATGGATTGTTTGCCTCTGGGAAAAGTACATCTAAGCCAATTTGTTGGCAACGCCGATTGGCAATAAAACGTAGATATTCTTTAAACATCGCTGCGTTCAGTCCCAATATGCCTCTAGGCATTGTATCTTCAGCATAGCGATATTCCAATTCTACAGCTTTGTGCATCAAAGTGGTAATTTCTTCACGAAATTCTTTGGTCCAGAGATGCGGATTTTCTAATTTAATTTGATTGATGACATCAATACCAAAATTACAATGCATCGACTCATCGCGTAAAATATATTGATACTGCTCGGCAGCACCCATCATCTTATTTTGCCTACCTAAAGCTAAAATTTGTGTGAAGCCTACATAAAAAAACAAACCTTCCATAATACAAGCGAATACAATTAGACTCTTCAATAGCTGTTGATCAGTCTCTAGCGTGCCTGTTTTAAATTTTGGATCAGTTAAGGTATCAATAAAAGGAATTAAAAATTCATCTTTATCGCGAATTGACTGAATTTCATGATAAGCATTAAAAATTTCACCTTCATCTAAACCGAGCGATTCAACGATATATTGGTAGGCATGGGTATGAATTGCCTCCTCAAAAGCCTGGCGCAATAAATATTGGCGGCACTCGGGATTAGTGATATGACGATAAGTACCCAGTACGATATTGTTGGCCGCAAGAGAATCTGCAGTAACAAAGAAGCCCAGATTACGCTTCACTAATCGCCGCTCGTCTTCAGTTAGCCCATTGGGATCTTTCCAGAGTGCAATATCACGGCTCATACTAATTTCTTGCGGCATCCAGTGATTTGCGCAGGCAGATAAATACTTTTCCCAGGCCCATTTATATTTGAAAGGAACGAGTTGGTTAACATCCGTCTTGCAGTTAATAATGCGCTTATCTTCCACGGAAACTCGTCTTAATGCGATATCTTCTACCAAGTGTTCATTCTGTGGAAGAGAGATGGTGCTAGGAGGCAGTGCAACAGAGGTAATTCCAGTCGATTCAGCCCAATCTGGTCTGCTATTACTTAAGATCGATTTTCCTTGAATCGCTTTTGATTGCAGTGGCTCATCATCAAATGTCAGCATTATTATTACTCCTTCTATGTTTTATTTATAAGCACATACGCTTTATTGACAAGACTCGCAACCTGGATCGTCAATCGCACAATATTTAATCTCAGTGGTTGCTGTTTGCTGTGCATTAGCCATGGCTGCTCCCGCGCTAGTCGGGACTGCATTGAGTGTGCTGGTGTGAACTGTTGATTTTTCGGCCATGGTTGCCCCCAAGGAGCGTAAGTAATAAGTAGTTTTGAGTCCTCTCAGCCAAGCTAATTTATAAATTTCATCTAACTTCTTACCAGATACTCCTGCAATGTAAATATTTAGAGATTGCGCCTGATCAATCCATTTTTGCCGTCGAGCAGCAGCTTCAACTAACCAGTATGGATCTACTTCGAAGGCAGTCGCATATTGACTACGGATTGGTAGTGGAATCCGATCAATCTTGCCAATCGCACCATCATAGTATTTCAGATCTGCAATCATGACTTCATCCCAGAGCTCATATTTTTTCAGATCACTAACTAGCCATCGATTGGCGATGGTGAATTCCCCAGATAAATTCGATTTGACATATAGGTTCTGGTAAGTCGGTTCAATGCTCGCTGATACGCCAACAATATTTGAAATTGTTGCTGTTGGTGCAATCGCCAAGCAGTTTGAATTGCGCATACCATGTTTTTTTATACGCGCTCGTAGTTTTTCCCATGGTAATGTTGCGGTCGTATCTACATCAACAAACCCACCGCGCTCCTCACGAAGCAAATCGAGCGTATCCTGAGGTAAAATACCGCGATCCCAAAGGCTATTGCGATAAGTTGCATAACAACCGCGTTCTCCCGCCAATTCGGTCGATGCCCAATAAGCATGGAAAGCAACGGCTTCCATCGAGTGATCAGCAAACGCTATCGCTTCTTCCGAGGCATAAGAAATACCAAGTTGATACAAGCAATCATGAAAGCCCATGATGCCAAGCCCAACCGGGCGATGTTTGAGATTAGCGTTACGCGCTTTCGTGACAGCATAAAAATTGATATCAATCACATTGTCAAGCATTCGCATCGCAGTGCTAATCGTGCGCTTGAGTTTGTCGGTATCGAGCTTACTATCCTTGATATGCGCGAGCAGGTTTACAGACCCTAGATTGCATACTGCAATTTCTTTATCACTGGTATTCAAGGTGATCTCGGTGCAGAGATTAGAGCTATGAACAACACCGACATGGCTTTGTGGAGAACGAATATTGCATGGATCCTTAAATGTAATCCAAGGATGCCCAGTTTCAAACAGCATTGTTAGCATTTTGCGCCATAGCTGCTGTGCAGGGATCTGCTTATGCAAGGATAACTCGCCTCGCGCCATCTTTTCTTCATAACTCAAATAAGCTGCCTCAAATGCTTTGCCATATTTTTCATGGAGATCAGGGGTATCTGAAGGAGAAAATAGTGTCCAGTCTGCATTCTCTATAACCCGTTTCATGAATAAATCTGGTATCCAAACAGCGGTATTCATGTCATGAGTACGGCGACGATCATCGCCAGTATTTTTACGCAGCTCAAGAAATTCCTCGATATCGAGATGCCAACATTCTAGATAGGCGCATACTGCACCTTTGCGTTTTCCTCCTTGATTGACAGCAACAGCAGTATCTGAAACCACTTTAAGAAATGGCACTACACCTTGCGACTTGCCATTAGTTCCTTTAATCCGTGAGCCCATTGCGCGAACTGGCGTCCAGTCATTCCCTAATCCACCCGCAAATTTTGAAAGTAACGCATTGTCCTTTATCGCTTCGTAAATGCTATCCAGGCTATCAGGTACTGTCGTTAGGTAACATGATGAAAGTTGAGGACGGCAAGTACCTGAGTTGAATAGCGTGGGCGTCGAGCTCATGAAATCGAATTTGGACAAAACATGATAAAACTCAATTGCACGGGACTCTCGGTCAATTTCATTAAGTGCGAGTCCCATAGCTACTCGCATGAAAAAAGCTTGTGGTAGCTCAATGCGCTTATCGTTTATATGCAGGAAATAACGATCATACAAGGTTTGCAAACCAAGATAGCCAAACTGCATATCTCGACTCGCAACCAGTTCGGCCGCTAAGTGTGTAAGATCAAATTGCGCTAATCGTTCATCAAGCAAACCGGCATCAATGCCTTGTTTAATAAAATTAGGAAAATAATCGGCGTAGCGAGATTCCATTTCTTTCTGGGAAATATTCTCACCGAGTGCTTCGAGTCTAATAGAATGCAGCAGCAACCGAGCTGTCACAAAGCTATAATCAGGGTCTTTCTCTATCAATGCACGCGCCGATAATATCAGCGATTTTCTAACTTCGTTAGCAGGAACGCCATCATATAAATCTTTAAGCGTAGATTTAAGAATCAGAGAACTATCAACACTATTACCCAAGTCAGCGCAGGCGGCATCAACCAACGCCGTTAATTGTTTTGTATCGAGCGGAATGCGTTGCCCGTTTTCTACAATGTGAATAAGCAGTGTTTTCGCTGCAGTTTGTTTTTCTTGCTGCTTCGCCCGCTCACGCGCCCGCTCTTCTCTATATAAAACATACGGACGTGCGACATCATGTTCACCTGATCGCATCAAGGCCAACTCTACTTGGTCTTGAATATCTTCAATATGAAAGGTACCACCGCCAGATTGACGCCTTGTCAAGGCATGAACAACGTCTTCGGTTAACCGCGCAACCACTTCCCTTACCCGCGCAGAAGCAGCGCCTTGGCCGCCTTCAACAGCGATGAAAGCTTTTGTCATCGCGACAGAAATCTTGCTGGGTTCAAACGCTACGACGGAGCCATTGCGTCGAATTACTTTATAAAGAGAAAGCTGTATACCTTGATTAGAAGAAATTTCAGAAAACTCACCATGAGGAATCGGGTTTAAGGCCGTGCTTGTACTTGTACTATTAGTCGTAAGCTGCATATTCGAATTCTCCTTTGAGTCGCAGATAGAAAAACACACTGATCGCCCTGCTCACCACAAACACCGTAGCGTACTATATATAGTATCGGTAAGTAATTTATGATTTACCTATTGTACTCAAAAAAGAGATTTGTCTTCAATAATTTTTTACCTAGCTAAAAAGTTTGTTAATTTTAAGTCGCTAGGTATTTAGAAATAGAATACTTGCGAGAAAAAACAAGCATTATATTGAGTAGGAAAAAATACCTATAAGAAAAAGAAAACCGCCTCAAGGGCGGTTTGGGGCTCCTTATAACTTCCTTTTTTAGGAAGTATAAGTAATCACTGCATTAGTGACCAGGTTTGCTTTTGCCACCATAAGGGCGAGCATCCTCACCTTCTTTTAGGCAATTGCCATTCGCATCGATACCGAATTCACATTCGATTTTTTGGCCAGAAGTAATTTTTTCATAAGCCTCTTTCTCGGTTGTAGGAAGAGCTTGGCTGGGCTTTCCACCACATCCGACTAATGATAAACCTGCTATGGCTGCAGCGATAATAACGTATTTCATCCTTGATTTCCTTATTTTAAATAATGTAACAAAAAGTCTTGTGACGTGCTCAGTATATAACGAAAATTGCTTTAGACTCAACTATCAAAAAACTAATTATTAGAATCTGATCTTCTCGCAAGTCAGCAAAGGGTTTAAGCAGGACGAATAGCGTTTATTCATACCCCGCTGGAAAAATTGGAAATTGATTGAAAAAAACCATATCGTGATTAGGCCATAAATCCGCGCGTTCAGAAAGAGCGATAGATTTGAGCTTGCGTATACTCGCCAAACCTTGCGCAAAATTGTCTTGCCAGCAGCAGCCTGGTGCAATTTCATCGGTTAAATTTTCACTTAAATCAGCCGCATCACCGCAAAGAATAATCGGTTGGCTTTTGGGTAGCTCGATCAGCAACGACAAGTGCCCAGCGGTATGGCCAGGTGTTGTTAATACTTGAATGCCAGGTGCTAGCTCATATTCTTCATGCTGTAATCGCCAGTGATCAGATTGCAACAGCTCATCAGTGAAAATACCTGAATCTCCACCTGCTCGCGCCGCAGTAAGCTCCGCTTGGTGGAGATGCACTTCGCAGCCGGGCAAATCGCATAAGCCACCGACATGATCAAAATGGAGATGCCCTATCAAAATGAGATCAATATCAGCAGTTGTCAAACCCAATTGCCCAAGGTAATGAGGGATCCGTTGTTCCACTTTCATTTGAGGTGTCTCTATCATGGGCGACATGCCAACAAAAAATTGCTGACAACGAACGGGATCAGAAAGTTTGCGATAGTCACATCCCACGTCATACAGAATGCGACCCTGGTTAGTTTCAATTAAATAGGCCAGGATTGGTGCATCAATCCATTGTCCGTGACCCCGATTGTAAGTTGAACTCGTTTTTTCATAACGAATCGTTCCGGTCAGCAGGGGCCATACTTTTAACGCATGTGGCATCTTTTTAGAAATTGGAGTCAACTTCTCAGTATTTTACCAATTTCTAGCAAGAGTGACTTCCCCGTGATGTCAAGAGGTTGCTTGTGTCATTTGAATGACAGGCTGAGCACCTGATTCAGAGAGTAAGACTGTCATCATGTTGGTTACGAGCACGGCGCGTTGATCAGAAGTCAAAGAGACGATCTGTTTCTCTTCGAGATTCTTTAACGCTACTTCGACCATTCCGACGGCGCCATCTACTAGCTTCTGACGTGCCATCACAACTGCCTCTGCTTGCTGCCGCCGTAACATAGCATTGGCGATTTCAGGCGCATAAGCAAGATGTGCGATCTTCGCTTCTTCAATAACGATTCCGGCTACATTGACATGATCTTGAATCGATTCTCGTAATAAGCCTGCAATAGCATCAAGATCGGTCCGCAGACTTTTTTTGCGCTTACTATCAATGATCTCGGTATCGTCGTAGGCATGACTACTTGCGACCTGGCGAACAGCAGATTCACTTTGGATTTGCAGATAATTCAAAGTACTTTCGACATCAAAAATAGCTCGGGCGGTATCTTGCACACGCCACGCGATAACAGCCGCAATCTCAATGGGACTGCCGCGCTCATCATTGACCTTAAGAACAGGAGTATTCCAATTATTAATCCTGAGCGAAACCCGCGTTTTATTATAAAAAGGATTGACCCAGAAAAAACCGCTTTCATTCACGGTCCCGGCATAATTACCAAAAAACACCATTACGGCTGCTTGATTGGGCTCTAATGTAAATAATCCTTTGCATCCCAATAACGCCAGCATCGCTAACAAGATCCCACCAAACAATTTTATGAGAGGGCCTGGTGTCATAGTAAAGAAAAGGCTAAAAGCAAATAGAGCAAGTAATAACGCTGACATTACCCAGCCATTTGAACCTGATATGATTCTCTCATCCGTGCTGATCGAACTATTATTTAATTGCTGACTCACACTGCTTCTCCTATGAATAAACGAAACTCGAAAAGTATACGATGACCGGGAGTTAATTAATTGGAAGATAAATCGAGCTATCACCAAATGAATATTATTCTTGCTATGCTTTGTTTTAATTGTACTCATATTAAGAAGACCCACCCTCTAAACAGGAGAAACGATGCCATTTAGTTTTAGTAATCAACTTAGCGCCATTATTGGCTATGCTGAACAACAAAAGCCACTATCAATTCTGGATATCGGGGTTGGCATGGGTCAGTATGGTTTTCTACTGCGCACCAATCTGGAAAATATCAATCTTTTTGAAATCAATGGTGCGAATGCCCGATTGCGCGATAAAAATCAGTGGAAAATTAAAATTGATGGTATCGAAGGTTATGCCGGTTATCTCACACCTGTGCATGATTATGCCTACAACCGCATTCTGATCGGTGACGCACTGGAGTTACTTCCAACACTTGCTAGCAATAGCTACGATTTAATACTTGCAATCGATATCTTGGAACATTTCCATAAGGAGCAAGGTGTTCGCTTCTTGAAAGAATGTCGGCGTATCGCCAAGGGTTCATCGCTCATTAGTACGCCTAAAGAGTTCATGGAACAGGATGTTCCAGCAAATCCCTTCGAAAACCATCGATCAGTTTGGAATGATGAAGACTTGAAACGCTGTGGCTTTGATACGTTCTTGCCTAATCCATTAAGTTGGATTGCAGTGGCCAATCATCACGAATGAGAACTCAATTGCTAAGGCGCACTGAAACCGCTCAACCAGTATTATAATAACTAAGAATTCAGCGATGAGTTGATTATTCATAATTACCGGATTGATTATATTGGAGTATTTATGTTAAGGATTAAATTATTAGGTTGTTTTATTGTAGTCATAAGCATGTTATTTTCTTTTTCAGCATTCGCCTATAAAGAGCATGCAGCAGAACCGCATAGCACAACTTCTGGAGTAACTGCGTTGCAAAAAATTGATACTACGGTTGGTAACGGAGAAGAAGCGATTGTTGGCAAAACAGCTAAGGTTCATTATAGCGGTTGGCTTTACGATGAAAACGCACCAGATAAAAAAGGAAAGAAATTTGATAGCTCCTATGATCGTAAGGAGCCTTTCGCATTCATGCTCGGTGCAGGGCGGGTGATTAAAGGTTGGGATCAAGGTGTGTTGGGCATGAAAGTAGGGGGGCAGCGTACCTTGATTATCCCATCGAGCATGGCTTATGGGGCGCAAGGTGCGGGTAATGTGATTCCACCGCATGCAACACTTATTTTTGATGTTGAACTTGTTGGTTTTCAGTAAAAAAACATTCAAGCTAGCTGCCTAAAGGCAGCTAGTAAACGCTATTAGGCAAAAAAACGAAGGTAATAGCTGATATCTATGGAAGCAAACGCATCATCCGCCACAAAAAAACGTTTCCTGACGCGTAAGCGCATCGCAATCGCTTTAGGTGTCACCTTCTCGATTGTAACGCTCTTCGGTGTGCTGGGGTATTTCTGGCTACCCGGGTTTGCCAAATCCAAGCTCGAGCAGATTCTATCGGAAACACTGGCAAGGCCTGTTACCGTCCAATTGATCGATATTAAGCCCTTTACCCTGGAAATTGCTGTGCGCGGTTTTCAAATTGGGGAAAAATCAACAACGAGTGATCAAGCTACTTTTTTCTCGTTTGATCAATTATATGTGGACTTAAGCGCTGAATCATTAATCCATCTGGCACCGGTTGTTACAACCATTTCGTTAACTGCCCCGAAAATATATATCACTAGGGAGGATAAAAACCAGTTCAATTTTTCAGATTTAATTGAGAAATTTGGGCAAACGCCTGAGAAAAAGCCCGAAGAGCCGCAAAAACCAACGTTATTCTCGATCAACAACATCAGTATCCAAGACGGTGAGATCACGTTTACCGATCAAATCAAAAATAGTCAACAGCACATCACCGCGATCAATCTGAGTATTCCATTCATTGCTAATTTTAAGAATGTTCTCACAAATTGGGTAGAACCGAATCTGAGCGCCAAAATCAACGAAGCACCTGTTATTTTATCGGGCAAGGTACTGCCTTTTTCCAACAAGCAAGAAGCAACGCTTTCGCTCAAATTGGATGATATTGATTTGACGAATATCGATGAATATTCACCGATTCCGCTGGGAATCCGATTGCTATCAGGAAAACTCGATAGCGATTTATTGGTTAGCTTTACCCATATAATCGATGAACCACCCAATATTGATCTATCCGGTCAAGTTATCCTTAAAGGAATACAGATTGAAAATAAAACGGTTGAAATGCCTTATGTATTGGATGTAAAGCACTTTGGCCTCAAGTTGAATGAAGTATCATTCAATGAAGCAAAGCTTGTAAAAGTTGGGACTACTTTTAAGTCTATTGCAATAACACCAATTGGTGAAAAGCAGGCCTTATTATCCTTACCAAAAATTGAACTTGATGCCATCACGGTCGACCGCACACGCCATAAAATCAACCTTGGTACAATACTGTTAGACGGGATTAATGGGTTAATCAAGCGGCAACCTGATGGTCAGCTGGAATTAAATCGCATGCTCGCTGTAACTACATCGGCCAGTCCACCACGACAAGCAGACGAAGCAAAGAAAGCAAACAGGCCAATTCAACGCAATGTTTCATCAGCTATCCCGATTCCAGATAAAAAACCAGATATTCACGTAACTTCTTTACCGCCAACACAAGCGCGTGAGCAGGAATTCGTGGCTCAATCAGCTACGACTATTCCATTACCTGAGCATAAACCACAGATTGTTGCCAGACTAGAAGATACTAAGCAACCACAGGCTAACACTGGAGAAGTGGCTGAGGAAGCATCAAATCAACCTGTTGCAGCGTCTGAAGCCACAGACCAACCATGGGCGATTCATATCGATCAGATTAAATTGAGCGATGGTGCCATTACGTTTGAAGATTACACAGTATCCAAAGTGGTACCGATGCATATCAATCCGCTCAATCTCGCGGTGCGTAATATCGATTTAAGTGGAGCACAGCCTGTTGAATTATCGCTCCAGGCTCAAGTTAATCAACAAGGCAGCATCGAAACAAAAGGAACACTGACTTGGGCACCGCTCGCAGCTAATCTTGTGCTTGACTTCAAGCAAGTCGATCTAGTGCCATTGCAAGGTTGGTTCGGTAATCAACTTAACATACTGCTTTCGAAAGGTAACTTTTCGTTTCAAGGTGATGTTAAAGCTGATGGGGAGCCACTAAAAATTGCTTTGCAGGGTAAAGCGCAGCTCGCTAATTTTAATGTACTCGATAAAATCAAACTTGCTGAGCAGCTACGTTGGAAAAGTATCGATGTCACCGGCATTCAATTTATCAATGAGCCCTTGCAAATTGGAATTTCTACTGTTGATTTAACTGATTTTTTTGTGCGCGTGATTCTTTTAGCAAATGGAGAGATTAACCTGCACGATCTGGCCGATGCGAATAAAACCGAGACGAGTCCGGCAGCGTCTGAGTCAGTGACAGTCGCTAGTGCACCAGACCAGAAGGAAGCGCAGAGTACTCCTACTAACAAAGCACCTTTACCGATCAAAATCGATAGAGTTTCCTTAAAAAATACCCATATCAACTTTACCGATCAATTCATCAAGCCTAATTACCGGGTAAATCTTACCGAGCTTAAAGGCCAAATCAGCCCACTTCATCCTGGAAAATCTGGAAAAATCGATATCCGAGGAACGATCGATAAATCAGCGCCGCTACAAATTTCAGGTGTCATCGATCCTTTCAGCGAACAACTTTCCTTTGATATTGCGACTACAGTAAAAGGGATCGATTTACCCACTTTCAGCCCTTACTCGGGTAAGTATATTGGATATCTCATTGAAAAAGGAAAGCTTTCGGTTGATGTCAATTATCAAATTCAGCAAGGCCAATTAACCGCTGAAAATAAAATATTTCTCGATCAGCTAAAAATTGGCGAGAAAATAGATAGCCCTGATGCAGTTTCACTGCCGTTAGATTTAGCAATATCTTTATTAAAGAATCGCAAAGGAGAAATCAATTTACGTTTCCCAGTTAGTGGTTCGATCAATAATCCACAATTCAGCATCAGTGGCGTGGTTTGGGAGGCTTTTATCAATTTGATATCGAAAGCAATGACGGCACCCTTTGCCTTACTCGGTTCTTTTTTAGGTGATGGAGAGGAATTGGCAGAAATTACCTTTCCTTCAGGCTATGCTACGCTTGAGCCAGAAGCAATAAATCACCTCCAGGCCTTGGCTGATGCGTTAATTGATCGACCTGAGCTCAAACTCGAGATTACCGGCTATGCTGATCCTCTCAGCGATTACGAAATACTTAAACAGGTATTGCTTGATCGTAAAGTCAAAACACAAAAACTTTCAGAAACAATTAACAAAGGCCAGTCAGTCGATTTACTTGATGAAATCAAGTTGGAAGATGCCGAATACGCACGTTACCTAGAAATCGTTTACAAAGCATCAGATTTTGAGAAACCCAAAAACATGATTGGATTAACCAAAAGCTTACCGGTAGACGAAATGAAGCAACTTATTCTGGCAAATATCAAGGTAAGTGATGAAGCATTCAATGAGTTAGCAGAGAAAAGGGCAAACGTGGTGTTTCACTGGCTTATAGAGCAAGGTGGCGTACCGAGCGAACGGATTTTTGTGCTCGGAACCCATTTGGAATCGGCAAGCGCTGCTGAGAAGCCTTATAGCAAAGCTGTATTCGCGCTCAAATAATCTCCTGGCAACCATTTTCCTATTTTGCAAAGGCATGCCTGATTTTGCGAACTTGCTCATTCGTTGGCAACAGCAGCATGGTAGGCATGACCTACCATGGCAAGGCACTCAGAACCCTTATCTAATATGGGTCGCAGAAATCATGCTGCAGCAAACTCAGGTAAAGACGGTTATTCCATTTTACCAGCGTTTTATAGAAACCTTTCCTACCGTTGCCGCACTTGCCAAAGCAAACTTGGATGATGTGCTGGCTTTGTGGAGCGGCCTTGGCTATTACGCACGCGGACGCAATCTCCATAAGACTGCTTGTGTCATCATGGATCATTATCAAGGAAAGTTTCCAACGTGTTCTTCCGAAATACAGAAATTACCAGGTATCGGTCGAACGACAGCCGCTGCGATCGCAGCATTTAGTTATGGCGAGTCCTGCACCATACTCGATGGCAATGTCAAACGTGTGTTAACGCGTTACTTTGGCATCGATGGTTATCCTGGGCTAAGCGCCACAAACCAGCGGCTTTGGGAAAAAGCCGAAGCAGTCGTGCCGCGCAGCAATGCTCAAATAAATATGTCGGTTTATACTCAGGCACTCATGGATCTGGGCGCTATGATTTGCACGCGTAGCTCTCCTCATTGCATAGTGTGCCCTTTACAGTCTCATTGCACCGCGTTCCTGGGAGATCGAGTCTCTTGCCTGCCAACGCCTAAACCTTCCAAGGTTTTACCAAGCAAAGAAACGGTTTTTCTATTGTTGCAACACCATGACAAGTTATTGCTAGAAAAACGGGTGAATCAAGGTATCTGGAAAGAATTATGGTGTTTACCTGAGGCAAACAAGAACCATCATTATCAAAGCTACTGCGCACAAATGCTAGGAATCGATGCGGTATGTGTCGATTTATTGTCACCACCGATTGATCACACGTTCACCCATTTTAAGCTCAGGATGTATACGCAACGGCTGCAAGTCAAATCCATTTTTCAACAACCACAATGCAATCCGATATGCTGGGTCACGGCCGATGAAGCATTTCGATTGGCTATACCCACCGCGATTAAAAAGATTTTGTCAAAATATCGTGTAGCATCGACACCAACATCTCTTTAGATCAACGTTATGAATGATTGGCAAAATTGGCGGAAGCAGCAACGGGCGACGCTTATCGCACAACGAATGCAAATAAGTTGCAGTGACCGCACCTTATGGAGTCAGGAGATTACTAATTTTCTAATACAAGGCTTTCCAATTTTGCAACAACACGCAGTTGGGTTTTATTCAGCCTACAAAGGCGAATATGATCCTATGCCCGTCATGGAATATCTAAATGCTTGTGGTACTACACTCGCACTTCCTGAAGTCATCGAACCAGACCAACCCTTAATTTACAGGAAATGGTGGCCACAGGTTTCCGTCAAGAAAGATCGATACGGTTTGCTCGTTCCCTGCGATACTGAAGCAGGGCTGATTAGTGCTGTAGTGATACCAATGGTGGGATTCGATGACCAAGGCTACCGCCTAGGCTATGGCAGTGGTTATTTTGATCGCACACTGGCGGCCATGCCTACTCACCCGTTAACCATTGGCATTGCGTTTGAACAGCAGCGAATTGCCACGACTTATCCACAATCCCACGATATTCCCATGAATTTCGTCGTAACCGAAAGATCGATCTATGTTTTGAATCAACGATTGCATCCTTTATCGATAGAAAGCTGTGCGCGTATTAATAAGCAGTTTCAGGGTTAAACGCTATACTTCAATTTTCAGTGTATTGGAGACTCAGTTGTAAGCCTGGGTTTTTTCAGCTATTTGCCCGTAACTAAGCCAGAAATAATCACCGCCACAACCGGTTTCCTATGTTTTCGTAGTTTCCAGTGTTCGGTAAAGCGTATAGAAAACCTATGACCAATAGTTTGTGCCAAGTATGTTCATTCACTTCAATGCTATTGATTTAAAACATAATTATAGCATTTGGATGATTGGTCGAATTTATAACCGCGCAAAAGTCTCACCAAAGCTCTACGGTACCGTGGCCTGAACAGAGCGCATGCCTGACACATATTACTAGCTATGGCGTATAACTTGAAAAGATTACCCAGACTCTTTGCCGAACACCGAATGACTACACAAATATAGAAGGTAGTGCGCCTTTTCTACCGGAAATAATCGGTTAAGTGAGGCTGATTACACGATTATTCGTGGGAAAACAGCTAAACAAAGCTCGACTCAACCACAAATTAACCTAAAATTTCTCTGACATGGGAAGTTTGTGCCATTTTGCAAATGACTCTTCCTATATTACCTGCTCAAAGAGTTGAATCCACTTTTTCCAGGCCTACTCGACATACTTGCATGACATTACTATTGTTTCAAGATTAGAAACTTTATAGCTATATGTTTTTTAGAATATTTTTCCTTCAAACGTAAGAAAAATTCTTACATGGATTCTAGCTAAATAATTACGCATTATTCGGGCAATATATTATTTACTTTAAATGGCCTAGGGTAAAAAATACACATACTGTAATTCAGATTAAATATTTCTTTGTGGAGATAACAAATGGAAACTGCCCAACTTATTGAAGAGATTAGAGATATTAATCTCAGTTACATGCTACTGGCACAGCAACTATTAAGGGAAGATAAAATCTCTGCAATGTATCGATTAGGTATTAATGAAGATGTAGCGAATATTATTGAAAAATTGTCTTCTAGTCAGTTACTCAGAATGGCTGACACAAACATCTTACTCTGTCGTTTTAGATTTGATAATAACTTAATTGCAGAAATGTTATCTAATCATAATAAAGATAGAGCATTGTCACAATCCCATGCATCAATAATTATCTCTAGCTTACCTGCTGAAACAATTACCTAAATTAAAGGATTAAGAAAATGCGTGAGAAAAGTCTATTATCTGAAGCAAAACAAATTCAGCTAGCAATTGAGCTTATTCAATTAGGTGCGAGGCTACAAGTTTTAGAAGCACATACAAAGCTTAGTAGAGAACGACTCGTAAGATTATATAAAGAAATAAAGGGAATGTCTCCTCCCAAAGGTATGC
The DNA here is from genome assembly GCA_016710135.1 of Nitrosomonas sp. Lineage (GTDB taxonomy): Bacteria > Pseudomonadota > Gammaproteobacteria > Burkholderiales > Nitrosomonadaceae > Nitrosomonas. The sequence goes on along the minus strand of JADJLM010000006.1, from coordinate 44,963 downwards.
TTCCTTATTCAGAAGATTGGTTTATGAGCTGGCAGCCTAATATCCATTCATCTCTTTTTATTAACATATATAACTACATAATAAAATATGCAAATATAAACAGCATAGATGCCATCATCAGGGGATACAAGCTTTATCTTGAACATATCAATATCTATGATATTCAGCGAGTTCTAAGTTTAACTCGTGCGTGGACACTTGTTAGATTTCTTGAGAGTAGAGTGCTTTCAATTACATCATGCACTAGTTGTAAAGGTCAATTTGTAGTTCACAGTTTAGAGATTAATTCAAATCATATCTGTGGACTATGTAATATCCCGTCCCGCGCTGGCAAAACTAAAAAAGATAAACTTAAAAGTGATTTGTCGGAATCTAAGCAACAGCACGCAGCCTAAGCGATACATGTAGATTCAAATTTTTCCGGTTGAATATTTTCAATCGGTTTCAATAGCTAGCGATTGTTGAATCAGTGAACTAGCTCTAAGGTGGTGAATCTACGACCGAGGTTGCTACCTGAGTTTATTATTGACTCCAGAAGTGCATCGTGTGCGAATCGACAGGTTAAATTGGTTATTTCTATCACGATGGTAAAACCAATCCTTTGTTGGCCATTGCAACCGTTGAGCTATTTATTGCTCAGTGATCGCTGGGCACCCACTCATTTGGAAGCACTTGAGCCAGCGCCTGTGCTTGTCATTCATGGGCAACAAGACAACGTTGTCGGACCCCAATTTGGTGAAGCAATTTATGAAAAGCTTGCTAACCCAAATCGATATGGCGCATTCCCAATGGAGGCCATACTGATATTTTCTGGCAGCATGAAAAAAATATCGCGCAGCGTTTCTCAATTTCCCCACGTCAGGATGTACGCGCAAATAGCGGGTCATAGGGATTAAACGAAGTAATCGACAAGAGTTTAGCCTGATCCAATCTGACGCGTTCTGACTCAAGATAGTACCGAAGCTTGAAATTCATAAAAATGATTTCAGAATTTTTATCATAGCTCACATTCCAAATAACTGAATACCTAATCGTTAATCACTGTCGGATTAGTTTACACTGCTAGTGATTCACCTATCGAAAATAATCCTAAGCATTTGTTAATAAACAAGTAATTAAAAATGGCATAGAATTTGCTTTGAAAGTAACTGCGTTATGGTTAAATCTGCAGTTTTCTAACCATATTTGGAGATTTAAATGAAAAAATGTTTCTTGCTGTATGTATAGTGTTCGTCTTATCAGTTGCTCAGGTTGGCGCAGCTCCTATCAGCTCTTCGTTTACTGGTAGCTTTAACACTGATGATGACGTAGAGTTCTTCAGCTTTGCTGTTACTGAACCATCACTTGTTACACTTCGTACATGGTCTTACGCGGGTGGAACAAATGCTGCTGGCAATACTATATCTGCGGGCGGCTTCGATCCTATTATTACGCTATTTGGTAGCGCAGGTAATTTAATCGATGATAATGATGATGGTGCGGGAGTAGCAGCCGATCCCGTTACTGGTGCTGAGTTTGATGCAGTGCTTAGCATTTTTCTTGATATAGGAAGCTACACAGCATCTTTAACACAGTATGCTAATTTTGCAATTGGCCCGAATCTAGCAGATGGATTTACCGGATCTGGAGTAACCGGGTTTATCGATGCCGATGGAAATACACGGACGGGTAACTGGGCATTCGATGTTGTGATTTCAGAACTTCCTGAACCCACTTCGATTGCACTTCTTGGTCTTGGTCTTGCTAGTCTGGCCTTCACCCGTCGCAGCATCAAGAAAATCAATTAATTGATAATTGATTTATGAATAAATGGCAGGCAGGGCTAATGCCAAGCTTGCCATTCATCATCATAAATACTATCGATTAGTACCATATCTATCAGACTAACTCTAGTTATTCCAGTTGGTGGTTAAAATCCAATCCAGATGTTACACATCTATGGTATCGATCTAACTACCTGTAGGCAATCGTGAATAGATAAAATACCAAAGAGCGCTTCACATATAGTTCCTCATAGAATAATGCTATTCTGGGAAGTGACGCCATTAACAAAATGCCTCAAGAAACTGCGTAGTTGTGTTATGTTCTGAAATCGCGATTCTTATTTTGACAACCCAGTATTAGAGCAAAGGGCTACGCTGATACTTAAATTGAAAGTATTTCGCTCAATCATTTTACTGAGCGCATTGTTACTGACCAGTTGCTCAGGTGTTCTCTATTACCCCAATCAGGATCGGTTTTACTATAACCCTGGATCAATCAGTCTTGCGCCCACCGACATCTATTTTACTGATATCGTTCAACGAAAACTTCATGGTTGGTGGTTCCCTTCCATCACCACTCCAGCGAAAGCAACCATTATTTTTTTTCATGGCAATGCAGAAAATTTGACCTCGCATTTCATGCACCTTGCTTGGATCACGGCTGAAGGCTATAACTTATTTATTTTTGATTACCCCGGTTATGGATTGTCCGAAGGAAAACCGACACCGCAAAGCTGTGTAGAAGCGGGTCACGCAGCACTCGATTGGGTGCTTAGTCATGATACCAAAAATCTTCCTATGATAATCTATGGTCAAAGCATGGGCGGCATCATTGCACTACGAACAGTCATTGATAAGCGCGCGGATATAAACTTAAAGTTAGTGGTTGCAGAAAGTACTTTTGATTCATTCCAACAGATTGCGCGCCATAAACTTTCACAACACTGGCTTACTTGGCCATTGCAACCGTTGAGCTATTTATTGCTCAGTGATCGCTGGGCACCCACTCATTTGGAAACACTTGCGCCAGTGCCTGTGCTTGTCATTCATGGGCAACAAGACAACGTTGTCGAACCCCAATTTGGTGAAGCAATTTATGAAAAGCTTGCTGAACCCAAATCGATATGGCGCATTCCCAATGGAAGCCATACTGATATTTTCTGGCAGCATGAAAAAGAATATCGCGCAGCGTTTCTCAATTTCCTAACCCAGCTCGATTTAAATCAATCAGTCAGAAAAAATAATTGATAGCGAAAATTCCTTCGTGGTTATGATCGTAACGATTCAATTCCATTCTGATATCGAGATCTTGTGCGATCGCATATCGGGTCAGAAACTGCGCCGTAAAAAAACGCTTACGTTCCCCTAAGAAAAAAACCTGATAGCTTCCCGCTAGTTTAATACGCAAATTATCGGTAACATCATAGTATGCACCCACTTCAACATCACCACCCAAACGATAATTTTGATTTAGGTGCGGTGAAAATTCAGTTTTAACATCAATAAAAGAGAATAATAATAGCGGGGAGAAAAACTGGGGGCGATAAGCCATACCTCTTCCATAACCCCCTTTGAAAGAATTGCAATAATGGCAATCCCGATCCCTCAGCGTGTCAATCTCAACTTCCCCACTCCAGGATGTACGTGCAAATAGCGGGTCATAGGGATTAAACGAAGTAATCGACAAGCCTGATCTAATCTGACGCGTTCTGACTCAAGGTAGTACCGAATCTTGAAATCCATAAAAATGATTTCAGAATTTTTATCATAACCCACATTTTTGCCATGAAATCATGGTATGCGGGCCGATAGGCAAATTCTACGAATGGCTCACGATCATTGTGTCCCCAGCCTAAACGAAAGCGATCTGTGCCATGCCCTTGATGGGGTGGACTCGAAAAACGAATGGTTTGATCATTGTCTTCAGTCGGTGGCAATCGACTCCTAGCTAATAGAACTGCGCGTGGAATCTTGATTTCATGGTTGCTATCTTCTTGCATACTGTAGTACTGGCGGTAGTCCATGTAAGCGTTGAGCAGATTCGCTTGTGACCGAACGGGAAGCTCTGTAAAAGAGGGGTTCTCGATAGTTATGTTACCTTTGATCAAGGCTTCGAAAAGCTTTCGCTCATCAGACGTCATTCTTAGGCGCTTATCGTTCATCAAATTCAATACAGCCGGTCGATAAACGACTTGTTTCACTAGACCTTCCTGTGCCAAAACCACTTTGACCGTATCTGTCGGAATAACACTAAAAAAAAACGAATCTTTCAGAAATAAATCGGGATTGGCAATTTCAAGCAATGAGAGCACATGATAAGAGCAGTTTTCCTGGAAATAATAATAATCAAAATAAGTACCTCCCAGCTCCCACAAGTGTAACAACAGCATTTGTAGCTGATTTTCATTAAACTGGAGCTCATACTCCCAAAGATCACGACTTTCCCAATTGTTGTACTCTTGCACTTTGGTGTAATAAGGAAAAATCGCAAAACGCCCTTGAAATGAGCCAATCAAACCTTTCAATGCATATAAAAAAAGCATTATCCGTATCCGGTATCGCTGCATAATTTGCGCCATAATTGATCAAGTGATTATCGGGACCTGTTCTCCGGCTATCAATGCGGATCAGTGTATGGCCAAACATCGAGGCCGGGTTATTCATAAAATAGGAAGCAAAACTAAAGTAACTCCCACAGGATCTAATACACCGAGCCAACGATCGAGACGGTCGCAGCTTTGTATGTCGAGTCGTTGTGGATCAAATGAAAGTTGCTGATTGAGCCATTTAAAACGGGCGGGGAAGTTACACTGTGGATGTTCTTTACCTTCTGGGACTTCAGAAAGCGGTAAAAAAAAACTTGCGAGGGTTGCCGCTAATTCAGCGTCAGAATCTGTTTTCCCTTGGGGCGCATTAAAAAAATCCAAGCCATCCGCTTCACTGATAACGCCACGAAAGAGTTGCGAATTGTATTTGAGTAATCGATGCCAAACACGCGCTTGTGCGAGTTTCTTCTGCTGTGCTTGTTGTTGAAGCTCTATCAAATAATGGGCAACTTCTTCATTATTCGCTAGCGCAAGATGAGAAAATAAAAAAAAACAGAAAACCAAACCGAAACTGAGAATACGATACGACACAAAGTAATGATCAACACCCGCTGAATCGGTAGATATGAAACAAATTCATATCTACCGTAACATGATTAATTAAGTGCAGATAATTTGATATTGCAAGAATTCGCTAATTTGGAATGCTGCATCAACTGACCATCGAGCTTGCTCAATAATTCGGCTGAAGTAGTTTGGTCATTCGCAACTAAATAATCGAATTTTTCCTGAACCAATGCACCAAATTCACCATGTGTCGTTGCAGGACATTGATACAAACTCGCTAAGGTTGAGAGGCTTTCTCCCTTACCTTGCGCCATTTCCTTGACTAAGCTCGTATAATTTTCCTGAGCAAACACTTCACGTTCCTTGCTTAAGTTAACAAGGCCATGATCACCACAGTTCGAGGTACCTGAAGTAATTCCAAAGGTTTGAGAACCAGATGTTCCGTTTGTCGTTGCCGCAAACACTTGTTCCATTCCTGGTTTAGAGCCAATGACCATCGAACCTAGACCACAACCTGCTGGGCCGTATCCTGCAGCCAGAACCGAAACGGGAAGAAACAATAATGAGGCTGCTAATGCAATGAGAGTCCGTCTTACCATAATTTATTCTCCATAATTTTAAACAAAACATCTTGCAGATTGATCTAGGAAAATTATTTTTCGATAGAACGGAAACCAATGTACTGAAGCCTATTACCGTTGTCAATGACTCTATTGATTTGGAATTTACTTTCAGGGATTTTGATTACAAAAAACCCAAACCTAAGTTTTTTTAATTTTGTGGCCAGACTTGTTGACCATTGATGCGAACCGGCATGTCACGATCAATCTGTGCTGCCGATGGCTTGACCACAACTTCTTCAATCCCCTCTCCACAAGATTCAGGTAATGGATTATTTTCTAAATCACGCGCTAACGTAAGAAAAGGGGGGGAATCATATGTGGTATGACCACCTCCTGGCGTACCATCAAACTTTGAACCAACAGCTGGTGTCCACAAGCTAACCGTATCACTATCAAAATCCGCTAATGTCGTAAACGTGCATACATCACAACCGCTATGGCAAAACGTACACTTTTTGCACAAGAGTCAGGGTTAAAAATGAACTGCTCATCCGGAAGGGAATCTGCGCATTATTACTCGCGGGTACCCCAGGGCCCCCTCCCGCCCAGAGACCGACAACATTGCCATTCTCATCGCGCTTGGCATCCATCGCATCAAACACCGAACGATCCTGAAGTACCCGGAAATTGGCGCCCCAACCTTGAATAAAATCATCAAGTGGACCTTCATGTAAATTTCCATCAATCGTTATAATCGAATCGTTTCCATCTGGAAATACCACACTGGTACCGATTACAGTCTCTCCAGAAGAACCGCCGCAACCATGGCCAATTAACATATGATTCGTTAACGATGTTCCCTCAAGTACTCGGTTATGCTCAAAAGAGTTATGGGCTAATGCGCTTTGTGTGAAATTGATCAGAACACCTATAACCAAAAATGTTTGCAAAACTTGATTTATTCTAAAATGTTTATTCATTTCTTAATCCACCATAGAAATTAAATCTTATTTACTCCAACAATGTAGGCATTGTATAAAAATAAGATACAAAATTTATTTGAAAACCACTTAGCGCCCTTTGTAAAAAAACAAAAATGAGCGCTCGAATTCGCTGCAACTGCGCCCTACAACTACTAGTTTGCAGTGCAGCGACTGAGGGGAAGAGTGATAAATTGAATTAACGCTAATTATTTTTGCTGTCTTGAAACAACTGAAGTTCCAGTATGAACATTTCCTGCTGTTTTACAATGGAGCAACACATCATAGGCATCAGCGCCTGTACCCGTGTGACTAACAAATAAATTATAAACACCCGCACCTTGCGTTACTTTAGATATCGGACTATATAGCGCGTCCGTATCTATCGTATCGAGCGTTGTAACTGCGCATGCGTTAACACCGCAAGAAGTACCTTTCTGGACCAATACCTGCACCTTAGCCGTGTTAGCTGTTGTATCCTTTACTTGAAACTCAAGGTAAGAAGGTGCGCCGTTACCATCATTTGAACAAGTTACTTGATAAAAATCAACCGCATTTGCGAGACCGGTAGTAAAGCTTCCGGCTTGATTATGTGCAGCAACATTGCCTGAAAATATAAATGCTACGCCTAATAAGCTGCTAATGAGCACGAATTTATTTTTAAAAAACTTCACAGTCCTCTCCTATAAATTTTCACCATAAAAACATCATTAACTTGCATCAATGATGTACCATCTACTACTATTTCTTTTGTTTTACCTAGCGACTAATCCCAGCTTGGTCGACGCCAGTTCTCTAACTGCTGCATTTTCATCCTCCAACGCCTTCCTGAGTAGCGCATTACTTTCCTCATCGCTTGCGACTAGCGCATCGACTGCCATCAATCTGACAGAAGGAATCTCATCCGCGAGTGCCTGATCGATGACAATACTGGCATCCATACCCCCGCGCCGACCAATTGCATAAACTGCCTGACCTCGAATGATCGGATCTTCATCTAATAGTGCAATATGTAAGATTTGATCAGCCACTTCAGGATCAACAGCGCGTTTTTCAGACAATTGCGCGAGCGCGACCAACCTCTCCGATTGATCATTGGATTCAGCCATGAATTTAATCGACGCCGTGAGCTCGGGATCCGGTTCACGTTGATAAGCACTGCTATCATCGCAATGAACGCGGACTGCCGAAGCAGCATGAGCTTTAGTCTCTCTACTTAAATTTTGCTCGGAAGCTGAAGCGGTGCTCATTTGGGCCGCGATAAACCAGGGAATCAAAACTATCCATTGTGCTTTGTTACGCTTCGAAAATAGCATCCTGTCCTCCTTACAACATCCTGTAAAACGAGCAATCACATCAAACTACAATGTAACTGCCCGTTTGTGCGTTATGGTTGAACTGCTACGTAAACGATGGGTTTACGTTAAAAACAATAAACTAACTCGCGAATTAGGTTTTTGGCACCAAACATCACCACCTTTGTTCTTGATGGGCATGTCACGGTCAAGCTGTGCAGCCGATGGAATCAATTCAACGGTTGAACCTTCTCCACACGATGCATCAAGCGGATTTGCCGCTAAATCACGGTTAACGGTTAGCGTTGCTGGTGAGTTATAGCCATGCAAACCCGGACCGTCGAAGTTTGAACCTACTGCAGGGGTCCAAAGATTAACGGTCAAGTCAGCAAAGCCGCCGATATTGGTGTTTTTGCAAATATCTGCAATCGCTACTACAATTTTTACGCTCTTTGCGCAAGAAGAAGACTCAATCACCGCTGCATCGGATTTGAAAGGAAACAATCCTGTATAGGTTGCGGGCAGTGCGCCATCTCTAACCCAAAACCCACGACATTACTGCCTGATTGATCATATTTCTCTGCTTCTTTAGCAAAAACATCTTTACTCATCACCTTCTGAATCAGATTACCCCAATTGATAAAGTCGCTAATTGGTCCTTCATAAGGATTCCCATCGACCAACACCGTTGAGTCAACGCCGTCAGGAAATACTGCCGTTGTTGCAATGACATCTTTCCCTTCACAACCGTGACCAACGACAACATTGTTGTAAACTCGCGTTCCTTCAGCGATTTGTGGCACTTGTAAGCGTGTATGCGCTGACACTTGACTTGCTGCAACGATCAATCCCATTGCGATAAGTGCGCGACTCATATTTTCTAATGAACTATTTTTCTGCATTGATGCTCCTCTTTAAAGTTCAAATTTATGATAAGGCTAAACTTTTTACTTATTTATGAACTATCGATAGTCGCTGTCAGTATCTTCTAATATTTATTAGAAAACAATGTGACATATTGTCGCACCCATAGGCATATAGCCATTATGAGTATTAATTTGCGATTCCCCGTGGTCTTACCACGGGGTTGTTTATTAAACATATATTTTGGGGAAACTTTCTGCTTAAGAAAGAATGAGAATATCGAGATCGGTCAAGTCAGAGATATTGGTCAAGCTAGCAATCAATACTAGCCCGCCTTCGGTTTCATGGTCAGGGTTATAAAAGAGATTGCCCGTCGTTGAATCAAAGATAATGGCTTCGGCAGAGGGATCTGAGGTGGGATCGATGGTATCAAATGCAAACAAAAAAATCGGTGACCGCAATATTGTTACCAGCGCTCGAATCTAGCAGCTTAAAATCAGAAAGCGATAATACGATTTGATCTGCGGCAGACCCGCCAAAGATATCGATGGCTGCCCCGTCTGAAAGCGTCTGGAAGTTATTGATGGTAATACTGCTCCCATGCGGTGATAACTGAATCGTATCGTGTTCGAGTTGATATTGGAGTGATCCTGCATCAAGCGTCACATTGACAGCCGATTGCTGGGTTAAATCTGAAACATCTAACTGCAAGGCAACCGCAGCTTGAGGCGTTTCAATATCCTGAAAATCATTGATGCGTAAGTTGAAGGTCTCGGGTTCCTCGATACTACTGATATGTTCGCTGTCTACCAATGAATCGAGCACAAGATCATCGAGCTGCAATTTTAAAAGCTCAGGCGCTAGGGAAAAATTAGTACTCGCTAAGGTACTAAAATTAACAATATTTTTTAGCTTATCCGGGCCAAACTCAGTTAATGTTACTGGATCAGAACCGCCCTCTAGAATCAAGGTATTAACCCCAGTTCCTCCATTTAATTCATCATTGACATTGTTTTTACTGCTCAACCAAATCGTATCATTCCCCATTCCACCAAGTACTGTAACTGGCGCATCTTTACCCGAAGAATCATCCAAGACCGCATCCAACAACCCATTAATATTGACTCTCAAGTTTCCTGAGAACGTTGATGCATCGATTTTGGTGAGCGACCCACTCATATTTTGAAGCCCCGCCAATGAAGGTTGGTTAGTTCCACTCAATGCTTGAATGGTTAAATCCTGGTTACCCGTGATGTTGAGTAGTTGCGCATCCTCAGTCGTCAAACTAATCAGCGTATTGGCTTGATCTCCGGAAGAGATCACGTTAATCGTTTCAAAACCCTGATTCAAAGAACCATCATCGGTCGACTCTTGACTTGAAACTACGCCAGCTTGTGCATTGTTGAGTGTTAACGTTACGATATCATCAGTACCAATGAGTGCAGAATCGAGATAGGTAAACGCGATATCTGCATTGGCAGCGTTTGAATGGTTAATGGACAAATGATTAGTCGTTGCTTCGGTGATGTTATCAATAATCGCAGTGGCTCCATCATCGATGCGATGCAAATCGATATGAGTAACGCCGACAGCATCCTGTAAATCAAGCGTTCCTGCGCCATCAAGCGAGAACTTTATGTCGAGAATTTCGATACCACTTAACTGCGGCACGATATTATGATCGCCGGTATCCGCATCATTGACAAAATCAAATACTAGCTTATCAACTTCGGAAGCGGTTCCAGATAACACATCGTCGTCATTCAATGTGTTGACTTGATCCGTTCCCGCAGGCGTATAACCCCTTGGAGCGAGTATGACATGACTACTGAGCACATCTTTTGCTACCGTCAGGTTAACAGCACCGACTGGTTTGCCGATTCCAGCCAGATAAGCCTCGGCTGACACCTGGTCTAATGGACTGTCGGCAGACACACCCGATAGAACACTTTGCAGCACTTCTAAGCTATCTTCAGAATAAGATTGCGAAAAAAGGCTTGAAACTAGCACTTTGTTGCTGAGCAACAAAGCAGCTTTGGCAAACATTGGATCTGGATTATCGGACAAGTAAGCAATTGCGTCATAAACAATCTGTCCCCAGCTATCCCCTGATTTCAAGCGGCCAGTAAGGTAATCTCTGACTTGTTTTCTCTCATTACCGGTTGATTGGCCAGCAACAAATCCAAAGTGACTCATAATCAAAGAAACTTGATCAGCCTCAGATAAATCGCCAATGATTTTTTGGTTAAATAGTAATGTCGAATCAAGACCATCGCTAACTTGAGAAACTGATAATCCTTGGTCAATGAGGGTGAGCAAACTTGCCAGATTTGTCTTACCTGGGGCCGCGTTAAATAATCCAATTACTAACTTATAAGTTAAATCGATATCTGGTAGGTTAACCATTCGTACTGTTTGTTTTTGATTTATGACTGTTATTTACCTTTGAGCCATTTAAAAAACGGCTAATGGGGGCTTCTGCTGTGGTGTAGGTTAATTAATAATAACCAGTCATAGTCAGAACAATCAATGTGACATATTGTCGCACCAAGGCTAGAGTCAGATTAACGTTATCTTTGAACGATCACCCTGATCAAGCAATCATTCACTTAATAAAAGTGTCTAATATCAACGCTATAATTAAAAAGGAAATGGAACACCGCTGACTCGCGCCCCGATATTTTGTGTTGTGATGATGATGAATCCCACAAGTTAGCTGATTTGAGCGGTTGGAATTCGCGAGATTAATATGTTATCGTAAAAAAAAGATTGTCAAGACCGAGTAAAAAGTCGTCAAAAATTTAGCGTAGCTTAATTTGTAATGAGTCTTGCCTACTAATATTTATGGGTTGTTAGAAAAGTTTTATAAGTCGAGGATGAGCATGAAAAGCTGTTATACAAATCTAGGTAAACGCGCAATACAAGGGTTTACCTTACTTGAGCTTTTGGTTGTAATGGTAATTATTGGATTACTGGCAGCTTATGTAGGGCCGAAGTATTTTTCGCAAGTGGGAAAATCTGAGGTCAAGATGGCCCAGGCTCAAATTGATTCACTGGAAAAAGCGCTGCATCAATATCGCTTAGATATTGGGCAGTATCCAACGACTGAACAAGGGCTCAATGCGTTAGTTACTCGTCCAGGTAACGAATTGAAATGGCAAGGACCTTATTTAAGTAAAACGCCACCACCTGATCCTTGGGGACGTCCTTATCAATATAAATACCCAGGTGATCGTTCAGAATTTGATTTATTTTCCCTAGGAAAAGATGGTCAACCGGGTGGAGCGGGAGATGCGGCTGACATTGCAAATTGGTGATAGTTTTAATTAATGCGTTACACAGTCAAGGCTATTCTTGCCAATCAGGGCACGGTATCGCTTGAGCTCGAAGCAATCAACGAAGAGGATGCGCGCCAACAAATCCTAACACAAGGAGGGTTGGTTTTAAGTGTGCAGCGCCATTGGCTCGATTGGCGACCTAAAGCCCGTATTCGCTTCCCCCTGACGCATTTTAGCCATGAGTTATTATCGCTACTCACTGCTGGACTGAGTTTAGTGGAAAGTATCGAGACATTGATCGAAAAAGAGGAAGATGCTGGCATAAGGAAGGTTATCGAAAACATTCTTGATCGACTCTATGAAGGAGTAACATTTTCAAATGCACTAGAGTCCCATCCTCAAGCTTTTCCGGCGTTATATATAGCTACCGTGAAGGCGAGTGAACGAACTGGAGATTTACCTGAAGCTTTAACACGCTTCATCACCTATCAGAGCCAAATGGATCTGGCTCGTAAAAAGCTGGTGGGCGCATCGATTTACCCGGTCTTACTATTGGTTGTTGGGTTGCTTGTTGCGCTATTCTTGTTGCTATTCGTTGTTCCTAAATTTAGTGCGATCTATGAAGACATTGGTGCCGATTTGCCATGGCTTTCGGTATTGTTGATCAAATGGGGGCGGTTAGCTCATGAGAATGGTTGGATGCTTGCTGGTATTGCGATAGCTAGCTTATCACTCATGTCCTATGGTTTTTCAAGACCCGCATTCCGTGCCTATCTGATGCAAACATTATGGCGGATTCCCGCAATTGGTGAACGCATGCGGGTTTACCAACTTGCCCGATTCTCTAAAACACTCGGTATGCTATTACGCGGCGGTGTACCGATTACCAAAGCACTGGAAATGGTAAGTGATTTATTGCAAGCACACTTCAGGCCTCGTGTTCGTGCAGCGGCGAGTTTTATTCGAGAAGGAAAAACCATTTCGAGCGCAATGCAAATGGCCGAGCTAACCACTGCAGTAGGAAATCGAATGCTGCGTGTTGGTGAACGGACAGGTCTCATGGGTGAGATGATGGAACGGATTGGAAATTTTCACGATGAAGAAATTTCACGATGGGTCGAATGGGCAACCAAACTCATTGAACCAATATTAATGGCAGTTATTGGAACGGTGATCGGGGGTATTATCATTTTAATGTATATGCCTATTTTTGAATTAGCGGGTAGCATCAATTGATTGAATCCGCAATGCATTCTGAACCGGTAGCAAAACCATTACTTGATTTAGCACAGCTAACACAAGCACGTCAGCAAGCAATTATCCAAAAAAGTACTGTTGTAAAAGTACTCGAAGATGAAGGTGGGTTTTCTTCACCCTATGACTTGATGCTGGAACTGGGGCGATTGCTTCATATACCTGTTCTGAAGATGGAAGAATTACATACGCTGCAACCAGTGTATGTGGAATTATCATTTGCTGAAGCTACCACACAGCAATGTGTTTTATTCCAACGCGATGGGAAATATCTGCTAGCAATTGGTGACCCCTTTTTACCTCATCTAAGATCGTGGGTAGAGGAATATATCTCTGTTCCGGCCGAATGGTACTTAGTACACCCTGCAGATCTGGCCGCCTTTTTTGCGCAACAGGAAAAAAGTATGCGTGCCATGGATAATGTCTTACCCGCAGAACAACAGAGTTTTGTGCAGGACGGTATCGAGAATTTATCGTTAAAATCGATTCATGAAGGAACCAGTCATGTTGTTAGACTTGTTCATTCGACACTGTATGACGCACACAAATCTCAGGCCAGTGATATTCATCTTGAAACCGCACCGGGTGCATTGGCGATTAAATATCGAATCGATGGTGTTCTGACCATGATCGGTGTAATGCAAGGAACAGACCTGGCTGAGCAAGTGATTTCTCGCATCAAAGTCATGTCAGATCTGGATATTGCGGAACGTCGCGTTCCACAAGATGGGCGCTTTAAAGTTTCCATTCAGGGACGTGAAATAGATTTTCGTGTTTCAATCATGCCTAGCATTTTTGGCGAGGATGCTGTCCTCAGGATTCTTGATAGACAAGCCCTCACAGATCATGTCGAAGGCTTAACACTGAATCAACTCGGGTTTGATCAAACTTCTATCGCTACCATAAGACGGTTAAGTGCTGAACCCTACGGGATGCTGTTGGTCACGGGACCAACGGGAAGTGGAAAAACTACCTCGCTTTATGCCGCAATCTCTGAAGTCAATCAAGGGGATGATAAAATCATTACGATCGAAGATCCGATCGAGTACCAACTGCCCGGCGTATTACAGATTCCGGTTAACGAAAAAAAAGGATTAACCTTTGCTAGAGGCTTGCGTTCTATACTAAGGCACGATCCTGATAAAATTATGGTAGGTGAAATACGAGATGCTGAGACCGCCCAAATTGCGATACAAGCTGCGTTGACCGGGCATCTTGTTTTTACCACGGTACATGCTAATAATGTGTTTGATGTGATTGGTCGGTTTGCACACATGGGCGTTGACCCTTATAGCTTTGTTTCTGCTTTGAACGGTATTGTTGCGCAACGACTGGTGCGGCAGCTTTGTATGCACTGCATCGTTGATGAGCGACCCAGTGATCAGATAATTCTTGAGTCGGGTATTTCATTGGAGCAAGCTGAGCAATATCATTTCAGGAGTAGTAAAGGGTGTGGGCAATGTCGCGGCAGCGGCTATAAAGGCAGAAATGCAATTGCTGAAATATTGCTATTGAATGATGAAATTCGCGAGTTGATCATTTCACAAGCAACGATTCGTCGAATTAAAGAAGCTGCAAAGCAAAATGGAACCCACTTTCTAAGAGAAGCCGCCTTAGATCGAGTTAAAGTCGGGATAACTAGTTTACAGGAGGCCAATCGTGTCACAATTGTGGCGTGATCAAATTCAGGTATTCTTTGCGCCAAGCAGAATTGATTTTGTCAGATTACCAAAGGGACTAAAAACACAACCTCAGTCCAAAATTTCAAACAATTTTGAATTAGCAACGGATACCGCGCTATGGAAAACGACCGTTGAACAATTAGCACAGATGCTGGAAAAGGAAAATAGTATTCGCAGCTTAAAAGGAGCTGAGCTCTCGATTACGTTATCGAATCACTTTGTTCGCTATGCTGTCATTCAGTTCCAGCAAGGTATCAAAGATGCCCAAGAATTCTTTGTTTATGCACAATTTCAGATGCGGGAGATCTACGGAGACCGTGTCGATAGCTGGGATATTTCAATGAGCGATTGGGACCCTAAATCAGGGGGTATTTGCGCCGCGCTAGAACGTGAATTGGTTCAACAAATTCAAGCCTTAGCGGTACGGTTTCATCTAAAATTAAAGCAGATTGAACCCTACCTAACAGCAGCTTTTGATCAGTGGAGTCGTGCCATCAATCATCAACGATTCTGGTTCATTGTCGTTGAAGCCGGTCGGTTATGTGTATTGTTATTTTCAAATAGCGGCTGGAAAAGTATTCGCAATCAGCGATTGCTAAAACCAGTTGAAACGGAGCTACTGATATTACTTGAGCAAGAAGCGATCATCGCCACTCAGCGAGAACCCGTTGAGTTGGCTTTCATTTTTGCGCCCGAGCATTCTGATTTACAATTGCCATTAGAGAGTGGTTGGCATTTTAATCGGCTACCGTTTGACGGCATTCTTGCTCCTAATCATTTTCCGGCTCCAATGGGTAATACCAGCGAGCTTCCAGCGCATGCGTCGACTTAGCCTTAAATTTCCTTATACAGGGCAGCAAACGAGCCCACTTGATTATGGCTTGCTGCTGCTGGGGCTACTATTTTTAGTTGCTACCGTTTTGCATTTAAAATCGATCATGGAAGAAATTTCGTACTGGGAAACCCGAGTAGATCGCTTTGAGAATGCGCAGCAACAAAAGCGTGCACCTAAGACATCGAGCTCACGCGCTAGCCAAGAATCACAGCAAGAACTCAAACAAGCCCGAGAAATAATGAAGCAGCTCAATTTACCTTGGGAAATATTGTTTGATTCACTTGAGTATACGGTAACAAAAGATATTGCGCTGTTATCGGTGCAACCCAGCGTAGCCAATCAATCGATTCGGATTAATGGGGAAGCCAGAAATCTAGCTGCTTTAACTGAGTTTGTCGAATCCATGGAACGTGAAGCATTTTTCGAAAATGCACATATACTCAGTTATAAAGTAAAGCAGGAAAATCCGCATCGACCTATCCTATTTTCTTTGATTACCTCATGGATCGATACGCCTTAAACAATTTATTGAGTGAAATTCGCTGGCAAATCTTACGCTTAAGTGCGGTCGGTAAGCTTGGGTTTGGCTTGATGGTGCTTTCCGTCGTTTTTTTTCTAGCCGCAGTATCGCCACAATATGAAACGCTTGATCAAGTTCAAGCAAAAGTAACCTTGCTGCAACAACAATCTCAACGAGACGCTTCACAACCGATTCAGCTTGATGATAATCAGACCATCCAAGTTTTTATGATTCCTTTCCCAATGTTGATTCATCGCCTTATTGGGTTAAAGAAATCGATGCTGTAGCTAAGAAACGGGGTGTTGAACTTCATGGGAGTGACTATCGACTTGTCTCTGACAAAGGATCGAAACTTGCTCGTTATGAGATGATATTACCAGTGCGGGGCAGCTATCCGCAAATTCGTGCATTTATTGCAGATATGTTAGTAACCATACCTGCTGTTGCCTTAGTTGATATGATCATAAAACGCGAAGATATCAAATCGGGTCGATTAGAAGTACGACTTAGCCTAAATTTGTATCTCAATCAATAATCATGAAAAGCCTAGCGTTAGAACCGACGGTTCTCCGAAAATCGATATTAGGTATCGCACTCCTTCTAACGATAGCGGCGGCAATTTGGGTTGAACAGGAAGACCAAGAAGTCATTGATGAGATTCAACCGGCTTTATCGATGAAGGATTCATCAAAACCATCAATGCAAAGAAAAGAAACTAGCTCCCTAGCAATCTACCCATTGAGTCAGAGAAAATTTAATACAGAGGCAGACGATATTTTGCAGCCACTTCCTGGGAACCGATAAGAACTCCACGCGGTGGCGATCGTTCCTTATTTGGTGGCGCGGCCTCATCCGAAGATGATGAGGGAGATCTCTTCACAGCAATGATGAAACGTGCGAAGTCAAAACCTCAGCCAGCGCCTGCACCCGTTGCACCGCCACTCCAGTTCAAATATCTTGGAAAAGTCGTCGAGGGAAAAACAACCCGTGTGTTTTTAGCACTAGCAGATAAGAACCATGTAGTAGGAATTGGCGAACGTATCGACAATCAGTATCGTGTCGAGCGAATTAGCGATGAAACGATTGAATTTACTTATTTGCCGCTGCGCATTAAACAAACGCTTTTGATCAATCAACAATCTGGAAAGCTTTAATGAGATTAATTGGGTATTTATTAAGTATCGTTTTGATATTAACCGGTTGCGCAACTTTTACCAATCGCAATGAAGCTTTCTTAGAGGGAAAGCAGTTAATCGCTCAAGGTCAGTTAGATGCCGGATTAAAAAAATTAGAACAGGCAGCATATGAAGAACCTGCTAGTAAGGAAATCAGAGCGGTCCTTTTCCGTGAACGTGAAGCGATCATCAATAAAACCCTGTTTGAGGCAGACAAATTACTCGCGTCGAATAACTTAGATGCGGCAGAAATGAAATATCGTCGGGTATTAGAAATCAAATCCAATGAAGAACGTGCACGAGATGGACTCGATGCGCTGAATCTTTCACGTTATCAATCAGCTACCATCAATCGAGCAAAGAAATGCTGGATCGAAATGATGTAGAAGGTGCAGAAGCTGCTGTTAGGGCTGTATTGCAGGAAAACCCCTACCATGAAGAAGCGCGTCTGCTCGTTAAACGGCTTAATGAACATATTGCGCGCGCAGAAGAACCTGTTCTTGCCCTGGTCACAGCATTTAATAATCCAATCACTATGGAGTTCCGCGATACAGCGCTTAAAACAATTTTTGAACTGATTTCAAAGACGGCTGGAATCAATTTTATTTTTGATAAAACGGTACAACAAGACTCAAAAACCTCAATTTTGTTAGAAATAATCGGATTGAAGATGTATTGAAGCTATTGCTGATGACCAATCAGCTTGCTTATAAAATATTGAACGATAATACGCTGTTGATTTACCCCGATACACCGGCCAAGCAGAAAGATTATCAAGAATTAGTTGTGCGCAGCTTTCATATTGCCAATACCGATGTAAAGCAAATGGTCGCGATGATCCGAGGGTTAGTTAAAGCAAAAGATATCTATGTCAACGAAAAACTCAATCTTTTTGTAATACGAGATACGTTAGAAGCGATTCGCCTCGTAGAACGACTCGTTGCAATCAATGATTTCCCTGATCCCGAAGTGATGCTCGATATTGAAGTACTAGAGCTTAGTCGTACTCGTGTCATGGAATTGGGACCTAAATTACCTCAGTCAGTTACATTTAGCGGCGTACCTGCCGTTGGTGATGCCGCTGTAGCAAGTGTTGCAAAATTTAGTGCCATTAGTGCAGCACAGTCGACAAGCGACGGACTTAGAAATTTTACAGTAAACAACCAAGTCATTATAGACTTTAGAAAGACTCTAACTGTCGATGATATTCTGGCTAATCCTCGAATTCGCGTTAAAAATCGTGAGAAAGCTAAAATTCTGTTAGGAGATAAAATTCCAATTTTCCAAGCAAGCACTACTGCAACCGGCCTTGTTTCCCAGAATGTAACTTATCTAGATGTGGGGTTAAAAGTTGAAGTCGAGCCGATTATCTCTTTTAATAATGAGGTTTCAGTCAAAGTCGCCTTGGAAGTCAGTACCTTGGGTGCCTCTGAATCATCTGGAACAACCAGAGCATTTAGAATCGGAACACGGAGCGCGGAAACGTTGTTATCATCAAAAGATGGTGAAACCCAAGTGTTAGCGGGATTGATACGCGATAATGATCGAAAAGGATTTGCAGGTCTCGCAGGGCTAATCGACTTACCTGTCATAGGGAGACTCTTTACGAGTCATAGCTTCAATCGAGAAAGTACGGAAATCATCTTGCTCATTACTCCCTATGTGATGCGCAATATCACCCAACCTACAAAACTTGAAAGCGAGTTTTACTCAGGTACGGCAGCGGCAGCAGGAAAATTGCCAGCCACGATACGAAAAATAGCGCCCAAGTCGCTAGCAATTGCCCCTGCTGGCCCATCATCAGCTTCAGCTGCTTTCAGTGCACCGATGCTGTCTGACGATACCGAAGCAATTCCCAATCCATTTGCAGCAGCGGCGCAAGCCAATCCAGCTACGCCAACGTTGAGCCTACAGGCTCCAGCGACAGTTGCAATGGATAAAGAATTTACAGCGACGATTCGCCTAATGACGCAAAATACTAAACTAGAGAGTGAACTTGAACTGGTTTACGATAAAGGAATGTTAGAACTGCTGGATGGTGGAGAAAAGTCTGGGTCGCGCACGCTGAAATTAGGTAGAGAAGAGCCGAATGGCATGACTGCAGTCTTACGATTCAAAGCGGTCAGCCCAAATCCTGGCTCGACGAATATCACGGTACAAAGCATTTCGACCCGCAATGAAAAAGGAGAATCGGTCGATGTAGATCTGCCTTCACCGGCAATCATTGAAATTCAATAGCAGGAATAATGTTTTTTTTGCTAAAAACTTTTCGTGAGCCAAGCCAAGGGTTTACGCTGGTCGAAATGATGGTCGTTGTTGCTTTACTTTCCATCTTGGCGTCAGCTGCAATGCCTTTTTACCAAATGACCGTAAAACGGGAGAAAGAACAAGAATTACGTATTGCATTGAGGCAAATTAGAACTGCGATCGACTTATATAAACAAGCGGCCGATGAGGGGAGAGTAGAAAAGAAGGCAGATGAAGTAGGTTATCCAAAGCGGCTAGAAATGCTTGTTGAAGGTGTTCCTAATATCAAAGATCCGAAAAAAAGTATGATTTACTTTATGCGTAAGCTACCGCGTGACCCGATGTTTGATAATCCAGATATCCCGAATGCTGACACCTGGGGTAAACGCAGTTATGAAAGCCCCCCTGACGATCCGGATGAAGGCGACGATGTATTTGATGTTTACTCTCGATCCAATAAAGTTGGATTGAATGGGATACCCTACAACCGATGGTAATAAGGAAAGCTAACATGTATCGACCGAATGGTTTTACGCTGATTGAACTGCTGGTCGTCATGGCTGTGATCGCTACACTATTAAGTATCGTCGCTCCCAGATATTTCAATTCGATCGATCGTTCACGCGAAGCAGTTTTAAGACAGAACTTAAGCATTATGCGAGATGCGATTGATAAGTTCTATTCTGATACCGGGAAGTATCCGCTGAGTCTCAATCAATTAGTGGAAGAAAAGTACATTCGAGCGATTCCTATCGATCCGATGACGGAAAGTTCGCAAACTTGGATTGAAGTACCTCCTTCAGACCCAGAAATTGAAGGTATGTACGATGTGCGTAGCAGTTCAGATCGTCAAGCGCTAGATGGAACGTTCTACGATAAGTGGTAACGGCATGCTCATTTTTTCTCGACAGCATCAAGGTTACATTTATTTATGGACACTCTTCTCAATTTCGCTCGCGGGTGTTGCATTAGCGGGATTAGGGCCAATGTGGCAAACCGCTGCTCAAAGGGAAAAAGAAATCGAGTTGCTTTATGTGGGCGATCAATTTCGTCTAGCAATTGAAGCCTTTTATAATAACGCTACCAGCGCTAATCGGAGTCAACGCTACCCCGAATCATTATCTGATTTATTAAAAGATGAAGGGTCTATCGTTACAAAACGGTATCTAAGGAAAATTTATATGGATCCCATGACGAACAGCTTCGAATGGGGCCTCATTAAACAGGGTGAGAAAGGTATTACGGGTGTCTACAGTTTATCAACTAAAATACCCATTAAACGCGCTAAATTTCCCGAACAATACGCAGCATTCTCAAAGGCCAAGAATTACCAAGATTGGAAGTTTAATCACGCATCTGGGACAGCGGGTCAGGGACGACAGCAAACTCAACCCAATGCGGCTCCAGGATCTCCTGGACAGACTCAGAATGCTAATCCATTTACTGGTCAGTCAGCCCCTTCCGGACAAAATCGAAGTGGATCAGCGAATCCTTTTCCACAAAATCAACCTGATAATAGCAGGGCTAACCCCTTCTCAACGCAATGATTTAGTTTTGGGTTTTTATTAAGAACACAAAAATAAGATGATTATCCATGAGTGTTCGTTATAAACTTGCATCATGTAAATTGAAAAATATGTCGTAGTTTAAAGAACTGATTGTTTAGTTATAAGTCCTATTACTTATTTATGAGTTTAATTTAAATGAAATCTAGAGCGTTTTTATTATTACTCCTTATTGGACTTGCAGGTTGTAACCAATTACCTAAAGTCGGGAGCGTCAATAATGAAAAGTTGGCAAAAGAAAACCAATCTCAAATTGACTTACCGAGGCAAGAGCTGACGAGCGAGGTACTTTTTGACTACTTATTGGCCGAAACGGCATTACAGCGAGAAGATATTGATGTTGCTATTCAAAGCTATTCCCGGCTAGCTAAAAATACGCGTGATCCACGGATCGCCGAGAGGGCAACAGATATTGCGCTGAGAGCACGTCGCCCTGATGCCGCTCAAGAAGCTGTAGCATACTGGGTTAATCTAGAACCAAATTCAATGAATGCTCGACAAGCAGCAGCGGCATTGTTTGTCAGCATTGGTAAACTTGACAAAGCAAAACCGCATCTTGAGAAATTATTGTCATCTGAAAAAAGCTCGGTAGATAAAGCGTTCATGCATCTGAATAAGTTATTATCACGACACCCACAGAAGGCTGAAACCTATAAGCTTGTGCAATCGCTCGCGGCAAAATATCCTAACTTACCCGAAGCTCATTTTGCTGTATCGCAAGCGGCTTGGTCAAATAATCAACTTGATATAGCGCTTAAAGAAATGAAGCGGACACTAGAACTCCGTCCTGACTGGGAAATTGCCGCTATTCACCAAGGACGTATTTTGCAACAGATTGCAAATGTCGAAGCTATGAGCTTCTATGAGAATTATCTTGGTAAATATCCCAAAGCCAATGACATGAGAATTGCATATGTACGAATGTTAATGGCTGAGAAGAATTTTCCGTTAGCGCGCGAGCATTTCCAAAAAATGATGGCTGAGAACCCTGTCAATCCTGATATTGCGGTGGCAGTTGGTTTGTTGTCATTAGAATTAAATGATTTCAAAGGCGCAGAAGAAAATTTCGAAAAAGCGCTTGAGCTGGGCTATGAAGATCATAACAATATCTATTTTAATCTAGCTAGAATTTACGAAGTAACCCAAAGACCCGATGACGCGATTGAAACTTATCAGCGTATTTCAAGTGGAGAGCGTTTTTTTCCTGCTCAAATACGATATGCGGCATTAATTGCCAAAAAAGAGGGAATAAATCGTGCACGTCAGCATCTCCATCAAATACCTACCGAAACTGATCAACAACGAATTCAGCTTATTCTTGCTGAAGCACAGCTCCTAAGAGAAGCTGGTAAACATCGAGAAGCGTTTGGCCTATTAGATAAAAAGTTGGATAGCCACCCGGATCAACCCGAGTTGCTCTATGATCGAGCACTTGCTGCAGATAAGATCGATCGATTTGACATTGTTGAAAAAGATTTGCGTCGATTGATTGAATTAAAGCCTGATAATGCGCATGCCTATAACGCCTTAGGGTATAGTCTGGCTGAACGTGGCATACGATTAGCAGAGGCATTAGCGTTAATCCAGAAAGCGGTAGAATTATCTCCAGAAGATCCTTACATTATGGATAGTTTGGGTTGGGTTTACTTTCGAATGGGAAAAATCCAAGAAGGTTTAAATTATCTAAACCTTGCATTTAGTTCTCGACCCGATCCAGAGATTGCTGCGCATTTAGGTGAGGTATTGTGGGTTCAAGGCGAAAGAGAAAATGCAGAAAAAATTTGGCGCTCAGCGCTTGAAATAGATCCAGATAACGAAACCTTACTCGATACCATGAAACGATTGATGCAATAATTTTTAGTGAAAGATGGCTAAATTTGCAATGCGCTGTTCGATTTTATCTACTAGTTGTAAGTAAGACGGCGTATTAATATCACCGAATCGTTCTTTAAACGCTGCCTCGGTTAAAAACTCAGGTAAATCTAACCAGGCAGGCATCAAATCCGTATCATCAAGCCCTGAAGATAATTTGTTTTGTATCTTTAACGCTGATATATGATTTTCAATTGCTTTTTCACCGAATTTTGTCCCCGCACGATCTGCTGCGATATCGTTAAAAGAAAATCCGCTTCCTGAACGAGAATCTTCGATTTCTTTGTAAAGCCCGATAGCATCAGATAGCTTAGTGTCCGAATAAGCAGTAATCGTGGCCGATAGCATAAAATGTTTGGCAAAATCTTCGCGTCCATCCAGCGTAACTCGATATTTTTGCTGCTTAGGCCAATTAGCGGTCTCTGGGAAGAGTGTTTTTAGCGATATACCCAATATATGAAGTGAAGTCATCAGGATAGCCGCCCGATTTTCTTCTATCGCATTTCCTTTTGCGGACTGTTCTGAAGCAAGGCGCATTACCGGGATCAAAAGCTGCGATAGTGAAATAGGCTTACTTTTGCTCAAAGTAAGATTAGTAAGAATTAAATGATATCGATAAAAACGATCGAGTTCTTGTTTATTGACTAAAGGTAGGCCCATTGCAAGAGTCTTATTCAATCTATCGAATAATCCCCCTTGCCAGCGATAGACGATATCAATTCCGGAAGAAGATATTCTAACTTGTTGAAGTGCACTAAATGCTAGTTGTATTTCAGGAATGTTAGAAATTAACCATTGCGCTAATTTTGGAAAAATCTTAGCGACAAGAAAAGTCGGTAGCTGAAAATGACTAATTTTTATTGATTGGAGGAAGGGAAAGCTTTCTGCTTCAATAAAGTTCGCCTCTAAATTTAAAAAAATTGTTGTAGTACCCATCGATAACGGAATGCTTAAATGAATCTGCGCATGTTGGCCAGTGATTTGAACTTGAGCATTACCCTTGGTAAAAAGATAGGTTAAATAATTCAGTGTCGTATCAACATCTTCTGAAGCAATTTTTGCTGTACCTAGCTCACCAGGATAAATATGATTGCGGTGATTATCGAAAATTTGTTTTATCCTATCGATGTGAGCGTGAGTAATGTCAACATCTTTTCTAATCGCGGGTTCGCTATCAGTAACAAGAAAAAGCACAGTGCCAAGAATTAGCAATAAGGAGAAAAAAATTAAAGTAGCAGTACGAATCAATTTTTGCACGACCGAATTTACCGCCAATATCGATATGGCCCATAATAACCAGGATGGAAGAAAGGATAACCATAAAATCCAGGATAATAAAAGTAAGGATATCCTCCATTTCTAAAATAAGATTTTCCATAATCTTTAGGCCATAAATAAATAGCTTTGGCTAACAAAAATGGAATACTTATCTTTTTGTTTCCAACTGAGCGTTCAACATTGCCATTTAACATGCCAGCCACTGTAATGACTCTGCCTTTAGTGTAGATGGCAGGGTCTAAAAAATCTGTACTTGCAATAACAAAACGACCTTCGGGTTCTTGGCTAAGTAACGGATAACCAGAAAAGTCGAGTGAGTAGAAAAGAATTTGTACAAAACTCATATCCTTTTCGGTTTCGGTTTGAATTATGATTCCCCCCCAACGAACTTGCTTATTTTTGAAAGCATCTGCATCCTTAATTACCGTACCATACGGTATATCGATAACCGGAATACTTTTGATAACATCTGGTAGACTAGTGCAAGCACTAAATAGGAATAAATAACAAAGCAGTGGCAAATTTTTTTTCATAATTGCGTATTAAGATTTTTCAATACTGATTGCCATCATAGTTATTTATGCTTTGAGACACCATAAGGAATCAACTAGTTCGTTCTGAATTCAAGCTTATTTATTCATCATTAAAATATAATTCACTGAGGAGAATTTTCTCAATGAGGTTCTACGCCGTAAAAACTAGCTCTTAGCCACTATTGAAAGGTATAATTGGCAACTCGTATAAGAGCACCATAACTTACTTCATGATGATTGCAGGATTAACCAAATGTCGCTAGACGTTAATAAAAATTACGACATGCAACCTGTGCTTGAGTTTAAAAGCAGCACTTTCTTTGTGCTGGTTTTAATAATCTATAGTAATGATTTAATGATGATTGAACAAAAGCTTCGTGAAAAAATATCACAAGCTCAGGATTTCTTTAGAAATTCACCGATCATTCTCGATGTGCGTGAACTGAATCTACAAGAACATGAAATCGATATTATCAAGCTCATTAATCTAATACGCGGTGTTGGCCTATTTCCAGTTGGAGTTCGAGGTGGAGACGACCAGCAAAATCTTCATGCGGCTTCTTTATTCATTCCTGTAGATATGTCACAGAGCACCACGAGCGCTCAAGCTGAGATACAAAAAGCTGCTTATTCATCTCGGCCATCTGCGCCACACGAAGTCATTAAAGAAATTGTTGTAAGTACTGCTACTACACTGATTAGTCAACCAGTTCGTTCAGGTCAGCGCATCTACGCCCCAGGTGATTTAATTATTTTAACGCAGGTCAGCGCAGGCGCAGAAATAATGGCTGAAGGAAATATTCATGTCTACAATACATTAAGAGGTAGAGCCTTAGCCGGTGTGCAAGGAAACAGAGATGCTCGAATTTTTTGTTCTGATCTACAAGCAGAGCTAATTTCTATCGCAGGGGATTATAAAACCAGTGAAGATCTAAAAGATATTACTCCTAAGAAACCGGTACAAATTTATTTACAAGATCAAGCATTGATTATTAAAGAGTTAATATAGCTTCATTTTTAGCAAAGGAGAATCAATTGGCTAGAATCATCGTCGTAACATCAGGCAAAGGAGGCGTTGGTAAAACAACAACGAGCGCAGCAATTGCCATGGGACTTGCAAAAAGAGGGCACAAGACTGCTGTGATTGATTTCGATGTTGGTTTGCGCAATCTTGATTTAATTATGGGGTGTGAACGACGAGTTGTTTATGATTTTATTAATGTAATTAATGGAGAGGCAAATCTAAATCAAGCTTTAATACGAGACAAAAACTGCAATCTGCTTTATATTTTGCCCGCATCGCAAACCCGGGACAAAGATGCTTTAAGTATAGAAGGGGTTGGAAGAGTTCTCGAAGAATTAGCCAAAGATTTTAAATACATTGTTTGCGATTCTCCAGCCGGTATCGAAAAAGGGGCTTATTTAGCCATGTACTATGCTGATGATGCATTTGTAGTTACCAACCCAGAGGTTTCGTCTGTTAGAGATTCAGATCGTATGCTTGGAATTTTAGCCAGTAAATCAAGGCGAGCTGAGTTGGGAATGGAGCCGATCAAAGAATTTTTGTTGTTGACTCGCTATGATCCAAATAGAGTAGAGTCCGGGGAGATGCTTAGCCTTGAAGATGTGCAAGAAATTTTGTCTTTGCATTTACTTGGCATCATTCCGGAATCAAAATCAGTTCTCACAGCATCGAATGCTGGTATACCAGTTATTCTAGATGAGAAAAGTGATGCAGGCATGGCTTATGCCGATGTTGTTGCTCGATACCTTGGAGAGAAAAGACCGCACCGCTTTATTGAAAGCAAAAAAGGATTTCTCAGGAAGCTTTTTGGAGGAAAATAATGAGTCTACTCGATTACTTTAGATCATCTAAGTCTAAAACAGCTTCTATCGCCAAAGAAAGATTGCAGATTCTCTTGGCACATGAACGTTATTATCGAAATAAACCTTCCTATTTACCGCAGCTACAAGAAGAATTACTTGAGGTAATACGCAAATATGTCAATGTTGATCAAGACGCTATCTCGGTTAAGTTTGAACAGGATGAAAATCAAGAAACGCTCGAGCTTAATATCGTTTTGCCTGAGTCACAAAATAGCAAAAGTCCATTAGAAATTTAATACGTCAATTCTTTGACCAGAAAACGATTAGCGCTATTTTGTTTAATCGCGTACAAAAAACAATGCAGAATGTATCGTATAGTATGGTGCTAAGCACAATACTATTACTTGGAGGTTGCGCTTCATTAGAGAAGCACAACGTTGCCAAAACGATTATTTTAGAACCGGAAGCAGCAGAAACTCGCGTCTTAGCTAATTTTGACTTGGTAGGAAGAATTTCTGTAAAAACTAGCAATGATGGGTTCTCGGGTGGAATTCGTTGGCAACATAGAAATCACTTCCATCATCTGTTAATGCTTTCTCCGATTGGTCAAGTTGTTGCTCAGATAGAACAAAATGATCAAGGAATACAGCTCATAACCTCAGATCAGAAAGTATATTATGCAACAAGTATCGAAGACCTGACTGAGCAAGTATTCGGCTGGAGGCTTCCGATCACAGGACTTGAGTATTGGATAATGGGCAGAGCAAATCCCCTGATCATTGCAGAGATTGATATGGATCACAATGACCGAGTGATTGCGATAAGGCAAGATGGTTGGGAAATAACTTATTTAGATTATTTTTCTCGTGCGGTGCTAGATCATAATGAAGCAAAAATCGCTCCTCGCATAATCGAATTAAATTACCCTAATTTAAAATTAAAACTCGTCATTGATAACTGGAAAAACATAAATTGATGATCATCAATGATAAGTTTTTCTCAAACTAACGAAATAAAATGCAATTTTATCCAGCACCCGCTAAACTCAATTTGTTTTTGCATATTATCGGTCGGCGTGATGATGGGTATCACTTATTGCAAACTATTTTTAGGTTTATCGATTTTAATGATCGATTGGGCTTCAATTTAAGAAGCGATGGAATCATTCAATTACAAACTCCGTTAACTGGTGTTTCGGCAGAACAAAATTTATGTGTTCGAGCCGCAAAATTACTGCAAGAGAAAGGTCGTGTAAATCAAGGTGTTGATATTTATCTTGAGAAGCATATCCCAATGGGAGGAGGGTTGGGAGGAGGAAGCTCGGACGCGGCAACGACATTAATTATTCTTAATCATTTATGGGGCTTGAATTGGGATAGAGATAGTTTAATGGAGCTCGGGTTAAAATTGGGTGCCGATATCCCGGTTTTTATCTATGGCGATAGTGCATTTGCGGAAGGTGTAGGAGAAAAGCTTTCAACCGTTATTCTCCCCAATGCCTGGTATTTAGTTCTAACGCCCGCAGTTAACGTTTCAACTGCTCAGGTTTTTGCAAGCAATGAGTTGACGCGCGACACAATCCCGATCACAATACCGCCCTTTTCCATCTATGATGGACATAATGATCTTGAGTCAGTAGTTTGCCGTATGTACTCCGATGTGGCAAAATGTATAGATTGGTTAAAACAATTAAATAATACAACTTTGGTAGCAATGACTGGATCTGGGTCTTCTGTATTTGCAGAGTTTGAGACAGAAGCGCAAGCAAAAGAAGCCTGTCATCGCTTACCAGATGGAATAAATGCTGTGGTCGCAAAAGGTTTAGCTAAACATCCGTTAAGGGATTTTTATCGTTAATAAATTGGGGAGTCGCCAAGTGGTAAGGCACCGGATTTTGATTCCGGCATTCGTAGGTTCGATCCCTACCTCCCCAGCCAACTATGGTTCTTTTAATTGTTTTCAGAGAAAGTTTGTTTGCTCCCATCTGTTTTCCATTGGTAAAAAAATAATAAATTGTGTCTTATGATAGCTTAATGGTTTTTACGGGTACGGCTCATCCTAAATTGGCTCAGGATGTAGTGAAGTACCTTATATATCC
Organism: Nitrosomonas sp.; assembly: GCA_016710135.1. Lineage (GTDB taxonomy): Bacteria > Pseudomonadota > Gammaproteobacteria > Burkholderiales > Nitrosomonadaceae > Nitrosomonas. The sequence continues at coordinate 16,221 of JADJLM010000006.1, read as the reverse complement.
ATCTAGGTCGAGCTACAGTATCTCGGTTTAGTGATGGTGAGATCATGGTTGAGATACTCGAAAATGTTCGAGGTAAGGATGTATTTGTCCTTCAGTCAACATGTGCGCCAACGAATGATAGCTTAATGGAAATTTTGGTAATCGTTGATGCACTAAAGCGAGCATCTGCCGGCCGTATAACTGCTGCAATACCTTATTTTGGTTATGCACGGCAAGATCGACGGCCACGATCAGCACGTGTTGCCATTACTGCGAAAGTAGTTGCTAATATGTTAACAACGGTCGGTATTGATCGGCTTCTGACGATGGATCTGCATTCTGATCAGATTCAAGGATTCTTCGACATTCCAGTAGATAATATATATGGCATGCCCATATTACTTGGTGATGTATGGAAACATAACTATCAGAATTTAATTGTTGTATCTCCTGATGTCGGTGGAGTTGTGAGAGCAAGGCATATGGCAAAGCGACTCGAATGTGATCTGGCGATTATTGATAAAAGACGTCCCAAGCCGAATGAATCAAAAGTAATGAATATTATCGGGGAAGTGAAAGGGCGAACGTGCGTCATTATTGATGATATGGTTGATACGGCCAACACACTGTGTGAGGCTGCTAAGGCATTGAAGGATGAGGGGGCTCACAGTGTCGTTGCTTACTCAACGCATGCTGTTTTGTCAGGAAAAGCAGTAGAGCGTATCGCAAGTTCACAACTCGATAAGATCGTGGTAACCGATACAATACCACTTTCTGATGAGGCTAAAGCTTGTGATCGAATTTGTCAGCTGAGTATTGCTAACCTTTTGGGTGAGACGATGTTAAGAATTAGTAATGAGAGCTCTTTGAGTTCTTTGTTTATGGAGTAGGTAGGTAGTTTTATTAGTGATTTTTCTGGTCGCGGATAAAATCTGTTTGGTAATTTTAGGAGAAAAAGGATGCAAATTGAAATTGATGCAAATAATCGAGCAATGCAAGGTAAGGGTGCGAGCCGCCGCCTGCGCAGAGCTGGTAAAGTACCTGGTATCGTTTATGGAGGAGAAGGACAAGCTCAGTCTATCGAATTAGATCACAACAATCTCTTTCATAAACTCAAGCTAGAAGCGTTTCATGCTTCGATTCTTTCCCTAAGCCTAGATGGAAAAAAAGAGCAGGTTCTATTAAGAGATGTACAGATGCATCCTTACAAGCTGCAAGTCTTGCATGTGGATTTTCAACGTGTTGATCAAAACAAAAAAATACATATGAAAGTTCCTTTACATTTTATCAATGCTGAGATTGCTCCTGGCGTTAAGTTATCGGGTGGATTAATCAGCCACGTGTTAACGGAAGTTGATATATCCTGCTTACCTAAAGATTTACCTGAGTTTATCACGGCTGATTTATCAGAAATGACTGCAGGAAGTACTTTACACCTTAAGGATCTCAAACTTCCTCAGGGAGTTGAAATCATCGCCTTAAGCCGAGGTGATGATTTACCTGTTGCTACACTGACTGTTAAGCGAGCTGATGAAGGGACCGAAGAAGGAAGCTCAGCAGCTCCGGCTGCCTAATAACGGCAAGTGCCACAACATTCTGTTTGCTCGCGTTAGCGCTTGGAGCGATTTGCTATCTTTAAAGGGTTGATTTCGTTCCTCGTGTTAATGAATAGTTCTATTTTCTATTCGATGACAAGTAGCTAGGTTTTGTATTTCTTAGCAATAAGCCCTTACTCACTGTTTTGTTTAATAACGAATGAAGCTAATTGTCGGTTTAGGAAACCCAGGTGAGAAATATGCTTTGACTCGCCACAATATAGGCTTTGTTTGGTTGCAGCAGCTAGCAGCTGAATTAAAGGTTTCATTTGTGTCGGAAGTGAAATTTCATGGTTTGTGCGCAAGCGGAGTCTACCAAGGAGAGCCTTTTAGATTGCTGATGCCCCAAACCTATATGAATGCAAGCGGAATGGCTACTGCTTCGTTATGTCGCTTTTACCAATGCAATCCTGAACAGATACTCGTTATTCACGATGAGTTGGATTTATCACCCGGGATAATTAAGCTAAAGCTGGGCGGTGGATCAGGAGGGCATAATGGTTTAAAAGATATTATTACTAAAATTGGCAGTAACGATTTCTGGCGATTGCGCATCGGGATTGGTCATCCGGGAAATAGAGCTGCGGTAGTTGATTATGTGCTTCACCCCCCTAGTAAAGAAGAGGCTTCCCTTATTGATGAGGGCATCAGTAAGAGCCTAACCCTATGGCCGCTACTACTTAGTGGTGATTACATGGCTACTATGCAAAAATTACATAGTAGCCAATAAATAGTATTGATGCTGAAATTCGGTTATACAAGATACAAAACATCATTTTTTAAAATAGTTATTCTTTAATATGAGCCTAAAATGCGGTATTGTAGGCTTACCCAATGTGGGTAAATCTACGCTTTTTAATGCGCTAACTAAGGCAGGTATTGCAGCTGAAAATTATCCTTTTTGTACCATTGACCCCAATGTGGGCATTGTTGAGGTACCAGATCCACGGTTAATAAAGCTCAGTGAGATTGTTAAACCTAAAGCGGTACAACCTGCAACGGTTGAATTTGTTGATATTGCTGGACTAGTGGCAGGAGCTTCTCGTGGAGAAGGGCTAGGGAACAAATTTCTTGCGAATATCCGTGAAACCGATGGCATTATTCATATGGCACGTTGTTTTGCTAACGACAATATCGTTCATGTGCCCGGTAGAATCACCCCTATCTCAGACATTGAAGTGATTCAAACAGAACTTGCCTTAGCCGATCTTGCTACTGTTGAAAGGCTGTACAACGAGAATCGAAATCAGCTAAATCAGGTAATAAGGAAAGTATTCGTAACGCAACTCTTTTAGAAGCGCTGTCTAGCCACCTTGACCAGAATAAGCCAGCGCGTAGCTTTAAATTCGAAGATGCGCAGCTTGTGCTGATAAAATCATTGTGCTTATTAACAATGAAGCCGACGATTTATGTTACAAATGTTGCTGAAACTGGCTTTCAAGATAATCCTTTAGTTAAAAGTGTTCAAGATTATGCGGCCCAAGAAGGTGCTCCTGTTGTTGTCATTTGCGCATCACTTGAAGCTGAAATTGCAGATTTATCAGATGACGATAAGCAGGTATTTCTGGCTGACCTTAAGCTTGCTGAGCCGGGATTAAATCGCCTGATTCGAGCGGCCTATCAGCTACTAGGGCTCCAAACTTATTTTACCGCAGGCGTCAAAGAAGTACGCGCCTGGACTTTCCATAAAGGAAATACCGCTCCTCAAGCAGCAGGCGTAATTCATTCGGATTTTGAGCGTGGTTTCATTCGAGCAGAAGTGATTACTTATGATGACTTCGTGACCTGCAGCGGTGAACAGGGTGCGAAAGAAGCGGGAAAAATGCGCTTAGAAGGTAAGGATTATATTGTGCAAGACGGCGATGTTGTTCATTTCCGTTTTAATGTGTAACAGGCGTAAAGTTGTTCTTTTTATTTTAGCCTCAGAGGCTCAATTCATTTCATCTCTACCCTGTGCTTGGAGGAGTTTATTTTAAGATATTCTCAACCCACTCGATTTGTTTCGGGAGGCAGATTGTTTTTAAATCATATTTGTCGTGAATAAAAGCTCTCGCATTCACTCCGAGACGTTGTCTTTCTGCAGGATTATCAAGCAGTAAGCTGATTTCATCCGCAAGCGCCTTATAGTCAAAGAAATTGACTAATCGACCTGTTTCACTATCAATAATTGCATCATGCACAGGGGATGTATCGCTTGCAACGATCGCACATCCGATACTCATCGCTTCGAGTAAACTCCATGAAAGCACAAAAGGATATGTTAAATAAACGTGCAACGAAGAGCGCTGAAGTAAAGCAACAAAATGGTGATAGGGCAAATTACCCAGAAAATGAACACGGGACCAGTCAGCGTCGCTAATTTGAGGGCGTACTTCATCAATGAATTGTTCTTTCCAACTTTTTGACCTCGATGGTTTTGCACCATAACTGGTGCCATCTCCGCCCACGAGCAAAACTCTTGCATATGGGCGTTGCTTGAGTAATTTTGGTAAACATCGCATAAAAATATGGTAGCCTCGATACGGTTCCAAATTGCGATTAACAAAGGTAATGATTTCATCTCCTTTTGACAAAGTAAGCAAACCACCCGAATTCGTCTTCAATGTAGGCGTGGCACTCGGATTAGGCTGTAAAAAAGCCGAGTCGATTCCATCGTGGATGACACTAATTTTATGCCGGAACAACTCAGGAAAAGTACTGGCTTGCCAGTAGGTCCGTGATATCCCTGCATCGAAAGTACTCAACTGGATAAGCGTATTGGTATTCTTTAACCGTATTCGGCTAGCTTGTGCAGGATCCGTATTAGGAAACTCAGGGTCAAAACCAACATCAGCGCCTTCTGCATGATAGAAGAACTCACAATATAACCCTAGTTTCGCGTTAGGCCAAACATCTTTAAGCGCTATACTTTCCCCCCATCCAGGATGGGCAATGATGACATCAGGAGTAAAACCTTGCTGACGCAAATTAAGCGCTGCATACAGCGTCGCCTCGCCTCTAATAACTTGTGCCTCAAAATCGATTATCCAGGGGTGGATACCCTTTGTAGATATTCTTTGTAGTGAATAGTGATTAACTGGAATACCCTGCCAACTACTAGTTAGACGAGTGTTTAAAGTGAGTATTCTGACTTGATGTTGCTTAGCAAGAGCGGGGGCAAGATACTTAAATTGTGCAGGAAAATTTTGATGTATGAATAAAATACGCATTATTGCCGGGTTCCCGGCAATAATTGCCGGCGGAAACCAAAATTATTCAACTTCCAGAACCTATTTATCTTTAATTTCTTTCTATCAACTTTGACCATTGCAGCCGTCCTAGCTAATTATACTTTTACCAGGACAGTCTGCACTACAAATATTGTATTACCTATAAGCTATTTACTTTGATTAAATACGCCTGTAGTTGCAAATGAAGCTAAATTGATATCAAGTAAATAATTTGTTGGATTCTGCTGATATCCGCTACCCAGGTAGGATTTGAGTTGCGCCTTAATCTCATCGGACACTTTAGGGTTATCTAATATTGCTTGCACATTCGCATCTGTAATGCCATATCGAGCAATACCACCACTTACTCCTGTTGCGCCATTAAAAATATCGGTGAGTGGCATACCATTCGCTGCCTGAGCTGCAAGAATCTGCGCCCCATTTTTGCTTTCCCTAACTAGTAAATTACCGTTCTGAGCAACAACTTCTTCAGTGCTACGGATAGTGTAATTAGGATTGGTCCTTGCATTGGGATTTGAAAATAATTGCCCTAGTGCTTGATTATTTGCAATGGTTGGGTTCTCTGCGTTAAGAATCGTATTGAAATCACGAAGATCATCATTAGCGCCAATGCTGCCATACAAGAAATCGGAAGCTTCACCAACATTCATTGCAATACCACGGGTTTGCATAAAATCCAACAGCTCCTTGATACTATTGGGTTTCCCGCCGAGCCATGCGGCTGAATTCAGTTCTGCATTGATTTTATGTACGGACTCATCAGATGAGATTTTTTGAGCTAGATTCTGTCCCGTATTGGCGGGTAAAAAACTAGTCACCGTGGCATTATTTAGTACTCCATCTGTTGCTAATTCCGTCGTGTGTTTTTCCTCTTTCTGTAAACGCATTGAGAGGTAATCCGCTGCTGAACTGATTAATTTCTGGATAGGTTGAACGTCTCTCGAAGGTACAATGGAACGATCAGGCGCTGACGACTGCGTTGTTTGTGATAATCCGTTATTAATTCCTTTCTCACTGGGGTTTGATAGAAGGTCCTGAACGGTTTTTGACAAAACTTCTTTGAATGAGGAAACCCCGGTTGATGAATGATTTTCGCGTAAAGAATTAGCTTTGTCTTTAATAGCTTGCTGCAAGCTTTGCTTAATCTGATTAAACGATGAGTGATCGAAATTTACTTGCTCATGATTTATAGCCATATATCCTCCTAGTTCAACTGATCCTATTAATGTTGTCAGCTAATTACTATGCAATTTATGTGCCATTCTAGAATGAATGGAGGACAGATAAATGATTCAAAATAACCTCAAATTCGTGCTTACGCAGACTTCTTGTTAATTAATTACGCAAATAATTTTATAACCATATCGTCATGCCTATTTCAAGTGGATGAGTTAATGCTGGGTGATAGGGATAAATACGGAGATAGTATTCCTGTCTTCCACAAAGCTCAGGCGCATGATTTAGCTCAAACAAGTGCTCCTGCGGCGAGACCATGCCAACACAATCAAATTTGAAGTGCTTAAAATTGGTTAACCGCATTTTTTTATATTGACGACAAAGTAACAGTTCAACGGCCACATCTTCTGGTTGTAAGCCATTTAACTTAACCGCAACCTTGAAATTCAAAAGATCACCAAAGTTGATTTGCTTTGCGGGAGTATCAAGTCGTCTCAGTGAAACATGGGGCCAAGCCTTCCTAATTTTTGTTTTCCAGGCTGCAACATTTCGAGCGATTGCATAATCATCATCGACGAAATGAGCGCCTCTTTTGTTCGCGGGAATATAGAATTTCTCAACATATTCACTAACCATACGATTTGCATTGTAGCGTGGTAATAATGAAGACATCGAGTATTTTGCCATCTTGACCCACTCTGCAGGATAACCAAAGCCATTACGACGATAATAGAGAGGGACAACCTGATCTTGTAGGATTTCATAAAAAGATTGGCTCTCATCCTGATCTCGTAAGACAGCCTCAGTATTTTCAGACCCAGGCTTAATCGCCCAGCCATTTTTCCCATCATATCCTTCTCCCCACCAGCCATCTAGTACGCTTAAATTAAGTGTGCCGTTAATGCCTGCTTTCATGCCTGAAGTACCACTTGCTTCCAGTGGAAAAATAGGACTATTCAGCCATACATCAACACCTGCCACGAGTCGACGAGCTAACCGTAAATCATAGCCTTCCACTAATAAAATTCGCCCTTCGAACTCTGGCATACGTGATACATGACTAATTCGACGGATCAAATCTTGACCGGGAATATCCGCAGGGTGAGCTTTGCCAGCATAAATGAGCACAACAGGGTAATCTTGATCCAGCAAGATTTTGCGGAGCCAATCAAGGTTTTCAAATAACAAAGTTGCGCGTTTATAAGTAGCGAATCGGCGAGCAAATCCTAACGTCAGAATATTAGGATTATTAGGATCAATCCATTTAAATAGCCGATCGAGATGTGCTTCAGATCCATGATTCCGAGCATTCTGCTCCGTCAATCGAGCCTGAATACCATAAAAAAGCTGTGATTTGAGTGTTTGACGAACGCTCCAGAATAGATGATCAGGAATAGCATCAATTTGTGACCAAAACTCTGGTTCACACATTTTATCTCGCCACTCATGACCCAAATAGCGGTCAAATAAGGCAGACCATTCCTGAGCCAAGAAGGTGGGCACATGAACGCCGTTGGTGACATACGAAATTGGATTTTCTTCTGGTTCAATTTGTGGCCAGAGATCGCGACATATACTGGCAGAAACATCACCATGGATCTTGCTGACGCCGTTATGGGTTCGCGATAAACGGATCGCCAGTGCGGTCATGTTGAAGTCTTCATTCCCAGGCATATTGCCCAATGCCATGAATTCACTCCACCCAATCTTTAAATCATTACAAAACAAGCCAAAATATTCTTGCATCATCGCTTGAGTGAAATGGTCATGTCCAGCTGGTACAGCAGTATGAGTAGTGAAAATGGTATTTGTAGCTACTGCTTCAAGCGCGCTTGCAAAATCGAGCTCTTGTTGTACTAAATTACGAGCGCGTTCTAGCATCATGAATGCTGCATGACCCTCGTTGCTGTGCCATACAGTTGGCTTGATTCCCATAGCGCGTAAAGCGCGAACACCCCCAATACCTAGCAAAATTTCTTGCTGAATACGCATAATTTTATCGCCGCCATACAATCGGTGCGTAATAAGCCGATCATCAGCAGAATTATCGGGCAAGTCGGTATCGAGAAGAAATAGGCTGACATGTCCAATAATGACGCGCCAAACTTTTACATTAACGCTTCGACCAGGCAAGTCGATATGAATATGTACTTCAGTTCCATCATCATGAAGCGCAGGTTCTACAGGCAAGTCACCAAAGTCAGAATCATTATATATTGCGCGTTGATTACCTTGGCTATCAATTGTCTGAGAAAAATAGCCTTGTCGATATAGAAGTCCTATCGCAACAAATGGTAAGCATAAATCGCTCGCTGCTTTACAATGATCCCCCGCTAGAATACCTAAACCACCTGAATAGACAGGTAAGCTTTCATGGAAGCCAAACTCAAAGCAGAAGTATGCGATCTGGTCACGAGATTCAAAGCCTTCAAATCGATTATATCGGGTTGGTTCTGAATGATATGAGTCATAAGCGGACAATACACTGTTATAGCTGGCCAGAAAGGTTTGATCACTCGCCGCCTTGAGGAGTAGCGATTCATCGACACGTTTAAGAAATGACTTGGGATTATGTCCAATTGCTTCCCATAACCGAGGATCAATGCGGGAAAACAAAGTACGAGTACTTCGATCCCAACTATACCAAAGATTGTTTGCTAACTCTTCCAAACGCGACAAACGTGGCGGTATCTTGGGGTTAACTGTTATTGTAAACGTCGTTTTATTAATCATTCACGGTGCTCCTTAATTGAAAACCGATCATCCGATATAGATGAAATGCTCACGATAGTATTTTAACTCATTGATTGAATCATAAATATCTGACAAAGCTTCATGCTTACTTTCTTTATTCAAACCAGACATAATCGCTGGTTTCCAGCGTTTGGCTAGCTCTTTGAGTGTACTGACATCAAGATTTCGATAATGGAAATAAGCTTCAAGTTTAGGCATGGAGCGAACCAAAAACCGTCTATCTTGGCAGATCGAATTCCCACACATGGGTGATGTTGCTGAAGGCACATAAGATTGTAAGAATTTCAACATGATTTCTTCTGCTTCGGCTTCAGATAGGATGGATGCTTTAACCTTTTCGATTAACCCTGATTTGGCATGAGTTGATCGGTTCCATTTATCCATACCATCGAGAATTGAAACAGGCTGAGCAATGACCAAAACAGGAGATTCAGCAACGATATTTAATTGTGAATCAGTAATAACTAAAGCGATTTCGATAATGCGATCATTGTCAGGATTTAATCCTGTCATTTCCATATCGATCCAGATGAGGTTGTTGCTATCCTGTGCCATAATGAGATCTCGTGAATTATATTAAGCCGATTGTGTCATATTGCGAGTAACACGTCACTTCTGTATAAATTAGAACTGTGTGTAGTTAATCTTTTTTTTATTTATTTAACCACTATGCAAACTTTTACTGCTATTTTCGTTTTTGCATTATTACTTACGACGCTTATTGAGCTATGGCTCGCGATTCGTCATGCGCGTCATGTTCGTTCGAACCGCGACCAAGTACCGAATGATTTTTCTGCACAAATTGATTTGGCCTCGCATCAGAAAGCAGCTGATTATACCTGTGTTAAAACACGTTTTAGCTATCCCAGTATAATTATGCATTCGCTGCTACTGCTTATATTTACGCTCGGCGGGGGGCTGAATGTAATTTCCAGTTTCTGGGCCGGATGGATAGAAAACCCTATTTTCCATGGCATGGCACTGATCTTAACAACTATTTTGATACTCAGCGCGGTTGAGATCCCTTTTAATTATTATCGAACCTTTGTGATTGAAGAACGGTTTGGTTTTAATAAAATGAGTCCTACTATGTTTTTTTCTGATTTAATCAAGCAATATTTATTAGGATTCATTCTGGGTGGTGCGTTGCTATTTTGCATGTTGTGGTTAATGGAGAAAGCAGGGTTGTATTGGTGGTTATACGCTTGGATAGCTTGGATGGGATTTAATATCTTATTACTCTCGATTTATCCAACCTGGATTGCTCCAATTTTTAACAAGTTTTCACCGCTGGAGGATAACGCGCTTAGAACACGTATTGAGCAACTGATGCAGAAATGCGGTTTCAAATCCAGCGGGTTGTTTGTAATGGATGGATCACGACGAAGCAGTCATGGAAATGCCTATTTTACTGGGTTTGGCAAAATAAACGTATTGTTTTTTTGATACGCTCCTATCTCGCTTAGAAGGCTCCGAAATTGAGGCTGTTCTGGCTCATGAATTAGGTCACTTCAAGCTCCGTCATGTGCTAAAACGGATTGTATGGTCATTCATGGTAAGCCTTGTCTTTTTTGCACTACTCGGCTTTTTGATGCAACAAACATGGTTTATGAGGGATTGGGTGTGTCTGCTAACATCTCTTCTCCGGCTGCGATGGCATTATTACTCTTTTTCTTAATCATGCCAGTGTTCACCTTTTTACTGCATCCTTTATCGAGCCTTTACTCACGCAAGCATGAATTTGAAGCTGATGCATATGCAGCTCAATATGCATCGGCAGATGACCTGATTCGAGCACTCGTTAAGCTTTATCAGGACAATGCAGCGACGATTACGCCTGATCCATTACATTCTGCGTTTTACGATTCGCACCCACCCGCAGCAATCCGAATTACGCAACTAAAGAAACTCGCTTAGCCAACAAGGAAATGCTATGACTGACACGTGTGATCTTTTCAAGAAGCACTGCAAGCCTTGTGAAGGGGGGATACCCCCTTATCTCAGGAAGAAATCGATAAACTCATGCAGCAACTTGATCAATGGGAATATCGAAATAATACGATTCATAAAGATTTTAAATTTAAAACTATTACCAAACTATGGCATTTGTAAATGCAGTTGCCTGGCTATCTCATCGAGAAGATCATCATCCTGATATGGTGGTAGGCTATAATCACTGCCAAGTCGTATACATGACGCATGCAATACAAGGTCTATCAGAAAATGATTTTATTTGTGCGACGAAAATTGATGGACTGTTTAAAATTTGAGCGATAAACGATCATCTCCTACTCGTAATACCCCAACACTCATAGAAGGTCAGATTATTGCAGCCTTCGGTCGCCAATATGAAATTAAAACAAGCTCAGGATTAATCCTGAGCTGTTACATGAGAGGAAAGAAGGGAGGAATTGCCTGTGGTGATCAAGTTGAAGTCCTCCCGACTACGCCTGGTCAAGGTGTTATTGAAAGCGTGCTACCAAGGGCTAATTTGTTCTATCGAAGCGATGCTTTTCGTCAGAAATTAATTGCTGCAAATATCACTCAACTCATCATTGTCGTTGCAGTGATCCCAAGTTTTAGCGAAGCCCTGATCGATCATTATCTGGTCGCAGCAGAAAACGAGAAGATTCGAGTTCTCATCGTACTCAATAAATGTGATCTATCCGAAGCAGCACAAGTAGCAACAGAAAAATTAGCGTTATATCAGCAACTAGGCTATCCATGCCTGAATATTAGCGCGGTCAATGACATTAAACCACTCATTCCTTACCTGCATCAGCAAAAAGCCTACTTATCGGTCAATCGGGCATGGGAAAATCGACCGTTATCAATGCGTTAATACCAGAGGCGCAACGCGCAACAATGACAATTTCATTAGCATTAGACAGTGGGCGCCATACAACTACACACGCCAGACTTTACCATCTTGACGCATTGAGCACGATTATTGATTCACCGGGAATGCAAGAATTTGGGATCAACCATATTGATAAAACTAACTTAGCGCGAGGCTTCCTTGAGTTTCATCCTTACCTTGGTGGATCTTGCAAATTTAGTAATTGTCGCCATTTAACCGAACCTGGTTGTGCTTTGCTGCTCGCAGCAGAAAAAGGTGAAATAAATACCCGGCGTTTGACGGTTTATCAGAAAATGATGGAGGAAGCAGAGCGCCGCAAAGACTGGTTAGTGCGCTCTAGCTAGTCGAGTCTGTAAAAATTCTCAGAGTTGGTTTACTGCATGTGAATAATCTTGTTTTGCTACCGCGTGTTCCTTTGGTTTAGCATTAACATCTATTATTTGTTACAGGTTTGTTCAAAATCCATTAATCGTTCATCAATTAACCCATTGAGATTATTAAGAATTGAATATGTTCGTAATTCGTCGGCACAATCGTTTTCCGGAAGCATTTCCCGAAGCCTGGGCATCCGATTGGGGCGAGGACGAATTCGGGTTGTGGATGGCGTTCACCTACAAGGGTGTGCGACAAGTATTTCGTTGGTGCGAACCGGGGACGTTCTTGATGGGCTCGCCGGAGGATGAACCGGAGCGATCTAGCAATGAACTACAACATCAAGTGACATTGACGAAAGGTTTCTGGATCGCCGATACGCCGGTAACACAAGCACTATGGCACGTCATCGCGAGCAATAATCCGAGTCATTTCCTAGGTGAAGAAAATCCAGTAGAGAATGTCAGTTGGGATAATGCCCAAGCCTTCATCAGCAAGATGAATGACCTTAAAACAGCGTTGAAATTATGCCTGCCGACGGGAAGCACAATGGGAATACGCCTGCCGCGCTGGAACCACCACGCCATTTAGCTGGGGCGAGTATATCGATTCGTCACGGGTGAATTTCGATGGAACAGCGTCTTACAACAATGGTCGCGAGTGAATTCCAAAGCAAACTGTTGCGGTGAAGGCGTTGCCGTGTAACGACTGGGGTTGTATCAAATGCACGGCAATGTATGGGAATGGTGCCAGGATTGGTATGGTGAATATCCATCTGAACCGGTGATCGATCCAAAGGGCTCCGGAAACTGGGGATGGCCGCGTGTTGCGCGGCGGGTCCTGGGGCGACTTCGCCTGGTGGGCGCGTTCTGCTAACCGCTACTGGCTCGCCGAGCCTGGCAACCGCCTCATCAGCATTGGCTTCCCGGCCCTAGGTCGTTGAGGTCAAGTCAGGCAAGGCAAGGAGCAGACCAGTAGCCGGCTGACCGCAGCGCGACGGAGCGCGCGAAGGTTCAGGCGGGAGATGACTGCGGTGGAAATAGGGTATGGCAATAGCAAAAAACCGCCACCAACCATAAAAATACCGGTGCAATGCCTTTACGGTTATTACACCTTACGCCTACAATATTTCTTCGATTAAACAAACGAGTGCGTCAATGACCGAGCCGGTTAAAGTTTTTGTTTCTTATTCGTGGAGGGTGGAAGCGCAAACGTGTCACGTCGCTGAGCTGGAGAAGCAATGCCAGGAACGCGGTATTCATTTAATCCGGGATTCGAACACGATGAAACCCGGTGAACGCATCAGTCAGTTTATGGATAGAATTGCCGGTGCGAATCACGTCATTGTGATTTTGAGTGAAGCTTATTTCAAATCGAAATATTGTCTGTATGAATGGAAAGAATTGCTGCAGCAGAAAGGATTGGAACAAAAAATCTATCCGATTAATATTGAAAATATCGATTTTAGCGATCCAAGCACGCGGCTGTCGTTCGTGGATTTTTGGCAACAACAAGTAGAAGAAAAAGAAAAGCCATCCAATCATTAGGTCCCGGTATTGCGCCGGATCAACATGCTGATCTCAATCGGTATCATGAGTTTAAAATAAAGATTGATCACTTGATGAAACAAGCGAGTGATATGTTGGTTATTACAGTCGACGCGATCGGCGGCGAGCATTATGCAAAAATCCTTGATTTAATTTACCGCGGTATCAAATTCCCCCCGATGCGCTTTTAAAACCGCACCAAACCGATCAGGGTTTTATGACGGCGATTAAAAGTCGTATTCAAGAAGCGTTCGATGCATCGGATACCCTGCGTAAAGCCATTGCAAGCGAAATCGGTGCCAAAGGTAGCAACGAAGCCAGTGTCAATTTGACCAACACCTTGCTCGATCAAAGTAAGCATCGCTTGGATGAGCTCTTGCGCGATCAAATCCATAATGCGGTTGCAGTCACTTTGCGTCGATTGTCTACCGGGCCTGATAGAGCGGCAGCAGCGACCATCCAGGAGGTACAGCAACTGACGAGTCATGCGGATGCATTATTTTCGTGCTTAACGCTATGCGCGATTAGCGATGATTGGATGTCTGATTACCAAGCGCAGCGTAGCCGTTCTGCTTCTAATTTGACGCATTTGCCCTTTAATGCCGCCGCCGCAGTAGAAATTTTGACCTCACGCCATTTGCAGCGTTTACCACGTTACAAGCTAACAGTGCAAAAGTGAAATTTTGGGAAAGGAGGAGTAGCTGCGCTAGAGGATGGATTTGAGAAGATGATATCGTTACAGGGATTTTGCGTCAGATTTGGGTGCAAGTTTTTTCCGATGGATGTTAAGGAGAATCTCGATGAGAAGCGCTTTGCGTGCTCAAATCAAAACTCGACTCAAACGCAAGGATTTACGCAAAAATAATTACTACTTGATCGTGCCCGACGATGAAAATCATCCCTTGATGAACATCGACGTACAGAATGAGCTCATTCATCGTTTACCCGAATTGCCAGTCATTGTTGTTAAAATGGATAATGGTGCTGGTGCTTTGGTTATTCCGGATGATGAAGAATTGGTTTCAATCATTTTAGATTTTTATCTTATGTTGGACGAGTATATACCTTATGAACCAGACAAAAATCGTTGAAGATTTAAAGAAAATTAAAACTGGAGTTGCGTTGGATTTGCCGGCTTATGGATCGTGGCCGGCATCGAAACACAGTTTCGATGATAGTGCCGTGGTTAATGCGATTAAAGCCGCGCTAGCCGCACAACGTCCGCTACTGGTTCGAGGAGAACCGGGTACCGGCAAGAGTCAATTGGCACGAGCGGTTGCGCATTTACTAGGTCGTCAATTTGTGGCGGAAGTGATGAATGCGCGCAGTGAAAGCCAGGATTTGATTTGCCGTTTTGATGCCGTGGGACGGCTGGCAAAAGCGCAGACCCTCAAAGGCGAAGCCAGCAGCGATACCGTCAGAGAGGCATTGCAGCCTGAAAAATTTATCGCACCTGGCGTGCTTTGGTGGGTACTCGATTGGCAGTCGGCTAACGACGTGTATGAGAAAACAGAATATAAACTTCAAAACCCGAATGGCCAAACAACTGGAAACCCAGCAATGGAAGTGTGTTATTAATCGATGAAATCGATAAAGCGGATGCCGAGCTACCGAATGGATTGCTTGAGACATTGGGAAATAATGCGGTAACAATCCTTTGGGTAAATAAGGTGTTAGGGCAAGAATAATACTGTCCCACCGTTTATCATCATCAGTACCAATGAGGAGCGCGAACTCCCACCCGCTTTCATACGCCGATGCTTGGTACTCAATATGCGCTTACCCGAAGAAGGAAATTTGGAAAATTGGCTGAACGATAGAGGTAAATTGCATTTTGGTGACCAGTGCAATGAAGATATCCGCAGAGAAGCAGCCAAACAATTACTGAAGGATCGCAAGGCAGCCAAAGAATTGGGATTGACACCCCTGGTCAAGCTGAATATCTGGTATATTGAGAGCCTTGGTGTTGCTAGGCGGCTGCGGGGAAGATCTAAAGCGAAGCACTCGCCGCTATTAGCGATTTTTCGTTAAAGAAATATCCAGCACAGTACGGAGAATGAATTTGCTGTGCCCTGCATCGTATCAATTGGCCAGTAGTTTGAGATGAATTTCCCATTGATCAGCCGAGCGGATTTATTGCGTTGTGTTGATGCAAAGGCGCTTGATCTTGATTATGCAGCGGCTGCGCTCGGGTTTTTTCGTGAAAATACAACTCCAGTATCACCCAAAAAACCGGAACCGAGCCGTGATATTGGTTTTTTTGATAGGCCATCGTTGCCGAGCACGCCACCTGAATTACCGCCAATCGAACTCAAAAAGGCACATTTTTATCGCGTAACAAAGCGCGAGCGATTGAAAGAGGAATCTGAAACCTCGACAAGTTATCCCCAGTGGTATGAAGCCTATACCGAAACATTGACCGATGAAGCACGCACATCGCTGGTTCCAAAACATCTGCCGCTGAAATTTAAACCATTGACGCCTTGGTCGCGGTTGTGGCCTTTTTTGCATAAAACACTCGGTTACATGCAAAGTGGTAATGAACTTGATACCGACCGGTTAGTTAGAAAAATTGGCAATGGCGAGCTGATTCGGCGAATTTTTGCAGCGCACTATCGCTGGTCGGGTTCAGCGCGCTTGCTCATTGACATCAATAGCCATATTTTTCCTTTGCGACATGACCTGATTTTTCTACATAACAAGCTTAC
>JADJLM010000005.1 GCA_016710135.1 Nitrosomonas sp. | reverse complement strand
ACTGCATGTCCAACCGCCAACGCGCCGAGTATGGCAGCAATAATGACGCAAATTCGAGTGGCGCGGACAAATAATTTTTGAGGTTGCTCGATATCTTCAGTCAATGCATTATCGTGAATCAGACGTTTTGCACGAGTCGTAAGATGATTCAGAAATTGTCGATAGCTAAAATCTCGAGCGGTGTGCAAGTTCATATCTGCAACACTTGCATAGGATAATTCTGATGCCTTATTGGTTTCGATATGACGTAGCTGTTCTGGCGAACGAGAGCAGAAAAGGTTTTTTGATTATCATTCATGGTGAGAGCGATATGTCAAAGGCGCTACACTTAGCAATTTGGTCATAGTGATTAACAATGGTAAAGCACTCAGCATAAAGAATTTCAAAAGAATAAATGGAAGTGCGTGCTATAAAGATTGAAACGTTTGTAAAAGCTAGAGAGGCTTGATTATGAAACCTGTTGTAATTATTAGATTCTTTCCTATCGAAGGGCCTGGGTATTTTGCCACATTTCTTGATAATAATCATATCCCATGGAAAGTGGTTAAGGTGGATGATAATGAAACTATACCGTCAACCCTACAGGATTTTAGTGGTCTCGTTTTGATGGGAGGGCCGATGAGTGTCAATGACGATTTGCCGTGGATTACGCAAGTACTGGCTTTAATCCAGCAAGCGATCACGCTGAATATTCCTGTCCTGGGGCATTGCTTGGGCGGGCAGCTAATGACTAAAGCGATGGGAAGCGTGGTAACACAAGGCTCGATCAAAGAATTGGGTTGGGGAAAGGTCAATGTGATAGATCATCCGGTTGCAAAAGCTTGGTTGGGAGCAATGACTGAGTTTGAAGCGTTTCATTGGCACGGGGAAACTTTTTCCTTACCTGAAAAGGCAGCGTTGTTATTTTCTAGCCCTTATTGTGCTCATCAAGCTTTTGCGGTTGGTATTCATCTGGCGATGCAATGCCATGTAGAAGTAACGGAAGAGATGGTGCATAGCTGGTCGACTTTCAATGCCGCGGAAATTGAGCAAAATTTATCTAGCCCCGCAGTTCAAACAGCACCAGCGATGCAAGAAAGACTTCCACAACGTATCGCTGCGTTAAACGGCGTAGCTGACCAATTGTATAAAAATGGATACAAGCGTTGAAAGATTGAGTGATTTCAAAATGTAATGTATGAAAGCGCTTACATTTATCGATCTGATATCATCTATCCTGAAGAAACAATTAAAGATTGAGGAGTTAGATATGCTGTGGAAAGGAAGGCGACAAAGTAGCAATATCGAAGATAGGCGTGGGCAATACGCGAGACGAGGCGGTGCAATTGGTGGCGGTAGTATTATCATCGCCCTTATTGCGGTATTTATCTTTGGGCAAGATCCATTAATGGTATTGCAGGGACTTCAGCAGCAAACAAGTATAGTTGAAACATCGGACTCAAATTATGAACCTAGTGCTGAGGAACAGCAGGTTTTCGAATTGATTAGTGTTGTACTTGCAGATACTGAAGATACGTGGAATCAGATATTCCAGAAAGCAGGCTATGATTACCAAGCACCTAAGCTCGTTGTCTATTCGGGGATGACACCGACAGCGTGTGGAACGGGTCAGGCAGCTTCGGGACCTTTTTATTGTCCGGGCGATCAGAAGATCTATCTGGATTTATCATTCTTAAGTGAGCTACAGCGTATGGGTGCAAGTGGCGATCTGGCTGTAGCGTACGTATTGGCGCATGAAGTGGGGCACCATATTCAAACGTTAACCGGGGTTTCAAATAAAGTACGTAACCTTCAGAGCCAAACCAATCAGGTAGGCGCAAATGCGATCCAGGTTAAGATGGAATTACAAGCGGATTGTTTAGCAGGGGTTTGGGTTAATCATACGCAAAAAAGAGCCCGGTTTCTTGAGCAAGGAGATATCGAAGAAGCACTACAAGCGGCTTCTGCGGTTGGCGATGACCAGCTTATGCGTAAAGCTGGGTTGCCACCTCGGCGCGAAGCCTTTACGCATGGTTCTTCTAAGGAAAGAATGGGCTGGTTTAATAAAGGTTTAAAAAACGGTGATCTAGCTGCTTGTGAAACAGGCATATAGTTTTGGGATGTAAATAAGTAGCTAAACCGAATCCATCAAAGATCAGTGAATGTGATGTGTTTTGAACTAAGCTTTAAGAGTCGATCCTGGGTGACCTGCCTGCTAGCTGTCTATGCTTTGCTAAATTTTTCTGCGCTCACGGTTGCTCAATCGCCAGAATTAGGCAATAGCTCATTCGACAAATTTGAATTTGCACTCATTGGTGATGTGCCATACAGCAGGGATGATTTTGATAAATTTGATCGCTTAATTCGTAAAATTAATGCTGACCCTCGACTGGAGTGGGTGCTACACGCAGGGGATATCAAATCCGGTTTAACAGTTTGTACAGACGCAGTTCTTATTGATCGCTTGCAACGATTTCAGCAATTTAATATTCCATTTATCCTAACGCCTGGAGATAATGAATGGACTGATTGTCATCGTTTTCTCGCAGGGCTATACAACCCACTGGAGCGTTTGGCACGGCTAAGAGAACTATTCTATGCCAATCCAGGAGGCAGCTTAGGGCAGAAAACAGTGATGGTACGAACACAAGCAAGTGATCCACACTTTTCCGAATATGTGGAAAATCTTCGTTGGAGGAAAAATCACGTAGTTTTTGCAACAGTACATATCGTAGGTAGTAATAATGGCTGGGCACAGTTTTCTAATCGCACTGAGGTCGATGATATTGAAGCAAGGCGCCGCACGGAGGCTGCGATGGTTTGGATAAAACAAACCTTTGAGGAAGCAAGAAATACTGATGCACGGGGTGTATTTATTTTATTTCACGCAAACCCTAACTTTGAATATGCGAAAGGAACCCCTGCAAGACTGGGTTTCGATGAATTGATCGATTTATTTGAACAGGAGTCAGCACAATACGCAAAACCGATTTTACTTGCTCATGGCGATTCTCATCGTTTCCGCGTAGATAAACCGTTACAAAATAACGAAAAGCAAACGATCAACCATGTTGCCCGTGTCGAGACCTTTGGTGCAAGTAATGTCCATTGGGTTCGCGTTACGGTTGATCCGGCATCGGCGGAAGTGTTCACCATCCAGAAGCAAATCATAAAAAAGAATCGGTAGCATGATTGGACGCCTACCGACTGGTTAGTTACTAATTGATTTCCGAATAAGCTGATAGAATTTCGTGATTTAACCGTTGCAGGGTTGCCATGGGATCAGCTGATTGTGTGATAGGCCGCCCAATTACTAAATAGTCCGCGCCGCTTAGAATGGCATCCCTGGGAGTTGTAACACGAGCCTGGTCGTGCTGGACGCTATCAGCAGAGCGGATACCGGGTGTTACGAGCCAAAAGTTTTTTTGAGGGATATTTTTTCGGATGATAGCTGCTTCAGCAGCCGAACAAACAATACCATCCAAACCACAATCGCTTGTTAATGAAGCGAGCTGAGTGACGATATCCATCGGTGTCCTATGCCAGCCAATTTCATTCAATGCGAGCTGATCTAAGCTGGTGAGCACGGTGACTGCAATTAATTTAGTTTTACCAGGCGGTAATGCATCGCGTGCCGCAAGCAGCATTTTTTTTCCTCCCGATGCGTGAACATTGATCATCCAAACACCTAGGTTTGCAGCTACCTTGCATGCCTGCGCAACAGTATTGGGAATATCGTGGAATTTTAGATCTAAAAACACCTCGAAGCCGAGCTCCATCAATTGCTCGACCAATTGAGGTCCTGCCGCAGTAAATAATTCTTTTCCTACTTTGACACGGCAGCAGGTTTTATCTAATTGATTGACTAAATTAAGTGCCTGTTTTTTATCTGAATAATCAAGCGCAACAATAATGCGAGATTCACTCATGCATGGGTGCGAGCAGTTCGCTAAGTCTTTTTACGCAAATGCTTAACAAAGCAGGATATATACCCAAAACATGAGCCCACCGCAAAAAAGATCAGAAATAATACAACGAGTGGAACTTGCCAATGAAAATCGAAGTAATAGTTAACTGTTACGAGATCAGTATTTTTAGCAGAAAATGTTAACAACAATAAGAAAAACACAAAACTTGCTAACCAAATGAAGATATACATAATCGTCTTTCCTTTAGGATTGAGTAGATAGGAACGCGCTCTATGTAGTTTTCAAATTAAGGCTTTTCTTTCTGGAAATCAACATGCTCTCGCATTTTTTCCCCGCCTTGAAATGTGGAACATATTTTTCAGGAACTAGCACTTTCTCTCCAGATTTGGGATTACGGCCTACCACGCGCAGGCCGGTAATTTAAATCAAAGCTTCCAAATCCTCGAATTTCAATACGTTCGCCTTTTGATAAGCTATCTGCCATGGCGTCTAGTATCATTTTCACTGCTAACTCGGTATCCTTGGTCAATAATTGAGGATACCGGGCCGAAAGCCTCGAAATCAACTCAGATTTTGTCATTGATGCCTCTGCCTAGTTATTCTTCTGTGTTTTTATTATCCATCTTTGCCTTTAACAAGGCACCAAGATTGGTTGTACCTGTACTTGCAGGTGTTTTTGCGCTAACCATTTGGAGGGCACTACTTTCTTCTTGCTGTTCTTTTGCTTTGATTGTGAGATTGATATTACGATTTTTGCGATCGACATTAATAATCATTGCCTCAACCTCATCGCCTTCTTTAAGTAAAGTACGAATATCTTCAACTTTATCACGCGTGATTTCTGAAGCACGCAAATAACCGTCGACATCTTCAGATAGGCCGATAACCGCTCCTTTGGGATCAATTGTTTTTACTTTACCTTTCACGATGCTATTTTTATCATGCTCTGCAACATAAATAGTGAAAGGGTCACCTTCTAATTGCTTGATACCAAGGGAGATTCGTTCTTTCTCGACATCGATCGATAGCACGACGGCTTCGACCTCATCTCCCCGTTTGTAACCAGCGATCGCTTCTTCACCAGATTGATTCCAAGAAAGATCAGACAAGTGAACCAAGCCATCGATATTGCCAGGTAGACCAATAAAAATACCAAAATCAGTAATCGATTTGATTTGACCCGAAACTTTTTCACCTTTTTCATGGCTAGAAGCAAATTCTTCCCAAGGATTCGGTTTGCATTGTTTCATTCCAAGAGATATTCTGCGGCGCTCTTCATCGATCTCGATAATCATTACTTCAACTTCATCACCTAGTTGAACAATTTTTGAAGGATAAACATTCTTATTCGTCCAATCCATTTCAGAGACATGTACCAACCCTTCAATTCCTTGTTCTATCTCAACAAAAGCACCATAGTCAGTCAAATTGGTTACTTTACCAAACAAGCGAGTTCCTTGTGGATAACGTTTAGAGAGTCCAACCCATGGATCTTCTGTTAGCTGTTTTAATCCAAGCGACACACGATTTTTTTCTTGATCAAATTTTAGAACTTTTGCAGTAACTTCATCACCCACATTGATAACTTCTGAAGGATGTTTAACGCGACGCCATGCTAAGTCAGTGATATGCAGCAGCCCATCAATTCCGCCTAAATCAACAAAGGCGCCATAATCAGTGATGTTTTTGATAATTCCATGGACAGTCGCACCTTCTTGAAGGTTCGCAAGCAATGATTCGCGATCAGCGCCTTGTGTTTCCTCTAGTACTGCACGCCGAGAAATAACAACGTTATTACGTTTTTTGTCCAGCTTAATTACCTTGAACTCCATTTCTTTATTTTCATAAGGAGTCGTATCTTTAACAGGGCGAATATCAACCAACGAGCCAGGGAGGAAAGCACGAATCCCATTAACCATTGCAGTAAGGCCGCCTTTAACTTTTCCGTTTACCATTCCGCTGACAATAGTTCCTTTCTCCATGGCTTCTTCAAGATCATGCCACGCATTTAATCTTCTTGCTTTATCACGTGACAGCCTTGTTTCTCCATAACCATCTTCAAGCGCATCGATGGCTACGCTAACAAAGTCACCTGCCTTAACCTCGATTTCTCCCCGGTCATTTTTAAATTCATCAATAGGGATATAGCTCTCAGACTTTAAACCCGCGTTAACAACCACAAAATTGTAGTCGACGCGAACGATTTCTGCTGTAATTACTTCTCCCACGCGCATTTCTTTACGTGCGAGACTTTCTTCGAAGAGTTGAGCAAAATTTTCTGAGGAGTCTTTCAGGTTAGAAGCAGTTGTCATTATAAAAAATTACCTAATTTGTTAATCAATCCAATCTCCTTATTAGCAGGAGATCGTTGGCTATTGGGTTGAAAAAAGATTATTTACTTAAAGAGAAAACGAAGATTTATGTTTTGCCTGATACCACTTAACAACTTCGTTTACGGCTTGATCGATATTCAGAAAAGTTGTATCGAGTAACTTCGTATCTTCAAATTGCCGCAAGGGAGCAATTTCTCGTTTGCTATCACGTGCATCCCGTTCGTAAATATCTTGCTGTAAGATATTGATGTTAGCATTTATTCCTTTTTCGATCAACTGCTTATAGCGCCTCTGGGCGCGTTCCTCAGCGCTTGCGGTAAGAAAAATCTTAAGAGAAGCATCTGGAAAAATAATGGATCCCATGTCTCGACCATCAGTGACTAATCCTGGTTTTTGTCGGAATGCGCGCTGCTTATTTAATAGCATAGCTCTGACGAGCGGAAAGGCCGCAATACGAGATGCGCACAAACCGCATTCTTCGCTACGTATCAAATCAGTAACATCTTCTTGATTGAGCATGATGGAGGAATCATTGAAGTAAGCTGCTAAATTTTCAGCAATATCTGCCAATGCGTGCTCGTCAGTGATGTCGATCTTTGATCGCATGGCTTGTAATGCAACCAGACGATAGAGTGAGCCACTATCCAAATAGTGGAACGCGAGTTGCTTTGCTACACGCTGCGCTACAGTTCCTTTTCCTGATGCAGAAGGACCATCAATGGTGATAACTGGTATTTCATCCATTTTTATAGAAATCTCGTGAAAATAAATTAGCTTGATCCAACAGATGGGTGAGTAATGGCTTTAAATTTTTGGAAATAATCAGGAAATGTCTTGGCCACGCACTCGGGATTATTAATTCGAATCGGTACAGCGAAAGAAACGAGCGAAAAACACATAGCAATGCGGTGATCATCATAGGTATCAATTAACACATCGGGAATAATGGACTCAGGTGGGGTAATCGCTAAGTAATCTTCCCCATCTTCAATATATGCACCCAGTTTACGCAATTCAGTTGCCATTGCAGCAATGCGATCCGTTTCTTTAACCCGCCAGCTTGCAATATTACGTAATTTTGTCGTTCCCTCTGCAAAGAGCGCCATTACTGCTAAAGTCATCGCGGTATCGGGGATATGATTGCAATCCAAATCAATGGCGCTTAAGTATCGTGTGGTAGGTTTGGGTGAAGTTGCTGAAGATTCCACCCAATTCTCACCATAAGTAATTTTTGCACCCATTTTCTCGAGGGCTTCAGCAAATTTTATTTCACCTTGTGCGCTATCTTTGTTGACACCGATTATTCGTACCGGTCCTCCCCCAATTGCACCTGCGGCGAGAAAGTAGGAAGCAGATGATGCGTCGCCTTCTACATAAATTTTTCCTGGACTTTGGTAAGTCTGTTGATCAGGTAAAATAAAACGTTGCCAGTTCTCGTTAATGGCGCGAACTCCAAATTTTTCCATTTGCGCTAAGGTGAGATCTACGTATGATTTTGAAATGAGATCGCCCTCTACAATAATACTGGTCGTTTCTTTTATAAGTGGGAGCGCCATTAATAGGCCACTTAGAAATTGACTCGATACATTTCCTTTTATCGTAACTGGTGCATTACGTATTTCTGCTGGTTTAATTTCCAGCGGGGGATAACCTGGATTACCGAGGTACTGAATCTCTGCATGAAGTTGCTTTAAAGCATCGACGAGGTCCCTGATCGGACGTTCATGCATGCGTGGCACACCTGAGAGATAGTAATGCCCTCCCATGATCGCGAGTGCTGCCAGAAGGGGGCGAAAAGCCGTCCCCGCATTTCCTAGAAACAATTGCGCTTCTTGATTAGGAAATTTTCCACCACTTCCTTGAACTTGATAATCAACAGCATCGACTTGTGTGATGCTAATGCCTAGCTTTTTAAGTGCATTGAGCATGTGTGCCGTATCATCCGAGATCAGGAGGTTTTGCACGAGCGTTTCTCCTTGAGCAAGGGCTGCTAGCAATAAGACTCGATTGGAGATGCTTTTAGAACCAGGTAATTTTAGGGTTCCAAGCGCACACTGAGAAATAGTTAGATCATGCCATCCCATATTGTAATTAAATTTCTTTTAGTTCCATTTCTAATCATTAACGCTATTCTTTTAAAGAGAAAGGCAAAGTACTTTCAATGGGAGGAAACGATAGAGATAGAGAGCAGGAATTACGATGTCTGTTATAATAAAAAACAATAATTGAGAAAAAATTAATGATTTCAACCAATAATAATTATAGCGTAAAGGAACGATCGAATGGATGAATCTACAGATGTGCTACTGATTTCTATCTTGGCAATCCCGTTTGTAATAGCGACTCAAATGTGGGTAAAAAAGCGAAAAGATAGTCGACGGAACAAAGAGGGTGAAGAAGAGTTCAAAACGACCCGTGAAGCGGTGTTTGCTTTCCTGCTCGAAGGGCTTGCCGTTGTTGGCGGCCTGGCTATCCTTATTGCGGCCACTAGCGGTATTCTCAGATATGTGATTAATACCTATGGTTAAGCTTGTTGCTAAGGCTTGATCATTGATGCATTGCAGCGGTTAGTTAAGTTTTGCCTCCTGGATAAGGAGGTTCGCTACATCAGCCTTATTCTAGGATCGACTAAGGTGTAGGAAATATCCGTTAGGATAAGGCCGATGATATAAAGAAATGAACCAATGAATACCATAGCGCGGACGATAGCGAAATCTTGAGCATTAATAGCCTCGATAGTGTAGCTGCCGAGACCCGGAATACCAAAAAATGATTCGGTGATAAGACTGCCTAGGAATAAGAGTGGGATTGTAACGACTGCGCCTGTTAGAATTGGAATGAGCGCATTTCTAAGCACATGTTTAAATAGTACAGTGCTTTCTGGTAAACCTTTAGCACGCGCAGTACGAACATACTCTTTGTTCATTTCCTCCAAAAAGATTGTTCGATACCAGCGAGTATTAGCACCGATACTGCTGATTACCCCGATTACCACAGGTAGCAATAAAAACTTTCCCGCATCGAATCCTGTGCTGTAGCCTGAAATCGGGACTAGATGCCAAACTTTACTGATTAAGAATTGACCGCTGATGATATAGAAAAGACTTGAAATTGACATCAGTGCTACGCATAGCACAACACCCCAGAAGTCAATATAAGGCATACGGAAAAAAACCATAATCAAAGGAAGCGTGATGTAGGCCCATATTCCTAATAAGAATACTGGTAAAGCAATAGCCAAGCTAGGAATCATGCGAGATTTGATTTCATGTGCGATATCACGCCCATCATCTGCCTGACCAAAATCAAACACAAACATGGCAACCGATTTTTCGAAGAAGATCGTCTGTGTTAGCTTCGAAAAACCTTCTGTTGCTTGGTTATAGATGAGTGGTTTGTCATAGCCCCGATCCTGCTTCCATTTTTCGATTGCCTCATCGGTTACATATTTAACCCCTAGATTCATCCTTGCCATATCGTCGGGCGTGTTGACCATAAAAAACAAAACGAATGTAATAAGATTGACGCCAATCAAGATTGGAATCGCGTAGCAGATGCGTCGGATAATATAGTTAAACATTGATTACATTTTTAAGCCAAGTTGCTTGATTTCAGTTTTACGTTCTTTTCGGCGATACGCAATAAATCCAGGCAGTAGGCTCAGGATTAGTATAATCACAGCGGCGCCAATAGGCCAAAGTACTGGTTGATTCCACTCCCTCTGTTTGCGTTCCCGTAATTCAGCATTGATACGCAAGTACTTCATGTTGTTATAAGACATCTTGTTGGGTTTTACATTTTGGTACCATTCGTGATAGAGCGCATAATCCTTAGGGTGATATCCCCATAACCAGGGTGCATCGTAGCGTAAAATTTCCACCATTTGATCGATAATCGCTTGCCGTTCAGGACTATTACCCATTTTTTCCATACGTTCAAATAACTGGTTATATTCTGGATTATCATAATTAGCCGCATTATTGCCACTCTGGTTACCAGCCTTACTTTGAGGTCCATACAGCAGAAACAAAAAATTCTCAGGATCGGGGTAATCGGCATTCCACCCCCATTCGAAGATTTGCGCATTTCCTTTGCGCATTTTGTCTTGAAAACGATTGTAGTCTGTGCTTCTTACAACCAATTGGATATTGATCTTTTTGAATTGCTTGCGCATCCAATCAAGTACAGATTTATCATCAGCGCTTCGCGAAGTAGCATCAAAATAAAGGACTAGTGGAACGCCAGTTTTAATATCGATTCCATCAGGGTATCCAGCTTCGGTTAACAGTTTTTTGGCTTCTTCAATCGATCTTCGCTTAATACGACCATCGATCCATTGATGAACTGTGCTGTTCACGCCCTGTTTACCGTCTCGATAGCCTATTATGCCTGGGGGAATAGGTCCTTGGGCGGGTATTCCTCTTCCATTAGCAAAAATAGATACATACTCTTCATAGTCAACTGCAATTGAAATCGCTTGCCGTAATTTTCTGGCAGCAGCTTTTTCTTGATCTGTCCGACCTCCCACAACGGGATCAAGCATATTAAATCCCATATAGTAAGTCGATGCTGCCACAGCTGTTTCCAGTCGAATGCCTTGATGTTGCATTTCATCCGTTACCGTCGCTTCACCATGGCTTGTTAATTGAACTGCTTGATCAAAACTATCTGAACCAATACCGGATGCGTCATAGTAGCCCTGTAAAAATTTGTTCCATCGCGGGATATTTTCTTTTTCACGGCTAAAAATGATTTTATCAATGAAGGGTAAAGGTTTCCCCGCATCGGTGAGTAAACCATTTTCTACATCTTCGGGCATGCCGTCTACTGGATAATATTCATCCTGAAAATAGGGATTGCGTTCCAGTACCATGATGCGGTTAGGATCGTTTTCGACCAGCATATAAGCTCCCGTTCCGACTGGATACCAATCAAGTGTGATATTTTTTTCAGTCAGCCCTGGTTGGGAATAAAATCGTTCTACCTCCCAAGGGATAGGTGCAAAAAAGGGCATGGCTAGCCAGTAGATAAATTGTGGATATTTCCCTTTGATTTTGATGCGGTATGTGAAGGCATCAACGATTTCCACGCCTTCCAATGGAAAATTGCGTAAATCAAGATATGCATCCTTGGGTAATTTGCTTGCCGCATTTCTTAGCGTTTCAGCAAGATCTTTGAGTCCTACGATATATTCAGACATCAAGCCAAAAATAGGAGAATGTAGTTTGGGATGGGCCAATCGTTTGATTTGGTAGGCATAGTCCTCTGCTAAAAGTTCACGAGACCCTAATGCTGTGAAATCACCCAGTTTAAAGATTGACCCGGTTTCTATTGGCGTTAACGCATGATAGCGAAAGTCTCCCTGGTCGGTTTTAGCAAACGCAGGATGAGGTTGATAACGGATACCGGATTTAATCGAAATTTCGTAAATGGAATAGGCAATACTTGAAACATCTCCTTCCGCATGTAATTCATTACCGTTCTCATCAACGTACTTGATGAGAGGCATCTCTTGTGTCGTTTGTGGAATCAGGGTGAAAGGACGCTTTAAGTAGTGATATTGCAGTGGTGGTTGATAGATCTGCGCCGTGAGTAATATCTCATTGGAGCTATAGGACTGAACCGGATCCAGGTGTTTAGGTCTTTCAGCAAATGCGTTGTAGAGTATATTCTTGCTTGCATCTTCACTGGAATAAGGGCTATTCCAAATTGGACGATCACACGCAGAGAGCAATCCAGCAATAATGACGATCAATATCCAAGGTATTTGATAGTTACCATTGCGAGTGAAGCTATTGCAAAGTAGCTGAGAAATCTTTCCTATTCGTATCATTACTTGGATAGTAGATTCAATTTAAGCAAATTAACCAGCTCAATCAAGATTTTTTGCTCAAACTTAAGATCGTTGATTTTCTATTCTGATCATCAGGAAATACACGACCCGATAAAATTGTTTCAAATATATGATCAAAAACTACACCTGGTTCATTCTTTTTCTTTCCTGATTTAAAGTAGGAATGCCCGACGGGTGGATCATAAATGGTATTCACATCGTCGCAATCAAGTGCATAAACATTTTTGGGTGTTTGTTCCATATCCTCCGGGCCAGAATGACCAAGGCGGCGTGAGGCTTCAGCGTTCTTTAAATTTGAAACCTTACTGGCTCGCAATGCAAGATCATCAGATGCATAGTAAACAACGACATTGCGAGAGGCATGACTGATGAGTTCACCTGATTCTCCTTTATGTAGTGATTCATTCAAAATATCAGCCGCTACCAAAAAGAATTTCTAAATAGTAGGGGTAACCCTTGTGGTTGATCATATTTTCTCCAATGCACTAAGGTTTGGCGAAATACGCGATTCCCCATCGAATGGGCCAGCACATTCATCCGCTTCAAACAATAATTATTTTTCAAATTGCATTCAGGTGAATTTCGCCATTCCATAAATTTCTGCAGCATGCGCGCGAATGCAAATGAACTTTGATCCGCTGATTTTTGATCGTCCCAATAATCTTTAACAATACCCAGATCATTGTCACAAGGCCAAATTATTGGAAGGATGAGCACTTCATCTGCTTTCTTCTTATTGCATAACAATTGTAATTCCTCAGCATCCTTGAACGCGGCTTCAGGGAGATTAGAGAAACCATGGATATAAATTAATACTTGACGATATTTTGACTCTTTAATCGCCTGCATGAGATTTTTACTACCGATTTCTTCATAGTGATCTTTTTTAAGACGCTTGCAGCAAAATAACTCACGGCCTGATGAATTGTCACCTAAATTAAATTGAAAATTTTTATTCAATTCAGGTTCTGTATTGACAGTTGGTAATCGGCTCGTAATAAAAAGCATGGTAATACTCTCCTATAATTTCTAAGGTTTGATTTTCGTCCCCAGTAGATCTAGAAACTTTGCAAGCCAATCGGAATGGGCAGGCCATCCAGGTGCTGTTACCAAATTTTGATCCCTATGTGCTTTGTCCATAGGAATATCGATATACTTTCCACCAGCGCGCTTGACGTCAGGTTCCAAGGTAGGATAGGCTGAACACGTTCTACCGCGCACACTATCGGCTGCTACTAGCAGTTGTGCGCCATGGCAAATAGCTGCAATTGGCTTCCTTTGTTGAGCAAAGTGCTGCACAATCTTGATTACTTTTGGGTTCAGTCGAATATATTCAGGTGAGCGTCCACCAGGAATGACCAATGCGTCATATTGCTCCACTTTGATTTTTGAGAAGTGAGCGTTTAATCGAAACAAGTGTCCTGGTTTTTCTGAATAAGTCTGATCGCCTTCGAAATCATGAACGGCAGTCCGAACGCTATCCCCCGATTTTTTGTCTGGACATACAGCATGCACCGTGTGCCCAACCATATTCAGGGCTTGGAAAGGAACCATCGCTTCATAGTCTTCTACATAATCCCCCACTAGCATCAAAATTTTCTTTTTACTCATGCAAACTCCTGTATACATCATCTAATGCGACTGTTACGATTGGCTCAGACACTTGAATTCTAGCCGGTATAGATTAATTTTATTGTGTTTGAATGGGATGTGCGTTATTTTTCCAAGCTGGTATTCCTTCGCGGTAGTAATAAATTGTTGTCCAACCCCACTCAACAGCCTTCTGTGCGGCTATCGAACTGCCCATGCAATGAATCCCATTACAATAAACCACAACCGGACTTTCTTTATCCACGATCGCTTGCAAACTGGGCTCATCGAAATTGCTTTTGATTGACAAATGATACGCGCCAGGAATATGCCCTGCAATGAAGTCTTCGTGCTTACGCACGTCTATGAAAGGGGTTTTTTGATCAAAAAGCAATTTCGCAGTTAAGGTATCGATCGTTTGAGCACCCTGAACATGTTTGGGTGCAATCGAGTCAGCAATACAAGAATCGATGAGAAAGTAAAAAACAGCGAAATAGCATAGCCACCTTTTTGCATGATACATATCAAGTTTCCTATAAATCGTTGTTTATAGCGCAGACTGAGATTATCAAGTGTTGATAGAAATCTGCGAAGCAGTTTACCAAGAGAATAATTAATCCAAGTTGCGTGTTAAGGTTATTCTACTGATGCGGAATTAATTAAATCAATGGCTAGCTGTGCTTGTATCTAAATTGTATTAGCTTACCGCTGAAAGCCCCCAATCTCATAGATAATTGATCAGTTCTTTGGGGTGATCAATTAGGTGATCAGCACCCCATAGTTCAGGAGGACCATCATTACCGAGATAGCCATAGCGAGCTACAATGGGTGTGATTCCTGCAGCAAGGCTTGCTTTTACATCGCGTATATCATCACCAAGATAGATACAATTTGCAGGCTTGGCATCGATCTGGCTGCAAGCATGCAGTAGCGGCTCTGGGTGCGGCTTGGTATTCGGTGTATCGTCTCCACTGATAATGCAGGCTGCGCGCTGATGGAGACCGAGTGATTGCACAATGGGTTTGGTAAACCGCGAGGGCTTGTTAGTTACAATGCCCCATGGAATATTGGCAGAATCTAGATAATCTAAAATATCTGCGATGCCTGGAAATAAGCAAGTATCGTGACAAAGACGTTCAGCGTAGAACTGTAGAAATTCTTCGCGCATTAGCTCATATTCGGGATGAGTTGGTGCTAGATTGAATCCGAGTTGGAGCAGGCCGCGAGATCCAGCAGAAGCTTGTGTTCGAATGCTGCTGATCGGGAGCGACGGTAAACCGCGGTTGATACGCTGCCGATTGAGGGCATAGCCTAAATCAGGTGCTGTATCAGCGACTGTTCCGTCAAAATCAAACAGGATAGCGTCAACCATTTATTGTTATTAGTGTTTGATAAAAAAGGTTGAAAGTATTGACTAGGTTTGAAAGACCATAATGTAGTTAACGCTCGTATCAGATTCCAGCGCGTAAATTTTTGTGATGGGATTATAGGTCATGCCAATTATCCTGGTTTCACTCAGCCCAGCGTTACGGGCCATATGAGCAAGTTCTGAAGGTTTAATAAATTTAGCGTATTCGTGTGTTCCGCGCGGCAATAACCTTAAAATATATTCAGCTCCGATAATAGCAAAAAGATAGGCCTTGGGGTTGCGATTGATGGTGGAAAAGAATACCCAGCCACCGGGCTTCACAAGCCGAGCGCAGGATTTAATTACGCTGGCTGGATCAGGGACGTGTTCAATCATCTCCATGCAGGTTACAACGTCAAAATGCTGTGGGTGCTCGCTAGCAAGCATTTCTACGGTAATTTTACGATAATCAACTTGGTGACCGCTTTCTAGTAAGTGTAGTTTGGCGACTTTTAAAGCTTTATCACTTAAATCAATTCCGGTTACGCTTGCACCTCGAGCTGCCATAGATTCTGATAAGATGCCACCACCACATCCAACATCGACAACAGATTTTCCGCTAAGACCGCCGCTGACTTGATCAATATAATCCAACCTGAGTGGGTTGATTTCATGCAATGGCTTGAATTCACTATTGGGATCCCACCAGTGATGAGCTAGCTGACTAAATTTTTCAAGCTCTAATGGATCTGCGTTGATACCATTATTATCCATTTTTCTCCTTTCATTGTTTATTTGTGATGCGGTTTTGCCAATGCTGTGTGCGCTCAATAATTTCTACCTCGTTCAGAGTAACAAGTTCTCCTGCGTTCAGCAAGAGTTCACCGTTGACCCATACATGGCTAACGTGTTCTCGACTAGCAACATAAATTAGGTGGGAAAGTGGATCAAAACAAGGTGATAACTCCAAGTCAGAAAAATCGATTGCAGTAATGTCTGCAGCTTTACCAACCAATAATGAGCCAGTTACCGATTCAATACCCAGAGCAGTCGCACCATTAAGGGTTGCCATACGTAATATTTGGTGAGCAGGTAGTACCTGAGCGCCTCGAGTGACTTTCCCGAGCAATGATGTAAGGCGCATTTCTTCAAACATATCCAGTCTATTATTACTAGCTGCTCCATCTGTTCCAATTGCGACATTGATTGATTGATTAATTAGATCAACAATGGGTGCGATACCGCTCGCAAGCTTCATATTGGAAGAAGGGCAGTGGATTACATTGCAATTGTGCAGTTTTAATAAGTTGATTTCTTCATTGATTAAATGAACCATATGCACAGCAATCAGATTGGATCCAAGTAAATTGAGCTTTTGTAAGCGTTCAATGGGACGGATTCCAAAATCATGAAGACTGTTGGCGATTTCTTCATGAGTCTCATGCAGGTGCATATGAATTGGCAAATCCAGCTGATTTGCAAACGTGAAGATATTAGACAGCGTACTATCGCTAACAGTATAAGGTGCGTGTGGCGCTAGACAAAAGGACAGATTGGGATATCCTAAGTATTGATCACGAAGCGCGAGCCCTTTGGCGAGATAATCATTCGCATCCGTTGCATAAGCAGTAGGAAATTCAATACTGATAAGTCCAATTGCAGCGCGGATGCCCGATCTAATAGCTGCTTCCACTGCTTTTTCAGGGAAGAAATACATATCATTGAAGCAGGTAATACCACCTTTTAGCATTTCTGCACACGCTAAAGTTGTTCCTGCCAGAACAAAATCGGCGTCAACCCATTGTTTCTCAACTGGCCATATACAGTTTTTTAACCAATCGATTAACGGGAGATCATCAGCTATACCTCGCATTAGAGTCATCGCTGCATGCGTGTGTGAGTTAATGAGGCCTGGAATGATGAGGTGATGCTTTAGAGCAAAATGTTGTTTTGGTATAAATTGTGAGAGTGCTTCAGCAGATGGGAGGATAGCGATGATCTTGCCATCATGAATTGCAATGGCGTGATCAATTAAAGCTGTATTGGGGGGATCAACTGGAACAATCCAGCGTGCTTCGAGTAATGTATCAATCGCTAAAGCTGAAGGCGTCACGCGTAAGCTTGCTCATAAAAAAGCCCTGCGCTGGGCAGGGCTTAAGCTACTCACTATTTTACTTGAGGTTATTTCTGTTCAATTGTTTCGTAGCGATCGCTTCGTGTGCCCGCAACTTCGATCTCAACGCGACGATCAGGTTGTAAGCAATCAATTAACGCTTTGGCGCGTTTTTCACCACGGCAGCTATTGCCAGTTACTGGATCAGATTCACCTTTTCCATCAGTGAAGATACGGTCTGCACTGACACCCTTGGTTACGAGATAAGCTTTAACTGCTTCAGCACGTC
The DNA here is from genome assembly GCA_016710135.1 of Nitrosomonas sp. Taxonomy (GTDB): domain Bacteria; phylum Pseudomonadota; class Gammaproteobacteria; order Burkholderiales; family Nitrosomonadaceae; genus Nitrosomonas. The sequence continues at coordinate 275,241 of JADJLM010000005.1, read as the reverse complement.
TTATCGATAAGCGTTTGTTGTAGTCATCAGATCCGAGTCGATCGGTATGTCCAACTGCTATCACGAGATCGTAACTGATCATATTTAGCTTGCCTACAAATTCATCTAGAGATGCTCTACCCTGTGGTTTAAGAATTGCCTTATCAAAATCAAATAATGCGTCTGCTGAAAGGGTAATTTTTTCAGGAGGTGTTAAAGGCGCTGGTGCGGGTGTTGCCGCTTGTTCTACTGGTGGTTTGTCATCAGGATCACATTCAGGAATTGCCATTTCTTCTGTCCAGAAGCCAGTGCGCCAGCATAAACCTGTGGAATTTCGAGATACGGCACCACGATCATTGACGTTATAGCCTTGTGCTTTTTCAGCTTCACTCTCACCTTGTCTATTGTGTGCATCGGCTGCTACTATATTTGAAAGCATCAGTAGGGGTAAAACAGATACTCCTATTAGATATAATTTGGCTGATATAATCTTTTTCATGCTATCGTCCTTTTTCGAAAAAATTCTGTAATTTTGCTTCAAAACCAATTGGTTTAACGAAACCACTGAACACCGACATGAACATGAATTCATGATACATATCTCTGAACCGATTCGTCACGCTACTTGGGGCGGATTATGCGTACATGTTTTGTTTTTTGTCAAACCAGGCTGTTGTTGATATACAACACTCTGTCTTGTGATTAAGACAGAGTGATTGAATAGACAACTGATATCTTCGACAATTATGAAGCAGCGAAAGATTAGGTTAATGCGAAAACAGTAACAACTTCTCTAGCTAATCCTAATAATCTAAAGCGAGCGTTGTTAATTTAATGTCTATTATTCTCTTACAATTTAAAGTTCGGGCGTTGTTGCGCTTTATCCAACATTGAACGTTGATGGTTTGATTACTAAAGAGTATCTAGTCCTGTGAACGAATCTACTTTTACGCTTATTGCCCATGATTTAAGTCGACAATTCGGTCAATATGCCGCTGTGCAGGGCATAGAAATAGAACTGAAGCAAGGTGAAGTACTTGGGTTGCTTGGCCCCAATGGTGCTGGGAAAAGTACAACCATGCAAATGCTTTCAGGAAATCTTGCACCAACTAGAGGCTCGATCCAGATTTGTGGTATCGATTTACTCGATCATCCAGAAGCAGCTAAACAGAATATTGGGTACTTGCCGGAGATACCACCGCTCTATAAAGAACTAACTGTCGATGAGTATCTACAGTTTGTGGCAAAACTTCACCGTGTCGAATCATCAAAAATTCTTGGGGCACTCGCGCGTGTTAAAGATCGTTGTGGACTTAACCAGGTGGGAAAAACTTATTGGAATTTTATCAAAAGGTTTTCAGCAGCGAGTTGGTATCGCTCAGGCAATCATTCATCAACCCAAAGTGATTATTCTAGATGAACCCTCGGTGGGTTTGGATCCGAATCAAATAAAAGAAATTCGTGAGTTAATTCGAGAGTTAGGCAAAACAACAAGCATTATTCTTTCAACACACATCTTATCGGAAGTTGAAACGATCTGTGATCGAGTACAAATTTTAAATAAGGGGGGCGTTGTTTATAGTGCCGCACTTTCAGATCTTAAGCGAAAAAGGATTAACCTCGAACAGATTTTTGAGCAATTCACGCTAAAAAAAGAGCTGGTTGGAGATTATTAAATTGATTTTAACGATAGCTACCAAGGAAATAAAGTATTATTTGTTTCTCCCCTCGCATGGGTTTTTCTTGCTGCAATCCAATTGATCTTTACTTGGGTATTTCTAGGGCGCTTAGATGCTTTTGTAGAGCTGCAATCGCAACTCATGCTGGTTGCCAATCCGCCGGGTGCTACGGAAGTGATTGTTGTTCCAGTCTACGCTGTAGCATCAATTGTATTATTGATGGCGACACCCCTGTTCACTATGCGCTTGATAGCTGAGGAATGGCGAAATCATACTATGCCATTGTTGATGGCTGCCCCTGTTACGGTGGCCGATATTGTTCTCGGTAAATTTACTGGATTAATGATTTTTTTCTTGATCATTATTTTTCTCGTAGGATTACTCCCCTTTTCGCTCCTTTTAGGTGGAACAATGGATTTGGGTCTGATATTGAGTAATACGATGGGCTTATTATTCTTAGCAGCAAGTTTTGTTTCTCTGGGGCTTTACGTCTCCAGCTTAACTACTCATCCAGCAATTGCAGCAGCAGGAACGCTTGGTATGCTGATGATGCTATGGATAGTCGATATTGTCTCTACTGATTTAGGAGATTTTCTGCCTAATCTGTCATTACTCAAGCACTATGAGCAATTCAATCGAGGCATGATTGATTCATTTAGCGTTATTTTTTTTATGCTATTCATTATTAGTTTCTTGGTGTTGGCTATCCGCCGCTTAGATGGAAGTCGATTGCATGGATAATCAACGGTTGTACGCCTAGAATGACAACAATTACTCGAAAACTACGCTTTAACCTGCTCGTACAAAATGGATTATTTGTTTTATTGCTGTTGATAATAATAGCGCTAACTGGATATGCAGCAATGCAAATCCGGTATCAATGGGATGTTAGCCAAAATAATCGGAACAGTCTCAGTCAAGCAAGTCTTGATGTAATAAATAAAATGAACGGTCCTATTGAGGTCACTGTCTACGCAACGCCCCAAGATGTGCAATTAGGTGATATCAGAAAGATCATTAGTAACTTTTTAACAATTTATCAGCGAGTAAAATCGGATCTGGCGTTTGAATTTATCGATCCTATTGAGCAACCTGACCTGGCTCAAGAAGCAGGAATCAGGATGAATGGGGAAATCATCATTACGTTTAATCATCGAAGTGAGCATTTAACAGCTATCAATGAACAAGCGTTTACCAATGCTTTAATGCGTTTGGCGCGCTTGGAGGAAAGGCGAGTTATGGCGCTATCGGGACATGGTGAACGCAAATTAGATGGTATTGCTAATCGCGATATGGGTGATTTTGGAAAAAAATTAATAGAGATAGGATTTAAAGGAGAGCCGCTTAATCTGGCGGGCTCTGACATTCCGCTAGAGACCAATCTATTAATGATTGCATCACCTCAGACTGATTTGATGGAAGGAGAAGTAGAAAAAATTATCACCTACCTAGATCAAGGTGGAAGTTTATTGTGGTTGGTCGATCAAGAGTCATTATTTGGCTTACAGCCTCTTGCTGAGAAATTAGGAATTACCTTTACTCCCGGGGTAGTCGTTGATCCCCAAGCAAAGCGATTAAAAGCACCCGTTACATTTGCATTGGGAACAATTTACGGGCAGCATGCGATTACGGAGCATTTTGATTACATCACGGTATTTCCTTTTGCGCGACAAATAATTCTGAATGAAAGCGAGGAGTGGTATGGCACTTCATTAGTTGAAGTTGCTCCGCAAGGTTGGGTAGAAACAGAATTATTGGGAGACGAGGTTAGCTACGATGAAACGCATGACGTGCCGGGTCCTGTCAGTGTTGCAGTGGCGCTTGAGCGCACGTTGGATAATCGAGCGCAGCGGGTTGTCGTGATAGGAAGTAGTCATTTTTTAGCGAATACTTATCTCGGAAATGGAGGGAATATCGATTTTGGCGTTAATATTATCAACTGGCTGGCTGGAGATGATGACTTGATAGTGATTCAGCCACGAGCCACGATTGATGGTCAATTAGTTTTGAGTGAAATGAACTTGACGTTGATTGCAGTCGGATTTCTGATTGTTTTACCTCTATTGTTACTTATTACTGGTTTTGTGATTTGGTGGCGGCGGAGAGCTGGTTAGGTCTTACCATGGCATCACGTATTTGGCTTAATTTGATCATGCTTGCAACTGCTGTAGGCCTTGCAGTTTTTCTTTATATCAAACCATCGTTTCAATCTCAAACAACTTATCCGATTTCATCGCAATCAAAAAAAAGTATCCAGCTCATTCAAATAAGCTCACAACATGGAATCATCGAATTAAAGCAGTCGAGTGGTGATTGGTTCATGACTGAACCGCTTCAAGCGAGAGTTGATAAAACAAAAGTGGAGCGAATTTTAAATCTATTGTCAGCCTCGAGTGAATATCGTCTACCGCTGGAGAATCTGAGTCGCTATGGTTTGGCAGCGCCTGTCGCTCAATTACAACTCGATCGTGAATTATTTTCTTTTGGCCAAATGGTTCCAGTATCTAATCATCAATACGTGATGACACAGTCGGGTGTTTTCTTGATTTCGCCTTATCATGCAATGTTGCTAACGGTAGCCCCAACAGAGCTAATTGATCGTCGATTATTAGCTGAAGCCGAGGTTCCTCAAGAATTTATTTTTAAGACAATGCATTTGAAGCAAGCAGAAAAATGGTCCCTACTTTCTGGAACTAATGATATTCAACCGAGTCAGGATGAAATTAATCAGTGGGTTCATTCCTGGCAATTAGCTCAGGCTTCCTATATTACTCAAGGCGAATATGAAGTTGATGATGCTCGAGAAACGCTCACTATTGTATTGCAATCAGGAGAACCGATTGATTTTTTAGTCATGCAACGAGAACCTGAATTGGTATTGCTTCGTAAGGGCCAGTTTATCAATTATCACTTTCTCGGTCAGTCAGGAAATCAGCTACTGTCGCCTTATTTCATGGGTTGGCATGAAGAAAAGATGGTTGAATAATGCCTGAGTTACCCGAAGTTGAGATTACTCGACGCGGCATAACTCCTGCACTCATCAATCAAAATATAGCGGATGTAACGATAAGGCATGTAGATTTACGCTGGCGTATTCCAGATGGGCTTGATCAACTTCTAATTGGACAAAGAATTGAGGTAATAACGCGTCGTGCCAAGTATCTTTTGCTTAAATGTACCCAGGGTTTTTTGATTATCCATCTAGGAATGTCGGGCAGCTTACGTATTTTGTTTGATTCGACTAATGTAGGGAAACATGATCATTTTGATCTTATTACGAGCAATGGCGCAGTGCTGCGTTACAGAGATCCTCGACGTTTTGGAGCAATCTTATGGAGCAATACCAAGGAAATAGTACAGCACCCATTATTGGCTAGCCTTGGAATAGAGCCGCTGAGCGATGGTTTTGATGGCAAGTTTTTATATGAACACTCGCGTCATCGAGAACTCAGTGTTAAAGCACTTCTAATGAATCACCGAATCGTAGTTGGTATTGGGAATATTTATGCAAACGAAGCATTATTTCATGCGAGGATAAACCCGACTGCCTTAGCAAAGCGTATTAGCCTAAAACAATATGAAAAATTAGCAAACGCGATTAAAACGACGCTAAATGCTGCCATTGCTGCTGGTGGCAGTAGTTTACGTGATTTTGTAAATAGTGAGGGAAAGTCGGGTTATTTTCAACAGCATTACTGGGTTTATGGTCGAAACAACCAATCTTGCAGGAGCTGTGAGCAGTTAATCATTAAAATTAAGCAGGGGCAACGGTCTAGTTTTTACTGCCGTCATTGCCAGAAGTAAATCGATGAATTTTCTAGATTTAATTGTGAATTAAATAACGAAGATGATGAACGGTTAGATAGCGTAGGATTGTTGTGATGGGGCGATGGCTAATAATTATTGGGGCATCATTATTATTTCTAGGTGTGATTGTTCAATTTGCACCTTGGCTAGTAAGTTGGTTTGGGAAATTGCCTGGAGATATAAGGATTGAGTCCGAAAGAGGGAAAATTTCTATTCCTATTACTTCCATGCTGATTGTCAGCATCGTGATCACCTTACTTATAAATCTATTTAAGCGTTAGATGAATTAAGGTAATTTTCTTCTTTAATCGACTTAATCTTTGCTTTAATTATGAAATAGACTACCCAGGCCATGAATAAACGATATAAACATCATAGGTGAGATATGAGAATTACCTTTATTGGCGGCGGTAATATGGCAAGCGCGTTGATGGGCGGATTACTACAGCAAAATTTCCCAAGTAATCAAATCCATGTGGTTGAAATCAATGCAGAGGCATCCAAAAAAATTAGTCAGCAATTTGGCGTTAGTACATCAGTAAATTTGGTTGAAGGTGTTTCAGGTAGTAATGTGATCGTATTGGCAATCAAGCCGCAGCAGTTTTATGCGACTGCCAAGGAATTGAAGCCCTTGTTAATCGACCAGCTGGTTATTTCAATTGCAGCAGGTATTCGAACCTTGGATTTATCTCGGTGGCTGGGTAACTATCAATATATTGTGAGAGCCATGCCTAATACACCTGCTTTGGTAAGGGCTGGGATGACTGGTCTATATGCAATGCCAGGAGTTTCGGATACATTGCGGGATGTTGCAATAACTATTTTGGGCGCTGTAGGTTCTGTTATATGGTTAGAAGAAGAAAAACAATTGGATGCAGTAACCGCAGTTTCTGGCAGTGGCCCAGCTTATTTATTTTATTTTATGGAAGCGATGGAGCAGGCAGGCGTCGAACTGGGCTTAACACCAGATCAAGCGCGAGAACTGACGCTTCATACATTTATCGGTGCAAGCCAGCTTGCTTATCAAAGCCATGAGGATGTCGCAACATTAAGATCACGCGTAACTTCTAAAGGGGGGACGACAGAGCAAGCGTTGCTGAGTATGAGCCAAGATGACGTCAAGAATAAAATTATCCGAGCAGCGTTTGCTGCATACGAGCGTGCTCAGCAGCTTGGTGATGAGCTAGGCCGGGTAGATAGTTAAGATTTTGAGTATGAACACCTTTGGAGAATGAGCAATGTCTAATCAAATATTGATATTTCTATTAGAGACAGTACTTGGTTTATTTTCTCTGGCGTGTTTACTGAGATTTTATTTACAGCTATTCCGTGTTCACTACGATAACCCGTTATCAAAGTTCTTGATTGCTGTGACGAATTTTATTGTTCTACCTACGCGCCGCATTATTCCAAGTTGGAAGGGATTTGATTTGTCCACGTTTATCTTGGCGTGGGTAGGGCAGTTCCTTATCATGGTTAGCACCAGTTTTATTCAGGGTTATGAATTAGATACGGTATCGGGCAATACAATGGTAGGGTTTGGTTTGTTATCACTGCTAGAGCTTGTCCGCCTAACGCTTTACATTGTGATGGCCATGGTTATTGTACAAGGAATCCTTTCTTGGATTAACCCTTACAGCCCAATTGCACCTTTACTTGCGAGCTTTACACATCCAATTTTGGGAATTTTTCAGCGATTTATTCCACCGATTGCCAATGTGGATTTATCACCGCTATTTGTATTGGTTGCAGTGCAATTGCTGCTAATGGTCTTAACTGGGTTACAGCAAGAGATAGCAGTTTTATTTTAATGAACTGGTGCCGCCTGGAAGACAGTGGTAAATTAATTTTGTCCCTTTATATTCAGCCGGGTGCAAAAAATACGCGATTTGCAGGTTTACACGGTGATGCACTTAAAATTAGTCTTTCAGCGCCGCCCGTAGAGGGTAAGGCGAATAAAGTACTTATCAGGTTTTTAGCAGATTGCTTTCAAGTGGCTGTGAAACAAGTAAACATAAAACGAGGAAAGCATTCTCGCTATAAGATTGTCGAAATCGAACAGTCAACTATAAATCCTAGTTTATTTCTCGAGAGTGAGCCCAGCTAGTGCTGACGTAATGCTGTAGCAATAACCTGTAATTATTGGAAGATTATAGGAATCGTGCGACAATTTGCTACATTTTTCGAGCTCATCATTTTGACCAAAATTGATTGACCATGTTGGTAATCCCGCTTCATTAATACTGCAAAGAGTTATGTTATGAGGCTTGTTTCTAAGGACTTCTTTCGCTATTACTCGGCAATCATCGCTGTATTTATTTTGTCTTGGGTCATTAGCGCGTGTCAAACCCTTGGTCAGTCATCTCAACAATCCCGATTTATTGAAAACCCTGCAGCAATAGGTGCTCAATTTCCGTATCTTTCTTCCTTACCGGATGGTTCAATGCTGATGAGTTGGGTCGAAGGCACAGGTAGCCACCATGCTTTAAAGTTTGCTATTTATCACCAGGAGCGTTGGGTGCGTAGTGGTGAAGCCATGCGAGGCTCGGCGTGGTATGTGAATTGGGCTGATTATCCTGCTGTGGTCGCAATTGATGATTCATTCTGGATAGCACACTGGCGAGTAAAATCGAGAACCGGTCAACTTTATGATTATGATGTATTTTTTTCGATTTCTGCTGATGCAGGTCTAACATGGAGCCAACCACAGAAACCCTATCAGGACAGCACGCCTGCAGCACATGGGTTCGTTTCCGTTTTTCCTGCGCTAGGTCAAGTCGGTATGGTTTGGTTGGATGGTAGAGAAGTTGCAAAAAAAATCTCTGATCGATTTTCATTACGCTTCACTTTAATCCATCGAGATGGACATGTTGATTCAGATCGAGTGATTGATAGCAATACGTGCACGTGTTGTTGGACTACCTCAACAGTTGCTTCGAAAGGGCCAGTTGTGATTTGGCGTAGTCGACGTGGAGATGAAATTCGAGATCATCATTTTGCGCAGTTGATCGATGGTATATGGTCAGATCCACAACCCGTCAGTCAGGAAGGGTGGTCTATCGCAGGATGTCCGGTCAATGGTCCTTCTGTAGCTGCAAACGGAAAATATGTTGTTGCAAGTTGGTTTACCGCTGAAGGAAACCGCCCGCGCGTGCGCAGCGCTTTTGCAAATGATTCCAGCTTGCAATTCAGTCAAGCGTTGGATATTGATGATGAGAAACCAATTGGCAGGACAAGTGTTATCGCGGTTACCGATGAGACAGCAATTGTGATCTGGATAACGGCAATGGATAAGATAACGCGGAGGGCAAGTGTAGCCGCTCGTAGCGTCGATATGAATGGAAATTTGGGACAGATTAAACACTTGAGCGAAATTAACCCGGGTCGTGATAGCGGTGTACCTCAAGTAATCAAGAATCAATCCTCGATGATGATTTCCTGGACTCAAGCTGGATCTCCTTCTAGGGTAAAGTTACTCCTCGTTCCTTTAAAAATATTTGATTAGCAGGCAGTTGATGAGGTTCTTCAATAAATGCTAATCCGCTTCGCTACAAGAAGGGAGGGTTCGTTTTTTTTTATTTTAAGATTTCTATATATGATTATTGCTACAAAGAATTATTGAATAAGCTCAAATCCACCAAAATCCTAGATAGAAGTAGAATCAGTCAAGATTTCATCCTACGAATAAAAGATGGCTGTAATATTGCAAGTAATCCAGTTACACTTTGTGTCTGTGAATAAAAAGATTTCATTAAAATCAGAGAAAGAATTGGATTAATGGTAGAAAGTTTTGGGGAATAACGAATACTGGTCAAGCAGAGAGGAGAAAATAGAATGAAATATAAAGGAATAGAAGAGTTTAGAAATTACGTTTCTGAACGTAACCCAGGCCAACCTGAATATATGCAGGCCGTTACAGAAGTAATAGAGAGTTTGTGGCCTTTTATTACCAATAACCCTCGTTATGCTGAACATGGTTTATTAGACAGAATAGTGGAACCCGAGCGAATTATTATCTTTCGAGTAGCCTGGGTGGATGATCATGGCGAAGTTAAAGTAAATCGAGGTTATCGTATTCAGCATAGTTCTGCGATTGGCCCTTATAAAGGGGGTGTTCGCTTTCATCCTTCTGTTAATCTTTCAATCCTTAAATTTCTGGCTTTTGAGCAAACTTTTAAGAATGCGTTAACAACCTTACCCATGGGTGGCGGAAAAGGAGGATCTGATTTTGATCCTAAAGGGAGAAGCCCAGGTGAAGTGATGCGTTTTTGCCAAGCATTTGTCAGCGAGCTATTTCGCCACATAGGCTCTGATACTGATGTGCCAGCAGGTGATATCGGTGTTGGTGGTCGTGAGGTAGGATATATGACAGGTATGGTTAAGAAATTAACGAATCGTGCGGATTGTGTTTTCACAGGTAAGGGAATTAGCTTTGGAGGTTCCCTGGTGCGGCCCGAAGCAACCGGCTATGGCACGGTTTATTTTGTTGACGAAATGCTGAAGCATGTCGGCCAATCGTTAAATGGGTTGCGTGTTGCTGTTTCAGGGTCAGGTAATGTCGCGCAATTTGCTGTTGAGAAAGCGATGGCATTTGGTGCTAAAGTAATTACGGTTTCAGACTCGAGCGGCACAATCGTCGATGATGCTGGTTTTACGCCTGAAAAGTTAGTAATTTTGGCAGAAGTGAAAAACCATCTTTATGGTCGTGTAAGTGATTACGCTGAGCGTGTTGGCGCAAAATTTATTCCAGGAGAACGGCCTTGGCGAGTTCCCGTTGATGTTGCATTGCCTTGCGCAACTCAGAATGAGTTGAGTGAAGATGATGCGGCGATGCTGATCAAGAATGGGGTAATTTGCGTGGCTGAAGGTGCGAATATGCCTTGTACAGCGGGGGCTGTAAAGCGTTTTGAACATGCGAAAGTATTGTTTGCCCCAGGTAAGGCAAGTAATGCAGGAGGAGTTGCGACATCTGGCTTGGAAATGAGCCAGCAAGCGATGCGACTTTTTTGGTCACATGAGGAGGTTGATGCGCGCTTGCAGGAGATCATGAGAGCGATTCATAATTCCTGTTTGCGCTATGGTGAGCAATCCGATGGACGGATTAGCTATGTTGATGGTGCAAATATAGCAGGTTTTGTAAAAGTAGCGGATGCAATGCTTGCGCAAGGGGTAATATAAGTTTACTAATATAAAGAATATTAACTTTCTAGGTATTTTTGATTTGAGCTTCTGACAGTAAGTCTGAGGTTTGTATTAAGGATTTACTGACTAATCACTGAGTCATGAGAAAAATATTATTTTGTTTAATGCTGGTAGTCAGTACGGCTGTAACGGCTGCCAGCCTAGAAGGTGATTTTCTGAAACTTCGTGAAGCTTTTCGGGCTGGTGATGCGACCAAGCTTGCATTATACGCCTCGCGTTTTCAGCGCCATGTGCTTGCACCTTATGCCGAGTATTATCAAATTCGTTTGTATCTGGAAACAACGAACATTGAATCAATTCAAAGATTTCTTCAGCGCCATCAAGGTAGTTTGGTTGGCGATAAGCTAAGGGGTGACTGGCTAAGAGTTTTAGGTATGCGCCAACAATGGTCTTTGTTTGCTGAAGAGTATCCAAAACTCGTCAATAAAGATGATGGTTTGATTTGTTACGCGCTACAGTTGCGCCTCCTGAGTAAAGACAAAGAGGTGATTGAAGAAGCGCGTTCACTTTGGTTTACAGAAAAGGACATGCCCGGTAGCTGTACGCCTGTTTTTAGCCAACTCATCGCAAGCCAGAAGCTATCGCATGAAGATATCTGGTTTCGCATTCGTTTGGCGTTAGAGGCTGGGAACACAGGCGTTGCAAGACAAGCGAGTCGTTTCTTGCCAGGTAACAATGAGTTAAACGCGCACAAACTGAATGAAGCGTCAAAAAACCCACTGCGTTATTTGGAGAAATTTCAAGGCAGTTATTCCAATCGCGCAGATCGAGAAATAGTTTTGTTTGCGTTGAGCCGATTACTGCGTAGCGAAATAAATCAGGCCTATGTGCATTGGCTTAAGATTCGTAATCATTTTCCACCAGCGGATCAATCTTTCTTTATGAGCAGTTTAGCCTATCGCGCGGCGCTTAAACAAGATGATCGAGCATTAGATTGGTTCATCCAAGCAGTGGACAAACACGCTTATCCATTATCGGAAGTCAAACATGCTTGGATGGCTCGTGTTGCGCTCCGAAAGGGTAATTGGAATCACGTCTTGCAAATTATCAATAGTATGCCCGATAGTATGCAGAAAATGGATGTGTGGCGATATTGGAAAGCGAGAGCAATGCTCAAAAACGGGGAGTTAGGTGAAGCAAATGCAATTCTGGCGCCCTTAAGCAATGAACATAGTTACTATGGTCAAATGGCTAAAGAAGAGTTAGGAGTCATGATGAGCATCCCTGCCGCGAATTATCAGCCCAGCCCGCAAGAAGTACATGCCATCCGACAGAATCCTGGAATTCAGCGTGCACTGGCTTTATATCAATTTAACCAGCGAATAGAAGCAACTCGTGAATGGGCTTGGACGATAAGAGGCTTTACAGATGAACAATTAATAGCAGCAGCTGAAGTGGCATTTCGCCATGGTATTTATGACCGTGCTATTAATACGGCGATTCAAACCGTCTCACAACACAATTTTAATTTGCGTTATTTGGCACCTTATCGTGATCAGATGAGGGAGGTATTAAAACACCAAGAATTAGATGAGGCGTTTGTATATGGTTTGATTCGCCAGGAAAGTCGCTTTCTTGCTGATGTGAAATCGACAGCAGGTGCGATGGGTTTGATGCAACTGATGCCGGCAACAGCGAAGTGGGTTGCTGGAAAATTAGGAATGCAGCAATTTCAAAATCATCTCGTGACGGATATTAATACCAACCTGCGCCTAGGAACGTATTACTTGAAACATGTTTTGTCTCTATTTGATAATCAACCTTTGTTGGCTGCTGCAGCCTATAATGCTGGCCCTGGTCGTGCAAAACAATGGCGCGATTCTGAGAAACCTCTAGAAGGTGCGATTTATGCAGAATCTATTCCATTTAATGAAACACGCGACTATGTCAAAGTTGTTTTAAATAATTCTGTTTACTATGCGAATAACTTTGGGCACCAAAATATTCCGCTACTAAGGCAACGGCTGGGTGTGGTCGCACCTAAATCTCAATAGGCTTCGATAGCAGTGATGGAAGTTTTTCTCGTTGGTGGCTCAGTTCGAGATGAGTTACTGGGGCTGCCAGTGAAAGATCATGATTATGTTGTCGTGGGTTCGAATCCAGAAGAAATGGTGAAAGGCGGTTTCCGACCCGTTGGGAAAGATTTTCCAGTTTTTCTCCACCCCATAACGCATGAACAATATGCTTTAGCAAGAACTGAGCGTAAAGTATCACGAGGGTATAAAGGATTTGAAGTTTATGCTTCACCTGGAGTGACTTTGCAGGAGGATTTAGCTCGGCGTGATTTAACCATCAACGCAATTGCTAAGGATCGGACTGGAAGAATAATCGATCCATTCAATGGTATTGCTGATCTTGAAGCAGGAATTTTAAGACATATTAGTCCTGCTTTCGTTGAAGATCCGGTAAGAATTCTGCGCGTGGCTCGCTTTGCTGCCCGCTTCGGTTTTCATGTTGCACCTGAAACAATGGAGTTGATGAAGGAAATGGTGCATACAGGGGAGGTCGATGCGCTGGTGCCTGAACGCTTATGGCAAGAAATTGCACGAGGGTTGATGGAGAAACGGCCTTCGCAAATGTTTTATGCTTTAAGAACGTGTAATGCTCTTTCACGTATTCTACCTGAAGTCGACGTATTATTTGGCGTGCCACAACCCGCACAACATCACCCTGAAATTGATACGGGCGTGCATGTTATGATTGCCATTGATTATGCAGCACAAAATGATTATTCCCTGGCGGTTCGATTTGCTACTTTAACGCATGATCTTGGCAAAGGCACTACGCCTCCAAATGAATGGCCGAGGCATGTGGGGCACGAAACACGTAGCGTGGCACTTGTGAAAGATTTATGTGAGCGAATACGCGTTCCAAAAGAAGAGCGTGATTTGGCGCTAATCGTTGCACGTTATCATGGGGATGTGCATCGGGCGGAAGAATTAAGGCCAGTTACGATTGCTGATATTTTGCAAGCGACCGATGCCTACCGAAAGCCAAATCGTTTTGAAGCATTCTTACAAGCTTGTGCTTGCGATTTTCATGGGCGCCCCGGTTATGCTGAAAAACCTTACTTACAATCGACTCGATTCAACAAAGCTTTTGATGCAGCAAGAAGTGTTGATGCAGGGGCCATTGCTGCGAACCTGAAGCAAAAAATCATCGACTTGCCTGACTTACCAGAAATGATTAACCGTTCTGTTCGGGAAGCGCGGATTACTGAAATTGCGAATATCCAGTAGATTATTTGGGAGCATTTGTGAGTAGATCAGCTTGACCATCGGAGAGAATAAATACCCGGTCTGCAGCATTGATGACGGCAGGCTGATGCGATACCGTAACAATCGTATAATCTTCAGCTAATTTCTTGAGTGTTTCGCAAATGAGTTGCTCACTTTGAGGATCAAGCGCGCTGGTAGGCTCATCAAGCAGCAATAACAGAGGTTGATGGGCGAGTGCTCGCGCAATAGCGATTCGTTGACGTTGACCACCCGAAAGCATACCGCCGCGCTCGCCGACAACAGTTTGAATGCCTTCAGGAAAACTGCTGATAAAATCCCAAGCGCCTGCTTGTTTTAATGCTCGTTCTGCGTCCTCAGTTGTAAGTGTAGGTGCCCCAACGAGGGTGTTGCTTAATATCGTATCATGGAGCAGCACTGTGTCTTGGGATACATAGCCAATTAAATGCCGCCACTGACGTAAATCGATATTATGTAAGGGCACACCGTCAATCAGTATTTCTCCTGATTTGGGTTCTGCAAGACCACAGAGCAAATCAAGCAGGGTACTTTTACCAACCCCGGAAGAACCAATAATCGCAGTAAACGACTTAACAGGAATTTCGATATTGAGATCTTGAAAAATTTGCTTCCGGTCATAATCAAATGCAACATGCCGTAGACTGATACCTTGTTGTAAGGTCGGTGTGATGGTGCCAGTTGCTCTTTCTGCAGCTGCACGCGCATCCTCAGCCGCAGTTCTAAGTGCCCAGTATGCACTTTCTTGAACGGTAAGTTGCTGGTAACGTCGCTGTGTTTTGTTAAGTAAGCCCAGTATGCGCGTCAATAAAAACACCATGACCATAACTTCGGGCAATGAAAGATTCCAAACAACAAGCGCGATATATAGGCCACTCGCAGTCAATGCGGCCAGAATAGGTTCTTGAAGTGCTAAAAGAGCAGCTCGACTGATGACTTCTTTTCGAGTGGCTTTTTCAAGTTGTATCGATTGTTCATGCAAAATAGCGTCAGCTACATTATCACGTGCCATTGCCTTCAATGATTTTACAGAGCCAAGTACATCGGAGAGATAGCTTAATAAATGGCGTAATAGATGGGTTTGCTTGGTCCCAGCGCGCCTCGTTGCACGAACCAGCCGATGGAGCGCGATGAAAAGTACAATTCCAATTAATAGTGATCCCAATGTTGCCTGCCATGAAATAAAAAGCGCCACAACCGCGTGAACGACTACCTGAATGGCGAGTGCCAGCACATTGACGCTATGTTCAAAGCCATTCGCTGCACGATAGGCTTCTGTAGCCACTGAGTTCGCAAGTGATCCTACTGGTTGACAAAGGTAATACTGCCAGCGGCTCGCTAATAAAGCCTCGATTAAGTCTAAGCGCAGAGCAGTTGCGACGTGAGCGACGGTATAGCCAACTTGGCGATTAGTAAGTAATAAAATAATACCTTTAATAAACATGCCGCCTACGATGATTAATAGTATCGCATCGATTGTTGGAGCAATACCAACCTGCTCTAGGGTTTGAGCCATAAAGCGCCCAATTTTTGAATCATCCGTTTCGCCAACTGCAATCGATATTAATGGTAGTAAAGCCGTTAAGCTTAACGCTTCTGCAACACCAGCCAGCAATAATGCAACGAGCACAAATGCACTGCGTCGCGGGAAAACCATGATATAAGTGATGAGTGTGTGCATATTCGATTAGAAATTATTTCATGGACACAAGATTTGAGTCATGATGGGTACACATCCAAGAATAAGCGAGGATGTGAAGCCATGATAGCATTGCCTCTTGGTATCATAGGATTATTGGTTTTCAAATCGTAACAAAAGTCTAAGAATTACGGGAACAGCTGATGAAAAGATCGGAATGGCTGTCCCGTTTACACATAAAAGGCTATTTCTACACTCAGGGGCTGACAGTGGGCTTTGGCGCTGGTGCTGTTGACGCAGGCCCTGAAGAAATAGCTGGTTCACTTTTTGGTTCTACGGCAGTAGGCTGCGGGGTATTGTTAGCCTCAGTTTTTGGGTTGTCAGGTAACGCTTCTGTTTTGGCTGGTACCGATGTGGTTTCCTGCGTAGCTGGCGCTTCTCCGGTTGCTTCTGCTTTATTTGATGAGAAACGTTTCCTCAGCTCATCAATCGTGCCTTGATTAAGGTGTCCGCTATGTAAAAGATAAGCAATACTTCCTAATAAGAGTAGGATGAATAAATAAAACTTCCACGGACTTTTCTTCTCGGCATAAGGATCAACCAAAGAGTGTTGCGCACCAGCAGGCAATGCTGCCATGTGAGTTAATGAAGTGCCAAACGGAATGTTGATAATCGCCCGAGTATTAACAGCCCAACCATTTCCATCGAGTAGTGGTGCTAAGTTACGTTTTCTGAGCTTGAGGAAAGCAATTAATACAGAAGGACCCGATATTAGGAGGATCAGGCCAAGAAACGCGAGCGGCATTTGCCACCATACTAAACTTAGGAAACCAGTTACAACTGACGCAATTGCGGTTCCGATCGCACCAATCGCAAGACCAATCGCAGCAAAAATCCCTGCAAATTTTCCAACATCAAAGGGTGCTGCCGGAGGCTTGCCGACTCCTGTTTTTTGTGAAGCATCTGCAATGCCAGCAGCTGCTTGATCTTGAACCGATTTCTCACGTGCGCTAGCCATTTTCTCAATTTGTTCGCCAATCATTTTTCCGATACGTTTGTAAGGGTACCAGAAGGCTTGACGAACACTAATGGGATGTTCAATGATTTTAACGATAGTCGCATCCCAATCTTGCCCCTTTCGGTCATAAAAAATACCATTACGACCTATCATAAGATTGTCCGCATCTCCGTTAGTGAAGGCTGCTGCAATATTCATCTTCTCATCGCCACCTCTTCGCTGACATTCACAGTAAGCTAAATACGTTCCACTTAAATTAGCCATACTGCTATGCTTATCGATATTGCTGACGCGTAAGCAAAAATCGCAGCTGCGACCATCCAAATAGAGTGAACCAGTTTGAAAGATTGCTTTTTTTTGTGCAGTGTAGAAGTCACGAAATGAAACAAAATTGTTCAGAAGTTGGAAAAGATTGCGATGATAGCGAATGAGTTTCTCAACCGAATTAATTGCGTCGGATGCGCTTGCAAGTGATTGGTCTTTTTGCAGCAATGCACTGATTTTATCTTGAAAACTTTCAGCTAGAATTAAGCGTATTCGTTTAATTCCAAGCGTTTCTACTGCCGCACCTTGCTTGACATTCAACCAATCCTGATGAGCGATAAATTTGTCACAAAGGGTTTGCCACTCATCCACACTCAGATGTTCTTTGTTTGCTAATAGGGGTTGAATGACTTGCTTCTTTAGCGCATTGATAGCGCCAGTCCAAGCCGGATTAATACCTTCGTTGAGTGGTAGTGGTTTTTTTGCTTCGATTTTGGCGATCGGTAATGCAGCGAGTTGCTCGGTTGTGCTGGAGAGATTGGTATTGGTAAGCGCTTCATAATTTAGTAAAGAAGGATTCAACGGATCGCTTGCTTTTTGATCAAATTCAGCGAGCTTACAACGTGTAAAATAGTCATCTATTTTGGCTTTGACTAAATCAAAAGCCACTTTTGCAGCCTCAGTATTTTCACCTAAAGGTAATACATTTGCAGCATCTCGTTCTGCATCTTGCCACCATCCTGAGTATGCCCTAGCCTCTATAAAAAATTGCTCGACTTGTTCTGCTGAGACGCCTGGAAGTCCAGATCGATCCTGCACAGATCCGACGCATCTTATTATATCTTCAATGACGGTCTGGGTTTCAGTATCACTCGCAGCCGTTGCGGGAATGATACCGTCACCATTGAATTTAGTGCTGGCAAAGATTTTGTTGAGATCTGCTGTATCTTCGACGGTAATAGTTACTTCATCTTTTTTACCAATATTGAGTAAAATTTGCTTAGCTGATGCCAGTAGTGCAGCGCCTTCTGGGGTACTATCATCAATCGCACCAAGTTGTAAGGCATCTGACCCCTGAACGAGATCTTCGGGGTTTTTAAGAACGGAAGCTGTCCATTCGACTGCGGCAATGATTTCTGGAACACGGATATGGCCATCACTATCCGTGTCAATGAACTCAAGCGTTTTACTGTCAAACTCTAGGTTGTTCGTTGGGCAACTCAGGGCTGCCCATAACTTGGGATCAAGTGTTCTCAGAAATTTAATATCTGATCCTGTTTCTAAACGAACTTGATCAAAGCCACCGGATCTGAAAAAACGCCATTTATGAGCTATATTCATCATGTTGTCCTTTTTATATGAGGAAAATCTTTTTATACTTTCTTAGAATTTGGCCGGAAGCGCTATTATACCTTCGAAAACAGTTGTTGCTGGACCTGTCATCCATACAGGCTGATTTTCGCCGGCCCAGCTTATCTTTAATTTACCTCCCCGAGTGTCAACTTCCACATCACAATCCAGTAAACCTCTTTGTATCCCTGTTACAACCGCAGCACAAGCGCCAGTGCCGCACGCGAGGGTTTCACCAGCTCCTCGCTCAAAGACACGTAGTTTGATAGATTGGCGATCGGTAACTTGCATATAACCGACATTGACCCGTTTGGGGAAACGCTCATGCGATTCAATTATCGGACCCTCAATTAAAACGGGCGCCTGCTCCAGATTTGGTACAACTTGAACAGCATGCGGATTTCCCATGGAAACAGTGCTAATTTCAATCTGCCTATGGTTGATTTTGAGGGAATAAGTTATTGCGCGTTTTTCAGCTATAAATGGAATGTCTGCGGGATCAAAGCGGGGTATACCCATATTGACGGTTACGTCTCCACTTTCTTCCAGTTTGGGTATGATAGTGCCACTAGCAGTTTCGACACGAATTTCATTTTTGGTTGTCAATGCATGATCGTGAACAAAGCGAACAAAGCAGCGCGCCCCATTTCCGCATTGCTCTACTTCATTTCCATCTGCATTGAAAATGCGATAACGAAAATCGGCATCACTTTGAGATTTCTCAACTAAAAGAACTTGATCACAACCAATACCGAAATGTCGGTCAGCTAAGAATCGGATATCGGTGGTGGTTAAAGAGATATCCTGACTGATAGCGTCAATAACGACAAAATCATTTCCTAATCCTTGCATTTTAGTGAATTTTAACTTCATGATACGCTCGTAGTGGAAAGCGGTTAAAAGAAAATATAGTGTCTTGCATTTAAATAATGATCAAGCCTAATACTTGCAATAACCTACTTTTTCTGTTATCCATGCAAATTTTGCTAATTATAGGGGTTAATTAGGAAATAGATATAGGAGCTTAATATGCCTTCAGAAAAATCAAAATCGACCCTATCACCTTATAGGCTAAAGAAAGGGGAACTGTATATGAGTCCCGATCAACTAACACATTTTAGAAAAATTTTAGAGAATCTTAGGATGGAATTAAGTCAAGATATAAATCGTACCGTTCATTCGATGCAGGAAGAGGCAACAGTTTTTGCTGATCCTAATGATAGGGCTAGCCAAGAATCTGATGTTACGATTGAATTACGTAATCGTGATAGGGAAAGAAAGCTAATCAAGAAGATCAATGATACGATTACCAAAATTGATTCTGGCGACTATGGTTATTGCGAAGGATGTGGTATTGAAATCGGGTTAAGCAGACTAGAAGCGCGCCCCACTGCTTCACTGTGCATTGATTGTAAAACGTTAGAGGAAATAAAGGAAAAACAACTCGCTAGATAACGATAAGAGAACAAAAATAGCAATTAAAAGCTAATTTTGTTCTTTTTTTAGTAGTTAATGTATTTGTTTATGGTTGCTTGCCTCGAAGCAATTCAACAAAATGCTCATTAAATTGATATTTGGCAGGAGCATCGCTCGATTCACTTACCTCCCTGATCAGTCCATAAGCTGACAAGGTTTTTAGTTGATCGTTTAGCGTCGTATGGTCGTCGAAAAAATATGCTAAGCATGGTCTTTTAAGATTAAAACGCTTATTCTTGTTTAAGGCGAAGAATTCTCGCTGGAATTTGTATTCCGGGTTATCCAGATCATGTTTCATTTCTTTCATCAGATTGAAGTGGTCTTGCCATAATTGATTAAATAATTGCGACAGTTTTGCTGTAGATTCTTGGCGTTGATAGGCTAGCCATATATGAGTGATCCAGATACCCAAGATCATTCCTGTTAATAAACCGAAGATAAAGCTTAGAATATCCATTGTTATTATTCTCCCTTTGTTTTTGTTTTAAAAAATAAATAACCGAGCGTGCAGATATAATACGTTAAAGTTATTTAATAAATAAATGCATTTTAGTTACTAGGAGCCCTTCTAAGTTAGGCGTGCGATAGTATGTTGATACCTTCAGTTAGGCTAACAGATATCAGAAAATACTTCCAGTTTAGATATATTATCGGTCAATAGCGTTTTTATAGTGTTATCTCAAAAATAGATATGACTAACAGAATGGTCTAATCACGGCATGATTTGTTCGATTCACTTAATCAGGTAAGTTTTATTATTAAGCTATGTACAATAAGCTCATTATTTTGATTTTAGGCATGGTAACGAGTTGTTTGGTAAGTGCGCACAGCGATATTTGGATTGATGTTGATACTACCAATTTGACTTTATCAGTAATGCGGGGCGAGAAAATTGAATTGAGTTTCGATAACATCTCGATTGGACGTTACGGCGCAAGCAAAGCCAGAATGATGGGGGATAATCGAACTCCAATAGGTACGTTCCGAATTGGATGGATTAAAGAGTCTCTTCGCTTTCATCGTTTTTTTGTTTTCGATTTCCCAAATCGAGAGGCAGCCGATCTGGCTTTAACAGAGAATCGCATCACAAGAGAAATATGGCAATCAATAGTAAGTGCGCTTGATACTGGACAATTTCCTCCACAGAACACGCCGCTGGGTGGATATTTGGGTATCCATGGTCTTGGACACGGGGATCAAAAAGTTCACCAGCAATACAACTGGACTAACGGTTGTATTGCACTAACCAATGCACAAATAGATCAATTGAGCAAATGGCTTAGGCCTGGTGTGCTAGTAAAAGTTTGGTAGGTTATCGGTAGGTATTAGAAAAGCATTTTTTAAATCGAGTTTTCATTGTCGACTCAATTTAAATTAGCTGAATTATTAAATTTAGTATAGCTCGAATGCTAGTGGGGGCAAGTGTTCTCAATTCAGAGAAAGAAAATGGGAAGAGGAAATGAGTATATGTTTTTATATATTTCGGTGATACACAGAATAGCGTTTTGGGTCGTGGCTTTTATCTTTTCTAGCTTAGTTCAAGCTGCATCATGGATATTGCCTCCTACGGATGTAGACTTATTTGGGCAAATCAAAACCATCCCTGCTAATCGTGATGAAACACTGTTGGATGTCGCGAGGCGTTTTGGTATGGGTCAGGATGAAATGATGCTTGCGAACCCAACGGTCGATCGCTGGCTACCTGAAGAAGGTGCTGAAATTATACTGCCGACGCGATACATTATACCGCAGGCTGATCGAGTAGGTTTCATCATTAATTTACCCGAAATGCGCCTCTACTATTTTCCTAAACCAATTAAAGGGAAGAAGCCAGTCGTGATCACCCACCCTATCAGTATTGGGAGAATGGATTGGAGAACACCGCTAGGTAAAACATCGGTTGTTAGAAAACAAAAAGATCCTACTTGGATTCCTCCTCAGTCAATTAAAGATGAAGCGATTGCAGCAGGTGACCCACCACCGCCCTCCATTGTGCTTCCAGGACCCGATAATCCACTGGGTCGTCACGCAATCTATTTAGGTACCGCTGGTTATTTAATCCATGGTACTGACAAACCCTTTGGTATTGGTATGCGAGTGACTCATGGTTGCTTACGAATGTACCCGGAAGATATTGAAGCGTTGTTTGATAAAGTAGCTGTGGGAACACCAGTGCAACTTCTGAATCAGCCGATAAAAATTGGCTGGTTAGCTGACTCGCTCTTTATTGAGTTACACCCCCCTCTCGATGAAGATGAAGCGGAATATGTTGATTATGGTCAAAAAGTCCGCAATGTAATTGCAAACTTTATTGAAAAAACTACGACTGAAAAAGGAGCTAGCCATGCGCGTAGAAATATTGAGATTGACCAATCTGCGCTAGAGTTAGCTATTTTCGAAAGGAATGGTGCACCCATTCTTATTTCAAAGTAGGTATGTGTTCTCCTTGATTAGGCATTTCGATAGATCATGAAGGAAAATTAACAATTTTTACTAATGTTCATACAAAGATGCCGTTAAGGCTGGAAGATGTATACTTCATCACGAAGATATGCTTCTTACTTTATATTGCTAAAAAAATCATGTAGCATCACTATGTTGTCGTGGTTTCATTATTTAAAGTATAGAGTTAGCGTGCTTGTTATTCGTATTGTATATAGCTGTTAACTCTAATTTATTCACTCTGGAGGAGATAATAATATGTATAGAAATGTAAAAAATGCATTAATGATCATTGTGTTAGGTGCAATTGTAACGTTGACAGGTTGTGCAACAACAGCTCAATTTGATGAGCTAAAAGCTGAAGTTAATGCGATTAAATCTGATGCGAGTGCTGCTAAAGCGGATGCAGCTGCAGCTCGCACAGCAGCGGATAATGCTAATCGTGTTGCAGCTGAAGCACGTGATGTTGCAAATCAAGCTAATGCACGCTCTATCGAGGCAGAAACTCGAATTGATCGGGCATTCAAAAAATCAATGTATAAATAAACGGTTTAGATTGTTTGATAAAAAGGCCCTGTTTCAGGGCCTTTTTACTTTGGCAGGTAGAATAACGCCAAGTTAAATTTAAACGCCATATTTTATTATATTGGTATCTGATTTCCGGGCAACCAATGTTTGAATTCAGACTGTTGTTTGTTTAATAAGGAACAGAATATTTTTAGCGAAATACCATCGCATTTTTTAGAAAGTATCCTAATTGACTTAAATTCTTTTCTTAAACTGGGTCTCTTCAGGATAATTATTACTGCCATACTTCTATACTGGGCACTTTACCCTTCCCAATAGTATTCAATCCCTCTTATTTCGTGCATTGCTCCTCTATAGTCGTTTTTATCTACATTTACTTTTTTTTCTAGAATAAATAGTCGACCCTGAAAAACTGCATCAATTGTTATTATGGATCAGCAGTTTCAAAAAGCGGCGTGTTAATAAAGACAAAATCGAGCAATTTGATCTTTTTCCATCAAAGAATTAGCGAAGCCTGCAGTTTTCGCCACGGGAAGAAAAACCAAAAAATGGCCAATAGCCATTGTTTTAGATTCCAGGCGGTAGCAGCCATTAGCAGATTGATGCGATCACCGATGGCGCCTTTCAGGTAATTTCTGGCCATTCGATAATCCGATTTCAGGTGGCCGATAATGGGTTCAATCGCCGCGCGCCTTCTGCATTGTTTCCGCTTCTTGTCTCTTTGGTAGCGTGTCTCTCGTTTTAATGCTCTTCCAGGTAGAACGATTTGCGTTCCATTGACTTCACGTTTGCCACGGTAGCCGCGGTCGCATACGGCTTGCTTGGCCGCTTTCCCGCGCGAAGTCTCAACATGATGCAATATCTCTGGTAATGTGTGGCTGTCATGCAAGTTTTGTTCGTGACTGACAACCCCAACAATCAGGTTACCTTTCGCTGTGCTGGCTATCGATGCCTTGCTGCCGTATTCATATTGTTTGTGGTCTTTTCCCTTGCCGATACAGTACACTTGCGGTTCGTGCAGGGAATAGATTTTGTGCGTGTCTTTGATTTTCTGTTTCAGTACGCGCTCATACAGTAGAAAATCCTTTTGGTAGTGCTCGAATAGGCAGCATTGTGGCAATTTTCTCCTGAGCTCCCGCATCAAAACACCTGCAATGGTTCTGAGTCGCTTCAACGCGCGTTTCGCCTTTGCTCTTTTCTTCACATGCCGGTAGTGCCGAATATCCAAGCGCAGTGATTTCACTTGCCTAATGAAAGTGCGCCGCTGTGAAATACCATGGGATTTGGCAATCTTGTTGAGGCGATTGATAATCTTGATCGCTAGTTTGCTGTCAGTCGGGTATGTGATGTTCTTCTCTTGCACTGTCGTGTCAACATGAACCACATCTTCCAGTGCCGATTCCCCATGCAAACCAACACTCATCTGAAAAATCCGCTCCATGCCCGGCACACCTATGCGCTTACGAAAATGCACCAGTTCCATGCTATGACACGGCAATTTCTGCTGGAACTCTTTTATGCCGCAAAAGCCTGGTAGTAAGGATTGCGCTTCCACTGCAATACTACTGATTCGTCACTCAAATTCTCTAACTGCTTCAAGATCAATAACCCAAACAGCAACCGGATCGGCTTACTCGGCGCACCTGTCGATTTCGTGTAGTGAATCGAAAATGCTTCGTCAAATTCTTGCCACGGTATCGCGTCTGCAAGCTGCAACAATGGATCATTGACATCCAACTGCATCAGCAAATCTGTTCCAAACAAATTCGGTTGATGAATCGTACTGCTATGTCTTAGCATTTTAATCACCATTTCGACCAGAAATAGGATGCTATTTTAACATTCCTGGTCGTTATGCTCATCAAAAGAAAGATCTTTGCTGCATAGAATCAAGTGCTTGTGGATATTTCAGGATCGACTAATTAAGGAAACTCTGAATAAGTCTCAAGAACTTGTAGAATATTCGGTAGATTGTAACCATTGCAAGGGGGCGCATTGATGAAACAATTAGGCTTATCGATTCCATTATTTATCAAGAAACCAAAAGTAACTCGCCGGCAAAAGTTTCTCGAAGAAATGGAGCAAGTGATTTCTTGGGCAGAGTGGACAAATCGGATCGCGCCGCACTATCCGGTAGCAGGATTAGGACGCAAGCCATTTGAGCTGGAAGCGATGCTGCGGATTCATATGATGCAACAATGGTTTGGTTATTCAGATCCGGGCATGGAAGAAGCGTTACATGATGTACCGATGCTGCGTGAATTTGCAGGCCTGGATGCAGGAGAAGATGCCATGCCTGATGAAACGACGATCCTCAAATTTCGTCACCTGCTGGAGAAGCATCACTTGGCACAAAGCCTGTTTGCAGAAACAACTGCTCAGTTGGCCCAGCAGGGGATTATTGCTGCGTCAAGGTACGATAGTTGACGCCACGCTGATAGCGGCCCCGCCATCGACCAAGAACCGGCAACGCAAACGTGATGGCGAGATGAGTTCGACCAAGAAGGGCAACAACTATTACTTTGGATTAAAAGCACATAGGCGTGGATGCTGATTCTGGCCTGGTGCATAGCCTGGAAATTACCACGGCCAAAGTGGCCGATGGCAACATGATTGATGTACTGGTACATGGCGAAGAGGCGATTGTATTGGGTGATCGGGCTTATACTCGTAATGATCGCAATCTAGAAGCATAACGACAGTCGAAAGAGCCTGTCTGGGGTATGCCATTCAAACGCAAGCGCGGTGAGGAATTGCCCGCAGAACATGCCGTACTCAATCGCATGCTGGCCTCACTCCGCGCAAAGGTGGAGCATCCGTTTCGTATTGTCAAAAGACAATTTGGTTATACCAAAACCCGTTACCGAGGATTGTTCAAGAATGCACAACAACTTTATCTGTTGTTTGCCTTAGCTAATCTCTACCTTGTCCGCAAGGTGTTGATGCC
This sequence comes from Nitrosomonas sp., assembly GCA_016710135.1. Taxonomy (GTDB): domain Bacteria; phylum Pseudomonadota; class Gammaproteobacteria; order Burkholderiales; family Nitrosomonadaceae; genus Nitrosomonas. The sequence goes on along the minus strand of JADJLM010000005.1, from coordinate 249,656 downwards.
AACCACGGGATAATTCCGTCCAATATCCCTGAAAATCTGCATCAGGGAACAGAAAAGTGTGTAATCTGCTAAAAATTGCAGCTATCAGTCGTACAATAATGTCAATATTAACTACTTTGACGATAGCTTTGTCACTAAAACTGAAATAAGTGACTTAATCAGAGCTTCCTTAATTGATCGATCACAATTTTTTTAGATATTATTCCAATTGATTGTATCGCGAATGTTTATAAAATAAGTTGTTTTGGGGCTGGAATAGCGATGATTCAATTGTGCGGCAATACCACTTGACGCTACTAAATTACATGCCCCAAAGTGATTGGGTACCTGTGCTTCAAATTGATCAGGTACATAGCAATTTCCATAGCATACAATAATCTCATTTCCAATCCGTAAGGCGGAGCGGCGGCCACGCGCTAATTCAAGTTCATGATGCTGACCTAATTGAGTAACTCGTGCCAGAAATATGTCGCCTACATTAGGAATAATATCGTCTCCGTACAATAAGGTTGTTACTGATTCAAGTTTTAAATTGCGTGGCGTATAAGAAATTTTAGCGCTGAAAAGACGCTCTTGTTTAATTGATGAAATCTTCATTTTTTCCCTTGAGTATTTATTATTATTTGTAATGCAATTTTGGTTTTTCGTTTTCTTATCATGTTTATTCTGTCTTAATTAAGAAAGGTTCATATGAAAGAAGAATACTCGATATCTGCAAAGGGAATATTGAATGAATGGTGCATATCAATGTGACAAAATGCCGCATTGACACTGGGTCTTGCCAGCCCTAAGCTAAAAGATCCATTCCATGGAATGGATGTCAGCTAAATTGAGAGTGTCTAAAGATATGTTATGAAGAAGAAACTGAATCGCCCCGTGCCGGGTTAGGTAGCAATTGCCTGTCAAGAAGCACGGTTAATCTATGTAGAGCAACTCGCATAAATCATCTACCCCTGGAATTCAAGCGGCTAATCGAATGACATTGGATTAGCGATATCGTCCCGAACGTTTGGCGCACCAAGGGTAGCTTGTTGAGCATATTGAAGTTGTTTAAGTAGATTTTACAACCCAAAATGGAGTCATGAGAATGAAGGAAAAATCATTAACAAAAGCCGCTATATTCATAGGTATCAGCGTCTCGATCTGTCCAGTTGGTAACGCCTTGTCTCATCAATTGATCAATAGTTTAACCGCAGCCAGTGCAGCCGATCACTTCTTGGTGACCTGTGGCGAGAAAGAAAATCATCATCTTTATGTGCAAATCGATGATCTGAAGGTAATCGATGGCAGGCAGTTTAACGTAATGGTTGTCAAGGACAAGGTAATTGCGAGCACTACAAATTCAGATGGAAAAGCAAGTCCGATCATTCGTGTGGAAGGTGGTGCAGGCATTTATCATTTGTATGTTAGCCAGACGGCGAGCGGTGAAAAGGCGGCAAATTATCAGTTGCTTTTTCATTGTGAGGATATTGATAATGCGCATTTTGAGACATCTGCATTTACTAAAATCGATCAACCGTAGGATTTTATTCGGACTTGCTGCCAATGTCGCTGCTATCCAATTGCATGACTGGAATCAAGCGATAACCGGTGTCGAGACTATTCCAGGAAAGAAAAATCTGCTTGCCGTCAGTAATCAAAGCGGGGTGAGCAGATTGTGCAGATGATTCGGCAATGGGTCTGGCCGCAGACCAGTGCAATCCGCCATTCATGGAGTACATCGCTTCCACGCGGGTTTGCATGCCATCAAATACCTTCCATGCCAGCGCTACCTGTTTACCCAAAGCCAGCACTTCTGCCCGACCGGGTAATTTTTCTTGATCGCCAATGGGCATTGGGCTTGAAAAGGTTCTTCCTTGATCATCGGACCATGCATAGAAAAGCCCGCTACGTTTCTCTCCTTGTGTGAACCAAGCCATGTGATATCGGCCATCTGCGCTGATGGATAGAGCCGGTCCGTGTGCCGGACACCCTTCAATTGCCCAATCATCAAAAGTAACACGCCAAGGTTCTCCAATCTTTCCATCCGATGATAACCTGAACAAACCATGATCCCGAATGTTACCAGGATAGACGAAGCGTGCCAACATGACCAAACTACCATCGATATCTTCGGCCATGGCGGTGCGGCAGCAGGAACAAACATTCTTCGCAATACGCTGATCGGAAGCCAATTGAATTGCTTTTCCGGTTCTTGCTGAGGCATGATAAATCGATAAATCTCCACCACCGAGTTTTTTGTATTCTTCGCGGTCACGTACGTCGTGCCATACAAAATGGATACGGTCGGTCGCATCAATGATCATTTCGGTTTGATAATGGTAGCGGTTATCAGCTTCGGAGCTGATTTTAATAGGCTGGCTAAACTGAGTGCCATTATCAGAATGGCTGAAAAAGCTGGTGCTGGCTTGTTTGTCATTAGCGAAATACAGCACATACAATCTGCCTCTCCGATCAACGGAAAGTGTGGGCGGATTCTCGTCCCATAAGTGGATAGAGATATCCGTTGAATTGACACGAACCGGCTGACTAAAGGATTTTCCGTAATCGGTTGAATAATCTACCGAGATATATTTCTGAGAAGGAATGATGCGCCACAGTCGACCATCCGGGCCAAATGCTGCCGCGGTAAAGATCTTTTGCTCCGGCAGCATTCTCTCGGTTTCAGCTGATATGTTTGCTGATGCAATCACTAGCAATAAAGCAATGCCAATGAGCGACACTTGATTCATTGTGTATTCAGTCCAGCGATTGATGTTGTCATTACCGTGGAATTTGAATCTACTATTGTACATATTCGTCATTTGTATTTTAGGCACTAGATCGGAGTGATGATGGTTGGTTGAAGCAGGAAGGGGCATATCAAAGAAAAAGTTAATTATCCATCGCCCGGTGGTAAGGCGCTATTTGATCCCATACTTGTTGTTACAGCAATATCGGGCTTGCTTACAGACACAATCTATCTAATTGAAGAGTTCTTTGAGCATGGTTTCATAGGTTTCACGTGATAGGGCACCACTGACACCTACGCGCTGATGATTTTTGTCCACAAAATAGGTGCGAGGCACTTCACCATACCATTTGGGATCAATTTCATACCTTAGCTTCTGAGGGTTAGTATCAGCAAAGATCCAATTATCCAGCTTATTGAGCTCATTTTCGGCGAGTATGGATTTGACCTGATCCGATGCTGAAGCATCATCGGTGGCTAGCATGACCAGATTAACCCCCGGCATATTTTTGCTTAGCTCATTGAGCAAGGGCATTTTTTGCAAACATGTCGTGCAGTGTATAGACCAGACCATCAATACAAAAGGTTTGTCAGCATATTCCTTTAGTAACTGCTGATAACTGCCAGAAGTAAAATACTTTAAATCCGCCTGTTCGGCGTGCGAAGGCAAGGTTATAAATGACAGGATTATGGCGAAGATAATTAGGATTCTGGATGGCTTCATTTTTGCACTCATTAATGTTCGATAATCAGTTCTGTAAACTTTGAGTCTGCTTTGTAAGAATTATGGAATAAAATACTCAATAAAGTCGATTCTTGACGGATTCTTTCTGACAAACAAAACAAATAGGTACTGACACGGATTTTTGTAAATAGGTTTATTGAAAACTGCCATCTACTGCTGATGGAAAAATGATCTAGTCGAGACCTCTGCATAACTGGCTTTATCGAATGTGTGAGATCTGTAGGCATTTGATTTAATTATGCTGGAAATAAACAGAAAAGCTCAAAAACACAGTTATGCAGAGATCTCTAGTTAGCATTTACAATGATTATCCATAAAATTCAATTTTTTTAGAATGCGACTAATTGTCGCAGCTTCTATCCATAAATACAGGCCTAACTCTGCACGTTTTACAAGCGTGATTGGTGCGGCATTTTGCCGCATTGATATTCATTTCCTACTTTTAATAAGATCAATTCAATAGCGGTGGCAATCTTGAATTGATTTGAGAATTCATTTTGTCAATAAATAGGGTCATCACAACTCATTACCACGATAAACGGATGCTAAGTGACGTCAATTGCAAATCCTTATCGAAATTAGAATTCCTTTTCCAAGGCTAGCAACGCTTTTATAGATTCGCATCACAATCCTTTTTTGAAAAATTACCGGAGCAACGATTGATTAAAACTATTTTTATAGGGTCGTTTTTACTTTTTTTAGCACCATGATTATAGCTCATGAAAGTGAGCCGAACATGGCGTTTGCATGGTGCGATGGCAAGATTGAAGTAGATATCAAGCAGCAAGCAGCAGGGAAGAGCGCTGGGTGACTACACGGCATTCGTCATATCATTTACCGATTCATTTACCCCTTATCGCATGGGAGATTCCGGATTTACCGGGACAGGTTTTGACCAAGGCGGCATAGTAGGCGATCAAACAGAAAATACCTTGCTTATAAGTGGTCAAGTGAGCAATCGCAATGGCTGAAAGAAGGCTTTACTGAACAACTGGTGATTAGTCGTTTGTCGGATGAAAAAGTAGTGACCGATAAAGAAGGGAATGGATTGCAAGGAATCATTGATAGTTTGACAACCAGAAGCAACTTTGAAGCCCATCCGATTTTCCGAATCCAGAAAGCGGATGGATCTTTACCTGATGATGGCGCCTATATGATTTTCATCAGTATTTTAGGCGTCGATGAAGCAGGTGAGCGCATACTCTATAAACCCTCTGCTCCATTTGCATTAGTTTTTCATATCAATGCTCGAGCAAATTTCAATCGATTGGTGCTTTCTCAAGCTTTAAAAGTGGCACCGGAAGTCCAATTGAACGATTATCAGTGCATGGATGCACTGTTTGACTGGGCAGAATCACAGAATAAAGCATTATTGATCTCACGAAAGAAGTGCTTCGAATGCTAATTGACCAAGTAAAGAAATGGTTACAATTGGCACTGGTATTCATTGATGATGAGCACGTGATGATTGAATAAGAAGAAAAATACCACCTGCAATCATTGGTAGGGATAGCCACTGTCCCATAGTGATTCCCAGAGTTAATTGCCCCATAAAACCATCATCAGGTTGTCTAAAAAATTCTGAAAATGAACGGAATACCCCATAGCCAATTAGGAACAGACCAGAAACAGCACCTACTGGACGTGGTTTACTAGAATAGACCCAAAGTAAAATAAATAGCGCAACTCCTTCCAGTGCAAATTGATATAACTGCGAAGGATGACGCGGCAAATGATCCACATGTGGAAAAATCATTCCCCAAGCAACTTCAGTGGGTCTTCCCCATAATTCCCCATTAATAAAATTTCCGATACGACCCGCTCCAAGACCAATTGGAACAAGTGGAGCGATGAAATCAGTGACGGTTAGCCATTTTAACTGATATTTGTGAGCCAGAAAAACATGGCAAGAAGCACACCGATTAACCCTCCGTGAAACGACATACCACCTTGCCAAATGGCAAAAATTTCTAATGGATGCGTGAGGTAATAGCTAAATTGATAAAATAAGACGTGTCCTAATCGCCCCCCAAGTATGACGCCGAGTACGCCATAAAATAAGACATCATCAAGAATAGTAACGGTGAATACGGAATGGTGCTGCTGCTTGATTCGATACCGCCCTAACAAAATAAAGAAAGCAAAGCCAATGAGGTACATCAGACCATACCAATGGATAGACAATGGACCAATCGAAAGCGCGACAGGGTTAAACTGTGGGTGGATTGACATGGTTAAGTTGTTAATTTACGGTAAAATAAGCATTATAAGACAATTGGTTTTCAATATCAGTTACGACTGAGATTAATCGTTGATAGAATGTATTTAATAGTACTTAGGAGAGATCATGCCAGACAATAAGCGAAGTCAGAACATCACCCAGGGAGCTAAGCGAGCTCCAAATCGAGCTATGCTAAGGGCTGTTGGATTTGGTGATGGAGATTTTGACAAACCAATTGTAGGCGTTGCAAATGGATACTCTACTATTACCCCCTGCAACATGGGATTAAACGATTTATCGCGTAGTGCAGAACAAGCGCTCAAGAAAGCGGGAGCAATGCCACAAATGTTTGGCACCATCACTGTATCTGATGGTATTTCGATGGGAACCGAAGGAATGAAGTACTCTCTGGTATCCCGTGAAGTGATTGCGGACTCAATCGAAACTGCAGTGCAAGCTGAAAGTATGGATGGAGTTATAGCGATTGGTGGGTGCGATAAGAATATGCCTGGTGCCTTGATTGCGCTTGCAAGAATGAATATTCCGGCTATTTTTGTCTACGGTGGAACGATAAAACCGGGCCATTATAAAAGTCAAGATTTAACAATTGTGAGTGCATTTGAGGCTGTGGGACAGTTTACTGCACATAAAATCGATGCCAAAGAGCTGCTAGAGGTTGAGCGCCATGCCTGCCCAGGTGCGGGATCATGCGGTGGTATGTTTACAGCAAATACAATGTCATCCGCAATTGAGGCCATGGGGATGAGTTTGCCTTATTCCTCAACGATGGCTGCTGAAGATGAAGAGAAGAAAGTGAGCGCAGCACAGTCTGCGGAAGTACTCGTTCAAGCGATAAAAAAAGGTATTTGCCCCCGTGATTTAATTACGAGAAAGTCGCTCGAAAATGCGATTTCAGTTGTGATGGCAGTAGGTGGCTCAACGAATGCAGTTTTACATTTGCTAGCTATTGCTCATGCAGCAGAGGTTGAGCTTAATATTGATGATTTTGAAGTGATTCGTGCACGAGTTCCAGTCATATGCGATCTTAAACCTTCTGGACAATATGTAACGGCTGATCTTCATAAAGCAGGTGGAATTCCTCAAGTGATGAAGATGCTTTTGAGCAATGGTTTATTGCATGGCGATTGCTTAACAATCAGCGGTGAAACGATAGAACAAGTACTGCGAAATGTTACAAATCAACCCCTACAAAATCAAAAAATTATTCGACAATGGGGTGATCCGCTCTATGAGCAAGGGCATCTTGCAATTCTCAAAGGAAATTTATCGCCGGAAGGTGCAGTTGCTAAGATATCCGGTGTCAAGAATCCTAAAATCACAGGACCTGCAAGGGTTTTCAATTCTGAAGAATCTTGTATGTCTGCAATTCTGGCAAGAGAAATTCATGCGGGAGATGTGGTGGTGATTCGGTATGAAGGACCTAAAGGTGGGCCAGGTATGCGCGAAATGTTGTCTCCAACATCTGCGTTGATTGGAGAAGGCCTAGGTGATTCAGTTGGTTTAATTACTGATGGTCGTTTTTCAGGAGGGACCTATGGAATGGTTGTTGGTCACGTTTCACCTGAAGCGTTTGTTGGTGGAGTGATTGCATTAGTGAAAGAAGGAGATTCCATTACGATTGATGCAGTACAACGATTATTGCAACTCAATATAACCGAAGATGAACTTGAAAGACGGCGTGCCACTTGGCAACCACCTAAGCCACGGTATCATCGTGGTGTGCTAGCAAAATACGCAAAACTTGTATCAACGGCTAGCCGTGGCGCAATCACAGACTGATATGCCAAATCACTTGCTACATGAGACAAGCCCTTACCTCTTGCAACATGCTGATAATCCAGTTGAATGGTATCCATGGAATGAAGAGGCGCTAGCGCTTGCTAAAAAATTGGATAAGCCGATACTACTTTCGATCGGCTATTCAGCGTGCCACTGGTGCCACGTGATGGCAAGTGAATCATTCCAAGATGCTGAAGTGGCTGCAACGATGAATCAATATTTTGTCAATATCAAAGTAGATAGAGAAGAGCGGCCTGATATAGATCAAATCTATCAAACAGTGCATCACATGCTCAATCAGCGTCATGGCGGGTGGCCTTTAACGATGTTTTTAACGCCGGATCAAAAGCCTTTTTTTGGAGGTACCTATTTTCCTAAAGTGTCACGTCATGGCATGCCGGGTTTTTTGGACTTACTGCCCAAAATTGCTGAAACGTATCGAACTCGCACTGATGATATCGAGAAACAGAATACGGCACTGCTGAAGTTACTTGCAGATACACTACCTACTACGGGCGCAAAAATTCCAGTAATTTCGCGACAACTGATTTTAAGAGCACTGACCCAATTAGATGAAAATTTTGATCGAGAGTTTGGCGGTTTTGGTCAAGCACCTAAATTTTTTCATCCAGCAGAATTATTATTCTGCCTACATTGCTATTTTTATGATGGGGATGCAGGAGCGCTAAGAATTGTGAAACATACCCTGGAAAAAATGGCGAATGGCGGTATTTACGATCAATTAGGTGGGGGCTTTTATCGGTATAGTACCGATCAATATTGGCGAATTCCCCATTTTGAAAAGATGCTCTACGACAATGGTCCCCTATTGCAATTCTATACGGACATATGGCTTGCAACTGCCGATCCACTGTATAAACAAATTGTTGAAGAAACAGCGAACTGGGTAATTCGGGAAATGCAATCGAGCCACAATCAAGGGGAAGGTGGATTTTATTCATCACTAGATGCCGACTCTGAGCATGAGGAAGGAAAATTCTATGTTTGGAGTAAAGAGGAAATCGAAAGGGAGCTGTCTGCGGATGAACTTGCGGTAATAGAACCTTATTATGGCATTGCCCGTTTCTCTAACTTTGAAAACAAATACTGGCACTTAGAGATAAATCAATCAGTTACTTCGATCGCACAGCAAATCAAAAATTCAGAAGAAAATGTTCAGCGGTGGATTGATTCGGCACGGGAGAAATTGTTAGAAATACGCAATCAGCGCGTTCGTCCAGGCCGTGATGAAAAAATATTGACAAGCTGGAACGCGCTGATGATTAAAGGATTAACTCACGCCGGTGCTTTCTTCCAGCGTGAAGAATGGATAGAATCCGCGCAATATGCAATTGATTTTATCCGCGCTAATCTCTGGAAAAATAATCGATTACTTGCAACCTATAAGGATGGTAAAGCACACTTAAATGCCTATCTCGATGATTATGCATTTTTATTAGACGGCTTGTTGGAAATGCTCCAGGTTCACTTTCGTCAGTCAGATCTTGAGTTTGCAATTGCGCTTGCTGAGGTAATGCTGAATCAATTTGAAGATAAACATTTGGGAGGATTCTTTTTTACAAGCCATGATCACGAAAAACTAATCCATCGTCCTAAAATAGGGCCTGATAATGCGATACCCTCAGGAAATGGTATCGCCGCAATTTCATTGCAGCGACTGGGTTATTTGCTTGGGGAGAGCCGATATTTACAAGCTGCTGAACGTACCCTCAATTTGTTTTATTCTGAAATGCTTCATCATCCAAGCATTTATTGTAGCTTATTGGTGGCATTAGAAGAGTGGTTGACTCCACCAAAGATGATTATCCTGCGTGGGGATAAAATTAAAGTGAAAGAATGGTGGCGACAAATTAAATCACAGACACCCTATACTTTTGTTATTGTTTTGCCGATGGAACTAACCGGCTTACCGAGTAGTCTGAATAAGCCAATACCTGTAAATAGCGATATTAATGCGTGGGTATGTCAAGGTGAAGAGTGCCTATCAGAGATAACGGATTTACAGGAATTGCTGCAAGTCTGTAAAGATAAGGGTAAAATGACGTTCCCTTTATAATTTCAAAATAAGGAATATATGATGAGAAATGTTTGGTTAAGTGTTTTAGCTGCATCGGCAGTATTATTGGTAGGAAATGTACAAGCAAGTGCTGATTTAGCTAAGGATAGCGGTTGCTTGAATTGTCATAGTGTTGATACCAAATTGGTAGGCCCAGCACTTAAAGACATCGCAGCAAAATATGCGGGTCAGGATGGTGCAGCTGATATGCTGGCTGGAAAAATCAAGAATGGCAGTAATGGCGTATGGGGAGCCATTCCTATGCCACCTAATGCTAATGTTAGTGACGAAAACGCTAAAGTTTTAGCAGACTTTATTTTAACACTTAAATAATTTTAGCTTACTAAGTGTACTAAAGCCGATGTAATCATTACATCGGCTTTCTTATTTTCGTTTTATCTCAACGGCACCGTCCTGGCGAGCTACGCCGGTCATAATTCGACCCTTTTGGTTACGTATTTGTAAAACTTGCCCTTCAGCTGCAGCAGAAAGGGCCTCGACCTCAGTGCTAACACTGAAACCAGATCCTTCTACGACCAGTTTGACTTTCTGTCCTCTCTGAATAACATAAGGTGCTCGTACCAATTGACTATATATGGGTTGTCCCGTATTGATGTTCGTAACTGCAACTTTACCGATTACTTTCTCTGGATCGGTGAGCGTACCTTCTGACATTCTTACCAGATTTACTTCTTTGAATACGATATCGCTCTCATTTATAGTGTGATCACGGGAAATAGGTTTTGCGGTATGAATCGCTTTAGTAATAACTTCTATATCAACCTGAATATAGATTGTCCAACCTTGTTGATCATTACAGCGAACACCGATGGATGTTTTTCCCCATAGTCGATTTCCAGTGGGCAGGAAAGGTTCTAATTTTGAGCATTTTGGTAGTGCAATATTTGAATCAAGCTTGCTAGGGATAACCTTAACTAACCCCGGTAAATCGCGTGTACCTTGATAAGCAAAACTTTCTACCGCTTCTAAGATGGATGGTATGGATTGATTGGTTACTGCAATAACTAACTTAGGAAGTAATAATAAGAAAACTGCTCCAGTTAGTGTCAGAAATCGTTTTTTTTTCATATCTCAATCACCATTCATGGTGTGAATGTTTTAGAAATAACGCTACAAGAGAATATTTTTGCCGGCCATGGCAACTTTTGCCGCTTGCAAAAGATAGTAGCGATAAATTCCAGTGGTTAAGTTCTGAACTGAAGGCTAATTTCTACCTATTTAGACTATTTCTTTGTGTTTTCGAAGCGAAGAGGGTTGGCATGGTTAATGCGTATATAGGAAAGCAGAGAGATAAAACTTTTTAGGAAAGAGCGATGATCAATAAGCTTAATAAAACCCTTGATTTCTATCATAAAGCCTTAAATGTTGGTGCGGCGAGACATGAACTGCTATCAAGTAATATTGCGAATGCAGATACTCCTAGCTTTAAGGCCAGGGATGTTGATTTTACGAAAACACTACAAAATGCAATGTCGTTCAATCCTGGCAATATGACGACAACTTCAACGATGCACATGAATGGCGATCGCACTTTTAGATCGATTGCCTCCTCCGAATTGTTATATCGAATTCCTCAACAGCCTAGCATAGACGGTAATACTGTTGATATGGATACCGAGCGTATGCAGTTTATTAATAACTCGATCAAATACGATGCTGGGCTCACGTTTATCAATAATCAGCTTAGATTTGTATTATCGGCTATCAGAGAAGGGAACGCTTAAAAATGTCATTATTCAATGTCTTTAATATCGCTGGTTCGGCGATGGCAGCTCAATCGCAAAGACTTAACGTGGTCGCAAGTAATCTGGCCAATGCAGATAGTGTAGCGAGTTCAAATGGTCAACCTTATCGCGCAAGGCAGGTAGTATTTAGCACATTGAGCACTGCTACTAAAGAAGCGAAAGGCGTGAGAGTTGCGGGTGTTATCGAAGATAAATCCCCAATGAAGGTTGTTTTTGAACCTAAGCATCCCATGGCCGATGCAAAGGGCTATGTCACTATGCCTAATGTCAATGTAGTGGATGAAATGGTTAATATGATGTCAGCTTCACGTGCTTATCAAAATAGTGTGAATTTAATGAATACTACAAAATCTCTACTTCAGAAAACGCTAACCATTGGTCAATAAAAGGAACAATTATGAGTCAAGTGCAAAATTCAAATCCAATTACCACTTCATTCTTGGACTCGGTTAAATCATCAAGCAATGTAGGAAAGAAAGAAGAGATCGATCCTCAAGATCGGTTCTTAAAACTACTGGTTACGCAGATGAAAAATCAGAATCCATTGAAGCCACTAGATAATGCTGAGGTAACCAGTCAAATCGCACAAATTAGCACAGTAACAGGTATCGAGAAACTGAATACTACACTTCAAAGCTTGGTAACTGACTCTAATTCAAGACGTGCTGTAGACGCGGCAACGATGATTGGACGTGAAGTTTTAGTACCCGGCAGTATTATGAAACTGGAAAATGGAGAAGGCTTGGCAGGAGTTGAGCTAACTGAGGGCGCTGACAAGGTGACAGTTACCATCAAAGATAGCGTCGGGGTCAAAGTCCGTGAAATCGACTTAGGAGCGCAACCCGCGGGTATTAATCCTATTATCTGGAATGGTGAGGCCGAGAGTGGCACTGTTGCTGCAAATGGAAACTATAAATTTACGGTTAGCGCGTGGCGCGATGGTCAAGAGATCAATGTGAAGTCATTAGCAGTGGGTAAGGTTGAGAGTGTATCGACCAGCGATAAAGGTCCTACATTGGATGTAGGAGAACTGGGACACGTTAATTTATCTGATATTAAACAAATACTCTAAGAGGAACGCATTATGGGTTTTCAACATGGCTTAAGTGGTTTAAGAGCGGCATCAACGAATTTAGATGTGATTGGTAACAATGTGGCCAATGCGAATGTGATCGGATTTAAACAATCTCAAGCGCAGTTCAGTGATATTTTTGCAAATTCGCTCGGTGGTGCGGGTGGCAATCAGGTCGGGATCGGAACACAAGTTAACACCATTGCACAATCATTTTCACAAGGCAACATCAGTAATTCAACTAACCCATTGGATATGGCAATCGTTGGGGGTGGGTTTTTTCGTTTAAGTGATAATGGTGCTATTAGCTTTAGCCGCAATGGCCAGTTTCATCTTGATAAAAATGGGTTCTTGGTCAACGCAGATAACTTAAATGTGACAGGTTATGCGGCAGATAAAGCAGGAAAGATCATTGCGAGTTCACCGACTAATTTGCAATTATCAACAGCTGAAATGACACCACAGGCTACAACAACATTTACAGCGGGAGTTAATCTTGATTCTCGTACACTTGTACCAGCAACGTTGCCTGCTTTTGACGCTACAAATCCTGATACTTACGCTAGCTCAACTTCAGGAGCAATTTTTGATAGTTGGGGGAATTCACATGGATTCACCTTATTCTTTCAAAAATCTGCGCCAAGCACTTGGGATGTCTATGCGGCTGTCGATGGCGCTGTCGATACTTCAGGTGTGCCCGTCGGTGTTCAATTGGATGGTGGTTCCCCCTTGACGCTAACTTTCGACAGTAATGGGGTTATAACTGCGCCAACGGGGCCAGTGACTGCGTCAGTTGATTTGAGCGCTGTTGCAACCAATTTGGGAATTTCGGATTGGGGAGCGACCACACCGCTAGATTTTGATTTTGACATTACAAATTCAACACAATTTGGCAGTAAATTTGCGGTAAATACGCTGAATCAAGATGGATTTACATCAGGTAGGCTCGCGGGTTATAGCGTTGCTGACGATGGCACTATTCAAGGTAATTATACGAATGGAGAAAATAGAACGGTTGGACAACTTGTTCTGGCTAGTTTTGCAAATCCCAATGGACTGAAACCACAAGGAAATAATCAATGGGTTGAAACGGCTGCTTCCGGACTGCCACTGGTCGGTGTGCCATTAACAGGTACGCTTGGAGAAATTCAATCGGCAGCTGTTGAAGAGGCGAATGTTGATTTGACAACAGAACTTGTCAATTTAATCACCGCGCAACGGGTATACCAAGCAAATGCTAAGACCATCGAAACACAAGACGCTGTATTGCAAACACTGGTTAATCTCTAATCAGAGTCACCTTTATTCGATCTGAGTCATTGAACTTATAGGACCTGCTATGGACCGATTGATTTATACCGCAATGACGGGCGCAATTCACACGATGACCCAACAGGCGACAACTGCGCATAACCTGGCCAATGTATCCACTACGGGTTACCGTGCTGAGGTTGATTCATTCCGGGCAGTTCCCGTATATGGGGATGGATTGCCTACTCGAGCGTTTGTATTAGATTCTACTACAGGTGCTGATTTTACACCGGGACCGATTCATCGAACCGGTCGCGACTTAGATGTTGCAGTGCAAGGATCAGGATGGATTGCGGTTCAGTTAGAGAATGGAGAGGAGGCCTATACTCGCCACGGTAATCTGCAAGTAAGTCCCAATGGATTATTGATGACAACACAAGGTGGTGCAACGGTTAAAGGTGAGGGAGGCACTATTTCACTTCCACCTGATAGCCGCGTGGCAATCGGTAAAGATGGAACAGTTTCGATGATTCCAAATGATCCAAGAGTGACTGCAGTGACTATAGTCGGTCGGATTAAACTCGTGAATCCGCCTCCTGAGCAATTGAAGAAAGGGCTTGATGGGCTATTTCGTTTAAAAGAAGGGAAAGAAGCGCCAGTTGACCCCAAAGTTGTTTTAGTTGAAGGGGCGCTTGAGGGTAGCAATGTCAATGTTGTGCATGAGATGGTCAATATGATTTCGCTAGCGAGGCAATTCGATATGCAAATGAAAATCTTGGATAGTGCACAACAGAATTCCCAACGCGCAAGCGAATTTATGGTTTATAACAGCTAATTAGTGAGACATTCTCAGAGAAAAGGTGAAATATTATGATTCGTTCATTATGGGTATCAAAAACAGGATTAGACGCACAACAAACCAAGATGGATGTCATTGCTAACAACTTGGCGAATGTAAGCACAAATGGTTTTAAACGGATGCGCCCTGTTTTTGAAGATTTACTTTATCAAACTATCCGACAACCTGGCGCCCAATCTTCTCAACAGACGCGTCTCCCGTCTGGACTTCAGCTTGGCACAGGTGTTCGCCCTGTTGCTACCGAAAATATTATGCTCCAAGGTAATCTAACGCAAACAGGAAATACACGAGATATTGCCATCAGAGGGGAAGGCTTTTTTCAAATCATGTTACCCGATGGCACATTTGCTTATACTCGTGATGGTGCGTTCCAGTCAGATGCAGAAGGTCAAGTAGTTACATCGAGTGGTTTTATTTTACAGCCTCCGGTTTCAATCCCACCTAATGCTGCCAGTATTACCGTTGGGCGTGATGGGACCGTATCAGCCGTATTGCCAGGTGCTACATTGCCTACACAAGTTGGTAATATTCAACTTGTGAGTTTCATCAATCCAGCTGGTTTGCAAAGGGCCGGCGAGAATTTATACTTTGAAACAGCTTCCAGTGGGACTCCTAACCCTAATATACCAGGGACAAATGGACTAGGCATGCTCTATCAAGGCTATGTTGAAACTTCCAATGTCAATGTAGTCGAGGAGCTGGTAGAAATGATACAAACTCAAAGAGCTTATGAAATCAACTCGAGATCGATACAAACTTCTGACCAAATGCTTGGCAGACTAACTCAGTTATAACATCATCAATATGAGAAGCCTTATAAAGATCATTCTTGAACACAATACGCTCAAGATGTTGGGGTTGGTAATATTGGTAATCGAAGCAACAGGCTGCTCACTGCTTGCACCGGCTCCAAAGGTTCATCAGCCTATGTCGATGCACCCCACCCCAGTTCCTAGCATCACGGCTAGAGAAGCAAATGGATCAATTTACCATGTAGCTTATAGTCATCCAACACAACGCTATATTCCATTATTTGAGGATCGCCGTGCTCGTGGGATTGGTGACACAATTATTGTGAATCTCAATGAAAAAACAAATGCTAGTAAAAAATCAGGAAGTAATGTTGACCGTGAGACTGAAACTAGTTTTTCGATTCCTTCTTTTCTAGGATTACCCTTAAAGAAAATTTTTCAAGGTGTAGATCTTGAAACCGAGTCAAAAAATAAATTTGATGGTAAGGGAGCAAGCTCTAGCAATAACAATTTCACAGGAACGATTACCGTTACTGTGATTGACGTCTTACCGAATGGGAACTTGCTGGTAAGTGGTGAAAAGCAAGTTGGTATTAATCAAGGGCACGAGTTTATTCGTCTATCCGGTGTAATCAATCCAATCAATATCTTGAATAATACAGTTTCTTCGATCCAAGTTGCGGACGCGCGAATTGAGTACCGTGGAAGTGGTTATTTGGATGAAGCACAGACGATGGGTTGGATATCGAGATTCTTTCTTACCGTCTTGCCATTTTAGTAGCCGATTTAATTATCGATTTATATACCTAGCTAAGAGACATAAGTATGTTGATATTCCGTAGATGGTTCTTATGGTTCAGTTTAATAAGCTGCTTAATTCTGTCCAATTATAGCTTTGCTGAGCGGATTAAAGATCTTGCAAGTATTCAAGGAGTAAGGCCTAACCAGTTGATAGGTTATGGTTTGGTCGTTGGGCTAGACAATAGTGGAGATATGACGACTCAGACTCCTTTTACTGTTCAGAGTATGGTAAATATGCTCGGGCAGCTGGGTATTAATTTGCCACCTGGAGTTAATCTTATGCTACGTAATGTGGCTGCTGTAATGGTTACAGCAACTTTGCCGGCCTTCTCAAGACCTGGTCAATTAATTGATGTTACCGTTTCATCAATGGGAAATGCGAAAAGTATTCGGGGTGGAACATTATTGATGACTCCTTTAAAAGGGATCGATAACCAAGTTTATGCAGTTGCACAAGGAAATATACTGGTCGGGGGTGCTGGAGGATCTGCGGCAGGGAGTAGTGTTCAGATAAATCACCTGGCCTCAGGGCGTATTCCTGGGGGAGGTATTGTCGAACGTGCAGTTGAATCCGCGTTAGGTCAGGGTGAGTTCGTAAATCTTGAATTACATTCGGTAGATTTTACCACTGCACGGCGAATTACTGAGGCTATCAATCGTATATTTCCTCACGGAACGGCTTATTCTGTGGATGGTCGTGTTATTCAACTCAAAGCACCTCAGGATATTAGTCAACGCGTTGCATTTATTTCTCAAATCGAAAGTCTTGATGTGGCACCCGCACAAGGTATAGCAAAAGTGATTGTTAATGCGCGAACTGGTTCGGTTGTCATGAACCAGGCAGTGACTTTAGAAGCAAGCGCCGTTGCTCACGGTAACCTTTCTGTCATTATCAATAGTCAACCAATCATCAGCCAACCGGGTCCTTTTGCAGAACGGGGAGAAACAGTTGTTACTTCACAAGCGCAAATTGAAGTTCGCTCGGATGAAGGAAATCTTATGTTAGTACAAAGTGGAGCTAATTTAGCTGAGATCGTTCAAGCATTGAATACTATCGGTGCAACGCCACAAGATTTGTTGGCTATTTTGCAAGCGCTGAAAGCCGCAGGTTCACTGCGTGCAGAACTAGAAATCATTTAATTGTAATGTTCAACAAGGCTGTTGCATGAAGTTGCTAAACACCTTCGATACCTCAAGTCAGTTGGTAATTGATACCAAGAGTATCGATAGCCTTCGACTACAAGCAAGACAGAACGAAGATGAGGGATTGAAACAAACTGCAAAACAATTTGAGTCATTAATGATCAATATGATGCTAAGAAGTATGCGAAGCGCAACACCGAAGAACGGTATCTTTGATAGCGAGCAGTCACAGTTTTATACACAAATGCTCGATCAGCAATTTTCACAAAATCTTTCTTCTCAAGGAATAGGGTTAGCTGAAATGCTGGTCCAGCAACTTAGAAAGGACTCTTCAAGGAATTTGATTGATCATCCAATCTCAGAAGCTGAATCGATCCTATCATCTATCGAATCAAGTAATGGGAAAAATGAGTTGATCTCATTGGCATCAAGTGAGCCTAGGAATTTGTCAAATTTGCTGTGGGTAAATCCAAACAAGAAGCGAGTAGACCAATATCAATGTTTCAGCCTAATCAAGCCACAGTGACACCACTGGAAATAAATAAACCAAATGTTTCCAATTCGATGCAATTCTTGCAAGACAAACCAAATGATTTTGTGAATCTAGTTCGGCCTTATGCGAGGGTTATTGCTCAGGAAACAGGAATTCCAGAACAGTTTATGATTGCGCAGGCAGCGCTTGAAACCGGGTGGGGGAAACATCAAATCCGTTTGTCAGAGGATCGGCCTAGCTATAATCTTTTTGGAATTAAAGCAGGAAAGAACTGGAAAGGACCTGTAACTGAGGCCGTTACGACTGAATATATTAATGGGGTAGCACAGAAAGTAGTCGATAAATTTCGTGTTTATCGTTCATATGAAGAGTCCTTCCGTGATTATGCCAATCTTCTCTTAACGAATTCACGGTACAGTGGGGTACTTAAGAC
Organism: Nitrosomonas sp.; assembly: GCA_016710135.1. Taxonomy (GTDB): domain Bacteria; phylum Pseudomonadota; class Gammaproteobacteria; order Burkholderiales; family Nitrosomonadaceae; genus Nitrosomonas. The sequence continues at coordinate 231,512 of JADJLM010000005.1, read as the reverse complement.
TCAAAGTGCAGTCGCTTTCGCATGGGGGTTGCAGCAAGCAGGCTATGCAACTGATCCATACTATGCACAAAAATTAATTAAAATCTTGAATAGTGAAGCATTCCAAATTAATAAAACTTCAAGTTAAAGAGCTCCCAACCGCTTAATTAATGAATACTTTTGCCGTTAACAATACTAGTTAAAGTTAATTTAATTGCAACATGCGATAAAGGAATATGACAATGGGGAATAGTATATTAAATATTGGGGTTTCAGGACTTCAAGCAGCTCAAGCGGCCTTATTGACGACTAGCCACAATATTAGTAATGCGCATACGCCAGGCTATAATCGACAGCAGGCCATACAAAGCACTAATATTCCTCAGCCAGCTGGAACAGGATTTCTTGGTCAAGGTGTCCATATTTCAACCGTGCAGCGAGTGTACAGTCAGTTTCTCTATAGTCAGGGATTACAAGCGCAGACACAGAGTAGTCAGCTAGATAGTTACTATACTCAAATTAAACAAGTCGATAACCTACTTGCAGATACAACTTCGGGACTCACACCCGCATTACATAATTTCTTTAAAGCAGTGCATGATGTGGCTTCTAATCCTTCATCAGTTCCCTCAAGACAGTCGCTATTGAGTAACGCAGAAGCGCTGGCGGCAAGATTCCAAGGCATGGACCAACGCCTATCCGAGATACGGGAAGGTATTAATAGCCAAATAACAAGCACCATTGATGAAGTTAACTCATTAGCTAAAGAGATCGCTACATTAAATATTAATATTCAAGCTACAGAAGGTTCAACCAATGGACAGCCTGTTAATGACATGCTTGATCAGCGCGATACATTAGTTAGGCAACTCAGTGAGTTAGTTAATGTGACAGTTGTACGTCAAGATAACGGACATCACAATATTTTTATTGGTAATGGTCAGGCGCTTGTAGTGGGATCGCAGTCAATGGCGCTTAAAGCAGTTCCTTCTCCTGACGATCCGGGGAAAATTACTATTGCACTCGATACGGGCAATAAGACTATTTTATTACCTGAAAAACAACTGCAAGGTGGAAGTTTGGGTGGAATGCTTGATTTTCGCCAGAACTCATTAGATAAAGCACAAAATACTTTAGGATTAATTGCTATTGGACTCGCCCAAACTTTTAATGATCAACACCATTTAGGGCAAGATTTAAATGGCGTGCTGGGTGAAGATTTTTTTGATGTTCCCAAACCAAAAATAATATCTACAGCGGGAAATAGTTCAACTTCGACAGTAACAGCGAGTATTAGTAATGTAGGGGATCTTAATACGAGTGATTTTCAGTTCAAATACGATGGATCACAGTATACGTTAACAAGACTGTCTGATAATGCGTCTGTTAGCTCTGCAACTGCGCCGTCTACAGGTAACCCGCTAACATTGGGTGGTATCAGTGTTACTGCCGCAACTATTCAACCCAATGAAAGCTTTGTTATTCAACCCGTTCGTAATGGTGCAAAAGATATTGCAACCGCTATCAATGATACATCAAAAATTGCAGCAGCAGCGCCCATTCGTTCACAAGCAGTTAGTTCGAATACAGGATCAGCTTCGATCAGTGCTGGGGTTGTAAATCCATTACCAATTGACCCTGATTTATTACAACCAGTAACGATTAAGTTTCATACCCCTTCTGATGGTATGTTTGATGTCACTGGAACCGGAGCAAGTTTACCCGCTATAAATCAAACCTATACTGAAGGTGCCGATATTAGTTTTAATGGTTGGACTGCGCAAATTAGTGGAGTTCCTGCAGCTGGTGATGAGTTTACGATTTCCCCAAATATAGGGGGCATTGCTGATAATCGTAATGCGCTCTTGCTAGCTGGATTACAGACGAAGAATACACTGCAAGGTGGGACAGCTTCATTTCAATCAACTTATGCACAATTGGTAAGTCAAGTTGGCAATAGAACACGAGAGCTGGAAGTCACTAGTAAAGCGCAAGCAAATTTACTTGCTCAAACAGATCAATCGATACAGGCTTTGTCAGGCGTTAACCTTGAAGAAGAAGCAGCCAATCTGCTCCGTTATCAGCAAGCTTTCCAAGCATCTGGGAAAGTTATTGAGGTCAGTCATTCATTGTTTGATACCTTACTTAGAATTTAACAACCGATTAAAATTAAAGGAGCTAACCGAGCATGCGCGTAAGTACAAATACCATGTATGATCAAGGGGTGCAGTCAATGCTTAAGCAGCAAGAAGCTTTATTTAAACTCCAGCAGCAAATCTCAGTAGGTAAGCGAATCGTTACGCCATCAGATGATCCGGTAGCGGCCGCACGTGCTCACGAAGTATCACAAGCTGCTTCGATTAATTCTCAGTATGCTGAGAATCGCGACAAAGCAAAAGCCAGTTTGGGTTTGGTTGAGAGTAACCTTCAAGGCGTCACAACGATTATTCAAAATGTTCGATCCATTGCTGTGGCCGCAGGTAATCCAATTTTGTCTGAAAATGATCGCAGAGTAATGGCTGTTGAGCTAAGAGGTCGATTGGAAGAATTGCTCGGATTAGCTAATAGCGCGGATAGTGAAGGTAATTTCCTATTTTCTGGTTATCAGGCGAGAGTTCAACCCTTTGTGAAGAATGCAGGTGACGTTCAGTATGCTGGAGATCAAGGACAGCGACTCACCCAAGTTACTGGTTCTCGCCAAATTGCAGTGAGTGACACAGGTTCAAATATCTTTGAACGAATTATGGATGGCAATGGGACTTTTACTACTTCAGCAAGTACTAGTAATACTGGGACTGGAATTATTGGCGTTGGTTCGGTAACTGATCCGACCAATTTAACCGGCGATAGCTATGAGGTAAATTTTCATGTAACCCAAGATCCGCTAACTTTAAAAGATATTGTTACCTATGATGTGATGAATACAACAACAAGTTCTACAATTTCCACCGGTAATACTTTTGTAGATGGAGATATGATTACTTTTGATGGATTGCAGTTCGATATAAAGGGTAAGCCGGCTGATGGTGATCAATTTAATGTAGAACCCAGTTCTCAGCAAAGCATTTTTAAAACGATTGATAATTTGATTAATGTTTTAGAAACCACAACAAATGATCAAAATGGTAAAACAAATTTAACAAACGCATTAAATACTGGAATGCAAAACCTTGATCAGAGTCTCGATAATGTGTTAAGTATACGTGCATCAGTCGGAGTAAAGCTTCAAGAAATTGATGCTTTACAGAGCATCGGGGAAGATAATGCGTTGCAATATGACCAAACACTCGCTCGATTGCAGGATCTAGATTATGCAAAAGCTTTATCTGATTTTGCAAGACAGCAAGGTCTCCTAGAAGCCGCACAACAATCTTTTATTCGTATTTCAGGACTTTCGCTGTTTAACAAACTATAAAAACATCTGTCATTATGTTCTATTGATGTATTGTTGATGAAGCTGTCTAAGCCATACTAACAGAACGGCGCTAATGGGAAGCGCTAATAAAATGCCAATAAACCCAAAGAGCTGACCAAAAGCAAGTAGAGCGAAGATTACTATAATTGGGTGCAGTCCAATACGTTCCCCAACTAGCCAGGGAGTTATAAGCATACTCTCAAGTAATTGACCAGTACCGAATACAATCCAGACCCAGATGATATCTCCCCAATCTTGGAATTGGAGGAGTGCAGCAAATGTAGCTAGTGACAAGCCCACTATTGCGCCTAGATAGGGAACAAATACCAAAATTCCAGCAACTAGCCCGATAGGCAAAGAGAACTCTAGTCCAGTTAACCACAGTCCGGTTACATAAAAAATACACATTAATAAAATAACAGCGATTTGCCCCCTAAGGAACTCAGCGAGAACTCGATCCGCCTCACGTGCCATCGGATAAATTTGTTTTTTCCATAATGATGGTATCCACTCGTTGAGTTCTGCAATTAAAATGTTCCAATCTCGTAATAGATAAAAGAGTACGACTGGTACTAGTAGCAGATTCATAATAAAATCCAATACTGCCATACCACCGCTTGTTAGAGAAGGCAGCATCTTAGCTGCGATACCTCCGGCACTTTTCCAATGGTCAGCGAAAGCTTGCTTTAGTGCAGTAACATCTAATTGAAGGTCAATTCCAAGCGTGGTTTTTAACCATGGAATTCCTGTTTCGCGAATTGTCTCGAGGTAATCTGGCATTCGCTCGATTAGCCGTAAAGTCTCTCGCTCAAATAAAGGCATCATTACTAAAATTAATGCTGTAAAAACAGCAAGCGATAAAACCATGACCAGAATTGTTGCAATTGTTCGAGATATATTATGAGAATTCAACCAAGAAACGAATGGATTGCAGATATAAGCAATAACTGCTGCTAATAAGAATGGTGTTAATATCGGACTTAGTAGATATGTTAAAAAACCACAACCGGCTATAAACAATACCCAAAAAAGAAAGTCACGATCAATAGAATGTTTAGAATCCATTTGCGGTAAAATCGCTAATATAAATAGCGTCACTCTAACTGTAACTAATTGAGAACTCAACTTGACATCATCTGATTCTAAATATTCTAGTACTGATCAACTCTCGTATCGTGATGCGGGTGTCAATATTGATGCGGGTAATTTGTTAGTAGAGAGGATAAAACCCTTTGCAAAACGTACCTGGCGGCCAGAAATTATTGGGGGAATTGGGGGATTTGGAGCTCTTTTTGAAATTTCGAAAAAATATCGACAACCTGTTTTGGTTTCGGGGACTGATGGGGTAGGAACGAAGCTAAAATTGGCTTTTCACTTTAATCGACATGATCGTATTGGTATCGATTTGGTTGCAATGAGTGTCAATGATATTTTAGTTCAAGGAGCTGAACCACTCTTTTTTCTAGACTACTTTGCTTGTGGCAAATTAAATATCGATATGGCGGCGCAAGTTATAGAGGGTATTGCAGTAGGCTGTGAACAGTCTGGATGCGCTCTGATTGGTGGCGAAACAGCAGAAATGCCTGGGATGTATCCTGAAGGAGAATATGATCTGGCGGGTTTTGCGGTAGGCGTTGTAGAGAAGGATCAAATAATTGATGGAACTTCAATTGCTGAAAATGATGTAATTCTGGGTATGGCTTCAAGTGGGGCACATTCCAATGGTTTCTCGCTTATTCGCAAAATTCTTGAGCGTTATCCAGTAGATCCAGATTTGAAACTTGTAGATAAAGTTAAGCTTCTGGATGCAATTATGGAGCCTACGCGTATCTATGTTAAAGCCATACTGGAATTGAAAAAACATATACCAATTAAAGGCCTGGCTCATATTACAGGAGGAGGGCTTCTTGAAAATATTCCACGTATTCTTCCAACAAACCTTAAAGCAGCGTTACATAAAGACTCTTGGACTGTACCACCATTATTTAAATGGTTGCAAGCACATGGAAATGTCGCTGATGAAGAAATGTATCGTGTTTTTAATTGTGGAATAGGAATGATAATCGTTGTAGCGCCGGAACATGTCGATGAAACTTTAGCAGCGCTTACAACCTATAATGAAACCGCCTGGAAAATCGGCACAGTTCAACCCAATCATACAAATGATCAGCGTGTGCTAATTGTTTGATTTAGGAAATGATGCAATCGTTGGTCATTCTTATTTCTGGTCGAGGTAGTAACTTGCAGGCCTTGATTACAGCAAACTTACCTGTCAAGTCAATCGTCGTTATCAGTAATAATCCGTCGGCATCAGGGTTGGCGATTGCTCAGTCGTATCAAATAGCAACCCATGTTATCGATCATCGTTGCTATCTAGATCGTGATGCTTTTGATGCGGCGCTTGCTAAACAAATCGATAGATACCAACCTGATTTGATTGCACTAGCTGGTTTCATGCGTATACTTGGCGATAATTTCATTAATCGTTATCGAGATAGGCTTATCAATATTCACCCATCCTTGCTACCGTCTTTTCCAGGACTAAATACTCATGTGAGAGCTCTAGAACGAGGTGTAAAAATTCATGGTTGTACAGTTCACTTTGTAACAAATCAATTAGACCATGGCCCAATTGTTATTCAAGCAGCGGTCCCTGTTTTTTCTGATGATACACCTGATATGCTCGCTAATCGGGTTCTAAAGCAGGAGCATTTGGTTTACCCTAAGGCAGTACGCTGGTTCCTAGAGGGGCGAATTAAGCTAAAGGATGATCAGGTCAAGCTAGCGCCAACCTTGAATTTGAACCAAGCACTCCATTCGCCGGCTATTGATTAGAAATTCTACTTCCTGACTCTCATAGAGCTAATTGACGGAAGCGTGTCTACACCACTAGTGTGTCATTAATTTAATTCAGAATTTATTTCTCATCATGCGTTTAACAACTATTCAACTGGAAATGGCTATTCTGGCTATTAGAAGAATTCTTCCACTCAATTTTCCTGCTGACATTCTCATTCGTGGATTTTTCCGTGAAAATCCCATGCTGGGACATAATGATCGAGCGATTATTGCGGAAATTGTATTTGGTATTTTGCGTCATAAATACTTTTTAGACACTCTAATTGAAAAAGCTACACCACGGGCACTTTTATTAGCTTATTTAGCCAAATTTCAAGGCATAAATTCACGTGAGCTGATAAATTTTGCAACTGAGAGTGAAATAAAATGGCTCGCGCACGTAAAAAGCGTTCAGGTTGCAATGCAATCACTTGCAATACAAGCTGAGTTACCACAGTGGTTAATTGAGAAGTTGCAAACTTATCTGCCTGATGAAGAAATTCTTAAACTTGGAGTTGCATTGCAGCAGCCTGCCCCTCTAGATCTGCGTGTTAATACCTTGTTCGCAAAGCGTGAAGAAATACTAGCTCAACTTGAACAAACGGGAGTGAAAGCAAAGCCGACGCCCTATTCACCGATTGGAATTCGATTAGCAGAAAAACCGGCAATAAATCAACATCCGTTATTCCTTGAGGGAAAAGTAGAGATTCAAGATGAAAGTAGCCAGTTATCTGTATACCTACTCGCACCGCGTCGGGGAGAAATGATTGTAGATTTTTGCGCGGGCTCGGGTGGAAAAACGTTATTAATAGGAGCGCTCATGCAATCACATGGGCGGATTTATGCATTCGATGTTTCGGATAAACGTCTTAATAATCTAAAACCTAGGCTTAAACGTTCTGGATTATCTAATATCCATCCGGTTCGTATCGATAATGAAAATGACTTAAGAGTTAAACGATTAACAGGAAAAATTGATAGAGTGCTTATTGACTTGCCCTGTAGTGGTTTGGGAACGCTACGTCGCAATCCAGATTTAAAATGGCGGCAATCTCCAATAAGTATCGAAGAGCTAAAAATCAAGCAAAGGGCGATTTTATGTGCTGCTAGTAAGTTATTAAAGCCGGGTGGAAGGCTGGTTTACGCTACGTGTAGTTTACTACCTGAAGAAAATCAAGCGATTGTTGAACGCTTTCTCATGGAGAATACTCAATTTATAGCCCTAGACTGCAGTGAATTGCTAACGCAACAAAAAATACCGATCAATACAGGAAACTATTTGCAGTTGTCACCTGTTTATCATCATACGGATGGTTTCTTTGCGGCGGCACTTGAGCTTAAGAGAAATTAAGCGTAATTATTCGTTAGTCATTTTTAATGATACCCTTTGATTTCAACTCATTAATGACTTGCTGAACAGAAGTATTCAGATCAGTAGTGCTAGTATTAACAGTGAGTTCTGGATTCTCTGGTGCTTCATAGGGAGACGAGATGCCTGTAAATTCTGCAATTTGTCCTGCTCTGGCTTTTTTATAGAGCCCTTTAACATCTCGAGATTCACAAATTTCAATTGGGCTATCACAATAAATCTCAATAAAATCACCTTGTTCAACTAGATTTCTTACTCGCTCTCGTTCCACACGAAATGGGGAAATAAAAGCAGTTAGCACGATGATTCCCGCCTCCATGAAAAGTTTTGCAACTTCACCTACTCGGCGAATATTTTCGATACGATTTTCCGGAGAAAACCCAAGATCGTTGCATAACCCATGCCGAACATTGTCGCCATCAAGCACAAACGTTCTATATCCACTCTGATGCAGTACTTCTTCAACTGCATGAGCTAAAGTAGATTTTCCAGCACCTGAAAATCCAGTGAACCACAGAATAGTCCCACGATGGCCATTTAGTAATTCTCGTCGGTGACGAGTTACTGAGGCATGATGCCAGAGAATATCGCTCGATACTCGAGGTAACGTTGTCATGATTACTCCTGGGTAGGAAGAGTAGATAGTTAACTAAAAAGTTGCTGGAATACCTATGCTTAAAATTTCTCAGTGTATTTCTGAGATTGATTCTTCCGTATGATTGCTTTGCTCTATCGTGAACTTGTCAAACATTGCTTCAAACATCAGTATCGGGGTATCGGTAGAACGTCTTTCAGAAACACGAAAATTGCCGCCTAAGGGATTACCGATATCTTTAACTCTTCGGTCATTATCGATATTACGTTTAATAAATTGACGGACACGAATACCCCAGCGGTCCATCATGCGGTGTGACAATTTTGCAATATACTGGCTAATTTCCTCGTCAGTGACATAATCGGTGCTTGATAGTCGGATATTAACCGCAACTGAATATCTTTTCTCGGCAAAATCATGTGATGATTGCTGCTCAACGACATGAACCCAGGAATCAACACTTGGTCCAAGCTCTTTACAGACCATTTTAACTAATGTTTCGGTTTCTCGTGCAGAATAGCTACCTAAGAAAACACCATAATTATCAGTTGGGATTAATCCCAAGAAATTGTGCAGATGGCGTAACGACGACATGATATACCATGGATGCTGTGTTAAGTAAAAATATCCGCTGTATATCAATAAGAAACTGAAAAACATAATAGAATCGGGAACGCCGAGATATAAACCTGCTAAGCCAAGTGATCCCAACATTAAATGCAGCGTTCCAATAACAAAAACAGTATCCTCTATCCTGAGACCCGCGTGCAGCAAGATATGATGCAAATGGTTATGATCTGGAACAAAAGGAGATTGGCGTAACCAAATTCTACGGAGCATCACAGTGACAGTATCCATAAGCGGGATAGCAAATAACCAAATTGCTGTTACAGGAGTCATGGATGCGTGGGGTCCTTGTGAAAGATCAACCAATAGCCAAGCGAATAAGAAGCCAAGGAGCATGCTACCATTATCCCCGAGAAAGACACGAGCGCGATTTTGTGTGGGGTAGCGAAGGTTAAAATATAAAAATCCAGAAACGCCACCAACTAATGCAATAGCAAGGGTTGTATTAGCCTGATCACCTGTGAGAAAAGCTAAAATGCTAATTAGTAATAGAGTAATCCATGATAGTGTGCCAGCAAGTCCATCAATACCATCGATCATATTGAGTGCATTGATTCCACCTATGGTAGCAAACATTGTGAGAGGAATAGCAAATAAGCCTAGTTCCAGAGCCTGGTAATTAGAAATTAAAGTTCCCAGTTCGCTAAGTTGTACCCCGCCCATGAAAATCATGATCAGTGCGACTATACCTTGAGCAAAGAATCTTATTTTATAGTTGAGATGAAAGATATCATCAATGAAACCTATAACGAAAATGATAACCGCGGCGAATCCAAGCGCTAACCATTTTACCCAGAACTCTGGCTGATTATTAAATAAAACGATTAAAGCAATAAAAAATGCAATCAGTATTCCTATTCCGCCGACAAAAGGCGTTATAGTATCGTGTTGTTTGTGACCACCTGGATGATCAGCGATGTTATTCGTTAGCGCATAAATTATTGCGTATCGAATACTAATCGTTGCCAATAATGCTGTTAGTAAGAGTACAAGAATCATTTGTATCATAATCAGATTATCCCTTAGGAATTGATAGATTTCTAATCAGATTGGGAATCTAGCATAGATAAATGAAAGAAATTTGAATCTTCGAGAATTTCTTAATAGCGGAAAATCCTTAAAATACACCTGGCTATTCTATAATATTAAATAGGATAGCATTATAAATTTCTTTAGCATAAAACGAATGGCTAAGGCTATTATTACTCTCTATCAGCAAGTAAGTTAATTTACTGCATTTCCAGGCTATCGAATGAAAGTAAAGAAAAAAGTAATGAAAGCTAGAAGCTTTTTGTATTTTTACATATACAGCAAAATCAGAGAATGCGACAAATTGTCGCACTCTCTGGGGAGAATGAATAAACTAAGCAAAGATGGTTACCATTAATTGAAATGGTTTGATTATTTGTAGATTTGCGGCCTGAATACAATGGAGAATTTAGTAATTAGGACTACCGGCGCTCGTATTGAATGATAGACATTCATCAGAGACTCGGATGATTTCCTGATAGCGTTCCATTCAGTAATTCTAAGACGACTCCTGTTTTTGTGTGACGAATGCGTGTAATACCACCATTACTAATCTTTATTCGGTAGAAACCTGAAGGTGCAACATGAGCGGTTCTAGCAATGATCGCGCGGATAACTCCCGCATGAGCTACGATGAGGTAGTGATGGCTTTGGTCGACCCTAATGATTTCCTCATAGGCTAAATTCACTCGCTGAAGAAAAGTATCTAAGGGTTCAGCGCCTTGTGGCCTACAATTGACAGGATCTGCAATAAATGCTTGAAACTCTTCTGCACGATTGTTTCTGACTTCATCATGACTTAGTCCCTCCCATATCCCAAATCCAACTTCTTTAAAACGCGATTCAACAGTAACTGGGATGTTAAGTCGTTCACCTAATGCAAACGCAAACGAGCTACAACGTTGTAATGGTGACGTAATAATATTCGTCCATTTCTGATATTCTCCGACTGAATTCCACATTTGTGACCAGCCTTTTTCTGTAAGTGGATCATCAACACGATGGCCACGGTAACGCTGCCCCCCTGCTGGCTCACCATGGCGAATCAAATCAACGATGGTATCGGGTAATAACATAATGGGAACTTGTAATGTGACATGAATCGAATAGTGCTAAATTTTTTGTATGTTTTGTTTGCAATCTACCATAAAGAAATATTGAACTGAAGCAATTGAGTCGGGAGAGATTTTCTTTTGAAAATCCGGTAGGTAAAGCTGTAGAAATAATATTTACCGCTTTGAAGCTTGATTTGTGTGGATATTAAGGACTTAAAAAGGCATTACTCATGTGGTTTTTATCATTCTATAAAGAAAAACTGTCGTGTATTATACAAGTGACCTCAAAGCAAGCTATGCCAAATAGTTTACTACCGATTACAGTGTTAATGTTGAATCATCTCGAATAGGCTAGTTAATGAAAAAATTGATTATTATCTGTGGAATGCCACGATCAGGGACAACCTGGTTAGGTAAGATATTCGATAGTCACCCTGAGATTTTATATCGGCATGAGCCCGACGCTGGAGGGAAGCTAAATTTATTACCACTCTTCACTGAAACTTGGACCGAGGAAGAGCTTAAATTCATTCAACAATTTATTTCCCAGCTTGAATTGCACGCGAAGGTTAATCAAGTAAGTAAGTTTCCAATTTTTAAGAAAATTCATGAGAGTGATATTCATTTCCAAGCACGTAAAGCCTATCTTACGTTATTAAAGGTTGCTTCGCGGTATTTTGGTAATTTTTCAGCACATGAAATGCTACCTAATCGATCAGATATGACAGTTCTTTGGAAAAGCATTGAATCATTGGGCAGAATGCCTATCATGGCCCAAGCTATCCAAGGATTAGGGATTGAGGCCTATTTTATTCATATTATTCGACATCCATGTGGCCAGCTAAACTCAACATTAAGAGGTCAAGCGAAACAGGTATTTACTGGGAATTATAACGCTGCTGAAGATGAGTCGCTTTTTAAGTTGCTTGCGGGTTCCAGTCAGGCCCAACTGTATGAATTAACAGCAAACCAATTTCAACAAATGAATGTAGAGCAGCGCTTAACATGGAGATGGGCTTTAATGAATGATTTTGCCTTGCGTTTGATGGAAAGCAAACCAAACTATTTGAAAGTTCGATATGAAGATATCTGCCAAGAACCTGAGCTGACTACTAAAAAATTATTTACATTCTGCAAATTGAGATGGGATGAACAAACAGCTCACTTTCTTGAAATGAGCACCAAGCAGGATGTGCCTGATTACTATAGCGTTATTAAGAACCCACTTAATTCTGCAAATGCCTGGCGAAAGAAATTGAGTAAACAGCAAATTAACGATATTTTTGCTGTATCTGAAAAAACTTTAAGTGGGAAACTGTATTTACCGAGAGATTAAGTTTCACTGGTGATTTTAAGAAGCCAAGCTGGTTGTTATGATTTGATTTTCTTGATGATATGAACGATTCCTAGCATAAGACCACCACATACAATACCCAATAGGATATTGGATAGCGATGAGATAACTAAAGCAGATAAGCTATCCATTGAAGAAGTGATGATTTCAATCCAATGAGTGAGGCTGGGTACTCCATGTATCAGAATATTTCCACCAACTAGAAACATGGCTACGGTCCCGGCAACCGATAAAAACCGCATTAACCAAGGCGTTGCACTTAAAAGAAATTGCCCGATGACTGCGAGTACCGCGATACCCTTTTTCTGTAGCCAGAACCCAAGGTCATCTAATTTAATAATAGCTGCAACTAATCCATAGACCGCAAGCGTCATGGTCAATGCAGTGGCAATTAGTACGCCAATACGAGTGATCAATGTTTCATTTGCGACGATACCTAACGCGATCACTATTATTTCAGCCGACAGAATAAAATCGGTGCGGATTGCTCCTTTGATTTTATCGCGTTCATAAGCGACTAAATCAATAGTGGGATTAGCGAGCGCTTCGGATAATGCGTTTTTGTGTGTTGTTTCTTCTGTTGCGCTATGCAGGAATCGGTGCGCAAGTTTCTCAAAACCTTCATAGCAAAGATAGGTACCGCCAATCATCAAAAGCGGAGTGATTGCCCAGGGTAGCAGAGCACTAATTAGTAGTGCTGCAGGCACTAAGATTGCTTTATTCCAGAATGAGCCTTTGGCAACTGCCCATACCACAGGTATCTCACGGTTAGCTTGAATGCCCATGACTTGCTGTGCATTGAGTGCAAGGTCATCTCCAAGCACGCCTGCCGTTTTTTTAGCTGCTAGTTTACTTAGCACAGCAACATCATCTAGAACACTAGCGATATCATCGAGAAGTGCGAAAAGATTAGCCGTTGCCATTGTAATTAAGATTGGGAAAAAGCTTAAATTTTGATCATAGTGTCAGAAAAACACCTCACTAACGATAGTGAGGTGTTAGAAAAGTAACTAGATGCCGATTTCTTTGAGCAGTTGCATTTCTACGTGAAGCTCTTCCTATACCAGGGGTGCGCCAGTCATTTCATGCAGACGTGCGATTGTTTCAGCATCTAACTCAAGTGCTTGAGCCAGATTCCTTAGATAATTTTTTTTCTGCATCAGTGTTAATATCGATTGCAAACAAAGACGCTGCATAAACTTGTGCTCCAACCACTTGATTAGGAACAGCCGATACTAATTTCTGTAAATCAAAAGGTTTACTCAACTCACCTTGAATAAATTTTCTTTCATCATCAGAGATGCCATCAGTGCTAGCCTTTCCCAGAATTTTATCCATTTCCTGCTGATCAAGCTGTCCATCAGCCTTGGCTGCGTTGATCATTGCGCTGAGCACGAGTTTTTCGGTTTCAGTAGAACTCATTGATGCAATATCTTCATTTGATAAGAATTTAGATAATAAGCCTGATTCGATATCCGAAGATTGAATGTTCAATCTTTTCTGGAGCGCATTAATTGCCATGGTGCCAAGCATGGCCAAGACGCCTCCTCCCAGCGCCCCCTTTACAGCAGCAGCCCCCCCACTTAATAGTGCGCCCGCTATGGCACCTAAACTACCAATTCCGCCACCGGTTATATTGCCAGCTTGTTTTGTTCGAAAAAAATTAAACACAAAATCTAATATTCCACTCGCGGATTTTGAGTGCTGGGAAGACTTGATGACGTGTTCGAGCTTCGAAGTTCCTTCATTCGCTAATGCCTTTATTAAGCGACCAACAATATCTCCATAACTCATTTTTTTTCCTTTCTGTTAATTGAAGTGACTTTATCTACAGTAATCGGGTTAGATAAAGATAAAAAGGCTGCTTATGATTTGTGATACGTGCCGGACTAATCATACCAGTAATTGTGGATGTTATAGCGCAACTCAGTGAATGAAATGAAGATAAAGCTTAAATATAAAAATTTTTACCAAGCTTTTTGACAGATTGTCAAAGTGTGGACTTAATGCGGAGTATGGTAGTTTTTTGATAATGATGAATAAAAAATTATTTTACCTGCTTGAAAATGGTAGACGTATCCCTATATTGAGGGTAGTGCTCGTTATTACATACAATCGTTGATGATGAGTATTTGAAGATGCTATTTGAATGGTAAGAATTTCTAGCGATATTGAATTGCGCGATAGCATCAAGATATACAGGAAACTTTAATTGTCGGTAATTTGAATATTTAATAACTGGAGATAATGAATTATGGCTATTACACGTTACGAACCCTGGGGGTTATTAACACAGCTTCAAAAAGAGCTGGAGCAAATGCGTAGTGATGTATCAGGTGATGGTTCTTCTGCTACCGCCGAATGGGCACCTGCTGTAGATATCAAAGAAGAATCAGATCGATTTGTTCTACATGCAGATCTACCGGGTGTAAAACCGGAACAAATTGATGTTAGTATGGAAAATGGAGTGTTGACCATTAAAGGTGAGAAAAAAACTGAAGCAAAAACTGAGAAAGAAGGGTATAAACGAATTGAGCGAACTTATGGTTCGTTTTATAGGCGATTTAGCTTGCCAGATACAGCAAATCCTGATGCGATTTCGGCTGTTTCTAAGAACGGTGTGCTTGAGATTACCATCCCGAAACGGGAATCAGTGCAACCCAAGAAAATCAATGTATCATCAGTAGAATAATTAATTTTGTTGCGTTAGGCAGTTTGAAAAGGGAATCGTTAGATTCCCTTTTTCTTTTGTATCGAATGATTCAAGAATGCAAGTAATCAGCAAATCAGTTTACTACATTCCATAGTTCATGAAAAAATTAGATTACCTTATTTGATGTTGATGACTTGTATTTTTATTTATGCCACTTATTACGCTTGAGGATAGCTGCTTGGCCTTTGGCCATCATGCGTTACTAAATCATGTTGATCTCCAATTAGATCCAGGAGAGCGGGTCGGTTTGATTGGACGCAATGGTAGCGGTAAATCGAGTTTGCTAAAAGTATTAGCTAAAGAAATTAAGCTTGACGATGGAAAGCTTTGGCATAAGCCAGAGCTTAAGCTTGTTTATGTTCCACAGGAGCCTGAGTTTGGGGTAACTAGCACCGTCTATCACGAAGTATCCCAAGGACTAGGGCATCTCAGTCAAGTTCTCAATGAATACCATGAAATCTCCCAGGCACTAAGTGAAGGGAAGGGAAATAATGAGATCAATTTTCTCGACTAGCATCATTGCAGAATTTGTTGGAGCTAAACAATGGGTGGCGGATCCAGACTCGAGTCGAAACTACTATCCAGCAACTAGGACTATCTGCACAGGATTTAATTAAAAATTTATCCGGTGGAACCCGCAAAAGAGTCGCCTTGGCGCGTGCCTTAGTAGTGTTGCCTGATGTGTTGTTATTGGATGAGCCGACTAATCATCTTGATTTTACTTCAATTGAATGGCTAGAAGAGTTACTACAGACTTTTACGGGTAGCGTGATTTTTATCACACATGATCGGCGCTTCTTAGATAACGTTTCTACCCGAATTATTGAGCTTGATCGTGGATTGTTTTGGAGTTTCCCAGGTAATTTTGCGCATTACCTTCAAAAGAAAATGGAAATGTTGCAAAGTGAGGCGATACAACAGCACAAATTTGATAAAGTGCTTGCGCAGGAGGAGATATGGATACGCAAAGGAGTACAGGCTCGTTGCACAAGAAATGAAGGGCGAGTAAGGCGTTTAGAAGCATTACGTTTGGAACGTGCGGCACGCCGTGAGCGTGTTGGATCTGTCAATTTCAATGTCGAGGTAGGTGAACGATCAGGGCATTTAGTGGCAGAACTTCATCAGATTACCAAGCATTTTGGTGATAAAACCGTGATTAAGGATTTTTCTTGCCGTATTCTTCGTGGAGATCGAATCGGTTTGTTAGGCCCCAATGGCTCAGGTAAATCGACGCTATTAAAACTTATTCTAGGAGAATTAGAGCCGGATTCAGGAGAAATAAAGCGGGGAACGAAATTATCCATTGCTTATTTTGATCAAATGCGAGGGCAACTAAATCCAGAATCGACGGTCATCGAAGCGATTAATCAAGGCTCTGATTTCATTGAAATCAATGGTGAACGTAAGCACGTTATCAGCTACCTCGAAGATTTTCTCTTTGCGCCCCAGCGAGCGCGCTCACCAGTTAAATCATTATCAGGTGGGGAACGTAATCGTTTGTTAATAGCTCGCCTATTTACTCAACCAGCCAATTTGCTCGTTTTAGATGAGCCAACGAATGATCTTGATATCGAGACACTGGAATTGCTGGAAGTATTATTACAGAGCTACACCGGTACCTTGTTTCTAGTCAGTCATGATCGTACTTTCTTAGATAATGTTGTTACCCAAGTCATTGCGTTTGAGGGCGATGGATTGCTAAATGAGTATGTCGGTGGCTACGAAGACTGGATGCGAAGTAAAAGTATTAAAGATAATTTAACCAAACCTATTGTTTCCCCTGCCAAAGTTGTTTCTGTCCCCGCTGAGGAAAAAAAGTCAAGACCGTTACCCAAGTTGAGCTATCACGAAGTACGAGAGTTAGCATCCTTACCAGAAAAGATTGATTCGTTAGAGCGTGAACAAACTTCGATTAATCAGCAGCTCAGCGATGCAGCGCTTTATAAAAATAACCCTGAGAAAATCAAGATATTGCAAGCTCGCCTTACTATAATTGACGAACAACTTACGCAATTGGTTCTGCGCTGGGAAGAGCTAGAGACTAAACAATCAGTAGCAAAAATGTAAGGGTCGAGCGCTTTTTCCCTATAAACAACAGGGAGATAGCGATTATCTTCATTGACTAAACAGCCCCCATCGTTTAAAGTTCTGATTTTTGAGAGGAGGGTGCATAAAGTGAAAAAGTTGGCCGTTAAATTAGTGTTTGCAGTCGGCTTGGCTTTGGCAATTTCTGGTGGCGCTCATGCGGCCAGTAATGCTGAAGAAGTGAAAAGTAAAACTTCGATGTGCGAAGGATGCCATGGAATAGAGGGCTATCGTACTGCGTATCCAGTTGCTTATCATGTACCAAAGTTGGGTGGACAGCATGCAGTATACTTAGAAAAAGCATTGAGAGACTATAAATCGGGTGAGCGTAATCATCCTACAATGAAAGGGATTGCAGCTACCCTTTCTGATAAGGATATAGAAGAATTAGCTGCATACTACGCAGGTAATTAATTTCCCATTTACGCAAGGATAATAAGATTATGAAGAATTATTTTATTGCTGCAGTAACCGGAGCAATTTTTGTTATTTCGGGAAATACAGTTGCAGCGGATATTGAAGCAGGTAAGAGAAAAGCAGCAGAAGTCTGTGCTTCTTGCCATGGAGCAGACGGCAATAGCCCAGCACCTAATTTTCCTAAAATTGGTGGTCAACCAAGAACTTATCTTGCTAAAGTGCTAAAAGACTATAAAACAGGTGAACGCAAGGATCCGGTTATGGCAGGAATGGCGGCAGCTTTGACTCCAGATGATATCGACAATCTTGCTTTTTACTACTCAAGTCAAAATATTGGCTTGACAATGAAAAAGTAAGCTTATCTAAGAGATAAGGTAGAGCATTGATTAGTGCTCTATTTTAGAAAATAAGGTTTTTTTAAAAAGGCGAAATATGAAACATTTCATATTTCGCCTTTTTTATTTTCCGGGAACTATAGCTAAGAATTTCTCTTACCAACCTTGACTGTTTTAGCCCTGGTTGCAGTTAAATCAATTTCGTTGATTCTTTTTCTTATCGCGTTTTACTCGTTTATCGTTAGGGTCATAATTTCAAAGTAATCTGCTATATTAACGTTGTATTCAATTTGTAATTATCGTGGATTATCTTTTTACGGAGAATGAATTTAATGTCAAAGAAAATTATCAAACCTGTTTCGATTGCTTTAGGTACAGCACTATTAACCACATTGCCAATCAGTAGTTTTGCGGCTGAGAATAATCCTTTTGAAATGAAAACCTTATCGAGTGGTTATATGCAACTCGCTTCTGCGGATGATGCCAAGAAAGGTGAACAAGATAGTCAGACATCTACAGATCAAAAAAAAGCTGATCATGAAGGTAAATGTGGGGAAGGCAAGTGTGGTGCTAAAGGTGATATGAAGAAAAATATGGAAGGACAGTGTGGTGGTAAGAAAGCCGAGCAAGAAGGAAAATGCGGTGAAGGTAAGTGTGGTAGCTCCAACAAGAAATAATAAGGTTTTACCATGAACAGTTTTAAATATCCTGTTCATGGAGTCGGGCTTGGTCTGCGGCGTGCTATGTTGAGCAGGCTAGCAGACCAGAGCACCGAATCAGTTAATTTCTGGGAAGTTGCCCCGGAGAATTGGATCAATGTAGCTGGGCGATATGGTAAGCAATTCCAAGAAATTACCGAGAAACATCCTGTTATTTGCCACGGCTTATCGCTTTCCATCGGTGGCCCAACATCACTCGACGAAACATTTTTACAACGCCTGAAGCAGTTCTTGAAAGAGCATCGCATACGCTATTACAGCGAACATCTCAGCTATTGTAGTGATGATGGGCATTTGTACGATTTGATGCCCATTCCTTTTACGGAAGAAGCGGTGCACTATGTGGCTAACCGGATTCGGTATGTTCAAGATGTACTAGATCAACGTATTGCCCTGGAGAATATTTCCTACTACGCAGCACCTGGAAAGCAGATGGAAGAAATTGATTTTCTAAATGCAGTGCTGCAAGAAGCAGATTGCGATCTCTTGTTGGATGTGAATAACGTTTACGTTAACAGTATCAATCATCGTTATGATACAGAAGCTTTCTTACAGCAGCTACCTGCTGAACGTATTCGCTATATTCATGTTGCCGGACACTACCAAGAAGCTGAAGATTTATTGGTCGATACTCATGGATCTGCAGTGATTGACCCGGTGTGGCGATTACTCGAAAAAGCATATGCACTTTTTGGGGTCGTGCCGACACTGCTCGAGCGGGATTTTAATATTCCTGCATTATCTGAGTTGTTAGAGGAAGTTGAAGTGATTAATCATTTGCAGACCAAGTGGATAAATCGCGCTTGTGACCATATACAACACACCTGACCGTCCTGATTTCATTCGGCAGCAGTATGCGTTTGCTGCACATATTCGTAATCCCGAGCAATTTCCCTGCCCCGATGGAATCGAAGCGCGACGCATGGTCGTTTATCGCGAATTGTTCTACAACAATGTAGAAGCGTTCATTGCAAATACCTACCCGGTGCTCCGTGAAATTTTTGTTGAAGATCGCTGGCATGCGATGGTTCAGGATTATTTTGCAAACCATTTAGCGCAAACACCTTTGTTCCCGGAGATGCCTAGGGAGTTTCTGAAATATCTCGAGCACGAGCGCCAACCACAGCCCGATGATCCTCCTTTTTTACTAGAGCTTGCGCATTACGAATGGATAGAGCTTGCGCTATCTTTATTTGATGAAAAGATCGATAACAACGCAATTAACCCAACTGGTAATTTGCTTGAAGGCATACCGGTTATTTCACCATTGGCCTGGGTGCTGAGTTATTGTTTTCCTGTCCACAAAATTTCGCCGACTTTCCAACCCCAACAAGCTGATGAAGCTAATCCAACACATCTGGTCGTATTTCGCGATTCCACATTTGAAATTCATTTCATTGAAACAAACGCCATCACCATGCATTTGCTCCAACGCATTGCTCATAACGCAAATCAATCGGGGCGATCGATTTTGCAGCACATCGCAGATGAGATGAATCATCCTCAACCTGATATGATCGTAACCCACGGGGAGCAACTGATGAAGCAGCTTAGAGCGCAAGAGATATTGCTCGGCGTAGCACGCTAAACAATCTGTGGATTGAATTTGCTAGCACGGCTGCACTCAATAAGCAAATTTGATAATAATTTTTTGATATTAATTAGATATGAATTCGATAGTGAATAAATTGAGTTGGTTATTATTTTCTCTTCTGGGCGCTTCTGCTCTTGCTGTCATCGCGCTCAATCGAGGTGAATCGATTGGCGCGCTGTGGATTGTCATTGCAGCGGTTTGCGTCTATTTGATTGCATATCGATTCTATAGCTTATTTATTGCTAATCATGTGTTGAAGCTCGATGCAACGCGAATGACGCCGGCGCATAAGCATAACGATGGACTAGACCACGTACCCACTAACAAGTTTGTGTTATTTGGCCATCATTTTGCAGCAATTGCAGGCGCAGGTCCGTTAGTGGGTCCGATTCTAGCTGCACAAATGGGGTATTTGCCTGGGATGCTATGGTTGTTGGCAGGTGTTGTGCTTGCTGGCGCTGTGCAAGATTTTATTGTGTTGTTCGTATCGACGCGACGTAATGCGCGTTCACTCGGTGATTTGATCAAGTCAGAGCTAGGGCAAATCCCAGGGATGATTGCGTTGTTTGGCGCATTTTTCATCATGCTGATTTTGTTAGCAGTTTTGTCTCTGATTGTGGTCAAGGCGCTCGCAGAATCACCGTGGGGAACATTTACTGTCGCAGCGACGATTCCCATTGCCATGTTGATGGGTGTTTATTCACGCTTTTTCCGGCCTTGTGCGATTGGTGAAGTTTCGCTCATTGGTTTTGTATTGTTGATGCTATCGATTGTGGTTGGGCAATATGTCCAGGAAGATCCTGCATGGGCTGCGATTTTTACCCTAACCGGGGAGCAATTGACTTGGGCGCTAATTGGTTATGGTTTTGTTGCTTCAGTCTTACCTGTTTGGTTGTTGCTGGCGCCCCGTGATTATCTCTCGACATTCCTGAAAATCGGCACGATCGTTGGACTTGCGATAGGGGTGCTCATCATTGCGCCAGATCTCAAAATGCCAGCATTGACCCAGTTTGTGGATGGATCAGGCCCTGTGTGGTCGGGCGACTTATTTCCCTTTCTATTTGTAACCGTGGCATGTGGCGCAATTTCAGGGTTTCATTCACTCATTGCTTCCGGTACTACGCCTAAAATGATTCAGAATGAAACAGATGCTCGTTTTATTGGCTATGGAGCGATGTTAATGGAGTCTTTCGTTGCCATTATGGCATTGGTCGCGGCCGCTACGCTTGAGCCAGGAATATATTTTGCAATGAATAGCCCCGCTGCGATCATTGGTAGCACTGCCGAATCAGCGGCGCAGACCATTGCACAATGGGGTTTTTATGTAACGCCGGAAATGATTAACCAAACCGCACAGAATGTTGGAGAGCACAGCATTATTTCGCGCACTGGCGGTGCACCTACGTTGGCGGTGGGTATGGCGCAAATTTTGTCTGAGGTAGTCGGCGGTACCGCCATGATGGCATTCTGGTACCACTTTGCGATTCTATTCGAAGCGCTGTTTATCTTGACGGCTGTCGATGCGGGGACCAGAGCAGGACGTTTTATGTTGCAAGATTTACTCGGTTCTTTTATTCCTGCTATGAAAAAAACCGAATCGGTTCCGGCCAGTTTGGTGGCTACTTTTATTTGTGTGTCAGGTTGGGGATATTTTCTATACCAAGGTGTTGTCGATCCCCTCGGTGGCATTAATACCTTGTGGCCATTATTTGGTATTTCTAATCAAATGCTAGCGGGTATCGCATTGATTCTTTGTACCTGCGTGCTGTTTAAAATGAAACAGGATCGCTATGCTTGGGTGACTATGATCCCAGTTACCTGGGTCTGTGTATGCACGTTAACCGCAGCATGGCAGAAAATCTTTCATGACAATCCGCGCATTGGTTTTCTTGCGCATGCTGAAAAATATCAAGATGCGGTTGCGCAAGGAATCGTGCTTGCTCCTGCTAAATCGATTGACCAGATGCAGCAAGTGATCGTTAACGACTATGTCAATGCAACCCTGGCCGGATTATTTATGGCCGTATTGATCAGTATGTTGTGGTTTGGTCTCCGAACAGTGCTACAAGCGCGCACTAATCAACATCCAACGGTACAGGAAGCTCCTTTTGAGCTGTTACCAGTTGCCGTTCCGACTGGAAAATAATTAAAGGAGTAACACAATGCAATATAGCATCACAGAAGTTTGTAATCGCGTTGCGCAGAGTCTGCGTTTGATGGTCGGCGTCCCAGAATATAGCCAATACGTAGCCCATATGAAAACAGTGCATCCAGATCGGACGATTATGACCGAGGTGCAATTTTATCGTGAGCGCCAAGAAGCGCGTTATGGGGGGAAAGTTAGTCGCTGTTGCTGACGATTGACATTAAGGAAACTCTGAATAAGTCTCAAGAACTTGTAGAATATTCGGTAGATTGTAACCATTGCAAGGGGGCGCATTGATGAAACAATTAGGCTTGTCAATTCCATTATTTATCAAGAAACCAAAAGTAACTCGCCGACAAAAGTTTCTCGAAGAAATGGAACAAGTGATTTCTTGGTCAGAGTGGACAAATCGGATCGCGCCGCACTATCCGGTAGCAGGATTAGGACGCAAGCCATTTGAGCTGGAAGCGATGCTGCGGATTCATATGATGCAACAATGGTTTGGTTATTCAGATCCGGGCATGGAAGAAGCGTTACATGATGTACCGATGCTGCGTGAATTTGCAGGCCTGGATGCAGGAGAAGATGCCATGCCTGATGAAACGACGATCCTCAAATTTCGTCACCTGCTGGAGAAGCATCACTTGGCACAAAGCCTGTTTGCAGAAACAACTGCTCAGTTGGCCCAGCAGGGATTATTGCTGCGTCAAGGTACGATAGTTGACGCCACGCTGATAGCGGCCCCCGCCATCGACCAAGAACCGGCAACGCAAACGTGATGGCGAGATGAGTTCGACCAAGAAGGGCAACAACTATTACTTTGGATTAAAAGCACACATAGGCGTAGATGCCGATTCCGGTCTGGTGCATAGCCTGGAAATTACCACGGCCAAAGTGGCCGATGGCAACATGATTGATGCACTGGTACATGGCGAGGAGGCGATTGTATTGGGTGATCGGGCTTATACTCGTAATGATCGCAATCTGGAAGCACAACGACAGCCGAAAGAGCCTGTCTGGGGTATGCCATTCAAACGCAAGCGCGGTGAGGAATTGCCCGCAGAACATGCCGTACTCAATCGCATGCTGGCCTCACTCCGCGCAAAGGTGGAGCATCCGTTTCGTATTGTCAAAAGACAATTTGGTTATACCAAAACCCGTTACCGAGGATTGTTCAAGAACGCACAACAGCTCTACTTGTTGTTTGCCTTGGCTAATCTTTACCATGTCCGTAAGGTGTGGAGCCAACCACGGGATAATTCCGTCCAATACCCCTGAAAATTAGCATCAGGGGACAGAATAGTATGCAAGCTGCTAAAAATTGCAGCTATCAGTCGTACAATAATGTCAATATTAACTACTTTGACGATAGCTTTGTCACTAAAACTGAAATAAGTGACTTAATCAGAGCTTCCTTAAGTTCTTAGTGTCGGCAGGGGTTCGTCTTTAGGTACAAATTTAAGTGCGATGCCATTATTGCACCAACGTTCACCGCGTGGCGGAGGACCATCACGAAATACATGTCCTTGATGCCCGCCACACCGTGCACAGTGATATTCGACACGTGGCCAAATCATTTTGAAGTCGAGTTTGGTCGCCAAGTGTCCAGCAATCGGCTGAGTGAAACTCGGCCAACCGGTCCAACTTTCATATTTATGGGCGCTTTCAAATAGCGGTAAGTAACACGCCGCGCAAAGATAATTCCCTTCACGGTCTTCATAAACTAGATTACTGGATTCGGGTCGTTCAGTTTCTTCCTCGAAGAGAATTTGATAAGCACGCTGTGAGAGTAATTCACGCCATTCTTTCTCAGTTTTTTTAAGTGGCGTGATCGGATTGGCGGCTTCGCCAACTTCAGGAATTCGCCAGCAAGCAGCCATGAACGGAAACATACTCGCAGTGGCTAGCGTTTTTAATACAGTACGTCGTTTCATTCTAATACGTTCAAACTAACTGGATTAAAAACATAATAAATAAAATGATGATGACCATCGGCACAATAACTGATTGCCAATCTGCAGCAGACCCTTTGGGGCTATTTTTCATCATATTGATAGCAGTTGGAAATAAAAAAACTACAAACAGTCCTAACGCTAATGCAGAGACAATTTGCATCCAATCCATACTCAGGTTTTTCCTTTATTATTGAGCATAAAAAAACAAAACCCCGGATGAACCGGGGTTTGTTTGTCTAGCATAGGTAACTTATCGACAAGAATCAGTCGTCTTTACCCATGATGCCTAAAATTTGCAACAAGCTAATGAAGATATTGAAAATCGTCATATACAGGCCGATTGTTGCCAACACATAGTTGTTTTCACCGCCGTGAATGATGCGGCTGGTGTCGTAGAGAATAAAACCACTCATGATCAGAATAACCACGGACGAGATCGCGAGTGACATCGCTGGGATTTGCAAGAAAATATTTGCGATTGCAGCAATTAATACTAGCAAAAAGCCCACGACTAAGAATCCACCCATAAAACTAAAATCTTTTCGGGTAGCAAGCGCGTAGGCTGACAATCCCAGGAAAATCACACCCGTGCCACCTAGCGACAAGGTAATGATATTGCCCCCATTTGGCAGAGAAGCATACATTGTCAACATGGGGCCTAACCCAAAACCTAAGAGGCCGGTGATCAGAAAAACAATGCCAATGCCAGCACTAGAATGAGCAAAACGCGGCAATACAAACATTGCAAGCACCATGCCGCCGATCACAGAAATCATATAGGTCATTGGTGGCATATTCAGAAACATTGAAAGTCCAGCAGTCAATCCGCTGAACAATAATGTCAACGATAGAAGCATGTAGGTATTCCGTAATACCTTGTTAGTAGCTAATGCAGACGTCGAACTTTGTGAAACGGTTGTAAAGCTTCGATTCATTTTGTGACCTCCAACAAAAACATAAATGTGAATATTATCATTGTATTTAAGCACACGATATCGATTAAATACCGTCTTTCGCGCTCATCTCTTGTTAACGTAGGTTAGACCTACTTTTTTAATTATAGATCAATTATTTTCGATGATTTAGGAAAATACCGACCCAAGAGCCCAGTTTAAATGATTTTTGAGCTCAGATAAAAGTGCTACTTCGATGAATAAGATAACAAATTCATCGACTTTTGTTTCAATTTTTCTCGGAATGCAATGCACTAAACGCTATCATGAAGCGATTGACATGATCGCAATATGGTTTTAGGTCTATGGTGTTCATATACTTTTCAAACCAAAGCATATGAGGTAGAAATGGAAAAACTGAAAAAAGTCGCTTAACTGGGCTATCGGGTTTTACTTGGCCAGGTAGGACTGTTGCTAATTTAGGGTGCGCCAAGTTAAATCAAGATGAACGTGTGAGCATGAATGTAAAAAAGGAGATTTGAGTTGTGATTGTTAAAGATAAAGTGTCTTGGGTGCGCTTGTTGTTTCATTTTCGCGGCAGTAGCTTTATGGAAACGTGGCCGAGAATACTCACGGTTACTGTGACAGCATCGGTTGTGACCTACATTGAGCTCTATTACAGTATTCAAGCGTACACGCTTACAACAACGCCGTTCCTATTGGTTGGGGTTGCGTTAGGTATTTTTCTAGGGTTTCGCAACAGTGCTTCATACGATAAATTCTGGGAAGGGCGTAAGTTATGGGGGGCATTGGTGAATACTGCGCGTAGCTTGACACGCCAAATTTGTCACATGGCTGATTCAAGACAGAGTTACGAAACATTGCAGCCATTTCAAGCCATGTTTGTCAAACGAATCATCGCATTTGCACATGCGCTACGCTGTCATTTACGCAATCAAGAACCCTTTGAAGAGATAAAAAAATTTTTACCCGCAGATGATTATGCTGCGGTTGCTGCTGCAAAACACCGACCCTTAATCATTTTGCAGTAATTGAGTCGTGATCTAGCCATTGCACGCGATCGTCGTTGGTTGAGCGAATATAATCATCCGTTTTTAGAAGCGCAGCTCAATGAATTCTCGAATATTTTAGGGGGGTGCGAGCGCATTAAGAACACCCCGATCCCTTTCAGCTACTCAGTATTGACTCACCGAATTGTCGCAGCTTATTGTTTATCGCTACCTTTTGGTTTAGTCGAGACGACTGGAATCCTGACGCCGGTCGTAGTCTTGATGATTTCCTACGCTTTTTTTGAATTAGATGCGATTGGTGATGAAATCGAGAGTCCATTTGGTTTGCAGCCGAATGATCTTGCCTTGACTGCCATTTCTCGGAATATTGAAATTAACTTGCTGGAGTTGATCAATGATGCTGACCAACCCGATATCGTTAAGCCTGTGGATGATATTTTGATTTAATGATTAGAGATGCCCCTTTTTGAAGAGTGTATTGCTAAGGCGAAAGCACCGCGCCACGATTGATCGGTAAGATTTGTGAATTCGGTCATTGTTTTAAAGAAGACTGGTTCATGATGCTTCGATTTCGTAGTCTATTTTTCTTGCTTATCTTGATTGGATGCATTATCACGGAAACCATCTATTTGGTTTTTTAGATCCTGGATAGCTTGTCGCGCTTCATTTTCTTTAAGAGAACGGACGTGATAGGGAGTGTTTATGGCAGCCGCTTCAATTTTCATGGTGCTGTAGGGAAGTGCATCTTTTGAGACATAACGCTTAACTTCCTGAAGTAATTCTTCCGGCGTTAGCCCAAATGTCGATAATAAAGCCTTATCATGATCATATCCGTTATTTACCAAGTAGATATATTGTCCAAGCTTGGCCATATTTCCTTCTTTACCAAATATAAAATAATGCATGAGGGCCCAAGCCTGTGAATGAGCATGAGTGAGCTCATCATTATTATGAATATAGTCTATTTGATCAAAGAGGAATTCTCTCATTGGAATCCAGTTAGCTTCATGCTTCAAGAACATCCACCGATGATATTGGGGATTTCCGAAGGTTATCTTTCCATTGCTAAGTTCAAAGGTTTCGAACATCGTTGCTAACCCTTCATTGTACCAATTGGGGATAGTGGATGAATGTTTGGAAATCAGATAGTGGATGTATTCATGATAGATAATTGGATATTGAGGATTTACTTCGAAAGGAATAGCGTATAGCGCAATATAATTTTTGTTTTGAATAAAATACCCATCAACACGCTTTGCTGGTCGAAAGAGTGCAAATGAGTTTTCATTCTTGAAAAGATAGATTCGAACCGGGTTAATTTCCTCAAAGGGAGGAATGGTTGTGATTTTTAGTGCAGCGGCTCGGAAAACTTCGAATTCCTTGGCAAAATCAAGCGCAACTTTTTCCTTAGCATTTGTGTAAACGATAAAGTTCTGGCTTTGGATTTCTTTCCATTCTTCAAGGTTGGTAAAAGGGTCGTTAGTTGCGCATCCACTTAATAATAAGAGCCACCCCAGCAGACTAAGACCGAGTACAGCATGCTTATGCCAGCGCCAACTTATTTTATGTAAAGAAATCCTTCCCATTCTGACAATCTGCTGTTCAGTTTAACTCGACTTTATTGATAAGCTTGCAGCAGATGTTATCACTAAAGGCGCGTTATTTTCATCTTACCAGAAAATCTATGGTTAGATTTAGTGACTATAGTGGTCTAAATGAAGCTTGAAGTTGGTTGATATATGGATTTCTAGAGAACTGGGAGGTGCAATGAAGCGAAGTTGGAAGATCTACAGGTATTCGAAGCGATCAGTTTTTTTTAACGAACCAGTTGTGCATACTGGCTTACGATATTTTCGATGAGAACGATTCGGAATTTCTGATTTTTGAGCGGCATGAGAATTTTTGTTGCGATCTCAAATGTCAGGAGAAATGATTTTTTAAGCTTCATCGAAGGTTTGTTTTTATTTTGCTTGGATTGTGCTTGCTAAAGACAATCAAGCGAATTACCTTTTTCGATTTGGTAACGCGCTTGATTTTGAGTTATTCAAGTACCCTGAATGGCTAATGCTAAGTTAGCGAGAACTTGAGTTTTGCAGATGTGGTGATCTAATTTGATCTTTTTACCATCTCACGGTGGATTGTAGCTAATTCCTTATATCTTTCAGCAGCCTTCTCAAATTTATGTAATAAGGCTTCATGATGCGCCGCAAAATCCTGCCCTTCACGCCCATAGTAATAACTATGAAGTTCATAGTCTTCTAACATTTGCTTTTCTTCAGTAATTTTGTCGAGCATTCTTTTGGCTCTATCATCATAGCGCTGAGCAATTTCTTCATGGCTAAGTACGGGTTTATTTTTAGCAGCAACTATATCCCCTGATTCAGCAGCAATCGATAAGCTCGCTACCAAAAAAGTTAACACTAATACAGAAAATATTTTTTTTCTCATTCTCAAAATCTCCTTAATTAACGATCACACCAATTACTGAACCATCCTTCTTTGGGGTGATTCACGTTTACTAATTAGCAGATTCAGTATTAGAAACCTCACCTGAAGCGAAATTATTGGTATTCGCTTTGTTGATTTGATTTCTCTCTGCTTCAGCCATTTGTTGATGAAATTCTGCTTGCTGCAAATTTTCAGCAATCATCTCTTCATAGAGACGAACATTAGCTGTTTCGTGTGATCTAAAATCCTGGCCACCCCTACCGTAGTAATGGCTATTTAATTCATAGTCTTCAAGATTGTTTTTATGCTCCTGAAGTTTTACTTTTGCCTCATCAACTAAACCTTGATAATGCTTTGCAAGTGATTCATGATTGCCAGAAACGATCGCTGATTCAGCGTTAACTATGAAACTTTGTGTAATAAAAGCGAGTAGAACGATTAGATGACGTGTTTTCATGTTAAATTTCCTTAAGCAGAATTGAAAAAAAGTTTCGATAGCGTCATGCTAATGAAGATGGTGACCTAAGTATATTGGGCGATTCCTGATTTTTTGTTAAGTGAAACCATTAGGCTACGGAGCTGCACCAATAAATATGGCTTTGCAGCTTTAGTATTGGCAAATGAGGAAAATGAGAACAACCTTTAGAATCGCCATTGAGCACCGACATAGACTCCACGAGGGATGAGCGCTGGAATCGACGGAACATTGTCTGATGCAAACTCTTTGTGATATTCACTAAATAAGTTTTGCCCAACAAGGAATAACTCAACATTTTTGACAGGCTTGAAGACAAGCTTAGTATCCATGGTCACGAAACCTGGAATACTGTAGAAGCCGATGGCGCTGGTGTACCGCAGCCAAAGGTTAAATTGCAGCCTGTCTGAAATATCATAGTTTGAACGCACTGAAATTTGATGCTGTGGATTAACTTTGGCGGCTCCGCCAGTGGTTGGATCTAATGTTTTAAGCACTTCATTGGAAGAAATATTCATATCCAAGAAGCTGTAATTTCCTTGGAGTCGCCAGCGATTCATGGGTTTCCAGTCTGCGGAGACTTCAAAGCCATAAGTCAGGGCTGATGCACGGTTGTTAAGTAGTAACGGTAATATTAATTGCCTTGGTAATCCTGTGCTAAAAGATAATGCGCCAAAACTTAGATCTCGTAGGTGGCTATAGTCATTGATGAATCCGGCGATATCAATCGATGCGTGTTGGGAAAATTGGTGACGATAACCTAACTCATACGCCAGTAGTTTTTCTGAGTCAAAATTGCTCATTCCTTGCATAATTACAGAAATAGGGATTGGCAAAGTAGGTATTCCTGGCGCATTTGGGATTTGACCTAGATTCAAAATGATATCATTTTCTCCTCGTGAAGGAATACGAACCGCGCGTGAAATCGATAGCCATATCGAATGCTGCGTATTAGGTGTCCACATTAAACGTGCATTAGGTTGAACCTCCAACCCAGAAAAATTATTGTGATCGAGCCGAGTCCCGAGTGAGAATAATAAACGATCAGGTACTAAAGTAATATCATCACGGATGAAACCACTAAATTGATGATGTGTTCGTTCTTGTGGAACAGCTTTTGTTAACAAGGTATCAAAAATCTTGTTGTTATATAAGCGATAATTGGTGCCCCAGATCACATCGTGTTTATCAAAGAGTGGGAATCGATGCTGGAAATCAATATCGAAGCTTTCCGCGTCGGATTTGCCTAGTGGCAGCAATTGGTAGATATTCCGGTCGTAATAGGTTTGCAGCATGATTGACGATCGTTCCGAATATACCCGATCCCAACGAAAACGGATGTTGCCACCTTCCTGATGGCCCCTCTGTCCTTGAGTCTGTAGATGAAACAATTGAGAAGTATTTTTATCAACTGAATTTCCAACTGAATTAAAGTAGATATCACCTTGCAACGTAAATTGATCGAGCCCTCTTGCATGATCTAAACGAAAACCACCACGCGCTGAATGCCATTGATCATGTCGGTTAGCACCTTCTGGAGAAATCATATTGTCACGCGTAAACCCTTTTGCATAAACTCGGAAAGGAGTTTCTTCATTGATCTTTCCGCCATAGCGGGCTCCAAAAAAGCCATGTTCAAAACTGCCTCCTCCTGCAGAAAGGAGTGTTCCTTGTGTCTCGGCAGCTTTCTTGGTTATTATATTGATAACCCCATTGACTGCATTTGCTCCCCAAACCGTTGCTGCAGGGCCGCGAATCACTTCGATGCGCTCGATATCTTCCATCAGCGTATCTATCTGTTCCCATAATACGCTAGAGAAAATAGGGCTATAAACACTTCTGCCATCCATCAAAACTTGTAATTTGTTTGCATAAACTCCATTAAAACCACGAATGCTAATCGCCCATTGACCAGTATTAACACGATCGACCTGAACGCCAGGCGCCATTCTTAATGCATCTGGTATGCTGGTTGCGCCCGAGCGACGGATATCGTCTTGTGTAATTACAAAAACTGCGGAAGCGATTTCCGTCAGTTTTTGTGCACGCCTTGATACGGTGGTCACTTTGACGTTCATTAATTCCTCGATACTAAAATCGAGAAATTGTTTACCTTCGGGTTTTCCACTGATCGCTTGTGAACTGAGTAGCAACCAAAGTGGTAAGGTGAATATTATGTTTCTTCTTCTTTTCATTGGCTATTCTCGATAAACATGGGTCGCTAACTGAAGCAGCTTCGAGCTGAAATCGAGTCTAGAGAGGCGTGCAGCGGCTAGATTTATTTCAAACGTGACTTTTCCGTCGCTGTTAACATTCATATTGATGTTGACTCCCTGAGATGCAGCGTTAGGGCTATCTGCCAACAATAAGACAGGCTTTTCTCGTAAATTAGCTAGAACACGAGATAAATGGCTGATATTTGATTTTGATATGAAAACAACCTGGCAGTCAGCAAGTACATTTTCATCATTGGTGCGCTGTACTTTGACTCTTACCTTGCCGCTTGGTTTTTTTTCAATTTGGTCCAAGCTACTACCAAAATTGTCTTCACCGTAGAGACACAACTGTATATTGTCGCTGACATCACTTGGCCACAGCGTAAATGCGATAAAATTAGAAATGAACGCAGCTTTGACTTGATACTCAATGCTTTCGTTAGGAAGCGCTGGGCGAGAAAATAGCATCAGGCTCAAAGCCATACATATAGCCAATAAGAGCTGATTGCGCTTATTTAAGGCAACGTACCCTCTGGTTGCTATGCAGCTAAATCGAGTAACGGGTGATCGCATTAATAAACGAGCTACTTAGCCATATTGCCAATAATCACGATAGGAACGAGCTTAATATTTGTAAAGCAGAGCCTTGATAACCACCTTGGAGATCACACGCTAGCTCTTTTTGAGATAAACGTAACACTCGATTGATCTCGTTGCGCTAAGATTCATAAATATTCATGGGTAGCGAGCGCCTTATTGCTTTAATCTAAACTTTGTTATGTTAGATCTGGACAAGGCGGTTGATAGTCTGATTAAGCGGTAAATTATTGCTTTATTTTTGATATGTGGCTGTTGCTATATGAGAAAGCTTCTTTTGGTAACAACTTTAATTGATATGGAAAATCCATTTGCACTTGAATTACATGATATCGATAAGACCTTTGCGAGTAAGAGGCAGATATTTTCTGGCTTATCTTTCTCGCTCCGGTATGGTGAATATGTCGCAATTACCGGTGAGTCAGGTATCGGCAAATCAACATTATTGAATTTAATCGCTGGGTTAGATATCCCAGATGAAGGTGAGATTTTAATTAATGGAACCTTACTACCTAAGGATGATAACGTTGCGACGCTACTGAGGAGAAAGCATTTTGGTTTTATTTTTCAAGCGTTTCACATCCTTCCTCATTTAACGATACTACAGAATGTGGCGCTTCCCTTGCTATTGAATCAATTTCCGATTGACCGCGCCCAAACGATGCTAATTGCGGTTGGTTTAAATGGGCGCGAACAAGATTTTCCTCATCAGCTATCCGGCGGTGAGTTGCAGCGGGTTGCAATTGCTCGTGCTTTAGTTCATCAACCTAAATTAATTTTAGCGGATGAACCAACTGGCAATCTTGATCCGGAAACAGCTCGGGAAATTCTTAACTTGCTTCGGTCTGAGATTAAGAACAGTGGCGCCGCCGCCATTATCGTGACCCATTCCCAGTTTGCAGCGCAGACTGCTGATCGCGTTTTGCAATTGACTGCTTCTAGTTTGATTCCGGTTCATCAACCTTGAGTATGATGAAGTTTAATTTATTATCACAATGGCTATTACAAGGGCAATGGCATAGCCATCGCCTGCAAATATCGATGGTAATGATTGCTATTGCCTTAGGTATCGCATTGGGATTTTCGATTCAGCTCATTAATTCAGCAGCAATCCATGAATTTTCCTCAGCGATCAGGAGCTTATCTGGTCAATCTGATCTGCAAATACGCGCGATTCAGCCTACATTCGATGAAATGCTTTATCCTAAGCTCGCACAGCTTGAAGGTGTTGAATTGGTAAGCCCAGTGTTAGAGATTCAGGCTGCAGTTCCTGGTCAATCGGATGAAACACGAAATGGTGTGCTCAGAATTCTCGGTATTGATGTTTTTCGAGCAATGGCCATGACACCTGATATAGTGGGGGTGCCCGCAGCAGACCGGAACTTTGATACCTTGGCGATTGATGCAATTTTTCTATCACCGGCTGCCATGGAATGGTTAAAGGTAACTCAAGACGATCACTTAGTTTTGCGTTTGGGTACTAAGACAGTGACGTTAAGAGTAGCGGGTGGACTGGTACGTTCAAACCCAGGGCAACGTCTTGCGGTCATGGATATCGGCGCAGCGCAGTGGCATTTTGATCACATTGGACTGCTATCGCGAGTTGATCTTAAATTAAAGCAATCTGTCAATTTAAAACAATTCAAGACTTCCTTAGAAAAAGACTTGTCTTCTCAGTACCTTGTAGCAGAAACCATCGGCCAGGAGAGGCGAATCAGCCTTATATTTCTTAGGAGGTGATTTGGGGGCGGGTTTCTTTCCAGATATTCAACCTAAGATTGAATTTGACCCTGAACTTACACTCGTATTTTTAATATTAGGAATCAGTGTGACGTTGATGGGAAGCATCATACCCGCTTGGGAAGCGGCAAATGCCCGCCCAGCCCAAGCGCTTAAATCTGGCAGTGAGGCGCTTTCTATGACTCAATTGAATAAGCCGTGGGCAGCAACTGCCTGCATTATTCTTGCGCTGATTTTTACCCAACTTCCGCCAATTGCAGAATTACCCTTGTTTGGTTATTTCGCGGTTGCTTTACTGCTAATCGGTGGAATTGCATGGATGCCGACTTTAGCGAAGTTATTTTTCTCATTATTATTAAAACTCGTCAATCGTGATTCACGAAATGTTTTAACGCTACTCGTATTGGCAAGATTGAGCAACGCATCACATCAAGCTGCCATTGCATTGGGGGGCGTGCTCGCGAGTTTCAGTTTGATGGTTGCCATGGCGATCATGGTGGCTAGTTTCCGCCTATCGATTGAACATTGGCTAGATCATATTTTGCCTGCAGATGTTTATGTGAGAACTGAGCTTCGCCAAGATATCATCGGATTTACCCGGCCAGAACAAGTTGCATTAGCCAATGCGAGTGGTATCAAACGAATCGATTTTATTTATTCACAACAGATTAGCTTAGACCCTTCACGACCCAGCGTAACGTTATTTGCTCGCCCCATTGATAAAAATGATCCTGGGAGTGTATTGCCCTTAACCGATGATGTTCTACCCACAGAAACGTTAGCCAATAGCGATGCGATACCGATTTGGGTATCGGAAGCGATGGTTGATCTTTACGATTTTCGGGTAGGAAAACAAATCGAATTTCCCTTAGGTAAGGCACCGCATAAATATATCGTGGCAGGGGTTTGGCGCGATTATGGAAGACAATTCGGTGCGATTCAAATGCGGCTTAGCGATTATCAGGCCGTATCAGGTGAATTTCACGTTAACGAAGCGGCAATTTGGCTAACTGATGATATTTCGACTCAACAAATGATGAACACGTTAAGCGCATTGCCCTTTGGGGAGGCATTAGTATTCTGGCAACCGAATGAGATTCGGTCCCTCAGCTTAAAAATCTTTGATCGGAGTTTTGCCGTCACTTACTTACTTGAGATCATTGCAGTGCTGGTTGGGTTGCTAGGAGTGGCTGCTAGTTTCTCTGCTCAAGTACTAACAAGGAAAAAGGAATTCGGAATACTTCGGCATATGGGTTTAACACGGCGTCAAATTATCCGCATGCTCACATTGGAGGGTGGTTTCTTGACTAGCTTTGGCATCACCATTGGTTTTATTTTGGGAGGTAGTATTAGCCTAATCCTTATTTTTATCGTCAACCCACAGTCATTTCATTGGACGATGCAACTGCATATACCCTGGAGCTGGCTTGCGCTCATGATAATTTCTTTATTATTTTCGGCTGCGCTGACTGCTTTCATCGTTGGAAAATCTGCGGTTGCAAGGCAGATGGTTCAGTCAGTCAAGGAAGATTGGTGATGCGTTTACTGCTTATCTTGCTCACATTAATTGGATTGGGGATTAGCGTAGCTGCCCCACCGACATTATCACCGGTTACTCCTCGAGAATTAGTTTTTCCAGAAGATTTTGGTGCACATGAAAATTTCCGAATTGAATGGTGGTATGTAACAGGGTGGTTAGAAACCCCCGATCAAAAAACAGTCGGTTTTCAAGTCACTTTCTTTCGCCCAACCACTGAATACGATCAAGATAATCCCAGTCAATTTGCACCGAAACGGTTGAGTATTGGTCATGCCGCAATATCAGATCCGGCTGTGGGTAGGTTATTACATGTTGAAAAAACTGCGCGCGAGGGTTTTGGTCTGGCCTATGCTAAAGCGGGTAATACGGATGTCAAACTGGACGAATGGTATTTCATCCGTGATACAGAAGGAAGTTATCGTACGGTTGTGCAGGGAAATGATTTTTCCCTGGAGTTGCGGTTAGAACCCAGTCAACCCCTCATGTTGCAGGATCAAGCAGGGTTTTCTCGGAAAGGCCCCGGGTCTGAGCAAGCGAGCTATTATTATAGTGAACCGCAGTTGAAGGTGACCGGCAAAATCATACGAGCAGGTAGCGCAACCGAAGTCAAAGGGACTGCTTGGCTCGACCATGAATGGTCATCTGAATATCTTAATCCCATCGCTGAAGGATGGGATTGGACCGGTATTAACCTCGATGACGGATCTGCATTGATGGCTTTTCAGATCCGCGGTAAACAGGGCGAAAAAGTTTGGGCTTATGCAGGACTACGTGATGCTTCAGGTCGTATGACGATTTTCTCACCTGAAGAAGTTAGCTTCCATCCAGTAAGAACTTGGCAATCTCCCCATACGGGCGCAACTTATCCAGTCGCGATGCGAATCATAACGGGAGAAACCGAATGGGTGCTAACCCCTTTAATAGACGACCAGGAATTGGATTCCACACAATCAACCGGCGCAGTCTACTGGGAAGGTGCAGTAACGCTGACTCGCAATGGTCAGCCTGCGGGAAAAGGTTATCTAGAATTAACAGGCTATAAAGAAGCGCTATCGATGTAATCGCCCACCACCGGTTCAATCACGGTTTGAACAAGATCCCTGATTCGTTGTAATCGAAACAAGAACCTTTCCTTTGATTACATAATAATATCGGTAGCAATATCTAATTGCGGTGCTCCTGCTAACTGGATCAGCATGTTTTGTCCACCGATGGTATATATATCGAGATAGCCACTATTTCCCCAGCTATAGTAATTAAAATGGTCTATTGTAAATGCTTGATCCCCTGCTTTATATAAATCAGCATCCATCCAAGACAGATCGATTTTATCGCCTTCCCAGCGATTAAAATCTTTGATGATATCCCAACCATAGGAATTATTTATACTCTCACTTTGGTTATAGTAGGTAAAGTAATCAGCCCCCCCTTCTCCCCAAAGTGTATCAGAATCAGCGCCGCCCGCGATGGTATCAGTATTATCACCGCCATAAATAGTATCATTACCCATTCTCCAGCGAGAAAATCATCTCCGGTATAACCCCAAAGCGTATCATTCCCGTACCCGCCATACAGATAACTAACTCCGACATTACCATAATCAAAAATAAGGTTATTCAAAGCATTTCCGTAGCCAATTACCCCATTTTCTCCTAAATTCAACCTTTCGATGGTGCTTGGTAAAGTATAGGAATAAGCTTCACTGGCGACTACGTCCCACCCTGAAGAATCGTATATGTAGTCACTTTGACTATTCACATAGTAATAATCATCGCCAGCGCCGCCATACATTTTATCCGTCCCAGTGCCACCATCTAATACATCATTCCCATCTCCCCCGTTAAGAGTATCAATGCCATCATGACCGTAGAGCCAATCAGCCCCAGCATCACCGAAGATAAGATCATCGCCGTATCCACCATATAATGTGTCATTACCTTCATCGCCATGTGCAGTATAATTTCCTGAACCGCCAGATACCAGATCATTACCATAATCACCTTCAAGAAAATCATTACCACCAAGGCCATAAATAGAATCATTATCGATAGTACCCCATAAATGTTCACCATAGTCATATCCAACAATTATTGCCATTTTTTATCTCCTTTTAACGATTAGAATCAGAATCTTGTTTGCTATCAATCGATAGTGTTTAAAGATTAAGTAAAAGCCTTAAGAAAATATGTGAAAAATCTCACAATAAAGTGAATGATGAAGATGAAGTTATCCCATTTAAGAATAGGAGTTACCTCGGAACATTGAGTATTAAATGGAGTGATTGCCCACAATATATAACCAGGCTATAGAAAGGTGAAAAAATTGGATTTATGCGGACCACGTGATGATTAGGCTGTATGACAATTTTCTCACCAGATGAAGTTGGTTTTTATCCGGCTAGTTCTTTAGAGTCCTTAATTTATATACTTAATGAGATCTCTAGCTTATAGTGCTTAGCTAAAGTAACTACAGGCTATTGCGCTATGGCATTAATTACGCAACAAGAAACTGCAATTCTGAGACTCACTCAAGCGTTGTTTAATGCAGCTCCTGGGGCCATTTACTTAAAGGCGCTCAATGAAGAAGTATTAGCTGGTCAATCTTTTGCTGATCTAGCTCAAGCTATAGTCAATAGCACTTCTTTCTTTATCGAAAATAATAAGCATGATCCTTTTGATCTTTTCTCTAATCAAGGTCTTGTTGATTGGTCATTTGTTATTGATTCAATAACAGGTAATAACATATCGACAGCCAATAAAGAATGGGTAATTGATTATCTTAAACATATCTCAGTATCAATTGTTTAGAGAAATTTCTGAAGCATTGCCATCTATTTCTTTCTCTGATCTGGGTTGGGGTAAAGCTGCCTTTTTTTACCATTCCCGGAATGCTCAGAAGATTGTTGATAATCTGTTGAGCGATACGGCTTCAGCTACCAACAAAGCTTCTATAGTTGACTATATGCTTGCACAAATTGACAGTGGTAAATCGATGGGTGAGATGATCGAATGGGCAATCACTTCGCTTGATGGTATCGATCATTCCGATCCTGTGTGGGGAAATGCAGCCATGTTATTTGATAATCGGATAGAGGTTTCTCGTTATTACTCAGTAGATAAAGCCATCAATGAAACTGAGTTTCCGATTCTTATCCAAATTTTGGAATCGGTTACGATCGATCCCGCAACTGTTTCCCTTGCCAAACTTGTAATCGATAGTCAGCAAGAATCAGTTAAAAGCTTAGCTGATCTTAATGGCAGTAATGGTTTCCGTCTAGGGGGAGATTTGTTGGGCGAGAGCTTTGTAACGCCTGCTCCACCAACACCGACAAACTGTCGATCCCCCATCGCATATCCACCGGCGCAACCATCAACCAAATCTCCCCCGGATTCGCAATTAAAGACACTTCAACAACTCCCCCAACCAGTACGGCGAAACCGTCGACGGCAGTTCCAATACATGATCGGCACGATGCTTGCGAACCCAATTGCTAAATGTCTTGGTATTCAAACCATGTTCCCGGCAATAAGCCGCCTGAGACATTCCGCTGGTTTGCCATGCTTCAATATGAATTCGTCGCGCTTCTGATGATGACATCGTCCCTCCTTGTAAAAGGTTTGAGGATAGCGATGATGTATCAGGGTGTTAATGTGGAAGGGTTGGAGGCTTACGCTGCTTTGATGTGGTTAAAATCAAAAATTACAGTAAGTCAGAATGGACCTATTCTTGTGTTTGGTCAAACAACATTGTTTTTTTACTTGGCGCACTTCATCGTGCTGAGTGTGCTGGCTATTTTTATAGGATCGGGTGGGTTGCAGCAAGCGTATCTTACTGCAGCGATTACATTATTGGTGTTGTACCCGATTTGTTGGATTTACTGCAAAGTAAAGTGGCGTTACCCAGAGAGTTTCCTGCGCTTTGTCTAAATCACTTTATATAAAGTTTAACCATGTGCTCGGACAACCATACAATCAATGCCTTGCCGAGAAAGATTCTGGCAGGCTGAGCGTGCTTGGTTTTCTTGCAGGCCTACCAGTTGCGCACGATACAATTTTCGATTGCTGATTTCAACCATCGTGACAGTTACTTCACCAGGCGCCCATCGGGTGGCCGCTTTGGCTTGGGCATGTGCTCGATCATGTGCTGAATAGGAACCTAGTTGAATACCCCAGATTCTATTGCTAATTGATCGCGGTGTGGATGGATAGGTGACTTGATTGCTGCTAAGTATGGTCGGTCTCTGGGCCGGAATTGTGGTTCGAACTCGAGGCTGATCTATCGGGTTAATCTTCTTGGCGCTATGAACTATAAGATTCGCTTCTCCTTTCGCTAATAAAGCAAAATTCTGATTGAGCAAATGAGCAACTCGCTGATCGCGAGAGGCTGCTGTTTCTCCACCCATGACCACAGCAATGAGGCGATGATTATCTCGCTTGGCTGAGGTCGCTAAATGAAATCCAGAAGCACGAATAAAGCCAGTTTTAATCCATCTGCTCCATCGAAATGGCGCAGCAGGCGGTTATGGCTATTGTAGGTAATACCTCTGTGACGAAATGATTGAGTCGAGAAGAAATGATAATGTTGAGGAAAGTCTTTTAGGAGGCGAGTCGATAATACACTCATATCTCTGGCCGAAGTAACTTGTTCTCTATTGGGGAGCCCGGAAGCATTTCGGAATATCGTGGAAGACATGCCGAGCTGGCGCGCTTTGTTAGTCATTAAATGACTAAATCGAGCTTCACTACCAGCGAGTGCTTCGGCAACAACGACTGCGACATCATTAGCAGAGCGAACGATCAATGCTTTGATGGCATCGCGTACGCTCAAGGTATTACCGGCTTGTAGTCTTATATTGGTAGGTGGCATAGAAGCAGCAAAGGCTGATACGCGCATACCAGTATCAAAACTTGTTCGTTTCTGTTCAATGGCTTCGAAGAGCAGGTAAAGTGTCATCATTTTGGTTAACGATGCTATATACCGTTCTTCATCGGCGTTTTCTTCATGAAGCACTGCGCCGGTCGTTGCATCAACGACGATAGCCGCATACCGGGGATTTGCTTGTGCTTCAGTAAATAGCATCAATAACGAAGCTAACGTGATAACCAGTAATCCTTTTTTCCCTGAATGTTTCAAAGAAAACATAAGTAATATTCTCCGTAAA
Source organism: Nitrosomonas sp. (assembly GCA_016710135.1). Classification (GTDB taxonomy): domain Bacteria; phylum Pseudomonadota; class Gammaproteobacteria; order Burkholderiales; family Nitrosomonadaceae; genus Nitrosomonas. The sequence goes on along the minus strand of JADJLM010000005.1, from coordinate 191,186 downwards.
GAAGCAAAGCAAGCGTAAGTTAACTGCGACCGATTCTACCTTATCACGCTTCTGACGATTATTATGCTAGAAAAGAGGCATAAAACAGCTTTATAACAATGATTTAAACCTTCAGAGCTTCTCTACCAGCAAGTCTGGCTAATACTGTCTTACGCTATTGCCCTATTTTGCGATATTTTATTTTAATTTTCTACTAGTAATACCTTTTTTATGGGGCGACAGCGTCGAAATTATTACCAAGCAATGGTTACAAAGGAGCTTGAAATATTATTCAATCTCCATTTTCGGCTCTCGTTCCAAGATTCTTCTCACCGCTTCTTTCGCTGACATACCTTCGTAAATGACGCTGAACACTGCTTGTGTGATTGGCATCTCAATTTTATGTAATTTTCCTTTCGTCAGTACTGCTTGAACGGTATGAACACCTTCAGCAACATGCCCAATATCTTGGAGAATATCAGTCAGTTGCATACCCGCCGCAAGCCGTAACCCCACCTGGCGATTTCGAGACAAATTGCCTGTACAGGTTAGAATTAAATCACCTAATCCAGCGAGCCCCATAAATGTTTCCTTATGCCCACCCAAAGCGACGCCTAGCCGTGTTATTTCAGCCAATCCGCGAGTAATTAGTGCAGCACGCGCATTGCTTCCTAACTCCAATCCATCGGATATACCAGCTGCGATAGCGATTACATTCTTAGTCGCACCGCCTGTTTCAACGCCAATGACATCGTTGCTAGCATAAATTCGTAAATAGGGTGTACGAATTTGACTACTAATCATTTTTAAGAAAGTATTATCTTTAGAGGCTAATGTGAGTGCGGTGGGACGCTGTTGTGCAACTTCTTTTGCAAAGCTTGGGCCAGACAAAATAGCATATGAGCCTTCACCCGCATAAATTTCTTGTACAACTTGATGCGGAAGTTGCGTTGACGGTGATTCAAAACCCTTACAGCAGAGAACGATTGGCAGTGATTTATTAAGTTGATAGAGCTGTTCGAGTAATTGACGCAATCCTGCAATTGGAATAGCGACTAAAGCCAAATCAACCGTTTTAATTGCGACACCAAGATCATACGTTAACTGTAGGTTATCAGGTAGCATTACTCCTGGAAGGTAACGTTGATTGACTCGCTGACGTTCGATCTTAACCTTCTGATCCGTGTTTCGCGTCCATAGCGTAACTTGGTGACAGGCAGAAAAGTTGATGGCTAATGCTGTACCCCAAGCACCAGCACCCAGAATGGCAAGTTTCATGAGCCCCAAATTTGGCTTGATCGGATAAAGCCTATTTGACCGCTTGGCAGGCGTACATGTACCCAGTCTGCAGTGCTGGAATCCAACCATTCAATCACGACATCCTTTTGGACTTGAAACAAAATGGGTGAATGGATATCGGCAGATTGGTGAACGTTGGCGAGAGGGGTAGTTACGATTACATAGCGTCGCTCGGTAAGAAACTTATTCTCGATCCAAGCAATGGTGTCGGTACTATCCTTGACTTTTGTCCATCCTTCGACTTTGACCAAAACTTGCACAGGAAAATAGGCATTAACGATAAATAATTTTTCAGCCTTCAAAGAAGGTGCGTCATACATAACCGTCGAATTGCTCGAAACGGACAAAAATGCGACATCCTCAGCAATACTTACAGATGCTTGCAAGCTGAAAAGTGCTACCCAAAAGAACCGAAAAAACAGTGTTAAATTACGATGCTCAGTGCACACCAGGACGCTCCTCTTAGTGTATTTGTTCTGTTCCAGGAGGCTGCTGTGCGGCTGCAGTGGTTTGTTGTTTCTGAAGATAGATCGCTTCAAAATTGACTGGATTAAGGATAACGGGCGGAAAACCTGCTCGTATTACCGTATCTGAGACGCTCTCTCTTAAATATGGAAAAAGTATATTAGGACAGACTACGCCTAGAACTGAGCCCATATCTTTTTCAGGAATATTTTTTATGCGAAAAATGCCCGCCTGATGAATTTCAACTAAGAACATAACATTTTCTTTGAGGCGAGCTGTGACCGTGATCGTCAACTGAACTTCATAAAAATCTCCGTCAAAATGCGTATCTTGATTATTGAGTTGTATATTAATTTCTGGTGCCTCTCGATCAAGGAAAACACGCGGTGCGTTAGGGATTTCTAAAGATAAATCTTTGACATAAATTTTTTCAATCGCAAAAATCGGTTGCTGATCGCTCATGTTGAATTTCCTATGTTTGAGGAGAATGTTTACTAATAAATTTAATGTGGCATGAGGAAGTTAAGTAATTAAGCTGATAGCAATTTGACAACACTTCCTTGTTGATCAAGCTTAACCAAGTCGTCATAACCTCCTACATGAGTATCTCCAATATAGATTTGAGGTACTGTTCTGCGTCCGGTTTTATTCATCATTTCAATACGCTGTTCAGGTTGCAAGTCAACTCGAATTTTGTCGATCGTTTCAACACCTTTAGAACGTAAGAATTTCTCAGCCATGACACAATAAGGGCAAGATCCCGTCACGTACATTACTACCTTAACCATTTTTGTTTAATTGCCTCTATTATTCATTTTCTGACGATCGGCATATTGTCTCGTTTCCAGAAATCAATCCCGCCACTAAGATTGTAAACTTTGTTAAAGCCGTTTTTTCTTAATACTGACGCGGCATGACCCGCACGAAGCCCTGGGCGAAAAATAATCACAATAGGGTTATCTTTATATTTTTCAATCTCCTGCAATCGATCATTGATTCTTTCAACAGGGATATGCTTTGAATTAGGAAGGTGTCCCTCCGCGAATTCCCCATCGTCGCGAACATCTAATACCAAAGCATTCTCATAATTGATGAGTTTTATAGCTTGCTGCACATTGATTTCTTTAGCAGCGCTACGAGAAATCATAGGAAAAAGTAACATACCGCCGCTGACAATAGCAGCGATAATAAAAAACATATTATCCTGAAGAAACGTTGATTCCATATAAGTTTATTCCAAGTTCAGTTTTGATTTATTTGCTAGTTTTGTTTGATCAGTTATTTTAACAAAGTATTAGTGAATGACGATGCTAAATACGAAGATAAATCTGTTTTAACGCAACAATGCATCACTGAGAATTAAGGTTGTTGTTTGATTGCGTTCATCGAACAAATGCATTTTTGACTAGATACAAATTGTTTGCTACTTTTCCGTCGCAGCTCTCAAACTTTTTTATTTTACGCTGCAAGTAACTGAGAAAGAATAAATGCACGAAGAAACGTTAATGCACGATCTAAAGCCCAAAGGATTGAAAAAAGGGGCAGTTTCAAGATGGGGCGCCATAACGATTGGATTGGCTGCTACCGCACCAGCTTATTCGCTTACTGGTGCATTGGGTTATGGTGCGGCAGAAAGTGGCTATCAGCTGCCAATCGTGTTCATTTTGTCGGTGATACCGATGTACTTCGTAGCATTATCTTATAGACATCTCACGACCGCAGCGCCGGATGCTGGAACCATTTTTACTTGGGGCACTAAAGCCATTGGCCCACGATTTGGCTGGCTTGGCGGTTGGGCATTATTATTGGCAAGTATTCTTGCTGGGGTTGCTGCAACTCAGATCACGGTCAACGCCATCATTGCGTTGATTAGTTTGAAAGATAGCCCCACCTGGTTAAATCTGGTTATCGCTATCTTGTTTATTTTAAGTACTACTTTTTTAACAGCCTTAGGCGCAAAAGAATCATCGAGAACGACAATGATTCTGACTGCGATGCAATATGGTGTGTTAGTGGTGCTCACGGCAATATTGACGTTACGTATTTTGCAAGGTGACGCGGTTGCTACCGCAAACCCCTTTTCGCTGGAATGGTTGAATCCGTTTGCTATTGCCTCATTTGAAGCATTTCTGGGTGGATTTCTGATTGCACTTTTCATTTTCTGGGGCTTTGATGCCTCGCTAGCCATGTCAGAAGAAACCACAGGAACCTCAGAGCAAATTGGTCGTAGTGGTACAACAGCGATGATTATCACGGTCATGACTTATGTGGTATTTTCCATTACCGCTTTGGCATATGCTGGCATTGATGCTCAGGATCCATCCAGTTTAACGTTTGAGAGGAATATCGATTCGATTGTTACCGTGTTGGCAACGGACACCATCGGTGAGATGGGGGCCATGATTGCAGCACTGGTCATCGCGATTTCAGCATTTTCGGCAACGATCTCGACGATTATGCCTGCAGCACGAGTCGCACTTGCTATGGCAACTTACCGAGCGATTCCTGCAAAATTTGCTTACGTCAGTAGCGTAACAAAAACACCTTTAGTGACTACCTGGGCGATCGGCATCATGTCATTAGTAATCTATATTACGTTAAGTACAATCAGCGAATCGATCGTCAAAGATTCTATCCACAGCGTGAGCATTGCTATCTGCACTTATTACACGGTTGCGGCGCTATCTTGTGTATTTTATTTTCATCGTACTGCCTTTAATCATTGGCACCATGCCTTGTCACAAGTCATTTTGCCTCTAATCGCAGCGCTCATTCTGGTTGCAGTGGGGATCTACCAAGCTTGGAGTATGATGGATCCAAATTATGGCACGAGTGGTTCGATTGCTGGAGTGGGTGCTGTATTTTTGATTGGTGTTGCTGCATTATTGCTAGGTGTTCCGTTGATGATCCTTTGGAATTTGCGCGAACCACGATTTTTCCAAGGCAAGACATTACCGCTTGAAAGAGCACATATGGTTGCTGATAGTGGTGATACGCAGAAAAATAATATTGTGTTGAAGGCAGATAAATGAGTGAATATGAAACCCTGATTACATCATTAGCCCTAACAATGGGGGCATCATGGGCAAGCGGTATTAACTTGTACGCAGTATTGCTGGTGCTCGGCATCGGTAGCGCAACGAATAATATACAGTTGCCGACCGAGCTTTCGATATTAGAGAACCCGTTTGTGATTGGCGCTGCAGGTATTATGTATACGATTGAGTTCTTCATGGACAAAATACCTGGATTGGATAGTGTTTGGGACGCTATTCATACCTTTATTCGTATTCCAGCCGGCGCATTACTTGCTGCCGGCACAGTCGGTGATGTAACGCCAGCACTGGAAATTGCGGCAGGAATCCTTGGTGGCAGTGTTGCTGCTACCAGTCACGCGACCAAAGCAGGAACGCGGCTGATGCTCAATACTTCTCCCGAACCTGTATCAAATTGGACTGCGTCAATCAGTGGGGATTTTTTGGTATTGGGCGGTTTATGGACTGCGCTCAACCATCCCATCTTTTTTCTGATTTTATTTATGGGTTTCATTGGTTTCTCGATTTGGTTTTTACCCAAATTGTGGCGATTTATTAAAATCTTGTTGCTAAAAATAGGAACATTCTTTGGTTTGACAGGTGGTCAGAATTGAAAGTCTTAATTCATTTTACGGTAAAACAGAAGAGTAGATACTGGCAGCATTCATGAAATTTGAACGATTGATCACCACGATTACAAATCTTGCCGTGGTAATAGGCTTAGTACTTGTTGTATTTGAGTTGCAGCAAAACCGTGAAGCAATTCAGATTACACATCAGCTATCGCTAGCGGGATTAATGAGCCAAATTCACTTATCAGTTGCATCGGATCACGAACTGGCAGATTTGATCACTCGTGCAAAGCATGACGATACAAAGAATTTTAGTGCAGCAGAGACTGAACGTGTAAACCACTGGATTTTGGCAATCCTTGAGCCACGCATCAGCTCATACCATCTCAGAAGTAACGAATTTGTTGTCTTGGAAGACTGGTGTAATCTTATGCGGGATTTTACAGATTTTTACCGCCACCCCTATTTTGGCAATATAGTAAAATCAGAACTCAGTTACGCAGATGCTATCGTAGCGGATATAGAAAATAGGTGTGCTAAGTAGTAATGACGCCTATCTTTATCAATGTGGTCATAGGATGGCCCCGGCTTGTGTCACTGTCGATTTGAAATGACATAGTGAAGTAATGGATGTGTTGTATTGAAAGACCTGACCCCGATTTGTGTGACCCCGATTTGTGCATAGGGTGTTTTAATGAATGCGGTGATTTGATCAATTCACTGGTGTAACACGAATCACCCGAGGATCGTCGGCAAATTCGAGCAACAAGCGACGCACACGTTCCTGCCAGGCATTGGCGAAAGCGATTTGTTGGGTATCATCGGCACAATCCTGCAAAATAGCCATCAAACGCTCGCCCTGGGCAGGGTCAGCGGGTATCAAGGAAATATCCAGCGTCACTGCCACGCTAGCTTCGTTATCAAGGCGCTTAAAAATGATCGCATCGCCTTCACGCTGGTTTGCAAAACTAAGCAGACCCTTGCGTCGATAGCGACCACGCATGCCTTGAAAACCATTGTCGGCAGCTGCGCCGGTCAGCAGCGTTAGGACTTGCGCCATGACGCCCGTAACCCCCTCATTTTCTGGTGCAGGCATGTGCACGGCAATATTGCCGCGTTCAGCAGGACCCTCCGGATAGAGGGCTGCCAGCGCCGCGCGGCCGATCAGAAACGCACCGGCAACGGTCGGACAGGAATGCCCAGCCAGCCGTACAGCATCCAAGTAATGATAATCGAATCTGCCATCACGGGCGGCACCCAACATGGCTGCAAACGGATCATGGGTCGGTATGACGGGAGCTTGCTCATAAAAATCAGGAAAATTCACGATAATCACCTCTCGGGATGGTTGATTGAATGGGGCATAACTGTTGATGCGATGCATGGATGCAACTGCAGCTGAGGAAAAAACACACGCTCTTCATAGCGCACATGAGCCGCGACAAGATCGGCAAATCGGCGCAGGCGCTCAGTTGGCTCAAGCGCGCAGTGTCCGCTGGCAAGCGCGCGCAGCTCCGCATGCTCGGCTAAAATACGCGCAACCGATTCCCTGTCCAGTGTTTCCAATGCAAGCTGGATCAATTGCTCTTCCTGCTCGAAGTGCGCAGCCAATAAATTGTGCCAATGCGCCTCGATGCACGCTATCGCCGCCAAACCAGCGGCAGGGTCGCTGCCATCAGCCGCCTTGCGAGCAGCGCGTGCCATCACCAACGATGTATGATGTTCTCTCGACAATGGAAGCAAAGCACCCGTTCTAGGCATAAAATTTTTATAAGAAAAGATATTAAAAACACAATCACTTAAGCCTGTTCCTGAGCACCGCCATTTGCTCAGGATTGGATTGAATAACCTTTAGCAAAGGCTGTTAAGACATGTTCCCGAGGCGCCGGTACCCAGCAAAAACAGACAGGAAAACGCATTTTATGCATCAACAATAAACATTCTAAATCTGTTTTTAACGCCACAGCGGCAACGTAGATAGTTTCTCAACAACCTGCCAGACAGTAAACATTCGATTTCTCCAGCAACTTCTCAGATCATTCTGCTGAATCTGCATAATATTTTCAACCCCAAAATAAAAATGGTTGGTTGATGCTGTTCTTCTCTGCACACATAAGGGGTCATGCAGGAACGAGGGGCAGATCTTGCATAATCACATTACTGATTCTATCGTGTCAGATGCAACAAAATTAGATGCTCTCATTCACTTGCTATGGAAACAACAGCCTGCAGAAGTGTGGTGGCACATTGGATCACTGACCTTGCCATTTCTTCATGTTGTAAACTTTTGGGGTCGCGTCTTGCATTATTATGTAATTTGATGAAATTGTTTGCACGATTCGTTTTTAGATTCTAAGAACCAGCTTACCAGCAGGACGGCTTTGCTCCAGAAAATGCTGTGCCGTTGCAGCTTCTGAGAGTGAGAAAGTACGCGCAATGGCTACACTGAGTTTTCCATCATCAAACAATGCAGCGCATTGCTTTAATATTTTTCCCTGATGTTGTTTGGCTTGTTCTAATTCCAACAAAACCGGTGACAGCATGAGTTCATGGCTAAAGCGCACATTGCGCTTGCGCGCTTCGCTCCAATCGGTATCAGCCGTAGCTTGTAGGATAGTGACGACATCACCGTAAGGTTTGACGCATTGGAAACAACTTTGCAGGACTGCTGGACCAACGGTATCGAAGGCAATGTCTACGCCATTGCCATCAGTACAACGCATTACTTCCGCAATGACGTCTTGGGTTTGGTAGTTAATAATAAAATCGACGCCGAGCTGTTTTACAAAAGCTGCCTTTTCCTCATTGCTGACGGTGGTGATAACGCGAGCACCAGCCTGTTTGGCTAATTGAATCGCAGCATGACCAACACCACCAGCGCCGGCATGAATCAAGACGATTTGGTCTCGCGTGATTCTTGCTCGATTATGTAGTGCTTCCCACGCGGTGATAAATACTAGCGGTGCGGCAGCTGCCTGTTCAAAGGATAATGTACGCGGCTTTAACGCGAGCAAGCTGGCGTCGACTAAGGTGTATTCAGCATAGGTTCCTTGGCGACTGTTAAAACCCGGTTGTGAAAAATAGACTTCATCGCCTAATTTGACATTGCATACCTTGGTGCCGACCGCTTCTACAATGCCCGCACCATCACAACCGGGTATGACTGGAAAGGTTACGGGAAAGCGCTCTGGTGCCGTACGGAGTTTACAGTCGATAGGGTTGATCCCACTCGCTTTGATACGCACGAGTACGTGATTCTCACTACACTCGGTTGGGGTTGCCATATCACCATAGTGTAATACGTCGGGTGAACCTCCTTTGTCAAAATATACTGCTTTCATCGTTGACCCCCTACAAAATGACTTTAATTTTTTCGATCAAGAATTACAAAATGGTATTCGAGTCTATCTGCCGTGTTTTGATGGTGGATTTCACGCGCTATCTCAGACCACTGATTACGGTCTAATTCAGGGAAGTAGCGATTTCCCTCAAAATCTTTTTGAATTTCAGTGAGATAGATGCGTTGACTCATAGGAAGCGTTTGCTGGTAAATCTCTGATCCACCAACCACAAATCGTTTTTTATCAGGATGGGACGCACAGGCTTGCAATGCAGCTTCAATAGATGCAACGACAATAATATTGGGAGTCGAAAATATGGGTTGTCGCGTAATGACTATATTGATGCGCTCTGGTAAGGACTTGCCGATTGATTCATAGGTTTTGCGCCCCATGATGACGATATGTCCCAGTGTCAGTTGCTTGAAATGCTTCAAATCTTCTGGAAGATGCCATGGCATCTTATTGTCACAGCCAATGACACCGTTGCTAGCAACAGCCGCCAATAGATACAGTGGTGTATTCATACGGCGACGGGCGCTTTAATCGCAGGATAGGGGTCATAGTCTCTCAACTCAAAATGGTGATAGTCAAAGTCAAAAATACTATGAACAGATGGATCGATATGCATGGTTGGAAGTTTCCTGGGTTCACGTTTGAGCTGTTCTTGCGCTTGTTCCAAATGATTAAGGTAAAGGTGGGCGTCGCCAAAGGTATGAATAAACTCACCAGGCCTTAGGTTACACACTTGGGCAATCATTAACGTCAGCAACGCATAAGACGCAATATTGAAGGGGACACCTAAAAAAACATCCGCACTGCGCTGATAGAGTTGGCAAGATAATTTATCTTCGACAACATAAAATTGGAAAAGCACATGGCAAGGTGCTAAGCGCATTTTATTCAAATCGCCGACGTTCCAGGCGGACACGATTAGGCGGCGTGAATCCGGCGTTTTTTTGATTTGCTCGATCACTTGTGAGATTTGGTCAATCGTGCTTCCATCAGCAGCTATCCATGAACGCCATTGATGGCCATAGACAGGGCCAAGATTTCCCTGTTCATCGGCCCACTCATCCCAGATTGAAACGCCATTTTGCTTCAGATAGTGGATATTGGTTTCGCCGCGTAGAAACCACAAGAGCTCATGGATAATGGATTTCAAGTGGCATTTTTTCGTGGTGACCAAAGGAAACCCTGCTGCGAGGTCAAGTCGCATTTGGTAGCCAAAAATGGACAATGTGCCCGTTCCAGTTCTATCCGATTTTTGATGGCCTTGCTTGAGGATAGAGCGCATTAATTCGAGATATTGATGCATAGGTAATGAGGTTGCTTCTGAGAAGAAAAAACCAGGTGGCTCCTTATAAAGCTATAATACGCACAACTTAATGATAGGAATTCTGATGCTTGCAACACTAATACAAAATAATACATCCATTAACGAATCTGTAATAGCTTCTCATATTTTAGTGCTATTGCCTAAACTCGAAAAATTACCTAATAAATACGATTTATTGGGAGAAGAAACGCTAAAAGCACTTCTCACCCGGCGCCAAATGGAATTCGGTCGACTGAGTGAAACGCCAGTGTGCGCTAATTTGACCAGCGGTACGTTGTGCGCCTGGGTCATGGTGGACTTGGAACAACCGATGTTTGATCAACAAACCGTTATTCGAAAAGCCTTACAACTATTATTGGATGAAGAGCCGAGTTCAGTTTACTTGGTAGTGCATGGTAATTCTCAACAGAAGCAATTACTGGCCAGCTTGTCGGTATATGTTGCTTGGGTGAATGGCGCTGTTTTGCCGGTACGGAAACACAAACCAGACCGAAAACCACTGGATACGATCTATTTATATGGGTACGAGGAAGCGGATAGTTTCATACTACTTCGCGCGCAGGCAGAAGGGAATTTGTTAGCGAGAGGATTAACGGTTTTGCCGCCGAATGAATTAATGCCGAGGACGTATCGAGAGCAGATTAAGAAATTAGCCAACAATGAAAATTGGAACTATCAAGAATATGATTTAGCAACTTTACGTAAAATGGGTGCGGGTGCATTTGTTGCGGTGGCTCAAGGTAGCGATACCGAAGATGCTGCAATCGTGCATTTGCAACGCTATAACTCAAAGAAGCATTGTAAAACGATTGCATTAGTCGGCAAGGGAATCTGTTTTGATACGGGAGGGCACAACTTAAAAAGTGCGCGGTATATGCACGGCATGCATGAAGATATGAATGGTTCGGCCGTGGCATTAGGCATTCTATTGGCAGCAACTCGGGCTGATTTACCGATTAATATCGATTGTTGGTTAGCGATTGCTCAAAACCATATCAGTCCACGTGCCTACAAACAAAATGATGTAATTACTGCGGTTAATGGTACGACAATCGAGATCATCCATACCGATGCAGAAGGACGCCTGGTACTTGCAGATACTTTAGCGCTAGCCGAAAAGCTCAAACCTGACTTGATTATTGATTTTGCAACCTTGACAGGAAGCATGTATACCGCATTGGGGTCGCGCTATAGCGGCATTTTTACAAATCGTGATTATTTAGCAGAACATGCGCTGTCGGCCGGTAAATTAAGCGGGGAACGTGTTTGTGTTTTTCCGATGGATAGCGACTATGAAATGGAGCTAGAAAGTAAGATTGCGGACACAAAACAATGTAAATTGGACAGTGATTTTGATCATATTCTAGCCGCTTGTTTTTTGAATCGCTTCGTCAACGATATTCCATGGCTTCATATGGATCTTTCAGCCTGCAACCATAAGAATGGTCTGGGGGCCGTCGGGACAGATGTGACTGGATTTGGGGTGGCTTGGACAGTTACATTCCTGGAAAAACTACCGAGTGCTTGAAGCTTAGATAGCATCGCCTTCGATCAGTCTATATTGCTAATAGTAAAAGCGAAGCTAGGCTGATTAGAATCGTTTAGCCTAGCAACTGAAGGCATTACTTCTTATAAAAGCGCGTGATAATCGCTTGTGCGCTTCCAATGTTCTATTACTACGCTCTTGTTTTTTCGCGACATATTCCCATATTAGGATCATTCAATTTAAGGAAGTCTTAGATGTTGACAAAACGATTGCCTGCTGTGGCAGGCTTGTTTTATCCAGAGGATTGTCGCACATTAAGTGAAGAAATTAACCGCTATTTAAGGTTGGCGCCTATCTCAGAAATAATACCCAAGGCTTTAATCGTTCCTCACGCAGGCTATATTTACTCAGGTGCGATTGCGGCAGCTGGCTATAGCACGCTTCACTCAATAGCAGCACAGATTCGGCGTGTTGTATTGCTGGGACCAGCGCACCGAGTTGCTTTGCGAGGGTTAGCATTACCGGGTGTCGATAGCTTTATAACGCCTTTAGGGCAGGTTGAGATTGATCATGATGCGGTGGCACGTATTAAATCCTTGCCTCAAGTCATTGTTAGTCCCCAAGCACATCAAACTGAACACGCGTTAGAAGTACAGATTCCTTTTTTGCAAACAATGCTTGCTGAGTTTAAATTATTACCGCTGGTGGTTGGGATGGCATCAGTCGATGAGGTTGTAGAAGTCCTGAATTGTGTTTGGGGGGGTGAAGAAACGCTGATCGTAGTTAGTTCAGATCTTTCTCATTATTTATCTTATGAGTCGGCTCAGAATGAGGATAGTAAGACGGCTTTGTCAATTCTTCAGTTGCGGCCATTGGTTAATCATGAGCAGGCCTGTGGGGCAACCTCAATCAATGGCTTACTTGCAGCCGCACGTCAACATCATCTAATAGCGCATTTGCTGGATTTGCGGAATTCCGGCGATACTGCAGGGTCGCGCGAGCAGGTGGTCGGTTATGGTGCCTTTGCATTCGCTGAATCACATTTAGCGAGGAAGTATCATGATGCCTAATCAAGGGAGTGCACTATTAAAAGTTGGGCGCGCTGCGATCGCACATGCATTAAACCTCGACTTTCCATGTCACGTTGACGAGTCAGCATCTTGGTTGCAGACATGGAGTGCAAGTTTTGTTACATTGACTCAGGATCAAACATTGCGCGGTTGTATTGGGTCGCTTGAAGCTTATCGGCCTTTAGTAGCCGATGTTAAAAGTAACGCGATATCAGCTGCGTTACATGATCCCCGTTTTTTACCGTTGCGTGCTGACGAATTTGAAACTATTGCGATTGAGGTTTCAATTTTATCTTCCACACAGAGAATCGCTGCTCGGGATGAAGCTGATGCGATAAAGCTGATGAGACCTGGTATCGATGGGATTGTGCTTGAGTATAGGCACTATCGAAGTACTTTCTTACCTCAGGTCTGGGATGAGCTTAAACAACCTCAGCAATTTTTAGCAATGCTAAAACGCAAAGCAGGCTTACCGGTTGATTTCTGGGCCTCTGATTTAAAGCTTGCTCGCTATACCGTTAGTAAATGGCGTGAAACAGACGTTATGGAGGATTAGCGGCGTGGATGAGTCAATTAGCCTTGAGGAGCAATATCCAGCGCGCTATTGGCATCAATTGCAAGATGGCCGTATTCAGTGCGATCTATGTCCTCGTGATTGTAAATTGCATGAAGGGCAGCGTGGTGCTTGTTTTGTCAGAGGAAGGGCTGGGGATCGGATGGTGCTGACGACCTATGGACGTTCATCGGGCTTCTGTGTCGATCCCATTGAGAAAAAACCGCTTAACCATTTTTATCCCGGCAGTAGTGTTCTATCGTTTGGTACTGCAGGTTGTAACTTAGCTTGCAAATTTTGCCAGAATTGGGATATTTCTAAGTCGCGCAGTTTTGATAAATTAGCTGATCAAGCTAGTCCTGAAACGATTGCCTTAACTGCTAAACGCCTGGGTTGTAAAAGTGTCGCATTTACCTACAATGATCCAGTGATTTTTGCTGAGTATGCAATGGATGTTGCGGATGCTTGCCATGAACAGGGTATCAATACGGTTGCAGTTACAGCAGGTTATATCCACGCTGAACCCAGAGCTAATTTTTTTGCCAAGATGGATGCTGCCAATGTCGATCTCAAAGCATTTACTGAATCCTTCTATGTGAAGCAAACAGGATCTCATTTGCAACCGGTGCTTGATACGTTGCAATATCTTAAGCATGAAACCAATGTATGGCTTGAGATAACAACTTTGCTGATCCCCGGATTAAATGACTCGGCTGAAGAACTTCAGGCATTAAGTGAGTGGGTAGTAAATAAGCTAGGCAGCGAAGTGCCTTTGCATTTTTCTGCATTTCACCCAGATTACAAAATGAGAGATATTGAGGCAACTCCGGTAAGTAAATTAATCGAGGCAAGGCGGATTGCATTGGCAGCGGGGCTTCGCTATGTTTATACGGGAAATGTCCATCAGCCTGAGGGTGATACCACGTATTGTTCATCGTGTGGTCGTGTGTTAATTGAGCGGGATTGGTATGAAATTAAACACTATCATTTAACTGCAAATGGTCATTGCCCTGATTGTGGTACTGCAATTGCTGGGCGTTTTGGAAAATCTGCTGAACATTTTGGTCGGCAGCGCATTCCTGTTTTGTTAGGACATCAATGATGACGACGATATCGATTACCGATGGTGCAGCACGATTAGAGGGTGAATTAATTATTCCTCTAGGCGCGCGAGGGATCGTGGTTTTTGCGCATGGGAGTGGTAGCAGCCGATTTAGTCCGCGTAATAATTATGTGGCAAAAGTCATTCGAGATCGTGGGTTAGGAACATTGCTGTTTGATCTGTTGACTCGACAGGAGGACCAGAATTATGCAACCCGTTTTGAGATCAGTTTGTTGACGCAACGTTTGCTTGCTGCAACTGCGTGGCTTGGTGCAGAAACTAAAACGAGTGAGCTGAAAATCGGGTACTTTGGCGCCAGTACGGGTGCTGCTGCAGCTTTACAAGCGACTGCCAAGCTCGGAAGAAAAATTGCAGCCGTGGTATCACGAGGAGGACGTCCTGACCTTGCGGGTGAGCAAGCCTTATTAAAAGTGATGTCACCAACTTTACTTTTGGTGGGTGGTTCGGACTATGGTGTAATCGAATTGAATCAGCAAGCTTATTCACGATTGCAGTGTGAAAAGCAGCTGGTATTAATACCGGAAGCAACTCATCTGTTTGAGGAACCTGGGACCTTAGAACAAGTGGCAAATCAGGCTGCAGATTGGTTCGCTCATTATTTAACCGATACCGCAGCATGAGATTAATGGCGACTGAGCTTTAAGGATTGAATGACCTCTTTATCGCTGACCTGCGGAAAGTCTTGATAAAACTGACCAACCGCATAGAAATCACGCGGAGAATTGAGACAAACGATTTCGTCAGCGTAGGGTTTTATTTTTTCTAAGGTATCGGGTGGTGCGACGGGTACAGCACAGATTAGTTTTTTTGGATGTTTGGCCTTTAATGCATGCAATGCTGCAATCATGGTGGATCCTGTAGCCAAACCATCATCGATCACAATTACGATCCGGTTTTTGGGATCGAATGGCGGACGAATCGGGGTATATTGCTTGCGTCGCGCTTGCATCGTTAGGAACCGATAGCAAACTCGGGGTTACCTGGTGCTCGTAACTTCCTGACAAGGACTACGTCCAAATCGCCTGAAAGCATATCAGCAATCGTTTTTCCCATTGGGACGGCACCGCGTGGAATCGCTAAAATGAGTGGGTGACAATCACGATAATGATCGAGTTGTTTAGCTAATTGGTTTGCTGCATGATTACGATCACGGAACATTTTGAATCAAATCGCTTGGTCGCGTTATTGAATGAACTGTTTACGATTGAATTTCCTAGCTAAGTATAACTTAAAGAAATAGTGTGAGGGTTAGGTGTTCATTCTGAGAAATTCAATTCTTGCTTGTTTTCTTGCTTCGTACTTTTGATGGTTTTCTTTCCTCGAATTCAAATCCAATTTTGTTATCAGCATTAACTACAAGATAGGCAGAGAAAGGTCGGCCTTTTTGGAAATGAAATTCGTTAATAAATCTGTTTTTTATGTGCAAGTAATTTCATTATCTGTTCTTGCTCAATCACACGATTGAGAATGACTTTCCCGACTTTGAAATTGCAGGTTGGGTTATGGCCAACTGCCTTCTCACAGACATAATTGGTGCTATGCTCATAGACGTGATGATTGCATTGAGGGCATGTTCCCAGTGATTGATGATTGGAAAAATCAATTGGTTCCACTTCTAAATCATCGCCATTGCCAAATTCAAACTTCATTTCAAATGTATCAGTGAGTTTGATACTGGCACTGAATAAACGTCCCATTTTGCTTCTAAAACCGAGTAAAGGACCTACTTCCCGCTGCGAGATCAATGTCTCCATTTCGTCGACTTCAAACTGGCGTCCCGCCAAAATTTTCCATAACGCAAAGTCACATTGCTGGCATTGAAATTTTTTATAGGTTTCATGCAAAATACCGCCGCATTTGGGGCACGGTGTTTTAAGCACCGCAAAGTCACCGCTAATGGTTTCTCCACGGTGACTCTTTGCTTGATCAACCATATGCTTGGTCATCTCGGCGATTTTATTCATAAAGTCTTGTCGCTTTAGTTGACCTTGCTCAATTTGCCGAAGTTTATATTCCCAATCCCCTGTCAATTCAGGTGAGATCAGTTCAGGAATTTTTAATCCGCGTAATAATGTGATCAATGAAAATGCTTTGGCCGTGGGTAGTAATTCTCTTCCTTCACGCAGCAAGTAATGCTCAGAGACTAAACCTTCAATAATTGCAGCTCGTGTTGCTGGTGTGCCTAGTCCTTTCGAGCTCATTGCAGCTCTGAGTTCTTCATCTTCAACTAATTTTCCAGCGCCTTCCATGGCCGATAGTAGCGTTGATTCATTAAATCTTGCGGGTGGGCGGGTTTGATTGGCAATGGTATCGATTTCTTCTGTTTTGACAGTTGCGTTAGGGACAATTGCCGCTAAAGTTAAATTTTCTTGATCGCTATCAACGCTAGGACTTGGACTTGATTTGCCATAGACGATTTGCCATCCTGGATTAACCATGATTTTACCTTCCGTCTTGAAGGTTTCATTTTCAACACGAGTGATTCTTGTGGTAACGAGATATTCAGCAGAGGGATAAAAAATCGCAAGAAAACGCTTGGTGACTAAATCATAGAGCTTCAATTCCGCTTCGTTTAGTTTTTTTGGCTCGAGTGAAGTCGGAATGATCGCAAAGTGATCTGAAATTTTAGCGTTGTTAAAAATGCGCTTATTTGGTTTCACCCAATCAGAAACAAGAATTTGACTGGCGAATTCGTGATAGGGGCTCGTTGTTAAAGACTGTAGGGTCTCTTTGACGGTTTCAAGATAATCTTCCGGTAGTGCGCGTGAATCCGTTCTGGGATAAGTTAAAACTTTATGTTTCTCATAAAGCGCTTGAGCAAGTCCGAGGGTTGATTTTGCTGAAAATCCAAAGCGGCTATTGGCTTCTCTTTGCAGGCTAGTTAAATCATAAAGTAGCGGGCAAGTTTCTTTGGCTGGTTTGCTTTCTTCGCTGACAGTGCCTGATTTTCCGAGACATTTTAGTTTGATTGCTTCCGCTTTTGCTAAATCCCAGATACGTTCTGCGCGTGCTTCAGCATTCTCCTTACTTTTAGTAAATTTTTCGTCAAACCATTTGCCTTTATAAGAATGGCTGTTTGTATTGAAGGTAGCATGAAGCTCCCAGTAGCTTTTAGGAACAAATTTTTTGATTGCTTCTTCTCGCTCAACTAGGATTGCGAGCGTGGGCGTTTGAACACGGCCGACTGTCGTTTTATGAAATCCCCCTTCTTGAGAATTAAAAGCAGTCATCGCCCGGGTGCCATTGATTCCAACTAACCAATCGGATTCAGATCGACTAACTGCAGCTTCAGCCAGAGGTTGTAAATCGCTATCGTTGAGTAGATTATTAAAACCTTCCTTAATGGCGGATGGTGTCATGGATTGAAGCCATAAGCGCTTGATGGGCTTTTGGATATTACTATGGCGTACAATATATCGAAATATGAGTTCCCCTTCTCGGCCCGCGTCACAAGCATTAATTAACGTGTCGACATCTTTTCGTTTGATAAGTTTGGTTAGTGTTTTTAAGCGTGTCGCTGTTTTTTCTAAAGGGATTAGATCAAAATGAGGCGGTATAACAGGTAAGTGATCAAAGCTCCATTTGCCGCGTTTGACTTCATATTCCTCTGGTACTGCTAATTCGAGCAAATGTCCAACCGCAGAGGATAGGATAAACTCATCATTCTCGAAATAATCAGCTTCTTTAGTAAAGTTCCCTAGAACCTTGGCAATATCGTTTGCAACAGAAGGCTTCTCAGCGATAATCAGCTTTTTACTCATAAAATTCTGTTATTATTTTGTTAGATATTTTTTTAGGTGATTGAGCTATGTTAGCACTTTATCTGGTGATGACCAGATTGAGTAACCGAAGTTATTGAGGGATGATCAGATCAATAAGGATGTTTTTAAGTTTTTTCATGGAGTTAGAAACTCGTCGTGAGTTAAATTAGTGTCGATTGCGTGGATTGCTGGCAATAAATAATTTCTCGATTAAATCGTGATTTGTTAACTGGTTTTGCACCCATAGATCAAACATGACGACTAATTTGATTTTATCCAAGCAGGAGCTACTGCCATCCATCTGAAGAATACGATCAATTAATAATTCACGTTGTAATGAATTAAGTATACCGGCTTGCTCAAGAAAAAGAATAAATCCTTGACTTTCAACATCAATGATTTCTAATTCAGAAGAAGAATAAACTCGAAATGATTTGCTTTGAGATAGCGCTGAAGGGTACTTTCCTGCTTCATGTTTTGTATGATCTGATAGCCAACCAAGAATTTGGCTAATCTCATCTTCTCCAAATCCTGCCAGTGTTAATTTCCGTGTTAAAGTCGCTGAATCTGGGCAATTTTCAGAATCAAAATAATTTTCGAATAAGTAGATTAAAATCTCAAACATCGCTTCGCTCTTCATGATTATATTTCGCATTAGAATTTTAATGAATTGTATTTTTAATCAACGAATTCGTTGATATCGACCACCCGGTAAACTTGCTACAACTCCATCTAGTTCCAGAGCTAATAGCATGGCGGATACTGTTTCCACAGTCAAGCCACTCCGAATGCACAATTTGTCGATATCAATCGCTTCATAATCTAAATGAGAAAGTAAAATAGCGTTTTCTTGGGTGTAAGTTTGTTTGATTGTTTCATCGGTTGTCAACGTGTTGGGTAAGTTAAGCGGCTGATAATTAAACTCATCGAGAATATCATTAATATTTTCTACAAGTTTTGCACCTTGCTTAATTAATGCATGACAACCTTTCGATAATGGTGAATGAATTGATCCTGGAATCGCCATCACTTCACGCCCTTGCTCAAGTGCTTGCCGCGCTGTAATGAGTGAACCACTTTTTAAAGTGGCTTCAATGACGAGGCAACCTAAACTTATGCCACTGATAATTCGGTTTCTACGAGGAAAATTTCTGCCGATTGCTGGCATGCCCAAGGGGAATTCAGAAATGAGAGCTCCTTCTTTAGCCAGTTGGTGTGCTAACTGGTGATTCTTAGCGGGATAAACGATATCTAATCCAGTTCCTACAACCGCAATGCTGCTGGAGAAACCGAGTAGAGCGCCTTGGTGGGCGGCCGTATCAATACCTAAAGCCATGCCACTTACAACGCAAAGACCAGCACTGCTTGCGGCTTCAGCAAATGCATGCGCGTTAGCAATGCCTTGAGGTGTGCCGTTACGACTCCCGACAATTGCAAGAGAGGGGCTATTAAGGAGTTTGCGCTGGCCTTTTAAATAAAGTAATGGGGGAGGGTCAGCAATATTGAGCAATCGCTTTGGGTAATCTTCATCGCTGAGTGTAATGATTGCGTTAGTGGGGTCTTCCAGCCACTTTAGCGTAGCGGCTATTTTCTGTTGATCAATGCGACGATTGGCGATATCTGTGGCGATTTGTTTTTTTACATAACGTTCAAGTAATTGAGTATCAGCATTGAGAATACCACTAGGATGTTTAAAAGTTAAAAGTAACTTACGGAAGGATTCGTCGCCGAGTCCTTCAATTAAGCTAAGTGTTAGCCAGGATTCAATATCTGGCTGAATATTCATAACCAATCAAATTGTTCTTATTAATTTACTTTTATGGTGTTTGCACGGCGTCAAGTACTTTAATCGCTTGGGCGCTATGCAAAACGAGAGCATACGATACTTTATCAAAAACTCGAAATAGAAAAACCAAACCAATTCGTTCATCCGGTAGCTGTATGGTTTTACTGTCTTGCAATTTAGTGGTGCTTTTGCGATAAACAGCGAGTACATGACCCACTTCTAGTCCATCAAGTAGCCCTTTATTAAGGGTAATGATTGCATTTTGACCAATTTCAGTGACGCCGCCATAGACTGAAATGATTCGTCCTCTAATTGGAAAATCAGGTGCGCGAGGAATATAATCGTTAACTTGTAATGCAGAAGCAGGAATCAGGCGGTCACCTTTGAGAATCTCCTGTGCTGAATGTGTAATTTTCACTGAACTGATCGTATCAAAATTTAATACCGCTACATCACCAAGATAGACGGCTTCATGACCAAGGACGCGATCATTATCTTCTGGGTCGATGAGTGCTTTTCCTGCACGAAAAACTTGCCAATCCATGCCTTGGTCAGAAGGCATATTTTGTACATAGACCGTATCACCTGCACTTAAAATTACGCGGTTGTCACTGGAGCCTAATATTAATGGTGCTTGGTCTAATCCATTTTTCTCGATGGCTAAAGGCTGACTCAAGAATGGTTCGAGCTTTTTTGATGGAATCGATGGGATTTTCTCGATATCAAGTTTTTCAATGCGCATTTTAGGCGATAGCTTGATCGTTGCTTTTTCATTCGCAAACATTAATTTGCTACTTCCATCGGTTGTTCGAACCAAAACGATAATATCACCGGGGTAGATATCGTTTGGGTTCTTGATTTGTTTTTGGTTAATGTCCCAAATCTCTGTCCATCGCCAGGGATCTTTAAGATAACGAGAGGCGACTCCCCATAACGTATCTCCCTGCGATACAACATATCGTTCAGGCGCATGAGCAAGTAATTCGACATCTTTTGCTTTTGCGGCCCAGTCAGAAAATATACTGATAGCTAAAATCATCGCTATAATGGATATAGTACGCATAAGTTTATTTTTCCAAGAGTGTAAGTGGGGACGAAACAAGATGGATTTGAATTCGAGTATCATCGCCGGGATTTTACGATTTAACTTCAGTATTTAGTAGCGTGAATTACGCATATTTGTTATGGCAATTCTGAAAATATTACAGTATCCAGATGAGCGATTACATAAGATTGCGAAAGCCGTACCAGAGATTACTCAAGATATTCATTTGCTGGTTAAGAATATGGCAGAGACGATGTATCACGCATCAGGAATTGGTCTGGCTGCAACTCAAGTTGACGTTCATCAACGTGTAATTGTGATCGATATTTCCGATACGTATGATCAACTCAATGTATTTATTAACCCAGAAATAATCGCTAAGACAGGCGATGCTGAGTTTCGAGAAGGGTGTTTATCGTTACCCGGAATATTTGACAAAGTTAAACGTGCTGAGCTCGTTATTGTTAGAGCGTTAAATCTTCAAGGAGAATACTTCGAGACACAGGCAGAGGGGCTGCTTGCGGTATGTATACAACATGAAATTGATCATCTCGAAGGTAAGGTTTTTGTTGAGTATTTGTCGCGATTAAAGCAATCAAGAATTCAGACCAAATTGAAGAAGCGGCAGTATCTCACTAAGTCTTCGGTGTTATCGATGAACGGTTAATGATACATCGGATTCCATTTCCATGAGGATAGTATTTGCAGGAACTCCTGCTTTTGCTGCAATTGCATTGAGAGCACTCATTGATGCGCAATTGCAAATTGTACTTGTTTTAACACAACCCGATCGACCGGCTGGTCGAGGATTGAAACTGCAGGAAAGTGAAGTCAAGAAAGTTGCCTGCGAATATTCGATTCCAGTCTTGCAACCGATTACGTTAAAGTCAAGTGAGATAAGAGAACAGCTAATGTCATTTGCGGCAGATGTTATGATTGTTGCTGCCTATGGGCTTATCTTACCAGAATCAATTTTGCGACTGCCATCGCGGGGATGTTTAAATATTCATGCATCGCTTTTACCTCGATGGAGGGGAGCTGCTCCGATTCAACGCGCTATTGAAGCTGGAGACCAAGAAACGGGAATAACGATCATGCAAATGGATCAAGGCTTAGATACGGGCGACATATTATTGCGGAGAGCCATTCCAATCAGTCCATCCGATACGGCACAATCATTGCATGACAACCTAGCCCAATTAGGCGCGCAATGTATTATTGAAGCTCTTGATCTATTACAACAAGAAAAATTATTAGCGGTTGAGCAAAATGAGAAGGAGGCTTGTTATGCGCGTAAAATTGAGAAGGATGAAGCGAAAATCGATTGGCGTTTCGATGCGAAAGTGATCGATCGCAGCATTCGGGCGTTTAATCCCTACCCCATCGCTTTTACTAGCCATCAATCGCTGGTGTTGAAAATATGGCAAGCGCGAATTGAACAGAAACTTTCTGGGCGGCCTGGTGAGATTGTTAATATCGATCATGACGGTATTACGGTTGCTTGTGGTAAGCACGCGATGATTCTGGAAGTGATTCAACGCGCCGGAGGAAAAAAATTACCCGCAAAGGATTTTCTTAAGGGATATTCAATGAAATTGGGTGAGTTTATGGCTTAATCGCGTTTTGGCCACCGATAAACCATTATTAAGACGTTCAGGAGGGAATAAGCATAGCCGATCTTGGTATGATGAAAATTCAGCAGCTAGCTGCTGAATCAGTCGCGATAGTTTTGTCTGGAAAAAATTTAACTTTAGTGCTACAAGCGCTCTGGCGTCAAAACCCGCTACTGCAATCGCAGCAACGCGGCGCTATTCAAGATATAGTTTACGGTGTGTTGCGATATTTAGGCCAACTGGAAGTGATATTAAACCAATTGGTAAAGCAACCGCTATCCGACAAAAAATTGCGAAATCTACTGCTGGTCAGCTTATACCAGCTTTATTATAGTGAATCACCTGAATACGCGGTTGTAGATTGTGCTGTCGCAACTACTCGAAAATTAATCAAAAATAAGGGCGCGGCCGGCTTAGTTAATGCGATCCTAAGAAATTTTCTAAGAAATGATACCTCTTTGTTAAATCTAGCTAATGCCCATGAAGTGGGGCGATTTTCACATCCTCAATGGTGGATCGATAAATTAAGATATCAGTATCCCCAGCAGTATGAGGCGATTTTACAGGCCAATAATCGTCATCCGCCGATGACACTGAGAGTGAATCGACGCAAAACCAGCGTCGCAGATTACCAAACGCTACTTAGCCAGTATAAGATTGAAAGTCGGCAAGTATGGGATAATGCGCTTATGTTATTCAAACCAGTGCCTACACAAAAATTACCGATGTTTGAGCAAGGTTATGTTTCGATTCAGGATGCGGGTGCCCAATTAGCTGCGCCCTTTCTGGATGTTAGCGATGGAATGATCGTCCTTGACGCATGTGCAGCCCCAGGGGGGAAAAGTACCCATTTAATGGAAGCTGCTAATATTCAATTGACAGTTTTAGATAATGATCAATACCGTTTGGGTCGCGTATCAGAAAATTTTAAGCGATTAGGAATAGAGCCCTTTCGTCAAGTATGTGGCGACGCAGCTTTGCCATCTTCGTGGTGGAGTGGAAAACTTTTTGATCGAATTTTAGCGGACGTGCCCTGTAGTGCCTCTGGGGTTGTTAGCCGACATCCTGATATAAAATGGCTGAGACGTATAACTGATCTTCCTATGTTTTTGAATATGCAGCAAAATATCTTAGATGCATTGTGGCCACTTCTTAAAAGCGAAGGAAAATTACTCTATGCAACTTGCTCCGTGTTTATTGAAGAGAATTGCCAGCAAGTAAAGTGCTTCTTGGAAAAACACTCCGATGCGCGTTTATTACCAATCGTACATGGCGAAGTCAATAACGGACAATTAATACCTAACTGCTTCCATGATGGTTTTTATTATGCCTTATTTTATAAGGTATAACGGCATGAATTGGATAGAGAAGCTAGCTAGTATGCTGATATCGAGTTTTTTTCTCATTGGTATAATCATTCAGTCAGCTTATGGTGAAGGTAATATAGAAATTAAATCATTCGCATTGGAGGCAACGGAGACTGGCTATCAAATCAATGTTGACGCAGCAATCGAATTAAATAGCACCTTAGAGCAGGCTCTTGAAAAGGGTATCGTTTTGTATTTTGTGATTAAATTTTCATTAATCGATACCAAGTGGTACTGGGTAGATGATGAGGTGGCTAGAAGTAAATTACGAATTGGTCTGAGTTATAACGCACTAACTCGACAGTATCGGCTGAGCCACCGATCCAAATCGCAAGGGTTTGATACATTAAATGAAGCACTTCAAGAACTGGGAACTCAGCATCATATTCCGGTTGAAGAGAAATTAAAGCTTGATCCCACTATCGAGTACTCGGCTAGTTTACAAGTATGGCTTGATGCTTCTCGTTTATCTAAACCTTTCCAGCTTGAATCATTGAGATCAAAAGAATGGAACTTGAGTTCAGAGAAAAAAGAGTGGCGTACTAAACTTCCGGTAGCATCTTCTTTTCCAATTCATAGATAGTCAGTGAAATATCTTATTTTCCTCGTTACAGGATTAAGCGTCATCATGCTGTTTCTCTTGGCGACAGCTGGAGCGAATACTGATTTTCTTGGAAAATTTTATCGGTGGTTGATTGTACTGAATGTTTTTTTTGTTTTATTGCTGCTCGGTATCGTTGGCTTTTTATTATGGAGATTAAGAAAAAGGCTTAAAGCACGCGTTTTTGGTTCGCGGTTGGCACTCCGACTATTAGTCATCTTTTCATTAATGGCGATTTTACCTGGAGTATTGGTATACGGAATCTCAGTTCAATTTCTCGGGAAGAGTATCGAATCCTGGTTTGATGTCAAAGTTGATCAAGCCCTTGAAGGTGGGATCAATCTAGGCCAAACCATGCTGGATAATTTACTGGAAGAGCTGGAAAAAAAAAGCTAAAATTACAGCACTAGCGCTTGCCGACTCTCCTTCGCAAACACTTTCTTCATTAAATCAACTTTTAGCACATTCCTATATACAAGAAGCAACCTTGTTCAATCAAGATGGGAAGGCCATCGCATTCTCAAGCCTTGATGATGTCGCGCTATTTCCGGAAATACCTAATGCAACTGCTATGCGACATATAAGAATGCAAAAGAGTTATAGCGCAGTTGAGTCGATTCCCAATAAAGGATTGTTCTTACGAGTGCTCGTTCCCGTCAATGTCTTAAGCCTGGAAGATGATATTCGCGTATTGCAAGTGCTACAACAGGTACCTCCCCGTCTTGCCGAAAATGCCGAGATTGTGCAAACCGGGTATCGGAATTACCAGGAATTGGTATTATCAAAACAAGGGATTACGCGTTTATATAGCGTGACTTTAACGCTTGCGTTGTTGTTAGCGCTTTTTTCGGCATTAGCGAGTGCTTTTCTTATCAGTGAGAAACTAAGCGCGCCGTTGGGAATGCTTGCAGAAGGTACACGGGCTGTTGCTCAAGGCGATTTCAGCAGGCGGCATCAGGTTTTTAGCAATGATGAGCTGGGTGTTTTGACGG
The DNA here is from genome assembly GCA_016710135.1 of Nitrosomonas sp. Taxonomy (GTDB): domain Bacteria; phylum Pseudomonadota; class Gammaproteobacteria; order Burkholderiales; family Nitrosomonadaceae; genus Nitrosomonas. The sequence continues at coordinate 165,762 of JADJLM010000005.1, read as the reverse complement.
AGTCGTTTAACTTAATGACAGAGCAGTTGGATTTGGCGCGCGCAAATGCGCAGCAAAGTCAGCATGAAATTGAAAGCGCACGCGCTTATTTAGAAAGTATACTGGCGAATCTTTCTTCCGGGGTGATGGTGTTTGATGACAAGTTAAAAATCAGAACCGTTAATCGCAGCGCAGAACAAATTTTGCAAATCCCATTAATTTATCTAGAAGGTTTGGCGATCGATGAATGTGTTGAGAAGGAACCTAAGTTTCATCTGCTGGCATCAGAGATACAGAATGGATTTGGATTAACTCACAGTGGGGAATGGCAAAGACAAGTTTTACATTTCAGCGAGAATAAAGACCAAGTTCTGCTACTCCGTGGAACGCGGTTGCCTGAGTCTTCAGGTGGCGGTGGAATAGTGGTGTTTGATGATATTACGGGATTATTACAAGTGCAGCGTACAGTAGCTTGGGGAGAAATTGCGCGTCGATTGGCGCACGAAATAAAAAATCCGCTGACACCAATCCAGCTTTCTGCAGAACGGATTCAACATAGGCTAATGGATAAATTAAGCGGGCAGGACGCTAAGATTCTACAACGTTCGACTGAAACCATTGTTAGTCAAGTTGAAGCCTTAAAAAAGATGGTAAATGAGTTTAGTGAGTATGCTCGCATTCCTGAATTAGAAATGGTCCAGATTAATTTCAATCGATTGATTCATGAGGTTCTGGCGCTGTACGAAACATCTAACGCTAAAGCTGAAAATTCGCAATGTCCAGAAATAAAGTTAGCGCTATCCTCTGATCTTTTGCTGATTCGTGGTGATCCGGCAAGATTGCGGCAAGTGATTCATAACTTACTACAAAATGCTCAGGATGCACTAGCAGATACTAAGAATGGTACGATTGTGGTGAGTACTGATATGATTTCAGGAAGTGTTAAGCTGTGCATTATCGACAATGGAAAGGGTTTCGCCGAAGAAATTAAAACACTAGCTTTTGAGCCTTATGTAACCACTAAACCAAGAGGTACAGGACTTGGGTTGCCGATTGTCAAAAAAATTGTTGATGAACATAACGGGACAATCCAAATTGAAAATATCCAACCGCATGGTGCAAAAGTTACAATCACGTTGCCCACGATTAATTCTGGGCAACCAGCATCAACGATTAATCGTATAGCGTAATAAATAGTGAGATAGGGTGGTGTTAAAGCATAATGGGGACCAAGGAAGTGGATTGAGCTCAGATACGAAAGGAGTGATATATGGCCAACAATACTATTCTGGTTGTTGATGATGAAATTGGCATTCGAGAATTATTATCTGAGATTCTAAGTGATGAAGGTTATCGAGTAGTATTGGCTGAAAATGCAGAGCAAGCACGGATTTGTCGTAATCAGAGTCGGCCTGATTTGGTATTGCTCGATATATGGATGCCTGATACGGATGGCATTACTTTACTCAAGGATTGGGCAAATAGTGGTTTGTTGACGATGCCGGTTGTGATGATGTCGGGACATGGAACGATCGATACCGCGGTCGAAGCAACGCGTATTGGTGCTGTTGATTATTTAGAGAAGCCGATACCCCTTCAGAAGCTATTGAGTACAGTCAAGCAAGCGCTTCGAGGAGGGCAAAGTAAGCCAGCCTTATCAATTTCTTTGGCCAACTTGGGAAAGGGACCTCAAATTGTCGAATTGAAGAAGAGACTCGAGCAGATTGTTAATCTAATGTCGCCAGTTTTATTGGTAGGTGAATCGGGTGTAGGTGTTGAGCATTGTGCGCGTTTCTTGCATCACGTTAATACCCCATGGGTTGAACCGGAGCAACTTTCTTTTTTGGCAGATAATTCCTTAGGAATTTTAGATCAAGTAAAAAATGGGTTGCTTTTTTTTAGAGAGATCGGTGGTCTCAATAAATTAGAGCAGAAAGGTCTACTGCTGTTGCTTGGAAAACTGGAGAAATTTAATGTTCGGTTGGTTTGTGCAACGACGCAGCGTTTAGCAGAGTTAACTGCACAAGGCACCTACAATTCAAAATTGTATGAGATGCTGAGTAATTTAACGATTAATGTACCTTCGTTAAGAACACATCGTGAGGATATTCCAGAGCTTGCCAATCAACTGCTTTCAACGAGCATTGAAGCAGGGGAAGTTCCTTTTGTTCATTTTAGTACGGCAGCCCTTAACACATTGCGTAATTATGACTGGCCTGGGAATTTGACGCAGTTAAAAAGTGTTGTGCATTCTCTTGCGCTAACGTGTACAAGTAGTGAAATTAACGTAGAAGAAGTTCAGCAAGTACTTACACCGCCATTATCCCCTGTGATGTCTGTTACACCGGATATACCGCTTAATGTTTCGTTGCGAGAAGCGCGTGATTTATTTGAGAAGAACTATTTTGAAAAGTTGATTGATCAGGAAAGTGGCAATATGACGCGAGTTGCAGAAAGGGCTGGGCTTGAGCGAACGCATCTTTATCGAAAGATTAAAATGCTGGGAATTAAACTGCGTGGTCATGGTAACTAAGTTTCGACATCGCATCATGGAATCGATATTGTAGCGGACTCTAAGTTAGTAGATAATAACAGCTTTTGCCAACTTGCCTTGTCAGTCTTTTGATAAGGGAGGTTTCGTTTTGATCATTATTGGGGAGCTAGTATATAAATGGGAGCATTTGGGGATTTTAAAGCGCCAGTATTCAAGAATCTAACAAGCGCGATTCGCGCATTGGCGATGGATGCGGTACAAAAAGCTAATTCTGGCCATCCAGGCATGCCAATGGGTATGGCGGAGATTGCAGAAGTGCTTTGGATTCATCATATGCGTCATAACCCAAATAATCCGAAGTGGGCTGATCGTGATCGTTTTGTGTTATCAAATGGTCATGGTTCAATGTTGATTTATGCTTTGCTTCACTTGACTGGCTATGATGTGTCAATCGAAGATATAAAAAAATTCAGACAGTTTCATTCTAAAACGCCAGGACATCCTGAGTATGGATATACACCCGGCGTAGAAACAACGACTGGTCCGCTCGGGCAAGGAATTACCAATGCAGTGGGTATGGCGCTCGCAGAAAAAATTCTTGCAAATGAATTTAATCGACCCGGCTTTGATATTGTAAATCATTATACGTATGTATTTTTAGGTGATGGCTGCCTAATGGAAGGGATTTCTCATGAGGCCTGTTCATTAGCGGGAACGCTCGGCTTAGGTAAGCTTATTTGTTTCTATGACGACAACGGTATCTCCATCGATGGTCATGTTGAAGGTTGGTTTACGGATGATACACCTAAGCGCTTTGAAGCCTACGGCTGGCATGTGATCCCGAATGTAAATGGTCACGATCCAGAAGCAATCGAGGCAGCGATCGAGGAAGCTAAGAAAAAACAAGATAAACCATCAATGATTTGTTGCAAAACGGTTATTGGTATGGGGTCACCAAATAAGGCTAATACGCATGCGGTGCATGGAGCTGCGCTCGGTGATGAAGAGATAGCTGCAACAAGACCGCACATAGGATGGCACTATTTGCCATTTGAAGTTCCTAAGGAAGTCTATGATGCTTGGGATGCGCGCGCAAAAGGTAAGAAACTTGAAAGTGAATGGAATCAAAAATTTTCTGAGTATAGTCAGAAATACCCTAAGGAGGCCGCTGAGTTTACGCGCCGGGTAAGCGGTAATCTGCCCAAAGACTGGTCAGAGTATGTTGAAGGTGTAGTAGGGAAAGTGAATGCAAAAGGTGAGACAATTGCTACCCGTAAAGCTTCTCAGAATGCAATTGAAGGCTTAGCTCCAGCGCTCCCTGAATTACTCGGAGGGTCATCGGATTTAGCAGGATCTAATCTTACCTTGTGGTCTGGCTCGAAAGGTGTGAGTAACGAATCAGGTGGTAATTATATTTATTATGGTGTAAGGGAATTCGGAATGAGCGCGATCATGAATGGATTGTCGCTGCATGGTGGTTTTATTCCTTATGGTGGCACTTTCCTCATGTTCTCGGAATATGCACGGAATGCATTACGTATGGCCGCGTTAATGAAAATTCGAAGTATTTTTGTATTTACGCATGATTCAATTGGTTTGGGTGAGGATGGCCCAACACATCAGCCAGTAGAGCAGACAGCAACGCTACGTTTAATTCCCAATATGGATGTCTGGAGGCCTTGTGATACAGTGGAATCAACAGCAGCTTGGGCACGAGCGATTGAACGGAAGAATGGCCCGACGACTCTGATTTTTAGCCGCCAAAATTTACCTTTCCAAAAACGGAATGCTGATGTTATTAAGCTAATTGATAAAGGTGGTTATGTTTTATCTGAAGCAGCAGATGGGAAGCCGCGCGCAATAATCATTGCAACAGGATCTGAAGTGGCGCTGGCAATGGCAGCGCAAAAGTGCTTGCTGATGAAGGGATCCATATTCGAGTGGTTTCGATGCCTTGTACTAATTTGTTTGATCGTCAAGACAAAGCGTATCAAGAAGCTGTTTTGCCTAAAGGAATTAAGCGTGTTGCGGTTGAAGCGGGTGTGACCGATTATTGGCGTAAATATGTAGGTCTTGAAGGCGAAGTCATTGGCATTGATACATTTGGTGAGTCTGCGCCTGCTGAAGTTTTGTTTAAGCATTTCGGTATTACGACTGAGAACGTTGTAGGTGCAATAAAAAGAATTATTTAAAGCACGACGAATTATCCCAAGTGCTAAATTGAGTTTATTTTAGTTTTTGATTTGAGGAGCAAAAATAATGGCAATTAAAGTTGGAATTAATGGTTTTGGTCGTATTGGTCGTATGGTTTTCAGAGCATCAATAGAAAAAATTAGTGATGTTGATGTGGTTGCAATTAACGATTTACTGGAGCCAGATTATTTGGCCTATATGCTTACACATGATTCTGTTCATGGTCGCTTCAATGGTACTGTTGCTGTAGAGGGTAATACGCTAGTCGTCAACGGAAAGCGCATACGTCTTACAGCGATTAAAGATCCAGCTGAATTAAAATGGAACGAAGTCGGTGCAGACGTCGTCGTAGAGGCGACTGGCTTGTTCTTAACTAAGGAAACTTGCGAAAAACATCTGGCAGCTGGAGCAAAAAAAGTAATTATGACCGCGCCTTCTAAAGATGATACGCCGATGTTTGTTTATGGCGTTAATGATAAATCCTATAGTGGACAGACTATCGTCTCAAATGCATCGTGCACGACAAACTGCTTAGCACCAATCGCAAAAGTATTAAATGACATGTGGGGAATTAAACGTGGCCTGATGACAACCGTTCACGCTGCTACTGCTACGCAAAAAAGTCCATCTAACAAAGATTGGCGAGGTGGTCGTGGCATTCTTGAGAATATCATTCCTTCTTCAACAGGAGCTGCAAAAGCGGTAGGAGTGGTTATTCCAGAATTAAATAAAAAATTAACCGGAATGGCGTTTCGCGTCCCAACATCGGATGTCTCTGTTGTTGATTTAACAGTTGAATTGAATAAAGATGCGACTTATGACGAAATTTGTAAAGCCATGAAATCAAATTCGGAAGGGTCAATGAAAGGTGTGTTGGGCTATACCGATCAGAAAGTTGTTTCAACTGATTTTCGTGGTGAAAGTTGCACTTCTGTTTTTGATGCTGAGGCAGGCATTTCTCTGGATAAAAACTTCGTGAAAGTAGTCGCTTGGTATGATAATGAATGGGGCTACTCTTGCAAAGTATTAGAGATGGTTAAAGTTATTGCGAGCAAGTAAAGAGTCAAAGCTGGTCAGTTAATGATTAATTTACTGACCAGGATCTTCTAATTAGTTTTAATGGAGTTAACGTGTCAGTCATTAAACTCGTCGATCTTGATTTGAAAGGCAAACGGATTTTTATCCGTGCTGATCTAAACGTTCCCATCGCGGATGGAAAGGTAACATCGGATGCCAGGATTACAGCGTCCATGACAACGATTGAACATTGCTTAGAGCGAGGAGGGAAAGTGATGGTCACTTCCCACTTGGGACGGCCAGAAGAAGGGGTGTGGAGTGAGGAAAATTCACTGAAACCAATCGCAGACAATATCGCTGCACGCCTTAACAAACCTATTCGACTGATTAAAGATTGGATGAACGGTGGGTTTGATGTGGCTGAAGGCGAGCTAGTCGTGCTAGAAAATTGCCGTATCAATAAGGGTGAAAAAAAGAATGTCGACGAAACGGCACAAAAATATGCCAATTTGTGCGATATCTTTGTTATGGATGCATTCGGTACTGCACATCGAGCTGAGGCTTCAACGCACGGTATTGCTAAATATGCACCGATTGCATGCGCCGGAATTTTATTAACGGAAGAGCTTGATGCACTCACCAAAGCATTGGATAAGCCAGCCAGGCCGATGGTGGCTATTGTTGGTGGCTCAAAAGTCTCAACAAAACTTACCGTACTGGAATCGCTCTCGGAAAAAGTTGATCAACTCGTGGTAGGAGGGGGGATTGCAAATACTTTCTTGAAAGCAGCTGGTAAGAATATTGGTAAGTCATTGTGTGAAGAAGACTTGGTTCCTACAGCAAAGGCATTGATGGATAAAATGCGCCAGCGGAATGCGACGATTCCAATTGCTGTTGATGTCGTGGTCGGTAAAAAATTTGATGCAAATGAGCCCGCAATTACAAAATCTGCTGATACAGTCACCGACGATGACATGATTTTTGATATTGGTCCTAATAGCGCACAAGAATTGGCTGATATCATTATGAAAGCGGGTACGGTCGTTTGGAACGGCCCAGTTGGAGTATTTGAGTTTGATCAATTTGGTGGTGGTACTCGACGAATTGCGCAAGCCATTGCAGAGACGCAAGCATTTACACTGGCTGGCGGGGGAGATACGATTGCTGCTATTCAGAAATACGATATTTACGATAAGGTTTCATATATTTCAACAGCAGGTGGCGCTTTCCTAGAATTTCTAGAAGGGAAGAAACTTCCAGCGGTAGAAATTCTGGAGTCAAGAGCAAAGCGATAGTTTACTTAGGCTGCCTCGGTCATGTTCAGAAGAACCAAAATAGTTGCTACACTGGGTCCAGCTTGTAGCGATCCAGCTATACTCAAACGCATGATTGTGGCAGGGGTTGATGTTGTAAGGATCAATTTCTCCCATGGAACGAGAGAAGAGCATATTGCTTTTGCTGAACTAACACGTTCCTTAGCGCACTCAGTGGGCTGTACCGTCGGAGTATTGGCTGACCTGCAAGGTCCTAAAATTCGAATAGGAAAGTTTGAACAAGGTAAAATCTGGCTTAATGTAGGTGATGAATTTATCTTGGATGCTAACTGTCGGTTGGGAAATAAAGAGAGAATAGGTCTCGACTATAAAGAATTACCCAGTGACGTTGAAGAAGGTGCGATTCTGTTATTGGATGATGGACGCATTGTTTTAAGTGTGACTGGGGTCAAAGGAAGTGAAATATTCTGTGAAGTTGTGCAAGGCGGACCGCTCTCGAACAATAAGGGCATCAATCGCAAAGGTGGAGGGCTTAGCGCACCTGCACTGACAAATAAAGATATTGAGGATATTAAGGTTGCAGCAGATCTTAAAGCCGATTATTTGGCTGTATCCTTTCCTCGCTCTGGGGAGGATATTCGCCTAGCGCGGTCGTTGATGCAAGAAGCGGGTGGAAATAGTTTAATCATGGCAAAGATTGAACGAACTGAAGCTATTCTTGCATTGGATGACATCATGGAAGCATCTGATGCACTCATGGTGGCTCGCGGCGACTTGGCTGTAGAAGTAGGGGATGCAGCAGTACCGGCACTTCAGAAGCGCATGATTCGTTCGGCGCGTGCAAATAATCGATTAGTTGTTACCGCAACACAAATGATGGAATCGATGATTACTAATCCGATTCCAACGAGAGCAGAAGTCTCTGATGTAGCTAATGCAGTTCTTGATGGAACTGATGCTGTTATGCTATCAGCTGAGTCTGCGGCAGGTCAGTTTCCTGTAGAGTCAGTAGAAGCGATGGCTAGGGTTTGCCTCGAAGCAGAGAAAGAGTACACGGTAAATCAAAGTATGCGGCGTTCGCCTGATACACCTCCTGTGAGTATTGAGGAGGCGATTGCCCGAGCAACGATGTATACAGCAGGCAATCTCAAAATTCGAGCAATTGCTGCGCTAACACAAAGTGGGAAGACAGCATTATTTATGTCGCGGAGAAGCTCGAAGGTCCCAATATTTGCGTTGAGTCCTCAGAAAGACACATTGGGTAAAATGACGCTTTTTAGAGGGGTTTATCCTGTCGAATTTGGTGAAGGATTATATGATCCAGAAGTGATTCTTGATCTGGCAGAAGATGAGCTATTTAAGCGAGGCGCCGTTCGTGACGGAGATGTAATTATCATGACGATTGGGGAGCCTGTAGGTAAAGCTGGAGGCACCAATACGATGAAAGTTGTTCGAGTGGGCGATTGTAGGAAGCCGCTGAATATTGATAATTTTGAGGCTAATATCTAATAAATCAATAGTTATCTAATTACCGAAGACTCATTTAAGATTTTATTTTGATATTTTTTAGTTAGGTAATATTTAGGAAGGAGAATATAGATGGCACTTGTTTCATTGCGTCAATTGTTGGACCATGCTGCAGAAAATGGGTATGGTTTACCAGCGTTTAATGTAAATAATTTAGAACAAATTCAAGCGATTATGCAGGCTGCTGATGAATGTAATAGCCCTGTGATTATGCAAGGTTCTGCTGGCGCGAGAAAATATGCAGGTGAAGCTTTTCTGCGTCATTTGATTGCAGCGGCTGTCGAAGCTTATCCTCATATTCCTATTGTTATGCATCAAGATCATGGCGCTTCTCCAGCGGTATGCGTCAATGCAATTCGCAGTGGTTTTTCTAGTGTGATGATGGATGGATCATTGGAAGAAGACGCTAAAACTCCCTCTTCTTATGAATATAATGTCGAAGTTACTTCTCGAGTTGTTGCGATCGCTCATGCCGTCGGTGTATCAGTTGAGGGAGAGCTGGGTTGTTTAGGTTCACTTGAATCAGGGATGGGTGAAGCAGAGGATGGTCATGGTGCAGAAGGAGTACTAACTCATGATCAGTTATTGACCGATCCGGAGCAAGCAGCTGACTTTGTTAAGAAGACCGGTGTAGATGCGCTCGCTATCGCAATTGGGACATCACATGGCGCCTATAAATTTACGCGCAAACCAACCGGCGATATTCTTGCGATTGAACGAATTAAAGAAATTCATAAACGGATTCCGAACACTCATTTAGTGATGCATGGGTCGAGTTCTGTTCCCCAAGAGTGGCTAGAGATCATTCGTGAATATGGTGGGGAAATGAAAGAAACCTATGGCGTGCCGGTTGAAGAGATTCAAGAAGGAATTAAATATGGTGTCAGAAAAGTCAATATCGATACCGATATTCGTTTAGCGATGACTGGCGCTATTCGCCGCCATCTCGCTAAAAACAAAAGTGAATTTGATCCACGCAAATTCCTCAAAGACGCGACCGCTGCAGCTAAGGATATATGTAAAGCACGCTTTGAAGCGTTTGGATGTGCCGGGCAGGCGAGTAAAATTAAACCTATCATGCTCGACAATATAGCAACGAAATATGCAAAAGGTGAATTAAAAGCGATTATTAAATAATCGGAAAAAGAAACAGATGGGGTTGATTATTGCGAGTTGTGCTTAATCAAAACCCCATCCAACCTCCTATCCTCAATTAGTTACTATTCTTCTGAAATGGTGACATAGTCAGAAATTCATTCCAGTTATTTTTTAAGTCTGCTTTCATTTGTGTAGCTATATGCGCTTTCCACCCCTGAATAATCCCTATTGATAGCGCCAGCTCTTTTTGCTTTTGTGATGAGAGAATGGATTCCAGTTGTTCATCAACCATATAGTTATCATTGATTGACCCTAATGCGCCCTGCAGTATAGCGAGTAATTGAACGTAGCGTTTGAAGCATGCTTGCTTTGCATAGAGTGAGTAGAAAAATTCTGCTGCATAGCGCTGCTTCTTGATTTGGATTCGTAAAGCATGCAAGGTGGCTGGTTTTGTTTTTTCCAGCTTTTCTGTATTAGTGAGGGCAGAATGCTGGTCAAGTAAGTATGATCGGGAAAATGATCCAATCGATAAACTCGATACTCGCTTGATATCGTGATGCAAGTCATAAATCCATAAATTCAGTTTTAAAATAAACTCCAGGTAGCGTTTAGACTGGAGATGCGTTTGTACTTGTTGGGTATATTGGTTTAGTTGCTTCTGGCCTAGCTTCCGAATAGCGATAATCGACTTGGCATTAGGGAAATGAGTAATGATCGGCGGCAGTACTTCGTTGGTAAAAACAGACCAATTTCTAGCTGGATTTAGCAAATGCATTAGCCATTTAAGCTCATGTTCAAAGAAAGTGATCGATTGATGTTGTTCGACTAGCAGCGGCTTGAAAATAATAAAAACAGAACGCAGTCGACGAATCGCAACGCGCATTTGATGAAGATATTCGGGATTTTTGCTCGATAAGACCCCATTTTCATTTTTAGTTAACTGCAAGAGGCAGCCTGAGAGAATCTTACTTAAAGCATCAATAAGCGGAGTTTTAGTAGCTATTTCGATAGGTAATGCTTTAGTAGGAGGGGTACGAGTCCCTGTAAACAATCGGTAACCCTTTTCAGCCTTGTTTACATTTTCAAGCTGAACTGGGAAATCAGTGAGTTGTGCGATTTCTAATGCGAACCGGAATAATTGGGTAGGATTACCCGATTTTAATTCGAGCTCAATTTCATTGATGTTATCATCGAGCTGGTCAGCCGTAATTTTTCCGTGATCTAAGCAGAATTCAATAATACTGCCATCTTCCGCTTTCAAGGTATGGGTATCACGCGTAAATTGCGTAATAAAGATTGGCTTTAATGCTTTAACCACAGCGTGATATTGAGCAGGGTTGATAATACCTGTATGTTGCAAGTGAATAAAATCGGGTTGAGCCTTATTTAGGGTAACCTCAGATTCATTGTGCTGATGTAGCCCTGCAGTAATATTTCCACCTGACTTAATGGTCTGAATCCATTGTTTACTAATGCGGCGTATACGTAGCGAGCAGCGTTGATTTCTTAGCAATAAATCAGGCGTATCGTAATATATACTATAGAGCTTCTGCTTTTTTGGGGGAGCAATTGATAACGACTTCAGTAACGGTAATTGCGCTATTTCTTTGATCTGGTCAGAAGGAATGGTTAATTTAAGTTCGATTTCTCTGGTCATGTTAGCTTGGTTTAACTCTGCTGAACCGCGACGAGTTTCGTTAGCAATGCTTCTTGAGCACAGAATCGCTTACTTCGATGCAAAACCTTTTGCTTGTAATAACCGTTACAGTCCATTTCCCAAGCTTGGACATTGTCTTTTAAGTAAGGTCTTAACCCTTCAGAGATAACACGTTTCTTTAGTCGTGAATCAAGAACCGGAAAGCAAATCTCGATTCGTCTGAAGAAATTTCGATCCATCCAGTCTGCACTCGATAGATAGACATGATGATGATTGTTATTACGAAAATAAAAAATACGGGAATGTTCAAGGAAGCGACCGATGATCGAACGAACCTTGATGTTCGTGGATAAACCAGGAACGCCCGGTCGTAGCGCACAAGCGCCCCTTACTATTAAATGAATGGTTACCCCTGCATTGGAAGCTGCATAGAGCGCCCGAATAATTTCAGGTTCAAGCAATGCGTTCATTTTTGCAATGATATGAGCTGGTTTGCCTGCTTTTGCATTTTCAGCTTCTCGGTTAATCGCATCCTGGATTTGATGATGAAGACTAAACGGTGATTGCCATAAGTGTTTTAACTTACTGGCTTTTCCAAGGCTCGTGAGCTGAAAGAATACTTCATTAACATCGGCGCAGATCTCTTCATGGCAGGTAATCAAACCGAAATCAGTATAAAGTTTTGCTGTGCCGGTATGGTAGTTACCCGTACTTAAGTGAACATAGCGTCGTAATCTGCCCTCCTCACGCCGCACGATCATTGCCATTTTAGAATGGGTTTTATGACCGACCACGCCATAAACCACATGGGCGCCAACTTCTTCAAGGCGGCTGGCCCAATTGATATTGGCCTCCTCATCAAATCGCGCTAAAAGCTCCACGACAACGGTGACTTCTTTACCTTTGCTTGCAGCATGTATCAGCGCCTCCATAATGGTTGAATCAGAGCCAGTGCGGTAGACGGTTTGCTTGATTGCAACGACGTCAGGATCACTGGAAGCTTGTTGTATGAATTGAATAACCGGTTGGAAAGATTGATAAGGGTGGTGGAGTAGGATATCGTTTTTACGTATTTTCTGAAAAATATCAGTAATTTTTTTCTTCTGCGATGAGAACGGGAACCCTGGGATAAATAATGGGAATTTAAGCTGCGCTTTGTCGATTTGATCGGGGACGCGTATTAACCTCACAAGATTGACTGGTCCGTTAACCTGGTAAAGATCATCTTGTGTAAGACCTAGTTGATCGAGTAAAAAGGCGGTCATGTGTTGTGGGCAACTGTCGGCCACTTCTAGCCTAACCGCGTCACCCAAATGTCGCTGGGGAAGCTCTCCTTGAAGCGCAATGCGCAAATTTTTGATTTCTTCTTCATCGACGAAAAGATCGCTGTTGCGAGTTGCACGAAATTGAAAACAACCTATCGCTTGCATACCTGAGAAAAGCTCACCAACATGCGCATGTAAAATGGATGATAAAAATATAAAGCTATATTCTTCTGTGCTGACGTCACTAGGGAGTCTAATGATCCGTGGAAGAATACGGGGTGCTTGAACAATGGCAATACCGGAATTGCGACCAAATGCATCTTTACCTTCTAGCTCCACGATAAAGTTTAGACTTTTGTTTAATACGCGTGGAAAGGGGTGAGACGGATCAAGACCAATGGGCGTTAACATCGGCATCAGCTCACGAAAGAAATAAGCTTTAATCCAGTCACGCTGAGCATCATTCCAGCTTGCTCTGCGGAGAAAACGAATTCCCTGTTGTCCTAATTCAGGAAGGATGCTTTCATTGAGCAATTGGTATTGTTGTGCCACGAGTTGATGGATCTGCTCTGAAACTCGCTTGAAAGCTTGCCGTGGCATCATTCCATCCAGACTGAAACCTGGTGTATCTAATTTGATTTGTTCCTTCAGTCCTGCAACACGAACTTCAAAGAATTCATCAAGATTACTGCTGACGATACACAAAAAACGCAGTCGCTCGAGTAATGGAATCTCCTTGTTTTCGGCTTGCGCAAGAACACGACGATTAAACTCGATCAGACTAAGCTCTCGGTTTAAGAATTGAACGGGGTTAGATAGATCATTCATTGTTGGTGTGCTGCTTTTTCAACGGTATCAGCAGCATGGACTAGTGCCAAGAAAAAGTAAAATAGATTAACGCATGATTGTGATGTTTTTATGTATTGTCATGCGGCGCAATGTAACCGGTGGGGTTGTCTGCGCCTTCTCCAAAAAAAATAAGCTTCCATCTGTTCTGCTAGATATTTTCGCGCTTTGATATCAGCCAAATTTAAGCGATATTCATTCACTAGCAAGGTTTGGTGCTTGATCCATTGACTCCAAGCTTGTTTTGACACATTCTCAAAAATACGCTTTCCGAGTTCTCCGGGGTAAGTCGGGGCATCGAGCCCTTCTGCTTCATGTCCTAGTTTGATGCATTTAACGATTCTTGCCATAGTTTTAATAGTAGGATTAAAAATTCTTTAACGACCAATTATTGTACTGATAACTGTGTGGAGAAGCTAAGGATTACTATGATAGTGGTGTTCTATTTTGATAAAAAAGCAATATTGAAAGGCACAATAAAATAAATCTGCATTCATTAATGAAATTAAACGAGAGAAAATTAGTTGTTTGGTAATTCTACGGGGATAAATTTATGTAAAGATCTTAGGTAATACACTATTCGTAATGGTTAGTCGCTTATTATTATGGCAGATAATGCACAAAATCAGAGCATTGCGCTTGCTCACGTAAGGAAAAATGAAGAAGGTAAATGGAAAGAACACTTGCTTCATGAACATCTAGAGAGGGTTTCATATCTTGCGGGTCAATCTGCAAGCACGTTTGGTAGTGAAGATTGGGCAAGGATAGCTGGACTCTGGCATGATTTAGGCAAATACCGCGAGAAATTTCAGCAATACATCAAATCGGCGAGCGGTTACGACGCAGAAGCCCACATCGAAGGAACATCTGGACGGGTAGATCATTCCACGGCGGGTGCCATTTATGCCATCGAGAAACTCGGATTGCAAGGACGTATTCTGGCTTATCTGATTGCCGGGCATCATGCCGGTTTGCCGGATTGGAACAATGCGGAAAGCGGTCAATCGTTACTGTCTCAGCGTATAAAAACCGGCAAACAAAACGGTTATTTGCAAGAGGCACTTGATGCTACACCACCGGCTGAAATTCTCAATCAATCCCATCCACAATCTCTGCCGCCCAATGGATCGCTGGCATTGTGGCTCAGAATGTTGTTTTCCTGCTTGGTAGATGCGGATTTTTTGGATACGGAAGCTTTCATGGATGATAAAAGGAGCAGCTTACGTTCTGGGTATCCTTCGATAGCAGCGCTGAAAAGCGCATTCGATCAACACATGGTCGATAAAGTCGCCAACGCTAAAGAAAGTGCTGTCAACCGCATTCGCGCTGAAGTACTGCGGCAGTGCCGGGAAAAAGCAGAATTGCCTTCCGGCTTGTTTTCATTGACCGTACCGACAGGCGGAGGAAAAACACTATCGAGCGTGGCTTTTGCGCTCAATCATGCTGTTCGTCATGGCAAGAATCGTGTGATCTATGTCATTCCCTACACCAGCATTCTGGAACAGACAGCGGAAATCTTCGTGGGTATTTTCGGTGCAGAGAATGTAATCGAGCATCACAGCAATCTCGATCCGGATCGCGAAGATGCACGCTCCCGGTTAGCAACGGAGAATTGGGATGCACCGATCATCGTTACTACCAATGTGCAGTTTTTCGAGTCGCTCTACGCAGCAAAAACCAGCCGCTGCCGTAAGCTGCACAATATTGTCAATAGTGTGGTGGTGTTAGATGAAGCACAGTTATTGCCACCGGAATTTCTTGCGCCGATTCTGCACGTGATGCAGGATTTGGCAAACGGTTACAAAGTCAGCTTCGTACTATCCACGGCAACGCAACCGGCTTTCTCGCCGCGCCCAAAATTTACCGGATTAAAGAATGTATGCGAATTGATGGATGATCCCGAGCGGCTCTATGCCGATCTGAAGCGGGTAGAAGCAGAATTGCCGGATGATTTTGCCAGTCCTCGTACTTGGGAGTCCATCGCCGGAGAATTGCAGCAATATCAGTCGGTGCTTTGCATTGTCAATTCACGCAAGGACTGTCGTGAATTGCATGGATTGATGCCGAAAGACACGATTCATTTGTCGGCGCTGATGTGCGGACAACATCGCAGTCAAGTTATCGCCGAAATTAAGCAACGTTTGAAAGATCGCATTCCAACACGCGTGATCAGTACGCAATTAGTAGAAGCCGGGGTCGATATGGATTTTCCAGTGGTTTACCGCGCATTGGCAGGACTGGATGCCGTCGCGCAAGCGGCTGGGCGTTGCAATCGTGAAGGGATGCTGACACAACCGGGTAAGGTCGTGGTGTTTGTTCCACCTAAACCTGCCGCGCCGGGATTGCTGCGCAAAGCACAACAAAGCGGGCAGGAAATCATGCGATTAACGAATGGCGATCCCTTGACTCGCGAACGCTTTGAAGCCTACTTCCGGCACTATTATGAGAGTCTGAACAGTCTTGATAAAGCAAACATTGTCGGTTTATTGGATTTACATAACCAAGCCGAAGCAAGAAGAGCAGAGTTTAATTTTCGTACCGCCGCCAGCAATTTTCGCCTGATTGATGAAGAAGGACAAACGGCTGTCATCGTACGCTATGGCGAAAGCACAAGACTGATTGATGCACTCGAGAAAAGTCAAAATATGCAACCGCATGAACGCCGGGGCATATTACGCAAATTGCAGCGTTATACGGTTAACATTCGTGAATATGAAAGCAGAAAGCTATTGGAGAATCGAGAAATTCAGGAAATGTTTCCCGGCATACACATACAAAACACAGATTTACTTTACCATTCACAGCTAGGATTGCTGATGAGTAAAGATGTTGTGTTTGATCCGACACAGAGCGTGGCCTAAATAGGAGGACAAATGAAAATATATTGCCTTGAAGTCCGCGGTGATTTCGCCTGTTTCACCCGCCCGGAAATGAAAGTCGAGCGTGTGAGTTACGATGTAATGACGCCTTCATCTGCTCGCGCAGTGTTTGAATCCATCTTGTGGAAATCCGCCATTCGCTGGTATATCGACAAGATCGAGGTGCTTAAGCCGATCCGTTGGGTTTCTGTCCGGCGCAATGAAGTGGGTGCGGTCATTTCAGTGCGCAACGCCCAGGAAGCCATGAACAAGGGCACAGGCTCCCTCGGACTAAACATCGAAGATGAACGCCAGCAGCGTGCTGGATTATTTTTGCGCGATGTGGCTTATCGCATCCATGCGCATTTCGAGTTGCAGCCGGATGCCGGAGAAAACAATACACCAGCCAAGTTTCTGGATATGTTCGAACGCCGTGCTGAGAAGGGGCAATGCGTTAATCAACCCTACCTTGGTTGCCGGGAGTTTGCTTGCGATTTCCGGCTGATTGATCCAGTGCAGGAACAGTCGAATCCTGTTAAGGAAACGCGTGACTTGGGTTGGATGCTGTACGACATGGACTACAGCAATGCTGCCGATCCGCAACCGCGATTTTTCCGTGCCACACTGGAGAACGGCATACTTAGTATTCCGGCTTGGGGTAGCGAGGAGGTGCGAGGATGATTTTGCAAGCGCTTAACGAATACTATCAGCGCAAAACCCGGTTGCCGGATAGCAACCTGGCACCGCCCGGTTTCGAGCATAAACCAATCCCCTTTCTTATCGTGCTGACAGCGAATGGTCACTTTGTTGGTTTGGATGACACGCGGGAAGGTGAGGGTAAGAAAAAAATCGCAAAATCCTATCTCGTGCCGCAGACTGTCAAGCGATCTTCGGGTGTCGCGGCTAATTTGTTATGGGATCACTCCGGTTATGTTTTTGGAGTCGACGACAAAGGAAAGCCGGAACGGGCTCGTGAACAGCATCTGGCATTCGTTGAAGCCATTCGCGCCCGCTTCGCCGCTTCAAATGATGCAGGTATTCAGGCGGTACTGTCTTTTCTTGAGCGTGGCAGCTTTGAAAAAGTTTTCTTACATTCTTTATGGCCGGAAATTCTGGAAACCGGAGCCAATCTGACATTCCGGCTGGAAGGTGATTCCGGGCCAGTATGCGAACTTCCGGCAGTGGCGGCTGCGCTATCGACGAAGGACGATGTCGACTCTGATAAAACCTCACTTTGTTTGGTTTCAGGCGAAGAAGATGTCATTGAGCGATTGCATCCTTCCGTCAAAGGCGTATGGGGCGCGCAAAGTTCCGGTGCAAATATTGTTTCGTTCAATCTGGATGCTTTTAGCTCGTATGGTAAATCACAGGGTGAGAATGCACCGGTTGGAAAACGCGCTGTTTTCTCCTACACCACCGCGCTCAATCATTTATTGGCAAAAGATTCGAGACAACGCATCCAGGTGGGTGATGCATCGACGGTTTTCTGGGCAGCAACGCCGGGGCACCCGATGGAGGAATTGTTTCCCGGATTATTTAGTGAACCCCCCAGAGACAATCCCGATCTCGGCACCGCAGCAGTTGCTGCTTTGTTGAGTGCGCCCAAAACCGGTGCAGGCAGCTTTGAAGACGATGACACCCGGTTTTATGTGCTAGGTCTTGCGCCGAATGCGGCCCGTATCGCTGTGCGTTTCTGGCATGTCAAAACCGTGGGCGAACTGGCTGTCAATATTCGCCATCACTTCAATGATTTGCGCATCGCTCATGCATCGCACGAGCCGGAAACACTGTCGCTGTTTCGCTTGCTGGTCGCAACAGCGATGCTGGGCAAATCGGAAAACATTCCGCCCAATCTCGGTGGCGATGTTATGCGTAGCGTAATCGAAGGATTGCCTTATCCGCAAACCCTGCTTTCCGGCGCGATTCGCCGGATTCGAGCCGAACATGAAGTCACTTACCCGCGCGCTTCGATCATCAAAGCGTGCATTAATCGTCAATTAGGCAAGGAGGAACTCAAAGTGTCACTGGACGAAAACAACACGAATACCGCTTACCGGCTTGGCCGGTTGTTTGCCGTACTAGAGCGTATTCAAGAGCGGGCAAATCCTGGTATCAATGCAACGATCCGTGATCGCTATTACGGAGCAGCTTCAGGTACTCCAGTCACTGTTTTGCCAACGCTGCTTAAGCTTAAGAATCACCATCTAGCTAAACTGGATAATAAGGGTGAAGTCATCAATTATGAAAGAGCGCTAGGACAGATCATGGATGGTATTACCGATTTTCCAGCACAGCTCAATTTGCAAGACCAAGGCCGTTTTGCCATTGGCTATTACCATCAGCGGCAAGCTTTTTTTACCAAATCCGAATCTACAATCAAGGGAGAATAATCACATGGCACTTAACAACCGTTACGATTTCGTTTTGTTGTTTGACATAAGAGATGGTAATCCCAATGGCGATCCGGATGCTGGCAATTTACCGCGCGTGGATGCAGAAACCGGTCGTGGTCTAGTGACTGACGTGAGCTTAAAGCGCAAGGTGCGCAATTTTGTGGGTTTGACGAAGGGAGAGCAACCACCATTCGAAATTTATGTGAAGGAGAAAGCGATACTGAATAATCAGAATAAGCGTGCTTATGTCGGTATCGGTAAAGCGGAGCTTCTCGAAGGTGATGATAAGAAGCGCAAGGGTGGTGACGCCGTTGATGAAGCCAGACAGTGGATGTGCAAAAATTTCTTCGATGTACGTACCTTTGGTGCCGTCATGTCGACCGGCATCAACTGCGGACAAGTCCGCGGTCCTGTTCAGCTAACCTTTGCCCGTTCCGTCGATCCGATTGTGGCGCAAGAACATTCCATCACCCGCATGGCGGTTGCTACCGAGGCGGAAGCGGAGAAGCAAGGCGGCGACAATCGCACAATGGGCCGTAAATTCACCGTGCCATACGGCCTTTATGTTGCCCACGGTTTCGTTTCAGCGCATCTCGCCAATCAGACCGGATTCGACGAAGATGATCTGGAATTGCTTTGGCAATCGTTGGTAAATATGTTCGAGCATGATCGTTCCGCTGCTCGCGGAGAAATGACTACGCGCGGTTTGTATGTTTTTAAGCATGACGGTCAATTGGGCAATGCACCGGCCTACAGCCTGTTTGAACGAATTCAACCAAAGCTCAAGAATGGCATTGTCGTGCCGCGCTCATTCGAGGATTATCAAATTAATGTTAATGAAACCAGTCTTCCATCCGGTGTAACCTTGGAAAGAAAGGCATAACGATGAAGAACGCAAATGAAATTATTTTTCTGGTCGAAGAAGCGCCTGAAGGTGGCTATACCGCGCGTGCGCTGGGAGAATCCATTTTTACCGAAGCAGATGATCTAGCAAGCCTTCATCAACAAGTACGTGATGCCGTGCATTGTCATTTCGATGAAGGAAAAGCGCCGGAAATGATTCGCTTGCATTTCGTGCGCGAGGAAGTCATCCAGGCATGAAATTGCCACGAAATGTATCGGGTGCATGGCTGATCAAGGCACTCAACCGGCTCGGATACGGAGTCACCCGGCAGACTGGCAGTCACGTCCGGCTGGAATGTCAACTCCCAAAACCCCATCATTTAACGGTTCCTATACATGATCCATTGTGTGCCGGGACGCTGGCTTCTATTTTGAATGAAATTGCTAGGCATCATTCCTTATCCAAAGAAGAAGTGATTCTTAGATTATTCGGGAACGATTGATGGCTATAACTGAAGTTGACGACCCCATCATGCTTTCGGCTTTACAGCACTACAGCTATTGCCCGCGTCAGTGTGCGTTGATTCATGTCGAGCAGGCGTTTGACGAGAATGTGCATACCATGCGTGGTAATACCGTGCATCAACGGGTTGATGAGCCTGGCTCCGAGTCATTTGAAGGTGTGCGCAGTGAGAAAGCTTTACCTATCTGGTCAGAGCGTTTGGGTTTGATCGGCAAATGCGATGTCGTCGAATTTTATCCGGATGGGCGAATTTATCCGGTGGAATACAAACACGGCAAGAAACGTGCAAAAGCACATGATGATATCCAGCTAGCAGCGCAAGCGGTCTGCTTGGAAGAAATGACAGGTAAAGCAGTGACGCATGGCGCGATTTATCATCATTCATCGCGCCGTCGGCGTGAAGTGATTATTAACGAATTGCTTCGACAGCAGGTGGAAGAAACTGTGCAAGCAGTTCGTGCTTTGCTGGTATCCGGGAAATTGCCACCGCCAATCAACGATGCACGTTGCAAGGAGTGTTCGTTGAAAGAAATCTGCCAACCTGAGGTTTTGGCAGATAAGGCCAGAGTACTTGATGCTCAGATACATTTGTTTGAAGTGGAGTAATGGTAAATTATGTATCAAATTCTCAACACGCTTTACATCATGACGCCCAATGCCTATGTGCATTTAGACAATGATACTGTGCGCATTGATGTTGAAAGGCAAAAGAAACTACAAGTGCCATTACATCATCTGGGTACCTTGGTATGTTTTGGTAATGTCATGATTTCACCGGCGCTGATGCATCGTTGTGCGGATGATGGAATTGGTTTGGTTTTGTTGGATGCTAATGGTCGGTTTAAAGCACGTCTCGAAGGTGCTGTAAATGGTAATATCTTGCTTCGTCAGATGCAGCATCGCAAAGCGGTAGAGATTCCTTTTGTACTTACGATAGCCAAGGCCGTGATCGCTGGGAAATTACGCAATTGCCGCCAAGTATTATTGCGTGGTGCGCGAGAAGCGACTGATGAACAAGATCGGAATGCACTTAGTAGTGCAGCTGCGGCATTGGCAAACTCCATTCGCAATTTACCTATCGCAGCAGATCTTGATGTAATTCGTGGCATCGAAGGCGACGCGGCTAAAGTGTATTTCTCGGCACTACCCAATTTAGTTCGGCGCAATATTCGTGAGTATTTTACGATGGATGGTAGAACACGTAGACCACCTCGTGATCGTTTCAATGCGCTACTATCATTTCTTTATTCAATGGTGATGAACGATTGTCGTTCCGCGATTGAAAGTGTTGGCCTTGATCCGCAATTGGGCTTCTTACATAGCGTACGCCCTGGCAGAGCAGCATTGGCGCTTGATCTAATGGAGGAATTTCGCTCTATTCTTGCCGATCGACTTGCATTAACACTGATCAATCGTGGTCAAGTCACTGAACATGACTTGCAGATACGTGAAGGCGGCGCAGTACAGATGGAAAACGATGCGCGAAAAATTGTTGTGGCCGCTTATCAGGAAAAAAAGCAAGAAGAAGTTACGCATCCATTATTGAATACTAAAGTAGCATTTGGCTTACTACCTCAGCTTCAAGCACGTTTCATGGCTCGCGCTATTCGAGGCGAGTCTTCGTCTGTATCGTTTAACAGAGCCTGTTGCTTTGCATGTCAAAGAGTATGGAAAATTTAAAGCAATTGATTTTGATGGAACACTGGTCGTTTAGTATGCGCGAACAACGAGTGATTGAGAAATGGTGATAGATTCGCGGAAGGCATAACATTATGAATATTAATGGAATTTTATAAATTAGGCTTTTATTTGTGTTGATAAATTTTCTACTTGCTGCCCGGTTCGCGCATTCACAAAGATTTTTCCTGTTGTATCATTAAGTTGTAACTGTACTGTAGCGCCCGACATCCAAGTCGGGCGAGGATTGAAACATAGTGCGCAACACACCTTATGTAGGGGCGTCAATGTAGCGCCCGACATCCAAGTCGGGCGAGGATTGAAACATGCAAGGCTTTGCCGGAGTTTTAAGCGGATTTAAGTAGCGCCCGACATCCAAGTCGGGCGAGGATTGAAACTTACTATCTTGCATACAAACTCGTAAAATCTAAGTAGCGCCCGACATCCAAGTGGGGCGAGGATTGAAACTGCGGTGGCGCGCGCTCACCATTCCTGTTTGCCGTAGCGCCCGACATCCAAGTCGGGCGAGGATTGAAACTCGCTATCGAGTGCGTATCGAATGCGGCGATATCTGTAGCGCCCGACATCCAAGTCGGGCGAGGATTGAAACTAATCAATGCGCCGGTTTTCTTCAATCCTTCTTCGTAGCGCCCGACATCCAAGTCGGGCGAGGATTGAAACAAATCACCACTGGAATAATAAATAGAAATAGGTAGGTAGCGCCCGACATCCAAGTCGGGCGAGGATTGAAACTCACAGTCGAGTGCGTATAGAATGCGGCGATATCTGTAGCGCCCGACATCCAAGTCGGGCGAGGATTGAAACCGAAAAAGACGCAGGAAGAATTGTGTGCCGTGTTGTAGCGCCCGACATCCAAGTCGGGCGAGGATTGAAACACTCGCTAGGATTGATAATATGCGCATGGCCGGATTGTAGCGCCCGACATCCAAGTCGGGCGAGGATTGAAACTCGGAATGCCTGGTTGTAATACGCGCTGGCCGCGCGTAGCGCCCGACATCCAAGTCGGGCGAGGATTGAAACACCAGCGATAAAGCCATCCCCCGGCGGTGCATCGGTAGCGCCCGACATCCAAGTCGGGCGAGGATTGAAACCAAAAAACAATAACGCTTTGCAAGATCGGTTACGAGTAGCGCCCGACATCCAAGTCGGGCGAGGATTGAAACAGGATCTGATAAGAACGGTCCTTGTTGGCAATATCGTAGCGCCCGACATCCAAGTCGGGCGAGGATTGAAACTCGTTTTGCATAAATAGCCGCGCTCTATAAGATCTGTAGCGCCCGACATCCAAGTCGGGCGAGGATTGAAACTCACCGTCGAGTGCGTATCGAATGCGGCGATATCGTAGCGCCCGACATCCAAGTCGGGCGAGGATTGAAACGCTGCCCCTGTATATCCGCATCGAGTAATAACTAGTAGCGCCCGACATCCAAGTCGGGCGAGGATTGAAACATCTATTTGAATTGCTTCTCCTATGTTCAGAATAGGTAGCGCCCGACATCCAAGTCGGGCGAGGATTGAAACATCATACGGATCGCGGCCAGGTGTTTAGTCTCAAGCGTAGCGCCCGACATCCAAGTCGGGCGAGGATTGAAACCCCTCAATCCCACCTTTAAGTCCAAGATCAATCAGTAGCGCCCGACATCCAAGTCGGGCGAGGATTGAAACGCATATCACTAGAAGTATTTGTGAACCTATTAGGTGTAGCGCCCGACATCCAAGTCGGGCGAGGATTGAAACTAAATGGTCGGTATGTTGCGGTGACATGGCCTGGCGTAGCGCCCGACATCCAAGTCGGGCGAGGATTGAAACCGTCCAGCCTCAATGCTCCATCCAGCCTTAATGCGTAGCGCCCGACATCCAAGTCGGGCGAGGATTGAAACCTCGAATTTCAATCAAATGGCAGGATTCACTTCCGTAGCGCCCGACATCCAAGTCGGGCGAGGATTGAAACTGCAGATTGGATAATGGGAGTTGCATGGGCACAGCGTAGCGCCCGACATCCAAGTCGGGCGAGGATTGAAACCAAATATATCTAACTCTTCCAAGGATGGTTAGTGTAGCGCCCGACATCCAAGTCGGGCGAGGATTGAAACTTCTTGAGCGATTTTTGGTTCTCTGTGTTCGTGTAGGTAGCGCCCGACATCCAAGTCGGGCGAGGATTGAAACATCCCAGATGCAACCAAGGGGGCTCCAGAAGTGCAAGTAGCGCCCGACATCCAAGTCGGGCGAGGATTGAAACCAACGTTAATGTACGGAAAGCCCCGCCAACAACGCGTAGCGCCCGACATCCAAGTCGGGCGAGGATTGAAACATACCAGCGCGTTGATGCGTGCATTGCGAATGGCGGGTAGCGCCCGACATCCAAGTCGGGCGAGGATTGAAACTCAGAAATGGCTAGTGGAAGCACTGCAAGGCTTTATGGTAGCGCCCGACATCCAAGTCGGGCGAGGATTGAAACACAATGGAAGCAGTCATCATTCGGCAATAAAATACAGTAGCGCCCGACATCCAAGTCGGGCGAGGATTGAAACTGACCGGAATTGGGGTGGTGGATCATTAGCTGAGGTAGCGCCCGACATCCAAGTCGGGCGAGGATTGAAACTTATAACGAGGGTGCCGCGAAATGCATATAATTGGTAGCGCCCGACATCCAAGTCGGGCGAGGATTGAAACCCAACCAAGCATGGAACACTCTTAAATTCCACCAGTAGCGCCCGATATCCAAGTCGGGCGAGGATTGAAACAATCGATTTTAAACGGATTGCCAGCGTTGCTTTAGGGTAGCGCCCGATATCCAAGTCGGGCGAGGATTGAAACAATCGCGTCAGGAAAATTGTCTAATGTTTTTTCCCAGTAGCGCCCGATATCCAAGTCGGGCGAGGATTTAAACGACATCACCTTGATAAAATTGCGCACATTCCCAGGTAGCGCCCGATATCCAAGTCGGGCGAGGATTGAAACTCCCTGAGCAACTAGAAGAAGACATCACCCTAGGTAGCGCCCGACATCCAAGTCGGGCGAGGATTGAAACAAATTTATAAAAGCCAATGAATCTACCCTTGTACCGGTAGCGCCCGACATCCAAGTCGGGCGAGGATTGAAACTGAGGTTGCGCAAGCTAACAATAAATCTTTGAAGTAGCGCCCGATATCCAAGTCGGGCGAGGATTGAAACCGTAAGGGTTTTACCGGTATCAGTATCAGCAACCGTAGCGCCCGATATCCAAGTCGGGCGAGGATTGAAACACCACCGGAACTGGTACAAGCCAGCCGACAGGTGTGGTAGCGCCCGATATCCAAGTCGGGCGAGGATTGGCTTTCAAAGAAGATGCATGTGTTGCCTGTTGTGCTGATATAGAAAGTACTAAATAATTTTTGAGAAAACCTTAGAGCGTCTTTGGTAATTGTAAAGTTGCTTTTTTCTTTTAGGTAAAGCTTCCAAGGATGTTTCGACAAATCCTCGTTCTACAAACCAATGTGCTGTACGTGTGGTGAGTACAAAAAGCTTTTGTGGCTTTTTTGATTTGATCTGATTTTCTAGATATTTTAACAAAGCACTGCCACAGCCTGTTTTTCGATAGCGAGCATGAACAGCGAGGCAGGCAAGCTCATAGGCCTGTTCTTCAGGGAAGGGGTAAAGTGCAGCACAGGCGATGATAATATTATCATGCTCTAATACGGTAAAACGATCGATTTCCATCTCCAGTAATTCTCGGTTTCTTCGCACGAGAATACCTTCTATTTCGAGTGGCTCAATAAGCTGAATGATACTTCCGACATCTTCAATTTTTGCTTTTCGAATGCTTTGCAGTGGATCACGCGTAATCATGGTACCAATGCCATTGTGACTGAATAATTCCTGAAGCAATGCACCGTCGATATGGCGGCTGATTAGGTGAGCACGTCCAACACCATTTTCACAGGCATGGATGGCTTGTGGTAAATAGAACTGGGTATCATCCGGAATATTCGTTGCGAGGTCAGCTAATTTAGCAAGATAGGATTTACTTTCTGCGATTGTTTGCTCGCGTAATAGGTTATTTGGCTGCTTTGTGGCTTGATCCATAACACCGGGTGTATTCATCAAAAAAATTAATTTTTCTGCTTTCAGTGCGATGGCAACTTCTGCCGCAACATTTTCAAGCGTTAGATTAAAAATTTCACCGGTGGGTGAATAACCTAATGGTGAAATTAAAACAATTTCTCCTTGGGCTAGGTGAGAATGGATGGCCGTTAAATTTATTTTCCGGACTTCACCGGTATACATCAGGTCAGTTCCATTCATCACGCCAATCGGTCGGGCGATGACAAAATTACCGCTAGTGACTCGGATAGAAGCGTTTGCCATAGGAGAATTGGGGAGTCCCATGGACATTAACGCTTCAATCTCCATGCGAACACGCCCGACTGACTCGATAACACGTTCAAGTGTCATAGCGTCGGTGACCCGGATCCCATTAACGTAGGTAATATCCAGGTTATCTTGTTGTAATCTTGATTCGATCTGGGGGCGTGCACCATGGACAAGAACAAGCTGGATCCCGAGGCTTGCCAATAAATTTAGATCGTGCACAAGTTCGACAAACTTTCCATCTGCGACAACTTCACCGCCAAAGGCAACCACAAAAATCTTCCCACGGAAGGTGTGAATATAAGGTGCTACTGAACGAAACCAGGCAATAAAGTGGGTATGCAAATCTTCATTTTGCAGATCGACTGATATCGAGGTAGGAGCGAAATTTTTTTTCATGCACGCAATAGGTAAATCAAACAGCCATTTTGTCTCGATCAATCACTTTCAGAAAAAATCACTTGATTTAGCTTAATTAAGTATATTGACTAAATAGCTAGGAAGTATTTCACAAGCTGCAAGATTATTCAAACGCGCTTGAGGTAACAATGAATCGAGGTCGAATTGATAAGCCTGATTCCGGATTGTTTTTTTGGAGATTGTTTACCATTCATTTCTTGTAAACTATCTCATAATGAATGTTGAATAACGATTGTTGGAATGAAAGGGGAAATCGATGATTTTCTGGCGAGTAAAATCACTAGATACAATCTTGGCGACAGCTGAAAAAAAATCGCTCAATCGGACACTGGGTGTTTGGCAACTCACACTCCTGGGTGTCGGCGCTATTATTGGTACCGGAATATTTGTATTAACGGCTGAGGCTGCTCAGAAAGCAGGTCCTGGCATGATGTTTGCTTTTATCATTGCGGGTTTTGTGTGTGCGGTTGCAGCGTTATGTTATTCAGAGCTTTCTTCGATGGTGCCTGTTTCTGGGTCTGCTTATACTTATTCTTACGCAGTGCTCGGTGAATTTGTTGCATGGATCGTTGGTTGGGCACTAATTCTCGAATACTCGGTAGCGGCTGGGGCCGTTGCCGTGGGGTGGTCGGGGTATTTTGTCGGCTTGCTGAGCAATTCATTAGGCATTGAGATTCCATTCGCGCTGGCAAATGGACCTTTTGCAGGAGGGATTATTAATTTACCCGCTGTGGTGATTTGCATGCTGGTGGTCGGTTTGCTGGTCATTGGTACCAAAGAAAGTGCTACCTTTAATGCGGCGCTAGTCGTGATCAAAATTATCGCACTGACGATATTCATCGCGCTTGCCTTACCGGTCTCTAATATGGAAAATTTTCAACCATTTCTCCCATTAGGCTCAACAGGTGTCGTTGCCGCAGCGGCATCCATTTTCTTTGCTTATGTGGGCTTTGATGCAGTATCAACAGCAGCTGAAGAGACAAAAAACCCGCAACGCAATGTCCCGCTTGCGCTGATTGGATCGTTGGGGATTTGTACGATTTTTTATTTGTTTATTTCTGCTGGTGTGATTGGTTCAGTCGGTGCACAACCGGTGATGGATACGGCTGGTAAAGCTTTTTCTCCTGGCTCACTTGCTTTGGCAGAGCAATGCCAGACCCTTGCATCAGCAGGGCAGCATCCTGTGGTTTGCTCGCGTGAGGCACTTGCACATGTTTTGCGTCAGATCGGCTGGGAAAAGATTGGTAACCTACTCGGTTTGGCCGCATTTCTTGCATTGCCTTCGGTGATCCTAATGATGTTATTTGGACAGACTCGGATTTTTTTCGTTATGGCTCGAGATGGCTTATTACCAGAAGTATTGAGCCGAATTCATTCTCGATTTAAGACACCCCATGTTGTGACGCTGGTGACGGGTGTTGGTGTCACGCTTGCGGCTGCTTTCTTACCAGTGGGCAAGCTTGCCGATATTTCGAACTCTGGTACGCTCTTTGCCTTTATGGTTGTGGCGATAACAGTTATGATTTTACGCGTCAGAGATAAAAAACGCCCAAGGCCCTTTAGAACACCTGCGATATGGTTTGTTGGCCCACTTGCTGTTATCGGTTGTATTACTCTTTTCTTATTTTTACCAACCGATGCAAAGCTTGTATTTCCAATTTGGGCAGGGATTGGTCTGGTATTTTATTTTCTCTATGGTTATCGGAAAAGCCATGTGGCGCTGGGGATTTGTGCCTCTGCGGGAGGCGAAAATATTATTAACCCTTTACGATCGCTAGTGGATAGTGACGATAAAAGTAGCATCCCTAAATAAAATTACTAATTGATCAACAAATCGCTGCGTCCATGAGCACTGCTTACATTACCCATCCGATCTGTTTAAAGCATGATATGGGTTATGGTCATCCTGAATCACCTGAGCGATTACGAGCGATCGAGCAGGAACTACGTGTAGCAGGTCTTTTCTCTTTATTGCGATACTATGAAGCGCCACTAGCTAGTCATGAGCAATTAGCCCGTGTTCATTCAGGACATTATCTTCACGCTATTGAGACTGTTGCACCGCAGCACGGATTAATCAGTATCGATTCCGATACTTTAATGAATCCTTATACGCTAGAGGCAGCCAAGCGAGCAGCCGGCGCCGTTGTTCTGGCAACGGATTTAGTAATATCCGGTCAGGTAGAAAATGCATTTTGTAGTATTCGTCCCCCGGGTCATCATGCAACACGCGAAGAAGCAATGGGTTTTTGCTTTTTTAACAATGTTGCAGTGGGTGCTGCGCACGCTTTGGCCTTGCATGGGTTAGCTCGAATTGCTATTTTGGATTTTGATGTTCATCACGGAAACGGGACCGAAGCTATTTTTAAGCATGAAGCACGGGTAATGCTTTGCTCCACATTTCAACACCCTTTCTATCCTTATAGTGGTGCAGATAGTGGCAGCGACTATATCATCAATACACCACTGCCCGCTGGAACAACGGGCCAAGCGTTTCGTGCAGCGGTATTAACGCATTGGATTCCTGCATTGGAAAGCTTTAAACCTGAGATGATCTATATCTCTGCGGGTTTTGATGCCCACCGCGAAGATGAGATGGCTAATCTTAATCTAGTGGAAACAGATTATATTTGGATTACAGAGCAAATTATGGTTATTGCGGAGAAATATGCGCAAAAACGAATTGTTTCGGTGTTGGAAGGAGGGTATGAGTTAGATTCCCTAGCTAGGAGTGTAGCAGCGCATGTGCGGGTACTCAGTGCGATTACCGAGTCTCCTGCAGATTAATTTTCTTTTCTTGGGCCGCTTATTTATTTGTCCCTGATATTCAGGTAGAATGCTTGCGCAAATTGGGTGGTTTATTGCTAGTCACATTAAAGAGAGTGCTCTGTTTTTCTGAGCGGCAGTCAGAGTACTAGTGTTCACGCTGTTTGTTTTAATTTACTTCCATAGCCGGCATAGCTCAGTTGGTAGAGCAGCTGATTTGTAATCAGAAGGTCCCGAGTTCGACTCTTGGTGTCGGCACCATAAGATCAATAAGTTACATTAATTCTACAGTTTTCTAATCTTCCTTTTGTGCCAAATTTGTGACATTGAGCACACCATCCAAGACCCGAGCATGTTGAGCAAATTGCTCCGGTGCCAGGTGAGCATAACGCCTCACCATCTCAGCAGATTCCCATGCTCCCATCTCTTGAATGACATTCAGCGGCACGCCATTCTGAGTTAGCCAGCTTGCCCAGGTATGGCGCAAATCATGCCAGCGAAAATCCTCAATACCAGCACGTTTTAACGCCTTATACCAAGCCTTGGTATTAACTTGCGTAATGGACTTGCCCTTGTAACTGAAAACAGACCGTGGGTGTTTGCCAATTTGTCGAGTTAATACCGCTATCGCCGTTGCATTCAATGTTACATGAATCGGTTTTCCTGCTTTGGCCTGATCACCATGTATCCATGCAACATTCCTTTGCATATCCACTTGCGACCATTCCAGCTTTGTAACGTTTGATCGTCTCAAACCAGTCGCGAGTGAAAACGTCACCATGTCTGCTAGATGCGGTGGTAATTCCCGAATGAGAATACTTGCTTGTGTCGCATTCAAGTAACGCACTCGACGTTTTGCCTCACGATATAACTTAATGACTGGAGGTTTATCGATCCATTCCCAATCTAATGCAGCCCGCCGAAGAATCGCCCGAATTGTTGCCAGGTAGCGATTAGCCGTTGCAGGTGAAGTTTCCTTACGTTTAATTTCACCCACTTCAGCAATCACTTCTCGGGTTAATTCGGAAAGGAAACGGCCCCTAAAATAGGGCTGAATCCAGGCAACTTGCTTCATATCCTGCTGATGTGAAGCTTTATGTTCTGTTTCCATTAACCATTTATAGGCGGCCTCATCCCAAGTCCGCTTGGGCTTATCATCCAATTTAGTAACTCGCCACGATTCAGCTTTTAGCCCGTCGTGGAATTCTTGGGCTTGGGTTCGATCTTCAGTTGCAGCAGAGCATCTAATACGCTCGCCGCTTGGTGTGGTGAAACTAATCCACCACGTTTTTCCACGTTTAAAGAGTGACATGATATTTTCTCCCGATGTCCCACTTGCAACGCTTGCCGTGGGCTAGGATATAACGAGCGGATATAAGCTGCAAGATCATCCTCGATGAATGCCCAGCGTTTTCCCAGTTTAGCACCAGGGATAACGCCAGCTTTCGCACGTTTTCGGACTTCTTCAGGATGCAATTTCAGAAATTGGGCAGCCTCATGCAAATTGAGCGTTATCATGATTGGAATCACCCACCATCAGACTGTTTTTTATACTCACGAGCTTGTTTTTCACGTTCCGCTCGTTCTATAGCCTGACTTTGAGCTTCATTGTTGTTTAGGATGGAATTAAATAAACGAGCCTTGACCGCAACCTTTTCTTTAATGAAGTTCTTAAAGGGTAATTTAAAAGAAAAACACTTATCATTGAGATGATCATACATCGCATTGATATAAGCCGTTGTGCCCACTTCCCAATCATGAATATTTTCACGAGCCATGTATGAAATGATGGGACTTAGCCCCATCGTGAAAAGCTTATCATCACTCGGTATACGGGCGGTATTAAAACGAGGCGATAACGGACTATCATTGGTTTCCCAATCAACCGACGACAAATATCCCCATAAAGGGTGAATTGGCCAACGTGAGCGAGTTTGATCTTCTGGATTGGGTAGTGCCAAGCGGAGCCACTCGGTCGTTGCATAACTCCATAAGCCATTAAGATGCTTTAGAACATCCGATAACTTCGATAGCGTCTTCTGAGTTAATATTTCACGCTGCAACTCAAATTCAAGCCGCCAAACCTTATCATTTCCATTCCAGCCGGTTTTCTTCCATAGCTCATGGAGATAATATTTTTGGATTTTTGTTCAATTTCCAATGTTTTATCATACAAGCGGCAACCGGATTAGGCCACCCGAGCCAATGACCCAACCGGAGAAATTGCGTTCGATCGTGTACATATTGATGGAAGATGCACGGGTAACCCAAGCATGGCGGTCCCAGCTTTCCATATCGACTGAACTGGTAAAGTCAACGAACAAATCGATTCGGCTTACATTTGCCGATTCATGGATAGCCCCAAAATGATTTACTACAGGTCGCAGGGCCATTTCTGCATCAGCAGGGATACATGGGTCAAGTATTCGCTGGATATTTTTACATAAGCGAGCGGCATTGCATGGCTTCGGGAAAGCTGGATGCGGAAAGCGTTATCTTCTAGGATATAGGGAAAGAAACGTGCTCCTTTGTCCTTCACTTCAAATAGATGATTTTCTACTGGATATTGAGCACAGGATTGTTCTGCACGATTCAGCAGATTGAGCAATTGCCTTCAAATCAGCTAATTTCTTCTCAGCTTCAGGAAACAGCTCACCGGGATAGGAAAGATAAAAGGCTATCAACCCCAAACCTTAAAAGCTTAAAATACTCAGTATTGCAGTTATAGGGTACTGTGTTACTAGGCGGCGTACCCTGTGATGTTACGTTTAGTGATTGAAATACTTCTGTCGAAGTATTGTCCACCTCGCCCCTGCAACGCACTGCCTCGCAT
The DNA here is from genome assembly GCA_016710135.1 of Nitrosomonas sp. GTDB lineage: Bacteria > Pseudomonadota > Gammaproteobacteria > Burkholderiales > Nitrosomonadaceae > Nitrosomonas. The sequence goes on along the minus strand of JADJLM010000005.1, from coordinate 133,728 downwards.
TCGCTCGTTGTGCGATGCTTAGGCTCGGTGGATTGACTAGATACTTTGGTTTCATTTGACATTTAGAAAACTCCTGATTGAAGGCTGGTATGCAATTGCTTCCAGCAACGATTCAGAAATTTATGCTTCAGACTACTAAATGTCGTCCACCTCAAATTTCAATTTCAGGTGGTTGAAAATTTCCTGGATTCTGTGAACTGCTTTCGGAGATTCTTGCGAGCACTTGGTGTATTGGGATAAAGCTTCAATTGGTGAACAAGTAATTCCTCAAGTTGTGCGTCAGACATTTGATTAAATCCACATTCCCGAAGGATAAAAAACGCATATCGCAAATCTTTGTATGCTTCCCAGTGTTTTTTAGAAGGCCCTTTCAACGCACTACGAAGGTGAAGAAAAAAATCTTTATCATTCTCAAGTTCTGCTTTAGCAATACGTAAAGCGAATGTTGGGCAAGTGATAATAGAACGATCAATACGTACAGCATTAAATAATGAGTCATCGTTTCCGTTTTTAACTTCATCAACGATTGCATTTAATGTGCGATGAAACAGCATGATTGAGCAAATATTACGCTGCAACGCAGCAAACAACCCGACTACATCACTAATCTCGAATAATCCATTCAATCCGCCTTCCCACTTCTCATACTTAACATCTTTAAACATACTAAATACAGCCTGTGTTGGATCATCTGATTGAGCGGCTCTGTGCAATTCTTGATGATATCCTAAGCCACAAATAAGCAGTGCTAGCGATTCTTGAAATGACAATTCATATACGAAGGCCCAATATAAATCCTGCTTCAGTACTTCCTTAATTTTATCTTTGGGAGCGGAATTTAAAAGCTCAGGTAATTCTTTTATCTGGCTTCGGATCTCTGGTAATTCTTTGACGATCTGTTTAAATTGATCAAGTGTGAGGTTGCCATATTTGCTGTTAGTTTTTTCCATAACAACCTACCAACAATGAAAGACTTTGTCTCAGGAGATACACTTCTGCTATCGACATTAGAAACATTAAATAAAATATATGGTGGATTCAACTTTGAAGTTTAACTAATGTAATAAATGTATTTTATAGCTCCTGTGTTACTTGTTCGGGCATACATGGCAAATGATCATTATGAAAAAGAGCATATACGAAGTAAATGAATTCAATATGGAACACTGTTATTGATCTATATATACTTTTTGTACTTATATTCATTTATCTTTGTATAAGCTACCGTCAAACCACTACTGGGAAGTTAGAAAAACTCTATGACAACAGATAAAGATCAATTACAAGCCAGTCATTATGCTGCTGCATTTATTGATCTGCTTGGGCAACGCGAAGTGTTCCGAGGACAAAATTTGCTCCCAATGGCACAAACTGAGGAGGAAAAGCAACAGCAATTTAAAATAATCAAAGAAACCATCCAGCCCATCGCTAATCTTCAGCAGCGAGCGGAAGAAATTATGCTCCACAGCAAACCAAATCTAGAGTCAAAACTAAGAGCGACACTTTCCCCATCGGAGCAGGCTATGTGGGATAAAACGATAGACGCGGTAATTATTAAGCAGCGATGGTCAGATGGTATCTTTATTTTTACACCACTAGCAGAAAAACTCACAAAATGCCCAATAAACGCTATCTTTCGTATGTTTATATTGACCGGTTCCCTTTGCTTCATGGGTTTAGCGACCAAGCAGCCGTTGCGAGGTGCAATTGAAGTGGCATGGGGCATGGAACTGCATCCAGGTGAACTGTATGGCCCTGTTGTAGCCCGAGCCTACGAACTTGAAAGTGAAGTTGCTGGTTATCCGCGAATAGTTATTGGCCCATATCTTGCTAATTATCTTGATCTTCAGAGCAAGAACGCAAGCAAAGAACGCTACGCCATGGTAAATCAGGAGCTTGCATCACTTTGCCTAAACATGTTACTTCGTGATGTAGATGGGCACTACTTCCTTCACTATCTTGGAACTAATTTCAGAACTGCGATCACCGAATCATTTCATGACGAACTCTACCCAAAAGCAAGTACTTTTGTGAACTTACAGCTCGAAAAACACCAAGAAACACAGAATACAAAACTTGCATTCAGGTATGCTCATCTTCAACAGTATTTCAAAGATTATCCTTCAGGTCATAAGTAACTTAAGGTCTGAATAAAGCATCAGTTGTGCATATGCAAGAAAATTTCAGACGGCGATCTTAAAAAGCCAGTTACCAAATTTATCCGTTCTAATGAGTCAAACAGGTGACAAAAACGATTGCGTCAAATTTGTGCCAAATTTTCCTAAAAGCACCATTGATTGGGACAGTATGACACGGTCTTTACGCTTGGCAAGCATTGTAAGTGATTGATTTGTATATATCTGATACTTCTGGTTACGTTTTGTAAAGAAATTAATTCAATTACAATTTCCAAAAATGGTAAATGCTCTCTTTATGCACTATGAGGAATTAAATTTTCAACAATTAAGCTGGAATTACTGGCATGCAATGTTTTCACCCAAACACGCAAAACCAGTTCTACTTGGTGCCTGCATTGAAGCAATTGAAAAAAATTATAGAGAATTGGGGAAATATAACAGTAAGTTACTTGATAAGAAAAATGCGGGGTATTTAAGAAATGGGTTTCTAGAAATTGTTAAATCCATGTCTCTTGGGGAAAAAGAAAAGGAGGCGTTACTAAATAAAGCTAGTGATCTGAATAACCCGCCCCGACGGATACTGAATGAGCGATTCTTTTTAAGCTTGTCACTCGAAATGGGTGATAAAGAAAAAAAAATCTTGGGAAAGCCGAAACGATGCGGCACACGGAAGGGATAAAACCCAAGGAAAACTCAAAACATTAATGGAGGATATCAGCCTGCTCAAGAATATCCTTCATCGGATAGTTATTAGTATAGCTGATGCTAGTAACCAATATATCGATTGCTACACACCTGGATATCCAATCAGGCAACTCAATGAATCTATAGAGTCACCAATAAGATCCTATTTTGAGAGATGAATTATTTATATAAAACTGATCTTACGTACATATATATAAAAGTAAAGATCGAAAAGTGATACAAATCAAGCCTGATAAATTTCAAGATCATTTGCATTATTTGTAAAATAAAACAATTGCTTACGCTACCTGTTAGTGTGCATTAAATTCATTATAATCAACTTATAAAGAATCTCCGTGATGGAAAACCTATTAATTGTGTTAAATAAAAGATTGATTATTCTTTAAATAAGATGTCGCATCTATAGCTTGATTAAGATGACTGGAGAAAATAAATGAAAAGAATACGCACCCTACTATTAGTAGTATTTAATACACTTCGTTGCGACTTGCAAAAAGAATAAAAATCAACGTATTTTAAATTCTTGTTCGACAGTGATTTTAAGTTTAAATATCGCAATCACCAGATTTCCACGCGTTGCCAAGTAACCGTTATCCTGGCCCTCGTCAACTTTTGATATTCACAGGTATTAATCATGTTACTTAAAAATGAAAAATCATATTTTGAGATGATCGTCACCAATTATGAATTCCCAGAAATACATGATGATCGATATGATTCTAATTGGCTTATCATCGAAATTCGAGTAACGCTAGCAAAGGTTCGTGGTCTGCCTCGTATCCGTGTATGTTGACAGACGAGCTAGCAAACCTTGCCGATTGGCTAGATACTTTGGCGGATGGCAAAATTACAAGTACGCGATTGGGTTTTTTTGAACCCAATCTTTATTTTGAAGTGACTGAATTAGAACCAAGAAAATTGTATATTTACCTAGACGCAGAGTTCAAATCCGTGGAGTGCTTGGTAATGACTCTGATATCGATGAACCAGACTGTATCGAATTTGAGATCATTCCAAAGGAATTAAAAGATGCTGTTGTCTCGTTACGAACTTGTCTGCAAGCTTTTCCAAATCGCACCTATGCGGATTAGGCATTGCACAGCATTTAGATTACTTGTATTGAGATCAAGTTTCGTTCGGGACATATAAATGTGTAAAGGAAATCGATCGCTTCGTTGAACCGGAGCTGTTCACATTTCTTGATTTGCTTCATCTTTGATCACTTGAGCAAACAACCCTGCCCTATCAGGGTTCATCATTCATTGTCATCACAATCTCTTGGAATTCATTATTGGGTTACATAATCGCTATCCAATATAAAATCCCACAGTCAAATAGGTAAGTCTGATGAATTATTTACTACCGTTCCCATTTCGCTTTCTCAAAGATATTGCAATCCAGCCTATGCCGATATTATTAAAATCCAAGCTCAGTATTTGCCGGAGGACAGCAGAACATAAAAAAGCATTCATCAATAATGCTTAAGCTCAATTTAAAATGAAATAGCAGGTTATTTTCTGATTAACAACATCTTTAAAAAGACGTAACTGTTTTATTGATATATCTATAGCCCCCCTCGGTGTTACTTGAACGAGGTTGTATGTAGGGGCAGGCTAACGTATACGATCAACATTAAGTTGTAAACCACTTTCCGATAGAGATTATCAAACGATAGTTCAAAAAAATGCAGAAATACACAGTAAATCAACAGTTAATTGAAACTCTTCTAGCTTGGGTAAACTCAGGTGAAATTGCAATTCCAGAAATACAAAGACCTTTTGTTTGGGACAGTCCAAAAGTTCGGGATTTAATGGATAGTTTATATCAAGGTTATCCAATTGGTTATGTTATCGCGTGGAGAAATCCCAATGTGCGGCTGAGAGACGGCAGTTTGAGTGAAGGCAAAAAAATCCTTATTGATGGACAACAACGTGTAACGGCTTTAACGGCTGCAATTCTCGGGCAGTGTGTGGTCAACAAAACATATGAGAGAGTGAAAATTAAAATTGCGTTCCACCCCATTAACGAAAAATTTGAAGTTCAGAACCCCCCGCAATTCTACAAGATAGAACATGGCTTCATGATATTGGAGAAGTTATAAATGGAAATGTTTTAAGAGTAGTTAGGGGATATTTAAAATTAAACCCAGAAGCAGACGAAGAAAAAATTGAGAAAACAGTTACCACTCTTGTTAACATCCCAAGAAAGCAAATTGGAATTATTGAGTTAGCGGCCGATTTAGATATTGAAACCGTTACGAAAATTTTTATCCGTATCAATTCAAAAGGTGTTGTTTTAAGTCAAGCCGACTTTGCTATGAGTAAAATTGCTTCTAATACAAAATACAGTGGTAACGAATTACGCAAAGCAATCGACTATTTCTGCCATTTGGCTATTGCCCCAGAGTTTCACAGACACATCGTTGACAACGACGAAGAATTTACAAAGACAGAGTTTTTTCAAGGAATGCAATGGCTTAGAACTGAGAGTGATGATTTATATAACCCTGACTACACCGATTTAATTCGTGTTGCTTTTACAACGCAGTTCAGCAGAGGACGGCTTTCCGACTTGGTAAGTTTGCTTTCAGGTAGAAATTTTGAAACACGTACTTATGAAGATTCAATCGCAGAAGCATCATTTAAAACTCTTAAAGCAGGCGTAAATAATTTCATTAACAGAACAAATTTCCAACGCTTCTTGATGATAATTAAATCCGCAGGGTTTATTTCTCCAAAACTTATTCGTTCTCAGAATGCAATCAATTTTGCTTACATCGTCTATCTCAAACTAAGAGAACTAGGTGTTAATCCAGTTTCCATTGAAAGCTATGTAAGACGTTGGTTAGTTTACTCGATCTTGACAGGTCGCTATTCAGGCTCACCAGAGAGTGTGTTTGATTTTGATATTAGGCAAATTTCTAAAAAACATTTGGTGAATACTTGAAAGAAAAAGAAGAGGGCGAATTATCAGAAGCTTTTTTGGAATGCGTCACTACCACGAAGTTTGGAAACTTCGGTAGCAAGTAGCCCTTACTTCCACGTTTTTTAGCTTCACAAGTAAAAGCAAACGACAGAGGATTTTATCAAGAGACATTTTAGTTAGTGACTTAATTTCATTGCGTGGCGACATACATCATTTATTTCCAAAGGACTATTTGAAAAAGAACGGTTTAGATAGGAGCGAATACAATCAAATTGCGAACTACGTTTATATGCAGTCCGAGATTAACATTCAGGTTGGCAACAAAACCGCCAAAGGATTATTTTGAAATTGTAAAATCACAAATGATTGTCAATAACCAACAAGTTAGTGGGCTTGCAACAGAGCAACATCTTTTGGACAATTTAAAAATGAATTGTGTGCCAATTGAAATCCAGCAAATGAGCATTGACAACTACAACGATTTTTTGACAAAAAGACGCAAACTAATGGCGAATAAAATCAAAGAATATTATCACTCGCTATGACGAATAATAACTATCAAAACAATGATGGTTAGAACAAAATTAAATACCCAATGAATTCATCCCATCGACCGTCATACGATAAAGTAGCTCAGCAACGATAAATTCAAACGCTAATTTCATGTATGCAGAAATATCAAACTAAAATCTCAATAAACCAGTTACTAGATTTATCCGATTTGGTGAGCTAAACAGGTAACAAAAATGATTGTGTCAAATTTGTGCCAAACTACTCTGTAAGTGTCACTGTTTTTGGTTGTGTGAGGTAGTTTTTATGCTTGGCAAGCATTGTAAGTGATTGATTTTTATATATCTTAAATTTCCATTTACGTTTTGTAATCAGAAGGTCCCGAGTTCGACTCTTGGTGTCGGCACCATAAAATCAATAAGTTATAGCCTACGTCACATAAAATGATTCGATTTTAAAGAGCTGCTCAACGGTTTTGTTTTGTTGTTTTCTGATTGCTTTGGCTTGTGCCCATTTGTGCTCAATGGGGTTAAGGTCTGGTGAATACGCTGGCAGATATTCAAGCGTATGTCCAGCTTGTGTGATTGCATTTTGAATATCCTGCCTTTTGTGAAAGGTCGCGTTATCCATGACCACAACTGATGCTGGTGGAAGTTTTGGCAACAGATCGTGTACCGTCCAGCCCAAAAGTATCTGCATCAATATTGCTGATGAACAACCCCACCGTCAGAAGACATTTGCCGATCAACGCGCCGATCACATTGACGCGGCCTCTGGCATGCCAATTACACACACCGTGACACCGCTTGCCAATGGGCGCATACCCATGTGTTCGTGGCATATCGTGAGCAAAACCACTCTCGTCAATATAAACGATGACGCGATTTTGAGCTTTGTACGTCTTAATCGTCTCCTGGAAGATGTGCCGTTTGTCTTCGTCCGCTTTGGGATGCCGCAGTGTTTTTTATAGCTGATGTTCATACGCCGCAGCGCATGGCCAATACCTTTTTCGCTTACGCCTAATCGACGAGCTCGTTCTGCTTGATAGGCGTCTGGAAACTCCCGCACATCTCGGGCCAACGCGATCATGTCGATCTTCGTCGCCGGTTTGTTACGGGTCTGCTTGGGATTGGGATTTTTTACCCAGCGTGTCACGCTGGCAATTCCCACACAAAAACGTGCTGCCGTCTGTGCTATTGTAAGCCCTTCTTTCTTACGTAGTCGATCCTGAAATATCCACAAGCACTTGATTCTATGCAGCAAAGATCTTTCTTTTGATGAGCATAACGACCAGGAATGTTAAAATAGCTCCTATTTCTGGTCGAAATGGTGATTAAAAATGCTAAGACATAGCAGTACGATTCATCAACCGAATTTGTTTGGAACAGATTTGCATGCAGTTGGATGTCAATATCCATTGTTGCAGCTTGCAGACGCGATACCGTGGCAAGAATTTGACGAAGCATGTCACTACACGAAATCGACAGGCGCCGAGGCGGTTGGGTTATTGATCTAGCTGAGAATTTGAGTGACGAATCAGTAGTGCGTGGAAGCGCAATCCTTACCCAGGCTTTTGCGGCATGAAAGAGTTCCAGCAGAAATTGCCCACGCACGGCTGCTTTTCGTAGCGCCGGGTGCCGGGCATGGAGCGGATTTTTCAGGTTGGTTTGCTGGGGAATCGGCACTGGAAGATGTGGTTCTGTTGACACGACAGCAAGAGAAGAACATCACATACCCGACGACAGCAACAGCGTCGTTTCAATCGCCCAAGGCGACCCGGATATTCGGCACTACCGGCAGAAGAGCAAAGGAAACGCGCGTTGAAGCGACTCAGAACCATTGCGGTGTTTTGATGCGGGGCTCGGGAATTCCCAATGCTGCCTATTCGAGCACTACCAAAAGGATTTTCACTGTATGAGCGCGTACTGAAACAGAAATCAAGACACGCACCCCCGCACGAACCGCAAGTACTGCGGCGAAGACCACAAACAATATGAATACGGCGCAGGCTCTGCCAGCCAGCAAGGTAACCTGATTGTTGGGGTTGTCCAACAAAACTTGCTGACAGCCACACCTACCAGAGATATTGCATCATGTTGAGACTTCGCGCGGGAAAGCGGCCAAGCAAGCTGGACCGCTACCGTGCAAACGTGAAGTCAATGGAACGCAAATCGTTCTACCTGGAAGAGCATAAACGAGACACACGCTACCAAAGAAGCGGAAACAATGCAGAAGGCGCCGGCGATTGAACCCATTATCAGCCACCTGAAATCGGATTATCGAATGGCCAGAAATTACCTGAAAGGCGCCATCGGTGATCACATCAATCTGCTAATGGCTGCTACCGCCTGAATCTAAAACAATGGCTATTGGCCATTTTTTGGTTTTCTTCCCGTGGCGAAAACTGCAGGCTTCGCAAATTCTTGATGGAAAAAGATCAAATTGCTCGATTTTGTCTTTATTAACACGCCGCTTTTTGAAACTGCTGATCCATAATAACAATTGATGCAGTTTTTCAGGGTCGACTACGTACAGACAAAACTTTGCAGCGAAATGATGATGGATAAGTCATCTACAGATTATAATCACTTTATTTGAGCTTTGCTATATCAGAAATATGTCTACTAGTAATAGTGGTGTGTGGAAAGAAAAAATCAAACAGTTGCAGCGTCTTTATGATGAGGCTCCAACAGCATGATTCTAGAAAAGCTTACTGTTAAGAACTTTAGGGTTTTTGGAGGCGAGCATACTTTTGACCTCACTCCACGCGTTATACATAATAAAAAATGCCCCATAATTCTGTTTGGCGGACTTAATGGTGCTGGCAAGACAACGATTTTGAATGGAATCAGGTTGGCGTTATATGGAAAGCAATCACTTGGAATAGCGGTTAATAAGAAAGATTATGCAGATTACCTGGAAAAAAGCATACACCGCTCAAAAGATAAATTTCTTCAGGTAAATTCTTCTTCAATTGAACTTGTTTTTAGTTACTCAAACTTGGGGATCAAAAAACAATATTCTGTTAAGCGCAAATGGACGGTTAACAGTAAAAATTCCGTATTTGAGAACTTAATAATGTCCGAAGATGGTTCATTATTATCTGAGCTTAATGATGAGCAATGCCAGGGCTTTCTAAATGAACTGATTCCCATTGGTGTTTCGGATTTATTTTTCTTTGATGGGGAAAAAATTGCAGAATTAGCTGAAGATACGAAGGGAGTTGCGCTCGGTGATTCGATCAAAAAATTATTGGGCCTAGACATACTTGAAACATTGAACGCAGATTTAAGTATTTTGTTACGTTTAGAAACCAAAAGAAGTAAACAAAAACAGGTCCAAGATCAAATAGAAGAATTAGAAAAGACTTTGTTGTCGCATGAGCATGAAGCAAATAAAGCGCTTGAGGAGTATCATCAGACACTCATTACTCGAAGATCACTTGATGCTGATATTCAAAAACTAGAGAATTTACTGTCAGCACGTGGTGGTGCATGGGCTGTAAGTCGTGAAGATGAAATCGCTAAACAAGCAAAACTATCAGAAGAAAAGCGAAATATAGAAGATCAAATCCGTGAAATTTTTAGTGCAAACTATCCATTTGCTATCGCAGCTGATTTTGCCCTGCAAACGTTAGCTCAATTACAAAATGAGAGTAAATGTAAGCGACAGGCGCATACGGATGAAATTGTTAAAAAGCATTTAAATTCACTGCGTAATTCTCTAGCGAATTTACTGGATACAGATTCATTCAATAAGGTTAAGGATACAATAGATACTGAATTAGTCTCTATTGGTAAGCACAAATACGCTCTCGATATAATTCATGATATTTCTGATTCCTTACTATCCGCTATAGAATTTTCTATCAGCGATGCTTTAACGCAACAGAAGAATAAAATTAATCAACTAAGTAATAAATTGAATCATATAAACAAAGAACTTGATAAAGCAGGAAATAATATTGCTAGAGCACCGGAAGAATCCCAAATACAGCCAATCCTCAATCAGCTGACTGAGTATCATAAAAAAATTGCTTGTTGTATCGCCAGACAGAAAGAGTATACAAGTCTTTACAAATCACATATCAGAGAAGGAATTTCAGTGGCACGGCAACTGGACAAATTGGCAGAAAATTTTGCTACTGAAGAAGAACAATCAAGAACCTTTAAATACGCTAATGGAGCAAAATCTTTGCTAAACGATTTTGCGATTGAAATGGCTAACAGGAAAGTAAAAGATCTGGAGAATGAGTTTGTTAAGTCATTTTCTCGATTAGCTAGAAAAGAAGATGTGAGTCTTGTTGCGTCGATCAATCCAGAGACTTTCACGGTTACTTTAAAAGATGCTGCTGGCAGAGAAATAAACAAAGATGAATTATCTGCAGGTGAAAAGCAGATATATGCAATTGCTATACTCGAGGCCCTTGCCCGTACCTCTGGGCGTCGTTTACCTATCATCATTGATACACCGCTTGGACGATTAGATTCGATTCATCGAACAAAACTCATTAACAATTATTTTCCATATGCCAGTCATCAGGTAATCATTTTGTCAACTGACACTGAAGTGGATGAATCATTTTATTCAGATATGTTGCCTAGCATATCCCATGCATACAAACTTAATTACGATTCAGAAAAGGGATGTACAGTTGCAGATGAAGGTTATTTTTGGCGTAATCAAAATGCTGGTGCGTTGACTCAATATGCTTCCAAATAGAATTAAATTATCCAAAAACTCAACTGACAAATTTCGTTATTTGAAAATGTCGACTGGACTTACACTTAATATATTGGCGCGTGTTGCTATCATGCTCGCCCTAAGAGATGGCTCCAATATAATAAATATTAACCCTGATACAGATGGGCAGGAACTCAACAAAAGTGTTTTGTTTGGCGATCATGAGCATGTTTATGAAGTAATGATTAAACAATTTATTCATAAAACAAAAGATACTCGGACAATATCACAAGTTATTTCGTCCCTTATCGAAACCGGGGCGCACAAAATGGGGCATGTTAAAGGTTTGAACGCATTGTGTGAGTTGTAATTTAAGTCAGATAATATGATATTTTTTCAACCTTTTGATTTTTGGAACTGAACTTGTTATTCTCATTCTATTTTTAATTCATCGTGTCACAGCAAGTTACGTACCTATGCGACCGTCAACGTTACGATATATGATTTATTTGCGATGTTAAGCAATCATTCAAGCGCGGGAAGTTAATTTTTTGTGGATTTTGAGTGGAATAAGAGCAAGGCTGAAATTAATCTCAAGAAACATGGCGTATCGTTTCAAGAGGCAGCTACGGTGTTTGGTGACAAGTTAGCGTTAACGTTCAATGATCCAGATCATTCCATAGATGAGCACCGGTTGCTGACTTTCGGAGTAACACGAACTGGGAAGTATGTTGTAGTATCTCATACTGAACTGGATACAACGATACGAATCATCAGTGCACGTCTGATGACAAAGCAAGAGAAAAAATTTATGAAGAAGGCTAAGATAAAAGATGAAATGAGATCTGAATATAAGCGTGAAGATCTAGGGAAAGGCGTTCGTGGCAAGTATGCCACGGCATATGCTGAAGCACATAATATAGTTCTACTTGATCCGGAAGTAGCTAAGGCATTTCCAAGCGAAGAAGCTGTGAATAAGGCATTACTGTCCTTGATGAAAGAAGCACAGGCATCAGAATAACTTACCGTAACTACTCGTCCCATAATATTTTATGAGCTTCCCTGGCTAACGCTATTTGAATAGCGACAAGTGGATTGTATCCCTTATTGGCCATGGATTGCAGGTAGCTTGAAATTCGGCAATAGGCATGTGCATATTCGCTGACTCTGAAACAACCTGATACCTTTTGTTCGACCTTTGCCATTCTCAAGTCACGCTCTGCTCGGTTATTAGTAAACGATACATGCGGGTCTTTCGCAAATAGCAGTACTGCTGCTTCGTGAATCTTCAATCTTTTCCAAAGATTGTATGCATCAGATTTGGCTAGTTTACTGCGCTTGCGGCTGGATTTGGATGGAATGACGGGCAGTTCTTTTTTGCCACGCGTTAAGATATTCCGGTAACGTTTTTGTAGCTTGACGAATGCTTCATCACTTAGACACTTTTCCGTACGGAAGTGCATGGTCTGGATAAATGTCCCGATCATGTGGCATCAACGGTTTTAAACGGTACGTCGCACTGGCCGTTGTCGCCAGAAACATCCGTCGTATCGGAGGTATTTTATGGCAGCGTGATGTAGCGCGAGAACGCAAAGCAAGCGCAAGAAATTCGCAGTATCGGCGAACGGCCTGAAACTTTTTCCAAGCGATAAATATCACCTGATTGTAAGCAATCAGCGGTGACTGTTAAGTAAAATTCGGGGTTTTCGTGCAATATTTCCTGAAAATCACAAATGAACGTGTTTTTGGCGGAATCGTTCCGCTGAATTTTGTTCAAGATGATTAAGAATTAGGCAGGTTGGTGGTGAAAATGGGGTTTTCGGGCAGGCACTATTTCTCAACCAAGCTATAAGGTCGGGCGGACAGAGTGGATTCAATACAGCCACGGTAGATGGCTTTAATGGTCAAAAATATCAAAAAATATTGCAATTTGTTAGGCGGATTCAAGTTTGAAGTGCAATTTTGAATAATGCAGGTCAGGGGGGGGATGCGGTAGCATCTGAGCTTTTTTGACCAGCCAGTCGAAATTGCAAAGATGAACTACACACACCTAACCCGAGAAGAACGATACCAGATATACGCCTTGAAGAAAGCGGGCCATACACAAAGCGAGATTGCCACCGTCATTGACCGAAGCGTATCAACTATCAGCCGAGAGTTGGCCCGTAACTGCGGGGCGTGTGGCTATCGCCCCAAGCAAGCGCATAACAAAGCAGTCGAGCGCAAAGCTATCAATGCGCGAGCGATAGTGAATCGCCCCGGGTTTTCTGGAGACTTTTTAGTTTGAGTTGTATTAGTTCAGATCTAATCGTACAAAGGGCTTGAAATCGAGAGCGTTACCGAGTTTGATATGGGTGTTGAAATTTAAAATCAAACATAAATGAAGGTAACGCTCATGTTGCATACTAACAATCCAATCATTAAACATAAAGCAGGATTGCTCAATCTTGCTGAAGAACTTCAGAATATCTCAAAAAGCCTGCAAGATAATGGGAGTTTCGAGAGATACATTTTATCGCTATCAGGAATTAGTTGAGACAAACGGTCTGGAAGCATTGATCAATCAGGATCGTCGTGTTGCTAACTTTAAGAATCGGGTGGATGAAGCCACTGAGCAGGCGGTGGTAGCCTATGCAGTAGAGTATCCGGCACATGGTCAGCATCGAACCAGCAACGAATTACGCAAAGCGGTATTTATGTATCAGGTAGTGGTGTGCGCTCGATCTGGTTACGCCACCAGCTAGCAAACTTCAAAGATCGCCTTGCTGCACTGGAAACCAAGATCGCCAGTGAAGGCATCATTTTGAATGATGCACAAATCGCAGCATTGGAGAAAAAGAAACAGGATGATATTGCCAGCGGTGAAATAGAAACGATGCACCCTGGTTATTTGGGCGCACAGGACACCTTCTATGTGGGAAATCTAAAAGGTGTTGGTCGTATTTATCAGCAAACTTTTATTGATACTTACTCCAAGGTAGTGCATTGCAAGCTCTATACGGCCAAAACATCAATTACTGCAGCCGATATCCTAAATGACAAGGTGCTGCCATTCTATGCGACACAGGGTTTACCCATGTTGCGAATATTAACGGACAGGGGTACGGAGTATTGCGGGCGGTTGAACAGCATGATTACCAGCTATATTTGGCAATCAATGATATCGACCATACCAAAACAAAAGCCATGTCACCTCAGACCAACGGTATCTGTGAGCGATTCCATAAACCATCTTACAGGAATTCTATCAAGTGACTTTCCGCAAGAAGCTATATCACGATTTGGAGTCACTGCAAAAGGACCTAGACAGCTGGATCGATTATTATAATAATGAAAGAACTCATCAGGGAAAAGTCTGCAATGGAAAAACTCCTATGGAGACTTTGCTCAGTGGGAAAACGATTTGGAACAGCAAAAATCTGAACCAAATTGTATTAGTTCCGATCTGATCTGACACATCACTTGCAAAAGTGAGAGTTATCGGTTTTGATAAAGGTATCGAATCTTAATCAAAACAAAAGAGGTAACTCTCAATGACACATACTAACAATCGTATTATTAAACACAAAGCTGGATTATTAAGGAAGCTCTGATTAAGTCACTTATTTCAGTTTTAGTGACAAAGCTATCAGTAGAGTAGCTAATATTGACATTATTGTACGACTGATAGCTGCAATTTTTAGCAGATTGCATACTATTCTGTCCCCTGATGCTAATTTTCAGGGGTATTGGACGGAATTATCCCGTAGTTGGCATCAACACCTTGCGGACAAAGTAGAGATTAGCCAAGGCAAACAACAGATAAAGCTGTTGTGCATTCTTGAACAATCCCCGGTAACGGGTTTTGTATAAACCAAATTGTCTTTTGACAATACGAAACGGATGCTCCACCTTTGCGCGAGTGAAGCCAGCATGCGATTGAGTACGGCATGTTCTGCCGGCAATTCCTCACCGCGCTTGCGTTTGAATGGCATACCCCAGACTGGCTCTTCCGGCTGTCGTTGTGCTTCCAGATTGCGATCATTACGAGTATAAGCCCGATCTCCCAATACAATCGCCTCTTCGCCATGTACCAGTGCATCAATCATGTTGCCATCGGCCACTTTGGCCGTGGTAATTTCCAGGCTATGCACCAGACCGGAATCAGCATCTACGCCTATGTGTGCTTTTAATCCAAAGTAATAGTTGTTGCCCTTCTTGGTCGAACTCATCTCGCCATCACGTTTGCGTTGCCGGTTCTTGGTCGATGGCGGGGCCGCTATCAGCGTGGCGTCAACTATCGTGCCCTGACGCAGCAATAATCCCTGCTGGGCCAACTGAGCAGTTGTTTCTGCAAACAGGCTTTGTGCCAAGTGATGCTTCTCCAGCAGGTGACGAAATTTGAGGATCGTCGTTTCATCAGGCATGGCATCTTCTCCTGCATCCAGGCCTGCAAATTCACGCAGCATCGGCACATCATGTAACGCTTCTTCCATGCCCGGATCTGAATAACCAAACCATTGTTGCATCATATGAATCCGCAGCATCGCTTCCAGCTCAAATGGCTTGCGTCCTAATCCTGCTACCGGATAATGCGGCGCGATCCGATTTGTCCACTCTGCCCAAGAAATCACTTGTTCCATTTCTTCGAGAAACTTTTGCCGGCGAGTTACTTTTGGTTTCTTGATAAATAATGGAATCGACAAGCCTAATTGTTTCATCAATGTGCCCCCTTGCAATGGTTACAATCTACCGAATATTCTACAAGTTCTTGAGACTTATTCAGAGTTTCCTTAAATTTGGCAGAAGAATTGGGTAATGTATCCAGGGCCTGTAAAGTCATGGGCGTCTCACGGGATACGTTTTATCGCTATCAAGACCTTGTTGAACATGGTGGTCTTGATGCGCTGATAGACAAGAATCGAAGAGTCCCAAATATCAAGAACCGTGTTGATGAAGCGACCGAACGAGCAGTCATAGGTTATGCAATTGGGCAGCCTGCACATGGGCAGCATCGAACCAGCAATGAGCTTCGTAAGAAAAGTGTATTTGTATCGGGTAGTGGCGTGCGCTCTATTTAGCTACGTCATAACCTGGAGAATTTTAAAAAGCGCTTAAAAGCACTCGAAGGCAAGGTAGCTAATGACGGCATTATTCTTAGTGATGCGCAAGTTGCGGCCCTTGAAAAGAGAACACGACGATGAAGCCTGCGGTGAAATAGAAACGGCACATCAGGCTATCTAGGCTCACAAGATACGTTTTATGTCGGGAACCTCAAAGGGCGTTGGCCGTGTTTATCAACAAACGTTTATCGATACCTACAGCAAAATAGCCTTTGCCAAACTCTATACAACCAAAAACACCGATTACAGCAGCTGACTTAGTCGATCCTGAAATATCCACAAGCACTTGATTCTATGCAGCAAAGATCTTTCTTTTGATGAGCATAACGACCAGGAATGTTAAAATAGCATCCTATTTCTGGTCGAAATGGTGATTAAAAAATGCTAAGACATAGCAGTACGATTCATCAACCGAATTTGTTTGGAACAGATTTGCTGATGCAGTTGGATGTCAATGATCCATTGTTGCAGCTTGCAGACGCGATACCGTGGCAAGAATTTGACGAAGCATTTTCGATTCACTACACGAAATCGACAGGCGCGCCGAGTAAGCCGATCCGGTTGCTGGTTGGGTTATTGATCTTGAAGCAGTTAGAGAATTTGAGTGACGAATCAGTAGTATTGCAGTGGAAGCGCAATCCTTACTACCAGGCTTTTGCGGCATGAAAGAGTTCCAGCAGAAATTGCCGTGTCATAGCACGGAACTGGTGCATTTTCGTAAGCGCCTAGGTGTGCCGGGCATGGAGCAGATTTTTCAGATGAGTGTTGGTTTGCATGGGGAATCGGCACTGGAAGATGTGGTTCATGTTGACACGACAGTGCAAGAGAAGAACATCACATACCCGACTGACAGCAAACTAGCGATCAAGATTATCAATCGCCTCAACAAGATTGCCAAATCCATGGTATTTCGCAGCGGCGCACTTTCATTAAGCAAGTGAAATCACTGCGCTTGGATATTCGGCACTACCGGCATGTGAAGAAAAGAGCAAAGGCGAAACGCGCGTTGAAGCGACTCAGAACCATTGCAGGTGTTTTGATGCGGGAGCTCAGGAGAAAATTGCCACAATGCGTCTATTCGAGCACTACCAAAAGGATTTTCTACTGTATGAGCGCGTACTGAAACAGAAAATCAAAGACACGCACAAATCTATTCCTGCACGAACCGCAAGTGCTGTATCGGCAAGGGAAAAGACCACAAACAATATGAATACGGCAGCAAGGCATCGATAGCCAGCACAGCGAAAGGTAACCTGATTGTTGGGGTTGTCAGTCACGAACAAAACTTGCATGACAGCCACACATTACCAGAGATATTGCATCATGTTGAGACTTCGCGCGGGAAAGCGGCCAAGCAAGCTGTATGCGACCGTGGCTACCGTGGCAAACGTGAAGTCAATGGAACGCAAATCGTTCTACCTGGAAGAGCATTAAAACGAGACACACGCTACCAAAGAGACAAGAAGCGGAAACAATGCAGAAGGCGCGCGGCGATTGAACCCATTATCAGCCACCTGAAATCGGATTATCGAATGGCCAGAAATTACCTGAAAGGCGCCATCGGTGATCACATCAATCTGCTAATGGCTGCTACCGCCTGGATTCTAAAACAATGGCTATTGGCCATTTTTTGGTTTTTCTTCCCGTGGCGAAAACTGCAGGCTTCGCAAATTCTTTGATGGAAAAAGATCAAATTGCTCGATTTTGTCTTTATTAACACGCCGCTTTTTGAAACTGCTGATCCATAATAACAATTGATGCAGTTTTTCAGGGTCGACGACTTACTCAATGATAAAGTATTGCCATACTTTGAGCACTACGAACTACCCATGTTGCGTATCTTAACGGACAGGGGTACAGAGTATTGCGGGCGGGTTGAACAGCATGATTACCAGCTATATTTGGCGATTAATGATATTGATCATACAAAAACAAAAGCCATGTCGCCGCAAACAAACGGGATCTGTGAACGATTCCACAAAACGATTCTGAATGAGTTTTATCAAATCACATTCAGGAAGAAACTTTATTCAACTATGGAGGAACTACAGAAAGATCTAGACGAATGGATGGAATACTATAACAATGAACGAACTCATCAAGGAAAAATGTGCTGTGGACGAACACCATTGGATACATTACTTGATGGCAAATCAATTTAGGCGGAAAAAAATTTAGCTCAAATCTAAACTGACAGACACCTAAAAAAACTGGTAACTGTCAGATCAGGCCTAAGCTAGTACACCAAATCTAATCTGACAGACATCCAATCAATTCGGTAACTGTACGATCTGATCTGAGCTAGTACATTTGAGTCAAGCCACATTAGCTGACTCCTCTAATTGGTAATAATATGCCTTTTCAAATTCAGCCGGTGGAATATTTCCAATCGGCTCCAGTAATCGGCGATTATTAAACCAATCTACCCATTCCAAGGTTGCAAACTCCACATCATCAATATTGCGCCATGGACCGCGATGCCGAATAACCTCGGTTTTGTATAATCCGTTAATTGTTTCAGCCAGCGCATTATCATAAGAATCTCCGACACTACCAACAGAAGCTTCAATATTGGCCTCAACCAGACGCTCCGTATAGCGAATCGACAAATATTGGCAACCGCGGATGCCCTTCTAAGTGTCAAGTGGTAATTTGAGTACTGTTGACAACATTATTTCGTTTTCTCAAAGTGTAATATACCTCTCTTGCAATATAGCGTTTAACACAGCGAAGCGCTTCAAGTTTCGTGTGACCCTGAGTTAATCGTTTTTCGACATACTCTTTAGTTCTGGCATCTGTTCTTAGTCTCCCTATAGCAATAATATGCAGCGCGCTGTTAGCTGCTCTATCACCACCACGATTTAACCTGTGTCTGTTGACCTTACCGGATGAGGCAGGAATTGGATTGACACCGCACAACGCCGCAAAGCTAGCTTCAGATTTTAAGCGTTCCGGGTTGTCTCCAACGGTAATGAGTAGTTGTGCCGCAGATTCATATCCAATGGCTTTGCCTGCAATCAGTTCAGGAGCGAGTTCATCAACAATGACTGAAATCATTACATCCAAATCCGCAATTTCATCGTGTAATTCCAAATATCGCCGCGCAAGCGATTTGAATGCAATTTTGTATGCAGTCGAAATATCACGATACCCACCCAGATCTGGTCGCCAGGCGGCAAGGGTACGGATTAATTGCATTCGAGTCATTGTGCGTAGCGATTCACGAATCGCTTCGGGTGCAGAGATAATATTCATTTGGATCATTTGTAGTGCGATACGTCGAGCTGCAATGGCGGTCTTCCTGCATAACTTGAGAACTCGTAACGACTCCACCATGCCATCCCGCGTTTTAGGTGTGATGGTGCGTATACCAGCGAATGCTGCATGCGCCGCATTTTCCGCATCGATTGTGTCGTCTTTGCCGCGCTTGCGCCGGTCTGTTTTATCAGGTGCGGTGACCTCTAAAATTTCGATACCAAATTGTTGTAGATACCTTAGCAGACCAGCACCGTAAGTCCCTGTACACTCTACGCCAATACGTTTGACTTCACCAAATGACTGCATCCAATTCAACATTGATTTATAACCGTGGCGTGTTGTTGGAAAAGAATTGCTAGCAAGTACTCGGTCATATGCGTTGACTACGGCTGCGAAATGAAGATCTTTGTGCGTGTCGACTCCTCCGACGATGCCCTGATGATTGGATGATGATGGATTACTCATTTCAGCTCCCCATTTTCGAATAATGTTATTGAATAGGGATTCACCGAAACCGATTGCCGGGACAAGACAGTAAAGAGATAAGCGATCAGGCCCTTCTTGGGTCACAGGCAAAGGTGAGGTGAAACCTCACCGTCAGATGTTGCCAAGTAACCGACAGATCCGGGGAATGACACAAATGTTGGTCGATCGCTGTGGGAGTCAGGAAACTTGGCAACCCTAACGGTACCAGAGCTCCAATAATTACTCAGTCAATGATTGAGTCAACTCATTATTGAAATCTGGTACACGTATTCTTACTGTCGCTATGATGAATTAGTCCCTTGATTTCCCGCCGTGCCCACAATGCTTGTTCCAGGGCATCGAGCACTAAGTCGGTTTGTAGTGATCGACTAACCCGCCAACCAACAATATACCGAGCATAAACATCAATGATAAAAGCAACATAAACAAACCCCGTCCACGTTGCAACAAAGGTAATATCAGCAACCCACAATTGATTTGGCCGGGTTGCGGTAAATTGCCGGTTGACCTTGTCGGCTGGCCGATAGAGCGAATCATCCGAAATAGTTGTCCAACATCTCTTGCCGCGTTTGATGCCTTGTATTCCCAGCTTCTTCATCAGTCGCTCGACAGTGCAACGGGCAGCTCGCGTACCTTCACGTATCAACTGTCGCCATACTTTGCGGACACCATAAACCCGGAAGTTGTTTTCCCAAACCCGTTGTATTTCAAGTTCCAGTTTCATGTCGCGCTTAATGCGATCGGGTAATCGATCCGAATCTCGTTCGCGCCTTTTGTGTTCATAATAACTCGACGGGGCAATCTGTATTTGTCTACAGACTGGCTCGACCCCATATTCCGCTTTGTTTCTATCAACAAATAACATCATCATTTCGACTGGCGGTCGAGCTCCGCCTGGGCAAAATAAGCCGATGCCTTACGCAATATCTCGTTGGCACGCTTTAATTCACGATTCTCCAGTTCCAATTCCTTGAGTCGCTCGCGGTCCGATGTCGACATACCACCTCGAATTCCCTGATCCGTCTCCGCTCTTCTTACCCATGTACGTAACGTTTCTGCCGCACACCCAATCTTCGATGCGATCGATTTGATTGCTGACCATTGCGATTCATGCTCTCTTTGTTGCTCGAATACCAATCTTACTGCTCGTTCTCGTACTTCCGGTGAATAACTGATTTGATTCTTCATCTCTTCCTCCTCCTCTCAAATCATTTTATCTCCAGAAAACCCGGGGCGATTCACTACAAGCCCAGTGTTGAGTATCGTATGAGTGCATATCATAAATTGATGTCATTTGTTATTATATGCTATCATTGATTTCACATAATAAGGAGTGAAGTCAAATGTCTGTTGTTACTGTTCGCAATTTGCCCGAAGAAACGCATCGCGCGCTTAAGCTGCGCGCAGCTCAGCATGGACGCAGTACCGAAGCTGAAATCCGAGAAATTCTGGAAGAGGCGGTGCGTCCTAGGGCGCGAGTCAAAATTGGATCAGAACTCGCTGCTTTTGGGCAATGCTTTGGGGGGCTTGATTTTAATGACACTCGTGATCAGACACCGACTGATCCGGCAGTGTTCGAATGATCGTCCTGGATACGAATGTCATATCTGAACCGATGAAACCTAACGGCAATCCCGCCGTTCAAGCTTGGCTTGATCGGCAAACAGCCGAGACACTGTATTTGACAGCAACAAGCCTTTCCGAATTGCTGGTCGGCATTGAAATCCTACCAGATGGTAAACGTAAAGAAGGACTTGATACCGCATTGAGGAAACTGATGGAGAGGCTTTTTGGGGCGCGCATACTATCATTCGATCAACAGGCTGCGATAGCATATGCGCCCATAGTCGGTCGAGCTAGGACTAACGGTCGCCTCATCTCTGTGGCAGACGGTCAGATTGCTGCAATCGCGGTCGTACATGGATTCACCATAGCTACGCGAGATATTGCGCCTTTTGTCGCTGCCGGAGTGCCCGTCATCAATCCTTGGGAAGAATGATCTTAGGTATTTTGTGTTAATGGTAGTTATCAAAGGAACATCGTTATGCGAGAACGAAATAAGATGCGGAATTGACTGTGTCAAATTTGTGCCAAACTACTCTGTAAGTGTCACCGTTTGTGGTTGTGTGAGACAGTTTTTATGCTTGGCAAGCATTGTAAGTGATTGATTTATATGTAACTGAAATTTGTAAATAAGTTTTGTAATCAGAAGGTCCCGAGTTCGATTCTTGGTGTCGGCACCATAAAATCAATAAGTTACAGATAGTTTATAAGTTAATTATTTTATTAACGTAGCTAAAACGTAACTTAATGACTCCATCATAAATTAAAGGGTCAGGTCTTGCATTCACATAACATGAGATTGTTGCACATATATTTAATTCTCACTTTTCTGGGCAACAAAAAGTATTTGCTCAAATTCCAGGTAGCCTAGCGATTCCGACTAATTTAAGTAGGCTGATGCAGATGCTAACCGCGCTCGTGCTATGTTTTTCGCCGAGTCACGGCTGAATGGTAGAGTAAAGATTAGCCTTCCTCTAGGGTTAAGGTAACGCAGGGTTTCCTGGAAAGCAATCCTTCAGTCCTTATTTTGTGGGAGAGTGACAAGTTGTCAGGGATAAGCCGCTTCACGGCGGTAATAAAAAATTATGCGGTGATTTCCTTTAGAACATCTGGGCGATGCTCGGCGATGGCGATTAAAGTTTTAGCGGCACCGCTTGGCTGGCGGCGGCCTTGTTCCCAGTCTTGTAGTGTTCTTACCGAGACGCCGAGTATTTTTGCAAATTCACTTTGTGATAGACCAGATTTCAAGCGAGCTGAAACAACTGAGGAAACTTCAACTTTATGAATTTTTCCAGCTTGTCCTGCTTTCATTTGACGAACAGACTCAAGTAGCTCAGTGCCAAGGTCGCGTTGTGCATCGCGTTTCTTTAATTCTTTCTCAGTCATCGGCATGTTATTTCTTCCTTAATTGCTTTGAGTAAATGGGCAGGAATATTCTCGTTCTCATTTTTAGCATAAATTAGCAGTAACCAGATAATTCTATTCTGCAGCATGTAAATATTAGCTGGATAGTGGGTAGCGGGTGATAAGAAGATAAGTATTTGTAGTATGAATGATCTATTACGTTTTATAATCAAACGCTTACAGCGAAATGCGACTACAGCCCTATTTATTTGATGGATTCTGTTTGCTTAACTGCGTGAAGAAAAATTTTATGGGTCAATGTACTGTTGGCCCAGCTTCGCGGAAGATAGCATCTACTGCAAGCGCATCAAATCGATATTCGCGATTGCAGATGTCATCGTTAACGATGACTTCACCGAACTCTTTCAGAATCGAGTCGACTTCTTCGCGGCCCAGCGAGCGTAGCATACCGTAGATCTTGGTAGGGTTTTCCTGACAGCCGTAGTGAACCGGCTGCGAGTCAAAAATGCGGATGGTTTCTTCATAAAATAAGCGCATTAAAATTTGTTCTGCACTCAAGTCAAATAACTTGTGATCCTGAACGGTAGCAGCAAGTGCTTCGGCTCGCGTCCAGCCGTCGGAATCTTGCAGATCGGCATTGGGAAGCTTCTGCAACAACAGACCAAAAATGGACTGATGTTCTGCGATCAAAAACAGGCGCGATGGCAGCTGTTCAGATTGACGGAAGTAATGTTCGAAGATTTCAGCAATGCTGCCGCCTTCCAATGGTACGATGCTTTGATAACTTTCACGCATCGAGGGCATGTCGAGCGTGAGTAGCAATCGACCGTTACCAAGTAAATCAGGCACCGGTTGTGCTGCGACCAAAGGAGCACATTTTGCCATGCCGCGGAGATGTAGGCTCTCAGTGCAATCAAGTACCAGCATTGATACTGGCCCAGTGCCGCTGAGTTGGATGGTTAGTCGTCCAGATTGTTTGAGGTTATCACCGAGCAGTAGAGTAATTGCACTCATTTCACCGAGTAGTTGTACTACTGGTTGTGGGTAGTTTCGTCCAGCGGTCATCTGTAACCAAATTGAATCGAGATGCACTACTGATCCGCGAATGGCTAAGTTTTCCAAGAGGAAGCGCTGCACGTAGTTGCTCATGATGTAATATCTAATCCTATTAATTTTTTGCTACCAGAGTGGTTGATTATAGCCACTCTGGTTGATTAATTAAACTGGCCAGGGTCCAGTGGGAGAACCATAACCGTAATCCCAAGGGCCAGCGCCAAAGCGCATTGCGCCAGCGGTTGCCCAGTAATCTACCGGAAGACTACCCCCATGGGGTTGATCAGGCGGCATATGTGGTGGTCTGTCTAGGTTAATCATTCCGCCACTGACGCATGTTAATTGTTCGTAGGTTAATACTTCGATTCCATTAGGAATGGTAAGTCATGATTGCTTCTCCTATTGAATTAAATTAATGAATTTTCAAGTCATATTAGAACGGCAGTATGTAAAATAAAGGTGCTTGGCAAACGAAGCTGTGATAAAACTCACGTTTGAGAAGCGTTGGCTTCCATTTTGGAGGCTCAGAAAAGTTATCAGTTTATGTTGAATAACCGCAGTGCTGCAGATTGAGCGCTAGGTAATTCTGATAACCTAGACGTATTTAGACGATTTTGCGGAGATTTGCTGGTGGAATGTGGAGCAGCTCTCGATATTTGGCGACAGTGCGGCGAGCGACAACGATGCCTTGCTCGCCTAAAATTTTGGAGATTTGAAGATCGCTAAGTGGCTTCTTCTGGTTTTCGACTTGTATCAATTGCTTGATTAAGCTACGAATTGCAACGGCAGAGCAGGTGTCGCCGCTATCCGTTGAAACATGGCTACTGAAGAAATATTTCAGTTCAAATATGCCATTAGGGGTGTGGATGAATTTTTGAGTGGTAACGCGTGAAACTGTTGATTCATGGAGTTCGAGCGATTCTGCAATTTCGCGCATTATCAGCGGTCGCATAGAAACCGCGCCATTTTCGAAAAAATCTTGTTGCCGCACAACAATTTCATTGGATACCCTGAGGATCGTATCCGAACGCTGCTGAATATTTTTGATGAGCCATTTGGCTTCATTGAGTTGACCAATTAAGGATTGGGTGGATTCATTCTTGTTGTGTTTGAGAATATTTGCATAGAGATGGTTAATACTAAGCCGCGGTAAGGAGCTGGGATTGAGCTTTGCAATCCAACTTCCCCCGGATTTGACGGCAATCACATCGGGGACAATATAGCGAGCAAAGTCATTTTTATACGCCTCACCTGGGCGTGGGTTGAGATGAGTAATTAGCTGCTGTATGGCGCGGAGACAGTGATCATCGCACTGTAGCATTTTCTTGATTTGTCTAAAATCCTTTGCTGCTAGACATTCAAGATCAGTCATAACGAGTTGTAACGCCTTATCACGATAAGGTGTTGATTCTGGAAGCGATTGTAACTGGAGCGTGAGGCACTCTCGTAAATTACGTGCCCCAATACCAGGAGGGTCAAGTCGTTGCAGGTGTTTGAGGGCAGCCTCGAGATCTGTTAATTGAATCCCCAATTCAGAAGGAATGAGCTCCAAGAGTTCCATTAAATCCTGACTTAAATAGCCCGCGTCATCAAGGCTATCAATGAGTAGCCCTACAATTCTCCGTTCTTGATCAGCTATTTGGCTGAGACTGATTTGCGTTGCAAGATGCTCTCTCAGATTGATTGATTCAGCCGTTTGTTGACATAAATCCCACTCATCTTCGTCATCGTTTCTTTTAGTATATGAGCTATCTTGATCGTCATACCATTCAAGCTCAGTTTCAGCGGTGTTACTGGGAGATAATTCGTTATCGTTGTGATACGAATCCTCACTTTGAACACCTTCTTCATTTGAAAGCGTGGGAGAAGATTGATTTTTGCTGAGCGCTTCATCGGTATAGGGTTGTTCATGAATTGCACTTTCCAACTCTAACAAGGGATTTTCCTGAGCCATGCGCTCGATTTCTTGATTCAATTCATGCGTTGAAAGTTGAAGTAAGCGAATCGATTGCTGTAATTGAGGCGTCAGCGTTAGATTTGGGGTTAGTTTTAGCTGTAGTGTCGGTTTCATGATCTAAATTTTGCTTGTCTTAGCTTATGTCATGACTAAAGCCGGAAATGCTCCCCTAAATAGACTTCTCTAACTTGCTCATTGTTGATGATCTCATCTGGTTTACCGCTCGCTAGAACCGTTCCGCCGCTAATGATATAAGCACGATCACAAATACCGAGCGTTTCTCGTACATTATGATCCGTAATCAAAACACCAATACCTTGGTCCTTTAGAAAACGGATAATTTTTTGGATATCTATAATGGCAATTGGGTCTACACCTGCAAACGGCTCGTCGAGAAGCACAAAATTAGGTTGTGAAGCTAATGCTCTAGCAATTTCTACCCGACGGCGTTCACCACCGGACAAGCTAATTCCCATATTTTCTCGCAGATGGCTGATGTGCAGATCACGCAATAGATTTTCTAACCGCTGCTGAATTTCATCTGCGCCCAAATTTTGTAGTTCTAGAATAGCCAAAATATTCTTTTCAACTGATAATCGTCGAAAAATGGAAGCCTCTTGAGGTAAATAACTCAATCCTAGTCGAGCCCGTTCATGAATCGGTAATTTACTGAGATTGCGGTCATCTAGGCAGATTTCACCACCACACAAAGGAACTAAGCCAACTATCATATAGAAGCAAGTTGTTTTGCCAGCCCCGTTGGGCCCTAATAAGCCAACGACTTCGCTGCTATCGACCGAGAAAGAAACATCTTTGACGACAATTCTCGATTTATAGCTCTTTTTTAAATTTTTAGCGCTTAAGGTACTCATAAATAAACGATTGACTAGCGTAAGCTATAATTCTAGTTTTCTGAACCATCTTCTTCTTTGGACGGAGTTGCTTTAGGTTGAATGACAACGCGTACGCGACGATCCGGGTTTTCAGCTTCACTTTTCGTATTATTTCCTTTGACTTGGAAAAAGTCTCGGGCAACATCATAAGAGATGTAATCCCCTTTAACTTCATCTGGACCCCGCTTTAATCGAGCTTTACCAAATAATTCAATTTTGTCGGTTCTGTCATCATACTCGACACGCTGACTCCAGGCCTCGATAAACTCGTTTACACCATCTCTTTTTTGTCGGAAACTAACAAGATTGCCATAGGCTGTCGCATAGCGATAACCTTTTTGATCTTCTTTCATGATTATCTTATCTGCTTTAATTACAATGGTTCCTTGAGTGAGGACGACATTGCCAACGAATGTGCTGATACGAAAGACGTCTCTGCGTTTATAGTCTTCGACCGTTGCACTATCAGATTCTAATTGAATCGGCTTGTTGCGATCTGCACCTTCAGCTAGCGCCAAGCAGGAGAATAGCGTGCCAGCGACCATCGCTATTAGGCAACTAATCAATTGTATGTGCTTAAAGGTGAAATGAACCAAGGCATCACTATTATGCAATATTGGCTTCATTTTTTTTGCTTCATAGTTTGGCATCTCGAGCCTTTACTTTTGAGTGGAGTTCAATGACGCCCGTTTTATTATTGAGTTGCATTCCTACTGCATTCACGATGGTATTCATTTTTGTTACCGTTACTGGTTTATCAGTTTTTGCGATTTCTTGATCAGGCACTAAGTGCAGGGAGTCAGTCACCATGGTAACGATGTCTTTATTTGCTTCATTACCTCGAACAACATTAACATTTCCAAATAGGTAAATATTTTCATTACCTTTTGAAAGCTCAGCTGAATCTGCTTTAATTGTTAATGCCGGTTCGTTCGGTTGGTTATTGATAAAGTGAACTTCTTCAAGCACTGAAATGTTAGTGATTGGATAATGCTTCAAGATCTTTGCGGAGAAATGCCGCTCTGCCGATTGCGCATAGACCATCTGTATCCCCGATAAATCTTCGATAACATAATCAGGGTTCTTTGTTTGATCGGTATCGTAGCGTTTTTTAGGCTGCTGGATTGATTGATCTAGCCAAAATGTAAATAAAACAAGGATGGCTAATATAATTACGGGACCAGGTAATAAGCGGCGAATCATTTTATTAGTAATTCGTGGGAATGATGATTTGTATGGATAGAGTTTAATAAATTAATCTAATTATTGATTCAATATTTATAAATTTTAACAAAGAACGAAAAAGGTTAACTGAGTGAGCAGCAAAGTAATTAATGTTTATTTAATGTATATCAGTGAAATAAATTATATTAAGCGATGGAGTTCAAAAATGAGACGGCCAAGAGGTAAAGAAAAAGCAGTTCTTCAATTTGCTTTTATTTACTGGATTCTTATGAATAATAAGTATCAGCATTATAACACTTTGTATCACATCCTGATTATTAGCGTAGCACTACTGACTGAACTAGCTCAAAAGTTAATATGCCTCTAAACTATTTTCAGTTTAATCTGGGTGTGACTCAAACAGGCATTGAGAAGTCGGGAAGGTAGTTCTGTTTCCCACTCACGTCGATTAAAGCGATAGCAAAATTCATTGAGGTATTCTTGCAAGTAGCCTGATGACACACCATGATATGTTCCTAATAAAAATGTCTTGAGATTGCCAATTGCGACATGAACCCATGGAAGCCATTCGCCAGCTTTGTTTGGTGGAGTCACGCGAGGAATATGGTTCTGTGTTTTACTGATTTCAGCCAAGGCTGGCAGTGCATCACTTCGTACATATTGATCAGGTGACAGATGCCGCTTTACAAACTGTGAAACCGTTTCTCGATTAACACTAGAGACTTGCTGCATGGCAATAAAACCAGCACGCTTTTCTCGACTCTCAATCGCGACGAGCACTGATGTTTTTCCGACCGCGCTTTCCCCCAGTATGAAGCCCTCCAATCAATGCGTCGTCTATTTCAATCAAATCATGTAATCGATATAGGCTATCTCGGTGTCCCATAGCAATACGAATCTTACGCAGTATTCTGCTAGCAGTAATCCAAGACACGTTAATTTGTTTGGATAATCGTAAGGCAGAAACACCGCCTTTATCAGATGCAACTAAGTAAATCGCCCAGAACCACTTGGTTAATGGCAGATTGGTTGAATGAAATAAGGTGCCTGCTGTTATCGAAGTTTGTCTGTGGCATTGACTGCATTCCCAATAGCCACGCGTCTTAATAGCGTAACCATTATCATGGCCGCAGCATGGGCAGCGAAAGCCTTCCGGCCAGCGTTGCTTTATCAGCGCTTCGATACAGCCTTCTTCTGTTCCATACTGTTTCTGCCAATCCATCAAAGTCATTCCTTTGCCTTTCATCACCTACCTCATTATCCTATTGATCTTGCTATATAAGATGAAAAACACTGAGAATAGTTCATAGGCATTAAAGTTAAAGTTGGTTGAGCTGACACTTACCGATGCTGCGCTTCATAGGTTGTGATTCTACCTCTTTGCATCGGTAAATAAGACAGTGTGGTCAAAACGGAAGTGGCTTTTTTTTTGAGCGCTACCTACAATTTCTGACAGATTTTAACGATGTTAACTTCTTCGTTGGTGCTTTGACCGACATCGGTTAGTAGGATTTTGGTTATCTAGATAATGTTGCATATGACATATTTTTCTATGGAAATTACTACATGAAGGCTACTGTAACTGAACTTTTGCAACGTATGCCTGGAAAGGTATCTGAGGAATGGCCAATGGGGGAGCCTTTTGCTGTTGCGCTTGCGCATGGTTCGATGTCGGTAGAGCTATATGTGCCAAAGGATATCGATATTCAAACGCCACACGATCAGGATGAACTATATTTTATTCATTCCGGGAAAGGCGATATCGTGATTGCAGGAACTCGCTATTCATTTGAGCCTGGCACGGTTTTCTTTATTCCAGCACATATTGAGCATCGTTTTGAAAATTTTTCTGCTGACTTTGCAACCTGGGTTGTTTTCTGGGGACCCAAAGGGGGAGAAGAAGTGTAATGAGCGCTGTGAAAAGGATTTACCTCAATCAAACGCGTCAAAGGAGGCGTCATGATTCAAAGGAAAATAATGCTAGTCGCGATGCTGTCCAAGCGCTTAATCTTAAGTCAAGCGATGCAGGTATGTTGGTGAGGTCAACGGCGTTATAAATGTCATCGATTTTGAAGATGGCGATTATGGGATTTATTTAGAGATACTGACCAAGCAGCACCGCTTGGTTCAGATGATAATTTTGCTGTAGTTTACAAAGGCTTTCTAA
This sequence comes from Nitrosomonas sp., assembly GCA_016710135.1. Classification (GTDB taxonomy): domain Bacteria; phylum Pseudomonadota; class Gammaproteobacteria; order Burkholderiales; family Nitrosomonadaceae; genus Nitrosomonas. Next base: position 103,738 of record JADJLM010000005.1, on the reverse strand, counting down.
ATGCCACTGTAAATGGTAACTATACATTTAGAAGTGGCCTCGCAAATTTGGACAGTGGAATAAGTGGTAATCTTGCTCAATCTAAATCTGTAAAGTTTGCGGCAAAAAGGGAGCGAGAGTATGAGAAGGACGAGAGGGAATCACGCAGCGAGATTCAAAGCCAAGGTGGCAATAGCTGCGATCAAGGGTGATAAGACACTAGCCGAGTTAGCTGAACAATTTGATGTGCATCCGAATCAGATTCCGGAATGGAAGCAGCAGTTACAGGAATCTGCAATTGATGTATTCGGGAGTAATTCAAAAGCAAAGGCCGCCACGCCTGATCTCAAGATACTTAACGCCAAGATTGGACAGCTTACGTTGGAGAATGATTTTTTAGAAGGCGCGCTCATCAACGCGGGATTGTTGAGCGCAAAGTGATGATAAACCGAACTCACGCACTGCCCCTGGCGAAGCAATGTCGGCTACTGGATGTGGCACGCTCAACAGCATATTACCAACTGGTTCCGCTATCAGCGGAAGAGTCTGCACTGATGCGCCGGATAGACGAGTGGCATCCGAACCATCCCTTTGCAGGCGCCAGAATGCTTTCCAAAATGCTCAAACGTGAAGGAAGTTTATTCGGCCGGCGTCGCGTATCCACGCTGATGAAGCGAATGGGAATCCACGCAATCTACCGCAGGCCCAGCACCAGCAAGCGGTATCAGGCGCATCCAGTCTATCCGTATCTGTTGCGGAATTTGCCCATCACTCGCTCAAACCATGTCTGGGCAGCAGATATCACGTACATCCCAATGAAGCGCGGCTTCGTTTATCTGTTCGCCGTGATCGACTGGGCAAGCCGTCGAGTGCTGTCATGGCGATTGTCTAACACCTTGACTACCGACTTCTGCATTGAAGCTGTGCAAGAAGCCATAAACAAGCATGGCAAGCCGGATATCTTCAATACTGACCAAGGTTGCCAATTTACCAGCTTGGAATTCACCAAGCTGCTGAAGGATAACGGTATTCAGATCAGTATAGCCTACGTCACATAAAATGATTCGATTTTAAAGAGCTGCTCAACGGTTTTGTTTTGTTGTTTTCTGATTGCTTTGGCTTGTGCCCATTTGTGCTCAATGGGGTTAAGGTCTGGTGAATACGCTGGCAGATATTCAAGCGTATGTCCAGCTTGTGTGATTGCATTTTGAATATCCTGCCTTTTGTGAAAGGTCGCGTTATCCATGACCACAACTGATGCTGGTGGAAGTTTTGGCAACAGATCGTGTACCGTCCAGCCCAAAAAAGTATCTGCATCAATATTGCTGATGAACAACCCCACCGTCAGAAGACATTTGCCGATCAACGCGCCGATCACATTGACGCGGCCTCTGGCATGCCAATTACACACACCGTGACACCGCTTGCCAATGGGCGCATACCCATGTGTTCGTGGCATATCGTGAGCAAAACCACTCTCGTCAATATAAACGATGACGCGATTTTGAGCTTTGTACGTCTTAATCGTCTCCTGGAAGATGTGCCGTTTGTCTTCGTCCGCTTTGGGATGCCGCAGTGTTTTTTTTATAGCTGATGTTCATACGCCGCAGCGCATGGCCAATACCTTTTTCGCTTACGCCTAATCGACGAGCTCGTTCTGCTTGATAGGCGTCTGGAAACTCCCGCACATCTCGGGCCAACGCGATCATGTCGATCTTCGTCGCCGGTTTGTTACGGGTCTGCTTGGGATTGGGATTTTTTACCCAGCGTGTCACGCTGGCAATTCCCACACAAAAACGTGCTGCCGTCTGTGCTATTGTAAGCCCTTCTTTCTTACGTACAGACAAAACTTTGCAGCGAAATGATGATGGATAAGTCATCTACAGATTATAATCACTTTATTTGAGCTTTGCTATATGGATGGCGAGGGTAGCTGACGTGACAATGTGTTTGTCGAACGGCTTTGGAAAAGCGTCAAATACGAAGAGGTATATCTGCACGCCTACGACAGCGTATGTGATGCAAAACAAGGCTTAGAAGAATATTTTATGTTCTACAACCAAAATAGACCTCACACCGCGCTTGACGACAAAACGCCAAATGAGTTCTACTTCGATAACCTGCCTGCAATGCAAAAAGCAGGGTAGGCATTAACGCAAGGTTTCCACTTAAGATATGGGAAAAATTGTCCAATCAAGTGAGGCCACTTCTTTCTCCGCCTGTGATTTTAAACTCAACTGGCAAACCATAACTATCAACAGCTAAATGGATTTTTGTAGTAATACTCATGGCAGTCGATTCAGATACTGAATGACGAAGCTCTATGCTATGGTGTAGTTGGAATAAGATGTAGTTCACGCTGTTCAATGAAATTGCTTGCAATTGAAAAGTAAGTTGTTATACTTAGAATGCTTGCTAAATGCAATCATTATTTTTTGAATCATTAAAAAAAATTAATCTATATCTGTAGACAAGGGGAAAAGTTATGATAAACCAGATCAGTTGCTCCTCATGCCCAATAAGTTAGCGGATAGGCCAAATGAACAAGACAGATCTGTAGGATACTTCAATCCTGCTACAAATAACTGGTCTTGTAATGCTGCCGATCCTGTCCTGACTAAACAAGCGGTTCGCTATGTTTATGAAAATCATCTAGAGAGTAATGTCGTCATACGACGTGTGATGGTAGGAACCGACCATTCCGAAACCGCCGACCAGGCCGTCTATTGGGCCGCCGAGTTCGCCGACCACTACGACGCAGAGCTGTTTGTGGTACAAGTGGTGGTGCCGCAATATCCGTCCGTCACAGAATTCGGCGAAGCCGAACGCACACGCGCAGCTGCCGCCAACAATGACTTGGCACGCCTCGTACGACAGGTCGCGGGGGAGCGTGGTCATGCTTTGATCGTTATTGATGTCGATCCGGCATTAGCGATCGTTCGCACCGCCGCGCAAGAGGCAATCGATGTCCTGGTTGTCGGCAATTTTGGCATGGCGGGACGAAAGGAGTTTTTGCTTGGCAACGTACCGAATCGCATCAGTCACAATGCACACTGTACCGTGATTATCGTGAACACCTTGCCATCAACTGATGCGTCTGTTTCAGGTTCGGTGCGAGCGCACTTACCTAAAAGCGAATCTTTGTCTCCCGAGCCTCGACTGATAACGCGTGCGACGCATATCGTAACCGTGATGGCAAAACATGGCCTCACAGAATTGTTTGGTCAATCCGATGAGCCGGACATGTCTGTCCGCCGTCGGCAGGCCAAGCGCTTACGTGCTGCCTTGGAAGAATTGGGTCCGATATTCTCGAAACTCGGGCAGGTGTTGTCAACTCGCCCGGATCTCCTTCCGACAGAGTATATTGAGGAACTTACCCTATTGCAGAGCCACATGCCGCCCATGGCTGAGAGCGAAGTCGTCCGGGTCTCGGAGCAGGAATTGGGCGTGCCGTGGGAGGATGTGTTCAAATCGATCGACCCAGAACCACTCGCTGCCGGCACAATCGCTCAGGTTCATCGTGCAACACTTGAGAACGGGGATCGAGTCGTGATCAAGGTTCAGCGATCCACCGCCCGTGCTGATATCGAACAAGATCTCGCCCTGCTCAAGGTGTTTGCGGAGAAAGTCGGAAAGCGTCCTGCGCTCACTCAGGTGATTGATATGGAGGCTGTGTTCAAACACCTCTCTACCTCGCTCCATCGTGAACTCGACTTCCGCCAGGAAGCCGACAACATCGAGCGGATGCGGACGGTGGTCGCAGACTATGATCACCTTGCCGTACCCAGCGTACATAGAGAGTTATCCACATCCCGCTTATTGGTGATGGAAGAAATTCAAGGAATACCAATTAAGCAGGCGCCAGTTGGTCCAGAACGTGTCCAGGCTGCTCGGCAACTGTTGGAGAGCTACTACAAACAGATCATCGTCGATGGTTTCTTTCATGCCGATCCCCATCCAGGTAATCTGATGTGGTGGAAGGACTGCATCTATTTTCTCGATTTCGGAATGGTCGGCACAGTAGGAGCTGACCTTCGTGAGCATCTCCTGTTAATGTTGATGGCTTTATGGCAGGAAGATGCCGGATTTCTTACCGATGTCACATTGATGATGACGAGCACCGCCAATAGCGACAATCTCGATGTGGCTCGATTTCAGAGCGAGATTGGGGAGGTAATGGCAAAATATCGTACCGCCTCGCTTGCCGAGATGCAGATTGGGCCACTTCTGCAGGAGATGAGTGCGGTCTCGTTACGACACAGGGTGTCGCTACCAGATTCGCTCACGCTTGCCATCAAAGCACTCGCACAGGTGCAACTAGCGACTGCCGAGCTTGATCCAACACTCGATCCTTACGACGTGGCAGGCAAGTACCTGATGCGTTTGATGGTCAAGCGCATGGGTGCCCCACTAAGTCCAAAGGCACTGATGTTTCAATCGCAGAAGTTCGGAGCACGGGCTCTACGCATGGTTGAGGCAGTCGAAAGTCTCGTTGGTGTCCGCCCTGGCGGTCCAAAGCTTGCGGTGAATTTTCGGGCTAATTCGCTTGAAAATATAGTGCGTCATACGGGGCGGCGGCTGACACTTGGCTTGATCGCTGCAGCAAGTATCCTGACCAGCGGATTCACGGCTATTTCGACAGTTGTTGCCGAGTGGGTACCGATAACATTCGGAGTCGTCGCAGGTCTGTTGATCCTTGGTCTGGTAATCGATTTGTGGAAGTACCGTTCATCATGAATCAATTTTCGATTGAAGGATTACAATTCGCAATGAGTAACTTTTTACGCTTAATACGGTTAGTCCTGCCCATGACGGACCGAAATAACCATCACTGGTATTGCTCATCGCTATGACGAATGATCGTGTATCAGTATGGCTGGATAACCTTGATCTCGGTATATATCGCGAGTCGTTTCAGCATAATGCGATCACTTGGGATGTCCTTCCTGAGCTGAATGAGGGCGATTTGGAGGCGCTGGGTATTTTGCTGGGGCATCGAAAAAAACTCTTGCGCGCGATTGCTCAATTGTCACAGAACGCTGAAGTTATGGGCTCGGACTCTATGCCCGTCGGCGTCATTCCGGAAGAACAACTATTTCCTCTCGGGCAGGAGCAAGCAGGGCGTCGCCAGCTGACGGTGATGTTTTGTGATCTTGTGGATTCGACAGCACTATCCCGCCAGTTGGACCCTGAAGACCTTCAGGATGTGATCCGGCTATTTTTAGACGCCTGTAGCCAAACGATTGGTCGGTTCAATGGCTATATTGCAAAATACATGGGGGATGGGATGTTGGTTTATTTTGGGTATCCCCGTGCTCATGAAAATGATGCAGAACGAGCGGTACATGCTGGATTGGCTATTCTAGATACGGTGAAGGCGCTTAATCTAGATAATCCCCATCCACAGTTTGGTATTGCCGCACGAATCGGGATCGCTACTGGTCCAGTCATGGTCGGCGAGCTAATGGGACAGGGTACTGCAAAGGAACGGACAGTGTTCGGTGAAACTCCAAATCTCGCCGCCCGCCTCCAAGCTCTGGCTAAACCGGATCAATTTATCATTGATCCGGTGACGAGACGGCTTGTCGGAAATGAATTCGAATTCTTGAATCTTGGTGTTTTTTCGCTGAAAGGATTCGACACACCTATCCAAGCTTGGCAGGTTCTGAGCGTCAGGTTGTCAACCAGCCGTTTTGAATCCTATCGATCCGACCTATTAACCAAATTCATTGGTAGAGAACAAGAAATCTCGCTCTTATTGGGCCGCTGGCACGAAGCTGCTAGCGGCGAAGGACAGGTCGTGCTCCTGTGTGGCGAGGCCGGCATTGGAAAATCGAGAATCGCACGTAGCTTGTGTGACGACCTCGTAAATGAGCGGTATCAGACAATTCAATTCCAATGCTCGCCGTACCATATCAATACGGCGCTCTATCCGGCGATCAATTTTCTGCGGCAGGCAGCGGGACTGGCAAGTCAGGACAGTACCCAGGTACAACTGAATAAGCTCGATGCACTGGCTATCGAAAGCGGAATCGACAACCAGGAAACGGTTTCATTGCTGGCGGATCTGCTTTCGATCCAGGGAGATCATCGGTACCCGTCGCTCAATGTGTCATCCGAAAAACGCAAAGACATGACGCTGGAAGCACTCGTGCACCAGCTACAAAGGCTGGCCGATCGCTGCCCACTGTTGTTTACTGTGGAAGATGCCCATTGGCTTGATCCAACAACGCTGGAACTCATGACGCGAATCATTGGCCGCATCCGGCAGATGCGCGTGTTGTTGTTGATCACATCTCGACCCGAATTCAAACCGGTGTGGGCGGAATATAGTCACGTGACGTCCCTGACGCTCAGTCGGTTGCCACGTCGGCAGAGTGCCGAACTCGTTGCGACGATGACAGGCGGAAAAGTGCTTCCGCCCGAGGTGCAGCAGGAGATTTTGGCAAAGGCCGATGGCATACCCCTCTATATCGAAACGTTGACGGAAAATGTGCTGGGATCCGGGCTGATGATTGAGGGAAGCGATGCATTTACCTTGAAGGGCCCGTTAAAGGGATTGCCCATTCCAGACAGCCTGCAAGCGTTGCTCATGGAACGGGTGGATCGGTTGGGGTCGGCCAAGGAAATTGTCCAAACTGGTGCAGCAATAGGGCGTGAATTCACCTACGAGTTGCTACAAGCCACTGTCGAAGTGTCGGACAGCGAATTGAAGAATGCGCTCGACCTGTTCGTTGCTTCCGGACTTGTTATTCAAGAAGGTGAAATACCTCTTGCGATATACTACTTCAAACATGCACTCGTTCAAGATGCGGCGTACAGCACGCTACCCAGGAAACCTCGGCGAGTACTTCATGCCCGTATTGCCAAGGTCCTAGAGAGTCGATTCTCTGAGCGGGTGAACATGGAACCGGAACTCCTGGCTTATCACTATGAGCAGGCGGGTTTGACTGGCTCGGCAATTGATTATTGGCATCGTGCGGCGCGTAGAGATGCAGAGCGATCAGCTAATATTGAAGCGCTCAATCATTTTGATAAGACATTGGATTTGCTAAAGGAGCTGCCACAGAGCACGGAGCGGAATGTTTTGGAGTTGGAGCTCCTGCTGGCACGTGGAATCCCCTTGCTGTCCGTCAAAGGATATGCATCCGACGACATGGAGCGCAATTATCGAAGAGCGAAGGATTTGTTACAGGAACACAGCAGTTCCGTGCACCAGTTTCTAGCCATTCGTGGATTATGGGCATTCCATCTGGTCAGAGGGCATTTTGCCAATGCGCGTGACTTGGCTGAAAATCTCCATATGCTGGCTCACCGCGAGCAGAACCCGGATCTAATGATTGAAGCTCACCATGCTTTGGGAGTGACCTATTTCTTTTTGGGTCGGTTTGACGAAGCCAGACCCCATCTGTTCGCTGCAAAATCCTTGCATGATCCGAATCAACAGTATTCGCAGATCTTTTTCTACGGTCAAGATCCCGGAATAACCGCAGGGATTTTCCTGGCCAGGACATTATGGATATTGGGTGAAGTAGATCAAGCTGAAACACTAGCGCAGGAGATGATTGGCATGGCGAGGGAATTGGAACACCCATTCACTCTGGTTTTTGCTTTAATATCTCTTTCCTGGTTCTACTCTACTCTTCGCAACGTGAAGAAAACGAAGGAACTCACCGACGAAGCCGTTGCAGTTTCCACACAATATTCTTTTAAATTGGGGTTGGCGTGGGCAATGTCCTTTCAAGGTTGGGCATTGGCTGAAAATGGACAAGAGGAAGGTCTCGCCAAGTTAATTAACGGCCTTTCCGACACCCAAACCACAGGTGCAAGTACCAACAACACGTTTACATGGGCATTGTTGGCAGAACTCTATTTGCGTAGAAATAAAATTGACGAAGGCTTGGTCGCCATTGAGGAAGCGCAGAAACTTGCTGTTCCCGGGGGAATTGTTTTGGTGCGCGGAGCTGCTTCGGCTGAAAGGCGAACTACTGCTCGGACAATCTGTCTCCTCGATTCAGACGGCAGAAGCGTGCTTGTGTGAAGCTTTAAAGATCGCGCAGGATCAGCGTGCAAAAATGCTTGAACTTCGAGTCGCTACGAGTCTAGCCAGGCTGTGGAGGAAACTCAATAAAGTGGATGATGGCAAACGTATCTTAAGCGCTGTGTATTCCAGATTCAACGAACGTACCGACAATCTCGATTTGATTGAAGCGAAAACAGCCCTTGGGCAGCTTGGTATGTGAAGTCGCTAGTCTCGATTACCAATTTCTGAATCAAACTAATGTAGAGCGGGTTCGTATAATAAGTGCAAATTTCTGAGTTGAGAGATCAGCAGGTATATTTGCTCATTTAACTTGCCAAAGGAAAATGTCAAATGAATTATACGCGGCTGACCGACCATGAAAGATATTAGATTGATAGTTTAAAGAAAGCAAAGCAGATTATAAGCCAGTGGAGCTTTCAGTTTGTTAAACAGATCGATCTCGACATAATCCAGTGGACTGGTTGCGCTATAGGCATAGCTGTATTGTTGCGTCAGCATGGTATATACCATGGGGCAATGGGGCTTCTTGTAGTGACAGTGCTGCACATTGCTGGTGTGTCCGAAACGCGCTTCGTCCTGAAACATTAGGCGTGGCGGGCGTGAGACCCGTAAAGGCTGCAACCTCTTCAGTTAAGCGTTCGGAAAGTTTCTTCCACGCCTTGCGTGCCATAATAGCTTCTACCAAAGACAAAGGCTATATTATCCATTTCTATCTGTAATTGGAATAAGGCCTTGTTCACGCTATTTAATGAAATTACTTGCAATTAAAAAGTAAGTTGTTATACTTAAAGTGCTTGTGAAATGCAAGCATTGTTTTTTGAATCATTAAAAAAATTAATCTATATCTGTAAGCGAGGGTAAAAGTTATGATGAATCAGATCAGTCGCTCCTCATGCCCAATCAGCTGTGCCCTAGACATATTGGGCGACAAATGGACGCTGCTTGTTGTTCGCGATATTATTCTTCGCCACAAGCGATACTTCGGAGATTTTCAGAATTCCCCAGAAAAAATCGCCACCAATATTCTTTCTGATCGATTGAAAAAGCTGGAGGAAAATCACATCCTTTTGCGACGCCGTGACCCTATTAATGCACGTAAGGTTATTTATATACCTACTGAAAAATGCTTGGATTTGGTGCCAACAGTTATGGAGCTTTTACGTTGGGGAGCAAAATATGCGCCTGAAAGTAACGCGCACGAAAGTTTGGTTCAACGATTCGAACAGGATCCAGTGGAGTTCATGGCGGAGATACGACGCTCTCTGCATAAAGAGAATGAAGCGAATAAAGAAATGGAGGGTAGATGTTTATTGTAACTGAATATTACTGGGATACCTTTGGCGCTACTACCCAGAGCACGCGTACCATCAATAAGGCACCTACTTAACATTAAACTGCAATGCAGAAGGAATAATACGCCATGTACGATCAATCAAATGTCGAGCGCACGCTGTACGGATTCTGGCTCTCACCTTATATGAGTCAAGTTGCGCACCTCCTCTCGGAAACCGGTCTAACTTATCGTTATGAACGCGTGTCTCCGTTTCAAGGGAGCACGCTCACGCCAGAGCACATAGAACGAAATCCTCTTGGGAAAATTCCCACTCTTAGGGATGTCAATGGTATTGATATTTCGGAAAGTCACGCAATCTGTCGTTATCTCGCGAGAATCTACCCAGAAGCACGAAAGTTTTATCCTATTGATGATCCGATGCTCTGTGCAGAGGTCGATGCCAAGAATGACTTCATCACTTTCTCCATAGCGGGTCCATTCTTCAACTGGTTCGTTGTCAGCGGATATTTTCCAAAAGCATGGAAACTCAAAATTGAAAAAGAAGCGCATATTTATAATCTGTTTTCTGTCTTGCTGAGCAAAATGTGGCTGCCCCGACTGGTTAATGGTTCGAAAATGGAGCCGTTCCTACTTGGCAAAGAACCTTTTCTGCCAGATTTCCAGTTGTTCTACACGCTCGAGCTTAGCCAAATGTTTTCTGAATTGTTCGAAATACCCGAGATGCATTTGTTTCGAGACGATCCAGCATTACAGACGTTTTACGATGCCATGTGCGAGCGTCCTTCTACCCGGAAAATACTGGCGGCTAAAGAATTGGAACTGGATGTTACGAAGAAGGAACTCTTCGGAGGGTTTGGTGCGGCCTATCTTGACAAGCATATCGACAGACGAATCCTTGGAGGGCTATTCGGGCGTGAAGTCTGACTCACACATACTGCTATGTGGAATATGGATTTGTATCTACCATGTTTTCGCAAGGAATAAAGGGTCTCTTCCGGGAGACATTTTATCATTCAGTGACTTACTCGCCTAGACATCCGGTTTGCACATAATAATTGTAGAAAAAGTGGCATTTATTTTTTCTTATACACTCTTTAATCGATAATAGATCTATGATGAGCGGCGCTTCCACAAATACGACCCCTAAAAGGCATTTCATTCGAAAAATGGAACGCCGGCTGGTTGGTGTGGCAATGATGGTTATTGCCTACCTGATCGAAAAAGCCATGTTGCGTTCGATCAAACGTGGTGGCATAAAATCTTCGGCGCTACCTTAGCATTGTTGTGTGCAAGCACTTTTTATCGATCGCATTGCTCAGATAAATTGTTATAAAGGTTTTAGTGATTTATTAGAAAGCTATTTATATACCTAGATCTTGAGACTAGAAATTACTAAGCGCTCTCATTCTCACAACCTTACTGACAACCAACAAATTCTCGGAGAGAAAATGTCAAAATACATTTCCCAAAGGTATTGCACGTCATTTATTGATAAAACACTTAGGCCCTTATTAATTCATGGACTCAAGGGAATCGAGAAAGAAGGTCTTAGGATTACTCAGGAGGGCACCATATCATCAGCACCTCATCCGATTTCATTAGGCGCTGCATTAACACATCCGCACATAACTACAGACTATTCCGAAGCATTATTGGAGTTAATAACACCAGCAGTGTCGGACGAAAATGAGCTAGCAAGTTATTTAATTGACCTGCATAAGTATGTTTGTACCAATATTGGCGATGAACTGATGTTATCAGCAAGCATGCCCGTGGGCGATTTACATAACATGGCAATTCCAATTGCCACATACGGATCTTCCAATGCAGGAAAAATGAAACGTATTTACCGGGAAGGCTTGAGTCATCGTTATGGTCGTTGTATGCAAGTTATTGCAGGCATTCATTTCAACTATTCGCCTCCAGAAGCGTTCTGGCCGGGATATCAGCAATTGATGGGAGACAACGGTAATCTGCAATCATTTAAGACGAATGCTTATATGGGCATGATCAGAAATATGCAACGATATGGCTGGCTTATTCTTTTCTTATTTGGCTCATCCCCGGCAGTCAGTAAAAGCTTTATCGAAAACCGCGATTTGGCTTGTGCTAGTACATTTGAGAAATTTCTTAAAACAACCTATTACAAACCCTATGCAACATCCTTAAGAATGAGTGAAATAGGGTATGTTAACCCCGTGCAAAGAATGTTTCACATTTCTTTTAACAGTATTGAGGATTACATTAGTGATTTGTGTAAAGCAACATCGATACCTTATTTAGACTATGAAAGGGTCGGTGTAAAAGTACGCGGACAATATCGGCAACTGAGTACCAGTTTCTTGCAAATTGAAAACGAGCATTATACTTCTGTACGTCCGAAACAACCAACGATCTCTAATGAGCGGCCAATTCAAGCTTTAAAGTATAAGGGTATTCAATATGTTGAATTACGATCGCTAGATATTGATATTTTTGAGCCGACGGGTATTGCAATTGAAACAATACGGTTTCTTGAGGCGTTTAATTTATTTTGTTTACTTCAGGAAAGTCCTCGTCATGACACAAAGCAACTCGAAGAGATAAATCAAAATGTATTGTTAGTAGCCAATCAAGGAAGGACACCATCACTTAAATTGTTCAATAACGAACAAGAAATTTTCTTACAGCATTGGGCATTAGAGCTATGTCAGGAAATACAGCCAGTTTGCGAAATGCTGGATAATGGCAATAGCAACTATCCTTATACAAAAGCATTACAAAAGCAGATAGAGGCTATTCGCTATCCCGCACTAACAGCTTCAGCGAGAATGCTTTCAACAATGCATGATCAGAAACTATCAGTTACTGAACTCGTGTTGCAGAAGTCACAAGAACACACGCAGTATTTCAAGCATACCGTACTCAACGATTCGACAAGAAAACAATTCGATTGGCAGGCTCAGGAATCCATTCGTAAATATGAACAATTGAACAATACGAACCAGATTCCTTTTAATGAATATCTAAGCAATTACTTTACTGGTGATGTAGCAGCAGAGGGAATTTGCTCGTCAGATAAATCTGTTTGCCGTGACCAAAGCTACATTCAGATGAATAGAGACTTCTGCAAAAGTCTTTCTTGTGATTTGTAACTAATTGTTTTTGAGTTTTAAGAAATAGGGTTTTGTAAAGAACTTGAATAATAGACGATCATGAGCTTCTATGGCAATTCACGGCTTTACCGATGATGGCTTTCGTTTAACGATTGGTGGAGAAGTGGTCAGTCATTTCGATAGCGATCGTAGCCCCGGTGAAACAGCGACAGTCGTATCCTTAACCGAAGGTCTTTATCATTTCGAATTTATTGGTTGGGAACAAGAAAGAGCGATTTATAAACGAGTTTGCTTGGATCGAACCAGGAGAGGTTGAGTTTACCCAACCCGGAGATCGTACCAATTTAGTATTTTTTACGACACAAGGAAATACTTCTGTACCAGACCCGCCGGTGTTGAGTTTATTCCTACTGGGGCTGATTGTAATGGGGTACGTAAGGTAATCTCGCCAATCTTAAGATTTCAATTGATGAGGGTAATAATGTGATTACCCTCTTTTAAGGAAACTCTGAATAAGTCTCAAGAACTTGTAGAATATTCGGTAGATTGTAACCATTGCAAGGGGGCGCATTGATGAAACAATTAGGCTTGTCAATTCCATTATTTATCAAGAAACCAAAAGTAACTCGCCGACAAAAGTTTCTCGAAGAAATGGAACAAGTGATTTCTTGGTCAGAGGGACAAAATCGGATCGCGCCGCACTATCCGGTAGCAGGATTAGGACGCAAGCCATTTGGCTGGAAGCGATGCTGCGTATTCATTTGATGCAGCAATGGTTTGGTTATTCAGATCCGGGCATGGAAGAAGCGTTACATGATGTGCCGATGCTGCGTGAATTTGCAGGCTTGGATGCAGGAGAAGATGCCATGCCTGATGAAACGACGATCCTCAAATTTCGTTACCTGCTGGAGAAGCATCACTTGGCACAAAGCCTGTTTGCAGAAACAACTGCTCAGTTGGCCCAGCAGGGATTATTGCTGCGTCAAGGTACGATAGTTGACGCCACGCTGATAGCGGCCCCCGCCATCGACCAAGAACCGGCAACGCAAACGTGATGGCGAGATGAGTTCGACCAAGAAGGGCAACAACTATTACTTTGGATTAAAAGCACACATAGGCGTGGATGCTGATTCTGGCCTGGTGCATAGCCTGGAAATTACCACGGCCAAAGTGGCCGATGGCAACATGATTGATGTACTGGTACATGGCGAAGAGGCGATTGTATTGGGTGATCGGGCTTATACTCGTAATGATCGCAATCTAGAAGCATAACGACAGCCGAAAGAGCCTGTCTGGGGTATGCCATTCAAACGCAAGCGCGGTGAGGAATTGCCCGCAGAACATGCCGTACTCAATCGCATGCTGGCCTCACTCCGCGCAAAGGTGGAGCATCCGTTTCGTATTGTCAAAAGACAATTTGGTTATACCAAAACCCGTTACCGAGGATTGTTCAAGAATGCACAACAACTTTATCTGTTGTTTGCCTTAGCTAATCTCTACCTTGTCCGCAAGGTGTTGATGCCAACCACGGGATAATTCCGTCCAATATCCCTGAAAATCTGCATCAGGGAACAGAAAAGTGTGTAATCTGCTAAAAATTGCAGCTATCAGTCGTACAATAATGTCAATATTAACTACTTTGACGATAGCTTTGTCACTAAAACTGAAATAAGTGACTTAATCAGAGCTTCCTTAATACTTAGCGTTCAGTCAATGTGATATTTACGGTAATTGTTTTTCCATCACGCATAAACTGTAACACTGTTTGCTGACCTGGTTCGAGTGTTTTTAAAATTGCTGAGTAAGCTGCCAGATCGCTAATCGATTGATTGGCAAGTGTAATTAGAATGTCACCTTGATGCAATGGGATTAGCTCAGCAGGTGAACCCGGCATCACATTTTCTACACGAACTCCTTTGCCTTGATAGGAAAAATCTGGAACCGTACCTAGACTGACTTTGCGTTTCTCAGTTATGGACTTGATCTGAGTTTTGTGTTGAGTGGACTGAATGGTCACTGTTAGCGGATCATGTCGATTTGCTAGATACTCGGTAGCTTCCTTGAGTACATTGGCTACTTTGACTAAGCCCAAAGCATCGATTTTATCAACGGTGTCGCCGGGCGCATGATAATCTTCGTGGGCACTGGCAAATAACTGAATTGCAGGAACACCTGCCTTGATGAAAGCAGCTTGATCGCTAGAACCAAAATCATCAAGGACTGAGTTGATAGGAATGCCAGTTACAAAACCGATGCCTCGAAAGATATGCACGAATTCACGCGCAGTACCGGTACCAAAGATTGTTACCGGATTGTTACCAAGCCTTCCAACCGTATCAAGGTTAAGCATGGCGATGATTTTTCTTGTAGGGTAACTATTATCTTGGTTTGCGTAATAAGTTGAACCCAACAAATTAGCTTCCTCACCAGTGAATGCGATAAAAATAATTGTTCGTTGCGGTTGCCATTTTTGGGCAATTTGTCTGGCAAGCTCTAGCATTACGGCAATACCACTCGCGTTGTCATCCGCACCATAGTGAATTTTACCTTGATTGTCGTGACGAACATCGGGCCAACCCATCCCAAGATGATCATAGTGAGCTCCAATCACAAGGCTTTCTTTATCTAATTGTGGATTAGACCCCGGTAATATGCCTACCACGTTTCGTAAAGAAACGATACCCTTAGGTGGGCCAACGTCATGTTGCCAAGTTTGGAAAAAACGCTGATTGTCACCGCCTGGTAGCAGGCCTGCTTGGTGAAATTGTTGCGCAATATAGTCTGCGGCTAAATCCAGTTCCGGTGTTCCAAGCTCTCGCCCTTTAAAGGCTGCACTTGCTAAGTGCTTGATATCAGCTAACATACGTGCTTCAGAGAACAGTGGAGGTAATTCTGCAAGGGCGCGTCGGGGTGATAGTGAGCCAATATGATCGGAGACAAACGAGGGATCGTTTTGCTGTTGGATTGTTTGCGTAAGCGGTGATTGCGTAATTGGCCATTGTCCTTTATCAATATTCGTTAATTCATCGCCTTTGAATACTAGGAAACTGTATTTACGGTAGTGGGGTAATTTTCGGGCTAATTCTGCAATTGCACTTGGATGATGAGCAGCGACCCATAGTAATGTTTTGTCTGCATTTTCTGGTTGCCTTGCGGTTAATACGATTGCATGTTCAGCTTGATTATAGTGCTGTTGGGCAACTTGTAATGTATTCGCTTGATAAGAAACCTTTTGCGATTCGAGTGTAGACAGAACAGGTTGACTAAATCGATTCTCCCATCCTAATACCCATATGGTGCGATTGACTGGCAGTTTGTCGAGTTGATGATCTTGGATAATTTCGAGGCGCATTGATTGCGTTTTCTGCCAATTAGTGGCTAATTGCTGATAGGCTTGTAGCAAGGAAGGTTCAGCTCTGGAGGGTAAAATTACTAACGCGTTTTCTGCACCAAACCCCTGTGAAAGTGCTGATGGAATTTCACGGCTGTCGAGTCGTCTGAATACATCAAATTGGGGATCGATATCGATTCGAACAGGACGCTTCGGCAAGTCAATCGAGATGGTTTGAACCATTTGATTGAGTTGGATTGTGCGCTGATATGCTTGTGGTTCTCCTTCGAGATGAATAGCAATCGGCAGTGTCAAGTCGTAAGGCTGCCCTGGTTGTGTTTGTTTAAGCGTTACCTTGAGTTTAAAGCCATTAGCAGAAGGTTCAGCTTGGGCTTCTTGGAGGAGTAGATTGGGCGCTCCACTTTGGTTGATCCATTGTGCAAAAAATGGCGTAAAGTCCTTGTGAGTATGGTGATTGACGCTTGATAGCAAATTCTGGAATGTTGCTTGCTTGAATTTGTATTGCTGATAAAAGGTACGCAATAATCGAACAAAGTCGTCATCCCCTAATGTTTGGCGCAGCATATGGAAAAACATCATGGTTTTTCCATAACCTACAGCTTCTGAGCTAGAGCTATGACGCGAAGTAAACTGCGTGATCGGAAAGTCTTTTTCTTTATTAACAAAATCGGTATATTTTTGCAGCACATCGCGGCGATATTCTTCGCCTTTTCTACCTTGTTCGGCAACCAGATGATCTGCGAGATAAGCAGTTAATCCTTCAGACCAATTTCCTTGTGTGTAATCGACAAATACTCCGTTACCCCAGTAGTTATGAAGAATTTCATGCGGGTATGATGTGTGCAAAATAAAAGGAAAGCGAACGACTTTTGGACCCAATAACGTAAAGGATGGCATCCCATACCCGGTCTCCCAGAAATTTTCGATTAACGCGAATTTAGTGTAAGGATAGAGCCCGAGTAGCTTGTTATACATCGCGATATATTGTGCAGTCGTATCTAAATATTTTTGAGCCAGCGCTTTATCGGGACTACGAAGATAAACATAAGAAGTAATAGTTGTAGTAGCAGGCTGGGTATATCGCTCAAAACGACCTGCGATTAGGTAAATATCGTCTTGAGGGTGGTTTTCTTCCCAGGCTACCTGTTGGGCATTATTCGTTTTTTGTTCACTTAACAACGTACCTTGACTGACGACATCCCAGTCTTGTGGAACCTTAACCTCAAGCTGAAAAGAAACCATCGCGTTTTCAAATTGAGGATACCAGGCTGTTGAATTTGCGAGAAAAACGCCTTCTTCCGAAATGAGGCCTGGTGTGTAGCTGAAGCTGCGCGCATATTCTTCACCCGGACCTTGTACAGTATGGTGAATCTTCCCTTGAAACGATAGTTGAAATGTGTTTTGTTGGGCAGGGAGGGTGACGGTATAGTGCCTAACTGGAACCGGTCTCGCAAGCAGTGATGTGATTTCTTGCCGTGGAGAAAGTTTGGCACCACTCATTTCAGTAATGGATAAGTCAGCATGTAAGCTAAAGTCGAGCTTTGTCTCGCTATCCACTTTCAATAAGCGCTTAGGTACCTGTATGGTGCTGGTGACCTGGATTTCAGAAGCACTAGGCATCAGCGTGATTTGCATTTGATGATGAAAGGTCTCATCACTCGCACTAGCAGACATTGCGAGAAGGCTGTAAATCATCGTGAAGGATATGGCTACTATTAGGCGAATCGCGGTTTTCATGGTGTGGTTCTCTTGTTCGATCATACCGTGCATTTTGGCAGATAGTTGTGGTTATTGGGAATAGCTTTAAGACTATGCTGGCAGGCTTACTTTATTTTTCAAGCTATGTTTAAATGAATCAAATTAATTTGTGAGGTTTATCAGTTATATGAAAAAACACGTTCAATCATGCAAGCAATCAAACTGGTCAGTTCGATTTCTAAGTCTAGCGTTACTTTGTTTGGCAATAGATGTTACTGCTTCCGATTTTATTAAGGAAGATTATCAGTTGTCGGATAAAGAAGTGAGGGTTGGCGAAGCCTACTACCGTGCTGATATGAAGTGGATGGTTTATCAAGCAGAAGTGTCTGAAAGTAACCCGTTTTACCAGATTTATTTAAAAGATCTGGTGAGCGGGAAGGTTCAACAAGTCTCCCCAGGAAATGGAAAAACAACGTGTGCCTGGGTGCACCCATCTCAAGAGAAAGTGTTATTTTCATCGACGCACGAAGATTCAGCTGCTAAAGCGAAAATGCTCGCTGAGATCGAACGGAGAAAATCGGGTGAGAAACAATCCTATGCGTGGGATTACGATGAATATTATGATATTTACGAAACAGATTTTGCGGGTGGCAAAATCAAAAATCTAACGAATACACTCGGTTATGATGCAGAAGCTTCTTGGTCGCCGGATGGTAAGTTGATTGCATTTGCCTCGAATCGCAGAGCTTATACCGAAAAATTATCCGATGAGGAAGCTGCATTGTTTAATAGAGATCCTTCTACTTTGATTGATATTTACATCATGAACGCGGATGGATCAGATGTAAAACGGCTTACTCACACGAGCGTCTATGATGGAGGGCCATTCTTCAGCCCCGATGGAAAAAGGATCGTATGGCGGCGTTTTTCAAGTAATGGTCGAGAAGCCGAAATTTTTACCATGAATATCGATGGATCAGACCAGAAGCAAATTACGCACTTAAACATGATGTCGTGGGCTCCTTTTTATCATCCGTCTGGCCAATACGTCATTTTCTCAACGAATGTACATGGTCATCGCAATTTTGAACTGTATATCGTTGACATCGATGGAAAAAAACAACCGGTTCGTGTTACCGATAAGGATGGATTCGATGGCTTACCTGTTTTCACACCTGATGGAAAAGCGATTACTTGGACGAGCGACCGTACACCTGAAAAGAAAGGACACTTATTCCATGGGAAGTGGAATCATGAGAAAGCGTTGGAAAGTCTTTCACTGCAATAACGTTAAGTTGGAACTGTAGATCAATGGGGGTTGGGTTATCGTGCATGAAATTCATACAGTTAATTCGGATTTGGTAATAGAATGGGCTCGTGAGAGTTTTTTTATTAATAACGGATTTCATAGGAGATTCATATGTCGATAGCAAAAGTTTTTGAAATCATTTCATCGAGTAAAGTTAGTTTTGATGATGCGATTAAGAAAGGGATTGCCCGTGCGGCCGACACCATGACCGACATCACTTCGGCGTGGGTGAAAGATCAATATGTGGAAGTCTCAGATGGAAAAGTTGTTGAGTATCGCGTCGTGCTGAAAATAACCTTTATACTCAAGTCAGCACCTAAAGCTACGACATCTAAAACCAAAGCAAAAGCAACCAAGTAATTGGCGCAATGATACTATCAATCGATTAGCTGGGTAGTGGGCTGGGACTTATTCTGCCGTGTCATCGATAACTATGGTGATATTGGTTTTTGTTGGCGATTGTCACGGCAGTTAACAACAGAATATGGCTTGGCTGTTCGATTGTGGGTGGATGATTTAACGAGTCTACAGCGTATTTGCCCGAGTGTTGATCCACATCAAACGTCTCAACAGCGTTGTGGTGTACAAATCAATCATTGGATTGATCCGTTTCCGGATGTTGTTGCGGCGGATGTTGTGATAGAAGCTTATGGATGTGAATTGCCCGAGAAGTATATCCAGGCAATGCTTTCCAGTCATTCACGAAGCCGCCAACCGGTATGGATCAACTTGGAGTATTTATCTGCTGAATCATGGGTGGAGGAGTATCATAGACTTTGTTCACCGCACCCTCGTCTGCCGCTAACGAAATATTTTTTCTTTCCAGGATTTACAGCGAATACCGGTGGATTACTGCGAGAAAAAAATCTACTAGCACAACGCGATAACACGCAGCAGAATGGTGCAAATTGGTGGTCGCAAAATGATTTACCCATTCCTGATGAAACAGAGACCGTCATTTCTCTTTTTTGCTATGATACGGCGCCGATTTCTAATTTACTGGAAGCTTGGACTCATTCGCAAACTCCGATTCGCTGTATTATCCCCGAAGGTCAGGCGTTGAATCTACTCAGAAACGGGTTAAACCGATCGGCATTAAAAGCAGGACATGTTATTCGACAGGGTAAACTTACCGTGCAGATCATTCCATTTCTACCTCAAGAGCAATATGATCAATTACTGTGGATGTGCGATTGCAATTTCGTCAGAGGCGAGGATTCATTTGTGCGTGCCCAATGGGCTGCGCGTCCCCTTGTTTGGCAGATCTATCCGCAAGCTGATAATGCCCACTATGCTAAGCTAGAAGCGTTCCTTAATCGTTATTCACAAACATTGGTTGAAGAAGCTTCCCATGCATTTCGGGCTTTTCATCATGATTGGAATAAAGGGGAGCGTCTCGATTGGAATCATTTCTGGAAATATCATACTGTCTTTCGCCAGCATGCGCGGATTTGGTCTAACCAGCTAGCAGCAATCTCTGATTTAACCTTCAATTTAATCGAATTCTGTAAAAGACAATAAAACTGGGAACTAAGAAAGTAGAATAGTTAGTGGTGATAGAAAACAACTGATCAATTTGTACGAAGAAACTAAATCATCATTTCGATGAGACTATAATATCGCTAGTCTAGCTATTTTGGTTGTTAGCAATAGCCTAGACTAGTTTGCATTACTACTGAAGTAGCGACCGTCAAATAAATAGCAACGAAATATAATAACAAATTCTGCTGTTTGCGCTTTTTCTTGGAATCAGCTTTAATTTTTGAGGAGTAAGATCACGAATGAAGGGACGTACACAGGCAATAGCTTTACGCTCTATTTATCAACTAAAGGTTACCTTGGGTTATATCCGTCCGCCAATATGGCGCAGATTTTTGATTGCTAGCACTGACAGCCTAGCAGATTTACATCTTGTCGTACAAATCGTCATGGGTTGGACCGATTCGCACTTGCATGAATTTACTAAAGGTAAAGAACGCTATGGCGTACCTGATAAAGATTTTCCTGCAGATATACACGATGAATCCAAATTCCGCATCAATCAAATCTTGAAGCAGGAAAAGGACAAGATGCGTTATACCTACGATTTTGGCGATAGTTGGGATCATGAAATCGTGCTGGAAAAAATCCTACCCTTCGAAGTGGAAACTAAATTGCCAACTTGCCTGAAAGGAAGTCGAGCTTGCCCACCGGAGGACGTTGGTGGTTCGCCGGGTTATGAAATGTTCCTCGAAGCCCTGGCTGATCCTAATCACCCGGAACATGAAGGCATACTGGAATGGTTCGGTGAATCCTTTGATGCTGAACATTTTGATCTAACGGAAGTGAATTATTTACTGCATAACTAATAAATGCTAATAGACCATTTAATCGATTTCTCAGATTGCGATAGTCGTAATGATAAATTTATAAATTTTTTAAGTGGCTTGTTCAAAAATTGAGGCCCACATTCTAGAATGTTTGTACGTAAAAGCAGATAAAGTGTTTTGGGCAAATGCTGTATCATTTCTTACTTTAAGCTGGAATAAATTTTAGTTTTCATGAAAACAACGTTTTTAGATTTCGAGAAAGGAATTGAAGAGTTTGAAGAGAAAATTGACCAATTACGATTTGCTCAAGATAATTCAGCTCTGGATATTTCTGCGGAGATTGCAAAATTACAAGCAAAAAGCCAAGCATTAACAAAAAGTGTCTATGCAAAGTTATCACCGTGGCAAATTTCACAAGTAGCGCGCCATCCGCAACGACCCTATACATTGGATTATATCCAGCATCTTTTCACGGATTTTGAAGAGTTGCATGGGGATCGTAATTTTGCAGATGATCGTGCGATTATAGGCGGATTGGCCCGATTTAATGGTCAGTCGGTCATGGTAATTGGCCATCAAAAAGGGCGAGATACGAAAGAGAAGATTTATCGAAATTTTGGTATGCCCAAGCCAGAAGGATATCGTAAAGCGTTGCGCTTGATGTCGTTAGCCGAAAAGTTTTCAATTCCTTTAATTACGTTTATTGATACGCCTGGCGCTTATCCAGGTATTGATGCTGAAGAGCGAGGGCAATCAGAAGCCATTGGAAAGAATCTCTATGTAATGGCGGGACTGGAGGTTCCGATCGTTTGTGTCATCATTGGTGAAGGTGGATCTGGTGGCGCTCTAGCTGTGGCAGTGGGTGATATGGTTTTGATGATGCAATATGCGACTTACTCTGTTATTTCGCCTGAAGGTTGCGCTTCTATTTTGTGGAAGAGTGCTGAGAAAGCACCTGAAGCTGCCGAGATTATGGGAATTACCGCTGATCGACTGAAAGAGATGTCATTAATCGATGGCATTATCAATGAACCGATTGGGGGAGCGCATCGTGATTTCCCAACTACGATGTTATCCGTAAAAAATGTATTACAAGAATCTCTAAGAAAACTTCAAGATATCTCTGTTGAGAGCCTATTAGAAAGGCGCTTTAATCGATTGATGGGACATGGGAAGTATAAAGAAGTCAAACCCGAACGGCATACATGAGGCGGTTGAAGTCGTTCTGCGGCAGTATGTGTCTGAGCAAAATCACCTAGTACTTGCTTTGAGTGGTGGCGTAGATTCAGTCGTTTTGTTACAAATTCTTGCTCAGATTTCAAAACAATTTACTTTTAATCTTTCTGCAATTCATATTGAACATGGCATCAGTCCTAATACAAAGCAGTGGAGCGACTTTTGTCAAAATTACTGTGATGCATTAGGGATTCCGCTGACCATTTTTTCCCTGAGTATTAAGAAGCAAGCTCAAGTAAGTTTGGAAGCGGCAGCGCGGCAGGCTCGCTATGCTATATTTAAAGAGATCTCAGCGGACTGTATCGTACTAGCGCATCATTTAGATGATCAAGCTGAGACACTTCAGCTGCAATTGCTACGTGGTGCAGGACTGAGAGGATTAGCTGGAATGCCAATTATGAGATTGCTAAGCCCAGCGGGGAAAATAAAGCTATTGAGACCGCTTTTGACTGTTTCGCGTGATACGATTCAAGGTTACGCATTACAAAATAAATTAATGTGGATAACCGATGAAAGCAATGACGACACTACGTATCATCGGAATTTTTTGCGTCACCAGATCTTTCCTCTGTTAGAACAGCGCTATCCGGTTTATCGAGAAACGTTAGCGCGAACAAGTCGACATATGGGGGAAGCTGTTCAATTGTTGGATAGTTTGGCAGAGAATGATAGCCAATTAGTGATGGTGGCGGGAGAGATTCACATCGAACGGTTACGCAAACTAGATTTTCTGCGGGCTAAAAATTTACTACGTTATATTTTTTCACGACGGGATATCATTCAACCCAGTACGCAAAAATTGGAAGAAATTTTGCGGCAGCTGTGGATGGCTAAATCAGATAATTATCTCTATCTCACATTTGGAGAGTTTGAAATTCGTTTGTATAAGAATTTAGTGAGGTTATTACCGAAAGCTAAGTCTAAGCTGCCTGGTTCTGACCAAGATCAGCTTTTTTACTGGCATGGAGAACCGAACTGGGTAATCGAGCCGCTAGGTGGCGTTATTAAATGGTCAAATAGCGTGGGAATTGGGATAAATGCTAAAAAGCTAATGGAGAATTCAATCGCTGTACGATTACGAAAAGGTGGCGACCGATTACAACTCAATTGTAAGCTTCCTCGTCGTAGTTTGAAAAAATTTTCCAAGAAGCTGAGATACCAGAATGGGAGCGAAATAATTTACCATTGTTGTTAAGTGGCGATCAGCTTGTCTGGGTTGCGGGCATTGGTATCGATTGTGGGTTTCAGGCTATGCCAGGTGAGCAAGGGCTAGTACCATCATGGCATCCTCATTAAAAATTTTAAGACTAAAGAGAAATTTATGATTCTGGTTACAGGTGGCGCAGGATTTATTGGAGCAAATTTTATCCTGGAGTGGTTTAGTCGAAATAATGAACCTGTTGTTAATTTCGATAAGTTGACCTACGCAGGTAATTTGCAAAATCTAGCTTCTTTACAGAGCGATGTCCGGCATGTTTTTGTGCAAGGTGATATCTGTGATAGTCAGAAATTGAAACAGTTGCTTGATGACTACCAACCCAGAGCGATTATTCATTTCGCAGCGGAGAGCCATGTTGATCGTTCTATCCACGGTCCTGATGATTTTATTCAAACCAATATCGTTGGTACGTTTCGATTGTTGGAGGCGGCCCGTCACTACTGGAATAAACGGATAGGAAAGGAGCATTACGATTTTCGCTTCCTGCATGTTTCCACCGATGAGGTTTATGGTTCACTTCCACCGGATGTGCCTGCTTTTACAGAGGAACATGTTTATAGCCCGAATAGCCCTTATTCTGCAAGTAAAGCTTCTAGTGACCATCTAGTTCGAGCCTATCACCATACCTATGGATTTCCGACGTTGACCACCAATTGCTCGAATAATTATGGGCCCTTTCAATTTCCTGAGAAGCTGATTCCGCTCATGATTGTGAATGCTTTGACTGGGAAGCCATTGCCAATATATGGTGATGGTCAACAAATTCGAGACTGGCTTTATGTGAAAGATCATTGTATTGCCATTTCACGAGTCCTGGAGGCAGGAGTGCCAGGAAAGACTTATAACGTCGGAGGATGGAATGAGAAGCCAAATATTGAAATTGTCAGTTTAATCTGCGATCTGCTGAATGAGTTTTGCCCAGGAGATTATCATCAATTGATAACGTATGTTACCGACCGACCAGGTCATGATCGGCGCTACGCGATCGATGCCCGGAAGATCGAAAGAGAACTTGCTTGGAAACCTTTAGAGACGTTTGAAACTGGGATTCGTAAAACGGTGCAATGGTATTTAGAACATAAAGATTGGATAGCTAATGTACAATCGGGTGAATATCGAAAATGGATAGCCATGCATTATCAATAGTAAATTAAATGAAAATCCTGTTATTTGGAAAGAATGGGCAAGTAGGCTGGGAATTGCAACGTAGTTTAGCGCCCCTCGGTAGGGTAATCGCGCTAGATCGATTTAGCCAAGAGTATTGTGGCGATATCACGGATACAGAAGGGATTACTCAGATAATCAGAGCAATCACACCCGATGTGATTGTTAATGCCGTTGCTTATACTGCGGTTGATAAAGCTGAAAGTGAGCCAGCTTTAGCGCGGCAAATCAATGCTGAGGCAACCGCTGTTTTAGCGCTTGAGGCAAAACGTGCTGGTGCCTGGCTAATCCATTATTCTACAGATTATGTTTTTGATGGAGGTGGAAGTCGGCCTTGGTTAGAAACGGATGATCCTGGGCCACTGAATGTTTATGGTCAGACGAAACTGGAGGGTGAGGAAGCAATCCGAGACGCGGGCTGTTTATATCTGATTTTTCGGACAAGCTGGGTTTATGCGGCACGAGGTAATAATTTCATTAAATCGATATTACGACTCGCGAATGAACGAGATCAACTGACGGTGAATCAAATTGGTGCACCAACCGGCGCTGATTATTTGGCAGATACCACAGCCCATGCCATGATGATGGCGATTAATCGACCTGAGCTATCGGGACTCTACCATTTAGTTGCGGAAGGTGAAATATCATGGCATGGCTATGCTAGTTTTATTATCAATTTTGCACAAGCACAAGGTATAGACTTGAGGTTGAAGACTAATGCGATCGTTCCTGTACCAACAAGCAATTTTAAGACGCCTGCAAAACGGCCGTGTAATTCACGCTTAAGTACGGACAAATTTCAGAAAACGTTCCACCTTAATGTACCGCAATGGCAAATCGGGGTATCGAGAGTTCTTACCGAGATCCTAGAGCGATAAGCTTTGCAGGTTAATTTGTACAGTTAGCGTAATTCCAAGCTGCTGAATGTATTGATAAATAAGTTTGCTGCGACTTTTCCGAACCGTTTGGCAAAATGTTCAGCTAGGCCCTCTTTTGTGGTGTAATCAATAATACGTTCTGCCTTGATTACTTCGCGAGCCACGTATTCTGCGCTTCCAAGTCCATCAGTTAAGCCGAGATCGATACTTTTTGACCTGTCCAAACCATACCACTAAAAATTTCTGGTAAATCTTTTAATCGATCACCTCTGCCATGCTGAACGATACGAATGAATTGCTCATGAACTTCACCCAGCATTTGTCTTGCATGCTCTCTTTGTTTAGGATCAGAGGGTGAGAAGGGATCAAGAAAGCTTTTATTCTCTCCTGCAGTCAATAGTCGACGTTCAACACCTAATTTTTCTAAGGTACCAGTAAACCCAAAGCTGTCTAAAACAACGCCAATTGATCCAACGATACTTGCTTTGTCGACAAAGATTTTGTCTGCAGCAACGGCAATATAATATCCGCCCGAAGCGCAAATATCTTCGATAACTGCATAAACTGGGATTTGCGGATATTTTGCACGGAGTCTCCGTATCTCGTCATTGATATTACCTGCTTGTACCGGACTTCCTCCAGGGCTGTTGATTCGAATGATTACGCCAGCGGTATTTTTATCTTTGAACGCTTTGGAGCCCCGCATTGACATTATCTGCACTGCTGAGACTGTCGGGCATGATTTCGCCGCGTACATCGATTAATGCAGTGTGACGATCCGACGAGCTGGAGGCGTCATCGCCAAATAAACCCATTCCCCAAAACAATAATATGAAAAGATAAGCAAATGTTAAAGATTTAAAAAGATACTCCAAGCTCGTGTGCGACGCTGTTCACGTAGCGTCGATAACATGACTTTTTCCAGTAATTCTTTTTCCCAGCCTTCTTTTTGATTTAGTAACTCTGACATAGCTTTTTATAAAATAAATTTTGAGTAAATGATGCTGCTGATCGGGGATAGATTATCTCTTAATGAGATAGGGTTGCTATTAACAAGCAACCCTATTTTTTTGTGCTAATTTATGCCGGCTAAGGTTTTGAAGCGGGCGGTGTTTCTTCTTGCATTTCTGAAACAAAAAATCTCAACACGTCTATTTTCCGCGCGATTGGCTGGGGTATCATTAGCAGTAACAGGTTCGCGTGAGCCGCGGCCATCAATCTGAATTCGATTAATCGGAACTCTTTTGCTAACCAGGTAATCGCGGGTGCTCGCGGCACGGTTGACTGACAATGGATTATTGATAGCATCTGTGCCAGTATTATCAGTATGTCCCACTATCATTACAGAAGTTTCAGGATTGTTGAGTAATGATGTGGCAAAGTTATCCAATATAGGGCGAAAGCCGGGCTTAATATCAGCACGCCCAGTATCGAAAGAAATATCACTGGGTATATTCAGCTTTAAACGATTATCCGTAGTTTGTGAAACTTGTACACCCGTGCCTGCTGTCGCAGACTCCATTTGTTTCTTTTGTTCTTCCATGCGCTGAGACCAAATATAGCCGGCGCTAGCGCCGAGAACAGCTCCTGATCCCGCGCCAATCGCTGCACCTTTGCCACCACCAAAAATTGCGCCGATGGCTGCCCCTGCTCCTGCCCCAATTGCAGCGCCCTGAGTTGTTCCTCGTTGAGTATCTGACATCGTTGCGCAAGCGCTCAGCGCGATAATAGTTATAAGTGGTACAAATTTGATCATTGATGTCATAAATTGCTCCTTGAATAATAATTTAAACTGTAGCAGATGAATCAAAAAATTCAATGTTAGAGACTGCTTAACCAATTTTCTACAATGCTAGAATGTTAGCAGTAAAATTACTGTTCTTTTATAAAGATAAGGGAAAAATCAAAAAAAATGACTCAATCCATCATTGACTGTGAATTGCATGATTACCTGGAAGTGGCCTGCTTATATGGTTATGAGGTGCAATTAACATTAAAAAACCAACAAATAATTCAAGGTAAGGCGAAAAATATAATAACTACTGCTGAAAAGCGGGAATTTCTGATCGTTGAGAATACGCAAGGATCCCAGCAAATCGAGCTTATTCAACTACAAAAGCTACAGGTAATAACACCTAATGCACAATTCAAGGAAATCATTTTTTAAGCCAATTCCTTTTTAAGAGTCGTATCAAGGTTCGTGTGTATTGTATAATCGCCAATTGAGAAAATTAGTGTGTATTTGTTTGAGGTGTATTGTTTGAGTTAAAAATTGAAGCGTTGCAAAAAATACAATTAACCATTCGATTTTACGTTAATCTGAAATAAATTGATTGGATTTGTTTTCTAATGATCAGTTTTCGTTAGAGATCTTATATTCCAGAGCTCTTTCGACTATCTTGAGTTATTTCTATAAATCCTCACTTAAGATCAATAATAAAAAATAATTAATATAGCGAATAGGCTTAATCCGATATCCATTATAAATTCATTTACCGTTTATTTCTTTAAATTAGAATAGAAAGGGCAAGGCAAAGATGTTCACAGAGGGGCCTGTCAATTTAGTTAAGAACAAAAAAATTACTTAATCGAAGGGGGGAAATGATGAATTTAAATCTTACTGGCAATCACGTGGAAGTTACACCTGCGATGCGTGAGTACGTTGTTTCTAAAATAAGTAAAATCACGCGACATTTTGATCACGTAATAGACGTGAGCGTTATTTTGTCAGTAGAAAAACATAAACAGAAAGCGGAAGCTAATGTCCATGTTCGAGGTAAAGATATTTTTGTTGAAGCAGATGGTGCTGATATGTACGCCTCGATAGATAGTCTGGTGGATAAGTTAGATCGACAAATCCTTAAATATAAGGAAAAAAATATGGAACGTCGTAATCACGATACGATCAAGAAAAAAGAGATCGATCAGGAGCCAGAGGCGTAATCACCACTCAATTAATTGCTTTTCTTGAGGGTATCTTGATTCGATTGATCGATACGTATTATTAGCCATGGTAGTTGTTTAAAGTAACCGTTTATTTTTCTTATGAATCTTGTTTCTCAGTTTTTACCTGAATCGAATGTAATTATTGATCTCGACGTCGCTAGCAAGAAACGCGTATTTGAACAAGCAGGGCTATTATTTGAGAACACCTCCCATGTGGCTCGGAGTCAGGTGTTTGATAGTTTATTTGCTCGGGAGAAGCTCGGATCAACAGGTCTGGGTCAGGGCGTGGCTATTCCACATGGCAGAATTAAAGGGTTGCGAGAGGCAATAGTTGCATTGGTAAGAATGAAAGAAGCGATTCCCTTTGACGCTCCCGATGGGTTACCTGTAAATATCGCTTGTATACTGCTTGTGCCTGAAAAAGCGACAGATAAGCATTTACAAATTTTAAGTGAATTGGCGCAAATGTTCAGCGATAAGAGCTTTCGTGAAAAGTTACTTATGAGTAAAGACGCCAAGGAAATTCATCGGCTTATTACTGACTGGATACCTGATAATGTCCCAAATTAGTATCACGCAATTATTTGAAGATAATAAAGAAAAGCTTGGTTTGGTTTGGATTTTGGGGCATGAGTATGGCGATAATTGCCTGAGTAACGATGACACCTCAAGCTCTAGTCAAGGATTAATTGGTCATCTCAATTTTATCCACCCCAATTGGATTCAGATACTTAGTAGTCTTACCATTGATTATCTAAACCAGCTTGATGAAACTTCTTTTCAACAAAAACTTGACAAACTAGCGCAAAGTGGATTGGCTTGTTTGATTGTGGCAGATGGGTCAACTGTGCCTAAATTACTACAATCATTTGTGATCAAAGCAAAGATTCCTTTATTTTGCTCCTCTTCATCCAGTTTAGATGTTATCTGGGTATTACGTTCTTACTTGGCAAAAGTTCTAGCGCCAAATACAAGTAAGCATGGTGTATTGCTCGATGTGCTGGGAATGGGCGTGCTGATTACGGGTGATAGTGGTGTTGGGAAAAGTGAGCTTGCTTTAGAGCTGATAAGTCGTGGGCATGGTCTGGTGGCTGATGATGTTGTGGAAATTCATCGCATTGGCCCAGAAACATTAGAAGGTTGTTGTCCGCCATTGCTTCGTGATTATCTTGAAGTTAGGGGGCTGGGTATGCTTAATATTCGTACCATTTTTGGTGAGACAGCTGTTCGTCGGCGAAAGAATATGAAGCTAATCGTTCATTTAGAGAAAACGAGTGCTACTGATATTGGTTCTTTTGAACGTTTGCCCTTAAGCAATCTTGATGAAGAGATTCTTAGTGTGAGAACTCGGAAAGTAACTATTCCAGTTGCGGCTGGTCGTAATTTAGCAGTTCTCGTTGAAGCGGCTGTCCGTAACTACATATTACAGCTCAGAGGGATTGACAATACGCAGGAATTTATTAAGCGCCATGAGCAGGAAATGGCAGGGGATCTGTGATAGATAAGGGAACACCACGCACGATTACACTTGCTTTTACAGGCGCATCGGGAATGCCTTATGGTATCCGATTGCTGGAGTTATTATTGGCGCAGGATATACGGGTTTATTTGTTGTATTCACAGGTAGCCCAGATTGTTGCGCAGCAGGAGATGCAACTGGCGTTACCTTCGCGTTCTCAAGATGCAGAGCGCTTTTTCAATGACTACTTCAGCGTATCCAAAGATCTTCTCAAAGTATTTGGTCGAGAAGAGTGGTTTGCACCCGTTGCATCTGGATCGAATCCAGCGGATGCGATGGTTGTTTGTCCTTGTACAATGGGTACACTTTCCGCAGTTGCATCAGGACTAAATCAAAATTTAATTGAGCGTGCGGCAGACGTTATGATTAAAGAAAACCGTAAACTAATTTTGGTACCTCGTGAAATGCCATTCTCAGCGATTCATCTAGAAAATATGCTGAGACTTGCGCGGTGTGGTGTCACCATTTTGCCTGCTAATCCTGGCTTTTACCATCATCCCAAAAATATCCAAGATATCGTGGATTTTGTGGTTGCTAGGATACTCGATCACCTAGGTGTCGAGCATTCCCTTATCCCACGCTGGGGAGAGGAAAGTAATTGATTTTTTCTTATATACTCTCGTGTATAACCATAACTTAGGTCAATAAAAATTGTGCCTACTGTTCTTGGCTGTATTGAGATAGAGCAAGGCTTAATAAAGAAAAGACGAAACGTCAATAATTAAAATAGGAGAGTAATGATGAGTCACTCGAAGATTCCAGATGGATACCGTGCCATTCCGCGCCATGATGGCATATTTAAAGAAGAGATACACGATACCTATCAATTAAAAAGTAAATTAGCTGAGCCAACGGTTTGTTCGCAATGTCAGGCGGTTTACCATCAGGGTCGGTGGCAGTGGTTAACAGCTCCAGCTAATGCACACCAAGGAACTTGCCCAGCGTGTCATCGTATTCGGGATGATTACCCCGCAGGTTATTTGATTTTGCAGGGAGCGTTTTATTTAGAGCATCGAGAAGAAATTATGCGTTTAGTGAGAAATCACGAGAAACATCAGCGTACAGAACATCCCCTTAAACGTATCATAAAAATTGAGGAGAGTATTGACTCAACACTTGTCACGACAACTGATATTCATCTTGTGCGAGGGATGGGGGATGCGATTCATCATGCTTATCAGGGAGATCTGGAATTTCACTATAACCCAGAAGAGAATAGATTGAGAGTATATTGGAAACGTTAATTTCCAAGTTTTAGTAAAAATCCCTTGTTTAATATGTTCTGCAGTACAAAAAAGTAAGCAGAAAGAATCAGTTATCTTGATTGCTATTTTATTTTGCATGGCATGCGCTGTAGTTAATATCGCTACGAAAGAATTGATCAGGGAATCGCCCAATGAAGCAACTGTTGCTTGATCTTTCGCTAGAAAATATTCCAACGTTAGAAAATTTTATTCCAGGGCGTAACGTTGAGTTGCTTCATGCGTTGAATGAGTTTCTAGCTACATCGAGTTCTGGTAATTTTATCTATTGTTGGGGTGGAAGCGGGTCTGGTAAGAGCCATTTACTCAAATCAGTTAGCGCTGCTTGTATAAGATTAAAGCATTATCAAGCGGCTTATTTCACATGTGATCAATATACTGAATTTGAACTCAATGATGATTTGCCTGATTGTATTATCGTTGATGATGTTGATCGGTTAGGTCCAGAAGCGCAAATAAAGCTATTTAATTTGTATAATCAGGCGCGTGAAGAGTGCCTGGCGCTTTTTTTTGTGAGTGGTAAAACTGCTCCAGCACAACTCCAACTTCGTCGGGATGTAATAACACGGTTGAGTTGGGGGTTGGTTTACCAAATTCATGAATTAACTGATGAGGAGAAAGGGCAAGCGATGAAGGGCCATGCTGTCAACAGCGGATTTGAATTGCCTGAAGAAGTATGTGATTATTTATTGCGCTACGAGAAACGCGATATGTCGTATCTGATTAGAATAGTCGATGCCTTGGGTTGCTATTCATTGATGCTGCAGCGTCCGATCACGCTTCCGCTATTACGACAATTTCTACATGAGGTGTTATGAAATTAGCTTTGTTTGATCTTGATAATACATTATTAGCTGGTGATAGTGATTTCCAGTGGGCCCAGTTTTTAATTGAGCAGAGAGTGCTGGATCGTGAGGTTTATGAAGCGCGCAATATTGAATTCTATGAACAATACAAGACAGGCACTCTCGATATTCACGAATTCTTGGATTTTCAGCTTAAGCCGCTTGCAAGGCATCCGAGAGAACAATTGAATGCTTGGCGTGAAGAATTTATCCTAAAAAAGATTAAACCGATAGTTGCTCCGGGTGCCTCAGATTTAATTGCAAAACATAAGCTAGAAAGGAATCTGTGCATTATCATTACCGCAACGAATAGCTTCGTGACTTCTCCCATAGCTAGAATGCTTGGCGTGGATCATTTAATTGCGACAGAGCCAGAGCAACAAGAAGGTCAATTTACGGGCCGAGTTTCTGGTATACCTTGCTTTAGAGAAGGAAAGATTACGAGGCTAGAGCAATGGCTGATGCGCGCAATCTTACCTGGTTATCCTTTCTTGAAAGCTGGTTTTATAGTGACTCTTTGGATGATTTGCCACTCTTAGAGAAAGTGACACATCCAGTTGCGGTTGATCCCGATGCTACGCTTGAGAATCACGCACGACACAACGATTGGCCAATTGTTAGTCTTCGATAGGCAGCTTGTAGCGCTGCGAATTATAGATACGTTGCATATTTCTACGATACCAACAAGCAACGATAGTAATTAGTGGACAATCTACTATCGCAAAAAAAAAACACCACGGACCCAACCGTGGTGCATCCTAATATTATACAAAAGAAGCATTTTGATCTTTTGTAAGTGCTCAGTTTTCAATTTAATCCATTGTTTCCTAAGAACTATTATTATTGTCTTCTTATATATTTCGCAAAGTTTGCGTTGTTGGATTTATTTACTCCTAAACACGTATACCAATAAGCAATTTTCATGCCATAACATTGAAAGCGCTTGTCTAGTGTATATTCGAGTAATTGTTAATAATGATGAGAATCGTGTGTAAGAAATTTCGACAATCTATAAATCGATAAAGTAGGCGAGCAATCGAGTATAAAATCTTCATTTTGTTAGAGATCAGAATGACTTGGATGAGTAATTATCGATTCTTGCAAGTTGTGAGTTGATGGTTTTGTGTAAAAAAAACTGACAATCAATTTATGATTAAGTTATAGTTAGTGGAAGCAAGTAAAAAAAGAAAGTGTGAGGTATATAGCCCATACTCATATAATAAGGAAAACAATATTTAGCATGATGATTGAGGCCCGAAGTAAAAGTATTTTATTAATTATTTTAGCTTTTCTAATCAGTGGCTTATTTTCTGAGGTTAATGCAACTCATATTTCTAAGCCGATTTTATCGGGAGCTAGAACAGAATATACCCAAGGAGAAAAAATTGTAGTTAGTGGGTGGGTCAACTATCAGGATCAGCCTACGTCCGATGTATTGTTAAATGCTAAATTGCTTCGAGCAGATGGAGCAGAAGTGGTTGAGACGTTTAATATCAGCGATAAACAGGGTAAATTTAGTTTTGAGTTTGAAGCTAATCGTTTACTTCCCGGTAGCTATCAGATAATCATCACCTCCCAATGTTTAGAGGTACATCGACCTGTTTGTACTTATCAGAGCACAACACTTGCAATTGATGTGAAAAAATAAGCTTCAATGGTTTTATCAGAGACCTATTCAGCATCCAGTATTGCCAAGCTCCATGAGATTTTTTATTAAAATCTAAATTACCTAGCTTATTTTTTCAAAGAATTCGTTTTACGTTTTCGCTTGTGAGTCTAAATATCGCAGAGACTGTTGTTTTGCTGTGTGAGACTAAATCACGAGAGTTTGATGCAAAACTACTATTGGCTTGCTTTATCGCTGAGAAGGGAATAAAAGCTATTGTGAAAGCTGACGCCATCATTACCTAAAGGTATTATTGGAAGAAGCTTGACTGCTAAAAAGTGCTACTGTACTGCGCATGTTGAGACGATTAGGTTATACCGTTGTGGCATGGGATGAGGAGGGGTTAGTATGAGTCACGCCAGAACTGTATATCGATTGACTAAATTAGGTTCAAAGGCTTTAAAAGAACTGGTTTGTTTATCTGCATGGAGTGAGGCAAATACATTGGCCATACGGGGGTATCCTGGATTTCCTAACATTCCGATTCATTCTTTTTGATACCAGTTTTTCACGTGTCAATCATTATTATACAAACGAGAGTCATTTGCTAAATTAGTTAAAAAATAATGAAAATGCGAATCTTGATCGAAATGATTTAAGAATAGGGTTTGCTAAACATAAAAAGGAATTTCTTGATCATTTTATCGAGCTGCTTCCGCGGCTGGCAGGTCGCTTTCCAGAAACAACCATCATCTTGCGGCCCTATCCATCAGAAAGCCATCAAGCTTGGCGTGAAGCTGCAGGCGATAAACAAAATTGTGAAAATTATCTATGAAGGGAATGTTGTTCCTGGTTAATGGCTGCAGACGCTATCATTCAAGATACCATTCGAATCGTAAGAGAAATTTTGCAAGATACGAGGGGGGTTTACTTTTACTTTATGAGGCTGGAATTGCTTTAGGAAAGGATTATCAAATTGAAGTTTCCCGTCATTATTTTTAGCAAGATTTCGAGAAGCGGGGTGTGTTTTGATCAATCTCTTGTGAATCGAGAATATTGTTATAAGTACTCATAATATGCTGCCGAGTCAGAGACAGTTTCTTCCCACACCTGCATCAACAGAAAGAAGAAACTTTTTATTTATTATGAGGTGACATGACTGTCAATTTTCGAGGTTTGAGTGAGGCTAGTATTAAACCAGGAGATAAATTGTTGATAAGTAGAGGAATGCTGCATGATTTTATGACAGAATCAGGAGCGGTTGTGGCAAGAGATCTCGGCTCATAGTATTGTTAGAGATCCCTGCTATAAAAACCAAGAAATCGCTCAACTTGATCCGGCTCAGTGAAAAACATTTGTTGAGAAATGATGGTAAGCTATTGATTTTATTGCTCGTCAAGTATTTCAATAAATATTCTGTGAACTGTATCAAATAAATAAAATTTGTGGGCTAAACTGTTGCTATTAAGCAACATTTATATAATATCGTCTTGACAGAAAAATCACCCTTATATAAGCTCCAACGTCAACGAATATGAGACACTTGTGTTTATTTAGCAACGAAATAGCAGAATATTTAAACCATATCCAGGTTGGATTAGAGTCGATATCTGTCGTGCTTATAAGCAAAAGATGACCAGCACTATTACTTCTAGGGGAAGATCTTGAGTTCGACAATAATCAAGCTGGGTGAACCAACAATGCAAGAATCTGATTTTCATCCTTCAGACGAAGTATCTGTAAAAATGATATCTACGCCAACGCGTAACGAATTAAGTCAAAGGTTGGCTGATTTTGAGACATTAACAGATGCTTTAGAGTATGCCGCGAAGGGTGTTACTGGCTATAATTTTTATGATGCAAAGGGAGGTCTGCGCTCAGTACTTCCTTATCGTACGCTCAAAGTGAATGCGCAGTCTAAAGCAAAACGGTTGCTATCACTAGGCTTTTCACATGGGAGTCGGGTTGCACTCATTGCTGATACATCGCCTGAGTTTATCGAGTTGTTTTTTGCTTGCCGCTATGCAGGTTTAGTTCCATTTGCGATGCCTATACCTGTTAATCTGGGTAGTCATTCGATTTATGTTCGCCAATTACAAGGAATGCTCGAGAGTAGTGGCGCAAGTGCTGCAATTGCAAATCTTGATTATCTAGGTTTTCTTAAAGAAGCAAGCGATGGTTTAAACGGCAGTCATTTGAAATGGATTGGAACACCAGTTCAGTTAGATTCTCTTCCTAAGTCAGATGCAGCTCTTAAATCGAATACGCCAGGCGAGACAGCGTATTTGCAATTTACCTCTGGCAGCACTCGTATGCCACGCGGTGTTGTAATTACTGAAGAAGCTTTAATGTGTAATTTACGCGGTATCGTTCGTAACGGTTTAGATGTTAATCCAGGCGATCGCTGTGCCTCGTGGTTGCCGTTTTATCATGATATGGGGTTAGTTGGCCTTGTGTTGTCTCCTATGGCGGCTCAACTCACAGTCGATTATTTAGCTACACGAGATTTTGCAATTAGACCTTTACAATGGCTAAAGTTGATAAGCCGTAATCGTTGTACGATCGCGTTTAGTCAACCTTTTGGCCTCAAGCTTTGTGCTCTCCGAGTTCGAGATTCCGATTTGGAAGAGCTAGACCTTAGTTGCTGGCGTGCTGCAGGGATTGGAGCTGAAATGATTCGTCCAGAAATTTTAAGGAATTTTGCAGATAAATTTGCTTCAGCTGGATTTAGTGATCGAGCATTCTTACCTTGCTATGGCTTGGCTGAATCGACGCTAGCCGTATCATTTACCAGAATCAATCGCGGTATTGAGAGCTTGAAAGTTGATACCAAAACGCTTGTGGAAAAAAGAATGGCAGTGCGAGTACAAGCCGAAGGTAGGAAGTTTAATGAATTCGTTAATTGTGGCCGGCCTCTACCAGGGCATACAGTCAAGATTGTCGATGAGAATAGTCAAGAGTTACCTCAAATGATGGTTGGTAGTGTGCTCGTCAAAGGTGGCAGTATTATGACAGGATATTTCAACAATCAGGAAGAGACTGAGAAAGCTTTGAAGTCAGGTGGTTGGCTTGATACTGGTGATATTGGTTTTTTATTTGACGGTGATCTCTATATAACGGGGCGTAAAACTGATGTTATCATTGTCAATGGTAGAAACATACGTGCTCAAGATATCGAAGAGCTAGCTGAGCAGCAATCAGAGGTTAGATCACGTGAAGCATCAGCATTTGGTATCAGCGACTCGAGTGGTGCGACAACTGTTGTACTAGTCGTTGAATGCCGCCTTACTTCGATGGAAGAACGACAATTGCTGATTAATCGTTTACAACAATTGGTATATATGGCATTTGGGGTTAATTGCTTAGTTGAACTAGTTCCTCCTCATACACTGTCGAGGACTTCATCAGGTAAATTGTCTCGGTTTGCAGCTCGCCAAGGTTTCTTGCAGCGTGCAAATATGATTGATCAATTGCCTACGGCCTCATTATCTGGAGATAGATAGTCTTAAATGCATCAAGTAGTGGCAGTTACAGGTGCCACAGGTTTTATTGGGCAGAATCTACTTGGTGCATTAGTTCAGGACGGATGGTTGGTAAATGCATTAACCAGAAAACAACCGTCTAATAGTAATCAGAAAAATATCAAATGGGTTCTTGGCGATCTTGATGATCGTACTGCACTTCTGGAGCTTGTTACAGGAGCTTCTGCCGTTATTCATTGTGCTGGTGCAATTAGAGGTAATTCACTAGAAGCGTTTTTCCACGTTAATGCGATAGGTACTGAGAATTTACTGCAAGCTGTGGCATCAGTAAATCTTAACCCTCGTTTTCTTTTAATCTCATCGCTTGCCGCAAGAGAACCTGCATTGTCATGGTACGCTACGAGTAAATCTAAAGCCGAACAGATTACACTTCAGTATTTACACGAGGCTGATGTTTCATATGCAATTTTTCGGCCATCAGCGGTTTACGGACTCGGTGATAAGGAGTTGTTACCGGTATTTCAAGCATCTCGTTATGGAATCGTGCCTGCAATTGGTAATTCCGAGAACCGGTTTGGTTTGTTGCATGTCAGTGACTTGGTCGAGCTGATTTGCTATTGGTTAAATCAAGAAAGTTTTACGAATGGGATTTACGAGATTGACGATGCAACCCCTGGCGGATATAGTTACCAGTCTGTCGCGGAAATCGCTCAGCAGATACTCCATAGGCCGGTTAAATGTATTAAATTACCTAAGAAGCTAATACAACTGGTTGCATGCATGAATTTATGGGTATCTAAGTTACTAAATTACTCACCCATGCTGACACCAGGTAAGTTTCGAGAATTGCAGCATCCGAATTGGGTATGTGATATGAGTGCATTCAAGCAGAAGGGAATCGGTTGGGTTCCCCATACCTCGCTTCGCGAGGCGCTCCCTTATTTAATAAAATCTAAACAGAGCTATGAATGAAGTGACGCAAGAAGAAATTCTAAAGTTATTATGCCAGCGATTAACAGGTTTAGCTAAAGCAGACTTTGAAATAACAGCAGAGACTAATCTTATTACCCAATTGGCAATAGATTCGATAAAGCTATTAAATTTGATTATGGAGATTGAGGATAATTTTGATATTTCAGTTCCTGTCAACGCACTTACTGATGTAATCACTGTTCGAGATTTAGCAGATTTGATTTATCGAATTAAATCGGAGTCGAAATGAGTCTGCTAGAAAAACTGGATCGAGCTGCTGCAGCTAGAAAAGCACAATTGCCAGGAGGAATCGGTGCATTTGGTATACCAATCGAAGCGATTTATTCTGCGACAGAAGCACGTATTGGGGGTCGCAAAATATTGCTATTGGGAACAAATAATTATCTAGGGCTTAGTTTTTCAACGGAATGCAGAGAAGCCGCTCATGCCGCCATTGATGCAGAAGGAACTGGCACCACTGGATCGCGGATGGCCAATGGTAACTATTCAGGGCATCGAGCACTTGAAGCTGAGTTTGCGGATTTTTATCATTGCCGCTCTAGTATCGTTTTTACTACGGGTTATCAAGCAAATTTAGGAACTATCTCAGCGCTATTAGGAAAAGGGGATGTTGCACTTATCGATGGGGATTCACATGCCAGTATTTACGATGGCTGCATACTCAGTGGCGCAGATGTCATCCGTTTTCGCCATAATGATAGGGATGACCTAGAGAAACGATTGCGTCGTCTAGGAGAACGAAGTAAAAATACGCTCATTATTGTTGAAGGTATTTATAGTATGCTAGGAGACCAAGCGCCTTTGGCCGATATTGTCAATTTAAAGAAACAATATGGTAGCTTACTCTTATTAGATGAGGCGCATTCTTTAGGTGTGCTAGGAGAAACAGGACAGGGCTTAGTCGAGAAAACAGGACTGAATCAAGATGTTGATTTTATAACTGGAACATTCAGTAAAAGCTTGTGTGGAATTGGCGGATATTGCGTTAGTAACCATGAGCAGCTTGATCAAATGCGCTATGTGAGTCATCCCTATATTTTTACGGCATCTCCCTCTCCTGCAACGATTGCGGCTACTCGTGCTGCGTTAAAAATATTAAGCGCTGGAACGGAGTTAAGAAAGAGACTTTGGCAGAATGCAGAGCAGCTTTATAGCGCGCTAAAAAACATAGGATATCAGGTAGGTCCTCAGCCTGGCCCTATTGTGGCAATTATCCTCGATAGCCCAGAACAGGCCCTTGCTATGTGGAATGGCCTCATGGCAGCAAATATTTATGTAAATTTAATTTTGCCACCCGCTGCTCCTGAAGGAAAATCATTGGTTCGGTGTAGTATTAATGCTGCACACACTCCTGAGCAAATTAATTACGTTTCACAAGTACTCTCAGAGTTATATGCTAAATTGCATTAGTATTGTTCTGCATATACCAGAAACTGCTTCGTGGTTATCTGCCCATCCATAAGATAGATTTTCTCTCGTATGAAAGATTGGATTATTCCAGAATGGCCGTCCCCTGCTAATGTGAAAGCGCTGTTTACAACGCGTAATGGTGGTGTTAGTCAAGATGTGGAGGGTAAGTACGCTGAACTGAACTTAGGTGATCATGTTGAAGATGATCTTGTACTGGTTCAGCAGAATCGGCAACTACTAAGAAATTGTCTTCCGAGCGGCCCATGTTGGCTTAAGCAAGTACATGGATCTAAGTTCATATGGGCTGATAAATTGAACAATGAGAATCATGATGTTGAAGCGGATGCTGCTTTATCGCGAACTCAAGAGGTCGTATGCGCCGTTTTAGTAGCTGATTGTTTACCGATACTTTTATGTAATCAAGGAGGAAGCGTTGTCGGTGCAATTCATGCAGGGTGGCGAGGGTTGGCGAGCGGGGTGATCGAGAATGCGGTTCATGGGATGAATTGTAGGGTTTCTGACCTGATTGCTTGGTTTGGCCCAGCAATCAGTAGTCAATATTTTGAAGTTGGTGATGAAGTAAGAGATATTTTTATTAACCAAGATGATCAGTCTAGCTTGGCTTTTTTTACAGCGACAGATAATGGAAAATGGCTTGCTGATATATTTTTGCTAGCTAAGCAAAGATTGCTTAATTTAGGGATAAATCGAATATACGGGGGTGGCGAATGTACTTATAGTAATCCCACTCGGTTTTATTCCTATCGGCGCGATAAAAGAACTGGGCGGATGGCTGCATTAATATGGTTATCAAACCTAAATGCTTAAGTTGACATTAAATTATTCTTGATTAGCGAATCCCATCATTACTGGAATAAGTAATATTGAAATTTGAGCAATTTTGATAGTGAATAATAGATGAATCCAGCACTCGAATGCTTATGTGCTGGATTTTGTTTTTTTGATAGATAAATTCTGAATAATTTTATGATTTTAACTTGGATCATCTTAGCTGGTTTAGTGGGAGGGTTACTAAGCGTTTTATTTGCTGTTTTCTTGACATTAAAAACGAGTAGTACCTGGGTATCAATTCTCGTTTCTTATGCAATCGGTGCATTGCTCGGAGCAGCTTTTATTAATACCCTCCCGGAGGCTTTAGCAATTGCAGATGATTCACGAGCTATCACTATCACTATATTATTGGGGATACTGGCGTTCTTTATTTTAGAAAAACTAGTGTTATGGCGGCATTGCCACTTAGATGAGTGTGAAGTACATGACATTAATCAACATACGATAGTAAATATTCAACATGATCATGGTCGTAGCGGAATTATGATAACCCTTGGTGATATTTTTCATAACTTTGTTGATGGAGTTTTAATTGCTGCTGCTTTTCTGGTGGATGTTCAAACGGGAATTATTACCTCGATAGCTATCATCGCGCATGAGATTCCGCAAGAAGCAGGGGATTTTATAATTTTGCTTAACTCGGGCTATAGCCGTTTTCAGGCTTTATTGTTGAATTTGCTGGCTAGTACTGCCACATTAGTGGGAGGGGTACTCGCTTATTTTATGCTCAATCAACTCAATTATCTGATTGTACCAATGCTAGGTATTGCAACTGCAAGCATGATCTATGTGGCAATGGCAGATTTGATTCCAAGTTTACATAAACGTCCAGCAATTTCTGCAACTATACAGCAAGTAGTTTTGATTATGATGGGTATCGGTTCTATTTGGCTTATTGAGATTTTGTTTAGCCATCATCATTAACGATGGGGATCTATCGGAAAATGCGGTAAGGATTTGCTGTTTAAGAACCTTAAAGATTTTACTCCTTTCCGTCATGCAATATTCTAACGTGTAAGCTTTTATAACAGGGAAAGTCGTAGTATTTTTTTTTATAAAAATGCCGCTATTTCTTTAGTTAAAAAGAACTTGATTCTTGAAATTTGAGGACTATAATTCGTCCCTTTAAACATATCGATTATTGTAGTGTTTGTAAGGAGGTCATCATGAAAAGCAAAGTAATTTTTTCTATTCCAACAGATTTAGTTTTTATTCATATTCCTGAAACGTAGTGACTCTTGGAAGGAAATTAAAATCATGAAAATGCATGTTGCCACTGTTCATCAAAATGCCTCATTTGATGCGATTTTTGATACGCATCCCGAAACCAGTCTAGATTTATCCCATGTCGAAGCGGTACTAAAAAAAGGATATAAGAAACCTTTTTTGATTGTTGATCGTGCATTGATTCGCAATAAATTCCGACGATTTAGAGCGGCCATGCCTCGTGTGCATCCGCATTATGCGGTTAAAGCAAACCCTGACCCTCGTGTTTTAACAGCTTTAATAGAAGAGGGTTCTGGTTTTGAAATTGCATCAATAGCTGAGCTTGACTTATTACTTAGCTTGGGTGTGCCCGTTGCAGATATCTTTTATAGTAATCCGATCAAATCTAGAGCCTATGTCGAGTATGCTGCCGCTAAAGGTGTTGAATGGTACGTACTAGATAGCGTTGAGGAATTACGCAAAATTGTCAGTATTAAGCCCGATGCAAAGCTTTATTTGAGAATCGATACGCCTAATATCGGTAGTGATTGGCCATTGGCAGGAAAATTTGGTTCTCATTTAGCTGACGTAAAAGAAATTATCAGTGAAGCAGTGAAATTAAAAGCAGATTTGGCAGGTGTAACTTTTCATGTGGGCTCACAATGTCGTAATCCTCAGAATTGGCGAGTAGGAATTGAGCGCGCTAAAGGTGTATTTACTGATATGGAGCAATCTGGGCTTAAGCCTCGATTACTTAATATTGGTGGAGGATATCCAGTCAGACATACAAAACCCATTCCTTCGATTGAGATCATTGCAGAAATTATTAATGCAGCAATTGAAGATCTTTCACCTGAAATTCATATCATGGCAGAACCCGGCCGGTATTTGGTATCGGATTCAGCCTACTTTGTCTGCCAAGTTGTGGGTACCGCGACGCGCAATGGGAAGCGCTGGATGTATTGGGATGCTGGAATATTTGGCGGCATCATCGAAGTAAGCGAGGGATTGCGCTACGAAATAGTAACGGATCGTAAAGGAAAAAAGATTCCTTGGACTGTTGCTGGACCAACTTGTGATTCGGTTGATATCCTCATGCGCGATGAATTACTACCAGAAGATCTGCAAGAAGGTGATTTTATTTATATACCCAATGCTGGTGCTTATACTACTGCTTATGCTAGCAACTTTAATGGTTTTCCGTTACCGGATGTAATTGTAATTTAAGTTATGTGTCCTATATTAACCGTTCTAGTATCCAATTAATCTACTAGAGCGGTTTAGTTGGAAAAATTAACCACCATCGTATACAAAGCTATGCGACTCGTAACTTCGAGTGCTATTTTGTAGTACTCACATAGGGTTTACAGTAATAGCGCGAGGGAAATATCTCGCTTCGACGAGTATTTTTAATTACGTCCCCCCCGTTCTTTACACAAGACATCGTTGATTGATCAAGACTGGCAAAATATTCGTTGGAGCCTGGTTGTGAATCAATAGGAGGTACCTCCTGTCGAATTTTTTACAGATTTCTGGGTCATTGTCAGCAACGATATCGCTAATCATAGCGGGTAAAGGGCATAAATGGCATGGGTTTCCGGGGCAAAGGCATCCACTACATGAAGCTTGGGCTTGAGGGAGATAGCTAATCGGAAGTAGTATTAGTAATAGCGAAATGATTTGATTTGCAAATATTTTGTATTGTTTTTGCATTTAATACCTCATCTTAATATGAACCGAGTATTCGGTTTGTACAGTTATTCTTTTTAGAGAAGTAAAATTATACGTGAAGTAACCGCTGTTTATTTCCCTGGTTTGAATCGCAACAATGTTTTGTATAGCAAATGGGGTATGAGTAAGTAGAAGGGCATCCTAATCCAGTGACTTCGAATATAGAGCAGGAAGCGCGCAAATTGGGCTCGCTTAGAAGCCTTATCAGGATGCAGCGGAAATAAAGCCAAAGGGACTAATTGTTGCATGATGAGCTGCAAAATCAATGAAGGTTTCTGAATTAGGTGCTGTTCTATATTTTCGGGAATGACTGTTTGAAATATCAATCGAGAATATTGCATACCATAGTAAAGTGGACGGGCTAACCGGAGCTGATTAGCCCGTTCTATTAACTTATCCCAAAATGCTGAGTCCTGGCTTGCGAAGTATTGTAATTGGTCATGTAAATCAAGTAAATCACGTAAATTATCTGCTAAGTCATTATTTTGAAATAGATTAACAGCGCAGTGTAAAACCATATCAGTGGGGTTAAGAATTTTATGGCCTGATTGGCTTACTACGGCTGCATCAATAAGCAAGCATGAATCAATTTTAATTTTACT
This sequence comes from Nitrosomonas sp., assembly GCA_016710135.1. Lineage (GTDB taxonomy): Bacteria > Pseudomonadota > Gammaproteobacteria > Burkholderiales > Nitrosomonadaceae > Nitrosomonas. Next base: position 59,704 of record JADJLM010000005.1, on the reverse strand, counting down.
GGTAATTGGTGAGATCGTATGATGAATATCGATTTCGGTTTCTCTTTCTTGATGAATCAGCGCAGGAATTTCATGGCTCCAAGCTCGGTAATAATGTTCGTCATAAGCTGAAATTTCGCGATGTTTCCATCCTTCCTTTAATAACGTTTTCTCAACTTGATCCAGATCGCCTTTGGGAACCAAAATATCGAGATCGACGAAAAAACGTCCCTCGGCAGTAGGCAATTCAGTAAGTCGATAAGCAACTCCTTTCAACACAATAATGGGGACCTGAATAGACTTAAGTGCCCAATTTATTCTGTTAAGCTCCCAGAATGCAAGCTGTTGCTGTTTCCTTGCGCGAATTAAGCTGGAGCGTAATTGATTTGCAGCGCGTACTGGGACTGTATCCAATAGTTTTCTTTTATCTAATTCCACAGCGAGAAAGCCTAATAGTTTGACTTTCCTTGCTAACCGCAATATTAATTCCCACTCCGTATGGTTATACTGAGCCAATACGCCTGGATTAATAATCGCATTAAGTAAAAGCTGATGGTGATTGGATCTGTTAAGCGTCATCAGTAAGTTTATTGAGCATAGCTAATACACTCTCGAAATCAGAGTAAACAAGCTGGTAACATTGGCAATTTCTAATAAGGCGAGTTACAGCTTTGAATGCAGACTCACCTAAAATCTCATAGTTAAATGAATTACTGGCAAGTAATAAAAAAGCTTCAGATTGTGGAAGAGGCTCCAGTTTTAAGGGGGCATTCTCAGCCCATTTTGGAAAGATGATCCACTTCGCTCTAGCAACTTGATCTATTTTCTGGATATGGGCGCGAGGGGGCGAACATGGGCAATAGTGCCTTTCTGCGTATTGTAAATTTCCTCACCCAACACTGCTTCTGGTAAATAATCTCTAATGACCTGAATAGATTGATTCTTGAGTGGCATCAGTCGAGGTATAGGTGTGAAGAAATCTGATAGAGGATCCATTAAACCAAATTCATCCGAGAATAACCGATACCCTCTATGAATAAGCGCGGCGCAGAGCGTAGTTTTTCCACTACCTGGACAGGCTGGAAGTAGTATCAGCGATCCATTTCTTTCTACTACAGCAGAGTGAAACATCAACAAATGATTGATTCGAATCGCAATAACCAAATTAATTCCCCACTCTAACGCAGCTAATGCTTGATCAGCCGGGAAGGGCGGGAAAGGCGATTGGCCATCGACAGTAAAACGGATGAATGAGGAAAAAGGGTTGTTAAATGAGAATTTAGGCAAAATCTGAGTGTGGATATCGACGATCTCATTTTCAACGATGTCGTAATAGGAGTAAAGAAAATGAAGTTGTTTTGCTAGCTGAGGAAGTTTGGTTCGGATTTGAACATTGACGGGGCACAGTTTGACCCGAATTCCTGAATGAGATAACCGAGCTATGAATTGATCAACCGGAATCTGCTCAATGATCACAGGAACTGTTTTATCTTTAAGGTATTTGTTTTACTAAACCCAGTTCATCAAAGCGATACAAGGTTTTATTGACTTGCTTAGAAAAAGCAGTATCAGGCTGTAGCTGAAATTCTGTAACTAGATAATTACATATTCTCACTGTGGATAAGGGCGCGAGGCTATCATTCTCAAGATATTTTAATATCAGAACACTCATTTTATTAAGATAATGAGTGCTCCCTGAATCTGGTTGAAAAACGGTAAATCCACTATCCCATTCTTCGATAATTAAGGACTGATAGTCAAGCGTTTTCCAACATTTTTCCACGAACGATCTTATAGCGTGCTTGAATCGGGTAAAATTCCCCTACCGCTTAAGGAAGCATAGGCCGTTGCTGAAATGATAATTCCACCCCTTGTGTTACACTCTATAGCTTGATTTTCTGTATTATCAGGATCTTGATAATTTCCACTGACCATTGGAGCAGTACCTAAATCATAGCGACCATCACCTAATGGCCCTCCATTGGTGTTATCGGGATGTACACATAAAATATCGCCACTTTGCCCCCCTGTAGCAGCCGCATTAATATCAGTAATAGGGGTTCCGATATTACTGCTTCTCGCAAGTGCCGAACCACTATGTAGCGTCATTATAACGGGTATCGCTGCTGACTTTTTCAGTAATTGTCTTCTTGTTTGCGCTGTCTTATTCAGCAACAAATTCTTTTCTGGCTCTATTTTTTTATCTCTATGATTTTCAAACATATTTATGAAACTCCTAATGGCTATCGAGGTATTCGATCTACACGCTCATTAAAGTATTAAATGCTAACTATTTATAACCTTTGCTGGTTATTATAGCACTTACTAAGGGGTGATAGAGTATTTCAAATTTCCTACAGATTAATCAGTATCTTAGCTCTTTTGTTTTCTAAAGGCTTATAATCCTCTTAAGGTTGGATGTTTACAATATCAGTGCCGGGTTTAAACAAACTGCATCTTCACAACTTAAGGTGATAACTTAAAGCTTTATTCTATATTTTATTAATACGCAAGATACATGCCATACACTAAAATATTTTTGTAAAGCAAGTAGAAACAAGTGAATGGGAAGATATTCTTTTGCTTTCTAGTAAGTTAATAAACGAATATGTAAAAAAAAACCGACAGATTTGTATCGTCGAGTTATCGCAATTAACTGCGATTACTGCGATGTGTAAGTTGATAAAGTACGGGCAGCACCAAAAGCGAAAGGAGTGACTGAGAAAGGGTACTGCCAATCATTACAGTCGCGAGCGTTCTTTGTACTTCTGCACCCGTACTAGTGCTAATTGCCATCGGTAAGAAGCCAAGCGACTCAACCCAAGTTGTTATAAGAACAGGACGAAGTCTCAGTAGAGATCCTGTCCGAATGGCATCATTGAGCGGAAGTCCTTGCTGTCTGAGATCACGGATAAATGATATCAACACTAATCCATCTAATACTGCAACGCCTGACATAGCAATAAATCCAACACCGGCTGAAATTGATAATGGAATATCACGCAACCATAGAGCAACGATACCACCTGTGATGGCAAGCGGTACGGCGCTGAAAACGAGCAAACTGTCTCTGAAACTATTGAGCATTATATACAAGAGAAAAAATACGAAACCAAGCGCAAGCGGAATAACAATTTGCAGGCGTTCTGCAGCTAAAACTAATTGTTCGAATTGCCCTCCCCAAGATAACCAATATCCTGGAGGAAGTTTAATGTGTTTTATAATCTGTTTCTCTGCTTCCATTACAAAGCTCCCAATATCCCGTCCACGGACATTTGCAGTGATAACGACCCGGCGTTTTCCGTTTTCGCGACTGATTTGATTGGGCCCCTTGACAATTTCTATATTGGCTACTTCCTCTAAGGCTACGTAAATTGGCGCAAGCGCAGGTTGCGCATTTTGGCCAACGGCTGGAACTAAAACTGGTGGTAATTTGATAGGTAAACGTTTCAGTGATCCGAGATCGCTTCGAATCGTTTCGGGTAATCGAACTTGCAGCTCGAAGCGACGATCACCCTCGAAAATGAGTCCTGCAGTTCTGCCGCCAATCGCAATATTGATTGCATCTTGAATGTCGTTTCCATTCAAGCCATAGCGCGCCATTTTTGTTCGATCCATTTGAATTGAGAGTACTGGTAAACCGGTAATTTGTTCAATTCTTACATCTGCAGCACCAGGGATGTTTTTAATAATTTTCTCAATTCGTTCAGCAGTAGTCAGCATGACATCAAGATCGTCACCAAATACTTTTACTGCAACATCGGCGCGTACTCCAGACAATAATTCGTTGAAACGCATTTGTATCGGTTGCGTAAACTCAAAATTATTACCTGGCACTTCTCGTACGGCTTTTTCCATAGCTGCGATTAGCTCTTCTTTGTTGCGATATTTACCAGACCACTCGGATTGAGGTTTGATAATGATAAAAATATCTGCAACACTGGGCGGCATGGGGTCAGTGGCGATTTCAGCTGTTCCGATTTTAGAAAATACCCGCTTTACTTCCGAAAATCGTTTAATGGCTTCTTCTAGCTCATTTTGCATTTCAATCGCTGTGCTAAGGCTCGTTCCGGGAATACGAATGGCGTGCAAGGCGATATCTTCTTCATCGAGATTGGGAACAAACTCGCTACCCATACGAGTAGTCAATAATAAAGAGAGTGTTATGATAACCACAGCAATAGTCACGGTTAATCCTTTGTTGTTCATCGCGCTATCGAGAGCTGGTGCGTAAAGTTTCTTAGCCCAAAGTACCGCTGTGCCTTCTTTTTCCATCATTTTTCCGGAAAGAAATAATGCTACTGCAGCGGGCACAAATGTTATTGACAAAAAAACAGCCCCGAGTAATGCCAATAAAACAGTGAAGGCCATTGGGTGGAACATTTTTCCTTCCACACCCGAAAGGGCAAAAACAGGTAAATAGACCACCATAATAATTAACTGCCCAAAAAGTAAAGCGCGACGCACCTCTTTGGAAGCATCAAAAACAATCTCAAAGCGTTCAGAAGTGGTTAATTCACGCCTTAATTTTTTTTGCTCTAGTGCTATACGTCGAATACAGTTCTCCACAATAATGACTGCACCGTCAACAATAATGCCAAAATCAAGCGCGCCTAGGCTGAGTAGATTTGCACTGACATTACCGGCTACCATGCCACTAATGGTAAATAACATGGAAAGTGGAATGATTAAAGCGGTGATCAGTGCGGCGCGGAGGTTGCCCAGTGCGATAAACAATACGACGATAACGAGTGCAGCACCTTCCAACAAATTATTGGAAACGGTGTTAATAGTTTTGTCCACCAGAGTTGTGCGATTATAAACAGGCGTAGCAGCAATACCAGGGGGTAAGCTGCGATTGATTTCAGCGAGTTTTTCGGCTGCCGCTTGTGAAACGATGCGACTGTTTTCTCCAATGAGCATATGAGCTGTTCCCAGCACGACCTCGTGGCCGTTTTGTGTGGCGGCACCGGTTCGTAATTCTTTGCCGATTAACACATCTGCTACATTTTTGATGCGAATTGGCACACCTTGACTGCTGCCGAGAATAATTTCACCAATTTCGATCAGATTAGCGACTTGGCCAGGTACTCTAACTAAGTATTGTTCCCCACTTTTTCGACGTAGCCTGCGCCTACATTAATATTGTTTCGTTCAAGTGCGCTAACGATATCCTGCAAGGTAAGTCCATAGGAAATCAGTTTCTCAGGGTAGGGCGCTACATGAAATTGCTTTACGTAACCGCCAACTGAATTGACTTCGGTAATTCCTTCTACCATTCGCATACGTGGTTTGATAATCCAGTCTTCGATTTCTCGTAGATCGGTTAGGGTATATAACGTCCCATCGACTTTGCGTGCATTGGCTGCAGCATCAACTGTCCACATGAAAATTTCACCTAAACCCGTAGAAATAGGGCCCATGGTCGGGACAACACCGATTGGTAGCTTTGTTCTAATTTCTTGTAAGCGTTGACTAACGAGCTGTCGGACTAGGTAGATATCCGTTCCGTCTTTGAAAATCACCGTAACTTGTGATAAACCATAACGCGATAGAGAACGAGTATATTCAAGGTTGGGCAACCCAGACATGGCCATTTCGATCGGAAAAGTAATGCGCTGTTCTGCTTCCAATGGAGAATAGCCAGCCGCCGTCGTATTGATTTGTACTTGTACATTGGTAATATCAGGTACGGCATCAATGGGGAGCTTGAAGTAGTTATTCATTCCCAATAGTGCCATGGCCAATACAGCAACCAGAACTAGTCCGCTATGATCAATGGATAGGCGTAGAATGCGCTCAAACATATTTTTTCCTTGTGAGTTTTCTATCCAGAAAAATTGACTTAATGGTCATGGCTGGCTCCTGCTTTTTCCATATCAGCCTTGATGGCAAAGCTATTCCCTGTCGCGTATTGTTCCCCAGCAGATAGCCCCTTGATAACTTCTACCATTTTGCCATCACTGCGTCCGAGTTCTAATGGCCTTGCTTCCAAATAATTCCCATAGCGACCAAAAACGACTGTCCAATCGCGCAAGGTTTGTAAAGCTTGTGTTGAAACGGCAATGGGTACTTCAATCTCTTCGGAAACAAGTTCAACATTCACGAACATTCCAGGATGCCATCGACCATCGTGATTATCTAAAATTACGCGTGCTGTGGCAGTCCGAGTTTGTCCTCCGATGAGCGGTGAGATATAAGAGACAATACCGCTACCTTCTACATCAAAAGCAGTGGCTTTAATGGAAGCAGTCTGCCCAATTTTTATTAAACTTAAATCCTTTGGATAAACCGTAATCGTAGCCCAAACTGAAGCCATATCAGCAAGAGTGAAGATAGTTACATCATCTTTGAGCGCGGCTCCAAGGGCGATTGCTCTTGTTACGATGAGGCCAGAAATCGGTGCAAGAATTTCATACCGGGTTAGATCTTTTGCTTGTAAACCGACTTTGGCTCGTACGCCTAGCGCACGTAACTTTTCTGATGATAAATCAGAAGCGATTTGGGCTTCATTGAGTGCAAGTTGCGCCGCTAGGTAATCTTGTTTGGCTGAAATTTTTTCTTCCCAAAGTAATTTTTCCCTTTCATATACCGTTTGAGCAAGCACTAATCGTTTCTGAGCAGCAATATACTGGCTATGTAAATCTGCTAAAACTTGGCTTTCTATTACCGCGAGTATTTGTCCCTTCTTTACGATTTGCCCAATTTCGAAATTTACTGCTACAACAACACCAGGTAAGCGTGGTACGACTTGCACCATTCGGTCTGGATTGAGCACTATCTCACCCGGTAATTTAAGGGTGGACTGAATGGTTGCTGGACCTGCGGTTTGAATTTCAACTCCAAGGGTTTTTAGCATCTCATTGGTCATTTCTAAACGAGATTCAACTTGACTCATTTTCCACCGCATTGTCTGACCGTTTCGTTCGGCGGTAATGACTAGTTCAAATGAGTGTGGCTCATTGATAATTTGATCGCCTAATAAGTAATCTGCTTCAGGTGAAAAATGAATGAGCTGTATCGTTCTGCCAAGGCGTGACAGTGTGATGGATACTTTTGCGGCGGTGGGTGGAAGGGCTTTGTCTTTTTCATAAAGATAAATTCGGAATTGAGGCGGAACGCCTTGCTCAAAAATAGTGAGCTCCAATCCAAATCCATTGTCGGAAAAGTAACTCCCGCCTCGTGGGCCGATATTGGATCGATTTAGATCTAGTTCAATGTTTTTATCATTGACAGCTTGTTCAGGAGAGTTTCCTGGAGACTTATCTACGATCAGAATCAATCCCCCGAGCACTATACCTACGATAATAACGATTAAGACTGGAATTAATCGCGCTTTATTCATAATTTTTCCTTTTAATAGGTAGCGCTTTAATGATTTTTGCTAGATTGAGCATCATTGGGTAGAGAAGGTGAAATGGTGTCGATCGGGGCTGCGATCAGACGTTCTATATCATTGATAAGTCGCTGATAATTTGCTAATGCACGGACATAGAGTAATTGATTCTGAAAGAGGACGCGCTGTGAGTCCAGTAACTCTAATAAGCCAAATTTGCCGAGCTCATAACCTCTGCGCATTACATTAAAGGCGCTTATTGCGCCGGGTAATATTTCATTGCGCAAAATATTTATTTCATTCCAAGCTGCTGTCAAAGATTCATAGGACTGTGTTAGCTCAGTTTTTAGTCGAAGTTCTAATGCTTGGCGTTCATCTTCAGCTTTATTGACGCGTACATATGCTTCTTTCAGATTGCCCTGATTGCGATCAAACAAAGGTAAAGGGATCATGAGTCCCGCAACAGCTGTAGTTCCACCCAGTTGCGCATGATGGACTATGCCAGCGCTTACTGTGAGATTGGGTATGCGGCGAGTTTCTTCTATTTCTGCGAGTGCTTTTCGATGCTCAATGTTCTTCATGGCTCGGAGTGCCATTGGATTAGACATGACTAGCTCTTGCAATCGATGAAAATCAGGGGGGGGCGTGGACGTCTCAAGAGATCCTAGCACTTGATCAAATTGTGGAAACGTACTACCCCACATTAATGCAAGCCTTTTACGTGCAGAAGCTAAATCGCGTTGCGCTTGCTCCCATTCAATGCGAGCAGTAGAAAGGCCTATTTTAGCTCTTGTTTCTACAATTAGAGGGACATTCCCAGCCTGTACTCTTAATATAACTTTATCGACTACATTCTGTGCTAGCAGTTTAGTTTCCTCTGCCAGTTTGAGTCGTTCTTGGCCCGCTAATACTTCGGTAAACACATTAGCTACTCTCGCTATAATATCTATTCGCCTAGATTCATAATCTCTTGCTGCTAACTCTTCATTTAATTGAGCAGCTTGAACTCGAGCCATTCGCTTACCGCCTAATTCGAGTAACTGCCCTATCCTGATTGTAGTAAGCTGCTGAACGACTTCTTGAGCAACTGAGTCCGGTGAATTAACATCGCCACGTAACTTCTGAATATTGCCGGGATTCTCAACGTTAAATGACAATTCTGGATTCCGGAATAACCCTGCTTGTAAAGTAGCTCCTTCTAGCGCGCTGATTTCCTTGGCTAGTGAAGCTAGCTCTGGATTATGAAGTAAGGTTAGAGTGACTGCACTGAATAATGTGATATTTTTACCATCTGCTGTATTTAACTTATTTTGCTCGGTGGTTGTAGCATTTTCTAAGTCTTTTGTGAATAAGTCAGAATTGGCGTTTGCTGGTTGTAGAAAATTGATTAATGATAATAACAGCAACCAAATTAACCTTAATTGATTGAGATGTATACAACCCATGTTGCCCTCTAATATAAAAATGCTTGACTTGATATAGGACTCAACAAATCTAATTCAGTTGAATTGGGGATCTGACGTGTGCTCACTGAACCAATCTCCACTAACAGTAAAGGAAAGTATCAGTATTTGGTCAAATCTTTGCTAGATCAACCAGCTTAACTAAACCAGGATTATGTATTTGAAAGGATGGGAGGGCGGAAAAAGGCTTCTAGGGTTATTTCTGGAAGTGGCTCGGCATATCTTGTGGGGATGATCGCTATTCCATTGAAACTTATTAGCACAGCGATAGTGGGGTTGAAATAGAAAGGTTGGTATTGTCCGGCAGCATGCAGACAAAGATGAGTGGCTGCATCGATTTCACCATTATCAGATAACTCACGATGCAGTTTGCGGTGAGTTTCTGGATTGGCTGTGAAAAGCTCACTATATCGAAGATGCTCTAACTCATGAGCATATACCTTGCCATTAAGTGACCAACCTAGCGTATTCGTAAGCATAGTCAAAATAAAAAGCAAGCAGATCCTCTTTATTAAATAGGAACGATAAAGTTTTAGAAACATAACCTATTTTAGTCGATCTGGTTTTTAATGATGCTTATATAATGGTATTTGAGTGAGTCATATTACTTTTTCGAATGACCTTCCGCTAACCGTACAACAAAAATCATAATACTTCAACGTTTTCATTCATTAACATACCAACGAGTGCAATCAACGGTAAGCCGATTAATGCATTAGGGTCGTTTCCAGTCATTTTTTCAATCAATGCAATACCGAGTCCTTCTGCTTTTGCGCTGCCAGCGCAATGATAGGGTTGTTCCTTTATTAAGTAATTTTCAATTTGTTGGTCTGTTAACGGACGAAATTTAACAGTATAGTGTGCGATATGTTCTTGCAAATGGTTGGTTCGACTATTTAGGAGGCAAAGTGCAGTATAGAAATAAACTTCTTTTCCTTGCATCATATTAAGTTGGTTTTTTGCATTAGCATGATTTAGCGGTTTTCCTAGGGAAGTGTTTCCAATTGCGGCAACTTGATCAGCCGTAATAATAAGTGCATCAGGGAAAGAATGGGCAATCACGCTTGCTTTCTTTTTTGCTAATCGCATTGCAGTTAATTCCGGGGCTTCGGATTGCAACAGACTCTCATCAACTTCGGGGCTAACTACCTCGAATGTTAGCTTTAATCGTGATAAGAGCTCTCGACGGTACGGAGAGCTAGAGCCTAAAATAATTTTCGAAGCAATGGTATTTGGATGATTCACAGAAAATTCTTATTATAAATAGATGCGTTGTTTTTGACACTGATTTCTAAAAAATATAGCATTGCAATGTTATGGAAAATACTTTTATTATTGACCCTTTAAGTTTTGCCCGAAATAAGGAAGTCCGGCATGGTAAAATTGCAGAAAATGGACTGGACCGTCTACGTGAATTGGTTGATCGCGATGAAGGATTCGTTTTTGTTATTGAAGGCGACTCGGATAAGCTCGGTAGACCGATTTTGAGGCTGCAAATTAAAGGAAAAATTGTTGTCCAATGCCAGCGTTGCCTTGATAAATTAGATCATGAGATTGATATTGATACATTTTTGATCTTGGCGAGAAATGCGCGTGAGCTTGAATTATATGATGCAGACAATACTATTGATGCGGTGTTGGCCCTGCAAGAGTTAGACGTTGGTGCGCTGGTAGAAGATGAAATCATCTTGAGCTTACCTATTTCTCCACGGCATCAAGAGGGGGTTTGTAATACAGATATTCAATCGATTCTGAAGCGCGAGCAGAAAGTGAATTCTTTTTCCTCGCTTTTATCACTGAAACAAATACATTAATAGAATTAATTTTGGAGTAGTATTTTATGGCTGTTCAACAGAATAAGAAATCACCGTCTAAGCGTGGCATGCATCGCTCGCATGATTTTTTGACAAACCCACCGCTTGCTATCGAGCCGACGACAGGCGAGACGCATCTGCGTCATCATATTAGCCCTTCTGGATACTATCGTGGTAGAAAGGTAATTAAAACTAAAAACGACGAATAAAGCTTTCTAGAAACTTATTTATTATCTTTCTATAAGTACTTTGATAATCAACGCAAAGTGAACATTACTGTAGCGATTGATTGCATGGGAGGCGATCATGGTCCTCATGTCACAGTGCCCTCGGCAGCAGAATATTTATTAGCTGATTCAGAAACAGACATCATATTAGTCGGTATACCCGACGCAATTGAGGCTGAATTAAGTGCTATTGGCGTATCGTTAAGTCCTCGACTAAGAATCCATGCGGCAAGTGAAGTGGTTAGTATGGATGAAGCCCCAGCTTTTGCTTTACGCTACAAAAAAAATTCATCGATGCGGGTGGCGATCGATTTGGTTAAAAATGGCGAAGCATTGGCTTGCATTAGCGCGGGTAACACGGGTGCATTATTGGCGACTTCTCGTTTTGTTTTAAAAACAATTCAAGGGATCGATCGGCCGGCGCTAGCAGTCGTACTACCCACGATAAAGGGTCATACTTATATTTTAGACTTAGGGGCCAATATCAACTGTACTGCTGAACATTTGTTACAGTTTGGCGTAATGGGCGCAACATTAGTCTCTTCTGTTGAAAATAAGAAGATGCCTAGTATCGGTTTACTCAATATCGGTGAAGAAGATATTAAAGGTAATGACGTTGTTAAACAAGCAGCAGAGTTATTAAGAGCAAGTGGTTTAAATTTTTACGGTAACGTTGAAGGTGATGATATTTATAAAGGAACTACCGATGTGGTCGTGTGTGATGGTTTCGTTGGGAATGTGGCTTTAAAAACTTCTGAAGGGGTAGCGCAAATGTTGGCGACTTTCTTGCGCGAGGAATTTAAACGAAATTTCTTTACAAAACTTGTCGGTATGATTGCGTCACCAGTCATCAATGCTTTTAAGCAGCGAGTTGACCATCGTCGATACAATGGGGCTAGTTTGCTGGGTCTTAGAGGGATTGTGATTAAGAGCCATGGTTCTGCTGATAAATATGCCTTTACTGCGGCTATTAGACGCGCAACAGATGAAGTACGCGGAGGTATGCTAAAACATATTAGTGAGCGAGTGGCTGAATTACAGCAAAGTATTGGAAAAAAATAATTAAATTAAGCTCTTATTGAGTAATAAAAATGGCAATGTATTCAAAAATCGCTGGAACTGGTAGTTATTTACCAAAGAAAATTCTGACTAATATTGAGTTAGAAAGTATGGTAGATACAAGTGATGAGTGGATACAAACTCGAACAGGTATTGTTCAGCGGCATATTGCATCAGATGGTCAAATGGCGAGTGATCTTGCCTTCGAGGCGAGTTGTCGAGCACTAGATGCAGCAAATCTTAAGGCTCAGGATATCGATCTGATTATTCTTGCTACGACTACCCCAGATATGATTTTCCCCAGTACGGCTTGTATTCTGCAAGAAAAACTCGGTATTACCGATGGTCCCGCATTTGATGTACAAGCTGTTTGTAGTGGTTTCATATATGCGCTTGCAACAGCAGATATGTTTGTTAGCTCAGGAAAAAGCAAGAATGCCCTTGTAGTTGGTGCGGAGATATATTCTCGTATTGTTGATTGGAGTGATCGGAATACGTGTGTATTGTTTGGGGATGGCGCTGGGGCAGTTGTATTGTCGCAAAGCGAACAACCAGGGATACTCTCAAGCCATTTGCACGCGAATGGTGGTTACAGCAAAATATTGGCCGCGCCTGGTCGTATTTCTGGTGGAAAGATTCAAGGAACACCTTTTATTGCAATGGAAGGGAACACGGTTTTTAAGTTTGCGGTTAAAGCACTCGAAGAAGCAGCGATTGAGTCTTTGGCAGCTAATAATCTAAAGGCATCTGATTTCGATTGGTTTATACCGCATCAGGCCAATATTCGTATCATTAAATCAACAGCTCACAAGCTTGGGATACCTATGGAGAAAGTAGTTACAACGGTAGATCGGCATGGTAATACTTCCGCAGCATCTGTACCCCTTGCATTAGATCTAGCAGTACGTGATGGACGTATTCTATCTAATCAATATATTCTTCTAGAAGGGGTGGGTGGAGGTTTTACGTGGGGATCTATATTGCTTCAGTGGTGAAGATATGATTGTCGCTTTTACATTTCCGGGCAAGGCTCCCAATCGGTCGGTATGCTGAATGGTTACAGCGATTTGCCAATTATTAAACGAACGTTTGACGAAGGTTCTGAAATTCTAGGCTATGATTGCTTTGAGTTGGCAAATCATGGCCCGGTAGAGCAGCTTAATTTGACGATTCATACTCAACCTATCATGTTGTTAGCCGGCCTTGCTGTTTATCGAGCCTGGAAATTTTTAGGAGGTAGGAATCCAAATTACTTGGCGGGACATAGCTTGGGCGAATATACGGCATTAGTGGCGGCAGAAGCTTTAGCTTTTACAGATGCGATTAAGTTAGTGCAATACCGTGCGGAAGTCATGCAGGAATGTGTGCCAAACGGAATAGGTGCAATGGCGGCTATAATTGGACTAGATGACGATACTGTCAAGGTAATTTGTAATCAAATTACCGATCATAATGAAAAAAAAGTTATACTTGAGCCTGCCAATTTTAATTCGCCTGGCCAAATTGTGATTGCTGGGCATAAAACTGCAGTATTAGAAGGAATGGATCTAGCTAAATCGAAGGGGGCTAAATTGGTTGCTTTGCTACCCTTGAGTATTCCCTCGCATTGTTCTCTGATGCATCCCGCAGCTGAAAAATTTCAGAAATTGCTTGAACAAATTGACCTTTGCAGTCCACGAATACCAGTTATACATAATGCTGATGTGCAGCAACATCAGCAGAGTGGTGAAATCAAAAAATATTAACGCAGCAAATCTATAGCCCAGTATACTGGGTTAATACCATTCAATCTTTTGTTTCTCAGGGAGTGACACATATTGTTGAGTGCGGTCCTGGAAAAATACTCTCTGGCCTCACAAAACGAATCGATAAAACCCCAGTCAATTTTTCATTAACTGATAGTGTATCGCTCCAGCAAGCGATCGAAAAACTAAATCAACCTGCTTTTTGATAAGAATGTATGGAAAGAAAATTGCTTGAAGGAAATATTGCTTTTGTTACTGGGGCGAGCCGTGGGATAGGTTTGGCTATTGCGCTAGAGCTTGCTAAACAGGGTGCGACTGTAATTGGAACTGCAACAACTCAAAATGGCGTTGATGGTATTACACGTCAATTACAAGAAATCAGTGCCCCTGGAATGGGCGTTCTCATGAATGTCAATGATGTCGATCAAATTGGTAAGGCATTTGAAATTGTTAATAAACAATTTGGTGATATTTCAATATTGGTTAACAATGCCGGCATTACGCGGGATAATTTACTGGTTCGAATGAAAGATGAGGAATGGGATGAAGTCATGGTAACCAATCTTAAGTCAATCTTTTATCTTTCTAAAATTGTACTCCGAACCATGATGAAAGCGCGTTCTGGACGAATTATTAACATTTCTTCTGTAGTCGGAGCAACCGGTAATCCTGGTCAGGCTAATTATGCAGCATCAAAGGCTGGTATGATTGGTTTTACAAAATCTTTAGCGAGAGAGGTCGGGAGTAGAAATGTTACGATTAACTGTGTAGCCCCTGGTTTTATTGACACAGATATGACAAGTTCACTAACGACTGAACAGCGTCTTAATTTGCTCAAGCAAATACCTCTGGGTCGGCTGGGTCAGTCAACGGATATTGCAGCAGCAGTGATGTTTTTAGCTTCGCCTGCTGCAAGCTACATAACTGGAACTACATTGCATGTTAATGGTGGAATGTTTATGGAGTAATCACGAAATCTTATTGATAAACCTGATACGATTAGGTCTGGTTTTTTAAAAAACGAAATTTTGTTAAAATCACTTAGTTAATTACCTCACAAAAGGATACCAGATGGATAATACAGATGTAGAACAAAGAATTAGAAAAATTGTTGCTGAGCAGCTCGGTGTAAACGAAAGTGACGTAAAAAACGAATCTTCATTTGTAAACGATTTGGGTGCAGATTCCCTTGATACAGTTGAATTAGTAATGGCGCTTGAAGAAGAATTTGATTGTGAAATTCCAGATGAAGAGGCAGAGAAAATCAACACTTTACAAGAAGCGATTGATTACGTAAATTCACATTCATCTAATTGAGATTATTTATACTTTTTCTTCAGGAGATACGTTTGTCAAAGCGCAGGGTGGTAGTAACGGGATTGGGGATAATATCGCCTGTTGGCAATAATGTATCGGATGCTTGGCAAAATATCGTTTCTGGGAATTCTGGTATTACGCGTATAAGTCGTTTTGACGCTTCAAATTTTTCTTCTCAGATTGCAGGTGAAGTTAAGGACTTTGATATCACCCATTATCTATCAGCGAAAGATGCACGTAGGATGGATATTTTTATACATTATGGTATGGCTGCCGGTATCCAAGCGATTAGAGATGCGGGTATTGAAAAAATTGATGGACTAAATCCTGAGCGTATTGGTATTAATATTGGTTCTGGTATTGGTGGACTTACAATGATTGAGGACACTGATAGTGCCTATCATGCAGGAGGTCCTCGTAAAATATCACCTTTTTTTATACCCAGTACCATTATCAATATGATAGCGGGTAATTTATCGATTATGTTCGGCTATCAAGGACCGAATTTGGCGATCGTAACGGCCTGTACTACTTCTACCCATAGTATTGGTAGTTCTGCACGGATGATTGAATATGGTGATGCAGATGTTATGGTATGTGGTGGCGCTGAGTCTTGCGTAACTCCCCTTGCTATAGGCGGATTCTCATCGGCACGTGCTTTATCAGTCAGAAATTCAGAGCCTGAATTAGCAAGTCGTCCTTGGGATAAAGGTAGAGATGGTTTCGTATTGAGTGAGGGTGCTGGCGTAATCGTGCTAGAAGAAATCGAGCACGCTAAGCGACGTAACGCTAAAATTTATGCTGAGTTAGCTGGATTTGGGATGAGCGCAGATGCTTATCATATGACTGCTCCTTGTGATGATGGAAGTGGTGCTTCCCGATGTATGTTAAATGGGCTCAATAATGCAGGTATCAATCCAGAAGAGGTAGATTACATTAATGCTCATGGTACTTCTACTCAGCTAGGTGATATCGCTGAAACCATTGCAATTAAACGTTGTTTTGCTGATTATGCTAGAAAATTAGCGATTAATTCTACCAAATCAATGACTGGTCACTTACTTGGTGCAGCAGGGGGGGTGGAAGCTATTTTTTCGGCTCTTTCGTTATACCATCAAGTTGTGCCTCCAACAATAAATCTAATTGAACCAGATCCAGATTGTGATCTAGATTATGTTCCTAATACCGCTCGGGATATGAAAATAAATATCGCGGTTTCTAACTCGTTTGGGTTTGGCGGAACCAATGGTACATTGGTATTTCGGAAATTTCAGTAGATTACTTTGCATATGCCATGGCAGAAGCAAATAGTTAATAAATTCAGGCTTCTCATCTTTTTTTTTATTCTTGTTATTCTTCTTACTGCTAGCTGGTTCTATTATCTAGCGTATGCGAAATATGTATTGCCCTACAAACCCTATGAATTCTCAGTTGAGCCCGGCAGTAGTTTAAAAAAAATTGCAGTAAAGCTTGCTGAGGAGAATGTAATACCAAGTGCCTGGTTATTCTTGCTATTGTCAAGAATAACAGAACAAGAAACAGCGATTAAAGCGGGTGACTATTTACTATATAAAGATATTTCACCGCTTCAACTCCTCGATTATCTTGTCAAAGGTGATAGCCAGCGCAATGAAATTAGATTTATCGAAGGGTGGACTTTCGCCCAAATCCGAGAAACACTCAATAATCACCCAGAGATCAGACATGATACGTTATATTTGAGCGAGGCAGAGATCGCAGCATTACTTGGGGAAAGTCAAAAAAAATTGGAAGGTATGCTATTTCCAGATACCTATTTCTTTATGAAAAACAGTAGTGATCTAAGTATTATAAAACGATCCTATGATAAGATGCAGAACCATCTCAAGACTGCGTGGTTGTCAAAAAAAGAACCGCTACCTATCAAAAGTGAATATGAAGGTTTGATTCTCGCTTCAATCATCGAGAAAGAAACGGGAAAAGATAGTGATCGTGAATTGATAGCCGCAGTATTTATCAATCGCTTACGTCTAGGGATGAAGCTACAAACGGATCCAACAGTAATATATGGCTTAGGTGACAAGTTTGATGGAAATTTGCGAAAGCAAGATCTAGTTACTGATCATGCCTACAATACTTATACTCGATTAGGTTTACCTCCAACTCCGATTGCAATGCCTGGCTTAGCTTCTATTCGTGCAGTGTTTAATCCGGCGGAAAATAATTTGCTCTATTTCGTGGCTAAAGGAAATGGCGAATCACATTTTTCAAAAAACCTAAAAGAACACAATATGGCTGTACAAAAATACCAGAAGCAATAATTGATTGTTTCTTATGAATAATATAATAAAGAAGGGTAAATAGGCCTGATGCAATTTTCGGTTATTATTCCTACACTGAATGAGTCAGAAAATATTGATGGATTATTGACGCGTTTGCTTGCGCTCCAATTTTCTTCAGAAAGCTATGAAATTATTTTTGTAGATGATGGGTCAACTGATCATACCCAAGAAAAAATTAGGCAGTGGTCATCCCAATATACTAATGTTCATCTCATAGAAAGAAAAGGAACGCCCGATTTAACTGCCTCGATTCTTGCGGGGGTGTCAGCGGCGAAAAGTGATGTGATTGCTGTCATGGATGCAGATTTAAGTCACTTACCTGAGCAACTGCCTTCAGTTCTAGAACCAGTATTAACTGATCGATATGATGTTGCTGTGGGAAGTCGATATGTTTCGGGCGGTAGTACTAAGGGATGGCCTCTATATCGACAATGGCTTTCTCGTGTTGGTGGCTGGTTAGCACGCCCTATTTGTGATGTTAATGATGCAACATCTGGTTTTTTTGTCTTTAAGCGTAATCTGATAAACAGTATTCCAGAGGTAGCACGTGGCTATAAAATCCTTTTGGAATTATTAGTATCGAATCAAGAAAAAATTCGAGTTACGGAAGTACCAATCTGTTTTCAAAACAGAACACATGGTAGCTCTAAACTATCAATTTCACATCAAGTTATATTCTTGCATCGACTGATTATGTTAGCTGGTGGAATTGTATCCGTTGGAACTGCGAGTCGTTTTGCAGTGGTAGGGTTCTTAGGGGTGTTTGTTGATGCAGCAGTGTTCCACTGGTTGATAAGTTCTGGTGCCGGATTGGCATTAGCTCATATCACCAGCTTTCTAGCAGCAGTGACTGTCAATTATACATTGAATTCTAAGTGGTCATTTCGGGTACATAACGGGGGACGATTAGACTGGAATCAGTTTAGTCGTTACTTGATCGTTGGACTTTTTGCCTTGTTGCTAAGAGGAGGGGTACTGGCGCTCCTTGTTTATACCTGGGATATACCCAATGGATGGGCAATATTTCCTGCAATTGCTGCGACTGCAATTGTAAATTATCTTGGCTCAGCTTTTTATGTTTTTCCTGAAAAAAGAACAACACTATCACTGGATACGCGTTGGCGAGTTGCAGCAGTGGGAGTCATTCTTTTTGTAATATTGCTTCGCCTTGTTTATATTGGGTTGGCTCAATTGCTTCCTGATGAGACCTACTATTGGCAATATTCTCAGCATATGGACTTAAGTTTCTTTGATCATCCACCCTTAGTCGCGTGGTTGATTTGGATTGGAACTACTATAGCAGGTCAGAATGAATTTGGAGTAAGACTGGGTGCGTTCATATGCGGTCTAGTAACGTTCATATACCTCTATGGTTTCGCACGTAACTTGTATAACAAATCAGTTGGTATGCGAGCCGTGATGCTTTTTTCTATTTTACCATTTGGTTTTGCATCGGGTTTAATTATGACGCCAGATGCACCTTTGATCGCTGCTTGGGCTGCCACTTTATTTTATATGGAGCGAGCACTAATTGCAGGCCAGAAAAGCGCATGGTTCGGTATGGGGATTGCATTTGGTTTGGGTTTGTTATCTAAATATACAATCGGGCTGCTCGGTATTGCTGCTTTAGTTTTTGTTATTTTGGACTCTACCGCGCGGCGCTGGATGATTCGACCTTACCCCTATTTATCCGCACTGCTCGCTTTCGTCTTTTTTTTACCGGTTATCGTATGGAACGCTGAAAACAATTGGGTCTCGTTTTTGTTTCAAACCGAAAGAATCGGCGGTGGTGGCCATGTGTTTTCCGTCCATTACTTAGTTTTATATATTGCAATTATATTGACACCTGTAGGCTTATTTTCAGCTGCACATGCATTAATCCGCGTTCAATATGATAAAGATACTGATATTGAGCGTAGGCGTCAGTTATTTATTTATGTTTTTACAGGTATCCCACTAATAATCTTCTTAGGGCTTAGTACTTATGATACACCTCGATTTCACTGGACGGGTCCGCTCTGGCTAGCAGTGATTCCTGCAATGGCCTGGATGATGGGGCAAAACACACTTGATAAATTTTTTAATGGCTTACGAAATGCATGGCAATCCACCATCGTTGTATCATTGCTAGCCTATGCTTTTATTTTGCATTACATCGTACTTGGTTTTCCTGGAATACCTTATCAATTCTTAACAGAGCATTATTTCTGGAAAGAAGCAACCATTGAAGTTGAACAAATCGCTGAAGAAATTGAAACTGAGACTGGGCAGACCCCAATTGTAGTCGGTATGAGTAAATGGTCAGTCGCAAGCGCTTTATCATTCTATAATAAAAATGGAAATAGGATGGATATACGTTCACGTAACATGTTCGGAGATACTGGCGCAATGTATGAATACTGGTTTCCAACTGAACCTGCCACAGATCGTCCCATACTATTGGTAGGAATGAATCGTTATGCGCTCGAGCGAAGCCGGACCGGGAATCAGTTTGATCACATGCTGAATCATCCTAGCTCAATACAATATCGTGTGGTTACTCGGCATGGTGTTCCAGTTAGGCCGTTATATTATCGAATTGCTAAAGGCTATCTAGGGAGCGCAAATTCGTATTTTGCAAAGAATGTGGCAAGCTCTCCTTAAGATGTTCATTCTTAGATTGCGAAGACTGTCAGAATTACCTTAAAGCTATATTTATTGCTTTTTCGCTGACTTGGTAATTTTTTATGAGCTTTCTGTAATTGTAGAATAAGATATTAATTAATCTAAAACTACATTGTTTTTATTAGAAGAAGACTTCGGTTTTAGTTAGAATCGTGTAGCTGGAAACGAATTTCCTTGAAAATTATTATTTTTATTGCTATTAGGCACTTTTATGATTCTCGTTTTAAAGCCAAATACTTTACCTGAGAGCCTAGAATATAAACAGTTACTTGCCCATCTTGCAAATTTGCCTGGTATCTCGACTCGAATTCATTCTGAGATAGGTATTGAACAAGCGTTAACAGAAATCTATTTGATCGGTAATACCAAAGTATTATCGATAGAAGACATTCAATGCTTACCTTGTGTAGATCGTGTGGTCAGAGTCTCAGAAGAGTATCGCGTGTTGGGGAGGCATCAGAATGATGATCGTCCTACATATTTTGAATATAACGAGGTGCGCTTCGGTCAGGATACATTGAATGTGTTTGCAGGACTTTGTGCGGTTGATACGCTGGAACATGTAGAGCTCATGATGAAAGCGTTGAGAGATCATGGACAGGTCTGCACTAGAATGGGAGCTTATAAGCCGCGCACAAGCCCGTACTCATTCCAAGGTCATGGTAAGGCTTGCTTGCCCTATGTATTTGATCTTGCCGGTAAATATGGCATTAAAGTTATCGCGATGGAGGTGACTCACGAATCTCACGTTGAGGAAATTCGCGAAGCACTATACCAAACAGGGAGTTCTACAGGGGTAATGCTGCAGATTGGAACACGGAATACACAAAATTTTGAATTATTGAAAATTGTTGGTCGTCAGCAGGATTTTCCAGTTCTTATTAAGCGCGGCTTTGGGATTACATTGGATGAATCACTGAACGCAGCTGAATATCTTGCTTCTGAAGGTAATCGAAAAGTAATTTTTGGCTTACGTGGAATGAAAACGAATATGGGAGATCCACACCGTAATTTTGTTGATTTCGCACATGTTCCTGTTGTTAAACGATTAACTAGGATGCCAGTTTGTATTGACCCATCACATTCAGTGGGTACGCGTTTGATTGCACCGGACGAGATTTTGGATATCATGCATGTAACTGCACAAGGTGTTGTTGCGGGTGCAAATATGGTACTTGCTGATTTCCACCCTGTTCCAAGTAAAGCGCTCGTTGATGGACCTCAAGCGTTATTGATTAAAGAGTTACCGCTTTTTTTAGAAGATATTCAAATCGCGCGTGAGGCCTATGAGAAAAGGGTAAGATTAGCTAATCGTTATTTGGAAGCGTGATTGTAATTGGTCGCTATTTCTATATAACTTTGAGTTTAACTGATTGAGAACATACTCAATTTGCCTATTTCTTCTATTACTTGTTGTGGGATTGGTCGTTGTTGATACTCGAGCGAACAAAGATTCTCTATATCCCACTAGCTATCTTAATGATGATGATTTTATTACTAAGAGAATCATCTCACTTTCTCCTGCAATTACTGAATTAGTTTTTTCGGCCGGAGCTGGAAGCCAGTTAGTAGGTGTAAGCAGATTTAGCAATTTCCTAGCGAGGCTAGATTGATTCCTGAAATAGGAGATGCCTATAATCTTGATCTTGAGCGTATTGTTGAACTTGGTCCTGAATTAATCATTGCTTGGAAGCAAGGCTCGGCCTATAAAGATCTTGATCGATTGAATGATCTCGGTTTCCAGGTAGTTGAGATTGAGATCAAGAGTCTGGATGATATACCTAATTTAATAAGGCTAATTGGTAAACTGGCAGAAACAAATGAAGTCGCAGAATTAGCAGCGAGTCAATATGAAAAAGCTTTGTTTCAAATTAGGCGAAGTTATAATAATAGAACTCTTATAAGAGCTCTTCATTTGATTTGGCTACAGCCGCTGATAACGTTTGGAAAAGATCACCTAATTAACGAGGTATTAGAGGTATGTGGCGGAGAAAATGTCGCTGATTTTTATCCAGGTCATACACTTACGCTTGCTACTGAAAATATTGTGGCAGCGAATCCTGAAGTTATATTAGATAGTACTCCCATTGCATCAGAGTTACGGCATCTTTTTAGGAAGATCTCATCCATTAGTGCAGTAAAAAATAATCATATCTATTTCATTCCACCTGATCTAATTTTCAGGGAAACCGTAAGAATTCTAGATGCTATTCAGATGGTTTGTGGTTATTTTGATAGGGTTCAAGAAAAAATGTATCAATAAGGCTCACCTATAATATCTTATAATGTAAGTAATGTTCATAATAAATAAAAAAGTTAGTTTTTCTAACTAAAGCTAAATGCTTTTATGGAGAAGAGAGAATGATTAAAGTTTTGCTAGCTAATCCCAGAGGATTCTGCGCCGGCGTTGATCGCGCGATAGAAATTGTAGAACGCGCGCTTAATATGCATGGCGCACCAATTTATGTGAGGCATGAAGTAGTGCACAACCGCTTTGTAGTTGAAGATCTGGAGAAAAGGGCGCAGTATTTGTTGAGAATTTAGAAGAAGTACCACAAGAGAGTATTTTAATCTTTAGCGCACATGGTGTTTCACATGCAGTTCGTCGTGAGGCGGCTGCACGTAAACTTAAGATTTTTGATGCAACATGCCCACTTGTTACAAAAGTTCATGTCGAAGTTGCTAAGATGCGTAAAGAAGGGAAAGAAATTATTATGATTGGGCACCAAGGACATCCAGAGGTAGAAGGAACTATGGGGCAAGTGGAAGGAGGTGATAAGGGCATGTATCTTGTGGAAACAGAAGGCGATGTAGCTAGTCTTCAAGTTAGAGACGAGAAGAATTTAACTTATGTAACCCAGACCACCTTATCTGTTGATGATGCAGCTCGTGTAATTGATGCCCTGAAAAAAAGATTTCCAGCGATTACCGGCCCCAAAAAAGATGATATTTGTTATGCGACTCAGAATCGTCAAGACGCAGTTAAAAAAATGGTTCGAGATTGTGATTTAGTTATTGTGGTAGGTTCCCCCAATAGTTCAAATTCTAATCGCTTATGTGAAGTTGCGCGTAATGCCAATGTTGAAGCATATATGGTCGATCGAGCAGAACAGCTTCAAGAGGCATGGCTTATAGGGAAAAAATATATAGGTATTACTGCAGGGGCATCTGCCCCAGAAATATTGGTTCAGCAAGTCTTAGCTAGACTTAAACAGATTGGTTCTAATCAAACAGGTCAGGACGTTAGTGTCGAGGAGCTAAGTGGTGTGGTTGAGTCGGTCGTTTTTCCTTTGCCTAAGGCGGAGGCTATTGCTTTAGAAAAGCAATTTTAAATTTTAGGAAAATTCGATCTTGTCTAACTGATTCCATCCCCTTTGATAAGGAGATATATCAAAAGGCTGCGGTTTTTCCATTATTTCGTTTAAAAGAATTTCTGCACTTCCCGGAGCCATAGTTACTCCATAGCGAAAATGTCCACTATTGATAAAAAGATTACTAATTTCTGGATGACGTCCTATGGTTGGGATATTATGGGGTGAAGCTGGCCTTAAACCAGCCCAATGATTGACTAGAGGCTTGGTTGCTATTTCTGGAAGAAGTTGCGATGCTTTTTTATATAACTTATTGTAAGCAGCTTGGGTTATTTGCTTATTAAATCCGACATCTTCCATAGTACTTCCAATTAGTAAGTGTCCATCAAGTCTTGGGATCAGATACAGTTCTTCTTGGAGAAAAATTGATGTGAGAGGTGGTGCTTCAAATTTGTATAATAGCATTTGTCCTTGCATTGGGCTTATATTGAGGTTTAATGCATATTTTCCTAGTATTTCTCTACTCCATGCCCCTGCAGTGAAGATATACCCATCTGCGGAATAGTTGCCATCAGTTGTGCTGATAGAAACAACAGACTTATTTTTTAGATTTATTGCTCTTACTTCACAACATTCTTTAATAATTCCTCCTCGTTTAATTACTTCACTTTGAAGTGCCGTTAACAAGCGAGGATTACGAACTTGAGCAACATGAGGAAGAAAAATTGCGCTTTCTAAAATAGATTGGTGAATTGTGTTCAAGAAAGAATTTTGGCTTATTTCTCCCTTTATATTGTGTGAAATACACCATTGATCTGCTTTTACTGAATCATAGGGAGGTAGCACTAGCATGCCGCATTCGTTGAATTCAGCATCTATTTTTGTAGAGAGCAAAAGCTCATTCACCCACTTGCTATATATGCTTGTACTGTAGTCTGTAAGTTGTGTAACAGGTTCAGAATAGTCCCATGGAGTCAAAGGCGATAGGATACCTCCACCTGCCCAAGACGATTCCTGGCCTGCTTTTCCTTTTTCTAAGACCGTAACAGTAAAACCTTCTTTAAGTAGGCGTACTGCTGATGCAAGGCCAATAACCCCGGCACCGATTAGCAAAAATTGCGACATTTATATTAGATAATTTTCCCATTTCATCAAGTAGATGTCATTTTTAATCGATTAAAGTTGACGTGTTAATGACCGTTACTTTGTGTGGATGAAGAATGAATGGGAATAATAATGCATTTAATTGTGAGTGGTGGTTTTACAATGTTGGAATTGATGATCACGCTTAGTATCTTGGCGATTTTAGCTTCTGTTGCTGTGCCAAGCTACCAGAGCATGATGATTCAATCGCGCTTAACGACACAAACTAACGAGCTTGTGACAACGCTTCACTTTACCCGATCTGAAGCAATTAAGCGAGGCTCAAGAGTTACAATATGTAAAAGTAATAATGGAACTAGTTGTACAACGGGTAGTAATTGGCACGATGGCTGGATTGTGTTTACTGACAGTGGTGTTTCAGGAACTGTCGATGGAACAGACCAGATACTCCGAGTTTTTCCTGCACTTAAAGGAAGTACGCTAACTAGTGGTGGAAATTTCCAGAATTGGCTTTCTTATATGTCAAATGGTCGTGCGTTATCGGGTAATTTCCAAAACGATACATTTAGATTCTGTGCTAGTACGAAAAGACGCGATGTTGTAATAAATAGTACAGGTCGTCCGCAAATAGATAAATCGGTAACGACATGTTAAGTGCTAAATTAGCTTCACAAAAGGGTGTGACGATGATCGAAGTATTGGTATCAGTCATCATTCTTTCTATTGGTTTACTAGGGCTTGCGGGTTTGCAGTCAGCAGGAATTACACATAATCAGAGTGCGAGCTTTCGTTCAACAGCAACCATGATGACCTATAGTATCCTTGATAGCCTGCGTGCTAACCGAGCTGAGGCGAGTAATGGGAATTATAACATTGCTTTGGGAGCAACTAAACCTACTGGTGATGCGATATACCAGAAGGATCTCAATAATTGGATGACTGAACTAGCATTAAGGTTACCTACAGGGCAAGGATCAGTAGCTGTGGATAACAATAATAATGTGATGATTACGATCCAGTGGGATGATAGTCGTGGTTCCATGGCTGCTCAGCAATTCATAATGGCTACTCGGCTCTGAGGTAAAAATGAAAAAAGCAATCAAGCAGCAGCAAGGCTTTACGCTAGTGGAGTTAATGGTCGCCATGACAATCGGCTTATTGCTATTGGGTGGTGTTATTACGGTACTATCATCCAGCCACCAGACATATCGAGTTAATGACGCATTGTCTCGGCTGCAAGAAAATGCTCGCTATGCATTCCAGCTTCTATCGCGCGATATCCGCATGGCGGGATACTTAGGTTGTGTAGGTGATGGAGTACCTATTGTTAATACTTTAAACAATCCATCAGATTTTCTTTGGAATCTAGGGCAACCCATAGAAGGATTTGAGGCGAGTAGTTCCTCGGTATGGACGCCTGCATTACCATCATCAGGGACTATTCCCAGTCCTTTGGGTGGGAGGGATATCATTGTGATTCGTGGAGTGGATGGTACAGATGTTAAAGTGGTTCAACACCCGGGTGGTAATCCTCCAGGATCCGCTGATTTGAAGGTTACAGTAGGAAGCAGTCTTCAAGAAGACGATATTGTATTAGTTACCGATTGCTTGGCAGCTGCGGTTTTTCAAATTACCAATGTAAATACTTCTGCCGGGCAAGATAATGTTGTTCATAACACTGAAGTCCAACTGCAAACACGCCTGGCAACCTTACTAAAGCGCTAGGAAAAGAATTTACGGGTGGAGAACTGATCAAAATTTCTACGCGTTCTTATTTTATCCGGACGAATTCCAATTCAACACCTTTTCCTTCACTTTATCGCAAAGTGGGTACAGGTAATGCTGAAGAATTGGTTGAAGGTATTGAGGATATGCAGATCGAATATGGAGAGGATTTAGATGGTAACTCAACGGCAGATATTTATCGTACAGCAGATGCAGTTACGAATTGGGCTGAAGTTGTTAGTGTTCGAATAAGTCTTTTGGTGCAGTCATTGGAAAATAATGTAGCCACTGACGCGCAAACTTATACGTTTAATGGAACTACAACAACGCCCAATGATCGGAGATTACGCCAAGTGTTTACTACTGTA
This sequence comes from Nitrosomonas sp., assembly GCA_016710135.1. Taxonomy (GTDB): domain Bacteria; phylum Pseudomonadota; class Gammaproteobacteria; order Burkholderiales; family Nitrosomonadaceae; genus Nitrosomonas. The sequence goes on along the minus strand of JADJLM010000005.1, from coordinate 33,271 downwards.
GTTACATTGCGTAATCGCACTTCTTAAAACAGATTGCTGGATATCATGCAAATGAGAAGTCAGGAAATATCAGTTACTAAGCAAAAAGGGGTAGTGCTCATCACGGGATTGGTTTTTCTGGTCATGATGACTATTCTTGGTGTGACAGCGATGCAAAATACCGTTCTAGAAGAAAGAATGGCTGGTAATCTTCGCGATGAAAATCTTGCATTTCAAGCTGCTGAAGCTGCTCTAAGGGAAGGTGAGCGATTTTTGGAGCAAATAACACTACCTGCTTTTAATGGTTCCGATGGGCTTTATCATCATGCATCTGCTCCGGCTCCTGATCCAATTACCTGGACAGGATGGGCGGCTTCAGGAAAAACAATAAGTACGTCCATTACGGGAGCAGCGAGTCAACCGCGCTATATTATTGAACAGCTTGTCAGCGTGCCCTTTCAGGGTACCAAAGGTAGCGCACAACAATCACCAGTTACAAACATGTCCAATATGTATCGCGTGATTGCAAGGGGAGTCGGTGGTACAGATTCAGCAGTAGTTGTACTGCAAAGTATTTATCGTCGATAATCCAGAGGAGTGATTTAATTGAAAAATCAAGTTTTTACGGGATATATTATCGTATTGCTAATCTCCTTGCTAATTCCCTATCGAGCTTATGCGACGCTGGCGTTATCAGATGTACCTTTATTTCTGACTACAGCGGTTGATTCAAATATTATGTTTACGCTTGACGATTCTGGATCCATGCAGTTTGAAATCATGCCAGAGGAGAAAATATACGGTGGGGTTGTTTATATGTTTCCACGTGCAGAGAGTATTTATAGTGGGAATGTTTATAGTAATACTTCAGTAGATTTTGATTCAAATAACCCTTATGCAGTTGCATTGCGTTCCAGTTATGTTAATAAGATTTATTATGATCCAGCAATAAGGTACCAACCCTGGAGTAATGCGGATGGCTCACTGATGAGTAATGCATCAATTACTTGTGCACCCCATAATCCAACTAATACCGGTGTTGGTTGTAGAGATTTGACAACCAATAATACGGAAACAGCCAGTTGGTTAAATAGTGATGCTAGTCTTTCAGCCTCATCTAAAACTTTTTATCCTGCGGTATATTATCTTTATCAGAGTGGGGCAATATTATCGACGGCTAGCTATACGAAAGTAGAAATTAAATCTTCGATAGCGACTTATACAGGGGGTGTTGAGCGAACTGATTGTGCAAGTGCACCGACTTGTAGTTACGCAGAAGAGATTCAAAACTTTGCTAATTGGTACACTTATTATCGTTCTCGAATATTGTTAGCTCGTGCAGGGATTGGTAAGGCGTTTGCGGCGCAAGGTAGCAATATGCGGGTAGGTTTTGGTGCAATAAATAAAGGTAATACCAGTATAGATGGGGTAGCGGCTTATACCATCGTTAGGGGCGTTAGATCATTTACTTCTAGTAACAAGTCAACTTTTTTTAATGATCTTTATAACCACCCAATTTATACGTATGGCACTCCACTTCGGTGGGCCATAGATGACGTTGGTAAATATTTTCAACGAACGGATGATCAGGGTCCTTGGGGAGAAACGCCTGGATCAAGCGGTGGAACACAATACGTGTGTCGCCAAAACTATCATATTCTAATGACTGATGGTTACTGGAATGATGGGTTTTCTGGGGTTGGTAATGCTGACAATACAGATGGCAGCTCAATCAACAACGATACGCCCAATGCTGCCCCCACAACTTATAAATATACTCCAGCGCTACCTTATTCTGATAGCTTTAGTGACACATTGGCCGATGTTGCAATGTATTATTGGAAAACTGACTTGAGAACTGATTTAGCTAACAAAGTCCCTACAAATGGAAAGGATCCTGCTTTTTGGCAACATATGGTAAATTTCACTGTTGGGCTCGGTGTTAGTGGCACTTTAACTGAGCTGCCTTCAGGTGCTGGAGGGTGGCCAGATCCAACCGCTAGTAATGGCGCTAAAATTGATGATTTATGGCATGCTGCAGTAAACAGTCGTGGTGAATTCTTTAGCGCTCAGGATCCTACTGCTTTTGCAACTGGCTTAAGCCAAGTTCTAAATAATATTTCAGCCCGAACAAGTTCTGCCGCTGCTGTAACGACTAATACAAGTCGCCTCAACTCAGGTACTCGTATCTATCAAGCTAAGTTTAATAGTAGCGACTGGAGTGGACAGTTACTATCCTATAATTTGAACTCTGATGGTTCTATAGGGGCTGTGCAATGGGAAGCTTCTGCGGTTATGCCGAATCATTCGAGTCGAAAAATTTTTACGCATAATGGAACCAGTGGAATTGCATTCACAACGAGTAATTTTTCTTTATTAACCAGTTCTCAGCAGAATGCGTTAAATACAAATATCGGTGGTGTTAATGATGGGCAGGGTGCTAATCGAGTTGCTTGGTTGAGAGGAGATAAATCGACAGAATTAGCACAAGGAGGAAGTTTTCGTAATCGGGGTGCAGGAATACTCGGTGACATCATCAATTCCGATTTGTTTTTTGTTAGGTCATTAAACTTTGGCTATGATGGTCTCGTTTCAGGTACGCCCGGTCAAACGACTTATTATAATTACGTTCAAGCAAATGAAAGTAGGACGCCTGTTATTTATACAGGGGCAAATGATGGAATGCTGCATGCTTTTAATGCTGATACAGGTGTTGAGCTTTTCAGTTATGTACCAAGCTTCGTTTATTCTAAGTTAAGTTCTTTGACATCACCAAACTATACACATCGCTATATAGTGGATGGTAATGCTTATGCCGGAGATGCATATATAGGAGCGACGCCCACATGGAGAACTATTTTATTAGGAACGACTGGTGTAGGCGCTAAGGGAATTTTTGCGCTTGACATTACTGATCCAACCAGTTTTTCAGCTTCTAATGTTCTCTGGGAGTTTACAGATGCCGATTTAGGGTATGTGCATGGTCAGGCAAAGATTGCTATTTTAAATACTGGTGTTTGGGCTGCGATTATCAGTAACGGCTATAATAGTGCGAGTGATAAAGCTTTCCTTTATGTGATTGATCTACAGACAGGAGCATTGATTAAAAAAATTGCAACTAACAATACGACCAATAATGGATTATCAGTACCGGCGCTTGTGGATAGTAATGGCGACAAAATGATCGATTATGTTTATGCGGGTGATCTACAAGGTAATGTGTGGAAATTTGATATTTCGCATACGAATACATCGCAATGGGGTGTGGCATATGGTAGCGGCGGGACCAAATATCCGTTATTTACAGCAAAGAACTTAAGTAATCAGGTACAACCAATTACATCTCCACTAGAGATTGGAGTGCATCCGAATAGTGGTCTCTTTGTTTATTTTGGAACCGGTCAATTTATTGCGTCCGGCGATAATACCAATACTCAAGTTCAGACCTTGTATGGTATTTGGGATAATGGTACACGAATAAGCGAAACAGATCGTAGTACATTGCAGCAGCAGACGATTGAAACTCAAACAACATCTCCACCATTCAGACGAACTGTTTCTACAAATGCAGTCAATTGGGCGAGTAAGCGAGGGTGGTATATGGATTTATTGAAACCTCCCAGTGCAAGCAATCAAGGAGAACGCTCTATTGTCATGCCACTCCTCAACTTTGGAAGAATCTTGTTTACAACCTTAATTCCTTCAAGCGATCCTTGCGCATCGGGTGGTAGCAATTGGGTGATGCTACTGAATGGTGAAACAGGAGGAATGTTAACAGCACCTCATTTTGATACGGATAAGAACGGTTTACTGAACAGTAGCGATCAAATTATTGCTGGTGTAGGATCTGATGGAGTTCGAAGCGAGTCAGTTGCAATTAGTGCAGGTAACTTGCTCCATTTGATCGCAGGGACAACTACAGGTTCGGTTGAAACAATTACTGTTAGTGGAAACCCACTTACTCCGAGGCGTTCTTGGCGACAAATTCAGTAGATTGTTGTATCACGAATTTTTAATAAGAATTTGATCTGAATTTAAATTGTTTATTAAGGAGAAATAATGGATTTCATTTATCGTCATCGCGCTAATACTTTTACAGAGAAGCATTTTTTATGCTCAGGTTTTACCTTGATAGAACTAATGATCACGGTAGCAGTACTCGGTATTATTGCGGCGGTTGCACTTCCATCCTACCAAGATCATGTGCGTCGAACAAATCGCGCTGAAGCTAAAAGTATTTTGCTCGAGATGTCACAATTATTGGAACGGAACTATACAACTGTGAATCGGTATGATCAAAAAAGTGATGGAACTGGCTTTACTTTATCAACAACACAGTCTCCCAAAACTGGAACTGCAAAGTATACGATTCAATTTGCAGCGGGTTCACTTACTCAGAATACCTATACTTTGCAAGCAGTTCCGACTGGTTCGATGACAGGTGATGCGTGTTCAACATTGACACTGACTAATACTGGTGTAAAAGGAGTGGGAGCTGGGGCTACGTTAGATGTGGCTGCTTGCTGGCAGCGTTAAGAATGATTCTTTTATTAAAATTACCTTAATTGAATCAATAATCACCCCAAAGAGCCTGGATGCCTGCTAGTGCAGCTAAGCCAGCGCTCTCAGTTCGTAAAGTTCTTTGACCGAGGCGAATCGGTATAAACCCTGTAGTAATTGCTAGTTTTTCTTCTGGAAGCGTCAAACCACCCTCAGGTCCTACCAGTAAAACAAAAAAATCTTTGTTGTTGGGCTGAAGCTTCGATAATTTTAATTGCGCTGTTGGTGTGAACAATAATTTAGTTGATGACGTGATTGGACGATCAGCCTGATCGCTTTTATATTGGCTAAGCCAGTCAGTATATGAAATTAATGGCATAAGCTCAGGTATATTATTTTTTCCGCATTGCTCACAAGCTGAATAAATGATTTGTTGCCAGTGTTCAGCTCGTTTTTTTACTCTTTCTCCATGAAGATGAACGACACAACGACTTGTCATAATCGGTTGAATACGATTAACACCAAGTTCTACCGCCTTCTGGATGATCCAATCCATTTTTTCATTTGTACAAATAGCTTGAGCTAGCTCAGTCGGAATAGGAGATTCACGACTAACATCGTGGAATTGTTGAGTTTGTACTGTTACACCATTATTATCGATTTGTACGATTTGACCAGTAAACTCACCCCCATGGCCATTAAATAAAATGACCTGATCGTTTTTCTTAAGTCTTAGAACATGAGTCGCATGGTGTGCAGCTCCATTTGGTAGCAAGATACTGTCATTGGTAGTAAGTGGATGATTGCAATAAAAACGTGGAAACATAGCGGATTTAATGTGTGTGGAAACGGATTTATTATGATCCATGATAATATTATAGATGTTAAGAAGAACAATAGTTTGGAGAAGTCGGTATGGCTAGTTTGGAGACACCAGTTTGTGAATTTGGGTGGAAAGCAGTTGATTTTGATTTAATGGGGGTTGATGGAAAGCGATATGGCTTGTCTTTATCCAGAGGGAAGAATGGGCTATTGGTGATGTTTATATGTAATCATTGCCCGTATGTGAAAGCGATCCGAGATCGTATTATTCGCGATGTAAGAGAGCTTGAAGCATATGGTGTTAATTCCATCGCGATTATGTCTAATGATCCACTGGATTATCCAGACGACTCATTTGAAAACATGACCAAAATAGCTAAGGAATATAATTATCCCTTTCCTTATGTTTGGGATGAATCTCAAGAAATTGCAAAGCGATATGGAGCCGTTTGTACACCAGACTTTTTTGGCTTTAATGATAAATTAGAGCTTCAATATCGAGGACGCCTTGATGCATCGCGTAAGGAGGCCGCTCTTGTCGATGCTCGTCGTGATTTATTCGAGGCGATGGTGCAAGTTGCGAAAACTGGTAAAGGACCGATAGATCAAATACCTAGCATTGGTTGTTCGATAAAATGGCGTACTGATGGAAATGCTTAAGCAAGTCATTGCCATAGTTAAACGCGTAGCGGAGAAAGATGTTATGCCGCGCTTCATGCAAGTAGGTCGTCAACATAAAGGAGATGGTAGTTTTTATACGGAGGCGGATCTTGCTGCGCAAGCGAGCTTAGTGAAGGAATTAGCAGCACTGTACCCTGTGGTTGTGATGGGTGAAGAAATGTCGCAACAAGAACAGTTGAAATGTTGGGAAGAGGGGTCTGCAGGGTTATGGAGTATTGACCCAATTGATGGCACATCTAATTTTTATAATGGACTTCCTTATTTTGCAATTTCTGTTGCTTTGATGCAGAGCGGGAAAAGTATACTTGGGGTCATTTATAATCCTGTTACCAAAGAATTATTCTGTGCGGAGCGAGGGAAAGGCGCTTTTCTTAATGGAATTGCATTACCTATAAGAAAATCCGCTGTTTCATTACAGAGCGCAGTAGCAAATGTTGATTTAAAAAGATTACCCCGCAAATTGGCTGCAAAAATAGCAGCTACTCCACCCTATGCTTCGCAAAGGAATTATGGTGCTTGTGCTTTAGAATGGTGTTATACCGCTGCTGGTTATTTTGATCTCTATTTGCATGGTGGGCAAAAACCTTGGGATTATGCTGCAGGGAGCCTTATTCTGGAGGAAGCGAGAGGGCACATGTGCAGTTTTGACCAGGATGATTATTGGTCAGAAGCGACATGGCAGCGCTCAGTCATCGCAGCTCTAGATTTAGGACTGTTTGAGCAGTGGCGCGATTGGGTTAGGGAACAATATTTACTACTCAAATAGATAAGTACGTTTATTATTGTTGTGGCTGTTCTTTTCTTGTTAAGAGATTGAGTAATACACTTTGAAGATTCTCATTTTAGGTGCGGGGCGAGTTGGTTCTACAGTAGCAGAAAGTTTGGTTAGCGAATCGAATGATATTACGGTTGTTGATATCGTTTCAGAGCAGTTAGCTTTGCTGCAGGATCGTTTAGACCTCAGAACGATTGTCGGGAATGCTTCCTATCCTTCAGTATTAAAACGTGCAGGTGCTGAAGATGCGGATATGATTCTAGCTGTTACAGAGAGCGATGAAGTAAATCTGGTATCTTGCAAGCTTGCAGCGAGTCTATTCAATACACCCACAAAGATTGCGCGAATTCGCTCAACTGAGTACCTTGAGCATTCAGAAATTTTTGCAAAAGATAATTTCTGTGTGGATTTTGCGATTTGCCCTGAACAGATAATTACAGAATATATCGAGAATCTAATTGAATTTCCAGAAGCACTGCAAGTATTGGATTTTGCTCATGGAAAAATAAGTTTGGTAGCAGTGAAAGCCTTGCAAGGTGGACCGCTAGTTGGGCAACAGTTGCAGGAGTTGCGTCGTCATGTGCCCAATGTGAATACACGGGTTGCCGCAATATTCAGGAAAGATCGTCCGATTCTTCCAGAAGGCGATACGGTTATTGAAGCTGGCGATGAGGTTTTTTTTATAGCTGCGACCGAAGATATCAGAGCTGTAATGGCTGAGTTGCGTAGGATGGATAAGCCAGCCAAACGAATTATGATTGCTGGCGGTGGTAAAATTGGTAAGCGTCTTGCACAAGTACTTGAAAAAAACTATCAAGTTAGAGTGATCGAGCGAGATACTAAGAATTGTGAATATTTAGCGCAAGAACTTCAGGATTCATTAGTATTGCATGGAGATGTAACCGACGAGGAATTACTAGAAAGTGAAAATGTAGCAGAAATGGATGTGTTCTGCGCACTAACAAATGATGATGAAAATAACATTATGGCTTCATTGCTCGCCAAAAAAATGGGAGCACGTAAAGTTATTGCGTTGATTAATCGCAGTATTTATGTTGATTTAGTTCAAAGCAGTGGCATCGATATTGCGATTTCTCCAGCACAAGTGACGATAGGTTCATTGCTCGCTTATGTTAGACAGGGTGATGTTGCAGTAGTGCATAGTCTTCGGCGTGGCGCCGCTGAAGCGCTGGAGTTAATCGCGCATGGCGACGCTAATTCTTCCCATGTGGTTGGAAAGAAAGTGAAGGAAATTCAATTACCAAAAGGCGCCACTATTGGAGCCATTGTAAGAGGATTGCCTTCTGAAGAAGAGCGTTGGAGTAATAAAAATGGCGATAAAGAAAACGATACTGAAAGCAAAAATAAAGCTAAAGCCATTATAGCGCACCATGATACTGTGATTGAGTCAGAGGACCACGTCATTGTTTTTGTTATTAATAAAAAAATGATTCGACAAATCGAGAAATTATTTCAGGTTAGTGCATCATTTTTATAATTAACTGATATTAATGAGCCATTTTTTATCGGTTGTAAATTTGCTCGGTAAGATCATTACTGTGTTTGCATTGACCATGTTAATACCCTACGGAGTTGCAGTATGGTTCGATGATGGTTTATCTACTATTTTTAGTAATTCAATTCTGATTACATTCATATCTGGAATTGTTATAAGCCTTATTACTCTTCCGTATAAAAGAGAACTACAGATACGAGATGGTTTTCTACTGGTTGTTCTAGTGTGGCTGTTGCTTCCATGCTTTGGTATGCTTCCTTTACTTAGTTATTTTCCTGAGTTGAGCATTGCAAAAGCTTATTATGAAGCGACTTCTGGATTGACTGCGACAGGTGGAACGGTCCTTACTGGATTAGATGCACTACCTTACTCGATTAATCTTTGGAGAGGAGAGATGGTATGGCTTGGTGGTATGGGTCTTATTGTGTTGGCCGTCGCAATCCTCCCTATGCTCGGTGTTGGGGGAAGGCAATTATTTAAAGCAGAAATTCCAGGGCCCATGAAAGAAGCTAAATTAACACCGCGGATTGCAGAAACCGCAAAGGGGCTATGGCTTGTTTACTTGGTTTTGACAATTGCTTGCTTGATTGCTTACAGACTAGCAGGAATGAATTGGTTTGATGCAATAATGCATGCCTTTACCACGTTAGGTCTCGGTGGTTTCTCTTCTCACGATGCAAGCTATGGATACTGGGATTCTCCTGTAATCGAAATGGTTGCAATGGTATTCATGCTTATTAGTGGAATCAATTATGCAACTCATTTTTTAGTTTGGCGGGCGAAAAGCTTTTCTTCTTACCAGAATGACCCCGAGATAAGGCCTTATATCTATCTCGTATTATCGAGCTGTATTTTGCTTGCAGTTTATCTTTGGTTAATGGGGGTTTATGATGATCCTCTGAATGCGCTTCGTTATGCAGCTTTTAATACTATATCAGTAGCGACTACAACTGGATTTAGCAATACAGATTATAGTCTATGGCCTATTTTTGCGCCTTTATGGATGTTATTTTTGTCAGGTTTTTGCACATCGTCAGGGTCAACAGGCGGTGGTATTAAAATGATACGGGTACGTATTTTGTATCGCCAGTTTTTTCGGGAGATGATCACGATCATGCACCCTCAAGCAATTTCTCCCGTTAAGCTTGGCCGGAATGTTATTTCAAATCAAATTATCTTCGCTGTTCTTGTTTTTTTATTTGTTTATTTATCTTCGATTATTTTAATAACGCTATTACTGACGCTGGGTGGTCTTGATGAGATGACTGCTGTTTCAGCAGCGATTGCTAGCGTTAATAATCTAGGGCCAGGATTAAATCAGATTGGGCCAGCAACTACTTACGCGTCGCTTTCGGATTTTCAGATTTGGATATGTAGTTTTGCAATGTTATTAGGACGACTAGAATTCTATACATTACTAATCGTGTTCACAAAAGCTTTCTGGCAGAAGTGATTCTGTATCGCTATGTTTCATCCTATAATATAGCTACTGTGTTAATGAACCGTTTGCTAGTTTGAGGGAAGGCGATAGAGTACCATCCATATATAAACGAGAATAAAAGGGAGCATGGAAATGACGGAGGCAACAAGTGGGAATGATTTGGTAGGGAAAAAGATCATGATAGTCGATGACAGCAATACGATACGTCGCAGTGCCGAAATTTTTCTAGCTCAATCGGGTTGCGAAGTTATCCTGGCAACAGATGGTTTTGACGCGATGGCTAAAATCATCGATCATCAACCCGATGTTATTTTTCTTGATATCGTAATGCCCCGCTTGGATGGTTATCAGGCTTGTATGCTTATCAAAAAAAACCCTCGCTTTCATTCTGTTCCGGTAATTATGCTATCAAGTAAAAGTGGCTTATTTGATCGGGCTCGTGGAAGGATGGTAGGGTCAGATGAATATTTAACCAAGCCTTTTACGAAAGAAGGCTTGCTAAATACAATAAAAAAACACACGCAGCAACAAAACAAAGTCGCTTGATGAAATAACCTATTCTGAATGGTTATAGTGGTTTGAACATGGATAATGAAAAGAAATATGATATCGATATAGTAGTTAGAACTGCTTATCTATCTGAACAATCTGATGAGGAAACAGGTCGACATGTGTTTGCTTATACAATCACTATTTCTAATACTGGTTCAATTGCATCGCAGCTGATAAGCCGTCACTGGATTATTACGAGTGGAGATGGGGATGTGCATGAAGTGAGAGGATTGGGTGTTGTTGGTGAACAGCCATTACTAAAGCCTGGCGATAGTTTTGAGTATACAAGTGGCACAGCTATTTCTTCATTTGCCGGCTCAATGAAAGGAAGCTATCAGATGGTTGCTGAAGATGGCGTTCATTTTTCGGTCGAAATACCAGAATTTGTTTTAAGTGTCCCAAGAGTTCTACACTAAGTCGTGTCGAAATCCTAAAGGTTAATTGATACTTGCTACTAGGCATTATTGAGTAGCATTGATCGTATATTATATTTTCTCTTGTATGCAATATGGTAGGTTATTTCTCATTCCCTCTCCTTTGGGTGAAAGGGCGGTTGATTGGGTTATTCCAAACCATGTTAAGCAGTGTATTGCAAATTTAACGCATTTTGTTGTTGAACATCCGAAAACCGCGAGGCATTTTTTGAAGCAGATTGCCCTGCAACAGTCTATTCAAGACCTCACGCTACAAATTCTGGATAAGCATACACCTGTTAATGTATTAGATAGCTTGCTCTGGCCTATTTATGCTGGAAATGATATGGGTCTGCTATCAGAGGCGGGATGCCCAGCTATCGCTGATCCTGGAGCAAATTTGGTTCGGATAGCTCATGAAAAGAGAATACAAGTTGTTCCCCTGGTGGGGCCATCTTCGATATTATTGGCGCTAATGGCTTCTGGATTAAATGGGCAGTGTTTCTGTTTTCACGGGTACTTACCCATCGATAAGATGTCTTGTATCAAGAAGATAATTCAGATTGAGTTGGAATCGTTCAAGTTGAATCAAACTCAAATTTTTATCGAGACACCTTATCGGAATAAGAAGTTATTCGAACTGCTGATTACTCACTGTCAAATAAGCACTCGCTTATGTATAGCTAGTAATCTTACAATGCAAGATGAAACAGTGAAAACGCGATCAATAAAAGACTGGCAAACTAATTTGCCAGATCTTGAAAAAAAACCAACTGTTTTTCTGTTGCATCGTTATTAAGTTTATGAACGAGTGTTGAATTCTGGAGTGAAATTACTGCTTTTACATAGAAAACCCCTTTGTCTATTGATTTTTCTTTTGAATAAACTCAATTTTATAGCCATCAGGATCTTCAACAAATGCAATGATTGTCGTCCCATGTTTCATGGGACCCGCTGTTCGAATCACCTTTCCACCTAATTTCCTGACATTATCACAAGCCTGATATGCATCAGCTACTTCTATCGCAATGTGACCATAACCCGTTCCAATATCATATTTTTCTGTATCCCAATTATGCGTAAGCTCGAGAACTGCCCCGTCCGATTCATCCTGATAACCTACAAAAGCTAGGGTAAACTTTCCTTCTGGATAATCTTTCTGACGAAGCAATTGCATCCCGAGTACTTGAGTATAGAATTTAAGCGAATTGTCGAGATTCCCAACTCGGAGCATCGTATGAAGTATGCGCATTAAAGTTTAACCATTTCAAAATCATCTTTACGAGCACCGCATTCTGGACATGTCCAGTTAATAGGTACATCTTCCCAGCGCGTACCAGGAGGGATGCCTTCTTGTGGTGAACCTTCTGCTTCATCGTAAATATATCCGCATATCAGGCACATGTAACGATGATAAACTGGATTTTGATCGGTTGACATAATAGATTGATATACCCTTTTAAGTTAAAATATCATTTTACGGAATTATTGCATGTTACAACCACCACCTATCGTACTATCCTTTGCTGCGAGTGACCCGAGTGGTGGTGCAGGCATTCAAGCTGATATTCTTACATTAGCGAGTATGGGTTGTCATCCTCTTTCTGTAATTACCGCGATTACCGTTCAGGATACTGTTGGCGTAGAAAGTTTCCTTCCACTTGACTCCGAATGGGTGGCTGATCAGGCCAGAATCGTGCTTGAAGACATGCCAGTGAATGCGTTTAAAATTGGCGTATTAGGAAGTGTTGAGGCAATCATGACGATTGCTGAAGTCGTTGCGGACTACCCTAATATTCCTCTCGTGCTTGATCCAGTGCTTGCATCTAGTCGTGGCGATTCGTTTGCTAATGATGAAATTCTTCAAGCGATGCGTGAGTTACTTTTTCCACAGACGACAATCATTACACCCAATAGTTTGGAAGCGAGAAGATTAGCGCAGGAAAATGAAGAAGATGCTGAAATATTTGACTTGGGTGAAAGCGCAAAATCTTTTTTACGTTTGGGTTGCCAATATGTCTTGATTACAGGCACACACGAAAATACTTCTAAGGTAATTAACACCCTTTATGATAATAAAGGAGTGATTCGTGTTGATGAATGGCAAAGATTACCTGGAACATTCCACGGATCGGGCTGCACGTTATCTTCAGCAATATCGGCTGCGCTGGCACATGGAATGTCTGTATCGGAAGGCGTATATGAGGCGCAAGATTATACCTGGAATACACTAAAATCAGGATTTCGTCCAGGAATGGGGCAATATCTGCCTGATCGATTTTTTTGGGCTTCCAATGAAGGTGAATCAGACCAGAAATAATACATCGATTGTGCAGCAGAATTGGGTTGAAGGATTGTATGCAATTACCCCGGATATCGAGAATACAAACGATTTGGTTGAGAAAGTAGATCAAGTTCTATCATCCGGTGTTCAGTTTATTCAATATCGAAATAAAACTAACGCTCACGAGCAACGAGTTCACCAGGCATGTGCGATTAAGAAACGATGTCAGCGATATGGAGCAAAATTAATTATCAATGATCACTTGGATATCGCGCTTGCTGTCAATGCCGATGGGCTTCATCTTGGAAGCAATGATCTTACTATTCGGGAAGCAAGAGCTTATCTGGGTAAGCATAAAATAATAGGCGCTTCTTGCTACAATCAGCTAGATTTAGCGCTAGTAGCGGAGAAAGAAGGCGCTAATTATGTTGCTTTCGGTGCTTTTTTTGCCTCAAGAACTAAAATGAATACCGTTAAAGCAAACCCCGATTTACTAATCCAAGCAAAGAAAGTTCTGAAAATTCCTATCGTGGCAATCGGGGGTATTAGTGTAACGAATGCAGCTTTACTCATCTCTAATGGTTGTGATGCCATTGCTGTGAGTAATAGTCTGTTTAATGCTGTCAATATTCCATTTGCCGTAAATGGATTTACTCATTTATTTCTAGTAAATCCATAATTTATTATTAATTACATTAACTGAGACAACAAATGAATCTAAGTAATCAGCAGTTATATGATCTTTCCCAGCAATATATACCTGGCGGTGTTAATTCTCCGGTACGCGCCTTTAAATCAGTTGGAGGAACGCCCATTTTTTTTCAACGGGGACAGGGTGCTTATTTCTGGGATGTTGAGGGCAAATGTTATATCGATTATGTCGGTTCCTGGGGACCCTTAATATTAGGGCATGCACATCCTAAGGTTGTTAAAGCTGTTCAAGAAACTGCGGTTAATGGATTATCTTTTGGCGCTCCGACAAAAGCAGAATTGGATTTGGCTGAGCTGCTTTGTAAACTACTACCGTCATTAGAGCAAGTACGTCTGGTCAGCTCCGGAACAGAAGCTGGAATGAGCGTTATTCGTTTAGCCCGTGGATATACTGGCCGGAGTCATATTATAAAATTTGAAGGTTGTTATCATGGCCATGATGATGCATTGTTGGTCAAAGCAGGCTCTGGCGCATTGACTTTTGGTCATCCAAGTTCGGCTGGCGTTCCTACTGAGACAGCAGCGCATACGCTTGTGCTTAATTTTAATGACGTAGAAGGATTAAAGCGTACTTTCACTGAGCTGGGTGAGCAAATTGCAGCAGTTATCGTTGAGCCGGTAGCTGGTAATATGAACTTAGTGAAGGCAACACCAGCTTTCCTGACGGAGCTAAGAAGATTATGTACTCATTATGGTAGCGTTTTGATTTTTGATGAAGTAATGACAGGTTTTCGTGTTGGGTTAACCTGTGCCCAAGGAATGTATCAAATCCAGCCGGATTTAACAGTTTTAGGTAAAGTGATTGGAGGAGGCATGCCACTTGCTGCTTTTGTGGGGAAGAAAGCAATCATGCAATGCCTAGCGCCTGTTGGTGGTGTTTATCAAGCAGGCACCCTTTCAGGAAATCCTGTTTCCGTTGCAGCAGGTTTGGCAACGTTACGAGAAATTCAGGCAGAGGGTTTTTATTCAAAACTTGCCCTTAAAACAACTCAGTTAACAGATGGCTTAACAGCTATGGCAAGGAAACATGACGTTGCATTTTGTGCGCAGGCCGTGGGCGGTATGTTTGGTTTATATTTTAGTGATACGCTTCCTCAAAGTTTCTCAGAGGTGATGGCCTGTGATAAAGAAGCATTTAATCGATTTTTTCATGCGATGCTAAAGGAAGGAATTTATTTTGCACCTTCGGCATTTGAAGCAGGATTTGTTTCTTCTGCACATGCTGAGGATGATATATCTAAAACGTTAGCTGCCGCAGATCGAGTATTCGGTTTCTGGTAGGGAGGCACTAATTATCGAGGGAAAATATAACTAACCCCCTCTTCTCAATTCTTTTGAGAAGAGGGGGTTAGTAACTTGAGAAAGTTGCTGAAGATTACTTCAAGGTTGAAATATATTCAGCAACTGCTTTTTTCTCTTGTGCACTTAGGCGTAAAACGATCATTTGCATCGTATTATTGATATCGTTTGCTCTCGTACCTTGTCTGAAAGTTTCTAGCTGAGATAAGGTATAATCTGCATGTTGCCCGGCCAATTTGGGAAATAGCGGGGGTATACCTGCACCATTCGGTGAATGGCAGCTTGAGCAAGCTGGTACCGAATTCTCCAGATTCCCGCCGTTATAAACGCGTTTCCCTAATTCCAATTGGGACTCATCAACGTCGTGGTTAGCAGGTTGCGTTTTTTGCTGCGCATAAAATACGGCCAAATCCTTCATATCATCTACACTAAGGGGTGCAACCATTGATGACATGATTGGGTTATCTCGTTTAGCTGGCGTTTCCTCTTCTACTTTAAAATCTTTTAATTGTTTCAGAAGATATTCAGCATGCTGACCCGCAAGTGTAGGATTTGTGGGGATAACACTATTGCCATCCGGATTGTGGCAGCCCGCACAAACACCTGAAGCGAGTTCTTTACCCTTTTCGACATTACCTTGTACGGTTTTGGTAGCATCTGCCAGAGTTTGGTTTGAAAAGATCAGCGCAGTAACGATTACAATATTTTTAATAACTTTCATTTTCGAGAAATTGTTGTTTTTTAAGGTTTCAATAAAAAAACACTACGATTAGCGACGAATTCTACCAACTTTTGCTAACAACAGTAAACGTTAATAGGTAATAATTCAATTATATATGAAAATATTTTTTTACTTATTATTGTTTACCAACATCATTATGTTGGCAATTATTGCACTAGTCGAATTGAACTCGAATAAAAATAATATAGTCATGGAGCTTCATCCGGAAAAAATCGTGGTATTACCTACACAAGTTGCGTGCCTGGAATGGTGGAACTTATACGGCACAGCACTTCAGCATGCAAGAACTGAACTTCCCAAGCTTAACTTAGATCATTCTGTTATGGAGGTACCTATGGAGGAAGTTTCAGTTTATATCGTCCATATACCCGTTCTGAAAACGAAACGGGAGATGGATAGGCAACTTTCTCAATTACAAAAACTAAATATCGAATATCAGCTAACTCAAGAAAATGTTGATTACCTTCAGAAGGACTCAATTATACTTGGAATATACCAAGAGCAATCCTCTGCACTAAGAAAACTGGAGGAGCTAAATGGTAAAAATGTGAATAATGTCATTATTTCAGAACGTAATTTAGAGCAAGTAAAGTACATGTTTTTAGAGCCCACGGAAGAGGTGGAGGCTCATCTTCAGGAGTTTGTTAGAGCATTCCCTGATAGTAATCTTAAATTAACCCAATGCGATCGATTCTAGAGATAGAGAGGAAATGAAAAAAACAAAAAATTGTAGTCACCAATGGAGAAGGTCGTGGCCATTCAAATAAAAACACCTAAGCAAGTAGAGACGATGCGAATTGCTGGTAGATTGGCTGCTGAAGTACTCGATCATATTACACCGCATGTGATGCCAGGTATTACGACAGGTGAATTGGATGAGATTTGCCATCATTATATGGTGAATGTGCAAAAAACTATTCCAGCGCCCCTCAATTATGCACCACCTGGGTATAGTCCCTTTCCCAAATCGATTTGTACGTCGGTTAATCATCAGATCTGCCATGGTATTCCAGGTGCAAAGAAGCTTAAGAATGGGGATATTGTAAATGTGGATGTAACAGTAATTTATGAAGGTTATCATGGAGATACGAGTCGTATGTATTATGTTGGAGAACCATCCATACAGGCTAGGCGATTATGTGAAGTAACTTATGAGTGTATGTGGCGAGGAATTGAAGAAATAAAACCTGGAAAGTATCTTGGTGATATTGGGCATGCGATTCAAAATATGGCAGAAAAAGCTGGCTATAGTGTTGTCAGAGAATTTTGTGGTCATGGTATAGGTGCTAAATTTCATGAAGATCCCCAAGTGCTTCATTATGGCCGACCAGGCACGGGAGTCGTTCTTAAGACAGGTATGGTATTTACTGTAGAGCCGATGATCAATGCTGGGAAAGCCGCTATTCGTCATTTGCCTGATGGATGGACAGTTGTAACAAAGGATGGTAGTTTATCAGCGCAGTGGGAGCATACTGTGTTAGTTACTGATATCGGTTATGAACTGTTAACAGTTTCAGCAGGTGCTCCGCCTAAACCTGTTTCATATCAAATAGCCATTTAGTGGTTTTAATGTAGAACGAGCGTCAACTTTCTCTTAGAGAAGAGGATGGCCAAATTTTAATAACGATAACCCATGCAGCGTAAGAATAATCGAGCTACGTATCAAATACGCCCAATAGCAGTAACACGACGCTATACGAAATATGCTCATGGATCAGTATTAATCGAATGCGGTGATACGAAAGTTATTTGTACCGCGAGTATTTCCGATAAGGTTCCCTCTTTTCTCAAGGGAAGTGGTCAAGGTTGGTTAACGGCAGAGTATGGAATGCTTCCCTGCTCGACTCAAGAGCGAATCCAGCGAGAGGCTTCAAAGGGTAAACAATCTGGGCGTACTATGGAGATTCAACGATTGATTGGTCGTTCACTTCGGGCGATTACCGACCTATCTTTAATCGGCGAGCGCACTATTCAGATCGATTGTGATGTTATTCAGGCAGATGGTGGAACTCGCACGGCGAGTATTACCGGCGCTTATGTCGCTCTACATGATGCCATCGATACGTTACTAGAACAAAGAATTATTACCAGTAGCCCTATTCTTGATCAAGTAGCGGCTATCTCGGTGGGGATTTATCAGGGTTCTCCGATCATTGATCTCGATTATACGGAGGATTCAACGTGTGATACTGATATGAATGTGGTTATGACAGGGAGCCTTGGTGTGGTCGAGATACAAGGAACCGCGGAAGGAGCGACTTTTAGTCGTGATGAGCTGAATACAATGCTCGATATTGCCCAGAAAGGGATTCAAGAGTTGATTAACATGCAAAAATCAGTGCTGGCACTCGATTAGTAATTGTATGCAACGATTAATTATTGCGAGTAATAACTCAGGTAAATTAAGAGAAATTGAACAAATCCTGGCACCGCGTGGAATTCAAATACTGCCACAGAAAAGTTTGGGTGTAACAGAAATCGAGGAGCCTTATCAAACATTTGTTGAAAATGCACTGGCAAAAGCACGTCACGCCAGTAAATGTACAGGATTGCCAGCGCTTGCTGATGATTCAGGGATTTGTGTTCATTCACTAGGAGGGCGCCCGGTATTTTTTCTGCACGTTATGCGGGTGAACCCAAATCTGACCAGCGAAATAATCAAAAGCTCATTGAAACGCTCAAATTCAATGCGAATCGAACAGCTTATTACTACTGCATTATGGTGTTAGCCCGCAGTGCTGACGATCCACAACCAATCATAGCTGACGGGTATTGGTATGGTGAAATAATCCTAACCTCAAGGGGAGAAGGTGGATTCGGCTATGATCCGTATTTTTTTGTGCCAGAATTAGGAAAAACTGCGGCAGAGCTTTCATCAGAGCAAAAGAATCAATATAGTCATCGGTCAAAGGCACTTGTCAAACTGACTGAAATGCTCGTGGATTATCGTTTCTGATTTTCATGGTTGAACCGATAACAATTTCACCCGTTTTAAATTTTCAATCGCCTCAGCTACTTGAACTCCCCCCACTGAGCCTGTACATTCATTTTCCCTGGTGTATCAAGAAATGCCCTTATTGTGATTTTAATTCACATGAAATTGGGAACGAGGCGAATGATTTGCCCGAAAAAGAATATTTATCTGCATTGATGCGTGATTTAGAAGCTGCATTACCTCAAATTTGGGGGCGGACTGTTAGTAGTATTTTTATTGGAGGAGGTACGCCCAGCTTATTGAGCGCATCAGGACTTGAGCAATTATTGTCTCGGGTCAGGATGTTATTGCTATTGGAACCTTCCGTTGAAATTACCTTAGAAGCCAATCCAGGAACATTTGAATCAAAAAAATTTGAAGCGTTTCGTGAGGCTGGCGTAAATCGTCTTTCAATCGGTGTTCAAAGCTTTAACGCAGAGCAGTTATTAAGGCTAGGTAGAATTCATGATGACATTGAAGCCCGCCATGCAATAGAGACTTCCCAAAGGTACTTTGATAATATCAATTTGGATTTAATGTATGCGTTGCCTAATCAAACGATTGAGCAAGCACAAGTAGATATCGAAACTGCCTGCGCTACCGGCGTGTCACATATTTCGGCTTATCATTTAACTTTAGAACCGAATACATTGTTTTATCAATGCCCACCACAACTGCCAGATGATGAGTTATCTGCCGATATGCAAGCATTGATCGAGCAACACTTGAAGAATTCCGGGTTTGCCCAGTACGAAATATCGGCCTTTGCACATTCTGGACATCGGTCTCATCATAACTTGAACTATTGGCAGTTTGGCGATTATCTGGGGATAGGAGCGGGTGCGCACAGTAAGATTAGTTTCCGGAACAAGATCGTTCGTCAAGTGCGTTATAAACATCCGAAGAAGTATCTTGAGGTAGTGCTGAGTCATTCTGATCCTATTCAAATAGAACAGGAGCTCAAAGTGGAGGATCGTATCTTCGAATTCATGATGAATGCGTTACGCCTTATCGAAGGATTTCACTCGGAAGATTTTTGTTCACGGACGGGCTTGCCTATTATTGTTGCGCAACAGCAACTTAGAGTTGCCGAACAGATAGGGCTGATTCACTGGGATTACCAGCGTATCGTGCCGACTGATGTTGGCAGAAAATTTTTAAATGATCTATTGCAGATTTTCTTACCCAATAAATAGTTTATCTGAGTTACTTGTTGGGAAAGTTGGGGAAAGTCAGTGGCTTATATAAGATTAGATGAAGTTGCTGAGTGTATGTTGGATGCAGGCGCTAAAAAAGCAAATCTCTCTATCAAAGATATGCTGATTCGAGGAGCGCTCGCTGGCGCGTTTCTAGGCTATGCAACAAGCCTTGCGGTATTAGTTACTGTGCAAACTGGTTTGGGAATTTGGGGGGAGCAATAGTATTTCCCGTAGGGTTGGTAATGATCGTGCTATTGGGACTTGAGCTGGCGACAGGAAATTTTGCAGTGATTCCCATTGCGGTAAAAGATGGTCAAACTCGAATAGAGCGCTTGTTTCGTAATTGGTTCTGGGTTTTAGTAGGAAATCTGATTGGAGGGGTAGGTTATGCGCTGCTTTTTACTACAGTCATTACGAAATTTGGACATGCCGATCCAACTAGCCTAGATCAGGTGGTAAAGTTAGTTGCACTCGCGGAACAAAAGACGATTGCTTATGCAGCAATTGGTTTTGGCGGTGTTGTTACGGCTTTCGTCAGTGCAGTGTTGTATGACCGGATGGTAGCGTTAGGATCAGTTATTGCTTTTACATCCACTGCAACAGGAGGGAAAATCGCTGCCATGTGGTTGCTGACAGTGATTTTTTTTGCGTTAGGTTATGAACACGCTATTGTAAATATGTTTGTTATTCCTGCAGGTATGATGTTGGGAGCAAATATCACAATGCTGGAATGGTGGACATGAAATGGCCTCCCAGTAATCATAGGTAATGTCATCGGTGGTATGGTTTTTACAGGTTTTGCACTCTATATTACAACGAGAAGCCAAGGATAAAGTGTGCATTCTGGTTGTTAAAGCCGGTCAATAGCGAGCGATACACCGTAGCTACTCCGGTTTCCATCATTTAAGAGTTGACCGCCTTCTATAACTGCATTACAGGTTGTAATCTGACCAGTAAGTTTCTTGGTATTCAATCGTATGCGAAATTTTCTTGCATCATTACGATTAAAGTAACCAACGGTCATTCCTTAATATCAATACGAACAGCCTGGCTATCAAATGTGTTGGTATTTTCAGGGATGAGCATAGCGAGGCATTCGAAATAAGCGCCTCTATCGCCATGATTGTCAACTAGCCTTTTAAGCGCGGACTGATAATAAAATTCTCCGACTAACAGGAGTCGCTGATAGCGTGACACTGGTTTCCAATAATATGCGACTGCTTGCTGATTTAAATTGTATTTAACTAACATATCCTATCGATAGCCTGATCTAAAATAAAAAGAATATTCTTGGTGAGTGCAATGAGTCTGTACGAATCGATAGTTTCGCTAAGCAGGGACTATCGACTGGATTACCGCATTCCATTCTTCTATCTAGGAAAAATTAGTAGCTATAGAAAGCAACAATGATGCCATCTATTGATTATCATTATTAATCAGTTAGTTATGAGTTTTATGGTCTGGGGATGGCAAGCTAACTGTAAAATTCATTGACGCGTTATCAATGGCATGCGTCAATGAAATTGAGGTTGCTCTGGAATGAACAGAAAAGTATCTATTGTAATGCTAGTTTATTCGCCAATACCTCATAGTCTATATCGATGCCGATAACCGCGTTCGCACCCAGCTTTATTAGGGCTATGTAACAATTAATTATTGAATTGGTTGTCCAATGTGCATTGAGATATAAAAATAGAGGTGTGCATAGTGAAAACAACGGAATTTAAAGCCTGGCTAAAATCGATTGAACGCATGAACCGTAATCAGCAAGACAAACTGCGAAAAAGTTTGGAAGGAAAAAAGGATACTGATGAAGTTATAGCATTGATCGAGCGTAGTTCGGATGACAAACCAGCTTGTCCTAAATGTAAAGCAACCAAGCTATATCGCTGGGGAAAAGTCAGTGATTTGCAGCGTTACCGTTGCCGCCAATGCAATCGCACGTTTAATATGCTCACGGGAACACCACTGGCACGGTTACGCCACAAGGACAAATGGTTCGAATATGAGCAAACGCTGATTGAAGGATTAAGCATCCGTAAATCAGCGGATAGCTGTGGGATAGCCAATAATACAAGCTTTAAGTGGCGGCACCGTTTTTTACAAATACCTGCAACCCGTCAACCCGACAAAATGAATGATATTGTCGAAGTCGATGAAACCTATTTCCTGGAGTCTTTTAAAGGGCAGCGTTGATTGTCCAGGGTCTGCACGCAAGCGTGGCGGCAAAGCCATCAAGAAAGGCACCTCAAAAGAACAAGTGCCCGTATTAGTGGTACGTGACCGTCATGGTGAGACCGCCGACTGTATTCTACATGGCATAAGTAAGCAGCAAATCGAACCAGTGCTTATCCCTCTGTTAAATAAGGATGTGATCTTATGCACTGATGGGATGCCTACGTACAAACAGATTACCCGGCAAGCCAATATTGTTCACCGCCCAGTTAATATTACCGCTGGCCAGCGTGTTATGAACAACATTTATCATATTCAGAACATCAATGCTTATGACAGTCGACTCAAACAATGGATGAAGAAGTTTCATGGCGTAGCAACACGTTATCTTGGGAGTTACCTCGGATGGCACAGAATGATTGATCGTCTCGGTCAAAATATTACGTCAACGCTTTGTTTCCTGGCATCTCTTGGAAAAATAAGACAGTTTCAACAATTAACTGCAACATAGCCTTTATTAGCCATAATTTTTAACTCATCAAGGCTATATTGCGAGCGCGCTGTAACTCTTTTTTATAGATTCCTGATCGTCCGCCTACTAAATCACGAATGCCGGCGAAAAGATCTTTTAGAATATTAGCGCCGAGCACCATTTCTCCTGCGACAATGCCGCAGTATTTTGTGATACGTTTACCTTCAATGATGTGGCTGTTAATAACATGGTCAATTTAGCTAAACAAAAAAGATATTTGCTCGCGTTCCGTTTCTCTATCTTTTGATTAATTTTAATTTTATAAATATTATTTATGCTGTTTTGATTTTTATTTGCGGTGTATTTTAGATAGTTTATCCAGTCAAAGTCATTTGCTTCGTTGACGTAAATTTCTAAGCAGGTTAAAATTTGCGTCTTTAAAGTAAAGTGTATTTACGTACTTTCTGATTCTGGCAAAGATAATTTTTATGTCTTGGATACGGAATGGACCACTACGTAGGGTTGTGCTATGGCAAGCACTATCAACTGGATTGATGACCTTAATTTGTGGATGGTTAGTGGGAGTGCATGGCGCAATTTCAGCTTTGCTGGGTGGGTTTGTTAGTATTATTGCTTCGGTGTTATATGCTATGCTCATAGATCGTCATGAAGGATATACAGCAGACGAAGTGGTGAAAACAGCACTCAAAGCGGAAGCTATTAAGATTTCAGTAATGATCGTACTTCTATTTGGAGTATTTTTATTATATAAGGAAGTTGTTCCAATTGTGTTTATTGGGGTATTCATTGTCGCGGCAATTATCTTCAGTATGGCCTTATTTGTAACAACTGCTAAAAATAAATAATGAGATAGTAAACTAAAAAACAATGGCAGCAGAACTCACACCAACTTCTTATATTAATCATCATTTGACAAATATGACCATCACGGTAGGTGATGGTTCATTTTGGACGTTGCATCTTGATACACTGGTTATGTCAGTGATATTGGGGATAATGGGTATGGGTTCTTTATGGCTGGTTGTGCGCAAGGCTACACCAGGTGTGCCCAGCAAAACTCAAGCATTTGTCGAATTATTGGTCGACTTTATTGATAGTCAGGTCAAAAATACTTTTCACGGAAATAGGCACGCATTTATTGCGCCTGCAGCATTAACAATTTTTGTATGGGTATTACTCCTTAATGTAATGGATTTGCTACCCATCGATATAATGGCTTGGGTATACGAGCATGTGTTTGGCTTGCATAATTGGCGTAGCGTGCCTACAACAGACGTTAATACGACATTTGCACTAGCGCTATCGATATGGTTCTTAACGATATTTTTTAGTATTAAAGTAAAAGGACTAGGCGGGTGGATGCATGAACTATTCTGCACCCCTTTTGGAACAAATATTATCTTATGGCCGCTTAACTTACTCTTTAACATGATTGAGTATATATCTAAGCCGCTTTCTCATTCACTGCGATTGTTTGGAAATATCTATGCTGGTGAGATTATCTTCTTATTATTAGGAATGTGGGCGGCTACGGGTGTGTCAGGCGCTTTTTTTAGTGCGGTTCTGGGGGCTGGTTGGGCGATTTTTCATATTTTAATTGTTAGCCTCCAGGCCTTTATATTTATGATGCTAACTGTTGTATATCTTGCAATGGCGCATGAGTCTCATTAAGGTTGTTGTTTTAGTTAGAAAATTTAGTTTTATTCATTAAATAAAAAAAGGAAATAATATGGAAAATTTGCAGTATCTCGCGATGATTCAAGCATACACCGGAATTGGTATTGGATTAATGATTGGATTAGGTGCTGCGGGAGCATGTATTGGTGTGGGAGTGATGTGCAGTCGTTTTCTAGAGGGGGCGGCGCGTCAACCTGAGATGATTCCGACAATACAAAGTAAGGTATTTTTACTATTAGGGCTAACTGATGCTTCATTCATTATTGCTGTCGGTTTGGCAATGTTATTTGCTTTTGGTAATCCTTTGTTAGCTGTCGTTCAATAGTACTTAAACAAGAAAATTTTTAACAAAGCTGCCCAATGAACATAAATTTTACACTTATTTCACAGGCGATTGCCTTCTCTATATTTGTTTGGTTTACAGTTAAGTTTGTATGGCCACCACTTTTGCGTGCGATTGAAGAACGTCAAAAACAAATTGCGGATGGACTAGCCGCTGGGGAACGAGGGAAGAAAGAGCTTGAGCTTGCCGGTCAACGATCATCTGATGTTCTTAAAGATGCAAAGCAACGTGCAGCTGATATTGTGATTCAGGCAGAAAAACGAGCGGCTGAAATTATTGATGAAGCAAAATCTGTTGCGAAAGTAGAAGGCGATCGAATTATCGCTGGCGCTAAAGCAGAGATAGCTCATGAAATTTTTAGTGCAAAAGAAGATTTGCGTCAACAAGTAAGTGGCCTCGTTTTGACTGGAGCAGCAAAGATTTTGCGACGTGAGATTGATGCAAAAGCGCACGCTGATTTATTAACAGCAATTGAAGCAGAGTTAAAGTAATGGCTGAGTCAATAACCATAGCTCGTCCTTATGCAGAGGCTGTTTTCAAGCTGGCTAAGGAGAAAAATAGCCTGTCGCAATGGTCTGAAATGTTAAGCACTGCTGCGCAGATTACGGCAGTTGCTCCTATTCAAGAGTTGATAAGCAATCCCAATGTATCAGCTTCGAAGCTAAAGGAGATTATTTTCGATATAGGTGGTAGTAAGCTCAATGATGAAGTAAGGAACTTACTATCAATTCTGATCGATAATGATAGAGTGGCGATCATCCCTAAGTTAGTCGAAATGTATGAGCAATTGAGAGCAAACCATGAAGGTGTGTTAGAAGCTAACGTTATTTCAGCCTTTTCAATATCAGATAGGCAATTGGATAAATTGGTAGCGGCGCTTGAGAGCAAATTCAATCGTAAGGTTAAAGCAAAAGTTAGTATTGATCAGGAATTAATTGGTGGGGTAAAAATCGAAATTGGCGACGAGGTTATTGATAGTTCTATATCCGGTAAGCTAGAAGCTATGTCTATTGCCCTAAAAAGCTAGGAGTTAATGAAATGCAGTTGAATCCATCAGAAATTAGTGAGCTGATTAAAAGTAAGATAGAAGGACTATCAGCGTCGTCAGAAATACGCACACAGGGAACTATTGTATCGCTAACAGATGGAATTGTTCGAATCCACGGACTTTCAGATGTTATGCAAGGTGAAATGCTTGAATTTCCGGGAAATACTTATGGTCTGGCGCTAAACTTAGAAAGAGACTCGGTTGGTGCGGTTATTTTAGGTGCATATGAACATCTAACGGAAGGAGATACAGTTAAATGTACGGGCCGTATTTTAGAAGTTCCCGTTGGTGAGGGATTGCTTGGGCGTGTTGTTAATGCATTGGGTCAACCGATCGATGGAAAAGGACCTATTTCAGCGCAAGGAAAAGAGCCAATTGAAAAAATTGCACCAGGTGTTATTTGGAGAAAATCAGTTGATCAACCAGTACAAACAGGATTAAAAGCGATTGATGCTATGGTTCCAGTTGGACGGGGGCAGCGTGAACTGATCATTGGCGATCGGCAAACCGGGAAAACAGCCGTTGCAATTGATGCGATCATTAACCAGAAAGGTGAGAATATGATCTGTATCTATGTTGCAATTGGTCAAAAGGCTTCATCAATTGCAAACGTAGTCAGAAAATTAGAAGAACATGGTGCAATGGCGTATACGATTGTTGTCGTTGCTTCTGCATCAGAATCAGCAGCCATGCAATTTATCGCGCCCTATTCTGGCTGTACGATGGGCGAATATTTCCGTGATAGAGGTCAAGATGCGTTGATTGTTTATGACGATCTTACTAAACAAGCGTGGGCGTATCGACAAATATCATTGCTGTTGCGTCGTCCTCCGGGTCGTGAGGCTTATCCAGGTGACGTATTCTATTTGCACTCGCGATTGTTAGAACGTGCTGCAAGAGTTAGTGCGGAATATGTAGAGAAATATACCAATGGAGCAGTTAAAGGAAAAACCGGATCACTCACAGCGCTTCCAATCATTGAAACGCAAGCGGGTGACGTAACGGCATTCGTACCAACTAATGTGATTTCGATTACAGACGGTCAGATTTTCTTAGAGACTGACTTGTTCAATGCAGGGATTCGTCCTGCAATCAATGCGGGTATTTCAGTTTCTCGTGTGGGCGGTGCTGCACAAACAAAAGTTATCAAGAAGCTCGGTGGTGGTATTCGGTTGGCGCTTGCACAATATCGTGAGCTGGCAGCATTTGCACAATTTGCTTCTGACCTAGATGAAGCGACTCGCAAGCAACTTGAGCGTGGGAAGATGGCAACTGAGCTCATGAAACAACCTCAGTTTGCGACGCAAAGTGTTTCAGAAATGGCTTTAACGTTATTTGCCTTGAACAAAGGATATCTCGATGATGTTGAAGTGAAGCGTGCGTTAGCGTTTGAATCAGCATTACGAAGCTATATTCGCAATCAACATGCTGCACTGATTGATAAAATTGAGAGTACCAAAAATCTTGATGAAGATACTGAGAAAGCTCTGACACAAGCGATCGAAGAATTTAAGAAAAATGGGACTTATTAATGGCTGGTAGTAGAGAGATACGCAACAAGATTAAAAGCGTAAAAAATACGCAAAAGATTACGCGCGCTATGGAAATGGTGGCTGCATCTAAAATGCGTAAAGCTCAGGAACGGATGCGTAAAGCGCGCCCCTACGGAGAAAAAATCCGTAATGTAGCAGCTCATATGAGTCGGGCTAGCACGGAATATAAGCATCCTTTTAGTTGAACGAGATACCGTAAAACGCGTCGGTGTTATTGTAGTTACTTCAGATAAGGGTTTGTGTGGCGGATTAAACACAAATATTCTGCGTAGAACCCTGAATGAGATGAAACGATGGCAAGCAGAAGGCGAAGAAATCGAAGTGTGTTGCATTGGTAATAAAGGCTTAGGTTTCATGAATCGCATTGGCGCAAAAGTAATCTCTCACGTTGTTAGCCTAGGCGATACTGCAAATATTGAAAAGTTGATTGGTGCGATTAAGATTGTTCTAGATGGCTATACCAATGATCGGTTCGATCGTGTCTATGTTTTTTATAATCGGTTCGTCAACACGATGAAGCAAGAGCCAACAATGGAATTGTTGTTGCCACTGTCAGATGATCGATTTAGCAAAAATAAAGGTGATCAGGAAACGAATCCCAGGAAACTTTGGGATTATGTCTATGAACCCGAGGCCAAGTCTGTTATCGATGATGTGATGATTCGTTATGTTGAAGCACTGATATATCAGGCAGTAACAGAAAATATGGCATCAGAACAATCAGCGCGTATGGTGGCGATGAAAGCTGCATCAGATAATGCTGGCAATTTAATCAATGAACTGACGTTGATTTACAATAAATCGCGCCAAGCGGCTATTACCAAAGAGCTATCAGAAATCGTGGGCGGTGCGGCCGCAGTCTAATTTTTTGTATATCTATTTTTAAGGAACAATAATGAGCGAAGGAAGAATTGTTCAATGTATCGGTGCGGTGATTGACGTGGAATTCCAGAAAGATGGAATTCCTAATGTTTATGATGCCCTAACTATGGAAGGATCAGAGTTAACATTGGAGGTCCAACAACAACTCGGTGATGGTGTCGTAAGAACCATTGCCTTGGGATCTTCAGATGGATTGCGTCGTGGAATGATGGTCGTTAATACCAGAAAACAAATTTCGGTACCGGTCGGAACAAAAACACTCGGTCGCATCATGGATGTATTAGGTCGGCCTATTGATGAGATGGGACCGGTCGTTGCTGAAAAAACTATGCCGATACATCGTGTCGCACCTGCTTTTGATGAACTCTCTGCTTCAACAGAGCTCCTTGAAACTGGCATCAAAGTGATTGATTTAATTTGTCCGTTTGCAAAAGGCGGTAAGGTTGGATTGTTTGGTGGTGCAGGTGTTGGAAAAACTGTAAATATGATGGAGCTTATTCGTAATATTGCGATTGAGCACAGTGGTTATTCCGTATTTGCGGGGGTAGGAGAGAGAACACGTGAAGGAAATGACTTCTATCATGAAATGAAGGATTCCAATGTATTAGATAAGGTCGCACTGGTATATGGCCAGATGAATGAGCCACCTGGCAATCGTTTACGAGTTGCATTGACTGGATTGACGATGGCGGAATCGTTCCGGGATGAGGGACGTGATGTACTCTTCTTCGTTGATAATATTTATCGTTATACGTTAGCAGGAACAGAAGTTTCAGCATTGCTAGGTCGTATGCCTTCTGCAGTAGGATATCAACCTACCTTAGCTGAAGAAATGGGGCGTTTACAAGAACGGATTACGTCATCTAAAGCGGGTTCAATTACATCAATTCAAGCGGTGTATGTTCCAGCAGATGACTTGACTGATCCTTCACCGGCGACTACCTTTGGTCACTTGGATGCAACCGTAGTTCTTTCGCGTGACATTGCTTCATTAGGTATATACCCAGCAGTTGATCCGCTTGATTCAACTTCTCGACAATTGGATCCGCTCGTGGTTGGGGAAGATCACTATCAAACCGCGCGTGAAGTTCAGCAAACGTTGCAACGCTATAAAGAATTACGCGATATCATCGCGATTCTCGGTATGGATGAATTGTCACCTGAAGATAAATTATCAGTAAGTCGTGCGAGAAAAATTCAACGTTTCTTATCACAACCTTTCTTTGTGGCTGAAGTCTTTACCGGATCACCTGGAAAATATGTACCTTTGAAAGAAACCATCAAAGGTTTCAAAGGCATTGTTAATGGTGATTATGACGATATTCCTGAGCAAGCGTTCTACATGGTCGGTGGTATCGAAGAAGTCATCGAAAAGCAAAAACTTCAATAACAACTTTCTGATAGAGAAAATCAATGGGTACTGTCTTTCATTTGGATATCGTGAGCGCCGAAGATTCAATCTACTCCGGTCCTGCTGAATTTCTCGTAGCACCTGCGTTGATGGGCGAAGTAGGTATTTATCCCCAACATACTCCTTTGCTGACACGCATTAAGTCAGGTATGGTTCGGATTAAAGCACCACTCAAAGATGAAGAATCCGTCTATGTTTCTGGGGGAATGTTGGAAGTACAGCCTGATATGGTGACCATTCTTGCTGATACGGCGATTCGTAGCTATGATCTAGATGAAGCCAAAGCACTTGAAGCGAAGAAACGTGCTGAAGAAATCATGAAGGATAAACAAAGTGGTATCGAATATGCGCGTGCTCAAGCTGAATTGATCGAAGCTTCAGCTCAATTAGCGGCAATCCAAAAACTCAGAAAGCGTGGCGGCGGCCACTAACAAAATAATCCATTCCTTTCGGTCCTGAAAGGAATGGAATTCAGCTATCACTATCATAATCGTATCTTTCAATTTGGCTTGTATTAATATGTCTAGCCATACTTAACCGAATTCTGCTTGATTTGTTCTCACGCCTTGACTTGCCTGTTTGTTTTTTAACCAAACGTTACAGATAATTTTCCTTACGCTAGTTTTTTTCATCGGAAAAGGTGTATATTTTTTGCTGGCCTTCTTGAAAGGGTGTAACCAATCATGGCAAAGCGCATTAAAAAAATTTACGTACTGGATACTTCTGTATTGCTATTCGATCACAATGCCATCAAGAATTTTGAGGAAAATGATGTTGCCATTCCAATTACTTGTCTGGAAGAACTTGATCGCTTTAAAGTTGGAAATGACACCAAGAATTTTGAAGCGCGCGAAGTGATTCGCTTCTTAGACAAGCTATCCGAAGATTACGGTCTAGAAAAATGGATTCCACTCGGTGACGAAAAAGGCCGGTTAAAAATCGTCATGTCCGATAGCTTGAATGGTATCGATGCTGAAGAAATCTATGGTAAAGGTAAAAATGACCATAAAATCATTAATGCAGCGCTGACCCTTGCCAATACCCATAAATCAGCACGTGTTGTATTGGTTACCAAAGATATCAATCTCCGGCTCAAAGCTAAAGCAATCGGGTTACCCTCAGAAGATTATGAGACGGGCAAAGTCAAAAATGTTAAATCGATCTCAACCGGTTTCCCCATTCTAGAACAGATGCCTTCGAGCATCATCAACGAGCTTGCCAGACAGGGTAACATTGAGGAAGCTGGTTTGCTCGGCGCGCATAAACTTGCCAATGGTTACTATATTCTCCGTAATGCCACTGATTCCCTGTTAGCTCGCTATAATCAAATTCAAGATACCATCGAGCGTGTTGAAAAAGCCTACGTCTATTCAATCAAACCGAGGAATGCTGAACAAGCTTTTGCAGTCGATGCGCTGTTAAATAAAGATATTAAATTAGTCGCACTGCAAGGAGTTGCTGGCACAGGGAAAACCCTGCTTGCACTGGCGTCTGCGCTCGAGCTCAAAAATACCTACGATCAAATCATCCTAGCGAGACCGATTATTCCGCTGAGTAATCGTGACATCGGTTATTTGCCAGGTACCGCCGACGACAAGATTTCGCCCTTCATGCAGCCACTCTGGGACAATCTAAAATTCATCAAAAGTCAATTTCGTCCCACCGAACGCAAATCCAAGGTTCTCGATGAAATGGAAGAAAGCGGCAAGTTGGCCATTACAGCACTTGCGTTTATCCGAGGGCGCAGCTTGTCCAACGTTATGTTCATTATTGATGAGGCACAGAACCTGACACCGCATGAAATCAAAACCATCATTACCCGTGCGGGCGAAGGCACTAAAATCGTCTTTACGGGTGATATCCATCAAATCGATACGCCGTACCTGGACGAGCAATCCAATGGTTTGACGTATATAATCGATCGTTTGAAAGGCCACCCCCTATTTGCGCATATTCGCCTGGAAAAAGGAGAACGCTCTGAGCTGGCCAATCTCGCCAACGATTTATTGTAGAAATTCAATGCATATCGCACTGGCGCATTAGCCATGCCTGCAGTGCGTTTATTATTTTGAATCAGATTTTCGGGTTCGCGAAAGCGGGCTACGCACAAGTATGATCAATCAAATCTGTCATAATCATGATAGTGCCGTAAATGCCAGCAAGCGCTATGGTACGTTTATCGATATGTACCCCTTTGAAAACTGGGCTAATCGCAATCAGGAAGAAATAAGGGAGTAATAAGCCATTGGCAATATCATGCCAGGCGTTGCTCGCTCTGAACAATACGCTTCAAAGCGGGTAGTTTATTTGCTACAAAATCGGACATTTCTATTTATTGCTAAAACGTGGTTCGGTTTAATGTCATTCAGGCAAATTCTATCGGTTGAAGGGTTTCGTACCAGGCATTAAGCGCGCAACATCAGCTTAATTGATTCTTGAATTGATTCAATACGATCGCGCATGGCAGCACGCCCGCATTCAACCAGCTTTTCAAACTCATTAAAGTTGTACCCAGATTCCACCGGCGTTTGTGGGCTGATCACGATTTCTGCGCGTAATGCCTCGCTGGAAGAACGCCAAGAACCGAGTAAACCCCACGAAGCGCTGAGCACATCTTTAAGTCCCAGCGGTTTTTGGGTTTTTTGCAGCAATCCATCAAATCCTGTGATCCCATCATTGCCGCTGGAAAAGGGCTTGGTATTGACATTGATTGCGATCCTTAGCCCGCAACGACGGGTGCTCAGCACATCAACAGGCACGAGCGATACCACGCTGCCATCGACCATCAACCGCGATTGATTGGCAATCGGTGGAAAGAAGCCAGGAATCGCAGAGGTCGCCAATACGGCGGGCGCGACTAAACCGCGATCAAAGATTATGCGTTCATGCGTCACTAAATCGGCTGCCACGACCGCTGCAGGATGTTTTAAATCGGCAAACGTACAATCCCCAAAAGTTGCTTTGGCAGCGGCTAAAATTTTGTTGCCGATAAATAGCGATCCACGCGGTAATAAGGAAGGGTCTTTGATTTTACGGTTAGAGCCCAGCTGCTCACGCACTTGTTGAATAGCCTGATCGATGTTACCCAAACGAGCAATCGTCAAAGCTACAATGCCGCCCATACTGCTACCGCAGAGTACATCGTAAGCAATGCCACATTCAGTCATGACATCGAGCACGCCCAAATGCGCGAAACCGAGTGCAGCGCCAGAACTCATTGCAATACCCACTTCTTTAAAAGTCAAATAACGCGCAATCTTATCCAACGTCGAATTGAACGGCTCATTCCATGTTCCTTGCACAATAGAACGCTCGAGCTGTTCAGGCATCAATTGATACGACCAAGGCTGTAAATCGCAATAACTGAGATTACGCGCGCCGATGTAAACGCATGCAATATCGGCAACGCCGACCTGACCTTCATTATTGAGCTGCTCACCGTGGTAGGTAGTATCGATGATATGCAGCACGACATCTTTCAATTCGAAATGGCGACTGAGATGAGGTAACTCCGCAGGGCGAACCCTGAGGATTAACAACTGCCCATTCGGGGCTGATTCGCGCCACGCATCGAGTTTTGAATGTAAGTCAGGATCTGCTGCGTCATTGATCGAGTTGCTCGAACTGGAAAATAGCTTTGAACCTGCTGAATAATGGTGAATGCCGGCAATTAATCGTTCTACCAAGTTTTGTGAAAGCACTGAATTGGCTTCATAAGCCAAAACCACCAAGTTGGGCGCATAGCCTTCATGATGGGTACGACGCCGTAGCCGCTCGATCAATAAATTCGTTAGATTGACG
>JADJLM010000004.1 GCA_016710135.1 Nitrosomonas sp. | reverse complement strand
TAGTGCATTGCAAGCTCTATACGGCCAAAACATCAATTACTGCAGCCGATATCCTAAATGACAAGGTGCTGCCATTCTATGCGGCCACAGGGTTTACCCATGTTGCGAATATTAACGGACAGAGGTACGGAGTATTGCGGCGGGTTGAACAGCATGATTACCAGCTATATTTGGCAATCAATGATATCGACCATACCAAAACAAAAGCCATGTCACCTCAGACCAACGGTATCTGTGAGCGATTCCATAAAACCATCTTACAGGAATTCTATCAAGGACTTTCCGCAAAAAGCTATATCACGATTTGGAGTCACTGCAAAAGGACCTAGACAGCTGGATCGATTATTATAATAATGAAAGAACTCATCAGGGAAAAGTCTGCAATGGAAAACTCCTATGGAGACTTTGCTCAGTGGGAAAACGATTTGGAACAGCAAAAATCTGAACCAAATCTAATCTGACAGACATCCAATCAATTCGGTAACTGTACGATCTGATCTGAGCTAGTACACGTTATTCGATGTTCAGCAAAGCGTTTAGGGAGTCTTATCCTGAATGCCGTTTTTAATACCGCGCGATTTCAGCGCATCGCGATGTTTTTAACTACTATACACCTTGTCGATATGAGCACGAAATCCCCGCTGGATATTGGCTTTGCCGAGCAGACCCGGTAGCCTGCATTTAGGGCAACATCATATTCCGGAAATCCATACCCATTACTTCAACGCTATTGATTTAATAGCGAAGCTATAACATCCGACTAATCAATCCTGATTACAACCATGCAAAGTTCTAAACATGTCCGTTCAAAGGAGCAATCCTAATTGCAGGTTATTACTCGAATCCGCCTTTACCTATCCATTAGCGTATAATGTCATATCGACTACGATTCATATAGCGCTCGATAGATAAACTATTCGAGCTCGCTTATTAACTTAAGCAACCTGCAAAAGCTTAATATCATTACATTAGGAAGGTCGCAATGTTTACCGGAATTATCGAGGCAATTGGAACGATTAGACAAATTGCGCAAAACTCAAAAGGGGTAAGCTTGCAAATTGATTCTGGGAAACTCGATCTATGTGATGTCAAAATCGGTGATAGCATCGCGGTCAATGGTATCTGCTTGACAGTTACGGTACGAGCAGAGCATTCTTTTTCTGTAGATGTTTCTCATGAAACATTACGTTGCACTACAGGCCTAAATAATTTAGGCAATCAGGTTAACCTCGAGAAAGCAATGCGACTATCAGATCGTTTAGGAGGCCATCTGGTTAGCGGACATGTGGATAGTGTTGGTGAAGTCATACAATTCGAGCCTGAAGGGGAAAATTATCAGCTCAGCGTTCAAGTTCCTGCTGAATTGCTAAAATATATTGTGGTCAAAGGGTCTGTAACGGTTAATGGCGTGAGTCTCACGGTTAATCGTATTGAAGGAAAGATATTTGATGTTAATTTAATCCCCCATACATTAGCAGAAACCAATTTGAAATTATTGAAAGTAGGTGAAGCAGTAAATTTGGAAACCGACCTACTAGCGCGGTACGTGGAGCGCTTAATGATTCAATCGATCAATCAAAGTTAGGTACGATTATGGCAATTAGCAGCGTCGAAGTAATAGTAAACGATTTTAGAGCAGGCAAGATGGTCATCTTGATCGACGAAGAAGATCGGGAAAATGAGGGAGATCTGGTTCTGGCTGCCGAATTCGTTACACCAGAAGCGATTAATTTTATGGCAAAGTTTGGTAGAGGATTGATTTGCTTGACTCTGACTGAAGAACGCTGTCACCAACTTAAATTATCCCCGATGGTAGCAGCTAATCATTCATCTCATGGAACTAATTTTACCGTTTCAATCGAAGCGGCCAGCGGTGTAACAACGGGCATTTCGGCTGCAGATCGGGCAAAAACCATTCAAGCCGCAGTTAATAAAGCGGCTAAGCCTGAAGATATTGTCCAGCCCGGTCACATCTTTCCGCTTAAAGCACAAAAAGGAGGGGTATTAGTTAGAGCCGGCCATACTGAAGCAGGCTGTGATCTAGCTCAAATGGCAGGACTCATGCCAGCAGCGGTGATTTGTGAAATACTCAAGGATAACGGTGACATGGCTCGATTACCCGATTTAGTGGAATTTGCGAGCACACATCAACTTAAAATTGGTACAATAGCCGACCTTATTCACCACCGCAGTTTGACCGAAAGTTTGGTATCCCGCATTGCAGAGCGAACCATACAAACTGTTTTTGGAGAATTTGATTTAATAGCCTATCACGATAAAACTGCAAATATTACTCATCTTGCGTTAATCAAAGGACAGATTCGGTCTGAAAAAGAAATTCTGGTGAGAGTTCACGAGCCATTGTCGGTAATTGATGTACTGGACACTGCGGATTGTAGCCATTCTTGGAGTATTAACGATGCGATGCGCGTAATTGCTGAGGCAGGGTTAGGCGTTATCGTTATGCTAAATCGCAAAGGCGATGCTGGCATTTCAACTGAGCGTATTTTAGCAACGAAGTCTTGGCACTCTGATCAGATCAAGACAGATTTACGCGATCATGGAATTGGCGCTCAAATACTGAAAGATCTCGGTGTGAGTAAAATGCGTCTATTGGCTACGCCGCGTAAAATGCCGAGCATGACCGGGTTTGGCTTAGAAGTGATCGGTTATTTAGAATCAAGCAATAAACAGACTACTGTCTCACAATAAGTGTTTATAAAAAACACATAGGAATTGAATTAGCATGGGTTACTACGACAACATACCAGAAATTGAAACAAATTTAGATGGCTCTGATTTGAACATAGGCATCGTGATGAGTCGCTTTAATATTGAAATCGGTGAAGGATTACTAGGTGCTTGCACTGCTGAATTAGTGCAACTTGGTGTTCAGGCAGCCAATATTCAGCTAGTGACTGTACCCGGGGCACTAGAAGCTCCCATTACGCTTCAAAAAATGGCATTATCTGATCAATTTGATGCGCTCATCGCATTGGGAGCGGTTATTCGGGGTGAAACTTATCACTTTGAGGTTGTTGCTAATCAATCTGCAGGTGGATTAATGCAGGCTCAGATCGAAACTGGCATTCCGATTATTAACGCCATTCTCACTACTGATACTGAAGATCAGGCTTCATCGCGAATGTCTCAGAAAGGAAAGGACGCAGCAAGAGCAGCCGTTGAAATGGCTAATCTTTTCGATAAATTAGTTGAATTTGAATGAAAGTTGTTTCTATGAAAGAAGTACCGGCCAAGTCAGGCCCGAAACCTGCTCCTAAATTCAAAAATCGACGTCGTTTTGCGCGAGAGCTTGCGCTACAAGGTATCTATCAATGGTGCCTTACGGCAAGTGAGGCTAGCGTTATCGAAGCGCAATTAAGAAGCGCTAGTTTCTTCGCAAAAGTCGATGAAGGATTTTTTTCTGATTTGTTGCACGGCGTCATCAAACATTCGGTTGAACTCGAGCAAAAGGTCGCACCCTACCTTGATCGAACGATTCAGGAACTTAGCCCCGTTGAATTGTCGATACTCCTACTAAGTACCTATGAGCTTATTTATCATCCAAATATTCCATATCGCCCGATCATTAATGAAGCGATCGAGCTTGCAAAAACTTTTGGAGGAACAGATGGCCATAAATATATCAATGGTGTTATGGACAAATTAGCTACACAGTTACGCAGCGCAGAAGTTACATTACACGCAAAGAGAACAGTTAAAATCCATTGAAGCCACCATAAAAGTTCTATTTACTGATATAACTTATATATAAAAAATCCGCACGATTCTGGAATCGCGTTACCATTAGCAAAACAGTTAACACAATAATTTAGAGAGTGGAATCTGAATTTGATATTATCAAACACTATTTTACGCGCCCAGCAACAAATGCTTTATTGGGTGTTGGCGATGACGCCGCCCTTATTGCTTATAAGACAAGCACCGAGCTTGCGATTTCTACCGATACCTTAGTAGTAGACCAGCATTTCTTTGCAGATACAGATCCCTGTCAATTAGGTCATAAAGTTTTAGCAGTTAATCTTTCTGATATGGCTGCAATGGGCGCAATTCCACGCTGGTTAACTTTAGCAATTACATTACCTAAAGATGAGCCACAAGGCCGTTCGACATGGTTACAGGCTTTCTCTCATAGTTTTTTTGCGTTGGCTGATCGCTATCAAGTTGAATTAATCGGTGGAAACACGACGAGTGGTCCGCTTAATATCTGTGTACAAATTATCGGTGAAGTTGCTAAAAATAAGGCATTAAAGCGTAGCAATGCACAACCGAATGATGATATCTGGATTTCAGGACAACTTGGTAACGCTGCACTCGCACTTGCCCATTTAAAGCAGCAACTTATTTTGAGTCATGGTGCACTTGAAGTTTGTTTACCCGCACTTCATACTCCGACAGCAAGGGTAGAGCTGGGACAATGCTTAATCGATCTAGCGCATAGCGCGATTGATGTCTCTGATGGTTTACTTGCTGATTTAGGTCATATCCTTTCAAGCTCGAATTTAGCCGCGGTCATTCAGCTTGAAACCATTCCACATTCCTGGGTTTGGAATCACTATGCATCACACCCGCAAGCCCTCGAATGGCTATTGTCAGGCGGTGATGATTATGAGCTTTGCTTTACGGCACCTGAAACCAGACGCAATGAAATCCAAGCACTCTCAAGAGAATTAGCTATCCCACTGACGCGTATCGGAAAAATGTTACAAGGGAAAGGCTTATCTATAGTAAACTCAGCCGGAACAGTAATTGAGCATACGAAAAAAGGCTATGACCACTTCCTTTCCTGAGCCGTATCGATCCAATTTCAGACTTCCTCCCCTAGAGCCCGATATGGCTTTTGTGTATAGCCGCTTCGCGCATTTCTTAGCATTTGCTGCAGGTGCTGGGCTAAGTAAATACGCACCGGGCACAGTCGGAACTTTAGTCGCTTTTCCTATCTATTGGCTGCTACAGCTGCTATTTGATCCAGTTGCGCTTTTGCTCATTATCGATATTTTTTTTATTATTGGTATTTGGGCATGTGGAATCACTGGAAAAGCGTTGAACGCACCCGACCATTCCGGCATGGTTTGGGACGAAATTGTTGCGTTCTTGCTTGTTTTATATTTTTTACCGAACCATTGGTTGTGGCAAATCAGTGCGTTTATCTTGTTTCGCTTTTTTGATATCGTAAAGCCACCTCCCATTAAATACTATGAAAGAAAACTCCATGGTGGGATAGGCGTAATGTTTGATGATTTGCTCGCAGCGTTTTATACCCTCTTATGTTTGGCAGGATGGAAATCGATTGTTCTATTTGAGAGTTATTTTTAACTTACTGCGATGATAGTCGATGATACAGTGCTTTATTCCTATGCGCAGCAAGTTGGCGTTTTACTGGCAAGCAAAGGCCTCAAGCTGGTTAGTGCCGAATCATGCACTGGTGGCTGGATAGGACAATCCATTACCGCTATTGCGGGTAGTTCGGGATGGTATGAATGTGGATTTATCACGTACAGCAATCAAGCAAAGCATCGAATGCTGGGCGTTCAAGCAACGACACTGCTGAAGTATGGAGCCATCTCAGAGCAAACCACAACTCATAGCACAACTCATTTTTTCTCCGGTAATCGGGAAGCAGTCAGGCGACAGGCTGTAGCTGCCGCCTTGCTGGGTATCATCGATTTGCTCGGAGAAATTTCACCTTCACTTGCTTGAGGCCTCGCTGTGACTCAAAGTTTGTGACATGAGGCGATCTGTATAGGCAATCGCCACAGCAGAGATCAAAAAGGTAATATGGATCGACGTTTGAGCAATTAGTGTCTTTTCATCATAAGCGCTGGCATTGATGAAGGTTTTTAGCAGATGAATCGATGAAATACCAATAATTGCCGTGGCAAGCTTGATCTTCAAAACTGATGCGTTGACATGCGACAACCATTCCGGTTGATCCGGATGTCCCTCAAGGTTCATCCGCGAAACAAAGGTTTCATAGCCACCGATGATAACCATAATCAGTAAATTGGAAATCATTACGACATCTATTAGGCCAAGCACGACCAGCATAATTGCGGTCTCGGTAATTTTGAGCGGTGTTTCTGCCTCTTCAGGCGTTACAATATGTAAAATATGTTTGAGTGATTCTTGATTTCCCATAATGGCGCCGAGCAGATCAGTTAGCTCAACCCAAAAATGAAAGACGTAGACACATTGCGCTAGAACAAGACCTAAATAAAGCGGTAGCTGCAACCAGCGTGACAGAAAAAGAAATCGTGCAATCGTAGAAATTCGTTTATTATCGCTTTTCTGATTTATTTCCATAGTGCTCAAGTTTAGTTTGATTCTGGATTCAACAAAGATAGCCCGTAAAGTATATCCTTTACAGAATAATTCAACCAATCAGGCCTGACAGCTTGTGCTTGGCCTGATTGTGCGGGAATGCGAAATTATAGCTTCGCTAATACTTCGGCTACGGTCTGACCCATCAAAGAAGGGGTTGAGCAAATCGTAACGCCTAATTCTTTCAGCCGTTCAACTTTCTCAGCTGCACTTTCACCGACAGAAGAAATAATTGCGCCAGCATGACCCATGCGACGGCCGGCCGGTGCGGTAAGGCCAGCAATATAGGCTACTAAAGGTTTAGTCATATTTTCTTTGGCAAAAACACCCGCCTCAACCTCTTGAGGTCCTCCAATTTCACCGATCATGAGTGCTACTTTAGTTTCTGGATCTTGTTCCAGTTTCTCCAGCACATCGCGATGCGAGCTGCCAATGATCGGATCTCCACCAATGCCAACAGACGTCGTAATGCCGATTCCTAAGCGACGCATTTGATCAGCAGCCTCATAACCTAATGTGCCAGAGCGCCCCACAATCCCTACATTACCTCGCATATAGATATGGCCCGGCATGATACCAAGCATGGCACGTCCAGGGCTAATCGTTCCCGCACAATTAGGGCCCGTCATCATCATGCGCCGTTCTTTCGAGAAACGACGTAAAAAGCTTTTGACGGTCATCATGTCTTGAGTCGGGACACCATCAGTAATCGAAACGCAATATTTGATCCCGGCATCGGCAGCTTCCATAATTGAATCGGCTGCAAACGCGGGAGGTACAAAAACAATGCTAGCTTCCGCGCCGACTTGTTCCACGGCTTCTTTTACCGTGTTAAATACCGGTAATCCTAAATGCGTTTGTCCCCCTTTGCCGGGCGTTACTCCTCCAACAACCTTAGAACCATAATCGATCATTTCTTGTGCATGGAAAGTACCGATCCTTCCGGTAAATCCCTGAACAATAATTCGTGTATTTTCATTTATTAAAATGGCCACTTTGTTCCCCTTAACCTTGTTTTGCAACCACTTCGTTGCGCGCTTTAACCACTTTTTCTGCAGCGTCCGCCAGGGTCTCCGCCGTGATTATCGGCAAGCCACTTCCCGCAATGATGCGGCGACCCTCCTCAACATTGGTACCTGATAAGCGTACAACGAGTGGAATTTTCATATCGATGTTCTTAACTGCTTGCACAACGCCCTCTGCGATCCAGTCGCAACGATTAATACCTGCAAAAATATTAACCAACATGGCTTTTACACCTTGATCCGCCAGAACGAGACGGAACGCCTTCTCAGTTCGCTCAGCAGAAGCCCCACCACCAACATCGAGAAAATTGGCAGGTTCTCCGCCTGCCAGCTTGATCATGTCCATGGTCGCCATAGCTAGACCCGCGCCATTGATCATACAACCAATATCACCATCCAATCCAACATAGCTCAGACCTGCTTCAGCTGCTGCAACTTCGCGTGGATCAATTTGAGTTTTGTCGCGTAGCTCAGCAATTTTTTGGCGGCGAAACAGCGCATTCTCATCAAAGCTCATTTTGGCATCTAGAGCAATGAGCTCATTATTTTTGGTCACAACTAATGGATTAATTTCCAGAATATTGGCGTCCAGATCTCGCAAGGCACGATAACAACCTTTGATTGTTCGTACTGCATGATTGAGGAGATCTTCACCCAACCCGAGCGCGAATGCCATCGTGCGTGCTTGGAAGTCTTGTAAACCCACTGCGGGTTCAATATGTACTTTAATGATTGCGTTCGGATCTGTTGCTGCTAATCGTTCGATCTCCATCCCACCCTGTGCAGAACCAACCATGATCACACGCTCATGGCTACGATCGATCAAGAATGATAGGTAGAGCTCTCTTGCGATATCGGTTCCTGCCTCGATATAGAGCTTAGAACACAGCTTGCCAGCAGCTCCTGTTTGATGAGTAACTAACGTCTTTCCAAGCAGCGATCCCGCGGCAGCCTCAACTTCAGGATGAGTTTTGCAAACTTTAATGCCACCTGCCTTACCGCGCGCTCAAGAATGAATTTGTGCTTTAACAACCCACGCATTGCCATCGATTTCACGGCTACGTTGCACTGCTTCTTCAACGGTATGCGCGAGTCCTCCCTCCGCAATCTTAACGCCGTATTGAGCCAAGATTTCTTTGGCTTGGTACTCATGAATATCCAACGTCTTTCCCCCTATTAATTCAATCGATCATATAAAATTTGGCTAATGGCTATTGGCTATTTATTTTTTTGCAGCAATGGCTTCTGCTGCTTTGACGATATTGTTGGCCATTCGCTCAGACGCCGCATCAATCAGGCGCCCATCCAGGGAGGCAGCGCCTTTACCCTGTGCAGCGGCTTCTTTCAATGCAACCAAAATTCGCTTGGCTTTCTCAACCTCGGCAGGCAATGGTGTAAATACTTCATTTGCCAATGCAATTTGAGTTGGATGGATTGCCCATTTACCTTCACAGCCTAAAGCTGCTGCTCTTCGTGCTCCTTGTTTATAGCCTTCCGGATCTTGAATATCCCCAAAAGGCCCATCAATCGGTCGTAAACCATAAGCACGACAAGCAACCGTCATGCGGCTGATTGCCGCGTGCCATTGGTCGCCCGGATAATCAGGATTAAGTCCGCCAATATTAGTCGTTCGAGCGCGATTGCTTGCTGCGTAGTCAGCCACACCAAAATGTAACGCTTCTAAACGACCAGTAGCGCCATTGCGCGCAATATCTTCGACATTTGCCATGCCCAGCGCTGTCTCAATCAGCGCTTCAACACCGATCCTATTTTTTAAGCGCTGCTGCATTTCCAGTTGATTCAGCATCGCTTCCACCATATACACCTCCCCATAGACACCCACTTTTGGAATCAAAATAGTGTCAATTTTATGCCCTGCCTGTTCGACCAAATCCACAACATCGCGCACCATATATTGCGTATCCAATCCATTAATGCGCACTGACAAGGTGATACCATGGCCTTTCCAATCAAGATCGTTGATGGCTTGAATGATATTTTTTCTTGCCTGAATTTTGTCATCAGGCGCTACCGCATCTTCGAGATCCAGAAAGATAAAATCAACCCCACTCTTCAACGCTTTTTCAAACATCTCTGGGCGTGAACCTGGTACCGCCAGCTCACAACGCTGCACGCGCTGAATTTTAGTTTCATACAAGGTGTGACTCATTTTTCCTCCAATAAAAAATTCTTGTTTTAATGCGCCGAATTAAAATGCTGCATTATACCACTTGCGCTAGCGGAATTTGGGTGAAGGTAACCATGACACGAACAAGGAGCGTGACAAATTTCACAGTCCAATATCCCATTTTGTCTTAATATTGGGCGATACGAATGGATTAGATATGAGATTGGGATGAAGAATTAGCATGACCCCTGTGTTGAAACAAGGAACCTATTTTTTATCGTTTTATTTCTCTATTTTCATTTGCTTGCTTTTTCCATCAGTAAGCTTTGCCACAAACTCCTGCAATAATCAGTTATTAGCCCATCTCACCTCAATCCAAGGTGAACTACGAGACTGTCGGGAAATTGCACGTAGATTAGGCGATAATACGGAGTTATGTGTGTGTAACCTGGATTAATCAATGAAGAGACCGGGCAATCCAACAAGGGCTGGATCAATTCAACAACCAGACGGTCGGAAAAGTTGCGGCGGACAAGCAAATGCGGCTCGGCTGCAAAGGCAAGCAAAAATACTGATTTGGCTACAAGGAACATGCTTCGGTCAATATGCAAAGTGGTTTAATCAACAAGATTGCAGCGACTTCTGCCGATGTAACCAACGCAGATGATTTTCGTCATGTCTGCTCCACTGGGGGGTGCAGTTTATGCCGATAAGAGATACGGTTTCAAGCCTGTGAGAACAGCACCGAAGCGAAAAGGCTGCCATGATGCAGCGATCAAGCGAAACAACATAAAAGAGAAAAACCGTAAAAAAGATCGTTGGTTATCCACCATACGCGCACCTTATGAACGGGTATTTGCGCATCGCAATAAAAAAGCCCGCTATCGTGGATTGATGAAAGTACAGTTTCAAGTGGGTATTCGTGCGCTGATGTTCAATCTCAAACGACTCATGACACTCGGTGTTGATCGAATTACGTTATGCCACACATAGGACAAATTCGCCTTCAATCTGCAAAATCAAACGGTTTGAAGGTGAAAAAAACAGTTTCAAGCAGAATTTATTAAAAATTTTACGACTGACAGAGTCACGTGGTCAGAGCTTTCATTTTCTCCGAAAATATTTGAATTTTCCGACAAGTCCAGGATTTAACCAACTGTTTGATGATCCCAATGATACAAAGGCGAGAAGGATGGAGGTTGGATTTGATACTCATTTTTCCAATAAAGTGTTTGCTGGATTCGAAATTTCTAGAAGAGATTTAGCAATTCCTATTCTCGCTTTTCCTACACCTGATCTAGAACAAAAGAAAACCTCTATTAAACTTATCTCTATTGACCAATTAGCAATCGATGGGCCTTCAGAAGCGAGGCACAGTTAGAAAAATTTTCCCGAGACAAAATGCCAACTGACATTGAACCATACCGAATCGATACATTAAGCGCGCCAACAAGTATTAATTATTTTGAACCAGAAGGGTTATTCTCAAGTATTATTGGAACTTATGTGAGCCAAAAAAATAGATAGGGAATACATCTGCACAAAGCCCCCCCTTTATTTTTTAGCTGACAAAGTATTTCTTAGAAATTTGATTAAGATCAATGTTTCACAAAAAATTTATAGCTACCATAGGCTGGTAGTTTCCTATAACAACATCAATTACTAGCGAGTGAGCTAAAGGGGTTTTTATGAAAATTAAGTGCTTTTTCACAATCTTAGCATGTGCAGCATTAGTAGCCTGTGGTAAACCATCAGCGCCTGAGACACCTAACCCTGAAGAGTATGGAAAAACGATTCAACCTTTCCATCAAATTCCAGCAGATGCACAAGAAGGTGGCGGTAAGGCAAGATCGGTAGAAGAAAGCTCGAAATATTAAGAGGGGGGAATGCTCTATGGTTTGGTTGAAAAAATCAGGCTGTAGAGCAATTTCAGTTCCCGCGCATAAATAGCTTATCGAGCTGATCGAGGCTAAGTGCAAACCAGGTAGGTCTACCATGATTGCATTGGTCGGAACGTTCAGTTTTTTCCATTTCGCGCAAA
Organism: Nitrosomonas sp.; assembly: GCA_016710135.1. Lineage (GTDB taxonomy): Bacteria > Pseudomonadota > Gammaproteobacteria > Burkholderiales > Nitrosomonadaceae > Nitrosomonas. The sequence continues at coordinate 370,162 of JADJLM010000004.1, read as the reverse complement.
AGTGCGTTCATTTCTTCGATGGTTAATAGTGCGTTGGCTCTGACTGCGCTATGGCAGGCTATCGTTGCTAGAATTTCATTGCGATTACTCGCCAATACCTGGCTGGATCCGTACGAACGAATATCTTCTAGTAATTCGCTAACTAATTTTGAGATATCTGCGTCTTTTAAGATAGCGGGTATCGCACGAACCGTCAGCGAAGTGGGAGATGTTACGGTAATCTCAAATCCGAGTTGATTTAACAGCGGTATATTTTCTTCAGCGGTCGTAATATCGAGTGGGTCAGCATGGAATAAATGTGGCATCAGTAAAGACTGTATCGGTAGGGTTTGTTGGTCAAGCGCTTGCTTAAGTTTCTCATAAACAATCCTTTCATGAGCAGCATGCATATCGACGATAATCAAACCTTGATTACTCTGAGCCAAAATATAAATACCGAGTAATTGTCCTAGCGCATGTCCTAAGAAATCAGGTGGATGCGGTTCATGTTGCGTGGATAAGGTAGGAGTGGTAATGCTTTTATACGATTTCTCACCAAATAGTGTTTGGTAGAATACAGAAGGTTGCGCGGCAGGTTGTAGTGGTAAATTAACTTGCTGGTTTGGGCTGTAATGCAATGGTGTTTTTTGAATATCACGAGAAATAGTACCGAATTGATGCGTAGCATCTGGCAAATTCGTTTCATTCATTTCACTGTGACCAGTAGCTAGCGCTTTATGAATAGTATGAAAAATAAACTGATGGACAGCGCGCGCATCGCGAAAACGCACCTCAATCTTAGTCGGATGAACATTGACGTCCACATTATCGGGATTGATACGAAGATAAATTACATAAGCTGGATGACGATCTAAATGAAGCACATCACGATAAGCTTCACGGATAGCATGATTCAAGAGCTTGTCTTTGACAAAACGACCATTCACAAAGAAATACTGCATTTCACGAGTTGTTCGTGAGAAAGTCGGCCTAGATATTAGTCCTTGAAGTTGAATATCTGCAGCCGCTTCAGCAATGGAAATCGCGGTTTCCCTGAACTCCTCACCTAACATCTGTTTAATGCGCTCGGGCATGTCCGCAGTTGCCAAGTGACTGCGCAATTTTCCATTATGGTATAGGTTGAAGGCAACGTTTGGATTCGATAAAGCAATGCGCTGAAAAATCCCTTCGCAGTGGGCAAATTCGGTTGACTCGGATTTTAGAAATTTTCGCCGTGCAGGCATATTGAAAAACAAATCTCGAACTTCCAGTGTAGTACCAAATGATCCTGCAGCAGGTTGCATCGCAATCGTTTCACTCCCTTCAGTTTGAATTTCCCAAGCATGCTGGCTACCAGTTTGAAAGCTGGTAAGTGACAGGCGTGACACTGAAGCTATGCTGGCAAGCGCTTCCCCGCGAAAACCCAGGCTGACGATCTTCTGCAGATCTTCTTGACTACTGATTTTACTGGTTGCATGGCGAGTTAGCGCATAAGGAAGATCTTCTTTTGATATACCGATTCCATCATCAGTAATACGAATCAATTTAAGTCCGCCTTGCATCAGATGAATATTGATTTCCGTGGAACCGGCATCCACAGCATTTTCGAGAATCTCTTTGAGAACAGAAGCAGGCCGTTCGATGACTTCGCCCGCCGCAATCTGATTGATTAATCCATCTGGGAGCAGTTTAATAACATTCATACTACAAAATCAACACGGCTGTCATTCATAGGGTTATGATACAAAGTTTAATCGATTAACTTTATCATTTTAAACCAATGCGAGTTAGTTAGGACTGCAATAGCATGATCGATAGATTCATCGCTAATAGACTATCTATCAATTATTGATCTCGGAATAGGAACAACATGACGCAAGATGAACAAAAACGCGCTGCTGCCGCTGCTGCAATTCAATATGTCCCAGTCGGCTCGATTGTCGGTGTAGGCACAGGCTCTACCGCAAATTATTTCATTGATGAACTCGCAAAAATTAAGCATAAAATTGAAGGAGCCGTTGCTAGCTCGAATGTAACGGCTCAACGCCTTAAAAATCATGGAATCGAGGTGCTTGATTTGAATACGGTTACTGACTTGCCTGTCTATATTGATGGTGCTGATGAAATTACCAAGCATTTACATATGATTAAGGGCGGTGGGGGCGCATTGACGCGAGAAAAGATTGTTTCAGCTGTTGCTAGAAAATTTATTTGTATCGCTGATCAGAGCAAATTAGTCGATGTGTTAGGCGCTTTTCCACTTCCTATCGAAGTCATACCGATGGCACGTAGCTACGTCGCACGCGAAATTACATATTTAGGGGGACACCCTGCTTTGAGGCAAGATTTTGTAACAGACAATGGAAACATTATCTTGGATGTGCATGGTTTGCAAATTCTTAACCCGGTTGAGCTTGAAACAACACTCAATCAACTCACAGGGGTGGTAACCAACGGCTTATTTGCAAGAAAAGCAGCGAATACGCTATTACTTGGCACTGATCACAGTGTGGAAACGATTACGATTTAACACCATACTGCAATTTGTCATGAAATGGTTATCAATACATCTGACAATTAGTGAATCTGATCACTTAAAAAGGGTATCGTATGGTTAACAAAGAACATATATCGAAACGATTTGATGCGGATCTTGAGGAAGTTCGGACGCGTGTATTGCAGATGGGCGGGATCGTAGAAGAGCAAATTGAGCAAGCGCTCGAAGCATTGATTGGTGGTAACGAAGCTACCATCGATCAGGTGATTGCGAATGACCATCGCGTCAATGCAATGGAAGTTTCGATTGATGAAATTTGCAGTCAAATTATTGCGCGCCGACAACCGACAGCAAGTGATTTACGCATGATCATGACTGTCATCAAGACGATTACCGATCTTGAACGAATCGGGGACGAAGCGGCGAAAATTGCGCGTATGGCAAGACTTATTTATGCAGCAGATCGCTCACATACACCTCGCTTCGTGGAGGTCAAACACGTGGCTGAAATCGCACTCGATATGCTTCATCAAGCTCTGGATGCATTCGCAAGATTGGATTTAAACGCCGCAGCCTATATCGTACGTCAAGATGAGCAAGTCGACGAGGAGTTTCGCGCCATTTTGCGTCAACTCATTACGTTCATGATGGAGGATCCACGAAAAATTTCAACCTGCCTAGAAATCCTGTTTGTTGCAAAAGCTATCGAGCGAATTGGCGATCATGCCAAAAATATGTCGGAGTATGTTGTATATATGGTTAAAGGTAAGGATGTACGTCATGTCACCGCAGATGAAATTGAGCGAGAGGTTCGTGAGTAGGAAAATAGGCGTTTTGACGCGAGAGTGTTCGATTCAGCGATTACTCAGTTTTTGCTATGCGTGAATATTCAACTTTAGCTGCTGTTGATTTGGGTTCTAATAGTTTTCACTTGCAAGTTGCTCGAGTTGTTGATAAACAGCTTTATCCACTAGACAGCATAAAAGAAATGATCCGTTTGGCAGCTGGTATTACAGCGGATAAGAAACTCGATGAAGCATCGCAAGATAGAGCATTAGAGTGTTTGAAACGTTTTGGAGAACGGTTGCGCGGCTTCCCCACGCATGCAGTTAGAGTGGTGGGAACTAACTCTCTGCGTGTTGCCAAGAATGCAGCTGCATTTTTAAAAAAAGCGGAAAGTGCTTTAGGTTTTCCCATTGAAATCATTGCAGGTCATGAAGAAGCGCGCCTAATTTACCTAGGAGTAGCGCATGCACTACCTGTTTCAGATAACAATCGACTTGTTATCGATATCGGCGGCGGCTCAACTGAATTCATTATTGGCCATCAACTGAGTCCTTATAAATTAGAGAGTTTATATATGGGTTGTGTCAGCCATAGCCTTCGTCATTTTTCTGATGGCAAACTCACCAAAAACAATATGAAACGCGCTGAATTAGCGGCTCAGACAGAAATTCAAAGTATCAAGGCAGAATTTTATTCCCATTACTGGCAAGAAGCCTATGGTTCATCGGGAACTGCTAGAGCACTTGGACGCATCTTAAAGCTCAATCATTTTGGAGATAGCGCTAGTGTTGAAGAGATTACCGCAAAGGGTTTAGAACAATTCCGGGATTACCTCCTAAAAGTGGGCGATCTCAAGAAAGTGGATTTAGAAGGATTACACGGTGATCGAATACCAGTCATAGCAGGAGGTTTTGCTATCATGTTTGCTGCTTTCACTGAGTTGGGTATTGATCGCATGTATCTGACTACCGGCGCATTGCGGCAAGGCGTTCTGTATGATTTGCTAGGTCGCTCATATAATGATGATATGCGTGAGGTCTCAGTAAAGCAATTCATGCAGCGTTATCTCATTGATACGGCGCAAGCTAGCCGGATCGAGTTATTAGCAATCGAACTGGGTAGGCAGCTTCTGTCAGGTTTTCCTGACGAAGAAGAAGTAGAAGATGCACTCCAATTGCTTTCTTGGGCGGCACGTCTGCATGAAGTAGGAATTTCAGTTGCGCATTCCAGCTATCACAAACATTCCGCATATATCCTCGGCAATGCCGATATGCCCGGATTTTCCAATATGGAACAAGCGCAACTCAGCGAATTGGTCCTTTCACACCAGGGGTTATTGACTAAAGTCAGTGAATTTTTAACAAATCCAATCAACTTAGCGCAGTCGATCGCACTAAGGCTTGCTACGCTATTTTATCGAAGCCGGATGAACATAGCGTTGCCACAAATCAAGCTTGAAATCAGAGGGCATCAGTGTAAGCTCATCATCTCACAGGCTTGGTTAGAGCAGAATCCGCTCACGGAAACCTTGTTGCAAGCGGAAATCGATGCCTGGAAAAGAGTAGATTGTGACTTTCGAATAGTTAATCCGTGATCTCTTACTCATTCATTATTTATGAAAGATTTATAACAGCGTAGCTTACACTTATATTGTTTATATTTTGCTTCATTACGCAGCGATGACTCAATTGACGTTTCAAGAAATGATTTTAGCGCTTCAAAATTATTGGAGCCGGCAAGGTTGCGCATTGCTGCAACCTTACGACATGGAAGTTGGGGCAGGAACGAGCCACACAGCCACTTTTTTACGCGCTCTCGGTCCGGAACCATGGCGTGCCGCCTATGTGCAACCTTCGCGGCGCCCTAAGGATGGCCGTTATGGAGACAATCCAAATCGCTTGCAGCACTATTATCAATTTCAAGTTGTTTTAAAACCAGCACCTCAAGCCATTTTAGATCTATACCTTGGTTCATTGCAGGAACTGGGTTTAGACCTGACCTGCAATGATGTGCGATTGGTCGATGATGATTGGGAAAATCCGACACTGGGCGCTTGGGGGTTAGGTTGGGAGGTGTGGTTGAATGGCATGGAAGTAACACAATTTACTTATTTTCAGCAAGTGGGCGGCATTAACTGCAAACCCATCACAGGGGAAATCACCTATGGTCTGGAACGGCTGGCAATGTACCTACAAGGTGTCGAGAATGTGTTTGATCTGATCTGGACGAAAGGATTAACTTATCGCGATGTTTACCACCAGAATGAGGTCGAACAATCAATTTATAACTTTGAGCAAAGCGATACTGCATTCTTGCTGCTGGCATTCGGTAAGTATGAGCAGCAAGCGAACCATCTCATGGAGAACCAATTACCGCTGCCCGCCTATGAACAGGTGCTTAAAGCAGCTCATAGCTTTAATTTACTTGATGCGAGGGGAGCGATTTCCGTGACTGAGCGTGCAGCTTATATGGGTCGTATTCGCAATTTGGCTCGACGCGTAGCACAAGCATATTACGACAGTCGAGAACGATTAGATCCACCGTTTCCAATGGCACCTCGTGAGTGGGTAGAACAAATGCTGCATAAGGTAGGGTGAAGATGGAAACGAGAAATTTACTCGTCGAATTGCTGGTAGAAGAACTTCCGCCTAAATCATTGAGAAAATTAGGGGATAGTTTTGCCCATCTTTTGAGTCAATCACTGATTATGCAGCAACTCGCGTTAACGACGACAGTAGTAACGCCCTATGCAACTCCGCGCCGATTAGCAGTTCACTTAACCGAAGTACTGAGTCAGGCACCGAATCAGCAGCAATCGCATAAGCTCATGCCAGTTGCCATAGGGTTAGATTCTGCTGGGCAAGCGACACCCGCATTGATTAAGAAAATGAGCAGTTTAGGCATGGAAATGTTTAGTGTGTCAGAACTTAAACGTGCCATGGATGGTAAAACGGAAGCATTATATTTAGAACGAGCTGTAACGGGCACACCGCTAGTTAATGGTTTGCAAACAGCATTGGAACAAACCATGAGTCAGTTACCAATCCCTAAAGTGATGACTTATCAGCTAGCAGATGGATGGAGTACGGTTAATTTTGTAAGGCCTGTCCATTCACTTATTGCATTGTATGGCACGGAAGTTGTAGCAATCAATTTAATGGGACTTACTGCCGGAAATATCACACGTGGACATCGATTTGAAGCCAAATCCAACTCAATTGCAATTCAAGAAGCTGATAGCTATGCGCAGCAGCTACAAAATGAGGGTGCCGTCGTTGCTAACTTCGCAGAACGTCGGCAATTGATTAATGGTCAGCTTATTGCTGCTGCGAATAAGGTGAATTTAAATTTGATTCCTGATGAAACCTTACTCGATGAAGTGACCGCTCTGGTAGAACATCCGAATGTGCTAATGGGGCAATTCGCTGAAGCGTTCCTGGAGATTCCGCAGGAATGTCTTATTCTTACCATGAAGGCGAATCAGAAATATTTTCCGCTATTCGATCAACACGGTAAGTTAGCCAATCGGTTCTTGCTTGTTTCGAATATCTGCCCCAATGATCCTCATGCAATTATCGATGGTAATGAGCGCGTGGTGCGCTCTCGCTTGGCCGATGCAAAATTTTTCTTTGATCAGGATCGCAAAAAAACACTGATATCACGCCTTCCCGGATTAAATACCGTCATTTACCATCATCAGCTAGGTACGCAGGGCCTACGAATTCATTACCTTTGTGCATTAGCGAGTAAAATTGGCGCAATGATTGGCGGCGATCAACTCGCAAATGAAGCAGCGCAAGCAACAAAGCTTGCCAAAGCCGATCTGCTTACTGATATGGTTGGAGAATTCCCCGAGTTGCAAGGAATAATGGGGCGTTACTATGCCCAGCATGAAGGGTTGAGCGATACTGTCGCTTATGCCATAGAAGATCATTATAAACCACGTTATGCTGGCGATGTGTTACCGCGGAATTTAATTGGTGTTTGTGTTGCGCTGGCGGATAAATTAGAAACACTCGTCAATTTGTTTGCTATTGGTCAGATACCGACCGGTGATAAAGATCCTTACGCATTAAGGCGTCATGCATTGGGTGTTATTCGCATTCTGATTGAAAAAGATCTACCGATTGAATTAAATAATCTGTTGGAGTTGGCTTTTGAAATCGTACAGGATGAGACGATTGCTCAACAGTGGCAGCAAGCGACAAACAATGAACGCTCCGCAGCTATTCCTCCGCGCCCAGTTTTAACGATCGAAATAATTGATCAATTGCGACGTTTCATTTCTGACCGACTGGCAGGCTCCTTACGTGAGCAAGGTTATACCGCTCAGGAAGTAGATGCTGTTTTAGCACTCAACCCACAGCATTTAAACGATATTCCTAAACGATTAGCTGCCGTACGCGCATTTTCTAGCCTACCCGAAGCTGCGAGTCTTGCCGCTGCCAATAAGCGGGTAAGTAATATACTCAAAAAAGTTGGGCATGAAGTTAGTGACCGAGTAAATTCTAGCCAGCTATGCGAGGAAGCGGAAAAAGCGCTCCATCAAGCGCTGCTTGATTTGACTGATAAAGTAGATCTAGCATTCAAAGAAAAAGATTATGTTGTTACGTTTCAGATTCTTGCTGAATTAAAAACGATAGTGGATGCTTTCTTTGACCATGTCATGGTTAATGTCGAAGATGAAGTACTGCGCGCTAATCGACTTGCGTTGCTCAAGCAGTTACAACAAATCATGAATCGCGTGGCAGATATTTCAAAGCTAGCTAGTTGATATGAAGCTTATTGTGCTTGACGATAAAGGTGTAATCAATGAAGTTAATGATTCTTTCATCCAAACGCCTGAAGAATGGGTACCAATACCAGGAAGTTTAGAAGCTATCGCAAAACTTACACACCAAGGGTATCGTGTCATTGTCGCTACTAATCAGTCTGGAATTGGGCGGGGTTTGCTTGACATGGATACTTTTAATGCAATCAATGATAAGCTTTTCAAAGCCGTTCAGGCAGCCGGTGGATATCTGGATGCCTTATTTTTCTGTCCACACGCACAGCAAGATCATTGTCACTGCCGCAAGCCTGAGATAGGCTTATTTAAAGAAATTATTCAACGCTATAGCACCGATATGAAAGGCGTTCCGGTTGTTGGCGATTCATTGAAAGATCTCCAAGCTGCAAGTAGTGTTGGGGCAACGCCGGTTCTCGTTCTGACCGGAAATGGGCAGCAAACACAAGCAACCAGTAATCTGCCAGTAGGCACACAAATTTATCCTGATTTAGCATCTGTGGCGAACGCTTTATTAAAATGAAACGCATGTCTGCTATTTTACGCTCGCTGCTTTATACCATGCTGCAAATCATCATTACTCCACCTTATGCTATCTTCACGTTGTCCTGCTTCTGGTTACCCCCTCATCAGCGCTATCAAGTAACGTATGGTTGGACACGACTCATGCTTTTTTTACTTAAAACCGTTTGTGGGTTGCACTATCGAATCATCGGTGCAGAGCATATTCCCAAGCAACCCAGTATTGTGCTATCGAAGCACCAATCGGCCTGGGAAACATTAGCTTTTCAGCAAATCTTCCCTCATCAAGTTTGGGTGCTTAAAAAAAATTACTACGCATTCCTTTTTTTGGATGGGGGCTCGCGATGACAAGCCCGATTGCCATTGATCGGAGTTCCGGAAAAAAGCGTTGCAGCAAATCGTCGATCAAGGAAAAGATCGGCTTACTCAACAGTTTTGGATCGTCATTTTTCCAGAAGGAACACGCATTCCCCCGGGACATACTGGCAAATATCATATTGGCGGTGCATGGTTGGCTACCCATACCGGCGCATTGGTTGTACCCGTTGCGCATAATGCTGGCGAGTTCTGGGGAAGAAACTCATTCGTTAAAAATCCTGGAACGATTACAGTGAGTATTGGCAAACCAATCGACCCTGCCGGATTGGAGGCGGGTGAATTGAATGATCAAATAAAAGCGTGGATTGAAACCGAAGTATCGAGAATCAGTCAATCTATAAAAGTAGAAAAGCAGAATGAAGATCCAGGTAACCCGTGCGCACCATCAAGACAATCCAATCCATAGTACCGTTCTTAACAATCGAACGGTTAGTTATTCATTAATACGGCGCAATCGAAAAACTATTGGGCTGCGAATAAGCGCATCAGGTTTAACCATTTCAGCACCTCCAAGAATATCCCAAAGAGAAATTGAAGCCATACTTCAGCGTAAGGCTAATTGGATTGTTGAAAAGCTTGATGCCTGGGAAAATAGCAGCGACAACCGCCTCGAGTGGAAGCTTTATGCGGTTTATTGGCTATTGGGGGAGCCTTATCAGCTCATTGCTTTGTCTGAACAATTACAATTAGTGCCACAGAATAGCATCCAACCAGATAGAGCAAAACTATGCAATATTCAATCAACTTCGACGCTATTTTCCGCGCAGCAGCTTGAGCACTTTGTTTTAGCATGGTATCAACAACATGCAATTCCCTGCATGACGGATCGCTTAGCGTTTTATGCTGAAAAGCTCGGTGTAACCATGCCGGTTTTTCACCTTTCAAATGCGCGTACACGCTGGGGTAGCTGTAATGCTTCCGGAGTAATCCGCCTTAACTGGCGATTGATTCAGTTGCCACTTGCTTTAGTAGACTATGTGATCGCACATGAATTAGCACATCTTTTCGAGATGAACCATTCGCGGCCGTCGCGGGGCGCCGGGGAAAAAAAGGGCGCCGCGACGCCGGGCCCCGGGAGCGGCCCCGTGAATTAAAGCGAAGAAAGCTGGATTTGAATGTTTTAAAAAGGCCAAAACGGGTAAGATGAGGAGAGAAGATGAAACTACACTATAAAATCGCTACTTTAGCTTGTGCGTTATTACCTTTCTATGCGTTTGCCGGTGGGAATCCTGACCATGTAAAGTTACCGGGGAATTATCAACAGATTTTTACCCAGTATGATAAGTCGAATCGCGCCAATCAAACGCAAGTTGCTAAATTCTTTGCGAATGAAATTGCGGTTGCTAGCTATAAAAAAGGAGAAGAAGCTGCACCGGGCTCGATAGTTATTATGGAAATATATGAGCCCAAGAAAGATGCAGAAGGAAAAATTGTCGCTGCTAGTGATGGTATATTTGAAATTGAGAAATTGGCGGCGGTTGCCGTGATGGAAAAAAGAGCGGATTGGGATGAATCATTTTCTTCCGATGATCGGACTGGTAACTGGGGATTCGCTGTTTATAGTCCTGATGGAACGGCTAAAAGTAATGATCTAAATTGTGTGCAATGTCACACCCCGTTAAAAGATCAAGATTACTTATTTAGCTATGGAAAATTAGTTAATTTTACCAAGAAATAACCAAGCACTGAGATCTCAGCACTGTTCTAACAACAATCGAACAACCATTGATTAAACGGTTGTTCGATAACAATTAAGGAAGCTCTGATTAAGTCATTTTTTCAGTTTTAGTGACAAAGCTATCGTCAAAGTAGTTAATATTGACATTATTGTGCGACTGATAGCTGCAATTTTTAGCAGATTACACACTTTTTCCTGTTCCCTGATGCAGATTTTCAGGGATATTGACGGAATTATCCCGTGGTGTCATCAACACCTTGCGGACAAGGTAGAGATTAGCTAAGGCAAACAACAGATAAAGCTGTTGTGCATTCTTGAACAATCCTCGGTAACGGGTTTTGGTATAACCAATTTGTCTTTGACAATATGAAACGGATGTTCAACCTTTGCGCGGAGTATGGCATACGGCATGTTCTGCCGGCAATTCCTCACCGCGCTTGCGTTTGAATGGCATACCCCAGACTGGCCTTCCGGCTGTCGTTGTGCTTCCAGATTGCGATCATTACGAGTATAAGCTCGATCTCCCAATACAATCGCCTCTTCGCCATGTACCAGTGCATCAATCATGTTGCCATCGGCCACTTTGGCCTGGTAATTCCCAGGCTATGCACCAGGCCAGAATCAGCATCTACGCCTATGTGCTTTTAATCCGAAGTAATAGTTGTTGCCCTTCTTGGTCGAACTCATCTCGCCATCACGTTTGCGTTGCCGGTTCTTGGTCGATGGCGGGGCCGCTATCAGCGTGGCGTCAACTATCGTACCTTGACGCAGCAATAATCCCCTGGGCCAACTGAGCAGTTGTTTCTGCAAACAGGCTTTGTGCCAAGTGATGCTTCTCCAGCAGGTGACGAAATTTGAGGATCGTCGTTTCATCAGGCATGGCATCTTCTCCTGCATCCAGGCCTGCAAATTCACGCAGCATCGGCACATCATGTAACGCTTCTTCCATGCCCGGATCTGAATAACCAAACCATTGCTGCATCAAATGAATCCGCAGCATCGCTTCCAGCGCAAATGGCTTGCTCCTAATCCTGCTACCGGATAGTGCGGCGCGATCCGATTTGTCCCTCTGCCCAAGGAATCACTTGCTCCATTTCTTCGAGAAACTTTTGTCGGCGAGTTACTTTTGGTCTCTTGATAAATAATGGAATCGACAAGCCTAATTGTTTCATCAATGCGCTCCCTTACAGTGGTTACAATCTACCGAATATTCTACAAGTTCTTGAGACTTATTCAGAGTTTCCTTAAAGAATTAATTTTACCTAAATTTCACGAACAATTACTTGCTTTAAAATCGCAATTTGAGGCTGAGCCAGGGTTTCAGTTTTCAATAAATCGATTGCTGTTCGCTCTAGCAGCGCTTGATTCTTATGTAAAATAGCGATGGCTCGTTCCAATGCATGGTCTACTAGTTGACGAACCGCTTCGTCAATTTTATCAGCGGTTGTTTCGCTGTATTCTCTACTTTGGGGTAGCGCGTAACCTTGTTGTAAAAACGCAGAATGTTCTCGCTCATAAGCAACATGGCCAAGTACTTCGCTCATACCATAACGTAACACCATAGCACGTGCAATATCTGTTGCGCGAACCAAATCATCCGAGGCGCCAGTTGAGGCCTGATTGAAAATAACTTGCTCAGCGGCACGTCCTCCGAGGAGTACAGCCATTTTATTTTCTAATTCAGGTTTCGTCATGAGAAAGCGGTCTTCGGTCGGACGTTGGATGGTGTACCCTAGTGCGCCAACGCCGCGTGGAATGATAGATACTTTATGAATCTCATCTGTTCCAGGCAGAGCAAGTGCGACCATGGCGTGCCCTAGTTCGTGAAATGCGACGATACGTCGCTCATTTACATTCAGTAAACGATTACGCTTCTCGAGACCAGCCACGATGCGTTCGATCGCATTATTGAAATCGTCCATGCTAACTGAAGTAGCCTTACGACGGGTTGCTAATAATGCGGCTTCATTGATCAAATTAGCCAAATCGGCTCCTGTAAAGCCCGGTGTTAATGCTGCAATTTGATCAGGCATGACATCCACATTCAGTTTTACTTTCTTGAGATGCACTGCCAAGATCTGCTCTCTTCCTGTTTTATCTGGCCGATCAATTAGTACTTGCCGGTCAAATCGTCCCGCTCTCAGTAATGCAGCATCAAGAATTTCAGGACGATTAGTTGCCGCTAACAATACGATGCCACTCGATGGATCAAAACCATCCAATTCAGCGAGCAATTGATTAAGTGTTTGCTCTTTTTCATCATGTCCACCCAATCCATAAGCCCCCCGCATTCTGCCCAATGAATCCAATTCATCGATAAAAATAATAGCTGGCGCCATTTGCCGCGCTTGTTCGAATAAATCGCGCACTCTAGCAGCTCCTACACCGATAAACATCTCGACGAATTCCGAGCCAGAAATGGAAAAAAAAGGAACACCCGCTTCCCCAGCAACGGCCCGTGCAAGTAATGTTTTCCCAGTACCGGGCGGCCCTACTAATAATATCCCCTTTGGTACACGTCCACCTAACCGACTGTAATCAGTGGGATTCTTTAGAAAATTGACAATCTCGATTAATTCTTCTTTCGCTTCATCAACACCAGCGACATCTGCAAAAGTTACTTTGGTTTCAGTCTCAACGTAAACTTTTGCTCGACTTTTCCTATCGACATTAAACCACTGCCCATTCCGCCGCTAATGCGACGCATAATAAAGAGCCAAATGCCGACAAACAGTAACATGGGCAGAATCCACGAGAGTAAGTCACGTAGCCAAGTGCTTTTAATAACGCCCGTGTAAATTACATTATGCTTTTCCAGAATTTCTGCCAGTTCGGGTTCAACGCGTGTCGTCACAAACTCTTTAACTCCATTAGGTTCAGATGCTTTTAACGTGCCATAAATCTGATTTTCAGTAATAGCGACCTCGGCAATTTTCTCTCGCTCTAACAAATCTTGGAACTGACTATAAGGAATGGGCTCAATGCGCGTGTATTGCGTATAAAGATTTTGTAGAAATAACATACTGAGGATAGCAATGACGATATACCAGAAATTGAATTGGAGCTTCTTATTTGCTTCATTGTTATTCATTTGAGTATTCCTTTACTTGTCGAATTAATTTAAGTCTAAATTTAATTAGTGCTACTTGAATTCGTACTGTCATTGTATTTTTTCATTTTATGTTTATTAGCAAAGATCTTACATTTTGACAAAATAAACATCCCTTTATTTCCAATGAGTTAGGCCTATTTGTTGCATCGCTATAGCTTCTTCTGTGTCGATTAGCTTAACAAACTATTTAAATAGCCTCACTCTGATGTGTGAGTCACAATAACAAAACCGTTTAAATACATTGAGTTATACCGACACCTCCAATTCTGGCACGAGATCTGCATAGATGGTAATACATACTCACGCCTAATTTTATAAATAGTAAAAAATTAGATAGCAATAAATGGATTAAAACGCCGTTCTAACTGAAAGCTTTGTTAAGTGCTAAGGATTAAATATATGAAATATTATGTAAGCAGCCCCCTAACCATCATCCACTTTTTATTTTTACTAATACTTGCGGCGATAAGTAATATCGTACTAAGTGCACCCATTTTATACGTACACGATAACGCGGGTAAATTAGCGACGCTAGACGCAACAACAGGATCTGTCGATATTATTGGAAGTATGGGCACTATCATGACAGATATTGCATTCAGTCCAACAGGCGATTTGTATGGAATTTCCTTTGGGCGTTTATATTCTATTGATGTAGGCACAGGGCAAGCTACATTAATTGGTAATCACGCAGTACCAGGCGGTAATACGTTAGCATTTGGAGAAGATGGAACGCTTTACTCTGCTGGGTATATGAGTACATCCCTATACACAATCAATGTTAGTAATGGAGTAACAACTAATCTTGGCAGCATGGGCTTTTTTGCAGGAGGGGACCTCGCTTTCCATAACGACCATCTTTACATGGCATCTTTGAGCAATAAGCTCGTTGATATTGACTTAGATAATTTATCGAATACGGTTGCGATCGGTAGTTTCGCTGTTAGCGGAGTTTTTGGCTTGGCAACTGGGAATGATAACAACTTATATGCCGTTGCTAATACATCTGTTTTTTCTGTTAATACCAGCACAGGGGTACAATCGATCTGGTTAGCTTTGCGAAACAAGGATTAGGCCAAGCCTTTGGGTTGTCGAGCTTTATTCCTGAAATTGTTATTGCAACCCAAATTACCGAGCCAGCAACGATCATGCTATTTCTATCTGGATTATTTGGTTTAAGAAAATTTAGTAATTCAGGTAAAAGATAAGTATCCCCTCAAGACAGCAAAAGCAGCATCTGCGCACTGACCGCTCCCTTAATTGGGAATCAGGGTAATCGTCTTGCTAATACCGCTGTCGATAGCTGTCGAAGATCAATCACTTCTGTAGGACTGGAAAAATCCTGCTGAGAATTTCCATCATGAACTATGTGCTTGTTGCACATAGTTCATGGACAAAAAAACCTAATCCTTGCGCAAACCTATCAACTTCCACGAAAAGATTTCTACTCAAAACAAAATCCCCATGATCGAGTAATGTTGTTAATATTAAGCGGCTTTTTTTACCCAACTGTCCTAGCCGTTTATGTAAGAAAACGGATTCATGACTTGGAATCACTTGATCATGATGCCCATGTATCAAGCTGATTGAGAAATTGATATTAGTGAACTGTTTATCTAAATTAAACTGGGTTAGCCAATGCTCCCTTCGATCGATTTCTTCTAAAGCACTTTGAGCAACTTGATGCCTAAAAACAGCATCTTCCAATAATCGACAGAAAAAATGTGATGCGAATTTTGAAGCATTCTGTAGTGAATGGGGTAACAATGGGAATTTTTTCTTAAAGCCATTATCTGCCACTGCGATATCAAATAATTGAATTACTTCTGGATTTTGGTACGAACTCTGAGAAAGCAGATTTCGCAGTAGAATGAGGCGCGCATATTCGTCGATTTCTTCCTGGTCCAGAACAAATCGGATTACGTTCCTAAAATCTGCAAATGTGCCGATTAAGCACATCGCTTTGATGGAGGTTGAAATCTGTGGATACGAAGCAGCCAGCAGCGCAACGCCACCCGAATATGAAGCTGAAAAAATACCTAACTGCCGCTGATTTGCATTTAATTGTGAATGGGCTGCAACTGCCTCAATCAGCGCTGCAAACTTGTTGATTGTAGCGGGATGAATAATGAGTTGTTCAATGTCCGAAATGCACGGAACAATCACGCGAAAACCAAAACATGAAAGTGCTCTAGCAACAGCAGTCATCCGCTGATCCCTGTACCCATGCACGGACAAACCTGGGAAAGCGATAATGGTATGAGTGGAATCATGAGGAGGGTCATATACCAAGACAGGATGTGTCTCGTAATACGTACGAATAGCCCGCTGCGAGATTTTAATTCTTACCAATTGAGGTAAATAGCGACGCAACAAAAACTGATAGCCCAATCGCCGGTACGATATAGACTCGCTCCTATTATGATTCAAAGCGCATTCCGTCGGACAATCATTCGCAGCACTTCCTCTACACAGGAACTAGATGATCGGTAAACCGCTTTGCAGCAGCTCCCCAGCTAAATGTTTCTGCTCGCTCACGTGCTTTTTCACGAGGTATCTCGAATGCACTGAGTACAGCTTCTTTTAAATCGGGCAACATAGCACCCGCTCCACTATCACCAATTACTTCAAGTGGACCATCGACTGGGAAGCAAGCCACTGGAGTTCCTGTTGCCATCGATTCCAGCAAAACAAGCCCGAATGTATCAGCAGCACTTGGAAAAACAAATACATCTGCGCTTGCATATAGCTGAACGAGTTCATCTCTCGGCAAGATACCCAGCCAAAGAACGTTGGGATAGCGCTTTTTAAGCTCATTTTCGAGAGGACCTACCCCACTAACTACTTTACTACCTGGAATATCCAAGTCTAGAAACGCTTGAATATTCTTTTCATAAGAAATTCGACCTACAAATAAGGATATCGGTCTGGGTAATCTACCTAGTGTAGGAAATTCAGCCGGTTTTTCATGGAAGCGGAACAATTCAGTATCCACGCCATGTGACCAGGATTTAAGATTCTGGAATCCACGATTCTGAAGTCCTTCCAGAACTGATTGAGTAGGTACCATTACACCAGAAGAAGGTTGGTGAAAATGTTTAAGTACTGCATATCCCAGGAAAAGTGGAATTCCCAGCGACGCCTTAAAAATTTCAGGAAATTTAGTATGAAACGCAGAAGTAAAAAACCACCCATTATTGAGGCATATTGACCGTGCAGCCCATCCTAGTGGCCCTTCCGTAACAATATGAATTGCATCGGGACTATATTGTTGGAGTAACTGCTGCAAGTATCTTCGTGGCCGAATGGCAAGATCAATGCCGGCATAGCCAGGGCAAGGTCTCGTATTGAACAAGCCTGGATGAATTATCATGAATTGATGATCAAATTTTTCAAGCTCTGTCACGAGTTCAACTAAAGTGGTTACGACTCCGTTAACCTGGGGCTGCCAGGCGTCGGTTATTAAAGCAATCTTCATGCAGTCACCTTTGCGTTGTTCTTAATATTATTTGTTACTATAGGCTTACTTATAGGCAAGCAACCTTCTGCTAGTGGAATTTCCACTGAACTGGTTAGTTGTAGCGCATGCTGAGGCCAGTGAATCAACTCAATACTTCCATCAAAATGCTCTACCAATGCAGTTAGACTTTCAACCCAATCACCATCATTACAATAAGTGATCCCATTGATGTCACGGATCTCAGCATGATGGATATGTCCGCAGATAACGCCATTGAGCCCTCGTCGGTTCGCTTCAGCCGCAACTGCTTGTTCAAACGAGAGCACGTAATTGACTGCTGTCTTAACTTTATATTTAAGGTACTGAGAGAGCGACCAGTAAGGGAGGCCAAATCGAGTCCGCAATGATGTTAAGTATCGATTTAACTTCAGTGTAAGTTCATAGAGATTATCGCCAACATAGGCAAGCCATTTTGCACACTGAATGACGCCATCAAAATAATCACCATGAATTACCCAGAATTTCCGACCATCGATTGTCTCATGAACGGCCTCTTCGACAATTTCAATACCACCAAACGAATGCCCCAAGAACTCACGTGCAAATTCATCATGATTACCTGGCACATAGACAACTTTGCAGCCTTTGCGTACCTTGCGAAGCAATTTCTGTATCACATCGTTATGGGATTGCGGCCAGTACCAGCGCCGGCGTAACTGCCAGCCATCGACAATGTCACCGACCAGGTACAATTGGTCGCTTGAGTAAGTTTTTAAAAAATCCAGCAATGCTGGAGCCTGGCAACCTGGAGTGCCTAGATGGAGATCAGAAATAAAAATTGCACGAACTTTTAATTTATAGCTCTCTTCTGAAGAATCATCCAATTCGCTGTCTGATTGCCAGTTAATAGTGGGTTTATTGAATTGGTCATGCAAATAAGCGTAATGATCGCGCATACTTACCCCAAAAAGTGTTTACGATAACGTTCGGGCAAGTTTCTCATGCGCATTAGCATCGGCAAATCTGCAGTATTAAAATCTGGGTCCCAAGCTGGAGCGCCTAGCACTTTGGCACCTACCCTTAGATAGCCTTTGACCAGTGCAGGAGGATCAATATCAAGCGTTTGGTCTAATTGCTCAACAGGTAAAGGTAACCGTGGGATAACTTGTAATTCTTGACTGGCCAGATGATTTTCCTTCATCTGCCGCCAAATACTTGCTGCTGCATATCCCATCCCAATTTGACTATCATTTACATGCATATTCATGGGAATACTGACGCATCCTACAATGTCATCTAGCTTATTTTGCGTCATGAACTGGACGAGTGCTTTCCAGAGTGCCAAATGACGCTTCCTTGACGATAATCCTTATGCACACAGCTACGGCCGATCTCTGCAAGATGTCCGCGCAATGGCTGCAAAGCGCGCAAATCGAATTCGCTATCACTGTATAACTTTCCAGCCAGTTTAGCTTGTGCAGGCGTCAGAACGCGATATGTTCCAATGACTTGCCATGTTTTACGATCCCGTACCAGAAGATGCTCACAATAATCATCAAAGATATCGATATCATAACCTGATAAAATTTTAGGAAGGGTTGCGCCCATCTCGGTTGCAAATACTTGATATCTTAATTTCTGAGCTTCACGCACTTCCGATAAGTGTCTCGCCCAAGTCGTTACAATATTGATCTGACTTTCGAGCTTTGTTGTAGCACACTGGCCTACCTCAGAAATACTACTGGTGCTATCTCTAAAAAATGAATCTTGCAGCATCTCTGCAGTCGCCGTGATCGATTCACTCATTACTGATTCCTCCAAATATAAAGAAATTAAGTCGTAAAACTTATTGAATCTCTATATATTTTTATCAAATCATGTGATGGCGCTATGTCAGTTTTATGAAGATCTTGTTACCACCACTGAGTGCTAGTAAAAAACCTGGACAACTGAGTTGATTATTACAATAATGAAAGAACCCACAAGGGTAAAGTTTGTAATGGGAAAACGCCTATGAAGGCTCTATTCAGTGGGAAAGGGATTGGGTACAGCAAGAATCTGAATCAACTCTGACAGATACCCAATCAATTCGGTAACTGTACGATCGTATCTGGGGAGTTAGTTCGACATATATTAACCTACTGATACATCGATAAAGATAGAGGGGGACAAAATGATGAAAACCAAAATAATGATTTCAACTTTTTCATTTGGGCTGATCTGTTTTCAGCCGACCAGTCTATCTGCTGAAGTTGTTCCAGGCACCGATTTCAGTATAGATTTTCATGCGGGTCATGTAGTAGGCGCGGGACGAAACATCAATATGATTCGCGTACCGGTAACTGATGTCAACACCGGTCAAACTACCTTGTGGGATGCTACTTTTAAATTCTCTTTTATCCCCAATCAGGGTTTTGTGTTTGAGGAGATTTCTTCCGTCTCACCTTCACAACCCGGTTCTATTACTGACGTTGTCCCAGGTCTTTACAAAACCCAACAAGGGAGATGCTTGTTATTGGAGGGTCCGACTCTTCTTAATGGAAATCGCTCGCTCTATACTATTAGAGGGATACAAGAAGCAGGTTGTGGGACTCAGGATAATTTTAGTGCACAAATTATTTCGGGTACCGCAAGTGGGCATCCTGATATCGGAGAGCGTGATATTGTAATAGATTTGTCTGGTGATTGGATTTATGGATTCATGGCAGATAGAGCATCAAACTCGAGTGGCTCAACGCTTCAGCCTTTTTCTCAAAATCATTTAATTGGAATACGCCAGAGTGGGGAGCAATTAATTCTTGGGCGATTTAGTGAAGGCAGTACAGATTTTAAAGATCCCGTGCAAACTCTTATCCTGACTCGGCTTGTACAATAATCAATAAACAAAACGGGGTATTTCTCCCTATTTTGTTTGCGGCTAGCTGTAAGGGAAAAGCAAACCAGAATCTTGGCGTAACCTAAAAACGCAAAAGCCCGATTACGCGATGCTAATCATTCCTAACAAATTGTTTCAGCATCGCGTATATTTGATATATCAGAGAGAGTATTTACAGTCATGAGAACCAGACGAGTCACCATCTTCATACTTACGTTTGTCCTTTCAATACTCGCAGTGACAACAGCCCAAGCTAAGAACTGCGAAACAATCCGGTTCCAGCGCGGACACAGTAGTGCGGTAATTGAAGGCGTCGCACCACCAGAAAGCACGCTATGTTATCAAATTACGACTGCTGCTGGACAAACGGCTGATATCGCGATTTCAGGCATTAATATGATGTTTACCATTGAAGGTATCGTTGATGCCCAGGACAAGTACCGATTTACTACTGAAAAGAAAACTTATCGAATTTATGTTGGGCAATTAATGCGATCTGTGACGAACCAACCGTTCACGCTCAATATTGCTATAGAATAACCATTGAATGTGTATCTCATGAAGAGAACACAAGAGACAGATACCGCCCTTTAATTACAATTGTTAGCGCACACCCTCGTGATCTTATCACGAGGGTGTGCGCTAAAAGTGAACAAAAATTGAGATTAACTGATCTTTAGCGATCCATAGCCCTTAGAAAGGGAAAGTCCATTCTTGAGTCCAGTTATCATTGGCATCCCTAAATGCGCCTGCATAGCTAACGGGTTTAAAGAAGTTATCACTCAATGTAGCGCCTGCTTGTAATACTGGCGAGCCTGAATTAGGTAAGAAGCCATTTAATAATGGATCTTGTGCTTTGTTTCCAGTTTGTGAATTAAACCAGTCTGCTGTAGATGCAGTAGCACCACCTGACTCTGCAAAGCTATTCTGACAACCGTTTACAAATGAATTATTAATGCTCAATTCACTTGCTTGGCCTACCAATGCAGATGTTGCCGTACCATCAAGCGTTAAGCAATTTTGAAACCCCGTGAATACTGAGTTCCAAATATTCACGCCCGTACCACGACGTAACAGAGCTCCTGAAGCCTGAGAAACCGGGGAACCAAGGAGGGTCATATTCGATAACACTGGTTTTGAGCGTGGTAAAATATTCGGATTGTTCGGATTATTGTCAGCTTCGATACCATGATCACCATCGCTTGCTGATTGCTTAATCAGCACGAATTGTGCTTTCCCTCTCCAACCCAGCCCCCAATCGAGACTATCATCTTCAATGCTGCTTAAAACGATATTTTTCAGATTTGCAGTACCACCAAACAGCTCGATCCCGTCATCTAGTCCACGATGGACTTGGATGAACTCAAGCACGGTTCCAGATCCAACTGCGTTTAATGTTAGCCCATTGAGTTCTTCATCAGGGCGAACCGCAAAGCCTGCAAATAAAATTTGCACATATTTCATGATGCCACTGCTGTCAGCATCATTGTTACCACCTGCAAATTCAGTGGTAATTGCCTCATTTGCGACTTCACATACGGCAGTTCCTTCATTGCAGCCATTGATACGAGCAAAGCCATTTAATACCACGCCACCCCATTCACCTGCGGCTTGTTCATTAGGGCCAGTGAAAACAATAGGGTTATCAGGTGTGCCCTCTGCTAAGATCTTAGAGCCACGCCTAATCCAAAGATAATCTGCCCCTTGCTGACCAACGATTTTTGTACCTGGATTAATCGTAATCGTCGCATTTTCCGCCTTATCGCCCCCAATAAAAACACCGCCCGATAAAATCCACTGGGTATTTTTAGTTAAAGTGATATTCCGACTTTTGATTTCACCGCTCAGTACACAGCTATTAGCAATTGGACCTGGCGTTGCAAAATCGGGACAGCTCTCAAATTGATTATTCACTAATTGTTCTAACGAAAAGCGCAACGGATTAGAACCCGGAATCAATCTTAATTTAGCATAGAATGCTGCGCCCTCTGCATCAACAGAAGCAATATGAACAGCGGTAGTTGCTGAATCATACACATTACGTTGCACATTTTTTACTGGCGCAATCGGCTGTGCATCGATTAAAACGAGCTCATTGCCACTGACAAGCTGCAGCTTCGCACTGAAAAAATTTGATGTTGCGCCATCAAGTACCTCAACAATGGGTAACTCAACTGTATTATCGGATGGGTTATAGGTTGCTGTTGCCGCTTGCGCATTGATAGCAAATGCACTCATCACAGCAGCCGTAATTGCGGTTAGTCGAATATTTAGCTTACTAAATCTAGTCATAACTTACTTCCCTCATGTTTAAAAACTCGAAGGAAAAAGACTAGCAACCAATGATGAATTTAATGTTACAGAAAAATGAAAGATTTGTGACGCACAAAGTTAAGTAAGGCAATGATCGGGGCAAGTACCATTCTAAATGGACGCAAGGTGGTTTAATTTATTAGCATGCAACGCATTTAAATTAGGCATCTCTTCTAAATTGGTTTTACGAATAAGGAATCTCGGTACTTTTTATTGCTGTAATTTTCAAGTAGGTTGTTGATAATTGCTGCTAACATCGTTTGGAAATGAAAATTTCACAGTGTTATGGCGTTAAATATCGCAGAATATGGAAGCAAGCAACCCTAATACCAAGAATCCGATATGGATCGCTCGAGAAACGCTAAAACATTTAGCGACCCAGCGTATTGCGCCAACACCCGATCAGTATCAAGCAATTTATTATCAAATTGCCGGTATAAAACCACCCAAGTATGATACTTCGCATTCATTAGCAAACAATATATTGGCAACGCTACGAACCTTAAGCTTGCCTCAGGCAACAAATCGCTATGTAATAGATATAAATTTAGCAGTTGGCAATGAAAATTGGTCGGATGTTGCTCAATTGGTTGGACAGTTGATTCAACTACAAGAATCATCTAATCAACAACTAGAACGACCATGGGAAGAATTACTGCTAATGCTGTGGGACGCTCGAGGAAAAGCAAGAGATGACCATGAGCGACGTGACGAATTAGCTTATACCGTAGCGCTATTTGCTGGTCAATCCGAAAAGCTTAATTACGAACTCAACACTTTAATCACGCGCTGGTTGGATGAGTCTGATGTAATTCAGGTGATCGATAATGAAAATTCACCTGTCGAAATCAATCCTGCTGAGAGCGTGATGCAGGAAAGTTGCTCGCAAACTCAACACCTATGGAAGCAATGGCAAACGCTTGTGGTTACAACATTACGCGATGGCCTCATTCCTCGCCTTACATCCCATCAACATTGGATCGATGAGATTGAATTTATCATCCAGGCGATTGAAACCATTGAACAACCCGAAAATATCGACTGGATACAAAAAAGGCTTCGACAGTGCTGGATTCATATGGCTTTACGCATCGACCAAGAGCAAAGGCTAATCGATGGACTATTGAGCATACTTGCCCTATTTGTAGAGCATCTATCACTTCCGTCTGATCTTGATCCCTGGGTAACACACCAACTTGATAACATTCGACGAAATTTGGCGAAGCCATTAACACTTTACCGCATTTATGAAGCAGAATCGATACTCAAGGAGCTAGTTTATCAACAAGGGTTATTGCAGCATACCTTGACTGAAGCGCAGCAAACGCTTAAAGCCATGATTTCTGTATTCCTCGAACGTCTAGGGGTTGTAGCAGCAGCAACGGGCGAATTTCAGCAAAAAATAGATCACTATACAGAACGTGTGCATCAAACGAACCAAGCAGTTGATTTTAAGTCGTTATTAGAAGAACTGATGGAGGATACTCGTCATATGCAACTCGACATGCTCCGTGCTCGAGACGAATTAGTGAAAACACAACAACAGGCAGATGTTGCACAACAGCGTGTCAACGAATTACGGCAGCAGTTGCGACAGGTCAGTGAACATAATCGCGATGATCGGCTTACCGGTGCATTGAGTCATCGCGCCTTGGTCGAAACGTTTGATGCAGAGCAAAATTACATGTCGCAAAGTGGCAAGCCATTATGCTTAGCGCTGCTAGACGTCGATAATTTCAGTGAGTTAAATGCTCAACTTGGTCGCCAGGCGGGTGATGATACCCTATCCCATTTGGTTCAAGTGATAAAAACAGTGATAAGGGAAGGTGACAACGTAATTCGCTATGGCTCTGAAGAATTTCTTATTCTGCTACCCAATACACCGCTTAGTACAGCTGCCGATTTATTACGTAGATTACAACGTGAATTAACAAAGCGCTTTTTTATGAACAATAACAAACGCCTGTTGATAACGTTTAGTGCAGGAGTAACTCAATGTCTAGCCGGAGAGAGTCGAGAACAAGCGCTTGATCGTGCTGACTACGCGATTTTCCTTGCAAGAAAACAGGGTAAAAATCAAGTTTCTGTAGTTGAAGCGCCGGAAACACCAATAAATTAGGTGTATAGTTCAGATCTAATCGTACAAAGGGCTAAATCGGGGCGTTACGAGTTTGATATGGGTGTTGAAATTTAAAATCAAACATAAATGGAGGTAACGCTCATGTTGCATACTAACAATCCAATCATTAAACATAAAGCAGGGTTGCTCAATCTTGCTGAAGAACTTCAGAATATCTCAAAAGCCTGCAAGATAATGGGAGTTCGAGAGACATTTTATCGCTATCAGGAATTAGTTGAGACAAACGGTCTGGAAGCATTGATCAATCAGGATCGTCGTGTTGCTAACTTTAAGAATCGATGAAGCCCTGAGCGGGCGGTGGTAGCCTATGCAGGAGTATCGGCCGGCCAGCATCGAACCAGCAACGAATTACGCAAAAGCGGTATTTATGTATCAGGTAGTGGTCCACCCAACTTCAAAGATCGCCTGCTGCACTGGAAACCAAGATCCCGTGAGGCATCTTTTGAATGATGCACAAATCGCAGCATGGAGAAAAGAACAGGATGATATTGCCAGCGTGAAATAGAAACGATGCACCCTGGTTTTGGGCGCCAGGCACCTTCTATGTGGGAAATCTAAAGGTGTTGGTCGATTTATCAGCAAACTTTTATGATACTTACTCCAAGGAGTGCATTGCAAGCTCTATACGGCCAAAACATCAATTACTGCGCCATATCCTAAATGACAAGGTGCTGCCATTCTGCCAGGGTTTACCCAGTTGCGAATATTAACGGACAGAGGAGTTGCGCTTGACAGTGATTACCAGCAATTGGCAATCATGATATCGACCAAAACAAAGCCGTCCCCAGACCAACGGATCTAGCGATTCCAAAAACCATCTTACAGGAATTCTATCAAGGACTTTCCGCAAAAAGCTTCACGATTTGGAGTCACTCAAAAGGACCTGACAGCTGGACGTTATTATAATAATGAAAGAACTCATCAGGGAAAAGTCTCAATGGAAAAACTCCTATGGAGACTTTGCTCAGTGGGAAAACGATTTGGAACAGCAAAAATCTGAACCAAATCTAATCTGACAGACATCCAATCAATTCGGTAACTGTACGATCTGATCTGAGCTAGTACAAATTAGGTTCGATACACCTTTCTTGAGTTGTACTTGCTCAGAGGACAATTTCTTTAAGCGTTCTCCACATCAGAAGTCGGTGATGAAATTTTGTGGAAACGACTAAATATTAATGAGCGGTTTCATTTATTCTATTTGTCCAGCTTAATGCTTCCAGTTCTGCATGAGTTAGTTGCGATAGGCTTAAAAAATTAATCTCTTTAAGTATATTTTGAACTTGAGTAACATCACCTTTTTCGTTAGCCTCAATAAGAGCAAGCTGGCGTCCTAGACGACCTGATCGTTGTAATAACGCTTGAGTTAGCTCCTCGGGAACATTGAGTTTGTCAACAATTTGTTGCATTTCAATCCCAAGAAGCGTATCTAAAAGTGAGAAAATACCCACCATAAAAGCACGATCTTGATATGATTTATCATGAGGGCGATCGACCTGAGCAATAAGTTCCATCAATTTTCCACGAACTGCAGCAGTTTGCATTAATGCGTTAGAAATGCTATCTCCCGATGAATCAGATGTGTATAACAACAGCTGAACCCACCTTTGCAGTTGTTGCCGGCCTAAAATTACCACTGCTTGCTTAATAGAATTAATTCTTTGCTGTAAACCAAAACTAACTGAATTTACTAAGCGTAGCAAATTATAGCTAAGATTTGGTTGGTGCTTAAGTTCTGCCTCAATCTCTTCGGCCTCACAATCACTCATCACCATAGTTAATAAATTTAACAATGGAAGCTTATTCGCATCAACTCGCTTACCTGAAATAATCTCAGGTTTTGCAAAATGATAGCCTTGAAACATATCAAAACCGAGTGCTGCACATTTTTTTGCTAATTCTGGACTATCAACTTTTTCTGCTAACAAAATAACTGGCCAGCGTCTTACTGTATTGATAATCTCTTTTAGCTTGGTTTCCTCAATCGCAAGCACATCTAGTTTTACAACATTAACAATAGGTAACATCTGCTCTATTCTTCTATTGATCTCAGTTACATCATCGAGTGCAAGGTGGTAACCCATTCGCTTTAATTCTAGACAGCGTTTAACTACTTGATCAGTAATTTGTATTGATTCAAGTAATTCGAGCACGATGTGATTACTTGGCAGTAATAGTATCGCGTCACTCATTAGCAATTCTGTACTGATGTTAATAAAGCCTCGCTGTTGACCAAGCACGCGCTGTATGCCCAGTTGACCGTAAGCATTGACCATTACACTGGCTGATGCATGAACATCATTGGTAACGTTAGCCTCGTTGACTTCTCCAGCACGGAATAATAATTCAAACGCTACTAAATTCTGGTTACGATCTAATATGGGTTGCCTGCCTAAAAATACCTCCTCCATTACGCCACTCCAGAATTGAAAGTCATATGTAAACTTGAAAATAGCTAAAATTATCGTGTAGTTGCAGTTAATAAAAATAAATTACGCAGTTATTTCAATACGATTCTTGCCATACTGTTTAGCACGATAAAGTGCTTTATCGGCACGTTTGATTACGGTATTCTGTGTTTCTTGAAACTTACGCAATGTAATTCCGCCGCTAAAAGTAATTTTAATTGGTATGTTTTCGCTATCTAATAAGAGATTTTTTGATAAATTCTTTTGCAAGCGTTGCATAACCCAAACCGCCTCTTCAGGCCTCGTGTCAGGCAATATGATCAGGAATTCCTCTCCACCATAGCGCGCAATTACATCACTTGGACGAATTGTTTTTTTAGCTATTGTTGCGAAATGAATCAGTGCACTATCCCCAAGTAGATGACCATAAGTATCATTAATGAATTTAAAATCATCCAGATCGATTAAAACGACACAGAGTGCGTTTTCATAACGATCTGCGCGTGCAGCTTCACGCGTAAAAATATTATCAAGGCCTCGACGGTTATAAGTGCCAGTCATTTGATCAGTATGAACAAGCTCTCTGAGCTCCTCTAACTCATATTTTAGAGACTCGATCTTGGTCTCTGCACGACGAAGCTCGTGCGTGTTCTGTATTTCATTATTACTATGTAATCCCTTCGTTTCATTGAGAAGTGTTTCTAAGATTTTGATCATTTCATCAACATCACTGGTTTTACGAATTCTTTGCGCAAACTGTTCAACTTGTTGGTAATATTCACCTTCTGCAGTTAAAGAATTGCTATCTACCTCATCCTCAGGCTTGCGCATAGCTACTCCAGATGTATTAATTAATCTTAGTAATTTTTCTTTTTTTAAATTCTTCATATCGATGAGACCTCTCTTCTGGTTTCATAAATGAAATTCTTACGTTAGATAAGTATGGATTGTTTTCTGAAGGAGAACTTATCTCAGAATTTATTTCTTCGTTTAGCAGATTAGCAAATCTACGATGAAGTAAGAAATGAAACTAAGGATGAAAAAGCCCTTTATTCTGTTTTTTTTACTTAAACAAGATTTTTAGTCAACTAACTTATGTTTAATTGCGTAACGAACTAATTCAGAATTATTGGAAATTTTTAATTTTTCCATCATTCTTGCTCGATAAACACTGACTGTCTTTGGGCTTAAACACATTTCAATAGAAATCTCAGAGAGCGTCTTGCCTGATGCAATCAAACATAAGGTTTGAAATTCACGGTCAGAAAGATTTTCATGAAGTGGTCGATCTGCTTCTGAAGTCCATGCATTTGCCAATTCCTGAGCCAATGCGGGAGAGATATACTTATGCCCTCCTGAAACTTGTCGAATTGCTGTTACAAGTTGAGCTGGTGCGCTTTGCTTATTCAAATACCCAGAAGCGCCTGCTTTAAGCGCGCGCAATGCAAATTCATTCTCATTATGCATACTGAGCATGAGCACCATTAAATTGGGCCTATCTTTTTTAATTTGCTTTAATATCTCGATACCATTTCGATCAGGTAAAGAAATATCCAGTAGCATCACGTCAAACTCTTGTTGTCGTATGACTTTTACAGCTTGAAATCCGGTTTCTGCTTCCCCCGTTACGCTAATATCACCGGTTTCACTTAAAATTTGTTTTAAGCCTTGACGTACGATCGCATGATCGTCAGCAATCATTACTCGTATCATCTTTGTCCTTTGTGGCTAGTCACAATACCATGGGTTAATTCATTATCTTGATTTCGATAGGAATCTTAATCAGAACACTAGTCCCTTTTTCTTTAGTGCCCGTTATAAAAAAATCACCGCCTAATTGCTGACAACGTTCTCGAATACCACGAATACCAAATGAGTTTGGTTTTTTCATTTCAAGATCAGTAATTCCTCTACCATTATCAATAACTTCCAATAAGACATAATCATTTATTTCAGCAAGTCTAACTTTTACAATAGATGCATTTGCATGTTTTGTAATATTTGTCAGAGTTTCCTGGAATATTCTAAAGATTGCTACAGCAAGATCATCATTGAGTGAGATATCCTCACTCTCACATAGCACCTCACAAGGAATATGATTACGTTTACTGAACTCCCTCGCTTGCCAGTGAACTGACGCTACAATGCCCACATCCAATACACCAGGCCTAAGGTCTAATGAGATTCTACGAGTACTATCGATTACATAATCAACTAATTCCTCAATCGATCTAGTCTTCTGCTGATAAAATTCTGGGGATCGAGGCTTATCGATATCAATACACGGTTGGAGCTCACATTTAATTGCTGTCAATGTGCCGCCAATGTCATCATGAATTTCACGCGCAATACGCATACGCTCATGTTCTTTAATTTTTTGTAAATAGGAAGATAATTCTGCTAACTGTGCGTGTGAATTTGCAAGTTCAATCTCGGCTAACTTATTTCGAGTAATATTAAGTACAATCCCGTCCCATAGAATACCTCCTTGATTAGATTGCCGAGGAGTTGCACGCAAGCTAATCCACTTTATATCTCTATCATCTTTTACTTTAATTTTTCCTTCCCAATTCCAGGTAGAAAAATTTTTGGCTGATGTTTGCATTTGCTCATTATATGAATACTGATCCTCAGGAAGTATCATCTGATAAAACAGTTCAGGGCATGTAGTTAACTCCTCAGCGGTTAACCCCAGTAGCATCAGTACTCCTTCACTCACAAACGGAAAAGCAATCGAATTATCCGGTTTCTTCAGGAACTGAAATACCAAACCTGGCAAATTGGATGCGATAGCCCGAAATCGTGCTTCACTCTTTTGAAGATTAAGCTGAGTAACACGATTTTCCTGAACACTTTTCAACTCTTGCGCACATTTCTTAATTACTGGAGCTAGCCTAACTAGGCTCGACATTAGCATGAAATCATAGGCCCCCGCTTTCAGAAAACCTCTAGCGGATTGTTCATTACTTTCATTCGACACGATGATTACTGGAATTTTCAGAAACTGATTTACTTGAGAAAAGTAATTGAGAACTGCGTGAGTACCCGTTTCAAGGGTAACTGCATTTGCTATGATGACATCCCAGTGACAATTTTGTATTGCGTGTAGAAATTCATCATGAGTGTCCACAAATTTAGAATCAAAATTTATATCCTCATCCGCAAGTATCTTACAAACAGTCTCCGCACTCGGATTTAGAAAGCCCACTAAGAGTATAGATAATAGTGATTCATTCACAATAAGCATGTGTTAATTAATGAATTGCAACCAGCATAACCGACCATTATTACCATCGCAAGTATAATCCTCATATTCATTTGTTATAAGTCCACACAAATCCATTAATTACTAATTAAACTTTTTATTAGCCATTCCGTTTACCTTCATCAACAGCGACTCAACATGACCTGAATGGATTGCAGGCAGAGTCAACGTCACCGTAAGCGGCACGAGCGCCGCATTTTTACTAATTGATAGTAATTAAACTCTGAAGGAGAAACAAATGCCACAAATTATCAATACTAATATTGCCTCGTTGAACGCTCAACGAAATTTAAATGGCTCACAAGGTATGTTAAATACTGCCCTAGAGCGTTTATCATCTGGCTTACGTATTAACAGCGCTAAAGATGACGCTGCTGGTCTCGCAATTTCTGAAAGAATGAGCACACAAATTCGAGGCCTGAATCAAGCGGCTCGTAACGCAAATGATGGTATATCAATGTCCCAAACGGCTGAAGGCGCATTAACTGAAATTGGTAATAACTTACAGCGTATTCGTGAATTGTCAGTACAAGCAGCGAATGCCACTAATACCGCAAGCGATCGTGCAGCTCTCCAAGCTGAGGTAACCCAGTTAACTGCAGAAATTCAGCGTGTATCAAGCCAAACTCAATTTAATGGCTTAAACCTTCTTGATGGATCTTTTAGTACCATGAATTTCCAAGTCGGTGCAAATGCAAACCAAACAATTTCAGCCTCCTCAGGTAATTTTCAAACTAATGCATTTGGGAATTATCGTATCGGCGGCTTAGCGGCTTTTAAAGCTGGTGGTTCGGGTGATCTGGTTGCTGGGACGGTCGGTTCAGGGGGCAATGCCTTCGGAAACTCAGTCCTTTTGAGTGGACGATAGGTGATGTATCTGGCATCAATGGTGCTATCACGGCAGGAAATTTCAGAGTTTCTACAGGTTCCGGTAATTTTGACGTTTATTATCGCGCAGGCGCAAGCGCAAGTGAAATCGCAACCGCAATTAACCGCACTGGAAGCGGAGTAAATGCAAGCGCAACTACTGAAGTTGTATTAGGCGCAGGAACTGGAACTGGCGTTGGATTTATGCAAAATACTACGTATTCATTTGCTATCTCAACAGATTACTCAGGTAGTGGAGAGGACCCGAAATACACGACTGTTTCATTTAAAACTGGTGGGCCAGATGATGCAGCAGACGTCGACTCCGGTGGTTATCTGAGTAGCGCTGTACAGGCTTTTAATGACGCAGCAGCTAAGACGGGTTTTACCGCAGAAGCGGTATTAACTGAGGATGGTTATTGGGCGCTTAAACTAACAAACGCTCAAGGCAACGATCTACGCATCGCGAATAACTCTTATGATAACGCTGCTCCTCCCGTTGCTCTTAACATTCTAGTATCCGATACTGCGGTGCTAGATGGCGATACAACGGCAAGTTGATAGTTTCGCTGTTACATCTGGCGGGAGGCGGCCTAGATACAACTACTGGTGTATGGGGCCATGGAGATGGCGCTTGGCTAACTGGGAAGGTTGTCCTGGACTCATCGAAAGCATTCACTGTAACAACAGGAGTTGCTGATGTCTTTCAAGATGCCGGAACACCAGGTACTGCTGCAGCTGGTACCTATGGCGCTCAATTGCAAGCAGCTAGTGCAATGGATATTACGACTGCAGAAGCGGCTACTCGTACGCTCGCAATTGTCGACTCTGCCCTGACAACAGTTAATGATCAACGTGCACGCTTTGGTGCGATTCAAAATCGTCTTGAAAGCACGATTAGTAATCTGCAAACCTCCTCTGAGAATCTTTCTGCATCACGTAGTCGTATTCGTGATGCAGATTTTGCAGCAGAGACAGCAAGCATGACACGAGCACAGATTCTACAACAAGCTGGTGTTGCAATGCTCGCTCAAGCGAATGCAATACCTAATAATGTTTTGTCTTTATTAAGATAAGCATAGTATTGATAATGCTTGGTTTAGGGTAGCTCAATAATCATCGCTACCCTAAACCAGTTATAAAAAGGAGTTCAAGATGATGATAAGTTCAGCTACAGGAATAGCAGACTTCTTACAGCCCGCATTGCCTCAACAAAAGGTACAAAAAAGTGAACATATTCCTGCTCAGACGGCAGTCACTCCTGAGCCAAGTCTGGTAAATAAACAAAATACGATTGAACTAGAAGAAGTTAAAGAGGCAGTAAATCAGATTCAGCATTTTACACAAACACTCGCTCCCAATCTGCAGTTCTCAATAGACGAAGAAACTGGAAAAACTGTAGTTAAAATCATGGACGCTCAAACTCAGGAAGTGATACGTCAATTTCCATCTGAGGAAGCAATTTCGATTGCGCGTGCTTTAGGAAAAATTGAAGGACTACTGTTTCATGATAAGGCATAAATGTAGCTAACTCACTCGATAAAGGGAATTAAAATGATTTCTTCACCAGGACTTGGCTCAGGACTAGATGTCAATGGAATTGTTGGACAACTCATGGCGATTGAACAACGTCCAGTGTTGCTGCTTACCAATAAAGAAGCTACGCAGCAAGCCCAGATCTCTGCTTATGGAAGCTTAAAAGGGGCCCTATCTTCCTTCCAGAGTAGTGTTAAGACATTAACTAATCTATCGCTATTTACTGGCATTAAGGCCAACGTGGGAGATTCAACAATAGCGACTGCAAGCGCCTCTGCTAATGCCGCAATAGGCAATCATCAAATAGAAGTTCAGGACCTTGCCCAGGCTCAGAAAATCACGTCTGAATCATTTGCTGCCACTAGTACAGTAATAGGAAGTGGTACGCTGACAATCGAATTTGGTACTTATAATGGTGATGGAACGTTTACCAGTAATTCTACAAAAATATCTAAGAGCATAACGATCGAATCCGATCAAACAGACTTGGCGAGTATCCGCGATACGATTAATGAAGCCGATGCTGGGGTCACCGCGAGCATTGTAAATGATGGAAGTGGGAATCGTTTAGTAGTCGCTTCAAATAATACTGGTACAGATAATGCGCTAAAAATTACAGTCAGTGATGATGACGGTAATAATCTAAATAATGCGGGACTATCGAAATTAGCTTACGATGCAACTACCGGTGGTACTGCAAATATGGCACAAACAGTTGCTGCACAGAATGCAACAATGGTAATAGACGGGATAACAATCAGCAAATCTTCAAATACTATAAAAGACGCTCTAGAGGGCGTAACATTTAATTTGCTAAAAGCCAGTCCTGGTACCACTACAAGTTTGTCAATAAGTCAGGATACATCCAAAATCCAAACTGCAGTTAGTGCATTTGTTGGAGCTTATAATGAGCTTGTAAAAACAATTAGTGATATTTCTCGTTATGATGTGACCAACAAACAAGCATCCGTTTTAACAGGAGATGCGACGGTTCGTACGGTTGAGAGTCAAATACGTGGGGTATTGAATTCGTTCTTACCGGGTGCCCCAAGTAGTTTAAATTCTCTTTCACAGATTGGGATAAATTTCCAGAAAGACGGTACATTGCAGCTCGATAATACCAAATTAACTTCGGTGATCAATGACCCCGATAAAGATTTGGGTTCATTATTTACTACTAACGGATTCGCAGCTAAGCTTGATAAATTAGTTGATGGCATGCTTAAGAGCAACGGCCTAATCGACGGTCGCCTAGATGGAATCAATAATACGATTAAGGATATTGGTAAGCAGCGTGAAATGCTTGGTCGCCGCTTGGAAGATGTAGAAAAAGATACCGTGCGCAATTTACGGCACTAGACACAATGATTGCTAGCATGACTCAAACAAGCACCTTTCTTCAACAGCAATTATCAAATTTACCTAAGGCGAGTTCGGGAAATTAGCCCTTTGATAGATAAGCGAGTTCTATTAACTTTTTATATATAAGATAAATTTATGTCTGCAAAAAATTACGCAATTAATTCATATCAGCGCGTTGGTGTCGAGTCTGGGGTAGCATCTGCTGATTCACATAAGCTAATTCTAATGCTGTTTGAAGGATCTATCAACGCACTCAGCAGAGCTAAGCAAGAGATTCTACACAATAATATTGCAGCAAAGGGTGAAATGATTTCAAAAGCCATATCGATTATCGATAACGGCCTAAAAGCAAGTCTGGATATTACTGTTGGCGGTGAAATCGCGAATAATTTGCAGACGCTATATGAGTATATGACTAGGCAGCTTCTTATTGCAAATATTCAAAATAATATTGAGACTATTAATGAAATTATTGAGTTATTGTCTCAATTACAGCAAGCATGGGGATCTATAGGAAATAAAGAGCCTACTAAACCAAATATTCATCAGGTTAGTAACGCTCACGCTTTAAAACCAACAAATATTTAAAAAATTTATGGATGGCGTGCAATTAATTTTTACTTACAAAGCAATATTAGCTATTACTGAAAAAATGCTGAAAGCTGCACAAGAAAATAACTGGGAAGAATTAATAACTCTTGAGCGCGAGTGTAAACTATTAACACAAACGCTTGTTTCCAATCCCAAACAAACACAGCTCAGTTATGAAATGCAGAAAAAAAAAATAGATATTATTCATAGAATATTAGAAAAGGATGCGCAAATCCGTGCCGTTACTGAGCCATGGATGACTCATTTACAGAATTTACTGATAAATGCTAATCAGAAACGTAAACTAGATCGGTTGTATAAATCTGATTAGTATAGGTCGAAACCAAAGATCAGAATAATGTGTATCCACTGTTATACTTACTAAATAAAAGATAACAGTATTTTATTGGAATAATTCCTTTGATAAATGAGAATAATATTTTGTTTACTCAAAAAATCGAAGCGTTTCCCTTACCTTCCACTACAACTCAAGGAGTAAGCACCAAGTCTGAGCCAGATCCATTTATTATTGGGAAAAAGTATCATGCCATAATTGAATCTAGGCTTACTAATGGTTGGGCTAGCGTTCTAGTTGCTGGGCAATCACTACAAATGGCTATCTCTGCTTCTATTAGCCATAAAAAGAACACCGAAATTGAGTTAACCTTAATCAGCAAAGAACCTATACTAAAATTCTTGTTACTGGAGCCTCTAATACATTTAGGCCACAAACAAAATAGCACCAGTATCAGTCAGGCTGGGCAATTATTATCAGGGTTACTCAAAGCAACGACTAATCCTCAAATTACACCTCCCCATCAAATTGCTTCAACAACCCCAATAATCCAGTCATTTCCAAACAGTATTGTCGAACTAGCCAATGGACTTCAACAAGCCTTAACTGTGAGCGGACTCTTCTATGAATCACATCTAGCGCAGTGGTTAACGGGTAAGCGATCATCTGATCAATTACATCTAGAACCCCAATCAAAATTATTTGACGCAGATAAAAATCAAGGAAGCTGTCACTTCGTTCAACAGCAACTCATGGCATTAGAAACAGGAGCCATAGCATGGAGAGGAGAAATATGGTCTGGACAGCCAGTGGAATGGGTAGTAACAGAACAAGAAAACCAAGATCAAGGAAAAGAAGAGGATGCTTCTAGTAACTGGACTTCCCATATCAAAATCACTTTACCCTGTTTAGGTCAAATTGTGATTACTCTGTGTATCAATAAACTAGGCACTAATATTCATATTGAAACAGCAGAAGATATTACTAATAATTTACTAATTAATAACCAATCTAGGTTAATCGCGGCTATAGAGGCAGAAGGCATAAGAGTACAATCGATAACAGTAAATAAAGATGAATCAACCGATGATCAATGAAGCAAAGAAACAAGTTGCAGTAGCACTAGCTTATCAAGATGGAATGTCTGCACCTAAAATCATCGCAAAGGGAAGGGGGCTAATTGCTGAAGAAATAATCAAACGCGCTAAGGATTCTAACATCTATGTTCATGAATCTGCTGAGCTTGTATCATTACTAATGCAAGTAAATTTAGATGATCGCATACCACCAGAGCTTTATTTAGTTGTAGCTGAACTTCTTGCTTGGCTTTATCGATTAGAAAAGAGAATATAACACAGGAGACCTTTGCAAAATGACGCAAGTTTCCCATTTCAGAGAAATTTTGGGTTAATTTATGGTTGGTTGAGTTTTTTAGCTGTTTTTCCACGAATAAGCTTGTAACCAGTCCCTCTAATTCCAATTACAGGAATTCTATCAAGTGACTTTCCGCAAGAAGCTGTATCACGATTTGGAGTCACTGCAAAAGGACCTAGACAGCTGGATCGATTATTATAATAATGAAAGAACTCGTCAGGGAAAAATCTGCAATGGAAAAACTCCTATGGAGACTTTGCTCAGTGGGAAAACGATTTGGAACAGCAAAAATCTGAACCAAATCTAATCTGACAGACATCCAATCAATTCGGTAACTGTACGATCTGATCTGAGCTAGTACACATTAGCAGATTGATGCAATCACCGATGGCGCCTTTCAGGTAATTTCTGGCCATTCGATAATCCGATTTCAGGTGGCCGATAATGGGTTCAATCGCCGCGCGCCTTCTGCATTGTTTCCGCTTCTTGTCTCTTTGGTAGCGTGTGTCTCGTTTTAATGCTCTTCCAGGTAGAACGATTTGCGTTCCATTGACTTCACGTTTGCCACGGTAGCCGCGGTCGCATACGGCTTGCTTGGCCGCTTTCCCGCGCGAAATCTCAACATGATGCAATATCTCTGGTAATGTGTGGCTGTCATGCAAGTTTTGTTCGTGACTGACAACCCCAACAATCAGGTTACCTTTCGCTGTGCTGGCTATCGATGCCTTGCTGCCGTATTCATATTGTTTGTGGTCTTTTCCCTTGCCGATACAGTACACTTGCGGTTCGTGCAGGGAATAGATTTTGTGCGTGTCTTTGATTTTCTGTTTCAGTACGCGCTCATACAGTAGAAAATCCTTTTGGTAGTGCTCGAATAGGCAGCATTGTGGCAATTTTCTCCTGAGCTCCCGCATCAAAACACCTGCAATGGTTCTGAGTCGCTTCAACGCGCGTTTCGCCTTTTTAATGAAAGTGCGCCGCTGTGAAATACCATGGGATTTGGCAATCTTGTTGAGGCGATTGATAATCTTGATCGCTAGTTTGCTGTCAGTCGGGTATGTGATGTTCTTCTCTTGCACTGTCGTGTCAACATGAACCACATCTTCCAGTGCCGATTCCCCATGCAAACCAACACTCATCTGAAAAATCCGCTCCATGCCCGGCACACCTAGGCGCTTACGAAAATGCACCAGTTCCGTGCTATGACACGGCAATTTCTGCTGGAACTCTTTCATGCCGCAAAAGCCTGGTAGTAAGGATTGCGCTTCCACTGCAATACTACTGATTCGTCACTCAAATTCTCTAACTGCTTCAAGATCAATAACCCAAACAGCAACCGGATCGGCTTACTCGGCGCGCCTGTCGATTTCGTGTAGTGAATCGAAAATGCTTCGTCAAATTCTTGCCACGGTATCGCGTCTGCAAGCTGCAACAATGGATCATTGACATCCAACTGCATCAGCAAATCTGTTCCAAACAAATTCGGTTGATGAATCGTACTGCTATGTCTTAGCATTTTTAATCACCATTTCGACCAGAAATAGGATGCTATTTTAACATTCCTGGTCGTTATGCTCATCAAAAGAAAGATCTTTGCTGCATAGAATCAAGTGCTTGTGGATATTTCAGGATCGACTAGTATCTGATAAATCATTTCGTAGCAATCGCTGCGCTTCGCTCTCTGCACCAAGGAGACCAACCTGAGTATTTAGGATAACCGAGAGTGGTATTTCGTGCATTAATCCCGCGAAACGGCCTTTGCTGTGGAATGCTTGGATAAAACGTCCTATCTTTAGGTAATGAATAATTCGTGGCGCAATACCGCCAGCAATGTAAACTCCACCACGGCATAGGCCTGCTAAAGCCAGATTTCCAGCAAATGCGCCATAGATTTCAGTAAATAGCTGCAAGGATTCAATTGCTGAATCATGGCTTTGCTCTAGTGCCAATTGAATAATCAATTGACCTTCATCTTCGCCTAGTTCTAGAAGTGAAGAAGGCTGCAGTCGATTTGCGCGCTGCTGCAAAAAGTTAAAAATATTGGTTAGCCCCGGACCTGAAAGAACTCGTTCGATGGAAACATGGCCAAATTTTGTAGATAAGAAATTGAGCAATTCGATTTGTAAATCGCTTGTTGGCGCGAAGTCAATATGTCCTGCCTCAGTTGGAATGGGAATATAGCGACACCCAATGTGTGCTATCCAGGCAACTCCCATGCCAGTCCCTGCCCCGAGCACAACGCGCATACCAGTTTTACTCTCTTTGCCTATTTGAAGGACTTCGAGATCCTGTTGCGTTAATTTCTCAACGCCCAGCGCTGTCGCCTCAAAATCATTGATTAACTTAACTTGGGGAATAGTAAATCGCTGCGAAAGATCTGCTGCATTGATTAACCACGGCAGATTGGTTAGTCGTGCTTGTTGTTCAACAATCGGGCCCGCAATAGCAAAGCAGGCAACTGAGATCGCCTTGCTTACAGCGCCAGCATCTGGTTGATTGGCTAAAAAGTCACTAATAATCTCATCTAAGTGTTGATAAGCTTGGCTCGTATAGCGTTGTTCCTGAACGAGTGATAAATCGTCATTCTGCACTCTCGCCAGCCGCAGAATAGTTTTTGTGCCACCGATATCGCCATAAATAATAAAACGAGGATCCATAGAATGACCTAAATAGGCGATTATTATAATTTTCAGCAATTATTCGCTGAATTTTAATTTTCTGCTTTAAACAGCGACTGAGCAAGTGCAGCACGATCCTGTGCTTTTTCTGGAATTTTGTTGAGGTGATCAATATATTCCAACCGTTTCTCCATGCCTTTTCCATTAGCAATTTGAATCGATAAACCCGGACGTGCATTGAGTTCGAGTACCAAAGGACCTAATTCATGATCCAATACCACATCGACTCCGAGATATCCCAATCCTACCAATTCATAGCACTGTGCAGCGAGCGTTAATAATTTATTCCAGTGAGGAATAGCAAGGCCACTGATAACCGATCCGGTATCTGGGTGAATATCGATTGGGCGGTTTTGCCATACCGCTCGGGTAGTCATGCCCGAGTTAAGGTCAATGCCTGCACCCACGGCTCCTTGGTGTAAATTGGCTTTCCCATCCGATAACCGTGTTGGTAAACGTACCATTGAAGCAACAGGTATACCCCGAAAAACGATGGTGCGAATATCAGGAACACCGCGGTAACTGACCGATTCAAATAAAGGATCGAATTTCACGCGATATTCGATTAACGCTTGATCAGGTTGACCTCCCAAACTATACATACCACTTAGAATATTGGAAATGTGATATTCAAGCTCTTCTTCAGTTAAGAGACTCCCATTATTGTATTGGAATCGCTCATTGATGCGACCAATGATAACAGCGATACCATTACCACCCGAACCATGCGCGGGCTTGATAACGAAATCCTTATAATCACGAACAATATTGGGAATATTAGCAATATCATGTTCAATTTCGATAACACCGTAAAGTTGAGGTACTGCAATTCCAGCAGCAATTGCTAGTTGTTTAGTGCGTAGTTTGTCATCAACCAAAGGGTAAAGTGAACGTTCATTATAGCGCAGGATAAAATCGGCATTGCGGCGGTTCATGCCGATTACCCCAGCGTGCCTGAGATTTAGCCAGGTTAAAAACATTGCGTGTAACTACCGTTTCGCTAAGGCACGGAATCGCCACAGTTCCGTTAATCGATAACCGGAGTAACGTCCAAATAGAATAGTCGCCGCCAATACGACCAACAGCAGCTCTGGAAAAACGAATAATAAATGCTGCAATTCATCAATATTCATCACTAAATAACCAATAGTCGCGACTAGTAAGCTACCTGCTCCTTGTTTAAACGCTTCAACCGGCCCCACCTCTTCCCAGGCCAACGACATGCGTTCAATGGTCATGGTCATGATCACCATCGGAAACAATGCTACCGATAAGCCCATTTCAAGTCCAAGTTTATGCATCACCACGCTAGTGCCTACCATGAGTAGCACAACCATGGTTAATACCGAAGCAAGTCGTGGAATGAGTAATAATTTGAGCTGTTCGACATAAGCGCGCAGTAGCAGACCTAAACCTACAATTAAACAAAATAAACCGAGCCCCCAAGCAAGTTCAGTTTCTCTGAATGCAAGTGCGATTAGGACGGGCATAAATGTACCAAAAGTTTTAATCCCAATAAGGTTACGCATGAGAACGACAACAAATGCTCCTAAAGGAATCATTAACAGGACTTTATAAACATTCTGAGTTTGTACTGGTAAAGAATATAGCGAAAACTCCATGATGCGGGAGCCTTTTAGAATGGCACGGGACTCTGCAACGTCAACCAGTTCACGGAGCGCTTTCGCAACAGAAAATTGTAAACTGATTTCAGTACCTCCTTCAACTGAAAACGTTTTCTGATCACCTATTTGCCAAATAACAAAATTAGCAGGCAGACCTTCTTGCCCATCTTTGGTATTAAGCGTACGCCATTGCTTACCATCATGCACTTGCACCCAGGTTTCCAGTTCGCTATAACGCTTACCATCATGTAGACGAAGCCCTTGGATAATGCGAGCTGGAATTCTGGCACCTGCTAAAATCCAACTGATTTCCTTCGCCAAATTCTTAGATGTGTTGATGTGTTCAATAAGTAACTTTAGCTCCGGAGCAGGCGCTGTGGCATTAAGCTGCTGAATGACTTGTTGCGCAAATGAAATGGTATCTGCTGATTGCTGACGCGATTTATCTAATAAACCCTGAATGACGGGTAAGAAATGTTCGGGGTAATCTGGAACAGTAGGATAGCTTGGAATCTTACTGGAATCAGCTACTTTCTCGTCATTCTCAAATATCACTGCGCGGTAAAATAATAGCTGTTTGCCTTGTGCACGTCTCTTCGCCCACAATGCAACGCGTCCACCTTCATCTTGCTCGGTTGCCAGCCCATAATTAGCGCCCACAAAGTCTTCATTGAGGATAGTGTAACCTGAAGTATTTAAGGGAAGGGGTAAGCTAACTTTAACTCCACTATCTGGTTTGGCTTTAAAGCTGATACGCGCCTCTACATTCCAAACTTCGGTTTGCTTGGAAGCCGTTAGCGGCAAACCTAAGGTATTGACTTTATAGACTGCCAGCCCTAACCCGATAGAGCACAGTAGTAAAGTTAAGAACAATAAGTGCAGTTGTCTCATTCAAGGTTAGTTGAGCCGGGTGGTGTGTCTACTTTTTTCTTTTTTTTCTTGACGTGACCACAATCAGCTTTTTCAATAAAAGTCCGCGCTGGGTCAACCAGTGCTAAACTTTCTAGGGCCCTGCGCCCTAAAAGGACTGGGTAATTCAGTCCACGCCGATCGATCAAATTAAACTCGATATTATGGACTTGGTTGGCAATACAAATATCCATATTTACGACAAGGCGTTCTTGTAATATGTCTTGATGTTGCTTAATTTTAACGATACGTACGATAGGTCGTTCAATCTCTACCGAGCGATTGGGCTTGCCTTTATCTACTTTAAAATCCAGCACAAATTTAACCCAGTCCTCGCTTCCTTTTTTGAACTGATTAATATCACGCGCACTCATCGAAGATGTATTGGCACCGGTATCAATACGAGCGCGCATTTTCATGCCCCAGGGTTCAAGGCGAACAAATTCTACCCAACCAAGAATGAGTTTTGATTCGGGTTGAGGTGTTTTATTATCACCCAATACAGCATGGCTTATTATTAATAGGGCTACTGTCCAGAAAAAAACAAGCAGCCCACTGATCTTACGTTTCATGAAAAGATCCAAGATTTAC
Organism: Nitrosomonas sp.; assembly: GCA_016710135.1. Taxonomy (GTDB): domain Bacteria; phylum Pseudomonadota; class Gammaproteobacteria; order Burkholderiales; family Nitrosomonadaceae; genus Nitrosomonas. The sequence continues at coordinate 328,135 of JADJLM010000004.1, read as the reverse complement.
ATGGTTACATTATAGCGTATTTACTGCACCTAACTTTCCCAATCGGTCGCTGATCAAATCCTAAATAAACAGGTTTATGGAGCGGGTGAAGGGAATCGAACCCTCGTCTTAAGCTTGGGAAGCTTCTACTCTACCATTGAGCTACACCCGCGTGCTAAAATCACTTAATTAGAAAACCACAAAGTTTACCTTACACTTGTCAGATTTCAAATGATACAACTGATCATCAACGGTGAGCCGCAGCAATTTGAATGTTCGCTCAATTTGCAGCAATTGCTTGAAAATATGGGGCTCCAGAATAAGCGCATCGCGATTGAACATAATGGTGAAATTATTCCAAGAAGTAAATTTCCAAACTACATCGTGACAGAAGGCGATCGTCTTGAGATTGTTGTGGCAGTTGGCGGTGGTTAATTGCATTAACCCTATCACTGATTTACTTTCATTAGCTGCACGTCATGACTTTAAAAGCTTAGTTAATTATGGATGATTTTATAATTGCGGGTAAGCGCTATAAATCCCGACTGCTAGTCGGTACAGGCAAATATAAAGACTTTTCTGAAACGCAAGCAGCGATAGAAGCAAGCGGGTCAGAAATTATTACGGTTGCAATCCGTCGAACCAATATTGGTCAAAACCCCAATGAGCCGAACTTACTCGATATTTTACCTTCATCTAAATTTACATTATTACCCAATACAGCTGGTTGCTATACCGCCGAAGAAGCGATCAGAACGTTGCGATTAGCACGAGAACTACTGGATGGGCACTCCTTAGTGAAACTCGAAGTGCTAGGAGATTCTAAAACACTGTTTCCCAATGTTGTAGAAACAATCAAAGCTGCTCAGACACTTGTAAAAGAAAACTTTCAAGTCATGGTTTATACGTCAGATGATCCGATCGTCGCAAAACAGCTCGAAGAAGTCGGCTGTATTGCGATTATGCCACTTGCTTCATTAATTGGATCGGGTATGGGTATTTTAAATCCATGGAATTTACAAATTATGATCGATCGCGCTACTGTACCAGTTTTAGTTGATGCTGGGGTTGGAACAGCTTCTGATGCAGCCATTGCGATGGAACTTGGTTGTGATGGCGTTTTAATGAATACTGCCATAGCAATGGCAAAAGATCCTATTATGATGGCTTCAGCGATGCGTAAGGCAGTTGAAGCAGGAAGGGAGGCTTATCTTGCTGGCCGGATGGAGAAAAAACTTTATTCAGCAAGCCCGAGCTCCCCTATCGATGGCATTTCGCCGATGTCGTCACGGTAATGTCAGATCTTGGGCTTGGCTAACTCAGGGCTAAAATGTCGTCTGCTATCCCTATCCGCAGCTATGTAATTCGTAATGGACGATACACTAACGGGCAACGCAAAGCCTATGAAACATTATTCTCTGATTTCAGCATTCCTTTTCAACAAGAAATACTTAACCTAAATGCTATTTTTGGGCGCCATGCGCCGAAGATACTCGAAATAGGTTCGGGCATGGGCGAGACAACTGCCACAATTGCTCAACAATCACCTGATAATGATTATCTGGCTACCGAAGTTCATACACCGGGCATCGGCAGTTTATTAAAATTAATTGATCTCCATGGCTTAAGTAATCTGAAAATTATTCAATATGATGCGGTAGCAGTATTAAACCAAATGATTGCGAGGGAATCCCTCGATGGGGTTCATATTTTTTTCCCCGATCCATGGCCTAAAAAAGGCATCATAAACGACGGCTTATTCAACCCATGTTTATAGCATTGCTTTGCGAACGCATTAAATCAGGGGGCTATTTACATATTGCAACTGATTGGCAAAATTACGCGGAACAGATGCTTGCCGTTCTAAGTAATGAAATGAGCTTAATCAACAGCAATAAAGATTACGCTCAGCGCCCGGCAAGCCGTCCTTTAACTAAATTTGAGCAACGTGGAATTAAGTTGGGCCACCGAGTGTGGGATTTAATTTTTACGAAGAAATAGGCTAGGGATAAGCTTCTTTTTTTCTTATCTAACGATGTATGACTCAGGTATTCTACTAAACCTAGCATAGAGGAGGCTTAACATTGGATACTAAGTCAATAATCTATCTTTTGATTGCAATACTAATAGTTGCGGTTGTTTACGGGATTATGATTTATAACAGCCTGGTTGATCTGAAACATAGTGTGTCGCAGGCGTGGTCTAATATCGATGTTCTCCTAAAGCAGCGCCATGATGAGCTGCCGAAACTCGTTGAAACCTGTAAGCAATATATGGGATATGAGCAAGAAACACTTAAACAAGTAATTGCTGCGCGGTCTCGTGTTGCTAGTGCGCGTGATGCCGGTGATCTACCAGCATTAGGTGCTGCTGAAAACATGTTAAGAACAGGTCTTGGGAGCTTATTCGCTGTCGTCGAGGATTACCCAGAACTTAAAGCTAGTGAGAAATTTCAACATCTACAGACTCGAATTACAGGTCTAGAAAATAGCATTGCGGATCGCCGTGAATACTACAACGAAGCTGTTAAAATCAATAATGTTCGTATCGAACAATTTCCAGAAGTCATTATCGCGAATTGGTTCAAGTTTAATGCGCGAGATTTACTTGAATTCAATGCCACTGAAAAACAAGATGTTGCTGTAGGTAGATTATTTAGCTAGCGAATATCCTACGCGTTGTGGTAATTTTTTCATCTTCTCTAACACATGAGGAATATGAATTTATATTGATGGGGGTCATTTTGATCGACCTGATAAGTTTCTATTCCTTTTTCAAAAATTGGAAACGACTTCGGTTTATTGAAGATACACCAACTGCAAGACTCCGTTCTTCCCATCAAGGTTATGTTGAAATAGAAGGGAAAGGCGCGATGATAGCGGATAAGCCTATTTACGCGCCTCTCTCTAATCATCCCTGCTTATGGTATCGGAGTCAGATTGAATGTAAGGAAATTCTTATCGAGAAAGAACAATCACAAATCCATTGGAATGTGATCTATAGCAATATTAGCCGTCATTCATTTAAATTGACTGATGGGTCAACCAGTTGTTTTGTTGATCCCGATAGTGCCGAAATCCAGGGTGAGGAGAAGCTAGTATGGTATGGCAACACAGAATGGCCAAATCAAACACAGATACTTGAAAGTCAATCTGTCTTACATAGCAATAATAATCGATATCGTTATAGTGAATCGCTGATCTTGCCGGGTCAACCGCTTTATGTATTAGGTCAATTTAGTACAAGCTCAGCTGCTTCACAATATAGTATCCGCGAGATCATGAGCGACCTAATACTTGATTGGAAAAAAGATTCTCAGCATTTACTAAAACGTTTTGATACAAATAAAGATGGTCAAATTGACCAGCAAGAATGGGAATTTGCGCGTCACATAGCGAGCACAGAATCACAACAAATTTACCAACAACGACTGCTAGAACCTGAGCAGAATATTATTACAAAACCCAAAGACAAACGTTATCCGTTTATCATTTCTGTTTATTCACAAACTTCATTAAGGCAAAAATATCGGCGCACGGCTTACCTATCACTTCTCGTTTGTTTAATATTAACAGGCTATATCATATGGCTCACACATACCCATGGATAATTAAATATCTGAAATGAGCTGGTTGCAATAGTGTTAGTTATCTAGACGATCTCAGCCCTTTCTATGACTACATTTTCTAGCGGAACATTTTCATGACCAGCATAGTTACCCGTTTTTACTTTTTTTATCTTGTCAATAACTTCCATTCCTTCAATTACTTTTCCAAAAACACAGTACCCATATCCTTGGGCTGTTGGTGCGGTAAAATCGAGAAAGTTATTATTTCTAACATTAATAAAAAACTGTGAGGTTGCAGAATGAACATCCGAAGTTCGAGCCATTGCAATCGTATAAGTCTCATTTTTTAGCCCGTTGCTTGCTTCATTCTGAATGGGCTCAAGGGTTTTCTTTTGATTCATTTCGAGATCAAACCCACCCCCTTGGATCATAAAATTATCGATTACGCGGTGAAATACCGTGTTGTCATAGTGTCCATTACTCACATAAGCCAAGAAGCTTTTTACTGTAAGCGGCGCTTGCTCGTCGTATAACGCGAGTGTGATTACGCCATAATTAGTGTGAAATTTAACCATTTGATCTACCTATAATGAATCGATTTGTTTTAGTTTTTGCTTCCGGAAAGAAGCTCAATTGTCTTAATTACTACTGTGTCCTTAGGCGCATCTTTAGCGAAAACACCTCTGGGGCCAGTAGGAAGTGCTGCAATTTTGTTTACGACATCCATCCCCTCGATAACTTTACCAAAAACAGTATAGCCGTAACCTTGGGCTGTTTGAGATGAATAATTAAGAAATGCGTTATTTGCTACATTGATAAAAAATTGAGATGTTGCCGAATGAGGATCACTCGTTCTAGCCATCGCGATTGTCCCAATCTCGTTTTTCAAACCATTTTCGGCTTCATTTATGATTGGCCGGTTTGTCGGTTTCTGAACTAATGCTTGATCAAACCCACCCCCTTGGATCATAAAATTGGGAATAACGCGATGAAAAATGGTTCCTGCATAGAAACCTTCACGGACATACTGCAAAAAATTTTCTACGGTCTTAGGTGCTTTGTCAGGGTCTAGTGCTAATGAGATTGACCCCAAATTTGTATCAATTTTCACAATTGGTTGAGCAGCTAACACAGAAAGATTAATCGATAATGCGAGTAATAACGTAATTAGTCTTATCATAATGATTCAATCAGTAAATAGTGAAAGGAGAAAATATACACCGGTTGGTGCTACTGCTAGAATCCCAAATTAATAGGATCAATTCAACTTTATCTTATCCGTTGATTTTATCAATAAAGTCTATTTATATCTCACATTTTAATAGTTGTTACGATGCTAAAAATTTATAACTCATTAACTCGCACAAAGAAAACGTTTACTTCGCTGGTACCAGGTGAAGTAAAACTTTATGTTTGTGGCATGACGGTATATGACTTCTGCCATCTTGGTCATGGACGCGTTTTAGTTGTATTTGATATGGTTGTTCGTTGGCTACACTCAATCGGATATAACGTTATCTATGTGCGCAATATTACAGATATCGACGACAAAATAATTAAACGCGCTCAGGAAATGAATGAATCAATAGAAACACTAACCAATCGTTTCATCAATGCTATGCACGAAGATGCCGATGCGCTCGGAACCTTGAAACCAACTTTTGAGCCATGTGCAACTCATCATGTGGAGGAGATGATTTCTCTTATTAGTAAGCTAATCGAGAAAAATTGTGCTTACCTAGCTGATAATGGGGACGTATTTTTTTCTGTGCATCACTTTCCTGGTTATGGAAAACTTTCTGGAAAATCATTATCTGATCTCCGTGCTGGTGAAAGAGTGGAAATCGATCATCACAAACGTGACCCTCTTGATTTTGTTTTATGGAAATCAGTGAAGCCTGGAGAACCTTACTGGCAATCGCCTTGGGGAAATGGAAGGCCTGGGTGGCATATTGAGTGCTCAACAATGAGCGGACATTTTCTAGGTCACCACTTCGATATTCATGGTGGTGGACAAGATTTACAATTTCCACACCATGAAAATGAAATCGCTCAGAGTGAGGGAGCAAACGAGGGGACTTACGTAAACTACTGGATGCATAATGGATTTGTTCGGGTAGATAATGAAAAGATGTCTAAATCCTTGGGAAATTTTTTTACGGTACGTGAAATTTTAAAAAAATTCCAAGCTGAAGTAATTCGTTTTTTTATTTTGCGAGCGCACTATCGGAGTCCTTTAAACTATTCTCTTGAACAGTTGATTAGCGCAAAAAACGCGCTTGATCGGCTTTACACAGCCCTAAAAGGGTATGAAACAGTAAGTGTTAGCGAGATTAATTGGAATAACCCCCATGCACAAAGTTTTAAAATGGCTATGAATGATGATTTTAATACACCAGAGGCAATTGCCATCCTGTTTAATCTTGCGAGCGAGATAAATAAATCTCAAAAGCCTCAGGAAGCAAGTTTGCTCAAATCACTGGCAAACACGCTTGGTTTATTGCAGCAAGAACCACAAAAATACCTTCGGCAAAGTTTGGCAACAAACAAAGAACAAGGATTCTCTGAAAGTGAAATTAATTTGCTGATTAGCCAGCGTTTAGAAGCAAAAAAGAATCGAGATTTTAAGCAAGCAGATCAGATACGGAGTTCGTTTGCCGAGGCTGGAATCATACTTGAAGACACCCCACAAGGGACGACATGGAGACGTGAATAAATAAAATTATATCTTCCAGATATAAAGAACAGAATTATTAAAATCATCAATTGCAATAGAGTCTGAGGGAGGAATATCTGGCACTACAAAAGAATTACTTATCAAAATACTTCCTGGTCGCATTTCCTGTATAGCCTTTTTCCAGAGTATATCCATTGGAGCGGGTGATAAATATGCATAAACTATGTCATAAGATGAAAGATTATATTGCCAGAAATTTCCCCAGGAAAAACTACAATTATTTTGAGAGCAAAAACCTCTAATCTTGCTTGCTAGAAAAGGAAGAATTGCAGCTTCAACTCCATGAAATCTTCCATTTGAGTTTAACTTGCTCAGGGAAGTAAGTAATTTACCTCCTCCTGATCCAAGATCTATAAGCGAGAATGCTTTATTCTTTGGTAATAAAATTGTTATTGCGTTTGTGACAGCCTTGCTAGAAGGGTAAAGAGGAACTTGAGTACGATGAATACTTCCATAAATTAGAATAAGTAATACAAAAACAGTTAAGTACCCTAGTGGAGGTAAATTGAAAGTCAGTGCTATAAATACAGCAGGGGTAAAAAATAAATTAATAAAAAACCACCAAACAGCCATTCTCAAGTAGTAACTAACAACCGCAGCAAAGACACCTTGATAAAATGCTAATTCAATTAACTCAGTCTCTACCGAGAAAAAAGATAGAAATAATACTAACGTTAACCACGTAGCTACCTGAATAAGTAACGCAATTAGTGAAGGATATCGCATCTTCTTAAATGTAAAGGACGAAATAAAATGCTAAGGCTGAGCTAATGATGGGTCACCAAGCTTCTCTTTTGTAATTTCAGCCTTGTTGCCAATGTCAGTAGTCGGTCCTTCGTCTGTAATAGCTTTCTCAGCTTTTTCATTCATAACAATAATACTGATACGACGGTTGGATGGGCTAAATGGATCTTCTTTATCGAATAGAACCGCTGAAGACAATCCTACAACTCGGAGAATTTTATCCGAATCCATACCACCTGCAATAAGCTCACGACGGGATGCATTGGCTCGGTCTGCAGATAACTCCCAATTGCTGTAGCTTTTTTCACCAGAGGGATAGGGTGTTGCGTCAGTGTGGCCTGATAGGCTAACCCTGTTTGGTACCTCATTAAGCATTTTGCCAATTTCATGCAAAATATCTTTTGTATAAGATTGCAATTCGGCTTTACCAATTGAAAACATCGGTCGGTTCTTTTCATCAACAATTTGTATACGGAGCCCGTCAGTCGTGATATCAAGCAATAATTGCTTTTTAAAGTTTGTTAAACTTGGATTTGCTTCAATTACTTGTTCAATTCTTTTTTTGAGATTTTTAAATTGCTCTAATTCAAGTCGCTGCCTTTCAGCTTGTGCAGCCTCTAAATTGATAGTTCTCTTGATTTCTTCAATATCTCCCCTTTTAACTTGCCCCATCCGACGACTCAGATCCTCTCCGCCACCCTTTATAATACTCGAGCTATCACCACTCCCAGCTCCTCCAGCTAGTGCTATCTTTAATGGTGTTTTAAAATACTCTGCAATACCTTCTTTATCTCCCTGAGTGGTCGAACCTAATAACCACATTAACAGAAAGAAAGCCATCATTGCAGTCACAAAATCCGCATACGCTATTTTCCATGCACCACCGTGATGTCCCCCGCTTACTTTTTTGATGCGCTTAATAATTATAGGCTTTTGTGAAAGATCGTCAGACATCAGTTATCTCTCTGAAATTTTATAAGAGCATCGGCTATCATTTGGCCTTGCTTTGCTTCACATGTTTCTCTAACTCTATAAATGAAGGTCTTTCCGTTGAATATAAAACTTTTCTTCCAAATTCGACCGCAAGGGCTGGTGCGTAGCCGTTAAGATTAGCTAACAGTGTAACTTTAATACATTCTAGCAACTTGCTTGATTCATGAAGACGTTGTTCTAATCGACTTGCAAGAGGACCAATAAATCCATATGCGAGTAAAATTCCTAGAAAAGTGCCTACTAGTGCAGCAGCAATAAGCTTTCCTAACTCAGCTGGAGGAATTCCAACAGACTCCATTGTGTGTACAACACCCATAACTGCTGCGACAATTCCAAATGCTGGAAGCCCATCACCTAGTTTCGCAATCGCATGAATAGGAACTTCTTCCTCTTGATGATGTGTTTCAATTTCTCCATCCATAAGATTTTCAATCTCTAGTGGGTTTAGATTCCCACCAACCATCAAACGTAAATAATCCGTAATGAACTCAACAACATGATGATCTGATAAAATTTTTGGATATTTGGAGAATAATGGACTTTTGTGAGGATCTTCAACATCAGCTTCAATAGCCATTAACCCTTCTTTTCGTATCTTGCCCAATATTTCATAAAGTAGGGTCATCAGCTCCATATATACATCTTTAGTGTATTTTGCGCCTTTAAACACATACGGCAGTGCTTTTAAAGTGGCCTTAATAGCCTTACCTGAATTTCCAACAAAGAACGCTCCTGCAGCGCCTCCCCCAATCATCAATAGCTCAACTGGTTGAAATAATGATGCCAAATGCCCTCCAGCAAGAGCAAAGCCACCAAAGACAGATATTATTACAATAAGATAACCAACTGATACCAACATTTGAAAAATCCTGGAAATTTTTTAAATGTAACGGCCAATGTGCTTGCTACTTTAGCAGCGAGGCTCAAAGCGCGCGCTAAAGATTAATTGGCGCTAGCCCTAGATTTTCCATTGGAAGTTAATTAAGGGGTAAATATTGAACTAAATTTAATGAGAAGATCCAATGTTTGGATTTATTCCAGAAGCCATTAATTCATGCACGTTGTTAGACGATAGAGACTAAGTTAATAATGTTTTTCGGCCTTCGTGCGTGATATTCATATGTCTTTATTTTACGAAACTTTGGATTCCTTGAATTTAAGCATACTTCAATTTGCAGTTAGGCAAATTTTTCGGGGGAGATTACTTAATTATTGAATCTATCAATAGATAAATTGGTGTGGATAAATTGACTCAAAGGATGAACCCATGCATCTTGTTCAGCAAAGAAACTATCATTGTGCTTTCCTTGCAACATGATGAATTGTTTGGGACTAGGCGCTTTATCAAAAAGTGCTTGGGCATGCTTAAAAGGTACAATCTCATCCTCTGGGCTGTGAGCAACGATAACGGGGCAGGTAACGGATTGCAAATATTCGCTGGTGCTGTAGTGAAAGCGCGCCATGAGTCGCACGGGTAATAACGGGTATAAATCGGCTGCTATATCTGGAATAGAGGTAAAGGTCGAAGCCAACACTAATGCACCCGGATTACTTTTCGATGCAAGCCATGCAGCAATGGATCCTCCCAGCGATTCTCCAAACAAAACGATGTGCGAATCGGGAGTAGTTTTATTTTTGATCAAGTAATTCCATGCGGTGAGTGCGTCCTGATAAGTACCTTCTTCAGTTGGAATACCGCTGCTGTTACCGTACCCCCGGTAATCAACAATGAATGTGTTATAGCCAAGTTGATGAAATATTGAAAGGTAGCCCATGCGATGAGAAATATTGCCTGCGTTCCCATGCAAAAAAAGAATGGTTGCAGTTGTTTCTTTGGCTGCAGGTACAAACCACCCATGTAGTTTTTCTTGATCGCTAGTCGTCAGTACGATTGATTCATAACGCATCGAGAGCTGGCCGCGAGTATTGACGATTTCACGGTCAATTTCTGGATAGTAAATGAGATGCGATTGCGCAAAGAAAATGAATATTGCCCAAGCCGCATAAGAGAAGATACCAAGTATGATCAACCCAAGTGTTGTGCGCATATGAATAACAACGAAAGAACTTTTCTTATCAGTCCAAGTAAATTAAAAAACTTGCTATTATAATCCTGCTTTAACTTTATTTAGGATTTGCCATGAACTTAGATCGCGTAGACTCAGGTCGAGACCTTCCCAATGACTTTAATGTGATTATCGAAATTCCGATGAATTCCGAGCCGATCAAATATGAAATGGATAAAAAAACAGGTGCTATGTTTGTCGATCGCTTCATGTCAACCGCAATGCGCTATCCGTGCAATTATGGCTATATTCCGCACACTTTATCAGAAGACAAGGATCCTGTTGATGTTTTGGTTATTTCCCCAACACCACTTATCACCGGTGTCGTTGTGCGCTGTAGACCGATTGGTTTATTGAACATGACCGATGAAGCAGGTGAAGATGTCAAGCTAATTGCAGTACCCATTGATAAATTATGTGGGCTTTATATGCATGTACAGACTCTGGATGATTTACCGGAATTCACGCGTGCGCAAATTGCCCATTTTTTCGCGCATTACAAAGATTTAGAACGGGGTAAATGGGTTAAGATCGAAGGTTGGGGAGACGTTGAAGAAGCGCGAACTGAGATCATAGCAGGGGTAAAGCGCTACAATTCTGCAAAGAGTAAACCTAAATTCTGATTGTTAGTATTAATAGCTTTTCTGGATGAACAGAGTAGCAGCTAGACAGTTTGACCCGCAGCGAAACCCGATGACCAAGCCCATTGAAAGTTGAAACCACCTAAATGCCCGGTGACATCAACAACTTCACCAATAAAATAAAGCCCGGGTCTTTTTTTTGCTTCCAGGGTGCGAGAAGAAAGCTCGTTGGTATCGACCCCTCCGATCGTAACTTCTGCTTTCCGGTAACCTTCAGTACCAGTAGGCCAAATGAGCCAAGCCTGAATCCCTTCGGCAATTTTTGCAAGCTGTCGATCGGATAAAGCTCCAATGATCTCCGTAAAGTCATATTGATCACATAAATTCTGAGCAAGACGTTTAGGCAATTGCTCAGCGAGTACATTTCCAATGTGTAATTTCGGTTGACTGTTCTTCTTAGCTTTGAGTATCGAATAGAGATCGATACCAGGAACCAAATTGACTCGCATCGCTTTACCTTGCTTCCAATAAGAAGATATTTGTAAGATCGATGGTCCACTTAACCCTCGATGAGTGAACAGCAATCCTTCAGAAAACGATTGACGGTTAAATTGTACCGTTGCATCGATCGAAACACCGCTTAAAGACTTGCATTGCTTCAATAGTGCGCCATCAAATGTTAATGGAACAAGCCCTGGCCGTGGTTTAATCACGCCAAGGCTAAATTTCTTTGCAACTTCATAGCCAAAATTAGATGCACCAATTTTAGGGATAGACAGCCCTCCCGTTGCGATCACCAAGGAACGACAAGTATAGATGCCTCGATTGGTATCCAGTTGATAGCGATCAGCTATAGCCTCAATTTGAGTAACGTATGTTTGCAGCGCTAATACTACTTTCAATTGATGTAATTCAGTCAGTAGCATATTTATTATCTGCTGAGATGAATGATCACAAAAAAGCTGCCCCAGTTTCTTTTCGTGAAAAGCGATATGATGCTTATTAACGAGATTAATGAAGTCCTGAGGGGTAAATTGAGCGAGCGCAGATTTGCAAAAATGGGGATTCTGAGACAGATAGTGCTGAGGCTGAGTGAAAATATTAGTAAAATTACAGCGCCCTCCACCAGAAATTCGTATTTTCTCTGCAACCTTTGCCATATGATCAATCAACCATACGCTTCGACCTCGCTTACCTGCTTCAATCGCACACATCAAACCAGCTGCGCCTGCACCGATGATAATTACGTCATATGAATTCATTGATCCAGTTGATCGATTATGTGTTCGAGTACACTTGATCAACCTTAATTACATTGAAAAATAAAGGTAGATTACTTCGCTAGATAGCAAAAGCTATTCCGCTTTTGCTGGACATTCAAGGAGGTGTTTCCAAGCGATCTCACCTGAGCGCGCTTCACCTTCTAAGGACGCGCTGACTGTTGATTCATCATTTTTTTTAATGAGTAAAGCAAACGCATACCCTGGCAAGATATTTGCCAGTCTTTGTTCGTAGGTAGTAATGCCAGGATTGGGGTCAATATAATCAAAGACCGCATCAGGATTAGCGGGTGAATTACGGGCAAAAACGCCGGGCAGAGAGCGGATATCGTAAGCAAAAACCTCAGAAGCCTCGATATCTGCGTAGTGCTTCAAATTAAACTGCAACGAACGGAGCGCCCAGTTCCCTTCAGTTCTTAATTTTGCGATGGTGCAGCGGGCTAAATTCGAATAGCTCCCTGCCAACTTATCTTCAAAGATTTTCGGTTTTTCTTTTGGAGCAGTACTTGTACATGCCACCAAGGTCAAAGCTAAAACTAGAACAATAATAAATTTATTGATCACAATCATCATTCCCAAAAATAGTTAAATTAAGATTAAATTACTTTATTGATATCTGGAGAAAATTTAACGACTAAACATTAAAATTCTAACTTACTTTGAAGTGCCATTCTCATAACCTTACTCATTCTAATGAATTTCATTAGATGTGAATAAAGTTTTCCCTAATATCTACTCAGTAAAATCTATGTTAGCCTCATAATTGCGCTTGATTTACTAAATTGACAAATGGTTATACCGATACTGTTGAATGTAGTCCGTTCGTTAATTATCAATTCTAACTGTATTTGCCATGGATAAAGCTGAAATCTTAAAAAGAATTAGAATGGAAGCAGAACACGGAGAATTAATTTTTCCAACCTCAGTAAAAAAAGCAATAGAAGTTAAAAAGATTCTTGATGATCCAGCCCGCGATCTTGGTGCCGCTGCACGACTCATTAAATCTGATCCACTATTGTCAGCTAGAGTAGTAGCTGTTGCAAACTCATCAGCGTTTAATCGATCAAGAAAAGCGATAACTAATGTACCTGCTGCAATAACATTGTTAGGGCTATTTCTTGTAAAGTCGCTAATTTTAGGGGTCGCTGTACGTCAAATTGCAGAGTCTGCAACAACCGCCAAACGCGAATTAATTGCTCAGTTGTGGAAACACTCTGCCTATGTTGGTTCAATTGCCCAGGTCATTGCACGAAGAATAACAAAACATGACTCTGAAACAGCGCTATTTGCTGGAATGATTCATGAGATATGCTGGTTCTACTTATTATTTCGAACAAAAGATTATCCAGATTTATTCGAGGGTGATATTTCAAGCTTATGGAATAAAGATGATGAGATCGATAATGAAGGTGAGTTTTCTGGTGAAATTGAAGTGGGTACATTGCTATTAAAAGCACTGAGCATCCCTGACTCTATTATAGACGCCATTACTTTTGTTTGGCGAGGATATCAAACCGTCCCTCTTACTTCACTTGGCAGCGTCCTTTTAATTGCTAATCAGCTAGCGCCAATTCAGTCGCCCTTTACACTATCGATTTATCAGATAAATCAGGAACAGCCCGTGAAACTTGATTTGTTCTTTAAAGACTATTCTCTTAGCGAAGTGCTTGCTGAATCTGAAGAAGAAGTAGATTCATTAACAAACGCTCTATGCTTATAGTCTAGCATTAAGTAATCGTTAAATGCTCAATACCGGCGCTGACATTTTTATTTTTGGTTTCTGACCCATTGAGCTTGATCTGTAAGCGGAGTTCGTTCATGGAATCCGCATTTCTAAGCGCATCTTCATAACTAATCAAACCGGCTTCGTATAGATCAAATAGGGCCGCATCAAAAGTTTGCATACCCAATTCTCTTGATTTTTTCATAATCTCTTTAATTTCGTGTACGTTTCCTTTGAAAATTAGATCAGCAATTAAAGGTGAATTGAGCATGACTTCAATCGCTGCCACGCGCCCTTTGCCTTCTTTTTTAGGAATTAGTCTCTGAGCAATAAGTGCTCGCATATTGAGTGACAAATCCATGAGCAGTTGAGCACGGCGCTCTTCTGGAAAGAAATTAATAATTCGATCCAGTGCTTGGTTAGCACTATTCGCATGTAACGTTCCCATACATAAATGGCCTGTTTCAGCAAATGCAATCGCGTGTTCCATTGTTTCGCGGTCACGAATTTCCCCGATTAAGATAACATCGGGGGCTTGGCGCAGCGTATTTTTTAATGCAGCTTCCCAGGAATCGGTATCTACGCCAACCTCACGTTGGGTAATAATGCAATTGATGTGTTCATGAACATATTCAACTGGATCTTCAATGGTGATGATATGGCCATAGCTGTTCTGATTCCGGTGACCAATAAGCGCAGCTAACGAAGTCGACTTACCAGAGCCAGTGCCGCCAACGAAGATGACTAACCCTCGCTTGCTCATTACGACATCTTTCAGTACTTGAGGCAACTTCAAGTCATCAAATTTTGGAATCTGCGTAGTAATGGTTCGAATGACAGCGCCTGCTCTTTGTTGTTGAATAAATGCATTGACGCGGAAGCGCCCAATGCCTTGTGGATGAATTGCAAAGTTACATTCTTTGCTTGCTTCAAATTCTCCTGTTTGCTTATCATTCATAATAGCTCTTACAAGTTCCACCGTATGCTGGGCTGAAAGCTGCTGCTGAGATATAGGCATCATTTTTCCATCAATTTTCATTGCGGGAGGATATCCAACCGTAATAAATAAATCAGACGCTTTCTTGCTTAACATCAAGCGAAGTAGATCATGCATAAATTTTATTGCCTGTTCTCTTTCCATAATTTTATTTATCGATAATGATCAATTAAGTGTTACCCGCGGAAATTATCTTTGTTCATCGCTTTTGTTCTGGCTTCGGCATTCGAAACAATACTTCTTTTAACAAGATCAGCCAGGTTTTGATCGAGGGTCTGCATACCTACGGCTTGACTCGTTTGGATTGTCGAGTACATTTGAGCTACTTTTCCTTCTCGAATTAGATTGCGGATCGCTGGCGTACCAATCATGATTTCATGTGCTGCAACTCGACCATTGCCATCCTTGGTTTTCAATAAAGTTTGAGAAATTACAGCACGTAGCGATTCTGATAACATTGCACGAACCATTTCTTTCTCTTCTGCTGGAAAAACGTCAATAATACGATCTATGGTTTTAGCTGCTGAACTTGTATGTAGTGTTCCAAAAACAAGATGTCCGGTTTCTGCTGCAGTCATAGCTAGACGAATCGTTTCTAAATCTCTCATTTCACCAACCAGAATAATATCTGGATCCTCACGCAAGGCTGACCGGAGTGCATTAGCAAAACTATGTGTATCTCTACCAACCTCTCTTTGATTGATTAAGCATTTTTTACTTTCATGTACAAACTCGATTGGATCTTCAAGCGTAAGAATATGACTATAGGTATTTTCATTGATATCATCGATCATCGCAGCAAGGGTAGTTGATTTACCAGAACCAGTTGGTCCAGTAACTAATACAACACCTCGAGGTTGTTGCGCGATTTCAGCAAAAATCTTAGGTGCCTTGATTTGCTCTAGTGAAAGCACTCTAGATGGAATTGTTCTCATCACTGAGGCTGAGCCTCGTTGCGTGTTGAAGGTATTTACCCGGAAACGAGCAAGATTTGGAATAGCAAAAGAAAAATCACATTCCAAGTGTTCTTCATAATGTTTTCTTTGACTATCATTCATAATGTCATAAATCATGTCATGCACATCTTTGTGTTCCATTGCAGGAAGGTTAATGCGTCTTATTTCACCATGAACACGAATCATGGGAGGCATACCAGCAGAAAGGTGCAAATCTGAAGCGTTATTCTTGACCACGAAGGCGAGTAGCTCTACTATGTTCATCTATTATTCCTAGTCCAAGTTGTTAGGGTTATACTGTGATTACTTCAGTATGTTTTACCCAATTCCAAGTAAAATCCTGCTTGTTTATCATCGGTAGGCCTAAACAAAAATTGAGAAACTACTGCTAGCGTAGTTAATTTAAAATTTTCCACTCCAAAGACTTACATTTTCGTTTTATTTTTTACTTTATCACTATGGATACAATTGCAACACGTTTGGAATCTGTCAAATTGCGCATAGCCGAAGCTGCAAAGCTTGCAGGAAGAGATCCACAAGAAATTCTATTATTGGCGGCAAGCAAAACAAATCAACCGGATAAGCTCCGTGAAGCATGGAATGCTGGTCAGAAAGTGTTTGGAGAAAATTATCTACAAGAAGGATTAATAAAAATCCATGCGCTTTCTGATCTTCCCATCGAGTGGCATTTTATTGGTCCAATTCAGAGCAATAAAACAAAACCGATTGCTGAGAATTTCGCTTGGGTTCACAGTATCGATAGAGAAAAAATCGCTGTTCGATTGGCGAGCGCTAGGCCGGAATCGCTACCACCCTTACAGGTTTGTGTACAAGTCAATGTCAGTGGAGAAGTTACAAAAAGCGGTATAGCACCAGAAGATGCAATTGCACTAGCAAAATTTATTAGTCAACAACCACGTTTAAAATTAAGGGGTTTAATGGCAGTACCTGAACTGACTTCGGCCACTGCTTTACAACGAGATCAATTCCAAATCATGCGAAATATATTTGATGAACTTAAAAAGCAAGGATTTGATGTTGATACCCTATCCATGGGCATGTCAGAGGATATGACTATTGCCATAGCAGAAGGTGCAACCATTGTGCGCATTGGAACTGCTATTTTGGACCCAGACGTTACGCTATTCCCGAGGAGCTCGCCCTCGCGAGTAATCAACTTATGATATTTTGCGAGTAGCTGATCTTTGCTTTCAGACAGATCAGGGTTCGTTACGATACAGCTTACCGGACAAACTTCGACGCACTGTGGTATGTCATAGTGCCCAACACATTCTGTACACAAATTCGCGTCAATTTCATAAATTTCTTCACCTTGGGGAAATAGCTCCATTAGGGCATTCTGGCTCACAAACATCACAGTTAATACATTCATCAGTAATAATAAGCGCCATATTGTTTTTATTTAATCAATGTTTTAGTTTTCTACGTAACTGTTCTGCGACAATGGGATGGACGAATTTATCAGCCTCTCCTCCTAATCTGGCAATTTCCCGAACGATCGTTGCGGAGACAAACATATATTGCTCAGAAGGTGTTAAAAATACAGTTTCGACATCAGGATAGAGGCTACGGTTCATTCCTGCTAATTGGAACTCATACTCAAAATCAGAAACCGCACGCAATCCTCGAACGACAATTCGAGAATTCTGGCGTTGCGCAAATGACATCAGTAATCCAGAAAAACCGATTACTTTCACGTTGATATAATCGGATAACACAGTTTCTGCCATACTAATTCGTTCCTCAAGTGAGAAAAAAGGTGTTTTAGTGGTATCACCCGCAACAGCAACCACCACTTCTCCAAACAAAGTTGAAGCACGTCGCACTAAATCCTCATGGCCGCGTGTAATGGGATCAAATGTACCTGGGTAAATTACTTTATTCATAACCTTCAAATTTTAAGAGCTGGAAAAAACTTTACCAGCGCGCCCATGCTTCAAATAATCCAACGATCATCCTGCTGATATGGATACTCACTTTCTAGATAAACGACTCCCAGATCTATTTAATCGTGGCGGTAATTGAGGTAATAATTTGGGAGTAAATCCTGTTGGAAAGGAGGGTCAGGTAAATCACATCATATTGGCCTTGATCCAATCGAATGAACTCAATCGCATCCATTTTAATCAATTTAATCTGCGCTGCACCCAGTGTTTCTTTCATTGAGCGGAGCACTTGAAAGACATTACTCTCTATCTCCACCATAACAACACTTTCTGCACCGCGCGATGCCGATTCGAATCCCATGGCGCCACTTCCAGCAAACAAATCGATACAACGCTTACCCTGTAGATCTTGGCCTAACCAATTAAAAACCGTTTCTCGGACTCGATTCGGTGTGGGTCGAACACCAACTTCATCCGCAACAGAGATCAAACGGCTTCTCCATTGCCCTCAATAATACGAACTTTTCCACTTTGAGGCATTAGCTGATAATATCTATTCTGAAT
This sequence comes from Nitrosomonas sp., assembly GCA_016710135.1. Lineage (GTDB taxonomy): Bacteria > Pseudomonadota > Gammaproteobacteria > Burkholderiales > Nitrosomonadaceae > Nitrosomonas. Next base: position 310,040 of record JADJLM010000004.1, on the reverse strand, counting down.
GAGCAGAAAAGGGCTGATTTAAGTCACTTGAATTACTTAATAATCCGATTGCTAGCATTATACTGAACAAAAATACTTGGATATCCACTAGCTATATAAATTGGGTTAAGAAATGAGCAAGCGTATTCATCATCTAGAAACAAAACCTATCTAATTTTAAACCATATAACGTCATTATTGATAATAACTTTTCTTAGAAAATAACATTATCTAAATCTTATTCAGGAATGCATTCGTGTCACCTTATGAATTATTAATAGGCCTGCGCTATACAAAAGCAAAGCGGCGTAATCATTTATTTCCTTTATTTCCTTGATTTCACTACTGGGCATCACACTGGGTATGACCGCTCTAATTACTGTCATGTCCGTTATGAACGGATTTCATAAAGAAGTGCGTTCCCGAATATTAGGCGTTGCTTCTCATGTACAAATCACGAGCTTTAATGGAACGATAACGCATTGGGAGCAAGTTGCTGATATTGCAGTTCAGAACCCCCAAGTTGCTTCAGCGGCACCTTATGTTAATGCGCAAGGGATGCTTTCCTATAATCAGGTCGTCCGCGGCGTCATCGTGCGAGGAATATTACCGGATGCTGAAAACACTGTCGCAGATTTCTCTAATATGATGATGATGGGGGAGCTAAATCAACTGCAAGCCGGAGAATTTGGGATTGTAATCGGTCTTGAATTAGCAAGAGCCCTCGGTACTTTTCAGGGGACAAGATTGTGTTGATATCGCCTCAAGGGTCAAGTAACACCTGCGGGTATATTACCTCGCTTGAAGCAATTTACTGTTATCGGTGTTTTTGAAGCAGGTCATTATGAGTATGATTCAGGCCTCGCATTAATCCACCTGGTTGATGCACAGAAGCTCTATCGAATGGAACCTGATCAAGTATCCGGTGTTCGCTTAAAATTGCATGACTTGTTTGAAGCACCCAAAGTAGTACGAGAATTGTCAGCTTTATTCTCACCTGATACCTATATTAGCGACTGGACACAGCAACATACCAATTATTTTCGTGCAATCCAAATCGAAAAGCGCATGCTGTCGCTCATTCTGGCACTAATTATCGCGGTTGCGGCATTTAACATTGTTTCGACATTAGTCATGGCTGTCACTGATAAACAATCTGGCATTGCTATTTTACGTACACTGGGCGCTAGTCGGTAGCATCATGAAAATCTTCATTGTGCAAGGAACATTGATTGGTCTGTTCGGAACCTTATTGGGTATTATCGGAGGAGTTATTCTGGCTTATAACGTCAGTGATGTTGTAATTTTCATTGAACAAATGTTTAATATTCAATTTCTCTCTCAAGAAGTGTATTACATCGGTGAAATTCCTTCAGATCCGCATTTATCTGATATTGTAACCGTCGCAGTTGTGTCATTTATCCTGACATTATTAGCGACACTTTATCAAGTTACCGCGCATCAAAAGTTAACCCTGCCGAGGCATTGCGTTATGAGTAATCAAGTTATCGCTTGCCAAAATTTATATAAAAGCTATTTTCAAGGAAGCTAGAAGTACCTGTATTACGGCGTAAATCTGCAATTAAACAAAGGTGAAATGGTATCAATCGTTGGCGCTTCTGGTTCGGGTAAAAGCACCTTACTGCATCTTCTGGGGGGCTGGATAGCCCAGCCAAGGACAAATCAAGATATTGGGTCAAAGATATCACCCAGATCGATGAACGCCAACGATGCCAGCTGCGCAATCGATCATTAGGCTTTATTTATCAATTTCATCATTTGCTCCCTGAGTTTAGCGCTCAGGAAAATGTTGCCATGCCACTCTTGATTCGGCGCGTGAACAGAAAAGAAGCCATGGATACCGCGGCGGAAATGCTGCAGCAGGTTGGACTTGGTCATCGATTAATCCATACGCCCGGAGAACTTTCTGGCGGTGAACGCCAGCGTGCTGCTGTAGCAAGGGCCCTGGTAACCCTGCCGGCCTGTGTTTTGGCAGATGAACCTACAGGTAATCTTGATCGACATACTGCTGAGGGAGTATTTAATTTAATGCTCGAACTCAATCAAAAAGCTAATGCGAGTTTAATTATCGTAACACATGATTTACAGCTTGCTCAGCGAGCAGAACGCATTTTGCATTTGGTTGATGGCATTCTTACAACTCAGTAATTTAGTATCCTTATTGAATCTTGATTTGGATTGATTCCCTATTTATTGAAGGTAATAGTTCCTGATTACGTTTAACTGGTCATCTAACTCAAAACAGAGTGGTTTACCGGTTGCGATAGAGAGCTTCATGACTTGCCACGGCGATAAGTGATTTAGTTGCATCACTAACGTCCGCAGAAGATTTCGATGTGAAACGATGAGTACGCGTTTACCCAACTTGATTTCCGGTAGAATATCGTTCTGCCAACACGGATGCACTCGCTCCAGAGTCTGTGCCATGCTTTCAGCACGCGGCAATAGTTGTTGATTGATATTTTGGTAGCATAACTGATTGCCTGGAAAGCGCGGATCATTCATTTCCAGCAACGGTGGTACTGCTTTATACAATATCTGACTTGCTAAAACAGGCCAAATACCAAATTTTTTAATTGCTTCCCATCGCTGAAGCCCTTCAAGTGCGCCATAGTGCCTCTCATTTAAGCGCCAATCCTGGATGATCGGAGTTTTTTCTAACTTCATCTCAGCTCGTATAATGTTGAGTGTATCAACTGCGCGCTCCAACACTGAGCTATAACAAAGATCAAAACTAAAATTGGCTTGTTTTTATGGGCTCGCTGTGTGTTGCGCTTCTTTCCGCCCTTTCTCACTTAACGCAACATCACTCCAACCCGTAAAGTGCCTATCCTGATTCCAAATACTTTGCCCATGTCGAAGCAGAACCAGTTCTATCGGTCTGGAGTGTTTTTCGCTCACATTAACAGCATTATCGGGGGGCAGAAGCGATGGATGCTTCTTTCCAAATCCGCTTCAGTGCGTCCCATAAACCCTTGCGAATCGTTTTCAAATAAAGTGAATTATCAGATAACCCATTGACCAATCGCCGCTGCGCCTTACCTAAATTATGGTAAGGCAGGCTCATAAAAAGATGATGAGTTGCATGAAACCTTAATCCAACAGGTGCCCAAAACACGGTTAGAAAATTTCCAGGAATATTGATTGAATCAAGGTATTGCTCTGCCAGTTCAAGTGAATGGTCGCCCGGATTTCGATAAGCGTGGGCAGCAAGCGTTCTTAACGAATTAAGGATAAAAACACATACCGCAGCAACATACCATAAAACCAGCACCTGAAGGTAAGTAAGCCTGCAATAACTAGCCCAGCGACGATTGCAGCAAATGTAAATGTTGCAAATTCCTGCAGCCACCAGTAATGATCATTACGAATTGCGTTAGGTACTCGAATATAGTTTGGATTGATCGTTAATGATGAAGCACGCCGCCAAACGAGTCTACGAAACGGTGGAATCAAATAAGATAGGGTGTTAGCAATAAGAAACGCGCAATCAGCAATAGCGGAAGAATAAAGGAGAGCAATACGTAGCGGATCATTTCAATGGGCTTTTGCGTGGCAAATGGAAGATATTCCCCATCAAATGAGTTCCATAAATATCGCGCTTGTGGTGATCATTGTACACCATCATACATAAAGGAGGAATCATCATCGGAATACCACAGATTAAGTTCCATACCAAGCGAAAAAATCGGAATGTCCCTTTTTTAAGATGTGCGAGCTCATGGACAAAAATTGCAGAACGGTAGAAAGCAAGAACTGTAATCACAAATCCCAGAATTTGTTCAATCGAGAAAAATTCTGCTTGTAGCGTTACGATAAATCCCGCCCATCCCAGGAAGATATGAAACAAAAAATCAGTCAATAGATCCATGGATTAGGCGTCATTAAATCACTAACCAATGCATACGCTTCACGAAGCGGAAAGTCGACAGATGAATGTTCAGACATCTTATTAAGCTGGCTTCCAGTGCCCAGCAACGTGTTGAATGATCAATTGATTGATGCTGTTATCGGTTTGGTTAATTTGGCCAAAATTGGGAACACCAGGCCATCCTGCATCAATAAAATCTTGTCCATTAAATGATCTTGAACTTGCATAGCGCGGAATAACATGAAAATGAACATCAGGATCTACCATCATCAGCATAAGATAATTTAATTTGTCGTAACCAAAAGCTTTTTTGAGTGCATCATCAATTTCTCCGGTTACTTGGTGCAACTCGTTGAAGCTCGTAGGACTTAACTCAGAGAATGCAAAAACCGGCTCGTGAGCCACTAAGATTAAAGCACCTAAGGTCAATTGTGCAGGTCGCAGCAAAACGCTCCAGCGTTGATACTGACGAATGATGGTATCTGGCGCGCAAATTTCTGCATCGTACCATTAAGCACAGTAAATGCCATATTACATCGGGAGTGGAATAATTGTTTCGCGAGATGAAGATTTATCATGCTGACAATGATTGATTTCACTGTCCGAAGTCGAGAATAGTCTTTCTGCGCGTTGAAGATCTTGGATAAAATCGATTTCACACCATTTAAATCCCTGCACTGATCTCGAATTAACCTGATGCTGTCCTGCTAGTTGATCAATAATGGCCAAATACCATGACTTAAGTTTGTTGGGATCACGGAGTGCCTGCGCTACCGCATTCCGGAACAATGTAGCTCCTTCTCTGCGAAAGTAGATAAAGCCAATCGATTCTGCATGAGATTGTTCCGGCGTCAGTAATTTGCTGACGTGTCTAACCCATTTGTCAGTAGCAAGTTCTACCTTCATATCATCTTCGTCAAACGCTGCTTTATAATCAACGCTGAGCGTTATGGGTGCGTATTCAGACTGAAGCACATGTGAAACCAAAGCAGTTTCAAATAACGTATCGCCATTGATAAGAACAAAATCACCTTCCATTCGATCGCGCACAATCCAGCAGCTAGCGAGATTGTCTGCTACTTCGTAAAATGGATTAAAGCAAACACGAATCTCTGGATAAGCAGCATATCGTTGAGCAATCAATGCTTCAACCTTGCCGATTTGGAACCCACCTACAATTGTTATTGAATCGATACCAGCATCGATCAATGCGTCAATTGCCAAGCAATAACAGGCTTATCTGCGACAGATAATAAGCACTTGGGAGTATCCTCCGTAAGTGGTAACAACCTTCTGCCCTGTCCAGCACTTAATATGATTGCTTTAGTCGGTTTGAATTCATCATGGTATACGTCATGCTCCAATCTATTCGGTTATGACTATGAAACACTCGGGCTAAATAGTTCCTATTCTACTTGAAAAAAACAAGATAGCCGTAAACGAAGTCAATCCGCTAATTCTATCACGCGCTCATTGAATTAAACTGACGCAGCCCTGAAACGATAGTGTTAATCGCTTTTAAAAAATCATCAATCTGATTCAAAGTGTTATCATGTCCCAAGCTAATCCGCACAGCACATCTTGCTAACATGGGCGCCACCCCCATCGCCTCCAGCACATGGCTTTTACCAGGCGTAGCACTGGAACAAGCAGCTCCACTGGCAACGGCAAAACCCGCTTTATCTAACTTGACAACTAGTGTATCCCCTTCAATATCTGGTATAGCAAAATAACAGGTATTCGGTAACCGAGGGCATTTTTGACCAAAGATCGTTGCACCTAATGCATAGCCCTTGCTCCAAATATTCACGAAGTCGGACAATATGAGCAGAGGCTTCGCTTCTCTCGCTTTAATCAATTCGCAAGCAACACCAAAACCCACAATTGCAGGAATATTCTCAGTCCCTGAGCGCATGCCATTTTCGTGCCCACCGCCATAAATCAAAGGTTTCAAGATGAGGCGTTTATCAACGATGAGCGCTGCTGCTCGCTGGGGCCGTAAATTTTATGCGCTGAAATCGTCATTGCATGGACATTAAGATCAGAAAAATTCAGTGCTATCTTACCAAAAGCCTGTATCGCATCAGTATGCATCCAAGCACCCTGGTCTTTTGCAAGTTTAGCGATTGCCGCAACATCTTGGATAACACCTGTTTCATTATTTGCCAGCATGACGGATACCAGTCCTGTCTTGTCGGAAATTGCATTACTCGCGCCCTCTAGATGCTTGGCCTTCCGTATTGACGGTTAATTGGTTCAATGTCCAACTGTTATTTGATCTCCGCGCCAGTTCCTGAGCGGGTATCCTGATGCAAGGATGTTCAATCGCACTGATGACGATGCTAGAAGGCTTTAAATAATCTGCGGCGCCTCGAATAAAGAGGTTATTAGCTTCAGAACCACCGCTGGTAAAAATAACTTGCGAGGTTGGGCTCCCACTGCATGGGCAACTTGCTCACGCGCTTGATTGATTGCACGTCGTGCTTCAATACCATAACTGTGCAAACTAGATGCATTCCCATACTTCTGTCGAAAAAAAGCATCATGGCTTCCAATACTTTTCATCAACCGCAGTTGTCGCGTTGTGATCAAAATAAATAGTAGGCATTGGTTTCGTCTATTGTATGAAATATTTTAGTGGACACCTAGCATTTCTAACGCTTTGTGCAGCATTTCGATCGATTCTTTATGCTTACCTCTATTGTGAAGCGCTTCACCTTCAGCGCGTAATTTTCTAATTTCTTGTGCTTGAACTTCATTGATTGCAGGTTGTTTCGACAACGCTTCATCGATTTTCGCATATCGATAACGCAACGATAGGCAAACGCACTGCTACTAAATATAAGCAAGCTGATCATGACTATAAAATGCTGTATTTTCATTTGGTTCTCCTATGGCCTTAAGTTACTAACTTGAGTATGACTCGATTGATCATTAAAAGTTAGCTTGAGATTTTACTTCACAGCTAAGAAAGCCACTGCGTAACTATGTTCTAGATCTTTTCTATGTACAAGTGGTTTAAAGAGCAATCGCCTAAAAATGATGTGACTACACTAAACCGGACACATTCCTTAAAATAATTGAAAGAAGGAGTGTATTTAAATGAACCAAGAAAAACCCAAAGTCTATACAGCTGAATTTGGAGTCATCGGTAAAGTTGGCCATTGAATCGGATAAACCGGTAGCCCAAACCGCTAAGGAAATTGGTGTGAATGAAAACACCTTGCATACGTGGATCAATAAATACAGTCGACCAGTTGATAACATAAAGGCAGTGCGCACTGACGAACATCTCTATGAAGAGTTAAAGCGGCTGAAGAAAGAGGTTATCCGGCTGACAGAGGAGCGCGACCTATTAAAAAAGGCTGCCGCGTACTTTGCCAAGGAACAACGGTGAAGTACGCCTGGATCAAACAGCATCGGGGCGAATTCACCCATATTATCGATGTGTCGGTTTTACAGGTCTCACAGAGTGCTTACTATGATTGGCTGCATCGAATTCCTTCATTCAGGGAACGAGAAGATGAGCAACTCAGCGGTATTGTAAAAAAGTATTTGAAAAAGTCGGAATACATACGGCACCCGCCGTCTCAAAATAACTATGTTTCACCAAGGCCTATCCGTGTGGCGGCGGCGAATAAGCCGGTTAATGAAGGAAGCCGGGCTGGCCTGTAAAACCAGACGTCGATTTAAGGAAGCTCTGATTAAGTCATTTATTTCTGTACTAGCTTAGACCTGATCTGACAGTTACCAGTTTTTTTAGGTGTCTGTCAGTTTAGATTTGAGCTAAATTTTTTCCGCCCAAATTGATTTGCCATCAAGTAATGTATCCAATGGTGTTCGTCCACAGCACATTTTTCCTTGATGAGTTCGTTCATTGTTATAGTATTCCATCCATTCGTCTAGATCTTTCTGTAGTTCCTCCATAGTTGAATAAAGTTTCTTCCTGAATGTGATTTGATAAAACTCATTCAGAATCGTTTTGTGGAATCGTTCACAGATCCCGTTTGTTTGCGGCGACATGGCTTTTGTTTTTTGTATGATCAATATCATTAATCGCCAAATATAGCTGGTAATCATGCTGATCAACACGACCGCAATACTCTGTACCCCTATCCGTTAAGATACGCAACATGGGTAGTTCGTAGTGTTCAAAGTATGGCAATACTTTATCATTGAGTAAGTCAGCTGCTGTAATCGGTGTTTTGGTTGTATAGAGTTTGGCAAAGGCTATTTTGCTGTAGGTATCGATAAACGTTTGTTGATAAACACGGCCAACGCCCTTGAGGTTCCCGACATAAAACGTATCTTGTGAGCCTAGATAGCCTGGATGTGCCGTTTCTATTTCACCGCAGGCTTCATCGTCGTGTCTCTTCTTTTCAAGGGCCGCAACTTGCGCATCACTAAGAATAATGCCGTCATTAGCCACCTTGTCTTCGAGTGCTTTTAAGCGCTTTTAAAATTCTCCAGGTTATGACGTAGCTAAATAGAGCGCACGCCACTACCCGATACAAATACACTTTTCTTACGAAGCTCATTGCTGGTTCGATGCTGCCCATGTGCAGGCTGCGCAATTGCATAACCTATGACTGCTCGTTCGGTGGCTTCATCAACACGGTTCTTGATATTTGGGGCTCTTCGATCCTTGTCTATCAGCGCATCAAGACCACCATGTTCAACAAGGTCTTGATAGCGATAAAACGTATCCCGTGAGACGCCCATGACTTTACAGGCCCTGGATACATTACCCAATTCTTCTGCCAAATTTAATAATCCAGCTTTGTGTTTAATAATACGATTGTTAGTATGTGTCATTGAGAGTTACCTCTTTTGTTTTGATTAAGATTCGATACCTTTATCAAAACCGATAACTCTCACTTTTGCAAGTGATGTGTCAGATCAGATCGGAACTAATACAAATAAGGAAATTCAACGCTGCCTGAAACGTTATATTGTTCGCGAGCTATATCCACTTATTCTCGCTGATTTGTCAGACGCAGCTACAATTACTTGACATAGGAGCGTCAACGCTGTGTCGGAAAGCTTCTTTCATACCTTAAAAACCGAATTGATCCATCATCAAACGTTTTGCTCTCGCGAAGAAGCCAAGCAGGCTGTGTTTGAATATATCAGGTGTTTTACAATCAGGAGCGATTGCATGGTAGTGTCAATAATTCTGTGTCTGAGGAACGGCAAACAAGATCTTCTCCATGTGTTGTTTGAAGGATAGAAACTTGTAATGGGTATTCGATAGGTTTTTTCCTCCATTTGTTTGGTAACCATAAATATCAAGTTTAGTGCGGCATTCGGATTGGGAAAGCTATTGACATGCTGTGTGGTTTTTCGAATCTCCTTATTAAAGCGCTCAATCCAATTGGTGGTATATAACATACGGCGCAGTTGCACAGGATAGTTTAAGTATTGGTAGTAATAACGCCATTTGTGTTCAGGTAATGATCCACGGATACTGGGATAACGCTTGCTCCATTAGTCGATGAATTTTGTGAGGCGCAGTTGAAAATTGCTCCGGTGCATGATAGGGGTTATCTAAATCCAGTACTTCGTGCCAATCAGCAACCAGGTGAATCGCCCCGGGTTTTCCGGAGACTTTTAGTTTGAGTCAAGCTGCATCAGCTGACTCCTTTGATTGGCGATAATATGCCATTTCAAATTCTGCCGGTGGAATATTTCCAATCGGCTCCAGTAATCGGCGATTATTAAACCAATCTACCCATTCCAAGGTTGCAAACTCCACATCATCAATATTGCGCCATGGACCGCGATGCCGAATAACCTCGGTTTTGTATAATCCGTTAATTGTTTCAGCCAGCGCATTATCATAAGAATCTCCGACACTACCAACAGAAGCTTCAATATTGGCCTCAACCAGACGCTCCGTATAGCGAATCGACAAATATTGGCAACCGCGGTCGCTATGATGAATTATAGCCTACGTCACATAAAATGATTCGATTTTTAAAGAGCTGCTCAACGGTTTTGTTTGTTGTTTTCTGATTGCTTTGGCTTGTGCCCATTTGTGCTCAATGGGGTTAAGGTCTGGTGAATACGCTGGCAGATATTCAAGCGTATGTCCAGCTTGTGTGATTGCATTTTGAATATCCTGCCTTTTGTGAAAGGTCGCGTTATCCATGACCACAACTGATGCTGGTGGAAGTTTTGGCAACAGATCGTGTACCGTCCAGCCCAAAAATATCTGCATCAATATTGCTGATGAACAACCCCACCGTCAGAAGACATTTGCCGATCAACGCGCCGATCACATTGACGCGGCCTCTGGCATGCCAATTACACACACCGTGACACCGCTTGCCAATGGGCGCATACCCATGTGTTCGTGGCATATCGTGAGCAAAACCACTCTCGTCAATATAAACGATGACGCGATTTTGAGCTTTGTACGTCTTAATCGTCTCCTGGAAGATGTGCCGTTTGTCTTCGTCCGCTTTGGGATGCCGCAGTGTTTTTTTTATAGCTGATGTTCATACGCCGCAGCGCATGGCCAATACCTTTTTCGCTTACGCCTAATCGACGAGCTCGTTCTGCTTGATAGGCGTCTGGAAACTCCCGCACATCTCGGGCCAACGCGATCATGTCGATCTTCGTCGCCGGTTTGTTACGGGTCTGCTTGGGATTGGGATTTTTTACCCAGCGTGTCACGCTGGCAATTCCCACACAAAACGTGCTGCCGTCTGTGCTATTGTAAGCCCTTCTTTCTTACGTACAGACAAAACTTTGCAGCGAAATGATGATGGATAAGTCATCTACAGATTATAATCACTTTATTTGAGCTTTGCTATAGTCCCTTGATTTCCCTCCGTGCCCACAATGCTTGTTCCAGGGCATCGAGCACTAAGTCGGTTTGTAGTGATCGACTAACCCGCCAACCAACAATATACCGAGCATAAACATCAATGATAAAGCAACATAAACAAACCCGTCCACGTTGCAACAAAGGTAATATCAGCAACCCACAATTGATTTGGCCGGGTTGCGGTAAATTGCCGGTTGACCTTGTCGGCTGGCCGATAGAGCGAATCATCCGAAATAGTTGTCCAACATCTCCTGCCGCGTTTGATGCCTTGTATTCCCAGCTTCTTCATCAGTCGCTCGACAGTGCAACGGGCAGCTCGCGTACCTTCACGTATCAACTGTCGTCATACTTTGCGGACACCATAAACCCGGAAGTTGTTTTCCCAAACCCGTTGTATATCGAGTTCCAGCTTCATGTCCCGCTTGATGCGATCGGGCAATCGATCCTGATCTCGCTCGCGTCTTTTGTGTTCATAATAACTCGACGGGGCAACCTGTATCTGTCTACAGACTGACTCAACCCCATATTCCGCTTTGTTTCTATCAACAAACAACATCATCATTTCAACCGGCGGTCAATGGAATGGACGCCTCCACCTGAAGTTGACGTACAGCTCCCAAATGGGGGTATTCCACGCGTAGCCACACAAAATCGAGGAGACTACTATGAGCAAGATCACCATCACTGGCATTGATCTGGCAAAGAACATATTCCATCTACATGCTGTCGATAGTACTGGCAGGCAGGTCAAGGCAATCAAGCTTTCACGTTCGAGACTGAGCGAATATCTGCATCGCAGCGAGCCAGTTACGGTTGCAATGGAGGCTTGTGCCAGCGCCCATCACTGGGGCAGGTTATGCCAGTTACTGGGCCATGAAGTCCGGCTGATTTCGCCACAATTCGTCAAACCATTCGTCAAATCCAATAAGAACGACTGTAACGATGCACGTGCTATCTGCGAAGCGGCACAACGTCCTGACATGCATTTTGTTCCAGTAAAAACTGTTGAGCAACAGGCGGTTCTGAGTCTGCATAGGGTACGCGAGATGCTGATAGGCCAGCGAACAGCCACTATAAATCAGCTGCGCGGATTATTGACTGAATTCGGTTTAACAGCCCCAGCAGGGCGCAGAGCATTGCACAACGCAATTCCCGCCTTGCTTGAGGATCTTGCGAAGATCTCGCCCATTTCTCGTCAGCTGTATCAGGCAGCAATGGAGCATCTCGGAGAGCTGGATCAGCGTATCGAGGACGTAACCACATAAATCGAAATGCATGCTCGTCAGTCGGACGTTGCGCGTCGTCTGCAAACGATTCCCGGTATTGGTCCAATTACCGCTTCAGCCTTAGAAGCATACGTTGGCAATGCTACCCAGTTTCGGGCAGGACGGCAGTTGGCCGCATGGTTGGGTCTGGTTCCCAGGCAGCACTCGGCTGAGGGAAACCGATGCTGCTAGGTACCAGCAAGCGTGAAGACGGTTATTTACGCAGGCTCCTCGTGCATGGAGCGAGAGCCGTCGTGGCTTCTGTGCGCAGATCGTCCAATGTACAAAAGCAGGACAAGACTATTATGGGGTGGGTGGCCAGAAAACACATGAACGTGGCAGTCGTGGCTATGGCTAATCGCAATGCCCGCATTGCCTGGGCCGTGATAACACAAAAGCGGAATTTTGATAGAAAATTTCCGCGATCAACTGGCAAACCACTTGGCAGCGACCTAGCTGAGACTACAACTTTATATCTCTTTCTTGATTGCTACAGGTGACTAATTGACGTGATGGCATAGACAGGTCAGACCGGTGCTGGCAAAACCCGTGGAGCTCGATAGCAAGGACCAATAGGTCAATGCTGTGCGGTCGTTTGGGAGCCGGCAAGCAGATTCCATCCTGGGCAGCGCATGGCCAAAATGAGCGCACAAATAGCCCGAATATACGACTGCGATCTTAACCTTCACACCAAAATGACAAAAATCACTTGGCAAACTGGAGGCGTCCATATACGAGCTCCGCCTGGGCAAAATAAGCCGATGCCTTACGCAATATCTCGTTGGCACGCTTTAATTCACGATTCTCCCGTTCCAATTCTTGAGCTTTTCCCGGTCCGATGTCGACATACCACCTCGAATTCCTGGATCCGTCTCCGCTCTTCTTACCCATGTACGTAACGTTTCTGCCGCACACCCAATCTTCGATGCGATCGATTTGATTGCTGACCGTTGCGATTCATGCTCTCTTTGTTGCTCGAATACCAATCTTACTGCTCGTTCTCGTACTTCCGGTGAATAACTGATTTGATTCTTCATCTCTTCCTCCTCCTCTCAAATCATTTTATCTCCAGAAAACCCGGGGCGATTCACAGTTGACCAACGTCAAATTGCTGATCATCGACGAACTGGGTTATGTGCCATTTACTGCAGTTGGTTCAGAGCTTCTGTTCGAAGTATTCAGTCGCCGCTATGAGCACGCTGCCACCCTGGTCACGTCGAATTTGCCATTTGATGAATGGACAAGTGTTCTGGGATCGGAACGATTAACCGGTGCGTTACTGGATCGATTGACCCATCATGTCCATATCCTCGAAATGAACGGAGAATCATACCGCTTAGCTACAAGCAAGAAACGACATAAACAGGCAACACAGTCCAAATCTACAGAGAAGGAGAATCTCAAACCGATATAAGTGATGTGGGGGAAGCACACTGCGCCATACCTGAACCCCAAAAATAATGAAAATCAGAAGCGCAAAACCAGAGGTCAAATCCTCTTTTTTTTTAACCTAACTGGTACACTTTTCGCGCGCTATTTGGTACCTTTTACTCCGCCATTGACACTACACGGAAAACATGAAAGATGCCCACAAAGAATTGCTAGACATAACTCATTGATTTTATTGGTGGCGAATCAGGATTTGAACCCCGGACCAACGGATTATGATTCCGCTGCTCTAACCACTGAGCTAATTCGCCAAAAGGTAAGACCTGCATTTTGCCTTTGGAGCTAGAATGCTGTCAATACTGATTGGCAAAAGATGATCAATTCGATAACAATTTTCCATACGTTTATTTCTTAGTGCCTAACCTCTCTGTATAATCCCAGTATGAAATTTGATATTGTGATCATAGGCGGTGGCCTGGTTGGGTCGAGTTTGGCTGCTTCATTAAAAGGTAGCCACTTAACGGTAGCGTTGATCGATACCTCAGTACCCACAACCTTACCGAATGATGCGAGCTGGGACAATCGGGTTTATACCATTAGCCCAGGTAGTGCAGATTTCTTGCGATCCTTAGGTCTTTGGCAGCAGCTTGACGCATCGCGTGTCACACCGGTTTACGAAATGAATGTATTTGGCGATGATGGCGTTGCTGAAATTGATTTTGGTGCCTATGAGAGTGGTTTGCCTGAGTTAGCGTTTGTCGCCGAGAATAGGCAGTTACAGGCAGTTCTGTGGGATGCTTTATTAAATAATAGCCAAAATATCACAGTTTATTCCCCTGCAAAATGCGCAGCAATTTCCTGGCACGATTCTGGTGTAAGCGTTTCGCTTGCCGATGGACGTGCAATCCAAGCAGGCCTGGTCGTGGCAGCTGATGGCGTTAATTCCTGGGTTCGTGAGCAAGCTGGAATAACTGTGGAGCGTCATCGCTATGAGCAAATCGGTGTAGTAGCTAATTTTAGCGCTGAGCTAGCTCATCATAATATTGCCTATCAGTGGTTCAGAAGAGATGGTGTCCTCTGGCTGGTCAGGGTGTTAATCTAGGTTTACGTGATGTAAAAGTGTTGTCGGAAATCTTGAAGAAAGATGAGATCTATTACGATTGCGGTGATTATCTTCTACTCCTGCGATATGAACGAGCACGCAAAGCAGATATCATCGCGATGGAAACTGTTACAGATGGCCTGCACAAACTATTCAGCAGCCAAGATCCAATAATCAGGCGCTTTCGCAATCTTGGCTTCACGATGACCAATCGCTTACCATTTATCAAAAGTAAACTCATGCAACACGCACTCAATTAAGCTATTGCCTTGATTACTTTCTCATTTCCCAATAATAAATAGGAGTTATTACCATGATGCGATTACGATCGTTGATGATGTTATTGTCGCTAAGTTGTTTGATCAGTCAGGCATTAGCAGATGAAGCGCAGCTTAGGAAATTACTCGAAGATCATTTTCCAGGAACGGAAATCGAAAGCTTACGTAAAACGCCTTTTGCAGGCCTTTATGAAGTCGTTGTAGGTGGAGAAATCCTCTATACCGATGATCAGGCAAAATATTTTTTCATGGGCCACATGATTGATACGCAATCGCGAGTGAGCCTGACAAGTGAGCGTATGCAGCAAATCAGAGATGCACGCCGTATTCCTATCGATACACTACCCCTTGAACATTCCATCAAAGCTGTAAAAGGAAAAGGCGAGCGCACCTTGATTGTATACTCTGATCCCAATTGTCCCTTTTGCAAAAAACTTGAAAAAGAGTTGGTTGATATCAAAAACATTACCATCCATACTTTGCTTTATCCAATCTTAAATGGTTCAATGCCAACGGCCACATCGATTTGGTGTGCATCAGATCGGTTGAAAGCTTGGGATGACTTTATGCTGCATGGTAAAGCGCCAGCCAGCAAAGAATGTGAAACACCCATTCAGACCTTGCTCCAATCAGGTCAAAAATACCGAGTGACCGGTACACCTACGCTCATTTTTGCTGATGGGTCTGTGGTATCAGGGATGATTCCATCTGCAGAAATCGAGAAACGCTTAGAGCAGGCTAAAAAGTCAAATTAAGCAAAGTATTAACCTCTAAATATACAACCAGGAATAATCCTCGAGTTCGATTATTTCTGGTTAAAAGAAGTAATTTCCTAGGTTTCCGTAATCGTTCAAGATTGGTGAAATGCTTGCAGAGAAACTGCGGAGCTACAACACAGCATTCGGTCACCTAATTAATCTATACGTTTCTTATTTACTGATTTATTTACTCCCAGAAATCCCCTTTTCAGACATGGCGAATTGCTTCCTATCTAGAACGCGCGTCCATCACTTCAGTATGATTTAAAAAGATCAAAGGATAAAATTTAACACCTAGTGTCATGTTGTAAAATAACCAAGCTAGCTATGTAATTGATCTACTGTTATAATTCGCCCCCTTCACGTACAAATCATTCTACTTAACATTCAGAGATTTTTGACATGTCACATCCACTTCGGAATATTGCGATTATTGCCCATGTCGACCATGGCAAAACTACCATGGTCGATAAACTGCTCCATCAGGCAGGAACTTTTGCTGCTCACCAAACCATTGCTGAGCGCGTCATGGATTCCAATGATATTGAGCGAGAGCGCGGCATTACCATTTTTTCCAAAAACTGTGCTGTTGATTACGAAGGCGTGCATATCAATATAGTTGATACACCGGGCCATGCGGATTTTGGTGGTGAAGTAGAGCGAGTTCTTTCCATGGTCGATGGCGTTTTGCTACTTGTTGATGCAGTAGAAGGTCCCATGCCGCAAACGCGTTTTGTAACGAAAAAAGCGCTTGCACTAGGATTGCGACCCATTGTGGTGATTAATAAAATTGACCGACCTGGCGCGCGTCCAGATTGGGTTATCAATCACACTTTTGATTTGTTTGACAAACTTAATGCAACCGAGGCTCAACTCGATTTTCCCGTGGTTTATGCTTCAGCTTTGAATGGCTATGCCACAACAGACCTCAAACAACCGAGTACCGATATGCGGCCTTTATTTGATACCATCCTCAAGCATGTTCCAAGTCCAGGCGGCAACCCTGATGAGCCTTTGCAACTGCAAATTAGTGCGCTGGATTACTCGAGCTTCGTCGGCCGGATTGGTGTCGGTCGGATTACCCGTGGTTGCCTTAAGCCTGCACAAGAAGTAATGATCATGACTGGCAGCCAAACACCGAAAAGAGCAAAAGTGAATCAAGTCTTTGGATTCAGAGGTTTGGAGCGTGTGCCACTCAGTGAAGCATTAGCAGGTGACATTGTTCAAATCAATGGTATCGAAGAACTTAGCATCGGCACTACGCTTGCGGATATCGATCACCCTGAAGCTTTACCCATGCCTAAAGTTGATGAGCCAACGCTATCGATGACATTTCAGGTCAATACTTCACCGTTTGCGGGAAAAGAAGGGAAATTTGTCACGAGCCGACAAATTCGTGAACGGCTTGAAAAAGAATTGCTGACTAATGTAGCGCTAAAATTAGAAGAAACAACAGATACCGATTCATTCTTGGTTTCAGGACGCGGCGAACTACACTTAACCATTCTTATCGAAAATATGCGCCGTGAGGGCTATGAACTCGCGGTATCGCGTCCTCGCGTCGTGATTCGTGAAATCGATGGGGTTAAATGTGAACCATTTGAAGTGCTCACCGTTGATGTCGATGAAGAAAATCAGGGTGCTGTCATGGAAGCGCTAGGCGCACGTCGCGGCGACCTTCTCGATATGGCATCTGATAGCCGCGGTCGCGTTAGACTCGATTATCGGATTCCCGCTCGTGGATTGATTGGTTTTCAATCGGAGTTCATGACCATGACGCGAGGCACTGGTATGATGAGCCATGTGTTTGATGATTATGGTCCAATGCGCCCAGAAATTGCAGCCCGAAGAAATGGGGTTTTGATCTCTGCTGAGCATGGCGAAGCTGTAGCTTATGCTTTATGGAAATTACAGGATCGAGGACGTATGTTCGTTACTCCTGGTGATCCCGTTTATGAAGGCATGGTTATCGGGATTCATAGTCGTGAAAATGACCTCGTGGTAAACCCAATCAAAGGAAAGCAATTAACCAATATCCGTGCTTCTGGGCATGATGAAGCCGTGGCTTTAATACCTTCCATTCAACTCACGCTTGAATCGGCTGTTGAATTCATCGCTGATGATGAGTTAGCAGAAATTACACCCAAGAGTATTCGAATTCGTAAACGCCACTTGCAGGAACATGAGCGTAAACGTGCTGCGCGCTCAGCGGCCTAATTGTTAGCAGATATAAGCCACAGCGGATTTACTTCCTAAGTACTTCTCGATGCAAACGCTGTGGTACATTGCTGACCCTATGTGTTCCTGGTGCTGGGGGTTTTCACCTGTTATTGAAACTATCAGGGAGATGTATAAAAATCAGCTTCAAATAGAACTAATCGTCGGTGGATTACGCGCTGGCGCCACAGAACCGCTGCATTCCAGCAAACGTTCCGAAATACTCCAGCACTGGCAAAATGTTCAATGTAGGACTGGTCAGTCCTTTAAATTTGAGAATGCGCTACCTGAAGACTTTATTTACGACACAGAGCCCGCTTGCCGAGCGTTAGTCAGTGTAGCAACCATTGATTCAGAATACGTTTTTCCTTTACTACATGCAATTCAGAAAGCCTTCTACGTGAATCAGCTTGATGTTACCCGTGCAAAAACACTTAGTCAGCTCGCTACTAATATAGGCATTCAACCCGAGCAATTTATTGCTATTTACAGTTCAGATACGCTCAAGCTCAAGACGCTGCAGCAGTTCCAGCAAGCCATGCAATGGGGTATAAGCGGATTTCCTTCTTTAGTATATTTGAAAAATAACATCCCTAATTTTCTTATGCGTGGCTACTGTGATCTCCGTGAATTGCAAACGCGCATCACGACAGTGCTGTAATGTGGAACATTAAAAATTCGAATTGAATTCTAGGTTTTTACCCAATTCCTTAAAATAGATTGTAACAACCCTCAATCATTTGCTCCTATAATCTCATACGCAACAGGCGATCAGCGATAACTTTAGGATTAAACTAATTGTTAGGAGGATGATTTGCAGCTAATACGGGACGATCGCAAGATCAGCATTATAGGAGGTTTACTCCTACTCGGCTTGACATTGGCCTCTGGAATGGCTGTCTATAATGTGATGCGTCAGCAGATCGAGTCTACCTTAGGTCGAGGACTTGATGTCGCTTTACAAGG
The DNA here is from genome assembly GCA_016710135.1 of Nitrosomonas sp. Taxonomy (GTDB): domain Bacteria; phylum Pseudomonadota; class Gammaproteobacteria; order Burkholderiales; family Nitrosomonadaceae; genus Nitrosomonas. Next base: position 291,362 of record JADJLM010000004.1, on the reverse strand, counting down.
TAAAGCTCGCTTATTTGAAAGTCAAATTTCTGAAGGTCTAGCAGCCACTCGCGCCACTGTAAGTCGCCCCTTCCTGATTCGCTCGCTTGAGCAAATTAAAGAACATTCCAATAACATCAAGGCATTACAAGATCTTCAGCGCAATGTTGATTCATTGATACTCGCCGATTTTACAGCCGCATCGATTTCTAATAGTGATGGCATAGAATTGGCGCGTGTTGGTAAGCTCTCATCGGATCACACACCTAAATTGCCTATTAGTATTCGATCTAATGCATGGTTATACTGGAGTGATGGATTTGTGCTCAGAGTAACCAAAGATATTCTCAACCGAGCTGAAGCAAAGATTGGCAGTCTAACAATTGAAAAAACCTACCTCTATTAACCGAAAGCTTTAGCAAAATATGGGAAATCGATAAAACAGGAGAATTTATTCTCTGTGCCCCCTGGTGAAGCACCAGATCGAATGCATTGCCTCATCAGTCAAATATCAGGAGTGGAATTTAGACTCTTGTCCCGTGTCATCCGTAATGAAGCTCTTCCTATGGAATATGCGCTACGCGGCGAAAGAGGGGTTATCGCTTCAAAAGACTATCGCCATATTCCAGTCATAGCGGCGTACGCGCCTTTAGAATCGATTGAACTTGGAATGGTGCTCAAGCTTGATGAAGAAGAACTACTTAGGCCAATGAATGAGCAGCTTAAAGTCATTGTCATGTATATTTCTGGATTGATCATCGCTGAGATCTTATTGCTTTATTGGCTGGTTCGTAAGCTCATCAAAGCGATACGCGGATCTCGAAAAGCCAAAGAAAGGTCGGATCAGTTTTCTACTGAGCTTGCTTATAAGGAATTTGCATTACGTGAACGGCTTAAAGAAATTACTTGCCTTTATGAAATCGGCAGTAATATGAAATCAGAGTTTTCCATTCAAGAGATCTGTCAGATTGTTTTTAAACATTTGATCGCTGCGATGCAATACCCAGATGATGCCTCTGCATATATTGAGTTAGATGGTATTCAATATATGTCAGATAGCTTCAAATGTGAGGGTATTCATTTTCTCCAATCGAAAATTGAGCTAGATGGAAAAATCTGTGGTCACTTATATGTTTTTTACTCTTATGATAAGTCATTTTTAGCATTTGAAGAACAAAAGCTGCTTGATGCAGTTGCGCGAGATATCGAAAGCTGGCTTGCACGTAAACGCCTAGAGCAAGCTCTAGTATCAGTTGCTGAGGAAAATCAGCGGCAAATTGGACAAGAATTACATGATAATCTTGGTCAGCAAATCGCAGCCATTAGCTACCAAGCTAAAGCGCTCGAGAAAAGAATGATCACTGCTGGTGATAAAGCCTCTACCGCAATTGCAACTAGTATCGCAACGCAATCACAATCGGCTGTGACCCAATGTCGGCAGCTTGCGCAAGGTTTACTACCTTTTGAGTTAGAAACAAACGGGTTAATTGCTGTACTACACGCATTTACTGCGAAAATAGCTACTACTTATAAAATTGACTGCCACTTCTCGACTAATAGTGCGGTTATTATGAATGATGATGTTGCGCTCAATCTCTATCGAATCGTTCAAGAAGCAGTGAACAATGCAATTCGGCATGGGAGAGCGCAACAGATAAGTATTTCGTTCCTCATAGAAAAAGGAAAGCTATGGTTATCCATCGCTGACAATGGTAGTGGTTTTAGCCATAACCATGCCAGTCATGATATAAAAAACATTATAACGCCAGGTATTGGCATTAAAATAATGCGTTATCGCGCTAAACAAATAGGTGCGATTTTAGAATTTCTAGAACGGTCGGAAGGAGGAGTAGAAGTGAACGTATCGAGGAAACTTAGTTAATATGTCAACTCAAAAAGCACAAGTTATGCTCGTCGATGATCATGCCATGTTGCGCCATGGCATGGCCATGCTCATTGATGCAGAGCCTGATATGCAAGTTATTGCTGAAGCCAGCGATAATGCTGAAACATTAGCTTTTCTTAAGAAAGAGCCGGATATTGATATTATTTTGGTCGATATATCCCTTAAAACCATTTCCGGTTTAGAAGTCATTAAAAGTATTCATTTGCAGAAGCCAGAGCTGCCTGTACTCGTTGTTTCAATGCATGATGAATCCGTCTACGCCGAACGCGCCTTACATGCTGGCGCACGAGGCTATGTAATGAAGCAAGAGCCTGGCGAGAATCTAATTATTGCAATCCGAGAAGTTTTAAAGGGAAATGTGTTTCTGAGTAAAGCAATGCAAACAAAATTGTTAAACCGAGTGGCTTCAGGAAGCAATAAACCAGAAATAGCGATAAATACCCTTACACCAAGTGAGTTTGAAGTGTTGCATTTAATCGGAAAAGGACACAACACGCAAGAGATCGCCAAGTTACTCAATCGTAGCATCAAGACGATTGAGACTCATCGATTTAATATTCGTACCAAATTAAACCTAAAAGACAGCGCAGATTTAATCCGCTATGCCACAAGATGGGTTTTGGAAGAGCAATAACATTTTATGCGTACCTCCAAAATCCTACAACTTCTGTGATGTTTTCAAAGATCAAATTCTGACAGCACCTCACAGCAGTCTGGACAAATAACTTTTAGAAATTCCTTCGTTAAAGTGTTTTCAGATGTTCAATCAAAGACCATTTTTCATCATCAGACAAGTGCGTTCCATAATCATGCCCCAAATTAGAGTTGCCTGGTATGATCGTTTTTGTTCCCACTTTATGAACATTGAATTGCGAAAGCCCTTGATTGATTTCAAAACCAACATGGACAGGATCAAGCTCTCGACTACCGACCCAAAACTGAGTTACTCGTTCTTCAGGTTTTTTCAGTAATTCCCATAAATTTGGGACAGAGCCATTATGAAGATAGGGCGCAGTGGCCCAGATACCATTAAGCGGGCGCGCCTTATATTTAAGTTCATCAAGGTTCGGCTCGGGCGAAATCGACGAACCCGACCTTTTTGTTAGCTCACTCAGTTTAGCGTGTAATTTCTTACGTAAATCTTTACGAGCCTCTAAATATTTTTCCAAAATATCATTTTTAGACTTAACATCAGTCAAGATTTTTTTTAGCCTCGGTTCCAATAATCCATCATCAGTTTCTGCTAAAAGATCACCATCGGTAACAATCCCAGCTTTAATTGCTTTGGTTAAATCTTTTAGTACCAATCCAGTCACGCCATTAACAGCCAATTCAATCGATGGTTCGATCGCAGTAAATTTATCTCCAATCAAAATATTGGATTTAACTCCCTCTAGCAATAAAGATTTAGCCATATGGTAATCAGCATTGATGGCCATTGCGGAATCCGTCCCCACTTCACTTAAAGGGATCATTTTTGCTTTATAAGAATCAGCTTGCTTATCACTAGCAATGATCTTATGACAATCTAAACACTGTCTCATATAGATTCGCTCGCCAACACTGGCCTTAGCTTGATCAATAGCGGGTAATTTTATATTGTCATCGGACCACCTTGGCGCACGTAAATGCTTAACCCATAATTCTAACTTACCCAAATTATGGATATCGACATGCGCGTTGTACTCTACTTTGATTCCAAGCAATTTTTTCCAAATCGGCGCATTGTCAATGTCTAAGTCTCCAAAAACACCGACTACCTCACCCATATTACGAATAAGTGGCCCAATGATCGGTGTATTGGGTGCAGACCCATTCCATTGAACAACATCAGATTGATGTGTTCCCCATAAGAAAGGGTAGGAAACTGGTGCGGTTGGCGCATTTCTATTCGTTAGGTCATGCAAAGCAAAAGCAGATGCAGCATTTTGTATATTGCCAAACGCATCTAAACGCATTATCATTTGTTTTACTAAGCGCATTAACCAACTCATCAAAAAATTTAACAAAATTGGCAAGTGTTGGGGCACCTTCTACTAATATTCTGGCACCTTGATAATCAATTTGATTGGTATGGCAAGCAGCGCAGGTAAGTCCTACCCACGCCTTTCTTGTACTTTGATCGGTATCTAAGGCAAATCCGATGGGTAATCCAGCAGGGTTTAGCTTTGAGGAACTCATCGGAAGATAGCGTAACATTTCCATATGCTCAACGTTGCGAAACAAGCTATTGTTATCAGCTTGTTCTAACCAGGTAAACCAATTGTAAGGAATAATGCGAGAACCTTGGCTGGTAAACCAGAATAATTGGCGAATCTCTTGACTCCAGCCTTGATCTAGCTCTACGCGAGGCTGAACTTTCCCATCCACAGGAACAATTTCAGAAAAGTTATCTTTAGCGTTGGCGTAATATAAGTTAAGTCCGAAGAATACCGAGAATAATACGAGTACAACATGTTTCATGTGCCCTTTCATAATTAATTCTCCTATATTTCAGCTGCATTACATAAAATATCGTTACCCACCAAACTAAATCTCTAGCTTGCGCCATTGATTATTGCATTACTTCTTTGAAGATTGAATGTAATCTTGATCGATTTTATTAATAATGCATAAATATAGCAGAAGCATAATCATTTTCTGTGAGAAAAATCATATTAACGTTGTAAAACAGAGCAAATTGCGGTGTTTTGTAGCTCTTTTTACTATTTACCAATACAAAAATGAGAAAAAATCTCACCCAAAAGATCATCTGCACTAAATTCCCCAACGATTGAAGATAAGGAATATTGCGTAAGTCGTAACTCTTCAGCGAGCACTTCTAGCGCTTCTCCATTAGTTGCCCAGGTAATGGATTTACTCAGATGGTTTTGGGCTTGGTCAAGCGCGTGTAAGTGTCGCTGACGAGCCATAAATATCCCCTCCCCAGCGACATGCGAGTGCCACCCTATTAATGCGAGAATTTTTTCACATAATATTTCAATACCAGCACCTGTTTTAGCTGAAAGATAAATAATTGTGTATCCATTTTTATCTTCAATCTTCGCCGATTGATTTAATAAATCAATTTTATTAATAACGATAAGGACAGGAATATTTGTGGGTAATTTGCCCAATAAATTTTGATCTGCTTCAGATAACTCATTTTGACTATCAATCATTAACAAAACTAAATCCGCTTTACTCATTGCAGCGTAAGTGCGCTCGATTCCCTTTTTTTCCACAACGTCTTCCGTTTCTCTAAGCCCTGCGGTATCGATGATGTGTAATGGAATGCCTTCAATCTGGATAAGCTGTTGAATCGCATCTCGCGTAGTGCCTGGAATTTCGGTAACAATGGACACTTCATCGCCTGCTAATCGGTTCAATAAACTTGATTTACCTACATTGGGTTGCCCGATCAGTACAATGTTTGCACCTTCTCTCAACAAATGGCCACGTTGAGATGAAATGAGTACTTTCTGTAATTTTTCGTCGAGTTGATGTAGTTGTGTTATTAGGTCAGACTTTTCAAGCCAGTCAATTTCTTCTTCAGGAAAATCCAGCGCGGCTTCAATTTGCATTCGCAAATCAGTCAATGAGCAAACTAATTCATTAATCGTTTCGGAAAACTTCCCTTGCAAAGAACGCAACGCGCATCGTGCTGCTCCTGCCGTGCTGGCATCGATTAAATCGGCTATGCTCTCCGCCTGTACCAGATCAATTTTATTATTTAAATAGGCACGCAGCGTAAATTCACCGGGCTCAGCTAAGCGAGCGCCAAGCATTAAACATCGCTTTAATAATAAATCAATGACTGCTGGTCCCCATGACCATGAAGTTCTAAAACATCTTCGCCTGTGTAAGAATGAGGAGCAGCATAATAGATGGCAATTCCTTGATCGATTATTTCATGATTTTGATCGAGGAAATAATTTAGACTTGCGTAACGCGGCTTAGGAAAATTTCCCAGCAACTGCTTGGCTAATTCTTCCAAATTGTTACCAGAAATACGGATAATTCCTATCCCGCCACGTCCTGGTGGTGTTGCGATAGCAGCAATGATGTCACTGCTGTGCATGTAGCGTTTACTCTAAACGTTAATAGACTAATTAAGAAATTGTGTACGTTAAAAACGTTTATTACCTGAATTTCAATCGATGAATGAGTATTTTGTAAGCAATACTCATTCATCGATACTCCCTCTATTGTTTTTCCTTTGATTTCTTTTTCGTTGCGGAATCGCTATTTGTCGGTTGACCATACAAACGAGTTATTTGCCATTGTTGCAGGATGGATAAAATATTGTTTACTAAGGAATACAATACTAACCCTGCGGGAAAGAAAAAGAAAAATACACTAAAAGCAATTGGCATGATTTGCAAAACCTTGGCCTGGATAGGATCCGTGGGTTTAGGATTTAGCTTAAACTGGATAAACATCGATATCCCCATTAATAAGGGCATAACATAAAGTGGATCCGGTGAAGATAAATCAGTAATCCATAATGTGAACGGAGCATATCGCAGCTCGACAGCCGCAAGAATTACCCAGAAAAGTGCTATGAAAACGGGTATTTGCACCAAAATGGGTAAACACCCGCCTAACGGGTTAATTTTTTCTTCTTTGTATAGCTCCATCATCGCTTGATGCATCTGTTGACGGTCACTCTTGTATTGTTCCTGTATCCGCTGCAGCTTAGGTGTTACAAGGCGCAATTTAGCCATAGAACGATAGCCAGCAGCTGATAATGGGAAAAACAAAAGTTTAACTGTCATAGTCAGCAAGATAATCGCAACACCCCAATTACCAACCCATTCATGATAAAACGATAGCAACCAAAACAATGGTGCTGCAATTACAGTTAACCAGCTATAGTCAACGGTCAACTCAAGCCCAGGCGCCAATTCTGCCAGTTTTTCTTGCTCTTGTGGGCCAGCATAAAGCGGCATCGAAATACTTGTTGTTTTTCCTGGATCAATCGCACCTACTGGAGCAATAACTCCCGCAGTATATAAATTATCATTCTGACGCTTTGCAAAATATTCGCGAGGTGTTTTGGGCGGAGGAAGCCATGCTGAAAGAAAATAGTGCTCTAACATCGCGATCCAGCCATTATCCGCATTTCGGGGATAATCTGCTTTATTTTTATCCAGGTCTGAAAACTGGATCTTCTGAAATTTCTCATCTTCAGTATAAATCGCGGCACCAAGATAAGTTGGGATCATCATTGTTGCACCAGCGGGTGGATTACTGTCTCGCAACATTTGAAAATACGCAAATGGGCGAACGATTTCCTCGCTTTGGTTATCGATCTCAAATCGAACATCGATGACATAACTACCACGATTGAATGTATAAATTTTAGTGACTTGTACCTCATTTTCTCGTGGAGCGACAAGTCGAATTTCAATTTTATCCTGATCAGCTTCGAGGCTATATTCGCGTACGTTAGAGTCTAACGTATAAAATGTTTTGTGAGTAGGAAGCCCTTCACCGATTAACCTGATTGCGCTACGCTAGTCTGTGAAGCATCGCTATGCAAAAGAGCATAAGGTATTTCTTTGTTTTCCCTCGAGGGATGTTTAAGTAACTCCTATTTACGTAAATCCCCACCAGCTGTATCAATCTCTGCGATTGCCATATCAGTAATGACTTTGATTTGTTCCTTAGTTGGTAAGGTACGCGGTGTTCCAGTCGATGTTGAAACCGTATCAATGCCTGATGAGCGATCCTGACTCGACTGAGAGGAGACAAGTGCATCACCGGGTATTGGAGGTGAATCAGGGCCTTGCTGGGAAACGGGATTATTTTCAGTTACAGGACCGCTAGTAGCAAGCTTATCTAATCGCTCACGCTCCTTCATCCAACCTTCCCAAACAAACAACAATGAAGTGATAAAAATAAAAATCAATACAAGCTTCTTCGTTTCCATCTTAAATTAAACGTATTATTTTTTTACGGTAGATCTTTCCAAACAGGAAATTGATCATTATGGTTAAAATTTCATTACCTTTTAGGGAACAGGATCATATCCACCCTGACTCCAGGGATGGCAGCGCAAAATGCGCTTAATGCTCAACGCCATTCCCTTCACAACGCCATATTTTAACAGAGCTTCCCTTGCATACATTGAACATGTCGGACTATAGCGGCAAGAAGGTGGTAATAAAGGGCTAATACAATACTGATAAAAGGCAATCAGTTTGATTAATAATTGTCGCATTGCCTTGCTTTAAATATCAGCGTATTGGCTTCTTTTACGATATCCGCAGGAGCAATCTTTGTACCTGTAGGCAAATTTCGCAATCTAAAAATATAATCGTTATTACCTAGCTTATGCCTGTGCAAACGAAAAACTTCTTTCAATACTCGCTTGAATTTATTTCGTTTTACAGCATTCTGCGCTACTTTTCTTGCAACAACTAAACCAAGTCTAGGAAAGCCACCTTTATTCGGCTTCAAATATAGCTGCAATAATTGACAACTTACAGAACGTTTAAACTGAATAACCGATTGAAACTCTTTTGCCCGATGAAGCCTGAATTTTTTGGGGAATGAAAAGATTCTCTTTCACCTAATCGTTCGATAAAGGGCACTTTTTTTACTTTATGCCTACTTTAAGCGCAAAAATTAAACACTCAAACGTGCACGGCCTTTTGCTCGACGTGCTCGAATAACGGCAGCGCCACTACGGGTTCTCATACGTACAAGAAAACCATGAGTACGTTTTCTTCTGATAACAGAGGGTTGATAAGTACGTTTCATCTTTAAACTTTCTTTTTTAGTTGATCAAATAAATTTAAACTACATTTCTGTAACAGTATATTACAACCTTTTAGAGGTGGTAGTGTCAACCTTAATTTAACTTGATTAATTGCGGCAAACATTTATTCTAAGACTACACGCGCAATTCACTTGGTTTGTACATGAGTACAGTTGTTCCTGAACCTACAGATAAGAATAATCATGTTTCGTTTCTTTACCTGGTCCAGCAAAGCCAATTGTTAATTATTGAATAAGGTATAAGCCATGACGCATACAAATATAGCTATTGATCAAAGAAATTTAGACCGCCGTTCATCACCTCCCTTCCTTTGCCCCTATCAGTTAGGCCTTAAACAAGGCAAGCGTGCTCTAAGGCGACGCTCAGGTAGCGGTACTGCTTATGTTGATACTTATTCCCTCTCCATCGTGCTATGCGTCACTATAACAATTATCCTCAGCGCATTAGATGCTTTACTTACGCTTAATATTCTGGCGAAGGGGGGAGTAGAGCTTAATAATTTTATGGCGGTGCTCATTGATGATAGCACCGAGAAATTTGTAAGCATCAAGCTAGCACTGACATCGCTTGCAATAATCTTCCTTGCGATTCATCATCATGTCAAATTAACACGATCATTAAAAGTTAAGCATTTACTGGTACTAATATTAATTGGCTATAGTACGCTCATTTGCTATGAAGCAGAAATACTGTACCTCACAAGTGGATATTAATCGAGATTGCACGCACTAAAGCAAGCTAATTTTTTGCAATAAAATAAGTGGCAACTTTCTCTAAATCATCTAATGCGAGCGTGCCCGCCGTCAGGCGAAGCCGTAAATAAGCTAATAGGTAGTTATATTTTGCTTCTGCAAGATTAACTTGTGCTAAAAATAATTGCCTTTGTGCGTCCAGCAAATCGAGATTAATCCGCACGCCTCCTTTTATGCTTTTATCCGTAGCCTGTACAAGCAATAACGCTGAATCCACGGCTAGTTCGAGTGAGTCAATTCGCTTAATACTACTTTGTGCTAACTGAAATTGTTTACGTAATTCAACCAGAACTCGATCTCGGATCGCATCAAACTCTGCACCAGCTCTTGCATGATTTGCTTGAGCTTGATCCGTTGTCGCAATAACACGTCCTCCCGCATAAAGTGGCAGATTGACTTCCACGCCAATGGTTCCAAACGTTGCATCACGATCAGGAAACAGAAAAGAAGCTGCATTGTTACGATTTAAACTCGCTACAAGATCTACGCGAGGCGCATGACCGGCTCGACTTTTCTGTATTTCTAGTTTGCTCGAAGTAACCATGTGTCGTTGCGTTAACAACTCAGCATTGCGCTCCAGCGCCATTTCTTGCCAACTTTCAAAATCAGCAGGATATAACAGTTGCACTTTAAAATGACTAGATAAAACATCTAAAGTAGCGACATCCTGCCCTATCATTGCTGATAATGCTAGCTTAGCTGTATCAAACTCGTCTTGAGCCTCAATAACTTGAGCTTGCGCCAAAGCGTGCCTTGATTGTGTTTCTAAAACATCGGTATGCGTCCCTTCACCGCGTTTCAGCATGTTTTGATTTACAATTTTTAATTCTTCCAGCGCTTTATCTTGCGCTTTTGCTAAAAACAAGCGATCTTGCGCAAGTAAAGTTTTCACATAAGCCTCTACCAATCTGACAACCAGTTGGTGACTCTGGCCAATCAGCTTGGCTTGGCTAGAATTCGCTCGAGCATGGCTTTGGTCATAATTGGCAACAGCTTCCATATTCAATAAAGGTTGTCGTAAAGTGAGTGTCGTTACCTCGCTATTGAAACTTAGATCGGTTTTATCACGAGTAGTCGAATTGGTTATAGGATTTAGAGTGGAATTTGTTTGAGTGCCGCGACTAATGCTTTGCAAATGTGTTATCGATAAAGTCGGTAATAACCCTGCTCGACCAATTGCAATCACTTGCTGTCCCGCTTCATTTTCATGAATCGCCGCACGAAAAGTGGGATCATGCATTAATGCTGACTCATATGCATCCAATAAGCCGATTGCGTTTGCAGTGAAAACTTGCCCTGCCATCAACACAAGCAATATAAGCGACCCAATTTGTTTATAAAAAAACTGCACGATTAGTCTTCCACCAATGATCGATGAAGTCGATCCAAGAAAGGCTTTAACAAATAGCTCATTAGCGGACGCTCGCCCGTTTTCACAAAAATTTCAACTGGCATACCTGCTCGAATTTGAAAATCAGCGAGTAACCTCACTCCTTCAGGAGCTACTTTTGCTTTCAAATTATAATAAGGAATACCTGTACGTTCTTCAGTCAGGCGATCAGCAGAAACGTGAGTTACAACTCCTGGTACTCGAGGAATTTTATTTTGATTAAACGCAGTAAAGATAAAGTCAACATCAAGTCCTGCGTAAACTTTATCAATTAAATGAACCGGTACTTGCCCTTCAATCACAAGCATATCTTCAGAAGGTACGATATCCATGATACGAAACCCAGGGCTGATAACTCCGCCCTGTGTAAAAACGTTAATACCAACAACAATACCATCAACCGGTGCCTTTACTAAAACATTTGCCAACTCAAAATCCTGTGCAAGTAAACGACTATTTAATGTTTCTGCTTCACGTTGTACATCGGTCAATTGTTGACGAACTTCCCTCTGATGTTCTTCTATACGCTGAAATCGCTTTAAATTCAGCTCTGAAATTTGTCGTCGTATGCGCCCAATATTTCCAATATCCGTTGAAAGATCACTGTTTAACTGAGCATAGAGTCGCTCTAACTCCAGAGCCCGATTACGGGGAACATAACCTTCTTGCGCCAATTCACGCATATTGGTTAGTTGTTCCTTCAAAAAGAAACGCTGCTCTTCTTTACTTTTGCGAGCGTCTTCCAATCCTCTAACTTGAGCATTCAGTCCCGCAATACTTTCATCTAAGGCGGCCAGCTCATGCTTTAAAGCAGATTGTCTAGAATGAAATAATTGCTTTTGAAGCGAAATACTACCTGTGGCACGCGGATCATCTAGTGCGGTTAATAAAAACGCGGGAAAATCAATTTCAGACTTTTTATCGCGTTCAGCAATCAGCCTAGCTTCGATAGCACGAGTCGCGATGAGTTGACCTCGTGTGATTTCAGCTTGTGCTTTAACTTGAATGTCATTCATCTTCACCAAAACTTGACCAGCTTTGACAACATCGCCTTCTTTAACAAGGATACTATCAACGATCCCACCAGTTTGGTGTTGTACGGCTTTCCGATTGGTCGCAACCATAACGGACCCAGAAAGCGGCACCCCTTTATCAAGAGGTGCTAGCGATGCCCATAATAGAAAACCACCTACTCCTGCCAAAACAATCCACCATCCGAGTCGCGTATGAGATGACTCATCTGTTTTCACTTCCGCAGCTTGATCTACTACCGCATTAATTGAATTATTTTGATTGACTGAATTCATAATTAGAAAACTAAGTTTTCCCTTCTGGTTGACTTCCTTGCAGTAGCGCATTCGGCTGCGTATTTTGCCCTGTCACTTGTCGTTTTGTTTGCTGCATTTGCTGTTGTTGTTTAGTTAACTCAGCTAAAACTTGATTTGTAGGTCCAAACATTTGCATTGCGCCTTCTCGCAGAAACAATAGTTTACTCGTCGCTGTAATTATACTAGTGCGGTGCGTAATCAAAATAATCGTTTTGCCACGTTTATGTAAATCGACAATCGATGCCAATAACGCCTGTTCACCGATATCATCAAGATTAGAATTGGGCTCATCAAGCACAATCAGAGAAGGATCGCCATACATAGCGCGCGCCAAACCAATACGTTGCTTTTGACCACCTGATAAGCCACCACCACTATCTCCCAATGGAGTATCATAACCCTTGGGCATATTCAGAATCATTTCATGGACACCTGCACGTTTTGCAGCCAATATGACCTGCTCTGCATCAACTTCACCAAATCGGGCAATATTCTCACTCACGGTTCCAGCAAATAATTCGATATCTTGGGGTAAATAACCAATATGAGGCCCTAGTTCATCTTTATTCCATTGATAAACATCCGCACCATCTAACCGCACCTTCCCAGATGCAGCTGGCCATACACCAACGAGTAATCGTGCCAGGGTTGATTTTCCAGAACCGCTGGGCCCAATAACACCTAGCACTTCACCCGCAGCAATCGAAAAGGTTAATCCTTTGATGACAGCCACTTTTGAACCGGGTGGTGCAGCAATTACATTTTCTACCGTCACCATTCCTTTGGGTTTAGGCAATGCCATTCCCGGCTTACGCGCTGGGTTTTCTTCTAATAACTTTGTCAATCTTTCATAGGCGCTGCGTGTATTACCGAATTGCCGCCAAACGCTAATTAATAATTGTACCGGCCCTATTGCTTTCCCGAGCAAAATAGAGCCCGCTATCATCATGCCAGGTGAAATACTATCTTCTAGCACTAGCAATGCTCCCAGACCCAACATCATTGATTGCAAGGCAACTGAAGTTGCCTTACTGATCGCAGTAACCACGCCCGATTTCTCGCTTGCTTCTGCTTGTAAATTAAGGAAGCGGCTATGAATCTTATACCACCGTGCTTGAATGTTTGGGAGCATCCCCATTGCTTCGATTACTTCTGCATTTCGGAGATTATTGGTCGCAAGTGCTGAAGAAGCAACGGCCATAGCATTCGCTTCAGCAAGAGGCTTGTGCGATATCTTCTCGTTTATGTAAGCAAGTACTATAAGAACAGCTGTTCCAAATAACGCAAATACTCCAAGCCAAACATTAAAGAGAAAAATAACCAGTATATAGATAGGAAACCAAGGCGCATCAAAAAAAGCAAACAATGCATTCCCCGTTAAAAATTGACGTAAATTAGTCAAGTCTTGTAATGCTTGTCCTGCATTACTATCTCCAATTCGTAAACTTTGTTCAAAAGCTGCGTCATAGACACGTTTATTTAGCTTCAAATCAAATTGAGCGCCTATTCGAATCAGCACAAAACTTCGAATAAACTCTAACGCTCCCATGAAGATATAAGCCCCTAACACAATTAGGGTCAGCATCAAGAGCGTCATTTCATTACGGCTTGTCAAAACACTGTCATAAAGCTGCAACATATACAAAGCAGGCATTAACAAAAGTAGATTTATGACTGCACTAAACACACCAACCGTACGAAAAGCGCGTTTAAAGCCAATTAAAATTTCTGCAAGTTCACTATGAGGTAACTTCTGTACTTTCATTTAAAAATTAGAAAAATAAGTGATCTGTCTTACAGATGGGATGATCTTTGGGTAATAAGCATCAATCAAGCTAAATAAAGGATGTCGACTATCGACCATTAAACCAAAAAATACCTTAATGCGAATGTGTAATTTCTCACATATACTTGATGCACATATGGTGACTAAAGTGGGATGTCTTCTTTACTTAACCTAAACGAACGCGGCGCAAAACCAAAATCTCGAGAGGCTTCTGAATGATCAAATATAAGATCTCTTCTCATTCGCTCAACCATTGCGATAGACCAATTGCTGTAACGAGGAAATGGCTTCAGCAGCTTGATTGCTAAATGGAAAACCCAGTATGGGATTTTCAATAATATTAGTGGTTTATTTAATGCATGAGATATCCGTTCGACCATTTCTCGATATGTAATTAATTCACTCCCACTAATATTATATACTCGATTAGCTACCTGCTGAGATAGAAATGCAGCATAACATGCCGCGGCAACATCATCAGCGTGGATAGGTTGTCTTAAACCATTTGCATTTCCTAGTAATGGAAAAAAATGGAAGCGTTGAATGAAGCGAGCTATCTCACAAATATTTCGATCTTGACCATAACCATATATAAGAGTTGGGCGTAAAATGGTCCAATTAATCTCATGCTTTTCAGCCCAATTTTGTAGGCTTGCTTCTCCTTCTCCAAGCTTTTTTGCAATTTTTATTTCATTTATATCCGAGGAAGTTACTTTGGTAAAAATACTTGTAGAAGATAAAACAATTATTTTTTTTACGATTTGTTTTGATAAAAAATCAAAATAAGCGGGCAAAGTCCAGATTGGTGCCAAATAAAACCAATAAGGTATTTTCTGATCCAAGTTGAAATTAGGATGAGTCTCACGCAATGATTCCAATGAGCGCCATTTAACTCTAGAAGTAGTTGGGATAAATTCCGAGCTAATCTTTTGCCTCGAAAATGCCGTCACTTCCCAACCATTTTGTATTAGTAGCGGTAATAAGCGCTTTCCAACCAGGCTAGTTGCTCCAAAAACACCAACACTCTGATTAACCACGCCGCCGCCTCGACCAAAAACGGCCTAACTGAGAAAGATAATGGAAAAAAACTACCACGCCTAAACGAAACCAAATACTTGCAGCTACAAACCACATTAACACGGAAGGGTACTGATCACGAAGAAATTTCTGGTAAAAACGCAACATACCTTTATGTTTATGCCAAGCAACAAAGAGCGGCCTAGCTTGGCTACATGCACCTTTATAATGTAGCACCTCTACATCAGGAACAAACACAATACGCCATCCTTTTTGCCTAAACCGCATACACCAATCAAGATCCTCGCAATGAAGAAAATAACCTTCATCCCAGATACCCACTTCATCTATTGCTTCACGGCGTACTAACATTAATGCACCAGAAATAGCTTCTACTTCAATTGGCTTGAAAGGTAAAGGCTGCTTATGCAAATGAAAATCAAAAAAGAGACTAGGCCAAAACTTTGCCAAGCGATACAGACCAGATGCTCGCACCAATGCACGCCACGGTGTCGGAATGGCTCGTCGGCTGCCGCCTTGCTCGCTGCCATCCGCATTAAGTAGCCGTCCTCCAACCATCCCAATCTGTTTATCTGATTGCAGTACCTGCAAAAGCTGTTCAATCGCATTTAGAGGAAGCGTACAATCAGGATTTAAAAATAATATAAAGGGCGCTTGGGTTTCTTGAATTCCTATATTACAGGCTGCGGCAAATCCGATATTTCGATTCAATCGCTTAATCGTGAGTCGCTGCTTTTCGTTGTTTGTAAGTTTTCGTTCGATCTCAGCCAAACTCGTATCAGTGGAAGCATTATCGATAACAATTATTTGCTGAACTTGACTCTGCACTGAGCGAATGCAATCAGTTAGTAACAATCCTGCATTATGATTTACAATCACAAGCGATATCGGTAATGGAAGATTCATTTATTCATTAATAAGAAGCGTTACACAGATTCAATCGATTTACATCCCAGCCAACTGTAAATAGTATCGGCTTAGTCTTCATTATATAGCTCAAACGTTTATTTATAAGCAAATTCGCAAAACTACAGCTTCAATCAATGCTCAAATTATTGCTTCAAAATATTACTAGCAAACATAGACAGGAAAAATTCATACGGGAAGTTAAAACCAATGGTTTATTAATCGCAATTAAAAAGGCATATATCTTGCTGAGGCAGTTACAAAAACCGTTATCCAATCAACTCCCTAATATCGATACGAAATCTTATTTTGCCCAGCTTTTCCAGCAGGCCTTTAGATCAGAAAGCTATATCCCTTTTAAAATTAGTCAGATGCCGTCTTTGAGCTCCGACATTAAATTAATTGCATTCTACCTTCCGCAATTTCATCCAATTAAGGAAAATGATGAGTGGTGGGGAAAAGGTTTTACTGAATGGACCAATGTAACCAAAGCAGTGCCACAATTTCTCGGGCATTATCAACCTCACTTACCTGACGCGCTGGGCTTCTATGATTTGCGCTTAAAAGAAACACAGCAACAACAAATTGCATTAGCTAAGCAGTATGGAATTTACGGATTTTGTTATCACCATTACTGGTTTAACCAAAAAAAAGTTCTTGAAACTCCACTTGAAACTGCTCTAAACAATCCTGATCTTGATTTTCCTTTTTGTATTAATTGGGCTAATCAAAACTGGACTCGACGTTGGGACGGCCTAGAACAAGATATTTTACTAGCTCAGCAGCATTCTGCTGAAGATGATATCGCCTTCATTGCTGATGCAGCAAGATATATGCATGACCCCCGTTACATTCGAATTGAGGACAAACCGTTATTAATTCTTTATCGTCCTGGACTACTTCCTGATGCACGTGCGACAGCCTTGCGTTGGCGTAAATGGTGTCGAGAAAACTCAATTGGTGAAATCTATCTAGCGCTTACTCATGCGTTTGAACACATCAAACCAGATGAAATTGGTTTTGATGCAGCGATAGAATTTGCACCCAATACCTATCCAGTTAAACCGATAACGGATCAGATTATTAAGGTAGGAAAAATGATCAACCCGCTTTATCAAGGTAGCATATACGATTACAATGAAGCCGCGTCGATCGGGCAAAATCAAATCACGCCTTCCTATAAAAAATTTAGGGGACTATTTCCTGGATGGGATAATGAGGCGCGCATACCTGGACGTGGAACAACTTATACCAACGCCTCTCCACTTAAATTTCATCAATGGCTTGCTTCGCTAATCACATTTACAAAAAAACACTTTAAACCGAGCGAGCAGTTCATTTTTATTAATGCATGGAATGAATGGGCAGAAGGCGCTCACCTTGAACCTGATCGGAAGTTTGGTTTCAGCTTTTTAGAAGCCTGCCGACTTGCACAACAATTAGATATATTAATGCAACAAAAATCGAATTTTATTGCGCAAGGAAACTGTCGGAAAGTAGCCATTATTATCCACGCTTACTACCCAGATATTTTTCACGAAATAGTTCAGCGTATAAGTAAATCAGATCAATATGAAATCAAACTTTTCATCACAACACCTCACTGCCATATCCCTCTTATAGAAAAACAACTTGAATCAAGCAATATCGACTATCAAATCTTTGGTGTTAACAACCGTGGACGCGATATCCTTCCTTTTGTTAAATTGCTAAAAGAAGTATATGAACAACACTTTGCTTTTATTGTAAAAGTACACACTAAGAAATCGAAACATCGGGCAGATGGTTCAATTTGGTGTAATGATTTATTTAACAAACTACTTGAAAAATCAGCATTAGTGGAAAATATTCAATATTTAAACAACTTTCCTGAGGTAGGAATTTTGTCGCCAGAAAATCATTTAGTACCGATGAACCGCTATTTCTCAGCCAATCAAAAAATGATTGGCAATTTATCTGAAAGGTTAGGCGTTAATATAGAAACTGCGATGCAATTAAACTTTGTTGCTGGGACAATGTTTACAGCTCGAACACATGCATTAACGCCATTGTTACTACTTAATTTTGAAGAAACTGATTTTGAAGCTGAAAATGGTCAACTTGACGGTACGCTGGCACATGCACTTGAGCGTGTGATCGCAATTGCTGCACATCGATTGAATTATCAAACCAGAACACTAAGTGGTAAAACATCAATTCATTATACGCATGCTGATGCAACAACAGGCGCTGCTAAGCATTTTCTCTAATCTGGAAATCAATTACACGCCCCATGCCTTCCTTTAATGATATCGTTGGATTCCATCTTAAAACGCTTACCGCACGATTTATATCAAGCACATTAATTGGAACATCACAAATGCGGCTCGGAAAGTATTGGCAGGTAATATCTCGTTGCAACAAATCTCGGACGGTTTGCAACAAATCTAAGATACTATATCCTTTGCCACTTCCAATATTGAATAATTTTTCAGGCCCATTATACTCAATCATTGCAATCATCGCAGAAACGACATCTCCAATATAGATATAATCACGAATAACGCTTCCATCGCCCCATATATGCAACGATTCGTGATTTAATGCTTTATGAATAATAGCTGCGATGATACCTTGTCCAGATGTAAACGATTGATATTCTCCGTAAGGGTTAGCCAATCGTAGAATCCGATAATCGAGTCCATGTAAATATCCATACAATGCAAGATATTTTTCAATGGTTAATTTTGCAATACCGTAGGCACTTAAAGGATCAGTAGAATGACCTTCAGGAATAGGGATTGTGAATGGGATACCATAAACCGTCCCACCCGAAGAAAGGAAAATGATACTTGGCATCTTTGGTTGCGCAATGATGATATCGAGGAGTTTCAAAGTATTGCTTACATTTTGTTGCAAATCTATTAATGGGTTTTCATTTGAAGTTTTAGGAATAGAAGTACTAATCATATGAAAAACCAGATCAATGCCATCTAACGCAGAAATAATATCTGCTTGATTCTCAAACTGACCCGCAATCCAATTAACACCAGCGATATCAGGCCAACAACCATTTATGGGTGGCAGATCAAAACCATAAACTTCGTAATTCGCAGTAACTAAAGCAGTACATAAATGCTTACCGATAAACCCTCGAGCACCGAGAACAAGGATTTTCATAACGATTTATTGGATTCAGATAAATACTTCAAATGCGCTTCAACTTGTTCAATCATTCTTTCAAAAGTAAACTGATCTGCATAAGTTTGTGCTTGGCGACCCAGAGAAGCTCTTAACTTAGGATTGTGTGCAAGCTTAATGACTTGGCGAGCCAAATGTTTGGCATCGGATTGACGAAACAACAGCCCCGTTTTTTGATCTAAAATAATTTCGATATTACCTCCTGCTGTAGAAGCAATGGTAGGGATCCCAGCCTGAAGTGCATGAATTAAAGTTAGAGAAAAGGGTTCATATAATGATGGGAATAAATAAATATCGTAATCTTGGAAAAGCGAAAATAACTCTTGCTCGGGTATTGGTGGGCTAAAGCAAACCTGGTCCTCTAAATGAAGTTGTGTGATTAAATTTTTTAGCCGAGATAAATATTGCTGATCACGAGTATCACCCACTATCGAAAGACTAATCTCAAGCCTGGGTAATGCTGTATTTATTAAAGCAAGTGCTTCGATCGCAGTATGAACACCTTTAATATCAACAACACGCCCAGCAAATAGTAGTTTAAGTTTATTCGCTGCAATCAAATTTTCTCGATCAATACGAGGTGTTGCCGTTTTCAAAGAAGAAACTCCATGATAAATAATTTTAGCTTCTTCAAATTTAAAACCAGCATCAGTATAGAGATTTTGCATATAAGTGCTCGGGAAAATCGCAAAACCATGGATCATTTTTGTTTCACGGCCTATCGTAGCAAAACTATTTCTGATAGAACGCAAAATCGTATGCAAATAATTGCTTGGTGAATGGACTATCTGTGAAAAATATTTAGCAATAAATTGGCTATTATAAAAATTGATGAGCCAATTATCTGAGAGTAAATAAACTCGTTTTATATTTGTATGCTCAACAGATTCTATTAGAGAAACATCAAAAAAATGTAAGTTCCAAATGAAAATAATATCAGGGTAAAAATCCTTCAAAGCTTGTTCAAAATATTGCAAATTCTTCTGATTAATTTCACTCCGTCTGGCAGCTGAAATATTCAAAGGTAAATAGATATTTTCTTCATGCGCTAACAAAGTCAAATAACGCAATAGTCTTTGATTGGGAATATCATCAACATGTTTATTCCCATAATTGCTAGTAAGAACTGCAATCTCATACCCTTTTCTAGCGAGCGCTTGCATAACTTCAAAACAAAGCACTTCATATCCGCCCACAGCATTGGGTGGGTATAGATTACTAATCGTTAATATTTTCATCGAATAGTGTCAGCAATAAACCGACAAAAATTTGCATCATTAAGCCAACTATCTACCTTGAGATTATCTAAAGCATTTTGCTGAAAAAATTTAAAAAAGAAAAAAACCATACGCGTCAAATCATGCCGATCTGTTATTTTGGCTAATTGATCCCAATAATTCCAATTCTGCTGCTTTCCACACCAAACATAGTACGCAACCACGGCTGCCCATTCTATTTTTACTTTGAGTACACTTTCATTGATTGTATTGGAAGAATGAATTCTGTAGTACAAAAGGGGATCTGTAAGAATTGATATTTTTTTCTTGTGTAAAATTAGCCGTAGAAAAAAATCAAGGTCATGCGCATAACGAAGGTTAGCAAACCCCCCTATACTCTCAAATACTGATCGATGCATAAAAAGATTTGATGTTGTCATTAGAAAATTACCATTAATCAGTGCCAAAGAAAGATCATTGATTTGTTGGTAAAAAACCTGCGCTTCTTGATACCACTTGTTACTGCAGAATTCTCCCCTTTCATTAATAAAAGCTAAAGAAGTGAATATCACATCAATATTGGACTCACGATCGATTGTGTTCAGACAGAATTCTAACCGCTTTAGGTGATAACGATCATCTGAGTTCAGAATTGCCAAATACTCACCGGTCGCTCGACTAAGCCCGGCATTGATCGTATTATGCGCACCTTGGTTTTCCCGAGACCAAGCGATAATTCGAGGTTCATACAAAGCGCGGTGTTGAACTCGCTTCCATGAATCATCGGTAGAGCCATCATCAATAATAATGATTTCAGTAGGAAGAATCGTTTGTTGCAGTAAGCTATCAATTGCCTCATCGATATATCGCCCATGATTATAAAGAGGGATGATGATCGATACTGTAGGATTTTGACTCATAAATCACTCAGCAAAACTTATTAGCTCTCAAATTTTTTGGATTCTAACTGTTTAAAAATCCTCTCAAACTGACCTGCAGCTACTTTTAAAGAATAATTATCGCTAACAAACGCATGCCCTTGCGCAGATAATCTTTCCCATAGTACTTTATCATGGTATAGCTGCACAATCGCATCAGCAAATGATTGAGGTGTGTCAGCAATCAAAACATTTTTTTATCAGTTAAAGCCATACCTTCAACAGCAATAGATGAACCTACGCAAGGAATACCATAAGCCATACTCGTAATGACTTTTCCTTTTACACCAGCTCCATAACGCAATGGATTAACTGAAATTTTTACCCTATTCATCAAATCTGAAATATCAGGCACAAAACCCAAAACGACCACATGGTCGCTAGCAAGTGATGTAATTTCATTAGGTGGCTTGCTTCCTACAACAAAAAATTTGACTGTTGGCAGCACTTTCAAAACGAGCGGAAGAATTTCGTTCACAAAATATACAACTGCATCAACATTAGGTCGATGCTCGTACCCACCAATAAAAATTAAATCTTCCCTTGCCTCAGATCGCGCTTTATTGTCAAATAGCTCACTAATAACAGGAATAACTTCAACATATAAATCAGGATTCTCCTGTAACAGAATGTCACGCTCTTGTTCACTGACTACAAGTGTACAGTCGACAGCTGCAGCAATATTCAGCTCCTGGATTTTACGTTTGTGGGAAGCAGCGAGCAAATTATGATCTTGCTCTATCTCTGCCTGGCGCCGCTCTCTGACAAAATGCAGATCATGTGTTTCATATATTAAATGTGCCTTAGCGCAATATGCTCGAATTATTGGGATAACAACTTCCGTATATTCTGGTCGACAAGTGAGTACATAATTATAATGCTGCCCTGCGGCCGCAAGGTGGTGCTCGAGTGACTCGATTAAAGGACGATACAAACAGCGTATCCCCATCTCGGTTAGCTGGGGCGTATAAGCTGCATCATACTGCAAATCTGCGGGATATAAAGTGACGCCATATCCTAATTCGATTAAGACCTTCATAAAATTATGAATCATCATAGAACCTGCATCTTGGTTAGGACGTGGCACACTGCGTTCAATTATCAAAACTTGGCCTACAGAACCTTTTGGTAATGATCCTCCACTTTGTTGACCCTTTACACCTTTAAGTCCTATAGAGAAATTAAATAATTTCCTTATGCTGAGACGCAATTTTAATGATAAAGGTATTCGATAATAAGTTTGCCTTAACATTGGCTTTGCTCGCCTGAAATAATCCATACTCAGGCGCAATAGGCTTGTAATACGCCAAGAGCGAGAAGCATAGACTATTTCTAATTCTTGTTGCAGTCGGGTTATTTGCTGTGATTTTTGATTTAATTCTGCTTGGATTTGATTCCGTAAGGCTTGCAATCTATCTATTTCACCACACACCCCTTGCAATTCATTACAAGCTTGATGGTATAAATCAGATACTGCTTTAAATTCTCCGGGTGTTAACCGATTAAGCCATTTACTATACAACGCATCGGTTGCATGTTTGACTTTCTCCGGATTATTCCCTAGTGGAGAAACATCCGAAGATCCCCCCGTATAATAAGTGGCAGTCATTTTATCGACAAAAGCAAAAGGGATATTTCGGCAAAGCTGAAGCCAGAAATCCCAATCTTCATACAAGTCTAGTTTTTCATCAAAGCTGACTCCCTGTTCGAGTACTTTTCTGGGAAAAAGGATTGCATGAATCGGAATAACATTACCTAACAATAATTTCGCAAAATTAATCTTATTAGTTCTAAATTCAATATATGTTTTACTCCCATCCGGATGGGCTGTTTCACCACGCACACCAGCATAAGCAATAACACTTCCAGCTTCAGATTTAAGTTTTTCAGTCAAATTGAAAATATGATCGGGATCTAAAGCATCATCATCATCCAGAAAACTAAGGTATTCACCTCGACAAGCAGTTAATCCTGTGTTTGCGGCTTGAGAACGTGATAGCGGATTTCCATCCTGATTAACAAGTCGAAGCGGAAAATTTCCACACCAATCAGATCGTTGTTTATGTAATCCACCCTTTGCATTGACCAAAACAATTTCAATATTGGGATAAGTTTGTAGCGCTAAACTATCCAAAGCGCGCGTCAATGTCGGTTGATCCATACTTCGAATAATGACACTCACTAAAGGGACATCATCACCATCGATAGCCATTCCCAACTCTTTTTGACGCAAATATTCGGATTGATAAAGCTTTAATGGATCCTTAGCCAATTCTTCGGCCGAAATTATCATATAAGCTTCAGCCGACTCGATTTCAGGAGGTAGGGTATAAGTTCGGTAGCGGTTAAGCGCCGCAATGTCAAGATCGTAGCGCTGTTTCTGGTTTTGTGAGCTGAAACACTGCATTGCAGCCATTTTACGCTCTGCAAAGTCGCTAATATCAAGTAAGCAATTTGGTCGCATCGGCATACCCACTTCGTACAATGCGAGCTTCAATGATTTGCCAATTCTTCTGGCTGCTTCAATTACAGCCATCCCTATCGAACGATGATCAGGATGTACCTCAAAAATCGAGGGAGCATAAACCAAATCTGCTTGTGATTGATTGATGGCAGCTAAGATGTCTTGGATGAGTTTTTCTCCATAACTAACCTTACGGTCTGGGTATGGCCAAAATGCGGGTGTACCATACCCTAAAATCTTTGCTGCTAACTGACTTTCTTCTTGACGCTGCAAAGTATATTGTTTTCTATCTTCTTCCGATTTCGCACCATAGGCACCATCTGAAACGATAATAACCTCAACAACTTTGCCGTGTTCAAGGTGGCACATAATAGCACCGCCACATCCAAATACTTCATCATCGGGATGAGGCGCAAGCACCAGTGCTTTCTTGCACGGTATCATCGTCGTCGCTTGATAAGGAATCAGAAGATTTTCCAATGAGAATACTTTTTATACAAAAATCAATCGATAGTGCATTATCTAAAATCCATGTCGCCGCTCATTAGCCACCAACGATCCATAAGTAGCTGGGGAGATGGGCCATCGCTCCAAGCATTTGCTGGTATTCGAATGGGTAATTCACTCAACACTCCTTTTCCACTCGCTGAAATAAAGCGATCAGCAAAATTATTGGTAATTTGGCAAAATACCCGGCGATCCCCATTGATCCGTGCCACTCGCCTCGCTTGAGTTATCAATAAAGAAATCTGCTTTAATGGTGCAATGACATCCATGATTTCGCAACCATTTGAATTGGATTGGAGCACCAGTACCCCTTTTACCCTTCCACTCAACCGACTCAGGACAAGTATGATGCGATATTTATATTGCGGATGATTCAAATAACGATCGCGTAAGTAGGCCCAATCGCGTACTCCTACTATCGCTGTATTAAGATCGGTGGCCATGCCATGCCAACACTGGTTGACAGCATTGATTACCCAGTCATCGTTGATATTACCCTGATCGATCGTTTTTAATTGAGAAAGCCACAAGGGTTGGCTTGAACAAGGATTCCATGCTATTTCCACCATACGTCCCGTGTCAGTATATAACTCATGACAACCACCGATTTGCAAATGACGTTCACTAGGAAAACCAAAACCTAATAAATAAGGTTTACCATAACCGAAATAGCGCTCTAAAAAAGTTGCTGCCATCTGAAAAAAAGGGCCTTTTTTTACTAATCCAGGATGCTTTATCCTGTCAACCATGACATCGCCGATTTGCACCGCCATTTGCGGTTTTCCAAAATAAAGCACACTTCGACCCATTCCACCATAATGTGCAATTAACGCGTTTTCGCACCAAATACCAATGGCTTTACATCGCTCTGAGCCATATTTCCATTGCCACATTTCTGGAGACATTTTGTGCTTAAATATTTTCTCAAATAAAGCAAGCATATAAGTCATCTGATCGGCGTTAAGCGGGTGTAGTCGCCATAGCAATTGGCGCTTTTTTCTAAAATGTAATAATGCATAACCAAATTGACCAGATGTATATTTATTTAGGTAATCTTGATTCGACTGCACTAATTGATCGAGACGACTTGATTTCAAATCTAGATCATCCAGTAATTGCTGCCGATGTTTATCGATTGCACACAGTAAATATTGCAAGGTAGGCGTCGCTTCTGCAGATAAATCTAAATGTTCTACCAATTCAAAACCTAAGCGAACAGACAATTGCAGCATGTCTTTCAATAGATGAAGTCCTTCATTTGCTGCTATCTCTGATCGCCGCAATGCAAATTCATCGATAATGAAAATATGCCCTTCTTTCGCTAATAAATCTTGTGCTTTGTTGAATATCATTAGCGGCTCAATATATTGAGCCGATTCTTGAAATAAAATGGCGTCATAGCTTTCTGAAGTTGGCGCTAAATCCTCAAAACGTTGCTGTGTTACATTGAGTTCCGTGCCAAAACGACGACGAATTTCTGCAATTTGCTGATGATCGGGTGTAATACTGTGAATTTGATAGTTACGTTTCGTCAATAAATGACAAATTGTGCCTAGGCCTGCACCAACCTCTAGAATACGACTAGGCGGGAATGGTAAGCGATCCAGAATCAAATCAGTTGAAAATTGTTGCGCGCGACGTAAATTAGTTTGTCCTGGTTCGAACAACCCATAATGAAGATAATCTACACTCCCTTCATTTAAAAAAAGGACGTATGCATAAACATTAAGTGGAAAATCAAAGCTTTTAAATAAAGATGAGCTATTAGTTGTAATTGACCCATCGCTGAGCGCTTGCTCAGAGGAAAATCCATTCATGCAATTTGATATTGTAGACACATTAAACTTTGACTGTAATTAAATAGACGAGGAGGATCCTCAGAATGCCATCACTCAATTTACTTCCATTGATGGGGAATCATAAAAAAACCTTGTAATCGATTTTGCTGCTGAACTCGCAGCTTATAGGTGTTGTAAACAGAATCATAGAGATGAATGCCCTGTTCACACAGTAAATACACACTCACTAAATATTCACCTTTGAGTAAAGGGAGTTGCTCAAAGAGAAGTTTTATTTCCCCAATTCCTTTTGGTGTTAATTGCGGAATAATATTATCTTCCCAACTTGCAGCACTCGTTATTACCCGACCATCCATTGAATGAAGCGTAACTGCAACCGTCGGACAAGGTAACGATGGATCAGTAGAAAATTTGACATCGACCTGAATAGTTGATTGGCCACTTTCAGCTATCGTCGCTTCACAAGGTGCGCCATCAATTTCAATAATCACCGATTCAAGTCTTGCGTATCCCTTTGCGTTAGAAGGAAGAATATTATGCTGAGCATTCATCGCAGTACCACTATTATCGCTACTTAATACACCTAAATCCAGAAATTGCTGATAGGCTGTAACAACTTGCTTCACATCACCTTCCGCCATTAATTTTCCTTGATTGATCCAAAATGCACGATTACACAATGATTCAATCTGAAAAAGTGAGTGAGAGCAAAATAAAATCGTTTTGCCACTATCCCGTAATTGCATAATACGATTAAATGATTTACGTGCGAAAGCTCCATCTCCAACTGATAAAGCCTCATCAATAATCAAAATATCCGGATCAACACTGATAGCAATCGAAAAAGCCAACCTAACATACATCCCGCTGGAGTAAGTTTTAACGGGTTGATCGACGAATGGGCGAATTTCAGAAAAATCAATAATTTGTTCGATTCGGTCGGCAATTTCTTGTTGTGTCAATCCTATTATCGCTGCATTCATCCAGATATTTTCTCGACCCGTAAATTCGGGATTAAAGCCGGCACCCAATTCGAGTAAAGCCGCTAAACGACCATTGATTTGCACATCTCCCGTTGTTGGCGTCAAAGTCCCGCAAATCAACTGCAATAAGGTTGATTTACCTGAACCATTTCTCCCAACGATTCCTATTACTTCACCTGGCATAATCGCGAGATCAATCTCACGTAATGCCCATAATTCTCGATAATACTGACGCCGCTGGCCCCAGATCAGTTGTTTCAAACGATCTTGGGGTTGTGCATAAAGTTGATAACATTTACTCAAATGATGAGCAAGGATGGCAGGTTTAAGTGTCACAGCATTTTGATCGCGAACATACACAGCTTGATTTAAATTACCTTAAAGCAGTTTCTAGCATAAATTACTTCGTGATTTAACTAATGGTTTATTTTAACTTCTAAAGTTATTAACAAGCTCATTACTTCGAGAAAATTAACTAAATTCTTATAAAAACAACTGATTAACTGATATCTGCGATGAACACCAACGTGAGATCAAACATCAGTGTAGAATGTATATAAGTACTTTATTAAGTTCAATTCACATCGTTAGTTCATGCAGGAATTTGAAGCATTCTGGTATACATGTCTTAAGCATTTTGAGAAGGAATTAAATGCTCAACAATTCAATACATGGATTAAGCCATTACAACTCGATATTTCAGAGGGGTGTGACGACCAACCTATTTTGATTGCTCCTAATCGGTTTGTGCTTCAATGGGTTAAAGACAATTTTATTCCTCATATTGAAGCCATGGCCCAACAACATTTTTCTAAAAGGATTCAGTTTCAGCTCGTGCTTGGCGATATTACTGCAAAAAAAACCGCCTCCAAAGCAAATCCTATTATCGAAACGCCCCAAGAGGATCAAGCGGTCTCAACAGTTTTTAGTATTGACCCAACATCCTCCAAAAAAGTAAGCAATAAACATTGTTTAAACCCAAATTTTTCTTTTGATAATTTTGTTACCGGAAAAGCTAATCAACTTGCTCGAGCCGGCGCTATCCAAGTCGCTGAAAGACCAGGTACTGCTTATAATCCATTGTTCATATATGGTGGGGTGGGATTAGGAAAAACTCATTTAATTCAAGCGATTGGCAACTTTATCTTAGAACATAATCACGAAGCTAAAATCAGATATGTTCATGCAGAGAAATATGTCTCAGACGTTGTAAGTGCCTACCAACATAAATCTTTCGACAAATTTAAAAAATATTATCATTCCCTTGATGTGCTATTAGTCGATGATGTTCAATTCTTTGGCGGA
Organism: Nitrosomonas sp.; assembly: GCA_016710135.1. Lineage (GTDB taxonomy): Bacteria > Pseudomonadota > Gammaproteobacteria > Burkholderiales > Nitrosomonadaceae > Nitrosomonas. Next base: position 263,118 of record JADJLM010000004.1, on the reverse strand, counting down.
AAAAATCGGACCCAAGAAGAATTCTTCTATGCTTTCAACTCCTTAATTGAAGCATCCAAGCAAGTAATTATTACATGTGATTGTTATCCAAAAGAAATCTCGGGATTAGAAGAGCGGTTAGTCTCTCGGTTTGGTTGGGGTTTAACCGTTGCCATCGAGCCACCTGAATTAGAGATGCGAGTCGCGATCTTAATCAAAAAGGCAGCGCTAGAAAAAATTTCACTGGAAGAAAATATCGCATTTTTTATTGCGAAACATATTCGTTCAAATGTTCGTGAACTTGAAGGCGCTGAAACGCGTATTGGCTTACTCCCGTTTTACGGGCCATGCTTTATCTCTGGAATTAGTAAAAGAAGCCCTGAAAGACCTTCTTGCCGTTCAAAACAGACAAATTTCAATCGAAAATATCCAAAAAACCGTTGCGGATTACTACAAAATCAAAGTCGCTGAAATGTATTCTAAAAGCGAACGCGAACAATAGCAAGACCTAGACAAATTGCAATGGCGATTGCGAAAGAACTTACACAATTAAGTCTACCGGATATTGGTGAAGCTTTTGGAGGTAGAGACCACACGACTGTATTACATGCTCACCGTAAAATTAATGAATTACGCGCTTCAGACCCCCTGATTACCCGAGATTACAATGCACTAATTCATATTTTGAGGGGATAACAACGAATGGATAAAATCCAAGATAATAATGTATAAATTGTGGATAACTAGTAATTAAAAAATTAAGTAAAAGTTATCCACAATTTATTCCTGTGATACTTTTGATTTATACAACAATTATCATCTAACTATATCGTTGATCTATAATGTTTATTATTTCATATCCCCGAATTAAGCGCTCTTTATCTATTATTATTTAGTGTTAAATTAAATGAATTTAATTAATACAAAACGTGATACGTTACTCAAAGCTTTGCAAATTGTAAGTGGCATCGTTGAACAAAAACGAACATTACCAATACTCGCTAACGTATTAATCCGTAAGGAAGCAGAAAAGTTTTTTCGTCACAACCGATTTAGAAGTAGAAATTGAAGTACACTCGATTGATAACGAAAATCTTGACAAAGAAAACTTTTCAATAACGGTCTCAGCCAGAAAATTTCTTGATATCCTTCGCGCATTTTCTGCTGATACGAACGTGATTATTAATAAAACTGATAACCGCTTACAAGTTAATATCAGTAAAAGTCGCTTCAATCTTCAGATTCTTCCTATAGAAGATTTTCCAAGAATGGCGGTCGAAGGAAAACCGGAAATTTCCCTAACGCTGTCACAAAAAGACTTAAAAAAATGCTTATACCGTGTTCAATATGCAATGGCACAGCAGGATATTCGCTATTATTTGAATGGTTTATTGTTGCTAACTGGCGATCAACATCTCAAAGCAGTTGCAACGGATGGTCATCGTCTTGGCTTCATCTCCACACAGGCTGGAGCAGAGTTAGTCAAGAAGGAAATAATTCTCCCCCGTAAAACAGTTCATGAGCTTGTAAAATTACTTGAAGATAGCGATAAGTCAGTAACGATTGATTTTTATCCCAAGAAGATCAGTTTTAGTTTTTCAGACATCATTTTGACTTCTAAAGTTATTGATGGAAAATTCCCTGATTTTGACCGCGTTATCCCCAAAAATAATACAAAGGATTTTATAATCAATCGTTTAGATTTCCTCCAAGCACTTCAACGTGCGGCCATTCTCTCTAATACCAATGATAAATTTAGAGGTGTGAAATTTGTTATTTCAAACAATCGGTTAAGCATTCTCTGCAAAAATAGCGAGCAGGAAGAAGCGCAAGAAGATTTGGATATTGACTATAATAGTCAAGAAACCGTTGAGATTAGCTTTAACATTACCTATTTGCTTGATGTACTTAATAATCTCGATACAGAAACAATCCAATGCTCCTTCGAAAACGCAAATAATGGCATGTTAATCACCATTCCAAGTGATGAAACTTTCAAATACGTTGTAATGCCCATGCGACTTTAGCAATTTAATTTTTCAACTCTTATGGTACAGCTGACAAAATGACTCATACAAACGATCGAGAATACAATTCCGATAGCATTAAAATCCTGAAAGGATTGGATGCGGTTCGTAAGCGTCCCGGAATGTACATCGGTGATACAAGCGATGGAACAGGCCTACACCATATGGTATTTGAAGTCGTTGACAATGCGATCGATGAGGCATTAGCAGGCTATTGTGATGAAATCATCGTCATCATTCATCCTGACAACTCTGTTAGTGTCCATGATAATGGACGTGGCATTCCAACTGGAATCAAACAAGACGACGAACTGAAACGTTCTGCAGCTGAAATTGTCATGACTGAGCTACATGCCGGTGGTAAATTTGATGACAATTCTTATAAAGTTTCTGGTGGGTTGCATGGTGTGGGTGTTTCTGTCGTAAATGCATTGTCTGAATGGCTTAGATTAACGATTCGGCGTGATAAGAAGATTCATCAAATGGAATTTCGAAAAGGGGTTCCTGTTGCCCCATTGATAGTATCCGGTGAATCTGAAAAACATGGAACAGAGGTTCATTTTTTAGCCAGTAAAGAAATTTTTGGTGATGTTAATTATCACTACGAAATTTTTGCTAAACGGTTACGCGAGCTTTCTTTCTTAAATAACGGAATAAAAATCAAGCTGATCGATCAGCGCTATGATAAAGAAGAAACATTCGCTTTTTCAGGCGGTATTCGTAATTTTGTTGAATATATCAACCGAACTAAAACCGTTTTGCATCCGGCAATTTTTTACGCAAACGGAAATAAAGACAATATCGCAGTTGAAATAGCTATCCAATGGAACGATAGCTATGTAGAACAGGTCTTATGTTTTACTAATAATATTCCTCAAAAGGACGGCGGTACGCATTTAACAGGGCTACGTGCTGCCATGACCCGAACGCTTAATAGCTACATTGAAAAAAATGAATTAGCAAAAAAGCAAAAGTTGATACTACTGGGGATGATATGCGAGAAGGTTAACCTGTATTATCAATAAAACTATTTGAACCTAAATTTTCTTCACAAACAAAAGAAAAACTCGTATCTTCAGAAGTTCGCCCTGTTGTAGAAGATGTCGTTGCACAGAAGCTTGCCGAATTTTTATTGGAGCACCCCAACGATACCAAAATTATCTGTAATAAAATCATTGATGCGGCCAGAGCACGTGAAGCAGCTCGAAAAGCACGCGAATTAACTAGAAGAAAAGGGGTGCTCGATAACCTCGGGTTACCTGGTAAACTTGCGGATTGTCAGGAGAAAGACCCTGCCAATTGCGAACTCTATCTTGTGGAGGGTGATTCAGCAGGCGGTTCTGCAAAACAAGGCAGAGACCGTAAATTTCAAGCGATCATGCCCTTAAAAGGTAAGATCTTGAATGTTGAGAAATCACGATTTGATAAATTAATTTCTTCACAAGAAATTATTTCGCTCATTACCGCACTGGGAACCGGTTTTGGCAAAGATGAATATAATCCCGACAAATTACGATATCACCGCATTATCATCATGACGGATGCTGATGTCGATGGATCACATATTCGCACCTTATTATTGACCTTTTTCTACCGGCAAATGCCTGAATTAATCGAACGTGGCCATGTTTATATTGCGCAACCCCCGCTTTATAAGATTAAACATGGTAAACAAGAACGTTACGTTAAAGATGACCATGAGCTCAATCAATATATCTTAGGGTTGGCACTGGATGGCGCTGAATTACAACTGAACGAAACTAATCAACCAATAATGGGAGAGGCTTTAACCAGTATTGCACGAGAGTATCTGTTGGCAGAAGCAGTTATCGACCGCATGAGCCGATTAATTGATCGTTCCGTTATGTATGCTTTACTCAAGGAACCTGATATCGATTTAAGTGATCAAAATAATGCTCAACAAAGCGCAGCAAGCTCGCTGCACTGGTTCAAACCGTTCAAATCAATCCGAGTTTGATGATGTTTCGAGCAATATCGCTTAAAGTTGATCCGAACGCATCATGGAAATATTCAAACAAGCTACCTTGATCAAGATTTTGTTAAAAGTAATGATTTCGAGCAGCTTAAAAAAGCTGCACAAGTCTTGCAAGGTTTAATAACAGATACTGCAGTAGTTAAACGCGGTAATGAAAAGCATATCATTAAAGAATTTAAAGAAGCACTTGATTGGTTGCTAGCAGAAGCTAAAAAAGGAATCAATATTCAGCGCTATAAAGGCTTAGGAGAAATGAATCCCGCGCAGCTATGGGAAACTACCATGGATCCAAATAATCGCCGTTTGCTGCGTGCGCAAATTGAAGACAGTATTTTAACGGATGAGATATTTACGACTTTGATGGGCGATGTCGTTGAGCCTCGTCGTGAATTTATTGAAAAAAATGCACTTCAAGTGATAAATTTAGATGTCTAGTTTCGAAATCAGAAGGGTTTGAAACTGCTTTATTTTACTGGGAAGAACATGATGAAACAGATACTTAGGAACAATGCCAATCATTAAAATGACTTAAGTAGAGTTTGAGTCTTGATAAAAGGTTTTATTAAGTACCATGAATTGGTATAATGGCAAATTGCGGGTCGTTAGCTCAGTCGGTAGAGCAGCGGACTTTTAATCCGTTGGTCGCGCGTTCGAATCGCGCACGGCCTACCAATAAAATAAGGCACTTAGTCAAATGTGATTAAGTGCCTTTTTCTTTGAAAGGTCTCCATGTAGGAAGTTTGCAGAAATTTTTATCGATACTACGCGAGAGGAAATAATGGGTATTTTTCAAGTAATACTTTCACAAAAACAGCGATAACGATAATATTTGCTATTACACCGCGTTAAAGGTGATTCAATGCAGCCTACCATTTACCGATGGTGATTTCCTTGAAATTGATTGTAGTCATTTTTCGATCGATTATCGCCGTGTTTGACAGCCGAGCTAGCTTTCAGTACATTTAACCTTTAGGAAAAAGGTGGTTTATTTTTCCTAAACATAACATGGGAATCGTCGAAGAGCAAGGTATCGCAGAAGGTGCTGTGTTTAACCGGAATGAACTGGACACCTTATGTTACCTTCGTCGAAAATGTGCTAGCCAAAGCGCGCTATGCCAGCCGCTACTCAGGATTGCCGGCACTGGCAGATGATTCGGACATCTGCGTCAGCGCACTGGGCCTTGCTTCCGCGCGTTATGCCGGAGAACCGAAATCCGCTGAGCGCAATAACCTGAAACTGATCGAAACGCTTAAAAATCAATCGGACCGGCGCGCATATTACTACTGCGTGATTGTTCTGGTGCGTCATGCCGATGACCCGCAGCCCATCATAGTCGACGGCTCGTGGTACAGTGAAATCGTCGATCAACCGTGAGGCGAAGGCGAATTCGGCTATGATCCGTATTTTTTGTGCCCGAGTTCAATAAAATTTCTGCTGAATTAACTGCTGAACAGAGAAATCGCGTCAGCCACTGCAGCCAGGCGCTGGCGAAGCTGGTGGAAATTTTACGTGCTGGGAAATTCTAGAAACTGATAACCTACAGAATTTCCTTGATTTGTCAGGGTAACCCTTCGTAGAAACAGAAAATTCTCAATCCTAGGTCCTTCTTTTCGCTATGGAATCAATTTGGCTGAGGCTAGTTACGTACGCCATCATGCCATTATCACTGATCAGACTTACCTGATAAAGAAGCGCTATCTAATGGTTTTCTTTAGAAAAAAACCATGGTTTCCTTAATATACACTTAATATTAACTGAACTAAGATGGTATCGCTTCCTTATGCCCGAAGAGAATTATCATGAAAGCATTGGGAAGATTGTAGTTATCAGCAAGACTGTGGGTGACTATAACAAACAGGCATTTCATACATCATATTTTGATGGTTATCTGGCTTTTTGAGGAAAAATAAATGAATAACTCAATAATGAAAAGATTCGAAATCGTTATCGGAGCGGGACATCTAAACCATCTGATAGAATTACTGGAAAGATCCGAAGTACGCGGATATACCGTTATCAAAAATGCGGGAGGCCTCGGTTCACAAGGCATAAGAAATCCGGATGATGTTCTCATCGCCGATGAGAACGCCGTAATAATTCTCGCTTGCAAAGAAAATCAAGCACAGAAAGTGATCAATGAACTGCGACCAGCAATGAAAGATCTTAATGGTATGTGCTTGATTTCAGATTGCCATGCACATATGGCGCATCTATAAGATTAATATTGGTAGTGGGCGTCATATCAGCAATTCCATTAGTAACTGATTTTTCCTTTACGGTAAATGAAAAGAAGTAGTCATAATAATCAAGAGACCCCTGCATAACTGTATTTTTGGGCTTTTCTGTTCATTCCATCATAATTAAATCAAATGCTTACAAAGCTCACATATTCGATAAAGCCAGTTATGCAGGGATCTCATTAGGCTTTAGAATGATGGGATAATAGTTTGGTGTTAGCCGTTGAAACGACCGCAGCCAATTGCCATGACAGCAAGCCGCTGCTGGACCTGCTCGATAAGGCAAATATTCAGGTGGGAACTTGCATTCATGATGACAAAGCCTATAGTAACCAAAAGCATCGCGATGCTTTGAAATCCCGCGGCATTAAAAATGGCATTCAGAATAAAGCCACGAAGAATAATCCACTGTCACCAAGACAATTACAGCGCAATCGCCTCATTACGAAGGCTCGCTATGTGGTAGAGCGAACCTTCGGCAGTCAAGCTCGTTGGTTCAATGCCAAAATACTACGTTACTGTGGTCTAGCTAAGGCTCATGCCTGGCACATATTACTCGCGATAGCGTATAACTTGAAAAGACTCCCTAAACTCTTCGTTGAGCGCCAAATGATTACACAAATATAGGGGTTATTGCGCCCTTACGACCGGAAATAGTCGGTTTAAGGTGATTATTTTCAGCTCACTACAGAAGAATAGCTGAAAAACGCTCAAGAACTGACCAATAAATCCAAAATTACACTGGTACAGGAAATTTGCTGGATTTTGCAAGAGTCTCCCAGTATGTGTGTAAAGTATGACTGGGGCGTCCTGGCCTCACCGGATTATAGCCAATCTCGGCACCTGCCTGATGACCATACAACAGTTTGACTGTGGTATCGACATCGAGAATCCACGGCGTGCATAAAGCTTCACGCGTACTTTCATTCAGTGCGCTATCCATCCAGAGCGTACTTTTCAATAGCTGTACCGCACAAGCTGTTCGCTGCACCTCATCGCAGCGTTTCGGCGTACAGGGCGCAAGTGCACCTAACGCACGGCGCAAACTCTCATCGCTGACAATCTTGCTCATTCCAAGGATTTGTGGCGCCACTTCATCTCCACGTAATTCGCATATATGAGCATAGCGCCGCTGTCCATCCAAAATCGACAACAGCCAAGTGCCCAGTATATCAACTATCGCAGGGGCGTTCGGGTTGGTATAAGTCAGTGGACAATCTGCTACCCAACGGGAAAATAAACCAGAAACCTCCAAAAATTCGGCAAAAAGTGCCAATTGGCCCATTGCCGTTGCACTGCCGCCTTCATCCCAACGTACATGAAATCGTCCGCCAGGCGTTGACAAACGTAATTCCTTTGTACTTTGATTCATCTCATGTGCAGCGAGATTAACTGCTTTTACCAGCTCTCTTTGCTCAAATTCCATTTAACCCATTGGGTGACTACTAGCTTTAGTCCAGCACCTTTGACACTACTACGTTTGAGCTATTTTTTGTAGATCTAACTGAGGAAAATAGGTTTAAGGAATGTGTCCGGTTTAGTGTAGCCACATCATTGATACCTGGTAAATTTTGGGTGTTGATTGACACATAGAGAATCTCTACTGGAAATAACCGGTTTAGGAGAACTGATTACACGTTTATTCGTGGAAGAATCGCTAAAAAGCTCAACTCTCCCAAAAAATTGACTCATAATACTATACTGGAATCGCTTGACAAGCATCCGCTGCCATCATGAGCTTACTATATCGTGCAAGCCAAGGTAAAGGAATTCCGGTGTTTGCGTGATTATGTGCAGCGAGATGAGCAGCTACTAAAGCGCCTAGAATAATTGATCGACCACAGCTATCACCTCCCGCACGAATATTGGCTTTAATGGCTGAGGTGTAATCATCGGCGCATTTTGCAATATGAAAAACGATGGGAAGACCTTCTGATACGTGGCAGGCGCTACCAAAACGATTAGCTGCTGCAATACTATCCAATGTCTCCAAAATGAGTGCTTGCTCGAGTAATAATCGCAAGTTGTCTTCAGCTAAGGGAAGTGCATCTGTTGCAGCTTGACTCATAGATTTACCCATTAAAATACCATGGAGCAAGGCAGCAGCACATTTCGCTGCTGAGACAGCAAGATCGTTGTGATTTGTGATGCGCACCACTTCTTCCACTTGCTTCATGAGCGAATCAATTGTTCCTTGGTGTGTTGCAACTATAATTGGCACTGTTGCTAAGGATGGCATTTGGTCATCATCCGCTCCAGAAGTGGCTGGAAAACTCTTAGCATTCAGTGGAAGCAAGGTGCGTATGGTTTGACGTGTTGGAGAATCGACATAGCCCGTGTATTCTCCTCCTGGCCCAAAAAAAGCGCGATACTCGAGTTGATAAACCATATGATTAAATTGCCCGTGTTTGGCTAGGTGCTTGAGCATGAGTAAACATACTTCTCCATAGCCCGAAGAATCACCTGACAGCTTGTTACCATGTGCAAAAAAACCGCTTACATTAGCATAATCATTTTCATTCGGTTGACGAAAGACAATATCAGATTTATTTTCAATTTCCGCGATCCGATTTGGATCATATAGCCAATGAAGACCTAATGAAGCAGCATCAGCAACTAATCCACCTAAAATACTGGCAAGTTTGGGATTTGCTAAAACATATGTATCCAAATGCTGACTCCAAATGAATGAATTAGAAAAGCGTGTATATTGTTTTGACTAAAATTTGGCGAGAATACCATCGAGTTGTTCAAGACTGGTATAGTGGATGACCAAATTGCCCGTGCCATGTTTACCCTGCTTAATCGTGACAGTGGCGCCTAATTTAGTAGAAATGTCTTCTTGTAAGCGTAATAGGTCACGATTTTGAACGATTGGTTTTTTCAAAGGCACTTGTTCAATGCGTTTGATTAATTTTTCGGTTTCTCTGACTGAAAGTTGTTTATGCGCAATGAGATGCGCAATTTCAACTTGCTTAACAGCATTAAGGGCAAGTAAGGCACGACCATGCCCCATATCGATTTTTCCTTGCATCATCAGGTCCTGAACGGGTGACGCAAGATTCAATAGACGCAATAAGTTGGTAATCGCGCTTCTCGAACTACCAAGCGCATCTCCTGCGGTTTGATGCGTCATACCAAACTCACGAATGAGGCGATCGATACCCATTGCGGTTTCGAGCGGGTTAAGATTCTCGCGCTGAATATTTTCGATGAGAGACATCGCAAGCGCTGACTCATCAGCAACTTCACGGATGATTGCTGGGACTTGTGTCAAGCCAGCTAATTGTGCTGCGCGCCAGCGCCTTTCTCCCGCAATAATTTCATAGCGTTCCGCATCGATAGGACGTACGAGGATCGGCTGCATAATACCTTGCGCTTTAATGGATTTAGATAATTCCATCAACGATGACTGATCCATATTAGTGCGGGGCTGATATTTTCCTGGTTGAAGCTGTGTAATTTCAAGGTTTTGCAGGGATTCAGCTAAAGCTTGATTGATCGAACTACCGGTTAATAATGCATCAAGTCCTCTGCCTAAACCTTTTAGTTTCATTAAATTAAGCCCTTAGAATTTATTTTGCCTTGAGAGAAATGATTAGGCCGCTGCATTTAAAACTTCTTTCGCCAAATCTAGATAGGCTTGCGCGCCTTTAGAATGTTTATCATGCAAGAGTACGGGTAGGCCAAATCCAGGTGCTTCCGCCAAGCGAATATTACGTGGAATGACCGTTTGATATACTTTCTTTCCAAAATGTTGCTGTAATTGGTCTGAAACTTGTTTAGCTAGAATATTGCGGGGATCAAACATCGTGCGCAATAAGCCTTCAATTTTAAGCGTTGGATTAAAGCTGGAACGTACACGTTTAATAGTATTGACTAAATCACTAAGCCCTTCGAGTGCAAAGTACTCGCACTGCATCGGTATCATAACGGCGTGTGCAGCACAAAGGCCATTTAGCGTCAATAAGTTAAGTGCAGGGGGGCAATCCATCAGAACTAGATCATAGTCCGTTATTATCTCTTGTAATGCGTTTTTTAATCGGGTTTCTCGATGCTCAAGTCCGACCATTTCAATTTCAGCGCCTGCTAAATCCTGATTCGCTGGAATCAAATGGTAGCGACCTTTTGTTTCGCTGATACGAACGTTGGCAATCGTCTGTTCGCCTAGCAATACATGATAAATGGTATGCTGCAAGAATCGCTTGTCGATACCGCTCCCCATGGTTGTATTCCCTTGAGGGTCCAGATCAATCAGTAAAATACGCTTGCCTGCATTGACTAAGCTGGCTGCGAGATTAATGCTTGTTGTAGTTTTTCCTACCCCACCTTTTTGATTAGCGATCGCAAGTATTTTTACCACTTGATAACTCCTTCAGGGTTAATGGGTAAGCTGCTCAGGTTTGATTATAATGAGGTGGCGTGCAGCCCTTAAGCCAGGCACATTGACACGAATCACGCGTTCTACGATACAAGTTTCCGGCAGTTGCATCAACTCGGCATCTGGAAATCGACCTTTCATCGCGACTAACCGACTTTTACCATCTTCAACGCATAAATGCTGTGCGGATTTGACAAAAGTGGCAAGATCAGAAAAAGCACGAGATACCACTGTATCATATCGTTGTGTCGGGAAATATTTCTCGACACGGATCGGAATCACTTTTACATTATTTAATGCGAGCTCAAGCCTCGCTTGATCTAGAAAAGCAATTTTTTTTTGATTACTTTCGATAACCGTAACGCGGAGATCTGGATTGGCAATGGCGAGGGGGATTCCGGGTAATCCTGCGCCGCTGCCTACATCGGCCACATATTGCCCAATAATATGCGGCAGCAGTACTAAGCTATCTAGTAAATGTTTATTAATCATTTCTTCAGGCTTACGCACAGCTGTTATATTATGTACTTGGCTCCATTTCTCAATTAAAGCGGTGTATTGTAGTAAGCGATGACTTAACGCTTTCCGATCAGATGTACCGCAGTTAATGGCCTCAAGGCCTTCAAGCAGTTGTTTTTCCAGATTCATAGTCTTGGTTGGTGTTAGATAATGCAAAGCCACGCTTTAAGTGCACGAGCAACAATGAAATTGCTGCCGGTGTAATTCCTGAAATGCGGGCAGCTTGTCCGATTGTTTCAGGTTTGTGCAAACTGAGTTTTTGCCGAACTTCGTTGGATAACCCACTTACCTGGTGATAGTCGATTCCTATTGGTAGGCGTGTCGTTTCATAATGATGATGACGAGCAACCTCCTGTTTCTGTCGCTCGATATAACCTTCGTATTTTGCGCTTATTTCTACTTGCTCAGCAACGCTGGGATCGCTCACTTTACCCTCAATCTGAAACAGTGTCATGAGATCATCATACACAACATTAGGTCTGCGCAAGAGGTCATAGAGCGTATATTCTTTTTCAAGGCTATTTCCTAGTATTTCGGCTTGCCGTTCTTCAGATGCCATACCGGGGCGAACCCAATAACTACGTAACCGCTGCTGCTCAGCTTCGATAGCCGCTTGTTTACGAGAAAAAACCTCCCAACGTGCTTCACTGACCAAACCTAACCGATGACCAATTTCAGTCAATCTTATGTCGGCATTATCTTCGCGAAGCTGCAAACGATACTCGGCACGACTGGTAAACATTCGATAGGGCTCAGTTACGCCACGTGTAATTAAATCATCAACCAGTACGCCTAAATAGGCCTCATTGCGAAGCGGGCACCAAGGCTCGAGCCCTTGGACTTTTAGGCTTGCATTGAGTCCGGCCAGTAACCCTTGTGCGGCGGCTTCCTCATAACCGGTTGTTCCATTAATTTGACCCGCGAAAAATAATCCTTCAATCGCCTTTGTTTCTAAGGAGCTTTTGAGTGCACGAGGATCGAAATAATCATATTCAATCGCGTAGCCAGGACGAGTGATATGCGCATGCTCCAATCCGCTGATTGATCGTACAAGCTCAACTTGTACATCATAAGGTAAGCTTGTTGAAATCCCATTCGGATAGATTTCATGTGTGCTCAATCCTTCTGGTTCGAGAAAAATATTGTGGGAATTTCTTTCAGAAAACCGAACTACTTTATCTTCGATTGAGGGGCAATAGCGTGGCCCGACCCCTTCGATTTTACCCGTAAATAATGGGGAGCGATCAAGCCCATTGCGGATAACTTCATGCGTATGATCATTAGTACGGGTAATCCAGCATGATATTTGTCTGGGGCGCTGATTTGTATTACCGATAAACGAAAAAATAGGTGTTGGGTAATCGCCTGGTTGCTCTTGCAGTAATGCGTAGTTGATACTACGGCCATCAATTCGCGGAGGGGTTCCTGTTTTTAATCTCCCAATGGGCAAATCTAATTCGCGTAAGCGATGTGCCAAACTGATCGAGGGAGGATCTCCCGCCCTCCCGGCTTGAAAATTAGCACTTCCAATATGAGCCAACCCAGCTAGGAACGTTCCTGCAGTTAGTATAACTGCACGGGTGGAATATCGAATGCCAAGTTGAGTGACTACGCCAGCAATTTTGTCACCCTCCAAAATAAAATCATCAACTGACTGCTGTATTAGCCAAAGATTGGGTTGATTTTCTAATCGACTGCGAATGGCTTGACGGTATAAAACGCGATCGGCTTGCGCGCGCGTTGCGCGCACAGCTAGTCCTTTACTCGAGTTAAGGATACGAAACTGATTGCCTGCTTCATCCGCAGCTTCTGCCATGGCGCCACCGAGCGCATCGATTTCTTTAACGAGGTGGCCTTTGCCAATTCCACCAATTGAAGGATTGCATGACATTTGCCCTAACGTATCGAGATTGTGAGTTAATAGCAACGTTTTTCTTCCCGTGCGTGCGGTAGCCAAGGCCGCCTCGGTTCCGGCATGACCACCTCCCACTACAATGATGTCAAATTTTTCTGAAAAAAACATTGGATTGCACAAATATTTAGGAGTTTTTGTGAAATTTAAGGATAAGCTGAGATTTTAAATTATTTTTACCCGTCGCATGTGTATTTTATATTGCGGTGGCAAAAAAGGTTTCACGTGAAACCTTTTGCCTACAGTTTTAATTTCCTTGTCAAAAAGATCAGTCACAATATAATTTAACTGTATGAAAAAAAATAAACTATTGTCTTTAAGAGCTTTTGGATGATACGTTAACTTGCTGAAGATATGCTATCATGAACTATCTTTGCAAGCTAAACTTAAGCGGCATCATTCGTTTCATTGTCATTATGATAAGTGTTAACCGCATAGAACAATAAGGAAAGATAAATGGGTAAGATAGTCATCGATATATATGAATCAGAGCATACTAAGTTTATGCGAGAGCTTTTTAAACAAAGGCCTCATCTCATAGAGCAGCAAAAAGAGGCGAGAGCGCTTTGGTGGGATAAAAAAGTTGATCTTGGGACACAGAAACATTTTAGAGAAGCCGAAGTACCGCAAACCAGCTATGTTTATTTTGATTGGCTGCAAAAGTAATTTGCCGCATCGTTTATTTCATTGTCAGTGAGTGATTAGGTTTTTTCCTTGCTGAATTTATAGTGCATCAGCCACAAAATTAGAAGAGGTAGCATTCTTTGGAAGAGCTTCCTTTACCGTTATTGCTTTCGCTGCTGGTTGTTTTGTTGATCCTGTCTGGTTTCTTTTCGCTTTCTGAAACGAGTATGATGGCAATCAATCGTTATCGTTTGAAGCATCTTGCGAAACAAGGTCACCGCGGCGCACTGCTTGCTACTAAGCTACTCGGGAATACTGATCGCTTATTAGGCGTTATCCTTTTAGGAAATAATCTATTGAATACTGCGGCAGCCACCTTGGTTGCAGTGATTGTTTCGATGTTGTTTGCTCATAGCGATCTAGCTTTATTGATTGGTGCTTGCGTAGTAACGTTTGCAATTCTGGTGTTCAGCGAAATTACACCTAAGGTAATTGCCGCCACTTATCCAGAGCGGATAGCGCTTGCGGCGAGCTATATCCTGACACCGTTACTCAAAATATTTTACCCTGCAGTATGGTTTGTCAATTTGTTTGTACAAGGCATTTTAAGCTTATTTCGATTACATCCCAATGAAAATACAGCACATAAAATTAGCCCAGAAGAGCTGAAAATGCTTGTCTTGGAGGCAGGTCATTTTATTCAAACGAAGCATCAAAATATTCTTATCAACTTGGTCGATCTTGAAACTGTTACCGTTGATGATGTTATTGTTCCGCGTAAACAAATTGAAGCAATTGATTTAGATGCAGACGATGAGGTTCTTCATGAGCAAATCATGACGTGCCATCATACACGGCTCCCAGTTTATCGGGACCGATTAGATAACGTAATCGGTTTTATTCACGTTCGCAAAATTTTTAATCAACTGAAAGGGGAAAGAATTACAGCGAGCATGCTTGAACGGGTGCTGCAAGAGCCTTACTTTATTCCTTCTGGAACCCCTTTGTTCTCGCAGTTACAACTGTTTCAGGAAAACCGTAAAAGGATTGGTTTTGTAGTTGATGAGTATGGCGAATGGCTAGGCCTTATCACAATGGAAGATATCATTGAAGAAATTATTGGTGAGTTTACAACGCACGCCCCAACACAAACGAGCGGATTTATCCAGGAAGCAGATGGGAGTATAATCGCCGAAGGTAGCGTGTTATTGCGTGATCTCAATCGTAAACTAGGATACCAACTGCCTTTAGATGGACCGAAGACTTTAAATGGTTTAATTTTGGAGTATTTTCAAGATATACCGGAAGCAGGAATCGGATTGAACGTTGCGGGTTATCCGATGGAAATTATTCAAACCAAAGATCAAGCGGTTAAGATCGTCCGTATTTACCCCATTGTCCAAAAAACAGTGAGTGAGAAAATGAGTAATTGACTACCCTCTTTGCTAGTAACCACGCGCCCATAGCTCAGCTGGATAGAGTACCGCCCTCCGAAGGCGGGGGTCGCACGTTCGAATCGTGTTGGGCGCGCCATAGTATACTAGCGATTCTCAATTTGCCGGTACCAAGCTTCATAAATTTCTTCAGACCACAAAGATTTAACCCAAACAAGAATATCATCAATTTCTTGTTCAGATAGCTTGTCTTGCCACTCTGGCATTCTTCCTTCGCCAGGTGGCCCTCCTTTTAAGATGAAGCGTTTCAACTCCTCAGTAGAATGATGCCAAGCATGTGCAGTGCTGTCGAGCGGAGGAGGTGGGTATCGACCATTTACTAATGGTTTGCGCCAATCTGCTGTTCCTTCACCATTTTGGCCATGACAAATGGCGCAGTTCTTGATAAAAATCTCGTGACCTCGCTTAATTTGCTTGGTATCAAAATTACGTTTCACCTCACCCATCAAGCCTTGCTGTTGAAGCTGCTGGAGTAACTTCGTTGCAGTCGTGACGGAGTCCGTACAACTGCCTAATAATAAGATACAAGCAACCGGTATGATCCTACTAAGAAAACGCTGCAATTTCATTTCATTGACAAGAAGTTAAATCAGGGTCTATAGCGGTTGAATACTGTAGCTTTGTCACGTGTATCCCCTTTTTCTTTGATGAGCAGCACATCATAAGGATCGCTTCGTTCTCCTTCCATTCCTGGTGTTCCATGCGGCATATCTGGCACAGCAATTCCAACTGCTTTGGGACGTTCTTTGAGCAATCTAATGATGTCTTGTGCGGGAACGTGCCCTTCAATCGCATAACCATCAATAAGTGCCGTATGGCATGATCCTAATGTTGGTGAAATACCAGCACGTGCTCTTGCTTCTTTATTTCCCACATCATGGGTATTAACGGTGAATCCATGATCACGTAAGTGATCGACCCATTTACCGCAACAACCACAGGTAGGACTTTTATAAACCTCAACTGTCTCGGCTGCGCTAACAAAATTAGTTGCGACGACAAAATGAATCGTAAACATTGATACAAATATAAATAGTCCTTTGCCTATTTTCATTTTTTCTCCACATAAATTTTTCCTTGCATCCCTTTAAAATGTCCAGGATAAGGGCATGCAAAATCTACTATACCAGTTTCCGTAAAGTGCCAGATTAATTCTTTTTGTTCTCCCGGTGCAACCTTTAATTGATTGGGTTCGTTATGCAACATATCCGGATGTGCACGCATCATTTTGGCGTGCTCTTTTAAGTTTTTAATGGTATCGATTGTAAACTCATGATGTTTTTTTCCTTCATTTTTTACAAGAAAGCGAATCGTTTCTCCTTGTCTAATTGTTATCTCATGAGGCAAGAAGCGGTTCTCAATCATTTTAATTTCGATGGTACGTGATACTTGTGCAGGATTTCCTGGCTGTCCGATCAGTGAATGTCCGGAGTGAGCGCCTGTATCCGCAAATGTATTCAATGCACAACTTATCAGAATAAAATAAAGCCACATTAAAGACTTTTTCATATAACCCCCCATTATTTTTTAAATGAATCAACTGCTATGGTAACGCAACATTTTAGAATACAGTTCATTCTAAAATGTTCCGGCTTCGAGCTGTATAATTTCTATATCAATATTTAGTTGAACTGTTAGCTAAAGATTGCAATTAGATCTATCACAAGATGGGTGATTAATGAAGGTTTATCTATGCAAGAAATAATATCAAAAAAGACACAATATAATATCAATAAGCTGAACAAACGGTTACGGAGGTTGGTTGGTACAGCGATTGCCGATTTTAATATGATTGAGCCAGGTGATCGAGTAATGGTTTGCCTATCGGGTGGAAAAGATAGTTATGGATTATTAGATATTTTGCTAAATTTACAAGCGCATGCTCCGCTTGATTTTGATCTGGTTGCAGTTAATCTGGACCAGAAGCAACCTGGTTTTCCAGAGCATGTTTTACCTGAGTATTTAACTCGAATCGGTGTTCCTTTTCGTATCGTCGAGCAAGATACCTATAGTGTAGTAAAACGAGTAATTGCCGAGGGAAAAACGACTTGTAGTTTATGTTCTCGTTTGCGGAGAGGAGTTTTGTATCGTGTCGCAAAGAGCTTGGGGCAACTAAGATTGCGCTGGGTCATCATCGGGACGATATTCTTGAAACGTTTTTCCTCAATCTGTTTTATGGAGGTAAACTTAAGGCAATGCCTCCAAAATTAGTCAGCGATGATGGTAATCATATCGTGATTCGTCCCCTGGCTTATTGCAAGGAAAAGGATTTGGCAGCCTATGCACAAGTAGTCAATTTTCCAATTATTCCTTGTAATTTGTGCGGTTCTCAGCCTAATTTACAACGTCAAGTTATCAAGGAAATGATGCAGCAGTGGGATAAGAAATTTCCAGGTCGGTTAGAAACAATGTTTACTTCGTTACAAAATATTCAACCTTCACACTTAGCCGATATTGCGCGCTATGATTTTCAAGGGCTTAAGGCGCATGGAAAAGCAGATGTTAATGGCGATAAAGCATTTGATGAAGAACAATTTGAACCGACGATTGCAGAACTAATGTCATTTTCCGATGATTCACCCTCCTATCAAGCTTCCTCAATACAGGATACATAATCATACAAAAGACGAACTAGCGTTTGCCATTTTTTTTATAGCAATCTGGTGGAACGAGCTTATAGGTTGCTAGGACGAGCAGCGCAAATAAACTATAGGCGATCGTTAGCACATATTCTGGGATATCATAAAACAAAATCTGATGCAGCCAGTGTTGCATAAAACTTTGCGCTGATTCTGTTCCACGTAATTCATATTCCCATGCGGTTAACGGGCATGTAATACCGATCAACGATTCGCCGACAACAAGCAAAATAGCTGCAAGGTGCGTTAATCTAAAAGCAGGACTCCTGATAAAGAGCCAATTGAACCGAATGCCTAACCAAATGACAGGCAAACTAACTACGACAAATAACACAAAAACAAAATGAATTAGCAGAACGATATCCGCAATATGCACGTGCTGAGCAATTATTAAAGTAAAGGTTTAATGATTTTTTCAATTTCTTCGATCTTAATGCGGCCCAAGTGGCTATGAACGATTTCACCCGCACGGCTTAAAATGACGGTAAATGGTAATGCACCTTGAGGATTCCCCATTGCTTCGGCTAACGAAAACGCATCAAGCTCCCCTACAACGACAGGATAATTAATTCCAAAATCACGACTGAAGGAGGCAACTCGATCGGATTGATCTACCGCAATTCCGATTAAAACAAGTCCTTTGTCGCGATACTTTTCTTGAGCGGCTATAAACTCAGGAATCTCTTCTTGGCAAGGTGCACACCAAGTTGCCCAAAAGTTCACCAATAGCACATTACCTCTCCATTGTGAGAACGGCTGCATATCCCCTTTAACATCAGGAAGACCTGAAGAAAAAAATTTCTCCGTACCCCGTTTTTTCTCATCACTACTTAACTGGGGTGTTAGTTGTTGCGTCTTGAGAAAAAAACCTGCTGTCATTGCGCTGAGAGCAATAACAACATACAGCACAATTTTGCCAAATTTTGACATGAGTTTATCCTTGAAAAAACTGAAAATGCTCTATAGATTAGATTAATACTGCATTTAAGACAGTTAGAAAATCATCTTTATTGAGGTAGCCAATAATTTTGATATTGGGTATTTCCATACCCTTACGATCTAAAAATAAAATACCTGGTGGGCCAAATAACTTAAAGCGTTTAAGTAATGCGGCATCATCGGGTGTTCCATTGGTAACATCGACTTGCAGTAGTACCACATCCTTTAGTTTTGCTTGTACTCGCTCATCAGAAAAGGTAAATCGTTCCATTTCTTTACATGAAATGCACCAATCAGCATAAAAATCTACCATGATGTATTTATCATGAGATCGCGCAATAATTTCATCCAATTCAGCAACCGTTTTGATGGGCTGGAATGGCAAATGTGCTACTTGATTCCACCCATTTTCAGAGAAACTAACACTGTTAGTACTACTTGCGATACTTAATTTTGAGAGTGGCTGTAGAACATCTCGACTTCCTGATAGTACGCCAATCAGCAAAGCAACTCCCGTTAATAATGCGATTACACCAACACCTTTGAGAAACTTACGGAAACCTGAGGCATTAACGGGGAGTGGATCAATTGCATGCAAATAAATTGCCGAAATGATGAGTAATGCAGCCCATAGCAGCATGTAAATCACAGCAGATACCACCGGTGAAATTAACCAAATTGCAACAGCGAGCAATAGGACACCAAAAAATTGTTTGATCGACTCCATCCAGGAGCCGGATTTAGGCAGTAACGCGCCTGCTGAAGTACCAATTAATAAGAGGGGGACGCCCATTCCAAGCGCCATGACAAACAAAGCTGATCCACCTAGGACAATATCACGCGTTTGGCTAATATAAAGCAAAGCGCCTGCTAGCGGTGCCGCAACGCAGGGACTGACGATCAAAGCAGATAATGCACCCATTCCAAAAATACTCGATAGATGACCACCATTGAGATGACCCGTTTCTTCCGAAATTTTGCTTTGTAGGAAGCTGGGAAGTTGTAATTCATAAAACCAAACATTGAAAAAGCAAGGATGACAAATATCAAAGCGAATGCACCAAGTACCCAAGCATTTTGTAGGACTGCGGAAAGCATCGCACCTGATAAACCTGCTGCTACGCCAGCAATCGCATAAGTAATTGCCATACCCAACACATAAGCAAGGGCAAGAACAAAACCACGACCTTTTGTCATATGCTGACTTCGATTAGCAATGATTCCAGATAAAATGGGGAACATAGGAAACACACAAGGGGTAAATGAAAGCAAGAGTCCAATACCAAAAAAACCAACGAGTATCAGTCCAAAGTTGCCACTTGCAAACATCTGCTCAATTTTAAACGATTCTGTCTCAATTGCAGGCACACGTAGAGAAGGAGCTTGAAACAACTCAGCGGTACTATCAATCGTGGCGGCCGTAGCGTTCCCACTTAATGTTTCAGCAACGGTATTCACTGCAGCTTTGATTGCTGGCAACGTAATTTCATTAATTTTTTTGATCGGCGCATAGCAAACACCAACGGGTTCATTACAGCCTTGGTAAGTTGATGCAAGTGAAAGCTGATCAGAAGCATCGCCTCCCCGCTTTAGCGCGATAATCGCTTGGAACGGTTGATAATAAACTTCTGTTTTACCGAAAGTGAGATCATCTTTCATTTTGCCAGGAGGCAATGAAATTTTTTCAATCTGAATTCCTTCACTTTTGGGTTGAAATGTAATTTTATCGCGATAGAGGTAATAATTTTTCGCTGGCGTAAAATGAGCAATTAGCGTGTGCTCATCTTTTACTTCAATAGCGAGTTTAAAGGCTTCGTCTGGGGGAAGAAGCTCTTGCTCTGCTTGCCCAAAATTTGCTCCCAATTTTTGTAAAAGGGTCATAACACCCGAGCGGTCTTCCTCTTGAGCGGCCACAGGATTAATCGTAAAAAAGAAAAGTACAAATAAAAGTGGAAATAAACGCATAGCTTAATTAATTGGTAAGTAATAGATTAATTTCAATGAATTATCTCGTCAGCAATCCATTGGAGATAAGCAGGCAATCCTTTTATGATAGGGACCGCTATGATTTCCGGGAGTTCATAGGGGTGCATCGCTTTAATCGTTCGCTCAACTTCTGCATAGCGCGCAGATGATGTTTTAATCACTACAGATATTTCTATTGCTGTTTCGGTTTTGCCTTTCCAATGATATATTGAAGTCAATTGAGATCCAACATGAACACAGGCTGCGATATGCTGATCGATCAGTTGCTTTGCTAGCTTTAAAGCATCCTTTTCCTCGGGAAAGCTAGTAAGTATCAGTATTGCTTCCATAATATCTGTTTTATGCACCTAGAAAACTAGATTTTTTCATTTTTTTAGTATTAAACTCAAGCTTTCTTTAATAACATCAAATGAGTTAGATCTTCTAACCATTGAAAATCGAATTGTTTAAATGTGAGTTCTTAATGATCAAAAGACTATTTCTATTATTGCAGTTTCTCGCTTTCATTGCGCCAATTGGTATTTTTCTAATGTATATCATCATGGATGAAGGAGATCAATTTACCTATGAGCATTACTGGGTAACTGCGATGAGTTTTATCCCTTTTATCTTCGTGTTGTTGATTAAATATATGTTTTCAGATTTAGATCAAAATAAAAAGGATGATCAATGAAAAAGTCTATTTTATTGATCGGATTGTTAATATTGGGGGTGATTGAATGCGCACAAATTTCTGCAAACCCGAATCCGAAACATGAAATATTTTCAGCGATAGCAGTAGAAAAAATTACAATCGATGCCGGTTTTGGGTGGGGAATTTTCGGTGGGAGTATTTATAATGGAAATCCGGATTACACGATAACCCAGATTACCGTCAAATTGACCCCATCTCAAATTATTGGAACATCAAGCGCATCTCCATTAGTGGCAGAGCACTATCATATCGATATTACAGTACCTCCTTTAACAAAAGCTGCACTCTCAATGCCATTAAATGCTGATGGTACGCTAGAATTTCTATGGGAGTTGGTACAAGTTCAAGGATATAGAACCCCTGTAAAATCAAATTAGTTTCTTGTTTTTTCATGGTTGTTTATAATAGCTACCTCGCATAAATTAGTGATGGAGTACCCATGATAGCTAGGCAAGGTATTGTTTTTTTGACCATAGTTGCGTTGTTTATTTTTTCTAACTTGGTAATAGCGACCAATCAAGGTTTTGAGGAAACAAATCAAACTACCTTGATAACAAAATCAGAACAGCAAACCTCTCAGCCTGCTCAACAAACAATTCACAAAGATAAAAAATCAGAGCGGCCTGAATCAATAAAACCAAGCAAACCCAATATGGCCGATTATTGCCGAAAGCATACTTGCTAATTGGCGCGGAGTATTACGCACATGAAATTTATAACAATTTTCAGTAGCCATTTTTTGGCGACATTATTTACTCTCTCAATAGTCAATGCAACAGAATGGTCCTATGAGGATCAGCAACGATGGGGTGGCATTCAAGATCATAACCAGCACGAAGTACCTCATATTTATCCTTATGCAGTTTGTGGCATCGGTCAACATCAGTCACCCGTGGACTTGGCAACATCGCATACTTCAAAAAAGCTAAATAATTTAAAGTTTCGTTATTATGCGGACAAGCCTGACTTTTTTAATACGGGCCACGCAGTGCAGGTCAATCTTTCAAATGATTATCAGGGAGAATTATTAGTCGGTAAAGAAGCGTACCCTCTGATCCAGCTTCATTTTCACGAACCGAGTGAGCATGTAATTGGAACGAAAACATTTCCAGCGGAATTGCATTTTGTTCATGTCAGAGATGATGGGAAAATTGCTGTTCTTGGTGTACTCCTTGAAACTGGAAAAGATAACTCGGTGTTTCAGACTATCTTGGAAAATACACCGCACCAAGAAGGAGAACTCAAGCAAAATAGCAACGTATGGCTTAGCATAACCAACTTACTTCCGGAAAAAAGGGATGAGTACTATACTTTAGCTGGCTCTTTAACCACACCACCTTGCAGTGAAGGCGTGGATTGGTACGTTCTGACGGATACGATTGAAATATCGGAAACACAATTGGCCCAGCTCAAAAGTTTTTTTTCTGGGAATGCTCGGCTAAAGCAAGAACTCAACAATCGGGCTATTGCTAAGAAAAAATAATACCCTGGTGTAGTTCAATCTTGTCTAATGGAAGCATTGATGCTGCTTTGATGTGACCAGAGCAGTGATTTGCTCTCCTGGGATAGGTTTGTTTATCCAGTAACCTTGAAATTTTGCACAGCCAGCATCTTTGAGCACTTCAAATTGCTGTTGATTTTCGACGCCCTCAGCTACTATATCTAATCCAAGGTTTTTCCCCATATTGATGATTGTTTTAACTAAAGTTAAATCATCCTGGCTGGTAAGGATATCTCTGACAAACATCCGCTCGATTTTTAATTGAGCTAATTTAAAACGCTTTAAATAGCTCAGAGATGAGTAACCTGTTCCAAAATCGTCGATCGATAAACGAATACCCAGTGTACGCAATTCGTTAATTTTTTTTACGGTATCGTCAATATGATTGATCAAGGATGATTCTGTCAGTTCGAGGATTAAACGGCTATAATCAATGTGTGATTGCTCAATTTTACGTTTTAATTTTTGAACGAAACCTGATTCTTGAAATTGGACTGCGCTAATATTGAGTGACAATGTTAAAGATTTAAGCGAATCATGTTGTTGCCAAAATTGTAATTGTCTAATTCCTTCATCAATTATCCAATCACCAATCGGAATGATGTAGCCATTATTCTCGATGAGTGAAAGAAACTCATTGGGGCCAACAATACCTTTATCAGGATGCTGCCAACGTAATAATGCTTCAGCACCAACAAATTGTTGGTGCTGATCGATTAATAACTGATAATGAAGCCTGAATTGATTCTTATCAACTGCTATCCAAAGTTCTTTTCGAGTTGAGTGCGCCGCTCTAATTCTTGCTGCATATGAGGATCAAAGAAACGTAATGTATTTCTTCCAGCACACTTTGCTTCATACATGGCTTTATCAGCCCATTTCAATATATCATCTGCTTTACTATACTGATCAGAAAACATACAGATTCCGATGCTGGATGAGCCACGATGACGAATATTATTGCCTCGATATTCTTGATGAAGGCAGTTGAGTATCGACTCCGCTACTTGTGTAGTAATACTCATGGCCTGATTATCATCGCTACCGAGCTGCTCAAGCATGACAACAAACTCATCTCCACCCAGCCTTGCGACCGTGTCAGTTTCTCGAATACAGTTTGTAATTCGTTTTGCTGCTTCAATTAACAGCGCATCACCGGCATCGTGGCCATGTGTATCATTAAGAAATTTAAAATTATCGAGATCGATAAATAGCAGCGCATTATAAGTTTTATTGCGTTGGCAAGCAGCGACAGTATGCCTTAATCGATCTAAGAACAGGCGTCGATTCGGTAATTTCGTTAATGCATCGTAAAATGCAAGATCAAGAATTTCCTTTTCTGATGCTTTACGCTGGCTAATATCTTCTTTGATTGCGATGTAATAGCAAATTTGATCAGAATCATTGGTGACAGGTGTTATGGTCATGTGCTCATGGTACAAGGTTCCATCTTTTTTCTTGTTGATTATTTCACCTTTCCAAACGTTTTTTGATGAAATTGTCCGCCACATATCTTGATAGAACAGCTCACCTTGCTGTCCAGAATTCATCAAATCTTTTACGTTTACACCAACAGCTTCGTGACGATAATAACCTGTTAATTCTGTGAAAGCAGGATTAATCCACTCAATGGTTGCAGCGATATCTGTGATCATTATGGCATTTGCCGCAGCTTCTAAAGCGATGTTCTGAATTTTAAGCTGGAGCTCTGATTGTTTACGTTCGGTAAGATCCACATGAGTTCCGATCAAACGTTTAGGATAAATTAGATTGCCTTTATTATCACGTGCCAATGACGCTCTTGAGAGAACAGTGACCCACCGCCCCTGTTTATGCCTCATCTTGAACTCAATCTCAAATTTTTCTTTATGTCCTGCGACATAGTCATCAACTAATTTGAGAACCCTAGATTTATCTTCCGGGCTAACTAGTTTTTCCCAGGTTTCAAGGTTTTGTGACGGCAGCTCACGATCGGAATAGCCCAGCATGGCCTTCCACCGACTAGAGTAATAAACATAATTGGTTTCCATATTCCAATCCCAGTATCCATCATTGGCTCCACTAAGCGCCCAGGAAAGCCTTTTATTACTTAAAATCAAATTTTCTAAAAAAAGCTTGTGCTTTGAAATATCAACCATAATTCCCATCACGTGCTGTGCTTTGTTATTTTCTGAGGAATAAATCAATTGCGTTTCAACGTGAATGATCTGGTTACCATTTACTTTAAGGCGACATTCAGTGCGAAAGCTATGCTCGCCTGTACTCGTCCGTATTCGTTGTAGTTTCTTTCTTAAAAAATCGTGTTCTCGTTCGTGAACAAAATTAAACAAGGAGTGTTTAATTGCTTTTGCCAGAGGTACGCCGGTAGCAGTTTCCCAAGCAGGGTTCAAATAAATAAAATGATTGTGTGTATCGAGTTGGAAAATAATATGTGCACCATGCCTAATTAATTGTGCAGTATCTTTTTCAGGTAATTTGATCTCATTCGATAATTCAAGTTTTTCGTATAACTGAATGACTCGTTTTTCGATTTTCTTATTATTCATACCTGTCTATGCTAAAAAGTCACTGAAGTTAATGTATATCATAAAGATTCTACGCATCTATGCAGAGATAAATAGTGGTCTATCAAGTTAGTATTCCTTGCATACTATCGACCAGATTTTATAAGTTTTTGAATTAAGTAGAATAATTTTTGCTTAATTGCTTTAATTTTCTAACACGAAAACATCAATAGATAAGGTTATGTCCTATGCTTGCCAGTATTTTTTGACTTACTTCTTGGTGAGAACAATATCCTTAGATTAGGATATTCGTTAAAATCACGCTTAAAATTGAAATAGGAGTTAGAAGATGGAAATAAAAAAGTGGACAGATGATGAGCTTGCGTCAACTCGCGATAAACTTGAAGAATGGTGTGAGAAACAAAAAAAATCTGGAAAAGTAATGTGGGTCGTTACCGCATTACTGGGTGCTTTTGCGTTATCAACCGGGGTTGTTTTTATCTTTTTTGATGGAATTACTTTGTTGAGTATTGTATTAATTATTTTGGGAGTGGTGACCTGTTTTACCTGGTATCAGAGCGAAAAGCGACGTAAAAATAACATCAATTTTCTTGAAGAAGTCAAAAGAGAAATAACACATCGCGCTAAACGCGCCAAACATGAAAAATAATAGTTTGATTGCTAAAATCATCAATCAGCAGTGAAGGAATGGATCTACTCTCTTGGATAAAGCAAGTTTTTTCTAATCAGTCTGGCATCAAGCGGAAAGAGAGTGAATTCTTGGGTTTTATCGTTGAGCAGGCTGATATCAATTATTTTAAAAATTTCTGTCAGTTTGTCTGGTTTCAAGGAGAGCCGATACCACTGATTTTCGATTTGTCTAACCGTGTTTATACTCAACAAGAAATAACCTTATCGATGATTGAAAGGTTAGTGGTAATCGGATTAGTTCATTACGCACCAGAAGGGTACGTTAAAAAGAAACTTGGTAAGCATACACGGTTTTTTTATCATGGAAAATTAACCAAGATTGGCTTCACGCAAGATGCCAATAACCAGCTCGATTTAGGAACGGTATTATTGACCGACACTGGAAAAAAACTCTATGCGACCTTTTCTCCTATTCGCAATCAACAGTTTTATGAATATGTGATCCAGCATTGGTTCCAGCAAGGGTTATTACTGTCATCTCCGTTAGGTTCGCCACAACGCCCTCACCTTGTTAATTAGATACCTTCTCGTTTTCTAATGACTGTTTTATTGTTGCTAACTCTTTAAGCTGATCTTTGCTAAGCGTAGGGTAAGCTAACTTTAAGGTTTCTAGGGTTTCAACGAGGATATGAGATACCAATAACCGCGCATTTCGCTTGTCATCAGCGGGGATTACATACCAAGGTGCATGGTCTGCGCTCGTCGTATCCAAGATTCGGCATAGGCAAGCTGATAAGCTTCCCAATATTTGCGTGCTTCAAGATCAGCTCGTCCGATTTTCCAATTTTTGCTGGGCTGATCTATACGAGCGATTAAACGCTGCCGTTGTTCTTCTTTTGACAAATGTAAGAAAAATTTAATGATATGAATTCCATTGCGATGCAGGTAGCTTTCGAGGTTAACAATATCTTGCAAGCGCTCTACCCATATTTTCTTGGAATCAACACATTCTGGAGGCAGATGCTGCTGTTTCAACAAGTCCGGCATTACACGAACGGTTATGACTTCTTCGTAGTAAGAACGATCAAAGATACCAATTCGCCCTCGTTCAGGCAAACACTTGTTGCTACGCCATAAAAAATCATGATCAAGCTCTTCCAAACTCGGTTGCTGGAAACTAAAAGCCTGGCAACCTTGGGGATTGATTCCAGACATTACATGTTTGATGACACCTCCTTTTCCGGCTGAGTCCATACCTTGGAAAATAAGCAACACTGCATAGCGGTTATACGCATAAAGTATGTCTTGTAATTGACCTATTTGTTGCTGTGCTTCCAAAAGCAACATCTGATAGTTTCTTTAGAGGAATAAATAGGTTTAATATTTGTGGGTCGCTGAACTAAATCAGGCAGACCTGCTTTCTCGGTCCGATTGACTCTGAATTGATTGCAATCAAAAAGCGAACTTCTCATAAACTGGGTAGACAATCTGAAGTCATTTTACGTTTGATAGCGAAGTGTAAAGAAAACATTTCGGCCAGGCTGATTAAAAAACGCTGCTGTTTCATAATGTTCATTAAACAGATTTTCAAGGCGAGCTTGCAATCGCCAATTTTGAGCAAATGCATATTCAGCGCGTAAATCGACTCTGACAAATCCATTGAGTAGCCGTGTGTTCTCCGTATCGTCAAAACGCTTGCCTTCTGCTAAAAAGGTTCCTCCGAGCGTATAGTGATTAAATTGGCGATCTGCATCAATTCTAAAAATATGTTTGGCTCGACGCGCTAGAATTTTATCATCAGGTGATGATGCATTCTCAGGATTCAAAAGTGTAAGATTTGCATTGATTGTCCAATTCAGAATTTGAGTATTGAAAACACTTTCAAGTCCTTGAATCCGGGCGCGGTCGATATTGATCGACGAAAACGTTTGGATATCAAACGTAATCAAATGATTGATATGTGTTTCATATGCATTAACTGACCATTTTCCAAGTTTTGTTGTGCTGGTAATACCCATTTCAAAACTACGCGATGATTCAGGTTTTAAATTCGGATTTCCTGAAAACGGAAAATAGAGTTCATTGAAATTAGGCGCTTTAAATGCATTTCCAAAATTTGCGGTTAATCGTAAATTTGGAGTAATCGAATAACCCCATCCGATTCCACCAGTGACCCATTTGCCGAACTGTTCGTTATGGTCCCAGCGTATTGATAATTGTAAATTATGCGCTGCGATCGCTGCTTGATGCTGTGCAAATAATCCCCAATTTCTGCGCGAAGTTTCAAGGTAATTTTCCGTACTTTTGACCTGATCATTGAAATAATCAACACCGGCAGTGAGTAGCTGATGATTGCCAATGGAAAAATTATTCTGCAAAAAAACTGAGTCGCGCATACTGTCAAATTGACTTAGAAACGTACTTCTTCTGATTTGCTCGGATCGTTCGATTTTATAGGTATCTAATTTTTCAAAGCTACGACCTGCGGTTAAATTCAATTGCCAGAATGAAAAGGGGCTATATCGAACAGATCCCCCGAGTACCTGCTGCTTCAATTTTGAACGATTTGCAAAACCACCATCAAATTGGGTATCTCCCGTGCTGTGCAAGAAATGAGCATCAACTTCAAGTGCTTGATTGAAACGATATCCTGCACGTAACGCGCTTGCAATGTTTCGATAACCATCCTTATCTTGGTCATCTACTCTTGATGCTTCAGTCATGAAACAACCGGCTGTTTCAGTACCGGTGCATGCATTAAATCCGCGTGTACCGATTCCGCTTACATTGACGTTAAACCAACCTTGATCCCCTCCTCCAGACAATCCAGCTGAACCATTGATTGAGTTATAACTACCGCCTCCAAAACTGAAACTGGGGCGAATTTTTCCTCCGCCTTTGCGGGTGAAGATCTGGATAACACCGCCGATCGCTTCAGAACCATATAAGCTCGAACGGGGTCCGCGTACGATTTCTATTCGATCAATTTGTTGAATTGGGATATTTTCGAAGGAGGTTGTACCAGAAGTAACCGATCCTACTCGGACGCCATCGATGAGGACTAGAATATGATCTGATTCAGTGCCACGCAGAAAGAAGGCAGTTTGTTTGCCCGGACCCCCACTGTTAACAATATTTAAGCCAGGAACACCACGGAGTAGATCTTCAACCGATCGTGCTTGTAACCGTGCAATATCAGCTTGAGTGATTACCGTGGTGGAAGCTAATGTCTCATCCGCAGATTGAGCCGTTCGTGTTGCCGTAACGATTACAGGCGGTTGAATGTTGTTGGCAAATGTATAGCTAGCTTGAAATGCTACAACGTGAATAACAAAAAAAAGGAACAGTTTCATTTTTTCCCTTCGCGCACACCCGCGCGAGAATATTGATTGAATGTGATATTGCAAAGGAGAAAAAACAAGAGTTACGTTACTCTATTCAGAAAGAACGCTTTATCCGTTTGTAATTGCCCTCCGCAATATCATGATTTAGCTTCAGGCCGGTCTCCGGGCTTATGAGCGGATATCTCCCAATCTACGCCTTCCCGTAGTGAATACAGTGGCTTTTGTAGATTGTTGACTCATCTACCGTTGCGGGGGCAGCGCTGGCCTATACCAGCTTCCCGTTTAACTCATTAAGCAAAAGCGTAATGAGCACCTTGAGCAGTGTGCGAAGTTATCGTAGAGGAAAGGAGCCTGTCAAGTGTTATTGTGTTTTTTCAGAATAAGCTCAATGTCATCGGCGTAAAATTGCCCACCAACGTGCAATATTAAGCAAAGTCATGAGTGATGCAGAAACATAAGTCCAAGCAGCTGCGGTTAATAGCTTATGAGCATGTAACTCATCGCCTTCTTTAAGGTATTTACTTTTTTTTAGAAGTGGGAGTGCTCGCGAGAAGCTAGCGTTTAGTTCCATAGGTAAAGTAATAATATGAACTAATGCGGTTGAACCCAAACTTAGAAAGCCGCCTACTAGCATTAATCCTCCTATCAACGGAGATCGAATTAACATAACTGATACTGGCGCTAGCATCAGAATAGCAGCACCAAATTTTTGTGCAGGAACAACAAGTGCTACAAGTTTGGTACGTATCTTTAGAGCCAAATAATCATCTCGGTCCTGCATTGCATGCCCTACCTCATGAGCTGCAACTGTAATTGCTGTCAATGAGGCATTATTAAACTTATCAGAAGTTAAACGGACGACTTTATTTATCGGATCATAATGATCGCCCAGCTCAGTTAGCTCAACTTTAACATGTGACAGATTTTCTTGATTGAGTAACCGTCTGGCGAATTCAGCTCCTGTATGCGTATAGCGATTGTCGGGCTGGCTATACCTTTCCATGATATGTTTAACCCAGTAAGCAGGGCCAACAATCAAAGCGATAATAAAAATAATCAGTAATAGATAGAGCATGGTCGATTGTTAGACATTATCTTTAAATTTGGTTTATGTATTTCTGATAATGTATAGAAGACTTATTACACTACAAACTAAACGAGAACGACCATTTTTATTTAGTGGGGTGTAGCTGGAAAGAATTTCCTAAGAAAATTCTTTATTTTTGTTTTTAATCCAAAACGATCAAGAAAAATACCAATTTGTGTGGAAATTAAATCTACTTTTGCATGTAGCAAAACGAGAAATAAATTAGTAATCGTTTTTCTCAGAAAAAAGATATCGGCACAAAGTATACTATTGGTAGAAAAAAACTCCTTGTGCCCACCTGAGCCCCTGCCCGGACCTTCCGTAAAGTCAAACATAACGAAATGATTAGTGTGAAATAAACTTTCTATAACAACCCACTGCAATACGGTACCGGGCGACCATTGCGCCATCTCTGGAATGTAGCCAAGGTACTGATAGAATAATATCCCATTAGAAATTGGACAATACAAATAAGCAATTGGCTTATCTTGGTAAAATAGCAAGTAAGCACGAACAGAGTCTTTTTGAGCAAGCGAATACATCTGCTGAATAAATAAATTATCTTCGGGTAAACCCGCGGCTAACATACGCTCTTGATAGGTTTTAATAGAAACTTGCCTTGCTAAAGGATAAAAAATTTCCATTTCGGCTAGCGTTTTATATTCTCGCCAATCAATTTGATTACCACAATGATCCGAAAACTTTTTTATTTTGCGTTTAAGCGTTGAACGAGATTTAGCTGAAAATTTATCTAGATATTCTTCTTTTGAACCAGCTAGATCTATAAAGTACCGATGATATTGCTTGGGAACATATCGTATAACGTCTCGCTTTAACGTAAAGCTAGGTAATAGCGCTGCAATTGGTCGTGATCGAAATAAAATACCATCAAGTTTCTTGTCAATAGAATCGGAATAGTCACTTTCCTCGGTATAAGGATGTTCGTATTCCGTAAAGTGATTTCTAAATACATGCAGCTCCAAATGAGATGTCCAAAGTGTTATTTCACCAATTCGGAATTTTAATTCTACCGTTTCCACTGCGTTATTACTCATAGTATTTTTTATCCATACAAGCGACGAGTCGTTTGCTCAAGATAGCGGTGAGCCGTATTGATAAATCCAGACCGTAATACACAATTCTCTTTAGACTTAGCGTATATGTTTTCTGGTTGTATATCAGAGAACCAAATTGTTTTAAACAAATCACGGTTATTCGCCAAGAATTGACACGTTTGCACAAAACGATCAACTACAATTTTATCTGGCCGTGTCTTTGCTCGATTTAATAATTCTGATCCATGGGATAAAATAACAACTGAATGCCAATCATTAGCCCATGCTTGTTTAAGTAAACTTGCCATTTCTTTAAAAGAACATGAGCCGCCAAACTGCAATTGTGATAAACGCCCCCCCCATTCTTTAAAAATAGTCAAAGGAAATTCATATATTCCTTCTTTATATTCTTCTACATGTAAAGGAGCATCTAATCCATTCTTTATATAAAAACGTGGATTAATGCTGCTATCGAAAATAAAACCAGCTCGAGGCGCTGCTTCCAGAGTTTGTAAGTCACTACCAAAATTACCGGCACGGAAAGCAAGTAGATTTTCTGCCCCCGCTTGAGCTAAAAATTCTTTACCTTGGCAGATCAATAATTGTTGCTCCGCTTGATTAAAATTAAATAAATTATAGCCTGTCTTGTTTAGCGAATTATGGAAGCGCCCTCTGCCCTAACCACTCTGTATGCAAATGTAGTTGAACTTCTTGCCCTGCTTCTTGAATTTGTGCAACGATTTCCTGTAGTGGTCCAATGCCATAGTGCCCAGAAAATAATGACTCAACGAAAAATACACATTTTAGATTATGTTCTTTAAGTTGTTCTAGCTGAAATCCTAATCCGTAATTGCCAGAGATTGTTTTGCCATGAATAAATTTGTTAAAGCATCGATTGAACTCGGTATGGCCTAAATCCCAATTGTTAGGCCAGAGTTCTACATCCACACTAATAATTACATTTAATGGTGATTTAGAATGATCAGTATTGTTTTGAGCAAGCATGTGGTATAAATATTCTGGTATGAACTAAGTGCTAATCAACTATTAAAGGGCTTGAGCTATTATTTTTCTTCTGGCGCTAAAGATTAACATGGATGGTTTAATCGATCTTATAAATCAAATTAAAAGTAGTTTATATGCAACCCAGGAAATTCTATAACGAACTTAGATAAATAAAGTTTATCTCTGACAATAGTTTACTTATTTAATTTGCATTTATAAAAATATCTGTAGACCTGTAGAAAATAGCATAGATTGTAGATTATCGCCTGCTTCATTAAATGAAAACATCTTTGTTTAATATTGCTGCAAGCTGCTTGATGGCAAATGGAATAGAAGAAAAATTATTGCTGACTCAACAAGCAGCAGAGGCTTGGCGTAATAAATTACTCTCACTGGATTCTTATGAATCATCACAACAAATTAACCAACCAGGCCGACCGGCTAGGCTCGTTTTAGTGAATCCAAGAGCTGTGCCACGGCGTCTATTAGGAAGTGGAGCGGGTCTTATCGCATTGATTCATGCGATCGCTCATATTGAATTCAACGCGATTGACCTTGCATGGGATGCTGTATATCGATTTCGAGGGCTACCTAAATCATTCTATGATGATTGGGTAACGGTGGCGTTTGAGGAAGCTTGCCATTTTCAACTATTACGTGAGCGATTAAAAGCGTTTGATCATGATTATGGCGATTTACCAGCGCATGATGGTTTATGGGATACGGCGCTGCTAACCGCGTCTGATCCACTGCTACGAATGGCGCTTGTGCCACGTGTACTCGAAGCGAGAGGACTCGATGTAACGCCGGGTATAATTAAACGCTTACGACAAATCGGTGATGAAAAGACAATTGAGATACTAGAAATTATCTTGCATGATGAAATCGGGCATGTTTCCATTGGGACACGGTGGTACAACTTTTTTTGTAATCAACGTCAAATAGATCCAGAAAAAACATTTTGCGAGCTAGTCAGTCAGCATTTTGCTGGACAAATTGCTGGGCCTTTCCATTATGAGGCGAGGCAGCAAGCTGGTTTTACTTTGAATGAGTTGAATATGCTTGAACGCATGGAAATACCGATTAAAAAATCGAATAACTGCAATTTTTGAATGATTCGCTCGAAGGTTTCACGAAATCAAGCTATTTATTCGCTGGTCTTGAAAATTTAGCTATCTCCCATATTTGTTAAGATATTTAATCTTTACTAGGAATTCGTATGCGCCTTGATAAATTTACAACCAAGTTTCAGCAAACTCTCGGTGATGCGCAAAGTATCGCTTTGGGTAAAGATCATCCCTACATAGAGCCTCAGCATTTACTACTTGCCTTATTACAACAAGAAGATGGCAGCACAGCTTCTTTATTACAACGCGCAGGAGTTAATGTGAGTCCTTTGCGCGAGGCTTTAATTAAAAATCTTGAGCGGATGCCAAAAATTGAGGGAAGCGGCGGTGAGATCAATATTTCCCGAGACTTGAATAATTTGCTTAACCTTACTGATAAGGAAGCTCAGAAGCACGGTGATCAATTCATTGCTTCCGAAATGTTTTTACTAGCACTTCTTGAGGATAAAGGTGAAACAGGGCTATTGTTCAAACAACATGGTGCAAACCGGGGTGCTTTAGAGCAAGCAATTAAATCGGTGCGTGGTGGTGAGCAGGTTTCAAGTGCTGAGGCAGAAGGTGGTCGCGAAGCATTGAAAAAATATACATTAGATTTAACCGAACGTGCTCGTGCGGGTAAATTAGATCCCGTAATCGGAAGGGATGATGAAATTCGCAGAACGATTCAAGTATTGCAACGCCGCACTAAAAATAATCCCGTGCTTATCGGTGAACCGGGTGTTGGTAAAACTGCAATTGTTGAAGGCTTAGCTCAACGTATCGTAAATGGAGAGGTACCCGATACGCTCAAAAACAAGCGAGTTCTTTCATTGGATATGGCAGCATTATTAGCGGGTGCAAAATATCGTGGCGAATTCGAAGAACGACTAAAGGCGGTGTTAAAAGAGCTATCGCAAGACGAAGGTCGAACGATCATGTTTATCGATGAACTGCATACCATGGTCGGTGCAGGGAAAGCAGAAGGTGCTATGGATGCCGGTAATATGCTCAAACCAGCCTTGGCTAGAGGGGAACTGCATTGTGTCGGCGCAACGACCCTTGATGAATATCGTAAATATGTCGAGAAAGACGCAGCATTAGAGCGACGTTTCCAGAAAGTTTTGGTTGATGAGCCTTCTGTTGAGGCTACGATCGCTATTTTACGAGGCTTACAAGAGCGCTACGAATTACATCATGGTGTCGATATAACCGATCCGGCCATTGTTGCTGCTGCTGAATTATCTCACCGCTACATCACGGATCGTTTTTTGCCGGATAAAGCAATTGATCTCATCGACGAAGCCGCTGCAAGGATTCGTATGGAAAGAGATTCAAAACCTGAAGTGATGGATAAGCTTGATCGTCGTCTCATACAGCTCAAGATTGAGCGTGAAGCGATGAAAAAGGAAAAAGATGAGGCTTCACAAAAGCGCCTTGCATTGCTAGAAGATGAAATCAAAAAACTTGGACGAGAATATGCGGATCTTGAGGAAATACTCAAGTCAGAAAAAATGCGTGCACAAGGCTCCCAGCAAATTAAGGAGGAACTCGAAAAGCTACGCAAGGAAGTTGAAGTAGCAACACGTAAGGGTGATTGGCAAAAAGTGTCTGAGTTGCAGTATGGACGGATTCCAAAGCTAGAGACGCAACTAGCGGAGCAAATCCAACATACCGAGGTTTCTTTGACTGAAAAAGAAACCAATAAACCCAAACTATTTAGGACTCAAGTCGGTGCTGAAGAAATTGCTGAAGTTGTATCACGCGCTACCGGTATTCCGGTTGCAAAGATGATGCAAGGTGAGCGTGAAAAATTATTGCTTATGGAGCAAAAACTTCATGAACGTGTAGTTGGACAGGATGAGGCTACTCGCCTCATATCGGATGCGATTCGTCGTTCACGCTCAGGGTTATCAGATCCTAATCGTCCATATGGCTCTTTCTTATTTTTAGGTCCAACCGGTGTTGGAAAAACCGAATTATGTAAGGCACTTGCTTCATTCTTATTTGATTCTGAAGATCATCTCATACGAATCGACATGTCTGAGTTTATGGAGAAGCACTCCGTTGCTCGCTTGATTGGTGCGCCACCCGGTTATGTGGGTTACGAAGAAGGCGGTTATCTCACTGAAATGGTTCGCAGAAAACCCTATTCGGTTATTTTGCTCGATGAAGTAGAAAAAGCACATCCTGACGTGTTCAACGTATTGCTACAAGTGTTAGATGATGGGCGCATGACCGATGGGCAAGGCAGAACTGTTGATTTTAAGAATACGGTCATTATTATGACTTCAAATCTGGGTTCGCAAATGATCCAGCAAATGAGTGGGAATGATTATCAAATTATCAAATTGGCAGTAATGAGTGAAGTTAAAACCTATTTCCGTCCAGAATTTATTAATCGTATCGATGAAGTGATCGTATTCCATGCGCTGGATGCAAAACATATTCAATCGATTGCAAAAATTCAATTGCGCAACTTGGAAAATCGGCTAGCAAAAATGGACATTCATCTCGAAGTATCTGAGGCAGCGTTGGCTAAAATTGCAGAGGCCGGATTTGACCCGGTTTTTGGTGCTCGCCCTTTAAAACGTGCCATACAAACTCAAATCGAAAATCCATTAGCTAAAGAACTATTAGAGGGCCATTTTGCAGCAAAAGATACTATTCACGTTGATTGTGAGGATGGAGCAATAACCTTCACCAAATCAAGTTAAAGACTATATTATAAAGCTTAGCATCAGGTAAAATGACTCCTTTTGAGTGGATGAATGTCTATGTTTAAGGGTAGTCTGGTTGCAATCGTGACGCCAATGCATGAAGATGGTGCGCTCGATTTAGAGAAATTTTGTGAGCTAATTGATTTCCATATCGCAGAGAGATCAGATGGTATTGTCGTGGTTGGGACCACTGGGGAATCGCCCACTGTTGATTTTGAAGAACATCATCTTCTCATCAAAGCAGCTGTGTCGCATGCTGCTGGGCGCATCCCCATTATTGCGGGAACCGGCGCAAACTCCACGAGAGAAGCTATCGAGTTAACACAGTTTGCAAAGAATGCAGGCGCAGCAGCTTGCTTATCGGTTGTGCCTTATTATAACAAACCGACTCAGGAAGGAATGTATCAACACTTTAAGACAATCGCCGAAGCTGTTGATATTCCGACGATTCTTTATAACGTTCCAGGTAGAACGGTTGCTGATATTGCTAACCAGACTGTGTTACGGTTAGCATCGATACCTAATATTATAGGAATCAAGGATGCAACCGGGAATATAGGGCGCGGATGTGAGCTTTTATTCCAAATACCACAAAATTTTTTGGTTTATAGTGGTGATGATGCGACGTCGCTTGCACTATTACTATTAGGTGGGCATGGCGTGATTTCGGTTACTGCTAATGTTGCACCTAAACTCATGCATGAAATGTGCAGTGCCGCTTTTGCCGGCGATTTGATGAGTGCGCGAGTGATTAATAATAAGCTTTTAAAACTTCACGCAGATTTATTTGTCGAAGCCAATCCAATCCCAGTTAAATGGGCAGTTAGCCGAATGGGCTTGATCGGGAAGGGAATTCGATTGCCTTTGACCCCATTGTCGGATCAATACCATTCATTACTCATTGAGGCAATGAAACAGGCAGAAGTCCTGAATTAACAATAATTTGTAAGGAAAAATGAAGCAATTCAGTAAATTATTTGGGCTGTTATTAGTGATTATCACGGTGATTTCAGGTTGTCATTTATTGCCTGAGAGTCAAAAAATGGAATATAAATCAGCAGGGAAATTGCCGCCGCTGGAAATTCCACCTGATTTAAATGCACCTCAGGCTGATGACCGCTATGCAGTTCCAGATATAGCTTCAACAGGTAGCGCCACTTTTTCTTCCTATAACAGAGATCGTGATGAGCAACCTCGATCACAAGGGAGTTCTGTTTTACCAGTTGTGAAAGATACTGCTCGAATTGCTCGATCAGGAACGCAACGTTGGCTAGTTGTACAGCTAGCTCCGGAAGATGCATGGCCGGTAGTTAAAGAGTTTTGGCAAGATATGGGTTTTTTGCTAAAAGTTGAAGCACCAGATATAGGTATTATGGAAACCGATTGGGCTGAAAATCGAGCAAAGATTCCTCAAGATTTGATTCGCGGCTTGCTTTCGACGTTTCTGGACAGCATTTATTCAAGCGCAGAGCGCGATAAATTTCGCACACGATTTGAAAGAAGTGAGTCAGGTAATACCGAGATTTATATTAGCCATCGTGGCATGGATGAAGTGTTTGTTGATCGAAGTACGAATCGTACAGCGTGGCAACCTCGCCCTGCTGATCCCAATATAGAAGCAGAAATGCTAACGCGATTGATGATGCGTTTTGGAGTCGAAGAAGAGATTGCTAGAAAAGAGGTGGCTGTAAACGAAAATGTAATCACTCAAGAACAAGCTTATTTAGATAAAACTAGGCATGGTGTATTGATTGTTAGTGAAACATTTGATCGTGCTTGGCGACGCATTGGGCTTGCTTTAGATAGAGGAGGCTTTACAGTCGAAGATCGTGATCGCTCCAATGGCGTCTATTTTGTTCGCTATGTCAGCCCAGAATATGAAAGCCGCAAAGCAAGTGATGATAAAGGTTTGCTAACTAAGCTCGCGTTCTGGCAAAAGGGTAAAGATGACTCTAGAACTGAAAAATTTCGTATTCAAGTTGATGGGGTCGGTGCAAGTAGTGAAGTCAAGGTGCTCACGTTAGAAGGGACTCCTGAAGAATCTGCAGCGGTTGATCGAATACTTAAATTACTTTACGAACAGCTCAGATAACAAAATTCAGTTTTTTTATTAAAGGTATCTTAGCGCATTAGTTTTAATATCAGTTGGTCATTTCTATATTTCTTTATATACGCTTCTTTATATTTTCATTTGGAACCTTGGTGTCATTGTCCACAATTTCTGTGGATAAGTCTGTGAGTAATTGGTCAACATGCGCGCTAAGATAATTATTTGTAATAATTTTTTATGATTCGATTAAGTTTTATACAATTAAATTTTACATTAAAAACAGATAGTTACGAAAACGCTTCGTATTGGTGCGGGTTTCTACGGTTTTTTTCTATTGATTAATCTAAGATGTGGATTATTTCGCAATGTCAAGCAAAATCTTCGCGATTTTATCAAGCCGATAAGGTGCGCGTTTAAGCTACTTATTGCAATTAGATTCCCTAATGCTTGATATTCAACACTTGACTTATTTGCAAAATGGACTTCCATTATTACATGATGTCAGTTTTCAAGTCTTTCCAAATCAACGTGTCGGGTTGGTTGGAAAGAATGGTAGTGGAAAATCGACATTATTTAGATTGATACGCGGAGAAATCCACCCTGAGAAAGGGGAAGTTAATCTGCAAGCAGGAAAATCGCTTGCTTATGTTGAACAAGAAATTATCAATTCTGCCAAACCATCGCTTGAATTCGTATTAGATGGAGATAACGAATTACGTCAGCTGGAATTTATCCTCAAGCAAGATAATCACGATACTAAGTGGTTTGATGCGCAACATCGATATGAGTTGATTGACGGTTACGGTGCTAAGGCACGTGCTGCGCAGTTGCTGGACGGGTTAGGGTTTTCTAATGCTGAGCATAATGCACCTGTTAGCAAGTTTTCAGGCGGATGGCGAATGCGGTTAAATTTAGCACGAGCCTTGATGCATCGTGCTGATTTACTCTTGCTGGATGAACCCACTAATCACCTTGATCTGGAAGCAATTTTCTGGCTAGAACGCTATTTACTGGATTACCCCGGAAGCTTAATCATTATTTCGCACGATCGAGAATTTCTTAATGTTTGCGTAAACCGCATCGCGCATATTGAGAATCATAAAATCCTAAGCTATAGCGGCAACTATGATGACTTTGAGCGTGCTCGCATGGAGCGCATCGCTCAGTACGAGCAGAGCTATGAGCAACAGCAGAAACAAATTGCGCATATGGAAGATTTTGTCCGTCGTTTCCGGGCTAAAGCAACGAAAGCTAAGCAAGCGCAGAGCAGAATTAAAGCACTTGAAAGATTGACACGAGTTGCACCCATGCAGGTTGAAAACGGGTATTTCTCCTTGCAAATCCTTGCGCCGGATAATGGTCCCGATACATTGCTAAAAATTGACAATTTGGGATTTGGATATACCGATGAAAGCCTGTTATTTCAAAAGGTAAATTTATCCTTAAGAACGGGCGATCGAATTGCGCTATTAGGACCTAATGGCGTGGGTAAATCCACACTTATCAAGCTACTGACAGCAGAATTAGCACCAAATAAAGGAACGGTGGAGATAAATTCATCGATTCGTATCGGTTATTTCTCTCAACATCAACTTGAGTATCTTAATGGAGCATTAACGCCGCTACAGCATTTACAGCAACTCGCTCTCAATGAAACGACACTTACACTGCGTACTTTCTTAGGCCGTTTTGGGCTAGCAGATGAAAGCAAAGATAGGCCCATTAATACTTTCTCTGGTGGAGAAAAAAGCCGCTTGGCGCTAGCTTTGCTCGCCTGGCAGAAACCACACTTGCTTCTACTTGATGAGCCTACCAATCACCTTGATCTGGATATGCGAGATGCGCTGATCATCGCATTAGAAAATTATACAGGCAGCCTTATCATCGTATCGCATGACCGCAGCCTGATACGCGCTGTAGCTGATGAATTATGGATCGTTGCTGATGGCAATGTGCAGCTATTTGATGGTGATTTGGATGATTACAAAAGCTGGCTCGAAAAGCGGCGTGATAGCAGTGCAGATAAAGCTAAACCGAAAAAGAATAATCAAACTAAAAGTGCAGCCACTAATAAAAAGTCAATGCTTACTCAGCAAATCAAAATAGAAGCTTCGCTGACAGGATTACAACAAGAGCTTGCCGCACTTAATTTCCAGCTTTCTGACCCTACGATCTATGCTAGTGCTCCGAGAGCAATCATTAATGAATTAAATTTGAAGCGTACCGAGCTTGAAAAAAAAATTGATACACTGGAAGAAAATTGGTTAGTGCTAGAAAGCCTGATGGAAGAGCTTGGTAAAGTATAATGCTCACCGATTGTGAGATTCTTGCAAAATATTGTGCATTAACGCATGCTTATCGAGAATCAATCCTGATTGTTTTTGAGGAAAATCATATGAAAACGAAATTCTTTATATCAAAGCTGATTGTTGTATCGATTGTTCTTAACCTTTCTTTCGGTTCCGCTTATGCAATGCCAGGTATGCATGGTTTAGGGGGTAAGAATGATTCAGAAGCTTCTCGCGTGTCAAAGAGTATGGGCGATAAGATTAATACTACAGGTGCCGAACTCGAGATCACTTACAGTGCTGATGGCAAGACGGCAATTTTCGTTTCAACGCGTGAGGGAAGTATCGAATCAACTGGATCACCTTATACTTTTGATATCTGGATTTCTAAAAATGTTGATGGAGAGTGGCAAACACCCATTCATTTAGGGTCTGATATTGATCCCACGCTAGGGCCGAATATCAATACATCAGCTTGGGAGCTTGAGCCAAGCTTCTCCGATGACGGGAATGTTATTTATTTCACGCGATATGAGCCTGGTAATTTATTATCAGGCGATCTTTATGTGGTTCAGAAAGTCGATGGTGTTTGGCAAACGGCTAAAAATTGGAACGATGTGCCAGAGCTGCCAAATATTAATACGCCAACGGGTGAGGAACATTGTCCAATTATTGCTTCCGATAGTCTGATTTATTTTAGCTATCATCAACCCGGTGTTACGCAGGATAGTGATATTTGGAAAGTAGAGAAGAAGGATGGAGTATGGCAACAGCCA
Organism: Nitrosomonas sp.; assembly: GCA_016710135.1. Taxonomy (GTDB): domain Bacteria; phylum Pseudomonadota; class Gammaproteobacteria; order Burkholderiales; family Nitrosomonadaceae; genus Nitrosomonas. The sequence continues at coordinate 221,646 of JADJLM010000004.1, read as the reverse complement.
GAAAGTTTAGGTTCTAAAATCAATTCACCTTACCGCGATCATATGCATTGGACTGGATTATCAAAGGATGGTAAAAGTTTGATTATCACCAGTATGCGGCCTGATTTGGGCTCGAGAGGAGGGCACGATGAATGGATATCAAATCAAGATGAAAAGGGCGAATGGCAAATGCCAGTGAATCTTGGTGATGCGGTCAATACGGCTGGGGAAGACATGTGCTGGACCTTCACGCCAGATGGTAAAAAACTTACTGGTAGTTGGGGTCCGTATGGTACTTATGATACAGATATTCGCTGGATCAGCAAAGATGATGTTCCTTTATTGAAAAATTTTGAACCAATCGGTCCTCCACCTAATTTGCTTTTCAACCAAAAATCAACTCAGCATACAAGTCAGTAACGCTAAATAAGTTGAATTTATATAGAAAATCCATGCTGTCTTAATCTGGCTTCTTCATCATCGATCAATTGGGCGCATTTATTCGTCCTAATTGATCGATACAACTTTCTTCAATGTGATTTTGAACATTAATAATCCGTGAAGCGCTTGGCGTCTCGGATTGTCACCCTGAAGACAAACTGAGCGATTACCCTTAATGAGTGAAACAATGCTCTTATTTGCAGCTACAGTTAAGGTAACGAATTAATGCTCAATTTACAAACCCTTAGAATCAGTAAATCTTCAATGATCATGACTATGTCCACCATCTTTATCTTCATGAACACTATGATTCATTTTGATCATGTTGAGCTGACCTTTTTGTTCGGTGGATAAAATGCTGTGTATGGCTCGACGTTCTTGAATATGGTGCTCAACCATTGCGTTAAACGCATTTGCATGATCTTTTCCTAAACTTAAAAGCTGTTCGTCTGTTGAGCTGGGATCCATTTTTGCTTTCTTGAAAGCGTGCATGCTATCTTTTAACTTTTCCTTTATTTTCCTATGCTCTTTTTCGTATTTTAGGTGGAGTCGGACAAGTTTTCCAAGCTGTTCGTCGGTTAGCTTTAATTTATCTGCATGAAAAATGATTCTATGTGCATAGTCATGTTTTTCTTCCATCATGCCGTGTTGGTGTTCCCTTTTTTCTTGGGAGTTACTTTTATGACCGTGCTGATGAGCTTCAGCAACTAGAATAGACTGAGTATGCAAATTGTCATTTGCTTTTAAAGGAGCGCTCAAACTTATTAATGCAAACGAAATCAAAGAACTAACTACCGTGAAAATAACCGATTTGTTATTTAGCATTTTAAGGTATCCCCTTTAAGTTGGATTGAATCACAAAGTTCTAAAATATAAATTACCATTATGCTGCTAAGACAGTTAAGATTCAATACGTGCAAGCACGTATTGAAAATAATTTGATAAGGAATCACAAAGTCTAAATTATTTTGAGAACAGAATCTTTACAAGATACCCATAAAGCTTGTAGCTAATTCTTAGTGGTATTACTGCCTTTATCTTCAATCTTTAATCGTTAATATCGCTTGAAATAGTGAAATTCATTTTATGAGTAGGTTAATAAGAGTAATATTTTTGTACTCTTTCCCGGTCTTGATGCTCATGGGGTGCCTATCTCCAGTAGCATTAAATCGTGCTGTCGAGGTTTATGATGCAGCCGCTATTCAAGCTGAATCCAAGCAATTATTAACTAACATCGTTCGTGCCCAATTTCATCAGCCCCTTCATTTTACCCGCGTATCAAATATTGCTGCCACATTTGATTTTACAGCGAATGCAGGTGCTACACCGGCAATAACTGGCGATCGAGGTGGTTTATTAATGCCTTTGTTTGGTGGTAGTGTTTCAGAAAACCCCACTTTTAGTATTGATCCAATTGCGAGCGATGAATTTACAAAGCGGTTACTCACCCCATTCAGTCAACATAAACTAACTTTATTGCTACGTCAGCATTTTGATGTGGATTTGATGCTTAGAATGATGGCCCAGGAAGTACGCTTGCAAAATAGAGATCGGCTAGCTGCGGATGAAATCAGAAAAGATGAAACGATAACAAGAAAGAAACGACAGCAACGTTTCCGAAAAGGTGAGAAAAAGCAGAGGATTGCGCGTCAAATTCCGGATGAGATAGCGCAATATGAATTTAATAAATTTTTTTCTGATATCCATCTGACTGAAGAACAATCAAATCGGGTTCGTCAACGCCAAAAGAGACACTTCCATCAAGTAATTTATCATAATAATCCAGCAGATCGAGTAAGTTACGAAATGTTTCGCCGTGTTGTTCTTCATCTTTTAGCGATTCAGAAAATGAAACATCTCTATGCTGAACCGCTGACATTTGAACGAAGCTGGGCTGTCCCAATAAATTTGATATCGATAGAAGGAATATTTCAAGCGATTGAAAACGAATTTGCTATAAGCCTAGATAAGGAGGGCGCCAATTACATATTAAGTAAACAATTGCTTGGTCCTATCCTGATTACTAACTATGATCCTGATTTACTTTGCTGCGAAGAGCGCGCCGAATTAAATGATCTAATTAACCCTTGGATTGAACACGATGTTGCATTTGATATTCGTCCCGGATACCCCGGTGGCGAATGGCCAATCCAAGGCTCATTCCGGCTTAGAAGCTTTCATACGATTCTTAATTTCTTAGGTCATTCGTTAAATGAAACAGCCGAGTATGCGGTAGATAAGGATCCTAGGACCCCTTTCATCGCTAGAGGCTCAAATCCCAGCCATACTTTAGGTTTGATTGTTTCAGAAAAGCGGCCATCGGGAACAGATTTGTACACCTACGCTAATGGAAAATACTATTCGGTTGATGCAACATCACATTGGGATCTAAATGCCTTCCAATTGCTTTACATTCTATTTCGTTTAACTATTACGGATGCTAAATCTCTTGGTATTCCAATTACGATCGCAAGTAACTGTTGCGTATCTATCGGTAGATAAATATGTATTTGCCCGTATATTTTTACTACGCCATACTTGATATTTTTCTTAGAAGCTATTTATATTAAATAGCAAATAGTGAGCCTCTAAACTAATGGATCATATTTGCGTTTGGAGCCATAGTAAATTCAATAAATAATTTTTTACCAATGAAGCGATGTAATGTGCCAAGCATATGAGGCACAATTTTTTAGTAGTTGTGTATAACTTTATGGAGGTTATGATGCGCCGCATTTATTTTTTAGTACCTAATAGAGATACTACAAAACACGTTGTTGATAAGTTATTGTTGGCGCGCGTTCAAGATAAGCATATTCACGTGCTTGCTAAACGTGGCACACCCCTTGAAGATTTACCGGAGGCCAATTTATTGCAGAAGAGTGATTTTATTCCGGCTATTGAGCAAGGATTTGCATTGGGTGGTGCAACAGGTATGTTGGCTGGACTTGTGGCAATTGCACTCCCGCCTGCTTCGACAGTAGTGGCTGGCGGTGTTTTGCTCGCGTGTACATTAGGTAGTGCGGCTGTTGGTGCTTGGTTAAGTGGGATGGTCGGAATGAGTATTGGCAATCGACGAATTAAGGAATTTGAAGATGCGATTGATGCTGGTCATTTTCTAATATTAGTCGATGTACCATTTGATCGCGTGGAGGAAATAAAAGACATAATTAAACAGCAAATCCCTGAGTTGGAAGTTGAAGAAACGGAGCCGCAAGTTCCTGCATTTCCATAAGATTAACGCCATGATATAAAGCTTCGTTAGCATCGGCTAATAATAGATTTAGACTAAGATGATAAAGGTATGTATTTTTGAGTTATCCAAAAATTAATCAAATCTTTTTCTGATTATTATTAGCCTGTGCTGGGTTTTTCAGTCAGTATCTTCGTTGGCCGCCGAGCATCAACAGCAAGCTACTCAAGAAACAATACTCGAAGTTTACGTGCGGGAGGGTTGCCCGCACTGTGCTCGTGCAGAAAAATTTCTGCATGAATTCAATCAGCAACGCCCAGGGTTGCGGATTGTTTATCGTTTTGTTGATCATGATGATCAGGCATTGGCTGGTTTGATCAACCATTCTAAGCAAGCTGATATATGGCCGCCCGGTGTTCCGACTTTCGTTATTAATGGGCAGATAATTGTCGGTTTTGATAACGCAGAGCATACAGGAGGAGCGCTTTCTGCGCTGATTGATCAAACAGCGAGAAATACTCCGAAGCAACTCGATTCTGTCGAATCACCATTATTTGGCAAATTAAGTGTATCTGAACTTGGTATGCCACTGTTCACGTTAGCAATAGGTTTGTTAGACGGATTTAACCCCTGTGCTATGTGGGTATTGCTATTTTTGCTGTCGTTTCTGGTGCATCTACATGATCGTAAAAGAATGGCAGTCATTGCAGGGACCTTTGTTTTAGTGAGTGGATTGATTTATTACGCTTTTATGACTGCTTGGCTTAATATCTTTTTATTCATTGGTTTTTCAGCAACGATAAGGATAGTGTTGGGTGGTCTCGCTCTGTTTATAGGAGGAGTGAATATTAAGGATGCACTGAATCAGAAGGCCGAGTTTTCATTATCTATACCTGATTCAGCTAAACCTGGAATATACGCTCGAATGAGAGCGATAGTGACTGCCGATCGGCTATATTTATCGCTGACGACAGTCATTATTTTGGCGATTCTAGTCAATTTCATAGAATTACTCTGTACTGCTGGCTTTCCGGCTATTTATACTGCGATACTTACGCAGCAGGAGCTGGGTTTGATCAGTCATTATGCGTATCTAGGTTTGTATATTCTTGGTTATATTGCAGATGATGCGCTAATGGTTGCGACCGCAGTAATTGCTTTGAGTAGCCAAAAATTAACTGAACATGCGGGTCACTGGCTTAAATTGATTAGTGGATTAGTGATGGTTGGTCTGGGCGGGTTGCTAATCTTATTTCCTGAATGGCTAGTTTAAAATTAAGAATTCAGAAGAATGAAGAAGATTCGGTAGTCTTACATCTGATGAGGTCAGATGTTTACAATCAGGTGTTAATTTACAGTATTTTACTTTGCTATCCTACTTTTAAGTATTCAACTTGTCTTTAAGTATAGTTAGATAGCGATAGACTTGTGTTAGAAAAATGTGTGGTTGTATTGATCCAAATTTATTCAGTTGTTTTGCCTTATCCAAAATTTATTGGGCAAACATTAATTGATCTACCGCCTCCTTTGCCGCATCTACGTAGGGAATCAGCACTAAATCTACTCCCTCTCGCTTGAGTAACTTAGCATCTTGGTGACCAGAGCTGGTCACGGTAATTTTTCCACGATAGTTATTTTGACGCAAACCATGGAGTTGTTATGGTATCGCTTGCGCTGGCTCCCCCATAGCCGAGGTTGTGTTTAATGGGCAGATTATGGGAAAGAAAGTGACGAGTTTGCTGTGATATAGCAAAGCTCAAATAAAGTGATTATAATCTGTAGATGACTTATCCATCATCATTTCGCTGCAAAGTTTTGTCTGTACGTAAGAAAGAAGGGCTTTCAATAGCACAGACGGCAGCACGTTTGTGGTGCCAGCGGACACGCTGGGTAAAACCCAATCCCAAGCAGACCCGTAACAAACCGGCGACGAAGATCGACATGATCGCGTTGGCCCGAGATGTGCGGGAGTTTCCGCCTATCAAGCAGAACGAGCTCGTCGATTAGGCGTAAGCAAAAGGTATTGGCCATGCGCTGCGGCGTGTGAACATCAGCTAAAAAAAAACCGGCATCCCAAGCGGACGAAGACAAACGGCACATCTTCCAGGAGACGATTAAGACGGACAAAAAGCTCAAAATCGCGTCATCGTTTATTTGACGAGTGGTTTTGCTCACGATACTACGAACACATGGGTATGCGCCCATTGGCAAGCGGTGTCACGGTGTGTAATTGGCATGCCAGGGGGCCGCGTCAATGTGGTCGGCGCGTTGATCGGCAAATGTCTTCTGACGGTGGGGTTGTTCATCAGCAATATTGATGCAGATACTTTTTTTGGGCTGGACGGTACACGATCTGCTGCCAAAACTTCCACCAGCATCAGTTGTGGTCATGGATAACGCAACTTCAAAAAGGCAGGATATTCAAAATGCAATCACACAAGCTGGACATACCGAATATCCGCCAGCGTATTCACCAGACCTACCCCCTTGAGCTGGGCCAAGCCAAAGCAATCAGAAAACAACAAAACAAAACCGTTGAGCAGCTCTTTAAAATCGAATCATTTTATGTGACGTAGGCTATAGCAGGGTCAAAATCATCACATATGGAAAGCGCTAAGGCTTAACACCTGTAACAATACTATGATAACCAAATGCTTTATAAATCTGAATGTCTTCAAATCCAACTTCATCTAACATCTTTGTTAATTCCAGACCAGAATACATTTTTCCTTCAGTCCAACCCATCATGATCATACTGAACGCGGCAATAGCAAATGGGCCAGTTTTATCGTCGTTGTAAAGCATTTCATGAATCACAATTCTTCCACCTGACTCAAGGCTGCTGAAGCTCTTAGTCGTCAAGAAATGGCATTTATCTGGCATCCAGTCATGATACATGTTTGAGTAAAAATGAAGATCAGCTAACGGCCAGTGATCTTGCCATATGTTGGCTGCGTGGACCTTGACACGATTTTGCATTTTATACTGAGCAATATATCCCTCGGCTACTTCGCATACTTGAGGAAAATCCATTACTAGTGCTTGCTCCAGGTTGGGCAATTTTATTGCTGCACCTATAGAATGTGCGCCAGAGCCACCGCCAATATCAAGCATGATGCGGTGTCTGGAAAAATCCATGATGGTTGGCCAAACCAATGCTGAAGTGATGCTAATACTGTGCATGCCTGCTGTAAAACGGCGCAGTAATTCGATCTGTTCTTCATGTGTTTTAAAAAGATTACTCCCACCATATACTTGGGGTTTATCGGTGAGGATAGCTTCTTCTAAGCTTGCAATCGAAGACACCTGATAGTTATCTATCATCATATCCCAGAAAATCCGAAGTAATTGGGCTGCTCTCGAGTAGATATACTTCAGTAACTGGTGTTAATCTGTAACGCTCCTCATGGAGAGATAGAAACCCCAGCGCGGTTGCTGTAGTCAATATTGCTTCGACGGGGCGCGGCTTAAGGTTAAGTGTGTTACAAATTTCCGATAATGTGCATGTATTTTTAGCCAGCGTAGAAAAAATTTTGAGTCGATGTGCCAGAAGCAAAGCTGGATAACCATAAATCGCAAAAATTACATCCCATAGCGAACGGTCGTCTACCGTCGGTAGTTGAATATTGGTGATTTTTTCTTGTACCATGATTATTCCTTTTTGCTGAATATTATTCCTATTATTTGTGCTTCAGTTTTTCAGTTTCAACTAGCCGTTTGATATTCTGAACCGTTCTGGTAACGCCATCTTTGATGGAAGCACGAATCAATCCTCAAAGGGACGCATAATCACTAGTAGCTCAAGTAACTCAAAATGTAAATATTAGTTTTGTCGAGTTATCAAGATCGCCAGCTTGCAATTCATATGAGCAGCGATAGGGATCGGATATGCCAGAGAATGTTAAGCGTTTTCCTGGGATGAAATCAGATATTTTAAAACGAGATTCTGAGCGGCGCCCTTGGTCAACCCGTACTTGCCATCCAATCGTTCCACACTGTACTGGGCCAGCAGTAATTTTTTCAAGTTCTTTAACTTCTGGAGACCATTGGGGATAATTCTGGAATAGATTTTCTCCTATATATTTAAACAGCTCACTGGCAGTGCATTCCACAATCGTGGATGCACTGCCTATCACAGGCTCCGTGGAACCTAGATTCAACATGGAACCTAAGTTAAACATATTTATGTCACTCCCTTTTTGCCAGAATAATGACCGCAATCTAGCGATGGAAAACTCGATGTACGCTTTCTCTATGCATCATGTATTATAATGCGAATCTTTGTATTTCTTGTAGAACGAAAGTGCACATCAAATTAATTCGAGTTTATAACGTGCAACATTTATAAAGTTAATACGAAGAAGCTAGGTGGATGCTATCAGCAGCTCACCATACAGAAATGATAGCAGATACAGGTTACGATAACGAGTTACAAGCAAAAGGGGACTGTAAGTGGAGCCCTCCTTTCTCTTTCCGACCATTGGGTGAATACAAGGATTGATAGGTCCGGCTTAACTCAGAAAATGGCGGCGGCTGATCCAGCTTGCGATAGGAATGATCCAACGGAACCAGTGAATTCAGCGTTATAAATAAACTACCTTGTTCTCTTTTCTTCATCGGTTAATCCAGGTACACACATAATTCCGTATTATCGCCTAATCTACGTGCAATTTCCCGACAGTCCCTGCAGGTACTTTTGTTTTGGTGGGTGGATTGATTTACTACGCTTTTAAGGCTGTTTGGCTTAATATCTTTTTATTTATCGGTTTTTCAGCAACGATAAGGTGGTGTTGGGTGGCCTCGCTCTGTTTATAGGGGAGGTGAATATTAAGGATACGCTGAATCAGAAGGCCGAGTTTTCATTATCTACACCTGATTCAGCTAAGCCTGGAATATGCGCTCGAATGAGAGCGATAGCGACTGCTGATCGATTATATTGATCATTGACGACAGTCTAGGAATTTGGAAGGATGAAGAAGATTTTGTAGCTTGGTGTCCCCATTGTAACAGAGCAAATAAGCGCTCAAGTCATAGTATCTTCAGTAAATAATATCGATATTTTTTCTGATAACACGCTTACTGATTAATCAAAATATAAAATTCCTTAATGCCTAATCAACCATTTGCAGAACTGGCTTTTTTGCTACTGATAGCCAGTGTTATCGGTGTTATTGCGATACGGTTGCGACAACCTCCTATTATCGCCTATATCGTTGCCGGTATTTTGTTGGACCTGCATTACTGGGATTGGTACATGCGCATGGTCAGATTGATTTGTTATCGCAAATTGGAATCACAGTTTTACTGTTTCTTGTGGGTCTGAAGCTGGATTTACAGCATGTTCGCCATATCGGACCTGTAGCGCTCCAAGCAGGTGGTTTTCAGCTGTTGATCACGATTTCCCTGGGTTTTGGGTTGTTGTTTATTTGGAACCAGGACTGGATAACTTCTATTTATCTTGCCATTGCACTTTCTTTCTCGAGCACGATCATTGTCGTGAAATTTTTAACAGATAGTCATGAGATTGATTCATTGCATGGACGAATCGCAATCGGAATTTTGATTGTCCAAGATCTTGCGGTTATTTTAGTCATGATGGCATCGACTGCTTTGGGTAGCAACATAGCAGCCGCTAATTTTTATGAGTGGCTGGAAGCTATCCTGATGTTCATTTCACGGATTGTATTAGCCGCATTATTCTTATTTCTAGTGATTTGGTATGTCATCCCGGTTTTTATGCGATTCGTTGTGAAGTCACAAGAGATATTATTAGTATTCGCAATCGCCTGGGGTACTAGTTTTGCAGCAATTGGAGAATGGATAGGGTTTTCAAAGGAAGCTGGTGCCTTTATGGCTGGATTTTCACTAGCTTCCTACCCATTTTCGTGATGCTATTTATGCTCGATTAACTGGGATTCGAGATTTTTTATTATTGTTCTTTTTCATTAATCTAGGCGCTAAGCTTGAATTTACCTTGATTGGTCAAGCATGGTGGCTAGTCTTATTAATAACGTTGTTTGTGCTGGTTGTAAAGCCAATTATTTTGATTGGTATTCTGGGGTTTATGGGCTATCGTAAACGAACAAGTTTCCAGTCGGGATTGACTATGGCCCAGCTAAGTGAGTTTTCCATAATTTTTATCGCCATGGGTATCAGTCTTGGGCATCTCAAAGCAGAGACTCTGGAATTAACCATTCTGGTAGGAGTTAGTTCGATTGCGTTATCAGCCTACATGATTCTAAATGCGCAGCGTTTGTTTGAGTTTCTTATTAACGGGCTATCGATTTTTGAGCGTAAGAATCCATACCGTGAGATTTCAGTGGAGCAGCAGCGAGCTATACCCAATAACCCTAAGATTATCGTTTTTGGGTTAGGTCGTTATGGAGCGAGAATATTAAAGCATTTACACCTACATCAAGTTAGCGTTATGGGCGTTGATTTTGATCCTGAAGCTATAAGAGAATTAAGGCGACAGGGATTGCCCGTGCGATATGGAGATGCAGAGAATCCCGCCTTTTTGGATTTATTACCATTGAAAAAAATCGATTGGGTCGTGACCACAGTTCCTGAATGGAACGCTAATCAAGCATTGCTTCATGCGCTGAATGAATCCGGTTTTAACGGGAAAATTGTTGGGTTGGCGCGTGATGACGAGCATGCTCAAGCGATGCACGAAGCTGGCGTGACACGGGTTGTCAATATTTTTAACGAAGCAGCTGACCTTGCTACTGATTTTCTCGCACGAGAAATTGAAGCGCAAGAAAAGAAAGTTGAGCAGTAAATTACTTAATCAGACAAGGCACACATCAATTGTGCAAATGAAATATTCAATAAAGGTATCTATTTGATGTCGCTAAAAGAAAAACTTAACCAGTTTGGCCCAGGATTACTCTATGCGGGCGCCGCAGTCGGTGTTTCACATTTGGTACAGAGTACACGAGCAGGGGCTGAGTTTGGGTTTCAGTTAGTGGCCATCGTGATTTTAGTAAATGTCCTTAAGTACCCGATCTTTGAGCTAGGCCCTCGCTACGCAGCAGCAACAGGAAGGACATTGCTTGATGGTTATCACCAGATTGGCGCATGGGCGGTATGGGTTTATTTCTTGCTGAGCGTTTTGACCATGTTTATTGTGATGGGGGCGATTTCTATTGTTACAGCAGGATTATTTGTCCAGTTGACAGGGATTTCGCTGGATGCTCCGATTATTGCCATGCTGTTGTTAATACTGTCGGTACAAATATTGGGATTCGGTCATTATTCACTTCTTGATCGCAGTATGAAGCTCATCATGATCATTTTGACAATTTCAACGTTACTTGCGCTTATTGTTTCTTTTTTTACACCTATTGAAAAGCAAGCTGAGTTTGAAACAACGTTTAATTTTTCGGAATCAGCCCATATACTTTTTCTCGTTGCATTAATTGGGTGGATGCCTGCTCCCATTGATATTTCGATTTGGCATTCGGTTTGGTCTGTTTCTAAAAATAAGGAACAGGGTCATCGTATTCCATTGACACAGGCCTTGCTTGACTTTAAGGTTGGCTACTGGGGAACGATGGTACTGGCAGTATGTTTCCTTACCCTTGGTGCACTTGTCATGTACGGGACACCGGAGTCGCCGGCTAGTAATAGCACTGAGTTTGCTAAACAGTTTATTGGTTTTTATACAACTAGCTTCGGGGAATGGGCATTTCCAATTATCGCTTTGGCGGCATTTGCGACGATGTTTAGTACATTGCTGACGTGCTTGGATGCCTATCCACGCACACTGCGTCGATCGACTGAGCTATTATTTCCTCGATTAGATAGTATGACCTACCACAATAAAATATATTGGTATTGGCTGATATTGACTGCGCTGGGCACGATTACATTACTTCATTTTTTTCTACGGGACATGCGAGCAATATCTTGCTTCCCAAGAGTTTATTTTTCTGAATGCGCAAATTTCCGACTCAGGGTATTTGTAATCCATCGCTTTATTGATGTGATCACTGAGATCACAGTCAGTATTTGTGATAAAAATTCCTGGTTGTCCATGCCGCAAGGACATTTCACCAAAATGCGTTGAAAGAATCGGAATTCCTAAAGAACGGTATTCATAATATTTAATGGGATCGATTGCTGCTGTTAAGTCATTACGCTTGAATGGAATGAGCCCGACCGTAAACGATAACATTGCTTGAATTGCAGCGCTATGCTCGCAAGCAGGTAAGAAATTGATATTTTTAGGTAAGGGGGCTGGAATTTTGGTAAAGATGGGACCAATCAGCTGGATCGTTGAGCTACTGACTGTTTCGGCAAGTTTAGTTACAAACGCCCAATCAAACCAATCTCCTATTGTTCCAAGATAGCCTAATACTTGTTTTCTCGATACACGAGTTTTTAACGTATCGTTGATGGAGGGCAGTGCATCAACGGCACAGGCATTATGGACAAGCGCCAGTTTGGATTGATATTTGGTAAAACGTTCAGCGAGCTTAGTAGAGGAAACTGATATGCGGGTTGCTTGTTTTGCTATTCGTTGTTCACGATTCATCATTGCAAACTTCGATATACCCTGATAAAACGCAGGAAAATCATCCATGGCATCATAAACTGATTTGAGGAAGGGGTAACGGAATAATACCTGTAACGCCAGTTCTGACGGTTTACCAATACCTAATAGCGTTTCGTTCTGAGATTCAATAAAACGATCGGTTGCCTGTAAAATATCATTCCACAGCCAACGATACACATAGCAAGACCCTGGTAGTGGTTCAATAGGCGGAACAAATGGTTGAATAACTTCTATCCATGGTGGTTTGTTGTCATTTCCTTTAATGGGGTTTCTTGACAAAAATGTTGATGATTTTATTCTTCTAAAATCCCCTAAATTAGGAAGTCTTGTGGGGTAAGGATCTATCCACAGCACTTTGCCTCCGTGCTTGTTATGGAACCATTCAACAAATTGATGAGGCCTTTGGTTAAAGCTATTCCATGGTAAGGGGGAGAGATAAACCAGTTGCTTCAACAAAGCTGCTCCTCTAACACTTTTGTAATACGCTCTGCTGCATGACCATCTCCATAGGGCGATATTCCTTTTTTCATCGCAAAATAAACTGATTCATCATCCAGCAGGGGTTGTGTTTCACTTAATATTCTATCGTAATCATGACCTACTAGTTTTGCAACACCTTGAGCGATTGCTTCAGGGCGCTCCGTTTCATTGCGAAGAACAAGAACGGGCTTGCCTAAAGCGGGCGCCTCTTCTTGTATTCCTCCTGAGTCAGTTAGAATCAGAAAAGAACGTTTCATCGTTGCAACAAAATGTGTGTAATCAAGGGGAGCACATAAATGGACATTTTTTCGGTTCGCGAGCAATTCATTTACGGTTTCGGTTACGTTAGGATTGGGGTGGATCGGATAGAGAAATTCAACACTAGGGTTGTTCTGGGATAAAGTTTTAATAGCTTGGCATATAGAGCGGAGTGGCTCACCAAAATTTTCGCGACGATGCGCGGTTATGAGAACTAATCGTTTATTCGAATCGATGTTAATCGGAAGAGTCAAATCCTGATCAGCAAGCGACAATAAGGTATCAATAACGGTATTTCCAGTAATGAAAATATTTTTGTCTGGAATGCCATCACGGAGCAAGTTTCTACGAGATTCCTCAGTCGGCGCAAAGTGCCAGCGTGCTAACTTGCCAGTAATAACACGATTTGCTTCTTCAGGAAAAGGGTTATCTATATCCCAGGTTCTCAATCCGGCTTCGATGTGGCCAACCGAGATATGCTGGTAAAAGCAAGCTAAGGCAACAGTCATTACGGTGGTGGTATCCCCTTGAACCAAGACTGCATCTGGCTTTTCTGATACTAATACTTCTTCTACATTGAGCAGTAGCCGCGCAGTCAATGACGCGAGGGATTGATTGGGTTTCATTATATTCAAATCAATATCAGGTTCGATACCAAACAAGTCGAGTACTTGATCGAGTAAACTTCGATGCTGGGCTGTTGCGAGAACGCGAACTTGAAATGATTTTTTCCTTAATGAAAGGATGACAGGCGCCATTTTGATCGCTTCAGGGCGGGTGCCAATAACGCAAAGTATGGTTCTATTAGCGCCTATACTCATGTGGATTCCATTTGCCCCATTTAGACTCATAATAAGCTTTATTTTTCTCAAATAAGGCTTGCTTGTCTTGATCAGGGATCTGATTAAATGATGCTGAAAGATGATGATGGATGAATACATCTTCGGCACAAGCGATTTTTAGGCCTAGGCGATCAATTCGTCTACAATAATCATCATCTTCAAAAAAACCACGACCATAATTCTCATCAAGTAAGCCTACTTGTTGAAAAACATTTTTAGGCATCATTACACAAAAGAAAGCGGCAGTTCTTAATTTAAATCTTTGCCCCATATAAGGAAGAACAGTATGCGATATGATGCGAGGGAGCATCTCTTCACCTAATAATTGGTAAGTAATGTCAATTTTTGCTTCGTTCCCAATATTATTCGTTACAGCTCCAATTAACCCAATCGAAGAATCAGCCTGCAAATGGCGTAGCATTGTTAGCAACCATCCGGGCGTAACGACAGTATCGTTATTGAGCACAACAAGATAATCACCTGTTGCGGCAGTAAGGCCAATATTATTGCCTTTAGCAAAGCCTTCATTCGCTTTGTTTTGAATAATTTGGATCGCGGGGTGACGCGCATTAAGCTCAGTTAGATAATTAGGTGTGTTATCAGAAGAATTATTATCAACAATAATGATTTCGAGATTGGGATAATCACTCCAATGTAACAAACTATTTAAGCAAAGTTTCGTTAGATTTAAATTATTGTAAGTTAGAGCAATAACACTTATCTTTGGTAATGATATTTGTTGAATGGCTCGCGCTAAGTCTGTTACACGATGGCTCCATGTTTGCTTGCTCGCAAACTGCTTGCGCGATTCTATTTGATTTGTTTCAGGGCTGGATGATTTCAAACAAGCAGAAACCAATGATACAAATTTATCTGAGGTCTTAGCGCGTTGCACTAGGTTTTCAAATTGGGCAATTTCTGGGAGATCGACACTTACGACAGGCTTGCCGCTGGCTAAATATTCATAAATTTTTACAGGATTTGTCGCAAGTGTTAACGGGCTAATCTTAAATGGCAGTAAGCAAACATCAAAAGCGTATAAGTAGAAGGGGAGTCGATCGTAGGATACCTCGCCTGTAAAAATGATGTTGGGCATCTCCTTCAAAATACGGGACGCATTAATGGTATCGTTACCAATGAGGAGTATTAGTGCATCAGGCTCAGCCAAAGCCAGGCGTTGTACTAATTCAAGGTCGAACCACTCAGCAATCGCGCCATAATAACCTATTATTTTACGACCTTTGGGATCCGAGTAGATTTCAATGGGTGGATGATTAAAATGCTCGTATTCACTAGCATTGCGGATGACCACAACATTATTATTATATTGCTGGACCTGTTTTTCTAGCCATGCTGAAGAAACGATGATTTGATCAAATCTACACATCATCTCTTTCTCAAGCTTAATTAGGTCTTCTGATACATTTCCAAATCCTTCATGATGATCCATACAGTCGTAAATTCGAAGCGAATTGGGTAAGCGTATTACTAAAGGATACCAGTATGCGTGCTGAACAAGTGAAACACTTGATAGAGTTGCGAAATCAATAAAAAATTTCGCGATACTCAGTTGCAGATTGTTTAGTTGCTTAATCGTAGGTGAGGAAAAGTAGATCGCTGGGGAATCCTCAACATAGAGCCTGATTTGGTAAAGCTCTATGTTGCTATCCAATTGCTCAATGGCATACCCGGGTGTTGGTGAATCAATAAAATGATTACTGAAGTAAAACACGCGTTTTCCGAGTTTAGCTAGATTTCGCGCAAGATGTTGAGGGCGCTGTAGGCGGAAGTGCCAATCAATTACTGAGAAAATTAAATAGTCAGATCTACTATTTAATTTTTCTCCTGTTATCAAAACACGCAAATTATCTGGAATGAATGATTTAGTATTTATTGTACTACGAGATACTTGATTTGCAGATACCGGGAACGTTTTTACTATTCTTTTTAAATAAGGTGTTTGAGCCAGGAATGACTTAATTTTTTGTTTATAACGATGGGGAATCGGAAGTGTGTGGTAGAAAATTTTTGCTGATTTGAGTGCTAACTTTTTTGTTCCATGATGAAATGGGCGACTATCTATTTTTTGCGCCCAGTCCGATAACTGTATCGTTTTTTCATATTCGAGTAATCGCTTTGCTTCCAATTGATCAATTTGACTATCACGCTGAGCTAACGTCTGCTCTAATTTTGAAATGTGCGTATCGCGTTCAGCGATAATCTGAGAAAACTGTTCTTGCTTACGGCTATTTTCTGTTAATGTTTGATGATAATGAGCAATACGCTGATTCTGCTCAAGAATCGTTT
Organism: Nitrosomonas sp.; assembly: GCA_016710135.1. Classification (GTDB taxonomy): domain Bacteria; phylum Pseudomonadota; class Gammaproteobacteria; order Burkholderiales; family Nitrosomonadaceae; genus Nitrosomonas. The sequence goes on along the minus strand of JADJLM010000004.1, from coordinate 205,586 downwards.
GCTTGAGCTGGGTAATTTGTTCATTTTGGTGCGTGATCCTATCGTTTAGACATTTAATTTGATTATTAAGATTTTCAATGTGAGAATCTGTGTCCAAAGACTCGATACGGGAATCATTTAGCGATAATAATAATTGATCAATCCAATCTGAATGAGCATAGAGCAAGATGATCTGATAGCCCTGCCAGGAAGTTTTTGGTCTGGCTTTACAATCAATGACACGAGATACAACAAGCCTAAAGTTATTCTTGAGCACCAAGGGAATATTTTCAGGTAAAAATGAAAAGAAATGTTCATCAATCCGATCTATTTCTTTATAGGGAAGTGCAAGTAAGACAGCCTTTCTTGCCCGCTTTAATATCGATGCCAATACCTCATAGGGTCTATGGAAGTGCTCTAAGGTATTTGATGAGAAAACTATATCATAAGTGGCTTCATTGTCAGATATGCTTTTGCTTAACCAGTCCTCATTGAGAAAACGAATTGTAGGGTAGCGCTGCGCTGCTTTTTCTATAGCAGCAAGTGAAAAATCGATTCCAGTTATTTGGGATGGATCAATGTAACTTACCCAAACATCTGATCCATCACCTTGAGCGCACCCCCAATCAGCGAAGGTTAAATTGTTTCTTTTGATTTGCTCGATAAACCATTTAGGCAAATGTTCAATGGCAATTTGAGAAAAAAAGCGAGATTGTGCTGGTCCTTCAAAGATATCCCAATTACTTTTGAATCGATTATCCCAGTATGCGTTGGAGTTGATAGAATCATAAGTCATATTATTTCAAGCTAACTACTTGTTCAATACAAGGCTGGATAAGACCAAAAAACGTTCTTTTGACAGCGACGCAAAGTAGTGAGCACCTTCAAAGTATTCATAATAATGAATATCACTGTATTGCCGATTCTCCACTGCTGCTACCAATAGATACTTTCCCGTCACTAAGGGGTTAATTAATTTAAATGAAACACTGAATCGCTCACCCTCTGGTAAGCGCCTTAATTCAAAATCATGAGTTGTGGAGACAATTAAATCAGTTCCTTTTAAATCTTTAATGGAAAATGCAATACTTAGGTGATCTCGAGAAATTTCGGGTGGAATATGCAGATCGATGAATATTTCGATAGGCGTATTCCACTGAAGTGTATTTTTTCTGACGCCATGGCTATCGCGTACGGATGCGGAAAGGATAATTCCTTTGTAAGATCCCCAGTGAGTGATAGGTCTCGAATCGAGTGTAATCTCAGGTTTTGAATCTGAAAGCGGTGCATGCGCATTTCTAGTTATTTCATCTTGTAAGGGAGAATCGGTTTTATTATCAAAAGGAGGCTCTGATGGTTTTGTCGATTTCGTTTTATGGCGAGCGATATTTTTATGCACTAAATTGGACACTTCGATGGAAGGCTGGTCATTCTTAAACATATAAGCCATATAACGACCGGTTACTGGAAAGACGTCGCCATCTTCAATCAGATATCCCTGATCAAGCCAGAGGGTGCGGCTGCATAGGGTGCGAACCGAGGATATATCGTGACTTACAAACAGTACGGTTGTTCCTTTGCTCATAATATCTTTGATACGGCGCATGCATTTTGCTACAAACCGTGCATCACCAACCGCGAGTGCTTCATCAACAATTAGAATTTCTGGATCAACGTGAATCGCAATCGAGAAAGCTAATCGTGCTTGCATTCCGCTGGAGTAAGTTTTAATGGGTTGATCAAAAAAATCCCCAAGCTCAGAGAATGCACGGATTTTGTCCATTTGTTCTGCGATTGCATCCCTAGAGAAACCAATAATAGCGGCATTGAGCAATATGTTTTCACGGCCAGTAAATTCAGTATTAAAGCCAGCACCTAGCTCAAGAATGGCTGATACCCGCCCAACAACATTGACTGTGCCTATCGTGGGAGCGAGGGTTCCCGCAATGATTTGCAGCAAAGTTGATTTACCACTGCCATTGGTACCAATTACTCCGATGATTTCTCCTTTGGTGACCGTAAAAGATATATCACGTAATGCCCAGAATTCTCGGAAAATTTTTTTTTTACCTGTTCCAAGCATTTGTAATAAACGATCTCTAGGTTTATCGTAAATGTGAAAACATTTACCCAACCCATCTGCTTGCAAAGCAACTTCAGAGGACATCGGCAAAACCTTTGCGTGTTTTCTGAAACCAGGCGAAGCCTAGCCAAGCAGAAATGATTGAGAATAATGAGTAAATAACCCAAGCACTCCAATTAAGTTCTTTGTCCCAAATCATTATTTCGCGCGCCTGTTCAACGATAAAGGTTAATGGGCTGGCTTGGATGAAGTAATGATATTCCTCGGGTAAAGCAGAGATGGGGTAGAAAATTGGCGAGAGAAATAGCAATGCAGTCGTTAAAATTCCAATGATTTGAGCGACATCTCGTAAATAAACCCCAAGCGCTGCCAAAAGCCAAGTTAATCCTAAGATCATGAGAAAGAATGGAAGTAATAAGAGGGGTAGTAACCCTATCGTGGCAGGAGGAATGCCAATAAAAACCAAGTAAAAACATAACCAAACGAATAAACTGATGATAAGGTGAAATGTTGCTGAGCCTATTGCTACAATGGGTAGTATTTCTAAAGGAAATACTACTTTTTTAACATAATTGACATTGCTGAGCACGAGACCAGGTGCTCTGTTAATACACTCTGCAAATAAGTTATACATCATTAGCCCAGCAAAAAGAACTAAAGCAAATTCAGTTTTGGAATCAGTTCCACCGATCCAGCGAGCTTTAAATACAATACTGAAAACAAATGTGTAAACAATTAGCATGAGTACGGGATTAAAAAATGACCATAATATTCCCATAATCGAGCCTCGATAGCGCCCAATGACCTCACGTTTTATTAGATTAAAAATGAGGCTCCAGTGGGCCCTTAGTGATCTCAGCAAATAAAGCGGGGAAGTGGATGGTGCTACGTGTGGATTCAATTTTAGAAGATTAAATATATGCGAATACTCAATAGGCTAGCGTGTACTATCGAGTATTACTGGTTAGTTAATGGTGAACGCGATTTTTTGAGCTCAAACTGGTCAAAGCACTTATGTAATGGTAGCATGCCCTTTCCTGTCGCGGCAATTCGAACAAGATTGCTTCTATAAGATGGAATGAGTTGCAAGGCCATCGAATTTTACAATAAAGCACATAACTTATTTTTTCAGGATGAAAATTGGTACCTGGAACGTTAATTCATTAAAAGTTCGTCTACCTCAAGTTATTCAATGGCTAGAGGTTAATCAACCTGATGTTTTATGTTTGCAAGAAACTAAACTGCAAGATAATTTTTTTCCGCAGGCAGAAATATCTGCCAGTGGGTATTCATCAATTTATGTTGGCCAGAAAACTTATAATGGAGTGGCGCTGCTTAGTAGGCAACGTGGTTGTGATGTCATTACAACGATTCCAAATTTTGAAGATGGTCAAAAGCGAGTTGTTGCAGCGACTTATGGTGATATTCGGGTCGTTTGCATTTATGTGCCCAATGGCGAAAATATCGACTCAGAGAAATTCCAATATAAGTTAAATTGGTTATCAGCACTTAATCGCTGGTTACGAGAGGAATTAATCCGATTTCCAAAATTGGTTTTGCTCGGAGATTTCAATATTGCGCCGACGGATAGCGATGTACATGATCCTGAGCGATGGAGAGACCAAGTATTATGCAGCGCTCCTGAAAGAGATGCTTTCCAGGGCCTTTTAAACCTCGGTTTATTTGATAGTTTTCGATTGTTTGAACAGCCTGAGAAATCTTACACGTGGTGGGATTATCGGATGCTTGGGTTTAGACTAAATAAAGGTTTAAGAATCGATCATATCTTGTTAAGTAAGGCGTTAACTGCAAACTGTGAGTTCTGTGTTATTGATAAAACACCCAGAAAATTAGAAAGGCCTTCTGATCACGCGCCAGTATTTGTAAATCTAAAAAACGATTGAGTTCGATCAATAGAATCGAACTAATAATCAGCACCAATCTTATAGAGCTCTAACTCAAGTCGATCAAGATCATCATCATATAATTCCATGTCATCGATAATAAGCTCTAATTGTTCTTCAGTACTGAGTTCAGCCGCATCAATCTGATCTGAACTGATCTCGGTGGGCTGCATCGTTTTTTCTAACTTTGCTGATTGGGTAGTCAAAGGTTGATGTGTAACAATCGGTGCTATCTCATCATTTTGCCATGATTCTTTTGCTTCCGTTTGAGCTATCGGGGGCGATGCCCTCGATAGCCTTTGGGAAGCAGGTAAAACAGTCAGCTCTGGTAAATCTGCTTGTTCCGCCCCTTTTGGGTGATGATCAGAGTAAATTGTTTCGCCCCTACTGCCTAAGTGCTTATAGATACTCATTTGAGCAAAGCAAGCGCTGTGGGCCAATAAGATCGAAAATAACAGAACTGTTTTCATTATGCTGAGTTTATAAATATCAAAGGCTATTTAGCTCTTTGCGCAAGGCGATAATGTTTCTTTCATGCACTGAAGCTAAATTCAATAATGTATTGATATTATCATTTTCAAAGTCATTGATGGAAGCAGATGCAGATTGCGAACTTTCCGATTGAATTTCTTTCATTTTTATTGAAATTAGCCTTAGTGAGTTAATGATGCCTACCAGTAACTCGGTTTCGATAGCGAGCTCATTTTCCAAAATCTGACGGCGATCAAAGTCACGTTTTTTTTGTTGATGATTATCTATCTTAGGATAAATCCGACCACTTGATAAGGATGCGTGGGTTGTCTTTGCGTAATTTTTCCCTTGAGCATTGGCGTAAGTTACACGTCCTTTATTATCTACTGTTTTATGGATATTAGAAGACGCACCGACTTGGGTCGTGACGATAAATATCGCTAAGAGAATTAGTGTAACTGAGATAATTTGTTTCATGAGTACCTCCATAATTGAAATGGCTAACAGCGAGAAGAATATCAAGTGGCGTATCTTGATATTCCCGCTATTTTCAATCAAAAAGGACTCAAGCAAACAAACAATAAACGCTTTAAATCAACCTCTTATCTATAAGCTGTAGTACATCGAAAACTCTATGGGGTGAGGTGCTGTCCGATAGAGAATGACTTCCTCCGTTTTTAGAGCGATATACGCATCGATCATATCATTAGAAAATACTCCTCCTCGCGTAAGAAATTCACGATCCTTATCAAGATGTTCTAGTGCTTCTTCCAACGCATTGCAGGTCGCTGGAACTTTTGAAGCCTCTTCTGGCGGTAGATCATATAGATTCTTATCCATGGGATCCCCTGGATGAATCTTATTCTGAATACCATCTAACCCGGCCATCAGTAATGCTGCAAACGCAAGATAAGGATTGGCGAGTGGATCAGGGAAACGAATTTCTATGCGGCGTTGTTTGGGGTTGCTGGCATGAGGAATTCTTATTGCTGCAGAGCGATTGCTCGCGGAATAAGCGATATTAACAGGAGCTTCATAACCAGAAACAAGCCGTTTATAGGAATTTGTTCCTGGATTGGTAATCGCATTCAATGCTTTGGTATGCTTAATGATCCCACCAATATAGAATAAAGCTGTTTCAGACATGCCCGCGTAGCTATTTCCTGAAAATAAATTTTTACCATCTTTCCAGATGGATTGGTGCACGTGCATTCCTGAACCATTATCTCCTACAATTGGTTTAGGCATAAACGTGGCAGTTTTGCCGTAGGAATTGGCGACATTATGTACGACATACTTCAGCATTTGGTTCCAATCAGCGCGTTTCACGAGACTGTTGAAGCGTGTTCCAATCTCACATTGCCCTGCATTTGCAACTTCGTGATGATGCACTTCAACGTCGATTCCCATTTCTTCAAGGTATAAGCACATCGCCGAACGGATATCATGCAGCGAATCAACCGGAGGAACTGGTAAATAACCTCCTTTGATGGCAGGTCGATGCCCAGTATTACCATGCTCATATTTCTTCTTTGAGCTCCAGGCGGCTTCTTCCGATTCAATTTCTAAGGAACAGCCTGACATCGTGGTTTGCCAGCGAATAGAGTCAAAAATGAAGAATTCCAGTTCAGGCCCAAAATAGGCGATATCGCCAATACCAGTCGACTGGAGGTAGACTTCGCCTCGTTTTGCTAAGGAACGTGGATCACGGTTATAGCCCTGCCCATCTGAAGGATCAACAACATCGCAGCTAAGGAAAAGCGTTGTTTCCTCCATGAATGGATCTAAAGTGGCAGTTTCAGGGTCGGGCATAAGCAGCATATCTGAAGCATGAATACCCTTCCAGCCGGCTATTGACGATCCATCAAACGCATGACCATCTTCAAATTTATCTGCAGTAAAAGTATGAGCGGGGACCGTAATATGATGTTCTTTACCATTAGTATCGGTGAAGCGAAGATCAACAAATTTTACTTCGTGGTCTTGAATCTTTTTTAAAACTTCTGCTACCGCCATTTAATTTTCTCCAGACAGAATGATGATGCTTTTTAGATGGTGAGTTAATGCGTTATTAATTGGTATGGTTCCAAAAAATCAGAAAAATCGCTTAAATATAGCTAATATAATTAGCCATGGTGTATCAGGTTAAGCCGGTATTTACATGATTAATCGAGTAATTAAAATAAATAAAACTCAAACGATAAGCCTACTTAAACTTTGAGTTTAGTTTTTAATTATATAAGAATCTGGACTAGCTGTTCTTGTTGATTATTAATGACTAAAATTTACTTTAATAAAGTGCCCAGGTTCATTCCTCTTGCTGTTATCAAGGTTACGAGGATATAGTGTGCTAATTATGTTAGGTTATTCAGCGCAAATAATTGAATTTACGTGGAAGTCCCGTCGCAGACAGATGAAATTAAATGGTGATGGTTGAAGCAACCGATAGTGAAAAATTCCGTATTGATAAATGGCTTTTTGCTGCTCGTTTCTTTAAAACGCGCTCATTAGCTGCTGAAGCAGTAGAGAAAGGCAGAGTGCTTGTCAATGGCGCGCGAATCAAGCCAGCCAGGGCGGTTGTGGTTGGTAATCGACTAACTATTCGTATGGATCAATACCAGTATGAAATTGAGGTGTTAGCATTAAGCAACCGACGAGGCCCCTTTACTGAAGCGCAGAAGCTTTATCAAGAAACCGATGCAAGTCGACAATTACGTGCAACGATTATGGAAAAGGCTAAAGCTGAGCCCCCTCAGTTCTATACGAAAGGCAGGCCTACCAAACGTGATAGACGAGAATTGGACCGATTCAAGGGCCAGGATTGATCAAATATAATAAGAAAACCATAAACAGGACGATCAAGCGTGCGACTGAGCCAAGCTGATACACTCTTAAGAACTGTATTTGGGTATAGTGATTTTCGAGGGCATCAATCAGAAATCATTAATCACGTTATTCAAGGAGGAGACTGCCTCGTATTGATGCCGACAGGGGGAGGAAAATCCTTGTGTTATCAAATTCCTGCAATATTGCGTGAAGGTGTTGGAATAGTCGTCTCACCTTTGATTGCGTTGATGCAAAATCAAGTCGAGCAATTAAAGCAACGAGGAGTTCGCGTTGCGTATTTGAGTTCCCTGCTTTCGCAATCGGAAATTGAAGCAGTTGAGCAAGATTTGCAAGCAAATCACTATGATTTACTTTATGTTGCCCCAGAAAGATTGCTCGCACCTCGTTTCCTGGCATTATTGCAAAAAATTAAGCTATCGCTGTTTGCTGTTGATGAAGTGCACTGTATTTCTCAATGGGGACATGATTTTCGGCCGGAATATGTTCAGCTTTCGATTTTGCAGAAAAGATTTCCGCAAGTGCCACGGATCGGGCTTACGGCATCCGCTGATATGAAAACGCGTAGAGAAATTATCGAAAAGCTTGATCTGCATGGCGCGCGCGTTTTTATTACGAGCTTTGATCGCCCTAATATTCGTTATCGAGTTGTCAATAAAACCAATGAGCGGCTGCAACTACTTGATTTTATCAAATCAGAACATCCTCATGATGCCGGCATTGTTTATTGTTTGACGCGTAGAAAGGTTGAAGATGTTGCCTTTTGGTTGTCAAGTAAAGGTGTGGCCGCACTGCCTTATCACGCAGGATTAAGTGCGCAAGTACGAAGAAATCATCAGCATCAATTTTTAAGTGATAAAGGCAAGGTCATCGTTGCAACCATTGCATTTGGCCTGGGAATCGACAAACCCGATATTCGTTTTGTCGCGCACCTAGATCTACCTAAAAGCATCGAAGGCTATTACCAAGAAACCGGCAGAGCTGGCCGTGATGGTTTGCCAGCAGATGCTTGGATGGCTTACAAATTTGGTGATGCAGTCCGATTGCAGCGTTTGATCGAGTGCTCTAATGGGCAAACTGCGGTCAAACAGGTTGCGATGGAGAAATTAGATGCTTTACTGGCATTTTGTGAGGCGGTAACGTGTCGACGGATACGATTACTTAACTATTTTGGGGAACACGTGCCGGAAGTCGTTTGCGGTAATTGTGATCTTTGTCTTGATCCACCCCAAGTTTGGGATGGCACAGTCGCTGCGCAGAAAGCGTTGTCATGTGTATATCGTGCTGGCCAGGATTCAAATCTTGACCACTGGATTGATGTATTGTGTGGCAATTATACAGAGCAGGTTAAACGCTGGGGGCACGATAAAATAAGCACGTTTGGCATTGGTAAGGAACTAAATGAAAAAGATTGGCGGAAGGTGTTTCAACAACTTATGGCGCTCGGCTATTTGACGTCAGACCACGATGAAGTTAGGTCACGGCAGCGATTAACGCCAGCGAGTCGCACGATTCTTCGAGGAGAAAAAACACTTTATCTTCGCGCAAAGTGACCGGCTATTTCTAAGATTATAGCTTTTTGTTATCGACTATCTATAATTCATTGAATTAGTGCGTTTTTTTGCTTTATTTTCGTAATTTGAGCGATTGGGTGCTCTTGGATGTTGTTCAAAAACAACAAATGTTGTTAAAAACAGAAAAAATAGTTGTTTTTTGTTGCGTCGCGGTCTTCTGTTGTGCACAATCTGCTTAACCTTTCCAGTTCGAAAGGTCTGAATAATTGAAAATATTCAGCGAGAATGGAAGTGAAAGATTTTAAGCATGGCGAGAATAGTTGTTCTAATTTTATAGGAGAGTTTCAGATGAAGAAGAAACTAGTTTCACTGTTAGTTGCGGGTACAATGGTAGCCCCAGTTATTGCTTCAGCACAGGTAATGAATGGAGTTGGTGGTCCAGGTACTCATGTTACGATATTCGGTCGTGTACAAGCTGAATATAGCACGATTGATATTGATGGCAGAAATGCACAAACAGGTATTCTGGATGATGCTAATCAATCACGCTGGGGTTTGCATGTCAGTGAAAATCTTGGTATGGGTTTAAGAGCGATGGGTCGTATTGAATACGGTCTTAACCCAGGCTCAGGTAGAAATGACAATGCTCGTGAACAATGGGTAGGGCTCGGTGGCGATCAATGGGGCGAATTGAAATTTGGACGTGTTCAATCTCCATTTAAAGATTTTGCCGGGGGACATACCATTGATCCGTTTGCTTACACAACCTTACATGCGAATGGTAGCGGTGGTACCATGACAGCAAGTGCAAATGGAACAGGATCTGGTGACAACAGTTTTGTTAACAGTTCAGCACGTTTTGATTCAGCTGTCGTTGAAGGTTTTTCAATGTCAGCTTTATTGATGCCTGGTGATGCAAACAAGCTTAATCCACAAAATTTTGGGGGAGTAGGTGGTTATGATCCTCTAAATCCAAACATGGGCGGTGAGGACGGCGAATGGGACTTTCAAGTTGCTGGTAAATACAGTAATAAATTCCTAGATGCGCATGGAGTTGATATCTTTGGTGGTTATTCTCGCGATAACATCAGTGATCGTATGAAAGCTGCTGGTATCAATGATGATGAAGAAATCTGGCGTGGTGGTGGTAAATATAGCTTTAACAATGCTAATCCACTTGGTGGTGCAGCAACTTGCTCGCAAGCAGCAGCGTTAGGAAGTTATGGCTCATTACCGACTTTATTGCCAACACAAACGGCTGATGGTGGACGCGGTCAGTGCTTATCAGCGATGAATGCAAATGGTGATGGACACCTCTGGTTTGCTGGTGCTGATTACACAATCGGTAACACTAAGCTGGTAGCGCAAGGCGGTATGGCTCATGCTAAAGCGATCGGTGCATTTGATAAGCGTGATGTTGAATCGCTAACGGTTGGTGTGATTCATAGTTTAAGCAGACGTTCAAGCTTGTTTGGTGGTTATCAACGCGCTTGGGTTGCTGATAGAAACGCAGCGACTACTGACTCAGATCGTAATGTTTACACGGTAGGTATGCGTCACGATTTCTAAGATCTACGATTAGAACAGTTTGAAAAGAAAAGGGTGCCCAAAAGGCACCCTTTTTTGTTTGTAAGGAGCTTACTTTTTATGTAATGCAGGGTTTTAATGATAAGCTCGACAGAATACCGAAATTCTACTGCGGAGCAGCAACGGGCGGCTGTGATTTACTTCGATTAACGCCAGAAAGCAGGTCAGAAGCACTCGATATTGGTGCGCGTGACGGCTATTTTTCGCTGTTGCTTGCTGATCGTTTTGCAAAAGTTACTGCGCTGGATCTTACCGAGCCCGATATTCAGCATCCTAAAATTTGTTGTGTTTAAGGAAGCGCTGCACAACTGACATTTGCGGATAACTCATTTGATTTTGTTTTCTGCGCTGAAGTTTTAGAGCATATACCTCCGTCGATTTTATCTCAGGTTTGTCAAGAGCTAGAAAGAGTAGCTTCGCAGAGTATTTTGATTGGCGTTCCTTATAAGCAAGATATTCGAATAGGAAGCACAACTTGCTACACTTGCGGAAAGAAAAACCCACCTTGGGGTCACTTCAACTCGTTCGATGAACTACGTATTGCAGAGCTATTTAAGGGTTGTAAGATTGAAACCTTATCATTTGTGGGCTCAACAAGTGATCAAACTAATCTACTTTCAGCCACGCTGATGGATTATGCAGGCAATCCCTATGGAACTTATCACCAAGAAGAGCCTTGTGTACATTGTGGTAATCCATTGCTCCCACCGCCAGAGCGGAATTTATCTCAGCGCGTTGCTACAAAATTAGCGTTATATACACGCCAATTTACACAACTATTTACTAGACCACGCGGGAACTGGATGCATATTGTGCTCAGGAAAATTGAAGGTTCTTGAAAGCACTTGGAATTTATTTGATAAATTGCTGAAATCAAGCCCCGTTTTTAGCTTCTAGCTTACTACGAAATGAAAACATTTCTTTAATTGGCCTTAAACCCAAGTCCAGTAGTGAAAATCAGTTTATACGCACGCTTGTATTAAACAGGGGATCAGCCTTATTATTTCTCCCGCTTAATCTCAAACCAGAAGGAGAAAATTTTGACCATGATTAAAGGGTGGGCTGCATTGGGTCCTCAGCAGAAGCTACAACCTTATACATACGAACCAGGTCCTTTAAATGCGGAAGAAGTGGAAGTCGCCGTCGAGTATTGTGGGCTTTGCCACTCTGATTTATCGATGCTTAACAATGACTGGGGTTTGACTCAGTATCCGATTATTCCAGGACATGAAGTTGTCGGGCGCATTATTGCGGTGGGTAACCAAGTAAAGGGACTAAAAGTAGGTCAATCTGTTGGGATTGGTTGGAACGCGCTGAGCTGTATGCACTGTCGTGAGTGCTTAACAGGCCAGCACCATCTTTGCCCAGAGACACGACCAACGATAGTAGGACATCATGGTGGTTTTGCCGAGCGGATTCGGGCTCATTGGGTTTGGGTAATTCCGTTGCCTGATACGCTATATAAGGCCGTAACTGGACCATTGCTCTGTGGTGGTATAACGGTATTTGCACCTTTGCAGGTTTTTGATGTGAAACCGACGGATCGAGTCGGTGTCGTAGGAATCGGTGGGTTAGGTCATTTAGCGCTACAGTTTGCGCATGCGTGGGGCTGCGAAGTGATTGCATTTACTTCGAGTACAGCAAAAGCGGAAGAAGCGCATCAATATGGTGCATACCATAGCGTATCCAGTCGTGATCAACATGCCATCAGTAAGCTAGCCAATACATTAGATTTCTTATTGATTACGGTGAATGTTTCTTTGGATTGGTCATTATTGCTTAAAACGCTTAAGCCAAACGGGCGAATGCATGTCGTAGGGGCTGTGCTTGAACCCATTCCGCTGCACGCATTCGATTTGATCATGGGACAAAAAAGCATCTCTGGCTCACCTACTGGCGGGCCGGTGATGACCGCAACGATGCTGGATTTTGCGGCCCGGCATCGCATTACGCCTCAGGTAGAGCATTTTTCGCTCAATCAAGTCAATGAGGCAATTGCGCATCTTGCTGCTGGAAAGGCAAAATATCGGATTGTGTTAGATCACGCGAATTAGTTGCTAATAAGCGTCAAGTGCTTCGCTCGCTAATTCTTAAACATTAGTCTGATGATGGCGAGATCTTTTTTCGTTTGGCGCGTGGATGGGCATGGTCATAAATCTTTGCTAGATGTTGAAAATCAAGGTGTGTATAGACCTGAGTTGTACTTATGCTGGCATGCCCAAGCATCTCCTGCACAGCGCGAAGATCCCCGCTTGATTGCAACACGTGGGATGCAAAAGAATGTCTTAACGAATGAGGATGTACCTTGCTTTGTAACTGTTGCTGATCTGCGCGTACTTTAAGACGCTGTTGAATCGTTCGTGGGTGAATTCGATTGCCGCGACTCGAAACAAATAGCGCATCACTATTGATTCTAGCTAAAGTTTCACGTTGATTTAGCCAGATTTTTAATGCTTCTAAGGCGTAATGGCCTACTGGTACAATGCGAGTTTTTTCACCTTTGCCAATAACGCGAACTTGACCTTCACTAAAATCGATATCATGCGGCTTGAGTTGCACTAACTCTTGCAAACGTAATCCTGATGAATAGAACAATTCAAACATAGCCAGATCGCGTGCACTGAGTTCATCGGTATTCTCAAAATCCATTAATTTAGCTGCTTCATCCGGTGACAACGTGTGGGGTAGATATTTCGGTGATTTGGGCACTTTGATCCCTTGGCACGGGTTATTCTGATAACTGTGGAATCGAATCAAGTATTGAAAAAAAGTTCTCCAGGCTGATAACGTTCTAGCGAGACTTTTGCCAGAAAGCCCTGAACCATGTAATTGAGCAATGAAATGGCGAATATCATGCACCCTTAATCCATGGAAGGGCGTATCAGCGGAAAGTTGGTTGAGTAGCGCTAAATCGCGCTCATAGCTTTTGCAAGTTAACTTTGCTAACCGACGGACTTCACGCAAATGTGCGAGGTACGCATCAATACTTGCAGTTTTTTCATCAAATTTTGGGAGATTCATCGACTAACTGTTCGAGATCAATACGCTCGAGTCGTGCGAGGGCGCTACTAACCAATTCCCCGAGTCGTTCAAGGTAAAGTGTGCCCATGTCAGGGTAGAACCGCTCAGCATCGGGGCTGCCCATCACTAACAAGCCGATGGTTCTTTTTCGGCGCAACGGAATAATGGAGAATGATTGCAGGTATTTTGCATCTGGACCAAACCAAGGTTTGATTTCATCGCTTACTTTTGGCCCACAATAAGGCTTGCTCATACTTTCCACGGAAATTCGGACAGTTTTACTCACGGCACTGAATTCAGCGCGTTTTTGATTGCTTTTACTTTTGATATCACTTAGGTACCATAAGCGCATGACTACGTGAGGGATTGAGAAATCCTCGCAAAGATTGTAATTTAAGCCATGCAATAATTCTTCTACGCTATTAAACTCAAGTAATGAAACTGCCAGCCGGTGCATTTTTTCGCCGATCGTATCGTTGTTTTCTCCAATATTGATTAATTCATGCAGTTTTTCTTGTAATAATTTATTTTTCTCCCGTAACGCGCTGATTTGACGCTCACTGATTGAAATAGCACGACCATCGTAAGGCTGCGGGATTTTAATTTCAGAGAGCATCTCGGCATACGTTTCAAAGAACTGGGGGTTTTCTTGTAAATACTGTGCAACATCTTCCGGTTTCATAGATCATTCCCTACACGATTCGATAACAATATCATACGATATTAGCGCATAAAATGTTTAGCTGGGTAAGTGTTTTGGATAACTTATAAGTGTTAATATATGCTGAGATGAGCGGCAAAGATCACGTATATCGATTAGCTAGATTGAATTCATTGTTGATAGAATGTTGCGCACTCAGTTCTCATCAAAGTACGCGATTGGGCATTGGGCAATAATTTTAGACAATGTGATCTCTATCACAGTAAGTTTTAGATCTATCGTCTAAAGTAAATTGAAGGTTTTGTAATAAACAAATAAAGATCTTGCTCAAAGATTGAAGTGTTAATTGGCTTTGGGTGAAGGTTGGGATGATGAATAACACGTGAGTTGTATTTTTAACATTATTGAGTAAGATAAATGTTGCAAATTAACAACAACAATGTGAGCAATTTTCCAGAGTGCTTGCATACACTGGATTTTTTAGGCAGAATCTCCCAAACTTGTCAACTGTGGCGATTTCTGGTGGCAACCATTGTCATTGTCATGGAATATGCAATCAGGCAAACAGGAACGCGAAAACTGACGCTTAACAGCTTGCAAGGATAAATTGTTTTATTTCGTGACTGTGGTTTTTGTCTGAAGTTTTTTTAACTCTACTTAAAAGGAAGCACTTGTTATGGCTACTAATACTATTCTTGGGCTGGGGGTTGGTTTATTCAATGCAGCTCTTGGTAAAAACTATTTATCTGAATTAGCGAATGCCGAGAGCAGTGGCATGAGCCTGCTACAGATTGCCGATGTGTTGGACGGAATCCCACAATTTACAATTGACGTTATGGGTGGTAAAACCGCTGAACAGCAAGTAGACCAATTCCTGAGTCATTATGGAATAACAACGGGCACGGCACAGACAACTGCGAAAGCATTTGTTGGTAATATGTTATCCTCTGGTAAGGGGTTTGGCGCGATTGCCGTTGCAGCTAATGACTACTTATTGGGAAGCAGTGTGGCAGCAGATTTTCAGCCAGCGGCAACATTGCTGAAAAACAAAATTGCAGTTGCGACTGCGTATTCAAAAACCTATTCCAGTGAATCAGTCGCAACATTGCAAGGCGTTCTCGCTGGTGTAACCCCTGATATGGATACTGCTGCTGAAATCGATGCATACTTAACGGGAATCGGATTTCCTCCAGGCGTGTTACTGACAGAACAGGCTGATATTGTTACAGGTCATGTTTTCATCGCGCCTAAAGGCTTTACGCCAGGCGGAACCGATCAAATCAATACCTTGAATGATGATGATCGATTGACAGGTACATCTGCAACAGATGATAGACTCGAGTTTGATTTTGTGAACGATGCCGATACGGGCGACAATAACATTGCTCCAACCATGAGTGGTGTTGAAATTGCTAATATCAAATTTGCAACAGATTCGGATGCAACGCTTGATTTGCAAGATTCAACAGGGTTTACTCATCTGAATTTACATAGAATTGATGACGAAAATCTCGCGAGAATTGATAACATTCAAGAGGCAACGACAAACAATCTATCGATCAATGATTCAAATTCACCTTTCTCTGATGTTGAGTTTACTTACTTAGGTTCAGCGTTAGCTGGCACAACGGATGTTGTAAATCTAGCATTGAATAATGCACAAGTTAGTGATGTATTCATTGCTGAGAATCGCGATAATCCAGCTGAAGGATTCGAAACCGTAAATATTACTTCTGGCGGCGGTGCAGCAAACTCCATGGTCAGCTTGTCAGCCGAAGATGTTCAAACGCTGACAATTGCTGGTGATCAAGATTTATCGATTTTTGGTACAGAAGATATCATTTCTGAAGTTGGCGATAACATTCTGGTTGAAGGAACTGCAACAACCGGTGGGTTGGTTAGAATGGCTGGTTCATTGACCAAAATCGATGCATCGACACTGACAGGGAATTTGTCAATTAATCTGAATGATGTATTACAAGCAACCAAAGATGGCACATCTGGAACTGATGTCGCTGTTGAAGTAATTGGTGGAACAGGCGATGATACCTTCTGGTTAGGTAACGGGATCGGATCAAACGATACGATCGATGGTGGAGATGGCGGTAACATAGCTATTCTCACAGGGGGTTCAATCGATGGCAACATCAATAAAACAGGTAAACTTGAAGTACGCACCAATACGACAGACGATGTTGAAATCGATACTTCTAAATTGCCTGACCTGACTGATATTTTGGTTAGAAATGAAGGGAACAATGGCAATGTTGCGCCAAATCCATTTGAAGCGACGAATAAGGCTGTTGATGTTGTGCTTAACAATGTAACAGAAACTGTTGCACAGAATGGAATCGACATTCTTCACGGTACAACCGAAAATAATCATATCGACGATCTCGATTTGACCGTTGATTTGGCAACTGATGGTACTGATGATTCAGTGGTATACACGATTGCTGAAGGCGTTAACCGTGATCCACGCTTCAGCTTCACATTAAATAGCGAAGATTTTGAAACCGTAACCATTGAAGACAACGATTCAGAATCTAACTCTGTAGAAATGGGCGGTACATTACCTGAAACATTGTTGACGATTACCGATGGTGAAGCGGGCGATTTCATCAACTTTGACATTGATACCGCTGGCGCAGATGTAACAAACGTAATTACTGGTATTGAAGCGGATAATGGTGAAGTTCAGCAAGGTTTGCTTGGAATCGATACTGACGGTTCTGAAACTGACTTCGAAGCAGGTAATATTTTTGATGTAGAAGGTTTAGCAACTCAAGTTCGTCAAGTGGCTGCGACCATTGATGCTTCCGCAGAACTGGCTAATGTGATCATCCGTGTTAGTACTAATGAAAACAGTGTAGATGGCGCACAAAGCATTACCATGGGTAAAGGTGACGACACCGTAATCTTTGATATGTTGAATGATTCACGTGCCGGATTGACGATTTCTGACACCGTAGCTGGTGGCGATGGCGACGATACATTAGTGATCGATGGCCATGATACCCGTGTGTCACTGGGTGCTTCAGAATGGACTAATGTAACCGGTTTTGAAACCGTTCGCTTGGTTGGTAACAATGCTGCACCAGTTAGCACCTTGATTGGTCAAAACAGCTATAACCTCACGCTGACCAATGATCTGATCGATGCCAACGGTGGTGATATGATTCATGTCATCAATGATAACGATGTTAACAACGATGAAGAAGATGAAGTGGATACCGCTACAACCGGTACCGAATTTGGTGTAACCCTTGATGCACGTACACTGAATGCGCAAAACCACTTCTCATATAACGGTGAAGAAGGCGCAAGCAGAACCACTGATAAATTTATCTTAGGTGATGCCAATGTTAACGGTGCCAATGTAATCGATGGTGGTGCAGTAGATAATGATGGTGATACCACCTTTGCTGCTAACGATGACATTCTGGAAGTACGTAACACTGCAACCGTAACAACCGGTGACTTGGCAAATGTTAGAAACGTTGGAATCATCGCCGGTTCAAATGATCAAGCGACTGAGCAAACGCTAATACTGCAATTGAACGATACAGTCATCGATGCCTTGGTTGATAGTTACCATGCTTCATCAACCACTGAAGTGGAAACTTTATCTGTTCGTTTGAACGATGCGACTGATGTAACTGCTGTCGCTGGAATGGGTATCGATCTGGATACGACTGGAACAACTGCTAAGTCTGCTGTTACAGTCTTCTTGGATACAGTAGTGGCAGCAGGTGCAGTAGATACATTAAAAGTTGGTTTTGGTTTATTGACAGTTGGTGATGTTCTAGTTGGTGTTGATGGAGCATTTGAATCAACGGTTGATACTGTTCAGTTATCAGTTAGTAAGTTTGGACTAACTGATGATGCTGATGATATTGGAACTACAGCCACTCTAGATACAGGAGCTGATGGAACAAATATTCTGTACGGCGCAGCAGCAGCAGCAGCAGCAACAGATCGCATCATTATTGATACTGTAACCAATACAGGTGTTTCAACTGAAATTTACTATGATCCTGATGGTACAGGTGCTCAGTCTCAAATATTGATTGCTACAATAGCAAATAATGGCACTGATCTTGCCGCAACAGACTTTTTGATTGTTGCTTAATCTGTAGCATTTTTAAACTAAAAAGCACCCTAAAGAGAAATCTTTAGGGTGCTTTTTTATTAGCTTATTAAATTGTGAATGGTGGTGTGACAGATTGGACTGGCGGTTATGTAGCGGATGTTAATTATATCTATGGCTATTACCCTGAGCTAAATCCAATGCGAGCGCAGCTCGCTTTGTGTAGTGCAGGCATTGTGACACCTAATATTGAAGTGGCCTGTGAGCTCGGTTTTGGGCAAGGCCTTAGCATCAATCTCCATGCCGCTGCCTCTGACGTAGAATGGTACGGCACAGACTTTAACCCAGCCCAGGCAGCATTTGCACAACAACTGGCGCAGCAAGCGAAATCACATACACATTTATTTGATCAATCATTTGAAGCGTTTTGTCAGCGGTTAGATTTACCTGATTTTGACTACATTGGCTTGCATGGTATTTGGAGCTGGATTTCAAACAAGAACCGTGCCGTTCTCGTTGATTTTATTCAGCGTAAGCTCAAGGTTGGCGGGGTACTCTATATAAGCTACAACACCTATCCTGGATGGGCTGCTACTGTACCTTTGCGAGAGCTGATGTTGCAACATGCTGAATTCATGGGATCTGAAAAGCAAGGTGTGATTGGGAAAATCGATGCTGCCATCGATTTTGCGGAGACACTGTTTGCTGTGAATCCACGATTTGCAAGCGATAATCCACAGGTAGGCGCTCGCCTCAAGAGCCTGAAAAACCAAAACCGTAACTATCTCGCACACGAATATTTCAATCGGGACTGGAGCCCTATGTCATTTGCGCAGATCGCGCAGTGGCTTGCTGAAGCAAAAGTGCAATATGCCGGTTCTGCCCATTACCAGGATTATATTGATAACATTAATTTGACGAAAGCGCAGCAGGAATTGCTCGCTAGCTTGCCAAGCGGAAGTTTTTATCAAACGGTACGTGATTTTTGCGTCAATCAGCAATTTCGCAGAGATTATTGGGTTAAGGGAGTCCGAAAATTAAGCGCTCTGGAAAAGAGAGAGCAGCTCTATGAGATTGCAGTTGTTTTAACGCAACTGCGTGCAGGATTTGAACCCAAAATAGTGGGAAGCTTGAGCGAAGCGAAGATTCAACCCGCTATTTTTAATCCCTTGCTGGATTGTTTGGCTGATAATAAACCCAAGCAACTTGGGCAATTGGTTCAGGTGCTTAAAAATCAAAAGATTACAGCAGCGCAGGTTTTGCAAGCAGTGTTGTTGTTAAGTGGTAGTGGTGCCTTACAATGTGCGCAGGACGAGGCAGCAATTCAGAGCGCCCGAAAAAAACGGATACCTTGAATCAGTATTTGATGCAAAAAGCACGCAGTAATGCTGAAATTAATTACCTGGCGAGTCCTGTCACGGGCGGGGGTATTTCAGTACCGCGCTTTCACCAGCTTTTCTTACTGGGTTGCCAACAACATCAGCAGCCTAAGTCGATTTCTGCTGGAGAGTTGGCACAGTTTGTCTGGCAAATATTATCTTCACAGGGTCAACGTCTCACCCAAGCGGGTAAACCGTTGGAGACGGCGGAAGCGAATTTGGCTGAGCTAAGATCTGTCGCTGAAAAATTCCTAAGTAATGACTTACGGATTTATCAGGCCTTGCAGATCATTTAAAGTATACGAGAGACTGCTTTATACAGCATTACAATTGCAATGGAAGCAGCGAGCAAAGCAAATAGCTGTTGAGATCGAGATTCAGTCACATAACGCGTTAAATATCGGCCTGATAACATTCCTGCGATGGTACCGCAAACAAATGGGATTGCGATCGACCATTGTAGCGTGCTGATTAGCATTGCTGAAATTACACCGACCATGGAAATGAGTGCAACGACGGCTAACGTTGTGCCGAGTACCGCTTGCAGCGTTAAGTTAGAAATTTTTTTGAGCGCAGGGTTGATGATGAATCCTCCCCCTACCCCTAATAAGCCCGACAAAAAACCTGCGATCAGTCCAGAAAATGTGAGCGCACGAAAGCAAGGCGCATTCCAAACTAAGCGGCCCGAGGCATCATTGAGTAGGCAAGGTACGGAAAATCGCTCAGAGAGCGATGGTTGTGGTACTGAACCTATTTTAAAATGACGCCATGCAATGTAAGCGAGTAGCATGGCAAACAAAACGGTAAGCAACATATTGGGTAAATACTGTGCAATCATGATGCCAAGCGGCGATACGATTGAACCTATGATGGCAAGGTAACCGGCGGCTCGATAACGAACGTTTCCTTGGGTGAGCGCAATCGATGCGCTGATCAATGCGGCTAAACTAACCGCTAATAAACCAATCGGAGCTGCTTCTACAACGGGTAGATTGAGGCTTAATACCAAAAGTGGTACTGCGATGATGGTTCCACCCGCTCCGGTAAGCGCGAGGACGATTCCAGTTCCAAAACCTAATCCAATACAGATGAGCGTAGCGGTCATTGAGTGCTACGACTCGGGTTGGTGGTGGCCACTACAAAATAACTGATAAAGGGTTTTCATGATTTGTAGTGCTTCCTGGCTAGCCAAGCGATAATAAATATATTTTCCCTTGCGTTCGGTAGCAACCAATTTCTCATCTCGTAATACCGTTAATTGTTGAGATAACGTGGGCTGCTTAATGCCGAGCGTTTGCTCTAATTCACCGACGTTTTTCTCTCCTTCGATTAACTGGCAAAGAATCAACAAACGATCTTCATTAGCGAGGGTTTTTAATAACGCACATGCTTGGCTGGCTGCCGCCCGGTTCGATAGCATCGCAGATAATGCGATTGAGTGAGCTTCAGTGAGTGATTCCTTTAACATAGTTTAGTAAAAGAGAGTTGAATATAGTGGGAGGTTGTTTCTGAATTTTAAGGTTTCTTTCGTTTACGGCGCTCTAATAATTCAAATATTCCCATTCCAAATAGCATGGCGACAATAAAGACTACACCTTCTAAGCTTCCAGCACCAACGAGAACCAAACCAGGCCCGGGGCAGATACCCGCCAGCCCCCATCCGATACCGAAAGCAAGGCTGCCAAGCACTAATCGCTTGTCGATGAAGCGTGAGGTTGGCAAATAAATCGGTGTACCCATGAAGGTTTGGTTGCGTCGTTTGGCTAAAGTAAAAGCCAGGAACCCCACTGCAATGGCACCCCCCATCACCAAGGCTAATGAAGGATCCCATGTACCGCTTATATCCAGGAAGTTCTGAACTTTATCCGGATTAACCATACCGGATACGATTAAACCGAATCCAAAGATTAGGCCAGTCAGTAGCGTGATTAAATGTATAAGCATTTTTTGCATTTGATTGAATTGTATTAAACCATGAAATGTCGGATGAAATAAACGGTCAGCATGCCCGTTGTGATAAAAAGGACAGTAGCGATGATCGAACGAGGTGAAAGTCGGGAAATTCCACAAACCCCATGCCCACTGGTGCAACCAGCACCATAGCGCGTTCCAATACCGACAATTAGGCCTGCTAACGCTAGTATTGCATAACTTGCATTAATTCGAATCGGAGGAAGGTTGGTAAATAATTGCCAAACGATAGGAGCGAGTAGCAGCCCTGCCAGAAAGCTAATGCGCCAACTCATGTCATGACTTTGAAGTTTGAATAACCCACCGATTATGCCCGAAATGCCTGCAATACGGCCGGCAAACAGGAGTAGCAAGGCTGTAGCGATACCAATGATGGCACCACCGAATAACGCTGAAGCGGGTGTAAAGTGTATCCAATCAATATTCATCGATGACCTCTAAAATTCATTTTATATATCATTGCAAAATATTATATTAATATATATATTGTAGTCAAATCGAGTAGAAAAAGGAAAGCATCATGAATGCAAATATTAAAGCTTTTTTTGATCCAACTACCTGGACGATGAGTTACGTTGTTTATGATGAGCGGGGTGGATTTTGTGCCATTATCGACCCAGTGCTGGATTATGATCCGAAGTCAGGAAGAACCAAGACGGTATCGGCTGATAAGCTGATTGATTTTGTTCAGGAAAGTCAATTAACGGTTGAATGGCTCCTTGAGACCCATGCCCATGCAGACCATCTTTCAGCAGCCGCTTATCTGCAAGATAAAGTCGGTGGAAGAACGGCGATTGGTGAGTCTATTACCCTTGTGCAAGGTAGTTTTAAGAAGCTGTTTAATTTGAGCCCAGAATTTGTAGCAGATGGTTTGCACTTCAATCACCGGATCACCGATGGTGAAGTGCTTCGCGTAGGAAAAATAACGCTTAAAGCAATATCGGTTCCAGGTCATACGCCCGCGGATATGGCGTATCAGCTCGATGATGCGGTATTTGTAGGAGACACCTTGTTCATGCCGGATGTTGGAACTGCGCGTGCTGATTTTCCGGGTGGTGATGCCCATCAGTTGTATCATTCAATTCAGAAAATTCTGAGTTTACCACCGCAGACCCGGTTATTTATGTGCCATGATTATCCACCGAGCAACCGTTCTCCGCAGTGGGAAAGTACAGTATTCGAGGAGAAAATGCACAATATTCATATCAAAGATGGCGTGACGGAGGATGCGTTTGTCGCGATGCGAACGAAGCGTGATGCAACATTAGAAATACCGGTACTGATGCTACCTTCGGTGCAAGTTAATATCAGGGCAGGCCGGTTTCCTGATCCTGAGTCGAATGGGGTTTCCTATTTAAAAATACCGATTAATGCAATTTAATTTGCGTAGTTAAAAAAAGAGGAACAGAAAATGAAACGTTTTGATCATGCCAGAAGGCAATTCTTACAGGCAGCTACGCTTGGCTCATTGGTTTCCTTGTGGCCAGATTTGCTGCTTGCTGGAGAAGGCCAGAAAAGCACAACGATTACCAGTACCTTTAAGCCTGACGTAGAGATCGAATTGTTCGCGCGCAATGACAAGGTTTCGATGATGTCGGGTGCCGCAACAGATGTTTATCGCTATCATGGGCAGTTACTGCAAGGGCCTTCCACGACGTTGTCAACGATGCCAAGTTATCTTGGCCCAACGCTAAATTTGGTTCAAGGCCAGAAAGTGCGGATTCATTTTCATAATCAGCTAGCTGAGCCCTGCATCACCCATTGGCATGGCATGCATGTACCACAGCGCATGGATGGCCACCCAATGTATGAGATTGCGGAGGGTGGAACCTATATTTATGAATTCGAGGTCAAGAATCCTGCAGGAACCAACTGGTATCATGCACACACACACGAGTTGACGGCGAAACAAGTTTATCGTGGTCTTGCGGGACTGATTGTTATTCGTGATGAGCAAGAACAGCAATTGCAATTGCCGAGCGGCGAATATGATCTACCGATTGTGATTCAAGATCGGCGTTTTACGGAAAATAATCAGCTTTATTATCGTCAGCATGGTATGCATGATCGTATGACCGGCTTCTTGGGAGATACGATTTTAATCAATGGGCAGATTAATCCTACCATTCCTGTAAAAACGCGCGCTTATCGATTGAGAGTATTTAATGGCTCTAACTCAAGGATTTATAAATTGGCTTGGGAGGATGGCACACCGCTCATTGCTATTGGAACCGATGGTGCGTTGTTAGAAAAGCCGGAAAGCTATCCTTATATCATGTTGGCCCCTGCTGAACGTGTTGAATTATGGGTGGATTTTTCAGGACGTGAAGTGGGTTCAGCGCTTATATTGCAGAGCTTAGCGTTTCATGGGGCAGCCCCATCAATGGGGATGCGTGGACGAATGGGAGGCGGTATGGAAGGCGAAGCAATGGGCATGATGAGTGGTTTGGCACAGGGCGAGCAATTTCCGATCGCTAAATTCCGCATTGCTGAAAAAGTGAGTGAGTCTCCCCAATTACCGCAAACTTTGATCAGAATGAAACGTTTGACGGATCGCGATGTTTCAAACCCAGATCGAACGATTCCGATCGCAATTAGCATGGCGCATATGTCGTGGAAACTCAACGGACGTTCATTCGAAATGGGGAATGTAATGGATATTGAAAAAATCCCAGTCAATATCATTCAAAAAATTAGAATTTTTCATGAGAGTCATCAGATGCATGGAGGGCGTGGTGGTATGGGTGGTGGGATGCGAGGTGGCCGAGGGGGAGGTATGGGCATGATGATGTCGATGGCGCACCCGATTCACCTTCATGGTCAGCAATTTCAAATTCTCTCCCGGCAATTAACAGACCAACAGGCAACTGGTGGCTACGATACGGTCAACCAGGGTTTTATTAATAGCGGCTGGAAGGATACGGTATTGGTGATGCCTGGCGAGGAGGTTACAATTATTAAGCCGTTTGAGGACTATACGGGTCTGTATCTCTACCATTGCCATAACCTTGAGCATGAAGATCTCGGGATGATGCGGAATTTCCTCGTGAGCTGAAGGTGAACACTAAACTGTGGGCGCCATTGAGCTTGGCGTTGATTGCACAGTAAACGCTTTTACAAACGAAGCGTTAGGAAAAGTGAGGTATACTTTTCCACTTTATTTAACCTTATAAGTTAATTTCTAGCACATGCTACTCATTATGAACGTATTTTTTAAATCTCAATTCAACCGCTTTGGATTATGCCTAGTTTCTCTCTTGCTTTGGACTTCAATCAGTTTTGCAAATAGTGAGGCAGATTTTTTTAAGGCAACGCTAACTGGCGATGTAGTAACCGTAGAAAAATTGTTAACTGAAGGTCTAGATATTAATTTGAAAAACCCGGACGGTTTTACGGCGCTGGCGGTGGCTTCTCAGAAAGGGCACGAAACGTTAGTCAATTTATTACTCGATAAGAATGCGCTGGTCGATGTGGCCAATATTCAGGGAGGAACTGCGCTGCTACTTGCTGCAAAGAATGGTCATACTGCAATCGTTGAAGCTTTGCTCGCTAAAGGCGCCAACCCCAATTCACAGGCTAAAAATGGATTAACGCCACTCATCATCGCGGCTGCAAAAGATTATGCTGCTATTGTTAAAAGCTTGCGGCAAAAGGGCGGATCCGGATTTAAGCGATGCGAATCAAACAACGGCACTGCATATTGCGGCACAGAATGGCTATGTTGATATCGTAAACACTTTACTTGCGAATGACGCAAAACCTGACCTCCAAGATATAAATGGCGCTTCAGCACTTATTTTGGCATCTTTGGTCGGCGCTCAGGAAGTGGTCCAACTGTTACTAGATAAAGGTGCTCAAGCTGATTTGAAAGCAACGAATGATTTTACAGCGCTTATCTTGGCGGCTCAGAATGGTCAAACGGCGGTTGTTAACACATTGTTAGCGAAAGGGGCGAGCATAAATCAGCAAAATCAAGATGGAATTACGGCGTTGATGTGGGCTGCGTTACACGATCATACCGATACCGTTAGATTGCTAATTGAAAAAGGTGCGGATACCAAGCTTAAAAGTAAAAGTGATAAAACTGCTTTGGATATGGCAAAAGATCAAGCAATTATCGATTTGCTGAAATAAGCTAGGAATGAAGTTTGAACTGCAAATGTGATATGAATTTTACAAAAGTGATCAAAAATATTTTATAATGGCGGACTAACTATGTATGTTTCATAGTTATATCTCATCGTTCCTGACCTTCCTTCAATTTTCTTCTGTTTGGAAATTGCTTATACCCCTGGTTAGCAGCGATGCATTAATCCTGCGCTAGCGGTATTGGTTGACTCGTTCAATTCATTTCTGCTCGCTTTTTTTACTCAAACTTAATTTGGGAAATAACGTGTCTTTTGAAAATTTAAATTTACAGCCGGCAATTATTAAAGCCGTTCATGAATTAGGCTTTACCACGCCTACACCGATTCAACAACAAGCAATTCCAGAATTAATCTCAGGTCACGATGTAATGGCTTCTGCCCAAACGGGAACAGGTAAAACAGCCGCTTTTATGCTGCCAGCACTGAATCGATTGGCTACACCATCAAAAATTCGAAGCCGTGGGCCTCGAGTTCTCGTGTTAACGCCTACGCGGGAATTAGCGCTACAAGTTTCAGAAGCGACCAGTAAATTTGGTAAATATCTACCGCACACTAAAGTGGTGAGTATTCTAGGCGGTATGTCCTATCCACTGCAAAATAAACTACTATCACAAGTCGTTGATATTTTAGTTGCAACCCCAGGAAGACTTATTGATCATATTCAGCGCGGTCGTATCGATTTCTCCCGTTTAGAAATGCTGGTGCTAGATGAGGCAGATCGAATGTTGGATATGGGATTTATCGATGATGTTGAAGCCATTGCTTCTCGTACACCAGAGACTCGGCAAACTTTATTATTCTCAGCAACGTTGGATTCATCGATTGATAAGATTGCATCACGATTGTTGAAATCACCAAAACGTATACAGGTTGCACCTCAGCACGCAAAATTAGAGAATATTGAACAGAAGCTTCATTATGTTGATGATCTTTCACATAAGAATCGCCTATTAGATCATTTGTTAAGAGATGAATCACTTAAGCAAGCGATTGTTTTTACCGCAACCAAGCGCGATGCGGATACATTGGCTGATGATTTGGCTGCGTCTGGCCATGAAGTAGCGGCGTTACACGGTGATGTGAAGCAGCGTGTACGAACGAGAACGCTGACACGATTAAGAGCAGGGCGGTTAAGAATATTAGTTGCAACTGATGTGGCTGCTCGTGGCATTGATGTTACGAATATCACGCATGTCATTAATTTTGATTTGCCAAAATTTGCAGAAGATTATGTACATCGAATCGGACGAACAGGACGAGCTGGCGCATCAGGCGTGGCGGTGTCGTTTGCAACTGGAAAAGATAGTATCAGTCTGAAAAAAATAGAACGTTTTACAGGGCAAGGATTGCACCTTTCGTTGTTCCAGGCATGGAATCAAAATATAAACCAAAGACTGGACGTTCGAATGGTAGCAGAGATCAAAGAATGCCTAATGTCGTTCATAAGCGGAATCGGTCGTGGGGCGGCGGTAATCAATTTACTGAAGAAAGAAAAACGCATAATCATCCTGATCAATCAAAACGCGATACGCGTACCTTTAATGATTTGTCTACGGGTTCTGAAGCTAGAAAACGACCGGCTCGAGGTCGCGGTGGTTTCTCATCTGGGTTTAATTCGTTTTCAGGCTCAGGGAGAAATAGTCAGTCTCGCGCTCCCCGTTTTAGCTCTTAAGTCATCTAAAATTATCAACCTCTTTAGCAAATCGTTGCTAAAGAGGTTTTTTGTTTTTCACTGATTCATTTCGTAGCTTGGTTTTAGTGCTCGTTTTTTTAGCATACGTAAAATGAAATAAACTGCAAGCCCAGCAAGTACATGTTTAAGGGTGTGCCCGCTAATGATGTTTCCGAGTTGATAGATTTCTTGATCGGCTATTTCAGCCAGCTTGGCTAAACCATAGATAAACATGACGCGATAAATATCAGATGCATGGGTATAGCGTGATGGAAGGCCGCTCACCAGTAAGAGAATAAGAATGATTGAGCAGAATTGTGCGGCAATATAAAAGTTTAGGTTACCAACACCATAAAGCTCGCTCCAGAGCCAATATAGAGAACTCAGCGCGCCCGCTATGGGTAATAATATTACAAAATAGGTGAGCCAGTGAGCAACAAAGCGTTCTATCAGTGTCGCAGCGAGTAAGCTCATAAATCCAATTGCGATTGGTAATCGATCCCAGAATAGGCTAATCAGGTTAGGCTCCCAGTGATAATAAATCGAACCTACACAAGCAGCACCAGTGCTAGCAAATACCAATCGGTATAATCCCATTTCAATTCCTGTTGCTACAGGTTGATGTCGCGACAGCAGTACCCCTTTCTTCAAATAAAGTAGACCAGCAATACCAACGATCAAAAAGACTAAATTGGATATCACATTGAGAAAGTTAGGAATACCCCAATACGAGCGCTGATCAGCAAATTCATGATATAAGGCGGACTGTGGAGTAGGTGGTAACACAGCGGCAGCCAGAAGCAATGTTAGCGTAACTAAAATTAACAAAGAGATGCGAATTTTTCTCGATGCAATGAAGCTTTTCATCGCAGTAGCGCTAATGCTTGTTCTACTCGGTTTACGGTCAGGATTTCGATGCCGGGAATAGGTTGTTTGGGCTTATTTGATTCCGGAATGATTGCTTTGATAAACCCCAGTTTTGCTGCTTCTTTGAGTCGTTCCTGGCCGCGTTGCACAGGGCGAACTTCTCCGGCTAGTCCGATTTCACCAAATACCACCAATTTTTCTGAAAGGGGTTTATCCTTAATTGATGAAACGATCGCAGCTAACACTGCCAAATCAGCACCAGGCTCGGTGATTCGGATACCACCGACCGCATTGATAAAGACATCATGATTAAAACAAGGAATGCCAGCATGGCGGTGCAGAACCGCTAATAGCATTGCCAGTCGATTCTGTTCTAACCCGATACTCAAGCGTTTGGGACTGGCAGTATGGGCATCATCAACTAAGGCTTGAATTTCAACCAATAGAGGACGTGTACCTTCTTGCGTGACCATCACACAGGAGCCTGGAACAGGTTTGTGATGGTGAGAAAGAAAAAAGGCGGATGGATTATTAACGCCACGTAATCCTTTCTCAGTCATAGCAAAAACACCAAGCTCATTAACCGCGCCAAATCGATTCTTGAACGAGCGAATCAAACGGAAGCTTGAATTTGCATCGCCTTCGAAATACATAACCGTATCGACCATATGTTCAAGAACCCTGGGACCAGCAAGCGAGCCTTCTTTCGTTACATGGCCGATCAGAATCATACAAATAGCTTTACTTTTAGCAATTCGCGTTAATTGCGCCGTACATTCTCTGACTTGTGCGACAGAACCGGGAGCCGATTGCAACGCATCTGTATAGATCGTTTGAATCGAATCGATGACCGCTATGGCTGGTGCTGCAGTGTTGAGTGTTGCATGGATATTTTCAAGATGAATCTCGGTCAGCAAGCTGACTTTACGGACATCGAGATTTAACCGCCGTGCCCTTAAGGCGATTTGTTGCGCTGATTCTTCACCACTAACATATAAAACACGATGATCAATCGACATCGTTGCAAGCGCCTGCAGCAGTAATGTTGATTTGCCGATGCCCGGGTCCCCACCCAATAACACGACCCCACCCAGTACCAAACCGCCACCGAGAACACGATCAAATTCACCGATTGTTGTTGATAAACGAGGCGTTTCAGTGACCTCGATATCATTTAAGCTTTGTATCCCAGTTGGTCTTAGCCCTGAAATCAGACGGGGCCCTTTTTTTTCAGCAATGCCTTCGATCAACGTATTCCATTCTCGGCAATGGGGACACTGTCCCTGCCATTTCAGGGATTGTCCACCGCACGCATTGCAAAAGTATAGCGATTTGGACTTTGCCATAGCGTTAACGATTAATGTTGACTGGTGCTAACAAGAACCTAGCCTGTTTAAGGATAAGTTTCAGCGAGCTTGAACGATACGCCTTGCGCATCTTTACCTGATAGTACAGGGGATTGCTTGATTGGCCACTGAATATTTAGCACTGGATCGTTCCAAAGGATGCATCGTTCAAACTCAGGCGCCCAATAGTCAGTTGTTTGGTATAGGAAATCAGCCGATTCGGAAAGAACGAGAAAGCCATGTGCGAAGCCTTCAGGAATCCAGAGTTGCTTTTTATTTTCAGCGCTTAGGACCTCACCAACCCATTGCCCAAAAGTAGCAG
Organism: Nitrosomonas sp.; assembly: GCA_016710135.1. Classification (GTDB taxonomy): domain Bacteria; phylum Pseudomonadota; class Gammaproteobacteria; order Burkholderiales; family Nitrosomonadaceae; genus Nitrosomonas. The sequence goes on along the minus strand of JADJLM010000004.1, from coordinate 175,727 downwards.
AACCTTTGCGGAGATCAACAGCAACATCATAGACCTCCCCGTTGACTACTCTAACCAACTTGCCCTGTGGTTGTTTGATTTGGTAATGTAAGCCACGTAACACATGACGTACCGAACGCGAGTGATTGGCTTGAACGAAGGCGACTGACCGATTAATGGCTGCATTAAACTGTTGCTGATTATAGCTTTCGAAAAAAAAGCCTCTTTCATCGCCAAATACTCGAGGTTGAATCAAATAAACATCCGGAACGACTAACTGTATGGCTTCCATTTTTGTCCCAAAATTTTCTCAAGTGATCATAATAAAGGTTGGTTCAAAATTTGCTGTAAATACTTACCATAGCTATTTTTAGCTAAGGGCAGAGCCAATCTTTCTAACTGTTCTGCAGTAATCCATCCCTTTCGAAATGCGATTTCTTCGGGGCAAGCAATTTTCAATCCTTGACGATGTTCTATGGTTGCCACAAATTTACTCGCATCGAGCAATGATTCGTATGTGCCGGTATCCAACCAAGCATAGCCTCTTCCCATAATCTCTACTCGGAGTTTGTTTTGTTCTAGGTAGACTCGATTGAGGTCAGTAATTTCCAATTCATTGCGTGCGGAAGGCTTTAAGCTTTTTGCGTATTCAACAACCTGTTGGTCATAGAAATATAAGCCGGTTACTGCATAGTTTGACTGAGGTTGCTGAGGTTTCTCCTCAAGATTGATGGCCCGACCTACAGAATCAAATCCGACTACACCATAGCGCTCAGGGTCATGAACATGGTAGGCAAAAACGGTTGCACCTGTTTCACGTTGCATAGCGTTATCGAGCAAATGGTGAAAATCATGGCCATAAAAAATGTTATCACCTAAGATTAATGCAGAATAATCATTTCCTAGGAACGATTCGCCAATGATAAAAGCCTGGGCCAATCCATCGGGGGAAGGTTGTACAGCGTAAGATAAATTAAGCCCCCAGGATTCCCCATTCGCTAATAGCTGCTTGAAAAGCGGTGTGTCTTGTGGCGTTGAGATGATAAGAATATCGCGAATGCCGGCAAGCATAAGGGTGCTCAGCGGATAATAGACCATTGGTTTATCAAAAACTGGTAATAGCTGTTTTGAAATAACTTGAGTTACAGGGTAGAGCCGAGTACCTGAACCACCTGCTAGAATAATACCTTTTCTATGTGTGGAAGGTTTTGGTCGGATGGATTCGGATTGATGTGTATTCATTGTTTTAATCGAGTGAGATTAAGTTTTTCTAAACGTATTGATAAGTTGACCAAGTTTTGAATATTCTGTGAGTTTACTAAAAGAAATGACCTTATGAATGCAGTCGATTTCATTTTTCATTTATTTCGAATAATTCTAGCATTGATAATGATGCGTCATGAGTGAAACAAAATCGATTCATCCATTGATTAATTGGTGTAAGCCTTATCGAGCTTTCTTCTGGCTTATCATAGCTATTCTGCTGATTGTTAGCGTGTCAACTGCTACGCTACCACTAGTCGTCAAGGTGTTACTGGATCGCATGCTAGCGTACCGAGATCAAGGAACGGCCACGGTAATGATGTTTGCGTTGATTAGTATTATCACTGTGCGAGCAGTTGCAAGTCACTTTGCAAATTTTATCTTATGCTGGACTGCAGGAAAGTTATCGACTGATCTTCAAGCGCGCCTATTAGAGAAAGCACTGGTACTGCCTGTTCACCAGTTAGAGCGCTATGATCTCAAGAAATTTTACACAGATAGCATTTCCAATATAACGAAAATTTCCGATCTCAGCACCCAAGTATTTTGGGGTCAGGTTAAAGATATTCTGACTTGTGCTGGGTTAATCGCCATCATGTTTTATATCAATCGTGAAGCCTCAGTGTTGGGAATTTTTTTGATTTTGATTACTGTTCTAATCGTTCAAATCATCAATAAAGAACCGAATCGTCCTGATAATCAATTCCTGGGAGTCACAAAATCGTCGGATTTATTCCGACACATTATGAAACATGTTCGATCGATCAGAATCGATAATGGTATATCTCAGGAAAGAAACAATTTTTACCAATTACTCGAGAAACAACGAGTATTCTCACTGAGACCGATTATTGGGAGTTTCTTAAGTCGACTTTTAGCAATTGCTGCATTTTCTTTGATTCTCTTAGCAGTTTTTTATTATTTGTTGCATCAATATCATCTTTACAAGCTAACGTTCAGTGAAATGATTGCAATGATCACCGCAGTCGGATTGCTTACCCCCTTGCTAATTCAGTTCTTGAATCGTATTTCAACACTTAACGAAGGGCGTATCGCATTACAGCAGCTCAATGAATTCCTATCATTGGAGTACCCCTATAAGGGTGGAATGGCGCTGGGAGTCATTCAAGGCGCACTCGTGTTTGAGGATCTCAAATTACAGAACGGTGATCTGCTTGCTAATACATCATCTCATTTTTCTTTAACAATTCAACCCAAGGAGCGGGTGGCATTGGCTGCTACAAACCTTAAGACACTCAAATCAATATTGGATTGCGCGCTCGGATTCAATCAGTCTTACTCAGGAAGGATAACACTCGACGGAATCGATATCACTATGTTGAAGATAGAGGAGATTGGCGCAAAAGTTGTATGGATCAGTCCCGATATGCCACTGCTCGAAGATACGTTGGCGGCAAATGTTGCGTATGGAACGATGCATTGTGCGACAGAAGCACAATTAACTGCTATCGCCCGAGTAAGCCACGTTACCGATTTTGCGCGAGAGATGCCTTATGGTTTTCAGACTCGAGTCAATAAAGATGCATTAGTTCCGTCAAACGAGCTTAAGCAATGCACGCTGTTGGCGCGCGCATTACTTAAAAATCCGGCAATTGTCATTATTGATGAATCCTTAGCAGAATTTGAACTCAATAGCGAAAAAGTTAATCGTGCGCTAGATATTTTGATACAGGGACGCACTTCGATCATTATTTCAACGCGTCAACCGATGACCCAGAAAGCACAGAAAATTGTCTGCTTAGATGATTTGATGCGTAGCACGATCTTTAAATGATAGTGAGCCCAATAACTTGTTCTTAATTAAAGACAGCGCTATACCAAGTCTAACCGGTAAAGGAGCGTGTTTTGTCGATACACAAGTCGGCCTAAAACGACATTATTAGATGAGAATACGCATCTATTGATTGAGATTCCGCTAGATTTTTTTTGTAAGTTATTGTTACAGAATGTTTTTATCTTATTGGCACGCTCATTGCTAAGTAAGTATTACTGGCGTACTTGCCAGTTTTCTTACTTTTTGTTAATAGGAGCTTAATCATGATGACAAAAAAGCAAATTACAACTTATGTTCTGGCCTTGATGGTTACGATGGTTCTCTCTCCCGCCTTCGCGAATCCACCTCAAACTCCTGAGGATTGCCAGAGAATCTATGCAGGCGATGATGTAAAAGTTCGAGCTTGTATTGATAGTCTTAGAAAGTAGGTACTCTTCATTTATTTTCCTCCTGCCCTAAATTATTAGGGCGAAGCCTCTTCAGATTAGGTGCTCCACTTAGTTTGAAGAGGTGGTTGTTATTATATCGCTTCTGCTTTTCCAAAAGGAACTGAGTTCATCAGTTCCTTCGAGTGATCAGTTCTAACCGCTATTCCTAAGCCCTGCCGCAACACCGTTGATCGTAAGGTGAATGGAGCGGTGTACTTGTTCGACATCATCACCGGCCCGATAACGACGCAGCAATTCAATTTGCAGATGATTAAGCGGATCGATGTAGGGAGTTCTAATTTGTATGCTGCGAGCGAGTGTAGGATTATCTTCTAGTAATTCGCGGTGACCCGTGATTTGGAAAAGCCATTTAACACTGCGTTGCCATTCGTCTTGAATCCGACTAAAAATTTGCTCACGCAAGCTAACATCAGTAACTAATTCTGCATAGCGCGATGCGATACCTAGATCGGTTTTTGCAAGTACCATATCCATGTTTGATAGCAGTGTTTGCATCAATGGCCATTTGGCATACATCTCCTGCAGCAGTTCTAGCCCATTTTCACCTTGCCGACTTTGTTGGACGAATTTTTCGACGGCTGAACCAAACCCATACCAGCCCGGAATAATGGTGCGATTCAAGCTCCAGCTAAAAACCCATGGGATGGCACGTAAATCTTCGATCCGATCCGATGGCTTTCTGGAAGCAGGCCTGCTTCCAATATAAAGGCCTGCAATTTCGCGAACTGGTGTCGATTCCAGGAAAAACTGCTTGAATCCAGGTGTTTCATACACAAGATTTCGATAAGTTGAAAAGGCATGTGAAGAAAGAATTTCCATTGCTTGATGATAACGTACCACATCAGCTTGGATCGTTTCATGGCTTAATAATGTCGCTTCTATGGTTGCAGCAACCAGTGTCTCTAAATTGCGGCGCCCAACTTCGGGGTCGGTATATTTACTGGCAACAACTTCAGCTTGTTCTGTTACACGAATTTGCCCATTCACACTATGAGGAGGTTGAGCCATAATACCTTGATAACTTGGTCCTCCACCTCGACCAACGGTACCGCCTCGCCCATGGAACAATCGTAATTCGATTTGATGCTTAGCAAACACTTCGGTTAAATTGATCTCCGCTTTGTAAATTTCCCAATTAGAGGTGAGAAATCCGCCATCTTTATTGCTGTCGGAGTAACCAAGCATTACCTCTTGTTCATTACCGCGCGATTCCAGTAGTTTACGGTAATAGGGAACTGAAAAAAGCTCGCCCATCATTGTTCCGCAGCCTTGTAAATCACCAATCGTTTCAAATAGAGGAATGATATTTAGACCAAGTCTTGGGTTTTCACCAACACGGAGTAAACCGACTTCTTTGAGTAGTAGAACCACTTCCAAGACATTGGCGACACTAGTGGTCATGGAAATAATGTAATTGGGTAGCGCAGCATGGCCAAATCGGTGCTGAATTTCAGCGGCCATTTTTAAAATTCTTAATTCACTTTGTGTTGTTGCTGAATACTTGAAATAAGGTGAATAGAGCGCTCTGGCGCTTGTGATTTCATCTAGCAGCAGTTGTTGGCGCTCTGATGGCGTTAGACTTAGATAATCTGTCTTGTGAACGCTTTGCGCAAAGAGATCTGCAATGACTTGCTCATGGACCTTGCTATGTTGACGCATATCTAAAGGCGCTAAGTGAAACCCGAATACATCGGCTGCGCGACGAAGGTCGCGTAGTGCGCCTCTTGCAAGCCAGTGCGACTTATTCTTTTTCAACGAATGGATAATGATATCAAGATCGTGGACAAGCTCTGCACTGTCTGCATAGGATTCTCCAGCCTTGACCTGATTACGAGGGGTGATGATATGTCCCAATCGCTGACTTGTTGCGATCAGACGCGCATAGATGCCTAAAAAGGCTTTTCGATAAGGTTCATCAATGCGGCTTGCAGGGATGTCCGGTGATGCGGCGGCTAATTGTTCTAGCTCATCACTAACTCTAATCAATCGTTCAGCTAAACTCATGGTCTGACCGATGCGATAGACTTCGTTTATATAATAATCAAAAATTAAAGCTGAATGGCGTTCCGCCGCATGTAGCGTGACTTGGTGTGTTACAAACGGATTGCCATCCCGATCCCCTCCTATCCAGCTGCCAATTCTCAGAAAAGATGCGACAGGAGGAGCCTGGTCACCTAAGCGACGTTCGAGTAAATCTTCAATTTTTGCGTAAATATAGGGAATTTGGCTTAGAAAGGTATAACTATAATAAATGAGGCCATTCTCGATTTCATTGTGCACAGTTAGTCGTACTGAACGTAACATTCGTGTTTGCCATAAAATCTGGATTGCCGCGCGAATCGCTTCTTCATTATGACGCGCCTCGTTGGGGGTAAGTTGAGTGCGATCTCGCTCGATTAATAAACGCTGAATCGTTAGTTGGCAATCCAAAATATTTCTGCGTTGTACTTCTGTTGGATGGGCAGTTAGGACGGGTGATACTACTGCTTTCTCAAAAAAGCCCTCTAACGCTTCGCCACTAATGCCAGAATTCAGAGCGCGTTCTAATGCAAGTGTTACGCTACCGGATTGGGGCGGAGATCCTGCTCGCAAGTGAATACGGCGACGGCGGTTATGATGCAGATCTTCTGCAATATTGGATAGCATGGAGAAATAGCTAAAGGCGCGTACCACAGCGACGGTTTCTTTATTTTTTAGGCGATTGAGAATGGCATCAAGCTCTTGGCCTGCCACAGGATCCCCGTCGCGACGGAAACGAATGGCAGTTTGTCTGATTGTTTCGACGAGGTTGAAAGTTGCTTCTCCTTCATGCTCGCGCAGCGTGTCTCCAAGCATGCGACCCAGCATGCGGATGTCGTGTCGCAGGGGCGTATTTTTCGCCTCCTCTGAATCTTCATCAGAGTTATCATTTAATCCGGCGTCAACATCTATCACTCTTACCCCCCTCTTTATACCTTTGTTTGAAATCCTATTTATTCTATTTTTGTGCAGTTTATATTAAAACGGATCATGCTAGAATGAGCGAAAATTAAATAAGCTCAGTCATTTTTCTTATACAGTATCATGCCAAATCCAGTAGCTATTCCCACTAAAATTGTAATTGCTTCACGCGAGAGCCTTCTTGCAATGTGGCAAGCTAATTTCATTAAAAATCGTTTACGCGAATTATACCCACAAACCGAAATCAGCATACTTGGAATGACAACGCAGGGTGATCAAATCTTGGATGTGACTTTATCAAAAATTGGTGGTAAGGGATTGTTTATCAAGGAGCTTGAGCAAGCGCTCGCTGATGGTCGTGCGGACATCGCGGTTCATTCGATGAAAGATGTACCTATGAATCTGCCAACAGGGTTTACCTTGGCTGCTATCACGGAACGTGAGGATCCGCGCGATGCATTTGTATCGAATCAATATAAAAATCTTTCAGAATTACCTGCGGATAGTGTCGTTGGAACATCAAGCCTAAGGAGGGAATCGCAGCTACGGGCACGTTTTCCACACTTACACATTCAACCGCTGCGCGGAAATGTACAAACACGATTACGTAAGCTCGATGAGGGTCAATATGCTGCGATTATCTTAGCTGCAGCAGGTTTGAAACGACTTGATTTAACCTACCGGATAACTGCGTTGCTAGAGCCTGAACAAAGCTTGCCAGCAGTTGGGCAAGGTGCGCTCGGAATCGAATGCCTTAGTAATCGCCCTGATTTGGTTTGCTTGATGGAACCTTTACATGATAGGGAGACAGCTCAGTGTGTGGAAGCTGAACGCGCTATGAGTCGAGTGCTAGGTGGGAGTTGCCAAGTACCATTGGGTGGATTTGCACAAATTGCTGATAATGTGCTGACTCTACGTGGCTTTGTAGCGACTCCAGACGGAAAAAGAATCGTCAGCGATGAATTAAATGGAAAACCAGAAGCCGGTACCACGTTGGGCGAACAGTTAGCTCAAAATTTAATGGCACAGGGCGCTGATAAAATATTGGCTGCGCTCGTGATCTCATAATGATTGTACATGAGTAACTTTCATGTCTGCACTTTCTGGATTATCGATTTTAGTCACGCGTCCAGCGCAGCAGGCTACCTATCTTGTCAGCCGAATTAAATCACTGGGTGGTGAACCTTTATTATTTCCTGTACTTGAGATAACAGACGTTGAGGATATCCGACCGTTACTCAGCATTATCGATCGCCTGCACGAATTTGATTTTGCAATTTTTGTAAGCCCTAATGCAGTTGATAAAGCGCTACCTTTAATTTGTAAAATGCACCTTTCCCTTCTCACATAAAGGTGGCGGTGGTTGGCAAGGGAAGTGCACAAAAGCTATCTTCGTATGGAATTAATGAAGTGATTATGCCAGCGCATCGATTTGATAGCGAAGCTTTATTGGAGCTCGAAATACTGAAGCAGGTTCAGCATAGTCATATCGTAATTTTCCGCGGTAATGAAGGGCGAAAATTATTAGGTGAAACCTTAATTAATCGCGGTGCGATTGTCGAATATGCGGGGTGCTATCAGCGTACCAAACCTAATACGGATGTGTCTTCACTACTGAAGTGTTGGGAACATGGGTTTGTTCATGCAGTAACGATAACTAGTAGTGAAGGATTACACAATTTATTTGACATGGTAGGGGAAGTTGGCCAACAATTGTTAAAGAAAACACCTTTTTTCACCGCGCATGAGCGTATTGCAGAAATAGCGAATGATCTTGGTTTAAGGAATATTAATTTGACTGAGGTCGGTGATGATGGTTTGATTGCGGGTCTACTGAGTTATTTTAATCGTTAATTTATATGGCTTATTGGAAATATGGAAAGAATTCAGCATACTAGACATCGTTCTTCCCAACAGGGCGCTTTGTCGACCTTTCTTATCCTTGTTGTTGTGCTCGCAGTGGTAGGCTGGTTAGGGATGCAAAAGAGCGACCGCCTTGTCGATCTAAAACACGCTATTGCCGGATATTTAGATAAAGTTGATTTAACGGGAAAGAAGCCTCGCCAATTTCTCGCTGAAATTGAAACTGAATTAAGTAGTGCAGAGAAGCAGCTGGCGGCAATAAAAACAAACCTCTCCGGAGAGGATCAAGCAATAGCTGACAAGTTTGCTTCCATTTCTCAAATGGTCGAGACATTACCGCTTGCGATGGATCGTCATTTTGTTAAGCTAGATTTTGTATTGCCTCATTCAGAAACTTTGCAAAATGGTAAGCTTTATCAATTCCTAAGCGAGATTTGCAAGGATCTCCAGAAATTGATCAACGTTCAGAAAATTGACGATCCAGACATTGAAATTATTTCACCGTCACAAGTTGATCAGTTACGAAAAAATATACAATTAAAGCTGACCCTAGCGCAACTGGCTTTGTCATCTGGGGATCGTGAAGACCTTCAATCTATTCTTGGCGAAGTTGTTGCTTCAATGGACCGTTACTTTGATAAACAAGCAGAATCAGTTGTCGAAGTGCTCAAAGTGCTTGATTCGTTGCATAGTTATCGTGTAGAAAACAAAGAATCATAAAAATAATTATTTCAGAATCATCGAAATGGCACACTATATTCAAGTTACAAATGAGGGAGGAGATGAATGAGACTAGTGCTTTGGGTTTTATTTCTATTTGCAGCAGCAGTGGGGATTGTGTATGTTGCTCAATTCAATAGTGGTTCAGTTTTATTTAATGTGCCGCCTTATAAAGTTGAATTGACGATTAACAATTTTTTCATTTTATTAATCGTTGCGTTCTTTATTTTCTATATTTTACTTAAGATTCTAGCTCGAGTTTTAGGGTTTAGTTTTTACTTTCGACGCAAAAGAATTAATGACCGAACTCTGGTTGGCTTAAAGGCCTTTTTTGAAGGGAAATATGATAGAGCCCAAAAAGCCGCAGCATCAGCTCTGAGATTGAATAGCTCTCCGATCATTAACGGTATTAATGCCGCATTGGCGGCACGATCGGCACATAAATTAGAAGATTATGCGGCGCGTGATGGATATTTGGCTGTTGCACAAGAGGTCGCGCCGAACGAACATACACTTAACTTGATCACCCACGCCGAGTTATTGTTGGAAGAAGGGCGTCATGAAGAGGCGCTCAATGCGCTGCACTCTTTATATGCTTTAGGTGGTTTACAAAGTATTACTGCATTGCAGTTAGAGCTAAAGGCGCAGCAAATGGCGCAAAATTGGGATGCAGTCATGGATTTGGTCAATATCCTTGCAAATCGCTACCCCTATGGTAAAGGTTCAATTGGACAACTTAAGCATCATGCTCAGCAAGAAAATATCAAGAAAAACAGCACGAATTTAGATCTTCTTAACAAATATTGGCATGGCTTGAATTCGATGGAGCAATTGGATAGTCGTTTGGCTGCTACAGCTGCAAAAGGCTATATCGCGTTGCATGATATGGCAGCAGCACAAAAAATCATAGAACAGAGCTTGGATGCAAAGCTAGATAATGAACTCATTGCGCTTTATTCAAAATGTCTTGGTAATAGCGTAAGTTGGCAAATTCAACGCGCAGAGAACTGGCTCAGTAAAAATCCCAATAATGCAGAACTGCTTCTAACATTAGGCAAGCTGTGCACGTATTGCGAGTTGTGGGGTAAAGCACAAAACTACCTGGAAGCGAGTTTATCAATTGAGCCTAGCCGAGCAGCGCATTTGGCACTCGCTCAATTATTTGAGAAGCTAGATAAACGCGAGTTGGCTTCTGATCATTATCATAAAGGTTTAGGTTTTTCTTTACAGGAGCAGACGACATAACCACTTAAGGTGTTTGATTGTCTGAAGGGATGAATGCGTCAGAAAAGAATTGGGCTGTGGGTAGATTTCTCAATTGAGTGAAATCTTGATAAGCTGCCTTGACCATTAAAGGAGAACCACAAGCATAAACCTGGTAGGATGCTAAATCTGGAATATCTTCTGACACAGCTTGATGCACGAGACCTGCTCTGCCTGTCCATTGATCAGTGGGTAAAGCATCCGACAATACCGGAATATAGCTAAAATTTTTGTAGGTGTTGGCCCACTGTTCGACCAAGTCATTCAAATAAAGATCTGCTTTTACGCGCACTCCCCAGTAAAGCAATAGCTTACGATGATTCTCATGGGAAGAAAGTGTAGAGAAAATATGCTCAAGAATGCTTTTGATCGGTGCGAAGCCGGTTCCGCTTGCAAGAAAAATAAGCTTAGTTTCATCACTGAGGGCTTCCCGCAAGTAAAATGACCCCAGCGGCCCTTCAATTCGCAGAATATCCTTTTCCTTCATTCGGGTGAAGACATGCTCGGAGAAAACCCCACCAGGATAATTGCGTGCATGCAGTTGTAGAAACTCATCATCCTGGGGAGCATTCGCTAATGAAAAGCTTCGTCTTTTACTATCTTTTAGTAAAATATCGATATATTGGCCTGGCAAGAATTGTAGGCGTTCATTCGTAGGTAGTTTGAGATAAATGACCATCACATCAGGCGCCACTCGTTCAAGCTTGTGAACTCGACAAGGCATGGTGCGGATTTTAATGTCTTTTAGGGTATCGATCTCATGGCATTCGATCACTAAATTTTCTGATAATGCCGAAGCACAACAAAACAATGCAAAACCATTTTGCTTCTCTTGCTCAGTAAGCGTTTCTTCATCATGCCTACCGTAATCAACATGACCCTGCAAAATTTTTCCTTTACAAGCACCGCATGATCCGTTACGACAGCCATAAGGAAGTGAGATGCCTTGTCTTAAGGCCGCTTGCAGGATCGATTCTCCTGTCTCGATGGTGAAAGTATGGTTACTTGGTTTGATAATGACTTGATAGGACATAGTTAAAAAATTAGTACAATTAATTAGATACCCTGAAATGAAAAAAACATTATTGATTATTGGATGTGGAGATATAGCGCTGAGAACAGCTTTGCTTCTCAATAAACATTATCGAGTGCTTGGGTTAACTCGTCGCGCAGAAAATTTTAAGAAACTACGTTCATATCAAATTATCCCAATATTGGGTGACTTGGATCAACCTGCGAGTCTTAAACGATTATCTGGGATTGCTGATACTGTCCTTCATCTGGCACCACCTCCTAATATGGGACTAAAAGATACTCGCACGCGGCATCTTTTGGCAGCGCTGAGTCGACAATATTTCAGAGCAAAGGGAAGGATACCACATCGGCTACTCTATATCAGTACAAGTGGTATTTATGGCGATTGGGGCGGAAAATGGGTACGAGAGTATAGTTCCGTTAATCCTTATAATGATCGAGCTTGGAGACGGCTTGACGCGGAGCAACAAATTAGGAAATGGGGTAGGTGCACAGGGTGCCATGTAACCTTATTGCGGGTACCGGGTATCTACGCTGCAGACCGATTACCCGTTGCTCGGATAAAACAAGGTACTCCAACACTAATAGCAGAGGAAGATAGTTACACAAATCATATCCATGCCGATGATCTGGCGCGGATTATCGTTGCAGCTCTCCATTTCGGAAAAATGGGCAGAATATATAACACTTGTGATGATTCTAGTTTAAAAATGGGTGATTACTTTGATTTAGTCGCAGATGCTTTTAAATTACCCCATCCGCCCAGAATTTCGCGTGCGCAAGCGAAAGAGCAGATTCCAGCAAGCTTATTATCTTTTATGGAAGAATCACGACGTCTGGCAAATGATCGAATGAAACGAGAGCTACGCATCAAATTGCTTTATCCAACTGTGTATGAAGGAATATCCAAGGTGATCTCCGATAAAAATGGATTGCGTTAATTTGAAGTACCCTGTTATTCCAATTACAGATAGAAACAGAAGTAATTCTGTTATATTTAACTATTATAAACAATAGGTTGCATGTTATATTAATTAGTCGATCCTGAAATATCCACAAGCACTTGATTCTATGCAGCAAAGATCTTTCTTTTGATGAGCATAACGACCAGGAATGTTAAAATAGCATCCTATTTCTGGTCGAAATGGTGATTAAAAATGCTAAGACATAGCAGTACGATTCATCAACCGAATTTGTTTGGAACAGATTTGCTGATGCAGTTGGATGTCAATGATCCATTGTTGCAGCTTGCAGACGCGATACCGTGGCAAGAATTTGACGAAGCATTTTCGATTCACTACACGAAATCGACAGGCGCGCCGAGTAAGCCGATCCGGTTGCTGGTTGGGTTATTGATCTTGAAGCAGTTAGAGAATTTGAGTGACGAATCAGTAGTATTGCAGTGGAAGCGCAATCCTTACTACCAGGCTTTTGCGGCATAAAAGAGTTCCAGCAGAAATTGCCGTGTCATAGCACGGAACTGGTGCATTTTCGTAAGCGCCTAGGTGTGCCGGGCATGGAGCGGATTTTTCAGATGAGTGTTGGTTTGCATGGGGAATCGGCACTGGAAGATGTGGTTCATGTTGACACGACAGTGCAAGAGAAGAACATCACATACCCGACTGACAGCAAACTAGCGATCAAGATTATCAATCGCCTCAACAAGATTGCCAAATCCCATGGTATTTCACAGCGGCGCACTTTCATTAAGCAAGTGAAATCACTGCGCTTGGATATTCGGCACTACCGGCATGTGAAGAAAAGAGCAAAGGCGAAACGCGCGTTGAAGCGACTCAGAACCATTGCAGGTGTTTTGATGCGGGAGCTCAGGAGAAAATTGCCACAATGCTGCCTATTCGAGCACTACCAAAAGGATTTTCTACTGTATGAGCGCGTACTGAAACAGAAAATCAAAGACACGCACAAAATCTATTCCCTGCACGAACCGCAAGTGTACTGTATCGGCAAGGGAAAAGACCACAAACAATATGAATACGGCAGCAAGGCATCGATAGCCAGCACAGCGAAAGGTAACCTGATTGTTGGGGTTGTCAGTCACGAACAAAACTTGCATGACAGCCACACATTACCAGAGATATTGCATCATGTTGAGACTTCGCGCGGGAAAGCGGCCAAGCAAGCTGTATGCGACCGTGGCTACCGTGGCAAACGTGAAGTCAATGGAACGCAAATCGTTCTACCTGGAAGAGCATTAAAACGAGACACACGCTACCAAAGAGACAAGAAGCGGAAACAATGCAGAAGGCGCGCGGCGATTGAACCCATTATCAGCCACCTGAAATCGGATTATCGAATGGCCAGAAATTACCTGAAAGGCGCCATCGGTGATCACATCAATCTGCTAATGGCTGCTACCGCCTGGAATCTAAAACAATGGCTATTGGCCATTTTTTGGTTTTTCTTCCCGTGGCGAAAACTGCAGGCTTCGCAAATTCTTTGATGGAAAAAGATCAAATTGCTCGATTTTGTCTTTATTAACACGCCGCTTTTTGAAACTGCTGATCCATAATAACAATTGATGCAGTTTTTCAGGGTCGACTAAATAATCGGTCCTGAAAAACGCTTGGATACCCTATAAATGTTGGAATTCATGCGGATTAGCAAATGCTGAAACTCCTGGAAGATTATAATAGAGGCATCAAAACCTGAAGGAGTGAGGGAAAACTCAAATGCCGACTGCTGATTTTTCTCATGCACGTCTAGACCAGATGATTGATCTGCGCCATTCCTTGGCGGTGTTGGCAAATCGATTGCCGTGGCCCCAGATCAAAGCAGCGCTTGCACCAGCTTTTGAGCGAAAGAACCGTCAAGACGAAGTGGTGGAGATCGGATGATCTGTTCGACACAACACTGGTAATTGCTGGCGGGGGTGTGAGTGCTGCAGAGTAGCCGCGATTGCCGATTCGGTTGATGGCTTCGCTGCTGTATTTGAAACATGCATTCAACCTCAGTGACAAGAAATTGATGATTTGCTGGTCGGAGAATGTGGTCTAGCAGTATTTTTGCAGGACTGGTTCATTAATTTGATACTCACCAGTACTCGTCAATAATCGTGAGATTTATCACGTTTTTCTTTTCGTTTAAGTATAGCTATTTTTTGATTTAATAGCATAAAGGGTGTTTCTATATTTTTTGTCATGTTCCTTATATATCCCAATCAAGCGATCAACGTAATTTTGAAGATAGTAATTTTGCTTATTTTTTATGCACTATATTGCGGAACTAGAATTTATAGGTTAGCCAAGTTGTAAAAAAATCGACCGGCTTACTCACTGTGCTGGCACCAAAAAACGGTCCTGGAAAGAAGTGGACGTAGCTGGCTAACATCGTGATGTTTCTGGTGAAATCCCAGATCAAGGTTACAGCGGGAGAGCTGCCCGAAAATTGCTCTCGGCCGACCTGGATTGAGCGGATTGGGAAAGTCGCGATTGAATAAGGTGCGTCATTTACACTTTCTCGCCAAAAGAATCCCCAATCCAGTGTAGCTCTAAGCTTTTCACTAAAATATAAATCTATAGATGGATGCACATGAATAAAATTCGATGGCCCCAACAGATCCGCGACATTAAAATATGCTCCTGTTGGAAAAAGCGGGTTATACGTCTGGAGATTGGCTGAATTTGGATTTTGGTCCCCGCTGGTAATATCAACCGTTAATCCTAATCGAGGACGAAATAGCCAATTACTCAAGTTGTAACGCGCGTTAGTCGCTACAGCCCAGGCATTAATATTTCCGGCTCCAAACCGGCCAAATTGCCAGATAAGCTCAACGTTATATTCCCATGGCAGTGGCTGTCCCCATAATCGAGTTCCAAGAGTGTGGCGCAATTCATGCTCTGTGCCTTGAGCAAACACGCCGTGCTTATTCTCAAAACCAAGGTAATACAAATCAATGTGTCCATCAGGCAAAACCGAATTAGGGCGAACCGCATACACACCCCACAGGGACTTGTTCGGATCTGGACCATCATCGAATGCACCAAAACGGTTACGAACCGGTTTACCCCAGAATCCATCGATCGCCCACTTGTCCATCCGAAACAATACGCGAGCAGCATCGAATGAGCGGCGGGTGTTTGGAACTTCACGAGCTGAAATAAGCCGCCCTGAGCCATATTCAAGCTCCTGACGCCCTAGTCGCCAAGTAATGGATAGGGTGTCAGTAAATGGAGTGACAAAATCTATGAATCCTTGATGCAGATCAAAAGTATTTCGATCAACTTCTGGGCGTGGTCCACCGATACGGCCATTTTCAAGACTTGCCATGAACTGCCCAAAAATTCGAAAGTACCGCCCCAAATGGAGATCACCGTGCACGAGATATCGTTGCAGCAAATAGTCGTTGTTTCCATGATGGTTTGCCGGGCCGCTCCCAAAGTTTGGATTGTGATAAAACTCGTATCGTTGCCGCATCTCGCCCCCGATCGAGAGGAACCAATCTTTCTGACCTCTAATGGGAATATATTTAATGGGATCCCAAAAATCGGAACGATGATCACGATCTTGGAGATAGCGGTAATCCTCGTCATAGCGCAATGATTTGAATGGCGGTAAAACACGTGGTGTTGCTACGGCTTTTGGGACAGCCACGAGTTTCACGTTTTCAGATAAAGGAGAATTGAAATAATCGGTAGCTGTGTGTAGATTATTTTCCGCGGCTGACTGAGCGCCAGTAATAACCGCTTTCTGGAGTTGAGCAGGAGGTAATTCTTGCGCCTGGATCGAAGGTATGAACGAGATTCCCATTCCGAGCAGAGTGGCATAGCAAAAATAGGCGGAGAAGCATAGTTTATGCTTAATGAGTGAGTATTTTGAGTCTGTTTCTAACACTACAACAGTAGCTGAGAGCGTCCCAGATTTTATATGAATGGTATTTAATAAAGTTGAGACATTATTTTCTGAGCGTGAGAGTCCAATAGTGCAGCGCTTCAAGCAATTTTCGAATGTATCCTCGTGTCGATTCATCCGTTAATTGACCGCTTTGGTCAAAGACATTTTGTGCACTAGCAATCATGACTTCTGGTTGATTAAGTAACTTTACATCCAAGTACACTACACTTTGACGCAAGTGATTCTGAGCGCGTACTGTACCGAATCGTCCCATACTTGCACCCATTACAGCCGCCGGTTTTCCAGAAAATGGTTGCTCAGGCGGGCGCGATACCCAATCAATCATATTTTTCAATACGCCAGGCATTGAATAGTTGTATTCCGGTGTTACGAAAAGTAGCGCATCGGCGGATCGGACCTGTTCGCGCAAACGTTCGACTGCTGGAGAAAACCCGGTAGCGTAGATATCTTCATTATAGACTGGGATTTCTGAGATATCCGCAATGGTGATATGCATGTTGTTAGGTGCGAGATGCATTGCTTCCCGCAGAAGAGCGGTATTGTAAGAGCCTTTTCGTAAACTGCCGGAGATACCCAGTACATTAATTTCATGTGATTTCGGCATAACTAAGCGCTTCCATTGTCGTCTGGTTAATTGATTAAAGCATCGTTGAATTGAAACCGCCTATTCTTTGTGACTAAGCTCAGCTTAGCCACGCCGGTCAGCTACTTCTCAACTCATTTATTTCTTGGCGTTGATTGCAATATAGGATGTAAAAAGATTACGATAGTCAGGAATATGATTAGAGAATAATGCGCCAAGACCTTCAATGTCATTTCTCCAGTCACGATGCAGTTCGCAAGCAACGCCAAACCAGCTCATCAATTGCGCACCCGATTCAACCATGCGACTCCAAGCAGCTTCGCGAGTCACCTCATTAAAAGTTCCCGATGCATCGGTCACAACAAATACCTGAAAACCTTCTTCCAGAGCCGAAAGCGCTGGAAAAGCGACACAAACTTCTGTAACAACACCCGCAATGATCAGCTGTTTTTTGCCTGTTGCTTTAATGGCTTTGACAAAATCCTCGTTATCCCAAGCGTTAATTTGTCCTGGCCGCGCGATATATGGGGCATCTGGGAAAATTTGTTTTAATTCAGGAACCAACGGACCATTGGGGCCATCTTCAAAACTGGTGGTCAGTATGGTTGGCAATTTGAAATATTTGGCAAGATCAGCTAAAGCCAGTACATTGTTCTTGAATCTATCCGGTTCGAAATCGCGCACCAAGGATAGTAATCCCGCCTGATGGTCGACTAAAGCGACGACAGCATTATTTTTATCGAGGCGTTGATAAGGTTTATTCATTTTATTTCTCCGTATATATAATTGGTGAGTTCAGTTTTAGCAAAACGATGATCAAAAGCGCTTTTTGTTAAATGCTTTCATCTGGATGCAATATCAGCGTTCGGAATCCATCGCTTCGCCATCTTTTGCAACTTGCTGGGCTTTTAGGTAGCTCTCGATCAATAACTGATAATGTGGCATGGCACCTGAGTATGCGCTTGCCCACTCCGAAGCATTTGATCCTGCCCATGATTTCTGCAACTCAGAGAGTACGGCTACCGTATCAATAGGCACTACGCCTGCCTGTGCTAATCGAGCAATAGTCAAATCTGTTGCCAGATTGGATACGCTTCCAGAAGCATCGATTACCGCGAAAACTTTGTATCCGGCGTTAACCGCGCTGATACAAGGAAAAGCCAGGCATACACTGGTAAGGGTGCCGGCAACGATCAATGTTTTGCGTTGAGTCGCCTTGATTGCGGCAAGAAAATCAGGGCTGTCCCACACATTGATTTCGCCACGGCGGGCAACATATTTGGCATGAGGCGCATACTGATGGACCTCCGGGATGAGCGGGCCGTTTGGACCCTGCGGAACCGATGCTGAGGTAATGACAGGGATCTTTCCAATAGTGGCTGCCTTAGCCAGAGCAACTACGTTAGCTCTCAATTGAGGAATAGGAATATCTTTAACAATCTGAAATAAACCGCTCTGATGATCGATCAACAGCATTAAAGCATCGTTTGGATCGATAATCGGAGTTTTTCCGTCGAAATTAGCTGGGGTGCTCATATGTTTCTCCTATAAATGAATGTTGCAAATGTAATAACTATGCAAGCTAACGAGATAGCTGCCCGAAATGCCCGCTATTAAAATCTACAATTGCTTGATCAATTTCTTTTTGCGTATTCATCACAAAAGGACCTTGATCAACAACTGGTTCATCAATCGGTTCGCCGCTCAGCAAGAGCACTACAGCGTCTTCTTGTGCTTCAATCGATAGCACGCTACCAGGCCGATCAAATAGGACTACTTGCGCTTCTTGTGCCACTGAACCGTTATTGACCGATACTGTGCCGTGTAAAATAATGAGTGCGGCATTCCAGCCATCTGGTAACGATAATTCCGTTCTTTTTCCTTGACTCAAACGCAAATCCCAAACATTCATGGGAGTAAAGGTGCGTGCAGGCCCTGTGTGGCCTTGGTAATTTCCAGAGATGACACGTACCGTACCAGCACTTTCAGGCAAAGCAATGGTTGGAATATCTGCATTGAGGATGGCTTGGTAGCCCGGCGTAGTCATCTTGTCCTTGGCGGGCAAATTGACCCACAATTGCACCATCTCTAACGAACCGCCCGAATGTGTAAAAGACTCGGAGTGAAATTCTTCATGCAGAATACCTGCGCCGGCAGTCATCCATTGCACATCTCCAGGTCCAATTGTGCCTCCTTGGCCTGTAGAATCCCGATGCGCCACTTCACCCTGATAAACGATCGTGACCGTTTCGAACCCACGATGAGGGTGTTGTCCCACACCGCGCGGATGTTCGGCCGGTGCAAAATCAGCAGGACCTGCATAATCGAGCAATAAAAACGGGCTGAGTAATTTTCCATGATTCCGATAGGAAAATAGAGATTTCACTGGAAAACCATTTCCTACCCAATGAGGTGCAGGTGCATCATAAACACCAAGAATATTTTTCATCATAATCTCCTTGTGTTATTTTCTATATTTGTGTAGATATCAGTGTATAGGCAAGCCAATCATTTGAATAGATCATAAAATAGTTATCATCGTTCTATTCTTGGAACAACAGAGCCCTCCCCCAATGCATGATCTTAATGACCTTTATTATTATGTTCAGGCTGTCGACTATGGCGGTTTTTCTCCGGCGAGCCGCGCCCTTAACATTCCGAAATCGAAGCTAAGCCGTCGCATTGCTCTGCTTGAAGAAAAATTAGGGGTTCGTCTGATCCAACGCTCTACTCGGCATTTTTCAGTGACTGAAATTGGTCAAACGTATTATGAACATTGCAAAGCGATGTTGGTGGAAGCCGAAGCAGCTCAGGATGCCATTAATGCAACGCGCGCAGAACCGCGTGGCGTTGTTCGGATGACTTGTCCAGTGGCGTTGCTACATGCACATATAGACACCATGCTGGCTGATTTTATGGTCAACCACCCACAGGTTACAGTACATCTGGAAGCGACTAATCGCGTTGTTGACCCCATTGAAGAAGCGATTGATTTGGTTATCCGAGTTCGTCCATCACCGTTGGAAGACAGTAACTTGGTGATGCGCGTATTGGCGGATCGTGGCCAGTGCTTGGTGGCCAACCCTGCTCTTTTTTTGTTTCATAACGTTCCTAGAGAACCTACTGATTTGACCCAATGGCCAAGCTTGGGGTTGGGGCCTTTTCAGCAGAAGCATGCCTGGATTCTGTTTGGAAAGGATGGAAAGCAAGTAACACTTCATCATACGCCACGACTGGTGACCAGCGATATGATTGCGTTACGTAATGCAGCGCTGGCCGGAGTCGGCATCGTACAATTACCTACCATGATGGTTCGAGAGGAGCTCATCCAAGGTAATCTGATCCGGTTAATCCCAGAGTGGGTACCACGGCGTGAAATAATCCATGCTGTATTTCCCTCGCGTCGTGGCTTATTGCCGTCAGTACGGAGCCTGATCGATTATTTAGTGCAGCGGTTTGAAGCATTGGTGGAAGAATAATCAGAACAATCTGATGTTTAGATTTTCTTATTTTTATCTAATAGCATTAATTAAGGGATTTAAGCGATTGTAGAGGGTAATCCCCCCATTTTTTTGATGACAGCTTACAGTAGAGAACTTTAGTTTAAAAGCTTCTGCCAGCTTCATCGTTGGCGTGACAGATTCAGACTTCGAAAGTTACCCATAAATTCTATCTATATTTTTGCAATGTTACCTATGCTTCCAGATATCACCCAAATCTGTTTGCAACCCTTTATTCATAAGGTAAAACTGGAGAATGTTGGGTGATATTGGTATACACGATTGGATTTCAATGATGATGTCCATGGGGGCCATGAACATGGCCATGCGACATTTCCTCCAGCGTCGCTGCCCGCACATCCATCACTGAGCACTCAAACTTCAATGCAATACCTGCTAAGGGATGGTTGCCATCAACCACAACGATATCATCCGTAACATCCATCACTGTATAAACCAATTGATCTTCAGAATCATTCACGCCCCCTTCAAACTGCATTCCTTTCTGAACATTATCAGGAAAAGCATTCCTGGGCTCTACCCGAACCAATTCGCTATCATATTCTCCAAATGTCTCTTCTGGCTCCATCAATAAAGATAGGTTATAACCCGCTTCTTTACCTTGTAGAGCCAGCTCTACGGATGGAAACATACCACCATAACCACCGTGCAGGTAACTCACTGGTGTGCTCGATTCATCGATAACTTCCCCATCCTGGTTAGTTAGTCTAAAAAAAAGCAGCGATACCACAGTATCTTTATCGATAAGCATATTTTCCTCATCAAGGTTGGTAAATAAATAGTTCAAACGATCAGCCTCAACACAGCAACCAATAGCAATGACTCATTTATGTGAATCCGTTTTCTTCTTAACCACTACTCAATTTCAATCTAAAACAAAACCTTAATTGAAACATCGACAGGGGGAAAAGCTTCTGCGATGAATTTCACAGATACCATACTGCTCAATTGCTTCAAAGTGAGCTTTAGTAGGGTAACCTTTATGCTGATTAAATCCATATACTGGAAAACGCTCATGGAGCTTTATCATCTCAGCGTCACGTGCAGTCTTTGCTAAGATCGATGCTGCTGAAATTTCAGGAATCAAGCGATCACCATTTACAATCGTTCTTATTTCACAATTCAACTGGGGAGCTTGTTTTCCATCAACAAGCACGATCTTTGGGATTATGGGGAGTTTCTCAATCGCTCGTTTCATAGCAAGTAAACTAGCTTGTAAAATATTGAGTTGATCGATTTCAGCGACCGATGCAGAAGCAATTGACCATGCTTTAGCATGTTGCTTGATTAGTAAGGTAAGTGACTGGCGCTTCTTGTCACTGAGTAATTTAGAATCTTTTAGACCTTGAATTGAGCAATCAGCGCCTAAAATAACGCTCGCCGCGTAAACTGGGCCCGCTAGCGGACCTCTTCCAGCTTCATCAACGCCACAGACCCAGGTCGGTTCGCCCATCATTTAGTCTATCAGCGATTTTATACCTACTAATCAATCGCCCTGGCCGTACACATTAATTCTGCATCCGTTACACGTTGCCCATCCACATCAGCATGCGCCTGAAACTTCCAGACCCCTTTAATTTGCCTCGCTATCTCTACCGTTAGCATTAGCTGATCACCTGCCATCACAGGTTTTTTAAACCGAACACCATCAATTCCAACAAAATAATAAACTTGATTCTTGTCATTCTCTGCTTTCAAAGATTTAAGGGTTAGCAGTGCAGCAGCTTGTGCTAACGCCTCAACGATCAATACGCCAGGCATCACGGGATGATGAGGAAAATGACCAACAAAATAAGGTTCATTAATTGACACATTCTTAAGCGCCAGAATCCTTTGATTAGGCTCGAAATGAATAACTCGGTCCACTAATATTAAAGGGTAACGGTGCGGTAAATATTTCAAAATTTCATGGATATCCATCATAGTATTCATATTATTGTTTCCTTTGCCTATCTAGCAGGCTAGCCTATTTTATCGATTTAGCTGGAAGTGTAGCGTCTTGCTCGACAAGTAATTCGATTACTTGATTGGTAATATCGATGCGCTGACTACGGTAAACCGAATCTTGTAACTGCAAAATTAAATCATAGCCTTCTTTCTCAGCAATAATCTTTATTGCGTTATTTACTCGCTCTAAGATCAAACCATATTCTTCGTTTTGACGGGCATTTAGATCTTCTCTCATTTGCTGTTGTGTACGCTGATATTGACGCGTCAGACTCGCTAACTCGCGTTCCTTGACCCTTCTTTCTTCATCCGCAATACCCTTGCTATTTCGTTCTAATTGTTCTTGATATTCGCGCACTTGAGCAGCAACTTTCTTAAGCTGCTCATCACGTGTTAAAAACTCCTTTTCAATTTTTTTCTGCGCTCTGACTGCGGGAGCGGATTCTCTTAGAATCTTCTCAGTATTTACTACGCCGATTTTTACCTCTTTAGCCAGGGTAATCGAGCATAATAAAAACAATAGAAAGCTCGCAGCAAACAAAAGATAATGCTTACTGCGATAAGTGCTACGAATATAATTGCTGGCTTGCTCGCTCAATTGTACCTCAGAACTGTTGTCCCATCTGAAATTGGAACCGCTGTACGTCATCACCACGGTGGAATGAATCGCGATCCCTTGGGTTTAAAGGTTGCGCTATACTCACTCTGAGCGGTCCCATTGGCGATATCCAAGTCACAGCCAATCCTGCCGAGAATCTAAAATATGAGATATTCGCAAATGGCCCAGTATCATTATTGAAATCCAGGAAATCTGACCAACTATTCGCCACGTTACCTCCATCAAAAAAAGCCGCTAGACGCACTGTTTTTTCGTCTCGCATAAAAGGAGCTGGAAACAGTAACTCTATAGTTCCTACTGCGCGCTTACTTGCACCAATTACGGCAAAACGATTTGCTATTGGCTCTCCCTGTAAATTAAGTAGCTGCTCTTGAGGGCCTAACGTATTGATGTTATAGCCACGGACTGAATTGAAACCACCGGCAAAGAAGTTTTTGAAAAACGGAAAGGGATCCCCCGCATAACCTTCCCCAAAACCAATCTCTCCATCAACCATCAAAGTGAACAAACGCGAAATCGGGAAAAACCATTTTTGCTCATAACTGACTTTGTAATAATTCATCTCAGCGACGGGCGCACTGAACTCACCAAATAAGCGATGCGTTGTACCCGATGTCGTCCAAATTGCGCTATCACGTCTGTCACGTGCCCATTGAAGGGTCAGCGGTAAATTTGTAACGGAACTCCCAAACCCTTTTGTGCCCTTGATTAAATTTCCTTTATCATCAAACCTGTCTTGGGTTCCTTCTACAAAATCTTTATATCGTTGAGGACTATTATTTTTTAGGTCAATATGGGTATATTCACCGCCAACACCAAGCGATACGATATCGTTTTCTGCGATGGGAATACCAAACCGCATCGTCGCACCCGCCGTATCGGTATTAAAAACACCGACGTTCGTTAGCGCTGCCGTATTGATATCACGCCTAAAAACATCAACCCCGAGACTCACCCCATTAATTGTCCAATATGGATTAGTCCACGAAGCCGCAATGACTTTATTGATACGTCCCGTATTGACGGAAAGGCTGAGAAAATTACCCGTTCCAAAGATATTATTCTGCGCAACAGAACCATTCAGAATAATTCCCTCCAGATCTGAGTAACCTGCGCCAAACATGATTGCCCCGGTGGGTTTCTCTTTGACATTGATATTAATATCAACTTGGTCAGGTTTATTTGCGACTGGCGGTGTTTCTACATTAACCTCTGTAAAGAAATCAAGTCGATCAGTGCGTTGTTTGGAACGATTGATTTGCGAGGTCGAATGCCATGCCCCTTCCATTTGACGAAACTCCCGCCGAATGACTTCGTCACGCGTTCGATCATTTCCAGTAATATTGATCCGATTCACATAGACTCGCCGGCCGGGGTCAATATAAAAAGTGAAAGCCGTTTCTCTTTTCTCTTTATCTAACTCGGGAGACGCATTGACATTCGCAAACGCATATCCTTCATCTCCTAAGCGATCCGTTATTAGCTTAATCGATTCAGTTAGCCTCTCTCTAACAAAAACACCACCTGGTTCAAGTTTAATTAGTTTACGAAGTTCTTCCTCCGGAACTAGAAAGTTACCCGCCATCTTGATGTCAGATACCGTATACTGAGGTCCCTCAGTGAGGTTTATTGTAATATAGATATCTTTAAAATCTGGGGTAATCGAAACTTGCGTAGATTCAATATTGAATTCAAGATAACCCCGATCAAGATAGTATGATCGCAATACTTCAAGGTCAGCGGACAACTTCTGTTTAGAGTATTGGTCATTTTTCGTAAACCAAGTTATCAAACCCGGTGTTGTTAGCGATAACTGATTGATAAGATCACTATCTTTGAAAACTGTATTACCAACAATATTGATCTTTTTGATGCGCGTTGTTCTTCCTTCCTCTACATCAAAATTAATCCCAATACGGTTACGTTCTAACGGAGTTGTGGTCGTAGTAATCTTGACAGCATACTTACCCCGACTGATATACTGTCTCTTTAATTCTTGTTCAGCCTTGTCTAATAAGGATCGACTAAATATTCGAGACTCAGCAAGTCCCGCCTGTTTCAAACCTTCTTTTAGCTTGTCCTTCTCAAATTCTTTGGAACCGTTGATTGTAATCTCAGCGATGGCTGGACGCTCTTGTAATTGAACGATCAATACGCCATTATCCGCTTTGAGCTTTACATCCTTAAAGAAACCTGTTGTATAGAGTGTTTTAATCGCAGAAGTTGCTTTTGCTTCATCAAGGAGTTCACCAACTTTGACTGGCAAATAACTAAACACGGTACCTGCTTCTGTACGCTGTATTCCTTCTACACGAATATCTTTAATAATAAAAGATTCAAATGCACTCAGTGTAGATGTGTAAAATAAACCTAAGAAAATCAAGAAAAAGCTAAACTTCATCCTTAGCTAGCTATTAGACGATAGATATCGTTATAAATCGCAAAAATCATGAGTGTAAGTAATAAAGCCATTCCAATCTGTTGACCCAATGCCATCGTCTTCTCTGAAAGGGGATTACCACGAATTATTTCGATAAGATAGTACATTAAGTGCCCTCCATCGAGCACTGGTATTGGTAACAAATTTAAAACCGCTAGGCTCACACTGATTAAAGCTAGAAAACCAAGGAAAGGAGCGACCCCCATTTGCGCTGATTGGCCCGCATAATCGGCAATCGTAATTGGGCCGCTCACGTTCTTCCATGAGACTTCTCCAATCAACATCTTACCCAACATACGAAAAGTAAACGCCGTCATTTCCCAAGCCTTCCAACACGCTTTGTAAAATGCCTTAATAGGAGGATAGCTCACATTGATCAGATATTTTTCAACCATACTCGGATCAACTTTCGGCGCAATCCCTACTTTTCCGATTTTCTGGCCATTCTCATTTACCGACTCAGGCGTAATCATTATATCGATAATTTGTCCTTTCCTTAAAACCTCTAATTTAAGTAACTGCCCAGGATTTGCACGAATTTCCTTGACCAACTCTTCCCACTTCAGTATCTCTTTCTGGTTAATGGCAAGAATTTCATCCTCTTCTTTTAATCCCGCTTGATGCCCAATACCACCAACGATGACTTGACCAATAATTGGATCCATACTAGGCTGATGAGCAACAAAGCCAATACTTTCGAGAAAATTAGCATCTAAATCATCAGCATGAATTTGACTTAGATCTAATTTCCTCACTGCGGTCTGACCATGCAGATCTATTGTTTCTACCACTACTGCTGGGTTCCGATCGACAGCTTGAGTTAGTAACGCCCATCGTGCATCTTGCCAGGTTGCTACCGATTCACCCTCAATCTTTTGAATGATATCGCCCGCTTCAAAAGCAGCAAAAGCAACTGGAGTTGCTTGCTTTATCGGACCTATCACTGGTTTTATACCATTTACACCCATCATAAATAGTATCCAATAAAGTAAAATCGCTAGCAAAAAATTAGCAATGGGACCTGCAGCTACGATCGCAAATCGTTTATAAACAGACTGACGATTAAATGCACGGGACAATTCATGAGGCAGTACTTCTCCTTCCCGCTCATCTAACATTTTGACATACCCACCTAATGGAAGCGCTGCAACCACCCACTCTGTGTGGTCCTTACCAATCGACCTCTTAAATAATGGCCGTCCAAATCCAATGGAAAATCTTAAGACTTTTACACCACTCCAGCGCGCCACCCAATAATGACCCAATTCATGAAACGTAATCAACACGCCCAATGCAACAACAAAAGCGATAATGGTTGTTAATATCGTCATATCAAATTAGTCAAAAAAACCTTGCTAGTCGTTCATTATACGCGTTGATGGAAAACATGTTACACCTGGCATTGTAACCACTCTTGTGCTCCCAAGCGAGCAGCACTATCTGCAGCTAACACATCATCAAGCGTGTCTATCTCAGTAGGACTGATGGTATCCATCACATGCTCAATCATCGCTGGAATCGCTGTAAATGCCATCTTGCCCGTAAGAAAAGATTCAACCGCCACTTCATTAGCAGCATTAAGTACTGCCGGCATATTACCACCTTTAGCTAATGCTTGATAAGCAAGGCGTAAGCAAGGAAAACGATTAAGATCAGGTGCCTCAAAATCGAGTCTAGCAATTTCAAAAATATTGAGTGACTTCACACCACTTTCCATTCTATCTGGAAAACCGAGTGCATGCGCGATAGGAGTTCGCATATCAGGATTACCTAATTGAGCGAGTACCGAACCATCGATATACTCAACCATTGAATGAATAACGCTCCGTGGATGAATAACTACTTCGATCATTTCCGGTGCAGCATCAAATAGCCAGCGTGCCTCAATGACTTCCAGTCCGTTATTCATCATTGTCGCAGAATCAACGGAGATCTTCTTTCCCATAACCCAATTCGGGTGGGCACAAGCTTGCTCTGGCGTGACATTTTCAAGCTCATCTTTAGAAGAACGCCGAAAAGGACCTCCTGAAGCTGTTAACAGTATGCGCCTTACTCCTGCCGTCGTTAGATTTCCATCAAAATACTTGGGTAATGATTGATATATTGCATTATGCTCACTATCAATTGGTAATAAAGTCGCCTGATTTTGCTTCACAATATCGATAAAAATCCGACCTGCCATGACCAATGTTTCTTTGTTTGCTAGCATGACTGATTTACCTGAGCGTGCTGCTGCAATCGTGGGTCTTATCCCTGCTGCACCAACGATCGCCGCCATTACGATATCGACCTCAAGAAGTGATGCAACCTTTTCTAAGGACTCAACGCCTGATAACACCTGCGTATCAAGACCAGCAGCTTTTAGCTTATCCTCTAACGCTGCAGCACTCTCATGATCCAACATCACCGCATATTGCGGATGAAAGCGCTGGCATTGTAAAAATATTTTTTCAACACTCTTATTCGCTGTTAGCGCACAAACTTGGAATCGATCAGCGTGCCTTGCTACTACATCCAGCGTATTCTCTCCGATACTTCCAGTCGATCCTAATAAGGTTATTTTTCTGACTGCTGTCATAATGTTACGTGTGAATAAAGAAGATAGATCAAGACGGCAGTGGGTAGTGTTGATGTCAGCGCATCAATACGATCCAGTACGCCACCATGTCCTGGTAAGATAGTCCCACTATCCTTGACTCCAGCTTGACGCTTCAACTGAGACTCAAACAAATCACCGATGATTCCTAAAATAGCCAGTCCGATTACTGTAGCAGTCAGCATAACAACAAAGCTAGTGGTTTCCTTTAGATAATAACCTATTGCCATTGAATAGCATAAAACTGCCAGCAGCGCTCCCAGCACACCTTCCCAAGTTTTTCCTGGGCTAATTTGAGGAGCTAATTTATGTTTTCCAAACTTTTTCCTGCAAAATAAGCTGCAGTATCAGAGAACCAGAGCACGCTCATGAAAGCGAGGAGAGTTACTGGATCAATCGCCCTTAACTGATACATTGCTAGTAATATTGGAAGCAAAACTAACCATCCAATAAACATCATCATCACTGTATTTTTGATTGGTTTTGATAAAGTTAACAAGATTGGTACGATAAAAACCCAGAACAGCAACGACACCACATAAGGCCACACGATGCCGGTTGCTATGGGATTTACATCTACTACCGTACTTAAGATGAAAAGCAATTCGCCACCCAATATCGTCGTGATGATTAGATAAACTAGCGTTTGCTTAGTATTAAATTGGCCCAACGTACACCATTCTCGAGAAGCGACGATTGTCATTCCTAACAATAACATTCCCCAGAGAATAGCAGGTAAGAAAAACAATGCGGATAGAAAGAACAGCAACAAGCAGATTGCTGTGATGATACGTAATTTCAGCATAGACGGACTACAACCCGCCAATACAAATCAAAAGTAACTGTAAACATCAACCTAAACTTTGTTCTTGATCGCTATTTTAGGCCTTATTCTATCAACAAAAGAACGATCTTGAAGCTGCTCGCTGGTACGACCAAAGCGACGCTCCCTCTGTTGATAAGACTGGATTGCTAAATCAAGCTCATGCGCATTAAAGTCTGGCCATAATGTCTCAGTAAAATACAATTCTGTATAAGCTAGTTGCCAAAGCAAAAATTACTGATCCGACATTCACCACCCGTACGAATAAATAGATCAGGCTCAGGTGCATAACTCATTGAGAAGAATTGCGACAAATCTTCTTCTTCGAAATTTTCATCTAAATCCCTTAGCTGAGTCAGCATTTTACGAATAGCTTGCATAATGTCCCATCGTCCACCGTAATTTGCAGCTACAGTAAAAATCAAGCGAGTATTATTTGCTGTTAATTTCTCTCCTTGACGAATAAACTCGATTATCTTAGGGTCAAATCTAGATAGATCTCCTATCACTTTAAAACAAATGTTATTTTCATTTAGCTTGGTAACCTCTTGCTCAAGCGCTCCTAAAAAAAGCTGCATCAGGAACTTAACTTCTTCCTCCGGTCGCCGCCAATTTTCACTACTAAATGCAAATAACGTTAAATAACCGACCTCGCGTTCTATACATGCTTTGATCACTGCACGCACAGCTTCAACACCGTGTTTGTGCCCAGCCACTCTTGGTAAGAAACGTTTCTTTGCCCATCGACCATTGCCATCCATAATAATAGCAATATGGCGTGGAGTATCATTTGTTACCGGAATTTCACGAGTCGAACTCGGATTT
Source organism: Nitrosomonas sp. (assembly GCA_016710135.1). GTDB lineage: Bacteria > Pseudomonadota > Gammaproteobacteria > Burkholderiales > Nitrosomonadaceae > Nitrosomonas. The sequence continues at coordinate 146,194 of JADJLM010000004.1, read as the reverse complement.
CGTGGCATATAGTTAAACAGCCATTAACTCGGCTTCTTTTGTTTGCAATAGTTTGTCAACTTCAACAATATATCGATCAGTTAGTTTCTGAATGTCATCCTGACCTTTCCGGTCATCATCTTCAGAGATTTTTTTGTCTTTAAGTAGCTCCTTTAATTGAGCATTTGCGTCCCTACGCGTATTCCGCATTGCGACTCGTGCTGCCTCAGCTTCATTCTTTACGATTTTAGTTAGATCACGCCTACGTTCTTCAGTCAATGGCGGCATGGGCACGCGAATCATATCACCAGAAGTCATTGGGTTTAGCCCCAGATCAGAATCTCTAATCGCTTTCTCAATCGGAGATAGCATTTTCTTTTCCCACGGCGTTACGCCTATTGTCCGAGCGTCTGGTAATGTTATATTAGCCAATTGGTTAATCGGCGTGGATGTACCATAATAATCAACAAAAACTTGGTCCAGTAATCCTGTGTGAGGCCTCCCACTTCGCACTTTACCAAAATCGGTTTTAAGTGCTTCTAAACTTTTCTGCATTTTCTGCTCAGCAGCCTTTTTTACATCAGCGATCATACCAAGAAATCTCCATCAATCATCGATTGTTGACCGAAGTTCCCTCATCCTCACCCATGAGTATTCTTTTTAGTGCACCCACTTTAAAAATACTGAAAACACCAATTGGTAAATTTTGGTCTCTACATAATGTCAATGCAGTTGCATCCATTACCTGAAGATTTTTTGTAATTGCTTCATCAAAAGATAGACTTTTAAATCGTGTTGCATCCGGGTTCAATTTGGGATCACTCGAATATATCCCATCAACTTTTGTCGCTTTAAGAACAATGTTTGCATTAATCTCCATGCCTCTTAAAGCGGCTGCAGTATCCGTTGTAAAAAATGGGTTACCTGTACCCGCAGCAAAAATTACTACTTTCCCTTCTTCTAAATAACGAATCGCTTTATTACGTATATAAGGCTCCACAACTTGATCTATCCGCAGGGCAGATTGAACTCTTGATACGATACCACTACGTGATAAAGCGTCTTGCAAGGCCAAAGCGTTCATAAGCGTAGCGAGCATTCCCATATAATCCGCAGTCACTCTATCCATTCCAGCGCCCGCCGATTTAACGCCCCGGAATATATTTCCTCCACCAACAACAATTGCAATCTCAGCACTCAGTTGGATTGCACCTGTTATCTCAATTACAATATGTTCAACGACATCTCGGTTAATTCCATACTTATCATCTCCCATTAAAGCCTCGCCAGAAAGCTTTAATAGTATGCGCTTATAAGCTACGGTTGCCATTGGTCAGTTTAAGATCAGCTCTTATTCTCTTTCATTTGACTTACCTGCGCCATTACTTCAGCAGCAAAATCACCCGATTTCTTCTCTATTCCTTCACCCACCACGAAAAGCGTGAACGCATGGACCTGAGCTGATTTCGCAGCCAGAAGCTTCTCAATCGTCTGATCCGGATCTTTAACAAAAGGCTGACCCAGTAATGTAACTTCAGCAAAATATTTCGTTATCCTGCCCTCAACCATCTTTTCAACAATATTAGCTGGCTTACCCGACTCCGCAGCCTGTGCTGTAAAAATCTGCCTTTCTCGCTCCACCAAATCGTGCGGAACTTGATCACTAGAAACACACAACGGCTTGCTAGCAGCAATATGCATTGCTAAATCTTTACCCAGAATCTCATCATCACATGTGTAATCAATCATTACCCCAATTTTTGTACCATGTAAATATGTCGCCAACCTACCTTCTGCTGTATAACAAGCGCTGCGTCTAATACTTATATTCTCACCCAGCTTCATCACAAGTGATTGGCGGAGCGATTCTACGGTTTCTCCCCCTGGCAATACCATAGCACTTAATTCGTCAGCCTTCTCAACATGCTTATCAGTCACCAGTTGAGCCAATACTTTTGCAAAATTGATAAAGTCAGTATTTTTCGCTACAAAATCAGTCTCGCAGTTTAACTCAACCAAACCACCTTGTTTCTGATCGGTTGAAACAAATGCTCCAATCACCCCTTCTGCTGCAATACGCCCAGCGGCCTTAGTCGCTTTGGCAACACTCTTAATCCGCAAAAGGTCTTCAGCCGCTTTCATATCGCCATTCGTTTCGACCAAAGCTTTTTTACATTCCATCATGCCTAAGCCAGTTAGCTCACGCAAATCTTTTACCATACCTGCGGTAATATCCGCCATATCTACTCCAGAAACCCTAATCAAATATTATAAAAACTACGCCGACGCACTACCTGCTAACTCTCAGCAGCTTCCCCATTCATCTCAATGATTTCTTGTATCGATTGCTCTCGACCTTCCAAAATAGCATCGGCCGCTGCACGCGCGTATAGACGAATTGCCTGACTCGAATCATCATTGCCTGGAATCAAATATTGAACACCCGCCGGATTATGATTAGTATCAACAACGCCAACTATTGGTATACCTAGTTTATTGGCTTCTACGATTGCTCCTTTTTGATATCCAACATCAATGACAAACATCGCACTTGGTAGACCTTTCATATCTTTAATGCCACCTAGGCTATTGTTAAGCTTCTCGAGCTGTCGCTGAAAGTCAAGCCCTTCCTTTTTCGTTAATTTATCGAGTATGCCATTCTGAACGGATGCTTCCATGTCTTGCAATCGCTTTATCGACTGTCGAATGGTTTTAAAATTAGTAAGCGTACCACCCAACCAGCGTTGGTTAATATAAGGAGAGCTACAACGAATCGCTTCTTCAGAGAGAATATCACGAGCCTGTCTTTTCGTACCCACAAAAAGTATCGTTCCATTCTTAGCTGCGATATTACGGAGATACCGCATCGCATCATTAAACATCACCAATGTTTTTTCCAAATTGATGATATGGATTTTATTTCGCTCTCCATAAATGTACTGTGACATTTTAGGATTCCAGAATCGCGTTTGGTGACCAAAGTGCACACCCGCTTCCAGCATTTGACGCATTGTAACTGACATATAAATCCTCTAGGGTTAGTCCTCCACTTGCCTTATATCATGACTGCATAGCACCCTACATCGACAAGTGTGTGTATTTAAATAAATTGTGTAGATCATCAATTAATGTCTGATCTTACCTAAGACCGCATTATAACATGCATCCACCGACACTCAAGAAAGCGTAAAACATTAATTCACGCTAATTATACCAAGTAATAGTCGACTAACACTCCTCTAATAGCCACTAATTTTACGTGTCAAGCGATGAATATCATGTAACTCAACATGCTTATTATTGATGGTAATCATCCCCTCATCCTGCAATTTGGAGAATGAGCGGCTTACAGTTTCGAGCTTAAGCCCTAAGTAGCTCCCAATTTCTTCTCGTGTCATTCTCAGAACAAAGCTAGTTGCAGAGTAACCTCGTTTTTCAAATCGATCTGATAAGTTGAGCAAGAATGCTGCGATACGCTCTTCTGCTTTCATATTACCAAGCAAGACCATCACGCGATGATCTTGAACAATTTCTCGACTCATAATTTTATGAAACTGATGCATCAGCAAAGGAATACTACAGCTAATTTCTTCGAGTCTTTCAAATGGAACTTCACAAACTTCGCTATCCTCAAGCGCAACGGTTTCACATGTATGAATCTCTGCGCTGATGGCATCTAAACCTAGCAATTCTCCTGTCATATAAAACCCAGTAACTTGCTGGCGCCCCTCAGAATCAAGAATATATGATTTAAAGAAACCATTTCTAACAGCATAAAGGGATTTAAATCTCATGCCAGCGCGCAAAAGATATTCCCCGCGTCCAATTTTACACTTATGCTCAATCAGATCGCTCAAGATTTCCGTTTCATGCGCATCGAGACCTACCGGCAAGCATAATTCGCGCAGGCTACAGGATGCACATTTCGATATTGCCTGAGAAGCAATATATTTTTTTAGGACTGATATGTTATTCCTCAAGATTGTGGAAGTTAATTATTCGCACTCAAAAGACAATGATATTTTTTATTTTGTCGCACTATTATCTAGGATATATTGCGCAAGCCCTTCTGCTGTTCCGCCCGTCAAATTAGGAAATGCTGGCATACCAAAACCTTTACCATTCTTGATTCTTTCAATGATTGCTGCTGTGTTGGCCATTTCAGGACTTAACGCCATCACTTTTCCATTTACGGGGCTATGGCATTTTACGCAAGCTTCCTTAAAAATACTTTCCGGTGTTGCATTCGTACTGGGCGTATATTTATCCGAGCAGCCACTTATAAGAACCAATGCACCGACCATGCCTAATAACCAAAATTTTTTCATACTTCTTTCCCCCTTCTTAAACATCTTCATTTATCTAACTTAACTGAAATCATTACACGTTTTAAGTGTATCACAATGAAGTACGTATATTACCTTCTGAAAGTGACATGCTTTAGCTTCGAATAGTTAAGCAACGTAATTTCCCAAAATTCAGTATGTATTAATTCCTTTGAAAACCTAACACAGAAGGTTAAATAGTATTGTTTTTATGGCTTAGCTTTTTAAAAAAAACACTAGACTAGCGAAAAGTTGCTCAAAAAATTCTCAAACAATCAAATGAGAATATCGTCGAAAATCTCAGCAATGCCCAAATCGGTTTTGCTGGTATTAGTATTAATAAAGCGAACTTTGAAATATTATGATTTAAAGAGCCAGTTATCGCTATACAGCATTTGTACTTTTATGCGTATAGCAAGATTTACTATTGGTACATATGAAAAATTCGAAGACGTTAACAGAAATTGAAATTGCTCGTGAAGCACTACGACAACTCGCTGTAAGTCGAAAATTACCGACACCTGATAATTATCGTTCATTTTATTATCAAATTGCTGGTGATGAGATAATTGATTTTTTTCCAGAAAAAACATTAAAAATAATCTTAGAAAAATTACCCCGCAATAATTCTGACCAACAACAGATCATTCAATCATTTGAAACTGCTGTGTTAAAAAGTGACTGGGAAGGTTTGGGAACAATACTAATCGATTTATTAAGTGGGAACGCAATTAAACAAAATACAATTTCAAACGATTGCTCTGATTATCGCCACCTTGAAAAGGATAAGATACAGACTAACGAGGCTGACAAATTAATCTCATCGATCTTCCCTAGAGCATTGCAAGATCAATTAGAGCGTTTATTTGGAGACTGCCTAAGTATATTGTTATCGACCTCGCCAGAAATCTCAAAAGAAGCTGAGTTACTCGCTAAGGAGGTTCGAGTTATTTTTGAGCCGGAACAACTTACACAGTTCATCGATAGGCTTAAGCAATTTAACTACCGACTACAATATGCTGCAGAAGACCAAGGCGAAATCAGATCATCACTCTTAAAATTATTTCAACTCGTCATTGATAACATCAGCGAATTAGTTGTAGATGATACTTGGCTTCAAGGGCAGATTGCAATAGTCAGAGAAATGATTACCGAGCCGCTCGATTTAAGATTGATTGATAATGTTGAGCGACAAATAAAAGAACTTGTATACAAACAAAGGTTGCTCAAAAAGAATCTGATTGATAATCAATCTCGACTGAAGCTCATGCTTTCGTCCTTTGTAGATCAATTAGCCGAGTTTACGCAAACCGCAGGCGATTATCATACCAGTCTAGGTGTCTATGCTGAAGAAATTAGTCGAGCAAATGATATTTCTAAACTCTCTGATGTTCTCGACAAAGTCATTCAACATACTCGGCAAGTTCAGTCTTCAGCAAAACGCTCTCATGATGAACTTTTAGAACTTCGTTCCCGCGCCGAATCTGCTGAGAAAGAAGTAGATCGATTGCAATCTGAGCTTCTGCAAGCTAGTAACTTAATTCGTCACGATACATTAACAGGAGCACTTAATCGGAAAGGTCTGGAAGAAGCCATTGAACGAGAGGTCTCCCGAATGCAACGTGACGGCTCAAATTTGTGTATTGCGTTACTTGATATCGATAATTTTAAAAAGCTAAATGATACACATGGCCATGATGTAGGTGATAATGCGCTAGTGCATTTAGCAACCGTCATTCGCAAATCGCTTAGGCCACAAGATACTCTGGCTCGTTTTGGTGGTGAAGAATTTGTTGTTTTACTAACTGGAACAGGGATTAACGATAGTGTAACCGTTATGCAACGCGTCCAAAGAGATTTAACTCGCTGCTTTTTCTTGCATCAAAATGAAAAAATATTGATTACCTTTAGCTGCGGCATCGCGCAACTTGCTGAGAATGAAGATCCCAAAACTGTGATCAAGCGTGCTGATCAAGCAATGTATCTAGCTAAACGATCAGGCAAAAATAAAGTACTCGCCGCATAGTTCTTAGGAATTCACCGATAAACGATTAGATAGTAGCTCCAAACCCTATTCATTAGGGTGATGTTCGTAATATATTCTATTTCTACCTGAGTTCTTCGCTTTATAAAGCGCGTCATCAACTCGTGACAATATATTCTTAGAAGTTTTATCATCGATCTCGCATTGGATAACTCCCATACTTAATGTGACCGAAGCACTGATTTCTTTGATTTGAGAATTTACATTTATAGCTACTTGTGCACAAATCCTCTCAGCCGTGATTACAGCAGATGCTGCGTCAGTTTCTGTCAGTATTACAACAAATTCATCACCACCATATCGCGCTGCAAAATCAACACTCCGAATTGATTTACCAATCGCTTGTGAAACTGATATTAAAATTTCATCGCCTATGACATGACCGTGACTGTCATTTAATTTCTTGAAATGATCGATATCAATCATTAAAACTGAAAATGGTCGGTGATTTCGTTCAAATCTCGCTAACTGATCAATAAAAATTGCATCGAGCTTATTGCGATTGTATAGCCCGGTCAAACTGTCGGTTACCGAAAGAATTTTTAATTGCTGGTTTTGCTTTTGCATCGCCTCATGCGCAGCCAATATTTCAGCTTGACTACATCTTAGTTTCTCAGTCATTTTGTTAAAGCTGGATGTCAGCTGACCAATTTCATCTGCTTTTACCTCATTAATTTGGACATTGAGATCTCCATTTAGAATACGTTTTGTTCCTTCTATCAGATAGCTTAGGGAAGCCACGATGGAATGGCCAATGTAAAAAGCGATTCCACCTACAATTACGATTAGCAAACCCACTAAACCGATAAATAGATTGCGTAATTCTATCCAGGTAGCAATAGCCTCTCCATGATCTCTTTCCACCAAAACGATAATAGGAGCTTCTTTCGAGATCACGATTAATCCTAGTACCTTCAAATGAGTTAGCCCTCTAAAAGTTAAGGCATTTCCACTATGCGCTTGTAGTCGTTTTAAAGTTTCCGACGCTAGCGAAGTTGAATAATTTATCTTGGGATTACTACTTAGAAGAATATTACCCGAGGGTCCTAGCAAAGTAATTTCTCCCAAAGCAAAATCCGCATTATCGACTAAACTATTCATGAATTTTTCCATATTCAATGTAGCCAATATAGATCCGATAACTTTTTCGTCATACGACAGAACGGGCGCATAGAGCTCAAGCACCGCAGTATCGTATCGACCATTCCGATAGGGCGGCTTTATTTTGATATTAGTGAGCATATCCTTCTGCTCATTACCTGAAAAAACTCTGTTTAGTGATTCTGGTATGCTGCTTGCAACGACATTCCCATTTAAATCAAAAATAGTTAGCTCAATAATTGTTGGAAGCTTTTCTTGAAATGAGCTCAAATATTTTGATAAAACAAGTTGTCTTGATCCCTGATAATTGCTGCTTTTGTTCACAGAATCACGAGATGACGAAGTTAACTCATTGATAATCAGGCCAGATACAGAAAGTACACTGACTGCATGGTAATTTTCGTTAATCCAAAAATCTAACTCTCGACTAACATTACTAGCAAGCACCCGTAATTCACGAGTTACATGGCTTTTCACTAGCTTTTCATTTTTAAAATAGGAGAGCAATCCGAGCGATAGAGATGGAATCGATATTGCTATAATTGCGAAAGTAACAAACTTAGTTTTAATACTTTTCAATCTATTTCCTAAAAATAGCGCTATAAAGAATTTTATTCTTTAGAAGCCCAAAAAACAAAGCTTACTTTTGCATATCGAAAGGCTTGTTACAATTATTTAAGTTGTATAAACCCAGATCTGATAGCGTATAAAACGCTTGAAAGCGATACTCAACTTTCTTTAAGATATTACATCCAATCTTTACTTCTACTATCTTGTTCTAGTTTAATGATGTAACGCTGAATCATCATTCGAGTCTTACTTGGTAAGTCAACAAATTCACACCCATATCGGGTATAAATTTGATTATTTTGAGAAGGCATTTCTGAAATATTCCTGATACGGATTGGCGTTTTGATAAGACCAATTGGGCTTGCGAGTTCTATATTGCAATCAGAATAAATAATGTCAACTTCGAGTTTTTTCTCATTAGGACGATCATGCTTGATTGACACTCCCCCACAGCTTATATCGAGTATTGTAAATCTGATTTCCTCTCGATTATTATCTAGAACTATACATTTTGGTTGCTGCTTCATGAGTGGCGATATTCGAAAATATTCCCTTCGTTGCATCCGTGAAATTACTTTCGGAAAATCCAATCGATAGGCAGCGCATCGGTCAAACCAAGTTTTACTGATCGAGAAACTTTCAAACTCAACTCTAATACCATTTCGTGTTGCAACACAAACTAGTTTCTCAGCAAGTTGCGCCTGATGGTTAAAATTTTCATCAGGATAATAATCAACAATTAACTCGGCATTTGATGGGTTAATATCTAAAACTGTGGTTAAGGCAGAGCTAACAGTATCTCCCACGAGATGAAGGGTAATCGATGTCCGCTGCTCTAGGAATGTTCTCAAAATATGAGTAACTTCATTTTGAGAGTCAATCAAGTAATCCTGGTTAGTTTCCATTCAAATCAGAGTATCTTATTTTAAGAGCTATACTTGCATATTCATAATTTCTTGATAAGCAGTAACCAGTCTATTTCTAATCTGAATCATTGACTGAAACGAAATATTAGCCTTCTGGAGTGAAATCATTACATCGTGCAAATTAGTATCAGAACCACCTTTCATAAACTCTTGACTCAACTGTCCCGCTGTTTGCTGGGTAGCATTTACTTGATCAACCGCCGATCTGAGTATGTTGCTAAAATCAACTTCTTTAGGGTTAAGTTGAGCATTGTCTGGTCTTAAAGAACCAGAAATTGCATCAGAAGTAAGCCTTAATTGAGTTAAGATTTGATTAATATTAGATTTATCCATCACAGTTCCCCTATCGATTCTCACCCAACCAGGCGATATTGTTGCAATTTATAACGTAAAGTGCGCTCAGATATCCCGAGTCTCTGTACTGCCAATTTGCGTGACCCATTTACTTCAGCAAGTGTTTTAAGGATGTGCTCACGTTCTAAAGATTTAATATCTTTCGATTGAGATGGGCTACTAGTATCGGGAATCGTTTTCACATTAGATCGCGCTTGCTCAGGCAAATTTAAATGTATTACATCAATTTCATCCGTTGCTAAAATCATGGCACGCTGAATAACATTCTCTAATTCACGAACATTTCCTGGCCAAGGATATTGACTTAGTGCAAGTAATGCTGATTTAGTCAAGGAGTAGCTACGCCCCTTGATTCGTTTGCTCGGGCTCTGAAGTATTCTGTACACCAGAGGCTCGATATCCAGAGGACGCTCTCTTAATGGCGCAATTTCTAAAGGAAAAACATTGAGTCGATAATATAAATCTTCTCGAAAAGTGCCTTGCTTCACTAAAGAAAAAATATCGCGATTTGATGCCGTTAGAAGACGAATGTCTAGTTTAACAGGCTTCCTGCCGCCGATTCTCTCAACTTCGCGCTCTTGAAGCACTCTAAGCAACTTAGCCTGAAGACCTAACGGCATTTCAGATATCTCATCCAGTAATAAAGTACCTTCATTTGCCTGCTCAAACTTACCAGGCTGGGCCTGAGCTGCGCCTGTGAACGCCCCTTTTTCATATCCAAATAATGTTGCTTCCAATAAATTCTCAGGAATAGCAGCACAATTTATAGCCACAAACGGTTTTTCTGAACGAGGTGAATGCTGATGAATAAAACGGGCTAAGATTTCTTTCCCACTGCCACTTTCGCCAATTAACATGACAGTTGCGGATGACTCTGCCACCCGTTTAGCTAAAGAAAACATTGCATTGGTTCTGGGATCTTTAGCAACAATCTCATCATAATTCTTGTATTGATTATTCGCATACGCTAAATAATTATTAATATAGGTCAATAAATAATCCGGCGAAAAAGGCTTTAACAAGTAATCACTCGCACCTGCTCGCATCGCTGCTATCGCTTTATTAATTTCACCATAGGCTGTCATCAGTAATACAGGGATATCTGGATAAGTTTCCTTAATTCTTTTCAAAAGTATATTTCCGTCTATGGGTTGCATCTGTATATCACTAATTACCAATCCAATTTGCTGAGAATTAAGCAAATCAAGTGCTGCAGCACCGCTTGACGCCCCTAAGGCTTTATAGCCAGACAACTTAACTGTCGTGCATATCGCCTCCAGCAAATCCTGATCATCTTCTACAATCAGAATCGATAGCTCATTCATTTCAATAACCCTCTAAATTAAACTGGATAGATTTGAATTGATGGTATTGCTTAGGTTTGTTCTTGGTAATCGGATAATAAACTCACTACCTCGATCAGCAAGTGATTTCACTTGTACATCCCCCCCCATTTGTTTAATCGCACTATGCGCGATTGCTAACCCCAGACCAGTTCCCTCTACCCGCGTAGTAAAAAAAGGTTCAAATAATCGTTCTTCATTTGCAATATCAACGCCGTCTCCTTGATCAGCTACTGTTAATAACACCTCATCAGCCGTTAAATTACAAATCAAAGAAACGCGGCCGCCTACAGGTGATGCTTGTATCGCATTTTCAAGTAACGCTATTAGTGAGCTGCAAAGCTCTTCATAATTAACGGTTAAAGCTTCTCCCTGACCACCATTCTCAACAACAAGCTGCAAGTTCTTTTTTTGCATATGAGGTAGTATCAAACTTTGAATATCGGATAACAAAACAGAGATACCTACCACTTCTTTTTTTACTAATTCACCTTTCACGAACCGTAACATACTGTTAATCAGCTGATTTAAATACTGTAGTCGTTCAACTGTTTTTACGGCAAAATTGCTTCTCTCCTGAGTTGATAACTCGCTATTACTCAAGTGCGCGGCATAAATCAAGGCTGTTGAGAGTGGAGTACGCAATTGGTGTGCTAAATTCGCTGCCATTCTTCCCATTACTGCAAGTCTTTGCTCGCGCTTGATCCGTTCTTGGTTTGTATAGGCTTCAGTAATATCTTGAATTAATAAAACCATCTTTCCTGAATCTTCAGAAATACTACTTTCAATTGAAATACGACGAAAATCGTTATGTGCTGCTTTTCTTAATTTCCACTCGCTAGCAATATCCGTTGCCAACAAACGATCTTCGAGTATCTGCTGCCAGGCACATTGCAACAACGGCTCGCCCAAAATAGACAGAGCAACTGGATTAGCGCTCTCAATAACACCTTCATTATCAATAGCAACAACTCCTCCCGGTAAAGCCGATAATAACAAACTGAGTTGTTGAGAAAGGTTCTCCTTTTGTGCGAGTTGGCGTTGCAACTCACCATTAGCTAAGGCTAATTCATTCGTCAAATGCTCGACCTGTTGCTGCAAATCGCGATAAACATTTGAAAGCTGTTCGGATGCTTGACTAAAAATAGTAAAGGCATGCATCAGCTGATAATGATCAGCAACTGATTTTCCTAATCGATCTTTAGATTCAGTTTTCATGCTTACAAAATTTAACAGTTTTTCCAGATGTTGCGCAGCATAGCACCAGCCACCTTGCGCTCATAGATGAAATAAAGCTAGCAAAATTATTCTGTTCAATCATTCAGAAGTAATAAAAATCTTGATAATCGCTTTATCGAATTTAAGTTACCGATACTTCATTTCAAACAGAGCCAATATTCAATATTTATTGCATTGATTGGTAACTAAAAAGTAGGTAGGAGGATTTGCGTGGCTACAGTATCAGAAGACATTGGAACTAAAACAAATCGATTCAGTACAATTGCTCAATTATCAGGACAAAAGAAACTGGGTCTCATGCTAGCGGCAGCTGCTAGCATCGCATTATTGGTTGGGATCGTTATCTGGAGCCAGAGTCCCGACTATCGAGTTCTATACACTAACATCACTGAGCAAGATGGTGGGGCTGTCATTAATGCATTACAGCAGATGAATATACCCTACCAATTTTCTGAAGGTAATGGAACCATCCTGGTTCCAGGAACACAAGTTCATGAGATTAGACTACGTTTAGCAAGCCAAGGACTCCCTAAAGGAGGTATTTCCGGTTTTGAGCTCCTGGAAAATCAGAAATTTGGCTCCAGCCAGTTCTTGGAACAAGTTAATTATCAACGTGCATTAGAAGGTGAGTTGGCACGCTCTATTCAGTCCCTTTCTGCCGTTCAAAGCGCTCGCATACATTTGGCAATAGCGAAGCCCACTGTTTTTGTTCGAGAACGTCAACAACCTAGTGTATCCGTATTGCTAAATCTATACCCAGGAAGAGTGCTTACAGTTGAGCAAATAAGCGCTATTATCCATTTAGTTTCAAGTAGTATTCCCAATCTTCCCGTAAAAAATGTCACTGTTGTCGACCAAAATGGCAATTTACTTAGCACTCCCAAGAAAGAAGGAAATGAAACCGGCCTAGATGACACTCAGCTCAAATATATTCATGAATTAGAGCAAAACATTAATAAGCGCATTGAAACAATTTTGCTTCCAATAACTGGTCCCAATAATGTACGGGCTCAAGTTACAGCCGACGTTGATTTCTCTAGAACGGAACGCGCAGAAGAAATCTATAAGCCTAATAATATTGCAACCGAGGCTGCTTCGATTCGGAGTCAACAAAAATCAGACTCCATGTCAGCCAATCGGCCTGAGAGCGGTGTACCAGGAGCATTATCGAATCGTCCGCCTGCTGCTGCTGAGGCGCCTGTAGATGTCGCGGCCGGCGAAGGAGACACAAAAAATCAAGTACCCGTTGACACCCGCTCCGAATCAACTACGAATTACGAATTAGACAAAACAATTCAGCACACGCGTCAATCAGTAGGACGTATTAACCGGCTATCTGCAGCCGTTGTCATCAATTATCGCGGAAAAATGGATGAAGCTGGAAGCCTGACACATGAACCACTTGCCGCAGAAGAAATCGAGAAAATTAATAGTCTCGTTAAACAAGCGATGGGGTTTGATGAAAATCGGGGAGATTCGCTGACCGTAACCAATAGTCAATTTAATATCTTGGAAGAAGATATTGCAGAAATTCCTTTCTGGAAACAACCCGATATGATTCTGCTTGCAAAAGAAATTGGTAAGCAGCTTATCATAGCCGCTTTGGTTTTGTTCTTTTTGCTTAAAATATTAAAACCATTCTTAAAAAGTTTACTACCGCCCCCACCACCTCCACCAGCCCAGCTCCAAGCGACTGCTGAACTCGATGAAAATAAAAACTTAGCGTTAAGTCATCAACAGGAAACGGTTAATCACGAACAGAATATAACCAAAGCTAAGCAATTGGCTTTAAACGAACCAATCATAGTAGCAAATGTGATCAAAGAGTGGGTATCTGACAATGAGCGATGATGGAATTCTTAAAAGCGCTATTCTTCTGATGTCATTAGGAGAAGAAGAAGCAGCTGAAGTTTTCAAATATCTTGGACCGAAGGAAGTACAAAGACTGAGCGAAGCCATGTCAAGCTTAAATAATGTTAAACGCGACAAGATTGAGGCCGTCGTGCACGAATTCTGTACATTAGCAAGTGATAGAACTTCGCTTGGTCAAAATTCGCTGGAATACATTCGCAAAGTTCTCATTCGTGCTTTGGGCGAAGAAAAAGCAGCTAACTTGCTGGATCGGATGATGGAAAGAGGAAACGATACCAGTGGCATAGAGAACTTAAAATGGATGGATACAGCCGCGGTAGCTGAATTAATCAAAAATGAGCACCCACAGATCATTGCAACCATACTAGTCCATCTTGAAAGAGATCAAGCCAGTGCGATTCTGGCATTACTTACTGAAAGATTGCGTAATGATGTCATCCTTCGTATCACAACTCTTGACAGCATTCAACCTACCGCACTCCGCGAATTGAATAGCGTATTAAACAAATTGTTATCGGGGAGTGACAATATTAAAAGACACCCAAAGGCGGGATACGTACGACGGCTGAAATGCTAAATTTCATTCCTAGTTCACTTGAGGGCAATATCATTGAACACATCACACAATATGATGAGGGTATCGCACAAAAAATCATGGATGAGATGTTTGTATTTGATGATTTACTAACGGTTGATGATCAGGGTATTCAACTATTGCTCAGAGAAGTTCAGTCCGATTCACTGATCATTGCTCTCAAAGGCGCAAAAGAAGAATTACGTAATAAGATTTTTAAAAACATGTCTCAGCGGGCAGCAGAAATGTTACGCGAGGATCTTGAAATCAAAGGTCCGGTCCGCGTTTCAGAAGTTGAGGCGGCACAGAAGCAAATGTTGAAAACACTTCGGCAACTAGCAGATGATGGGAAAGTAGCGCTTGGAGGAAAAGGTGGCGAAGGTTTTGTATAACATCGTTAACGCGAACATTCGATTTTAGGCATCATGATTCTACACTTCTTATTCATATCGAATATTGGATAAAACATACAAATGAATTCCCCGTCAGTCATTCCCAAAAAACAGCTCTCGTCCTATCAAAAATGGGAGCTAGGTTCATTTGAAACAAATTTAGTAAACAACACAACGCCATTGGATGAAAGTATCAGCCAAGCTGCAAATGAATCCATTTCACTTCCTACCGCAGAACAAATCGAAGCGATTTATCAACAAGCAAAGAATGAAGGTTATCAGGTAGGCTACCAGGAAGGGAAGCAAAACGCGACTATAGAAATGGAAACCATCCTTCAGCATCTCCATGCTTTGATGGTTAAATTTGAGGAAGAACTCCAACACATTGATCAAACCATTGCGCAAGAGCTTCTCGAACTCGCTATCGAATTTGCGAGAAAAATTGTTACCCAATCACTTGAATTAAAACCTGAATTAATCATCCCAGTTATTCAAGAAGCCATTCAGTACTTACCATCTGTCACACAACCACTTCATATCACGCTGCATCCTGAAGATGCGGCGCAAGTTCGTATCCAACTAGAGAATCAGCTATCGCATTCAAAGTGGAAAATTTACGAGCACAATCTAATAGAAAGAGGTGGATGTAAGGTAGAAGCAGGGGGTTGCGAGATAGACGCTACACTCGCCTCACGCTGGAAAACAGTTTTATCAAAAGTTTTACTAGAAAATCATCAGCCGAATTAACCCAAACATGGATCATTGTTCCTCATGGCGAAGTTTTCTGAACAGCTGCAAACAAATTGTCAATCACTCAAATTCACTCATTATTAGCGGCACACTGACTCGTGTGGCCGGTTTAGTAATGGAAGCGGTAGGGTTGAGGCTTGCTGTTGGCAGTACTTGTACCGTTTTCCTTCCTAACGGCCATACCGTCTCTGCTGAAGTTGTTGGATTTTCTGGTGATCGCCTCTTTTTAATGCCTTCGAGTGATGTTTATGGGCTGGTTCCTGGAGCAAAAGTAATTCCCACCGAATACTCGAATGATTACCCTAAAATTGGCAAAAACTGGCAACCAAGAAGACGGGCAGCCGACCGTACGAAGCAAATCAATGTCGGGTATGAATTGCTCGGGAGAGTGCTCAGTGGTGCTGGAGAGCCGCTTGATCAATTAGGCGTTATCCATACAGAGCAAACAGTCCCTTTATATAGCAGACCATTCAACCCCCTAGAGCGAGCGCCAATTGACATGCAGCTCGATGTAGGCATTCGCGCCATTAATACTTTACTCAGTGTGGGTCGTGGTCAAAGAATGGGGCTCTTTGCTGGCAGCGGCGTCGGTAAAAGTGTTTTGCTCGGGATGATGGCACGATACACCAAAGCTGATGTGATTGTAGTTGCTCTGATTGGCGAGAGAGGTCGAGAAGTAAAAGAGTTTATTGAAAACATTCTTGGGCAAGAAGGGCTCGCTCGTTCAGTTGTTATCGCCGCACCCGCTGATACTTCACCACTCATGCGCTTGCAAGGCGCCGCTTATGCTACTGCTATTGCTGAGTTTTTCCGTGATGAAGGAAAAAATGTGCTACTCATCATGGATTCTCTGACTCGGTTTGCTATGGCGCAGCGAGAAATTGCTTTAGCGGTCGGTGAGCCTCCTGCAACCAAGGGCTATCCCCCGTCCGTATTTGCACGCTTACCGCAATTGGTCGAGCGTGCGGGAAATGGTAGGCAAGGCAGTGGATCAATTACTGCGTTTTATACCGTTCTATCAGAAAATGATGATCCCAATGATCCGATCGCAGATAATGCTCGTGCTATCCTCGATGGACATATTGTTCTTTCAAGGCGGCTAGCAGATTCTGGCCATTATCCGGCGATCGATATCGAATCATCGATCAGTCGCGTCATGCCTCATTTAGTTTCACAGGAGCAATTAGAATGGACCCGACGTTTCAAGAATCTTTATTCGCGTTACCATCGCAGCCACGATTTGATTAGTGTCGGTGCCTATGTTCCAGGGAGCGATCCAGAGCTTGACTTAGCGATAAAAATTTATCCGGCACTAGAGTCCTTCCTTCAGCAAGGTATTTTTGAACAAGAAAACTTTACAGAAAGTCTCCAGAAATTATCTAAGCTGCTCACACTTCGGTAGCTAGCTTTCGAATCATTACTCATTGCAAACTAATGGAATGGCAACTACTCAATCTCTTAAAGCACTTGTCGAGTTTGCGCAACAAAAAATGGATGCTTCAGCAAAACGGCTTGGATTTCTTAACTCCAGGCAACAAGAAGCTGAGCGAAAACTTAATCTATTAATTGACTACCGACGAAATTATCAAGCTCATTTTGTCAATACAAAGAACACTGGAATGAATTCGATTGAGTGGACGAACTATCTTGCGTTTATTGGCAAACTTGATGCTGCAATCGTCGAGCAACGCAAAGTAACAATCAATGCGCAAAAAGAAACAGAAATTGTCAAAACAGAGTATCAAGAGTCTCGGCGTAAACTAAAATCCTATAATACGCTGCTGCAGAGAATTAAACATAATCACGCGGTCAAGCTTGAAAAGCATGAGCAAAAGCTCATGGATGAGTTTGTTACTATCGCCAAACAACATAAAATAAAAAGCTAAGGCTCGCAAAAAATCTGATCCTGGCATAACAATTGCATAAGTATAGATATTATTTTAGTAACTCATCTATTAGCCATGTTAAATCTCACAAGCATTCAGGATACAACACTGCCATCTGTAAATTCCGATATTACTTCATCACTTGCCGATAGCGCAGGTCTAAACCAATCTAACGTGAGCTCATTCCAGGAAATACTGGGACAAACCTTGGCAGGAGATCTAAAAACTGAGCTGCACACTGATACCATTGGCGTTGAAACGGCTACGAATGAATTACTTATTGATGCTACCAATTCAGCTGAAATACCTATTTCCCTAATGGCTGAAACAAGCACTGCCAATAACAATCTGACTATTAACTTCTCAACTGCAACCTCTTCCAATATCCATGGAGGCGAACAAGAACGAATTGATCCGTCACTACTCAAGTCGATAGAAGGAAATGTTTTACAAACCACACCGCTTCTTGACACAGCGATCGAGAGTGCTAGCGCGCCCTTGACAACCCTAATAGGCGATAAATTAAAGACAGCCTTCTCTACTAATTTAGCCAGCAATCAGAGTTACACGACTTTTTCACAAGCCCAAACTTATCAAAACGATGGTACATCGAGTATAAGCACTTCGCCCTATTCTGCGCTGAATCAGCTCAGTCAATTACTAACGCACGACACCTCATCCGAAGAAGTTGGCATCAATCCGGTAAATTTTGCCGATCTCGGCAAAATTTTACCAATTTCCCCAGACTCTTCTCTGGCAGCGCAAGGCGGCGGTTTGATAACCCAAGCAACAACACCTTCTAGCCTAGCTCCCGTATCGACTTATCCGCATAATATTGTGACTGAATTTGGCAAACCAGCATGGGGTAACGATTTCAATCAGCAAATTACCTGGCTAGCTACTCAGAAGCATCAAATTGCAGAATTACACTTACACCCTGCTGAACTAGGTCCGGTAGAGATCATTTTGCACATCAGCAATGATCAATCGACCCAAGTATCCGCTCAATTTACTTCTCCTCATCTTGCGGTACGAGAAGCCATTGAATCTGCCCTACCTCGATTACGTGAAATGATGGCAGAAAGTGGCATTACTTTAGGGAATACCACGGTAGGCGCTGAAACTTCACAACAGCATCCTAATCATCAACGAGATTCGCATACTTCAGGAGCCAATGTAAATAACACGACGATAACAAAAATTCAGGGGTTACCCAATGAATTGGATAGAAGCGCGCGCGCTATGCGTCAAGGAATCATCAATACATTTGCGTAACTCGGTTAGCATCTTTGATTTGGAATTGAGCGACTATTAAGCTTACTCATGCAAGCAATGTTGTAATTCCAATTCTCGATACAAATAGTAATTAGTCGACCCTGAAAAACTGCATCAATTGTTATTATGGATCAGCAGTTTCAAAAAGCGGCGTGTTAATAAAGACAAAATCGAGCAATTTGATCTTTTTCCATCAAAGAATTTGCGAAGCCTGCAGTTTTCGCCACGGGAAGAAAAACCAAAAAATGGCCAATAGCCATTGTTTTAGATTCCAGGCGGTAGCAGCCATTAGCAGATTGATGTGATCACCGATGGCGCCTTTCAGGTAATTTCTGGCCATTCGATAATCCGATTTCAGGTGGCTGATAATGGGTTCAATCGCCGCGCGCCTTCTGCATTGTTTCCGCTTCTTGTCTCTTTGGTAGCGTGTGTCTCGTTTTAATGCTCTTCCAGGTAGAACGATTTGCGTTCCATTGACTTCACGTTTGCCACGGTAGCCACGGTCGCATACAGCTTGCTTGGCCGCTTTCCCGCGCGAAGTCTCAACATGATGCAATATCTCTGGTAATGTGTGGCTGTCATGCAAGTTTTGTTCGTGACTGACAACCCCAACAATCAGGTTACCTTCGCTGTGCTGGCTATCGATGCCTTGCTGCCGTATTCATATTGTTTGTGGTCTTTTCCTTGCCGATACAGTACACTTGCGGTTCGTGCAGGGAATAGATTTTGTGCGTGTCTTTGATTTTCTGTTTCAGTACGCGCTCATACAGTAGAAAATCCTTTTGGTAGTGCTCGAATAGGCAGCATTGTGGCAATTTTCTCCTGAGCTCCCGCATCAAAACACCTGCAATGGTTCTGAGTCGCTTCAACGCGCGTTTCGCCTTTGCTCTTTTCTTCACATGCCGGTAGTGCCGAATATCCAAGCGCAGTGATTTCACTTGCTTAATGAAAGTGCGCCGCTGTGAAATACCATGGGATTTGGCAATCTTGTTGAGGCGATTGATAATCTTGATCGCTAGTTTGCTGTCAGTCGGGTATGTGATGTTCTTCTCTTGCACTGTCGTGTCAACATGAACCACATCTTCCAGTGCCGATTCCCCATGCAAAACCAACACTCATCTGAAAAATCCGCTCCATGCCCGGCACACCTAGGCGCTTACGAAAATGCACCAGTTCCGTGCTATGACACGGCAATTTCTGCTGGAACTCTTTTATGCCGCAAAAGCCTGGTAGTAAGGATTGCGCTTCCACTGCAATACTACTGATTCGTCACTCAAATTCTCTAACTGCTTCAAGATCAATAACCCAACCAGCAACCGGATCGGCTTACTCGGCGCGCCTGTCGATTTCGTGTAGTGAATCGAAAATGCTTCGTCAAATTCTTGCCACGGTATCGCGTCTGCAAGCTGCAACAATGGATCATTGACATCCAACTGCATCAGCAAATCTGTTCCAAACAAATTCGGTTGATGAATCGTACTGCTATGTCTTAGCATTTTTAATCACCATTTCGACCAGAAATAGGATGCTATTTTAACATTCCTGGTCGTTATGCTCATCAAAAGAAAGATCTTTGCTGCATAGAATCAAGTGCTTGTGGATATTTCAGGATCGACTATTTACTCTGGCTCCTTTATTCCGCTTGAACGGATTGTTAGCGTACAACTAGGTATATGCCAAGTAAAAAATCGATGCAATCAAGCAGATACCGATGAGTATCCCTGCCATCGTCGCTTTTTGCTTATTGCGGAAAAATGGTAAGAGAGGGATCAAAGCCATAAGAATGCAAACGATACCAAATGAGATGGCATCTGAACCCAACAGTGGCTCAGTTAGGCCGAAGCGGGTGGATCGTTCTGGCGCATATCTAGTAACAACTGCAGTCAGGCCAATAACGGCCAAGGTGACGCTTGTTGCGATGAGGCAAAGCCTTGCAAGCAATGACAATGATGATGGATTTTTAGCCATAGCCGTGGTCTGGAAGGACGAGGATAGAAACTGCACCTCCAGCATCAAGGTATTTTCTGGGGTTAGGCGTCGCGGTTTTCACCAAGCAGACTGCTCAGTTAGTGTTCTGGCCAATTCGCCACAAAACACCTGACGGGTCAGAGAGGCAGAAGTCTCTCATCCGCCAAGGCTGGACTTCGATCTCGGTGACCTTGGCGCCGTACTTCGCAACTACTCCGCTCTCCTGGACGTGCAACCACCATGCGTCGACGTCCTCGACCAGGATATGCATCATGAAGTTCTCCGCCAGGCCTTCTGCACAGAAGTCTTGAAGTAGGAAGCTGACAAGGCCGAAGTGGAAGTAGGCAACGCCGCCGCCCTCCGAGGCCATCGTGAACCCGAGGTCCCTGTAGAAGTTCTTCGAGATACTGAAGTCCTTCGCGGGAACAAACGCCTTGATCTCGGTGACGCGAAGATTGGTCATGGTTGGGATGCGACGCCTAACGCCCAGGTTAACCGGCGCCGGAGCGCGAAGCGCGGAGGGCACCAACACTGGCCATGAAAATGCCGAAGGCATGGCCAGTGTTGGCGTCCGCGTTGAACCGCCAGTTAGACATCTGATTTCTGCACCACGCCTTGCTTCGGATATGAAGTAAGTTGAGCGAGAACCGTAGGAAGAAACCATTCACGCACCAATTCCTCGTACATATTTGCAAGGTTGCAGAGCCTATGCCAAACATATTCATCGCAGTACTGTTTGAAGGCTGCTACCTCTCCCGGGTTAATGCCATCATTAATAGTCTTCAGAACATCCTCAAGCTCGGAGTGGCTCCAGGCCATGGGTTCCCAAAAATCATGCCCTCTCCAGAGGTCCTGTCGCAGAGAGCTTTCTGCGAAGACCTTAAGCATGTCTATGTCATTATCCTCTGTTGTCGCGTGATTCACGCGAGCAAGACCTCTCGCGCGCTGGATCTCTTTTTGTTGGTATGAGAATTTTGTGAACGCGCCGTACATTTTTGCGCGTTTGCCGTATGCGCGAAGAGGAACCAGATTCTCCTCGCGAGGAATTATTTCATTTTGCAGTGGAATTTGAATTATTTTTGAGTCTTTCGCCTCAAAGGAGGGATCTTCGGGGATTATTACCTTTTCAAGGTAGTCGTTTAGGCAGACAAAAAAGCGCGCTCCGTCTGTATGTCGACCAGTATTAGCAAGACTGGGACCGCCGTTCCCAATTGCTCGACAGTAAGTAAATCGGAAACATCTAATTGAAAATTTGCAACCTCAATGTCGATGAACTCCGTGGCGTCTTCAGATAGCTTCCCTTTGGCAACGTTTCTGCGTGGATGTGCACGCCGAGTGGAATATTTAATTGAGTCAGAGCCGAATGGCACTAAGTTAAGCTGCTTTAGCATGGTATTTTCCCCTATGCAGAGCCACCTTCATTTCATGTCTTGGAGCGGTTAATAACTGATACGGTTTTGGCCTTCGTTTCACTGCTCTGGGTTCACTTCTGCCTGATCGTTCTGGCACAATATAATCGGCGATAGACTCATACAGCAACTGGATTAAACGGCGCTGCTCTCGATGGCTGATTTTGGTCTGATTGAGATGGGGTTCCCACTGCCGAAGTGCCTGGACACTGCCCTTGAAACTGATTCGACGTACCTGCTCATTAGCCTGTTGTGCTGCCTCAATCATGAGATAACGAATACAGTTATAGGCGATCAAGTGCATCACGATTTCCTTGCGTACCATGTCTGGTGTTTTGCAACGCAAAATATCCATGCCAATAGTCGTTTTTATATCCCGAAAGAACAGCTCAACATCCCAGCGTTGGAAATAAAGATCGGCCAGGGCGTCGGCTGTATACACCTTTGCATCCAATAACGTGGTGATGATATAGAAGCCATGGGTTCTGAATCCGGACTGATTAACGCTTACTTTTATCTGCCGCAAAAGAAGGGTTTCTGGCAGCGCTTCCCAATCGGCTTGGGAATAACTCGACGCCTTGCTTCTGGCCGGCTTTTTCCAGTGGATTAACAAATCATCATTGCCAAGCACCTCGACTGCTTCAACTTCGGTAACGGGAATACGCCGGGCCAATGTGATGACCGAATCAACGCTCCTGTCTTTAAAGCTCGATAGATCAAAATAACTACAAAACCCCTTATCTCCGAGGAATATATCACCGGGTTTAAAGGTATCCCATTGCTCGCGTAGCATGGGCAGTTCATGGCTTTTCTTGTTGCCAACTTTGTGACTCAACAAAGCGCCTGTTTGCAGGCAAAAGCAAGCGCAGATGGCTGCTTGCGGAAAACCACAACCTGCCTTTTGGTGTCGTTGCTGTGGCCACACCAGCTGGTTTGCCATCGTGTCGGGCATGCTTACGCCCGTGCCATCCACCACGACAACTCGACGGCTATTCATGCGATCAGGATTAAAAATATTCAGCAGCCGATTAGCGGTATGCTCAAGTATTGTCTCAAGCCCCAGCAGATCCAGTTTGCTGCGTGCCTGGCAGTAAGCCGCAGTTGCCGACGAAGGCAAGGGTTTTAATTTCATCGCGGCAAAGGCTTGAGTTTGCGTATCACTTCCTGACATCCGCCATCATCGCCTAACACTTGAGAAAAAAGGCCCAGAAAGTGTTTTCTTTGCTGAAGAAGCGTCGACGACTGAGAGCCCCAGATTCTGAGGGACGCAGATACTGGCTGGGAATGAAATTCCGAAAACATTCACCTAGTTGACTAAACGTTTTTTGCTTTAGCTTCGCGATCTCATCGGAAAGTTTCTGACTGGCTGAGCGAGGCTTTCTACGGAGTGTTTGGAGGTGAAAACCAGGAAATAAAGACGTTGTATTTTGCATAGCGAATTATGCCATTTTACTCACCATTTTTCAGCTTATTCCCTTGCTAAAAAGGCTTAACTTAGTGCCATTCGAGTCAGATCCCTTCAATTGTACGAAAAACTGTTCCCCTAGCGTCTCGGCAACTTCTTTGGTGTCGTCAACGTAGTCAAATAGCTCTACGACGCAATCAATTCCATAGTCAGGCCCGTACTCATGCATTATCCATGCTTCCGGAAGCTTTTGCCGGAGGATTCGGTAAGAAATTTCTTCCTTAACTTGACTGAGGGATCTACGTTTTACTGTTCGCATGGTGCTGCGTGAGATGTCTAACTAGAATTAGACGTCCGAAATGACGCAATATATTACGTCACAAATAGGATCTAATACGGAATTGTTCATACTATCTCCTTATGCTTTCAAATAACTTCCCAATTTAGCTATCATTATAACGAGACTATTTAGCACCACAAATGGAATGAGCATTTTGTAAAGCAAACAAAAAAACTGCCCCAGTTTGTCGCACAAGATTTGTCCAGTTGTATACGAGACCCGAGAGGAGCTGCGATCCTTGTCATCTATTGCATACCCAGAATGATAGGTTCCTATCATTCTATGGTCAGAACTTGATGTTTTAGCTAACCATTCACCTTTGAAGGTAACCCTAAGAAACTAGATTACTGGGTTGGTTTTTATTAGCGATCATGGTTAATCCTATTCATCCTCATTGTTCATCGAGTAATGATTTTAGCTTGTAGAGTTCCGTTAATGCTTCCCTGGGGCTGAGTTCATCGGGCTTTAATGTATTTAAATGACTAATCACAGGGTGAGAGAGGGGAGGTGAGTCAATCGCCTCATCCTGATTGATCGCTGAAAAGAGATCGGGTTGTAGGGTTTGATTATTCGCTTCTCGTTCCAAATGGGCCAGAATTTTCTTGGCCTCCCTTATGATTGGTTTGGGAACTCCAGCCAGCTCTGCGACATGGATGCCATAACTTTGGCTTGCGGGGCCTTCATTGAGGGTATGCAAGAACACGATCCGATTTTGATATTCGACAACCCCTAAATGAACATTTGCGATTCGTTCCAATTCGTTAACAAGATTCGTCAATTCAAAATAATGGGTTGCAAATAGTGTATAGCTTTGACTTTTCCTTGATAAGTATCGAGCAATCGCAAAAGCAAGCGCTAACCCGTCGAATGTAGAAGTCCCGCGGCCTATCTCATCGACTAGTACGAGACTTTGAGGCGTTGCATAATTGAGGATATTGGCCATTTCAGTCATTTCAACCATGAATGTCGACCGTCCTCCTGCTAAATCATCAGCAGCACCGATTCGAGTGAAAATCTGATCAATAGGACCGATACGCGCATAATTTGCTGGTACGAAGCTACCGCAATGTGCCAATAGCACGATGAGTGCTGTTTGGCGCATATAGGTTGATTTACCTCCCATATTAGGACCGGTGATGATTAGCATTTTTTTATCGTTGATCGACGCACCTAAACTTAAGTGATTCGCAATATATTGATCGACTTGGGTTTCTACCACCGGGTGGCGTCCATCTTGAATTGCGATGACTGCTTCTTCAGTCAGGTCGGGTGCGACATAATTAAGGGTTTCAGCTCTTTCGGCAAAAGTACTTAAAACATCGATTTCAGCAAGACTCCGAGCGATTTGTTGCAAGTGCGCGATGAATGAGATCAGTTGTTCCAATAGTGCTTCATATAGCAGCTTTTCTCTGGCCATGGCTTTATCTTTGGCTGCTAAGGCTTTGTTTTCAAACGCTTGTAATTCAGGCGTGATATAGCGCTCAGTGTTCTTAAGTGTTTGCCGACGGCGATAATCTGCCGGGATTTTATCGGTATGAGTATGGGTAACCTCAATATAGAATCCATGGACCCGATTGTATTCAACTTTAAGCGTGGGAATTCCCGTCCGTGTTTTTTCTCTCGTTTCAAGCTGTAATAAAAACTCTCCACAATTACCATGAAGCATCCTTAGTTCATCAAGTTCTTCATCAAATCCCTCAGCGATTACCCCCCCTTCTCGTAATAATAGAGCCGGTTCAAGTTGTAAGGATTGCCGTAATAGCTTGACCAGATTGGTATCTGGCATTAAAAAATTTGCTAATTGAGTAAGATGCGCATTGAGATGATTGGCAATGGCTTCAGCGATCTCTGGAAGCGTAATTAAACTGTCACGTAAGCTGGATAGATCGCGCGGCCTTGCTGATTTAAGTGCAATGCGGGTGGCAATGCGTTCGATATCCGCTAATGGTCTAAGAAGTTGCTTGAGCTTAATATAGTAGGGCGCACCTTTTATATTATTCTTTAGAAAGGCTACACTTTCCAAACGATTTTTAATCATCACATCGTTTCTGAGTGGATGATGGAGCCAGTATTTGAGTAAGCGGCTCCCCATATTGGTAGCGCAAGTGTCTAATAGCGATATTAAAGTGGGAGAGGTCTCTCCACTCAATGTTTCTGAAATCTCAAGGTTCTTACGTGTGACAGCATCCATGCGAATATAGAAGCTATCTTGCTCTACTTTCAATCCTTTGATGTGTGTAAGATGAGTCCCTTGGGTAAGGTATAGATAATGGTAGAGCGCACCAGCTGCTTGCAGTGCTGCATGCAGTTGATCGCAACCAAACCCCGAAAGATCATGAGTCTGAAATAGCTCCGTTAAATTTCGTACAGCGCTATCAAAATCAAATTGGTTTGATGGGAGTTGTCTGAGTGCTCCATATTCTTTGAGATTAGTCGGAATATCGAATGATTCTGAAACGAGTATTTCAGCAGGTTGAATACGCTCAATCTCACTGATTAAATTGTCTAGCGTTGTTTCGAGAACCCAGAATTGGCCTGCAGCTAAATTGAGCCATGCGAGACCTAATACAGATTTATGATATGCCAAGGCTACCAGAATACTATCTGATTTCCCATCGAGTAATGCTGCGTCCGTTAGTGTGCCGGGTGTAATAATCCGAGCTACTTCGCGTGCGACAGGGCCTTTGCTGGTTGCAGGGTCACCCACTTGTTCGCAAATGGCGATTGATTCTCCTAATTTGACTAATTTAGCGAGATAGTGTTCTACTGCATGATAAGGAACACCTGCCATTTTGATCGGCTCTCCAGCGGACGCGCCTCGGTGTGTCAGCGTAATATCCAGAAGCTTGGCGGCTTTCTCTGCATCTTCGTAAAATAATTCGTAAAAATCTCCCATGCGGTAGAACAATAGTTTGTCTGCATGTTGAGCTTTGATGCGAAGATACTGCTGCATCATGGGAGTATGTTTACTTTCTATATCCATTGGTTAGCTGTTAATTTGAGGCACTTGATCACGAGAGGGAAGATATCATTTGAAGTATCAACATCTTCTGACGACTGATATCTTGTTGACGCAATGGTTAGATCAATATCTGATTATTTTTAATTGAAATCGAATCGCTAAAAGATAGCTTGGTCTTACCATCCATTAGCATAAATTGTCATCAAATTGCTGGCATTATCAAAAATTTAGTAATTCCGTGTCGATTAAATCTCAATTCGTCTAATTCTGCGAGACGGTTAGGTGTTATTTCCTTCAAGTCGAAATCAAATTGGATTAATGGCGCTGCGTGCTTTGAATTAATATAAAATTTCCCTGTTTCATCGGTGTTGGAAACTGGGTCATGAATATCACCGAGAACGTAGATTAAATCATTTAGTACTGATTCTGGTAGTGATACGGGATTGTCATCAAAGAAATCATCTGGCACTGGTGCAGAATTAAATGCAAATGTTTTTAAACCTAAAACAGCTCCAACGGCTTGTGCTAAACCGCCACCAAGAGAGTGTCCTGTTACCGTAATGTTGCGATTGGGATAACGATTCACAATATCTCTACCATAATTAATAGCGTGTTTGAACTGGGCATCATCAAATCCGAAAGTTAGTGCCGTATCAGTAGCTAAATCACGTAGATATTCTTTTGTTTCATTTAGGCTGCAGGGAAAATCACAGGCTTCCGTACCACGGTAAGCAAGTACGAGCTCGAAGGTTTCACGGTGCTGATAAACGCCAGCTTGCATACCTGAATCCCGGCTGATTTTATCGATCAAATCCCACTGATCAACAGGGGTGTTATCAAAATCGTAAATCGCATCAGAAAGTCGTGCGTAAGGAAGAGATATACCCAACGCATCAACAGCACGCCGCTCAGTAGAATTAAGCATTCCATAGGGTTTCCAAGTGCTTCTTGGGACATAGCCCGGATTAATGTAAATCGATATCGAATCAAGATTAAATAGATAAGAACTGCTATCAGGAGCCAGTGTCAAGTTGACGGAGTAGCGTTCAGTACCAAATTGCCTAGGAATATCTACTTTAGGTATTACTAGCGTGCCATTCTCGGCTGAAAAAGAAGGGCTGCCCAGTTGTTCGGGGGTAGTATCTAACTCTGCGTGGATCAAGCTAAATTGGTTGGGATTATCAGAACCAAGCCATTGCAGAGAAGCCTCATAGAGTTGAATACTACTTTGATCAATTACCTTTACTTGCTGTAAACAAACTAGGCCGGTTGAAGCAATGTAAATTGCAGATGTTGAGTATTGCGTACAATTGGAAGTAGAAGCAAAGCCGGGATTGCTAACAAGCACTAAACTCATTAACACTAAATAGTATTTCTTAATTCCATTCATACAGTCTATTTTTTCCATAAAATTGAATCGTTGGGTATTGGGCTAAGACAACTGCAATCATTGAAATCATGCTTAGCTGTTTAAAGAGATAGTCAGATTTTACTAAACTTTGAGGCAAACTTAGTAATGTTTCACGGATTACAA
This sequence comes from Nitrosomonas sp., assembly GCA_016710135.1. Classification (GTDB taxonomy): domain Bacteria; phylum Pseudomonadota; class Gammaproteobacteria; order Burkholderiales; family Nitrosomonadaceae; genus Nitrosomonas. The sequence goes on along the minus strand of JADJLM010000004.1, from coordinate 117,946 downwards.
AAAAATCTAGAATACTCTCGGTAAGAATCCTGGATTCAATGTTTTTACAAGTAATTCGAGCAAGCATTATGATTTAAATTGCTTTATGTCTTGATTACACCGTTTCATTTTTATCGCTATCAACGGTATTCCGTGCGTTGCAGCGATTATTAAGGTATTGGTTTTTATACCGTTACATGTTTCTCCCCTTTTTCTCAAGCAATCACAATTGTGATAACCACCAGAAGTGTGATTCTGGCGGCACACCAATTAGAAACAAGAATTGCATTACCACAGTATCTTCAAAATCAGATTTTTCTACCGAGAGGTGATCAGAAATTATGTTTAGTGAAGAAAATGAAATGTCGACTGGAGAATTTTTAATACAATTTTCCCCCGAAATGACATTAGTTGAGCAAGTTTTATTACTCGAACAAAACAATGCTGAGTTCATAAAACCTGTTATGCCGACGAGCCCGAACTTAGTATTGGCCAAAGTTAAAGACTCCTTTTCACTTGATTTTACTTTAAATTCACTGAGCAGCCATTCAAACGTTAGATTTGTAGAGCAAAATTCGGTTGTTAGAATTGAATCGATAAGTGATGATACTTATTACACCAATGGCAGCCTCTGGGGTATGTATGGTGATCTATCAACGCCAGCCAATATATATGGAAGCCAAGCGAACGAGGCTTGGAATACTGGATTTGTCGGTACCACCAAGACCGTTCTTGGGGTAATTGATACTGGCATTGATTATACCCACCCAGATCTTTTCCAAAATATCTGGATTAACCAGAAAGAGATTAGTGCCACGCTGCGTGGATCGCTTACTGATGTAGATACAGATGGAATAATAAGCTTTGTTGATTTGAATCATGCGGCGAATGTTACATATGTCAGCGATTTGAATAATAACGGTCGTATCGATGCAGGTGATTTGCTAGCAGATTCACGCTGGGAAGATGGTAACGATCTTGATTCAAACGGATACATTGATGATATTGTTGGGTGGGATTTTGTTAATAATGATAATAATCCGATGGATGATGCGCAGCATGGTACACATGTGGCCGGTACGATCGGTGCAATGGGGGGTAATGGGGCAGGTGTAGCGGGGATTAATTGGAATATTCAGATGATACCACTGAAGGCACTGGGCCCCTCTGGCGGAACGTCTTTAACAACCACTGCCGCGATAGACTATTATACTAATGCAAGTTTAGTTGTAGGGACCGGTCAAAATTTTGTAGGAACTAACAATTCTTGGGGGGGAAGTGGTTACTCACAAAGTAGCTATAATGCGGTAGTAAGAACAGCATTAGCTGGTAATCTTTTTATTGCTGCCGCTGGAAATAATGGCCTGAATACCAACACATCCGCAAATTACCCATCAAATTTTAATACTACTGCTGCAGCGGGTTTTGACGCAGTTGTTTCGGTGGCAGCGTTAACAAGTTCAGGAGCGTTGGCATCTTTCTCAAACTATGGCAACGTAACAGTAGATCTAGCTGCTCCGGGCCAGAGTATCTATTCAACAGTTCCTGGTAATGGCTATGCGGCATTACAAGGGACTTCTATGGCTGCACCGCATGTGGCGGGTGCGGTTGCTCTGTACGCTTCCGCACTACCATCGGCGACACCCCAGCAGATCCTGAGTGCATTATTTAACTCAGCGACACCGACAAATTCTTTAATCACCACAACGGTTACGGGAGGACGGTTAGATATTGGAACACTAATGGCTGGCGTTACGCCCCCAAGTGGCGTGACTGTGGCAGGTGGAACCTATACAGGCACGACCGCCAATAACATCATGAATGGTGGTGCAGGTAATGACATTCTTTATGGATTGGCAGGAAATGACAAATTAAACGGGTTAGCGGGTAGTGACATCCTCGAAGGAGGGGTTGGAGCCGATACGCTTTATGGAGGCGAGGGAGCGGATATCTACCTTTTCTTACTTGCAACAGACCATAAAGCAGCAGAAATTTTTGATTCTGGAACAACGGGTATCGATGAAATACGATTTGCTGCAACAACGAGTGGTACTTTGACGCTTTATGCCGGCGATGTGGGAATAGAAAAAGTTGTCATGGGAACAGGGTTGGCGACAAACGCTGTGACATCAAGCACAGCAGCACTTAATGTCAATGCAAGTGCAGTCACGAATTCACTCCAAATTATAGGTAACGCAGGTATAAATACCATTACAGGTACTGCTTACGCTGACCAGTTGAACGGTATGGATGGAGGGGATATTTATATAATTAACGCAGCAACTCACCACAACGTTGCTGAAATCACTGATACTGGATCTACGGGTAGCGATGAGGTGCGTTTCTCAGCACTTGCGCCAAGTACGCTAACTTTATTTTCAGGTGATACAGGTATCGAACGGGTAACACTAACTGGAACTGCTGCACTAAATATCAATGCAGCGTCTGTTGGTAACGGCCTTGCTATCCTGGGAAATGCAGCGACAAATGTTTTAGTAGGTACTAATTTTGTTGATAGCTTAAATGGCGGGAGTGGTTCCGATATCTACTTAATAAACTCAGCAGCGGAGCATAGCCAGGCAGAGATTAATGATAACGGCAGTGGTGGTACCGATGAGATACGATTTGCTACGACGAGCAGTAGTATTCTAACCTTGTATGCTGGAGATACTGGAATTGAACGGGCTGTAATTGGAACAGGTATGAATAGCACGGCAGATACTTCAGGAACGATATCGGCCGGTATTGATGCCAGTCTTGCCGTTAAAGGTCTGAGTATCATCGGTAATGCAGGAGCGAATTCACTCAAAGGTAGCGCTTTGAATGATGTCATTCTCGGTGGGTTAGGCACTGATACTCTTCTTGGTCATGAAGGTTCGGATATCTATATTATGGAAAAACCGACTGATCATTCCTCAGCAGAAATCAATGATAGCGGGAATGTAGGTGTTGATGAGATCAGGTTCTCGGCGAGTATTGCTGGAACATTAACTTTGTTCTCAGGTGATATCGGGATAGAGCAAGTTGTCATTGGAACAGGAACTGCTGCCACAGCTATTACGACAGGTACTGCAGCGCTGAATGTTAATGCTGCTGCACTCCTTGCTCCTATAATGGTTACCGGAAATGCTGGAAATAATATACTGACGACAACAACAGGGAATGATACGTTGAACGGAGGCGCTGGTAACGATATCTTGAAAGGGGGTGAAGGTTCGGATATTTATTTAATTTCTTCTGCGATTGATCGTAGCATTGCTGAGATCGAGGATAATGGTTCAAGTGGAACCGATGAAATTCGGTTTGGTGCTTCAGTAACAAGTACCTTAACTGTTTTTGCCGGGGACATCGGTGTGGAACGAGTTGTGATTGGAACTGGGACAGCCTCAAATGCCATAAGCTCAGGTACTGCTGCGCTTCGTGTTAACGCCAGTAGTGCTGCAAATGCACTTTCCATCATAGGGAACGCGGGGAACAACGCTATTACTGGGACGGCTTTTAATGACGTTATCGATGGAAAAGCCGGGGCAGACATACTGGATGGTCGTAATGGATCTGATATTTATCTAATCAGTACAGATGTCGAACATAAATTGGCTGAAATTGCTGACACAGGCACATCTGGGATAGACGAAATACGTTTTGCCTCGATCGTGGTTAATGCCACATTGATACTTTATGCAGGCGATACAGGGTTAGAACGGGTGGTCATCGGTACTGGGACCGACAGTGTTGCCAATACAGCGGCGATGACAGCACTAAATATTAATGCAAGTGCCGCAGCTAATGCATTGATTATTATTGGGAACGCTGGTGATAATTTAATTGCCGGGACAGCCTATCGGGATCAGCTGAATGGTGGGGATGGTTCCGATATTTATATCATCAGTACAGCAGCCCATCATGCACAAGCGGAAATAGCTGATGCCGGAAATATGGGGACAGATGAGGTACGTTTTGCCGCTACAATCGCCAGTACGCTGACACTTTTTGCCGGCGATACTGGCATTGACCAGGTTGTTATTGGTACAGGTACAAAAACTAGCGCTATTACTACCGGTACAACTGCACTCAATATTAATGCAGCAACGGTTACGAATTCCTTGAAATTAATTGGCAATAATGGTTCTAATGTCCTTACTGGAACCGCACAGGCTGACCTACTAGATGGTAGATCAGGGGTAGATAGTTTGAATGGGGGTAACGGCACTGATATTTATCTTATTTCCACTTCTGCTGAACATACTACTGCTGAAATTGCAGATTCTGGGGTATCCGGCGTGGATGAAATTCGTTTTGCTGCAACATCTGCAAGTACACTAACTTTGTTCGCTGGCGATACCGGAATTGAGAAGGTGGCCATTGGTGTAGGGTCTGCTGAGACTGCTATCACCACAGGTATCTCGGCTATCAAGATCGATGCGGCAGCAGTTGGTAATAGTCTTACCATCATGGGAAATGATGGCGCAAATACGCTTATTGGTACCGCATTTGCTGATATTTTCGATGGTAATAATGGTAACGATATGCTTACTGGTGGGACAGGAGCCGATCATTTTGTATTCGATTCCCAACCCAATAGTACGAGTAATAAAGATACGATTACCGATTTTCAGAGTGGCTCAGATGTGCTTCAATTTAATCTTAATATGTTTACTGGCTTGGGAGTTAATCCAGGTAATTTAACAAGTGAACAATTTTGGTCAGCAGCAAACGCAGTTACAGCGCATGATGCGGATGATAGATTGATTTATAATACAACCAGCGGCGGCTTATATTATGATCAAGATGGTTTAGGTGGTAATCCAGCTATACAAATTGCCTTGCTTGGAACAACGGTACATCCGACTTTGACGCATAGTGATATAGCGTTGATTTAACAGATAAGCTCTTATTTGTTAGCTTCTAAAAGCTGGGGGAGCGCAGGAAATTTCTCCCTAGCGTTCTTCAATTAGGCCATAATACTCAGGCAGCTTAAGTGTGAATGTAGCCGTCAAAAATTAGGGAACAGGATCGTTTAATGGACTGCAAAGGTTCAGATTGTAATGATGCCTGACATGAAACAAAGTACGTTAGTTCTCGTTTGTAAGCGACCTAAAGTGGGCGTTGGCAAGCAACGATTAGCCGCTAGATTGGGTCGTGAGAAAACGTTGGTGATTGCAGAAGCGCTGCTTGATTGCGCCTTGGAGGATGCTGCTGAGTGGCAAGGGCCGATTGTCATAGCACCTGCTGATGATGTCGATTCCGAGTGGGCTGTTTCATTACTACCTGAATCAAGACAGATTGAGGTTTTTCCTCAGAAAATAGGTAATCTAGGACAACGATTAAATGCACTTGACAAGTCATTGCGTAGTGTCGGGTATTCTCAGCTAGTATACATCGGTAGTGATGCGCCTGTGCTGCAATCGTTGGATTACATCGCTTGCCAACAATCATTGCAATATCATGATACCGTATTGATTCCTGCAAGCGATGGAGGGGTAGCACTTATGGCTAGTAATCTTCATTGGCCAGCACTAGCGGATTTACCATGGAGTACTAGTCAATTAGGAAAAGCGCTTGTCGTGCGTTGCAAGGATGCTGGACAATCGGTTGCATTGCTCGAACAACGCACCGATGTGGATGAGTTTGCAGATTGTGTAAAATTAATATCAGATCTGAACGATGATCCTCGACCCGCAAGACAAGCTTTACTGAAACTCATCAAAAGCATTTAAACATCATGCCAAGCCTAAGTATTATTATTCCTTGTTATCACGATCAAGCTCAAGTATCGGCGCTGCTTCAACAACTCAGCACCTTATTAGTTTTACCGAGCGAGGTAATTGTAGTGGATGCGGCGAGCGATCCGGTATGTCATGCTATTTGTACTCAGTACGGTGCTCAATGGCATCGCAGTGATCCTTGCCGGGGAAAGCAGTTATTGCAAGGCGCCCAGATAGCAACAGGTGATATTCTGTGGTTTCTTCATGCGGATACTCGAGTTTTTCCCAATGCACTTTCAAGTATTACGCAGGCAGTTGAACGTGGTGCCATCGGGGGCTATTTTCGCTTTGCTTTTGATGGTCCACCTGTCTGGCCTATGTTAATTCTGGAGCCTGCAATTGCGCTCAGAAGCCGCTTTGGTACTCCTTATGGCGATCAAGGTATCTTTGTCAAGAAAGAAGCCTATTTCAAAGTAGGGGGTCATGCACCTTGGCCACTTTTCGAAGACGCTCCATTAGTGAAAGGGTTGCGTAACTTAGGGCATTTTCAGCCTTTATTAGATCCGATCTGGGTAGATTCACGGCGCTGGCAACGCGACGGCTGGTGGCGTCGCACATTGCAGAACCGCATGTTGGCGCTGAGGTTTATATTGGGTGCTTCACCTGATACATTAGCGAAATCCTACCATTCTCAATCATCTTAAAGGAGAACAATATGCGAGAGATTGTTGAAGCGTATTATGGTGAAACACTAACGTGTTCAGCTGATTTGCAGACCAACGCTTGTTGTACCGATGAGAGCCTGCCAAATTATTTAAAACCCTTAATGGCCAAGATTCATCCTGAAATCGCAAATCGTTACTATGGATGCGGTCTTATAGCACCATCGCTACTAACTGGGCTGGCGGTGCTTGATCTGGGGTGTGGCGCAGGGCGTGACGCTTATCTGTTGTCACAAATGGTTGGCGAACAAGGTCAGGTCATTGGGGTTGATATGACCGGAGCGCAGTTGACTGTTGCTAATCAATATCAATCTTATCACCAAGATGCTTTTGGTTATGCAGCGAGCAATGTGCGATTTCTACAAGGTGATATCGAGCACCTTGATGAGCTTAATTTAGCCGATGAGAGTGTTGATATCATCGTCTCAAATTGTGTTATCAATCTCGCCCTTGATAAATCGGCTGTCCTACGCGAAGCCTTTCGAGTATTGAAATCGGGTGGTGAGCTCTATTTCTCGGATGTCTATAGTGATCGCCGAATACCTGCAGTGTTGGCGAACGATCCGGTTCTGTACGGCGAATGTTTAGGTGGGGCACTCTATTGGAATGATTTTTTACCCCTAGCGAAACGATGTGGATTTATCGATCCACGGCTGATAAGCGATCGACCAATCACTATTGGAAATACTTTGCTTGCGGATAAAGTAGGGAATATTCGATTCTATTCGGCAACCTACCGCTTGTTTAAGTTAAATGATCTTGAATTGGCTTGCGAAGATCACGGCCAATCTGTTGTATATCGGGGATCGATCCCGAATCATCCATATCATTTTATACTGGATAAACATCATCGGATCGAGACAGGTCGTCAGTTTCCTGTTTGTGGTAACACCTTTCACATGCTGCACGATACTCGATTCAGAGATCATTTTGATTTTTATGGAGCATTCGATCGACATTACGGTATTTTCCCAGGTTGTGGTATGGGAATCCCGTTTGATCAAGAGGATAGTCGTCAGTCTAGTAGTGGTTGTTGCTAGTCATGAGTTTACCAATTCGCGATGCCCGGAAAGGGAACATGCCGCGCTCAGATGAATGGTATCAAACACCTCAAGGTGAACCGCGTGGCTTTATCGAATCGCGTAAGCTGGAAGAAGTTTGGTTTCATACCGGTACCGCTTGTAATCTTGCTTGCTCTTTCTGCTTAGAAGGTTCCAAACCGGGAGATAATCGATTACAGCAAATACGATTTGCTGATGTAGAGCCTTTCATCCATGAAGCGCTTACGCTCGGTGTTCAACAGTTTTCGTTTACCGGAGGAGAACCGTTTGTTAATAAGGATTTTGTGCGCATACTTGCAACTGCATTGTCGTATCGACCTTGTTTAGTTCTGACCAATGCAACAGCGCCTCTGATTAAGCGATTGCATCAGCTTGAACCATTGTTGAAACAACCACACTCGCTTCATTTTAGAGTTAGTCTGGATCATTTTGATGTGGTAAAGCATGATGCAGGGCGTGGCCAAGGAATGTTTAAACTTGCATTAACTGGAATGCAACACCTCTATCGTATGGGTTTTACCGTGTCGATTGCGCATCAAGCTATTACAAATAGTGCGACAGCGACTGTGGCAAGTCGCTTTGAAGAAGTGCTAGTGGCCCATGGTCTTCCAGGCGATTTGCACCGAATCGAATTTCCTGAATTTCATCCTCCGGCATTTCAGGTTAATACTCCGGTTATCACGTCGCATTGCATGAATACCTATCAGACTGAAGAGACTCGGCAGCGCTTCATGTGCGCTTTTAGCAGAATGGTTGTCAAGCAAGCAGAGCGTATGTGCGTTTATGCTTGTACTTTAGTCGATGATGATCCCGATTATGCATTAGCAGATACCTTAACTGATAGCTTAGCTATTCCCATTAGCCTGAAGCATCATCGCTGCTACAGCTGCTTCCGTTATGGCGCTTCGTGTAGTGAATATCGATCACACACATCTGCTTCAGTTTCATGAATAAGCGTATATGGATATTGCTTGGATTATTGACGCTGATCGGTCTCTATTTTAGTTTCGATCTCACCCGTTTTCTTAATTTAGAAACGTTCAAAGCATATCAACATGAACTTATGCAGTTTTATCAACAACAACCTGGGTGGGTGATTAGCGTTTACTCAATAAGTTATGTCGCCATGGCAGCCTTGTCGTTACCAGGTGCTGGAATGATGTCGCTTGCAGGTGGTGCTCTATTCGGGTTTTGGATTGGAGTGCCAATTGTGCTGTTGTCAGCTACGCTTGGCGCAACACTGGCATTTCTTGCAGCACGCTACCTTTTTCGAGATTGGGTCGAACACTACTTCGGTTCCCGCTTACTAGCGATTAATCAAGAACTTCAGCGGGATGGTATTTTTTATTTGTTTTCGTTAAGGCTGATTCCAGCAATTCCTTTTTTCGTTATCAATTTACTTATGGGGCTGACTACATTACCGACGCTCAGTTTCTTTTGGGTTAGCCTTGTCGGTATGTTGGCAGGTACCGCAGTTTATGTGAATGCAGGGACGCAGCTTGCAACGATTGATAACCCGGCTGAGATTTTCTCGCCGATTATTCTTTCTTCATTTCTATTGTTGGCACTTTTTCCATGGCTCACTAAAGGAATTATCGCCATTAGCAAACGGCACCGATGCTATGCACGCTGGAAAAAGCCAGTTCAGTTTGATCGCAATTTGATCGTAATTGGGGCTGGTGCAGCAGGGCTTGTAACTGCTTATATTGCAGCGGCAACACGGGCTAGAGTAACCCTCATTGAAAGCCACAAAATGGGAGGAGATTGCCTGAACTATGGGTGTGTACCTTCCAAAGCGCTCATTCGTACTGCTCATTTTTGAATGAAGTTAAAAAGCGCAGTCCTTGGGAATTAATCCTGTGTCAGCTGAGTATCAATTTCAGAATGTGATGGCACGGGTACAGCGCGTTATTCAAACGATAGCGCCACATGATTCAATCGAGCGCTATACGCAACTTGGGGTCGAAGTCATCCAGGGGCAAGCACGCGTTACCTCACCGTGGACCGTTTCCGTCAATGGCCACACTCTATCGACTCACACGATTGTTATCGCAACCGGTGCCCGTCCTGCTATTCCTGATCTTCCAGGACTTGATCAAGTTTGCTATTACACATCAGAAACCATATGGTCGCTAAAACACCTTCCCAAACATTTAATCGTGCTTGGAGGAGGCCCTGTCGGCTGTGAGCTGGCTCAAGCTTTTGCGCGACTTACTATTCCGGTGACTCTTATTGCACGCGATCGGTTGTTAATGCGTGAAGATAGTGAAGTCGCAGCATCCATCGAATCTGCTTTGCAAGCAGATGGCGCGAAGATTATGACACAATCGAAAGCAATCCGATGTGAAGTGATTGAAGGTGAGCAACGCTTGTTTCTTTGTGATCAAGCAGGTGTCGAAACCATGCTGGTATTCGATGCACTACTTTGTGCTGTCGGTAGAGAGGCGCGTGTGACTGGATACGGGCTAGAAGAATTAGGAATCAATCTTTCACCGGCAGGAACGATCGAAACCAACGACAAACTCCAAACGATTTATCCCAATATTTATGCATGTGGTGACGTTGTGGGGCCCTATCAGTTCACCCATGTTGCAGCGCATCAGGGATGGTATGCTGCCGTAAATGGATTATTTGGTGTTGTTAAGCGATTCAAAGTGGATTACCGTATCATTCCTTGGTCTATTTTTACAGATCCCGAAGTGGCTCATGTCGGTTTATCCGAGCAAGAAGCACAAGCCCGTAAGGTGAATTACGAAGTGACACGATTTAATCTAAAAGAACTGGATCGTGCGATTGCAGACGAAGCCGCATATGGTTTTATCAAAGTACTGACAGTCCCAGGTAAAGACTGTATTCTGGGGGTTACGATAGTCGCTAACCATGCAAGTGATTTAATCGCAGAATTTGTATTGGCCATGAAACATGGACTTGGGCTCAATAAAATCCTTAGCACTATTCACACGTATCCGAGTTGGTCAGAAGCCAATAAATACGTTGCAGGAGAATGGAAGCGCCAACATATCAATCCGTGGTTACTTAACTGGATAGAACGATTTCATGTGTGGCGGAGGGGTTATATCAAGTATAGATGAGGTAATGGTTTAAAGCTGGAACAACAAAGGGGATTTAAAGTTGAATCCAAAATATTTGGGATCTTCACCAATTACTGCAGCAGAAAAAATATAGAAGACATAGTCATAAGTTTCTTTGGGAAGATTATTCTGCTGAATAAACTTCCAGAAATTTCTCTCACGAGGATTTTCTTGCATTTTGTTAATCATATTGCGAACGCGTGTATGGCCATAGTTATAGCTTGCCATTACCAATAAACCTGAAGCTTGTGCTTCAGTACTGTAGATATGTTTTAAGTGTTTGGCGCCTGCTTGCGTTGCTTTTATGAAATTAAAGCGCTCATCCTGTGGGTCATATTCTTTTGAGTTGGCAAGTGGACCAGATCTGAGGCCATAGTCCTGTGCAGTCGTAGCTAAAAATTGCCAGGCCCCTTTTGCTATACCAAAACGAGTTTCTGGGCCAATGGCATGCGCGTTGTAATTACTCTCTTGAAGTGGAAGATACATAAAATATAGCGGCAACCCTTCTTTTTCTAAAGCATCTATAATTATAGAAGTATAGGAGTTCTCTTCAAGATGTTTCATTGCTTGGCTCATTCTTGATGATTTTTGCCAGTATTGAATATAACGTTGTACTTCTGCAACAAAATCGCTAGGCACTTCAAGTTCATTTTCTCCAAAGCCTCTTGCAACTCTAGTGATTAGCTCTTCTATATATTGAGAGCTACTTGGGAATCGGATGCTTAATAGCTTCGTATTTTGAACATATTGTTGATATTTATTTTTCATACTAACGAGCTTCTGTCTCTCAGAACTAATTCGCAGTTTTTCTGCAGTAATTTTTTCGCGCGCTTTCTGAATCTTTTCTTGTTCTGCTCCTAGTTTTTCTTTAACAATGAGTTTCATTGTAAGATCAAGCACTTCAGCATTTTCTTTTAGCTTAATTTCTGCTTGCGACAAGCTGATTTCTAAAGTTTTAATATCGTAAAACATGTCAATAGCTAATTTTCTGGTGCTATCTAATGCCATTTGCTGATAGGTGGCAACACAAATCAATAGGAGGAGTATTGTGCTTGCTATCCAAACGAATCTTTTGTTATTTTTTTTTAGAATCGTGCGATCTTCATGAATCATACTACGAATTATTCGAGTAAATTCACCTGAGTCGTTAGCTTCTTTTTCTGAAAATAAGCGTGCTTTGACCTCCTCCTTTGATAAATTACGATATGGTTGATTGGCCTCTAAATTTGATCCTGTATTCGATACAGATTGATGATTATTATTTGGCTCTAATATGTTATATGGATAAATATCCTCAACTTTTAGAGAGATGCTAGCTTTACCCAATGCAAGCGTTGCAGGGAACTCTAAACGCGTTTTTTGTGTTATTCGGTTTCCATCAAGAAAGGTACCATTAGCGCTGTTAAGATCATTAATCCACCATGAAGCATCTTCCCATCTTATGTCGAAATGGTAGCGACTGACCAGTGGATCTGGGAGAGCGATGTCATTATCAGGTGAGCGACCCACCGTAAATTTATTTGAAAAAGAATATTGTTTTTCAAGTAAACCTTTAGCATTGAATAAGCTAACTTTTAATTCCGGTTGATATGACATCTTAATATCAGAATTACCAATTAGTTTGCTTTTTATTTGAGGATTTATGATGGTGCTATCATCGTCCATTCTATCAATTAACCTTTATTTCAACTTATCAATTAATTTGTTTTGCTAATATCTACACCATTACAGTGGCCTGAACAAGTAATAGTAATGCAATTGACTAGTTTGGTTGCTGTGATTTTCTTCACAGATTTAATTATCAGTATTGTGTATGCTAAATCTTTAATAAATGCTCAGTGACTTATGAGTCTGGGCATAGCTATTTTGATAAATTAAGTAAAACAATAAGTGCTATTATTCTTAATTAATAACCATCAGTGAATTGTTGTTTTTAATAACCATAAGAATAAGCCATATATGAAATTTCAATCAGATAGAAAGGACAGAATGGTGTGGAAAGCTAAGAATTTTGGGAGATATCTAATAGCTATCCTACTGTTAGGTTTCGTTAATGGTGTTCAAGGACAAACCACTTTATCAAATTCAACAGTACAGGGCAGTTTTTTCATTAGAACGATACAAATTCAGGGAAACACTCTGCTGCCAGAAAGTAAGTTATCTCCGCTCGTTGCTCATTTAGCTCAGAGCGAGCAAGCTTTGGATGCACTTAAAAAAGGCGCAGAAGCTATCCAAAAAATGTATCGTGACGCTGGCTATGGCGGGGTGGTCGCATTTATACCAGAGCAGAAGCTAGATGATGGAAATGTAGTTATTCAGGTTCTTGAAGGCAAACTCACTGCTGTGCAAATTTCAGGCAATGAAAATCTTGATGAGGCAAATATTCTCGCGAGCTTACCCCATTTACAGAAGAACGAAACGCCAGTTATTCGCGATATAGATCGGAATATTCAAATGGCCAATGAAAACCCAGCAAAGAATTTACGAGTTTCCCTTACTGCAGGAGCAAGACCGGGGGGGATTGATGCTGATGTCAAAGTGAGCGAGCAGAGACCACTTCGGCTCTTATTTGGTGCAGATAGTGCGGGCACCCCTGGAACAGGTAATTTTCGAACCAATTTTGGAATTCAGCATGCCAATCTATGGAATCGAGATCATATTGGCACATTTCAATTCCAAACCTCTCCAACTGACCCAGGGAGAGCGCAAATATATAGTGTAGGGTATCGCATTCCACTATATAACTATTTTTCAGCAGTTGATGCTTTTTATGCCCATTCCAATGTAGAAAGCGTTACGGCGGCATCGCCTGCTAACATATTAGGATTTACGGGTAAGGGTGATGTTGCGGGGTTTCGGGCGCATCGTTATTTACCTCGCTTGGGTGAGTATGATCACCGAGTAACTTTTGGTTGGGATTGGCGGCATTTTAATAATAATTGTACTTTTGGCGTACTTGGCTCTGCTGCGTGTGGTAATTCCGCAGCGGATGTCACAATTACACCATTGAGCATGGGTTATTCTGGTCAAGTAGAAGGACCAAGACTTTCCTGGGGGGTTAATACAAGCTTTGCTGGGAACGTTGGTGGAAGTAGTGAATCTGGCTTCAATGTAGCCCGAATCGACGCTGAGAAGCATTATGTAGTTTGGCGTTTTTTTGGTTTTACGAATGTAGCACTTCCAGCAGGTTTTGGTTTGGCGGCACGGATTGCAGCACAATATAGTCCTCATGCATTAGTTCCTGGTGAGCAGTTTGGCCTGGGCGGTGGCGGTAGTGCCATGGGCGGCATCATTAGTGTAAGGGGTTACCGTGAGCGGGAAGTGGTAGGGATTACGGTACAACCTTCAATATAGAAGGACTAGGTCCAGACTTTGCGAAGTTTGCAAATTCTGAAAGTTATAGCCTACGACCTTTGGTTTTCTTTGATGTTGGGTGGGCAGGAAATAACTACCATTTTCCCTGCACAGCTACAGGCTCTTCGTGTACGCTTGCTGGAGTTGGTGGAGGTATTCGCTTTGCTATTGGAAAGCGGATTTCGGGGCGTCTCGATTTTGGGCACGCTCTAATTGATGGTAATCAGAAGATGGCAGGGACAACACGCGGACATCTAGCAGTAAACATTCACTACTGAGTAAATCATGAATTATATATTTAACTCTAAACGACACTAGGATTGTGGATTTGGGATCAGTTAACATGATAAAAAAATATTCTCAATTTTTAGCTACCTTTTTTCTGCTATCGATAAACTCTTTTATTAGTTATGCTCAATTACCTACAGAACCCTCTCTTATTCATGGGCAAGCACATATTGATCTAATCAATCATCACCTGACGATAACAAACACTCCTAACACTATTCTTGATTGGCAAAGTTTTTCGATTGGTCCGCAAGATAGCGTGTATTTTCAGCAACAAGATGCAACCAGTCAGATACTGAACCGTGTCATAGGCAGCGATCCTTCTCACATTTTTGGTAACCTGAGTAGTAATGGCCACGTTTGGTTGGTAAATCCATATGGTGTGTTATTTGGGCCAGATACTCGTATTGATGTTGCTGGATTAATTACTTCAACACTTGATATCTCCAATATTGATTTTCTTGCAAATCGTCATCAGTTTTATGCCTCCGGCCATACTGGGGAAGTTAAGAATCAGGGTGAGATACGTACTACCCTAGGTGGCCGTGTTTGGTTAATAGGGGATCAAGTGAGTAATGAAGGTTTAATTCAAACTCCGACCGGGCAAATTGTTTTGGCAGCAGGTAAAAGTATTGAGTTAGTCGATTCAGGTGCTCCCAACGTGATTGTGAAGGTCAAAGCATCGGAGAATGAAACGATCAATCTTGGTTCTCTGGTTGCGGCAAGTGGTGGAAAGATTGATTTGCATGGGAGCATTGTCAACCAGGAAGGTATCGTTCGTGCCAATAGTTTGAGCACTGATGCAGCAGGGCATATTGTGTTAACAGCAGATCAAATTTCGCTAGCTACCAATAGTGAAACACAAGCTAATACAGGTTTCATACAGATGAAAGCGGATGCAACACTGAATAACTGGGGCCTGGTTAACAGTAATTATACCAATCTTGTCGCTAGTGAAATTTTTCAGGAAGGTAAAATAGTAGCGTACGGGGGTAATATTAATCTTGTTGGAAATAATTATACCTATTTGGATGGGTTAATTGATGTTTCTAATGTGCAGGGTACAGGAGGCACAATTAAGCTTCTTACTGGAAAATTAGAGGGCACAGCTGGTGCGGCATTGCGTGCTGATGGCCAGCAAGGTGGCAATATTGTGCTGGAAAGCAATACTTCCAGTGCTTTCTCATCTTCAGTTACCGCGATAGGAAGCACTCAAGGTGGTCGAATCGATATGACCGGTGACAGCATTCTATTACTTAATGCTGATATTGATGTTTCGGGTGGAACTAAAGGAGGTATCGTTTATTTAGGTAAGGATAAGCAAGCGGTTACAGATACATTCCAAGCAACTCGCGAAGTACTCATAGGAGTGGGTAGCGAAGTCAGAGCAAGTGGTGGTGATCGAGGCGGTGAAATTAATATTTTTTCAACAGAGGTCAGCGAACAACATGGTTCACTGCAAGCGTTGGATGGCGGACGCATAAAACTGGCATCCAATGGCGAGATTCATGAAACTGGGGAGACAAAAGCAGGAATAGGAGGGACAGTTTTATTTGATACTAACAGACTAAGCATAACTGATAACCCCCCTGATAATCTTACTTTTGCACATAAAGTAACTTCCGGGAGTCTTAATGGGCAACCAAAATTAACTGAAGGTGATAATTTTGGTAGTGCTGTAGCACTAGATGGTGACTTGCTTGCTGTTGGGGCGGCGAATGATAGTTCTAATGGATCAAAAAATCAAGGTGCTATTTATTTGTTTAACGGGGTTGGTTCAAATTTCTCCGGATTAACTCTCCAGAAAAAGGTCACAAGTGAGCTGGGAGCCATCGGCATGCCTTCATTATCTCAAGCAAGTTTCTTTGGTTCGGCTGTAGCCATTGATGGTGATCATTTGGTTGTTGGAGCAAGAGGAGACGTATTGAATGAGATAAGCTCTGGGGCAGTTTATTTATTCACGGGTGTTGGATCGGATTTTTCTGGTCTAACTTGGAAAGGAACGATTGCTTCTGGTGAAGGTGCCTTGAGTATGCCAAGGTTGTCAGAATTTGATTTTTTTGGCAGTGCTCTAGCATTGCAGGGAGATCGCTTGGTCATTGGGGCCGCGGGAGATAGCTTTAGAGGAAGTAATCAAGGCGCAGTTCATTTATTTACTGGGGTAGGAACTGATTTCTCTAATCTGACTTGGAAAGAGAAACTTACTTCCGGAGAACGAGGAATGCCAGGGCTTAGAAATTCCGATTTCTTTGGGTGGTCACTTGCTATGAGTGGTGATTTGCTGGCTGTTGGCGCGATCAACGATAGTACAGGAGGCACGAATCGTGGAGCAGTTCATTTATTCACTGGGGTAGGAACTGATTTTTCTAATTTGACCTGGAAAGAGAAACTTGCTTCTGGAGAACGGGGAATGCCAGAGCTTAAAAATTCTGATTTTTTTGGTTGGTCCTTAGCCCTCCGTGGTAATCAACTTGTAGTCGGTGCTTTGGGTGATGATGGAGAAAAATCTGATGAAAGAAATCGTGGCGCAGTCCATTTATTCACTGGAGTTGGGTCTGATTATTCAAGACTCAATTGGCAATACAAAATTGCGCCAAACAGGAACTCTAATGAGAGTGGATTTGGTTTATCTGTCGCACTTGATGAAAATCGACTTGCAGTAGGTACAATCGGCGATAGTAGCCTTACTGGTGCCATGTACTTGATCGATTTATTTAATCCGATTGGAAATTCGACTGGTAGACAAGCAACGTTGGATACAGCTGTTCAAGGAGTTAATACCGCAATGCTTGGAGCTAGAGCAGTTTTAGATGGCGTGGGAACTGGCTCGGTAATCGATACGGTATCTCAACCGGTTACCTCTAGTTTTGGGCGAGTTAATCTTGCGCAAATGGGTTTTACAGATATGTTACGTCTGTTGGAATCTAGAAGGGAGTTTAAAGAAAAACTTTTTGCAGATGCGCTATACAAATTGGAATTGGATCCACGTCTGTCAGATGTTCCTGAGTGCTTAAAAATAGAGGACGCAACTTTAGGTCTGTGTCGAATTTCTGATAAGCAGCGAGATGAGCTTAAATCAAAACAACTAAAAGGGCAGAAAGTGGGGAGAAAGATTACAAGAGTAAGCTTGCCACAAATTGAGAGGAAGTTAATCATTCTATTTGGAATTGATCAGTATGCGGATCAATCTATCCCATCATTAGAGAATGCAGTTGCAGATATAGAAGCGATTGGAAACGTATTCTCAAATCAGCTCGGATATGAAGTTCGTAGCGTAAAGAATGCAAGTCGTGCTGATATGATTGCAACGCTAAATCAACTTGCGACACAAATGGAAGCTAACGATAGCGTAGTTATTTATTTTGCAGGACACGGTTACCTCAATGAGAAGACTAATATGGGTTACTGGATTCCTGCCGATGCGTCTGCCAAAGATCCTAGAACTTGGATTGCTAACTCTGATATATCAATAATGCTAACCAGTATCAATTCAAAGCAAATCGTTATGATTTCAGATAGCTGCTATTCAGGAGCTTTTACCAAGGAACAGCAATTATTAAAAAGTGACATTATTGCTGAACCAACTGAGATTTTAACTAAACGAACGGTTGTTGTGATGTCTTCTGGCGGAGATGAGCCGGTAGCGGATGAAGGTAAAGATGGGCACTCAATATTTGCTTGGTATTTGATTCAGACATTACGGGATATCAATAACTGGAAACCTGGTACAAGTATTTTTGAGCAAATTCAACGTGATGTCAGTAATAGTTTTCCTCAAACACCCCAGTATGGCGCTGCAATTTCTGCGGGACATCAGAAAGGGGGTGATTATCTCTTTGAATTTAGAAAACTTGAATAATCTTAATCATCGAGAAGTTTAATTTATCCCCTAATTACTCGAATAAGGAATTGATTAAAATGGCAAATTCAACAGTTGATGATTTGTTTGTTCAGAAAGTAATCCTTTTAGCAAGTGGTGTGCCTGGAACAGCTGCATTGCGAAATGAAATTCTTAGCCGCTTCCAGAAAACAGGAGATTTAAGCCAAGTATCGGTCTTTATTGATGATTTAATGGCCCGTTTGACGAATCAAACAGGAAGTGATCTCAACGGATTAGTGCAAATTGTTTTAAATAATGGGTTTAGTTTGAATCTAACCACTCAAAAAATTGAGCAATTAATTGCAGATTCTTTGAGGCAGGGTGTTGATTCTTGGTCAGAATTTTTTTTCCATGCGATCGATCATTTCAACGAGCAACTTAATCAAACACTAACTAATCGTGCAGACGCAGCAGATGTCTTTACAGATCTACTGGTTCAACTCGATGTTGAAGTGAATGTAAACGACCCATTGGTTAAAGATTGGATTGATAAAGTTGATGATTCCCCTATATCACTGCAATTAGCAAAAGATACCGCTAGAGATTTAATCAATAAACTGATTAACTCCTCAAATAATAACAACCCGGTTACCAGCGATGTGGTTTTGGCTGCAATCGCTGAGAACAGTGGTGCTCGAACTATTACCCAAGCGGAACTACTCGCGAATGCAAGCGACCCTGATGGAGACTTGTTGACTGCGGTGGGTTTGGCGATTGCATCGGGAAATGGAACGCTGGTTGATAATGGTAATGGAACCTGGGGTTACACGCCTGCCTTGAATGATGAAGGTGCAGTAAGTTTTAGCTATAGCATTCATGATGGTAAAGGGGGCTCAGTCAATGGTGCTGCGTCGCTTGACATTACTCCGGGTAATAACGACCCGATTACCAGTGCTGTGACTCTGGCTGCAATCGCTGAGAACAGTGGATTACGTAACATAACCCAAACGGAATTACTAGCGAACGCAAGTGATTCCAATGGAGACCCCCTGACAGCAACGGGTTTGGCCATTGCATCGGGAAATGGGACGCTGGTTGATAATGGCGATGGAACTTGGAGTTATACACCTGCCCTGAATGATGAGAGTGCGGTGAGTTTTAGCTATAGCATTCATGATGGTAAAGGGGCTCAGTCAATGGTACTGCATCGCTCGACATTACTCCGGGTAATAACGACCCGATTACCAGTGCTGTGACTCTGGCTGCAATCACTGAGAACAGTGGAGTACGTACTATAACCCAAACAGAATTACTATCGAACGCAAGCGACCCTGATGGAGACTTGTTGACTGTCGGTGGTTTGGCAATTGCATCGGGAAATGGAACGTTGGTTGATAATGGCAATGGAACCTGGGGTTACACGCCTGCCTTGAATGATGAAAGCGCAGTGAGTTTTAGTTATAGCATTAATGATGGCCGAGGTGGATCGGTTGGCGGTAGCGCTAACCTTGATATTACGCCCAGAAACAATCCACCGACGACAAGTCCGGTGGCTCTGGAAGCAATACAGGAGAATAGCGATACTCGCATTATTACTGAAGAAGAGTTACTCAGAAATGCGAATGATCCTGATGGAGACTTGTTGGTTGCGGCGGGTTTGGCTATTGCATCGGGCAATGGAAGGCTAGTTAATAATGGTAATGGAACTTGGAGTTACACGCCTGCTTTAGATGATGAAAGTGAAGTCAATTTTAGTTACATCATTAGTGATGGTCAGGGTGGAGCTGTTAACGGAAGTGCATTTCTTGATATCGAACCAAGTGAACCATCTAATGAGTTGTTATCAATTTCAAATGCCATCTACGATGCGGCGACTGGGGTATTAGTAGTAACGGGAAGCAATATTCAAGACAATGTGAGCGGAACGGACATTGATGTCTCGAAATTGATGCTCGTGGGGGAAGGCGGGCTTAGCCATACGCTGACTAGCGGTTCAAGCGCGGTGAGAAACTCAGCGACCCAATTTACCGTAACCTTAAGTGCAGCGGATAGAGCGGTGGTCAATCCCTTCATGAACAAGGATGGAGCGAATGCCACGAGTGGGGGCTATACAACCTTGCGGCGGCGGACGACTGGAATATACCGGTGACGGCGGGGGATAGTTCTGATGCGAGTGGTAATGGGGTTACGGTGAGCAATGTCGCAAACCCAAGCATCACATCGGCGACGTATAACGCGGCGAGCGGTGAATTAGTGGTAACGGGAACTGATTTCTTGAAATTGGGGGGAGTCGCTAACGATATCGATGTCTCCAAATTTAGCTTTACGGGCGAAGGGGATTTAGCGGGGAGCTACACGCTGACGACGGCAACCGATGTTGAAATTACATCAGATAATGAATTTAGACTGACCTTAACGGGTGTTGATCGAAATGCAGTGAATCTGAGGCTGAATGCGGCAGGTACCGATGCGCTGGACGGGACGCTCTATAACCTAGCAGCGGCGGATGACTGGGCGACAGGGGCGGATGCAGTACTCAATGTGGCTGATTTGACGGGCAATGGAATCACCGTGAGTAATGCAGTAGGCCCCAGCATTACTTCAGCGACCTACGATGCAACGACTGGAATATTAGTGGTAACGGGAAACAACATTCAAGACAATTCAAGTGGAGCAGATATCGATGTTACCAAACTGACGCTAAGCGGTGAGGGAGGACTCAGCCATACTCTTAGCGGTAGCTTAAGTGCGGTGCGTAATTCAGCGACACAATTTACCGTAGAACTCAGTCCAGCGGACAGAGCGGTGATAAACCCATTCATGAATAAGAATGGAACGACTGCTACGAGTGGAACACTTTATAACCTTGTGGCGGCGGATGATTGGAATATACCGGTGACGGCGGGAGATAGTTCTGATGTGAGTAATGGGGTTGCGGTGAGTAATGTGGCGATACCGACCATTACATCGGCAACCTATAACGCAACAAGTGGTGAATTAGTGGTAACGGGGACCGACTTTCTGAAATTGGCGGGCTTAGCTAACGATATTGATGTCTCCAAATTTAGCTTTACTGGCGAAGGCGGCACTGGAGCGAGTTACACACTGACGACTTCTACCGATGTTGAAATTACATCGAATAATGAATTTAGATTGACATTGAGCGGTACTGATCGAGATGCAGTGAATCTGAGGCTTAATTTGGCGGGTACAGATGCACTGGACGGAACGCTTTATAACTTAGCAGCGGGGGATGATTGGGCGGCAGGTGCGGATGCAGCCCTCGATGTGAGCGATTTGACGAGTAATGGAATCACCGTGAGTAATGTAGCGGGCCCCAGCATTACCTCAGCGACCTACGATGTAACGAATGGAATATTAGTGGTAACGGGAAACAACATTCAAGACAATGCGAGTGGAGCAGATATTGATGTTACCAGACTGACGCTAAGCGGTGAGGGAGGACTCAGCTATACTCTTAGCGGCAGCTTAAGTGCGGTGCGTAATTCAGCGACACAATTTACCGTAGAACTCAGTCCAGCGGACAGAGCGGTGATAAACCCATTCATGAATAAGAATGGAACGACTGCTACGAGTGGAACACTCTATAACCTTGTGGCGGCGGATGATTGGAATATACCGGTGACAGCAGGGGATAGTTCTGATGTGAGTAATGGGGTTGCGGTGAGCAATGTTGCGATACCGACCATCACATCGGCAACGTATAACGCGGCAAGCGGCGAATTAGTGGTAACGGGAACTGATTTCTTGAAACTGGGAGGGGTAGCTAACGATATCGATGTCTCGAAATTTAGCTTTACTGGGGAAGGTGGTCCAGGAGCGAGCTACACGCTGACAACGTCTACCGATGTTGAAATTACATCGAATAATGAGTTTAGATTGACATTGAGCGGTGCTGATCGATTAGCTGTCAATCAGCGACTAAATGTAGCGGGTACGGATGCGTCGGATGGCACATTGTACAATTTATCGGCGGCGGATGATTGGGCGGCAGGTGCGGATTCTGTACTTAATGTGAGCGATTTAACGGGTAATGGAATTACGGTAAGTAATGTAGTTGTGCAACCGAGTATCACAGAAGTTTTTATTGGCCTTTTCAATGCAGCGCCTGGTAAAGCAAATTTAATGCCGCTTTCAAATGTAGTTACCAATGCTGGTTGGACTTTAGCACAAATCTCTGATTATTTGGGAAGTCATCCACTATTTAGTCATGAGATTATGGCTGGGCAAGTAACCGATGATCAGCAGATTGACGTAATCCTGAGTCACTTTGGAATTAACTCGAGTAGTGGTGCTGTATATACTGATGCGAAAGCCTTCATCCAGGATCGATTAGCTTCAGGAGCAACATTTGGTACTATCGTTTATGATATGGTGACTTTTCTATTAGGAAACCCCCCTGCTGATTTTGCAGATACAGCCGCCTTACTTCGAAATAAAGCGCTGGTTGCGAACATTTATTCTGAACATGATTCTTCGAGCGATTTACCAGTGTTACAGTCCATTTTAGATGGCGGTGACTGCGCAGCCACTTTTAACTCAAGCTGATGCTTTGGCATTCTTGCAAAATAGCAAGGATCGATATTGATCATACGTTTTCACTGACCACATCGCCTAACGATATTATCGTTGGAACAGATGGTAACGATATTATTAAGGTGGTGATTGCAATAACTGGTGACCCTTTAGGTGAACCAGAGATAGTCACATTTCAGAGCAGTGATATTTTAAGTAGTAGTACGGGTACTGATACTCTGGTGATTGATGGCCATAACGATCCTGTCGAGCTTGGCCCAGAATTGGCTGATTTAGTGGCTTTAAGCGGCGTATCTATAATTCGTTTTGCAGATAATAATGCAGTGCCATTAAGTACCCGATTGGGTGAAAATGGTTATAACCTGGAGCTAACTAATAGGCCAGTTGGCGATAACGACTTCTTTATATGGCCGATGATCATTAACGATAATGATAGTGCTAACGATCTACCTAACGGAGGAGACACAGTAGGTTCCGTGAGGGAAAGCGGGGTGACCATCAACGCACGTCATTTAAATTCACTAAACATCTTCTTCTATGACGGTGAAGAGGGTTTAAGCAGAACCACCGATAGATTTATTTTTAGCGATGCCAGCCTTACTGATGATCAAATAATCGATGGGGGGGCGGTGGATAATCTTAGTAATACCGCGAGTGCTAATCTTGATGTGCTTGAGATACGAAATGATGCACTAATTACTTCGGGAGATTTGGCCAATATTGAAAATGTAGGGATCATAGCCGGGACAAATGATCAAACTTTTCAGCAGATATTTAATTTAGACTTAACGGATATTATCATTGATCAGCTAGTCGATAGCTATCATACGGCATCAATAGCTGAACCAGAGGCTGTGACAGTTCGTATGAACAATGTGGCTGATTTACCAGCTCCAGCAGCACCAGCAATACTAAATTTGGATCTGTCTTCCTTGACCAAACAATCAACTGTTAACGTAGAATTAGATGGGGGGTTTTTTGCACAAGATGCTATCCGGCTATCCCCCAATTCCAGGGTTGAAATAACAAACTTTAAAACAAGTATTGTTGACTCGGGATCTCATGATGTGATCCATTTATCACAATCTCAATTCGCTGTAAGTCCGGTTGACCTAGGTAGCAATAATACATTGGCTTCTGAAGATTTCTTGTCTTCGGCTGGTCCTGTTTCTCCAGTGAATGATAATTCTAATGAGGCGATCATTTTTGATCAAAGTAATGGAAACCTATACTATAACGTTGATGGGAGCTCAACGGGTGGTTTGACCCTAATTGCAACGTTAGTAGGTGTAAATGACTTAACAGAATCTGATTTTAGTGTTTTAGCATGAGCAAATAGGCCAGGCGTTAATATTTTACCTATGATCAAGATTGAAATTCTTAGCTTCAATGGAATGCCAACCACGCAGCCTTTATATAGCTGTTTTAATGAACTTGGTGGCAACATTGGGAGAGCGGATGGTAACACGCTGGTTCTGAATGACCCGACTAAAACGATTTCCCGTGTTCATGCAACTATCTCTTTCCGGATGGGGCAGTATTTTATCAAAGGTTTAGGTAAACTCCCCCTGTATCTAAATGATATGCAATTAACTAATGATCAGGATACACCTATTCATACAGGTGATATGATCAGAATTGGCCCTTATCAGCTAAAAGTGATTGCAGACCAGTCAGAACAACTTGGTATTGCTGATTTCGATCTGTTTGCACCGAACAGACAACAAACACCTGCAGGTGTAAAAGATGTTCAAAAGTCGATGACTGATTTTGATCCTTTTGCTGGCATTGTGTCTGCACCCAATTCATTGCTGAATGGATTAGATAAAGCTACTGTTCATACAACAGGTCTAGTTAACCTACATCCAGATCAAAAGGATACTGGGTCAGGGTTGACTGGTATACTGGCAACCCGAGATCCGACTACATCCAAAGGTTCTGAGATTGTTGATGATCCATTGATTGCGATGGGTTTTTCTGCTGCAAAAGGTGCACCTTCTTCACCGTCAGCACAAGTGCCGGAGCTCAATGCGCCCATGCCGCCTATTCGAGCCAAATCGGCTGAAAGTGTGAGTGGTTCGATTGAAATATCAAGTAAATCGGTAAAGAAAGATAAGTTTCTTTCCAATAAAGCTAATAAGCCGCTAGTGCGAGATTCAATAAATTCTGTTGATCAGGTAAGAAAAACAACTTCGCCTTCTACGGATGAGTTACTTCAGGCATTTCTTGCAGGGGCTGGTATCACCAATCAAATGAATCCGATCGAATTAACGCCAGAGCTAATGAAACTCATTGGGATGTTATTACGGGAATCTACTCAAGGAACCCTGGATTTATTGGCTGCTCGCGCAAATATCCGAAAAGAAATGCGTGCCGAAATGACCATTATCGCAGCTAAAGATAATAATCCATTAAAGTTTTCTCCCCGGGTGGAGGTGGCACTTAATCATTTGTTAAATTATAAGGGCGAAGAGCAGGGGTTTATGCCGCCCTTACCTTCCATAAGGGATGCATACGACGATCTGCGTTCTCACCAATTTGGATTCTTAGCGGGAATGCGCGCCACATTATCCGATCTGCTTAATCGATTCTCGCCTGATCAGTTAGAGAAACGATTGGTACAAAAGAACTGGGTTGATTCTATCTTACCTAGTTCCCGAAAAGCCAAGCTTTGGAATTTATTTGCTGAACAATATGAGAAAATTTCTCAAGAAGCTCAGGAGGATATTGATACTGTTTTTAGCAAGGCTTTTCTGCAAGCTTATGAGGACCAGGTAGCTAGGCTTGATCAAATCAAGAAAAAAGAATAATAGTCTTGCTTTTCTGTTTACTAAATAATTTTTTAAATTTAAATCGCTTAATTTCTCTTTTCATAAAAATTCTTATGCAGCTTGATATTGCAACGATTTCAAAAAAGGGTGGACGCAAAGTTAATGAAGATGCTTGCGATTATTTGTCTTTACCTAACATTTCTTGCTGTGTCTTGTCTGATGGATTAGGTGGTCATTATGGTGGAGAAATCGCTTCCAAGCTGGTGATTGATGGTGTATTAGAAGCGTTTGAGGAAGCTTCTGAATGTAGCGGGCAGGCGATCAAGTTATTATTGCAAAAGGGAAATAATGACATTATTCAGGCTCAGCTAAATAATACGAAATTAAGTCAAATGCGAGCAACGGCGGTTATTCTTATTGTTGATAAGCTAAAAAAGATAGCAACCTGGGGACATGTTGGAGACTCTCGTTTATATTATTTCCAGAATAATCAG
This sequence comes from Nitrosomonas sp., assembly GCA_016710135.1. Lineage (GTDB taxonomy): Bacteria > Pseudomonadota > Gammaproteobacteria > Burkholderiales > Nitrosomonadaceae > Nitrosomonas. The sequence goes on along the minus strand of JADJLM010000004.1, from coordinate 92,103 downwards.
ATTTTTATACAAACTCACGATCATAGTATCGCCCAAAGCATGATAGATGCGGGGTATATGCGGGCAGAGGATTTACGTTCATCTCCAACACGGAATCAGTTGTATGCAGCGTTGGGTGATGTAGATGATAGTAACTATGATGTTGCAGCCTCTGGAGTATCACTAAAGCATGGCGATGCATTCTTAATGTGCTCCGATGGATGGTGGGAATATATTGAAGAAACTGAAATGGAGAGTACGTTAAATTTTGCAAATACTGCTCAAGATTGGTTAGAGAAGCTTGAGCAGCTTGTACTCGCACGGGGACATGATAAGCAAGATAATTATTCTGCGATTGCTGTTATGTGCAAAGATTAATTAATACTTTTCAAAAATAATTTTCTAGGAGAAAAATCATGATGATAAAGCGAATAAAGATTTTGGTTACAATGATTCTCTTGAGTTTTTCCTTTTTCTCAGTGCTTGCAATGGCACAGGAGAAAGTCTACAAAGAAACTGAATTGAATGATGAAATGATTAATGAGGGGCTTTCTTTCAAAAATTCAAGTGATTGTGTGAAAAAGAAAGAGAATGGTGAATGTATTCGAACTAGAAGTTTTCGTCCAGAATTAAACGATCAATCAGAGTCACCGAGTAAACAACTTGCTAGCTTGTCTGTGATGATTACATTTGAAACTAATTCTGCTGAGTTAACACCCAAGGCCAAACAGGCGCTGGATGTTATTGGTAGGAATCTAAATCACATTTCAGATTCCGAATTTATAATTGAAGGGCATGCAGATTTACGAGGTTCATATGAGCTAAATCAACGTTTATCAACTGCCAGAGCTGAATCTGTAATGAACTATCTCGCAAATAAACATAATATAGACCGTGGTAAGCTGTCAGCAATTGGGAAAAGCTATACCGAACTGGCTAATACGAAGAACCCCACGGCGCCCGAAAATCGACGAGTTACTTTTATTCGAATAGAAAATTAGTCAAAATTTTAGTTTATTCATTGACTTCTTTAAGTGTGAATAAAGCGGCTCCATAAGATTCTGAACAGGGCTCAGATAATGTTGCTGCAGTGCAAATTGCGTTTCCAGCCAAAAGTGGAAGTGATCCAGAGTAGTTTTGATAGCGAACTTTTAATTGTTCAATGGGAAAATGGCCGAAAAAATCATCTTGCTGGAGCCCAGTACTGATGAAATCACGCGGATGTTTAGAGACAATTACGATTAGATGATTTGTACCAGCAGGACCTCTTGAAGTAAGTTTCCATTTGCCTCGCGGTAGCTCAATTTGTTCGTTTGCTGCTATATAGTTTTTATTATCGACTTCATTGGGAAAAAATAGTGATAGCTCAGAATCACTAGAGTCGACAGCTAGTATGTAAATATAGCCAGGTTTTGAAGAGTGAATTTTAAAATTGAGCTGGTCTTTATTAATTTTAAATTGTGCTTTCTCAACCGAAACTGCTACTGCATGATTGCGATCGCGATAATCAAAAATTTCTTCAAGCGCACTTACCAGGTTTAATTCTTTTAAGGTAGTGTGTTTTGTTAAATCGGGCTGGGTTGTTATTGATAGAGGCGAAGTTTGCTTATCAGAAAGATAATAGATTGCCGAACTGATCACAATTAAGGTAATGCCGACTAGAGTCTTACGGGAAAGCTTATTGCTAGTTTTCTGTTGAGAATGCTCATTACTTTCAGTAGCTTTGAGTAAGGATCTAAATTCATGAACCGTTTGTGGGCGGTCGCTAGGCTCAATCGCAAGTGCTTTGTCAATTAACTGAAGAAATTTTTCACTATATTGATTTTTTGCACGTCGGTTTAATGGTATTAGTGAATCTTTCCTTATACGCTTGGCTGAACTTTGCGGGATTTCTTTTGTAATAGCAAAATAAATCACAGCAGCCAGTGCATAGATATCTGTCCATGGTCCTTGTTCAGTTGATGATTCGCTAGCATATTGTTCAATAGGAGCATAACCGTGTTTTAAGATAACGGTTAATTCTTTATTTCGAATTACTTTACGTGCAGCCCCAAAATCAAGCAGCAATGCTCTTCCGTCTTTGAGTATCAAAATATTATCCGGGGCAATGTCGCGATGTAGGCAGTTCTCTTTGTGGAGGATAGTTAGAGCATCAATTAATTGGTACAGCAACGCTCTAAGCCATTCTTCGCTGGGTGCTGTATCCATCGCTAGCAAGGTTTCTTTCAATGTTCTGCCTTCATAGAAGGGCATAGCCATATAAGCTGTACCATGGCTTTCCCAAAAACGAAATACCTTGACGAGTGAAGGATGATCGGCATGTTCTTGCAGTTTCGCTAGTATTCTTGCTTCATTGATAAAGCTACGAAGCCCAGCTTCAAAAGTTGCTTTGTCTTTGTCAGACCGAATTGATACAGTGCCATCGTGATCGCGAAAGGCAAGCGATGAGGGCATATATTCTTTAGAGCTACTTGACGATCTAGAGTTTGATCATAAGCTTGGTAAACGATACCAAACCCGCCCCAACCAATGATATCGACAATTTCAAATTCACCCAGAATGGTTCCAACTGGTAAAGCGCTTTCGTTAGACCGAATGATTAAAGTATTCAGTTCAGATTGGCTCATTGCATCAACTACTGGCGTGATAGTTAAATCGTCTTCATTTGAAGTGTGACTATTAGGGACCATGGTGAATTTTCAGGAGACTAAGAGAGCATAGGCTTATAGGAAGATTAAACAGTTAAAGCCTATTTTCTACGAGAAACATTGTAAATAAATCTACTTTGGGTAATCCAACAAAACAATGTAACTTTGTCATGATTTGTTGATCAGTTGTTTGTTCAGAAACATTCCACCAGATACTTTTTTCCTGCCCTTTTTTAAAAAATATATTCTCAGCTGTTGACTCAAATTGTTTTAATAATAAATTGGGATCTGACAATATTGACGTATGGTAATCTTCTGGCTTATTTAGGGAGCTAGATTTCCACCAATCAGCAAAGTTAATTACTGAATAATCTTTATCCATTCGATGCATACTGGGGAAAGCATGATCTAACAGTGCTTGATCAATATCATCTGGAGTCACTGTAAGGTTAAGTGTATTAAGTGCAAGTTGTTCAAGCGATAAGTACCAAGATTGTGCTGATAGTGCTGTAAATAGCGTTGTGGGTTGAGGGTCAACTTCTATTGCAAACGTGAGTGGAAAATGCCGCCCAATTTTGTCAATACTTGGCATCAAGATACCAATCCACATACTATCTCGACAAATTTCAGGCATAAGAATAAAGCGCCAAATTGGGCTAACTAAATAATGCCCAACCCAATTGTCACCTAACTTCGTTTGGCTGCTAGCAATAGCCTGCTGAAGCCAATTATCCCATAGAACTATAAAATCAGCAGGAAGTCGCCGTGAAACAAAATCGCCGAGTGAAGGTATTTTCCCATACCAACCTGGAATTAATGGTTCGTTAAGATTTACTACAGTTTTGTGGGGCATTTAAACTGTTCAAGCTCTTTTAAGCGAAAAGGGTTTTTTACACTGTTAGTTGTTACCTCAAATTGCGCTTTCCGCCCATCAATATTAAAAATTGCAGTGAACTTTTCATTTTGGGTTGAGGGGATAATTTGAATATCATCGAACATTCTAAATAATGCCCACGGACCATTATAAGTTTGGCCTGACTTGTTACTTCCTGAAGCTGCTGGGGAAACCTGTATGCGTACTGGCGAACTACCCCTTGGACCAGGCCACTGGATTGTAATGGGAACTTGCGGGCCGTGGCTATATTTGACGAGTTGTCCATCAAAATCCAATGTAAACTGAGTAATTGTTGGATCCATATCGATAGGCGTAAAGGCGATACTTATTTTTGCTGTAGGATTGCTATCGTGGAAGAAAACATCTCGAATTACCGAGGCACGATAAAATTCTTCTAGTGGTGTCTGGATACTCCACTACCTTTTGCCTCATCAGTTTTACGAAAGCGCCAGGATTGTGTTGAAGTATCTACAGATTGCGCTAGATTTTTCTGAAAAAAATCATCAAAAATTCCCCCCGGCTTAAATAACCGAGCGAAATCGTCTTGAGTCACATCTTGATTACTCTTTTTAGTGAATGGATAGCGACCTGTTAATGCATCGTTGCAGAATTTGGTAATAGTATTTCGAAGGGGTTCAACCAATGCTTCCCGACTGCCTGATATAACGTATTTTCTACCATCCATGGTTAAAGTAGTGAACATCGATTTAAGTGGTGCAGGTAGGTGAACTGATCCATTTATAATATTTTCAAAAATTTTACTTGTTGGTAGAGCAACTTTTTCTTTTATCGCTTCTTCAGCCGCGGAAAGTTCTACAAAAAGTTCGTGAAGCTGCATAATATTTTTATCAATTGGAGCTAACTGACCAGGTCCAGGCGGTTGTACCAATTCTCGTAGCGCTCTGAATTGTTTATGATTATTTACAAGATCTTCTAGCTGAGAGATTGGGTTTATTGATTTCTTTCTCTCTCTCTCGGGGTTAAGCAATATTTCCAATTTTTCACGAGCATTTTTGACCTTCGCAGCAGCTTCTTTTACAAAATCAGAATCATTTTCTTCTTGTATAAGCGTGATCTGTTTAACAATGGATTGTAAGAGTTGTGGAAGAACCGAATCTGGTGTGGAAATTAATCGGGTTAGTTCAATACTATCATTCAAGGTATTTGCTTTAATAAATTCGATATCATTAATGAATGCTTCCCATCGCTTAATAAATTCCCGTAAGTAAATTTCTCGAACTTTGATTTCAATATCAGTGGGGCTGAGAAATAAAGCGCGCTGATTCTCGGGTAAGTCTAAAACCCATACTTCTTCTTTTGTTAACTCAGCACTGGCTGCTTTAACTGCGGGTATAAAATGTTTGTAGTAGCCCTCTAAGCTAAATAATCCAGGAACCCCTCTAGTAAGGGGGAGCCCGCTTGTTCGTTTGAAAACCAATAGAGACGCAGGGCCTACGCTGGACGATATCGTAAATTCAGGAATATCTGATCCCACTCCTTGTAACATTAATCGGTTATAAATTCGTTCTGAAAGGTTTTTATTCGAAAGTCGTTCGCGTATCTTCTTTACTAAATTTGCATTGATTTCAATAGGAGAGTTGAGTTGTCCATAGCTTAATAAGTTATCGAGATGAGACTCAAGCGCTAAACGATGCTCATGGGTAAATTCCCGCGGTAAAATATTTTGCCAATCATTTAAAATGAATGCCTTTAATGCAACCGAATCAAAATGATCGGGCTGAAATAGCATGAGATAGGCTTTTAACCCCTCATACATAATTTCTAGATTATTGGTATTGATGGCATTGTTAAGTAAGCTTTCAATCCGCATTACAATTTGTGGTAGTAGTGCATTTTGTAGTAGTTTCTCATAGGCAATATTTGCAGCAGCCGATATTTTTTCACCTTGATACAGACCGAGCCCCATCGATAAAGAGGGAGATGAAATATCCATTCCAGGAATCGTTGGTAGTTCTTGTACAGAACGAAGTACAGCTAAAAGATGTAGCAAATTCATATTTTGTGAAACAGGAAGCTCTGCTACTTGCTTGGTTATCAAAGGTATTTTTGATTCTACCTCGTTAACATAAGCTTCATTCTGTGTAAAACTGATTATCCATGCAGCGATCAAGCTGATTGAGATTAATAACGCGGTAGCAAAAGTGCTCCATTGCAATAATGCTTGATGTCGTTCCCATCGAAGATTTGTTCCGGCTAAATCAGCTTCTGGAAAAATGACGTTTTTAATAAGCTTTGTCAGAAAAAAACTTTTTCCGCTTGGACGGTTTGGAAAAAACAATTTACGATCTAATTGGAGAGACCGTGCCAGACTGGCCATTACACGATCTATTGGATTGCCTTCTTGAGTGCCACTTGTAAAATAAACACCGCGCAGTAATGGCTGCTGCTCAAAGCGGGATGAAGAAAAGATTTCATTGAGAAATTGATTTAATATTTTTGTTAGATTGCTAAATTGTTGCGGAAATGAATAAAGCAGCGCTCTTTTCTGGAAATCCCTCTCCTGCTGAACATAATCAACGAGCCTATCAAATAAACGTTGTTCTAAAGCAGAAAATTCGGCCTGAAAATTAGGAATTTGGAAATCTTTTTGATTTTCCGAAAGAGGAAATGTAGCGCCCCATACTTGTGATCGCTCTTCTTTGCCAAACTCGCCGAAAAATTCCATGAAGCCACCTAACAAATCCATTTTAGTGACAAGCACATAAAGAGGGAATCGAATATTAAGTTCAGTATGCAATTCCTGAACACGTTTTCGTATTTCATTAGCGTGTTGCTCTCGCTGTGCAGCAGTTTGTTGAAGCAGATCAGACAGGCTAATCGTTACGATAACACCGTTGATTGGACGTCGAGGTCGATATTGTTTTAATAATTTTAAAAATTCTAACCATTCAGCGCTATCTGCTTCGTGATGGCTTTCTTGAGTTACAAACCGACCTGCTGTATCCAGTAGAACGGCTTCATTCGTAAAGAACCAATCACAATTGCGCGTTCCACCAACGCCAGTGATTTCTTTCTTTTCATGCTGCTCAGTTAGCGGAAACTGAAGCCCAGAATGCGTTAGCGCTGTTGTTTTCCCTGATCCAGGCGCACCTATGAAAATATACCAAGGAAGTTCATATATGTATTGCTTATTGAGGAGGGAGAGAAGTGATCTTGATTGATTAGTACTAAAGTTGGTTTTCTTTAATTTTGAAACCGCTTTTTCAAAACGTTTTTGCAATTCCGTTACTTCTTCAGCTTTAGCTGCGTTGCTTAGGTCTTGCGCGGAAGATGATTTTTGAAGGAGACTATCAATAAATCGTATATTCAAATTTCTTGATTTGATGAACCGCCATAAGATTCTACTAATGATAAAAATAATGATAAATGTGATGGTGGCTAGACGAGCTGTGCTTGATTCTAGCAATCGATAATCCCCGATGGCGATCAGAGGCCCTGCGAACCAGATGAGAACACTGAATGCAATTAACCCTAATAGCGTTAATGTCCAATAATTTGTTAAGAGCTTAAAAAACTTTTTCATCGACTAATTCCACAGTTTTAAATTTATAAGGGCTTTAAGTGCATTATTGAATTGATTGCAAACCTACAATGCTAATTTCAACTCTTCGATTGCGTGCACGTCCTTCAGGTGAATTATTTGAAGCAATGGGTTCAGCATCTGCACGTCCAATTGCATTGAGACGATTTGCTGTTACGCCATTTTGGATGAAAAGTTGCATTACGGAGCGTGCGCGCTCTTGGGATAAATGCCAATTCGATGGAAATCGGGCCGAGCGAATGGGTTGGTTATCCGTATGACCGATAATTTGAACTTGCCCTGTAACAGTTTTTAGAGCTTCTGCTATACGTGTTAGGACAGCTACAAAATTTTTAGAAACGACCGTGCTACCAGGTAAGAAAATACCATCACCAATCAAAGTTACAATGCTGCGCCCATTTTCCTTGCGAACAGAAACTAAACCCTCCTGAATTTCTTTTTGAAGAAACTCAGCAAAAAGGGGATCACCTGTAGTTATGGGTAATGGCTTTAGAACGGAATTTTGGGTCTGAATCGCCTGTATCTGGCTGAAAACTGAATCAGAAGCATTATTGAGTAAAAAATTAAAACTTAAATAGGTTGCTAAAAGCGCTACGCCGCATAAAGCGGATAATATCCATAGCGGTAATAGCAAAAATATTTTAGTTGGTTTAAATGAAGAAGCTTGCCAATGCGGAGACAGGTCTCGTTCAAAGGCACCTCTTTCCTTATTAATTGCTAGGGATACTTTTTCACGTAAAGCTTCTAATTTTGATTGCCCATTCTCAATAATACGATAGCGACCTTCAAACCCCAGAATAAGACAAACATATAATAATTCTATTAGGTCACGGTTCGCTTTGATATTTTCCATGAGTTTTGCTAATAATTGAAAAAATTTCTCTCCACCAAAGGCTTCATTGTGAAAAGTAACGAGTAAGCTATGCTTTCCCCACTCACCACCGCCCCAAGGGGTAGATGCAATAGATTCGTCGATAAGGGTGCATATGGCATAGCGAGCCGCTATGATTTTCTCTGAGGGAATACCCAGGGTTCTAGCTTGATTTTCAAATGATTTAATTCGCTGAACTAATTGATTTCGTAAGCCAGAAGGGTCTGGATGTTGCGCACTCATACGCAATTGTGGCACGCAGTTTAATAGAGGGTTGGCTGCGGCAATCAGTGGATTCAATCCAGGGAGTTCTATAAACTCTTCTGCTTCAATTGAATCTGATTCAGTAAATTGAGTATCTGATTTTTTTGACCAGGATTGAGTGGTTTCATTTCTAAGAGGATTTCGACCACCTGGTGATGGCATGATTATCGTTTTCTCTAGATCGGGTGTGGCAAATGGATCATCCTGATTCATAGTTTGAGCTCATCTCAAAAAGTGTCAAAATTTCGATAATAAGAACTGAGAAAAAATATAAAATGACTAAAAATATTCATGATTTTTCATTATATTCAACCGGTAATTGCCCAGAATTCTAATTCGAGACCTGAAAAATTACCGGCAATGTGCATTCCTAACCCACCTGAATATTCAAGTTGATTCCAGAAGCTATTATTGTGATCAAGTTCAAAATAATTAAACCCCGCATGGAAAGGTATTTGCCTTGGCGCAACGGGTAATGGAATTAGAGGAATACCAGGTAATGCTAGATTGACTAATTCTTGAACTTTTTCTACTGGCCCAATTTTGACTAGATCAGGAAACTTTGCTCGCAGCACTTCTGCAGGCAAATGAGCGTTAACGGCAAGAATGAATTGGGCTGATTTGAATAAACTTTTATCATTGATGATAGCTAGCCAATATCCGCGTTGACGGTCTTGGAGCTCAATAGAGATGGCATTTCTTTCTATTGGTAATTCGATAAGTCGCCTTAAAGTTATTAATAAAGGCTCAAAGCATTTAATGAGTTCATCATGTCGATAGACTGAATATTTAGGCGGGCGGCGTGATTGATCAAAGATAGCGAGATCACCTGCTAAATTAAGACAAATACGATAAAAGCTTTCAGGGTGGAACGCTGAAATGGTTCCATAATGGGCAAACAGTACCTCGTAGCGATTAATAATCTGCAATCTTAAAAAATCAGCGATCTCTGCAATGCCTCTGTGGCCTGGCTGTGCAATTAATGAAGCTAATTCATCTCCGCATTGCTTGATTAATCCTTGCAATTCTTGGAAGTACTTGAGTAGCGTTGCGTCGATGTGGATATTCAGGACGGGCGGAATAAATTCTTTTTGCAGAACAAGTTGATTGTCTGGGCGTCGTTCAATGATTTGAGCAACTGAAAGTGTTGTATAGGCATCAGTAATATCGCGTCGAGGCAATAGCTTTAAATTTAATTGCCCTATTTGTATCTTGGCGCTGTTGTTAGTTTCAGCGTTTGAATCTTTGATGTCGGTCTCATCAACCGAAAAGCGTGCAAGACTTTGTTCCTGATTGTTACCGGAATCGGTCTCTTCTGTACCATCTCGTCTAATCGGTAGTGCAAGAAAAATAGGCTCGTCTCTTAAGTCAGCCTTGACATCTAAAGGAGCAGGAGGTTTATTATGATATGGAAAATCAAAAGGTGTTCCATCCGGAAAAATGCCCTGTGCAGAAGTAAGTTGAATTTTTCCCAACATCAGTGCTGATGGGTTCAGTTCTATATGACTAAATCCCCAATAATAATTTATTAAAGAGGAGACCCGATTTTCAATCAGTTTTTCTAGATAACGATCATGTTGTTGAAAATGGTGTGGCTGAAGAAACATACCTTCAGACCAAATAATTTTATTGTTCCAAGACATCTGTGGCTCCCTATTTATAGAATCAGACAGGCTATAATAGTTATTAAGTTAATACTCTGTTTGTTCAATTACTTCATACAAGCTGCCTGCTGGTGGTTTGGGTGCCCAAAGCTTACAGAAAAAACCACACTCGGGTTTTGCGCCAATCAATACCTTATTATCTACGAGTAGAATATATATCTATGAGAACCTCTCATCAACAGGAACCGCTGTACTTGCCCTCCACTGAGCTGTTTCAATTTCTCGAAAAGCAGCAACGACACCGATATAGCGTGTATCAAGATTTAAAGGCCGGGTTAATCTTAACTTTTGATTTGGAACTAAATAAAACTCCTCACTATTAAGTAATTCATTGCTTAATACTTCTTTGTAATGATCTCGAACAGAGAAAAAGTCTGATTCGTTAAATGTTGCTAAGGACTTCAGCTCATAAACCCTAATGACAATCGGTCTGGACTCACTTTCCCTTTTTTCGTTAACTCTAGGATTAACATTTTTCTGAACATTGAGCGAGAGTTGTGCGATCGGTGGTTTGGGTGTGCTAGTACAGCCTGATAAAAATGACAGAATCAAGGCAGCGAAAATCAAGCATAACAATGATTTCATAATAATTTAAATATTTATTTTTATTAAGATAACTCGCATAAAGCTTATCCTATTGGGGTAAAAGGTTAAAGGGGTGATTCTAAAAATTTATATTCAGCTAATGTTAAGGGTAAAGGTTTATACTTTCAGATGTCATTACCAATGATTAAATGTCTTTGGCATAGAATTATGACTAACTCGTAATTATCATTTTTTTTAAATTAAAAGCGTTCGAACTACAGAGTTAGCGCTTAATAAGTCTAAGATGAAGAAAAAAAGCGATATGTGATTTTTTACACAGTTTTTAGATTTGAATTAACGTATCTTTGCTCAAAAGTGAAATGAAGGAATAAAAATAAACCAGCCTAATTAAACTCTATAAATTATATGCAATTAGATATCGAAGCATTACTAAAGCCGATTCCAGGTGACAATCCTGCAGGCAGTGATATTCAATTTTCTCCTGAAATCGATCGACTCAAAGAAGCGCGAAGGTCTGAAGATCCTACGCTTTTCCAAGGTGAGTGGAAAACGGAACTTAAGAAAGCAAACTGGCCTCAAGTTGAGAAGCTTGCATCTGACTTATTGGTAGAAAAGAGTAAAGATTTACAAACATCGATTTGGCTTGTGGAAGCGCTGACGCATAACTATCAATTCAACGGAATTGATCAAGGTTTTTTGTTTCTTCGTCGCTTCCTTGAGTCGCTCTGGGAAAATTTATACCCAGCGATCGAAAATAACGATCTGAGTTATCGTATTGGTCCATTGGAGTGGATGGATAGAAATTTACCCCCTGTTATTCAATCATTATCGCTATGTTATGGAACTGAGGCGAAATACAATTGGTTTGACATTCAACAAGCACGTGAGGTTGATAACTTAGGCCGTAAAGATCCCCAGGAAATGCAAAAAGCAATAGCAGATGGAAAAATAGTTCTAGCTGATATTGATAAGGCACTGAAGGAGACTCCGAATGAAATTATTTTAGGTCTCAATGAATCTCTCACGCAATGTCGCCAGCGCTTTAACGAGCTGGATGAATTGATAAACAAACTGTATGTTGTTGAATCTGAGCCATTCTCTTCTAGAAAAATGAATGTTGCACCAAGTTTAAGGAATATAAGCGGCACGCTTGAAAATATCCAAGACTTTATCACTGGCGTTGTTAAGGAACGGAGACTAATGGAAAGTGATCAATCGCAAGATAACCAAACAGCCCCGCTAAACAGTCTTCCTTCTGGAGGATTCACTTCGGTTAAGCGGCAAACCCATGTTTATAACGGAATCCATTCGCGTGAAGATGCTTTGCGCTTACTAGCAGAAATTTCATACTATTACAAAACCACTGAGCCGCATAGCCCAATCTCCTATCTGCTGGATCGGGCTGTTCAGTGGGGTAACATGTCACTCGATCAATGGTTGCAGGCAATGATTCAAGAAGGATGGAGCGATCTGCCTACCTTGCTGAAGTTAATCGGGAAGAAAGAATCTTCCTGATTAACAGAGAAAGGAAATCATTAAGTGGCCGAGTTTTAAGAAGGCGGTAAATTAATTTTCTAAATCATCATCGATAAGAAGGAGAAAAAAATGGCTAAGGAAAGTACGCAAAGCAAGCTTGATCGTGTTCGTCCGCCCCGTGTGCAGATTAAATATGAAGTCCATACAGGCGATGCAATTGAGATGAAAGAGCTACCGTTTGTCATGGGAGTTATGGCAGATCTTTCTGGTAATCCACAAGATCCTTTGCCGCGCCTTAAAGACCGAAAGTTTGTCAATATTGATCGAGATAATTTTGATAATGTGCTGGCGGGCACTAAACCAAGGTTAACTTATCGAGTTGATAATAAATTAGCCAATGATGGGACGCAAATTGGTATCGAGCTTAATTTTAAATCGATGGCAGACTTTGAACCTGAGCAAGTCGTCAAGCAAATAGAGTCATTGCGAAATTTACTAGAAGCTCGGAATAAATTGGCTGATTTGAGAAACAAAATGGCGGGTAATGAAAAACTAGAAGAAATGATGCAGGAAATTTTACAAAACACGGAGAAGTTGCAAGCAAGCAGAATCAGAAAGCCTGTTGGATAGTATTCTAAAGCAAACCAAAGTTGCTCGATCTGATGAAGAACGTGAACGAGCTAAGGATTTGATTTCAGAGCTGATTACCGAAGCACTCAATGGAACGGTGACGGTATCAAGGGATGTCATATCCGCGATTGATGCGCGTATTGCAGATATCGATAATGCTTTATCTAATCAATTAAATGCAGTGATGCACGCACCTGAGTTTCAACAATTGGAAGGAACGTGGCGAGGATTGAATTATCTGGTCATGAATTCAGAGACAGGCACTCAACTAAAAATTAGAGCCATGAATGCTTCCAAAAAAGAGCTGATCAAAGATTTTAAAGGCGCATCTGAATTTGATCAGTCAGCAATTTTTAAGAAAATCTATGGCGAAGAGTATGACATGTTTGGAGGCGCGCCTTATGCAGCACTAGTGGGTGACTATGAATTTAGTCGACATCCGGAAGATATGTATTTACTGGAGGAAATGTCGCATGTTGCTGCTGCGGCACACGCGCCTTTCTTAACAGCGGCATCCCCTGAATTATTCAATATGGACAGTTTTACCGAATTATCGGGTCCACGAGATTTGGCGAAGATTTTTGATACAGTTGAGTACGCCAAGTGGAAAAGCTTTCGTGAATCAGCGGATTCCGCTTATGTTGGGCTGACAATGCCGCATGTGCTGGGCCGTCTTCCCTATGGAGCGAATAATGTTCCAGTAGAAGCCTTTAATTTTGAAGAAGATGTAAGTGGGAAGGAACACAAACACTATTTATGGACTAATGCCGCGTATGTTCTCGCTTCACGATTGACCGATGCATTTGCAAAATATGGTTGGTGTGCCGCTATTCGGGGCGTGGAAGGTGGGGGGTTGGTTGAAGGACTGCCGACACATACGTTTTCAACCGATGAGGGTGATATCGCGTTGAAGTGCCCAACTGAGATAGCAATTGGTGATCGAAGAGATAAAGAATTATCGGATCTGGGTTTCATTTCTTTGGTGCATTGCAAAGGAACCGATAAGGCTGCTTTCTTTGCGACACAATCAGCGCAAAAGCCCAAAAAATACGATACCGATGCTGCCAATGCCAATGCGCGGTTATCTTCTCAATTACAGTACATGATGGCAGTGAGCCGATTTGCGCATTATTTTAAATCGATAATGCGCGACAAAATTGGCGGATTTACGAGCCGTGATGAGCTAGAAAAATTCATGAATCGCTGGATCATGAATTATGTCACTGAAGATGATTCAGCCTCGTTTGCAACAAAAGCGCAATATCCATTGCGGGAGGCGCGTATCGATGTTGTCGAGGTGGCCGGAAAACCCGGTGTATATAAGGCTGTGGCATTCTTACGTCCACATTTCCAGTTAGATGAATTAACAATTTCGCTGCGGTTGGTAGCTGAATTACCACCCTCAGCGCGATAGCGAAGCACAAGCGCAGTAAATATGGATTAGAAGTACTGGTTAATTAACTACAAGGAGTATAGCGATGTCGACAACAGACTTTTTCTTAAAGATCGATGGAATAGATGGTGAAAGTGCGGATGGTAAACACAAAGGTGAAATCGATTTGCTTTCTTGGTCATGGGGAGAAACGCAATCAGGTGCCCATGCAGCGGGTGGTGGGGGTGGTGCTGGTAAGGTAAGCATGCAAGACTTTCATTTTACGATGACTGTCAATAAAGCAACACCTAAATTAATTCAGGCCTGTGCGGGGGGCGATCATATCAAAAGCGCTATTCTTACCTGTCGTAAAGCGGGGGGCAGCAAGAGGAATATTTGAAATACACTTTCTCAGATCTGATTATCTCTTCGTATCAAACGGGCGGTTCGAGTGGATCGGGTGTAGTTCCAACTGAGCAAATTTCGTTTAATTATGCCAAGATGGAAGTGGAATATAAAGAGCAGAAAGCAGATGGTACGTTGGGTGGACCTGTAAAAGCAGGATGGGATTTGAAGAAAAACGAAAAGGTTTAGCTGCTTAAGGAATGAGATGGAGGTAATAGTTCTCTATCTCATTTATCATGAACTTTTAACTTGTGATTCCCCGTGGTTTTGCCACAGGGTTGTTTATCAAAGGAGATGAGTAATGGATGATTTTCTGCTTAAACTAAAAAGAATGACTGGGCAGTGTGCGGCAAATACTGACTTGGATAATGTCAAATCATCGATTGAACTGGCGCATAAAAGGATTGATCAAGCATATTATTAGCTGGAAACCTTTTGCAGGATGATTCTAGGGTTTTTGATAAGCTTAATAAGGCAAATGAAGGGCTCGGGAAAATTTCAGAATCAGTTGGTAAAGTGCAATCTATTTGCTTTGGAATTGTTGCGATTAATATGATTCATGATGCTGTGAAAGTTTTAAGTGATGATCAAATTATCTACACTAATCCACAAAAGGCTGCAGATGCATTTGATACGTTATTTCGGGGATTTGGCAGAATATGTAATGTTCTACCACCTCCAGCAAAAGAATGGGCTCAGTTTTTTGAACAATTTAATCTTTTTGGAAATATGCAAAAGAATGTGTATGCACCTTATTTCAAAAGGTTCCAAGAGATAGAGGATCAAGCTAAAAGATAGAAATTTTAATTTTTTCTTAAGTAATCTAGAAAATAAACATCAGGAAACCTTAATTTAAGATTTCAGAGTAATTATGTTGTCTGCTTATACAGTTTTATTGGTTATGTTTTCATCTGGCGTGAAAAATCGTGGGTATAAATACTGCGGCTATTAATTACGAAACTGTTCATTATCCGGGCCAATCGCTTGCGCAAGCGCACCCTGATCGATTAGCGACGCTAGCATTACTGCATGGATTTTGTACGCCTTATCTAGCGACAAGTCGAATTTTGGAATTGGGTTGTGGTGATGGAACCAACTTAATTTCTGTTGCACTGAGTCTACCCGAAGCGATGTGTGTTGGAATTGATTTGGCGGAGGCTGGAATTAAGAAAGGTCGAGCTTATATTCAACAGCTTGGGCTTAAAAATATCGATTTACAGCAGTACAACATACTGGAAATTGAAGGTGATTTCGGTCAATTTGATTTCATCATCGCGCATGGCCTTTACGCTTGGGTACCTGAGAATGTCAGAGATAAAATTTTATCGATCTGCAAAACAAATTTGGCTGAAAAAGGCGTGGCGTATGTTAGCTACAATACCTATCCAGGCGCTTATCTGCGTAACATGGTGCGCGATATGATGCGCTATCACGTAGGAGAGATGGAGACCGCGCAACAGAAAATAGAGCAAGCGAGAGCCTTCGTTGAATTTATTGCGGATTCTGCACGAGATGATAGTGAGGTTTACCGGCCTTTATTAATGAAAGAACGTGAACGTATCCGGGGATTTCTCGATAGTTCGTTATTTCATGACGATTTGGCTGATTGTAATTCACCGGTTTATTTCTCTGAATTTATGGCGCATGCCGCGCGCTATGGGCTGCAATATTTATCGGAAGCTCAATTTTTTGAAACTCAGGCAGGTATTTTTCCTCCTGATGTTGTTGAAGTACTGAATCGAATTTCTGATAGTCGCATCGCGAAGGAGCAATACTTAGATTTTCTTAAAGGCCGGCGCTTCCGCCAGACCTTGTTGTGCCACGCTGAAAATAAAGTGATTGAAAACCCGCAATCGGAAGCAGTTATACAGTTTTATATTGCAGCACCTCTTTATCCGGAGGCACAGCCATGCGATGTTAATTCGCAAGCACTAGCGGTATTTCGAGGTCCAAAGAATTCAGCCATTCAGACTGATAATCCTTTGATAAAAGCCGCTTTGTTGCGATTGGGTTCAACTTGGCCCAGAGCGCTCCATTTTAGCGAGTTATTCAATGAAGCATATAACGCATGCGCTATTAAACCAGATAAGCATGAAAGTGAAAAAGCCTTGGCTGATATGTTGTTGCGTGCTTATGCCGGAGCCGTGGTTGAATTTCATACGATACCATTCAGTTTTGTAGTGAATCCAGGGGAATTTCCTGTTGCCAGCCCACTCGCCCGATTACAAAGTTTGAATGGTAATAAAGTAACAAATCTTAGACATTACACGATACGAATCGAAGATCCGGTAGGACACCGTTTGTTGCAGCTTTTAGATGGAAGTCGTAACCGAGCGGATTTGATTGATGCATTGTCGCAATGGGTTGATTCCGAAAATGTGGATTTTCTGAAACAGGCTACTGAAACCAGAAGCAGTAAAACGATTCGTGAGAAAGTTGCAGATCAGCTTGAAACAAGCCTGACTGAGTTGGGTCATTTGGCGTTACTAACAGCGTGAGTACGGATGATGTCAAGCCTATCTGATAAGCCGAGTATTAGTCCTTCCTTATTAGACCGGCTTTTGGATGATTGCCCTTATTTATCTTCCGACGGTATTCCGGGTACCCATCTTAATCCGTCAGTAAGGGCTGTGGCAGCTAAAGCGATAGCGCTAAGTGGATTGACTGTAATAGATGGAGTTGAATTAAAGCCTGAGGATCGCGTGCTGATTACGAGCCAGGCCTCTAATTTTCTGAATGGTGTTTATTTAGTTACCCATAATGACTGGGTGCGCGTTGCAGACTCGGCAGTATCTGAAATGAGACCTGGTGGGTATTGGACTGTAAGTGAAGGACAAGAGTACAGCCATACGCAATGGAGATTAGTGAATCAACAGGAAATTGTCCTGGGTACAACACCGATATTGATCGAGCGCTTTATTGCTAAATCGCAATTCCAATCGGTGAGAGATTTAAAAGCATCTGTAGCTAGGGATTTGGAGGCGCTATTTAATACGCATCAGGAAGCTTTATCCGCAATTGCGGATGATTTTCCCGAAGTCAGCCATTCGCTTGTAACTTATGGTGTGCCGGATATAACATCATTTGATGTGCGTAATCCTCAGGATCGTGATCGAATAAGCAATTTATTAAAAGAAATGATCGATGATTTTGAACCACGCTTGAAAAATATTAACGTCGAGTTACAACAGTTAGGTGAACATGCACAGAATTTGCATTTTCGTTTGGATGCTTTATTGGAAGTTCATCCGGTACGGGAGCCAGTTAGTTTTGATGCAGTTCTGAAGCTAGATAATAAGTCTTATCGGATAAAGGATAACTAAAATGCTACAAGAGTTACTACCTTACTATGAGCGTGAATTGACTTATTTAAGGCAATTGGCTAAAGAATTTGCCAACGAGTACCCCAAAATAGCGGGCCGATTAAAGATTGATGGTGAAGTATGTGAGGACCCGCATGTTAATCGATTAATTGAAGCTTTCTCATTTCTGGCTGCACGCGTTCACAAAAAGCTTGATGATGAATTTCCTGAGATTACGGATGCTTTGCTTGGAATGCTTTATCCCCATTATCTGCGCCCGATCCCATCGATGGCAATCGTACAGCTTAATGTGGATCCAGACCAAATTCAAATGACCGGACCCTACACGGTCCCACGCCATACAATGCTATTTTCGCGTGAAGTGAAGGGCATGCCTTGTAAATTCCGAACTTGCTATCCGCTTGAACTTTGGCCTGTCAAAATCACGCATGCGCAGTTTTTCCCAACAGGAGCTTCGGCTTTCAATCGTCTGGCTGAGGATACTGCTGCAACATTACAAATTCGTTTGA
Source organism: Nitrosomonas sp. (assembly GCA_016710135.1). Classification (GTDB taxonomy): domain Bacteria; phylum Pseudomonadota; class Gammaproteobacteria; order Burkholderiales; family Nitrosomonadaceae; genus Nitrosomonas. The sequence goes on along the minus strand of JADJLM010000004.1, from coordinate 73,959 downwards.
CGTGCATCGGTGAAATGAATTGGCAAAAACTAAAATTAGAATTGCTAAAGCCAAGTTCTCAGGATGAACCCAGAACGACACCTAAATTAAGATTATATTTGGCTGGTGAAACACCTACCCAACATGCGTTATATGAGATCTTAAATAATAATATCCAACAGATTGGATTGTCTGCTGCTAAAGATCGGCACATTGAAATTCCTTCCGATAGTCTTCAGCCTGTTGGATTTGAAAGCGATGAAAGTTTGCTCGACTATGAACCACGTTCTTTTATTGGTTATCGGTTATTACATGAGTATTTTTCTTTCCCCAATAAGTTCATGTTTTTTGATTTATATAACTTGGACAAAATCGATTCTAGTTTCGATAAAGAACTGACCATTACATTTTATTTTTCTGACTTTCAGCGATCTGAGCACATGAAACGGCTTGAGCAAGCTGTTCAGGCTGATACGTTTCGTTTGGGTTGCACACCGATAATTAATCTTTTTAAACAGCAAGCAGAGCCCATTAATCTAACTCATCAGAAGACTGAATATCTGGTTATTCCTGACGTACGTCGACCCTGGGGAACGGAGGTTTATTCTGTTGATCATGTTAGAAAAATAACGCGTCTTCGAGATCAGGAAGAAGTCATTGATTTTCATCCTTTCTATTCAGTAAAACATGCTTATGATACAACCTCGCAACAGGGCACTTACTGGTGTGCGAATAGACATGCAACTCTTTATAAAGACGGTAGCGGGACTGACGTGTTCTTGTCATTAGTTGATTTGAATTTTGATCCTAAGGTTCCGCAAATTGAAACGCTATCAATCGGCATAACCTGCACTAATCGGGATTTACCCGCTAAATTACCTTTTGGAGGTAATGAAAGTGATTTTCAGTTGGATGGTTATCCGGTCATTTCATCAGTTCGTTGCTTAACAAAACCGACTGAGACATTACGACCTCCTTTACGTAACAGTGCACGCTGGCGCTTAATTTCTCACTTGGCGCTAAATCATTTATCACTGATAGAAGATGGAAGAGAAGCATTACTAGAAATTCTTAACCTCTATAATTTCACCGATTCTGAAGCGGTAAAAAAACAAATTAATGGGATTTTGGAAGTGAAAAGTCGGAGCTGCGTCAGGCGTATCCATCAAAATATGCGATTTGCTTTAGTGCAAGGTAATGAGATCAAGCTTGATTTTGATGAGGAGCAATTCACTGGATCAGGGGTTTATTTATTTGCCAGTGTGTTAAGTCATTTTTTTGGCTTGTACTCAGGACTAAATAGCTTTACTCAATTGACTGTTACTAGTAAACAACGAGAGGGAGAACTCGCAAGATGGCAACCGAGATCCGGAGAAGCAGCCATAGTGTAGTTGAAAATCTACGCGATGAGCCTTGGCGCTTCGAGTTCTTTGAAGCTGTCAGGTTGTTGCACCTAATTCATCGATTGGATTCGAAGTTCTTAGATGTTGGCGATTTAACTCCTCCTAACTTTTTGACTTATAGAACAAATTTATCACTCAATTTTCCTGCAAGTGAAATTCAAGCGTTAGCACTGATTGAACGAGATTTTGATGAAGTCTCGGCCATTTCATCGAGCACCATGACAGTCAATTTCATAGGTTTAACAGGCCCTTCAGGCACCTTACCAAGGCACTATACCGAGTTGTTGCTGACTCGAAGGTTACGCTATAAAGATGAGATAGCACATAAGTTTTTTGATTTATTTAATCATCGTGTAATTAGCCTGTTAGTAAAAGCTTGGGAAAAGTATCGCTTCTATATTAACTATGAACGCGATAATTCTCAGCATTTCACGCGCTATCTACTTGATCTGGTAGGCATGGGCACTAATGGCTTGCAGAGGCGACTAGAAGTAGCGGGAAAAGGCATTAAGGATGAAGTGCTGGCCTATTACAGTGGACTCAATGCGCAGCAGCCACATTCAGCGATAGCGCTTGAAGCGATTTTGCGCGATTATTTTCAAGTAGATGTGCAAGTGATGCAGTTTCAAGGATGCTGGTTACGATTGGAGCCCGATCAATTGACTCGCATAGGAAAAAGAGGAACCTATCACAAACTGGGTGAATCAGCTGTAATTGGCTCCGCTGTATGGGATCACCAATCAAAATTCAGAATTCGTATTGGCCCGTTAGATAAGCAACTTTTTGATGCTTTTTTGCCTATAGGCAATGCTTTTTGAGGCATTGAAAAAATATATTGATTGGTTTTAAGCCAATGAGCCAAAGTTATGAGGTGCAATTGATGTTAAAAAGAAGAAATACCGAAGTGTTGCCTAGGAGGGACAAATCGATTCGCTTGGGGTGGTCTACTTGGCTAAGAAGCAAACCATTTGATCATAATGCAGCTGATACGATATTAATGTCGTGAAAGAAAGGATAAATATGATAACAAACCTTAAATCACTGATTGATAGATTAAATTCAACGTGCCGCAGTGCGATGGAAGGGGCAGCGGGTTTGTGCCTTTCAAACACGCATTACGAAGTTGATATCGAGCATGTTTTGTTAAAGATTCTAGAGCAATCTAATACAGACTTGCACTGTATCCTGCAGCATTTCGAAATTAACCCAAGCAATGTTCAACAAGATCTAACAGATGCCCTAGAGGGGCTAAAAAGAGGTAATACTCGAACACCCGTATTGTCTCCGCATTTGCCCAAACTTTATGAACAAGCTTGGTTGGAAGCCTCCATCAATTTTAAAACTACAAGTATACGAAGTGGACACCTCGTTTTAGCATTGCTGAGTAATAAGGAACTGATTCGAGTATTACAGAATTCACTGAATCAGTTAAATAAAATCAATATTGATGAATTAAGAGCAGGTTTCTTAAACATTACGGCAGCTTCCGCTGAGATACAATATTCTGAGTCGCTTGACTCAATACAACAAACATCAACCGATAGCACTACGCCAAAAGGCAAATTAGGTAAAACGCCAGGTCTAGATCAATATACAGTCAATTTAACGGAACGTGCACAGCAAGGAAAGATTGACCCTGTGCTAGGACGCGATCGTGAAATCCGGCAAATGATTGATATCCTGACGCGTCGTCGCCAGAATAACCCTATATTAACTGGTGAAGCCGGGGTTGGAAAAACAGCGGTAGTAGAAGGCCTAGCTTTGCGGATAGCACAAGGCGATGTACCGCCACCCTTGAAAACGGTCGCTTTGCATATGCTAGACCTAGGTTTGCTGCAAGCCGGTGCAAGTGTTAAAGGTGAATTTGAAAATCGCTTGAAATCAGTCATTGAAGAAGTTAAACGAAGTCCTCACCCCATTATTTTATTTATTGATGAAGCGCATACCATGATTGGGGCCGGCGGGGCGGCCGGTCAGAATGATGCTGCGAATTTATTAAAGCCAGCACTAGCCCGGGTGAATTACGTACGATTGCAGCTACAACTTGGTCGGAATATAAGAAATATTTTGAAAAAGATGCAGCGCTTGCAAGGCGATTTCAGGTTGTGAAAGTCGATGAGCCGTCAGAAACCCAAGCGGTAGCGATGTTACGCGGATTGGCAGATATGATGGAGCACCATCACAATATCCGAATATTGGATGAGGCGGTGGCTGAAGCGGTCAGACTTTCTAGTCGGTATCTTACAGGCCGCCAATTGCCTGACAAAGCTGTAAGCGTTTTAGATACGGCATGTGCTCGAGTCGCCATTGGACAGACTGCGGTTCCTGCTGCAATCGAAGATATGCGACGTGCTATCACGAATGTGGAGACAGAGATTCGTGTTCTGAAACGAGAGGAAGCCAGTGGAGGAGACCATCAAGATCGAATCAAGGCATTAGAAAGCGATAAGGAAAACAAAGTAACCGAATTGGATTTACTGGAAAACGTTGGCAACAAGAATTGGGTCTTGTAGAAAAAATTCGAGCACTAAAAACCGATCTTGAAAAAAATCAACTTAACTCTGCTACGCAATTAAATCAAAAACAACAGCTCAATGAGCTAAGTGAAGAGTTAGCAAAACTTCAAGGCGATACACCGCTAGTTCAAGTATGTGTTGATGGACAAGTGGTGGGTGAAGTTATCTCAGCGTGGACAGGTATTCCACTTGGCAAGATGCTGAAAGATGAAATCAATACTGTGCTATCGCTTAAGCCTCTTTTAGAAGAGCGTGTGATTGGCCAAACACACGCACTCGAAGCGATTGCTCAACGTATTCGTACTGCTCGAGCTAATCTTGAAGATCCAGGTAAACCTAAAGGGGTATTTTTGCTCGTTGGTCCTAGTGGTGTAGGTAAAACAGAAACAGCCCTCGCGCTAGCAGATATTCTCTATGGCGGAGAACGTAATATTGTAACGATTAATATGTCCGAATTTCAGGAAGCACATACCGTTGCTACCCTGAAAGGATCCCCTCCCGGTTATGTTGGGTACGGTGAGGGAGGGGTATTGACTGAGGCTGTGAGGCGTAAGCCTTATAGCGTTGTTTTGCTTGATGAAGTCGAGAAAGCGCATCCAGATGTATTAGAGTTATTCTTTCAAGTGTTTGATAAAGGGATGATGGATGATGCAGAAGGGCGTGAAATCGATTTCAAGAATACGGTTATTATCCTAACGTCTAATGTAGGTACCGCAACGATTATGGATCAATGTTTGGATGCGGAAGTGATACCGGATGCTGTAGAGCTGGCTGAGATCTTGCGGCCTGAACTACAGCGCGCGTTTAAACCTGCTTTCCTGGGACGACTAGCGGTAATACCTTACTACCCTATTCGTGATGAAATCATGCATAAAATTATTTCCCTGAAGCTAGGAAAAATTCAACGCAGAATACTTGAGAACCATCGAGCTGAATTTAGTTATGATGAATCCCTGGTTAAGGCGGTTTGTAGTCGATGTACTGAAGTAGATAGTGGGGCGCGGAATGTAGATTACATTCTGACGGGGACATTACTTCCGGAGATTTCTCAATCGGTGCTTGCGAAAATGGCGGAAGGCGAAGCAATTAATCAAATTCAAGTTACTGTTGATGAACAAGGTGCTTTCTTATACACGATTCATTAAGCGTTAGCGTGAATTAACTCGGAGAAATAACGTGGAAAATTTTGTCCAAGAAAATCGCTTCATTGCCATAGCGACGGCGCTAGAGCCCAACAAGCTATTATTGCGCTCATTTTCTGGCACAGAAGCGATTTCCAACTTGTTCACTTTTCAACTGGAATTACTATCAGAAGACCATAACATCGATGTGAGTCAGATTCTGGGTAAATCAGCAACGATCACACTTAGAATGCCTGATGGAATTGGGAAAGAACGTTATTTTAATGGATTTATAAACCGCTTTAGACAATTGCCTGGTGTTGGTCGGTTTGCTTGTTATCAAGCTGAAGTGGTTCCCTGGCTTTGGTTTCTGACGAGAACAAGCGATTGCCGAATTTTCCAGAAAATGACTGTTCCAGATATCGTAGAAACCATTTTCAAAGAATTTAATTTTCAGGATTTTAAGCGAGAGCTACAGCAGAGTTACAAAACTTGGGAATATCGCGTGCAATATCGGGAGAGTGCTTGTAATTTTGTCATGCGCTTAATGGAAGCAGAAGGAATTTTTTTCTACTTTACGCATGAAAAGAATCGTCATGTACTGGTGATGGCCGATTCTCAGAATGCTCACAAACCGCTTGAACCCTTGAAAATTGTTTATGAGTTTGTTGACGGTGCTGGTTATAAACAAGGGGGAAAGTCGGATTGATAACTGGCTAATTAATCACGATTTACGTGCAGGACGGTATGCCGTAAAAGATTTTAACTTTGAAACTCCCTCGAATAGCTTATTATCAAAAATTGATAGTAGTACCAAGCTTACTGACAGTCATGCTTATGAACTTTATGAGTATCCCGGTGGTTATGAAAAGCGGGATGAAGGCGAAAAATATGTGCGCATGCGCATGGAAGAAGAAGAAGTTGAGCATGCCACAATTTATGCTGAAGGAAATTGTCGTCATTTTAATCCAGGCTTTCGTTTTGAGCTCACAGAACATAATCGCCGAGATCAAAACAAAGCGTACGTATTAACTTCTGTGACGCACAGTGCCAGTATTGGTGGAAATTTTCCTGATTTGACTGGTCCTGAAGATCATCACTATCGCAATCGTTTTACTTGTATTCCCGCTTCAGTCCCATTTCGACCCAATCGTTATACACCCAAACCGATTGTACGCGGTACCCAAACGGCGATCGTCGTCGGACCCAGCGGCGAGGAAATTCATACGGATAAATATGGGCGAGTCAAGGTGCAATTTCATTGGGATCGCAGAAGTAAAGCGAATGAAGATAGCTCTTGCTGGATACGTGTTGCAAGCTCATGGGCGGGTAAAAATTGGGGCATGATTGCTATTCCACGGATTGGTCAAGAAGTGATCGTTGACTTCTTGGAGGGAGATCCAGATAGACCGATTAGCATCGGACGAGTCTATAACGCAGAGCAAATGCCACCCTATGAGCTACCAGCGGAGATGACGAAAAGTACGATGAAATCCAACGCTTCGAAAGGAGGGGGTGGTTTTAATGAATTTCGTTTTGAAGATAAAAAGGGGAGCGAACAAGTATTCTTACATGCTGAACGCGACCAAGATATCCGTGTTAAAAATGATTCTATGGAGTGGATCGGGAAAGATCGCCATTTGATTATTAAAGCGGATCAACTTGAAAAGGTGGAAGGTGATAAACATTTAACGATTCAGGGTGATCAGAACGAGAAGGTTAATGGAGTGCTTTCTCAAGATATCGCGATGGATCTCCAGCAAAAAGTGGGTATGAAGCATGCGCTCGATGCTGGAACGGAAATTCATCTTAAAGCGGGCATGAATCTGGTTATCGAAGCTGGTGCAAACTTAACCCTCAAAGTAGGGGGTAATTTTGTGAATCTAAATCCTTCCGGCGTTTATATTCAAGGTGCGATGGTTTTCATTAATAGTGGGGGAGCGCGGGGAGCGGCTCTGGTAGCTCCCCTGCGGCTCCCAAGGCACCCACCGAAGCTGACAAAGCGAAACCAGGCGATAAGGGCGCGCCTCCTCCCGCGAATACATTTCAAGAACCAACTGCTCCCAGTCGCCCTTCACCGCAAGCGATTGCATTAAAAGAAGCTGCAAAACAGGTACACCTTTTTGTGAAAAATGTGAAGCAGCTCGAAAAGCAGCGAGTGCACATGCTTAGGATCTATTGAAAATGGTATCGTCCAACTCAGAAAAAATTACTAATTTACTTTGGTCTATACCGCAAGCAGGTGGTATTTATTTATATGCTATTTTAGATGGAGCACGCAATGAAGGTATTTATCCGGCAATCCTACAATCAGGATGTGAATATGAATGCCTCTATAGAGGCGAGCTTGACTCCGGTTTAGCAGAAGCAGCACCTTACTTAGTGAAACTCGAAAAAGACAAACTATTCTCAAATTGGTTGATCGACGAAGGATGGGGAGATAGTTGGGGAGTTTTCATACATACTGCAGCGACTTTCAGAGATCTCAAGCGGCATCTGCGCAAGTTTCTAATGGTTTACGATACAGACACCAAACCAATGTATTTTCGTTACTACGATCCACGTGTGCTGAGAACGTATCTACCAACCTGCAATAGTGAAGAGCTAGCAACCGTATTTGGCCCAGTCACAAGCTACTTAATGGAGGATAAGAATTCCAATATGCTGCTTCATTTTTCTATCAACGCAAACAAACTTGAAACGCATCAACATTCATTAACGTAACTCATGAAAACCCCGAATCTTTCTAATAGACTAACGATAACGCAAAGGAGGCAAATATGCCCATGCACGTATGTAACGGCGCAACCTTAATGTGTAGTTTTGGTGTGGCACCCAGCACATTGGTGGTATTACCGCAGAACCGCACATTGACTAGTAATATGCCTGCAGCCAATATTATGGATCACAAACCAATGGTAAATATCATGCCGTTTGGGATGTGTACCACACCGAGTAACCCGGCAGTTGCATCTGCTACTGCAGCGGCGATGGGCGTTCTCACGCCAATGCCCTGTATGCCTGTAACTACAACGCCCTGGATAACGGGTACACCCACCGTTCTGCTTGGTAATATGCCCGCACTGGATAATACCCACACCCTCATGTGTATGTGGGGAGGGGGGTGATCTCAGTAGTAAATCCGGGGCAGGTAACGGAGCAGATTCCTTAAACGAAGGAAAAGAGAGATGCTGGTTATTCGTGCAGAACAAATGGATGTTTTCAAAAAAACAGCATTACTGTCTTTTGAAGATGAAATGGTTGAGCATCTGGCCAAATTTTCTCCACCCCTGTACAAGGTTGTTGGCGAAGAACAGATGCGCAAGGTAATTCGACTTGGAATGAGTCAGGCTGCGCAGTATGGCTTTACTTATCGCGGCCCCGTACGTCTTTATCTCGAGCTAATGTTGTTATTCGGCAGCTATTTTGATACTGACCCCCAATATCCCTGGGCAGCAGAAATATTGACCAACCAAGAATCTGGTACACAAATGCAGCGTGCAGAAAGTCTTTATGAAAGACGATGGATTATCGGCAAAAAGTGGCGGGACCCAATGGTGCTTATGCTATAGATGCTTTGAAAAAATACTTTAATGTCAGTTAGATTGCCACTGCCAGAACTTGCGATAGATTTCAGTTCCGCGATGCTGAAATTAATTACTTATCTATACCCTCAAAAAGCTAATTATGTAGGAAAAGACGGGCTTGAAGCTCTGATAAAAAAAGGATTGAGTGGAGCTCAACGGCAGAATTTCACAACAAATCGTGGAACAGCCTTAGTTGCTGGATTAATGCTGACTCTAGGTCATAAATGCGCCATCGACCCGCTTTATCCCTGGATCGCAAGAATCCTTCAGGACGAGACCATTGTTGATCCGGCTGCGCGTGCTAAACGCCTGGAAACCGAGGCAGTGACTTGGATTAAACAATTCCTGGCTTACTCCGATGAGAGGGGGCTAGTGTGAGCTGCAGCCCTACCAAACCCAATGCAGGCACTGATGCTAGTAAGTCCTGCGACGACCCCACCAAGCGCTGCCCATTAGAGGTAACCGTTGCCATCAGTTTATCCGCTTCTGTGGCATGTCCTGGGCATCCCCTGGCAATCACTGCAACAGGAAGTCCATCCGGTGGAACCTATAGTTGGACCGTTTCGGGTGGTGGCGCAAAACTTGTGGATGGTTCAGGAAATCCTGTAAGCACAGGTTCCAGCGTGAATCTCCGTAGCTTCCAGCCCGATAATACCAACGGAAACATTCCAGCCCAGAGTGCCAATCTTCAGGTGACCTACACGCATCCGAATGGCACAGCGACTGACAGTAAGACCGTCCCGATTCACAAGATTGATTTCGTTGTCACCAATACGGCAATCCATGCGGGTGTGACACAGGCAAATGAAATGGCCGGCCAGGTTAATCTTGGCAATGCAGCAGGTATTGATACTATGGTAACGGATCCGAGAATTGAGATTCAACTTGATGCTTCATGCCCGAGAAAGTCCGATTGCGCTAAAAATCATCGGGTTGGCTGGATTCAGAATGTGTTGACTAATGATCGGAGAATTCGATATACCCACACCTTAATTCAAGTTACCGTAGCTTTGCCTATTCGTGATGGCGATGAGGTAACTCCAGTGCCCTGGTACGATGTGACTAATCAATTCACTGCGGACAGGGACAAACAGACTGCACATCACTTTGATAGTCCCGGTAATGGTGCCAGCTGGCTTGATCCGCGACCGGCGGCTCCTGCACCGCCTCCGGCGATCAACCGACAGCTTCGCCAAATATTTTTTTCAAATAGTTTTCATGCATGGCTGGTAGTTCAAAACATCGAATGGGAAGTCCATGACCGAGACAATTCTTTTGTGTTTCTACGCAACTTTGCCTGGTCCATGCAGTTGAATGTCACGGTCGACACAACCCAACCTGTCACAAGCCGCTGTACCCCCGCATCAAGGGCTCCAACCATAGGTGCTCTCGGAAAGGGAAGGGGGCCAATCCCTGTTTTGACAGAGCCTTTTCCGAACCGTGATCATACCGTGACTTCAACCGCAGCACCCGGTATTTGAGAAATGAAACTCTCGAATCTATTGTATCTTGCTATATTAGGAACAATCATGAATCAAACCAATGCTGGATCACATCGAGCCGACGAGATTTACAGGAGAGGGTCGGAGACCCTTATCGCCCAGTCTACAACTATTCTAGCTGGACCAATTTCCAATTACTCGCAGAATGTGCAATTACGATCTGAAGGAGGTGCGGATAGCATCCCGCTGAGGTGGGTCGTCAGTGGGGTTATCGATAAACCTCAAACCTTAAAGGGACAGGCGCCATCGGGAGCTGTCCGATTTTCCCGAGCGGAGCAGTCGATAGTCTTACCGAAAGATCCCTCCACCGCCGACTGGGAGTCAGTGTACGGCGAGTTGACTTTGGATGGTCAAGTTGTAATATTTTTTGGCGACACATCGCCTGAATCTATTTTGAAGGTACTTCCTAGTGGCGCTGGCGAGGAGAACCTAATTGGCTTGGTAAAGGAAATTGTTCAAGCACAAGCCATTGCCGACCAGTCGGAGCGGGTCAAACGATGGCTTTTGTCCATAAAAAGCTGCGTATCGGACGAATGTCGAAAAGCGGCACTCCGGTCCTTTATCGCGGATCGTGGAGAATGGCCGCAGCTCGTACTGATTCTGGAGCAGGCTCTGTCGAACTCGCAACTAAGCCGCGAGTTCCGTGCTTTCGGCTTTAATATCGTGGTCTATAACGTTATCCAGGAAAAATGGGGCGACTCTCGAGATGCCGTTCTGGCATTCCTTTGCCGTGTCTTTTCCAATGAGCTCGACCCAAGACTAGCCATACAGTATGTTTACAGTCTCGGATTAATTTTTAAATTCTGCGACGACGAAGACTTTCGCAGCCAAAGACGATCCATGCGGCAGCGATTAGAAAGCTGTTTCGAGCAGCGACGTTCACTGGCCGCCAACGATAATTCGGCTGGGAACCGAAACTTGGAGGAGCAATACCAAACCTTGAGAGCCAAGTATCTGCAGCATTAGAAACCGTTTGGAAATTCTGAGTTCTAGCGTTAAGAACATGAAGGGGTCTACCATCGTATTTTGCAGAATGACAGCCCATAGAACCATCGTTTAATATAGTCAACGGACGGGGATGAGGAGAAAAGGGGCCAGACCCGAATGGCACTAAGTTAAGCCTTTTTAGCAAGGGAATAAGCTGAAAAATGGTGAGTGAAATGGCATAATTCGCTATGCAAAATACAACGTCTTTATTTCCTGGTTTTCACCTCCAAACACTCCGTAGAAAGCCTCGCTCAGCTAGTCAGAAACTTTCCGATGAGATCGCGAAGCTAAAGCAAAAAACGTTTAGTCAACTAGGTGAATGTTTTCGGAATTTCATTCCCAGCCAGTATCTGCGTCCCTCAGAATCTGGGGCTCTCAGTCGTCGACGTTTCTTCAGCAAAGAAAAACACTTTCTGGGCCTTTTTTCTCAAGTGTTAGGCGATGATGGCGGATGTCAGGAAGTGATACGCAAACTCCAAGCCTTTGCCGCGATGAAATCAAAACCCTTGCCCTCGTCGTCAACTGCGGCTTACTGCCAGGCACGCAGCAAACTGGATCTGCTGGGGCTTGAGATAATACTTGAGCATACCGCTAATCGGCTGCTGAATATTTTTAATCCTGATCGCATGAATGGCCGTCGAGTTGTCGTGGTGGATGGCACGGGCGTAAGCATGCCCGACACGATGGCAAACCAGCTGGTGTGGCCACAGCAACGACACCAAAAGGCAGGTTGTGGTTTTCCGCAAGCAGCCATCTGCGCTTGCTTTTGCCTGCAAAGAGGCGCTTTGTTGAGTCGCAAAGTTGGCAACAAGAAAAGCCATGAACTGCCCATGCTACGCGAGCAATGGGATACCTTTAAACCCGGTGATATATTCCTCGGAGATAAGGGGTTTTGTAGTTATTTTGATCTATCGAGCTTTAAAGACAGGAGCGTTGATTCGGTCATCACATTGGCCCGGCGTATTCCCGTTACCGAAGTTGAAGCAGTCGAGGTGCTTGGTAATGATGATTTGTTAATCCACTGGAAAAAGCCGGCCAGAAGCAAGGCGTCGAGTTATTCCCAAGCCGATTGGGAAGCGCTGCCAGAAACCCTTCTTTTGCGGCAGATAAAAGTAAGCGTTAATCAGTCCGGATTCAGAACCCATGGCTTCTATATCATCACCACGTTATTGGATGCAAAGGTGTATACAGCCGACGCCCTGGCCGATCTTTATTTCCAACGCTGGGATGTTGAGCTGTTCTTTCGGGATATAAAACGACTATTGGCATGGATATTTTGCGTTGCAAAACACCAGACATGGTACGCAAGGAAATCGTGATGCACTTGATCGCCTATAACTGTATTCGTTATCTCATGATTGAGGCAGCACAACAGGCTAATGAGCAGGTATGTCGAATCAGTTTCAAGGGCAGTGTCCAGGCACTTCGGCAGTGGGAACCCCATCTCAATCAGACCAAAATCAGCCATCGAGAGCAGCGCCGTTTAATCCAGTTGCTGTATGAGTCTATCGCCGATTATATTGTGCCAGAACGATCAGGCAGAAGAACCCAGAGCAGTGAAACGAAGGCCAAAACCGTATCAGTTATTAACCGCTCCAAGACATGAAATGAAGGTGGCTCTGCATAGGGGAAAATACCATGCTAAAGCAGCTTAACTTAGTGCCATTCGGGTCAGACCCCATTAAAATAAATCATATTGATGCTGCAGAAATAAAGAACACCCATATACTTGGCTGAAGACCTTATAAGCGTCTGAATTATCTTTTGGGAGTGTTCGTGTTAAACTGGACATGTGTTGATTGTCATTTGATGCCCATAAAGGATAATGAGAGCTACTGTGTATCTGGTTGAGCTGATGCCAAAAGCAATCAAGGATCTGAAAAATTTGCCAAGATCAGATAGCAAGAAGGTTATTGAGAAGATAAAAGCTCTTGAGAATGGGCTATCTGGGGATATCAAGAAACTTACAAATTTCAGTCCAGAGTATCGATTGCGCGTTGGAAATTATCGGGTTCTTTTTGAGACTGAAAATAAAAAGATTATAATTTACCGTGTTAAGCACAGGAAAGAAACATATCTGGAAAAGTGAGAAATGATGCTATGAAACTCCATCCACAAATTATAGCAAAAGAAGGCAAAAATGAATTCGTCGTACTTCCTTATGAAGAGTATCAAGCGTTGACGGAACTGATGTATGACTATGAAGACCTAAGAGACTTAAGAGAAGCCAAAGATAAATCAAGGGGAGAAAAAAGCATTCCCCTTGATCAAGTAATTTCTGATTTTGGAAGTTCTGAGAGTACGTAATGTCTAGTAAAGCAAAAAGGGGTTAGACCCCATAAAAACATGTGCTTGTCAAGCCAATCTTGAGTTGGACTCAATATCAACAGATGCTGGAAATGGCATGCCCTGTTCGATGACATTCAAAATTACTGTAATCGCAGCATCTTTGATGGCTTTATTAAGTCGTAGTCGACCGCTGTTTATGTCCGGTATGATACAGCCATCACTGCCATGCGGTCCTCGACCATGAATATAGAATCCATCTCTATTGTAGGTGCTAATCGTCCCTCTAGCGTCGAAAGAAAGCAGGGACGAAATAGTGATCTGTAAGAAAATACACTCCAAAATGGGGTGATGTGCGACATACTGGCACAGATACATACCTGGTGGTAGGGGTCCCCCATGGATGTTTTTATTTTTTTCATGTTGAGTCTTGCGAAAAACGTCGTAGCTTTCTGCGCTGTAATCAGCATTTTTCTTTGTTTGTCCTCGTCCTCCACCTGACCAGGCGTGAAAAGAAAAACTCTGACCACTAACTAAACCTTGCAGCCATTCCCTAGCAATTGAATACGTAAGTATGTTGTCTTTCATCTCGCGCCCCCATTTGATTTGTTAAGAAACCATTATAGACCCCAATTGCTCTGGCATAATACATTTTGCCGAGACAAAAAAGGGGTCACCCATTAGCCCGCCTCTGTCAATAGGGTAAATAATACCCTGCTACTAAACAGCATTTATAGTAAAACCCCATCGTTATTACGAACATCGCACCCGTTTTATCATTTTCTTTGGCGTCGGAAGCAAATCGCTTCGCACCAGTCACCCATCTGGCTCAAGGCGTAAATCTTTTAAGTGATTTTTGCCCCTGGTGCCTTGGCACCCCACATAATCTTCGGTACCAAACCGTGTCCAATATAGTTTCACAGAATCTATGGCTCAATACAGGTTGTCCACACCCGATATAGCTCACGGTTTGGGCGAAACGTAATAATCGATGGGAAGCCGGAATGTCCAATCAGACTCGGTGGTTTTGCCAGACCCTTTTTTGGTTCATTACCGGCCACCCAAACTTAACCTGAAACATCAGCTTGGCCTCATAGGGTCGTTGATGCTTGAGTATCATCCAGCAGGTTTGCCAATTTGCGGGCGATTGCCCGGATGGCAATGATGCCATTTGTTTTGGTTTTCTGCGCTCATAAAACCGTTGTGCTAGCGGTTCAAAGCGCACCGCAAAGTGTGCGGCCTCTGAAAATGCCCACGAAAGGTATTTATTGCCCGCCTTGGCGTTACCATTGCCTTTCTTCTTGCCATTGCTGGTTCGTGTACTGTCAACGCACCGGCAATATGAAGCAAAACTTGCGCTGGCAAATCGATGAATATCGCCAGTCTCCAGCATGATAGTCAATCCCAGTATTTTGCCGATTCCCCGGACAGTTTGCAGAATTTCAAACGCTTTATTTAACTTTACCGCTTGGTAGGCAGATTGCTCCAGCACATCAATCTCCCCGCTGAATGGCCTGATAGACTGCCAGACCGGATTCAACAGCTTGACGTGTATGGCTTTCTTCCAAAGGAATCTTAAAATCTTGACGACGTAATGTATCCGAAGAAATGCGAATCCCTGTTGAGCGCCATAGCTGGCTTTGTACGCCAATCAGTTGCGCACTGGCCATCCTGACCAGAGAAAGCCGCCGGCGCAGCAAATCCCTCACCGCACGCTGTTCCTTCGGATAAATATAACCGGTCGGTAAAATCCCCAATCGCATCAGATGCGCAAGATGAAAGGCGTCGTGTTGATCTCCGCTGTATTTCAAACCATCATACTGGGACAACAGCGCATGTGTTAACGAGCTTTACCTGATAACCATGCGCTTGCAAACCATCGACCAGGCCAATACCAGTTGAATGTGGATTCAACTGCAATACCGCATAATGTGCTTTGGTAAGGTTGTAATACTTTGAGCGTCTGCGATAAATCATTACTCAGCCGTCTCTCAAACACTCGTTTATCCTCCTCATCTATGATTACCACAACATGATTATTTGAATGTAAATCAATTCCGCAGTAATGTTGCATGTCAGTCTCCTCATCGTTATTGGAACAGTCAGTTTAACAACTGACTGCGAGGAGGCTGGCTAGAGGATTATCAGACTCGAATGGCACTAAGTTAAGCCTTTTTAGCAAGGGAATAAGCTGAAAAATGGTGAGTAAAATGGCATAATTCGCTATGCAAAATACAACGTCTTTATTTCCTGGTTTTCACCTCCAAACACTCCGTAGAAAGCCTCGCTCAGCTAGTCAGAAACTTTCCGATGAGATCGCGAAGCTAAAGCAAAAAACGTTTAGTCAACTAGGTGAATGTTTTCGGAATTTCATTCCCAGCCAGTATCTGCGTCCCTCAGAATCTGGGGCTCTCAGTCGTCGACGTTTCTTCAGCAAAGAAAACACTTTCTGGGCCTTTTTTTCTCAAGTGTTAGGCGATGATGGCGGATGTCAGGAAGTGATACGCAAACTCCAAGCCTTTGCCGCGATGAAATCAAAACCCTTGCCCTCGTCGTCAACTGCGGCTTACTGCCAGGCACGCAGCAAACTGGATCTGCTGGGGCTTGAGACAATACTTGAGCATACCGCTAATCGGCTGCTGAATATTTTTAATCCTGATCGCATGAATAGCCGTCGAGTTGTCGTGGTGGATGGCACGGGCGTAAGCATGCCCGACACGATGGCAAACCAGCTGGTGTGGCCACAGCAACGACACCAAAAGGCAGGTTGTGGTTTTCCGCAAGCAGCCATCTGCGCTTGCTTTTGCCTGCAAACAGGCGCTTTGTTGAGTCACAAAGTTGGCAACAAGAAAAGCCATGAACTGCCCATGCTACGCGAGCAATGGGATACCTTTAAACCCGGTGATATATTCCTCGGAGATAAGGGGTTTTGTAGTTATTTTGATCTATCGAGCTTTAAAGACAGGAGCGTTGATTCGGTCATCACATTGGCCCGGCGTATTCCCGTTACCGAAGTTGAAGCAGTCGAGGTGCTTGGTAATGATGATTTGTTAATCCACTGGAAAAAGCCGGCCAGAAGCAAGGCGTCGAGTTATTCCCAAGCCGATTGGGAAGCGCTGCCAGAAACCCTTCTTTGCGGCAGATAAAAGTAAGCGTTAATCAGTCCGGATTCAGAACCCATGGCTTCTATATCATCACCACGTTATTGGATGCAAAGGTGTATACAGCCGACGCCCTGGCCGATCTTTATTTCCAACGCTGGGATGTTGAGCTGTTCTTTCGGGATATAAAAACGACTATTGGCATGGATATTTTGCGTTGCAAAACACCAGACATGGTACGCAAGGAAATCGTGATGCACTTGATCGCCTATAACTGTATTCGTTATCTCATGATTGAGGCAGCACAACAGGCTAATGAGCAGGTACGTCGAATCAGTTTCAAGG
Source organism: Nitrosomonas sp. (assembly GCA_016710135.1). Taxonomy (GTDB): domain Bacteria; phylum Pseudomonadota; class Gammaproteobacteria; order Burkholderiales; family Nitrosomonadaceae; genus Nitrosomonas. The sequence goes on along the minus strand of JADJLM010000004.1, from coordinate 57,132 downwards.
GCAGTGTCCAGGCACTTCGGCAGTGGGAACCCCATCTCAATCAGACCAAAATCAGCCATCGAGAGCAGCGCCGTTTAATCCAGTTGCTGTATGAGTCTATCGCCGATTATATTGTGCCAGAACGATCAGGCAGAAGTGAACCCAGAGCAGTGAAACGAAGGCCAAAACCGTATCAGTTATTAACCGCTCCAAGACATGAAATGAAGGTGGCTCTGCATAGGGGAAAATACCATGCTAAAGCAGCTTAACTTAGTGCCATTCGGGTCTGCCCTCTTTTGTTCTGCGTGCATAAAAGAGTCATATTGCCACATGAGGAGAAATCTCACGTTCAATCGTAACCCCAAGCTCATGCCGCGCGCGACGCAAATCATAAGCAATTTGCAAATTGAGCCAGAACTCTGCCGAAGTACCAAAATAACGTGCTAGACGCAAAGCCGTATCTGGAGTAATAGCTCGCCTCCCCCGCACAATATCATTAATGCGCGGTGCAGGCACTCTAAGCGCCATAGCCAACGCATGTGCACTCATATCAAGTGGCACAAGAAATTCTTCCAGCAGAATTTCACCGGGATGAATCGGGCGCATATCGTTAGTTATCACGATCAACCTCCTTAATGGTAATCGACAATCTCAACATCGTAGGCATTTCCGTTCTCAAAGTGAAAGCAAATACGCCATTGGTTATTGATCCGAATACTCCATCTCCCCAACCGATTGCCTGATAACCTCTCCAGTCGGTTACCTGGAGGACTACGTAGATCATCGATCGTATTGGCAGAATCAAGCATCTGTAATTTACGTTCGGCTTGCGCCCGAAATGCACGAAACCGATCAGGGCAACTGCCACCATACAGCATTTCGGTATCTTTACAGGAAAACGTCAGAATCATCAACGCAGAGTATAATGTAAGACGTTAAATGTCAATTATCAAATAACCCTTGCAATACACTCCCATCTGATTGAAATAATTACAAAAAGAGAATTTTGCACGGTTGTGATCAGGACTGATCAGTCGGATGCTATAATTGTGTTTTAAATCAATAGCATTGAAGTAATTAGCATGAGTTTTTCCGAATTTGATGTAACCCGTCGCACCCGGAAAGGGAATTTTCTAAAGCAAATTGATCAATTGATCGACTGGAACTCGCTAGCGAAAGTTATCGCAATTCATTATGCACCGGTATCGGATGCTGCAGGGCGGCCAGCTTATCCGGGATTGCTGCTGTTTAAAATGCTGCTAGTGGGAATCTGGAATGGTGGTTTAAGTGATGAATCGGTAGAAGACATGGCGAACTCAAATCTGCACGTGATGCAGTTTCTGGGATTGTCATTGGAAGACGATGTGCCTGATCATTCGGTGCTATCACGATTCAGAACGCGACTGACGGCGGCAAAAGTATGCTATGAGTTATTGGCAGAAATTAACCAGCAAATCCAAGCTTACGACATCACAGTTAAGAAAGGCTGTCACGTTGATGCGAGCATTACGCAGAGTCCGCGCAAACCTAAAACCAAACCAGCTTATGAAGTGGTCAGCGATCGGGAAGAACGCGATGATGAAATCGAGGCCGAGAAAGCGATGCAGGTTATTGAAGTAGCACAATCGGGCGTCGATGCTGAAGCACGCTGGGTCAAAAAAGGTGGTAACTGTCAGATCAGGTCTAAGCTAGTACAATTCAATATGTTTAGCGGCGACCTCTTGTCCAATTCCTAGCGCACGAGTAACAACTACTTGCCCAACCGCAAGTTCACGAACAAAGGAAAGCCGGCCATCGACGGTTACAAGCGTATTATTATCGTAATGGACTTCAACGCCATTGACACAGATACTAGCAAAACCAGTGATGGTGCCGATGATTCCTGTTCCTCCGACCACCTTCTTCAACTAGTTTGCCGCCAGTATCACCAATTCCTTTTTCGGGATGCCCAGTACCGCCAATCCCTTGATCTGCATGAATTCCAGTTCCACCAATACCTATGGCTGGATTGGTTTGACTGACATTGGTTTCACAGTTGTTTTTAGCCAACGCTGGTGTGGGCGTCAGCAATAGTTGTGTGACTAAATTGAAAATACAGGCAAATAGGTAATAAGCGGCTTTCATAATGCCGCTTAACTTTGTGTCCAGAAAAGTGTTGACACATCACGATTCAGGTAAAAGATTTCTCATTTTCTACAGTCATTTCTGTTTCAGCTTCAAAAGGCTCACTATAGAAATAGATACCAAACCGCATACGGTACTTAGATTTGTTTTGATGTGCATCGCCCGCTTCTAATTCCATTGCTTGCTTATTAATCGCAACTAAGGTCTCCATGCCAAGCATTTCAGATCGCGCAGCGAGTTGTTCTATCGATTGGGTAGTGAGTTTATCGTAATAAACACTACGTTCCAGGAATGGTTTATTGCCACCGATTAAATTGCTGGTTGCTGCTGCAGCGTGATCATGCAAGCTCTGGCCAAAATAACAAGCTTTTTCATCAAACCCCTGAGTAGGGATAAAAGCAGATGTATTCAAACAAACACAGTGCTGTTCGTCAAAATGGGCGATACCAATCCGTAACCATTCATCGAGTACGACGCGCGAGCGAATATCCTTGCTGACACTACTGACGAGTCCTTCAAACGAGATCTCACCCCCCTCTTTTATGAAACGAGGTAAAGGCTTAGGTTGTTTGTTTTCATCTAGAAAGCGAGTATCGCTTGTCCAAATACTCACTAATCGTGTTCCGAGCGAAATGTTTGGCGGTACAGTTTCGCTATTGGCCTGCGAGTTATGCCGCAATCGTTTGATGTCTTTGCGATGGATTCCCGTGAGTAGACTTAAATGGCTATCTGTTGAGGGTTTGTTGTTGATTTTATAGTCATTATCGGCGACTTCTACAAAGATCCCTTTAAGTAATTCCACTAAGTAAGTGAACGTTAGCCCTTTGGCTAGCATAAGCTTGATTAACGGACGCAGTACTTGCCTTAGTGCCGATACAAGGGCAGGTGAGATGGTAGACATCGATTTATTTATTGTAATTTTGAATATCAAAAAAAAACGCTACTTGGTTTGAGTCAGGATTAATGCTTGCGCTTTGAATCACGAATATACGCGAGCGATCCTAACATATTGTGGGAAATATTTACACTGATGTGTTGACATAGAAATCTGATGTGTCAACACTTTTCTGGACACAAAGTTAAGCAGCATTATGCTGCAGCTCGAAGTCAACGGGCGATATGTATCCATCAGCTGTATTAGTTCCGATCTGATCTGACACATCACTTGCAAAAGTGAGAGTTATCGGTTTTGATAAAGGTATCGAATCTTAATCAAAACAAAAGAGGTAACTCTCAATGACACATACTAACAATCGTATTATTAAACACAAAGCTGGATTATTAAATTTGGCAGAAGAATTGGGTAATGTATCCAGGGCCTGTAAAGTCATGGGCGTCTCACGGGATACGTTTTATCGCTATCAAGACCTTGTTGAACATGGTGGTCTTGATGCGCTGATAGACAAGGATCGAAGAGCCCCAAATATCAAGAACCGTGTTGATGAAGCGACCGAACGAGCAGTCATAGGTTATGCAATTGCGCAGCCTGCACATGGGCAGCATCGAACCAGCAATGAGCTTCGTAAGAAAAGTGTATTTGTATCGGGTAGTGGCGTGCGCTCTATTTGGCTACGTCATAACCTGGAGAATTTTAAAAAGCGCTTAAAAGCACTCGAAGACAAGGTAGCTAATGACGGCATTATTCTTAGTGATGCGAAAGTTGCGGCCCTTGAAAAGAAGAGACACGACGATGAAGCCTGCGGTGAAATAGAAACGGCACATCCAGGCTATCTAGGCTCACAAGATACGTTTTATGTCGGGAACCTCAAGGGCGTTGGCCGTGTTTATCAACAAACGTTTATCGATACCTACAGCAAAATAGCCTTTGCCAAACTCTATACAACCAAAACACCGATTACAGCAGCTGACTTACTCAATGATAAGGTATTGCCATACTTTGAACACTACGAGCTACCCATGTTGCGTATCTTAACGGATAGGGGTACAGAGTATTGCGGTCGTGTTGATCAGCATGATTACCAGCTATATTTGGCGATTAATGATATTGATCATACAAAAAACAAAAGCCATGTCGCCGCAAACAAACGGGATCTGTGAACGATTCCACAAAACGATTCTGAATGAGTTTTATCAAATCACATTCAGGAAGAAACTTTATTCAACTATGGAGGAACTACAGAAAGATCTAGACGAATGGATGGAATACTATAACAATGAACGAACTCATCAAGGAAAAATGCGCTGTGGACGAACACCATTGGATACATTACTTGATGGCAAATCAATTTGGGCGGAAAAAAATTTAGCTCAAATCTAAACTGACAGACACCTAAAAAAACTGGTAACTGTCAGATCAGGTCTAAGCTAGTACACATTAGCTGAATGCAATCGCTCCCGGTTGTAAAACACTTCGATATATTCAAACACAGCCTGCTTGGCTATAAACTTCCTTAAAAAAGTTGCACTTCAAAGTTGAATCCGCCTATGAAAGAAGCTTTCCGACACAGCGTTGACCTCCTATGTCAAGTAATTGTAGCTGCGTCTGACAAATCAGCGAGAATAAGTGGATATAGCTCGCGAACAATATAACGTTTCAGGCAGCGTTGAATTTCCTTATTTGACATCCCTTGTGCTGTACGTCGTGTCACATAGGCTTGGGTTCTCGGCTCACTGCGCATGCGTACCATCGCGATAGTCCATAGCGCGTTGTTTGCAGATCGGTCACCTCCTCGATTTAATCGATGGCGAGCAGTCTTTCCCGAGGACGCCTGAAGTGGACTTGCTCCACATAACGCGGCTAACGCCGCTTCATTTCTTAAACGTTCTGGATTATCTCCTGCTACAGCAATAAGTATTGCAGCCGTTTGTGGCCCGACTCCGAATTGATTCCGAAGACGCTTAGCTGATTGACTTGTCAACCGATCAAGCGTCGCATCGAGCTCTTTTAGTTCTGCTGATAGCATTAAGGAATGCCTGGACTAGATCGACAGGTCAACGCAAAGGCACTTCGCCAATCCCAGCACGGGTCAAATCAAGTCGGTCATTCCATGACATATTAGACTGAGTGTCCCAGCAATTGCCCTTCCGGCTCATGCTTTGTTGGATGCCATGCTGCTTTAGTAATTGTCGATGGCTTTCCGAGGCGTATTGGCTACCTCGATCGGTATGCCATAACAAACCTTTGCCGGGTTTACGTTTCCCAATAGCCATCTGGAGCGCATCGTTGACTAACTGTGTCTTCATATACGCGGCCATTGACCAGCCCACGACCTGACGGGAGAACAAGTCGATCACGACCGCCAGATACAACCAGCCTTCTAGAGTATGAATATAAGTGATATCACCCACATACACCTGATTTATCTGATCGATGGAGAACTGACGATCCAAATAATTAGGCGCGATAGGCAATTCATGCCTTGAATTGGTGGTGGCTTTAAATCGACGTCTGGTTTTACAGGCCAGTCCAGATTCCTTCATTAACCGGCTTATTCGCCGCCGCCCCACGGATAGGCCTTGGTGAAACATAGCTATTTTGAGACGGCGGGTGCCGTATGTATTCCGACTTTTTTCAAATACTTTTTTTACAATACCGCTGAGTTGCTCATCTTCTCGTTCCCTGAATGAAGGAATTCGATGCAGCCAATCATAGTAAGCACTCTGTGAGACCTGTAAAAACCGGCACATCGATAATATGGTGAATTCGCCCCGATGCTGTTTGATCCAGGCGTACTTCACCGTTGTTCCTTGGCAAAGTACGCGGCAGCCTTTTTTTAATAGGTCGCGCTCCTCTGTCAGCCGGATAACCTCTTTCTTCAGCCGCTTTAACTCTTCATAGAGATGTTCGTCAGTGCGCACTGCCTTTATGTTATCAACTGGTCGACTGTATTTACTGATCCAGGTATGCAAGGTGTTTTCATTCACACCAATTTCCCTAGCGGTTTGGGCTACCGGTTTATCCGATTCAATGGCCAACTTTACCGATGATTCCCTAAATTCAGCTGTATAGACTTTGGGTTTTTCTTGGTTCATTTAAATACACTCCTTCTTTCAATTATTTTAAGGAATGTGTCCGGCTTAGTGTAGCCACATCAAGGCAAGCTAAAAGAAGAGCTACGTCAAATTGAGCTTTTCTAATACCCCGTGGTCTTGCCACGGGGCTGTTTATTAAAAGGGTGGGAGAAACTTAGGATAGTTAACTTCAAGCCAATTGATCCATCACTTTTCTGATGCGTTTGACACGCTCTGCTACGTCTAAAATTTTAGTTTGAATTTTTAATTTATCAGGTCCAGAAAGGTTGTACTCCCGGTTACTTTGAATCAAAGAAATAATCCGTTCCGCTGCAATGGGTGGATTGGGCACGAATTGAATAAGTATGCTTTCGCTACTTGCATCGATGCGCAGAATACCGAGCGGTTTTGCGGCAATCCGTAACCGATGCGAATCCAAAAGCGCTCGAGCAGGCTCAGGTAGCAGTCCAAACCGATCAATGAGTTCGCGCTGCATATCATCAAGTTGCACATCCTCTTCGCAATTCGCCAGGCGTTTATAAAGCACTAGCCTTTCATGAATATCGTTACAGTAGTTTTCTGGTAGCAGTGCCGGCACATGCAATTTGATCTCAGTTGCAACCCCGAGGGGGTGTTGTAAATCGGGTTCCTGACCTGCTTTAAGCGATTTGATCGCGTTATCGAGCATCGTGCTATAGAGATTGAAGCCGATTTCCTGCATTTCGCCACTTTGAGATTCACTGAGTACAGCACCCGCACCGCGAATTTCGAGATCATGCATGGCTAGATAAAAACCAGAACCCAACTCTTCCATGGATTGGATGGCTTCTAGCCTTTTCTTGGCTTGAGCGCCTAACGCTTCTTCATCCGGTGTTAGCAAGTAGGCATACGCCTGATGATGAGAGCGCCCCACTCTACCGCGCAATTGATGTAATTGCGCTAAGCCAAATTTATCTGCACGGTGAATGATGATCGTATTTGCGCTCGGGATATCAATACCGGTTTCAATGATGGTGGTACAAAGTAATAAATTGAAGCGTTGCTGATAAAAATCGCGCATGACGTGCTCCAGCTCACTTTCGCGCATTTGCCCGTGAGCGATATGGATACGTGCTTCGGGTAGGAGACGAGTCAGCTTATCCAACATGCTTTGAATGGTACTGACTTCATTGTATAAAAAATAGATTTGACCTCCGCGCTTTAATTCGCGCAGACACGCTTCTCGAATGATGCCCTCGGCAAAGGAGTGGACAAAGGTCTTAATCGCTAGCCTTCTTTGTGGTGCGGTTGCGATGATAGAGAAATCGCGTAATCCTTCCAATGACATTGCTAATGTACGCGGGATGGGAGTGGCGGTTAGCGTCAGAACGTCTACCTCAGCACGCATCTTTTTCAATTGTTCTTTCTGTCGCACGCCGAATCGGTGTTCTTCATCGATAATGACTAGTCCCAAGTTCTTAAACTTTACTTTTTCTTGAATTAGTTTATGCGTACCGATGATGATATCGATTTGTCCTTTGCTCAATAAATCAAGGGCCTGGGTTTGCTCTTTGGCCGACCGGAAACGAGAAAGCTCAGCAATTTTTACCGGCCATTGATCGGCGATTAAACCAAATCGATCAGAAAAATTCTGAAAGTGCTGCTCAGCCAAGAGCGTCGTAGGAACGAGTACTGCGACCTGTTGACCATCGGCGACCGCGACGAACGCCGCCCTTAGCGCCACTTCGGTCTTGCCAAACCCTACATCGCCGCAAATCAAACGATCCATAGGTTTGCCGGAAGTGAGGTCGGTGATGACAGCTTGAATTGCGGCTGCTTGATCCGTCGTTTCTTCAAAGCCGAAGCCTTCCGCAAAGGCTTCGTAATCACGTTGTTTAAATTTGAATATGTGGCCTTGACGCAAGGCGCGCTGTGCATAAAGATTAAGTAATTCAGCTGCTGTATCTCGGACTTGTTGCATTGCCTTGCGTTTGGCTTTCTCCCACTGCCCGCTGCCAAGTTTGTGCAATGGCGCTGACTCAGGAGAAACGCCGCTGTAGCGTCCAATCAGATGTAAGTGCGATACCGGGACATAGAGTTTGTCATTGCCTTCATATTCAAGGGCCAGAAACTCACTGTTGCCTTCACCGAAATCAAGATTGACTAATCCTAGATAGCGACCAATTCCGTGTTGTTCGTGCACGACGGGGTCGCCAATTTTGATTTCAGAAAGATCACGCAGTAGAATATCTGTCGAAGTGGTTTTGCGAGAATCTCGGTTACGTCGCCCATGCATATGAGTGGCGTAAAGCTCACTTTCCGTGATGAAAGCAAATTGGTTTGAACCAGACTCTGTGCTCAGAACAAAACCACATTGTATCGGTCCCGCACAGAGCATGAATGGATTGCTGCTAAGACTAAACTCAGCATAGCTTTGACAGATTTCTAGTGATAAGCCGTGGTCCTGCAAATATTCGTAAATGATTTCACGCCGACCAATACTTTCTGCGATTAACAAAATCCTTCCACCGGAAGAATTGAATTTAGCGGTAAAATCGGCCAATTTTTCCAGTGGATTGGCTGCATGTCGGTCAACTCGTATACTTGGGAGTGGCTGCGCTAGCACTTCAACCGATTGTTCAGATTGCAGTGAGGTAATTTGAATTCGTGCGAAAGATTTTAAGTGACCAAAGAAATTGTCAACTGTTAGAAATAAGTCAACAGGTGGTAGTAAAGGGCGGTCGATATCACCTCGCAATAACTGATAGCGCGATTGAGTGTCGCGCCAAAATTGATCTGTAACGGTATAGATATCTTGGTGCAAGCAAATTAAACTGTCTTGAGGTAAATAATCAAAAATCGTTGCGGTTTGCTCAAAGAAAAGCGGTAAGTAATATTCAATTCCTGCTGGAACTGAACCTTTACTGATTTCTTTATAGATTTTACTGCGAGAAGGATCACCTTCAAATTTTTCTCGAAAATTGACACGAAATTGTGAGCGACCTGCTTCATCGAGTGGAAATTCGCGTGCAGGTAGTAACCGAATTTCACTAACCGGATAAACGCTGCGCTGCGTATCGGCATCAAAAGTTCGAATGGTTTCGATTTCATCATCAAGCAGATCAATACGATAAGGAAGCGCACTCCCCATTGGATATAGATCGATGAGCCCACCCCTTACGCTATATTCTCCAGGGGATAGCACTTGATTAACGTGAGAATACCCAGCCAAGGTCATTTGATTGCGGAAATGGGGTAGATCAAGCGTACTTCCTTGATTGATAAAAAAAGTATGAGCTGCGAGAAACGTTTTAGGGCAGATACGATATAGCGCAGTGGTTACGGGTACAATCAAAATATCGTAGGCAGCGTTCAATACTTGATAGAGCGTAGCTAGTCGCTCAGAAATCAGATCGTAGTGAGGTGAGAATGTATCGTAAGGTAACGTTTCCCAGTCAGGTAATAAATAAATTCTGGCCTCTGGGAGAAAAAAAGGAATTTCTTCATATAATCGCTGAGCATCGAGCGCATTGGCCGTAATGACGACTACTGTTTTGCCGTGTGCTAACGATTGAACGAGCTTCGTCAGCAATAATGTGTCACTTGAGCCTGTTAGGCCGGTATAGCGCAGAAGTTGACCAGGAGCGGGCAAAGCTATTTTAGACTGCATGGGAGAATCAGCTGTTTATCGGTAAATTGCTTAATGTACTAGTATAAATAAGGCGCCAGCAAGGCCAATCGCGGTCATGATCATTCCAAAAGCAGTTCGTTTGTTGAGGAGCGAACTGCCAATAATGAAAATTAAGCCAAGCTTAAAAATAATGTTTGAGATGGTCGCAAGCGTAATCGCAGTGACAGCTTCCGATATTTGGAGTTTTCCTAGCTCTAGTAGCCGAAGGCTGCTTAATGTGATGGCATCGACATCGGTGAGGCCTGAGATGATTGCAACCATGTATAACCCGCTACTGCCCGCAATATCGGAGAGCCAAGTACTCATAAATAAAACGAGCGCGTAAAGTACACCGAATCCCGCTGCGGTTGAGAATTCCGTCGGATTCTTGGTTTCTGGGATAGGAAGTTCTTCTTGCTGCGTGAAGTCACGCCACCAAAAAATAGTAACCGTTAGGCCCAGAAGAAGGCCACTGCCGAGGACTGGCAGCAGCATCGGTAATACCTGAGGAGAAAGTGCCGCACTGATGACGGCGAGTCGAATGAGTACAGTGAGATTGGCGAGCAAGATCACCACTACGGCAAGCTTGGCTAAATTAATGTTCTCTTCACTGCGACGTGTGAAAACCATCGTTGTGGCTGTGCTGGAAACCAATCCACCTAGCACGCCGAGTAGTACAGCGCCATAACGATGACCGATAAAGCGCAAGGCGACGTAGCCTGTGAGACTAATACCTGAAATCAATACCATCATCAACCAGATTTGATAGGGATTGAATGCTTCATAAGGTCCATAATTTTTATCCGGTAGAATGGGTAGAATGATGAAGGTAAGAACAGCAAATTGCAGTATCGATATCAAGTCACGCCGTTCAAGATTATGTGTCAACCCATGGAGTTCGGTTTTAAAATAAAGCAATATCGTTGTCACAATCGCGAGCATGACAGCTAGGGTGGTATCGCCGTACCAGACTAGAACACCTAAACTATAACAGATCATAATTGCAGTAACTGTGGTCGTTCCAGGATCAGGATCTTCGTGGTTTCTTAAATTAGCGATAATGGTCATGGTGCCGACGAGCAAAAATCCTGCTAACAGTAACCATTGCGAATTGGTTTCTTGTGATAACAGCGCTGTTAGTGTACCGAGCATCGAAACCAAAGCAAACGTGCGTAATCCAGCCTTTGCAGCTTGACTTTGCTCACGCTCTAGCCCAATTAAAAGTCCGATTGAGAGACTGGTTGCAAAGGTTAGAAAATGCTCAAATTCTCCACCTGGTTGAAATGAACTAATCATTTTTTATTTTGTTACTATTATCTGACCAGTGTTCAATTAGAAGTTGTAGTGTCGTGTTTCCATTGAATTCATTCGCTTGCAAGCGAAAGACAGCTTGAATATATTCCGGTAACGGCTCAGCCTGGAAAAATAAAATTGCATCATAGCTGGTATTTGAAATTGATTTTCGTAGCTTTAATTTTAAATGTTTTTCGCCTACGATACGCTGATTTTCCACATAAAATTGCGCATTAAAACTTGGCTCAGGAAAGCCATGACCCCAAACAACTTCAGCAAACGATTGCGCAAGCACTAAACTTAATTCGGATTCGTTTAAATCACCATCGGTTTCAATGTACTGGGTTAAATCAGTTGGAGTCAGCAGCTGCTGCGCTATCTGTTCAAAGGCTACTTGAAAGCGTTGAAAGTCGTGTTCCATAATAGTCAATCCTGCAGCTGCTGCGTGACCGCCAAATTTCTTGATCAACCCTGGATTGCGTTTAGATACCAGATCAAGCGCATCTCTTAAGTTGATGCCAGCAATGGAACGCCCCGATCCTTTGATCTCTCCTTCATTACCTGGCGCAAAAATAATGATGGGTCGATGAAATTTTTCCTTGATGCGAGATGCAATCAGCCCAATGACACCTTGATGCCAATCGGGATCATAGAGGCAGATGCTATAAGTGGATTCAGAAGGTTTTTGTAATTTCACATCAAGAGACAGCTTATCCAGCGCGGAATTTTGCATGCTCGCCTCAATTTCACGGCGCTGCCGATTCAGCATATCTAACTGGCTTGCGATTTCAAGCGCCCGATTCTCATCATCGGTAATTAAGCACTCTATACCTAGCGTCATGTCATCTAATCGACCTGCTGCATTTAGCCTTGGGCCAATCACAAAGCCAAGTTCGTTTGTCGAGATACGGCGATAATCTCGTTTTGCGACTTTGAGCAGCGCCTGGATGCCAGCGCAGGATTTACCGTTGCGAATGCGGTGTAAACCATGTTTAACCAGAACGCGGTTGTTCCAATCAAGCTTAACCACATCTGCTATCGTGCCCAATGCGACGAGATCAAGTAGGCTAGCTAAGTTCGGTTCCTTAGGGAGCGCGTTAAAAACGTTTCTTTTGCGTAATTCTGCGCGAAGTGCCAGCATGACATAGAATATGACCCCAACACCGGCTAGATTCTTGCTAGGAAATGCGCAGTTAGGTTGATTTGGATTAACGATAACGGTTGCATTAGGTAGGTGTTCACCAGGCAGGTGATGATCGGTAATGAGAACGCGTATTCCCAGACGATTTGCTTCTTCAACACCTTCAATACTGCCTATCCCGTTGTCGACAGTAATGATGATATCAGGTCGATATTCAGGATTATTGATAGCAGCCAGGCTGACGATTTCAGGAGTTAGGCCATAGCCATACTCAAAGCGATTAGGTACCAGATAGTGTACGCAAGCTCCAAATTTTCTAAGCGCTCGAATAGCGACTGCGCAGGCAGTTGCGCCATCCGAATCGTAATCAGCGATGATAAGCAAGCGTTTTTGATCAGTAATGGCATCTGCTATGATTGCTGCCATCTCCGCAATATTTCTTAGCTGTTCGAATGGCAGTAATTTTGATAATTCTACTTCTAACTGGCTTGGTTGCTCGATTCCACGCGCTGCGTAGATACGCGCTAGAATCGGAGAGCAGCCTCGTTGGACTAGCGAATCAAAGACAGCTTGGGGGAAGGCACGAGTAGTAATATTAGGCATTTGCCTAATAGTTTAGCATGGAGTAATACAGACGAGATTTAGCCAGCGCTTTAACGCACATGGTGCTTATGTGTAATTTTATGCAGTTTGTTCCGGCAACGCAGGATTAGCGGAGTCGATTTTTTCAACCTTAAGTAAATGTAGTCGCCGACTGTCAGCACGTAATACCGTGAATCGATAATGATCGATAATCACAGACTCACCATTCTTAGGCATTCTGCCAAATTTATTGGTTACGATACCTCCAATCGTATCAAAATCTTGATCACTGAACATTGCTCCGAGTGCTTCATTAAAGCTTGCAATTTCAGTAATTGCTTTGACACGATAATCTCCGTTCGTTTCTGCAACGATGTTTGCTTCGTTCTCATCGAAATCATATTCGTCTTCGATATCACCGACAATTTGCTCTAACACATCTTCAATGGTTACTAGGCCAGCTATGCCACCATACTCATCAACAACGATCGCGATATGATTGCGATTACTGCGGAAATCTTTCAGTAGGATATCGAGTCGCTTGGATTCTGGTATAAACACAGCGGGACGCAGCATTTCACGAACATTAAAACTTTCTTCCTCAGAATAGTAGCGCAGTAAGTCCTTAGCGAGCAGTATACCTATAATTTGATCTTTACTTCCGTCCGTAACTGGAAAGCGTGAGTGACCTTGCTCGATAACGAAAGGGATGAACTCAGCGGGTTTATCACTGATATCGATGGTGTCCATATGGGAACGTGGAATCATGATGTCACGAACTTGCATTTCCGACACATGCATGACACCTTCAATCATGGTCAGCGCATCCGCATCGAGCAAGTTCCTTTCGTAGGCTGAATGTAAGAGCGCTACTAACTGTTCACGATCTTCTGGCTGTCGCATGAGGAGTGAACCAATATGTTCAAACCAACCGATCTTGGGAGAGGAATTATTCATGATCAGTCTCATCATTTATAAGTTTTATGTGTTATTAAAACAAATTATTAATATCTGCAACGCTTATCTAGTAATAAGGATCTGGGTAGCCCAGCTGAATCATAATTTGTGATTCAAGCTGCTCCATATTTACTGCCTCTGAATCAGTCTCGTGATCATAGCCTTGGAGGTGCAGTGCACCATGAATGGTGAGATGAGCGTAATGGGCCTCAATACTTTTGTGTTGTTCTTGTGCCTCACGAATGACTACAGGTGCACAAAGTACAATATCGCCAGTTAAAGGCGATGAATCATCATAGGTAAATGTCAGAACATTCGTAGGATAGAGTTTTCCCCTAAAGCGCTGATTTAATGATAGACCTTCTTCTTGATCAACGATTCGAATGACGATTTCTGCGTTTTGTACTAATGCTGTTTTAACCCATTTACGAAACTGTTGGCGATTCGGTGTCTCGGGAAACGGTGCAACATATTGAATTACCAACGACAATTTGTTCAAGGTTTTCTCATGAGTAGTGCTGGGAGTGGAGATTGATTTACGCCTGTTCGCTACGTTGCTCATATGCATTAACAATCCGTTGCACGAGGGGGTGACGCACTACATCTTCTGATTTGAAATGAGTAAAAGCGATGCCTTTAATTTGTTTTAACACCTGCTCTGCATCGATTAATCCGCTTTTTTGATGTTTGGGCAAGTCGATTTGAGTGACATCGCCAGTGATTACTGCTTTAGATCCAAAACCGATTCGCGTCAGAAACATCTTCATTTGTTCGGGCGTTGTATTTTGTGCCTCATCCAGGATGATGAAAGATTGATTAAGGGTGCGGCCGCGCATAAACGCCAGCGGCGCAATCTCAATTGTATTGCGCTCGAATTGACGACTCGTTTTATCAAATCCCATTAAATCATACAAGGCATCGTAAAGAGGGCGTAGGTAAGGATCTACTTTCTGAACCAAATCACCCGGTAAGAACCCAAGGCGTTCTCCTGCCTCAACGGCCGGTCTTACTAGAATAATCCGCGATACGATTTCTCGTTCGAGCGCATCAACTGCGCTCGCAACTGCAAGGTATGTTTTACCTGTACCGGCCGGGCCTATGCCAAAAACGATATCATGATCTTGAATTTGCTGGAGGTATTGGCCCTGACGTAAACTTCGCGCATGAAGATTATCCCGCCGCGTCATCAGCTTGAGTGAAGACGTATCAATTGCAGAATCAATCGGTTGACTTGGCTGGCGAGTTAAATTTGTTGCTTCAATTAAACCCAGTTGAACTTGCTCAATACTTAATTGGTGATGGGATTGATTATAAAAATTCCTAAGAACTTGTGCTGCGATCTCTGTTTGATTCGATTGCCCCTTGAGAAAGAAATGTTCACCTCGTCTGGCAATATTAACATCTAGGGCATTTTCAATTTGCTTGAGATTCTCATCTAATGCTCCGCAGAGATTAGCAAGGCGTTGATTATCCGTGGGGGAGAAAGAAATTTCTACAGGTTTGGGTTTCAAAACGATAATTAATTGAAAACGATTAGTACATTCTCGCAGGGGTTAAATGAGTTTGCAAGTGTTAAAGCCATCCCTTCTGTTTATTTCAGAATTTCCCCACGCAAGGAATGGGGTAATGCGGCTGTAATATTAATATCGATGAATTGGCCCACTTGATCTAGATCACCAACAAAGTTGACCATACGATTATTTTCGGTTCTACCGCATAATTCGACTGCACTTTTCTTGGAGTGACCTTCAATAAGGATGCGCTGAGTAGTGCCAACCATACGTTGACTAATCGCGGTGGCGTGTTGCGCAATTTTTTCTTGTAAACGGTGAAGTCGCTGCAGTTTGATCTCTTGAGATATGCCGTCCGCTAGGTCTGCCGCAGGCGTTCCAGGTCGTGGGCTATAGATAAAGCTAAAAGATTCATCGAAATAAACTGCTTCGATCAATTCCATGGTTGCTTCAAAGTCAGCATCTGTTTCACCGGGAAAACCGACAATAAAATCAGAGCTAATTGAGATATTAGGACGTAACGCTTTTATTTTGCGGATAATGGACTTGTACTCGATTGCGCTATAGCCCCGCTTCATAGCAGTGAGAACTCGATCAGAACCTGATTGAACGGGTAAATGGAGGTGACTGACGACTTTGGGAAGTTTTGCATAGATATCGATAAGCCGAGTGGTAAATTCCCTAGGGTGCGAAGTGGTGAAGCGGATGCGTTCTATGCCGGGAATTTCATGAATGAATTCAAGTAATAATGCAAAATCAACGATTTCGCTGCTCTCCATTTTACCACGATAAGCATTAACATTCTGACCGAGTAGATTGACTTCTTTAACTCCGTTTAACGCTAAATGCGCAACTTCAACCAGAACATCATTCAAGGGACGTGATACTTCTTCTCCACGCGTATAAGGAACTACACAAAAACTGCAATATTTACTACAGCCTTCCATGATGGAAACAAAAGCAGTGGCACCTTCCGTGCGCGCAGGAGGGAGGTAGTCAAATTTTTCGATTTCTGGAAAAGAAATGTCAACTTGGGAGCGACCTGTCAGTTCGCGTTTTTCGATTAATTCTGGTAAACGATGTAAGGTTTGAGGACCAAATACTAGATCAACAAAAGGGGCTCGCTTAATAATCTCATGTCCTTCTTGGCTTGCAACACATCCACCTACACCGATTAACAGGTTTGGATTCTTATCTTTTAAATGCCGAACCCTTCCAAGATCATGGAAAACCTTTTCTTGTGCCTTTTCACGAACGGAGCATGTGTTGAATAAGATAACATCAGCTTCTTCAGGTTTATCGGTTAACTCAAGACCTTTAGCTGAATGAAGAATATCAGCCATCTTATCCGAGTCATACTCGTTCATTTGGCAACCAAATGTTTTAATATAAAGTTTATTATTCACTGATTAAAAAATTAAACTGCAGAAAACAAAAGAATTATTTAGTATATATCGGTTGTGCTTAGGATTCTATGCTTGCCTTATTCGGGTGTTTACCACAGGGTTACTTAAATTCCTTCTAGTTGCTACCTTAAATTATTATGACTAATCCGATAAATAATCTAGTTTCCAGCTCACAAGACAAAGAAGGCCTTCATATTCTGCGTTTGCATGATTCATGGATTATGCGCTGGTTCTACCTGGGAGTCGGTATCACAGCCTTATTGTTGGGTATTTTAGGAATATTTTTACCTATTTTACCAACTACCCCTTTTATTTTATTAGCAGCTGCATGCTTTGCAAGGAGCTCCGAAAAATTCCATGTTTTTTTACTCGATAATCGAATCACTGGACCGATTATCTACGAATGGTGTATGCATCGCAGTATTCCACGTCGTGTCAAGCGCTGGGTTTATTTAATGGTTGCTTTGTCTTTTGGAAGTTCTATCTTTATTGTATCGGTAGCATGGCTCAAGCTAATGTTAGCGGTTCTGGCTATTGTGCTGACGATATTTATTTGGCGAATACCTGTAAGGGATAGAACCGAAGCTAGTTAGCGCAACAAGATTAGCCGAGGAACTGCATCATCACCACCCCAAACGATCGCATTTTGTTTAAATTGTATTCCTAATCGAATTGAATGCGGTAAGTCGATTCCAAGTGTAAGATAACTGGATTCTGCTGGCCAGTTATTCCGTGGATCAATACTTTCACCCGGGTAAACCGAGGTTGAATACTGTTTTAACTGTTTGCGAAGTTCGATTTGTGCTAGATCATTGTTCTGGATACTCTGAAGCTGACCATAGGGATTGTATGCAGTGATAAATAGTGCATTGGATAGTTTTGCCGCAATCATCAGGCGCGAAAGTATGTCACAATATTTACCAATTCTTAACGTCAATTTGCCGAAGTGGCTATTTGCTTGATAGATGGCATCAAGATAGTTTTGGATCAACTGGGCTGAAAGGACGCTTTGCGTTAAACTTTTTTCTAGCATGATCATTTGCTGCTGATAGCGATCAGCAAATTGGAAAGTCTGCATATCAAAGATAAAGTGTTTTTAGGATATGAGCGAATGTGTATGAAGTTACTTATTTTAATCGTTTTATTTTTCTTTACGCTAAACGTGAGCGCGGAGCTTTCATCACACGGTATGGTTCCTGATACCATGGCTGAACGCGTTAAAGCGTGCACGATTTGTCACTATCATGGAGACAATAATCAAGAAAGGAGTTCTTATTATCCTCGCATCGCTGGGAAACTTGAAGGTTATCTGGTTAATCAGTTACGTCACTTCCGTGATGGGCGGCGATATCACCAAGCGATGGCGCTCTTACTTGAAAACATGTCTGATGACTACTTGCAAGCGATAGCGCATTATTTTTCTAAATTGGATATTCCTTATCCTCCACCTGAATCGATCGATTTAAAACCAAACGAGATTGAATTGGCAAAAAAGCTGATTCGGTTGGGTGATCCTCAACGAGATATACCTGCATGTAGCGCATGTCATGGTGATTCCTTAATGGGCAATATGTCTTATATTCCCGGTTTGTTGGGATTGCCTAGTGCATATTTGACAGCACAATTGAGTGACTGGCGGAGCGGAAGTCTGATTCGTGGACAGGTAACGAATTGTATGTCAGCAATCGCTAAGCAACTCAGTTATGATGAGATTATTGTTGTATCCAGATGGTTGGCAACTCAAACGGTAGAAGGTGAAACGCAAAAAACACTTTCACCTGATTTGGTAAAACGATGTCAGTCGATTTTTCTGGAAGGAGTAGCGCAAGAATGAGTCATTATTACGTTTCTTCTGCCTTATGCTCCGTGAGAAAGTATGTGATAGGTTGCCTCGTATTGCTTGTGCTATTTACGGTACGAGTACATGCTGCTTCCCCAACTGACCAGAGTTTAGCTGAAGGCGAATATCTAACACGAGTTGGAAACTGCCTAGGTTGTCATACAGCAAAAGGAGGAATTCCATTTGCGGGCGGACGGCAGTTGACGACCGCGTTCGGTACGTTTGTCACACCAAACATTACACCGGATAAAGAAACTGGAATTGGGCGCTGGACTGAAGAAGATTTTTGGCTAGCGATGCATGAAGGGAAATCTCGGGATGGTCGAATGCTATATCCCGCATTTCCTTATACTGAATTTACCAAAATAACACGAGCTGATGCTAAGTTGATTTTTGAGTATCTTCAATCGATCCCTGCTGTTTCTCAAGTTAATCCCGCTCATGCGATTCCTTTTCCCTACAATTCTAAGCCATTGTTATTTGGGTGGCGGAAGCTTTTTTTTAAACAAGGCATTTATGAGACTGACCCGACACAAAGTGAGGAATGGAATCGTGGTGCCTATCTGGTTCAAGGATTAGGGCATTGCGATGCATGTCATACAGCGCGTAATGAAGTCGGTGCCAAAAAAGATGCCGCACTGGGAGGTGGGCAGATGATGAGCTCAAATTGGTACGCACCTTCGCTTTATTCCCGTAAAGAGGCGGGTGTTATGGATTGGAACCTTGAAGATATTATCGAATTGCTTTCTTCGGGTGTATCAAAACATGCAAATGCCTCAGGCCCCATGGCAACTGTCGTGCAGCAAAGCTTACAATATTGGTCGCCTCAAGATGTACGTGCTATGGCGGTTTATCTTAAGTCGCTACCAGACAAAGCTGTAGAGGCGAATATTCGCTATCCAGAAATGTCGGAGAATGCTAAGCGATATCTTGCTCAGGGTAAGAAAGTATATGAGAAACATTGCCAAGATTGCCACGGCGAAATTGGACAAGGCGTGCCAGGAATTTATCCCCCACTTGCTAATAATCGTAGTGTAACTTTGCCTGTTCCGCTTAATCTTATCCGGGTTATACTGAATGGGGGATACCCACCGACCACCTATCTGAACCCACAACCTTATGGCATGCCACCTTTCCAACAATTACTCAGGGATGAAGAAATTGCACAAGTGATTTCCTATATTAGGAATGCCTGGGGAAATCGGGGAGGCTTAGTCACGATTGTGGATGTGGATCAGGGTAGAGGGAGTGGTCACTGAAGTGAAAAAGCTTGTAATCGCTCGTGTTCTTACGCTTCTTTGGTCTGAGATGATTCAGTCTGAGCAAGCTGTTTCTCTTTATATACCTTCCACTTGAGGGTTCCATAAGTGCCGATATAGGCACCTATAAAAGCAGCCGCAATATAAATTTTGTTTTCAACGTAGTTGGTCACTGAGAAAGCTGTGACTAAAATAATCATGGCTGACCAGAATGCGGCAGGATGTGCTTTTCTTTGCTCTACATCGATAAAATAGAGTGTCCAGCAAACATCTGCAAACGCCATTGCAGACATAATTAGTAAAAAAGTAACAATAGAAAACTCCATAATTTATATGCTTAATGAGACATTACTTCGTTGCCAATAGCGAGAAGGTACGATTGATTTAGGATGGGCTTGATTGACGAATCCAATAACTTTTCCTTGATAGCAGGTTATGCCTCGGATTGATAGTTCTCCACCGATATCGCGAATTTCTAGCTTACCGCCGAGCGATTGTGTCGCAATGGGAAGTGACAAGCCATAAACTTTTGCAGCCACATAGGCACTTGCTGCACTTCCTGTTCCGCAGCTGAGTGTAACGTCTTCTACACCGACTTCATAGGTGCGCACGGCGATTCCTTCAGGTGTTCGCCAGATAAAGTTAACGTTGACGCCTTCGGGGTGATTAACGCTGTTGCAAAGTGATTTATCTTCTCTTAGCAACTTTCCTAGCGTCCTAGCAGACTCAAGGCTCATCTCATTACTTATAACAACGAGGTGTGGAACTCCCGTAAACACAAAATGAAACTTGTCACTTAGTTGGCAATAATCACGCGCTGATCCTAGATTAACCTCAACAAGTTCATTATCAACGGTGACTTCTTTAATTCCATCACCGGTAGCGATCGGAAAAACATTGCTCGAGATGTATTGGTCACGAAAATATCGAGTGGCGCAGCGTAGCCCATTACCACACATCGTTTCCTCTGTTCCATCTCGATCAAAAATTTTCATGGTTGGCATTCCAAGGTGATGATCGATATAAAGTATTCCATCTGTATTATGTTGGACTGCGAGTGCATTTGAAATTTTTGTTCGATCATACTGAGCCAATGGGGTTTTGATCTCATCAACGACCAGGAAAGAATTACCACAGCCATCCATTTTTGTCGCTCTAATTCTCATATCATGTGCTCCTGAGATGTTTGTTTATTTGATTGTTATTAAAGGAAGGTTCTTCAAAATTGCTCTGGACTATACCCCGCGCGTTTTGTGAGGTGCACCTGAGCAACGCCAGAAATAAATTCGTCTTGTACTATGCCAGCTAGAATAAAACTGTTCTTGAGGTAGAAACGTATGCTTTCGTTAGCTTCTGCATCGGTAATGACATTAAGGATTCGCCCCCCTTTTTTTTCAATTTCAGTAAAAATACTGTCAATCAATAAGGAACCATAGCCTTTACCGCGATGCTCGATATCGACAGCAATGGTAAGGAGGTGGTAAGCATCGATTGTTCTTTTAGCTACGACATATCCGACGGGCTTACCGTTTTCGAGCTTGCAAAGCCCAAAACATTTTCCCCTTTCGATATCATCTAGCTCTTCATGGAGCTCAGGTTGATACATAGCCCCCATTTCTTGCAAAGCGATTTTAATAAGATGGGGATGCATTTCATGTGAGATAGGTACGATCATTGTGTGTAGTCCTTAAATTAATTATCCCAAAAGGTTGTACACTCGGTCCTGGTATACAATTTCGCCAGCACGAGTTGCCTGACTGATTGCTTTATTGGTTAGCTCATTGAGTAATTCCGTTTTTTTCTCGAATCGCGCTGGGTATTGCGCAGAAAGTCTTTTTATGGCTGTATCTAAAATTAACGCTACCATATCTGCGTGAGCAATATTGGCATGTTGACACATGTTAGTCAGGTCTGCTTCGGTTGGATGGAGTCCCGGAATGACATTGGCTTCCAGGAAATAAAGCTGATCTTCTCGTTCACGAAAATCCATGCGGTTATAATCTCGAATTTCAAGCGCTTCATGAGCTTTGATCGCAAGCCCCGCAAATTTTTTTGCTTTTTCCTCCCACGGCAAATGCGAGATGAAAGGATTTTCAATACTTTTTACGTATGGGTCACGAAGCTGAGGTTGACCTGGTATCTTTGCAAAGTCTATTTCTAGGATAGGTAATATGTAATTTCCAATAAAACCAATCGTGTACTCCGTCCCATCCAGAAACTCTTCAACAAGGGCAGGTTGATTGAATTGCTCATAGATTGCTTCAATTGCTTGATTGAGCTCTGATAAATTGTTGGCTTTACTTTTCTGACTGATACCGATACTTGTTCCTTCGCTATAAGGTTTAGCCATTAGAGGAAACGATAAATCTCTTAATTTCTCCCCAGGCTTCATGAGCTGAAAGCGTGCAGTGGGAACGCGGTCATAGGCTACAATCCTTTTGGCTGTGGCCTTGTCCATTTTATTGATAAAGGTTTTAGGGCTACTACCGGTATAGGGGATCTGTAAAAACTCACAAAAGAAAGGAACGATAGCTTCACGTAATTCCTTCTCATTTAATCCTTCAGTATTATTGAAAACAATATCAATATTGTTTTTGCGTTTCTCAAGTTGATGAAAAATGTCCGGTCCTACATCAATTAATTCTACGTTGGCACCTACTCGTTCAAGCGCGTTAATAATTGTTTCAATCGTTTCAGGGCTTTCAAACTCCCCATAACGTTCATCTTCCATGCCAGGTTTTCTGACGTTGCACGTATAAGCAATATTGAGCTTTTCCATAATGATGTGGAAATTTAATTAAAACTATAAAAGTTGAATTTGAGGCTGCTAGCGAGCAACAAGCTGCATCGGACTGCTTGGATTGGGAGCGACGACTTTGTTTGCATCAGTAATATATTGATTCGTTGAGTGCATTTTTCTCTTATGACTTATAGTTATTTTATGGGAGCTTATTTTTCTATCTTTGTAGCTTTATGGGAACCAATAACGAGCGTAGATACTATTCCGTTGACAATGGTTTTAATTTCTTTGCAATGTGAGCGATTGAAGGCGTAGTTTTCTGTTTATATTAAAGAAACAGTAAAGCTGCGAGTTTGATGAAGGGGCTGCTATAACGTGTTTGAGAGGATTAAGCTTCTACATGCGCTTAGAATGAAGCGGTTTGGTTTTGCTGAGCTTTGCCTTTCATTGCTGATTTAACGATTTCATGAGTCAGGTGCGGGGCAAACATTTCTATGAAATCATAGCTATATCCTCGAATGTAGCTATTTCGACTAATGCCGACTCGAGTTGTGCTGGGCTCGAACAAATGGCTAGCATCAATTGACCGAAGCTGCTGGTCGCGTGAGGCGTCAAAAGCCATATTCGCTAATATTCCAATACCTAATCCTAATTCAACATAAGTTTTGATTACATCGGAATCGATAGCAGTCAAAACCACATTCGGATTTAACCCTCTTGCCTCGAATGCGCGATTAATTTTTGAGCGGCCCGTGAATGCAAAATCATAAGTAACGATAGGATACTGCGCGATGGACTCGAGCGAGAGGATTGGGTTATCTAGCAGCGGGTGATTGGGTGGTACGACAACACAACGATTCCATTGATAGCACGGTAGCATGATTAAATCTTGAAATAATTCAATTGCTTCAGTGGCAATGGCTAAATCAGCTTCACCAGATGAGACCAATGTGGCGATCTGAATTGGGTTTCCTTGTCGCAGTGTAAGTTTCACATTGGGATAGCGTTCAGTAAATCGCTTGATGACAGGCGGCAACGCATATCGTGCTTGAGTATGCGTGGTTGCGATGGTAAGTGTACCGCTTGCTTGATTATTAAACTCCCGGCCAACCGATTTTAAGTTTTCAGCATCTCGCAGCATACGTTCAGCGATCTCAATGATCGCCTTTCCAGGAGGAGTGATTTTAACGATACGCTTACCATTGCGCACAAAAATATCTACACCAAGCTCGTTTTCGAGTAATTGAATTTGCTTGCTAATACCTGGTTGAGAAGTATGCAAGCTTTCGGCTGCTTTGGAGAGATTTAAATTCTGGCGATTGATCTCACTTAAAAAACGTAGTTGCTGAAGTCTCATTGTGATTATATATAATTTTTAGTTATATGTTTGTAATTCAATATTATTTAAAGGCATATGCAAGTGCTGGTAAGATAACTACTTTTTTTGCCCTGAGTAAAAATGCAATCGCATGGTGTATTTCTATTTCATCAATCAATAGTCCGATACGTGGCAGATTCGAATCATGTTTCGTAAAAAAATAAAAAAGGAAGTCATCGAGAAATTACCGCCAGCGATCAGATATCAGATAAAATAGGCACAAATTATTAATACCTTACTTACATATCAGTAGCAAGCTGATATGAGCGAAAAAATGGAGAGAAGAGATAGATGGATTATTTAACTGATCTAGCTAATGATGAGGAAATTAACTCCTACGATCAATCATTACAGGATTTCTTTGCACAAAAGATGGATGTTGATCGATTTACTGCTACGCGGTTGCAGATGGGAATATATGGGCAGCGCCAAGACGGAGTTAATATGGTGCGCATCAAGGTGCCGGGTGGGCGATTGAATGCTTTGCAATTGAATGCCATCGCTGATGTTATCGAGAAATATGTGCAGTCTGGTGAGGCGCATGTCACAACACGGCAAGATATTCAATTACATTATGTACCGCTAGCAGGTACACCCGCAGTGATGCGACATTTAGCCAAGGGAGGACTTACAACACGGGAAGCGTGTGGTAATACTATTCGCAATGTAACCGCCTGTCCGTTAACTGGGGTTTGCTCACGAGAGCATACCGATATCAGTCAGCATTTGGGCGGCGTGGTTCGACATTTTTTACGTAAACCGCTTAACCAACTAATGCCGCGTAAATTTAAGATGAGTTTTTCAGGCTGTGAAGCTGATTGCGCGCAGGCAATGATTCATGATTTAGGCGTGGTTGCAGTACAGCAGGGTGATCGATTTGGTTTCAAAGTTTTAGTCGGTGGAGGGCTGGGACATAAGCCACATGAGGCTATCGTAATTGAATCATTTGCTGAAGAGAAAGATCTATTACTCATTGTCGAAGCTGTGCTAACGATGCACAACAAGTATTCTGACCGCAATAAAAGGGCAAAGGCTCGGATTAAATTCTTAGTCGATAAGTTTGGAGTCGATGGTTTTATCGAAAAGTACCACGAGGAATTGGGCCGGGTAAAGGCCGTGTTGGCTGATCAGGATTACCCTAAAGGTAATTGGGCTTTAGGTAATCGAGCAGCCGAAGTGCCAGGTCCGGGAGCACCGCGTAAATTGTTTGCCCAAAAGCAAACGGGATTATTTGTTGTACCGATCAGTGTTCCACTGGGTCAAGTTACCGCAAAGCAAATGCGCGGAATTGCAAAGTTACTCAAGCAATATGATTTGAAAGAAATACGAACTACCCAAGACCAGAATTTAATGTTGGTCGATGTACCAGAAACTAAAATTGCAGGTATTCAAACCGCATTAAACGGGTTAGGGTTAGGCCTGCCCAAAGCTGGAGATAACGTTGTCGCTTGCCCAGGGACATCAACGTGTCGATTGGGTATAACTTCCAGTCCTACCTTAGGGGCAAAGCTTACAGGTGGCAAAGATGATTTACGCATTAGAGTTTCTGGCTGTCATAATGGCTGTGCTCAACCTGAGAGTGGTGATATTGGGATTTATGGGGAAGGAAAACGGATGTTTGGCAAACTTGTTCCTCATTATCAGATGTATTTTGGGGGCGATGGTATGGCTTCAGGAGGGTTGGCGTTTAAAGGACCTTCAGTACCCAGTGCGCGTGTAGAGGTGGCGGTTACGCGCGTTCAGTCAGCTTATGCAACAGATCGTCAGACTGGTGAGTCATTTTTCAATTGGACGAGGCGAGTTGGACAAAGCTATTTTACTGAATTGCTGGCGGATGTGGTTGAAGTTAAGCAAGAAGATTTGCATTCTGTTTTAAGAGATCATGGTCAAGGGGATGATTTTAGAGTATTGCAATTGGGTGGGGGGGAATGTGCTGGTGCCAAACAACTTCAAATTGGTACTACTTTCTTTGACGCGGCGAATGAACGAAATTATCGTAATGCGCTTAAGTTTCAGCGTAAATTAGAGGATTCCTTAAAATGTGCAGAGGAGATAGCGCGGTTGATTAGTCAAGGCTTAGCGCAGTTAGTTGGCGGTAAGAAATATGAAAATCTGTTAGAGCAAGCTGAAGAACTTAAACGTGTCTTACCAACGAAACCTAATATCGCGCTTGAGTTAGCTAAATTTGCGCAACTTTTTTCAACCCCGGCTGAAGAGCTAACCGATGGCGCCTTGACAGAATGGTATGCTGCGCTTGATGAATGGACTTCCGAAGTGGCTGATTTTTGTATTGGTTTTGATCGTCAACTTGATTTGGCAGGTGCGTTACCTAAAACTGTGTCAACGATACCAACGAAGCGTGCTCAGCAGTCGACTACTACGCTATAAATTTCGTAAATAAGCGCCAATTAGCACAATGACCGGAATTAATACTGAGCATAAAGTTAAAGAGATATCTCTTCTATTGGAGGATGTGCAGCGAAACTATATGCCAACTGTATTTGCGAATAGTTTTGGTGCTGAGGATATGGTTTTAACAGATATCATCGCGCACTATTTTCCAGATATTGAGATGTTTACGCTTGATACGGGCAGACTCCCTGAGGAAACTTATTCGCTGATTCAAACGGTGAGAGATAAATATCATATTGATATTAAGATGTATTTTCCCGAGGCGGCTGCAGTGGAAAGCTATATGGCCCAAAATGGCCCCAATGGCTTTTATCAAACTGTTGAGCTACGTAAACGTTGCTGCTATATCCGCAAAGTGGAGCCCTTACGGCGAGCCTTGGCAGGCAAACGTTCTTGGATAACAGGCATGCGCCGTGAACAAGCCATTACGCGTGATAGCTTATCGGTATCGCAATTTGATGCTGAACACGCGATACAGAAATTTAATCCATTATGTGACTGGAGTAATGCAGAAATTTGGAGCTACCTCAAGCAACACGATGTGCCCTATAACAAGCTGCATGATCATTTTTATCCCAGTATAGGGTGCGCGCCTTGTACTCGAGCTATTACGCCAGGAGAAGATATTCGGTCTGGACGTTGGTGGTGGGAAAATCCTGATTCAAAAGAATGTGGATTACACGTAAACCGAGCATAGTAAGTATTTAAGTAAACAATTAATTTTAATGATCTAGTAGAAAAATGAGCCATCGATCTTTTACGCATCTGGATGCCCTAGAAAGTGAAGCCATACATATCATGCGAGAAGTTGCTGCTGAGTGTACTAATCCTGCTTTACTTTTTCGGGAGGAAAAGACTCTATTGTGTTGCTTCGTCTTGCAGAGAAAGCGTTTCGTCCAGGGCGATTCCCGTTTCCCCTCTTACACATTGATACAGAACATAATTTTCCTGAGGTGATCGCATTTCGCGATTACCGGGCGAAAGAACTGGGGGAAAAGCTTATTGTAAGAAGTATGGATGATTCGATTAAAAAAGGTCGGGTGGTGCTGCGGTCGGAAAATCAAAGTAGAAACCCATTTCAATCAATTACATTGTTAGATGCTATTGCTGAATTCAGTTTTGATGCCTGTATTGGTGGTGCTCGACGCGATGAAGAAAAGGCGCGTGCAAAAGAGCGTATCTTTTCTTTCCGAGATGAGTTTGGTCAATGGGATCCAAAGAATCAGCGTCCGGAATTATGGAGCTTGTACAATACTAAAACGCACCCTGGCGAAAATATCCGAGTGTTTCCAATTAGTAACTGGACTGAACTCGATGTGTGGGAATACATAGCTCGCGAGAATCTCGAAGTTCCATCAATTTATTTTGCGCATTGGCGTGAGGTTATTCCTCGTGATTCAGGTTTATTACCGGTTTCGCATCTTGTACAACCGAAAGAAAGTGAGAAGGTTGAGAAAGTTATGGTTCGGTTTCGCACGGTAGGAGATATGAGCTGTACTTGTCCTGTTGCGTCTAACGCAGCGAGTGTTGGCGAAATTATTGCTGAAACGGCAATGACTCGTATCACTGAAAGAGGTGCCACTCGCATGGATGATCAGACTTCAGATGCTTCGATGGAATTGCGAAAAAAGAAGGCTATTTTTAATTTTGTGAATCTGATACGGAAAACAATTAATCTAAAAGTTTAATACAGAAGGTTATCAAATGTCGGTAGTTGAAAATGTAGGACTTGATCGTGCTGAACTACTTCGTTTTATTGCAGCGGGTAGTGTAGATGATGGGAAAAGTACGCTAATTGGTCGTTTATTACATGATTCAAAATCAATATTTGAAGATCAGCTAAGCTCTATTGCGAAAACATCCAGTAAGCGAGGTATGCAAAATGTTGATTTGTCGTTATTGACCGATGGTTTACAAGCAGAGCGGGAGCAGGGTATCACGATAGATGTGGCATACCGCTATTTTGCGACACCCAAGCGTAAATTTATTATTGCGGATACACCTGGTCACGAGCAGTATACAAGGAATATGGTGACAGGCGCCTCTACAGCAAATCTGGCGATCATTCTTATTGATGCGCGTAAAGGGGTTTTGACGCAATCTCGGCGCCATACCTATCTTGCCAGCCTTGTCGGTATTCCTCATATTGTTGTGGCAGTAAATAAGATGGATTTAGTGGAATATTCACGAGATGTATTTACTCAAATTTGCAGTGATTTTGCGGTATTTTCGCAGAATCTTAATTTGCGTAATGTTGAATATATTCCGATGTCGGCCTTGAATGGCGATATGGTTGTGGAGCGCGGTGATCAACTCAATTGGTATCAAGGAAGGACGCTAATTGACTTGCTGGAAAATGTTGATATTGAGCACGACGTTAATTTGGATGACTTTCGCTTTCCGGTTCAGTGGGTTTGCCGACCTCAAACAGAAGAGCTTCATGATTTCAGAGGCTATATGGGTCGGGTTGAGTCCGGCTTAATTAAGGTTGGCGATGCTGTAACGATACAGCCTTCCGGATTACATTCTCGAATTAAGGAAATTTTACTTTATCAAAGCAATTTTGAAGAAGCTTTTGCTCCCCAATCGGTTACAGTGACAATCGAAGATCATTTGGATATCTCACGCGGGGATATGCTAGTAAAATCAGGCGATCAACCGCGAGTCGATAAAGAATTCACGGCGATGTTATGTTGGTTGTCGGAGCAACCTTTGAGTTCTGGACGTAAGTATATTGTTAAGCATACTACACGAATGGTAAAAGGTCTCGTGAGTCAAATTGACTATCGTGTTGATGTTAATACGCTTAATCAAGAAAAACAGAGTCTCTAAAGATGAATGATATTGCTCGTGTTGTGATGAAAGTTCAACAACCGCTTGTTTTTGATATATACAGTCGCAATCGTGCTACAGGTAGTTTTATTATAATTGATGAAACAACTAACAATACGGTTGCTGCTGGAATGATCTGCTAAAGTCCAATCCTACCTTGTAATTTCCTTGCTTTGATCCAAGCTTGCTAGAGGTACTGGCAGTTTGCTTAGATTTTCTGAAAAGTTTTTCTGAATTTAACCAAAGCAAAACTTAAGTAGGATTTTTACAATAAAAATTAACTAAAATGACCTATTTACACTCAACATTTACTCAACTTTCATCGACAATTATGACGCCTGAGCTTAAATTCGGAGTGAGTTTCTTAGAACTATATCGTCGCGATGGTTTGTTGAAATTAGATCAGGCGTTTCTAGAGTTTCTTGGGAGTGCTGATCCAGCGCTTAAAAATCGTTTGGACCAAGCACGTTTAAGTCCAGATGAAATAGCGCCCAAAGATGAATCATTATTGCTAATCGATCTTGCTCCCTGGACTGAGGATTTTATTGGCCAGCTATTTGGAATAGAAAAAGAGGTTTGTGCTTTAGCAGCAAGACATCACGAGCTAGCTCCCTTGTATTTTTGTAAAAGGCAGTTTGTGCAGCGCCGAGCTAAAACTAAGGTGAGTGATGAGATTTTACCGACTATTGATGGAGAAGTTCTTGAGAAAGCGCTGGAAGTTGAATTTGGTGAACCCTTCGCAGAGTTGGTATTTGCAACGCATGTGGCTGGCTGGTTGGAGGACGAGGCAAATAACGCAGCGTGGCTAGAGAAAACACTTCATTATGCAGCATGGGCTTTAAGAACTCCTGAGGGCCAGGAACATACAAAAGCAGGTATTTTATTTAAATCACCAGCAAAATTAGATTATTTACATTTACTGTCACTTTCGACGGACATCCAAAAGGGTTTTCCGCTCCATCGTCTGGATCATTTACGTCATAGAGAAGGGTTTTCACTGACAGATACAGGGACTGATCTAGTTGGTGCGCTAGATGAAGCGAATTATTGTATCTGGTGTCATGAACAAGGTAAGGACTCATGTTCTAAAGGTTTTGTTCAAAAATCTAAAAACTCAGAAGAATTACCTTCATTTAAAAAAAGTGAATTAGGAGTTTTATTAGCGGGTTGCCCTCTGGAAGAAAGAATTTCAGAGTTTCATAAGCTTAAAACACAAGGCTATGCAATTGGTAGTTTGGCGATGATCGTGCTCGATAATCCGATGTGCGCGGGAACCGGACATCGGATTTGTAACGATTGTATGAAATCGTGTATTTATCAAAAGCAGGAACCAGTCAATATTCCTCAGGCAGAAACACGAACACTCAAAGATGTATTGGAGTTACCTTGGGGGTTGAGATTTATAGTTTGTTAACGCGCTGGAATCCACTTGACTTGCGAAGACCTTTGCCTAGACCAGCAACGGGAAAGAAGGTGCTAGTCGTTGGTATGGGACCCGCCGGCTATACGCTTGCTCACCATTTGATGAATGATGGTCATACGGTAGTGGGAATCGATGGGTTAAAGATTGAACCACTACCTAAAGAAATGAATGGCATTGATCTCAATGGCGCACGTGTTCCGTTTACTGCGATTTACGATAGTGATTTGTTACGAGTTGATCTCAATGAGCGAATGCCTGGAGGTTTTGGCGGTGTTGCCGAGTATGGTATTACCGTTCGCTGGGACAAAAATTTCTTGCAATTTATTCGATTGTTATTAGAGCGTCGTAATGAGTTCGCGCTTATTGGTGGAGTGCGTTTTGGAGGGACACTTACAGCAGATGACGCGCTGGATCTGGGTTTTGATCATATTGCACTAGCTGCAGGTGCAGGTCGTCCAACAGTGCTGGACTTACCAAACGGGCTGGCTCGAGGAGTGAGAGCCGCATCGGACTTTTTGATGGCATTACAGTTAACAGGAGCGGCGCAAACGGATTCGATTGCTAACATGCAGCTACGTTTACCCGTCGTGGTGATTGGTGGGGGATTAACTGCCATTGATACTGCGACGGAGTCGCTTGCGTATTATCCTATTCAAGTAGAAAAATTCTTGCAGCGCTATGAAATTCTTGCAGCAGAAAAAGGGGAAGATTTTATCCAGCACAGTTGGGATGCGGAAGAGCGAGAAATTGCAACGGAGTTTTTGATGCATGCACGCGCGATTCGAGCAGAGCGACTTGAAGCGCAAAAAGAGGGGCGCGATCCTAATATTATTAAATTATTACAAGCCTGGGGTGGCGCAACACTTGCTTATCGTAAAAGACTCGTTGATAGTCCATCTTATACCTTGAACCATGAAGAAGTTGAGAAGGCGTTGGAGGAAGGAATCTGGTTTGCGGAAGGCCTGACACCATTACGAATCGAGTTAGACCACTGGGAGCATGCGCGGTCAATTCGTTTTTCTGTTCAGTCCATGGATGAAAATGGCAAATGGCATCAATCTAAGGAAGTTGAGTTGCCTGCTCGTGCTATTCTTGTTGCAGCAGGAACCCAACCTAATACCGTGCTAGCTCGAGAAGATGAGAAGTACTTTAAGCTCGACGGGTGTTATTTCGCTGCGTGCGATGAAAAAGGTAATCCGGTTAGTATCATCAAGGGTAATCCTAAACCAGAAACTCCAGCTGTGCTGTTGAGTCGCTGCTCGGACGGGCGTTTTATTAGTTTCTTTGGTGATCTTCATCCATCGTATTCTGGGAATGTTGTAAAAGCAATGGCGAGTGCTAAGCAAGGTTACCCGGCTGTGAGTAGCGTTTTAAACCAAGTTGGGCCTGCTATTAAACAAGCTGATCATGAATTTATCGATAATTTGAATCGTCAGCTCAGGGCAACGGTGCATAAGGTAGAACGATTGACACCTAATATCGTCGAAGTAGTCGTTCATGCGCCATTAGCGGCAAAACATTTTCATCCGGGTCAGTTTTATCGATTCCAGAATTTCGCATCCCTTTCAAAGATAGTGGTAAATACACGATTGGCGATGGAAGGTATCGCGCTGACAGGAGCCTCCGTCGATAATTCAAAAGGGCTTGTATCATTGATTACCTTGGAGATGGGTGGGTCTGCTGACTTATGTACGTTATTAAATCCCGGTGATCCAGTTATTTTGATGGGACCTACTGGAACGCCCACTGAAATATTTGAAAACGAAACTGTCTTATTAGTCGGAGGAGGATTAGGGAATGCAGTTTTATTCTCGATCGGGGCGGCGGCGCGTGCTGCAGGTTGCAGGGTCTTATATTTTGCGGGATATAAAAAGCAGATCGATCGATACAAAGTAGCTGAAATAGAAGCAGCAGCAGATACCATTGTATGGTGCTGTGATGAAGAGCCTGGATTCGAACCTTCTCGGCAAGGGGACTTTAGCTTTGTTGGTAATATTGTACAGGCCATGGTTGCCTATGGTAGTGGAGCCTTAGGTTCACAACCTATATCGTTGAAAGATGCAGACCGAATTATTGCAATTGGGTCGGATCGAATGATGGCCGCGGTCGGTATTGCTCGCCATCAACAGTTAAAGCCTTATTTAAAAGCTAATCATTTTGCAATTGGTTCTATTAATTCACCAATGCAATGTATGATGAAAGAAATCTGTGCTCAATGTTTGCAACCGCATAAAGATCCTATAACCGGTGAGGTAACTTACGTTTTTTCTTGCTTTAATCAAGACCAAGAACTTGATTCAGTTGATTTTGGGGGATTAGCTTCACGATTGAAGCAGAATAGTGCGCAGGAAAAGTTGACAAGACATTGGATTAGTCATTGCCTTAAGCATTTAAATTGAAGATAGAAAACTGAGATATAGTAAACGGTGAAAATACAATTGAATACCGATACTTGGATTGATTTATAATAACTCTTCAAGGCGATTGGAAGTGTTTTTAATTATTTGGTTTGAAAGAAAATAAGGGAGATAAGCAATGCACATAGGCATACCTGCAGAAACTTTTGCGGGAGAAACGCGGGTCGCGGCTACACCAGAAACAGTAAAGAAATATACTGCTAAAGGTTTGCATACCGTATTGGTCCAAACTGGTGCAGGCGCGGGCGCAAGTATTCCAGATAATGCTTACCAAGAGGCGGGCGCAGTGATTGTCAGTGATGTCACTCAGCTGTATAGTCAGGCTCAGATTATTCTGAAGGTTCGAGGGCCGGTCGCTGATGAATTGCCTATGTTGCGCAAAGATTTGGTACTAATTGGGCTATTGTCGCCCCATCACGTTGATGAAATTAGCGCTTTGGCAAAGCAGGGTGTGACTGCGTTTGCGATGGAAAAGTTACCACGAATTTCGCGAGCTCAAAGTATGGATGTGCTTTCATCGCAAGCAAATATTGGCGGTTACAAGGCGGTAATCATTGCTGCTAATACTTATCAAAAGTTTTTTCCCATGCTCATGACAGCAGCGGGAACAGTCAAAGCGGCAAGAGTGCTTATTTTAGGAGCGGGTGTTGCAGGACTGCAGGCAATTGCGACAGCAAAGCGTTTGGGAGCGGTTATTGAAGCATTTGATGTGCGCCCAGCCGTTAAAGAACAAGTTGAGAGCCTAGGTGCAAAATTTGTTGAAGTTCCACTGACAGATGAAGAAAAAGCAAAAGCAGAAACAGCTGGGGGCTACGCAACCGAAATGTCAGACGATTATAAGCGTCGACAAGGGGAGTTAATTCATGAACGGGCAGCTGCAGCAGATATCATTATTACGACTGCTTTAATTCCGGGGCGGCCAGCACCTGTTTTGATTAAGGAAGAAACGGTAAAAGCAATGAAACCGGGTTCTGTGATCGTCGATATGGCAGTTGAGGCGGGAGGTAATTGCCCTATATCTGAATTAAATAAGACAGTTACCAAGTATGGCGTCCATTTAATAGGAGTCGCAAATTTACCAGGTTTAGTTGCTGCGGATGCAAGTGCTTTATATGCACGCAACCTGATGAATTTCTTAAATTTGATGTTGGACGCAAAAACTGGTGAACTCAATATTAATCTGGAAGATGAAATTATTGCAGGAACTATGGTTTGCTCCGGCGGCGAATTAACTAAAAAAGCGTGATACTTGAACAAGTTATTTTAAGTGATAAATCTTATGAGGAATAAACATGATTGGTGATATTGACCCAACGATAATTCATCTTACGGTATTCGTGCTGGCTGTTTTCGTTGGCTACCATGTCGTATGGAATGTGACACCCGCCTTGCACACGCCTTTAATGTCAGTAACGAATGCAATCTCGAGCATTATTTTAGTTGGCGCAATGCTTGCTGCAGGACCGCTAGAGACTGATTGGGGAGTTTGGTTGGGAGCAATTGCTGTGGTACTTGCTTCAATTAACGTATTTGGTGGTTTCCTCGTTACGCAACGTATGTTGGAAATGTTTAGAAAAAAAGATAAGAAAGGGAACGTATAAATGTCAGCTAATTTTATTGCTCTAGCTTATCTCGTTGCTGCAGTTTTTTTTATTTTAGCCTTAAAGGGGTTAAGTTCACCTTTATCATCTCGACGAGGTAACTTGTTTGGGATGGTTGGGATGGCAATCGCTGTCACAACAACTTTGACGATTACCCAGAACTGGATGTTGATTCTGGGTTGTATTGCAATTGGCGGTATTATTGGATCGATTGTCGCGAATCGTGTTCAGATGACTGCAATGCCAGAGCTAGTGGCATTCATGCATTCATTGGTTGGTTTGGCGGCGGTGTTTATCGCGATTGCTGCCGTTAATAATCCAGTCTCTTTCGGTTTGCCCGAGATACTGCCTATGGGTAGTAAATTAGAGCTGTTTCTCGGCACTTTTATTGGCGCAATGACTTGGTCAGGTTCTGTTATTGCGTTTCTGAAATTATCCGGAAGAATGGGTGGAGCGCCCGTAATTTTTTCAGGGCAACATGCGATTAATTTGCTGATAGCTATCGCGATGATTGGCTTTGGGTTATGGTTCTTTTTTAGTGAGACAACCAACTGGACAGCATTCATTGCAATGACTGCAATCGCCTTCGTGCTTGGATTCCTTATCATTATCCCAATCGGGGGTGCTGATATGCCTGTTGTGATTTCGATGTTGAATTCATATTCGGGTTGGGCAGCAGCTGGAATCGGGTTTTCGTTAGGTAATCCGATGCTGATCATTGCAGGGTCGCTGGTTGGTAGCTCGGGCGCTATTCTCTCTTACATCATGTGTAAGGCTATGAATCGACCTTTCCTCTCCGTCATACTGGGTGGTTTTGGTGGAGATGGTGCTAATCAAGTTGCAAGTGATGGTACTCAAAAAACCTATCGCAGTGGTAGCGCTGAGGATGCAGCTTTTCTGATGAGCAATGCCGATAGCGTGATTATAATTCCAGGATATGGCCTAGCTGTGGCGCGTGCACAACATTCTGTTAAGGAATTGGCTGAAGCACTTCATAAAAAAGGAGTGAATGCGCGCTTTGCTATTCATCCCGTGGCAGGTAGGATGCCTGGTCATATGAACGTACTATTAGCTGAAGCTGAAATTCCTTATGAACAAGTTCAGGAAATGGAAGAGATCAATAGTGATTTCTCAAATACAGATGTTGTCCTAGTGTTAGGCGCAAATGATGTAGTTAATCCTGCAGCGAATGTGCCGGGAAGCCCGATCTATGGGATGCCTATTCTGGAAGCGCATAAGGCGCGTACGGTCATTGTAGTAAAACGTAGTATGGCGACTGGCTATGCAGGTCTAGATAACGATTTGTTTTATATGGAGAAAACAATGATGGTATTTGGCGATGCGAAGAAAGTCGTTGAAGATATGGTTAAGTCAATTTAGTCTTTGTGAATTCAATGCCCCGCAAGTTGCAACAGCGGGGTACTTTATTAGGAAATCAATATCATTTTTGGTTATTTATTGTGCGTAACCATTCTTTAGCAGCTCTCTGTGCTTGAACGAGTTGTGATGGACTCAATGAACGGGCCACTTTATCGCGTGCGAGGATGGCTTGCTCAAATCCTCCAGCCGTTGACAAATTAAGCCACATATAGCTTTTTTCATTATCGATATTGACACCTTGTCCGATATGGTAAAGTAACCCTAATTCATATTGAGCAGGTGCATAGTTCTGATTTGCAGCTAAAGTGAACCATTTCACGGCTTCTTCAAAATCTTGCAATGCGCCATTTCCTGTCAAGTATAGCTGACCAAGTTGATGTTGAGCTTCTGCATTGCCTTCATTAGCTCTATTCAGAAAAAGATTAATCATGAAATGATGGCCATTATCAGCGTTTTGTTGCGTTGTGGCGGGTACCGATTGTTTAATCGTATTATCCTGCTGAGCACTTAATGCTTCGATTGCTGCTTTGGTAGGATTGTTGTTTAAGAGAGAATCGTTAGATAACTGATTTATAGTGGCTTGATTTGAACCTAGCTGCTTATCAAATTGTTTTCCACTTATCGATATCTCATCAAGTGAAAGAATAATTCCAACAAATACGATTAAAAGCAGGGTGCAGATTGAAACAACGGCTGCAACAATATAAGCATCACGATTTTTAACCCAGAAACGAGCTTTACAATCACGACATCTCATCGGCATAAGATTCCAATTAGATGGAGAACGCTCGCCGGGTCTTAATCTAGACCGATGAATGCGAGTGCTTCCACAATCAGGGCACTGATTATTCAAGTAGTGCTTATTATTGTGAATTGATTTTTGTAAACTGGTCATTTGCTATAAGAAAACAATTATCTAAATCGTTCTTGCTAAGCTAAGAAAGTAAAAGAAAAAAGCCACGGATTCTAAAAATTACTCTTTATATTGACGCATAATGATTGTTCTAAAGAAGAAACATTTATTAGCGTGGTTTTGGGTTCAAGCGTATATGAGTTAGTAAGGATAGTTGCTGGTTCTTCGGGTTCTCCTAAATTCGTTAGAACCATTGCTGCACCATTGAAGTTTTGTGAGTGTGTATATTCACTCGTTGTAATGATAGTGTTGATATTCGCTGCAAGTGAGGCTTTAAGTCCATTTTCTGAATCTTCAATGGCGATACATTTATCAGGTGTTAGTTGGAGTTTATCAAGAACCCAGTAGTAAATATCAGGAGCAGGTTTCTTATAAGGAACAACGTCACCAGCGCCAATGACATCGAACCAATTTGGTGATTTTTCGCCCAGAGTTGATTCTAATAGCGCATATACATTTTCTGGAGTCGTGGTTGTGACGATGGCCATCCTAATATTATTTTTTCGCAACTCGTGAATTAATCTAGCAACCCCTGGGCGTAAAGGAATTTTTCCTTCTGATAGCAATTTTAAGAAATATACAGTTTTGGTTTTATGTAATTCTGAAATCCAATCAGTTAAATTGGTGTTTTTTGATATTTCTGGAGAATAATGATTAATGTAATAGCGAATCCTCTCTTTTCCACCAGTGATTTGGAGCAATTTACCATAGAGCTCGATATCCCAGTTCCAATTAAGTCCAAAATCTTTAAAAGCTGAATTAAAAGCGAGGCGATGGCCATCGCGCTCAGTATCAGCCAGTGTTCCGTCAACGTCAAATAAAACAGCAGATAGCGACATCAATTATTCCTTTTCCATTATTTAGCGCATCACGAAATGATAACTTGCACGTTGCAATCGATCATGAACGGCAAGCCAATTCGGTAGATCAGGAGGCATTTCGATTAATAAGCGATCATAGCGTTTATTATCTAATTGATGAAGTTTAGCGTATAAACAGTGAGCATAATCAATTGGATCAGAAGGCATTCGATAGCATTCAAAGCGTTTAACCGGTTTTTCGGTAGTTTGATATGGTAAATGAAGTGAATCAGACAAAGAAAGGATAGCGAAGCGGTATTTCTGATTTAACAGTTCGTTAATTCGATGCTGGAGCGTTTCAGTAGGCCAAACCTCAAGAGGAGTTCTGGGTGCATAATGAGATGCAAGCATTCCAGGGGTACGTACATTGTTGTTATGACTGAGTGAAGTAGTAATATTTTGTTTGAGAATTTCTTCTATTGAATTCAAAGGAATGCCTCCCGGTCTAAGGAGAATGGGCTGTAGATCACAAAAACTTATAATTGTACTTTCCAATCCCACCTTGCAAGAGCCCCCGTCCAGTATCATATCTACGTTACTACGGATCTCATCACTGATATGAGTTGCTGCTGTAGGGCTTAAGCGACCAAAACGATTTGCCGAAGGAGCTACGACTGCTTTCTGAAGCCCTAATATTTTCATTAAAGTAATAGCAACTGGGTGATCAGGTATGCGTAACCCCACAGTATCTTGACCGCCTGTTACATAATAAGGAACATGCCGACTTTTAGGAAGAATTATAGTAAGAGGGCCCGGCCAGAAATATTCCATTAATTTCTTAGCCTGACTGGGTATATTTTCTGCCCAATAGCTAATTTGTTCCAAATCTGCAAAATGAACGATCAAGGGGTGGGTAATGGGACGCTCCTTGATTTGAAAAATTCGATTAACTGCTGCAGAGTGAGTGATATCAGCGCCTAAGCCATAAACAGTTTCAGTTGGAAAAACAATATTTTTGCCAGCCTGTAATAACGTAGCTGCTTTGAAAATCTGTTCTGTAAGTGACTCAGTTTTAGCGATTGACGTCGTAGTGGTCATTTTTTAATTTTTATAAAAGAGAATGCTGCTTTAGTTTCAAGCTTAGGCCTCATTTTAATCTAATTCACTCAGCGAATGGACTACTGATTACAAGTGTTAAAACTAATTTTAAGAACGGTAATAACAGTAATCTTAATAGTAACCAGTTTTCTTTTGGGGAAAAATAATTACAAAGAAAAGTAAAATCCCTGAAAAAAATTTAACCTATTGTTTTGGAAAATTATAAAACGGTATTATGCAAGTGATTACCGTAAGTCCATAGCAATGAGGTGGAAAAACTACTTGACTAAAGTGGATAAGGTGACTAGCCTGTAGGGTGTAGCCAGAATGAGGTTAGGAAGTATTTTTCTGGAACAAAAAGAGAGTAGTTTAGTCGAAAGGAATGCAAAGGCCTTAAAGTAGTTGTGGTTATGGCTGATGTGTAGGTGATACCATTTAGGATCTTGAAATTCTGAGGAAATTTGGGACGAGGGATTGTAAGTAGTATTACTGTTTCAAACTAAAATGTAATAAACAGGAGGAAATTAAATGGCAACTACAATGGGAACGAGCAGCGCAGCGTCAAGCACCCGTGGCTATGACATGTCGTTGTGGTACGATTCAAAATGGTATAAATATGGGATGTTAACGATGTTGTTGGTAGCGATCTTCTGGATCTGGTATCAACGTACATTTGCATACTCTCATGGTATGGATTCGATGGAACCTGCGTTTGATAAGGTATGGATGGGATTGTGGCGTGTACACATGACAGTTATGCCTTTATTTGCATTGATTACCTGGGGTTGGATTTTAAAAACCGGTGATACAAAAGAACAGTTAGATACGTTAGATCCTAAATTAGAAGTCAAACGTTATTTTTACTGGATGATGTGGCTAGGTGTATACCTCTTCGGCGTATACTGGGGCGGTAGTTTCTTCACTGAACAAGATGCATCATGGCACCAAGTAATTATTCGTGATACCAGTTTCACACCAAGTCATGTGGTTGTGTTCTATGGTTCATTCCCGATGTACATTGTATGCGGTGTTGCATCATACCTGTATGCGATGACACGTTTGCCTTTGTATAGCAGAGGGATTTCATTCCCGCTCGTTATGGCGATTGCAGGACCATTAATGATTCTGCCGAACGTTGGATTGAACGAATGGGGTCATGCTTTCTGGTTTATGGAAGAGCTCTTTAGCGCGCCATTACACTGGGGATTTGTGATTCTGGGTTGGTCTGGATTATTCTCAGGCGGTATTGCTGCTCAGATCATAACCCGCTACTCGAATTTAACAGACGTAATCTGGAATAACCAAAGTAAAGAAATCCTGAATAACAGAATAGTACCTTAATCGACTAAGGTTATAGACGATTTCCCGTTTCCTACCGATTGGTAGGAAACGGGGAGTAGCGACTGAAGGCAAGGCTATCGAATTAATATTAGTAGTTGAGTTAAAGTTGTGTATGTAACCAATAGAGAAAGAGGGGCCGTCATGTTAAATTCAAATTACAAGCTACAAAAGGGAGGGAGTTGTTTATGAGTGAAAGTATAATATGGGTGTTATTAGCGATACCCGTTTTGTTTCTGTTTGTGCCACTGTTATCAAAACCGGAAGGTTTTTTGACGAGCACGTTCCAAACAAATGAAATTTTGAAAGCGGCTAAAATGCCGCCAGAAGCGATCCACATGTCACGGTCAATAGATTTAATCTATTTTCCGATTTTATGTATATTGCTGGTAGGTACCTATCACATGCATTTTATGTTGTTGGCAGGTGACTGGGACTTCTGGCTTGACTGGAAAGCTCGTCAATGGTGGCCAGTAGTTACACCGATAGTTGGTATTACATACTGCTCTGCACTTATGTACTATCTATGGGTTAACTATCGTCAACCGTTCGGTGCAACCTTATGTATCGTGTGCTTATTAGTTGGTGAATGGCTCACGCGCTACTGGGGTTTCTACTGGTGGTCACACTATCCAATTAACTTTGTAATTCCATCAATCATGATTCCAGGCGCGTTAATGTTAGATATTACTTTATATCTAACCCGTAACTGGCTCGTGACAGCGTTAGTTGGTGGCGGATTCTTTGGATTATTCTTCTATCCAGGCAACTGGGTTATTTTTGGACCGACCCACTTACCAATCGTAGTTGAAGGCACATTGTTATCGATGGCTGACTATATGGGACACATGTATGTACGTACAGGTACTCCTGAATATGTTCGCTTGATTGAACAAGGTTCACTACGTACGTTCGGTGGCCACACGACTGTGATTGCGGCATTCTTCGCAGCATTCGTATCGATGCTGATGTTTGTTGTTTGGTGGTACCTAGGTAAAGTCTATTGCACCGCTTTCTTCTATGTTAAAGGTAAGAGAGGTCGTATCGTAGAAAGAGATGACGTTACGGCATTTGGTGAAGAAGGTTTCGCACAGGGGATCAAGTAATGAATATAAAAAATCTATACAAACGTAGTGTATTAGGGTTGTATGGCGTAGCCTATGCGGCCGCAACACTAGCAATGACATTAGTTGTTGACATTGCTCCAGTATCTGCTCATGGTGAACGTTCACAAGAGCCGTTCTTAAGGATGCGTACGGTTCAATGGTACGACATGAAATGGGGACCGGAAGTTACCAAAGTTAACGATTTTGCTTCGATTACAGGTAAATTCCACTTAGCAGAAGACTGGCCACGTGCTGCATCTAAACCAGAACGTGCGTTTTTTAACGTTGGTAGTCCAAGCCCGGTATATGTTCGCTTGAGTACCACAATTAATGGCGCACCATGGTTTATTGCAGGCCCATTACAAATTGGCCGTGACTATGAATTCAAAGCGAATCTAAAAGCGAGAATTCCAGGTCGTCATCATATGCACTCGATGTTGAGCGTACATGGTGCAGGTCCGATTGCAGGTCCAGGTGCATGGATGAACATTACAGGTAGCTGGGACGATTTTACTAACCCACTCAAATTATTGACGGGTGAAACGATTGATTCTGAATCTTTCAACTTTGACAATAGTATGACATGGCACCTTATTTGGATGACCATGGCGTGTGTTTGGATTGGTATCTTTGTTGCACGTCCAATGTTCTTACCACGTGCGCGTGTTTTAGCAGCATATGGTGATGATCTTCTGTTAGATCCGGTGGACAAGAAGCTTGCTTGGGTAATGGCGATTCTAACCTGTGCGTTAGTATGGGGTAGCTATCGTTATACAGAAAACAAGCATCCGTACACGGTACCTATTCAAGCGGGTGAATCGAAAGTAGATCCGTTGCCAGTTGCACCGAATCCAGTTGCAATTGTAGTAACATATGCTAACTATGACGTACCTGGACGTGCACTACGTGTAACCCTGGAAGTGACCAACAATGGTGATAGCGCAGTTAAGTTTGGTGAGTTCACGACAGCGGGTATTCGTTTTATCAACGCGTTTGGCCGTCAATATCTTGACTCAGGCTATCCTCGTGAGTTGATCGCGGTTGGATTGACATTCGATGACGAAACTCCTGTACAACCAGGTGAAACCAAAACGATCAAAATGGAAGCAAAAGATGCGTTATGGGAAATTCAACGTTTGATGGCGTTGTTGGGTGACCCAGAAAGCCGTTTTGGTGGATTGTTGATGTCATGGGATGAAGATGGAAACCGTCATATCAATAGTATTGCTGGACCGGTTATCCCAGTATTTACCAAGCTATAATTAGTAGCTGAAGTAAAAACGTAAGACAAAACCGGCGCATCGCTCTGTCAAAAGGCAGGAGATGTGCCGGTTTTTTTATAGGCAGATGAATTTTAATAGATAAATAGGAGAGCATGTCGTGATAAAACAAATGACAACGGCAGCGGTTATGGCCTTGGTTCTTATTGCGATGCTTTATACCCCTAGTGAAGCGCTAGCCCATGGAAAGGTCTCACTCGAAGAAGATAGCTGTATGCGCCAGATAGGTGAGAACATGATTCACTTAAGCACGTACCAGCCGCAATATGACGAAGCGGGGCATTACTGCACTGAAATACCCCAGGCAGGGGACACATATTTAGTTGTAGATTTAATCGATGCAGCACTACGTAATATGCCCGTATCGATCAAAGTTGTGAAGGGTAGCGACAAAGAAGGTGAAACGATAACACAACTACAGGCCAATTATTATCCCGATGGAGTGATAAGTGGAATAAGTAAATTAGAGAAAGGGCCGTATTTAGTCCATGTAACCGCAGAAGGAATACCGCCATTACACTTTCACTATAAATTACGTGTGGAAATGATTGATTACTCTAAGGTGATACGCGCTTCGATAGCGCCGACGATGGCGTTAATCATATTAATATGGATAATTTACAAAGTGATTCGATCACAGCGTGTGCGTAACTGGTTGGCCTCACGCCGCTAAGGGATTAAAGCAAGTATTCTAGGGAATAAAATAATCATATAATAAAAAGATTT
This sequence comes from Nitrosomonas sp., assembly GCA_016710135.1. Taxonomy (GTDB): domain Bacteria; phylum Pseudomonadota; class Gammaproteobacteria; order Burkholderiales; family Nitrosomonadaceae; genus Nitrosomonas. The sequence continues at coordinate 13,975 of JADJLM010000004.1, read as the reverse complement.
ACAGATGACCGAAGAGGATAGAGCATGATTCAAAAGTTGAAGAAATTAAGTAGCAAGTTTGGAGTGATTGCGATAGTAGGATTACTGTATTCGATGCAATTCAAGCGCATGGTGGGCTATCGCTAGCCGATGACCTGTGTACGCTAACGATCGGGCCATACACCATGCACTTTACGGGATATCAACCAGAAAGCTCGCAAGAGCAAGAATTCTGTGAAGACATACCGGTGACAGGAAGAACTGTCGTGGCGCTAGATTATATCAATGAAGAACTACGACCGATGACAACTGAAGTTAGAGTTATTCGAGATGTAGGTAGCGAAGAAAATATCGATTCAATTACGGTGTTTCATATACCACCCAAAGTATACTCGAATGGATCAGTGACACTTGAGCATAATTTTCCGGAGCCGGGGAAGTTTGTAGGGCTGGTGACGATAAAAGGGGAGAAAGATGAGTATGTATCACGGTTTCCGTTTGCGGTAGGGACTGGGGGTAAATCAAATCTGCCTTATATCTTAGGTGCGCTGGCAATCGCTGCCGGTATCGCTTTCTTCTTCCTTAAATCTAATAAAAAAGCGTAAGTAAAAGAAATCGAACGCTCTCAATTAAAGGCACTCTAATTGTTGTTATTTGTAAAACCAAAATGAGGGGGTAACAAAATGAAGGGGATAGCAGTAAATCGACTCAATAGAAATGTAAGTTGGATAGTATTACTGATAGTCAGTATGTTGTGTTTATTTAATATGAGTTCTGTTCTGGCTCACGCGATGCTAGTGAAAGCTGAGCCTGCAAAAAGAGCATCACTTACAACAGCCCCTTCGCAGGTGCGACTTTGGTTTAATGAAGAGATTGAACCTGCATTCGCAACATTATCCGTACTTGATGTAAATAAAACAGCAGTAACTGGAGATAAAGCTGTAGTGGACTCAGGGGATCCGAAGTCTATCATACTTAAATTGCCTGAAATTCAGCCAGGTCGTTACACCGTCAAATTTAGAGTATTGTCGGTCGATGGCCATGTAGTCGACTCAGAGTATGAGTTCACCATAAAGGAATAGCAAAGAAAGACTGCACCATATTAGAGAAGTAAGCTGAGAAAAACAAAGATGATGATTGAATCAATTGCAGCAATTTCACGTTGGGCACAGCTAGTAGCTAATCTGATTTTATTTGGTAGTTGCATTTTTCTGGTAATGACAAGTAATCAGAATTCGATACTCAAAAATCCATGGATTGCTAAATTGGAAATGCTTTTTCCAAAATTATCTCTAGTCGTATTAATTGGATTAGTCGGGATACTCGCCACAACCACAGGACAAGCTACTGGAATATCATCCGATGCATGGCAACCTGCCGCCTGGTTTGAAATTGTCAAAGAGACGCGCATGGGACACCTGTGGGTGGTTAGAGTGCTTACTTCAATAATAATGCTGCTAGTCTTTCTTTATATCCTGAGACTGGAAAGGATCAAATGGCATTATGTACTAGGAGCAATCGTATCAGCATTGCCTTTGATAGCAGGCTCTCTCGTTAGCCATTCCGCAGCAGAAGAAATTTCGTTTGTTTCCATTTTTCCTTATGCATTGCATATCTTATTGGCTGGTGCATGGTTTGGTGCGTTACCCACTTTTCTGTTAATTGTTTCTACCTCGCGTAAGAATGAAACGAACAATTCGGTGTTTAATAGAGTCAGTATAGATGGATTAAAGCAATTTTCTAAAACTGCACTCCTAATAATGTTAGCGATCGTGGCTACCGGTGTGATAATTGCAAATCGTATGGTGGAAGAAGATTATCATGCACTTGTAGCGAGTTCCTATGGCTGGGTGCTAAACATCAAGCTAGCGCTTTTGGCAATTATTCTGCTGATTGCTTATCAAGCACGGTCAAAATGGCTTCCTTTATTTACTACGGTTAATAATCCGGAAAAAACAGAAAGGGGTAGCCAGTTATTATGGAAGTGGGTTCGCGTAGAATTTGTGCTGGCAATTTTTTTAGTATTGTTTGCGACGATCCTAGCCAATACGATTCCTGCAAAACATGCCATTATTGATAATTGGCCTTATCCATTTCGTTTATCCGTTGATGCAACGTGGGACGAAGCGAATGTACAGCTTTTATTTTGGAGTGGGTTAACTTTATTCTTGATAGGGCTGGGAGTAGCTTGGTATGCGGTCAGCAATCGGTGGGAAATGAAACGCAGGATCTTGATACCAATGCTCTTGATTGTATTGTCGCTGGCGATTGCACTACCACCGCTTGCGATCGACGCTTACCCAGAGACCTATCGAAGTACGCCTGTTCCCTTTGACGTTATTTCTATTTCTAATGGAGCTGCCTTATATGCCAAAAATTGTGTATCTTGTCATGGACCACAAGGGAAAGGAAATGGCATTCTTGCAAAAGCATTTAATCCTCCGCCAGCTGATTTGTTAACAGAACCTCATACTGCAAGACATACAGCAGGTGATTTTTTTCATTGGTTGACCTATGGCATTAAAAATAGAGGTATGCCAGGTTTCTCAGGAAGTTTATCAGAAGAGGATCGTTGGGATGTGGTGAACTATATGCATGGAATGTCCCGTGGATATCAAGGCAGACTCCTTAATCCTAAGGTGATGCCTGAAAAACCTTCACTCGGACCTCCGATATTTCCTTATTTTGCCCATGATGGAAGCAGCGGTGTGATCAAAGATTTTCGTCAGAATAATAATGTACTACTGGTATTATTCTCTTGGCCACAATCTCAAGAAAGACTCCTTGAGTTGACTGAGATTTATGATCGTCTGAAGAAGTTAGACACAATCGTGCTCGCTGTGCCCATGGGTAATTTGAGTAAGCAAGTACTGGCAGAAATTACTGAGAATATACCGTTTCCCGTTGTAACCGAGGGAGCGCGAGAAATTACGGATAGCTATGTTCTATATCGAAGGACACTGACTCATCCAGATATTCTGGGGGAAGGAAATATTCCTGATCATTTAGAATTTCTGATCGATCGGTTTGGTTACTTGCGTGCTCGCTGGATTCCCTCTGTCGATGAATTAAAATGGTCAGACATAAGCTTGTTGACTCAGCAATTAAGTCAACTTAATCAGGAAGGTGAGATTCTTCCGCCACCTAAAGATCATGTGCATTAGCGCTTATGATGAGTGGTTCTGCAATGATGTTGTTTTCTAATGACTTAAAAAGAGGATAAGGAAAATGGTAAAAATTATGTCTTCCATCGTTTGGGGTTTCTTAATAATCATCGGTTCTCAAATGACCTGGGCTCATAGCGAGGAACAATTAAAATCGATCGAAGCGCCACATGGTGGGCAGCTTCGACCGGCTGGACCATTTCATCTTGAGCTGATTGCAAAAGACAATGAATTGACGCTATATATTACCGATCATGGCAATAAGCCAATTCAATCAGCGGGTGGCGAAGGCAAAGCTAATATTCTTATCACTGATGAAAAAGGCGGTAATAAGCAGTCTGTTAAACTGGAGCCAGTCTATGGAAATATGATGAAGGCTAAAGGTGACTTCAAGCTCACGCCTCAAACTGTCATTGCTGTGTTATTAGCGGTTCCAGGTTATGAAACGCAAGGTGCGCGATTTACACCGTTATCGACTGAGGAATCGACTAGTAGCCACGATCATCAGCATGATCATAGTGATAGTCATGCTGATGACCATGACCACAATCATGATAAAAAGCATGATTGTGAGCATTGCAAGACTCAACATAATTAAAGGTCAATTCCTTTCTGTGCTTTGATCCCAGCATAAAATGCGTGCTTAATATTGCGGAATTCAGTAACGGTATCAGCAATTTCGCATAGCGTGCCTGGCGCGTTACGACCTGTAATGATGACATGTTGCATTGCAGGTCGATTCTTTAAATCAATTAAAATTTGATCGAGATTAAGCCAACCATAACAAATAGGGTAAGTAAGTTCATCGAAAACAACGAGATTAATTGTTTCATTTTGCAGCATAGTGCGAGCTAGCTGCCATCCGCGTTGCGCTGTTTCAATGTCTTGGGCCAGATTCTGGGTGTCCCAGGTGTAACCTTCCCCTAGTACATACCATTCAACGCCTGGTTGATACCGAAGAAAGGCTTCTTCTCCGGTATCCGATCGCCCTTTGATAAACTGTGCTACACCAACCCGCATATCGTGACCTAATGCACGTGCAATCATTCCAAAGGCCGCGCTTGACTTTCCTTTGCCGTTTCCAGTGTGAATGAGTAACAAACCTTTTTCTTGATTTGCGCGCTCGATCGCTGCGTTTACGATCTCTTTTTTTCGCTGCATGCGTACTCGATAACGCTCAGCTTGGGCGACTAAATCTTTCATCAATTAATGAGCAAACAAGATCACCTGGTATGGACAAGCTCTATTATAGGCCACCCATCAAAGCGGACTGCAATGCGCTGCTGACCGCACCTCCCCCATTTCCTTGAACAAATTGAGTAATGACCGGAATAAATTTCTGTACCATGTCAGGTGCTAACCCTAATTGCTGGAATGCACCGGTTATTCCCAACATACCGTTGTCGGCTCCAGGTATGTTACTTCCTGTCATGCCCGCCAAACTTTTAGAAATACCGAGTTCGCTGGTATTCATAGTCGGTGCCGCTGCCATGATACTTTGCATATTGGGTATCGAATTACCTAACGCTGTAAAATCACCGGGTGACATTCTGGATTGAGCTAACTGGAGTAATGCGCCTGTTCCTCCCTGCGCCTGGGCTTGAGTAACACCGAGCTGCTGCATCAGGAGCCCGATCAACCCATCACTTGTCGGAGTGGGAACCGAACTCGCCACAGCAGCAGGGGTCTGAATCGCTTGAGTGCTTTCTTGTAAGATACTTGGTGCGCCAGAAGGGTTTGGTAATTGCGCGGGACTTGAGCAGCCAATAAGGGTAATCATAGTAAACAACAAAGGAACTGCACGGAAGATTGATATATTCATAATGGTTTTAATACTCCTAGTTGAAAACAAAATTGGGATAACTGCAAAAAGATAACGCTGTTAATCATAAAACTAATACTTATTCTACGTAAATCAATTTAGCTTAAGGCTAGTTTTCTGGATAATATTTTCTAACGCAGTGCTAATTTGTATGAATTTAAAATGAAAATCATAGGAACGAATCAGTTTAGTTGGTTCGATGCGATAACTGTTCAATGCTAAGACCGCTGCTTCTCCCAATGCTAACTTAAGGATAAAAGCGGGAATTGTTAGAAAAATAGGTCTGTGCAAAACATTGCCCAGAGTTTCTGAAAATTCTTGGTACTGCACAGGGTTGGGTGAAACTGCGTTGATAGGGCCTTGATAGCGCTCATCGAGTGCAACTGCTTCGACCAATTTGCGTGTACTTAAGATACGCGATTGATAAATTTCTTGCTTACGCTGCTCAGTCCATCGGCCATTTCCCAAATTCTCACCCATCAAATGAATAATAACTTGTACATCTTCAAGCGCCTCAGTCGGCACTGGATCAAGCCTATAGTTCCAATCATAGGCAGGGACGCCGAGCAAACGTTCAGCATGTATCCGATCCCTGCTAAGTACCTTAACGCAGTGTTCTGCTTTAAGTCGCGCTACAAGTTGTTGACCGATAAATCCCGTTGCGCCTGAGATGAGAAAATTCATTTTATTTGACTGATCTAATTGTGTTCTAAGCCTGATCAAGATACCTTTTTCTAAGGCAGATAGCAAAGTGAAGTAAAATCACTCTCTTTAACAGTTTCGTTTGAGTAAACAAATTACTTATTTTATGAATGAATTAGCTCCTCAAGCGCTTCGCTTAACAATTGATCCCGATTCATTAGGGTTCTCAGACACGTCGGAGTTGATTGATCAGCCGTTGTCATGGATTGGGCAGGAACGTGCAGAAAAAGCAGCCTACTTCGGGCTGGAGATGGAGCACCCTGACTATAATTTATTTGTGCTGGGAGAAGTGGGAAGCGGTCGATCTTCCTTGCTCAAACAAGCCATGACAAAGATTGCCCAGAACAAAGCTATTCCAACAGATTTGTGTTATATCCATAACTTTGAAATGCCAGAAAGACCGCTTGCACTAAGACTTCCTGCAGGGCAAGGTTGCATATTGCGCCAGGAGCTAGCACAGTTTGTGAAATATTTGCAGATTGAAGTACCCCGTTATTTTGAAGGGCGAGACTTTAAAGCAGAAAGTGAGCGAATCGAAAGAAAATTTAAGCTTGATGAAGCGCAAGCCTATAGGAAACTAGATGCATTTGCTGAGCAGCATCATTTTGCGATTCAGCGTGAATCAAATCGAATGATTTTCACATTACTCGATGATTCTGGAAAGGTGCTAACAGATGCTGAGGTGTTGGCCTTATCGAAGGAAAAGCGACAAGCGTTTGAACAACTCGAACAGGTTCTGCAAGCAGAAATTGCAAGCTATTTTGAGAAAGTCCGCCCACTGGAGCGCATCAAAGATGAAGCGTTGAACAACCTGCAGCGTAGCGGAATTAAACGGTTATTGAAAAATGAGCTTGCCATGATTCGTGATGGTGCATGTGTGTGCGATGAGGATCAGCAAAAGCTTAATCGGTTTGTGGCAAAGATGGAGGAAGATATCCTCGATCATCTTGAGCTGTTTAGAATTTCAGATGCTGATGAAGAAAAACGGCTGGAAGAATTAAAATCACTACTATTTTGCTACCAGATTCATTTAGTGATTGATAATCAGGATCAAAAAGGCGCTCCTGTCATTATCGATGAAAGCCCTTCTTATCGCTCATTGTTTGGGAGTATTGATTATCAATCGATCGAAGGGACGTTTGAAACCGATTTTACACGTATCCGTGCAGGTAGCTTACTTAAAGCGCATGGTGGATTCTTAATGCTATATCTAGACGACTTGCTTGTGGATAATCTGGTATGGGAAAAGTTATGCCGCTTGTTACGCAGTAATAAATTACAAATCGAAGAACCAGGGGCAAATCTCACCCAAGTTGCGACGGCTTCCCTTGTGCCATAAGCAATCGATGCTCAGGTTAAAATTGTTCTAATCGGCTCACGTGAACAATACTATTTAATCCAGGAAGAAAACCCAGAGCTAGCTCGACGTTTCAGGGTCAAAGTTGATTTTGCAGATAGTTTTGTTTCAAATGAGCAGATTCGACGTGCTTCTTCAATTTTTGTGGCACATGCCTGCCAAGAGTCAAATTTACCTCACTTCAGCGCCAAAGCGGTTGCTCGTTTACTGGAGGATTGTCATCGAGACGCCAATGATCAGTTGCGACAAAGCGCTATTTTTAGTCGAGCCGAAACGTTGGTATTAGAAAGTGCTGCGCAATGTAAGGTACATGCAGGGTGTTTGGTTGATGTGGTGGATGTCGAAACGGCGATTCAAGCGCGCTTATTTCGCCATAATTATCCTGATTGTTGTCTACAAGAAGCAATTGCCGATGGCGATATTTTGATTGAAACCAGCGAGGAAAGAATTGGCCAAATCAACGGTCTTGTTCAGATCGACTTGGGAGATCACTGCTTTGGTGCGCCTGTACGAATTACTGCACATACTTATGCAGGTGAAAGCGGCGTGCTGAATATCGAGCGGGAAGTGGGGCTTTCTGGACCTATTCACGATAAGGGTGTATTTATCCTGCAAAGCTATTTATCAGCGCTGTTTGCCAGTATCGCACCCCTTGCACTTAATGCGTCGATAGTATTTGAACAGGAGTATAGCGGTATTGAGGGTGATTCCGCATCCTGCGCAGAATTATTTGCTTTAATTTCAGCGCTTTCGGGTATACCAATCAAACAAGGGATTGCCGTGACTGGAGCGGTAAATCAATATGGAGAGATTCTACCCATTGGCGGCATCAACGAAAAAATCGAAGGTTATTTTAGTGTTTGTAAGACTGCTGGATTAGATGGATCGCAGGGTGTACTCATTCCGCAGCGCAATCAGCATAACTTGATGCTTCCACACGATGTGATCGAAGCAGTTGCACAAGGGTTGTTTCATGTCTATACGGCACAGCACATTGCTGAAGGAATTGAATTAATAATGGGCTATCCAGCAGGAATTACTGCTGAAACCAATTTACATGAGATCATTAATTATTCTCATGAGAGTATTCTGGGTTATGCGCAGAGAACATTACGTGCTTACCGGCATGCATGCCAGCAAATCGAACGTCCTAAATCTGAGCATAAACGGTTTGTGCGACGCGCTGAAAAATAGTCAATATTGCTTAGCTATATGAACTTTCTAACTGTGGTTATCACATAGAGAAGCCAAGCGATATTGGCAGCAGCAGTTATCTCAACCTGAAAGGTTATTGCGAATGCTTGTATGAATGTACGGTTCGGCATATCCTTCAATTAACAACAAGGAGAAATTTGATGCGAATTATCGTATTGTTTTTGTTTGTTTGTGCTGCTCAATCTGTGTTCGCGGTCTGTCAAAGTAATCTGCTGGATCATCGTTTCCGAAAACTGGCTGGTACCGAGGAGGTTAATCTTTGCGATACCTATGCAGGAAAAGTGCTACTAGTGGTCAATACCGCCAGTAAATGCGGTTATACGCCCCAGTATGATGGTCTTGAGAAGCTTCATGAAAAATATGAGAAGTCAGGATTCTCAGTGCTGGGTTTTCCTTCAAATGATTTTATGGGTCAGGAACCTGGAACTGAAGCGCAGATTCAAGATTTTTGCCGCCTGACTTATGGTGTGCAGTTTCCCATGTTTGAGAAAGTGACTGTGAAAAGCGAACAAGCAAACGCTTTTTTCAAACATTTGGCAGAAGTGTCAGGGACTTATCCAACGTGGAATTTTCATAAATTTCTGATTGGTCGTGATGGAAAATTTATCAAACAATTTAGTCCGCATACGACGCCTGCTGATCCTGACATGATTAATGCCATTGAAAAAGCCATTCAGTGATTGGGAAATGATTTTTTTCCTTTATGTTGATAATTCGGTGATCGAGTGAGAAATCATTTTCCTCAAATAGAAGTTACCCCGCCTTTACATCGAGCAGGGCAGCCGTTATCTGATCCGCCATCATGGCTAAAATCGAAGCGCATGCTGATTTTTCTTATCGCTTTTGTTGTAACTGCAGTTATTTCGATGAGCTATGTGTTGGGACGTTCATCAATCTATCGTAGTCATGCAACCTTGCTGACCATGGCAAAAACAGCAATCGACCAAAGGAGTGTCGACGTCGATCTTCAGCATGTCGCGATCCAAAAGCAGTTGCTGCTGGGTGCGGATATGTTGGCAGAGATCATAAAAACGCTCCAATCGCATCCGGAGGTTAAAACCCAGTTAACTGCTTCGGATATCCGTAGCATGCTTGATGTCCGGCCAGTCGCAGAAACGAATTTGGTCGAGATCGTCGCGGAAGGGCCTGATCCCAAAATCTTACCGATTCTAGTCAATACCTGGCTCGATGTTTACCTTAAAGGCAGAGAAAACGAGATTGCCCAGGCAACGGGTGATACCACGCAAAGAATTCAAACCGAGATCAGCGGTTTAACGGAGAAAATCAACCAGAAACGCATCGAGATTGAGTTATTTCGTGAAAACAACCACATCGTTTCCACTGGCAGGGAGGAGAATGAGGCTTTAGCAAGGCTAAAGGGGTTAAATGACTCGTTAAATAAAGCGATTGAAGAAGAAGTCAAAGCCAAGGCGCGTTTGGATTCAATTAAAAAATCCATTGCCAAAGGCCAAGCTGTGGTGCCAAAAGAAGACACACAAAAATTGGCAATGCTTGAGAAGCGTGCACAAGAATTGAAGGAGGAGCTTGCCGACTTAGATCGTCGTTATACCCGCGAATATATGGCGCTAACACCTGCTTTAAAAGTCATTCCAGAGAAAATAGCGACATTACAAACTGAAATCGATCAGCTCCGCAGCGCGGGTCAAAGGATTGTGCTTTCAGAAGCCGAACAAGAATACGCTGCTACGCTTCAAACCACACAAGCGATTCGGGATCAGCTAGAAGCGCATAAGAAAAAAGCGGCTGATTTTACGGCGCGCTTTACGGAACATGAAGCATTAAAAACTGATCTCGAAGGGCTTGAGCAACGATTACGCGAGGCACAAGAGCGATTGATCCAAATAGAAACCAAGTATGGCGGGAAATTCCCACAAGTCGATGTAGTGGAACGTGCTACGACACCCTTGCATCCAATTTGGCCTGATTATTCACGTGATTCACTGATTGCCTTGATTGGCTCGCTTATCATGGGGTTGATTGCAGTTTGGGTAGTGGAATTTTTAACCCGCAAAGAGAAAGCCAAGCTCGCGATCAATCTCTCCGGGGTGCATATCTATGGCGGTGAAGAATCTGCACGGGAAGTGGTCAATCAGTTACCGATGACACAGCAACGCACGCTAGCGCAACAATCAGTTCAACCGGCTTTGATCGGTGGCGTCATTCAGGAAATTGCGCCCCAAAAAATTCACTTGCTTTTTCAGGCCGGCAACAATAAAGAGCAACAACTTATGGCATTGCTATTGAGTGGGCTGACGCTTGATGAAATTGCCGCACTCGATCCGCAGTGTTTTGATCTTGAAAATAACCAGCTTTCCATCCTAGGAAAATATCCGAGAAAAGTACCGCTCCATCCTGCATTGCGGCGCTCAGTAGAAACGAGTGGGTATAACCTGAGTGGGGCATCAGGCCAAGCGCTCAATCTGGATGATTTGGCGGTTTTGCTGACTTGCACAATTGTCGATGCCGGTTTGACTGCGGCAGAGGGCATTTCAGCGGGTGCATTACGGCAAACCTATCTGATTTATTTAGTTAGGCAAGGGATGCGGCTTTCAGACCTAGCGCAAATCGTAGGACACATCACTCCTGCTGAATTATCGACATTAAGTCAATTTGCACCGTTAGGATCTAAGTTAGCAGCATCAGCCGTTAATTTGTTTTATCCGTTGGAGGCCTTTTAACACAGATCGTTTGAATTCAAGCAGTTAATTTTTTATTGGGAGGAGTTATGCTACGAAAACTTTTTACCACGCTTGGTTTTGGGGCCTCCGCGATGACGACCAGTGAACCACCCTACACCCCTTATCAAAGTGAAGCTGCCAATGAGATTTATAACTTGCTGTTCTGCGATAATCTAGCGGCCTTCAAACCGAAGGAAGGAGAAAGCGCCGCAACTTGGCAAACGGTGCTGTTTGCCGAACCGGCTGATCGATCTGCGTTGCTGGCGTTAGCGAATGATATTACGCAGGAGGGCCGCATCCGATATCTGGCGCATGCGCGCTTACGGTCGCTTGGGGAAAACCCACCAGCCAAAGTATTATTGGGAGTGATCGCGGAAGTTTCCCTTGCCGATGGTCTAGATACGCTTGCGGCTTATTCCGAAGGCGGTGTTCGCTACATTAACCACACTGGGGAATTAGTGATTTCTGAAGGGCCCACTGATCTCGCGCCACACGTGCAAAAGCTTTTGGCAGCATCTGAGCCGGTAGTTGCGCGTATCGGTCCATGGAAACAACCGCGTCGATCCCCTCCTAAATCGGATAATGTTCGACTCACGTTTCTTGTATCGGATGGACTCTATTTCGGTGAGGGTCTTATGTCCATCATGCAACATGAGGAAATGGCTGGCCCGGTGATCCAATGTGCCACCACGCTTCTGCAGACTGTCGTTTCTGTGGCGAGTAAATAAGTACGCCTAATTTTATTGCATCTGGATGCGATAGAATCAGTAATATGTTTATGCAAGACCTGACCGTTCGCAGTAACAGCAGTAAATCTAGCGGGTTAAAGTCCCGTCCGAGGAGTTGTCCGTACGCCTCGGTAGCATGAGGAAGCGGCGTCGTGGTAACGCGGGGTCGTAAGTTTCACACAGCAAGAAAGCAGGCCGTAACGCAAGTGAACCTACATGTAAGCCTCGTAAACGAGCTGGAGGAGCCGACCCTGTGGTCAGAAGGGGAAGGCCGTTGGATGGGTGGTGAAATAACGGAAGTGTCACCCATCGACTTCCGGGGTAGCAGGGTCGGCATGTTCTAGAAGATTTATTGCCCAGTGCTGGAGGCCCGATACGGCGGTGGGGAGGCCATCGACTATTGCGTATAAGGAAACGAAAGCGCAGCAGGCCGTAGCGGGAGTCGGAGGGGTTCATAGTACCGTTTTAGATCAAGGGACAACATAACCCCGGACGAGGGAAGGAACCCTACTTTGTTCATGCAACCAAAGAGTGGAGGAAGAGGGGATTGCCATGACGCTAACCACCCCTGAAGCAATCAGGACACTACAGAGGAAGCTTTACATCAAGGCCAAGCAAGAACCGGCCTATCGCTTCTATGCTTTATATGACAAGGTATGGCGGACAGACATCCTCATGTTTGCTTACCGCCTTGTACGCGCCAATTCTGGTAGTCCCGGTGTTGATGGGACGGACTTCGAGGACATAGAGCAGAAGATAGGGATAGACGCGTTTTTGTCGGAATTAGCTCAAGACCTGAAAGACAAGACCTACACCCCAAGTCCGGTACGGCGCGTCATGATCCCCAGGTGGACGGCGTCAGCGTCCGCTGGGGATACCGACCATCCGTGACCGAGTAGCCCAGATGGCGGTAAAGCTCGTTATTGAACCGATATTTGAAGCGGATTTCTGTCCGAACTCCTATGGATTCCGGCCAAAGAAATCCGCCCATGATGCGGTTGATGAAATAGCGGAAGCACTCCATCAAGGGTACACACAAGTCATTGATGCCGACCTGTCGAAATACTTTGACAGCATTCCTCACGCCAAGCTGTTGGCCGTTGTGGCCGAGCGGATTGTGGATGGTGCAATTTACACATCATCAAATTATGGCTCAAAGCGCCGGTTATCGGGGAGGAGAAGGGCGGTACCAGGAGAAATGTGGGTGGCGGGAAAACCAACAGTAAAGGCACGCCGCAAGGCGGCGTCATCTCGCCGCTGCTGGCGAATTGCTACCTGCATTTGCTTGACCGGATATGGGGAAAGCATCAACTACGCTGGAAACTGAAGGCGTGTATCGTCCGTTATGCGGACGATTTTGTTGTGCTGTGTGCGGGCAAAGTAGATGCGCCCTTGAATGCAGTGCGGCAGTATTGGGCCGTCTTGATCTCACGTTGAATGAGACCAAGACGCGCATTGTTGATGCCAGACAAGAGAGCTTCAACTTCTTGGGTTTTGCAATCGGGGTGAGCAAGAAATAAAAGTCAGGAAAAAGTTATCCGCATGCCTGCCCAGCAGCGAAATCTCTTGCGAAAATCAAACAGCGTATAACGCAATTGACCGCACGAGAGCGCACACCGATACCGCTGGAAGATATTGTCTGGAGCATGAACGTCACCCTTCTCGGGTGGGCGAACTACTCCATTATCGCAATTCCAGTGTCCTATTGGGAAAGGTGAAAACGCACGCAGAAGAGCGCTTGCGCATACACCTGATGAAGCGCCACAAGATCAAGGGATCGCGGGATAGGCCTTGGCCGTTTCGAGCCAGCAGCTTTATACGAAATATGAGCTATACAAGGTTCCGACAACGGCAGGCTGGAAATCAGCGCATGCCTAGTGTGAAGAACATCGGAAAGCTGTGGCGGGAAAACCGCATGCACGGTTTGATGAGGAAGGGCTGGTGAAGTTGACTATGGAATGGCTATTGAGGCACCGCCAAACGAAAGGGGCGGAAACAGATAAGCAACTCCTAATGGCGATCGAAAGCCAGTCCTTTACTCTACCCGTGTTTCTACTAAGCGCATCTTATTGTTAAGTGGAAGTGGATTTAATCATTAATTGTAGCTAACTGCGATTAATTATACCGTAAGTAAATCAACTTGCTATTGCCTACAGTTTATTTGTTCTCTACAAACAACGGGGTAAGGTTGACAATAATCGCTATAAAGGTTGACAATAATCGCTATAAAGGTTGACAAATAATAGCTAAAAAATATGGCAAAACTAAGAAAGAGAGGGGAACAAATACGTCAGTTCATTCTCGATAAT
>JADJLM010000003.1 GCA_016710135.1 Nitrosomonas sp. | reverse complement strand
GATGCTCACGGCTGATGTAATTGTGATGGCAGTTACCACGGCTTTCAACTCAGCAGTAAAAGTGTTGACCAAAATTTTCAACATCGACCCCTAAAGGGTTCGCTGCATCATCACGGCTCGATTAATACGCGCAAAATCTTTGTGCCCACGAAACTGCGTTAATATAGTCATCAAAATGCGCACTACCCTCCGGTATATCAGCCAAGTCTTTATCAGGCAAATGTATGAGCATCGCTCCATATCTTTTTGCTTTTTCGATAAACTCAGTGCCAATCCTGTTACCTACACTTTTCCGCGTGAACCACTGTGCGGCATGACCCAAGCCTGATTAGTTTCATCCAAGCATAATTCGATGAAATGATTGCCTGTACCCAAAGTACCCAAATGATTTCTGTGATTGGTATTTTCGAGCCAAGGATGCTGAATACACAAGCAGATTAATCTATTCTGTAAGGTAAATCCAGGCTTAATGACGTCTTCGGGCACCAATTCCCCAAACTTTTTTTATCTCTCCCTTTTACCCGTATGTTTGGAACGTCCGTGCGGTACTTGCTCAATTTCATGACGCAGATTACCTCAGCGTATCTGGTAAATCGCTCGCATTTAATGAGGTTTAACTGCCATCATGCCACAGCCCGGTCAACCCCACTGCGGCCGGTATAACCACCCCCTACCGTAGGAATGACACTGCCAATCGTGGCGCCTTTGCCTAAATGTACGTCAGGGCATAATCGCAATATGCTTGAATGAAGGCATCGATGCAATATTCAGCACTTGCTTCTTGGCGTTTTCATCAAATATCACCCCTTTCGTCCAAGACTTTACTAAGTGATGGTTTTTCTCAGCAATTACTTCATACAACATTTCTTTAATTTTTCTCATACTCCAATTCCAACCTAAGCAAAATTTGATAAATTATTCATATCTTTAAATCAATCAGTTGCGGTTGTTAATTATGAATATTTTATGACCGTAATAATTTTGTAACATTCTTGGCTTATAAAGGTTGCCAGACTTTTATCTTTATTTTCTATCCTGAATAAACCCATGAAAAGACGAATTAGCATTATTCTGACAATCGCAACCTTCAATTTTAGTGTTTCGACTCATCTTTACGCACTCGATTTATATGTTGATACTAAAACCAAGCAAATTTTGCTGAGCCTGGTCCTGGTAGAGTTCATCTAGGAACCTACGAGAAATCCAGAAGTTCCTCTGCAAAAACTGAAGCACCCACGAATCAAGTGAGTGCTTCGAAGCTTCTACAGAGACTTCCCGAGAAAAACAGATGTAACAGAACTAGTCCCGATTTATGCGGATTCGGAAACCGATACGAGCTTAAAGCCGACGGGTAATCGTCTTGCCAAGAATACGGGAGAAAGCTGCGAAGGAACACCTTAAAAATTCAAGTTTCTGTACTCGAAGAGCGTATGAAAGAAGTAGAAAAGATCCATGGTACATTCGATGATAGAGGTCTACATTGGCAACCAAAGACGGTAACTTCTCAGTATCTCTCAATGGACGAATAAAGCCTGCTTCTCAATACAATTTCATCAATGATCCTGACTCGGCTTTTGGGTCAAATACACCAAACGAATTAAATAGTGGCATAGCGAATATTCGCTGTGCCCGTTTAGGCGCGGAAGGTACCTTCTTTAAAATTTGGGACTACAAGTTTGAATATGACTTCAGTCGTGGCAATGGTACAGTTGGTTCTGGGATTACTGATGCTTTGTTCGCTTAAACCACACCGATGCACTTTCTTATAAACTGGGCTCGTTCAAAGAACCGTTTAGTTTGGAAGAAGAAGCAGCAAGCAACAGTTATCTCACTTTCATCGAACGGCATATGTCAGTCAACGCCTTTGTCGATAACCCCAATACTTATAAAACGGGTATAGGCGCAAACTATGCGGTACAACGCTGGCAGACTGGTATTGCTTTCCAAACCGGAACCGATTGGTTCATGGTCATCTGCTGCGACCTCGGTCAATGCCAATGGTAACCAAGTCGAAATAACGGTTCTGGTGACACCGGTTGGCAAGGGATCAGGCGCGTTTCAGAAGGCCTTGGATGGAAGACGACACGAAATTCATGCATGTCGGTATTTCAGCGGGTCACACCGATGTCAACACCCAATACCGCGCAGATGGCACCATGGTCGGCGAAGGTCAAATTGGCGGTGGCGGCGGCATGTCGTTTTTTGCTTTCCCCGGCACTAACGTCGATCGCACTAATGTTCTCAACACCGGTAACTTAAGCACGGGGCATTAAATGATCCTAATCGCCGTCAAGTCACGAGCTACGATCGTTACGGTGCTGAAGGCTGGTTTGTTTATGGACCTTTCTCGGCTCAGGCTGGTATTTACGAACCAACATCAATGGGGTGGGGATACGATGGCGAACACTTCACGGGTTACTATGGATTTATCAGTTATTTCTTGACTGGCGAATCAAAATCCTACCATGTTCGAAAACGGTGCAGCGAATCGACTTAAACCGCGTAAACCCTTCCATTGGGATGGTTCAGGTCTGGGTGCTGGGAAATTGCTGCCAGCTATGACTACATCGATATGAATTCTGGCGCGATCAAGGTGGTGAAATGGATATGTTCCGATTTGGGCTGAATTGGTATCCACACTCAAATGTTAAATTCCAAAGTAACATTATTCATGTATTCATTATCAATACCGCTGGCACACCGATTACTAATACCAATGGTTATTCGGGTGGCGCAGGCGCCCGCACTAACGGTTGGAATAATGGCGATTTAAGTGCGTTCCTCACGCAAATTGCCGTGATTTCTAGGAAATTAACCTTAACTTAAAGTAACGCTATCGCATTATCCAGAAACAGTCACTCCGCATTCTGGATAATGTTTTCAAATGATTTGAAACTAAAAACATGGTTTAATTACCATGGTGGATCATACACTTGCTGCGGGTTGCAGTAATGCAATTACGCTACTGGAGGATAAATGTTGCAGTTCCCGTTATCTTAAATACTTTAGCTTTACGGTTTTATTGTTTGTTTGCAATTATCCAGCGACAGTAGCTCATGCACAACCGACCATCAAGATCGATGGGTCAAGTACGGTTTATCCCATCACTAAAATCGTTGCTGATCAATTTCAGATCACAAAAAATAATACGGTAGCGACAATCGTTGATATCTCAGGCAGTGGAGGCGGTTTCAAAAAATTCTGCCGTGGCGAGATCGACATCGTTAATGCTTCTCGACCGATACTCCGCGATGAGATTCAGCAATGCAGAAACTCAGGTATTCCCAATATATAGAAATCCCGATTGCTTATGATGCCTTGACCGTTGCGATCAATCCCGCTAATAACTGGAGTACTCAAATGACAGCGATCGAGCTCAAGAAAATGTGGGAACCCGCCGCACAAGGTAAAATCACTCAATGGAATCAGATTAACCCAGCATGGCCTAATGAACCTTTTATTCTCTACGGTGCTGATGAGGATTCAGGAACTTTCGATTATTTTACGGAAGCGATTGTCGGACAAGCTAAATCCATTCGAAAGGATTTTACCCAGTCAGAAAATGATAACTATTTGGTCGATGGCGTCGCTAGCAACAAAAATGCGATTGGTTTCTTTGGCGTTGGTTACTACATTGAAAACCAAAATCGAGTCACTGCGGTGGCAATCAACAATGGTAAAGGAGCGATTCTTCCTTTCGCCGATACAGTCGAAGATGGAAGCTACCAACCGTTATCACGCCCTGTTTTTATTTATGTAAATATCAAATCGGCGGATAAGCCTGAAGTTAAAGAATTTGTTGATTTCTACCTGAAAAACGCGTTGCTACTTGTCAAAGAAGTTAAATTCTTTCCGCTGCTACCGAGGGCTTATAAAACCATGCTAGAACACTTCAATAGCAAACGAGTCGGTACGATTTTCAACGGAAAACCGGCAATTGGTCTCACGATCGATGAACTGATTCGTCGCGAAGGAAGATTGCAATACGAGAACTACTAGTTTAACGCATCCCTCAAGCAAAAAGAGCTGCTGCATTGCGATACCTGGATCATCAGCGCGCATAAACGTTTCTCCCACGAGAAACGTATGTATGATGTGAGCGCATTAATTGCACGTCACTCATTGCTTTTATACCACTCTCTGTAATGACGATGCGCTCCGAAGGAATACGATCCAGTAATTGCAACGTAGTATCGAGATGCGTTTCAAAAGTACGCAAATTACGGTTGTTGATGCCGATCAAAGGGGTCGATAATTGTAAAGCTAGCGCTAATTCATCTGCATCGTGCACTTCTACCAATACGGCCATCCCTAAAGAATGGGAAAGTTTCTCCAAATAACGCATGCGTTCTAATGGATCAGTAATCCCGGACTCATCCCGATAGGGAAATAATAAAAGCCGATACGATCAACAAAATGCAATCAGCGCCCATCGCTCTTGCTTCATAGATCTGATAGGCATCGATCATAAAATCTTTACGCAAGACTGGCAGGCTACACGCTGCACGAGCTTGCTTGAGATAATCAGCACTGCCCAAAAAGAATTGCTGATCCGTCAAAACTGATAGGCAAGCTGCGCCATGTTGCGCGTAACTGGCTGCAATATCAGCAGGTTCAAATCCTTCGATAACCACATTCTGAGTGCGACCCAGCGTTAGGTCAGTAGCCGCTTGATGAGAAACTATTCGCCCCCGCAATAATCCTTTACTCGGACTCGCTTGCTTAATTTCGGCAATAACAGCCGGTTGATCCTGGTTTAGTTTTGCTCGTATCGCCCCAACAAAATCACGTGATTGTTCAGAAGACTCAGCCGCTACTTGAATACTGGATAACGATTTTATTGCTTTTGCAGCCGCAACCTCTTGCGCTTTAACGACAAGAATTTTATTAAGAATATCAGACATAGATAACGAAGTATTTAGCGCGCTTCCCGGTGGGAATAGTTTACCAATGCTTGCAGTTTTGCTTTGGCAGCACCGCTTGCCAGTGTTTCTTGAGCAACAGCAATTCCTTGAGAAAGTGAAGAAGCGATTCCCGAAATATAAATCGCTGCACCCGCATTCAGTGAAACGATATCTCTTGCTGGGCCGGGCTCATTTTCGAGAACAGCAAGCAACATATCCTTGGCTTGGATTAAATCAGAAACTCGGATGGTCTCAATCGGCACACTACGCATTCCGAAATCTTCCGGTTGAATCGTGTACTCTACGCGCTCACCTTGTTTAGTTCGCCTATCAAGGTTTTACCGGTAATCGTAATTTCATCTAATCCGTCAAACCCATGCACGACCATCACATGTCGACTTCCCAGTCGATGGAGCACACTAACTAATAGATTCACTAATTTTGCATCAAAGACACCTAATAGCTGATTTTTGGCACCAGCAGGATTGGTGAGTGGGCCCAATATATTGAACAAGGTTCTCACCCCTAACTCGCGCCGAACGGGCGCAGCATGTTTCATCGCACTATGAAAATTAGGCGCAAACATAAACCCAACGCCAATGTCGGCAATCGATTGCGCGATTTGTTGAGGTGTTTGATTCAAATCAACACCAAGTGCTTCGAGCACATACGCACTCCCCGATTTACTCGATACTGAACGCCCGCCATGCTTCGCGACGTTTGCACCCGCCGCCGCTGCGACAAACACCGATGCAGTCGATACATTGAAAGTATGCGACGTATCACCGCCAGTACCACAAGTATCGATCAAGTGATCCTTATCCGATACTTCCACACTCGTTGCAAATTCGCGCATCACTTGCGCCGCTGCCGCAATTTCATCGATTGATTCCCGCTTGACGCGTAGTCCTGTAATAATCGCAGCGATTAAAACCGGCGATAGTTCCCCTTGCATAATTTGACGCATCAAAACCAGCATATCATCATGCGGAATATCCTGATGTTGGATAATTCGAGTTAATATCTCCTGGGGACTCATATCATAAAAGTTTGGAAAATTTAGCTAGGCTAGCGACTGGCCAGAAAGTTTCTGAGGAGTTGATGTCCATGTTCACTGAGTATCGATTCAGGATGAAATTGCACCCTTCAATGGACAGTGATTTATGGCGAACTCCCATTATTTCACCATCTTCGGTCCAAGCTGTTATTTCCAAGCAATCCGGGAGACTTTCCCGCTCAATCACCAGGGAATGATAGCGGGTCGCAGTAAATGGATTGGGGAGACCTTGAAATACACCCATATTGTGATGGTATATCGGTGACGTTTTTCCATGCATGATCTGCTTGGCGTGCACAATTTTTCCACCGAATGCTTGCCCAATGCTCTGGTGCCCTAAACACACCCCCTAACGTAGGAACCTGACCACCGTATTCTTTCAACAGCGATAAGGACACGCCCGCTTCGATTAGGCGTACAAGGCCCAGGTGAAATAACAATTCGTTGCGCGTTAAGCGCTTTAATTCGTTCTAGCGTGATTTCATCATTTCTAAATACCTCGACAGCTTCACCAAGCTCACCAAAATATTGCACGAGGTTATAAGTAAATGAATCATAATTATCAATCATCAACAGCATGCTACAGCTATTTCCTCTCAAGATCTCAGATAGAAAGACTAGTTTATCACAGCCTTAGGCTAACTTGAGCTGAATACAGCAATCGATTCAGTGGCTTCAGGTTTTTTTGATCCTCAGATTAATCGATTATCCATTGCGATAATCTGCTTTACTAAAGTTTGGTAAGGTCCCTTTTTTGAAATGATAAAAAATGCACAACCTAAATAAAGCGCTTCTCTCAATTGATCAATTAAAGTCATTTCATTCACCAATAAGCGATTGCACTCAACTACTATAACCAACACTGGATATTCTGGATAATACTGAACTTTTTTTTGAGCGATCCAAGCTTTGGTTATTTTCCTGTTTCTCGTAGTTTCTCAGCTAGATAAGTTTGAGTTGCGTCATCACTCTCATAGGCCATGATTTGATCTGAATCGACTAATTCGCTTCTCTCAACATCCGCCTGATGATCGATGACTAATTGACGTTCAGCCTGTTGTTGCCACCAATACGACTCCTGCTTTCGGTGATTGCGAGTTAAATACTCACAAGCATATTGGCAAGCTGGAATAACTAAATCTGCCTGTATCAGTGCTTTTTCATTTGAATTAGCACTTCATTACTTCCGGCTGCGCTTGCATAACGCCCTAAGTGAAAAGCGGCCAGCGCATGATCCGGAAAACGATCTTGGTAACTCCGGTATGCCAAGATCGCTTGATCCTATCACCCAACTCGGCTTCCAGTTGGGCTTTTTTCCCCATAACGCGTCATCTGTCATTTTTACTAAACTAAAATTGCGCAAGTACTTAAGCCGTGTTTTAGCTTGCTTCACGTATTCATATCTTTCTTCCCAGCGTTTAGCGTTTATTTCCAGCCACATCTGATCAAAATCATGGATCACACGACGATATTTTGAATCAAACCAGATCTCTGCTGCTGAAATCATCGAAGGATCTGGTAATTCTGCATGAACATTCAGGGCAGCTAACCGATCGATCAGCGAAGGATCGGCATCAAATTCATCGCATTGTGCTAATAAACGTTGTTGTAGCCGCCTTTTCAAGCTTGATCTCATTGACAAATCATTCACTAAATAATGTCGCAAGCTTCCCCAAGGAGAAGGTGGTTTGGGTAAATAATCCGCTTGCTGAAAGAATGTCGACCAGTAGATTTCATCAACGTAGGGACCAATCACCTCCCGGTTGATCAGTGCCTTCGCCATACAATCGCGATGAACTATCTTGGCAGCCAATGCGTCTGCTTGATATTCGCTCACTTGTATAATTGCTGCTGAATAATCATTAAACCTTGGTAAATACCAATTAAAGAAATGTCTCAACAGCATCGGCGCTACCCCATGAGTGCGATCTAACGTGTTGCGTAACTGCTGCCAGTGCTTTCTGCTCTGGTAGATCCAATTATTAAAGCCATGATGCTTTCTAGAATAGTGCCCTAATTTATGAACCAACACTGCATTGACTTGACGATGAGAAAGAATCAATAGCAATTCAAGACCAATAACCAGGGTGTTATGAGACCAGTCCCATAAGCCTAACTTTGGTGTTTGAATGACGGTAACGTCTAACTCACTCGTCAAAATGACCTGATCGATTTTAGGCGCATGAATACATTGACTCATATCACTCAGCAAGGCGAATAACTCTGGAAAATCATTCTGTTGCAGCGTATAACCCTTAGGTTTTCCAATCGAATTCTCGAAACTGAAAGCAGTAATAAAGAATAAGAATCAAGGTAATCAGCACGACATTATTTAAGACGGCTGACATAGCATAATCAGCCCAAATGATAGCCGTGATCAGCACTAACCTAAGCAATGGCCCATGCACGACAGCATGACCCAGTAACGCGAACAGCCCTAATTTAAACCGATAGCTCAGCGTTAACTCACTTGCTATTATTTTCTGAGTATGGCGAGCAGGCATACAAATCCCAAGTTATCACTATTCATATGGATCATGAAAATTACCCGTAAAGTTCGCTAGGAAGCTCACTCAAATAATGAACGCATCCTGAAAGCTGATTTATGAAACTTTTATCGCTCGCTCTCAGCGCAACATCAAATGACGCAGCTCAAGCAAGCGACTTCCTAAAGAATACGTTGGGTCAGTCATTTGATCTGTGTGTTAACGCACAGCAATAAAACTAGAATTGGAGTTATCTTATTTTGTATGGTCAAGCTATGGAAGGTAGCACAATGTAATGATTGAATTTGTAAGCACAAACAAGTTTGCCATGATGACAACTAATTCGTTCAATCGTTATAAACATAAGGGCTACCATGCCTAATTCCGTATCAGATCTCATTTGTGACGTAATAAATTCCATCATTTCGGACGTCTAATTCTAGTTAGGACAACAATTTGGAGGCATTCTATGCTGCACCGCACTGGACAGGAAAGATCAATGTGGACTCGCACTATGCGGGCCAGGAATGATCAAAGCTCTTCTTTACAATTTCGATATTGATGGCGATACGGTCAAGCCGGAACATATTGCATTTCTTCAATCAACGGTTGTTCCTTTGTTGCAAGGTGATCGTGGTCACATTTGGATGCGGGATCAACCAGCAAAAGCGGTTCAAGCCAATATAATTTAGAACTGTCAAAACGGCGTGTTAATAACATTGCCGCCATTCTCCGGACGCAGGGTATATTTAACCGCCAGATGCAACTCGATGCAATAGGTGAGGAACAGGCGCAAACTCATGCTATGGAAGAAGAGTCAGATCGTGCTGTGGCCTTGGTGGTAATTCCAGTGGCACCCGACAGTCCGCCTCCGCCCAAGAAAATTCCACCTCCGCCACCTGTCAATTCTGAGTTTAAGATTCGTATGCTTGCCGGACTGGCAGGAACTGCGGGCCCGTTTCAAGTCGAAAATAATTTTTTTCAAATTGCAGATACCAAGAACAGACTCACCGCCTTTTACACCTATACGAGCGAAGGAGTTGGCGCAGGTATCATCAAAGGCTTAATATTGTCTGCGACGATGAAAGGACCGTGGAAC
Source organism: Nitrosomonas sp. (assembly GCA_016710135.1). Classification (GTDB taxonomy): domain Bacteria; phylum Pseudomonadota; class Gammaproteobacteria; order Burkholderiales; family Nitrosomonadaceae; genus Nitrosomonas. Next base: position 17,171 of record JADJLM010000003.1, on the reverse strand, counting down.
AATTTCCGGACTACATCAGCTATCCGAGTTTCACAGTTCGAAGGCTCAGCCCGTTTCGCAACGGGTGGAGTTGGTCCTTGGACTTCTAATCACCTCAACATGATGGGACTACCTAAAGGAGTTAGTACAATTCCCGCTGTACTGGATATTCAGACCGGTTTTACCATTGGAATCGGTGCATCAACTTCCGTTGGAAAATTGATTTGGGTTCCTCGTGAAGAGATGATTTACAACGGCGATTGATCTACGTAGTCGTCCCTGAAAAAATAGCCACACCCTCAATGTAAAGGGCAAATGGTTGTATGCGTACAAATCAAATCGACCAATAATGTTAGGATAGGCGTTTATTATTGGTCGAAATGGTGATTAATCGATGCCCACCTCCAGCAAAACTTCCCATCAATCGAGTTTGTTTGAAACGGATTTATTATTACAGCTTGATCCTGCTGATCCGCTAGCAAAGATGTGGGTCAAGCAAAGATGTGGTAGAGTAAAGGACTGGCTTTTGATCGCCATTAGGAGTTGCTTATCTGTTTCCGCCCCTTTCGTTTGGCGGTGCCTCAATAGCCATTCCATAGTCAACTTCACCAGCCCTTCCTCATCAAACCGTGCATGCGGTTTTCCCGCACACGGCTTTCCGATGTTCTTCACACTAGGCATGCGCTGATTTCCAGCCTGCCGTTGTCGGAACCTTGTATAGCCCATATTTCGTATAAAGCTGCTGGCTCGGGAAACGGCCAAGGCCTATCCCGCGATCCTTGATCTTGTGGCGCTTCATCAGGTGTATGCGCAAGCGCTCTTCTGCGTGCGTTTTCACCTTTCCCAATATGACACTGGAATTGCGATAATGGAAGTAGTTCGCCCACCCGCGAAGGGTGACGTTCATGCTCCAGACAATATCTTCCAGCGGTATCGGTGTGCGCTCTCGTGCGGTCAATTGCGTTATACGCTGTTTGATTTTCGCAAGAGATTTCGCTGCCGGGCAGGCATGCGGATAACTTTTTCCCGACTTCCATCCCTTGCTCACCCTGATTGCAAAACCCAAGAAGTTGAAGCTCTCTTGTCTGGCATCAACGATGCGAGTCTTGGTCTCGTTCAACGTGAGATCAAGACGGCCCAATACTTGCCGCACTGCATTCAAGGGCGCATCTACTTTGCCCGCACACAGCACAACAAAATCGTCCGCATAACGGACGATACGCGCCTTCAGTTTCCAGCGTAGTTGATGCTTTCCCCATATCCGGTCAAGCAAATGCAAATAGCAATTCGCCAGCAGCGGCGAGATGATGCCGCCTTGCGGCGTGCCTTTACTGTTGGCTTTCCCGCCACCCACATTTCTCCTAGTACCGCCCTTATCCTCCCCGATGACCGGCGCTTTGAGCCATAATTTGATGATGTGTAAAATTGCACCATCCACAATCCGCTCGGCCACGACGGCCAACAGCTGGGCGTGAGGTATGCTGTCAAAGTATTTCGACAGGTCGGCATCGATGACCCGCGTGTAGCCGCGATGGAGCGCTTCGGCAATTGCATCGACCGCATCATGGGCGGATTTCTTTGGCCGGAATCCATAGGAGTTCGGACAGAAATCCGCTTCAAATATCGGTTCAATAACGAGCTTTACCGCCATCTGGGCTACTCGGTCACGGATGGTCGGTATCCCCAGCGGACGCTGACTGCCGTCCACCTTAGGGATCATGACGCGCCGTACCGGACTTGGGGTATAGGTCTTGTCTTTCAGGTCTTGAGCTAATTCCGACAAAAACGCGTCTATCCCTATCTTCTGCTCTATGTCCTCAAAGTCCGTCCCATCAGCACCGGGACTACCAGAATTGGCGCATACAAGGCGGTAGGCAAACATGAGGATGTCTGTCCGCCATACCTTGTCATATAAAGCATAGAAGCGATAGGCCGGTTCTTGCTTGGCCTTGGTATATAAAGCTTCCTCTGTAGTGTCCTGATTGCTTCAGGGGTGGTTAGCGTCATGGCAATCCCCTTTTCCTCCACTCTTTGGTTGCATGAACAAAGTAGGGTTCCCTCCCTCAATCAGAGTTATGTTGTCCCTTGATCTCAAACGGTACTATGAACCCCTCCGATTCCCGCTACGGCCTGCCACGCTTTCGTTTCCTTATACACTGCAGCCGGTGGCCTCCCCACCGCCGTATCGGGCCTCCAGCACTGGGCAATAAATCTTCTAGAACATGCCGACCCTGCTACCCCGGAAGTCGATGGGTGACACTTCCGTTATTTCATCACCCATCCAACGGCCTTCCCCTTCTGACCACAGGGTCGGCTCCTCCAGCTCGTTTACGAGGCTACGTGTAGGTTCACTTGCGTTACGGCCTGCTCTCTTGCTGTGTGGAAACTTACGACCCCGCGTTACCACGACGCCGCTTCCTCATGCTACCGAGGCGTACGGACAACTCCTCGGACGGGACTTTAACCCGCTAGATTTACTGCTGTTACTGCGAACGGTCAGGTCTTGCATTAACACATACAACTTGATATCTATGCACGATTGTAATCTTGACTGATCAGTTGGATACTACAAACTATAGCGAATGGAGCCAGACACAATTTAGTCTGCGCTAGTACACCTATTGAATTTAAACAGCGATCCTAGGGCAAATCTTCTCACGCTTAATCTCATGAATCCCATATTTGACAACACACCTCATTCCTGTCGCTCTCGCATTCATTCCTAAATCAAGATGACATCATATTGTTCTTGTGTATAGGATGCTTCTACCTGCAGGCTAATCGGTTTTGCGATAAAATCGCTTCAACTGCGCTAGGCTTTGCGATTCTTCGTCCAAAAATAAATCGATCACCGGTTGTGAAGCAAGGATTCTGTATTCGTTGGCATTAAATTGCCGCGATTCTCTGAGTAGCTCCCGCAAAATTTCGTAACAGATGGTTTGTGCCGTTCGGATCTCACCCCGGCCCTGGCAGGTAGGACAGGGTTCACAAAGGATGTGCGCGAGGCTTTCTCGCGTTCGTTTACGTGTCATCTCAACTAGTCCGAGCGCGGTAAACCCAATTAACTGTCATGCGTGTACGGTCTTTCATCAGCGCTGTTGAATTCAACGAGCACGGCGTTTCGATGTTCCTGGTCTTCCATATCGATGAAATCAATAATAATAATTCCGCCCAAATTTCTAAGGCGGAGTTGGCGTACAATCACTTGTGCGGCTTCAAGGTTGGTCTTAAAAATCGTATCATCAAAATTACGAACCCCAATAAACCCACCAGTATTAACATCCATGGTTTGTTAAGGCTTCAGTCTGATCGATATGATAACGTAGCCACCCGATTTCAGATTAACGCGCCGTGACAGCGATTTCTCAATTTCGTCCTCAACACCATATAAATCGAACAAAGGACGTTCACCGGTGTAATGGTCGATCTTATCGGAGACATTGCTCATAAAATTTTGAGCGAATATTTTAATTTTGATGTGTCTCCCTCGAATCAACGATTATGCCTGTTATCGATTCATCCAGAAAATCTCTGAGTACTCCGGTGGCTTAGATCGAGGTCTTGATAGAGCAATGCCGGAGAACTCGCTGATAAGGATTTATTTTGAATATCGTACCAAAGCTTATGCAAATATTCGATGTCTGCGCGCAAATCGGATTCACTGGCCGCTTCTGCCATCGTTCGGATAATATACCCTCCCTTATCTTCTGGGGGTAGAACCCGCTGCAGCTTTTCTCGCAAGGATTCACGCTCTGCATTATCTTCAATACGCTGAGAGTACCAATATGGGATTCATAGGGTAGATAAACGAGCAGGCGACCAGCGATGCTAATTTGGGTTGAGAGGCGGGCGCCCTTGGTGCCAATCGCATCCTTGATTACTTGCACTAAGATACTAGTACCTTCGAACAGTAAGCGTTCTATCGGTTTGTCAGTATCGGTATTTGATCCAAATTCTTTGATATCCGCAACATGTAGAAAAGCAGCTCGCTCTAGGCCAATATCAATGAAAGCCGATTGCATTCCCGGTAATACTCGACTCACACGACCATTATAGATATTTCCCACAATGCCACGGCTACTGGTTCCTTTCGATATGTGTTCTTGGACCACCCCTGTTCGATGACAGCGACACGCGTCTCTTGCGGGTCATATTGATGAGAATTTCACTATTCATGCTAAAGCGATCGAAACAATAAAAGTATCGTCTAAGAAAAAAGCGCTATCCCTGACTCTTCAAGCAGTTGAGCTGTTTCAAATAAGGGTAAGCCGACCACCCCACTATAGCTACCATAAATGTCTACGATAAAGCGGCCGCCAACCCTTGGATTGCGTAGGCTCCTGCTTTGTCGTAGCTTTCCCCTTGATACAAGCTTGAATCTCTCGTTTGCCAATGTCGCGAAAGCGTACTGTTGTAATGGATAACCGATGTTTAACCTCTCTTTGCATGCTCAACGCAATCGCTGTTAGTACTTGGTGCGTTCTACCTGAAAGCGATAAAAGCATTTCTTCCGCATGGGCTGTATCTCTGGGTTTACCGAGTATACAGCCATCAAGCGCGACAATGGTATCGGCAACCAGGATCGGCAAGATAGGCAATTTACGCTGAATTAATCTTTCCCAGCTGGCATCGGCTTTGGTATGCACCATCCGGTAGACGTAGTCCGCTGGAGATTCTCCTGTATCGGGTGTTTCATCAATATCAACAGAGCGATCCATCGTTTCACGCATCAATAATACACTATGCTTTATACCGATTTGTTTGAGTAATTCTCGTCTTCGGGGACTACGAGAAGCCAGATATATCTGATTTTCACTATAGATCATAATTTTTAACTCAGTGCTATGGGCAAAAATAATTCCAATATTACCGTGATTATCGCCGAAACACGTTACCTATGCACGATGTTAGGGATGATGCTTGAGGATAGTCATTGCACGATATAATTGTTCAGCCAATAGTACTCTGACTAAACCATGGGGAAAGGTCATACGCGAAAGGGATAAAATTTGATCTGCTTTTTTGATCGCCGGATGCAACCCATCTGCACCGCCTATGATAAAGGTAATATCTTTTACCCAGATTCATCCAATTTATCAAAGAAGCTGCAGATCTTGAGTCGATAATTGTTTTCCTTGTTCATCCATGGACAATGATAAAGCTAGCAGTTGGTAGTACTTTTCAATGCGCTCATATTCTGCTATAAGCGATTGCTCACGATTTTTATCTTTAACTTGTTTAATTTCAATCAATTCGATTGACAATTCCTTCGGCATGCGTTTACGGTATTCCATAAACCCTGATTCTATCCAGTCCGGCATTTTATTCCCTACCGCCAGCACATTGAACTTCATGTTGAGGTCAAGGATGATTGGTAGGCGTGCTGACTCTGACCATAACGCCTCTAAATTATAATAAGCACGTGTTGTAGGCAGCATGATATGGACAATTACATCACCCAAATCGACTAATAACCATTCTCCGGTCCGCTCCCCTTCGATACCATATACTGCCCCACCCGCTGATTTAACTTTTTCTCGAATATGATTTGCGATGGCATTGGCTTGCCGGGATGATGTTGCGCTCGCAACAACGATATAGTCAAATAGTGGAAACATTTTTTCGGCCTCAAGCACGGTAATTTCGTTAGCTTTATGTCTTCAAGTGCTTCAAGCGTAATTTTGATTAATTGATTGGTGTTCATTTCTCTCAGGATACACTGATAGCGATAGATATAGTTTATTACGCTATCCGGTAGTAGATAACGTATGCTCTTTCCGGTTAGGATAGCATGACGAATAACCGTCGCTGAAATAGCAGATGGTGTCGTAGTTGCGCAATAGATAAAACCTGATGCCTTCTGCTTCAATAATTCCACTTGATCGATCCACCGATCCCGGCACTCCCCTAGCGATCGTGTGAGGAAGGTCAGCTTGTTTATGAATCAGGTCGAAACCGGGTCGATTAACCACGATCAAATGACAAAGATCAAATAAATCACACCAATGGTACCAGTTTGGTAGTTTAATAAAAGCATCAGCACCTACGATAAAACAAAAGGCAATTCGCCGCTCAGCATATTCTTGATTCAATTTTTTCAAGGTCCCTACACTATAAGTCTCACCTGACTCCCTCACCTCTCGTACATCTAATCTAAATTTTGAATTATTTTTAATTGCTTTGGTGAGCATGACAGAACGCTGATGTCGGGAGGCAAGCGGTTGATCCCGAAGTCGAGGTTGTCCGGCGGGTAGAAAGTGCAATTCATCGAGCTGCAAATTTTCTACGAGCTCTTCAGCAATCCTTAAATGACCATAATGAATAGGATCAAAGGTGCCATATATATGCCAATCAAACTGTATGCGGTTTTCACTAAGGTATTGTAGACAGGAAAGCCAGCGGTTGATGGCTGATCGATCTGCAAATCACTCAAAAAGTGCAAGCCGCATGTCTGCAAGAATATTCGACAAATGCGAGGTAAAGCGCGCTGCCGATGCACCATCAATGACTCGATGATCGTAGGATAGCGAAAGAGGAACGACTAATCGAGGTACAAATTCTCCATTGCGATAAACCGGTTTCAAGCTGGCTTTAGAAACGCCTAAAATAGCAACTTCCGGAGCATTAATAATCGGTGTAAACGCCGTGCCACCGATGCCACCAAGACTTGATATCGTAAAGCTCGCACCTTGCATATCCGTTGGTTTTAGTTTTCCATCCCTAGCTAGGGCTGAAAGTTTTCCAAGTTCTTCGGCGATAGTGATAACGCCTTTCTGATCAGCATCGCGAATGACCGGAACAACAAGCCCATTCGGCGTATCGACTGCGAATCCCAAATGATAATACCGCTTCAATATTAAATTTGCTTCACCATTGCTGTTATCAAGTGATGCATTAAACTCAGGGAATTTTTTTAAAGCTGCCGTGGTCGCTTTTATCAAGAAAGCTAAGATCGTTAACTTAGTTCCATTTGCCGCCTGGGATCCATTATGTTCTTTTCGGAGTGACTCTAGCTCGGTAATATCCGCTTCATCAAACTGAGTAACATGGGGAATCATGACCCAGTTCCGGTGTAAGTTCGCTCCCGACAGTTGCTTAATGCGACTTAATGTTTTTAGTTCGATGGGGCCGAATTTTGCAAAATCAACGTGTGGCCACGGTAAAAGATCTAAGTAACCGCGCTCTCCTGAGTTTGTCGGCTTTGATAATTGATGCTTGACATAAGCGAGGATATCTTCTTTAAGAATTCGATGCTTAGGCCCTCCCCACCACGCGAGCTAAATCGACTCCTAGCTCTCTCGCAAAGCGACGTACTGAAGGACCTGCATGGGGTGTAATATCTAAATTAGCATTCCATGGCCTGCTAGAAGACTGCGATTGTTGCTGCGCGAGTGCTTTACTTTCAGATTGTTCAACTGCTGCAACAGGTATTTCCTTAGAGATGCTCTGCTTTGGATTACTCGCAGTGGGCGAATCACTCACTACTTCAGTCTGAGTGAAAGTACTGCTTCTTTCCTCCACTTCGGATAGTTCCACAGTGATGATTTCAGCGCCTTCAGAAACCTTATCACCCACTTTCACATGTATTGTATTAACAATTCCGGCATAAGGAGAAGGTACCTCGATTGAGGCTTTATCTGACTCCAGTGTAATCAAGGCATCATCAATGGACAAATGATCACCCACACGAATCAACACTTCAATGACCGGAACCTCTTTAAAATCCCCAATATCAGGGACTAATACTTTCTTTACTTGTCCCACGTACGTTCCTTAGTTTAATCCAGCCCTACTGTAGTGATAAAAAGACCGTCACAAATAATATTGCTATACATCATTTATTGTGTAATAGGCTCCGGTTTTTCAGGATCAATGCCCAACGTTTTGATCGCTTGAGATACCAATTTAACGGGTATTTTCCTTCCTCTGACAAAATTTTAAGCGCAGCAACGGTAATATAGTACCGATCTACTTCAAAAAAATGTCTAAGCTTCTCCGTGTATCAGATCGACCAAATCCATCCGTACCCAACACGCTATAGCGCCCCGGCATAAAAGCACGAATTTGATCTGCATATAACTTCATATAATCTGTTGCAGCAACTACCGGCCCATGTCTATTTTTTAAACAATTTTCGATATGTGATGTTTTAGCTGGCTTGGTAGGATGAAGCATGTTCCAACGAGAAATACTTAGCGCTTCTCGCCGAAGTTGATTAAAACTCGTTACACTCCATACATCCGCAGCAACCCCATAGTTGTTTTGAAGAATCTCAGCAGCAGCAATGACTTCACGCAGTATTGCTCCTGACCCGAGAAGTTGTAGGGAATCATTTTTTCTTTATGCTGATGGCTCCGATCTTGTAGCAAATACATGCCTTTCAAAATATCTTGATCAACTCCCTTGGGTAAATCAGGCTGGGCATAATTCTCATTCATAACCGTGATGTAGTAGAAGATATCTTCTTGCTCGTAATACATGCGGCGCATTCCATCTTGAACAATAACAGTCAGTTCATAGGCAAACGTAGGATCGTATGAAACGCAATTAGGGATAGTAGAAGCTGCCAAGTGACTATGGCCATCTTCATGCTGCAATCCTTCACCATTTAGTGTCGTACGCCCAGCCGTAGCGCCAATCAGAAAACCGCGACACCGTAAATCACCTGCAGCCCAAATCAAATCACCCACACGTTGAAAGCCAAACATCGAATAAAAAATAAAGAAAGGAACCATTTGTATACCATGCGTACTATAAGCAGTTGCCGCAGCAATCCATGATGATAAAGCGCCTGCTTCGTTAATGCCTTCTTGCAAAATTTGCCCATGCTTGTCTTCCTTATAATACATGAGCTGATCTGCGTCCTGCGGGGTGTAAAGCTGACCCACCGAAGACCAAATTCCCAATTGTCTGAACATACCTTCCATACCAAAGGTCCGAGATTCATCAGCAACAATCGGCACCACATGTTTCCCTATATTTTTATCTTTAACAAGAATGTTCAGAATGCGCACAAAAGCCATGGTAGTTGAAGATTCATGACCTTCTCCACTCGCTTTTAACAATATCTCGAAGGCGGTCAAAGCAGGAATATTTAAGGGCTGCGCTTTACGACGGCGATGATGGGGAAATCCACCCAACGCCTCACGGTGGGACTTCATATAGTGAAATTCTTCTGAATCTTCATTAAATTGCAGATACGGAATTTCATCAATTTTTTCATCCGGAACTGGCAAACCAAATCGATCACGAAAGGCTCTCAAGGAAATTGTTCCCATCTTCTTCTGCTGGTGTGTTATATTTTGCGCTTCACCCGATTCACCCATCCCATAGCCTTTAATCGTTTTTGCCAGAATAACGGTAGGTTGACCTTGATGTTTGACCGCAGCAGCATAAGCGGTATATCCTTGTGCGGATCATGCCCGCCACGATTTAACCGCCAAATATCATCGTCGGACATATTAGCTACCATTTCGAGTAACTCAGGATATTTCCCAAAAAATGTTTTCTGACATAGGCGCCATCTCTCGCTTTAAATGTTTGATACTCACCATCAACGCATTCCATCATCCGTTGTTGTAGTAAGCCTTTGGTATCCTTAGCTAGCAAGGGGTCCCAGTAAGAGCCCCAGATAACCTTAATGACATTCCAGCCAGCGCCCCTAAATGCAGCTTCGAGTTCCTGGATGATCTTGCCATTCCCCCTAACGGGACCATCTAACCGCTGGAGATTACAATTAATGACAAAAATCAAATTATCGAGATTTTCACGTGATGCGAGTGTGATGGCCCCGAGTGACTCTGGTTCATCCATCTCACCGTCACCCATAAAAGCCCAAACCTTACGCCCAACTGTGTCAACTAAATTTCGGCTCCCAAGATATTTCATAAAGCGCGCTTGGTAAATGGCCATGAGAGGGCCGAGTCCCATCGATACCGTAGGAAATTGCCAGAAATCAGGCATCAACCATGGATGAGGGTAGGACGAAAGACCGTTTCCACCTGTTTCTTGGCGAAAGTTATCGAGCTGCTGGGTTGATAACTTTCCCATTAGAAAGGCATAAGCATAAATTCCCGGGGATGAATGACCTTGAGCATAGATTAAATCTCCCCCATGCTGACTACTTGGTGCATGCCAAAAATGATTATAGCCAACATCATATAGCGTGGCTGCTGATGCAAAACTCGCAATGTGCCCCCCAACATTGGTATTTCGATTTGCGCGCAGTACCATAGCCACCGCATTCCACCGCACATAGGAGCGAATTCGATGCTCGATTGCGTGATCACCGGGTGAGCGTTCTTCTTTTTCCTGATGGGATAGTATTGATATAAGCGGTATTGGCACTGTAAGGCAGGTAAGCACCCGAGCGCCGCGCTTTCTCAACTAAGCGCTCCAATAAATAATGCGCCCGCTCCGGTCCTTCATTGATGAGAACCGATTCAAGGGCATCAAGCCACTCTTGCGTTTCTTGTGGATCAATATCGTGTGAGTTCATATTGAGTAACTGTAATGTTCAATTGAAGGATAAGCAACATCCTTGATTTTAGTTAGCAGATTGAACGCGCTCGGCAGCTTCGATCGTGTTACTTAATAACATGGTAATGGTCATGGGGCCGACACCCCCCGGGACAGGAGTAATATAGCCCGCTTTTCTTTAACGGAAGCAAAATCAACATCGCCACAAAGATGGCCATCGCTTAAGCGGTTGATTCCTACGTCGATGATAACCGATCCCGGACGGACCATCTCTGCGCTGATCATTTGCGGTCTTCCGGTTGCAACCACTAATATATTAGCACTCTGAGTAAATTGGGATAAGTTTTGCGTTTTAGATGTGCAAATTGTAACGGTTGCTCCCTTCTCTAGCAACATATAGGCCATTGGCTTGCCAACAATATTACTCCTCCCCACGACGACTGCATGTTGTCCTTCGATGGTTAAATTAAATTCATTCAATAAGGTCATCACGCCATAGGGTGTGCAAGGATAGAATCGTGCATTACCAGTCGATAACGCACCGATATTACAGGGATGAAATCCATCTACATCTTTCTCGATCGCAATCGACGCGATAATTCTCTGCGTATCAAAATGTGAGGGTAATGGAAGTTGGATCAAAATACCATGTATCTTGGGATTATCATTTAATGCATGAATATGCTCAAGCACGGTCATTTGTGATGTATCACCAGAAAATTGATAAACCTCAGAATGAATTCCTGTTTCTTTACACGCTTTCGCCTTATTACGCACATAAATACTGGATGCCGGATTATCACCGACCAAGATGACTGCCAGCCCAGGTTGGATCCCTAATTGGACAAGCTTCTCGGTACGTTGCTTGAGTGTATTGCGAACTTTATAGGCAACTGCTTTACCATCGATAATCAATGCACTCATAATTTTTAAGACAACCTTCACCCACTGTCTTTAACAAGTCGTTGAAAAATGCTTCTGAGGAAGTAGAGCAAGGCAAACAGCTGAAAAAGCGTAGCGCTTATATAATATATGAGGCATTTCGAGTCTGTTTTTAACACTGCAACGGCAACGTAGAAAGTATTACAACATTCTGTTAAGAACGTTCACCTTGTTTAACTTTGTTGCGATAGATTAGTAGACCAATTAGGAAGGTGGGCAAGATAAATAAACACGCTGCCACCAAGCCAGTCGCTAAAATAGTAAGTTCACTACTTTCCGGAATAAAAATTGTGACAAACCATACGGCCACCATCCCAACAAACAATCCGCCCAATAAAATAATTTTTACCTCGATCATAGGATCGCCATAATGCACCTGAAACTCGAGGCTCATCAATATAGTGATCAAAAACTTCGGATAAACTCCATCATCTGGCTTAGACTCGTATCCAATATGGATAGCCAAGGCCTCATCACCATCTTTAAGTTTTGACATTTCCTTAATAAAGGCAATTTGTTTATCAGCACGTTTAGGTTTTGCCCATCACTGATCATCATCGAATGAAGTGTCAAAAAAGCTTTCTCGCGAGCTATTTCAGGGGGCATCTGTTGCTGTTTTTCATAAAATTGCCACATCACCCCGACAAGATAGAGTTGGATTGTCATGAATTTAAATTCAGGCGCAAAGTCATATTTTTTACTTTTAATCCGAGCCAGTTGCTCATTCAAAATTACTTTAGCGTATTGGACACAGTGATTTAAGAGATCGGTCTCATCCTCACTTTTTGCTTGATTTATTTGCTTATTATCCATTATTACAACCCTTAATTTTTCTTAACCGATTATTTAATGTGCACTATTATATACTTGCAAGCGATGTAAATCACATTACTGTCGAGTTAAGTATAGGTAATGTAATGACTGGTAATCTATGCGAAGTACCCTAACGTGTTTTTAAAAAATATCTCGTTACAAAGGATAGTTCAAATAAATCACTCGCATGAAATCATCCCAACCTCGATATAATTTACGTTTCACTTAAATCTCTTTGCTTATGACTGCCCTTAAACAAAATAATTTTAAAGTTCATTTCACTGAATTACTCTATCAAGCAACTGAGAAAATATTACCTCCCAATTGTGAAATTTTTATAGAACTGGCTCGCCCTAAACAAGTAGAACATGGCGACTATTCCAGCAATATTGCTTTGCAATTAGCTCGTTTCTTGCATAAGAGTCCTAAGGAAATCGCCCAGTCACTGCTTCAGTTCCTTCCAGATTCCCCTTTTTTAGAAAAGCAGAAGTTGCAGGCAATGGTTTTATCAATTTATTTCTCAAACAATCCGCAAAACAACAATTTTTATTACAAGTATTGCAGCAAGGCGATCTTTTTGGCGCTACTGATGTTGGGAAAAGAAAACAGATACAAGTTGAATTTGTTTCAGCGAATCCCACAGGGCCTTTACATGTTGGTCATGGAAGAGGGGCTGCATATGGCGCTAGCCTTGCAAATATTCTACGTGCGAATGGCTATTCAGTAACCCGTGAGTACTATGTAAATGATGCGGGAAGGCAGATGGATATTCTTACGTTATCAACCTGGTTACGCTATCTTGTGCTTTGTGGCGTATCAATTCCATTTCCTGGGAATGCCTACCAGGGCGAGTATGTCATCGATATGGCCAAGATGATAAAAGAAGCGCATGGCGATCGCTACGTACATCAATCACAGGCATTAATACCGCTTGCTACCCCAATCGACGCATCATCGGAATCGAATGAAGATGAGCAGTTGGATAAATTGATTCAGGCCGCAAAAGAAATTCTCAGTGAAGATTACTCCTATATCCATCAGTTTGTTTTGACTGAGCAGCTCGGTGATTGCCGCAATGATTTAATGGAGTTTGGTGTTGAATTTGATACTTGGTTTTCTGAGCAATCACTCTTTGATAATGGGTTGATCGCAAAAGCGATTACTACGCTCGAGAAAAATCATGACTTATCAGCAGGATGGTGCACTTTGGTTTCGTTCAACTCGATTTGGTGATGAAAAAGATCGCAATCCAACGGGAGAATGGGCAGTATACTTATTTTGCTTCAGATATCGCCTATCATCTCAATAAATTTGAACGCGGATTTTCTCATATTATTAATGTCTGGGGTGCAGATCACCATGGTTATATACCACGAGTCAAGGGAGCAATGCAGGCATTATCCTCGACCCCAAAAAACTGGAAATTGCATTGGTGCAATTCGCCGTACTTTATCGAGACGGCAAAAAAAGCTTCCATGTCAACCCGCTCAGGAGAATTTGTCACCCTAAGGGAATGCGTAAGGAAGTTTGGAAATGATGCAGCGCGATTCTTTTATGTGTTGCGGAAAAGTGATCAGCATTTAGATTTTTGATTTGGATCTCGCAAAATCGCAATCGAACGATAATCCAGTTTGTTATGTGCAATATGCTCATGCTCGAATAAATAGCGTTATTACACAATGGGGTGAGGAAATCTCGACACTTTCCAATGCCCCAACTAATTGGTTAAGTAATGAGGAAGAATTTGCTTTGATACAGAAATTAATTGATTATCCTGATACACTTGAGGCTGCAGCAAAAGAACGGGCTCCCCACTTTCTTGCTTTCTACCTTAAAGATCTGGCAGGCGCGTTTCATAGCTATTATAATTCAACGCGTTTTCTCGTACCGGAACAGGAACTTAAGCTAGCAAGAATGGCATTAATTGTTGCAATTCAGCAAGTTATTGCTAACGGTTAGACTTATTAGGTGTATCAGCGCCCAACGAAATGTAACTGTAATTTTATAGAATTTTATGAGTAGAGATTATAAATCAAGGGAGGAACATCATCAAAAGGTGGTGGTTCGCTTATTCTTGGTATATTTATTGGCTATGCACTTGGTTTAATCAGCGCAATCGGTGTATGGCTCTATATTAATCAGCACCTAGTCCTTTTTTAACTGAAGACAAAACAGCAAGTCGACCTAAAGAAGAACTTTTATCCAAAAACCCACTCAGACAGAAAAAAGTGCCGTTAATAGCAGTAATGTGATAGAAGAAAGTAAATCGCGCTTTGATTTTTATAAGATACTACCTGGAATCGATGAACCTAATGCCGGAAGTCTCTCAAATTCTAAAGAAGTAGCCCAAACCTCCCCTGAAACCGATAACGTTCAACGTGCAACTAACAGTTTTTTCTTGCAGATTGGTTCCTTTAAGAGTGCAAAAGAAGCTGAGAAAGTAAAAGCAGAGCTTGCGTTTCTAGGCATGATGGCTGCCATTCAATCGACTGAGTCTTCGGATAAAGGCACCTGGTATCGCGTTCGTATGGGGCCTTTTTCGGATATCCATGAAATTGACCAGATTCGGGCTTCCCTACAGGAAAATCAAATTGAATCAAATATAATTAGGTTACCGACAAGTAGTATGCCTTGATGGATCTTTTATTCTAAAATGATTTTTTACATTCCTTTCACCATTTGCGATGATATGAAAAAATTAACTAAACTTTTTTATCTTGCTTTTGATTGGCTGTGTAAGCAGCGTAGGTGCCCTCGGTGGCTTTTGCTGATATTGTTGAAGGCAAAGACTATACTGTTCTTTCAACGCCACAACCGACTGATGATGCCCGCAGTATCGAAGTCATCGAATTCTTCTGGTACGGAAGCACCGCATTTGCTATGATTTGCATCCGCATATCGATCAATGGCGTAAAAATGCTCCTAAAGACGTAAAATTCCGCTATGTTCCAGCAATTTTCGCGCAAACTGGTCAGTTGCTGCTAAGACATTCTATGCCATGGAAGCATTAGGTATTTCCGAAAGATCTACACGATAAAATCTGTGATGCGATTCATGCTAAAAAATTGATCTAGCAAAAGAATCAACGCTATTTGAATGGATCGAAAAGCAAGGCGTTGATCGAAAGAATTTGTTAACGCCTAATTCCTTTTCTGTTCAGAACATGGTCAATCGCGCATCTCAAATGACAAAGCAATATAAATTGACCGGTGTACCTGCTCGTTGTCGAGGGAAATACCTAACTAGCGGTAAAATGAGCGATTGGCCGCGTGATACCATTCTTGTTCTCGATGCATTGATTGAGAAGCGCGTAAGGAAAAATCATCAAAGTAAGATTAGTTAGTTCATGAATACCCTGTACTTTGCGATCACTATGGAGTGTCCTGCTATCACATTTGACCGTCTGTGATTGTGGGATGATAATAAAGTAGCGATATAATCTGCAGGTCACTGCTTACCTTTCCCAGGAATTCACATGGGTGTTGCCAACAAATCGATGGCGAGGAAATCAAGCAATACTCTGCCTCCCAAATTAGCTAAATTATTACGTGAAGCGGGCTGCTTAGTGCTAGGCGCGGTAGCGTTGTACCTTGTACTCATACTGTTAACCTTTAATCGCTGATCCAGGTTGGTCTCATAGAAAATATTAATCAAATAACTAATACAGGCGGCAAAGCTGGTGCATGGTTATCCGATTTATTGCTTTATCTATTTGTAGCTTCCGCTTGGTGGTTAGTTGCTTTATTTATCGCAGCAATTATTTGGAGTTACCGACGCATAGACATCGTAAGTTTATTCGATCCACGTTCTTTAATCATATCGTTGATCGGCTTTGTTACTTGTTGGTGGCAAGTAGCGGGATTGAAGCGCTTCGGTTTAATACATTAAATATCGTACTTCCATTGGCACCCGGTGGAATATTAGAGAAACGATTAGCCAAACTTTCTCGCGATTATTGGGAGTGACTGGTGCTTCATTGAACTTTTTTTATTTTATTTGCAATTGGATTTGTAGCCTGTTCTCAGAGATTTCCTGGGTACGAATGAAGAAGCGGCTGAGAAAATAGGCCCGAAACAATTGAATTATCTTGCGTTACCGCGCGTCATGGTTAACATGGTTAGATCTGTGGAGCAGAGCCGAGCTATCTTCATTGCAACAAGCGGTATGTTGATGATTTTAAAAAAGATTTATCGACACATCCTCCCCCCTCAAGGAGGTGAAATACCCGATACATCGATTCCAAAATCTTCTCACTTTTCTTAAAGAAAAAGCAGGCACCATTATTTTCGGAACTCCCGGACTCTAGTCTTTTCTCCTTATATTTATTGGATGAACCCAAGGTTGATGTAGAACTCTTGTCGAATGAAACCTTGGGGTTTGCTTCACGGTTGATCGAGCGAAGGCTACAAGAATTTGGTGTTGAAAGGATTAAATCGTCTCTGCTCATCCTGGCCGCAGCATCATTTACTCGTTATGAGATCGAACCAGCGACTGGCGTAAAGAAAATCAAATCATTAACTTAGTTAAAGATTGGCGCCGTGCCGAGTGAGTAGCGAGGCATCCGTGTTCATGAAAACAATTCCTGGTAAAAACGACCATGGGATTAGAGATTTAATCCTAAACGACAAGTCGTGCGCAGACACGCCAAGAAATTCTCAGCTCGCGGGCTTATGCTGATATGGTTTCTCCTTTGTTCATGCGCCCGGTAAAGATATCGGTGGTCGACCCATTGTCTCTGACTTGGGTAAAATGCCCCATGCGCTGATTGCTGGCACAACCGGCTCAGGTGAATCCGTTGCCATCAATGTGCGATTATTTTTTAAGTTTGCTCTATAAAGCTGCACCAGAACAAGTGAATTGATTCTTGTTGATCCTAAAATGGATGAGCTTTCCGTATGAAAGAAGGTATTCCACATCTACTTACCCGGTGGTAACCGATAAGCGTGATGCTGCCAACG
>JADJLM010000002.1 GCA_016710135.1 Nitrosomonas sp. | reverse complement strand
CAGACTCGATTGTTTGCGAGAAATAAAAAAAGTCAGCTAAGTAAAATCAAAAGTGCTATGTGAGATCAATTTCTGCTTTTATCCTTTGATGAATCCAGAAGCCAAGGTTTGCTTTTTTGTGTAGTTACTTTTTCAACTTGTGGCGCTAACAAGTTTGATAAAACAACAGCTAAATTCGCTATTGGCGGTAATAAGGGGCTATCATGAATAATTCCGTATTAAATTACATTTGTGATGCAATATATTGTGCTATTTCGGATGCCTGATTATATGTTAGCACTTGCAAGGAGTAGTCATGAATTTTGTAGAAATGTCAGAACAGGAGATTATAGAAATAGCAAATCCCATCATGGATAATTTGATGGATGCTTCCACAAGAATCGATCATGAAGCTCACGTAAGAGATTTCACGGATCGCATCAAGAAAATAGTTACGAAAGAACATTTCCAGTTGGTTTGCAAGCAGTATCAAAATGAAAAAGGCTTCTTTGCAGAGCGTAAGCTTGTAGCAGTATTCAAGCGTCCAAACTCTGCAGCAATCGTTTGGAAGCAGTATTTCACCAAAGCTAAAGGCGAATTTGTTGCTGAAATGGTTCTTGTTCATCAAGATGGGAAATTCTTTTGCGACCATGCAATGGTGTTTTAGCCCACGTGCTAACTAGGTGTTCAACTGGACAGTTTGCAGGAGGTAATTGTTTAAAAAACTTTACACTCCACTGCAAGCTACTGCTCTGGCAAGTCAGTTCCATTCTGCCGGTTAACTCCGCGTTGCGCTAATCTAAACAAAGAATCCCAAAATGATCTGCCATTTTCGAGTTGCCCGTCCGGTGACGAATCTCCCCGAACTGAAGCGATGTATCGAAAAGGGCTGGGCCTGGAGCGCCTTGGTCATTTTAACGACCACGATGGTTTTGACGGTGTGATGTTAGGAAAACCTGGTGGCGCTTACCATCTCGAATTCACCTATTGCCGTTCACATCCTGTCAAACCAACACCGACGCTGGAAGACCTTCTTGTCTTCTATGTGTCAGACCGAGAAGATTGGGTCCACTGTTGCGAGTCTATGAGAGTGGCGGGATTCAAAGCAGTAGCCTCCCTGAATCCCTATTGGGATCGCGACGGCTGCACGTTCGAAGACTCGGATGGATACCGGGTGTGATTCAATGTGCAACTTGGGTAAGTTTGCCCGAATTATCGAAATCGTGAAACTGAGTGTCGATGCCGCACTTCTCCTTCAGGTATTTTGCCACCAAAGTTTTTTGCCCAAGTATTTTCAATGTACGAAGTTATCGCTGAGATCATTTCTTTTTTAAGATAGGATCTATTTCATGAACTTCATCGCTGAAAACATACCTCGCTACCACCATGCACCATTTTTGAAGCAACACGATGATCGAAGTCATCATTCTTGCAATTGCACTTAGTATGGATGCCTTTGTAGTTGCTATCGGCCTGGGTGCGAAGAAAAATGTGCCTAACTTGGCACTCAGAGTTGGGGGATTCTTCGGAATCTTTCAAGCCTTGATGCCTTTCATCGGGTATTGAGGGGATCAGGATGTTTTAAGTTGGGTAGAAACCCATGCGCATTGGATCGCTTTTGGACTGCTGACGTTGATCGGTGCAAAAATGATTTATGAAAGCACTCAAGAAGGTGTGGAAGAAACGATTGCGCGCATCACCAACAAAATGCTGCTGGTTCTGGCCATCGCTACTAGTATTGATGCGATGGCTGCTGGATTTAGCCTAACTTTGTTGGAAGTTAATCCTTATACCGCTTGCCTGGTTATCGGAGCAATAACTTTTGTGTTCAGTGTATTCGGTGTTTTCATTGATAACCGCAGTGGAACCTGGCTTGAAAGCAAAGCGGAAATTTTTGGGGAATAGTTTTAATATTGATGGGTATCAAGTTCCTTATTGTTACGTAATATGCAATACGCCTCAATAGCAGTTAGATTACAACTTAACGATCTGGCTCCGGAATTTTTTTTCATTGCGCATTTGACCATCATCGCTGAGTAACTGGACTGTTTTATCATCCTCGGGATAGAAAAAAGCAGCTTCGATATTCAAGTTTTCCAACGCTACTTTCTTGCATTCCTTCAGCTTCTTCGATCGGCTGAACCAGTGATATAGTTTGCCCGTTTCCTTGGGGTGTGTTTTGCTCGCGATGTTCTCATGGTAAGGACCTGCAACAATCATGAATTGATGCTTTTTTCTCCAGGTAATTTCGCGGATACCTTGCCCATCGAGATCCAATTCGATGGGTTTAGCAAATCGCGCTGGTAGCCCGTGAATAACCTCGAAAGGATTTTTTAATTTAACAAGCAAGGCATTGCCTCTCACTAATCGATCGTGATTCATCTTGCCGCCATTGAGCGGATTCCGGAAACCAATGAGCAAACCATTATCGGGGGTTGCAGCCAACCCTTCGATACTTAAACCACCGATTGCTTTAGGGGGTATTTTTGCTGCTTTGTCTAATCGATATTTCTTGAAACGCACATCTTGCTTCAGATTGTCGATCAATTGGGTATGAATTTCCCCTACCGGACAGATATTGAGCTTATTGTTAGCATCGAGCTTAAATTGAATTGCAATCAATCGATGTCTCGCAGGTCGATACTCCCCTGTTCGGCTTGTCGAATGTAAACCAATGATAAATAACACATTGCCCATCGCAGCCATGCTTTCGATATCAATTTCTAAATCGGGCCCGTCTTTAATAATGCCTTTGAAAAGATGGCTTAACGATATAATTTGTAGCGGTTTATCGAGCGTATCTCGATCATAAATTCTGAGGAGATTATCTTCATCATCACCAACGATGAAAAGGCTATCGCTAAGTGCCACTGCACCAGAAGGATTAGCGATACCAGCATAATGTCTTGTTAATTGCTGCGTTGTTTTCATGGGCAAGTTATTCTGCTTGGTTAATTAATTCTTCTTTAAATTCTAAACGGGCTTCGTTAATCGCTGCCAAGATTTCAGCTTTAAATTTTTCCCTGCTAATCGCTGCTTCCAATTCTATCAGGGTTTTATCAACGATAATGCCAGCACCGATGCCACCGATGATACCGCCAACCACAGCACCGATTGCGGTTCCAAACCCAGGAACGACAGAACCGACAGCAGCGCCAGTGGCTGCACCTGCTCCAGCACTCACCACGGCACCAGTAGCTTTGCTGGCAACTACTTTGAATAACGCGCCCACTGCAAGTTTAAAAATACTTTTTCCAGCTACTTTCCCGACGATGATAGCAGTAATCATGCCAGCGGCCGACCCCGTACCAAGGCGATGCTGAAAATTGATAAAATCTTCTTGGTGGATGGGTAAACTTACTGCGTCCAACAACGTCAGTTGCTCATTGACATCAAACGGCACACCTTTGAGATCGAGGCGATTTTTGTGTAAAATTTTGTTTGCCTTTTCTATATAGGCCTTTTGAGCATCTTCATAATGTGTAAGCAACTGACTAACAGCCGCTTCATATTCCCAAAACGGGTTACCGCCCTGTTCGAGCGCCTCTTGAAATCGGCGTTTCATATCTGCTTCTAATTCTCCGATCAATAGCTTACTGATCCGGGTGTACTCACCCATTAAGCTATAGTACCAATCAAGATAGATATCTACTCTGGACTCCAGTCTTTTAAAACCAATCTCTAGTTTCTCATCGAGATCGCGCTGAATCGCTGCCTTATCCGGCAATGCCTTGATTTTAGCCTTATGCAGTTTTTCGATGGTACCCTTGCGAAATGGCTCGTCACCAATGAGATCGACAGCAACTTTCTCGATTTTTGCCCTATCTTCATTCAGTGCAATCGATTTCTGCTGAACCCATGCTTCTAAATACACAAAAGTGGGCGCATAGATAAATAGGGTCAGTAGGGTAAAAATAGCCGAAACTATCGCAATTCGTTGTATTGAAAGCGTAGGAGGAATATCTTGGTCGGTGAGCGGTCCAACGATGCGTCGAAATTCAGTCGTCGGAATAACGAAGCAAGAAAGAATAGCGCAGGCATTGAAGAAAACAATGAGTTTACTGAATGTCAGTAACAGAAAACCCCAAATCGTGTCTTGTGAAAGCGAATGATTGAGAATAAAAATTCGGATGCCATCATAAAGTGCCAAGAAGTGTGAAGCTTCGCGGGTAATGGCGCTCCCTGCTAAATTCTCAACCTTGCTTTTTTGATCCTGAATCGCTTCAGGAATATTCGCGTAATTGGGTAAAGACTCGAACTGTCCAAAGAAGGAATAATAAAGGATTAACATCAGCACCGGGCAAAGAAACCTAGCCCAGCGCAAGGCAATATCGGTTGCCATGTAGCCCACAATCTCGTGAGCAATGAACTTGCGACAAGTGCTAAATACAATCCAAAAGAAAGGAATGACCAGCAAAAAAAAGAACCATTCCCACTCGCTATAGATATGAAACTGCAGCAACATAAAAAAAGAAGTACTCAGTGCCCACAGTATCCATAAAATCGATTTCAAAAACGCGACGAAACGATCCTAAATAAAATCCCTCTTTCCTTGAAAATCGTGAGGCGCCTAATTTGACGCACAGTACTGCCATAGATTCCACACAAGATAATGGGTAAGCTGAGAATGAAGACACCGAGAATGACTGTCCCAAGATTATCAATCGTGAAGTAATTGGTAGTGTAAAAAACGCTAGCTGCATAGATCAAGGTCTTGATCAGAAAAATGAGAAGCGCTTTGATGGTTGGGTAGGACATGACCAAGCGATTGAAGTTTTTATTATTATTCTACCAATTAGGACCAGATCGGAACGATAAGCCATTTATTTTGGGTATCGCGTGTGATACTGACTTTTTAACGATCAGTACAAGAATAATATAGCAGAAAAAACTGTTGGTGCCGATGGCGAGACTCGAACTAGCACAGCTTTCGCCACCGCCCCCTCAAGACGGCGTGTCTACCAATTCCACCACGTCGGCAATTGGAAAGTAAGCAGAGGATATACGCTTACTTCCAAAAACTAGCTTATAAGCAAAAATTCTTACTCTGGAATTTGCTTTGCTTTGGATCCATCATCGACGTTCTCGGTCGCAGAAGGTATCGCATCAGTTACATCTTGCTTGTCGCCACTCTCAATGGCACCTGACTCATAACGTTTCATTACGCTATCGCTTTTAACACCGCTACCCGAAAAATACGCTAACGAAAGACTTGTAATAAAAAGGCAGTCGCTGCAACCGCTGTTGCTCGACTCAAGAAATTAGCGGAGCCACTTGCGCCGAATAAACTACCTGATGAGCCACTTCCAAACGCAGCGCCCATGTCAGCCCCTTTACCTTGCTGTAGCATAACCAGCACAATGATCAGCAAAGCTACAATCACATGAACAGCCAAAATCAACGTTTCCATAAATTCTATTCTCTTAAATTCAGCACTGAGCTGCTTTACAAATTGAAATAAATTCGCTTGCAATCAATGAGGCGCCACCAATTAATCCCCCATCAATATCAGGCATCGAAAATAAATTAGCTGCATTGTTTGATTTTACACTACCACCATATAGTATCTGGATTTTAGAAGCCAGCTCAGCGTTGTGTGAAGCCAATCGATTGCGAATAAAAGCATGCACATGTTGCGCTTGATCGGGAGAAGCCGTTTTCCCCGTACCGATCGCCCAAACTGGCTCATAGGCAATAACTGCTTTTGCAAACGCATCAATACTCACTAAATTGACTACCGTATCCAACTGTTCCGCAATGACGCGCTCTGTTTCACCGACCTCACGCTGCGCCAATGTCTCACCTACGCATAATATAGGAATCAATCCAACGCTTTGGGCTTTCTTAAATTTCAGTGCTACGGTTTGATTATCTTCTCCAAACAATGCACGTCGTTCAGAATGACCCACAATGACATAATAACAACCTAAATCGACAAGCATTTCTGCTGCCACTTCACCGGTATAAGCACCCAGGTCATAGGGACTGACATTCTGAGCACCCCAAGCTATTTTTGTGGATTGTAAAACTTTCTGAGTCATTACAAGATAGGGGTAAGGCACACAAACGGCGCTGGCCATGTTCCCAAGCGTTTTAATTTCCGGAACAATCGCATCAAGTAACTGCTGATTTTGCAGCATGTTACCATTCATTTTCCAGTTACCAACGACCAATTTACCACGCATTTTTGCTTAATCCTATTTCCACATCAAAACTGGGTATGGTACTGTTGAAAGCCTATCGCGTCAATTACTACACATTCAACCCACTTTTCTTGACAAATAGGCTGACATCTTTATAATCCACTAACTGTTTCAATGTATGCGCTCTTGCTTGCGGGAATAGCTCAGTTGGTAGAGCATAACCTTGCCAAGGTTAGGGTCGCGAGTTCGAGTCTCGTTTCCCGCTCCAATATTTCTATTAATAAATGATTCCTGGACGAATAAAGCGTAGCCCAAGAGAATCCTTCATTTGTTTTCGTTGCTAAGCTAGTTTTTAGTTCAAGCTATCATGGCGGGGTGGCAGAGTGGTCATGCAGCGGCCTGCAAAGCCGTCTACGCCGGTTCAATTCCGACCCCCGCCTCCATGCACACTAATCCCGATTCTTTGCCTTTATTTTTTGTAAATGTGTCCGCTGTTGCTCGATCAATTTTACTTCTATTAACTAAAACCTCACACCAGCTTTGCTATTTATAGCAATAGGGAGTGCTTATAATCAATTTATCCGCAATAAATATAAGTTTGATTAGTGCGCTTCGATCTTACTGAATTAAACCGGTCGATCCTAGTGAGGCTAGATTAATAGAATAGTAACTTGGCTACAAGACAGCAATTTTCTGATTTTTTGAGTGATGTTGAGATTCGCGCTTATAAGCAGGCATTATATGCTGTTCGTGATGAGCAAGCGGCATTAGATATTGTTCAGGATTCGATGCTTAAGCTAACTGAAAAATATAGTGATAAGCCAGCTACCGAATTGCCACTGCTGTTTCAACGTATTCTACAAAATACGATTACCGATCATTATCGTCGACAAAAAACTCGCTCGACTTGGGTTACACTATTTTCTGCTTTTTCATCAGAATCCGAAGAAAAAGATAACGAATACTCCGATCTATTAGAGACATTACAAGTCAATAGCAATTCCACTAATGAAAGTAATCCGAACGTTCAGCTTGAGCAGAAACAACTCATTAGCCTGATTGAACAAGCGATTGAAACATTACCTGCTCGTCAACGGGAAGCATTCTTGCTGCGTTATTGGGAAGAGATGGATGTTTATGAAACAGCAATCGTGATGGGATGTTCTGAAGGAAGTGTCAAAACACATTGTTCCCGTGCAACACATGCACTTGCTACAATACTAAGAGCAAAAGGAGTTAAATTATGAATGAAGAAGAGGCTGTGGGGAAAAATATTGCTAAATTACTCGATGAAGGTTTAGTGAATATTAATCAGAATACATTGCATCGACTACAAACTGCTCGGAGAAATGCTTTAAATCGATTACATCCGTCAGAAAAAATTGTTCATACCGGCCTTGGTCTATCCGCGCATAGTGGAGGACATCATTGGCATTTCGACTTAACCAAGCTATTCTGGCTAGCCCTGTTTTTATTAGCTTTTACCTGGGCGACTATTCTGGGAAAATCTTATCTTGAGAATGATGAAATCGCAGTAATCGATACCATGATTATGGCCGATGATTTGCCCGTTGATGCTTACATAGATGACAACTTTGATAAATGGCTAGACTCTACGCATTAATTCCAATTTTGCTGTTTTTGATGTTTCCCATCACTGCATTTTCAGAGCAAAAGCATGCTTGGTCGTCTCTCAAGCCTTACCAAAAAATTATTCTACAGCCACTTGCGCATGAATGGGATGAGATGGAGCCTACGCTGAAAAAGAAATGGCTCAGAATTACGAAACATTATCTCAAAAGGTCACCGCAGGAGCAGCAACGAATCCAATCACAAATGCGTAATTGGAGTCGGTTGACTACAGAGCAAAAAAAATTGGCTAGGGATCGATACAAAAAATTAGAAAATTTACCACCCGGTAAATTACTACCGATTATTGAAAAATGGAGAAAAACGGACGAGCGCTCAGAAAGCGCTCAGTAACTCAATTTCTCCATTTTTTTCAGAATGGCATGGCATCTTCCCTTAACAAACTCACAGTCTAGTAACCTAGTTGCTCATTTAAAGAGAGTCGTCTTATTTCTCCACTCCCATCGATTTGGAATGAGCAAATTTGCTCACAGTTAGCCAAGAATGAGACCATTCTGACTTGGTTAGAACTGGATTTAACTGATCAATTATTTTTTCCAAAGGAATATTGCTCGTTTCCAATGAACGCTTACTCTCAAAAATGCAAGATGAGACGCATTGGTGTAGTTTCCATTATCAGAAAGAGTTAGCGCTAACCACTTACGAGCATGCAGGTGTAGGTCATATCGAATTATTTGATACTCAATCACGGCTTTCCCATTGGTGTTATACGGTTAGCGAGATTCACTCTGCTCATCATCTAATAAAATGTTTCAACCAGCAATTAAATCATTATTTAAAAGGCCGCCCAAAGGATTTAATCACTGATTCCACACATGATGAAATAGGATTCACTGAGAAAGTTTCGACATCGATAGAAGAGCAAACGCCTCAAGACACTGTTTCTACCTGGATTTTGTTAAGGTTATGGCGTTTTGCAAAACCATACAAAGCCCGTTTACTGATCGGTTTCTTGCTGATGCTCGCCAGCACTGCAGCAACACTGGTACCACCTTACTTGACGATGCCTTTAATGGATGAAGTACTTATTCCTTACCAAAATGGTAACCCGCTTAATGTCGATCTAGCAACGTATTATCTTTCAGGTTTATTGGGCGCTGCAGTGCTTGCATGGATATTAGGATGGTCTAGAACTTATATTCTAGCCAGAGTATCAGAGCGAATGGGAGCAGATCTCCGCACCACAACTTACAATCACTTATTAAAACTCTCACACGAATATTTTGGAGCAAAGCGCACGGGTGATTTAATGGCGCGAATTGGTGCAGAAACTGATCGTATCAATTTATTTCTTTCTTTGCATTTGCTCGATTTTGCTACCGATGTGATCATGATGATCATGACTGCAATGATCTTAGTGTCAATTAATCCCTGGCTAGCACTGATTACACTATTACCACTTCCATTTATTGCATGGTTAATTCATTTAGTTCGCGACAGACTTCGAACTGGCTTTGAAAAAGTTGATCGTGTTTGGGCAGATGTAAACAATGTGCTTGCAGATACTATACCCGGTATCCGAGTGGTAAAGGCATTTGCGCAAGAAGAACGCGAAGTAAAACGTTTTTATGACGCCAACCAGCGTAATTTGGAAATTAACGATCGCGTAAATAAGATTTGGTCTTTATTTACGCCAACTGTAACATTGCTGACCGAGATTGGATTATTAATTGTGTGGATTTTCGGTATTTGGCAAGTATCTGAAAATCAAATAACGGTAGGGGTTCTGACAGCATTTTTAGCCTATCTTGGGCGCTTTTACTTGCGCTTAGATTCAATGAGTCGAATGGTTTCGGTCACGCAAAAAGCCGCCGCAGGAACTAAGCGTATTTTTGAAATATTAGATCATGTATCCCGTGTACCTGAACCCACTAGGCTCATTCATCTTCCCAATATTAAAGGCCGTATCGAATTACAGCATGTGGGGTTTCGCTATGGGACAAGGCGTGTAACTCATAATATTAATCTGATTATCGAGCCGGGAGAAATGATTGGCTTGGTTGGCCATAGTGGATCAGGAAAAAGCACACTCATCAATTTGATTTGTCGTTTTTACGATGTAACTGAAGGTGCTATTCTGATCGACGGCATCGATATTCGATCATTTCCTATCGCTGAGTATCGAAAACATATAGGATTAGTCTTACAGGAGCCTTTTTTATTTTTTGGCACAATTGCAGAAAACATTGCATATGGGAAACCCCTTGCAACGCGCCAAGAAATTGTTGCTGCTGCAAGAGCTGCTCATGCTCATGAATTTATACTTAAACAGCCCCATGGTTACGATTCATTAGTTGGAGAGCGAGGACAAGCGCTTTCAGGAGGAGAGCGTCAACGGATTTCGATTGCGCGAGCATTACTCATTAATCCCCGCATATTAATACTCGATGAAGCAACCTCCTCGGTTGATAGCAAGACAGAACGAGAAATACAAGCTGCCCTAGATAATTTAGTGCGAGGACGGACCACAATTGCGATTGCACATCGATTATCAACATTACGCCAAGCCAATAGACTGATAGTCCTCGATCGAGGAAAAATAATTGAGGTCGGCAATCATGCAACGCTAATGGCTAAGCAAGGCTATTATTACCAGCTATATCTGTCGCAAACAGGCCATGCCGATGCCGACCTGTCTTCGCCGGTCGATTCCAACAACCATGAATCCAATCCAACGAAGGAATGGAAATGAATTACGCAGCGTTTAAGCTAAGCCGAGATTCGAAGAACAGGCTGACATTACTTGATGAGATTCAGCAAAAGAATCACCAAGTACTTGCGATTCGAGCTTTTCCGATTAGTGCACCTGATGAGGGAATTGCGCTCGTTGATCACCAAGGTAACGAATTAATGTGGATAGAAAATCTTCAGGATCTTCCGACAGAATCGCGTAGGTTAATTGAAGAAGAACTTACGCATCGAGATTTCATGCCTGAAATCAAGCAGATCAATAGTGTTTCAAGCTTTATTACTCCATGCATATGGTGGGTGGAAACAGATCGGGGCGATACCTGTTTCACGCTCAAAGGAGAGGAAGCAATTCGTCGATTATCATTAACCGCTTTACTGATTACCGATCAATATGGCATACATTTTTTAATCAGAGATCGTACTAAATTAAATCACCATAGCGCCAAGCTGCTTGATCGCTTCCTCTAATGCCAAAAGTTAATTTTAGAATTTTATGTAAACCAATTGTTACTTACTGCGTTAATCAATAGTGTTTTCCTATTCAAGATAGTTTCATGCAGAATAAATATTCCAATCGTCAATTTGATCTTAAATTTCTTGAAATTGTCCATTTAAACGGCCCGAATCGGTGGACCTATTATCCAGTCGTAGAAGCATTAGTTGATATCGGTGCACTTGAGGATTATCCGTCTCATATTATTCCAGGTTTTTATGAGCACCTAGTAGCGTGGCTACCATCTTTAGTTGAGCATCGCTGTAGCTATGAAGAACGCGGTGGTTTTTTACAGCGAGTACGTGAGGGAACGTGGCCTTGCCATATTCTTGAGCATGTTACATTAGAACTACAAAACCTGGCTGGTATGAAAGGGGGATTTGGGCGTGCGCGCGAAACTGCTGAGCGAGGGGTCTATTGGGTTGTAGTTAGTGCCTGGCATGCAGAGATTACCAAACAAGCGTTATTTGCAGCACGTGAGTTAATTCTTGCAGCGATGGGACTTGAAGAAAACCAGGTTGATTATGACGTTCAAGCAGCAATTGCTCAATTACGAGATATGGTAGATTCATTATGGCTAGGCCCCTCGACGGCCTGCATTGTTGATGCTGCAGCTGAACGTAATATTCCTGCAATTCGTTTGCTTTCCAAGGGGAATCTGGTCCAATTAGGCTATGGATCGAGCAGCCACCATATTTGGACTGCTGAGACAGATCGCACTTCCGCTATTGCAGAAAATATTGCGCGTGATAAAGAGCTGACCAAGAATTTGCTGCGTGCTTGTGGCATTCCTGTTCCTGAAGGACGTGTTACCCATAGCCCAGAAGATGCGTGGCAAACAGCAAAAGAGCTAGGTTTACCGATCGTTATTAAACCGTGTGATGGAAATCATGGGCGAGGGGTATTCATCGAGTTAAGCCAACGAGAAGAAATTGAATCCGCTTATACAGTTGCATTGCAGGAAGGTAGTGGCGTGTTAGTTGAACGATTTGTATCCGGATTTGAGCATCGACTTCTCGTCGTGAATGGTGAACTCGTCGCAGCCACTCGAGGAGATATGATTTCCGTAGTAGGTAATGGTGTTTCTTCCATTGCCGAATTAATTGAACAACAAATTAACTCAGATCACAGACGAGGGACAAGTGAAGACCATCCGCTTAATCTTATCCGATTAGATAGTGCCGCCCAATTGGAAATAGCACGTCAAGGCTATTCAGCGGACTCTATTATACCCATTAATACAAGAGTACTCATTCAACGAAATGGCAATCATGCATTTGATGTGACCGATGAAGTTCACCCGAGTATTGCCAAAACTGCAGCTTTAGCTGCACGTGTAATCGGACTAGATATTGCCGGTATCGATCTTGTTGTTGAAGATATCACAAAGCCTTTAGTAGAACAATCTGGAGCAATTGTAGAAGTTAATGCCGGCCCCAGCCTACTGATGCATATTAAACCAGCAGTTGGCAAACCTCGACCGGTTGGCAAAGCTATCGTTGAGCATCTTTTCCCTAAAAAAGGTAATGGTCGTATTCCAGTTATTGGGATTACTGGAAGCTATGGCAAAACGACTGTTGCACATTTGTTAACAAAACTTGTTAGTTTATCGGGAAGACGAGTAGGACTGGCTTCGAGTAAGGGATTGTTCTTTGAACATAAACGAATTGATGAGAAAAATTCTGCAAATTGGCCAGCAGCAAATCGAGTGTTAATGAACCGGATGATTGATGTTGCAATTTTGGAAAATAGCTTTAATACTCTTTTGAGACAAGGATTGGCTTACGACAGTTGTCAGGTGGGGATTATTACGAATATTGATCCAAATTTACACTACGGCTTCTATGGAATAGCGACACAAGAACAAGTGTATGCCGTAATGCGGACTCAGGTTGATGTTGTCACACCAACTGCGGCAGCAATCGATGATGTAATCAAAGAAATTACTCTGCCTTCTGGCGCAGCTATTCTGAATGCGAGAGATTCAATGCTAGTAACCATGTCACAGCTTTGTCACGGCGAAGTGATTTATTTTAGTGTCGATCCTGATTTACCAAGTATCAAAGAGCACCGTGCTAAGGGCTCAGGAGAAATCTCCGGAAAACGGGCAGTAATCGTACGCGATGGTAGTATTTTACTGATCAACGGTATGGATGAAATGGTCTTGATCCAGCTCGCTGAGCTCTTACCACCTGCTGGCAGCAAGTATGTCGTGGTAGAAATCGAAAATATTTTAGCGGCAATCGCTGCTGCTTGGGCGTTAGGTGTATCGCCGGATGTAATGCGGGTGGGGATTGAAGCGTTTGGATCCAGTCAGCAAAAAATACTTTGCCAAGACCAACTCCTCCAGGAAATAACAGAAGTGCAAGGGTTATAGTATGAAATTAATACAAAGTCGTGTATTACGAGGTCCGAATTTATGGAGTAAACATCCTTCGATCGAAGCTTTATTATCGTTCGATAAAGATACATGCTTGATTGAGGATATTCCTGAATTTGAATCACGCCTTCGTGAACGCTTTCCTGAGATTGCATTACGGTACCCTGCTTGTAAGCATGACGTTAGAGCCATTGCACAAGTACTCGAATTTGCGGCGCTAGGTCTGCAAACCCAGATTGGGTGCCCCGTTACGTTCGGACAAACAATCTCAATGCCTGATAAGGCTAGCTATCGTATTATCGTTGAATATAGTGAAGAAGCAGTAGGTCAGCTTGCCTTTCAATATGCATATGATTTATGTATCGCAGCAATTAAAAATCTTCCTTTCGGTTTAAACCATGCTTTGCAGCGCATGCGTACACTTTATGAAGATATCCGTTTGGGTCCTAGTACTGGCGCAATTGTCAAAGCGGCAATTGCCAGAGGTATCCCCTATCGTCGTTTGACGAATGGTAGCCTAGTACAATTCGGCTGGGGAAGTAAACAAAGGCGAATTCAGGCAACCGAGAGCGATGCTACCAATGCAATTGCTGAGTCCATTGTTCAGGATAAGCAATTAACCAAGTTGCTATTACAAGCAGCAGGAATACCAGTTCCCCTGGGACGATGTGTCATCAACACAGATGATGCTTGGATAACTGCTTGTGAGATCGGCCTACCTGTTGTGATCAAACCGAAGGATGGTAATCATGGTCGGGGCGTAGCCGTTAATCTAATGACAGAGCAGCAAGTTAAATTAGCATTCTCACTTGCCGCAACTGTTGAAGATGAAGTAATTGTGGAACAATATATTGGAGGATCCGATTATCGCTTGTTAGTGGTAAATGGGAAAGTAATTGCGGCAGCAAGGCGTGACCCTCCTCAAGTCATTGGAAATGGAATCCATACTATCAATCAATTAGTTGAGCAGATTAATCGTGATCCATTACGAAGTGAAGGACATACTAATTTATTGAGTAAGGTTCATCTTGATCAAATCTCGTTAGACTATCTCGCTACTCAGGATTATTCAGCTGAATCAGTACCAAGCAAAGGTGTACGTGTCATCCTACGAAATAATGCTAATTTATCAACTGGCGGTACAGCAACGGATGTCACGGACGATGTTCATCCCGAAATTTTTGCAACTGCGGTAGCGACAGCAAAAATGACTGGTTTAGATATCTGTGGAATTGATATTATTTGTGACTCCATTCGTGTTCCCCTAGAAGAGCAACGAGGAGCGATCATTGAAGTGAATGCAGCGCCAGGTTTGCGTATGCACTTGCAACCTTCTTTTGGAAGAGGTCGGGCAGTCGGTGAATCGATCATCGATTATATGTTCACTCCGGGTGAAAATGGACGTATTCCCGTTGTCGCAGTTACGGGAACTAATGGCAAAACAACAACCGTGAGGCTTATCACCCATATGCTTACCCTGAATGGGATGCGCGTTGGCATGACTTGCACGGATGGTATTTTTGTTGATGGTGATTGTATTGATACCGGTGATTGTAGCGGACCCAAGAGTGCGAAAAATGTTTTGTTCCATCCCGGTGTAGATGCTGCAGTGTTAGAAACTGCGCGAGGTGGTTTATTACGTGAAGGACTTGGTTTTGATCGTTGCGATGTAGCGGTCGTTACCAATGTCGGCAGAGGCGATCATCTTGGTCTAGCACATATTAATACTTCAGAAGAGGTGGCGCTTGTGAAGCGTGCCGTTATTGAAAACGTGACGCCTCAAAAGGGATTTGCAATACTTAACGCAGATGATCCGCTCGTAGTAAAAATGGCTGATCATTGCCCAGGTTCGGTCATTTACTTTACCCAGAATAATCGTAACCCAGTTATCTTGACCCATCGTATTCAGCAACAACGCGTTATCTATCTGGATAACAAAACCATTGTCGCATCAGGCGCTGACATTGAGCAACGCTTTGCATTGAGTGAGATTCCCTTAACGAAAAATGGTTTGATTCGATTCCAGATTCAGAATGCCATGGCTGCAATCGCCGCAGGATGGGCATTAGGAATTGATTGGACAACAATTCGGGCGGGGTTAGCAAATTTTGTAAGTGATGCACAAACGGTTCCAGGACGCTTTAATTTCTTCGATTATCGAAACGCAACCTTGATTGCAGACTACGGACATAATCCTGATGCCATCGAAGCATTGGTTGATGCGATTGATAACCTGCCTGCAAAAAAACGAATCATTGTACTGAGTGCTGCTGGCGATCGTCGTAATGAAGATATTCGGTTACAAACCCAAATTCTGGGTGATGTTTTTGATGAAATCGTGCTTTATCAAGATCAATGCCAGCGTGGACGTTCGGATGGAGAAGTATTAGGGTTACTACGCGAAGGGTTAGAACATGCCAAACGCGTTAGTAAAGTAAGGGAAATTCACGGTGAATTTAAAGCAATCGATACGGCATTAACAAATCTTCAAGCCGGTGAATTGTGCCTGATTTTGGTTGATCAAGTTGAACAATCCCTGAATCATATTCGCGAACGAGTAGCAGCAGCTATAGGTAATTGAGCGTAAATTTCAATTGTTATTTAATGACTCAATTGGTGAGCTGGGTGAGGCTCAGCATCAACAGGTATATCGGTTGTCCAGATTTGGTATGCTGAATGGCATGTAACACATTGCTGTAAAGTAATACTTAGCTGAGACAGTGTATGCTTGGAATCTTTCAGAATTTCCGCATCTGTCGCAATCTTATCAAAGCTTTTATGAACTGACATACCGAGTTGCATAAAATCATCGGGCAGAACAGATTGC
The DNA here is from genome assembly GCA_016710135.1 of Nitrosomonas sp. GTDB lineage: Bacteria > Pseudomonadota > Gammaproteobacteria > Burkholderiales > Nitrosomonadaceae > Nitrosomonas. The sequence goes on along the minus strand of JADJLM010000002.1, from coordinate 644,993 downwards.
AAATGATCCTCACCTTTATGCGCCATTTCCATACCAAGCATACGCGCATGTCTAGCTACCGCTAACATATCGTCTTCTGCAACTGCTTGTATAATTTGCTGTGTCCCTAAAAGCATAGATCGCATCTCGGATAGGACATGATGTCGTTGCACCTCACTGAGTAACAGTGCTTTTCGGTTATCAGTCTCATCTGCTGCATTTAGCGGAAGCACAAAAAAGCATATTAGTGTACTGATAATAATTTTTTTCATGAAAATACCCTCTCATTTTTTTGTTAATCTTTCAAAATAACCTAACGATAGAACATCTTAAAACTCAATTTGGCGCTAACCACAATGTTTGCTCGGGTAATCCAGGAAGAAATGGAGTTGGTTTGCCGATTACCCAATCCTGATGCCCACTTCCATAATAGGGTGAAAGTGGGTGACCACTCTGTCCACCGGGCATAGAAAAATAACCTTGTTCCTCGCTGCCAGGCGCCACCACAAATCGCTCAGAAGCACCAAAGCTAGGTGATTGAATGTGGGGCATATAGTTGTCTCCTGAAAGTTGATCTTTAGGCATATCTAGCCAATAAGAGACAAAATTTGGCAATACGCTACTTAAAGGATGTTGTATTTGCGCTGTATTCTGCTTTCCCCAACTCCAAGCGTTTCCATCACTCGATTGTGCTCCCATCTGTAGAACTACTTTTTTTGCGCATTTTTGTAAAAAATCTTCCCAATCTGTATTTCCAGGAGGCAGAAAATGAAGCGGACGCTGTTCGATCAATGTCCATATCGCATGTTCAATTTGAGGAAGTCGAGGAGGTGAGAAATTTGGATACTGATGCGTTACTACCGCAATAAAATTACGATAAATGCTATCAATCACCTGCTGCCTGAAAGTACGGACTATCCAATAGGAAACTGAGCTTGGTACTGCAAGGCCATTCCAGTCAAACAGCCCATTTTCTAATTTCTGCTTCCATGATTCAAACGGTGCACGATCTATCACTTCATGAAGAAGCTTCTGCCAGCGAGTTAAAAATAATGCGCGATGATCTAATTGCACCTCAAATAAATCTAGTGCAGTAAATTTCACTTTGGCAAGTAAATTATCACGAATTTGTTTTGAACGCGCACCTAATTCATATCCACCATCTCCAAGCTGTGCTAATGCAGTGCCATCAACCATTCTGGCATTAGCGCTCCATAATCGCATATGCGTTGGATCACTAATCAAAGGATAATGTTCTGAAGATAACCATCCTAGCCATCTCGTTTCATGATTCGACCAATCTGAAGGTAAATTGGAATCATAGTCACCAGACCTCGCTGGTATGCGTCCAGCAATCGTCCAGCCAATATTTCCCTTATGGTCACCCACAATAAAGTTTTGAGCAGGTATTCCACTCTGTTGTGCAATATCTAATGCTTGATGAACAGTTTCTGCCCACTCCAATTGCATCAGCTTAAGATCAGCAGCGATATGATGATGAGCAACCCAATTCAGTGCGAGTGGAGTGCCATCATGATCATATCCTAGAATGGGTCCCCATTGGGTCTCTTTAACTTCAAGAAGCACATCATCAGCATCACGAACACGCAAAATTTCTTGATGGATTTCCAGTGATTTCCAATCCCCATCATAAAGATACAAAGTTGAATGCTCGGGATGGCGAACGACACGGATCCAATCCGCGATATCGATATAGCTATTTGTAAAACTCCAGGCAATTTTACCATTTGACCCGACCACGGTTGCTGGCACACCTGGTAAAGTAACACCATTAACCGCTACATTGGTTCCTACTTTATTGGGATGAGGATAAATTAAGCGCGTTCTGAACCATATATTAGGTACTCGTAGGGAAAGATGCATATCATTAGCTATCAGTGCAGCACCATTGGTTAAATCACCCGATACAGCAAAACTATTACTGCCAGGTGATTCATCAAGCAGTTCTACCTGATCATGATTCATTGAGGGCAAATATGTATATGCTCGAAAATCAAACTCATCTTGACTTGGTAATTGTGGCCATTTAAAAGGTATCCCGATGAGAGGTGCGTCCCAATCTCCACCAGATGCCGTTAAAAATTGATAAACCGCAGCAGGTAACGCTGCATGCAGCGTCGATAGCTGTAACTCTCGGTAAAGACTTGGTTCTTGAAGTGTAAAATACATCGCCAATATAACTAACAAAGTATCTTCATTCTGCCAAGGAACAGGGCGTTCTCGTACTAATAGATAAGGAAACGGATGAATAGGTAATGCAGCCAGTCCAGCATTAATCCCGTTGCGATATGCTTCAATTAAGCTGCGCTGATCCTCTGGCAAGTTATCAAACATATGCTTGGCTCGGGCTCTCATACGGTGTTTTCGTATTTGCTTATCCTTTGGCAAAGCAATCTTACCAAATAATTCTGCTAACTCACCGGCGGCACTTCGACGCATCAGATCCATTTCAAAAAACCGCTCTTGAGCATGAATATATCCTAGCCCCCGGGTCAAATCAGTTCGATTCATCGCCTGAATCGTTGCTGTACCCAGCGCGTCACGATCAACTCTAACTGTTTGAGCTAAGCCTGCAAGCTTAGCAGAACCTGAATATTGCGGTAAGCTAGCCCTCAACACAAGCCAAAAGATACCCCCTAATCCAAGTAGGAAAAAAGCCAGGCCAAGAAAAAGCTTACTTTTATTTACAATAGAATGAGTCATCAGTTATCTCTCATTCAAGAGATTTCCTCCAACTGTTTACGAATCCACTCAATACGTTGTCGATTGACACCAAGATCACTCTTACCTATGCGAGAAGCAGATCGTACTTGCACGATATTTAACTGAGAATCAAACCAGAACTCCGCATCATCGACAAACTTCATCACACGCGTTGTAAATTGCACATAAAGATAGTTTTCTTGATCAGTAATTATTTGAGCGCCAGGCATCAGTTCAATAATACCTTTAATTTTGCCCAGAGTAGACTTGCCATCACCAACCAGTGGTAATGGCGCTATTTGCGCATAATCGTGCTGTAGGTGATTAGGATAGAGGTCTGCTTGGCTCGACACGCTATTAGGCGTATCAGCAGGTAATTTCAACCTATTTCCGACAACCCCAAGATCATTAGGAGCCACTCCCTTAAACAACCCAAGTTGACCTGCTAAAATTACTAGAATAATTAGCATTAATATCAAAACCAACAGCCACTTTAACGCTATCATTTCGGAAAATCCTATCAGTTAAAATTATAAATACCGCCAAGAAACGTTATGTCAGAAAACATAAATAACCTAGTAGTTCAAACAATACAAGATCCTAACGAATTACCTTTAATTCTTCATTCACGAGTCAACGAGCCCGTCTCAAATCTATCGCTACTGCGCAAATCATTATTATTCGCTGAATTATCGATGATTGCTTATAACGATTCTAATGAAGCGGAACGCGCTGTCAATTTGATCGGTTTTCCAGTCAGTATTTTTTTTGATTATGATGGCGCGCAAGGTTTTTACTTCGAAAATGATCACGATGCCGTAATCGTTTGCCGAGGAACAGAGCCCAATGAGTGGAATGATATCCATGCAGATGCTAACTTAGGGACGGTATTAGCAGAAACAACTGGACGTGTTCACCGTGGCTTTAAGCAAGAAGCTGATGATCTCTGGCCGATAATGGAGAAACATCTAATCGATTTAGGTAAAACGTTATGGTTTACTGGGCATTCATTAGGTGCTGCTATGGCAACAGTTTGTGCCTATCGATGCCATGTTTCAAACAAGTGCGCTAACCCGGCAGAACTCTATACATTTGGCAGCCCTCGCGTAGGTAATAAGCAGTATATCAACTTCGTTAAGTTGAAACATTATCGCTGGGTCAATAACAATGATATTGTTACAAGAGTTCCCCCAGTATGGCTTGGTTACCGCCATACCGGTATTGAAATGTACCTGAATCGTAATGGTTTTTTGCGAACACTTGATTATACTTCCAAACGATTGGATCGATGGCATGGATTTCTACGCGGAATTCGTAAATTCCGGATAGACCACTTTTCTGACCATAGCATCCATGAGTATGTCAGCCATATATTAAAGGCCGTGCAGAAAGATGAAAATAACGCAGTAGGTTAATAAACCGCTATCATTTACAATTACTTACCGATCGGAAACCTTACAAGTTTATCAATCAGCCTAAATTAATATTGCATTAATTGCATAAAAACCACTGCTATTTTTATCTCAATTATGCAAAATAAACAGTTATGATAGGAAATAATCTTATTTGATTGGCTTATTTAGCTATCTAAACACAATGCGTATCCTGCATATACTTGATCATTCAATTCCATTACACAGTGGATATACTTTCCGAACACGCTCTATTCTAAAGGCTCAACGGGCGCTGGGATGGGAAACTTTTCATTTAACCAGCATCAAGCAAGGCTTGACGAATTCCCTTGAAGAATTAATCGATAATTTCCATTTTTATCGAACACCAGTTAATAATCGATTTATCAACACGTTGCCTATCATTAATCAGATTGCAGTAATGACAAGCCTTACTCAACGATTAAATGAAGTGGTAGATATCGTCAAACCAGATATATTGCATGCTCATTCTCCGGTATTAAATGCGATACCCACCTTATACGTAGGTAAAAGAAAGGGTATTCCAGTTGTTTACGAGGTTAGAGCATTCTGGGAAGATGCAGCTGTCGATCATGGCACGAGTAATGCCTGGGGCTTACGTTATCGTTTAACACGCGGCCTAGAAACCTATGCGCTAAAGCGTGCTAACGCCATTACCACGATATGTGAAGGGTTACGCAACGATATTGTAAAACGAGGAATTGATGAGCATAAAGTCACAACGATTCCCAATGCAGTCGATCTTACACAATTTTCACTCGATCATCCGACTGATCATTCACTAAAACTACGGTTAGGTCTTCAAAATAAGCGCGTGATCGGATTCATCGGTTCCTTTTATGCTTACGAAGGCCTAGAGATCTTATTACGGTCATTACCAAGCTTATTGCCCCTATACCCCGATCTCCATTTATTGTTGGTCGGTGGCGGCCCTCAAGAAAATTTCTTAAAACAACTGTCCCAAACACTTGGAATACAAGATAAAGTTATTTTTACAGGCCGAGTACCGCATGAGCAAGTCGAAAAATATTATGATTTAATTGAAGTACTAGTTTACACTCGCTTATCAATGAGGTTAACTGATTTAGTCACCCCACTTAAACCACTCGAAGCAATGGCACAAGGTAAATTATTTATTGCTTCCGATGTAGGGGGGCACCGCGAATTAATTCGTGATGGAGAAACCGGTCTTTTATTTAAATCGGGCGACCCAGACGCGCTCGCCAAAAAAATTATTTACCTATTTAACACACCTGATCTTTGGAAAAGCCTAATCCGAGCTGGACGTGCTTATGTAGAGAATGAAAGGAACTGGGAGAATAGTGTTGCACGTTATAATCCCGTTTATAACCAGCTGCTAATCGAGCAAGGTAAAACAGTTGAGTAACGATAAAATGCATATCGGACTGGTTGGTCCATTGCCTCCCCCATCAGGAGGAATGGCAAACCAAACAAAGCAATTAGCTCATTTGCTAACGAGCGAAGGTATCCAAGTGACCTTAATTCAGGTCAATGCACCCTATTACCCGCAATGGATTGGAAAATTTAAAGGAATTCGTGCATTCTTTCGGCTAATTCCTTACTTGTATAAGCTATGGCAGGCATCTCATTCTGTTCAGATTTTTCATGTAATGGCCAATTCAGGTTGGTCCTGGCATTTATTTTCTGCACCTGCCATCTGGATCGGCTACCTAAAAAATAAACCTGTAGTCATCAATTATCGAGGGGGAGAAGCTGAAGCCTTTTTCAATAAATCAATATTCTGGGTCAGACCCAGCTTAAAAAGAACGAATGCCATTATCGTTCCATCTGCATTTCTTAAGCACATTTTCAATAAACAAGGCTTTGAGGTAACGATTGTTCCTAATATCATCGATCTTGATCGTTTCGCCGCACAAACTCACGAATGGAATCTACCTAAAATTGAGAATAGGCCTCATATCATCTTAACGCGCAACCTGGAATCGATTTATGACAATGCAACGGCTATTCGCGCATTTTCCATCGTTAAAAAAAACTTTCCGAATGCAAAGCTATCTATCGCAGGTTCAGGCCCTGAAAAAGCCATGTTAGAACAGCTTGCAAATAATCTTGATTTAGTTGATTCTGTAACTTTCCTAGGGCGAGTGGATAATTCAACTATCAATGATTTGTATCGTCAGGCTGATATTATGATCAACACAAGCTTAGTTGATAATATGCCGATCTCGATATTAGAAGCGCTAGCTTGCAAAGTACCGGTAGTGAGCACCAATGTTGGTGGCATTCCATTCTTAGTTAAACATGATGAAACTGCATTACTTGTTCCACCCAAAAGCCCGGCAGAAATAGCAGCAGCCATTCAGTTCATTCTCACCAACCCAGAAAAAACCAGAAAAATGGTAGAAGCTGGATATGAAATGGTACAACACTACTCATGGAAACATGTACGAACCCAATTAATGGAAATATATGAGCGTATGCTCATCGGCTCTAAGTTAATAACCAAATCGTAAATTATAGGGGGCAATCCTATTAATAAATCCTTATATACTTGGTTGATTGCGAACTTTTGCTTCCCTATCCACGAATTTCTTAAACGTCATCACACGGTCTCAATCAGGAAAGAACTTGAAACCACACAATGGTGGAATAAAAGCCAAATAGAACAACTTCAGCTCTCAAAACTAAAACAACTTCTCATTTACGCAAAAGCAAATGTTCCTTACTATAACAAAATAATGAATGACTTAGCCATCGAACCTGAACAGTTTGAGTCGCTTTCAGCATTATCAAAGCTTCCACTTTTAAATAAAGCAGCTATTAGCGCCAATATCGAATCATTAAAATCGATTAATGCCCAGTCACTTACCCGATCAAACACAGGTGGATCTAGTGGAGAACCGTTAATTTTTTATCTAGGCAAGGAACGTGTAAGTCATGATGTTGCGGCAAAATGGCGAGCCACACGATGGTGGAATGTCGATATCGGTGATCCTGAAATAGTAATATGGGGATCTCCAATCGAATTAGGGACTCAGGATAATATCCGCGCTATACGCGATTCATTGTTTAGAAGCAAGTTACTACCTGCTTTTGAAATGTCAGATCAGAAATTACAAATTTTCCTTGATGAAATCCGCTTATTTCGGCCCAAAATGCTCTTTGGCTATCCTTCAGCCCTATCGTTTATTGCGCGTTATGCTGAGAAAACAGGTACAGTAATGAATAATCTTGGACTAAAAGTTGCATTTGTAACCTCCGAACGGTTATATGATGAACAACGCCAGCAAATCAGTAAAACTTTCAATTGTCCTGTTGCGAATGGCTATGGGGGTCGAGATGCTGGATTTATTGCCCATGAATGCCCAGCGGGGGGTATGCATATCACTGCTGAGGATATTATCGTTGAAATCCTAGACAACCAAGGGACACCTTTACCTTGTGGCGAATCTGGTGAAATCGTTATTACACATCTTGCAAGTCACGACTTTCCATTTATACGATATCGAACTGGCGATATTGGGAAACTCGGCAACCAATTATGTAGCTGTGGGAGAGGTCTTCCGCTATTAAAAGAAATTCAGGGGCGAAGCACTGATTTCGTCGTTGCTCAAGATGGCACAGTGATGCATGGGCTTGCTCTAATTTATATATTAAGAAAAATACCTGGAATCAACGCATTCAAGATAATACAAGAAAGCCTCGATTTAACGCGTATATTAATTGTGAGTAAATCCACGTTAGATCTGACAACCAAAAAGTTAATCACCCATGAATTCCAAACAAGATTAGGAAGCGATCTTACTATTAACATTGAAGAAGTTAGCGAGATTCCTTTAGAGAAATCTGGGAAATTTCGCTACGTCATTAGTAAAGTAATTCCGCCCTAATGAGAAGTTATTTCTAGAACTTACCCAAGATTTAGCTATGCGCTTTAATCGAATCCCTGTTAATACGGTTTCCGAGAAAAATAATAATGCTCAGACAGTGCGTTATATTGCTTTTACTGACTGGGGAAGTCCAGAAAATACGCAGATCGTTATCTGCGCCCATGGGCTCACTCGAAATAGTCGGGATTTTGATTATCTTGCAAAAGCTTTACAAGAACGGTTTAGGGTTATCTGCGTTGACATAGTCGGCCGCGGACAAAGTGATTGGCTTACAAATGCAGAAGGATACCATCAACCAGCGATTTACCTATCTGATATAAAAATCTTACTTACCCATATCCTGGCTCAGTATAAGCAATCTATTCATCTAAACTGGGTAGGTATATCAATGGGGGACTCATTGGTATGATACTTGCGAGTCAAGATTTACCAATTCCAATAAGATCGATTATAATAAGCGATATAGGGCCTCGAATCCCCATTGATGCTATCCTTCGCTTTAAACATTATGTTGGTGAAGATCCAAAATTCACTGATATCGATCAGCTAGAAAACTATATACGAGTTATTTCAGCGCCATTTGGGAAACTATCTAAAAATCAGTGGCGCCATCTAACATTATATAGTGCCTGCAAGTACTCAGAAGGTGTGTATGGATTTCGTTACGATCCCCGTATCGCTATCAATTTTCATGAAAGTATTGAGCATGACATTGATTTATGGCCATTCTGGGATCAACTAACCATTCCTACTTTGGTATTACATGGTGAAAAATCGGATGTTCTACTTCCTCAAATTGCTGAAGAAATGAAAATTCGTGGTCCAAAGGCAAGTATCATTAAAATATCAAATGTGGGGCATGCGCCTTTATTAGTCAACGAGGAACAAATCTCACACGTTAAAGAGTTTTTACTAAAACAAATTCAATTGCATAAAAATACAAAATAGATTTAATGAAATAAAGCATAAATCCCTTTTAAATAAAACTTAAATTCCATATAGATACTCCGATAAAAATCAAACTAATTCTTAATGAATATTGCTCTGAGTTAGTATTTTTTGTGATCTATCTGAAATTCGAACAAAAAAATTATTTCTAAGTCTAATCGCTTTGATGACAATTGAGAGAAAACATTATGAAACTATTTAAAAAAATTCCAAACCCAAGAGAAGTAAGACAAAAACTAAATATGAATCAACAAGAATTCTGGAGTAAAGTTGGCGTTACACAGAGTGGTGGCTCTCGCTATGAAAGTGGCAGAGAAATGCCGAAGGCTGTCAGAGAACTTGTAAGACTTGTACATATTGATCGTATTGATTTACTCAAAATTAGAAGAGACGACTTACTCATTGCTGCGATACTGAAAACACAACACCCAGAGTTATATAAAAATTTGAAAAAATCTATCAAAATGCGGTAATTTCTTTATGTATACATAGGCCTATTCTGTTTTTTCAAGAACAGAATAGCGTTGATTTATTATCGATTTTATGACTTATTGAGAATAATACATGGAGGATGCGTTTTCTCTGAAGTACGGGTGAGTTTTTTGGTTTTTCCCAATAGAGGTACCCCAACATATGCGCGGAGTGCTAATGTGTTGACGTCAATTAATTGCAAGTTAGCACTGTAGTATTTATCTTCATCTGCTTTATATAAAATGCCATTAACCCACCTTATAGGTTGATCATCGGCTAAACGCGCATCCCACAATACCTTTTTTCCACATAACGTAGCATTCTTTTCACTCCTCTCTTCGGGGCTGATCCAAGTCACATACCCACATAAAGTCTTCCCTTCACAGTATTGGATTTGTACTACAACATCTTTTTTCTTTGTTAACCATAATCCAAGAATATTTTCTTTATCTGTTTGATTGGATGCGTAAGATAAAGTGGGAGAAAAAAGCAACATCACCACTGTTACAGAAACCAAACAATCTATAAATTCTCTAAAATAGAGTCTTTCAGCCATAATTACTTATTTAAACAATTGCATTTAAAATGTGTAAACATTTTATCTTGTTTTTTAGACTAGAAGGTTTAATATTAGCGATCCAGAATCGTTTTTTGTAGTCACTCACATTTTAGTCAAAATGTTTTCCAATCTAACGCCGCCCACACAACCAGACCCCTTTGTTCGCCGCATGGTGATCATCGCATTAACGACTGCAGTTCTGATGTTACTTTGGCGTACCTTACCACTCATTGAATCTTTCTTTACCCCAGAAAATGGAGAAATTAGAACAGTAACCGCTAGAGGTGATCTTGCTTTAGATGAACGAGCCACAATTCAGTTATTTGAGCAATCCCATGACTCAGTGGTATTCATTTCCACAACTAAATTAGTACGGGATATCTGGACTCGAAATGTATTTGCTGTCCCGAGAGGCAATGGCTCTGGCTTCTTCTGGGACGATGCAGGTCATGTTGTCACAAATTTCCATGTGATCCAAGGAGCAAACGAGGCAACAGTCAAATTAGCTGATGGGCGTGATTATAAAGCGGCGCTCATTGGGGTAAGCCCTTCACATGATATTGCTGTATTAAAGATTGGTGTAGGATTCAAACGCCCTACCCCTATCCCAATCGGAACAAGTCATGATCTCAAGGTTGGGCAAAAAGTTTTTGCAATTGGTAATCCATTTGGACTTGACTGGACATTAACAACAGGCATCATCTCAGCACTTGATCGTTCTTTAGCAAGTGAAAATGGGCCAGCGATCGAACATTTAATTCAAACTGATGCTGCGATTAACCCTGGCAACTCGGGAGGCCCTCTTCTTGATTCCGCTGGTAGATTGATAGGTATCAATACTGCAATTTATAGTCCTAGCGGTGCGTCAGCTGGGATTGGGTTTGCTGTACCTGTAGATACGGTTATGCGAGTTGTTCCTCAGATTATCGACAAAGGTAAATATATTCGACCTTCACTCGGTATCAGTGTTGATGAGCGTTTTAATGATCAAATTGTACAATTACTTAATATCCGTGGCGTAGTGGTTTTAAGCGTAACACCTGGATCAGCTGCTGAAAAAGCCGGACTAAGGGGGGCAACTATTAGCATGGAAGGTAGTATTGCTCCAAAAGACAGCATCATTGCTATTAATGGAAAGAAAGTAGAGTCTGTCGCAAAATTACTTGCCAGGATTGACGACTTTAACGTTGGAGATGTCGTAACCCTTACGATATTCCGCAATGAGCAAATACACGAAGTAGATATTACTTTGCAACCGGGTGTTTAGATAATCTTCTTTGGTTGCAATTGATTATGGATTTTTCTTATTTTAAACTTGATAGTGCCAAAGTAGAACAGTCTCAGGCAATTTGTGAATTATTGAATTCTGCTTACCGCGGAACTGATGGTTGGACTACTGAAGTAGATATTATTTCAGGTAAGCGAACCGATCGTGATGAGATTGAGACAGCAATTAAGCTACCCAATAGCTACTTTTTTGTAGTTAACCAGTTAAATCAACTCGCATCATGTATTCATATCCTTAAAAAGGATGATCATGCACGGTTTGGCTTTTTTGCTGTTCAACCATCTCTACAAGGTAATGGATTGGGCACACAGGTACTTAAACAAGCTGAGATCTTCGCAAAAACACACTTGTCTTCAAAAAAGCTACTCATATTCGTAGTAAGTCAGCGTACTGAATTGATCGCCTTTTATGAACGAAGGGGTTATCGAAGAACAGGTCAAATCGAAAATTTACCAGCCAATATAGGTATTCCCAAACAAACAAATTTGACTATTGATTATCTAGAAAAGAGTATCTGTGCGACCTGATTGATCGATAAAGTAATCCAATCAGGATTCAATAGCAATATTTCATTCAATCATTCCCCCCACACTAGGGTATTAATTAAACCAATTGTATGAATCTTTTGATTTAGGATACAATAAAAAATTATAGAAAAATTTAAGGATTAAAAATGGCTCGTGTATGTGAAGTAACAGGAAAAAAACCAATGACTGGTCATCATGTATCTCATGCAAATAATAAAACGAAAAGGCGGTTTATGCCGAATCTACAACGACGCCGTTTTTGGGTTGAAAGCGAGAAACGCTGGATTACTTTACGTTTGACTAATGCAGGGCTACGGACTATCGATAAAAATGGTATTGATGCCGTACTTGCAAAAATTAGAGCTCGTGGGGTTGATATCTAATACAGTTAAAATTGGCAAGCCATTTCATCAACTTCTGGAAAATATTATATGCGCGAAAAAATCAAATTAGAGTCTTCTGCTGGAACAGGGCATTTTTATACAACCACAAAAAATAAGAAAACGAAACCCGAGAAATTAGAAATAAAAAAATTCGATCCTGTCGTTAGAAAACACGTTACTTACAAAGAAACGAAGCTCAAATAACAAAGATTGTTGCTAAGTTTCTAAAGTTACTACAACGCTAGCCCCAAAAATTTTAATTTCGTAAAGCCTTTAAACCAGCTTCCGCACAAGTTTCATCGAACTTAATCCCGGGAGCTCCCCCAACGCCTATTCCACCGATTACTTCTCCATTAAGGGTAATCGGTAATCCACCTCCCAGAATAAGAATATTATTACCTAAACGATGTAATCCTTGTAATTCAGGGTCTTTTGCGGCAATTTGTGCTAGTTTTTGCGTTGGCATTCTCATACTAGCAGAAGTATAAGCCTTACGAAAACTACTCTCTATCGTATGCACACCAGCGCCGTCCATTCTAACCTGAGCAACTATAGCTCCACCTTTATCAACAACCGCAACAGATACTTTGTATCCATCATTCTCACACTGCTGTGTTGCGGCTAACGCCATTTTATTCGCAAGTGCCATTGACAAGCTTGAATTCGATTGAGCGTAAAGCGAAACTGCACATAAGCCTAAAATCAAAAAAAGTAAGTATTTTATCATTACAACTCCTCGCAATAATTGGAAATAAGTATGTGTCAATATTGATTGATTAATCCTTCTTGGAAATGGTTGGATGTTGCTTATGTTTTTTCCGAAACAACCACGCCAGAATACTAACAATCATAGTGGATATCGCAAGTGCTACTAAAGCAACCTCACCGAAACTCAAGCTATCAATCCAGGCTTCAATTGTTGAGTAATCTTGGGTTGATACCGTTTGCTCCATAATTTCTCACCCTTTATAGTAATGCCGGAAAAACCTTTTCACCCTTATCGTGAAATTGCTATTCTTTTAATTTAATAAAAATTTTTCCATCGGTAACCTGGATATTTTCAACACCTTCCGAAAAAGACTTCCAGAATCCAGGGTCAATACCAAACTCATTAACAAGATCGACATTCTTTATCCCTCCTAGCCAAGCGTTGGGAATTGGTATCCCCATAATACTGATCCCTTTTAGCGCAATATACGGTTTATCGTTCTGATAAGCCATTCCAATCCCTGCATTAACACGGAGTGTCTTTCCGCCTAAAATTGGAAAATCTTCCTCAAGTGGAACTAAAAGTTTGGCGCTCACTAAGCTACTCGCCAAATCGATTGCCAGTTTTTGCGCAAGATCCGTATTCTTTGCTAAAAGTGCATTGAGTTCCCGTTCAGTAAAAATAATTTCACGAGGCGCATTGCGTTCAGAGTAAGCTTCTGGCTCCAAGAAACCTTCATCATCGATTTCTTGATCATTTGTCGAATCGGAATGATTAACCGAATTATCGTCCAAGAACCCAATCGATAGCAGCTTTTCGTGAAGATTTTTTTCTTCTTTCTCGTTAAGTTCAACTGGCGTGAACTGAGTTGCGAAAACATAGTTTTTTAAAACCCAATAAGTCCCCCCGATTGTAATCAGCATTGTCAACAATACAATCATAAAGATTTGCGACCAGTTCATATGCAAGACCTCATTTTAATAATGCACAAGCGACAAGAAAATTACTGATAACGCAATACAGCAATTCTTGGAAATTACCGCCGACCGTCATACCACATCGCTAATTTCTTTTTACTATGTAGCGTTTGGTAAGGATGTAAAACCAGCGAAAGGAATTGTGCAAAAACCTCACGCGCTGAATATAAATGAATTTTTCTTGAAGAAGTTTCAATTGGATGTGCAGTCAGAATCGTAAACTTTAGGTGATGCGCACGCCCCCATTGCTTCATCCGCTGACTAAAGGAAATTTCTTCCGCAGCATATAAATTTAAATTGAAACCACCCACTCCACGATACGCTTCAGCATTACATACCATAAGCGCACCAGCCGCCCAATGAAAAGCTACAGATAACATCGTCCATGTTTTTAATAGAAATTTAGCCCACCAAGTTAAATCTCGCATGAATAAGGCACTACCTGCTGCAACATACTTACCCGTTTGAATTAACTGAAAAATATCCTCCAATAGTGCTTTACTCATCAAACAGTCGGCATCTAAAAATATAAACCAGTCACCTTTAGCTACTTGAGCACCTGCAGCACGGGCACGAGCAATATGGTTAATAGGTTCAAAAACAACTTGGGCCCCTGCCGCTTTTGCCAGGTTCGCGGTGTTAGATGCGTAAAATTAAAGCTTCGATTAAATAAAAGCGCTTCATTAATCGAATGTAAACAGCTCTCTATCAGGCGTTCTTCATTGAATGCAGGAACAATTATTGAGATATGCATAAAAATTAGATAAGTTAAGTACGAAAACTCTGGCTATTGTGGCTGAGCTTAAATTGCAAGGCAAGTCAAGATTCGTTTAACCAGAGGAAATAAATCGCATGATATGGAAACCCAATGTGACAGTTGCAGCAGTGATAGAGCAGGAGGGGAAATTCTTACTCGTTGAAGAAGATCAGCAAGATTTAGGCATACAACTCAATCAACCAGCAGGCCACCTTGAACCGTCGGAATCGATTATTCAAGGGTGTGCTCGCGAAGTTTTAGAAGAAACCGCCTATACTTTTCAACCGCAATGGTTAATTGGTATTTATCAATGGCATTCCACCGCGACTGATACAACTTATTTACGGTTTGCGCTTTCAGGTTTCGTTACTGAATTCGATGCAAACCAAGAATTAGATGTTGGAATTTTATGTGCAAGTTGGCTTGATCTAGACGAGATCCAACGTCGCAGATCGCATCACCGTAGCCCCTTGGTGTTAAGATGTATCGAAGACTATCTCGCGGGCAAACGCTATTCGTTAGATATTTTTTCCCATCAAATATAGAGTAACTACATGAGGAAACAGCGGATTATTATTGGTATGTCAGGCGGAGTAGACTCATCAGTTGCAGCATTGCTACTAAAAAAACAAGGCCATGAAGTAATTGGCTTATTCATGAAAAATTGGGAAGATGATGATACCGATAACTATTGCTCATCCCGCCAAGATTTTATTGATGCTGCCTCAGTAGCTGATATCATCGGTATTCCGCTAGATGTCATCAATTTTTCAGCTGAGTATAAAGAACGTGTCTTTGACAATTTTTTATCAGAATATAAAGCAGGCAGAACACCTAATCCTGATGTGCTATGTAACACAGAAATTAAATTTAGGGCCTTTCTTGACCACGCGTTACATTTAAATGCAGACGCAATTGCAACCGGTCATTATGCGCAAATCCGAAAGGTAGGAACATCGTTTCAATTACTCAAAGGTGAAGATGGGCGGAAAGATCAAAGTTATTTTTTATATCGCTTAGATCAAGAACAGTTAGCGAAGGCCTGCTTTCCAATTGGTCACCTTTATAAACGCGAAGTACGTCAGATTGCATCAGATTCCAAATTACCCAATTTTGCTAAAAAAGATAGCACCGGAATTTGTTTTATTGGTGAAAGACCTTTTCGCGAATTCCTTAATCGCTACTTACCTCATGAGCCTGGTGAAATAGAAACCATTGACGGCCAGGTGATTGGTCAACATATCGGTTTGATGTTTTACACCATTGGACAGCGGCAAGGATTAGGTATCGGTGGTGTTCGTGAAAGTGATGAAAAGCCTTGGTTTGTTTGCAGCAAAGATATTGATAGCAATAAACTCATCGTAGTGCAAGGGCATGATCACCCAGCGCTACTTCACGATTCCTTGCAAGCAACCCATTTATCCTGGATCAGTGGTACTGCGCCGCACAGCAATTGGGTTTATGCTGCCAAAACACGGTACCGCCAGATTGATGCGCCTTGCGCAATTTCTCGGATTGACTCACAGGCTTGCCAAATCGATTTTGCACAGCCTCAATGGGCCGTGACGCCGGGGCAATCGGTCGTGCTATATGAAAGTAAAGTTTGCCTAGGTGGCGGAATAATTGACTAGTCTCTCGGTGCCGTCGCAATAAATGAGCCGCGCTGAGATATTTTTTCATCTAATCGAGCGAGATTAGGGTAAGACTGACGCCATTCAATCTGTGAAAAGCGAAAAGATAGATAACCGAGTGCACAGCCCAGCGCAACATCCGCTAATGAGATAGTACTGCCTACACACCAATCCTCATCTCCTAACATCTTAGCTGCTTCAATCAAACCCAAATCAATTTTCTTTTGCTGGCGAATAATCCATTCTTCACTCTGCTGAACTTCAGGTCTTTTACGCTCCAGAAAAATCGCTGCCGCTGCATCACAAATTCCGTCTGCTAGCGCTTCCCCTCGTTTTACTTGCCAACGAGTATTACCCGATTCAGGAATCAATCGAGTCATCCCAAGCTGAATTTCTAGGCTATCGATGTATTCTGCGATAACCCGTGAGTCATAGAGAGAAGTTTTCTCATCCAAGATAAGAATAGGAATTTTACCAAGCGGATTATGATTGGATACTTTCGTTTGAGTATTCCAAGGTACATCAATTTCAAAATCGTAGTTGATGTGTTTTTCTGCCAGAACGATACGCACTTTACGAACATAAGGACTTGTCAAAGAACCAATTAACTTCATCATAGTTATTTATATATTTTCACAATGTCAGCTTACTTTACTTATATTATCGATGCTAGGCGGGTATACTAGCAGGGTATATTAGATATGATTTTTCATCTTGTTATTATTAATAATTTAACCAATAGCAAATAATATGCACGTTTGCAATAGGATAAAGCAATCGGAGTTTATTATGCGTAGAAATTCGATTTGACTCAAAGTCAATCTAGCCTTGTCAATCGATAATTGGGAAACAATAATAATTCATGCATAAATTAACCACCTATCTAAAAGTAATTAGCCACTCACGTGATCATCAACGTTTATTTCTCAACGTCAATGAAATCATGCGGCTACAGAAAACATTGTCTAGAAATCTACCACCGCAGTTGGCAAAGCGTTGTTGTATTAGTAACTGCGTTAACGGTATATTAGTGATCAAAGCAGCCAATAGTGTGGTTGCATCCAAGCTAAAGCAAATGACGCCATCGCTTCTGAAGGTATTTGAAAATCACATAGGTACAATTCAGATTGCTGTTGATACGCAAAGTTATAGAGAAGATCTGTACAACAATAACGCAAAAAACCCACAAAAACCTGCTTTGAGCTTAGCGGGAATTCAAACACTGAAACAATTAGAAATGATGCTAACAGCGTCTCCGCTAAAGTCTGCAATTCACTCCCTGTTGAATCAACATCAACTGAGTGATAACACTGAAAATCATTAAAGAATTAGCGTAGCTGATTATGTAGTGTATTTTATCGAGGAATCGATTTGATAAAATGAGAGCTGCGTCATTTACCTAAGAAGAATCCTATTCACGCTAAAAACCTAAACCAGTGTGTCAGTTAGAATCATTTTAAGTATTGTAATAGTCACCGTCTTGCTTACGCAGTTTAATCATCGCGTATTCGCGAGGGAATCACGTTGCCAGATTACGACACACCAGGGGATCGGTGCTTTAGGACGAATTGAACCTCGATCACGGGTTATCACAGTTTCACATAACGCAGGTATCCAAAGTGCAAGAGTCGAACGGCTCTTTATTAATGAATCTGATCATGTCAGCGCAGGTGACACACTCGCTATTCTATCGGATCATGATAAGAAAGAAGCCGAAGTCGAGGCTGCGACTGCGCGCATTAAAGTGCTGGAAGCGCAACGCGCAGCAGAGCAAGCTTTACATACCTACAATAAAAAAGAACATTTACGCCACCAATCCTTGCAACCCGATGCTGCTGTGAGTATTTCTCAGATTGAAGCAAAAAAATGGCTTACGAACAATCACTGGCTAATCTCAACCGGTTAGCCGCTGAGATTCAACAAGCTCAATCTGAGCTAAAAGTTTCACAGGTCGAATTAGACAACACTTTACTCCGCGCGCCGATTCATGGAACAATTCTAAAGATTCGTAGCAGGCCCGGTGAACGAATCGGTGATAGTGGCTTATTGGAAATGGCTGATTTATCACAGCTAGATGTTGTTGCAGAAGTCTATGAAACTGATTTACATCGAGTCAAAGCTGGCCAGATCGGCTGCATCAGCGGATCGGGTTTTGAGCATACTTATCTCGCTGAAGTCAGAGAATTAGGCCATCTCGTTCGCAAGAACGATATCAATGATACGGACCCCCTCTCAGACCGTGATAATCGTATCATCGAAGTTCGCTTAACGCTGGAGGCGTTAGCGGTTGAAGATCTAAATCATCAAATTTATAGGCAAGTTAAAGTAAAAATCCTGCCATGAATTATATTAACTGGCTTTATTTTCCGCTGCGTCTTGCATGGCGCCAGTTAATTTTTGACCATACCAAACTGATGGTTGCCATTTGTGGTGTATTGTTTGCTTGTGTGCTGGTTTTCATGCAGTTAGGCTTTCGAGATGCGCTATACGCAAGCGCTACATCAGCCCCTGTAAATCTGGATGGTGATCTGTTCTTAATGCACAAGCAAAGCGAAGCAATGTGGCGACCCATCGAATTTAACCGCAGCGAGTTAATGCGGGCACTGGGTAATCCGGCTGTCGCAGATGTATTTCCACTTTATCTGGGATTGGCGCCTTTTAAAAATATCGAAACCAGAGTCAAGCGCACGCTGATGGTATACGGCTTCGATCCAGATTCATCATCATTCCGAATTGAAGCGATCAACAACAAGCGAGAAGCGTTAAAACTAAAAGATACCGTACTATTTGACGAATATTCACGCCCTGAATTTGGTCCAATCGGTAATTTGATCGCAGCCAATCGAAATTTGACTGAAATCAGAGATTATAGCGTGGCAATTATCGGTTTGTTTCGTATGGGTGTTTCTTTTGCAGCAGATGGGAATGTTGTCACCAGTGATCTAAATTTTATGCGCATTTTTCCCGAAAGAAACTTGGAGCATATCGATGTGGGTATTATTAAACTAGTTCCAGGTTCGTCTCAGACCTATGTAAAAGGTGAGCTTGAGAAGTTACTAGACGAATCGACTAACATTTTCACATACGAAGAGTTATTACACTTTGAGAGGGATTACTGGGCCAATATGGCGCCTATCGGTTTTATTTTTGGTTTTGGAACAATCATGGGGTGGGTTGTCGGTTTGGTGATCGTTTATCAAATACTTTTCACCGATATAACCAACCACCGCAATGAGTTTGCCACTTTAAAAGCAATGGGATACTCCCAGGGTTATTTTATTCGGGTTGTATTTGCTTCCGCATTACTACTCGCTATTTTGGGATTTATACCCGGGTTTATGCTTGCCTTGAGCCTTTATCATCTCGCTGAATCTCAAATTTTTATGCCGATGCCAATGACTGCAGCCAAGGCTACCTCAGTATTGATGCTAATACTCTCAATGTGTTTTATCGCTGGATTAATTGCGATTCGCAAACTCAAAGATGCTGATCCGGCAGATATGTTCTAATGCAACCCATCATCGATGTTCAGAATTTAAACTTTAGTTTTGGAAGCGGTGCTTTGGTACAGCCTGTATTAAAGGGAATAACAATCTCAATCCAACAAGGCGAAATTGTTTTAATCACTGGCCCTTCTGGCTCAGGAAAAACCACTTTCTTGTCGGTTATTGGTGGGCTTAGGCAAGCCTACACTGGAAGCGTAGTGGTACTCGGGCAACAATTTATCCGGAGTAGCGAACAAGCCAGAGTTAAAGTTCGACAACAAATTGGCTTTATTTTTCAGCAGCATAATCTACTTAAATCATTAACTGCGTTACAAAATGTTAGCATGACATTGGAAATGAATAGCCAACTTTCTGAACAGCAAAGGCAAGAGCGAGCTACCGCCATGCTGACCGCGGTTGGTCTTGGTGACAAAATTCATTACAAACCTGACCAACTTTCAGGCGGACAAAGACAGCGAGTTTCGATTGCACGTGCGCTAGTAGGACAACCTAAGATTGTATTAGCCGATGAACCAACTGCATCACTTGATAAACAAAATGGCTATGAAGCAGTCAGCATTCTTAAAAAGCTAGCCAAAGAATCACGGACCACGATACTGCTAGTTACGCACGATTACCGAATTTTAGATGTGGCAGATCGAATTCTCGAACTCGAAGATGGTCTGATCCGGACCGCTTAATCAGCTTCTTTAGATCCAACCTTAAGTCATTGTGTGTAAAAGCACATTAATCCCATAGTAATCCTCCTACCATGAGCGCTATCCCTGGCTTTTCATAAGCTCATCGGGGGTGGTTGATTTCAATTTCAAAGACTTAGACTTATCACTATCTCACTATTGGAGAAATAAAATGGATGCAATTCTTTATTGGAACAACGTCTCATTAGAAGCAAATCGAATAAGTCACACAAATAGTAAGGATGAACAAACAGGCCCAACGCTTAGCTCGAGAGCATTAGCTATTGTTCATTTAGCTATGTATGATGCCTTAGCTGGAATCGCGAATAACCCAAGTTTTTCCCATTATTTAACAGGACTTCCAGTCCCGAGCCCTTTGGCCTCCGCGGATGCTGCGGTAGCAGGTGCGGCCTATACAACCTTATTAAGTCTCTTTCCAAGTCAGCAAGACCTCTTTGATACTCGCTTATCAGCAGCAAACCTTCTAGACCCAGGCCTTAATGAAGGTTTTGATTATGGCAGGTCGGCCGCACTCGCAATATTAGATGATCGTAAAAGTGATCCTGATGCCAAAGCAGGTGGTTATGTACCTTCGATATCGCGAGGTAAACACAGACCTGATCCAGATAACAATAATCAAGGCTATCACGCACCTTACTATGGTGCCGGATCAAAGTGTTTCTCAGTATCAGCAAGGCATAGCCTTAATCCACCGCCACAACCTGGTGACGCTGACTACACAAGTGCACTCCGCGAAGCTCGCAGTAAAGGCATTGCACCTGAATTAATGGCAACCGTACCTGCTATAACACTCAGTGTCCCTCCCATCACACGCCGTACCATTGATCAAACAGTAATCGGTATTTATTGGGGGTATGATGGCGCTTCCGGCCTGGGAACCCCACCACGACTTTATAATCAAATCATCCGCGAGATTGCATTAAATAAACTCAATCCCAACACGGGTGCTTTAAATACGCCCCTTGAAAACGCTCGTTTATTTGCTATGGTAAATGTTGCCATGGCAGATGCAGGCATTCTAGCGTGGGAACAAAAATATATTCACAATTTCTGGCGACCTGTTTTAGGTATCCGTGAACATGATCCATCAATGGGACCATCGGGTGTCGGTAGCAATAATATTGATAATGATTGCCATAGTCTTTGGCTACCATTAGGTGCGCCTAGTACCAATTCATCCAAAAAGAACTTTACCCCCCCATTCCCTGCTTATCCTTCTGGCCATGCAACCTTTGGAGCGGCCGCATTTCATATAACAAGGCTATTTTACGGCGTTCCTTCTGGTGACCGTAATCCTGATAATTTATTCCAGAGTTTGACTTTTGTGTCAGATGAAATGAACGGGGTCAATAAAGACAACAAAGGAACGATGAGACCCCGTCATGTGCGTAACTTCCCTGGCGGGCTGTGGCAAATGATCGAGGAAAATGGTCGTAGTCGAGTTTACTTGGGGGTACATTGGGCATTTGATGCATTCAAAGTTGATAATGGCAACAGTCCCATTTTTGATCAAAAGACAGGAGGCGTTGATCTTGGATTAGCCATAGCGGAAGATATTTATTCGAATGGTATGACTAAATCGACGGTATAGGCAATAATACGCAGCGAGTAAATTTAAGCTAAACCATAAATAGTTAAGAAAATTATCGAGAAAGGGTATTACTTCAGCGATTATCTTTTTACGATATAAATATCAAGGCGCTAGACTAGCAGATACAATTTGTTAGTCTAGAACCCAATAATTTTCATTATGTGCTTTTCAGCTGAAGCAAGTTTCATTGTAAGTGGGGCACTCTCTATCATTGGTATCAGTGCAATTAGGCAAGTTAAAACCAGAAAAGATATTTTTGTTGCAAGCATTCCACTCATTTTTGCATTGCAGCAATTCACTGAAGGGTTACTATGGATTACGCTACAAAACCCAGACATTACCCATATACAAACTTCTGATTGGTTAGCTGGTTTATACGGGGTTTTTATTGGAGTCATTTGGCCAGTTTATGCACCATTTGCAATTTTTCGAGAAGAAACGGATAGTCAAACCAAGCGGGTCGTAGCTTCGATGCTATTAGCAGGTGTGGGGCTTGCCGCTTATACGATCATTGGAATGATTCATGAGCCAATCGTTGCGAGTATTATCAACCATAGCATTCATTATGCTCACAAAGTGGAAGGTCAAGAAATCGTGCTCGGAATGTATTTATTTGCTACATGCGCTCCCTTTATTTTATCAAGCAAGAAATTATTGAATCTAACAGGAATGATTATCACGCTTGGTTTTTTTGCGGCATTCTTTTTCTACCAGCAAACCTTTGCCTCAGTTTGGTGTTTTTTTGCAGCAATGGCGAGTGGTCTAATCTATTTCTATGTTAGAAAGTCAGAAAACTTCAAAATAAACTAGTGTGCAGCCACAGATAGATTTGTGGAGGAATATTCAACATCGCTTTTTACCTGTGGCTAAACTCTAATCGATTTCCAATAGCGGGATTTCCAATAACGATGATCTAGCTTTGAAATGGTAACACCTCGACTTCGGGAGGCATGCATGAATCTCCGATTCTCGAGGTAAATTCCTACATGTCGCGCGTTATTCCCTATTCTAAAAAAAACCAAGTCACCGGCTTTCAATGAATTGATATCTACATGCCGACCTACCCTCGCCTGAAGTTCAGTCGTTCGAGGAAGAATTTTGCCTAATTCTCGCTTGTATATAATATGCACAAACCCTGAACAATCAATCCCACTCCGACTTAATCCGCCCCATTGATAAGGAACGCCTTCCCATTGCCTATATTTTGCATATAGCTTCCCTTTTACGCCATGCGAATCAGTTTGAAAGCTTGAATTAGGTATTCGAGACTGCTTCAGACCTTGTTCTCTCTGACTAACTGTACCACAGCCAACCACGAAGCAACAAAAGACAATCAGAACGGAAATATATTTGATTGACATGTTATAAGTTATTGGGCATCAATAGCGTAGAGTCTATCAAAAAAAAATAAATTAGAAAATAACGAAAAGGGCATTTCCAGATTATTCTGATTGTTCAAATACCTGATTATAGGGCTTTCCTTGAAAGAAATTAGTGATGTTATCGGCAATCTTATCAAGCAAACATTGCCTTGCGGTTTTGCTGGTCCAGGCAATGTGTGGCGTAATAATTAAATTAGGGTGAGGATAAGTTAGGAGTAAGTTACCTTTAGTAGGCGGTTCCTCAGAAAGAACATCGAGCGCCGCCCCGGCGATGCGTCCGGAACTCAAGCTTTCGAATAGATCAGCTTCATTGATCAATTTACCACGTGCGGTATTAATGAGATAAGCAGTTGATTTCATCAATGCAAGTTCGGTACGAGTAATCATATGATGTGTTTGTTCAGTCAAAGGGCAATGCAAGCTAATAAAATCTGATTCTTCAAGCACTTCCTCAAAAGTGATCCTCCCAGGACGAGGAGACGTCCCTTTATGTTCAGCGATCCGTAATTGCATACCGAATGTTTGTCCCATTCTCCCTACCGCCCTACCTAATTCACCATATCCAATTATTCCAAGAATCTTCCCAGATAAATCTTCTATCCCATAATCTAAAGAGCAAAAATGGGCACAAGCCTGCCATCTGTCATGCTTGATATAGTGTTGATATTCAACGAAACGGCGTGTTAGGTTAAGCATAAACATCGCTACATGCTGGGTAACTGAATCGGTTGCATAGTTCCTTACATTGCAAACGCCGATATTGCGCTTGGTTGCAGCGGTAAGATGGACATTGTTATAGCCAGTTGCTGCGATACAAATCAATTTCAGGTATTTGGCTGAGTCTATGATGGTCCGATCAAGTAATGTTTTACTGCTAACGACCACTTGCGCTTCTTTAATACGCACCTGGGTTTGCTGGGGGTCTGTTTCATCGTAATATTCCCATGAAGGAATCGCATTTTCAAGCTTTGTACAATCGAGATCACCGCGGGTGACAGACCCAAAATCTAAGAACACGGCACGCATAATATCTCCTTTCCCACTTTCTTCATCCAGCAGTACTGCCAATCGACTTAACTAATCCTATCGCGATAATGGATTAACATAAATAGTGCGGTTAAACTTTTACAACACATCACATCTTATCATTCATGAATCTGCGAACCTCTGAGTTGACTATAAAATATTGCATTAATTAGGGCATTGCATTGTAGCTCATGCGTTAAGTCCCTACACAACCCAGGTCAAGGTGGTAGAATGGAAAGCTACCTGTTTTGATAAATTTCATAAAGAGAAGATACGGTCATGTTTTCTAAACACAATACAATAGCGCAAATTGATCCTGATCTATGGCAAGCCATAAAAGGCGAAATGCAACGACAAGAAGATCATATTGAATTGATTGCTTCAGAGAATTATGCAAGCCCGGCGGTTCTTGAGGCACAAGGCACAGTATTGACCAACAAATACGCTGAAGGCTACCCAGGCAAACGCTATTATGGGGGATGTAAACATGTTGATATCGTTGAGCAACTCGCCATCGATCGCTTGAAAACGCTGTTCAATGCAGAATATGTTAACGTGCAGCCTCATTCTGGTTCGCAAGCTAATGCGGCAGTTTATCTTTCCGCCCTTAAACCCGGAGATACCTTACTGGGAATGTCGCTTGCTCACGGCGGCCACTTAACTCATGGTGCATCAGTCAATATGAGTGGAAAAATCTTCAATTCAGTTACCTATGGCCTAGACCCCAATACCGAAGAAATCGATTACAAACAAGTAGAACAATTGGCCAAGGAGCATCGTCCTCGCATGATTGTTGCGGGTGCCTCATCTTATGCTCGAGTAATCGATTGGAAACAATTCCGTCGAATAGCTGACGAGGTTGGTGCATACCTTTTTGTAGACATGGCGCATTACGCCGGACTTATTGCTGCTGGGTTTTACCCTAATCCAGTGGGTATTGCTGATTTTGTAACGAGCACAACGCATAAAACGCTTCGAGGCCCAAGAGGTGGCGTTATTATAGCCAAACCAGAATTCGAGAAAGCACTCAATTCAGCCGTGTTTCCACAAACTCAAGGAGGCCCTTTGATGCATGTCATTGCTGCTAAGGCAGTTGCATTCAAGGAGGCCGCAAGCCAAGCTTTCAAAGATTATCAGAAACAAGTGTTAGAAAATGCCTGCGTGATGGCAAAAACATTGCAGAATCGTGGTTTACGGATTGTTTCAGGCCGTACCGAATGCCATATGTTTCTGGTCGATTTGCGTACCAAGAATTTAACCGGGAAGGATGCGGAAGCAGCATTAGAAGCTGCCCATATCACCGTCAATAAAAATGCGATCCCGAATGATCCTCAGAAGCCTTTCGTAACAAGCGGAGTACGAATTGGTACACCTGCAATCACCACTCGCGGCTTTAAGGAAATTGAAACTGAGAAATTAGCCAATCTCGTTGCAGATGTATTAGAAGCACCTACCGACACAGTTGTATTGAATCGTGTCGCAAAAGAAACTCAGGATTTATGTGCAAAGTTTCCAGTGTATGAAAGATAAAATACTATATTTTGGGTAACGATCAGTTCGATTTCTGATTCAGTCAGGTAATGCGATGTCCCTTCTGTAATGCTGAAGACACGAGCGTCATCAATTCACGCATCAGCGAAGAAGGTGACCGAGTAAGGCGTAGACGCCAATGCATCGTATGTGGTAAACGTTTTACTACCTATGAAACAATAGAACTACGATTACCACAAATCGTCAAACAAAACGGAAATCGAACTGAATTTAGTCGTAACAAATTGCTGACGGGCTTTATGCGCGCTTTACATAAACGGCCCGTTCCCACTGAAGCAGTTGATGCGGCCATTGATCGAATTATTCAGTATTTACTAAATTCTGGCGCACGTGAAGTTTCCTCTCGTAGCATTGGAGAGCTCGTGATGCAGGAGCTTTATAACATGGATAAAGTCGCCTACATCCGCTTTGCCTCAGTTTACAAGAGCTTTCAAGATGTCGATGATTTCCAGGATGTCATTAAAGAAGTTCGGGATATTCCCAAAGATTGATCGTATTTAAATATCTTGACTATTTGCATTCCTCATCGCAAGCCTTTTAATAAATCCGATGAGGGAATTCGATTAAGTGTGGCGATCATTTGCGCATAATGCCCAGCGAACGATCAATCTTTTCCTCAGCAGATTACGCTTTCATGGCCGAAGCCATAAGGCTTGCCAAGAAAGGCTTATTTACGACGAGCCCTAATCCCCGTGTCGGCTGCGTGATCGTAAAAAATCATCAGATCATTGCCCAGGGATGGCATGAAAAAGCGGGACAACCGCATGCTGAAATCAATGCACTAACGCAAGCAGCCGGCGAAGCTAAGGGTAGTACCGTTTATGTTACGCTTGAACCCTGCTGTCACTACGGCCGTACTCCCCCTTGTACGGACGCTCTGATCAATGCGGGTATCGCCAAGCTGATCATCGCGATGCAAGACCCCAACTCACGCGTCGCTGGAAAAGGAATTCAACAACTCAGAGCGGCGGGTATCGATGTTCAATTCGGCCTGTTAGAAGCACAAGCAAAGCAATTAAATATCGGCTTTGTCTCGCGAATGACACGCCAGCGTCCCTGGATCACAGTCAAAATCGCATCAAGCTTAGATGGGAAAATAGCACTAGCAAATGGTAAAAGCCAATGGATAACAGGAGAAGCAGCTAGAACCGATGTACATCGATTAAGAGCGCGTTCTTGTGCGATTCTGACAGGAATCAACACTGTGAACCAAGATGATCCCGAACTATCTGTCCGCTATGTTCAAACGCCTCGTCAACCTCTGCGGATAATTCTGGATAATCGACTTGAGATAGCGACCCATGCAAAGGTCTTACAGAAGCCTGGCGTATCCATTTTTACCACGGTACACGATAGCGAAAAGATTCATGCATTAACGGAAAAGGGTGCTCGCGTCGTGATCCTACCCAGTAGCACGGGAAAGCTGAATCTGGTGGAAGTCATGACAAAACTAGCCGAGTTTGAAATAAACGAATTATTTGTAGAAGCAGGAAGTACATTAGCTGGTGCATTAGTTGAAAGTCGGCTCGTTGATGAAATCATTATCTACGCTGCCCCGATATTATTAGGCAATAGTGCACAAAGTATGCTTAATTTGCCTGAATTGGCATCCCTTTCTCAAAAATGGTTGCTAGAAATAAAAGAGATTGGCAAGGTAGGTTGTGATATCAAGATTACAGCCAAACTTATTTAAATTTTTCAATGTTTCATTTCGCTGGTTATCTAGCTAGTCGACCCTGAAAAACTGCATCAATTGTTATTATGGATCAGCAGTTTCAAAAAGCGGCGTGTTAATAAAGACAAAATCGAGCAATTTGATCTTTTTCCATCAAAGAATTTGCGAAGCCTGCAGTTTTCGCCACGGGAAGAAAAACCAAAAATGGCCAATAGCCATTGTTTTAGATTCCAGGCGGTAGCAGCCATTAGCAGATTGATGTGATCACCGATGGCGCCTTTCAGGTAATTTCTGGCCATTCGATAATCCGATTTCAGGTGGCTGATAATGGGTTCAATCGCCGCGCGCCTTCTGCATTGTTTCCGCTTCTTGTCTCTTTGGTAGCGTGTGTCTCGTTTTAATGCTCTTCCAGGTAGAACGATTTGCGTTCCATTGACTTCACGTTTGCCACGGTAGCCACGGTCGCATACAGCTTGCTTGGCCGCTTTCCCGCGCGAAGTCTCAACATGATGCAATATCTCTGGTAATGTGTGGCTGTCATGCAAGTTTTGTTCGTGACTGACAACCCCAACAATCAGGTTACCTTTCGCTGTGCTGGCTATCGATGCCTTGCTGCCGTATTCATATTGTTTGTGGTCTTTTCCTTGCCGATACAGTACACTTGCGGTTCGTGCAGGGAATAGATTTTGTGCGTGTCTTTGATTTTCTGTTTCAGTACGCGCTCATACAGTAGAAAATCCTTTTGGTAGTGCTCGAATAGGCAGCATTGTGGCAATTTTCTCCTGAGCTCCCGCATCAAAACACCTGCAATGGTTCTGAGTCGCTTCAACGCGCGTTTCGCCTTTGCTCTTTTCTTCACATGCCGGTAGTGCCGAATATCCAAGCGCAGTGATTTCACTTGCTTAATGAAAGTGCGCCGCTGTGAAATACCATGGGATTTGGCAATCTTGTTGAGGCGATTGATAATCTTGATCGCCAGTTTGCTGTCAGTCGGGTATGTGATGTTCTTCTCTTGCACTGTCGTGTCAACATGAACCACATCTTCCAGTGCCGATTCCCCATGCAAACCAACACTCATCTGAAAAATCCGCTCCATGCCCGGCACACCTAGGCGCTTACGAAAATGCACCAGTTCCGTGCTATGACACGGCAATTTCTGCTGGAACTCTTTCATGCCGCAAAAGCCTGGTAGTAAGGATTGCGCTTCCACTGCAATACTACTGATTCGTCACTCAAATTCTCTAACTGCTTCAAGATCAATAACCCAAACAGCAACCGGATCGGCTTACTCGGCGCGCCTGTCGATTTCGTGTAGTGAATCGAAAATGCTTCGTCAAATTCTTGCCACGGTATCGCGTCTGCAAGCTGCAACAATGGATCATTGACATCCAACTGCATCAGCAAATCTGTTCCAAACAAATTCGGTTGATGAATCGTACTGCTATGTCTTAGCATTTTTAATCACCATTTCGACCAGAAATAGGATGCTATTTTAACATTCCTGGTCGTTATGCTCATCAAAAGAAAGATCTTTGCTGCATAGAATCAAGTGCTTGTGGATATTTCAGGATCGACTAGCTACCCTACCTTTTCACTGAATGATTATGTTGTTCCAAGAAGGTGGGCAGAAATGCCCCACTATTGCTAAATTCAGGCTTTATTTTGCTATCGCCTTTGCGTGCTGGAACAATTTCATTCTCGTTGGTCCGATACATTTTACCTCGTCTCTGATGCTCCAATGCGAGCTGATCAAATGCAAACGTTCTTTGTTTAACAGACTGACCAAGAGATTTTGCTGATCGTTTTCTCCGTTCCTGTAATAGCTGATATTGATTGAATGCGCCACAATGCGCATAAGGATAGCAGGGATTAACGAACAATGGATAGGGATAAAATAACGCTTGAGGATACATGAATGGGCTATAGAAAGTGTTCCAGCCGGTACTCAGTTGTAATGCTAACCGACCATCTGTTTGGACAAACAAAGGGGCACGATTTTCAACTACTGCATTTGCAAGCGAACTTAAGCCAGCTGAAATAACGAGAAGCAAAGCACTGTATATAACGCGTTGATTAATCATCATGGTTAAGCTAACCCTTCTGGAATGTCTTAGCTATTTGATACATTAACCTAACCGTTCGTTCCTGTATCGCCTTAGGTTAGCCGTGCTAGTTGTTCGGTTAATTTCTGTTTTTTTGCACTAAACTCTTCAACCCGCACTTTCTCTTGTGTAACCACTTTCTCTGGTGCTCGCGCGATAAAATCCGTATTGTCGAGCTTTGCCCGTGCTTTATTAATTTCTCCTTCAAGGCGAGAAATTTCTTTAGACAAGCGCTCACGCTCTGCTACAACATCAATTTCAATTTTGAGCATTAAACGGAAATCGCGTACTACGGCAACGGGCGCATCATCATTCGGTAATGCACCAGAAACGATTTGAACTTCTGAGAGTTTTGCTAACGCTAAAATATAAGAAGAAAAATTATTAAGCACTGCAGCATTGCCTTCTAGCAATAAGGGAACCCTTGCGGCAGGCGATAATTTCATTTCGCCGCGCAACGTACGACAAGCATTAATCATTTCTTTGAGCAGTACAATTTGATTGTCGGCTTCAGTGTCAATAGCGCTTGGATCTGCCTGGGGATAAGATTGCACCATAATGCTTCCCCCTTTTATACTCGTCATTGGTCCAATTTTTTGCCACAATTCCTCGGTAATGAAAGGAATAATGGGATGGGACAATCTGAGCGCAGTTGCCAATACCTTAATCAGCGTATAGCGTGTCGTACGCTGAATCGCTTCGCTTTCAGAACCTAATTGTGTTTTTGCAAACTCTACGTACCAATCACAATATTCGTCCCAAACAAATTCATAGATCTCACGTGCAACCATATCAAAGCGGTAGCTGTTAAATCCTTGTTCTACCGCGCCTAAGGTTTGCTGCAAGCGACTCAGTATCCATTTATCCGCTAAAGAATGATTCAAAGGAAGTTTGTGATCGAAACCGATCTCTTTACCTTCGCAATTCATCAAGACAAACCGCGTGGCATTCCATAATTTATTGCAGAAATTCCGATAACCCTCACAGCGTTGCAGGTCGAATTTGATGTCGCGCCCATGTGAGGCAAGGCTAGCAAACGTAAAGCGCAGCGCGTCTGTGCCAAATGATGGTATGCCCTGAGGAAATTGTTTACGGGTATTTTTCTCGATGGATTCCGCTTGTTTAGGAGTCATCAATCCCGTCGTGCGCTTTTTGATTAAATCGGACAAAGTGATCCCATCGATTAAATCAAGCGGATCTAATACATTCCCTTTCGATTTACTCATCTTTTGCCCTTCTGCATCACGGATCAATCCCGTTACATAAACTTCCTTAAATGGGGCTTTCCTGTGAAATGAAGCGACATCATCACCATGCGCGCTACCCAGAAGAAAATAATATCAAATCCTGTGACCAACACGGAGGTCGGTAAAAACACGTTTAATTCTGCCGTTTCTTTGGGCCAACCTAACGTAGAAAAAGGCCACAAAGCTGATGAAAACCAAGTATCCAGAACATCTTCATCTTGAATCAAATCATTCTTCCCAGATAATCGCTGCGCCTCTTCCAGATTATGCGCAACGGTTACATTACCGGCTTCATCATACCAAGCGGGAATGCGATGACCCCACCAAAGCTGGCGTGAAATACACCAATCTTGAATATTTTCCAACCATTGTTGATAGGTATGCGTCCAGTTTTCTGGTATAAATTTAACTTCACCTTGAGCAACGACTTCTAAACCGCGTTTAGCCATGCCCTCCATCGCCACATACCATTGGTCAGTCAACATGGGCTCGATCACGGATTGAGTGCGATCACCTCGCGGTATCATTAGCTTATGAGGGCGCGTTTCAACCAATAACTCCTGCGCTTTAAGATCAGCCAAGATTCTTTTCCGGGCATCAAACCGATCCAATCCCTGATACTCGGATGGAGCGAGCTCATTGATTTTACCGTCAAGTGTAAAGATATTGAGCGGAACCAGCTTATGCCGCAATCCCATTTGGTAATCATTAAAATCGTGTGCAGGCGTTATTTTTACGCAGCCCGTTCCAAATGAAGCGTCCACATAACTATCCCCGATAATCGGGATCGTTCGCTCAGAAAGCGGTAAGCGTAAGTGTTTCCCAATTAAATGCTTATACCGATCATCGTCAGGATTCACCGCGACAGCCATATCTCCTAACATCGTTTCAGGTCGGGTAGTCGCAACGATCAATCCATCGGTGTGTGCCGCACTTCCATCCTGTTGCTCAAATGGGTAGCGAATAAACCAGAGAGAGCCTTCTTCCTCCGCTGATATCACTTCCAAATCAGACACGGCTGTTTGCAAAACAGGGTCCCAGTTAACAAGCCGTTTTCCGCGATAAATCAACCCTTCTCGATATAACCGTACAAAGACTTCTGTAACCGCTCTTGAAAGCGTCTCATCCATGGTGAAGCGTTCACGTGACCAGTCACATGAAGTGCCCATGCGCCTCATTTGCCGGGTAATCGTTGAGCCTGATTCCTCCTTCCACTTCCAGACTCGTTCAAGGAATTTTTCTCGCCCTAGGCTACGTCGATCGAGATTCTCTTGATCGAGTTGCCGCTCAACCACAATTTGTGTCGCAATCCCTGCATGATCGGTCCCAGGTTGCCACAATACATTCTGACCTAACATCCGGTGATAACGCGTCAATGCATCCATCAGGGTATGTTGAAACGCGTGCCCCATATGCAATGTCCCGGTCACATTGGGCGGCGGTAGCATAATACAATAAGATGTTGTACCTACCTCATTCGATGGTCGAAAATAACCTGCTGATTCCCATTCAGGATACCAGCGCGCCTCAATTTCACTTGGATTAAAACTTTTTGCAAGTTCCATAAATTTAGATTAATAAAGCAAATTTTGAATTTGATGATTATAACGAAAGAAAGCGTCCCGATTATCTCAAAGATTTTTGGGCAACCGCTGCGCGAGTGCTTGAAGCAGCGCAAAACGCTGTGTCGAAGTCAAATCAAGTTTCGCATCCTTAAGTGCTGTATCGAATGCATAACAGAGGAGCAACGAAATACCCGATTCATTAAATGATACCTCTGGAGCAACGACGACCTCCTCCGTTAAAATCGGCAGTTCAAGTGCAGGGGAACTCGGCAGGGTATTGATTGGGTTCGGTATCGTGGTTGGAGTTGAGGACTCAGGTATCGTAGGAGGAGCTTTCAGATCCGCCGGACGGATCACAGCTGAATATTCCTTTCGATATTTTTTTAGTATTGCATCTAATTTATTAAGCAGCGTATGATCTTCTGGCTCAGGTGGTATATCGAGATGGTCGGTCATCAAATAACATCCCTATCAATGTCAAGAAATTAGCTATCTAGACTATGGTGTCGAATATGACAACCTTGCGCCTGATAAATACGGTATCGTTTACGCGCCTTTTCTCTATCCGCCGGCGTATGATCAACGATCTCAATCACCCGATTAAAGCGTTGGTAGTAAGGCAAAACTTCATCATGAAAGCTAAGTAAAATAGTATAGTCTAATGATTCAGGATAAAGATGAGATGGATAGCCCAATACAACCGGGGTAACGGAAGATAATTTACTGTCGACGAAACAATGCGGAACAAAACTGACAGAAGAAAATGTCCAGAGCAGTTTATCCAGTTGTGTCAGTTGTAGCGAATCATCACTCAGTATAAGCATTCTCTGCATTTGCTGAACGGCCTTTGTACATAAGCGACATGCTATCGAAAGCTTATCAGCCGTACCTGTATAATAATCGACTTGTATCATTCCTGTTACCCATGCTGATCAAACTACTGTTGGGTTGGGTGTCCTCAATAACCTTAGCGCGCCCATGCCGCTTGAGTAAAATTTCTCTAACGGCTATGGGCTACTTTTCGTGTTGCCCGTGAAATCAAGAATTGCGTTAACAAGGGAACGGGGCGCCCGGTAGAACCTTTCTCTTTTCCAGATTTCCAAGCCGTTCCTGCAATATCGAGATGCGCCCAGCGATATTTGTCAGCAAATCTCGCCAGGAAACACGCTGCAGAAATTGTTCCTGCAGATCTTCCACCGATATTTGCCATATCTGCAAAATTACTCTTTAATAAATCTTGGTAATCATCCCACAACGGTAACCGCCAAGCCTGGTCTATTGATAACTCAGCAGCCTGCAATAGTTCATCTGCTAACTGATCATTATTGCTCATTAACCCAGATGCCACATGCCCTAGCGCAATAACACAAGCACCCGTCAATGTGGCGATATCGATGACTGCTTCAGGATTATAGCGCTCTGCGTAAGTTAACGCATCGCATAAGATTAGCCGACCCTCCGCATCTGTATTCAATATTTCGATAGTTTGCCCGGACATACTGGTCACAACATCCCCCGGTTTGGTCGCATTTCCGCCGGGCATGTTCTCAGTCGTCGGGATAATACCAACCACATTGAGTGGCAGCGCCATTTCAGCGACTGCAGTTAAAGTTCCCAGTACGCTGGCTGCACCGCACATATCATATTTCATCTCATCCATTTCTACCGCTGGTTTGAGTGAAATACCTCCTGTATCAAACGTAATACCTTTACCAACCAATACGATCGGTTTTTCGGTTTTAGCTCCCCCTCGATACTCCAATATGATTAATTTAGCTGGTTGATGGCTACCCTTTGCCACAGCTAGTAGCGCCCCCATCTTCAGTTTCTCCATCTCTTTCTGGCCGAGCACCGAAACCTTGAGTTTGTGAAGCTTACTCATATCAAGGGCACGTTTGGCAAGGTAACTGGGAGTGCAAATATTCGGTGCTAAATTACCTAAATCTTTAGCTACTTTCATACCTTGAGCAATCGCCGTTCCCTGCATCAAGGCAATTTCAGCTATTTTAAGATGTGTGCGATCACCGAGATAGAGTGTTACTTTGCTCAGTGGCGAAGACTCGCTTTCTGATTTGGACTTTAGCGCATCGAAACGATAAGCACACTCACTCGCAAGCATCACTGTTTGAGATATCTTCCAGGGTAAGTCACGGTCTTTCAAGGGAATATCCAGTAAAAACAGACCGGCTTCCGATACTGCAGTACGAAGCAGCGCATTCATTGCTGACAACATTGCAGTTCTAAACGCTTTGCTATTGTATTCCTTCTCTTGACCTAATCCGACCAGCAAAATACGTTTACTCGGAATGGCAGGAAGATTATGTAATAGCAGTGTCGTGCCCAGTTTTCCATTCATATCTCCAGTCCGGAGTACATTACTCACATAACCATCCGTGGCGGCATCGATATTCTTTGCGGCATCCGTTAATTTACGAGATTCAAAAATACCTAGCACAACACAAGCGCTACGCTGCTTGTCAGCACCTCCAACCTTTATGACGAAATCCACATTCCACTCCTTATCAATTAATCAATAGCAATTCATAAGGATTATCGCTGGACTCTTGGTACAAAGTCAAAAGAAGCCAAACGATTCAAATTAAATATTACTCATAACGAAAAACTCTAGCATTTTTTACCTTCTTATTCTTTCTTTTCATTATGTTGCATCGATTAAAATGCATTATGATTACTTTATGACTACTAAAGGAAAATAATTACTCTCATTTTTATAGGTGATAGAGGGAAGGTAATGAAAGAGAATCTCATCCAACAGCTCCGTTTTTGTTCGGCATTACCGAGCCTACCTTCGGTCGCACTCAAGATTATCGATCTGGCTAATAGTGCTGATACCGATATGATCCAGATTAGCCATTATATTTCCCTAGACCCAGCACTAACAGCAAAAATACTAAAAACCGCTAATTCTCCACTGTACAAATCAAGAAGAACATCAAGCAACATACGTCAGGCGGTTTGTGTGTTAGGTACCCATGCCGTCATCAGCATCGCGCTTTCATTCTCTCTCACGAGAACATTGATGCAGCATACAGAATCTAGTATTGGAAAAACCAGTAGCGATCTTTTCTGGCGTAGATCGATTATTGCCGCACTTGCAAGTAAAGCGCTCGGCAGCAAAATTAACTTGAAATTGGCGGATGATTTATTCCTCGCGGGCCTGTTGCAAGATATTGGTATCCCTGCCTTTTTCTCGATCATTCCTGAAGCGTATGCCAAAATCTATTCATCTGCCCTCTCCCATGATGCTTTGCTTCAGGCAGAATATGAAGCCTTTGGAACAGGGCATGACGAACTAGGCTATACCTTACTCAAGCGCTGGAATCTACCGAGCTATGTTGCGATCGCTTGCATGACGAGCCACAATCAATCGTCTACTCAAAAAGGAGAACCCACGATCGCCGACTGTGTCGCTGCATCGGGATATATTGCAGATTATTTTTTAAATCCAGGTGATACTGAGAAAATAGCTCAGCTAATGACTAGATTGTACGCTCGGCTTAATTTGGATGGTCAATCTTTGTTAAATATTATCGAAAAAATCAAAGATGAACTCAGAACGATCGAGGAATTATTTGAATTTAGTATTTGTAGTGAAAACGAGCTCAACGCGCTCATGTTAGAAGCGCAAGAATTACTATCGATCCAGTCACTAGTAAAAATCCGTGATCTCGAAGATAAAACACAACGCGATGGACTAACTGGCGCCCATAATCGTGCTTTCTTCGATTCAGTTTTTGAACGTGAATTTATCTTCTCTACCCAGCACTCTACCCCGCTAACCATTGCGATGATCGATGTTGATCATTTTAAGAAAGTCAACGACAATCATGGGCACGTAGTTGGCGATGCTTTACTCATTGCGCTTGTCCGAGCTATTTTTGGTCAGATCCGGCAAGATGATTTATTATGTCGCTATGGAGGTGAAGAATTTGTCCTCATTCTACCGGGAACACCGATTGCTTCAGCGCGGAAACTACTCATTCGGCTAAAAAATAGTATCGAAGCGATCTCATATAAACTCGATAGCGAAGAACATATCGGTATAACCGTATCGATGGGGATTGCCACAAACCTCGATAAAGGTAACATTTTTACTTCTCATGACAACATGTTGGAAGCAGCTGATTTAGCACTCTATGCATCCAAGCATGCTGGACGCAATAAAATTGTCGAATGGGATCATGCGCTCTCTATGCAAAACCAGATTTAGAATTACGTTCAAAAGCGCTATCATTCAGTTTTAAAATTTCGATTAATCCCTATCTACATTTTTAGTTTGCCAGTGCTCTTAATTTTCTGGTGAAAAATTTGATTAACCCAAACCCTGATGAACTTAATCATTCAAGGTCTTGATATTCAGAATCACGACCTAAGACATATCGCAAAGCTAGCTCAAGCATCCCATATTGAGCGGATCACAGGGGAAGCCTTTCGCTTGGTTAATGCAACCGAACACAGTGAAATTCCTAATTATTGTGCAGACGCCCAACTTGATTTTGCTTATGTCACTCCTAACAAGAAACTTAGTGAGTTTGGTTTGGTTGTTATGGATATGGATTCCACGCTCATTGCGATTGAATCAATCGATGAAATTGCCGCATTGTGCAATGTTAAGCAACAAGTAGCTGAAATTACCACCAGCACCATGCGAGGCGAAATCGATTTTTCCGAAAGTCTGATCCGGCGAACAGCCTTGCTCAAAGGACTTCCAGAAGATTTACTGCAGCAAGTTTACGATCAGAAAGTAAAACTCTCCCTTGGTGCAGATAAAATGTTACACAAAATGAAATTAGCCGGTTTAAGAACTATGGTTATCTCAGGCGGATTTACTTTTTTTACCGATCGTATCAAAGCAAAATTAGGTTTAGATTTTTCGTTTGCCAATCAATTAGAAATCACTGATGGGAAATTGACTGGTAGCGTAGCAGGGGAAATCATCGGTGCAAAAGGAAAAGCGGATATCCTAAAAAATATCCGAGACCAGCTTCATTTAAACAAAGAACAGGTTATCGCGATTGGTGATGGTGCAAATGATTTGCCAATGCTAACCGAAGCGGGAACCAGTATCGCATTCCATGGCAAACCCATTCTGCAAGGCAAAACAACTTTCTCAATCAACTATGTCGGCCTAGATGCAGTGATTAATTTTTTTGAACAAGCGTCACCATACTAGCGATCAATAAAAAATAGAGCAATAGCTCCGAGTATATTAATACCAGACCTGCTCCATTCTTGGCGTTTAACGTTTTATATCCGAAAGGTTTTCAGTAAGGTATGATCACGTTTTCTTCAGTTGAAACGGAACTTGGAAGTCATGGACTTAATGGGCTTATTCGAAACGATTCTTTATGCTGCAATTGCGTTAATTGCAGGATTCCTATTGGCACAGTATATCAAGGATAAATTGCAAAAATAATCGCTTAAAATTAAATGGAGTAGTTCAAATTTGTTTTGATGCTCACGTCGTCAAATCGAGTAACTGTCAGACCCGATTCACAACTACCCGAGTTTAACTTATCCATCCTATAATGTGTTCTGTCAAATATGAGTTCAATCTTGGAGAGCTTTCCTCATTAGTAAAGTAGGCAGGATTTTAGTTTAAGGCTGGAGTAGTAATTTTACCTCTAAAGAAAAAGAGTACTCATTTGATGATCTAAAAGCAAAGAATACCTTTCTATAGTTTTTAGAATTGAAGCTCTACTTTACCTTCTTTTGAAATGGTAACTGTCACTTTCCCTCCATTTGTCAATTTACCGAAAAGTAACTCATCAGCCAGGGCACTACGAATAACATCTTGAATTAACCGCGCCATAGGACGTGCACCCATTAATGGATCAAATCCTTTTTCAGCAAGATAATGACGCAAGTCATCAGCAAAAGTAACTTCAACTTTTTTCTCTTGTAATTGAGTTTCAAGCTGCATTAAAAATTTATCAGCTACGCGCAAAATAATTTCTTTATTAAGTGGTACAAATGAAATGATCGAATCTAGTCTATTTCTAAATTCAGGCGTGAATAACCGTGTAATCTCAACCATTTCATTACCGATTTTCGAAGTTTCCGTGAAACCAATGCTCGATTTTACGAGTGATTCAGCACCAGCATTGGTAGTCATAATAATGATGACATTACGAAAATCCGCTTTGCGCCCATTATTATCAGTTAATGTGCCATGATCCATCACTTGAAGTAACACATTATAAATATCAGTATGTGCTTTTTCTATTTCGTCGAGTAGCAATACCGAGTGGGGATGCTTGATAATCGTTTCAGTCAGTAAGCCGCCCTGCTCAAATCCGACATAACCAGGAGGCGCGCCGATTAAACGCGAAACAGCATGCCGCTCCATATATTCCGACATATCAAAACGGTGCAATGGGATGCCTATGATGTAGGCAAGCTGACGTGCCACTTCGGTTTTACCAACACCAGTAGGTCCTGAGAAAAGGAAAGATCCTATTGGCTTCTGCGGGTTACCTAGACCACATATCGATAATTTCATAGCCGTTGCAAGTGCATCAATTGCGGCATCTTGGCCAAAAACAATCGATTTCAAATCACGGTCAAGTGTTTTGAGCTTGCTACGGTCATCACTTGAAATACTCTGAGAGGGAATTCTAGCAATCTTAGCGATAATTTCTTCAATTTCTGTTTTTCCAATCACTTTACGTTGCTTGGATTTTGGTAGGATGCGCTGTGCTGCACCAGCTTCATCGATAATATCAATCGCTTTATCAGGCAAGTGTCGATCACCAATGAATCGTGCTGAAAGCTCTACAGCTGATGTCAGTGCAATCGATGTGTATTTCACTCCATGATGTTTCTCATAATGAGATTTTAAACCACGCAATATCGCTACCGTTTCATCAATACTAGGCTCATTGATTTCAATTTTCTGAAAGCGACGTGATAGCGCATGGTCTTTCTCAAAAATCCCTCTGAATTCGTTATAAGTTGTTGCACCAATACATTTCAACCTTCCAGAACTCAGTAATGGTTTAAGTAAATTCGATGCATCTAACGTACCGCCTGAAGCTGCACCAGCACCGATCAGTGTATGAATCTCATCAATGAATAGAATGGCTCTTGGATTATCAGTTAATTGCTTCAGAATCGTTTTAAACCGCTGCTCAAAATCACCTCGATATTTAGTTCCCGCGAGTAGCGCTCCAATATCTAATGCATAAACCTGATGCTTAGACAGAATCTCAGGAACATCACCTTCTACGATTCTTTTAGCCAAGCCTTCTGCAATGGCCGTTTTACCAACTCCTGCTTCTCCAACAAGTAAAGGATTATTTTTTCGACGTCGACACAGAGTTTGAATGACTCGTTCTAATTCTTTTCCCTACCAATCAAAGGATCAATACGATTAGCCATTGCAAGGCTATTCAGATTAATCGTATAGCTCTCCAGCGGGCTACTTGCGGCCGACTGCTGCTCATTTTCACTTTCTTCTTCGGTTTTATTATTTTGCTCGTTATTTTGTGAGACCTTACAGATTTTATGGGATATGTAATTCGTTACATCTAGTCTTGTAACACCTTTTTGTTGAAGAAAATAAACAGCATGCGAGTCTTTCTCTCCAAAGATCGCTGCTAAAACATTTGCTCCTGTAACTTCTTTTTTGCCAGACGATTGAACATGCAAAATTGCGCGCTGAATTACCCTTTGAAACCCAAGTGTTGGTTGTGTATCAACATCTTCGCTTCCACCCACAATAGGTGTATGTCGGCTGATATGATCATGTAAAAGTGTGCGTAATTCTTCAATATCAACTGCACAAGCAACCAATACTTCAGCTGCGCTCGGATTATCCAGCAACGCGAGCAGTAAATGTTCCACCGTAATAAATTCATGTCGCTTCTGGCGTGATTGAATAAACGCCATATGGAGGCTAGCTTCTAGTTCTTGAGCGATCATGTATTTTTCTCCATAACACACTTTAATGGGTGTTGATTTTGCCTTGAATAATCATTTACTTGTTTCACTTTAGTCATTGCGATATCACTCGGATAAACACCACAAATTCCTGTACCTTCATTATGAACTTTAAGCATAACTTGAATCGCTTTTTCTTGATTCATAAAAAAGAAAGTTTGAAGCACCATTACGACAAAATCCATCGGTGTAAAATCATCATTAAGTAACAGTACTTTGTAAAGCGGAGGTGATTTGAGCTTATTCTTTTTATCCTCTAGAACACTTTCTTCGCGATTATTTCTTGTTGTCATCACTGATTCCCTTTTGCCAAACTAATATCTAAAAACTCCAGATTATCTGGATTTAATCATAGGCATTCATCAACATTAGCATTTTAATTATTTTTCTTTTAACATATTTGACGATTACGACAAAATTTTCAAGCGTATTAGCTGCATTCGTTTATTCTACTGCGACTCAAAAAAAGTATAAAAGTGATATTTTCACATGCTAAACGCTTGACTTAAGATTAAATTTTGCGTAAAACTGCAACTGGCGTTTGGCTTCAAGTTCCCTGCAGTATTGGTTAGAGCCGTTTGCGGTCTTGAAATTCAAATAGTTTTAGGGTTTCCGGCCCAGTTTTTTATAGGAAGTAAAGATGGCAACAGGTACAGTAAAGTGGTTCAATGATTCTAAAGGGTTTGGTTTTATTACTCCTGATGATGGCAGCGAGGATTTATTCGCCCATTTCTCAGCGATTAATATGACTGGCTTTAAAACTCTGAAGGAAGGCCAAAAGGTGAGCTTTGAAGTAACTCAGGGTCCTAAGGGAAAACAAGCATCAAATATTCAGTCAGCTTAAGACAGATCAAACTAATCTGCATTGATTAGTTTGTATTAACTACGAAACAATTTACCCATTACTAAAATACTGTTAATCATTATTTTATGTAATGGGTAAAGCGTGAATTTTAAAGATGACACACTACGACATATTGTCGATAAGTGTATTTCCAAATTTTGAACAAGAAACTTCAGTAGCGCCATCCATTAATCGAGCAAAATCATATGTGACGATTTTGCTTGTTATGGTTCTCTCCATCGATTTCAGTATTGCATCTGCCGCCTCGTGCCAACCAATATGCCTTAGCATCATTTCAGCAGAAAGAATGATTGATCCAGGGTTAACTTGATCTTTTCCAGCATATTTAGGCGCCGTTCCGTGAGTTGCCTCAAAAATAGCAATCGAATCACTTAAATTTGCACCCGGTGCAATACCAATACCACCAACCTGGGCAGCTAACGCGTCTGAAATGTAATCTCCATTTAAATTCAAGGTAGCAATGACATCATATTCTTCTGGTCGCAATAAGATCTGTTGCAAGAAAGCATCAGCAATCACATCTTTGATAATGACACCCCCTTTATCTTGAGGCAATCTCATCCAAGGTCCTCCATTATAGAGCTCTGCACCAAAATCCTTGGCAGCGACATGATAACCCCAGTTTTTGAATGCCCCCTCGGTAAATTTCATAATATTGCCTTTATGCACGAGCGTTACTGAAGACCTTTCGTTATCAATTGCATATTGAATCGCTTTATGAACTAATCTTTCCGTACCTTCTCTCGACACAGGTTTAATGCCAATACCCGAGGTCTCGGGAAAACGAATACTTTTTACCTGCATTTCGTCAATGAGAAAATGGATTATTTTTTTTGCAGCTGATGATTCAGCTTCCCATTCAATTCCTGCATAGATATCCTCAGAATTCTCCCTAAAAATTACCATATCAACTTTCTCAGGATGCTTAACAGGACTAGGCACTCCTTGAAAATATCGTACTGGTCGTAAGCATACATATAAATCAAGTAATTGCCTCAATGCAACATTAATAGAGCGAATACCACCGCTAACCGGGGTAGTTAATGGCCCCTTAATTGAAACCACATATTCTTTGGCTGCTTGCAATGTTTCATCAGGCAACCAAACATTTTCTCCATAGACTTTAGTTGATTTCTCTCCCGCATAAATTTCCATCCAGGCAATTTTTCTTTTGCCCCTATAGGCACTTGCAACAGCAGCATCGACTACTTTTAACATGACAGGCGTAATATCGATACCTGTTCCATCGCCTTCTATATAAGGAATGATAGGATTATCTGGCACATTCAATGTTTGGTCAGAATTAACAAGAATTTTTTACCTTCTACAGGTATTTTTATATGCTGAAACATACAGTCTCCGATCATCTCACTAGTGATAGGTTAGTAACATCAATCATTCAAATTATTGTTCAAATTTAAATCTTTTTTTCTAATTTCTAATTCGTAATAGCATCTTATCATCAGATTGGATCACATCGATTTTTCTAAGAAAATTCTGCCCAAGTAACGCGATATTCCCCTGAATACCCACACTAACAGTTAATCCATGAAGTCTAATATTACCAACCTCGATATCAATTGCCGAAACAATCTCTCCAACCATGTTACCACCCGCAGTGGAAAGATTTGCAGGAACTCCTCGCGGCAAATTGACGGAACGCGCTAAATCGTAGCTG
Source organism: Nitrosomonas sp. (assembly GCA_016710135.1). GTDB lineage: Bacteria > Pseudomonadota > Gammaproteobacteria > Burkholderiales > Nitrosomonadaceae > Nitrosomonas. The sequence continues at coordinate 601,887 of JADJLM010000002.1, read as the reverse complement.
ATCGATACAATACTGGCACCCGTGTCAACCATAAAATCGACAGGATGCCCATTGATTTTACCTCGAACATAATAGTGACCATCTTGGGACCGCAGAATAATGATTTCTTTCTCTGAGGAATCTCCATTGACCGTCGCTACTTTGGGTGCTTGTACCGATGCGAAATAAAGATACGCGACGACAAAGATACTCACCCAAATTCCTAAAACGGCCATCACTCCCCACAAGAATCGATTATCCATAAAAATATCAAGTCATGAATTTTTTAAAAAAGACTATCGAATCGTAGTGCCAACAAATAGCTTAAATCGGTTATTGTACACCTACCGCCCTAGCAATCGCGACAAAACCTAGGACAATTGTCTGTAAAGAATGAGATTCTTCACTAACCTAATAAAGAGATAAAGAATTTAAAATGAGACCTAATGAAATTGCCATGGTACTACCAATAAAACCAACAGCAAGTAATCTGAGATAAAGCAAACGACTCCAGATCAACGTACTTACTAGCACATAAGACGATAATCCCCCTAAAGCGGTATCAGCAAGCAGCACCCAAGCACTACTGTGCGTTGAGTCATCATGAATATTTTTTAACAATACCCAGAAACTAGCTTCTCGCTTTATGACTAACACATCGGTATCACCCTTCCAATAGCGAACACTGAGGCTACTGTTATGTGTCAAAAATTTGATCTCCCACGATTCAGGCAACGGTGTAAATGCAATTTTATTGCCGGACAATACGCTAGCAGGTCTAACTATCATGTGTGATTTAGCATAAGGCAATCTTAGTTCCTTGCGTAGCCATCTTTCTAATGTATCGATTGAGTCTATGAGAAGATGAGGGGAAATAACAATCAATTGAGATTCCTGATACTCTGTTGATAAATCGCCACTTTCTTTGGTTAAATGATTCATTGCTATGCATAGAAAGCCTACCAAAAATCCAAGTAAACATCCTACTAACACTAAATTACGCTTTAAGCGATGCAATATCAGTGTATAGCGCCTTCTCCGCTTTAATTTAGAAATAATAAAAAGCTGGCCATCCCGTACTAAATTGTGTAGCGTATTTTTCCAGGCATTTACGCTATGAGTAGAAAGATAAGATTTAGTTAATGGATTTTCCATCGAATTAACAATACGTGAAGGACACGCTGCACAATAAAGTAGTGACTACTGAATCCAAACAGTTCATGATTGTGAGTAGAGAAGATATGCCTTCATTACTGAAATAATGCATACCCAACCAGATATACAACACAGTTGAAATAAAAGACTTAATCAAAGAGCAGCACAACCACACCGAATTAAAAGGATACTGCGAAGTGAAAAGTATCCTTGCAAGAATAATTGTGCTTTTTCACTGGCTTTTATTGAAATTGTTAAATTTCTACTGAGCGCAAAAGAAAATAGAGCTAAATACTAAGGTCTGTGAAATTAGATGGAAATTCAGTAATCCTTACGTAAACCTCCGATCCCACCAAGCTATCCAGACCCTTCCTTAAAGTTTCAATAGCTTCCGGTGTAAACGACAGCAAATCATCGATGCGACGACTGATTAGCCAAGTAGAGAATATGTCACTTTATTCATCAGCTTCATCGGGCAATCTACTGGTCACCCAGTCCAGGTTTTGTTTGAACTGCGCATGATCCGGAGAACTGCTGACTAATTCCAGCAACAGGTTCCTTGATTGGCGGTAATACGCTTGCGCCTGATTCAGATCCTGAAACTTATCCTCATAGAACCAACCCAGCCATTGATAGGATAGCACCAAGCCGTTTTTGAACCTCACATTGTGCGGATAGGCGTCAAACAGTTCTTTTTCCAATTGGTGGTACTGTTCAAAATAAGTCAGCGCCAGCTTGAGATTACCCAGTGCCGTGTGCGTGTCGCCAAGATATTGGCACGAAATCGCCAAGCTGTTTTTAAACTCCACATTGTGCGGATAGGCGTCAAACAGTTCTTTTTCAAATTGGTTGCACTGTTCAAAATAAGTCAGCGCCAGCTTGAGATTACCCAGTGCCGTGTGCGTGTCGCCAAGATATTGGCACGAAATCGCCAAGCTGTTTTTAAACCCCACATTGTGCGGATAGGCGTCAAACAGTTCTTTTTCCAATTGGTTGTACTGTTCAAAATAAGTCAGCGCCAGCTTGAGATTACCCAGTGCCGTGTGCGTGTCGCCAAGATATTGGCACGAAATCGCCAAGCCGTCTTTGTACCCCACATTATGCGGATAGGCGTCAAACAGTTCTTTTTCCAATTGGTTGTACTGTTCAAAAAAGAACAGACTGTATTCAAGATTGCCGGTGATGCGATGATAGTTGCCGGTGCGCTCGCTTAAAACACCCAGGGTATGATCCGGTTGCTTCGCAAAAGTTTTGATTACTGCTTCGGCATAGCGGGCGTACAGTAACGCCTCGTTATAGGAAGAACCCGTAATATGCGTGCCTTCATAGGTCAATTTTTCAATGAACATGTACACCAACGTAGCGCAGTCCTCGCGCAAGCCGGGATTTTTCTGCCGCGCCACCTCTTGCACCACGGGGTTACACTTAAAGGAAAGGGTTGCTTCATTGTATTCAATCCAACCTTTCTGAGCGAGCGAAAGCAGGTAGGTATCGGGCTCAGGCAAGTCGGGCAGCAGGGTTTTCAGTGTCGCAAAAGCGATACTTTCTGCTGGCAGCGCGGCAAAAACTGAGAGTAACGCACTTTCTTGCGGTGGCAACCCGCTGAGATCGTACATGGCAGAGATAATGGCTTCCGGGGTTTCTCGGCGCATTGCGCCCTTGCTTTGATAATCCGTGCCCACGGCTTGCGAATGGCTGAGTTGCAGCAAACCCTGACTTTGCAGCTCGGCAAGCAAATCAGCCAGGCTATATCGTTGCTTGAGACGGTTCTGCCCGGCCAGGTTTTTAGCCAGCAGTTCGAGCACTAGGGTATTGCCGCCCACTGCCTCCCGGATTGGGAAAAACAGTGCTTTTTCGTCATCGTCGAGGGCTCGATAGTATTTTTCAAAGAGCGTCAGGGCATCATCCTGAGGAAGGCCGTTGATGGCACAGGCTTCAGCTCGCTCAAAATGCGTAATGCGCGTGGTGAGCAACAGGTGGAAATTGCTACAACGGCGCAACCGCTGGTAATTCGCTTCCAGATCAGACAATTCATTGGCGTTGTCTATGACCAGCAGACAGGGCTTTTCAAGATTCATCCATGCTGCCAGTAAAAGCCCGATGCGTTCGTCAGTATTCATTCTTTCATCAAACTGCAAATTGAGCGGTACGGCGAGCAGCAGCAAAGCGTTGGCAATGCTCTTTTCGCTCAGTACCCAGGCAACATGAATGTATTCATGCTGGTAAGTGTGGTAATACTTGGAGGCGATGGTAGTTTTACCTATGCCACCCTCGCCGTTCACGAGCAACAAGTTGCTGCTCGGAGCGAATAGTTTGTCATGAATAAGCTGCAGATCATCCTGGCGCCCAAGGAAGATTTCCGTGAGAAAGGGCGGCGGGGTGAGGGCATGAGGGATGCGGCGTTCTCCCGCATAGGTCACATACACATCCCCTTGTTCGGCATAGACGGATTTTTGGTCTTGCTGAATATTCCGATTGCTTTGATCCATGATGATAGCGGTTATTGAATGTTAATCGTCGTGCCATCGCCGGCTTTTTCAATATAAATACTTTTGTCGCCTTGCGTAATGCTACGGCCAGTTTGGTTCATATCCTCGTGCTTGAATTCCGTAAATCCATCCGTTTCCAGCCTGTCCAGTTCCTTGTTGAACTGCACCCAAAGGTCATTTTCATCGTTGAAAGGGCTGTAGAAATGATGCAAGTCTCTGAGTTTATGGTGGAACTCAGCAAGACTTGCATCAGTAACCGCTCCGTTGGGCGTTTTGAAATAAGTGAAAATGAATGGTTTCTTCGTCGACTGAAATTGTCCGAAAGCGGTATCAAACTCTTCGGCGGTATACATGCATACTTTGCTGTGTACTAGCAGCACGAACAGGTCAGCAGCTTTGACATACTGATTGTACTCGCTCTGCGAATCTGTCAGCGACATGCGGGCGGACAAATCTTCCCAGATATCGAGATGCAAAAAAATTCCCCGGTCAAACCAAGCCTTGCATTTACGATAGATTTCTCGTTCGAAATGTTCACGCTCGGATTGGAGTTCTTTAGATGAGGCGAGGAAGATTTTAATTTTTTTCATTTTTAATCATGATGAATAAATTCGTTAATTGAAAAAATATCATGCTTCTATTTGCTCATTTTTGAGCTGTGATCATTTCTGGTGTATCGATGTACTAGCATGATATAAAACGACCGCGCCTGCAATCGTCCGATAACAGGCAACTTCTGCCAGCCGATCAAATCCCGCTTTTACTATATAAACTGGTAATAAACCACGAACATGATCGTGAATTTCTTTAAGCCAGCGCACGATCAAGAAAATCAGCCAGATGAATCGCCCCGGGTTTGAACTGCCCCCCCAGAAGTTGGATATTTGCAAAATATCACCAAATGGGTCAGCGCACTTTAACGTTAACCCATTCCGGCATACAGTGGAACTAAACAGGGAGATTACTCAGGTTAGGTACTTCAAGCTTTCATTGGTTGATTAAAAAATAAGCTAGAATAGTATTTTTAGAATTTTTATCGAGGATTTTGTAATGTCAATGGCTGATCGCGATGGTGTAATTTGGTATGACGGAAAGTTGGTTCCTTGGCGAAATGCTACAACCCATGTGCTAACCCATACGTTGCACTATGGCATGGGTGTTTTTGAAGGGTTGCGTGCTTACGAAACCGATCAAGGCCCTGCTATTTTTCGCTTACCGGAGCATACGGAGCGCTTATTTAATTCGGCACATATCTTCAAGATGCCCATTCCATTTGATCCAGCAACACTCATGCAAGCGCAAAAAGATGTTGTACGAGAAAATAATCTTAAATCCGGTTATATTCGACCCATTATTTTCTACGGCCCAGAAGCAATGGGGCTCTCTGCAAAGAATTTATCAGTGCATGTCGCAATTGCGGCTTGGTCATGGGGCACTTACCTTGGACCCGATAGTCTTTTAAAAGGAATACGCGTCAAAACTTCGTCGTTTACCCGCCATCATGTCAACATTAACATGTGTAGAGCCAAATCAGTTTCCACCTATACCAATTCGATTCTTGCTCACCAGGAGGTAGCACTCGATGGTTATCAAGAAGCGCTTTTACTGGATGTCGACGGCTATGTGGCTGAGGGATCGGGTGAGAATATTTTTGTTATCAAAAATAATAAACTTTATACCCCTGATCTGACGGCTTGTCTTGAAGGCATTACTCGTGCATCTGTTATTGAATTAGCGAGCGAGATTGGTGTACCTATTATCGAGAAACGAATTACACGGGATGAAGTTTACTGCGCTGATGAAGCCTTTTTTACGGGGACGGCCGCAGAAGTAACACCCATTAGGGAATTAGATAATCGAGTGATCGGAAATGGCTCGAGAGGCCCCATAACCGAGCGTTTGCAAACCTTATTCTTTGAATGCGTCAGTGGCCAATCAAAAAAACATTTTGATTGGCTATACTATGTCTGATTTTATTAATGGAATCGTATTACTATGAACAATCGACAAATTGAAGTAACTGTAGAAGACTTACCACTCCACTGCCCAATGCCGTCGATGTCGTCATGGAACGGGCATCCTCGTGTTTATTTACCGATTGAAGCGACTCGTGAGGCTTTATGTCCTTACTGCGGAACTCACTATATATTAAAAGGGGAAATCAAAGCAAATCATCACTAAAACATAAGTATTGGCAAGAAAAAAACAATTTAAAAAATCCTGAAAGATGATAATAGAACCACTTTTTCTGCTACACGCCTAACAAGTTTATTAAATATAAGAGCTCCGTATGAATAATATCCCGAAAGAAATATTCAAAGCTTATGATATTAGAGGCATCGTCAACACCGCTTTGACCACAGACATAGTTGAGAGAATCGGTCATGCCATCGGTTCAGAAGCGGTTAAACGCAAACTCTCCTCAATTGCGATCGGTCGTGATGGAAGATTATCCAGCCCTTCTCTTGCGCAGGCCTTAGCCAAAGGGTTACAAAAAAGCGGACTACATGTTATCGATGTAGGGATGGTTCCAACCCCAGTACTCTATTATGCAGCACATGAGTTATGTGACTATACGGGCGTGATGATCACGGGTAGCCATAACCCGCCCGAATATAACGGGCTCAAAATGGTATTAGGCGGTGAAACTTTAGCAGCAGAAACCATTCAATCGTTACGCAAACGCTTAGAGGAAAATGATCTAACCCAGGGTGAGGGTAGCTATAAAACCCATGAAATCACATCAGAATATCTCCAAAGAATTATCGGTGATGTGAAATTATCGCGTCCCATGAAGATCGTCGTTGACTGTGGTAATGGTGTGACCGGTGCAATTGCGCCTGCGCTCTATCGGCAAATGGGTTGTGAAGTCATCGAATTATTTTGTGAAGTGGATGGCAATTTTCCGAATCATCATCCTGACCCATCCGTTCCTGAAAATTTACAAAATGTGATTGAAACCCTCGCATCCACTGATGCAGAAATTGGGTTTGCATTTGATGGCGATGGCGATCGATTAGGCCTCGTTACGAAAGATGGCAGTATTATTTTCCCTGATCGTCAACTTATGTTATTTGCAGCGGATGTACTAACCCGGAACCCGGGTGCGAAAATTATTTTTGATGTTAAATGTACTCGCAACTTGGCTCTGTGGATCGAACAACATGGTGGCATTCCCATTATGTGGAAAACTGGGCACTCCTTTATTAAAGGTAAGCTAAAAGAGACAGGCGCCTTGTTAGCAGGTGAAATGAGCGGACATATCTTTTTCAAAGAGCGCTGGTATGGATTTGATGACGCTTTATATACGGGCGCACGTTTATTAGAATTTTTGAGTAAACAATCGGATATGAATGCAGTTCTACATGCATTACCCGATGCGATCAATACGCCTGAACTACAAATCAAGCTCAAAGAAGGTGAAAACTATGCTTTAGTCGATTTGCTTCAACGAGAGGCTCATTTTGATAATCCTGAACGTGTCATCACAACTGATGGGTTGCGTGTTGAGTATCGTGACGGGTTCGGTTTGATCCGTTCTTCCAACACCACACCTGTCTTAGTATTACGTTTTGAGGCAGATAATTCTGATGCGTTACAACGAATCAAACTTGATTTTGGTCGAGTATTAAAGCAATTCAAACCAGGCATCAGTTTACCCTTTTAAAATTTGCTAACAAAATATTGTTAACTTACTTCATGCAGAATCTAACTACCTAACTTAACCAAGAAATCGCTGTTATCGGAACTCGAATCAAAAGTCATCATCCAATCTGGCATGAAAAAATATTATCGCTTTATTTTTATTTTGGTGTTGCTATTACCAATCACCACCATTGCTGATGATTTACCTGAGCTTGGTGATGTCTCTCAAGCAACCATTACGCCCCGACAAGAAAAACAGCTTGGTTATCAAATTATGCGTCAAATCAGGGCCGATCCTAGTTTTTTAGATGATCCTGAAATAACAAGTTACTTAAATAATCTTGGCAGAAGGTTAGTATCGACTTCCAATGAAACACAACCTGGCCAATCATTTGAATTCTTTGCTTTACAAGATCCCACCATTAATGCGTTTGCATTGCCTGGGGGATTCATGGGTTTTAATAGCGGGTTAATCATTGCCGCACAAAGCGAATCAGAGCTGGCCGGTGTTATGGCGCATGAGATTGCACATGTAACTCAAAAACACTTAGCGAGAATGATAGCAGGGCAACAGCATCTAGGTTTAATATCAACAATTGCCGGGCTAGCCATAGCAATCCTAGCATCTCGCTCTAATCCGCACGCTGGCCAAGCAGCGATCGTCGCGAGTCAAGCAGCGGCTATTCAATCACGCCTTAATTTCACGCGGAAACACGAAAAGGAAGCTGATCGAATCGGCTTTAACATCTTACATAGAGCAGGATTTGATCCCCATGGGATGTCCGCCTTTTTTGAAAGATTGCAACTGGCAGGTCGATACCGCGAAAATGGCGCGCCTTCTTATTTAAGGACGCACCCTCTAACCTATGAGCGAATAGCGGATATCGAGAGCAGGACGCGTGAATTACCATACCGGCAAATTCCAGATAGCATCGACTTTCATCTAATTCGCGCTAAATTAAAGGCTGCTTTGGGCAATTCGACTGATACCGTCGCGCAATTTGATTCTCGTATTCACGATAAGCGCTACTCAAATGAGTTAGCAGAGCGTTACGGCTTAATTTATGCACTTCTACGGGATAAACGCTTTAAGCGAGCTGAAAAAGAGCTAGAAAATCTTTATCAAAAGATACAATCTGATCCAACGATAAAAAACCTCCACAATCACCCCCTTGGAGATCTTATCTTAATCGAAAGTGATTATTTACAATCAGGCGCAATGATTGATACGCTTGCCGCGCGGGTAAAACTTGCAAATAAACAAATACCGGATGCTTTTAAGCTTTATCAAGCTGCATTAAAGAGCTATCCACAACATCGAGCATTAATCTATGACTATGCAGCCGCTTTACTGAGTCACCAGGGCCCGCAAGCCGCCCTCAATTTTATAAATAAACAATCACAAGTTATTCATGATGATATTCATCTTTATCGCCTAGAAGCCCAATGCCATGCTGCTCTCGGCAACCATATGCTCAAGCATCGTGCTCAAGCAGAAATCTATATTCAAGAAGGCAAACTACATGCCGCCGTTGAACAGCTTGAGGTTGCGCTTCGCTATAGCAACGGGAATTTTTATCAATTGTCGAGCGTTGAAGCTCGCTTAAGACAACTTAAAGAGTTCATTGCAAGTTTTGAGGAGGAAAGTTGATTCATTGTCTTGAAATTAACTCGACCCTACTAACAAAGTTTTGTACTTTACCAGCGATTTTCTAAACAGTCCCAATACTTGCTTTATCTCCTTTCATGATACGTCGTAATTTCAGAACTTTATCTGTGATATTACTCCTCCTAGCGTTAAGTGCTGTTATCTATGGGTATACCCGAAACCATCAGCCATCTGGGAAAGAAGTCTACAAAACACGCCTTGTCGATCGAGGAGATGTCATTCAGGTCATTTCAGCAAACGGTACCCTAACACCGCTTGAGCTAGTCAATGTGGGAACACAAGTATCCGGTACAGTTGCAAAAATTTATGTGGATTTTAATGATCAAGTCAAAAAGGACAAATATTAGCCGAGCTGGATCAAGCTTTACTACGAGCACAGTTACTTCAATCGAAAGCCAGCTATCAAAGTGCCCAAGCTGCCTTGAATATTAGCCAGAATAAGGCACTAAGAGGTCGAACGCTATTACAAAAGGGGTTCATTTCTAAAGAAGCCTTGGATGACCTTGAACAACAACTGGTGCAGGCCAAAGCTCAAGTTGCAATCAGCAAAGCAACGGTTGAACGTGATGAGGTCAATCTTAACTACAGCGTAATCCGTTCCCCCATTTCTGGAGTTGTAGTTGCCCGAGATGTCAATGTGGGCCAAACCGTTGCAGCAAATTTTCAAACACCCATCTTATTCCAAATTGCAAAAGATCTTCACCAAATGCAAATCAATATCAGTGTTGCTGAAGCCGATATTGGCCAAATTCGAACGACACAAGAAATCACATTTAATGTTGATGCATTCCAAGAACGTGAGTTCACAGCATCAGTCAAGCAGATACGTTTAAACCCGACCATTCAAGAAAATGTCGTAACGTATAACGTAGTTGCAGCGGTCGAAAACAAAGAGGGAATTTTGCTTCCTGGAATGACCGCCAATGTTCGATTTGTCATCAATCACAAACGCGATGTACTAAGAGTTTCCAATGCCGCTTTACGATACAAGCCAAGTCGTGATGAAGCGCAGATAAGCGATACTAACCGAGTACCACAGGGGGGTGCTACTCAGCTTTATCGTTTAAAGAATCAAATACAGCAACCAGTGCAAGTCGCCACAGGCATAACCGATGGCCATCTGACCGAGATTGTTTCAGGTGACTTGAATGTAGGTGATGAAATCATTGTAAGTGATACTAGAAATAGCAAATCAAAAGAATCTTCTGCTAGTAACTTTAGATTCAGAATGTTTTAATGTTTGTAGCCAATCAACCTGCTTCCAACCCAATCTTGATCCAGCTCAATCGTTTGTGCAAAGCTTACGAATTGACAGACCGTTCGGGGGAATTGATTAACCATCCCGTATTATTCGATATCAATTTAACAATCAACCAGAGCGAATTCGTAGCAATCATGGGTCACTCAGGATCGGGAAAATCTACTTTGATGAATATTTTAGGTTGCCTGGACACACCGACTAGTGGGAACTATTGGCTTTCAGGTCGCGATGTTGCCACCATGAATAGCGCTGAGTTAGCGCGTATTCGTAATCAAAATATTGGCTTTGTGTTTCAAAGCTTTAATTTGTTAAAACGCATGACAGCATTAGAAAATGTCGCTATACCGCTTCTTTATGCTGGAATTGGGCGCAAAGAGAGCTTAAAACGATCTCAAGCAATGCTTGATTTAATAGGTTTAGGCAAATATAGGGATCATCTCCCTAACCAACTTTCTGGTGGGCAGCAGCAACGAGTTGCCATCAGTCGCGCGCTCATCAATCAACCTCAGATTCTATTAGCTGATGAACCTACAGGTAATCTCGATTCTCAAACGAGCCATGACATAATGACTCTATTTACACAGCTCAACCGCAACCAAGGGATTACTATCGTGTTAATTACACATGAAAATGATATTGCATCATACGCTCATCGCTTAATCCATTTGAAAGACGGCCATATTGTTGAAGATGAAGCCAGACTGAGTAATTAACGTGAATCTATTCGTTATTATTGGTGAGGCCTTACGTGCATTAAAGCTCAATCGGTTACGAACCGGACTAACGATGCTCGGTATGATTATCGGCGTAGCAGCAGTCGTACTAATGCTCTCCATTGGCCAGGGCGCTCAGATCAACATCAATAATACGATTGCTTCAATGGGAAGCCATTTATTGATTATCGTTCCAGGTGCTACTTCTTCGGGAGGATTAAGGTTTGGTAGCGGCAGTGTGAGGACATTAACCATTAGCGATGCGCAAGCTGTTGCCGAGTTACCGAGTATTGAAGCAGCAGCGCCTGTTATTTCAGGAATTGCTCAACTCAGCTATAGTGCCAATAATTGGAGTACTTCAATCACTGGCGTGACGCCTGATTACTTTCCTGTTAGTAATTGGGAAATAGCTGATGGCTCAATCTTCGCCGAAGCAGATCTACGTTCAGCAATACGTGTTGCGGTCTTAGGTAAAGTTACCGCTGAAAATTTGTTTGGCAATGAAGATCCCATCGGCAGAACCTTTAGAATTGCTAACAAGCCCTTTCTCGTGGTAGGAATACTCGCAGCCAAAGGACAAAGTTTGAGTGGACGGGATCAAGATGACAACGTTTTTGTGCCGATCACGACAGCACAACGTCAAATTCTGGGCAATCAATTCCCAGGATCAATTAATCATATGCTCGTTCAAGCAAAATCATCCGACACTTTAGATGAGGCTGAAGCAGAAATAACTCAATTATTGAGGCAACGTCATCGGATTACCGACAAAATGGAAAATGATTTTACAGTACGCAACCTTACAGCGCTAGCTACTGTGGCAAGTACGACGGCAAAAGTCATGGCCTGGATGCTTGGTGCAATCGCCTCAATATCACTGCTTGTCGGAGGAATCGGTATCATGAATATCATGCTCGTTTCGGTTACAGAACGTACCCGGGAAATTGGCATTCGTATGGCAATTGGCGCAAGCTACCGAATCATTCTCATGCAGTTTCTATTAGAAGCATTATTTATTTGCATATTAGGCGGACTCATGGGAGTTGCTCTGGGAGTTGGTGGCGCCTGGATGGTTAGCCAATCTACTGATATGCCCATCGTTGTCACGTTTAACATGATCGGATTAGCATTTATATTTGTAACGATAATTGGAATATTTTTCGGATTTTATCCAGCTAGAAAAGCAGCCGCTTTAAAGCCAGTCGATGCGCTACGGTACGAGTAGAGCATTAAACACGATTAAGCAGTGCTCGTTTTACTCTAATAAAAAACCGCCCTCGGTGAAGAAGGGCGGTTTTGAAATTGAGTCAATTTTCTTATTTTTTATCTTCACCCTTATCAGGCATTGATTCACGTTCCATCATAATGCTGGGAGGATATTGCCCTGGTTTTGGGTCACCACACGCGGTTAACATCAACGCTGCTAGCACAGCTGCAAAAAGTGCAAATCTCATTTTAGTCTCCTATTAAACAAATATGATGAATTAACTTATTTTATTTAACTTCATTAACTGCTCTTAGACCATTCATATCTAAAACAGCCACCTCTTTAATAGCAGAATTACGAAAGGCTGTCCAGAAAATTATGTATCAAGAAAATGAATGAGCAGTTATTACCTCAACGATACAAGAGCTTACTCTATAGGTAACAAAACTAACTATATAATAAACACTGTCAATTTTTTATTAACATTTAGGCTTATTCAATTTTATATTGCGATAGAGGTTCAATGACACAAATTATCAGTTCGGTTTTAATTGCTTTTCGTAATCTTTTTAATTTGAAGATTCAATGGATACTCATTTGGCCATTACTCGTCTCATGCTTGATCTGGATCTCGCTAAGTCACTTCTTTTGGGCTCCGGTATCAGGCTGGATCATAGAATTCATCTCAACGACTCAAATTAAAGATTGGCTTGAAGAATCTTATTTATTGAAAATTGCTAGCAGCTTAGAAGGATTCGTTAATACCCTTCTTTTCATTACCCTCGTTATTATCACTACGTTAATAATAACCGCTTTGTTTGTTATGCCTTCCCTCATCAACTTTGTTGCCAGACAATATTATCCGCATCTTGAACGAAAACGAGGGGGTAGCGTTATGGGTAATTTAAAGCATGTACTATCAGCGCTATTGGTATTTTTATTGCTCTGGAGCATTGCTTTACCGTTGTGGTTTTTCGGTGTAGGGATTGTGATTTCGTTTATTGCAGCTGCGTATTTCAATCAACGATTATTCTGTTACGACGCGCTATCTGAACACGCCAATCCAGAAGAGCTGACTTTCTTATTAGCCGCTAACAAGCCATCTCTCTGGACTCTCGGATTGCTAACGGGATTCCTGCAACTTATCCCTTTTCTTAACTTATTTGCACCCACATGGACTGCGCTCGCTTTCGTCCATTACGAACTTGGGCGGCTTGATAAATTACGCACCAGTACAAAGCAAGAAAACCCTATAGCAACAAACTTATCGCTTAATCATAAGCAGAGCGTGGACCAAGAGTAGCAACTGATTAAACCGGTTTTTTTGCGAGTTTGCGCTGAAGTGTCCTGCGATGCATATTCAAAACCCGAGCCGTTACTGAAATATTATTATTATTCTCGGCAAGAATACGGTGAATATATTCCCACTCCAGGCGATCAACGGACAATGGATTAGGGCTTATAGGAACATTTGCTTCACCCGATGTTCGCTCAAATGCAGCGAGTATCTCGTTCACATCGACGGGTTTGGCAAGGTAATGAGTCGCACCTAGCTTAATGGCTTCGATGGCGGTTGCGATACTTGCATAGCCGGTAAGCATGATGATTCGAGTCCCTGGGTCTAATTTTCTGATTTTCTCGACGAGCGTCAAGCCAGACTCATCCGCGAGTTTTAAATCGATAATCGCGTATTCAGGCACCAACGATTCAACTTTTCCCATTGCAGATGCAATGGTATGGGCGCAAATCACTTCAAATCCCCGCTTAACCATTGCTTTTGTAAGCACTTCGCAAAAAACACTATCATCATCGACAATGAGCAATGAAGGTTGCTCTATTTCTGTGCTATTCAGTACATTCATTGACAGTTCATTGTATAAGCAATTGCGTTAGGAAGATTGAGGTAGTAGTGGGAGCGTAAGATGAATACACGCCCCCCCTTCTGGATGGTTAAATAAATGTACGCTGCCTCCAAAACGCTCTATATTGGCATTGGCGAGAAACAACCCAATACCAAAACCTTGGCCAGGCGCTTTACTGGTAAAGAAGGCTTCCCCCGCATGTTGCATTACTTCGGGCGTTAATCCTTCACCATCATCATGAATTTCTAAATTCAGCGAATTCTGATCCCAATAACTCCGAATTTTGACTTGATTTACGGATGCATCAGCCGCATTGTTCAATAAATTAAGAATAGACTGACTGAGTAACTGTGTATTCATGATATGCGGTACGGGTTGTTGGCCATCACAACTATACTGAAATTTTACAGACGGACGAATGAGCTTCCACTTATCCAGAACCTGCTTCAAAAAACATCAACAGACTGAGTGCTGGCATTCTCAGTTCTGGCTTGGCCGGCATTTGCCAATAGCTGAGTCAATATATGCTTGCAATGCGTAATTTGATCGCGCAATGTATAGATATTTTTTTGATATTCACTATTCTCAGGAAATTCCTGTTGGAGCTCACCTGCAATAACAGCCATCGTCGATAAAGGTGTTCCCAGTTCATGGGCTGCACCGGCTGCAAGTGTCCCAAGCGCAATAATTTGTTCGTTACACAGCGCTTGCTCTCGCGCTTCAGCAAGTTCTTTATCTCGTTGACGAATGGAATGGCTCATTCTAACGATAAACCATGCAATTAAGACGGTACTCAGTACAAAGGTAAACCACATGCCTGAAACGTGCAGATTAAACTCCATGAGATGTGCACTATGATCGTCAGAGTGATCATGGGGTAACGGAACATATTCAAACAATAAAATGGTATAACAGGCGATGGAAATTGCGGCGATTAACCAGGTATAACGCCAGGGTAAGATCGTTGCAGCGATAATCAGTGGAAGCAAGTAAAACGAGATGAAAGGATTGGTCGATCCTCCGCTGAAATACAAGAGCGCAGTAAGTGCCAATACATCGACCAGAAGCTGTAAAAAAAATTCTAGATTGGTAACTGGCCAATTCTGATGAAGTCGATACCAAGTCATTATATTGATAATGGCTAGCCCGACAACGACAGCAATCAATTCAGCCCAGGGAATATCTTGTTCGATAAAAGAATAAACCAAGAAGAACAAAGGGCATTGCAATATGATCGCAATACTCCTTAAAAGAAATAGCCGATATAAATTTTTGTTGGGTGGGGAGAGAAGGAGTCGATTGAACATGTGACTTGTGCGCACATTACTTTTCATACAATTTAATTTTAATGCTACATTAGCGTAAATTAACCAACTAAACCATGCGACAAATTGTCGCACGTCAAGTATCTTAGCCGCTCAGATTCCCCTCGATCCCCTGGCAGGGGTGCATCCACCGACAATTGAATCGATTTACTTTCGCAGCATTAACAGCAGTTTTTCATGGATGCCGCCAAAACCGCCATTACTCATGATTAAAATATGATCGCCTGCATGCGCCATGAATGTAACCGCATTGATCAATTCTTGCATCTGGCTGTATGCAACTGCTTTATGTTTGATTGATTCTAGCGCTGACGTTACATCCCAATCGACCTGATCGGTATAGCAAAATATTTGATCTGCGATATTTAAGCTTTGAGCCAAGCTATCTTTCCATACGCCCATTTTCATGGTGTTTGAGCGAGGTTCCAAAACAGCAATGATTCGAGCCTCACCAACTTTATTGCGTAACCCCTCTAGCGTTGTTCGGATTGCAGTAGGATGATGAGCAAAATCGTCGTATACGGTAATTTTGTTGACGACACCTTTTATTTCCATTCGGCGCTTGACATTTTTAAACTGAGATAAAGCACGTAAGCTCACTTGAGAGGGAACTCCTGCATGGCGAGCTGCTGCAATTGCCGCCAACGCATTCATTAGGTTATGTTCACCCAACAGATCCCAATTTAATGTACCTTGATATACCTCGTTAAAATAAACCTCAATTGCATCCTCTGAAGATAACTTAACAATCCATTCTGCCGGCACCCCAAAGCGCTCGATTGGTGTCCAACATCCTTGAGCAATGACTTGCTGAAGGCTATATTCACGCCCATTTGCAACGACAAGCCCGTTACCAGGAACAGTTCGAATTAAATGGTGAAACTGCTTCTGAATCGATGCCAAATCAGAAAAAATATCCGCATGATCATACTCAAGATTATTTAATACTAATGTTCTTGGATGATAATGAACAAATTTTGAACGCTTATCAAAAAAAGCCGTGTCATACTCATCCGCTTCAATAACAAAAAAAGGTGAAACATCATGATTCGCTCCGGCGATAGACTCGCCTGTTAATCGTGCTGAGATACCAAAATTTTCCGGTATCCCCCCAATTAAAAAGCCTGGATTTAATCCAGCAAAAGAAAGTATCCAAGCTAGCATTGAACTCGTTGTTGTTTTTCCATGTGTACCAGCCACGGCCAAAACCCATCTTTTTCTGAGAATATGTTCAGCAAGCCACTGGGGGCCGGAGCTATACGGCAGATTCTGATTGAGAATTGCTTCCATAAGCGAGTTACCTCGAGTTACAACATTGCCAATCACGTACAAATCGGGATTCAACTGTAACTGTTCCGGACCATACCCTTCGATTAACTCCACACCCAGGGAGCGAAGCTGTGTACTCATGGGTGGATAGACATTTAAATCACAACCTGTAACTTTATGACCTGATTCGCGAGCGAGTACGGCCAATCCACCCATAAATGTTCCACAGATACCAAGAATATGAATATGCACGATAGCCTTTACCTAGAAAAATCAGTCGAGTGAAATAAAAGTGATTACCATCACCATGCGTGGTGCGCGAATTATACTAACTACAAATAGCAAATCGAAAATGAGTTAACATTTATATTCGATAGCGCTGTACCTAGCCTCAATAATGAGTCAGCTAAAAGAAATTACAAAGTATAGAGGACGTTTTGCGCCCACACCAAGTGGTATGTTACATTTTGGCTCACTCGTTACTGCAGTGGGTAGTTATCTTGATGCACGATCACACCAGGGCGAATGGTTTGTTCGCATAGAAGATATCGACCGCCCTCGGGTAAAAGTGGGCATGTCGGAAAATATTTTATCAACGCTGGAATTATTTGGATTGGAATGGGATGGCCCGGTCATTTACCAAAGCCAATGCATTGGCCGCTATCAAGAGGCACTTCATTTTCTTGAAGCATTGGGATTAATCTACCCATGCAACTGTACTCGTAAAGAAATTGCAGATTCAGCCTTATTTGAATTTGAAGGAATGGTCTACCCAGGGAACTGTCGTAATGGCCTTCACTCAGAGCGTAATAATCGCCCCAGTGCTGTTAGAATAAAAACGGATACTGACAAAGTTGAATTTCATGATCGCTTGCAGGGAAGAGTTTATCAATCAATTGAAAATGAAATTGGCGATTTTGTTTTACGAAGATCTGATGGAATTTATACTTATCAGTTGGCGGTTGTGGTTGATGATGGTTGGCAAGGCATCACTCACATCGTACGAGGCGCTGATTTGCTGGAGTCAACCCCTCGTCAAATTTTTCTACAGAAGCTCCTAGGATATCCTCAACCCCATTATCTTCATTTACCGGTGGTAACAACTGCTCAGGGTAAAAAATTGAGTAAGCAAACGCTTGCACACCCGATCGATGCTAAAAACCCACTCCCACAACTTATTGCTGCAATCGATTTCCTGGGTCAACGCCCACCGCCAGAATTAATAGAAGGTAATTTGAATTCGTTTTGGCAATGGGCGATCAATCATTGGTCAGTGACGCATATTGCTCGAGTCGCTTATGCTCCCTTATAACCTATTACTAAATATAATCAATGAATAATCCTCTCATCACCATTTCATGCTACGCTTATTCGATTAGCTCATGAGTAAAGATCAAATTTAGGAATTCGGGGTGAATGCGTGGCCATTTTACCGTTTTATATCTCAAACAAAAGAAATCTAAAAATTGTTATCGTAGGCGGAGGATATTCAGGAATAGCAGCGCTAACAACCATTGCACGATATCAACCTGGCGCTGAGATAACGCTGATTGATCCAAAAATCAATCACATCAAAATTACCCATCTGCATGAAACATTTCGTTACCCGTTAACTGATTTTTTAATACCCTTTGCAGATATCGAGCAAAATTTGGCTGTCGCCATCTATGCCTAGAGTTACCTTTCAGTGAATCAACGTTACTGCAATGGGCGCGTGACAAAAGTATTCCGATTCTTGATGAGTCATTACCATTTGACTATCTGTTAATCACTTCAGGTGCACTGAATAATAATGCTTATCAAGACTCAGACGATGTAGTGGGATTGCATTCGTTCATGAAGCATTCGGGTTCTGAAATACTAGGCCAATTCTTATCGAGACCAGGCACTGATGCGCCTATATCCGTTGTAGGCGGAGGCGCAACGGGTATTCAATTTTTATTTGAAATTGAGCACTTCTTACGCTATCACAAGTATAAAAATAAATTGCGTCTAATCGATTCTGGAGATCAAGTGTTAAAACAGTTTCCTGGTCAATTAGCGCGCTATGTCGAAACTTTGATGACGGATCTGAATATCGAATATTACCCAACGACTTATTTTCGTGGACAACAGCAGGGAAAAATTAGATTAGAGGACAAAAATATAGGCAGCCAATTTGAACTTGCTTCAAGTTTAACCTTCTTATTTTCAGGCAAAAGCCAAGGTAGCTTATTGAAGGCCAATGCGTTTGGTCAGGTGATCGTAGACCAACAAATACTACAGCATGTTTTTGTTGCTGGAGATTGTTCATACTATCAGTCGATTGGTTCTAATACTTTGACCGCCCAATCAGCGGTTCGCAAAGGAAAATTAGCGGCTCGTAACCTTTTAAGGCACTCGGGTTTATTTAAATTACTTGAACCCTATTTACACCGCGATATCGGCTATGTGATTAGTCTTGGACCTTCAAATGCTGTTGGATGGTTAGCCCTGGAAAATAATGTAGTCACGGGCCTAGCAGCTTACACTATCAAAGAAATTGTAGAAGCTCAGTATGATTTATTGTTAGTGGGAATCGATACATATCTACTATAGAAAATACTATGCAGGGAGTTATTTAATGTTCAATTTGTTTGATGATAGGCCTGTTGCAGGGAAGGCCAGCACAGTGATTCAAGTGCCAGATGATAAGCTTTTTAATTTTATCGGTCACGAACTCCTTACGAATTACCCTCGTTGGTCGCCTGAAGTACGAGAACTTGAAAAACTAACCGATTCTCCATTGGGATTAGGAACGCTGTGCCGTCAGGTTCGGGTTGATCAAGGGAATCGATCGGAATCAACATTCAAAATCGCGATATTCGAACCCAACAAACAAATTTGCTTTAACGGCGTGTCAAACCCATTTCGCTGTGACTACGCTCTTGAGTCTAAAAGCCAAGGGTCAACACAGATTACCTTTACTTTTGAGTTACTAAGCTTAGAACTGCATATGAGGCCCTTTGAGAAACTCATTCGAATCGCTGTGCAAGATGGTGCAGAAAGGACGGTTAGAAATATTAAGCGATTAATTGAATTCAACACGATTTAATTCAGCATGAGAAGAATAACCCGAAGAAGCTTATATAACTTTTTATATTAAATTGGAGAAAAAGTATGGATTTTATCGTTGAAAAAGATCCTGGATTAATTCCACAAGTATTAGCTAATATCCTTGATTCCTGCGTAAATGGCATTACTTTGGCCGACCCAGATCAGGAGGACTTACCCCTTGTTTATGCCAATAAAGCGTTCGAAACAATAACCGGTTATACACAGGCTGAAACCATTGGGAAAAATTGTCGATTCTTGCAAGGCAATGATCGAGATCAGCAGGAACGTTATCAACTACGAGAAGCTATTTTGAATAAGAAATCCATTGAAATAACGCTTAGAAATTATCGAAAAAATGGTGAGATGTTTTATAACCATCTCGTTATAACACCTTTACTTGATCCCAAAGGAAATGTTTTATACTACCTCGGCGTACAGTTCGATGTAACACAGCAAAAAAATGCTGAACAGGAAATTAAACGTCTTACAGAGCAGCTAGCGAAATTATCAAAGTAAATTAATTTTTTTGATTACCACTAGCAAAACAAGACTTAAATGAGTATCATCAGCGCAAATCAAATGTGACTTACCATGACAAGTTACAGTTTTTATTGATTGACTTCATCAAATAACCGGAAGCGTGGCCGAGCGGTTTAAGGCACTGGTCTTGAAAAACAGCGATGGGCAACTATCCGTGAGTTCGAATCTCACCGCTTCCGCCACTTGTTGAACCCGTCTGTATTCGTTGTTAACTTCTTTGCCTCTAATTCCCGCTGAAATTAGGCATTTCGCATAATCTTATCAAAACTTTCTTGTTTCAGATTAAATACCTAAGCGATCGTAACGAAGGTGAATACAGCAATCATTTCTTCAGCTCATTAAAACTTAATCTTTGTTTCACTGAAACTTAATTCGATCGTCGTTAAACTATCATTGTCAATGGAGTTTTAGCTTATCAACATTGACTTAAGTCCAATAAAAGGAGAGGTTGGTTTTTATGGCTTGGATCAGTTCTCCTTCTTTCAGCGATAGCCACCAGTAGAACAGTAGCTAACGCGCAATTAGCTTTCCGGTTAAGATTTACTCGTTTTATACAATCATTACAACAGTGATATCACTTAATTCTAACTGGCACCTAGATAATAGCTATAGTTGAGAAATTAAGAATATAGGTTTGATTCAGAAAAAAATAGGAGGAATTCCAGGAG
Organism: Nitrosomonas sp.; assembly: GCA_016710135.1. Lineage (GTDB taxonomy): Bacteria > Pseudomonadota > Gammaproteobacteria > Burkholderiales > Nitrosomonadaceae > Nitrosomonas. The sequence goes on along the minus strand of JADJLM010000002.1, from coordinate 581,030 downwards.
GGGTTGATTATAGGTAGCGGCAATTACCTTATCCCTTCTGTTTTTTTTCATAATCATGCCACAACCATAATGCACTATTTTGCTTACCAGTCACAATCTACCCCTTTGAAATATAAAGCTTAATCTGAGCTATCAGCTATTTTTTATAGCTCTACCGACTGGATTTTTTTGACTTACCCAGCGTATAATTATACTTTTAATCCTTTTAATTGCAGTCATTTAGATGAAAACAGCTCAGGAACTTCGTGTTGGAAATGTATTTATGCTTGGAAAAGACCCTATGGTTGTGTTGAAATCAGAATTCACCAAATCAGGTCGAAATTCCTCAGTCGTTAAAATGAAATTTAAAAATCTGCTGACTGAGTCACCCAGTGAAGCAGTTTACAAAGCAGATGATAAGTTTGATATTGTTGTTCTAGATAAGAAAGAAGTTACTTACTCTTACTTTGCAGAGCCAATGTATGTCTTCATGGATACGGAATATAATCAGTATGAAGTTGAAGCGGAAACCATGGTTGATGCGCTTAACTTTTTAGAAGACGGGATGCCTTGTGAAGTGGTATTTTATAATGGGAAAGCCATTTCGGTTGAGCTTCCTAATACGGTTGTACGTGAGATTGTTTATACCGAGCCTGCCATAAAAGGAGATACTTCGGGAAAAGTTATGAAAAACGCTAAAATTACGACAGGTTTTGAATTACAAGTCCCTCTTTTTTGCGAAATTGGTGAAAAAATTGAGATTGATACCAGAACACTCGAGTATCGTAGTCGAGTTAAGTGAGCGCTGCATTAACTTTTAAAAAAGGAGCCAATTGGCTCCTTTTCTTTCACTGAACCTAAAATCCAATAAAAATTCTTCTCCTATTCTTGCACAGCTCGCGACTAGGTCTATTTTTCATTTCTGGAGTATTTTTTTGTATTGATTTCTACCTAGGTGAACAAAATTTAACTGATGCTGTCCGATTTCAGTGTAGATCCACAAAGTGGAATACATAAGAAACAACCAATTAAATTGGCAACAACAAAAAATTTTGATAAACACAGGAGAATTGTCGTGATAAAACAATCAATACAATTAACTATATCGACCTGCATCCTCGCTCTAACTTGTTATGTAGGTAATGTTTTCGGGCATGGTAAAGTTTCTCTAGAAGATGATATTTGTGTGCGCATGGCTGGAGGAAACATGGTTCATCTCAGCACTTATCAACCTCAGCTTGATCTGAATGGTCAATATTGTACCGAGATCCCCACTGAAGGCGAAACTTACCTTGTAGTCGATTTACTTGATTCTGCTCTAAGAAATATGCCTGTAAGTTTAAAGGTATTTCGTGGAAGTTCAGAGAATGGAGAGACTGTTGCACAACTAAACGCTGATTATTACTCAGATGGCGTCATTAATGGTGTTGGCAAATTAGATAAAGGACTTTATTCGGTCGTTGTTACAGCGGAAGGTATTCCACCTTTGAGTTATCATTATCAGCTTCGAGTAGCAATGCTTGATTACGGCAAAGTAGCTCGTAGCCTGCTTGGCCCAGTGATAGTAATATTAATCCTTTCTTGGATCACATATCGTTTCTTGCAATCGAAACGTATAAGATTTCCCTTTAATTTACGCAAATAAACCATCCTGTCGCCCTCTGCTAAATTGCCGAGGGCGCAGCAATAATTCAAAAACTAACCAGAAATTGATTGCTAGATCGTAACTATTAATTCTATTAACCATCCATTGAGGAGAAACTCTCAGCTTGTTGTTTGAGAATCTCTTCCAAAGATCAGATTGCCGATATTAATCGGTGCACATCACTCAGGCTTAAACTTGCTTACATCACCTAAGTAATTCTCTATCATTATTGATAAATTTAATCAGCGTATTTATCAAATTATTGTTGAGCGTTAATCTAACGCTATCTTTTTCTCTAATAAAATAGCTATTACTACCACACCTTATTTCTAAAGACATGCCTGAATCTACCTTATCAAATTTCATCAATTTACTGATTTATAGCTTAGCGACAGTCATGGGGTTAGTTGTCGTCATCGCAATCGTAGCGCTGTTTATTCGCGATATTACGCAAAAACAGCATACGCTGTTGCGCAATTATCCAGTCATTGGTCGACTTCGGTATTTCTTTGAGATACAAGGGAAATACTTCCGGCAATACTTGTTTTCAGGTGATAGAGATGAAATGCCCTTTAATCGTGCTACTAGAACATGGATTTATAAGAGCGCAAAAAATAAAGGAGGTATCGTTGGATTTGGTTCTACTTATGACTTGCGAGAGCCTGGCGCGTTTATATTTGTTAACGCTGCGTTCCCAATTTTAGAAGAAGATCAATTACCAACCCCACCCGTAACCATAGGAGAAAACTACTGTCTGTACCCTTTTCAGGCTAAATCGATTATCAATATTAGCGGTATGAGTTATGGTGCGATTTCAGCACCCGCAGTTCGTGCCCTATCCTTTGGAGCAGCCACAGCGGGTTGCTGGTTAAATACTGGAGAAGGTGGACTTTCAACTTATCACAGAGAAGGTGATTGCGACATTATTATGCAGATTGGTACCGCAAAATATGGTGTCCGCGATGCGGCGGGCAACTTTTCACCAATCCGCACCAAAGAAATAGCTGAATTTGTTAAGGCCTTTGAAATTAAGCTTTCTCAAGGAGCCAAACCAGGAAAAGGCGGAGTATTACTCGGTGCAAAAGTGAATCCTGAGATAGCTGCAATTCGTGGCATTCCTGAATATGAGGATTCCATTAGTCCTAACCGGCACTATGATATTAGAAATATCAACGAATTGCTCGATCAAGTGACTTACATTCGAGAGCTTACAGGAAAACCTGTAGGCATAAAAACTGCTATCGGGGGATGGCACTTTATGAATGAGCTATGTGAAACCATTTTACGACGTGGATTAGATTATGCTCCCGATTTTTTAACCATCGATGGTGGAGAAGGAGGGAGCGGAGCCGCACCACAAACATTGATGGATCACGCAGGACTACCAATTGCTGAAGCGTTACCGCGCGTTGTGGACTCACTGATTGAATCAGATCTGAAGAAGCGTATTCGGATTATCGCAGCTGGAAAGCTAGTAACTTCTGCACACGGGGCCTGGGCACTTTGTGTGGGTGCTGATTTTATCAATTCAGCGCGCGGCTTTATGTTTTCACTCGGCTGTATTCAAGCAATGCGTTGCCATCTCAACACTTGCCCAACAGGCATAACTACCCATAATCCGCGTTTACAGCATGGGCTAGTCGTTGAAGAAAAATATCTGCGCGTAGCTAACTATGCAATGAATGTAAATAAAGAAATCAATATGATCGCCCATTCGTGCGGACTAAAGCATGCGCGTGAGTTTCGCCGCGAGCATGTTCGTATCGTAGAAACTGCGGGCAAGAGCATTGCTTTGAATAGGCTCTATCCTTACCCTGAGATTCGAAAAAAAACTTAATCTGAGCTTGACACGATTCAATCGTCAAATTATTGATCACTTCTGATAAAATTGCTGGTTCAATATTTTAATAATCACCGCTTTTTAAACCCATTAGGAATAACAATGACAACTAAAGACTTTCGTCCAGAGAAGAAAATTTCGATTTTTTATCCCCCACAGCGCGTTTTAATGGGGCCGGGACCATCTGATACCCATCCTCGTGTGCTTTCTGCTATGGCACGTCCAACACTTGGTCATTTAGACCCTGTATTTACTGACATGATGGAAGAGCTCAAAAGCCTAATGCGATATGCCTTTCAGACTAATAATTTGCTAACTTTCCCGGTCTCTGGGCCTGGGTCGGTTGGTATGGAAATGTGTTTCGTAAATATGATTGAGCCAGGCGATAAGGTCATTGTCTGCAGAAATGGGGTATTTGGTGGTCGCATGATCGAAAATGTCACGCGCCATGGCGGTGAGGCGGTCATTATCGATGATAAATGGGGAAAACCGGTTGATCCTCAAAAAATTGAGGATGCATTAAAGAAACATCCCGACACTAAAATTGTTGCTTTCGTTCACGCAGAAACATCGACGGGTGTTCAATCAGATGCGAAAACCATCAGTGAAATCGCTAAGCGCTATAACTGCCTAACCATAATGGACACGGTAACATCTCTCGGTGGAACTCCCATCTATATTGATGGATGGGGAATAGATGCTGTTTACTCTGGTAGCCAGAAGTGCCTGTCATGTCCCCCCGGGCTCTCACCAGTTAGCTTCTCTGATCGTGTTGTAGAATTAGTTAAGAATCGTAAGCACAAAGTTCAAAGTTGGTTCATGGATATTAATTTACTCCTAGGTTATTGGGGCTCATCACGTACTTATCACCATACAGCACCAACCAATGCATTATATGGCCTACATGAAGCCTTACTCATGTTATATGAAGAAGGATTAGAGCATTCATGGGCAAGACATCAACGCAATCACAAAGCATTGAAAGCAGGATTGCAAACGATGGGGATTGAATATGTAGTTGCCGAACCCTATCGCTTACCCCAATTGAATGCAGTACATGTTCCGGTAGGCATCGATGAAAAAGAAGTTCGCCGCCGTTTATTGGCTGATTTCAATTTAGAAATTGGTGCAGGACTGGGAGATTTTGCAGGAAAGATTTGGCGTTTTGGTTTGATGGGTACTTCCAGCCGGGTTGAGAATGTTACTTTCTGTCTAAACGCATTAGAAGTCGTTCTTGGAGATCTGGGTATGAAGGTGGAACGAGGCAGCGCAGAAGTAGCAGCACATCAAACTTATGCTCAGAATCCAATGCTGAGTTAGACCATCTATTAGAAGATCGATTAATCACGGGCCATTTCCCGCTAATGGGAGATGGCCTTGTTATATTAATTAACAGTACTTTGGCTCAGATTTGTGCTCAAACCAGTTCACTTTTTTCGATTTAATCATTTCCTTTGATTTTTAGGATAATCCCGCTCACATGATCTTGGGACTTCCGTTTCAACTATTTACTGCATCCATTCTTGCTTTTCTCATCGCTTATCTGACCATCTTATGGTTAATTAAGTTTGGTAACTCACTCAATATAATCGATATACCCAACAACCGCTCCTTACATACTGAACCGATCCCTCGTTCAGGTGGATTGGGTTTAATCGGATCCATCTTCATCACTTGGCTACTTTTTGTTGATATTTTTTCAGTGCCAATATTCATTGGCTTAACCCTCGTATCAGCAATATCTTTTGCTGATGATATTAAGCCCTTGCCTGTCTGGTCAAGATTATCGATTCATACGATTGCGGCATTACTACTAAGTGTTAGCTTATTCTTGAATACACATAGCTGGCTATTCGTAATTACAGTAGGTCTCGGTATTATTTGGATAACGAATTTATATAACTTCATGGATGGATCAGATGGGCTTGCGGGTGGAATGGCAGTTATTGGCTTTAGTTACTACGGAATCGCAGCCATACTAGCCGGGAATATCGATTTCGCCATCGTCAATTTTTCAATTGCAGCTTCAGCATTAGCTTTTTTACGATTCAATTTTTATCCTGCAAAAATATTTATGGGTGATATCGGTGCAGTCTCTTTGGGATTTCTTGCCGCATCACTAGGTTTACTGGGCTGGAATGATCATATATGGTCATTATGGCTACCATTACTAATCTTCTCACCATTTATTGCAGATGCTACAGTGACATTTTTCAAGCGCCTACTTCGAGGCAAGAAAATTTGGCAAGCTCATAACGAACATTACTATCAACGCTTAATCAAACAGGGTCTGGGGCATCGCAATACAGCTTTATTAGCCTATGTGTTGATGGTAATCGTTGGCGGGACTGCCATACTTTCTATAAAGCTTGAGTTTGCTCAGCAAAGCTGGATAAGTTGCATGTGGGGAGCCATTTATTTAGTTATAATGCATGCTTTTGATCGATTTGAATCTTACCATAATCGTTAAATAGAATGGTCGCGAGTAAATTTCAATTACGCCCTCTGATTGCGTTCATTCATGATTTTTTGGCGATCATTATCGCTTGGTGGCTAGCCTACCTATTTCGGTTTAACTTCGAAATCCCCTCGCATTTCCAAGCATCGCTCGTTGAAAATTTGTTGTGGATCGTTCCGTTACAAGCTTCATTTTTTTATTTGTTTCGCCTCTACCGAGGGATATGGCGTTATGCCAGCATACCTGATTTAAAGCGTATCTTTTGGGCCGTTACGTTAAGCGCAGTTGTAGTCCCGTTTGTATTATTCATGCTAAAGCTGCCCGGTGTTGTTCCTCGCGCTGTGATCGTACTTGCACCTTTACTATTGATGCTTATTATGGGGGGAAGTCGAGTACTGTATCGATCTTGGAAAGAACAACGCTTATATAGCTTTAAAAATTCTGAACGTAACACGGTCATTATCCTGGGCACTGGGAGCATGGCAGTGAACCTCGTCAAGGAGCTTGCTCATAGTCCAGATTGGCAAGTTGTAGGATTAATGGGGACAGTCCTAAAAAGCAGGGATCAAGACTACATGGTATTCGGGTTCTAGGAAAAATCAATAAACTCGATTATTGGGTTGAGAAATTGAGCGTAAGACATGTCATCATTGCGATGCCGCCTGCCATGGTTAATGAACGTCGTCAAGCACTGGAAATATGCTCGGAAATTGGCGTAAAAGCAATGACGATCCCGTCCTATGCTGATCTGGTCAGTGGAAAAATGACTGTCTCACAAATTCGGGATATCGAACTCGATGATTTACTCGGTCGTGAACCTGTTGTCCTAGATACTGACGGCTTACATGCCCTTTTATCTGATAAAACAATACTCATAACAGGAGCAGGTGGTTCGATTGGGTCAGAACTCTGCAGGCAGATCATCACCTTCAAACCGAAGCAACTGATTTTATTTGAGTTGAATGAATTTGCACTCTACTCCATTCAAGAAGAATTTTGTAGCAAATTTCCCGATACTGCGATGGCTTTTGTAATTGGAGATGTCAAAGATGGGTCGAGACTAGAGCAACTTTTCACGCAATATCAACCCACTGTAATTTTCCATGCCGCTGCCTACAAGCATGTTCCATTAATGGAAGAAGAAAATGCTTGGCAAGCATTACAAAATAACGTTCTGGGTACCTATGTTTTAGCTAAATTAGCGATCAAATATCACATCACTAAATTTGTACTCATATCAACTGATAAAGCAGTTAATCCGACCAATGTGATGGGTGCAAGCAAACGATTAGCTGAGATGGTGTGTCAAGCATTACAACAATCAATCCCTCCTCAAGAGAATAAGCAAGTTAATACCGATTTCCAACCTAACACTCGCTTTGTCATTGTACGTTTTGGTAATGTTTTAGGTAGTACTGGTAGCGTAATACCCAAGTTTCGCGAGCAAATTGCGAAAGGAGGCCCTATTACAGTCACTCACCCTGATATTTCTCGGTATTTCATGTCGATTCAAGAAGCAGCTCAGCTTGTTCTTCAAGCAGGTTCTATGGGTGGCATAAAAGGTGGAGGAGAAATTTTTGTTATGGACATGGGAGATCCAATCAGAATCGTTGATCTCGCCAAAGATATGATTCGATTATCTGGATTAAGTGAAGAAGAAATTAAAATTACTTATACCGGTTTACGATCTGGTGAGAACCTCCATGAAGAATTGATAACTGAAAAACGAAAGTACCTTACCAACGCAGCATGAAAAACTTCGAATTATGTTATCTCATCCAGTAGACGAGCGATGGCTGAATTTATTCATCACGTGGCTCAGCAAGCAGCCCGCATTATCTGACACTGAGGTTCGAATCGCTTTAGCAAAATGGGTACCCGAATACTCAGACAAAAATAGTGAGCACTAGCCGACAAGATATCTGTTGGGGTATTCACTTAAAATGACTTACATTTTTAGTTTTGAACCCATCGCAGATCCTCATGCTAAGATTTTAATCTTAGGAAGCATACCTGGGAATAGATCGCTTATAGCAGGAGAATATTATGCACATAAACACAATGTGTTCTGGAAAATAATGGCTGATTTACTTCATTTTGAGTTAAATTCATCCTATGAGATAAAGGTTCAGATGCTTAAATCAGCTCATATCGCACTCTGGGATGTTCTAAAATCATGCAAGCGGGTTGGTAGCCTTGATTCAAATATTCTACCTAATTCACAAACTGTGAATAACCTCCAATACTTTTTCAACAACACCAACTTATTTCCAAGGTGTGTTTTAATGGGGGAAAAGCAGAAAATTGCTTTAACCGCTATGTTGCTAACACAATTAGAGGAAACTCAAAGCAATTTATCAAACTTCCTTCAACAAGCCCAGCTAATGCTTCAATTTCCTATGAGAGAAAAACTAAAGCTCTGGCAGGAAGCAATATTTCCATATCATTCAGAAATAATTCCTAGTTAACTAACGCTCTTGAAAAACGCGCTACTAGCTTTAAATTTTGTAGTCACTTAAAAAACTAATTTGACAAAAATTTGAGGGGGTCGACAGGCTTACCTCGTTCTCTAATCTCAAAATGAAGTTTTACCATTTCACTATCTGTATTGCCCATTTCAGCTATTTTCTGCCCCTTCGACACGGTTTCTCCTTCACGTACCAAAATTTTGCTGTTATGCCCGTATGCACTTAAATAAATATCATTGTGTTTAACAATGATCAAATTTCCATAGCCACGTAGACTATTTCCACTATAGACAACTGTTCCATCTGCCGAAGCCAATACCGATTGACCCGCATTCCCAGAAATACTAACCCCTTTTGTTCTCTCAGTATATTTGCTCAAAATTTTCCCATTCGTTGGCCAACTCCACTTGATACTGTTGTTACCATTTTTGGATTGAGCAACTTCTGGCTGAACTTTTATAGGTTTTTCTAAGTCACTTGGTTTTTCTATTTTGTTGGGGGGGGGCAAAATAGCAGCAGGTTGACTCTTAACAGGTTGACTCGCCTCTATATCTGGTTTAATTACTGCTGGCTCAGAATAAGGTAGCTTAACGCTCTTAGGTTCTGCAATAACCATTGCGCCAGGAAGCGGACTAATTGGTTCTGTCTGTAATGGTTTGATTGAATTAACCTCTGCTGGCGTTGCTGATTGCGGTAACGCAAATAATGTTGGTTGAGTAGATTGACCTTCTTCTGGTGCTGATTCAACAACTTTTGCTTGGCGTGAAGGGACTAGCAAGTCAATTTCTTGACCGACTTTCAATGTATTAGGGTCAGCAATCCCATTCCATTGACTAACTCCTTATAATCAATCCCATGTTTCAGCGCAATTCCATATAAAGTATCTCCTCTCTGAACAACATAGAGTTGCTTATTTTGTATTCTTGATTTAGCTACTTCAGGAGGTGGTGTATGTGTTAGATTTTGCCGAGATTCAACGATTGGCGCTGTGTGCGGTGATACACACCCGGTTACCACCCAACACATCAGCAACAGTAACGCAACTTGATGAACATCAGTACCCCAAATATATCGATTAACATTTAAGCCATGTTTCGTTTTTATTGAAACACCAGACACAATTCTTTCCTTTATCAATTGACCTAACATCCCAAATAATCCTCCACTGCAATCACCTATTTATTAACAACACCAGACAAAATTGGCACAAATTTTACTTCATCAAGTATGGTTTCAATAAAACCTTGGGGCGTATGCTCAATTACGCACAAGAATTGTTTTGAAATACCTTTTGGGTAAACCATCCTTCCCCCTACCGTTAATTGCTCTAATAATAATTCAGGTATTTGAGTCGTTACTGCTGTCATAATAATTGCATCAAAAGGCCCCATCTCTGGTAGGCCTAACAATCCATCGGCATGTTTAAGGCTAATATTGGTTATTCTTAATTCTCGCAATCGAATACGAGTTCTCGTCAGTAGCGGGCCTATACGCTCTAATGAATAGACTTCCTTTGCCAACTTTGCTAATACAGCCGTTTGATAACCGCACCCAGTTCCAATCTCAAGCACTTTATTTAGACTATGACTTCCTCGTAATAACTCGGTCATTCTAGCAACAATCCATGGGCTCGAAATCGTTTGTCCGAAATTAATAGGCAATGAAACATCTTCATAAGCTCTTGATGCCAATGCTTCTTCTACAAAAAGATGGCGAGGAATCGTGTTCATTACTGCAAGTACCATTTCATCTGTAATACCTTGCTCACGTAATCGTTCAACCATTCTCGCTCGAGTACGCTGTGAAGTCATGCCTATGCCATGATGACGAGCATCCACTCTCTACCCCTTTTCAATCAATTTATTTCAACAAAACTCATTCAATCCGATAAATCTAACCAATCTTTCAAATAGCCTATTTGATCATATCGTGTAAGGTCAATTTGCAAAGGAGTAATTGATATTTTATTATTCTTTACCGCAAAGAAATCAGTACCTATACCCGCATCCTGTGCAATACCAGCCGCTCCTACCCAATAAATGGTCTCCCCTCTCGGATTTGTAGATTTAATAACTGGCTCCGCTTTATGACGACGACCCAAACGGGTAATCTCCATACCTACTAATTGATCCATTGGAATATCAGGCACATTGATATTTAATAAAATGGGCACATGGATTTTTCTTTCCACAAACCGTTTAACCATTTCTAAAGCAACCTGAGCAGCTGTAGCAAAATTACTCTCTGATTGATTTACTAATGACACAGCGATGGAAGGTATACCAAACAAGAACCCTTCTGTCGCTGCTGCAACTGTTCCAGAGTAAATTGTATCATCACCCATATTTGCGCCATCATTAATCCCCGAAACTATCATATCCGGTAAATAATCGAGCATTCCAGTTACAGCCAGATGGACGCAGTCAGTTGGCGTACCATTCACAAAATAAAAACCATTCGGTGATTTATGCAATTTCAGTGGCCGATCAAGTGTTAAAGAATTACTTGAGCCACTTCGATCTCTTTCAGGTGCAACAACTACGATTTCCGCAATTGTCGAAAGAGCATTGGCAATATGCGCAAGACCGGGTTCAGAGTATCCATCATCGATACTAAGCAATATGCGCATTTGAGATTTAATTCATTATGATAATAATATTATAAAACGCCTTGGTCGGGGCGAGAGGATTTGAACCTCCGACCACTTGCACCCCATGCAAGTGCGCTACCAGGCTGCGCTACGCCCCGTCCTTTAGATTATAGCAAACAAAGTTTTAGATTAGCGATCGAATATCGCTTAAGAACGCAATAAAGAAATTACTGCTTTAATTTCTTTGCGAATATACAACAGTTCTTCATTCGAACATGCTGACATCATTTGAGGTAGATTTTCAATCCTACCCGATTCAAAATCACCACCGCTTGACAAACGCGTTCTTGCCCCACTAATAGAAAAACCTTGTCTATATAATAGTTCATGAATGCGGCGAATTAGCAACACTTCATGATGTTGATAGTAACGTCTATTTCCACGTCTTCTAATTGATCTTAGTTGGATAAACTCTTGCTCCCAATACCGCAGAACATGGGGCTTAACATCACACAATTCACTCACTTCACCAATTGTGAAATAACGTTTAGCAGGGATAGGAGGATAACTACGACTGTCTCGCTCCATTTTTTCCTTGAAAGTTGAACTCTACCATTGATTTTAATTTTTGACTCGCGTGAAAAGTAACCACCCGTCTTGCTGAAATTGGAATCTCTTCACCAGTTTTTGGATTCCTACCTGGTCTGCACGGCTTGGTACGCAATTGAAAATTACCAAACCCTGACAACTTAACCCCTTCTCCTTTCTGAAGGGCAAGACTTAATTCTTCATAGAAAGATTCAACAACTTCTTTTGCCTCACGTTTATTAAGCCCCACACTTTCAAACAACAAATCAGTTAATTCAGCCTTCGTTAATGCCATATCTCCCTCATTAAATTAAACTACACGAATACAAAACCTACATCCAGTATTACCCAAAGTTGGGTTTTTAGAAAAAAACGCTTCAGAGACTGCCTATTGCTATTAGATTTGACTCTTGTAAGCAACAAAATTACACCCTGAGCTTTGCATCATATTTAGCTTGCAGCACACTGATTAGTTTCAAAATTGCAGCTTCTATTTCTTGATCAGTTAAAGTTTTCTCATTATCTTGCAATAAAATCCGATATGCATAACTTTTTTTACCTTTCTCTAGCGATTTTCCACTGTAATAATCAAAAAGATAAATTTCTTTAACAATATGAATCTGCTCATCTTTCATTATTTTAAGTAATTGATCATTAGTCACATGCTCAGAGATAACAATCGCGATATCACGATAAACAGGTGGAAATTTAGAAAGAACTTTCGCACTTGATAAATGTTTTCTAATCAAAGAATCCAAACTTAGCTCAAATAGGATTACTGGTCGAGGTATATCATATTGCGCTTGTAATCGCGGATGCAGCTCTCCCACCCATCCTACCACGCGATTATCTATAATAATCTGCGCTGATTTTCCAGAATGGAACGCATGATGCTCGCACTCACTAAAAGTTACCTGTTGAGGTAAGCACAAGGATTCGATATCCATTTTAATATCAAAATAATCGATATTCCTCGATGCCACTCCCCACTGTTCTTCAAATGCGTCTCCATAGCAAATTCCAGCAACTTTTTCGATTTGTTGATAGCTATCTCCTATATCTCGTAGAAAACAGCATCCAATTTCAAATAACCTTACCCTAGATTGCTTACGACTAATATTGAATTGCAAGTTGGCAACTAGCCCTCCTATCAATGTAGTCCGCATGACACTCATTTGACTGGCAATTGGATTCTTTAACGTAATAGGGGCGCAGCTCTTAGAAAAATCCAGCTCCCATTGGGGGTCCACAAATGCATAATTAATAACTTCCTGGTAATCACGCAAAGCCAGAATATTCCTAAGCCAAGATGGCGAGATCATTCCTAATTCTGATTCAGGAAGCATTGTCACTGTAGTCTTTGGCAGATTAACCGGGATACGATCATACCCATATATACGAGCGATTTCTTCGATGAAATCCACCTCAATTGCTAAATCAAATCGATAAGATGGAGGCGATATATGAAAAATACCCTTATTATCTTCACTAAAGTTAAATCTCAATCGCTCTAAAATACTAGCAACCTGACTGCGACTTAGATCGATTCCCAGGATTTGTTGTAACTTTGAAAGGCGCACCAAAACAGGGTTTCTTTGGGGTAATGGTCCCTCAACTTCTGTTATCGGGCCAGCTGCTGCACCATTTATTAATTCTAGAATTAATTGAGTTGCTCTTTCCAAGGCTTTCCGGGTTGACGCAAAATCAACTCCACGCTCGAAACGGTATGCTGAATCGGTATTAAAACCTAATTTAAATGATTTCCCACTGATTACATGGGGAGAAAAATAGGCGCTTTCTAGAAACACATCCATAGTTCCACTCTGAATACTTGTTTCCAATCCACCCATTATCCCAGCCAATGCAACTGGTCGATTAATGTCAGCAATGACCAACATGTCTGACTGCAATTCAAGATTCTCACCATTAATAAGCTTGAGAGATTCATTGGGTTGGGCAAAGCGAACAATTATTTTTCCTGATAATTGATTTGAAATTTTTGACAAATCAAAACCATGCATCGGTTGCCCCATTTCCAACATCACATAATTAAGGATATCAACTACGATATTGATAGTACGAATACCACTTCGTTCTAGCCGATGTATCATCCATAAAGGAGTAGGAGTCTCTATCGTAATATTTCGAATAATACGACCACAGTATAATGGGCATGCCTCAGATTCCGTCACATTAACCGTTAAACGATCTTTACAGTAGTCATTGACCAAATCATATTCAGGAATATGCAAGGATGTATCGGAGATAGCCGCTACTTCTCGTGCAATACCATTCACGCTCAGACAGTCTGCACGATTAGGCGTTAATTTAAGTGAAAAAATATGATCATCTAACTGATAGTAATCGCGAAAATTCATCCCTACAGGAGCATCAGCGGGTAAAGATAGCAGCCCCTCTTTTTTCTCGCCAAACCCTAACTCCTGTGCAGAACACAGCATCCCAAACGACTCAATGCCTCTCAATTTACTTTGTTTAATCACTAATCCACTGGGCAGGGACGCACCCACCAATGCGCACGGAACCTTGATGCCCTCAGATACATTTGGCGCGCCACAAACAATTTGAAGTAATGTATCATCCGCTAATCCAGCATCAACTTTACAAATTGTTAGCCGGTCTGCATCAGGGTGCTTTTGAATTGAAATAACTTCAGCAACGACTACATTGTCAAATGCAGGTGCGACCTCGTCCACGCACTCTACTTCAACACCTGCCATGGTAAGCTCATGTATTAACTGATCTCTAGAGAAAGGAGGATTAACAAGGCTTCGCAGCCAATTTTCTGAAAATCTCATGATGAGAAAAACCTACAAAATTTAGTTAAATTGCGCTAGGAAACGTAAATCATTTTCAAAGAACAACCGTAAATCACTGACTCCATAGCGAAGCATTGTTAATCTTTCTACTCCTACCCCGAACGCAAAAGCCGTATATTTCTCGCTATCAATATTGACGTACTTGAGTACATTGGGATGAACCATTCCACAACCCAGCACTTCCAACCACCCGGTATGACTGCAGACTCTACAACCAGCGCCATTACATATAACGCAGCTAATATCCATTTCTGCAGACGGCTCAGTAAATGGGAAAAAGAAGGCCTAAAACGTACTTTCAAGTCCTCACGCTCAAAGAAATTTTGCATAAAAGTCATTAAAATTCCCTTTAAAGCAGAGAAACTCACTTCTTCATCTACCCAGAATCCTTCAACCTGGTGAAACATTGGAGTATGGGTAACATCCGGAATCACATCGGTAAACTCGTCCCGGTGCAATTACTTTTAATGGTGGCTTATGTGTCGCCATGAAGCGGATTTGCACTGGTGATGTATGAGTACGCAATAAATCACCGTTTTCCATATAGAATGTATCGTGCATCGCTCTGGCCGGATGATTTTGTGGAATATTTAGTGCAGTAAAATTATAAAAGTCGGTTTCAATTTCTGGTCCAGAAGCGACAGAGAAACCAATCGATCGGAACAATCGTTCAACACGCTCTAGCACAATCGAAACTGGATGCAACCCACCTCTCGACAAACCTCTACCTGGCAAAGTAACATCAATATTGTCTGCAGTTAATCGCGCCTGTACCTCATTTTCTAATAGTATTACCCGTCGTTGATTAAGCGCTTCCTCTAAGCGCTTTTTTCCCTGATTAATCCTATTACCGGCTGCGGGGCGTTCATCCTGCGCAAGTTTACTTAACCCTTTAAGCAACTTTGTCAACTCGCCTTCTTTTCCAAGATAGCGAACTCTAACCTGATCAAGCTCAGTAACCGTACTCGCCTTGTTTAATAATGCGATTGCTTCATTCACAAGATCATCAATTTCAACCATAAATCGTATTATTAATAATTAAAACAATAAAGAAAAGGAGATCAAGTCAAAATCTCCTTGATCTCCCTTACAAACAATACCAATCCAAGAAATAATTACACCGCTAGACCGGCTCTAGCTTTCTTAATAATTTCCTCAAAAGCTGCTTTATCAAACACAGCAAGATGAGATAAAACCTTTCTATCTATTTCTATACCAGCCTTTTTAATTCCATTCATAAAATTACTATAAGACAATCCATGCTCTCTAACCGCAGCATTAATTCTCGCTATCCATAAAACTCGGAACTGCCTTTTCTTTTGACGTCTATCACGATAAGCATATTGCCCCGCTTTCATAACCGCTTCTTTAGCGATTCTAAACACATTCTTACGACGACCGCGATAGCCTTTTGCTAACTTAAGGATTTTTTTATGACGTGCAGGCGCCGTCACTCCACGCTTTACTCTTGGCATTGCTCCCCCGACTTACAAATAAGGTAGCATAGCATTAACAGAAGCTATGTTACTTGAATGAATATGTGTAGTGCCTCTTAACTGCCTTTTATTTTTGGTAGTCTTTTTCGTTAAGATGTCGCTTAAATGCTTGTGAGCGTTTTATACTCCCACTTGCTCTTACAAGAAAGCGCTTAGCAGCGCTTTTTAGTTTTCATTTTGGCACGATAAATTATCTCCTAATTTCTAAAATCTTTATTTACTCGAATTTAAACACAATACATGAATTATGATTTTTAATCCTAATTATCAACGGTGATTAATTTTGACCCACCCCTGGCGTGAATAAAGGGAAGAGTAATCACAATTAAGGTGTAATAATCGTCTCTGGTTTATCTTTTTCTTTCGCAGACTCTTTAGACTTAACAGTCTTCACTTCTTTTTTCTTGGGTGATAGCACCATTACCATTTGTCGGCCTTCTAACTTTGGGTGCTGTTCTACCAATCCATAGGTTTGAAGATCTTCTTTAATTCTATCCAAAAGCCGCACACCAAACTCTTGGTGGGCCATTTCTCTTCCTCTAAAACGTAGCGTAATCTTAACCTTATCCCCATCGTTCAAGAAGTTAATAATGTTGCGTAATTTTATATTGTAATCACCCTCATCTGTATTAGGTCTAAATTTTATCTCTTTAACTTGAACTTGTTTTTGTTTTAGCTTTGCATCATGCTTCTTTTTACTTTCTTGATAGAGAAACTTCCCATAATCCATTAAGCGACAAACTGGAGGGTCGGCACCAGGCGCAATCTCAACCAAATCAACGCTCTCTTCCTCTGCTCGTGCATTTGCATCAGCAAGTGACAATACACCCAACTGCTCCCCCTTCAGCCCGATCAACCTAACTACTGGAGCAATTATTTCCTCATTGATCCGTACACTTTTTTCTTGAATTATAGTTACTTCTCCTTATAAAACTTATAATCTTTTCATACAATCAGCATGAATACATTCTACGAAATCAGCCACGGTCATTTGTCCCATGTCCTTATTTAAGCGATTTCTTACAGAAATAACATTACCATTCACTTCTGCATCTCCAACAATAATCTGATAAGGTATTTTTTGCAAACTGTGCTCGCGGATTTTATAGCTTATCTTCTCATTTCTCAAGTCTAATAATACTCTAATCCCGTTTAAGCTTAGTGCGTTCTCAACTTTTTGAGCAAACTCCATCTGATTTTTCGAAATATTCAGAACAGCAACCTGAACTGGAGCAAGCCAAACAGGCAATGCTCCTGCGTAATGCTCGACAAGAATACCAATAAATCGTTCTAAGGAACCCAATATCGCGCGATGCAACATCACAGGAGTTTTCTTTAAATTATCTTCACCAACATAAGTCGCTCCAAGTCGAGCTGGCATTGAAAAATCCAATTGTAAAGTTCCACACTGCCATACTCGCCCAAGACTATCTTTTAAAGAAAATTCAATTTTGGGACCATAAAATGCGCCCTCTCCTGGTTGTATTTGCCAATCAAGCTTTTTTGCTTCTAATGCTGATTTCAGCGCCGATTCAGCTTCATCCCATTGTTGCTCTGAACCAACTCTTTTATGGGGTCGAGTAGAAAGTTTTACTAAAATCGCGTCAAAACCAAAATCCTTATAAACTTGTTTCAATAAATCGATAAATTGTATTACTTCGTTCTGAACTTGTTCTTCTGTACAAAAAATATGAGCATCATCTTGTGTAAATGCTCTTACGCGCATAATTCCATGTAATGCTCATGACGGTTCATTACGATGACAAGATCCAAATTCAGCAAGTCTCAAAGGCAATTCTCGATAGCTTTTAAGACCTTGATTAAATATTTGAATATGACCCGGGCAATTCATCGGTTTGATGGCGAAATGACGATCTTCAGATTCAGTCACGAACATATTTTCCCGAAAGTTTTCCCAGTGGCCTGAATGCTCCCACAAAGATCGGTCTAGCACTTGTGGTGTCCGGATTTCCTGGTACCCGTTTCGATTCAATACTTGACGCATATACTGTTCGATTTGCTGCCAGAGTGCCCATCCTTTCGGATGCCAAAACCATACCAGGCGCTTCATCTTGAATATGAAATAAATCTAATTGCTTCCCTAATTTTCGGTGATCTCTTTTATCGGCTTCTTCAAGCCGTTTTAAATAAGTTTCCTGATCTTCCTTTTTTAACCAAGCTGTCCCATAAATTCTTTGTAGCATCTCATTTTTAGAATCTCCACGCCAATAAGCGCCAGCTACTTTCATTAATTTAAACACTTTCAATTTAGCAGTACTTGGCACATGTGGTCCTCGGCACAAGTCAGTAAATTCACCTTGTGAATAAAGTGAAATCGTATCACTGCCTGGGATCGACTCGATCAACTGCGCTTTATAATGTTCTCCTTGATTCTTAAAAAAAAGAAGGGCCGCAGAACGATCTACTTCTTTCCTGGAAATCTCTAAATTTCTCCGACTAATTTCCATCATTCTCTTTTCGATCGCAGTAAGGTCTTCTGTAGTAAATGGGCGTTTATATGCAAAATCATAGTAAAAGCCATCTTCAATAACAGGACCTATCGTTACTTGCGCTTCTGGAAATAATTCCTTAACTGCATGTGCCAGTAAATGCGCAGAGGAATGCCGAATAATATCGAGCCCTTCGGGATCTTTCTCAGTGATTAGTATTAGCTCGCTATCTTCTTCTATTAAATAAGATAGGTCAGCTAGTTTTCCATTAATCTTCACTGCAATTGCCGAACGTGAGCCCAGAGCTTATTGATTCAGCAACACCCAACGCAGTTATACTTTGGTCAAATCTACGTTCTGAACCATCAGCTAATCGTATGACAACCACAATAATCCTTCCTAAAATAAAATGTTAACTTTATATCAAAAGTGAAACGACCATAGTATTTTGTCTACTTAAATGAAGAAAACCCGCGTAAATCTAGTTTACGCGGGTTAAAAAAGCAGATAAATAAAATCTAAACAATCAAATGGCAAACCTCTTTGTAAGTCTTGTTTAAGACCTTATTCTTCATCCTCATCATCGGCATCAGCGTCTTCATCAGAAGAATCGGATTTAGCTTCACTTGAACTACTACTTGCACCCGCATCTTCATCTTCTTCGTCTTCTTCATCATCCGATGCATCATCATCTTCTTCAGGTTTTAACACCAGCTTGCCACTAGCAAGACTCGCATTCAAATCCGTCATCGGCGCTTCCGTATGAACTAAATTCTGATGACAATCAATACAGGTCGCTCCTTCCGTCACCATCTTCTTATGCTCAGTCTGTGCACTTTCTCCTGGCGGATCAGGGTTCTTATGGCAAGTCCGGCATGTAACGCTATCCCATTTCTTTAAGTTCATCCGCGCATCATGCGCCATGATCAATCGACGTTCATTAAACTTCTCAAGCGTCGAGTAATCATTGACTAATTCTAAATAGAGTTCTCTGGCACCATCTACCACATGCGTTGCTACCGCCAAATGGAAATTCTTAAATCCTTGCGGTATATGGCAATCCTTACAGCCAGGATTTACCCCTAATGCGCCATAGTGTGAAGATTTTTTGAGCTCTTCTTGTGGATAGCTCATCGAGTGGCAGCTCGTGCAGAATTCTTCTGTAGAAAGTGCCGCTTCTCCACCAAATACAACCGCTACTAGGACTACCCCTACTAACGTGCCTATTAATAAACTACCTATCGATCCTTTTTGCAGTGCTGTCATTACTCTTTTCCTTTTTTATCGTCTTTTTTAGCTACCTTAGCGCTAGCTTGGAATTCATCATGATATTTAAACTTAGGCTCGCCTTCAAATGCACCATCTAATTTGTAATGTTCATGCATCGCCTTCTCATTTTTTACCATCTTGTCAAATTCAAATTTATACTTCGCATCAACATCTGGCGTGTATGGCGTATAAGGTGCCTTCGCTCCTTTCCAAGGCGATCCTTCATAGTTCATATGGCATGCATTACAGCTTTCTTCAAACGCAAAGTCTTGCCCTTTTTCTACCAATACTTTACGTTGCGTGGTTTTACCCGATTTCTCAAAGTTTTGCCCCGCTTTACGATGATCCCCACGGTATTTCTTTCCCGGTCCATGGCAGGATTCACATCCAACCCCAGTTAGGTATTTACTCGGTGTATCAACCGTATAACCGCCTTGTTTGCCATACCCATCAACATGGCAACCTACGCAGTCTTTATCTTGAGTGTAGTCTTTCGCAGGATCTAGCTTCGCTTTGAGCTTGGCTTTTCTTGACTTCCGGTTTTAACGATTCCATCGCTTTCGCATGCGCCGTGTCTCCCCACGATTTCGCTTGCGATTTATGGCATGAGCTACATTTCTTACGTCCTTCAAATGCTTCTCCTGCCGCTAGTACATTCCCTGTAAAAAACATTATCATCGCCACAGCAGCGAGTGCATAAGTGGTTATTAACTTCATGTTCTCTCCTCTCCTCAACTTAATAGATAAAAATATTGTCGTTCCTTATCATAATTGTACGCGATCATCAGATTGTGTAAATGGGTCTATTCGATTACGGTAGTTTATAGACCCAGTACCCTCCTTGTTGATAAACCAGTTGCGCTACCTTGAGTTCCGTTGGTGGATCTCTGCCGGTAAACGGCAGCATGTGGGCCAGTAGCGTTTGGGTGCTTTTCTCATCGGTTAGGAAAATACGCGAATATCGTTATCGGTGATCGATTGCGGTGTATAGGTCGTATAACCGTGTTCTTTGAGCTGTACTTTCATGTGGTTGATCATGCCGTGAATGTTTCCTGTCATCGGAAAGTTCTTATACGCAACACCAAACTTTTCCGGGTGCATGAGTCCAATTTTGTAAAGATCGGTCACGTGTACAACTAGCAGGGTTTCTTGTCCTGGTTTGACTAAAGATCGTAGCCGTTTGACGCCTTCTTCTGGTGGTAGTAACAGTGCTTCGCTAAATTGCTTGAATTGCTCGCGTTCCGTTTCGCTGGCCTTTTCCGCTACCATCTGTTGTTCATAGTTCAAAATGGCTTTTTGGCTTTCTTGCCATAATGCAGGAACAATGAGTGGTTCGTAGAGCGGGGTCTTAAACAGGGTGTTTCGTCCCGTTAGCAGTTGGATCTGACGGGAGGTGTCCCACCAAGCGAGAATGACGCTCTCCGGTGTGGCGTGCTTACCGATAACTTCAGCTAAGGTGGTCAGTTCCGATGGTTTGCGGTCCAATCCAATTAGTGCTTCGGCTGTGTTATTGCTCCAATTGCGCATCACAGAGTGACCTTTGTCGCGTCGTCCAAAATAAGCTTGGGCGAGCGGTTTGTCGATCCCAGCTGTCCTGACTTCATATTTGTTAATCGTCAGGTCCAGCCAGTATTCTAATTCAAGTTCTGGAAATTGCTTGGCTTCACCTTCTTTGATGAGTCGGTATTGGTAAGGTGCTTCCCTGGTGTAAACCATAAGTAGGCAAACCAGCCTAGCAAACGAGACCTCCCGTTACGAGAGCAATTCCAAGTAACGGGAGTAATTTATCTGACCAGCGCCCGTCATCCGGGCGCTGACTTTCTGTTGATGCAACCACGCTCTAGCTTTGTTTACGCTTGTTACGCCATCCGATCAGTGCAATCGTTCCAGCAAGTAACATGCCTCCACCTAATCCACCGAGTGATATCTTCTCACTGGTGCCGTTTAGGTCAAGTAGACTGGTTTTGCCCGCTTCAAGCTTGTTAACGCGCTCTTGCAGTGCAACCATTTCACGAATACGTGTGTTTGCATCTTGTATTTCAACATACGCACGGTTGATCGGTCCCCATCCTTCGGTATAGGTCCAGCCACCTGGATTAACGTGGGCTAATCCAGCGTGCATCTTCGCTAGGTCATTTTCGTGCATTTCAAGTACTTTCAACTCAATTGCTGCAGGGGCTGTTACCTTTTGACCAGAAAGCTGGGCAAAGTAAGCATAGCCTTCTTTCTCCGGTGCAGGCGGTGCAGAACGATTGGTTTTTTGTCCTGTTAACAGTCCTTCTTTGTAGAGTTGATGCACAACATCATTGGCTTCTTGGTATTTAGCCAGGCCCGCTAACGTTCCTTTGTCCATCAGTTCTAAGTAAGAGCGTGCAAACCGTTCTGAGTGACATTGGGTACAGGTGACAACCCATGAGTCTAAGCGTGCTTCTGACCATTCGCTGTTAATATTTTCTGATATCCCTGGAACAAATGGATAGTTCGCCCAACGGATTTTACGTACCATGTTGTGGGCGTATTGACCTTCATATTCCATATGACAGCCCGCACAGGTCGGTGCATTTTGTCCACCTTTAGCATAGGCGTCTTTCAATGGGACTTCCCAGTTCCATCTGTCACCAAACATCGAAGCCATTTTCCATGTTTTGACATGGAGTAAGCTTCCCAGTTGTTGTGGTCTACACCACTATGACAGGTCGCACAGGCTTCTGGTTTACGGGATTCCGCTGCAGAAAATTCATGGCGTGTGTGGCAGGAGTCACATTTGTTTTGGTTGGTATGGCACATTGAGCAGCCTTCCGCTACTTCGCGTTGTGGCATCGCAGCCCATACGGTGGTTTCTACGTTCGCTTTGTAGTCCAACGCATGAGATGGACGTCCGTCCGGCCATTGGCCATCTTCCCATATCATGGTGTCACGTTCCGATTCACGTTCCGCAAATTCACGTAAGTGGCAGGTCCCGCATCGTCCGCAGTCGGCATGATCAAATCTTTAGTGTGATCAGCTTTCTTCTTCGCGTTGACTTCAACGTGGCAGTCAATACAGCCTACTTCTTTCAGCTTCTCGTCTGCACCCAGTTTACCCATAGAGCGTAGGTTGTTTTCTACTTCTTCTAACTTTTCTTTCTTGTAGTACAAAGGATCGTCCGCTTTCATATTGCGTACTTTATCCAAGTTAGCATGGGTGCTGCGCTTCCATGCTTGTACCCATACCGGTGATTCGTCTGTGTGGCATTCTACGCATTCTTTACGACCAGCCGTCTCTTTCATCGATACCGGCGGTTTGTAAAATGTCGCCGGGTCTAAATAGATTCCATACGGGATCGGTTCCCAGTACTTCGACAATGTCCCAGATCCAGCACCTTGCGCAGGATCCTTATAGCGCTTCACTAACGCATCATACGTCTCCTTCGGCGTCGCTTTCGCTCTGTCCAAATTTAACGCCTTGTATGTCTCGTCCGGTACCGTCGAGATGTTCGCTTGCAATACCCCAGCAAACATCAGCCCCGCTACCAGCATCATTCCCTTCTTCCATCCCCCAGTATTCATCTACTCTCTCCTCCTTTTCTTGTCTCTTCCTATTATCTTCTCGCTACTTCAGTCTAAAGCCTACTTGCTTATCAAAGCGCCCGCTAAAGATACAAAATTATCGTAACAAATATTAGAAAGAAATAATGACCAAAACTAGCACTATTAAATTTTTACTCAAATTAGCTTGTTTGTGGTTTTTTTCGTCTAAAAATAAAAGCACCAATGCCACCCACAACGAGCATTAGTCCAATTACAATTTCCATTAAACCAAAACTCGACCCATGTCCAGCATGACCTCCATCACCTCCCACATGAACTGGAACTTTAGAAACCACTCTGACATCACCTTTATCATCGATTTGTTCAAGTAGAATTGCATATTGCCCCAGCTCAGTTAACTCTGCTGCAACGACAATAATCCCAGAGTGATGTTCCATTGGCGGCATATAATGCAGGCCAAATTCTCCTGCGCCATGGGTTTCATCATGATGAGCATGCTCATCTTCTTCATTTACCGCGCTTGGTGATTTTTCAGTAGTACTATTTTGAGTCGCACCATTTCCATGACCCGCGTGTGAATCATCCTTCACAAGGCGAACCGCTAGCGGAATTTCACGAGCATCGGAAGGCAACTCAATCGTTACGTTTACCTTACCAGGTTTAGGTACGTGATTACAGTATGAATGCATCGGTGGAATATTACCTTCAGGCACTTCATATACACTTACTGTCACAACGAAAGATCCTGTTTTCACTTGACAACCGCCATGTCCTGCGTGGTGTCCCTCATGCGCCAACATCAACTGCGCTTTCAGTGAAAACGAAGCTAGTACCATGAAAATAACTAAAAAACTCTTTACTATCCAATTATCTTGTAACACCTTTTTCATACACTCCCTTTGAATAATATCTCAAAAAATTTGTCGCGCAGTTTTTGACTACGCTTCTGTATCGCGTGATTGTATAACAAAAAAAAGAAACTGAAGGAATAATGCTTTTAAATTACTATGCTAAGCATTATCGGAATGAGTTTTTTTCTTTTGTAAGTCAACAAAATCAAATAATTGGATTTACTTCTCAGCAAGGATTGGAATTTCTTATTTTTTATTTAGATTCCAGATACCCTCTTTCAGTAGACTTTAGCGATGTCTTATATAAGTGAGGATAAACAATCTTTCTGAAAAACTTGAAGGCAAGTTAAAGCCTCAGTATCAATTAATTTGCCTCTATATTAGCGAAAGTAGTCTGTTAATCTAAAGCCATTAAAATCTTGGAATTGCATCTTAGTCTCATTTTTTTACCGTAGTGCAGGTTTTTCTATACCATAGTATCTCGCGATAAGTTTCAGAAAATTTGTTACTTGTAAAATGTTCCTACCCCCGGTGAAAGGTTTATTGTTTTCAACCATATCACCCCAAAGGAACGCACCGAACCCCCCGATCTTGTCTGACTGATTAAGAATCCAACCATAAAACCCTATTTGGTTGATAAGTGCATCGATATCCGCAAAATGCCCATCTGCCAGAAATGTTCCAGGTATCACGAACAATTTCCGCCCAATAGCTTGTTGAGATTCCATCGCTAACATGGCATCCCATACCCATGTGCCATATTCAAACTGTGAGTGATAACCATACTCCTCAGAACCACAATAATCGATCTCCCCATAGCAATCAAACCCCAGGTACTCCGCGTCATCAAGCATAATGACGTTTTCTTCAGGATATGTTTTCTTTTGTAGTACGAGTTCAGCCCAAGCCTCTATATGCATAATCCCTGAACCCGGTAAATGCTTGCGCAGCAATTGCCCAGCAATTCGAAAAGTTGATAAGGTTTCTACATATCGATTAGCAACATCGAGACAAGCTTCTGCTTTTCCCTTTTCTTCACAGGCACGTCGAACCCACCAAAATGGCTCATCCATTAAAAATAGAATTTCTGTATCTTTGTGTTTAGCTTTAGCAATGGCTTCGATAATACTCGTAACATCGTGATGGTACATGCCCGTTTGCTCATTGATCAACAACTGACTGATCCTCATTACCGGAAGCATTCTGCCTTTATTTTCATCTAGATACTGCGTTATTTCTCTCGGAGATGCTGGAGAAAATGCAAATGCATTACTAAACGAATTGACCTCTTGAATTTGAGATTTCTCAGTCACAAACAGCCCAATGATTTTCTGCAATCGTTGTGTATTGAAATATTCAGCAATTGCAATATTAGAAACTATCATCATTAGCATGAACGTTACTAGCTTGCCCATCATCGCTCTCCTTCATCAGAAACTTTTTCGGTGATGAAGGCGATAGTAGATTTATGGCAAATTAACGTCGGTGTGAAAACTCACTCGGAGATAGGATATTAATCACACCTGTTATCTGTTAACCATTCAAAGCGTTGCAAAAACAAAGCTGAAGTGACTTTCTTAATTATTTAAATTTAATATTTACTCAGATCATCGTGATTAGAAAGAGTCATCGTGACGCCATAATTGCGCAGCACCGAGAATACCGGAGCTGTCACCATGAATATTGCGCAACATTGGTGTTATAAACTGATCATTAAACACATACTGCGCTACCTTAGTCCGGCCTTCGGTATACAACCGATCGATATTGGATAACCCGCCACCCAGCACGATTACATCAGGATCAAGTATATTGACGACTGTTGCCATAGCACGACCGAATCGATCAAAAAATCGTTGCAGGACAGCTTCTGCCAAAACATCACTTTGCGCTGCAAGTGCCACAATCTCATTCGTTGTAAATTCGGCATTGCCACCATTACGATAAAAATCAGCTGCCAGGCCAGGACCTGAAAGTAGTGTTTCAACACAACCTTTCTGCCCACAGTAACAATTAGGCCCGTTTGACTCGAGAATATTGTGTCCCCATTCACCGCTAATGCGTTGAGGTCCTGAATGCAATTGCCCTTTGAATACGATACCGCCACCCACACCAGTGCCCATGATGACACCAAATACGACATCGTAACCTGCTCCAGCACCATTGAGCGCCTCACTTAAGGTAAAGCAATTCGCATCATTGGCAACGCGCAGAGGGCGATTCAAAAGCGCTTGTAAATCTTCAAGTAAAGACTGGCCATTTAGGCAAATAGTGTTGGAATTCTTCATCTTGCCAGTTACAGCCGAAATAGCGCCAGGGGTACCGATTCCCACTAAACAAGATTTACCTACTTCATTTTCAAGTAGCAATACGAATTCAGTAATTCTCTGCAAAATTGCCTGATAACCTTCTGATTGTTTTGTATCAATGCGCTTCCTCAGCAATTCTGTACCGTTGTGATCTAGCACAACGCCTTCTATTTTTGTTCCACCTAAATCAATGCCAATCCGCATTCATTTATCCTTTACGAAAATTATTCAACGTTACTCGTGATCATTGCCACTGCAATTTTAATAAGCTACTCTTAAACCTATTCTACTGAAAGCTGATACCGAGGTGATTGATGAAATTTGAAACGATTGCTATCCATGGAGGTTATAGCCCAGATCCGACGACGAAAGCAGTAGCTGTGCCAATCTATCAAACGACCTCATATGCATTTGATGATACTCAGCATGGCGCTGACTTATTTGATTTAAAAGTTACGGGTAACATATATACACGGATAATGAATCCAACAACAGCCGTCCTTGAACAGCGTATGGCTGAACTCGAAGGAGGTATCGGCGCTCTCGGTCTGGCATCCGGTCAAGCAGCGATTACTTACGCAATTCTGACGATTGTAGAAGCGGGAGATAATATTGTTTCAGTTGGTACGCTATATGGGGGAACCTATAATTTATTTGCCCATACTCTTCCGCAATATGGCCTCACCGTGCGCTTTGCTGACTACCGAAACCCAGAGAATTTTAAAGCAATGATCGACGACAAAACCAAAGCACTCTACTGCGAGTCTATTGGTAATCCGCTCGGTAATATCGTGGATATTACCGCTTTAGCGGAAATTGCTCATGCGCATGGTGTTCCATTGATTGTCGATAACACTGTACCGACTCCTTATTTATGCCGCCCTTTTGAGTATGGCGCTGATATTGTTGTTCATTCTTTGACTAAATACTTGGGAGGACATGGCAACAGCATTGGTGGTGTATTAATTGATTCAGGAAAATTTCCTTGGGCTAATTATCCGAACCGATTCAAACGCTTAAATACCCCTGATGTATCCTATCATGGCGTTGTCTATACAGAAGCGTTGGGGCCGGCTGCTTATATTGGGCGTGCACGCGTTGTTCCATTACGCAACATGGGAGCAGCCATTTCCCCTTTTAACAGCTTTTTGGTATTACAAGGCATCGAAACGCTCCCCGTTCGTATGGATCGTATTTGCTCGAATACATTGGCTGTTGCACAATATCTCAAAACACACCCCAAAGTTAGCTGGGTCAAGTATGCAGGCCTGCCTGAGCACCCTGAACATACTTTGACGCAAAAATACATGAACGGAAAAGCATCAGGCATACTGACTTTTGGCGTTCAAGGGGTATTGCGGGTGGAGCGCGCTTTCAAGACGCGCTTAAGCTTATTACTCGACTCGTCAATATTGGCGATACAAAATCGCTGGCCTGCCATCCGGCAAGCACTACCCATCGACAACTTAGCTCAGAAGAAATGCAAAAAGCCGGAGTATCCGAAGACATGGTGCGCTTATCCATTGGATTAGAGCATATCGATGATTTAATTGATGATTTGGAGCAAGCACTTGCCACAGTTTAATACTGCCTCACTAATTACTATCAAATCATAGTTTTTTGTCAGCGCTTGACTACTATTCGATATCGATCAAAACGAAAGCAAAATTCGATACGATAATTTTATTGAATATTAATACTACCACTTTGGATTTGTTCGTAAATCGTGTAGGGTAATAAAACCGTGTCTAGCGCTGCTGACAGGGCAATATCGACCATTATTAATTCAGGTATTGGAACTAGCCAAAGTGCAGCCTGAGATGGTTTACCACGTAATACGCAAAAATCGTAAGCCATTCCGCTATAAACTCTGGGTACTGATTCACATTTGGTTTCAACTTGATTCAATTTACGTTTTGTAACACTATCTGCTTGGAAAACAGTAATCAGGGTTCCGCATCCCGATAAAATCAGCGCAGCAAAGTACGCTAGAATCATCGTCCAAATTTTTTTCATACTTCCTTCGTTTCAATCTAAAATGGCTTTGCCATGGCCTTTTGTTAAATAATCTTCTGACTGCATTTCCATCAATCGTGAGATCGTGCGCTCAAATTCAAAACCAATCTCGCTACCGCAATAAAGCAACTGAACTGGTACCGCTGCTGAGCAAAGAAATTTAACACCATACTCATATAGTGCATCGATAAACAAAATGAATCGCTTGGCTTGATCTTCAGTATCCTGACTAAATTGTGGTATCGCGACCATTATGACCGTATGGTACGTTCTGGCAATCGCCAAATAATCAGCTGCACCTAAAGGATTAGCGCATAATCGCTTGAACGAAAAAACTGCAACACCTTTGGCCGCTTTAGGGACAAATAGCTTTCTTCCTTGTACGACGAGCTCTTCACTCGGTACTTTATCGCGGTCTTCAATACGCCGATCAGTTAACTGAAAGAAAGTAATGGCCAATTGATGGGTGGCATCTTCATTGATTGGAAAATAGTACGTCTGAGCCCCTTTCAAGCGATTATAGCGATAATCAGTTGGGCCATTCAATTCAATGATATCCAGCTTTTCTTTAATTTGCTCAATAAATGGAAGAAAACGTTGTCGATTCAACCCATTTTTATAAAGATCGTCAGGAAGTCGGTTAGAGGTTGCCACAACTACAATTCCTAGCTCAAACAACACATCAAACAATCGCGTCAACACCATTGCATCGGCGATATCAGTCACCTGTAATTCATCAAAACACAATAAGAGCGCCTCATTAGCGATTTCTTGCGCAACCTGTGGAATCGGATCATTATTACCTGATGAATACCGGAATCCTTGCTTGCGTTTCTGGGCAGTGTGCTCATTAATTGCTTTCAGTCTTGCATGAACATCCAGCATAAATTCGTGAAAATGGACTCGTTTTTTCTGGACGATCGGAGAAACTGAAAAAAAAATATCCATCAACATTGACTTCCCCCGACCAACGCCACCATAAAAATAAATTCCTTTAGGGGCGGTCAAATTGTTAATGTTTCTAGATAATGCGCTGAAAGGCCACCATGACGAAGAAGATCGTTGGCTGCGTTTATTAGTTACTTCAGAATAAGCAAGTAACTCATGGTGCAATCGTTCTAATGCATTAACTGCTCGATTCTGGCTTATATCAGGACGTAATTCACCCGCTTGCAATAATAACTGATATTCAGCTTCTGGCCCCTCGGACTGTTTAGTAGCTTGTTTCATGGTCATTTCAATGTAAGCAATCTAAATCATTCAAATATATCAGTGATTCAATTCTGGATTAACTCCAAGCATCGCAAGGACTGATTTGCCGATGAGCGATCACCACACGCTTTCTGGTACTATTATCTAAATATAAACTGAGTTATTTTGCTATTAGTCGATTATTTTATGAATCGATTAATCATCTTCTCCGTCAAGTTTAAAAGACGATAAAATGATTCGCTATTTCATAAGCAAATATTATTTTTTATCAACTCGCATCACTATATGCCCATAAAATCCCTAATTCGGACAATTGCTCATTATCCCCATGAGGGAATCCTATATCGAGATATTACAACCTTGCTTAAGGACCCTATTGGGTTGAAAACAACCATACAGGAAATTGCAAAACGGTATCAGTTGATGAGAATCGACAAAGTGGTTGGAATTGAATCCAGGGGATTTATCATTGGTGCCCCAGTCGCTTATCAATTAGAAACTGGTTTTATACCAATTCGGAAATCAGGCAAATTACCGGCCGAGACTATTGGGTGTGAATATGAATTAGAATATGGAACGGATCGTATCGAACTTCATACCGATGCAATACAGCGAGGAGAGCGAGTACTGCTGATAGATGATTTAATTGCAACCGGAGGAACCATGGAAGCGGCAGTTAAGTTAATTCATGAATTAGGTGGAGAGGTTGTCGAATGTTGTTTTGTAGTTGATCTACCAGAAGCTGGTGGAAGGCTACGTTTAGAAAAACAGGGACAGAAAGTATTCTCGCTTTGCCAATTTGAAGGCAGCTAGCTCAGAAATCATTCATTGGGGTTAGTTGAAATCTAGCGCTTAACAACAATTCATTAAGTAACAAAACTAGCACTTGCTATCATTCATTATTAAATAAGGGCACCTATCAAGGATGTTAGATATTCAGCAACTTCGTAATGAACTTGATCTTGTGGCAGTCAAATTAGCCAAACGTGGCTATGAATTTCCAGTAGAACAGTTCAGAGCGCTTGAACAAAAACGTAAAGTAATTCAAACCGAAACTCAGGAACTGCAAGCAAAAAGAAATACAGTCTCAAAGCAGATTGGCATTGCCAAGCAAAAAGGGGAAGCAGTCACAGCAATGATGGCAGAAATAGCCAATCTTGGCGATAACCTCAAGCAATTCGAAAATCAGCTTGAGCAGATACAAAGTGAACTACAAAAAATTTTATTGGTAACCCCTAATCTGGCACATGAAAGCGTACCTGAAGGTAAAGATGATAAAAATAATCTAGAGATAAGACGCTGGGGAGAACCCAGAGTATTTGATTTCGAGATTAAAGATCATGTCACAATTGGTGAACAATTGGGTATGCTTGATTTTGAAACAGCTTCTAAACTAAGTGGCGCTCGCTTCAATGTCATGAAAGGAGGTATTGCTTGCTTACATCGAGCCCTGGCTCAGTTTATGCTAGATACTCATACGCTTGAACATGGTTACACAGAAATCTATGTTCCTTATTTAGTCAATGCCGATTGCTTGCGTGGCACAGGACAGTTACCTAAATTTGCACAAGACTTATTCGTTGCCCAGTCTGGCGCAGAAATTAAATCTGATCCAACAGATCTAGTTGATCAAGGAGTAGGTAAATTACACCTAATCCCCACAGCAGAAGTACCTTTGACCAATATGGTCAGCGATAAAATCATTCCTTATGAGCAGCTACCGCTGAAATTTGTAGCACATACACCCTGCTTTCGTTCAGAAGCAGGGAGTTATGGCAAAGATACGCGAGGGTTAATTCGCCAGCATCAGTTCGATAAGGTGGAATTGGTTCATATTGTGCATCCTCTCCGTTCCTTTGAAGCACTAGAACAGCTGGTTCATCATGCTGAGACTATTTTGCAAAAACTTGAATTACCTTATCGTGTCATGGTGCTTTGTTCGGGAGATATGGGATTCTCAGCCGCAAAAACTTACGATATCGAGGTATGGTTACCTGCACAAAATACTTATCGAGAAATTTCTTCTTGCAGTAATTGTGAAGCTTTTCAGGCTCGACGCATGCAGGCCCGATTCCGAAATGAAAATGGAAAAACAGAACTGCTTCACACATTAAATGGTTCAGGACTAGCAGTCGGTCGCACGCTTGTAGCCCTTTTGGAAAATTACCAAAATGCTGATGGTAGTATTACTATTCCATCTGTTTTAAAAAAATATATGAATAACCTTGATCGGGTCTCAATCTAATAAGACGAGATGCATCCAACAATTTCTAATTTAGCCCTGGAGAAACAAAATGCAAACTACTACAGATAACATTAATTCTCATGAAGACGATTTAAAGAAACTTGAGTTAGATATTCGTGAAGCAATTGCTCATGGTGGAAATGTAAAAGAAGCTGTCCATAAGCTTACTCTAAACGCAATGCAAGCTAATCGACTTGATATAGATTCACTCGGACGAATCGCTAATGCCGTGATGCAAGGCATCCATGAAGGAGCTCGTCAAAAATTAGAACTTGCTTCTGAGCAGTCTCATTTTGCTAAAGACCAAATTAGTCACGCAGTCTCAGGACTTGACACCGCATTAGCTCAATTTGTTGGTGCTTCCAAGCTAGCATTGGAAGAAGCGGCTGGGAAGGCAACGCAGTTTTCACGAGAAGAACTCTCAAAAACACGTGCTGATTTAGAAAGCCTAGAAAGCTTATTTCTCGAAATCCTACAGCAAACCGCGTCGACAGCAAAAGGACTAATCGCTAATGTCCTTAATGATCTACTTATACATGCGAGAAGAAATGGAACAACAATCGGTGAACAACTCAAAGATACATTGGCAACGTTCACACATCAATTGTCTTCAGTAAGTCACTCTCAAATCGAGGCCGGCTTGCAACTCGCTCAAACAACAGCAGATCTACTCCACAAAATTTCAAGTGGAGTTTTGTCTGGGATTTCAGAACAAACTAAACAAAACGATACAAAAAATAAGCAATAGTACCCTGGTTTGAGGGTGATATATTAGATCGATTTTATTACTTACAAATATCCTTAAAGGGTTATTCAAGCCGTTTAGTTCGTTTTTCTTTTTTAATTAGATATATATTTCTCGCTGATAAAACCCAGATCAAATCAAATAGAGACATTATAATTAGTATTATATTATCCAGAATACCGTGATATCCAATATAATCACCATCATATGAGTAGCCTTATTATTATCAGCGCCCCATCTGGAACAGGAAAAACCAGTATTGTTAGTGCGCTTATCGAGTCTGATAGTCAGTTAAATTTATCTATATCACATACCACTCGCAGGCCACGACCTAATGAAATAGAAGGACAGGATTATTATTTTGTTGATCGAGATATTTTCCAAGCGATGGTGAATCGTGGAGAGTTTCTTGAAAGCGCTGAAGTATATGGAAATTTATACGGAACATCTCATAAATGGGTTAAAGAGTCCCTCGCATCAGGACACGATGTACTCATGGAGATTGATCATCAGGGCGCACAACAAATTCGCAAAGCATTTCCTCAAGCGATTAGTATTTTTATATTACCTCCATCTTATGCACAGCTTGAAGAACGTTTAAAACAGAGAGGGCAAGATGATCAAAAAACAATTTCACGACGCCTCGCTTCCGTTCGTGAAGAAGTAAGTCATCTTAATGAATTTGACTATGTAGTTATTAATAATGAATTGCAGGAAGCCATTAAGGATGTCAGCTGCATTATTAGGGCAGAGCGATTAAGGATAATGCGACAGCTTATTAATCAGCGCACGTTAGTCGCTCAATTTTATTAATTTTTTGGTGAGAAAAACTGATGGCACGTATTACCGTTGATGATTGTTTAGAAGTAATTCCCAATCGTTTTGACATGACGCTGGCTGCAACTGTGCGGGCGCGACAAATTTCAATCGGATCTGCTCCGTTGATTGAGAATGAGAAGGATAAACCAACAGTTGTTGCATTACGCGAAATAGCAAAAGGTAAAATCAATGTTGATATACTCAATACTATTCGCTAGCAATTTGCGATAGCTTCTATATTCCCATTTCCCAATACGCTTCATTAAAGAACAATAAACGTATTACTTAAGCCCTTATGGAAATATCTGAGGCTGATGCGTTAATTTCTGAAGCATCTAGATATCTTAAACCTGAAGAATTAAAACTACTCAGTTGTTCTTATTATTTTAGCCAGCATGCGCATCAAGGTCAGTTCCGCAGAACGGGCGATACTTATATCTCTCATCCGGTTGCAGTAGCTAAAATTTTATGTGGTCTTCGACTTGATGTATTAACGTTAGTTTCTGCACTACTCCACGATGTCGTCGAGGACACTAATATTTCAAAGGCAGAACTTAGAGAAAATTTTGGTGAAACGGTTGCCGCACTAGTTGATGGAGTTTCTAAGCTCGATAAGATTGAAT
Source organism: Nitrosomonas sp. (assembly GCA_016710135.1). Lineage (GTDB taxonomy): Bacteria > Pseudomonadota > Gammaproteobacteria > Burkholderiales > Nitrosomonadaceae > Nitrosomonas. The sequence goes on along the minus strand of JADJLM010000002.1, from coordinate 547,060 downwards.
TTCAAACTCAAGCCGATGCTCAAGCAGAAAATTTTCGTAAGATGTTGCTTGCTATGGCACAAGATGTACGCGTTATCTTAATCAAACTTGCTGATCGTTTGCATAATATGCGGACTCTTGATGTAATGCGTACTGATAAAAAGAAACGTATTGCTCGAGAAACACTTGAAATTTATGCGCCTATTGCGCATCGACTCGGATTAAATAATATTTATCAGGAATTACAGGAACTCGGATTTCAACACACTTATCCTAACCGATATAAAGTATTAACTAAGGCAACTAAGGCTGCGCGTGGAAACCGCCGTGAAGTAGTTAGTAAAATATTAGAGGCCATTAAACAGAAGCTTCTGAATGCTGGTATTGATGCAATTGTAACTGGCCGTGAAAAGCATCTTTATAGTATTTACAAGAAAATGTCTGAAAAGCAGCTAAGTTTCTCAGAAGTTTTAGATATCTATGCTTTTCGAGTACTAGTTAAAAATACCCGGTCATGTTACGCTGCTTTGGGCGTTTTACATGGGTTATACAAACCAATACCAGGTAAATTTAAAGACTATATTGCCATTCCAAAACCTAATGGCTATCAATCGCTTCATAATACTTTACTTGGACCCTATGGTTTACCACTAGAGATCCAAATACGCACCTTTGAAATGCACCGAATAGCAGAAACTGGTGTTGCTTCCCATTGGTTATATAAAAGTAGTGATAACGAAGATAATGACTTACATTTAAAAACCAACCAGTGGTTAAAAAGCTTATTAGAAACACTGAGTGATTCCTCCGATTCCGTTGAATTTCTTGAACATTTAAAAATCGATATTTTCCCAGGTGATGTGTATGTTTTTACGCCACAAGGTAAAATAGTGGCGTTGCCACGAGGTTCTACTGTAGTTGATTTCGCTTATGCAATCCATACAGACGTTGGGAACTGCTGTGTCGCTGCAAAAGTCAACGGAGAAAATTGCCCACTACGCTATAAGCTGAAGAATGGTGATAGAGTTGAAATCCTAACGGCTCCAACTGCAAAACCAAATCCTGGGTGGTTATCCTATGTTAATACTGGAAGAGCACGATCAAGTATTCGCCATTTTCTCAGAACCATTCACTATGATGAATCAGCAGAATTAGGTGAACGGCTTTTAAATCAGGTATTACTATCGTTTAACATTCTTCCAGAAACTATCACTCCAGCTCAATGGGATAAGCTTGTAAAAGATAGTGGTGTAAAAACTCCAAAAGCTCTTTTCGCAGAAATTGCACTAGGAAAACAATTTCCTGTCGTCGTTGCGAAACGATTAACCGCTCCCTATGAAGCCCTGTCAGAAGCCTTTAGCACTAATAATAATCCTATATCCATACTAGGAACTGAAGGCATGGCCATTCAATTTGCAAAATGTTGCTATCCAATTCCTGGTGATGCTATTGCTGGGTTGATAAAAAAAGATCATGGACTAGTCATTCATACCCAAGATTGCTCAACAGTTTCAAAATATCTAAAGAATTCAGAAAACCTTCTCAGTGTTTGTTGGGGCAACGAAATATCAAATACATTCCAGTCAGTTATTATTATGACAGTAGTAAATCAGCGCGGAGTTCTTGCAAGAGTTGCTGCTGAGATTGCTAAAGTTGGTTCTAATATTGACGATGTAGAACTAGAAAATGATGATAATTTCACTAATATGCGTTTTATTTTACAAGTCAGGAGTAGAAAACATCTTGCTCAAATCATGAGAGAATTAAGGCATATTCGTGAAATTGTGAAACTTAGTCGAGTAAAAACAGGAATTGAGCACAAATATCATAGAAGTAGTATTTAAATTAAATTAAATTAAAGCAATGGAAAATTCTTCTATACTTGATTTTACGTCCCCTGGTTCTATTCCTATAGAATCTTCAGAAATAATTAAACAAATTAATCAGGAAATCAGGATTTCTATTCAAGCACTCGAAAATATCCTAGTAACTGATCCGATGGAAACAACATGTTGGAAGTTGCTTGGAGGACTTTATTTAGGAGCGAATCTAAACACTAAATTCAACAAACTTGCAAATCAGTACAAGAATTTTTTTGGCAAACCATTATTTCCTGAATTTGAAGAAAAAAAACGAGCAGAAGAAGTATTGTTTAAAATGCCTTCTAATATTGCCCCAGAATTATTACCAAACATTACAGAAGTAGAACAAGCCTGTAACTCTCACAAAAAAGTAACGATTGATTTTTCTGATGTTAAAGAATCAAGTGCAGAAGGACTAAATGCACTGGCAGTTTTCTTCCTCACATTAGTAAAGCTAGTAATAAACCTGAAATAATCCTCATCAATGATTTTATTTCAGATTTAGAGAAGAAAGCGATAGCTAATAATAAAGTAAATACAATGTGGGATGTACTTTTTGCGTATAAACGTTTATGCAATGATGTAAAAGGATTTGATAATCTAGCCCTTAAATTCGCAATTCAATACAGTATTTCCCCACCTTCTTGGGTCTAGCTTTAACGATTTTTGAATAATAAGATTTCTGATAAGCTACTATCAATATTAGTAGGTTTATCAATTATACTTAAAGCGCGAATTAACTTTCTTTTTAAGCCACCGCCAGAATTCTATTAAAGAAAGCTGACAGTGACTTTGCCTTTATTTGTATTAGTTCCGATCTGATCTGACACATCACTTGCAAAAGTGAGAGTTATCGGTTTTGATAAAGGTATCGAATCTTAATCAAAACAAAAGAGGTAACTCTCAATGACACATACTAACAATCGTATTATTAAACACAAAGCTGGATTATTAAATTTGGCAGAAGAATTGGGTAATGTATCCAGGGCCTGTAAAGTCATGGGCGTCTCACGGGATACGTTTTATCGCTATCAAGACCTTGTTGAACATGGTGGTCTTGATGCGCTGATAGACAAGGATCGAAGAGCCCCAAATATCAAGAACCGTGTTGATGAAGCGACCGAACGAGCAGTCATAGGTTATGCAATTGCGCAGCCTGCACATGGGCAGCATCGAACCAGCAATGAGCTTCGTAAGAAAAGTGTATTTGTATCGGGTAGTGGCGTGCGCTCTATTTGGCTACGTCATAACCTGGAGAATTTTAAAAAGCGCTTAAAAGCACTCGAAGACAAGGTGGCTAATGACGGCATTATTCTTAGTGATGCGCAAGTTGCGGCCCTTGAAAAGAAGAGACACGACGATGAAGCCTGCGGTGAAATAGAAACGGCACATCCAGGCTATCTAGGCTCACAAGATACGTTTTATGTCGGGAACCTCAAGGGCGTTGGCCGTGTTTATCAACAAACGTTTATCGATACCTACAGCAAAATAGCCTTTGCCAAACTCTATACAACCAAAACACCGATTACAGCAGCTGACTTACTCAATGATAAAGTATTGCCATACTTTGAACACTACGAACTACCCATGTTGCGTATCTTAACGGATAGGGGTACAGAGTATTGCGGTCGTGTTGACCAGCATGATTACCAGCTATATTTGGCGATTAATGATATTGATCATACAAAAACAAAAGCCATGTCGCCGCAAACAAACGGGATCTGTGAACGATTCCACAAAACGATTCTGGAATGAGTTTTATCAAATCACATTCAGGAAGAAACTTTATTCAACTATGGAGGAACTACAGAAAGATCTAGACGAATGGATGGAATACTATAACAATGAACGAACTCATCAAGGAAAAATGTGCTGTGGACGAACACCATTGGATACATTACTTGATGGCAAATCAATTTGGGCGGAAAAAAATTTAGCTCAAATCTAAACTGACAGACACCTAAAAAAAACTGGTAACTGTCAGATCAGGTCTAAGCTAGTACACTTTATTTACAGCTCTCTAATATTCATGAGCAAATTATAATTTGCTTTCATAATTTGCAATCACTTCAATCATAACCGCGCGAGTAGCTATTGCTTGAGATGAATCTTCAGTAAGGATAGCTTCTTTAAGATTCCGAATTGAATTTTCTAGCCTTACTCGTTGTAATGCACCTAAGCGTAACTCGAGATCCGATAAAAATATTCCCGCAAGTAAAGCAAGTTCTTCTCTAGCCAGCAAGGCTTTATTTTTATCATTTCCAAAATTAGCTTCGACTTGAGTGATATTTCTTTTAAGTTGACCAAGAATTCCTTTACTTATTTCTTTAACGATAGCATCAGCCTCAACAGTGGCCAAGCTACCGGTTAGTTGGGTTTTGATTAAATTACTACCAGCTAAATTAGCTTGAGAAATAAATCCTTCCACAATACGATAAAAATATTCTCCCTCGATTTGTTTTTCTCTGGCTTCATCAACATTACCATCCCGATCAGAGATAATTCCTTCGACTTCCCGCAACACGCCAATCAAGAAGCTTCTCACCAAAGGAATAATGATATTCTCTTGTGCTAAAGCAATTGATGCCTGATCATCGTTATTTGCTTTGCTTAAAGCTCGCTTACCTTGAACAAATGCAGAAAGAATTTGATAATCTAGATCAGGATTTCTACCACTTGTGATCGTTTTCTTATCTGTTGTTAGTATTTTCTCCTCCCGGTCTGCCGTTCTGGCAATCGCTAAATAAGCACTATATGCTCTATCCCACTCGAGCAGTAATTCATCTGTTGAAAGATTAGGAAATTGTTCAGCTGCCAGGACTACGCGGTTATAAACCACAATCGCAAACACTCTTTGCAATGACTTATCAATCACTTGTAGTGCTAGAGCAGTATTGTTGCCATTTTTAACCTGATTGATTGCTGCCGAAACGTCCTGATCAATTGTTAATCCATAAATTTGATCAACGATTTGTGTCAAACTTTTTAAATCACCAGAATATTTTTGAGCAATGGCATCAGCATCTGCCGGACTCTGGTTTCTTAAAACCCCAATTTCCTGAAAGCTTGCTACTGCGTTCTCAATGAGTTCAGTAGGTTTTGCTACCGTGTATTTCGAACGAGTAAGCGCACTCTCATACTGATTCAGAATGGCTATAATGGCATCGCGTGCTGTTTTTGAGTTTGTTGCACTTAGCTCGTTACTCGCTGTTAGTAAATTTTCAAGTTCATTTTCTAAGTTACTTAGCACTGCTGATCCTAACCTTAATTCCAAGTCTGGGAACAAGACTCTAGCAAAATATTTAGCACCAGCAGCTTCTGCTACAGCCTGTGGGCGATTTCCCTCTGTAATTGCCCTTTCTTGGCCGCCCGTTTCAGCAAGTACTCGACTGATAAATCCTTTACCCAGCTCACTCACAATCTCATCTGCAATTACTTTTGATGGATTACCTACTAATTGGGACTTAATGATTAAATTACCTGCTGGATTTCCATTCGATACCAGCGGCTCAATAACGCGATAAAAGATTTCTCCTTCTTTAAGTACTTCAAGAGTTTCTTCTATGTCGGAATCCCTATTGTCGATAACTGCAGCGACTTCACGTAAAACTCCAATATAATAGGCACGCGCCAGAGACATACGAATCGCGTAACGAGCAATTTGTACCACAATAAAATCTTCGTCAGCATTGGTTTTATTCAGGGCTGTCCTTACGCGTGCAAATTGGTCAAGAATTTCAGCATCTAATCCAGGATTATCTCCCGTAGTTATTGATTGTCTATCCACCGTTAGCACTCGGTTTTCTCTAGCTACAGTTCCCTTGATTGCATTAAATGCTGCCTCTGCTTCATTCAACATATTAACTAGAACTGATGGCGCGCCCGACTGAAATTCGTTACGTATTGCTGCAATTCGATTCCAAATAATCTGATAAAAAACACGTTGTAAGGTTTTATCTACAACCTGGGCAGCTAGTACTGGTGATTTTCCATTTTTAATATCGTTAATCGCACCTTGAATATCGTTATTCAATTCTAAAACATTCGCTTCATCAACTTCATGCGTCAATGTTTGCAAATCGCCCGCATAAGCTGCTGCAATAGCATCGCCATTAATTGGCGTCTCTTTGCGTAACGTCCCAATTGCCTGATAGGCTGTTACTCCTGATTGAATTAGCTCAGCACTTGAAGCTGCATGTACATTCACGCTGCTTAATGCCAAACTAAATGTGTACAGACTCACCAATAATAAAAAAGTCATTAAATTGAATAACCGCTTTGTTAAAAGCATTACAAAAATCCCCCTTAGTAATTAACATTGAACACGAATGTTAATGATAATCATTATTATTAATGAAATCAAATATTACGCAATTATTTTCAATAAGAGCTTCTCAGGCGCCCTATGACGCAATGACAAAGAAAAACAACTAAACCTCACATACTCGCTACTTGAGTTACATTAATCTATCCAAGCAAGTAGTAGAATTAGAATTTAATTTCTAATCAATTTGCGCACCGATATAAGTGTGGAATAAAGCCAGAACAATTAGAAAAGCGGTTTTAGAAATTTGCGATTAATGAAGCACGAACAGCAATAGGGGAACCTGGAGTGATATTAATATCATTGTGAACAGAAGCAAAATATTTGACATCAAAAAGATTTTCGACATTCAACTGAGCGCGAACTTGCTTTGTTAATTGTGCAAATAATGCGGCGTCGACACGAGTAAAATCTGGAATAACGACACTATTTGAAACTGATGCAAACATACTACTACGATAAACAACACCAATCGCGGCACCAAATTTTGGCGTTACATCGTATCGACTCCAGACAGAAAAGGTATTGCGAGGTAGTTCAGCCACTGAATTTCCTTTTTGCGCTCCATCTTGCCGACTCAAAATTTCACCAACCTGATAGGCATATCCGCCCATTACACTCCAATTCGGTAATAACTGACCATTCAAACTTACTTCGACTCCCTCTGTACGCTGTCCCTTGACTAATAGAGTTTGCCCACTTCCTAAAGATTGGGACACTATCACATTATCACGATCAAGCCTATATGCTGCAGCAGTCAAAGCCAGATCTGACCGAATATCCCATTTAATACCTGCCTCTAGGTTAGTAAATTTTTCTGGTTTTAATACTTCGGTCGTAACCGTTAATGAAGTTAGTTGGTCTCCGGAGCGGGGTACAAAGGATTGGCTAAAACTCGTATAAATTGAGATAGGCTCGATTGGCTTATAGATTAAACCGAGTCGCGGGGATAATAACCCATCCGTAGGTGTAAAATGATCTCTATTGCCATTATGCTGCTGAAAATTCACCTCGAATATATCATAGCGTATCCCTGCGATCGCCTGCAATTGCGGAAGAAGTTCAATCTGATCCTGCAAGTAAAAAGAGGTAATATTGACCTTGCTGCGATTGAATGCGTCGACCCTATCTCCAACTCTATCTCCATCTCTTGTTTGGAATGTAACCGGAGTATCTATGGTTGGGTCACTTAAAGAAACTTCTTTTTCGAGTCCATCTCTACTAAAATCACCAGTAAAAGACCCTGTTCTTCTTTGATTATGGGTTATTTGTTGTCCCACCTCAATACCTGCTACTAAGGTATGCGAGATTTTTCCTGTATCTAACGCATAGATTAGATTGGTTTGATTGAAAACATTTTCACGCTCAGTCGAATTGTTATAAGCACCGAGCGTAAGAGAACCGTCTACTCTTCTTGCATGAGAACTAGGAAAAATATTCTGGTAGAACTTATCATAGTGCGCATAATTTGTACGATTCTGCAAAATTAGGCCAGATTCAAATTTGTGTTCAATCAGCGAATTAAATGCTAATACCTCTACATTTGAATTATTTCTGCGAGGATCACCGAAGAATAAAGAAGGCTTGACATCGACAGGACCGGTTCTTGGTGCCAAATTATCCGGTTGAAAAGAAGTAATTCCTCGATCTGCTGTTCTTTCATCATGATAGCGTTCCATATTTACAACCAGTTTTGTACGATCCGTTGGCTTAATCGTAACAGTAGGAGAAATTCCCAAGCGCTGAGATTCTACGCCATTTCGAAAACTACCCGCATCCTCAAATACACCATTTACTCTAAAAGCCACATGCTCATTAATCGCATGATTGACATCTGCCGTCATTCTTTTCAGATTATAGGATCCACCTTGAAAAGAAAATTCTCGAATGGGATCCCACCCAGCTTGCTTGGTAACGCGATTAATGACCCCACCAGAGCCCCCGCGCCCGAATATCATTCCATTCGGGCCTTTCAATACTTCGACGCGCTCGATATTATATAAATCACGATAATATTCGACATCATCTCGAACACCATCAACAAAAAAATCAGCGGTTGAACGATTACCTCTAAAAACTAAAGCATCACGATTACCTTCACCCTGCGATACACCTACTCCTGGAATATATCGCACTGCATCACCTAAACTCCGGATAGCTTGATCTTTAATGATTCCTTCGGTAATAACAGAAATGGATTGCGGAACATCGCGAAGTAGCGTGTTGGTCTTCGTTGCCGTAGCACTACTGGTTGCTAAATAACCACTCGTAGTTTTAGATGCTGTAATTTGTATTGAAGGTAATGTTGTAACTACCGGGTTTGATACGGGGGAGTCAGCCATTTCTAGTAACGTATACCCTGAGCCGATCGGAACAGCTGTCAGTTTATTTCCATTGATTAGTCGATTGATCGCCTCTTTCACAGTGAACTCACCAATCAATGCGTTGGCTACTTTCCCCTGAAAATGAGCCGGGTCAAACGCAATCTTAATACCAGTCTGCTTCGAAAACTGACTAAGTGCTTCATTTAATGTACTAGCAGGAATGTTCAGGTTAACTACTGCTGATTCATTGAACGTTGATGAATAAACATTGCCAGCAGTTGAAAGAAATATGATGATAGAAATAAAAAAAACGACTCCCGCTTTAATTAGTCGATCTCGAATCGTAGAAGCTGCACAGGTAAGTTGACCACTCTTAATCGAGTCTATAACTAAAAAATTACTTAATGCTTGGAACATGTCAAACAACACAAAATGATCGATTTAAGAGTGCTTTTCAATAACAACCAAGCTTATAGTAAGAATTTTTAATTGGCTTTAGGTAGATGCTGCTGACAAAAATGACAGTGCCAGCAGCAGTAAGAAAATTAGATTTGACTTTGCAACCAGTTCTGCATACCAATTTTTTGCATTACATCCAGTTGCGTTTCAAGCCAGTCGATATGTTCTTCAGTATCTTCCAAGATTTTCTCAAAGATTTCTCGAGAAATATAATCTTGGTTTGTTTCGCATGCCGCAATTCCAGCAACTAGCGTTTCACGAGAAATATGTTCTAGCTTTAAGTCACACGAAACACATTCTTGCGCATTTTCGCCAATTAACAATTTACCTAATTCTTGTAAGTTGGGAAGACCTTCTAAAAATAAAATTCTCTCGATCAATTGATCAGCATGCTTCATTTCCTCAATTGATTCATTATATTCATGCTCAGCAAGCTTATTAAAGCCCCAGTTCTTATACATGCGCGCATGGAGAAAATATTGATTAATTGCTGTTAACTCATGTTGTAGCTGGCGATTTAACCAGGTGATTATATCGGAATTACCTCTCATCATTACCTCCTAGAGCGTTTAACTTGTGAAGCACATATTTAGGTAGAAGAGGCTGAGCCAACTTGTTGTTGCATCAATGCCTGATCCAATACCATTTTAGCATGGCATGCACAAATTCCGCATTGTTCGGTAACACCCAAACAGGTTTTTAAATCCCGCATACGCTCCGCTCCTTGGTGTACAGCTTCGCGAATCGCATTGTCTGTTATACCCTTACAGATACAAATATACATGTAGTAAACCTATAAACCAAAAAACGTTAATGAGAATGATTCGTAATTATATTGCACCATTCCAAATAGTGCAAGTTACCGATTTACCATTCATCTATGAATTCTCAAATGAGATAAACTAAAAATACCTACTTCAATTCATCTCTACTATAAATAGCGAGATAGTTTAGAATTAATCTCGATTTCCTTATCGAAGGATTAAACAGGTCATAGCGTAATGAAATATAAGTTTAATGAGAGTTTCATACCTTCCTTTGATGCTCTAATCACGGCTCACGCCATATCCTCCATGCGACCCCATACCTAAATTCCATAAAGACATAATCAATCATGCAAAAAAAAATTTATCTCGTAGCCGGTGCGCGACCCAATTTTATGAAAATTGCGCCCATCGTACGCGCACTTCAGAAAAAACAGACTTTGGCCTATCGAATTGTTCATACTGGTCAACATTACGATCGAGAAATGAACGAGGTATTCTTTGAAGAATTAGGTATTCCAGAACCTGATATTTTTATGGCAGCAGGAGGAGGAAGTCATTCCCAGCAAACGGCCAAAATTATGATTGCTTTTGAAGCGTATTGCCTTAACGATAGGCCTGACGCGGTTATTGTAGTTGGAGATGTCAACTCTACGCTTGCCTGTTCCATTGTAGCCAAGAAACTACATATCCCGGTAGCACATGTCGAAGCAGGGCTTCGCAGTGGTGATTTAACAATGCCAGAAGAAATCAATCGGCTAGTGACTGATAGCATATCAGATTGGTTCTTTGTGACTGAACCCAGTGGAGTAGCACATCTAAAACGTGAAGGCAAAGCTGATGACACCATTTTTTTTGTTGGTCATGTTATGGTAGATAACTTGTTATACCAAGCTAATAAGTTAGCTCATATCAATCTCGAGGAATCTGAGACAAGCAAATTCAAGTTAGAGCGAACCTTGAACAAGCAGCGTTATGGTGTTATTACGCTTCATCGCCCCAGTAATGTTGATGACAGAGAAACTTTCTCCCGAATTGGGGAAGCACTAAAAGAAATTTCTGCCCGCTTACCACTTATTTTCCCTACTCATCCACGAACCCGGGAAAACATTAAAAAATTTAGTATTGAACTGGGTAGCAACATTACGTTGGTAGGTCCACAAGCTTATATGCCATTTCTTGATTTATGGAAAAATGCTACGGTGGTTCTAACTGATAGCGGAGGCCTACAAGAAGAAACTACTGCATTAGGCGTTCCTTGCATTACTATTCGTGAAAATACGGAACGTCCCATTACTGTTGATGAAGGGACAAATATCTTAGCTGGAACCAATCCAGAGCGAATCATTCAAGAAGTAGATAATATTTTACAAAGAAAGGGCAAGCAAGGTCGTCGACCTCAACTATGGGATGGTCACGCTGCAGAGCGAATTGTTGAGATTCTTGAGAAGAAGCTCTTTCAACAAGCTTAAAAAGCACTCATTGCAGCAAAAATATTTTTTATAATTTTCTGTACAAAACTATGCACGCATTGATTCCTGTTATTTTATCTGGTGGCTCTGGAACGCGTCTATGGCCTCTTTCACGCGAAAAGTACCCAAAACAATTATTGCCATTAATCAATGAAGACTCTTTATTACAAGCTACAATCAAGCGGTTAGATGGATTAATCGGAATAACCGTTGAGCATCCACTCATCGTTTGTAATGAAGAATATCGCTTTGTAATTGCGGAGCAACTCAGATTAATCGGAAAAACATGCTCGGTTTTGTTGGAGCCATTTGGACGTAACACTGCTCCGGCGCTCACTCTAGCAGCTTTGGTTGCTGCACAAAACAATGCAGATCCGATTTTGCTAGTGATGCCATCCGATCATGTCATCGTGAACACTTCAGCATTTCAAGCATGCATTAGCAAAGGGGTATCTATTGCATTACAAAATTCGATTGTCACGTTTGGAATTGCCCCCGATACTCCAGAGACTGGTTATGGTTACATTCAAACTGGTGAGTCACTAGAGACATAGGCGTCACTCAAATCGCCCGCTTTGTTGAAAAACCAAATCAACCAACAGCCCAAGCCTATATCGACGATGGATCTTATCTCTGGAACAGCGGGATATTCATGGTTCGCGCATCAGTTTGGTTAGCCGCTATCAATCAATGTCGCCCAGATATCTTTACAGCGTGCCAAACAGCGTGGAATAAAGGCTCCCACGAAGGAAATTTCATTCGTGTCAATGAAACAGCGTTTACTGCTTGTCCAAATGATTCAATCGATTATGCGGTCATGGAAAAGCTATCAAGCGATTACCCTTCATTACCATCTGGTGTCGTGATCGAATTTTCGGGGGGCTGGTCGGACGTTGGAGCATGGGATTCTCTTTGGCAAGTGCTCCCCAAAGACGAATCAGGCAATGTTTCACGGGGGGATGTTATTTTACACGAATGTAAAAATACACTCGCCATTTCAGAAAATCGATTAGTTGCTTGTGTAGGTGTTGAGAATTTGACTATCGTCGAAACACCAGATGCAATCTTAGTCGTTCATAAAAATAGAACACAGGATGTCAAAAAAATTGTCGACTCACTTAAATTAACAAAGCGCGTAGAAGTCATATTACATCGAAAAATTTTCCGCCCTTGGGGTTGGTATGATGCCGTGGATGCTGGAGAACGCTTTCAAGTCAAACGTATCGTAGTCAAACCTGGCGCCGCCTTATCGCTGCAGATGCATCATCACCGTGCAGAACATTGGATAGTTGTCCGTGGAACAGCCAAGGTAACGCGTGATGATAAGAGCTACTTGGTAAGTGAAAACGAATCAACGTATATCCCGCTGGGAACACGCCATCGCCTTGAGAACCCGGGGCGACTACCGCTGGAAATGATTGAAGTGCAATCAGGATCTTACTTAGGGGAAGATGATATTGTTCGATTCGAAGACATTTATGGTAGAAATGAGCCCTACAAATCCAACTAAAAAGTAGGAAAGTGTTACACCTCAAATTTGAATTCACCAATCGATTTTATTTACATATTTAAGCGCTAAAGGATGACTAGGTTGAAGTATAATATGCGTTTTTTCCATTCCATTGTTCTGTAGCGTAATAGAGATGAGTTATGCCGATTTATGAATATATTTGCCATTCGTGTGGTTTTGAAAAAGAGCATTTACAAAAAATGAGTGATGCGCCAATTGCACAATGCCCAGAATGTGGTAGTGATCAATACATTAAATTAGTATCTGCTGCTGGATTTCATTTAAAAGGAAGCGGTTGGTATGTTACTGATTTCAAGAATAAATCTACCCCAAAACCAGAAACAAAAACGAAGCCCAACACAAGCACTACAGATAATGCCACTAACACATCCGCAAAAGCTGAAACACCGCCTTCCTCCACCGGAGCAGCAGAGTAGCGTAATAGTAAATTAAGCTTGTAACGATTAATTGCCTAAAATCAGCATTAATTATTATTGAGTCCATGTTATTAATATCAATACAGTTTCCGCGTGCAAGATTGCTATAGGATTATGCGTGATTCTACTGTAGCCTTTTTTATTTTGAGCCAAATCAAAACCTATGCGTACTAATTATTGTGGTGCCATCGACAAAACCTACTTAGATCAGGAAATTACACTTTATGGATGGGTGCATCGCCGTCGTGATCACGGTGGTGTTATTTTCATCGACTTACGCGATCGTGAAGGCATTGTGCAAATCGTCTGTGATCCAGATCACAAAGAAAATTTTCAAATTGCTGAGAAAATTCGCACTGAATATGTTCTTAAAAATTGTAGGTCTAGTTAGATATCGCCCGGCGGGCACAATCAACCCTGGAATTTTTCTGGTGAAATCGAGGTTTTAGCCCGAGCAATCGAGATACTCAATACTTCTCTCACCCCCCTTTTCAAATGGACGAAGAAAATCTCAGCGAGGCTATTCGGCTTGAATATCGCTACCTTGATTTGCGGCGTCCATCGATGCAACAAAATATGCGACTAAGACATCGCGTTTCGATGGCCGTGCGCATATTTCTGGATCAAACGGGTTTTATTGATGTTGAAACACCCATATTAACCAAATCAACCCCAGAAGGCGCACGGGATTATTTAGTACCCTCACGAGTTCACGATGGTCACTTTTTTGCTTTGCCTCAATCACCTCAACTATTTAAACAACTGCTGATGGTGTCAGGATTCGATCGCTATTCTCAAATTACACGATGTTTTCGTGATGAAGATTTACGTGCCGATCGTCAACCTGAATTTACACAAATCGATATTGAGACCTCGTTCCTCTCAGAAAATGAGATTATGGTTTTAATGGAAAACATGATCCGTCATTTATTCCGGAGTACGATCAATATCGACTTACCAAACCCTTTTCCACGCATGACCTTTGCAGAAGCTATGCACAAGTATGGCTCTGATAAACCTGATTTACGTGTACCGCTGACGCTAACTGAGTTAACAGACCTTATGCAAGAAGTGCCTTTTCAGGTATTCCGCGATGCTGCTCAAAAACCAGGTGGGCGAGTTGCGGCACTTCGAATTCCTCAGGGTGGAGATTTATCGCGTAAAGAAATCGACGACTATACACAATTCGTAGCGATTTATGGTGCAAAAGGTTTGGCGTACATTAAAATCAATGACCGCAACAAAGGCCCTGAAGGTTTGCAATCGCCGATTCTAAAATTCTTACCAGAATCTGTCATTCGAGCAATCTTAGAGCGTACTCAAGCACAGAATGGAGATATCGTTTTCTTCGGTGCGGATAAAGCTAAAATCGTTAATGATGCGCTTGGTGCATTACGCGTAAAAATTGGACATGAACGCGGGTTAGCAGAGAAAACTTGGAAACCCTTATGGGTCGTTGATTTTCCGATGTTTGAATGGGATGAAGAAGAAAAACGGTGGAAAGCCCTACACCATCCGTTTACGTCCCCTATTGAAGGGCATGAGAACTTCCTAACTACAGATCCTGAAAAAGCCCTTTCGAGAGCCTATGATATGGTATTGAATGGGGTTGAGATTGGTGGTGGATCAGTGCGAATCCATCGCCAAGAAATCCAAGCAAAAGTTTTCCAAGCACTCGGAATAACAGAGAGTGAAGCTCAGGGAAAATTTGGATTCTTGCTTAATGCACTCCAATATGGGGCGCCTCCGCATGGTGGTATTGCATTTGGCCTGGATCGTATTGTTGCTATGATGACTGGAACAGATTCCATTCGTGATGTGATTGCTTTCCCTAAAACACAGCGTGCACAGTGTATGCTAACCCAAGCGCCGAATAGTGTTACCGAAAAACAATTACGAGAATTACACATACGACTCCGTAACTCGAGCGCTAGCACTTCTTAAACAAGCTATACAGTGCATGCCTATAAGATCCCCATATCGGTATTAGTGGTCGTCTATACGGTTAATCGTGACGTTCTTCTTTTGGAACGCGCTGATCACCCTGGTTATTGGCAATCCATTACAGGGAGCCAAGACCCGGATGAATCACTTTGGCAAACAGCAGTTCGGGAAGTTAAAGAAGAGACTGGCTTAGTTGCCGATCAATTTGAATTAAAAGATTGGCACATCCAAAATCAGTATGAAATTTTTCAGGAATGGCGCTGGCGATACGCTCCAGAAGTGACTCATAATACCGAATATGTTTTTGGTTTAAAATTACCAGAAATTATGCCTATTTCGATTGCATCACGTGAACACCTCTCATTGACTTGGCTACCTTGGAATGAAGCTGCTGAAAAAGTATTTTCGTGGAGTAACGCTGAAGCAATCAGAAAATTGGGAGCTGATTAATCGCTTGAATGAATTCCCCGCAAGTTCATTGCAATTATTACTCGAATCCACCCGATTTAAAATAAAACATATTGAAATTTAGTGCTTATTCTTGATTTGGGAATAGTAGTTGCTGCAATATCATATTTAGAATCATGAGAAGGAAACGATTGTGAGTGATTTAGACATAGTCATATTAGCTGCTGGAATTGGCAAACGCATGCGATCATCCCTACCCAAGGTGCTCCATAAATTAGCTGGAAAACCCTTGCTTAGGCATGTACTCGATACAGCGCAAAAATTAGTACCTAGAAAAATTTATGTGGTGTACGGCCATGGCGGCGAACAAGTTCAAACTGAAATCAACGATGATCATCTCTTATGGGTTAAGCAAGAACCACAGCTCGGCACTGGCCATGCTTTGTTGCAAGTATTGCCTTGTTTAGAAAAATCAGGAAAAACCCTGGTTCTACTCGGAGATGTTCCTCTCATACAAGAAAATTCATTAACTACACTCATTGCTAGCTCAAGTACTAACAATTTTGCGCTACTAACAGTCACTTTAGCTAACCCTTTCGGTTATGGACGAGTTATTCGTGAAAATGGCACTCATCGAATCTCAGCCATTGTAGAAGAAAAAGATGCGAATGAAGTGCAGCGTAAAATCAATGAAATCAATACAGGAATCATGGTACTTCCCAATGCTTACCTCCATGATTGCCTACCTAAGCTTAATAATCATAATGCCCAGGGTGAATATTATTTGACGGATATCATTAAGTTAGCCGCAAGCTCCGGAATTAAGATCGAAACAACCCAGCCTCACTATGAATGGGAAGTATCTGGTATTAACAGCAAAGTACAACTTGCCCAACTTGAACGCGCGGCACAAGCTTTCCAGGCGCAGCAACTATTAGAAGCCGGAGTAACACTCATGGATCCGTCTCGCATTGATATTAGAGGCAACCTACTTTGTGGTAATAATGTTGAAATTGATGTGAACTGTATCTTTGAAGGGACAGTTACATTAGAAGATAGTGTAAAAATCAATGCAAATTGCATCATTAGAGATACAATCGTCAAATCAGGAACAACGGTTCTTCCGTTCAGCGTGATAGATAATGCTGAGATTGGAAGAAATTGCCACATTGGACCTTATGCACGAATAAGGCCAGGTACACGGTTAGATGATAATGTCCATATTGGTAATTTCGTTGAAATAAAAAACAGTTACATTGCAATGGATAGTAAAGCAAATCACCTTAGCTATATCGGTGATGCGATTGTCGGTAAGAAAGTAAATATCGGCGCAGGAACAATTACTTGCAATTACGATGGTGCTCATAAACATCAAACAATCATTGAAGATAATGTTTTTGTTGGTTCGGATACGCAGTTAATCGCGCCAGTTAAAGTTGCTAAAGGCTCTACGATTGGCGCGGGCTCCACGATTACGCGGGACACTCCTGAGGAGCAGCTCACACTATCTCGCGCTAAACAAATCAGTATTTCAGGGTGGAAACGCCCAAGTAAAACCAAAATTTAATCGTATTCATTGTTCTAGAAAATCGAAGCAATTGGAAGGAGAAAGGCATGTGTGGAATTGTAGGCGCGGTCGCTAGGAATAATGTGGTTCCTATTTTGCTAGAAGGTCTTTCTAGACTCGAATATAGAGGTTATGACTCAGCTGGCATTGTTGTTGCAAATGAAGAATTACAAAGATTACGCACCACTGAACGTGTTTCAGAACTTGGAAGACTTGTTGAAATAAGAAAAACCCAAGGATTTACTGGAATTGCTCATACACGGTGGGCCACACATGGCGCACCTTCAGAAAGAAATGCCCACCCCCATTTCTCAGGTCAAGATAAAAAAATTGCTGTTGTGCACAATGGCATCATCGAAAATCATGAGGTGATCCGCAAGCGCCTTGAACAAAAAGGCTTCGAGTTTCTATCGGATACTGATACGGAAGTAATTGCTCACCTCATATCATTTAACCTGGAAACAACTCAGAATCTGCTTGAAGCAGTATGTATGACAATTAACGAACTACAAGGTGCGTATGCAATTGCGGTTGTAGAAGAATCGCGGCCGGACCATATCGTCGTAGCTAGAAATGGTGCTCCATTATTATTGGGTGTCGGTAACAATGGAAATTATGTTGCTTCCGATGCCTCTGCACTCATTCAAGTTACTAAGCATATGATTTACCTTGAAGAAGGGGATGTAGCAGAGCTGCACAGTAGTGGCTACCGTGTCCTTAACCGCATTGGCGACGCCTCTTATAAAGAAGTGACGCGTTCGGTTCGAGAAAGCGATTTAACGCGTGATTCTGTTGAACTTGGACCTTACACTCATTTCATGCAGAAAGAGATATTCGAGCAACCGATTGCAGTCGCTAACACACTGGAAATGGTATTAAACGCTCGTTCTATTTCACCTCAACTTTTTGGGAGTGAAGCAGAAGCAATATTCAAAAAAAACAAAGGTATTTTAATCCTTGCATGTGGTACGAGTTATCATGCAGGCTTAGTTGCAAAATACTAGCTAGAAACGATAGCCGGGTTACCTTGTAATGTTGAGATTGCGAGCGAGTACCGTTATCGTGATCCTATTGCAAATCCAGATTACTTAGTCATCGGAATTTCCCAGTCAGGTGAAACAGCTGATACCCTTGCCGCAATTAATTACGCAAAAACACTGGGGCATAACTATAGCTTGTCGATTTGTAACGTACCAGAAAGTGCTTTGGTCAGACTAACTAATTTACGCTTCTTAACACGTGCAGGCCCTGAAATTGGTGTAGCTTCTACGAAAGCATTCACGACACAGTTAGCAGCGCTCATGCTATTAACGGTAACACTAGCAAAGCTTAGAAATCGTTTCTCTGGTCAATTCGAGCAGGAAGTCATTACTTCATTACGTCACTTACCAATTGCCATTCAATCCGCGTTAGCGGTAGAACCCCAAGTTAAAGCATGGGCCGCCAACTTTTCACAAAAACGACATGCATTATTTCTAGGTCGTGGTGTTCACTATCCCATCGCGTTAGAAGGCGCACTTAAATTAAAAGAAATTTCCTATATTCATGCGGAAGCCTATCCAGCTGGTGAATTAAAACACGGCCCACTCGCGTTAGTTGATAAGGAAATGCCTGTCATTGCTATCGCACCCAACGATGCGTTATTAGAGAAACTCAAATCCAATTTACAAGAAGTGCGGGCACGCGGTGGTGAACTCTATGTTTTTGCTGATAGCGACTCGCATATTCAGGAAAGTGAAGGAATTCATATTATCCGACTCGCGGAGCATGCAGGAATGCTAAGTCCGCTCTTGCATACCATCCCACTCCAATTATTAGCGTACCATGTCGCGTTACAGAAAGGGACTGATGTGGATAAACCAAGGAATTTAGCAAAAGCAGTTACCGTTGAATAAAATCATACGGCTATTTCAGCTTTGCGTAATGGTTTAAGCTTATATTCTTGACTACCTATTACGCCTTGTTATGATCTAATTGATTTATCAAGGCAATCTAAATAAATCTGCGTATTAGGAGATGTCTGATCGCGTTGTGCATGCCAAAGCATCTCACCCAAGCATTCCATTACATTATGGACTGCGGCATGTTCATCCCCTAATTTTATGGCTAAATTACGATACTTTTCTTGAATACCGAACGGTTGATCAATAGACAACTGCTCTTTAATTGCCATATGCATGCTCATATGTAAGAATGGATTTGTCTCTCCAAACTCAGGCAAATAGTCTTTGTCGATAAATTGATCGTAATCTCTGAGTATTGGATGGTACTCAGGGTGTTGTAATATCACCTCTAGTGCGATTGTTTCCATTCCAGACAGTGATTCTTTTCGACCATATTTACCCCAAGTATCAAAAAATAATTGCCGCACTTGATTTCGAGTCGGATTAAACATTGCTGCTATCCAAGAATAGGTTTCGTTAAATTTAAATTTTTTTCGTCAAATTCACACAAATCGTTGATACAACATTCATGGCAAGCAGGCTTCCTCGCTTTACATGTATATCGCCCATGTAAAATCAACCAGTGATGCGCATCCTGTTGAAAAGCCGCGGGAATTCGCTTCAGTAACTTTTTTTCTACTTCCAACACATTTTTTCCTGGCGCCAAGCCAGTTCGGTTCGCTACCCTAAAAATATGGGTATCTACCGCGATCGTTGGCTCCCCAAATGCAGTATTCAGTATCACATTCGCCGTTTTACGCCCAACCCCGGGAAGCCGTTCAAGGTCTTCTCGATTTCGTGGTACATGACCCTTATGCAACTCAATTAACAACTTGCACATCGCTAGGATATTTTTTGCCTTGGTTCGATATAATCCGATCCGCTGGATCATTTCGCTTAATCGGGTTTCACCCAGCGCGAGAATGTCTGCTGGGGTATTCGCCAAAGGAAAAAGTTTCTGCGTTGCGAGATTGACACTTTTATCTGTTGCTTGCGCTGAAAGGATTACAGCAACTAATAGCTCGAATGGCGTTGTATATATTAACTCTGTCGTTGGATGGGGGTTTAGCGACTTGAACCGACTAAACATCGCTTGACGCTTTGCAGCATTCATACTTCAGGTTTACCCCGATTGCTGTTCAAGTTAACGGTTGATAAGGTCTTAGCACGCTCTAATGCCGCGAGTATCATTGTTTTCTTTAGATTCTCATCGACCGAGGCTAATTGAGCCACTTTGACCGATGGCTTGTTTTTAAGCTGATTCTTCTGCTGCTGATCAGACGCTAATCGTCGCAATCGATTTTGATAGCGCGCCCTTGCCTTATCAGCGGCCAGCTGCCTCAATGCAGGGTCTTCATTTCTTTCGATCAATGCAATAGGAACCATTTGAATACAATCCACTGGACAAGGTGCTACACAACGCTCACATCCTGTACATTCCTCAGTAAGAACGGTATGCATGAGCTTAGCCGCTCCAATAATTGCATCCACTGGGCAGGCCTGAATACAAAAGGTACAACCAATACAGTACGCTTCATCGATTAAAGCAACCGCTTTAGGCTTTGCTATACCATACTTTCTATTAAGTGGTTTATAAGAAACATCTAATAAAGCAGCTAATTCACGAATACCTTCCTCATCACCGGGTGGACATTGATTAATATCTGCAACACCTTGCGCAATTGCAGTCGCATAAGGCAGACAACCTGAATAACCACATTGTCCACATTGGGTCTGCGGTAAAATCGCATCGATTTGTCGAATTAATGAATCGTTTTCGTTACTAGGCATACTGTGAATGACAGAGTGTATTGATGCACTGATCAACCAAATCAGGACCTTCATAGATCAGGCCCGTATAAAGTTGAATTAAGCTTGCACCCGCCGTTATTTTCTCTTTGGCATCGGCTGCTGACAAAATACCGCCTACGCCGATGATCGGAATTTGTTCATCTAGCAACGCATACAATTTGCTGATCACTTGCGTGCTCATTCTCCTAACCGGGGATCCACTCAATCCTCCCGTTTCATCCGCATGCGGTAATCCTGCTATATCGAGACGCGAAATCGTAGTATTGGTTGCAATAACACCGTCAATATTATGTTTCATCAAGATAGCAGCAATCGATTCAAGTTGCGACTCATTCAAATCAGGCGCAATTTTCACCAATAGCGGCGTGTAACGACTCTGCTGATCACTGAGCTTACGCTGCTCTAATTTTAGTGTAGCAACTAAATAATCTAACTCATGCTCATTTTGTAATTGCCTCAAATGCGGCGTATTAGGGGAAGAAATATTGATTGTTACATAGCTAGCAACCCCGTATACCTTGCGAAAGCAAATCAGATAATCTTCTATGGCCTTCTCAACCGGGGTATCAAAATTTTTTCCGATATTGATACCGAGAACTCCTTTATATTGAGTGCATTTTATATTTTCTAACAAATAATCGACGCCAAGGTTGTTAAAACCCATACGATTAATATTGGCCTGAGCTTCTGGGATACGAAATAACCGAGGCTTTGGATTACCAGGCTGAGGTCGCGGTGTTACTGTACCAACTTCAATAAAGCCAAATCCTAATTTAGCAAGCGCGTCAATATAGTCCCCATTCTTATCCAGGCCAGCTGCAAGCCCCACTGGATTAGGGAATTTGAGTCCCATAATGATTTTAGACTCACAACGAGCAACTCGATTATGTAATAACTCGAATGGTTGCAACAAACGTAATGCTTTAAGCGTTAGGGCATGTGCTAATTCAGCATCCAGTGTAAAGAGCAAAGGACGCAACAAACGATAAAACATGGAGATAATTTCCTGAGTTCAAGCAAAAGTTTAGCAGATAATCATGATGATTTAGCTATGAATGGCTTTCCGATATAGGCTCAGCAATATTAGACCAGTGCCCTTGTCGCAAATATTGTAGTGGTTGAAAATGTGCTTTGTAATTCATTTTACGACTCTCCTCAATCCAATAGCCTAGATAAAGATAAGGGTGTTTTTCTAATTGGCAATAGTGAATTTGCCACAAAATACTGAAAGTACCGAAACTCGCTCGAGATACGTCCGGATCAAAAAAAGTATAAACTGAAGATAGACCATCCGGTAGTTGATCAATAATGCTCACCATTTGCAGCCGATTCTTATCATGAAATGTTACGAGCACCGAGTCAATACTACTCTGTAACAAAAACTCACAATATTGGTCATGGGTATCACAGCTCATTTCACTAAGGGCATGGCGCTTTTGCTGATAGCGCCGATAAAGCCGGAAATGATCGGGGTGGAAATGTAACTTATGCAGATTCACACGTAAATCATGATGCCGTTTCCAAGCTCGGCGCTGAGTACGGTTAGGCACGAATTGGTCGACCACAATGCGGACAGGCACACAAGCCGTGCAGTGCTCACAATTGGGGCGATAAACAAAATACCCACTGCGACGAAACCCCGCCTGAATCAGTTTCGCATAAGTGTGTGTATCGACTGTAGCGTTATCTGGAACCGCAATTTGAGAACGTGCTAGCTGATTTGACAGATAACTGCACGGATAGGACTCTGTAATATGGAGCTTCATTTTTTGAAAAAATGATTAACCCGGATAGGCATAATCAAAATGCCATGTCCCTGATCGACCCGGAACATCAATCAAATTACCTAATTGCAACATAAATTCGTCACGGGAGATCTCTCGAGCACCTAAAGACCCGAGATGACGGGTTTTCATTTGACAATCAATCATTCCAAATCCCCAAATTTCTAGTTGTTTTACCAGATGCACAAAAGCGATTTTGGACGCATCGCTTACTCGAGAAAACATTGATTCTCCATAAAACATTTTTCCAAGCGCGATCCCATACAATCCTCCAACCAATACACCATTCATCCACGTTTCCACGGAATGCGCAATCCCCATTTGATGCAATGTTGTATAAGCATCAATCATTTCATCCGTTATCCATGTTCCCGCTTGTACTTTGCGAGGCTCTGCACAAGCTTGCATCACTTCACGAAAGCTAACATCGGTGCGAATCTCATATTGATGCTTCTTTAATAATTTGTGCAGCGATCGAGAAATAGAGAGCTCATTGGGAAACAACACCATCCTCGGATCTGGACTCCACCATAAGATCGGATCTTCGTCATTAAACCACGGAAAAATACCACAACGATAAGCGCAAATTAAACGCTGAGGCGATAAATCACCGCCGACAGCTAATAAACCATTGGGCTCAAGCAACGCTGCACTCAGTGGTGGAAAATTCTCGACCTGATCTGTTGCTAACCAATGAATCATTGAGTTTATTTAAGCTGAATGAGAAAAGCTTGATTTAAATCAAAGCTTACTAAATAATATTTTTCTATCATAAGCGTTAGTCCGTGGAAAATAAAAATGAAAGGAGAATTAATGAAACCATTTCGTTACAAATCAGAATTTGTTCTAACCGCGATTGCGGGTGTAGGGTTAAGTATAGGGTTAACGATGGCGGCACCGCAAGTGTTTGCGCATGATCGGGCGAAAGCAATGGAGCAACAGATCAAAATGCTTGAAAGTCAGTTAAAGGCATTGCGTGAGGACTTCTATCGGGTCCAAGATGCAACCACGAGTGAGAAACGTGAAGTTGAAGCACTGAAGGAAGAAGTGCGGCAGGAAAAAGAAGCGCTCAAGCAAGCGCATACTGACCATCAACAAATGACGAGCAAGCATAATGAATTTGAAAGGACTGTCGCACGAAGAGACCGTGTACTGTTTTTCAGAGGGGGTTATGCCCATAATTTACAAGGCCGTAATGGCTCTTCAATACAAAGTAATGTGGCTCCGATAGGTGTCCAAGAAGCGGGGGATAATAATGGCTGGTATGTTGGTGCGGGACTCGATTGGAGTCTAACGAGAGATGTTTGGGGTTTAATTCCTAAAACGAATGTTTATGCGGAATTGATGTTTGAATACAAAAAATTTGGTGTTTCACAAGGTGGTGCGCTAGCAAATATGCCTACAACATTAGTAGGTGCTCCAGATAATCCTCGTGGAGTCACAGTAAGTCAGTTTACGGTATCAGCAGCACCGAAAATTAAATTCATGGAAGGTAGTGATTTCAGGCCTTGGATTATACCGGCTGGCTTTGCGGTTCATGTAGTAAGCCCAACCACTGAATCAATTACGTATTTAGCGCCAGGAATGATGTTTGGCGCAGGGTTTGATTACCGTATCTGGAAGGAATTCTTCTTAGGCGCCGATGCACGCTACCACGAAACCTTTGGCAAAACTGATGGAGTAAACGTCAGTGGTTTAACAGCAGGTGCTTATCTTGGAATAGGTTTTTAAGAAGCAGCAAGATTTTCACAGGTTAATTAATCGATAAACAAGAATATAAGATTAAATTAACGATTGAGATTGGTTGTTGTTAGTTGTTGTTCGATGTTGTTAGTTGTTGTAGTAGTTAGTGAAAGTGTAAGTTAGTTGTATTTTTCTTCTCTTGTTTCTAACAAGGTCATTGTGACAAGCTGTGATTTTGTGACGAAGCCTTTGCACCTTATTGCTAAAGTAAGGTGCTTTTTTTTGCATTCATTTCAAATGATCAATTCTGCGTTCCAGCTTTGACCAGAATGCGATCAAGTAAGCGGATACTGAGTATTCGCTTAAGAAAACCGAACAAGTAGGTAGGAAATGTCACATAATATCGTGGTTGGGGTACTTTTGCTTCCAACGCTTCTACCACTCGCTTTGCCACTGCTTCAGGGGGTTGTGTAAAGGGAACGGCGGGTCCTGGCTTATTTAACCGGCTAAGCACTGCCTGGTACTTGTCGCGATGCACACTTTGTTCGATTGGGATAAATTTTTGTAATGCTTTTAAGGCATTTGCTCGAAATTGTGTTGAAATAGGGCCTGGCTCGATTAAACAAACATAGATTTGAGTACCCATCAATTCTAATCGTAAGGTATCTGTCAGTCCCTCGATTGCAAACTTTGAGGCGTTATAAGCACCACGAAATGGCATCGCTGCAAATCCGAGCACTGAGCTATTCTGAATAATACGTCCATAGCCTTGTGTTCGCATGATCGGTAACACCAAATTCGTTAACTCCAACCATCCCATCACGTTCGTTTCAAACTGTGCTCGTAATGCTACTCGACTTAAATCTTCTACAGCACCTGGGATCCCATACGCTCCATTATTAAATACCGCAAATAATTGATTATTAGTGCGCTGCATGATTTCTGCAAACGCTTGATGAATGGAGTTCGAATCATCTAAATCAAGCTGTAAGCTTTCAAAACCTTCTGCCTGTAGCATGGCTACACTTTCAGTTCGACGCGCTGTCGCAAAAACACGGTAGCCGCGATCGCGCAGCATATGTGCTGTAACATAGCCAATGCCCGTGGAACAACCCGTTATCAATACTGTTTTACTCATTTCATTCACTATATCTGTTATATCACTTTCAGTGAGGTAACGTAATATCCTGATAATATTCGTTTCTGATGCGATCTACAAAAGCCACTAAATTTCTTTTTGTTAATCCGTGATCCTTTAGCGGCGATTCGATAGGGCATGCGATGATATTGATTAATAGCCCGAAAGCAGATGCATCCAATGTCGTGGGATATTCACCCAAAAAGTAGCTTTTATCACCTAAGAATGCCGCCAGTGCATCGATATCTTGTTTACCCAATGTAAAAATCTCTTCAGGATGATGTCTTCCTGTACCTTGCCCGTAAATTTGCTGCTGAATATTGCGGCGCGTGAAGCTCGCTCAATATCCCGGACAATAAACGGTAACGCAGAAAAAATTGCTGTTTTATTAACCTGCCAATTTTTATCAGTATATTGCCAGCGCGAATAAAGCGCTATCCAAAATAAATGTTCTTCGATTAAACGCTGCAACGCAACTGAAATAGCCAAATTTGTATCCGTCAATTCATCGTCAAGGTCTTGGTAGGTCGATTTCAAATGGCGTATGATAAATCGTGAATCAGCAAGCGTTATATTGTTATCAACAATGTATGGCAGCTTTCCTTTCGGTGCTGCTGTCGGCAGTACGGCCTCCGTTTCGTAGTCGATTCTAGCAAATCGCAAATAAGTTTCGACCTTACAACAAAATGGACTTAAATTAGGAATTCCCCAAGTGCGTTCAAATTGATAAAGCTTTAACATGATGCAATTCCTTAAGTTCGATAGAGTAATAATTTGTATAATGCAAGTTATCTTATAGATGTAACTTGCACATTGCAAGTTACAAATAACACTTCATTACTATTTTTGATGACAAAAAGTATTACCCAATTGAACTTTGAACGATCTTTCTGCCCTGTTGCTTGTGCACTGGACGAGCTTGGAGACAAATGGACACTATTAATTATTCGCGATTTACTATTGGGCAAAAAGCGCTTTCAAGAATTCTTAGCGTCACCGGAGCATATTGCTACCAATATCTTAGCCGACCGATTAAAGAAATTAGAATCTACCGGATTTTTAACACAACAAGCTTATCAACAAAAACCACTGCGTTATCAATATACGTTAACCCAGAAAGGAAAAGACTTAGGGCCAGTACTGCAAGCTTTAGTTAATTGGGGAAAAGTTTATTACCCTAATAGTAAAGTGTGCTGAGTCCCGCACTATAACGCTCAGCTATAGCACCTAAAATCAAATTCTTGGAAGGTTAATTTTTGAAAGGTGATCAGTTAAAAATAAGACTGACTTGACATTAAACGGACCTACGCCCTAGCATCCACTGTAATAACCCGAATACTAAGTAATGTCAAAATTATTGTTTAAGCTGAGAAATGTTCCAAATGACGAGGCAGATGATGTCCGTAAGCTACTGGCAGATCATCAAATTGATTATTATGAGACCACCGCAGGAAATTGGGGCATCTCTATGCCTGCAATTTGGATAACACATGATGAGCAGCTTGATGAAGCGAAGCGGTTGTTTGATGCTTATCAAGCGCAACGCACGTTAACCATAAGGACTGAATATGCTCGATTAAAAAAAGAAGGCAAACATGAGACGCTGCTTGGCAGAATAACAGAGAATCCACTGCTATACCTCATTTATACCTTAGCTGTCATACTACTTCTTTACTTGCCTTATAAGCTCGTTTTAGAAATTGTAGAAAAATTACAAAATTAAACTATTCGCTAGTAAATTCATCAACGTTATTTAATCACTCCGTGTATTTATCTAAAGAATTCGACCTAAAATCAAAAAATTTGCTAGCACTCATTCTTGGTGCCTTTACTGTCTTGGGGTTTGCACCTTTTTATTTTTTCCCTGTGCCAGCCATTACTCTTTTACTGTTATTGTATCTATGGCATTCAAATACTAGGCCTTGGCACTCAGCAATCATTGGCTTTTCGTTTGGGATGGGATTATTTGGTGCCGGCGTAACTTGGCTTTATGTAAGTCTGCATGATTTTGGGGGCATGCCCATGCCGATTGCAGTTGTAGCGCTGCTATTACTTTGCGCCTATTTATCTCTTTTCCCAGCACTAACGGGGTGGCTTGCTACAAAACTCCGATTTATCCACTTTAGCGTTTGGGCAGCCTTTGTCTCAAGTTGCTGGGTCATGTCAGAATGGCTTAGAGGTACCCTGTTCACAGGATTTCCCTGGTTGACTCTCGGTTACTCACAGGTACCTGCAAGCCCTTTAATTGGCTATGCCCCTATTCTTGGCGTTTATGGCATATCGCTATTATTGGTGTTCAGCATTGCTTTATATATCGCTTGGCCAAAACAAAGAAATCTAAGCCATTATCTATGGATACTAAGTGGAATATGGGTCGGCGGATATGGGTTACAACATTACCAATGGGTCAGTCCTGAAGGTGACCCAGTAACCGTTAGCTTACTGCAAGGCAATATCTCACAAGATCTCAAATGGCGAGAAGATCACCTACTCAGCACCATGAATGCTTACGCAGACCTGGTACTTGAGAGTAACAGCCGCTTGATTGTAACACCAGAGATCTCAATCCCATTATTCCATGATGATGTGCCTACCGATTATTTGATGATGCTCAGTGACCATGCAAAGCAAAATGAAGGTGATGTTTTAATTGGTTTTGCAGAAACGGTACCCCATTCAATCGATCGTAATGAATATTACAACTCGATGTTTAGTATGGGGAGTTCCTCTGAGCAACGGTACCGGAAACATCATTTAGTCCCTTTTGGAGAATTTATACCTTTCAAACCGCTCTTTGGTTGGATTATTCAGGTATTAAATATTCCTTTATCTGATTTTTCTCGTGGCTCGCTCGATCAACAGCCATTAGATTTGGCGGGTCAAAAAGTAGCCATTAATATTTGCTATGAAGATGTATTCGGTGAGGAAATCATCTTACAGCTTCCTCAAGCTTCGATATTAGTGAATGTTAGTAATGATGCTTGGTTTGGCCGCTCAATCGGTCCACGGCAACACTTACAAATTTCTCAAATGCGCGCATTGGAAACAGGACGTTATATGCTTCGTGCAACTAATACAGGGGTAACGGCCATCATCAACGAACGTGGCCAGATCATGCAAGAACTCGAAATGTTTATTACCAAAGGACTTCATGGTACAGCTCAGGGTTTTACGGGGGCTACCCTTTATGTCCAGTATGGTAATACCCTTGTGTTAACGATCATGGGATTAAGTTTATCTCTCAGCGGGTTTATCGCTTTCTTTCAAAAGAAATAATTAATGGCTAGACTTTAGTGACTTCGCCTTCTTCCTCAAACAATCGAAAAATGTCCTCAGCAGCGGCTGGTTTCCCGATATGGTAGCCTTGTGCGTAATCAACATCCATTTTCCCCAACAGCAATAAAATTTCTTCACTTTCTACAAACTCAGCAGTAATTTTCTTCCCGAAACCTTTTGCAACACTACATAACGCTTTTACCAGAATCTGATCATCTGCATTTTTCGCTAAGTTCCTAATAAAAGAACCATCAATTTTTACGGCATCCACTGGTAGTTCTCGTAAATAATAGAAGGAAGAAAACCCGACACCAAAATCATCAAGCACAAACCCGCAGCCTAATTTTTTTATCTCCCGAAGCAGATTTCTCGTTCCAGGTAAGTTATCTAACGCTGCTGTTTCAGTTATTTCAAAAAATAACAGCGTTGGGTCTACACCTGATGAAGATAATTCATGCCGAATCACAGGCAATAATTCTGGATCATTGAACGCATGCGCAGAGAGATTGATGGAAAAACGTATCGGTTTAGTCGATCTACTATTTATTTTAGCAACCTGAGTAATCGCCTTACGTAGTACCATGTGATCAATTGCATGGATCAGCCCCGTATGCTCGGCCGCTGCAATAAATGCAGCGGGTGAATGAATCGTGCCATCGCTGTCATGCATGCGCAACAACACTTCATAATGCGTAATAGCGCGATCATGTAATGACATGATCGGTTGAAAATAGAGTAGATATTTATCGTATAAATTAGCATACTCAATTTTCTCTTTCCAATGAACCAATGTATAAAGCCGTTCCCGCGTTTTATCATCATTTGAGAATAAATGCCATGTTCCTCGCCCAATTTCTTTAGCTTGATACATAGCCAGGTCAGCCGCAGCCAGTAAATCGTGCACATTCTTTCCATGTTCAGGAAAAAGTGCTATCCCCACACTTGCAGCAATTTTGTAGGTTCTTCCATTGATATTCAATTGCGTTTCACTTAAACGCAACAGAATTTTCTTAGCAACCTCGATCGCTCCGCCTGCTGATATTTCTGGCAAAATGACCGCAAATTCATCTCCTCCCAAACGACCTGTTACATCAGCAGTTCGAATCGTGCGCGACAGCATTTCAGCCACCATCTTCAATAACGCATCGCCTGCCTGATGCCCACTGGTATCATTGATATATTTAAACCGGTCAAGATCAAAAAACAATAAAGCACCTGGATGCTGATATCTTTCTGCCCAACCGAGCATTTGTTCCAATTCTTCACTAAACCGCCGTCGATTAAATAAATTAGTCAGTGGGTCATGATCGGCTAACCATGCAAGATGACCTTCGACTCGCTTATATTCGGTAATATCCAAACCAACGGATAAAACTGAAGGATCTGTTTCAGATTGCCAGGATAATCGCGAATGCAGCCATACGATATGGCGCTTCGATCCATCATTACACAAAGTCATCGCCTCATGTCGCAATTGGTCGCGATGGCCACGGCGAATTTCTTCAAGGTAATTGACAAGATTATATTGTTGGTCGTTATCAGGTGCTAAAACTTCAAGAAAAAATTTTGTTTGAATTTCTTCTTTAGAATAACGCATCAACATTTCACCATACGCATTCAACATGAGAATCTTTCCACTAACGTTCTGTGTTAGCACGATAACTTGTGCAGTATCTAACAGATGAGTGATAAAATCTTTTTCTTTACTAAGCTCATCTCTCTGCTGTACAAGTAGCTTGGTGCGATAAGCAACCTTGTTCTCCAGTTTTTCAAGCTTATGAGATAATGCTACGGCTGCTTCATAAAGAAGATCTACTTCGTCTTTAAGCCACCGCTTTCGGCTAACTGAGGCTAGTGTAGCTCGAAAAATTCCAAAACTTCCACCTGCTAAAAGCGGTAGCGTAAATACAATATGCTTCAGTCTCGTAAGCGGTAATGAAAGGATTGCAAATAATATGAGTTCAGATATGAATAGACCCATTAATCCAATAATGACAATTCGCCAAGTAGAATCTCGAATTGAATGAATCATTGGCGTAATATCTGTCAGCACAACCAAGTAAGCATAATCCAGTACATTGACGCCTCGCAACGGAAGCAATTTAATTCGATGATGACGATTATTCCATTCAGTATGGATACCAGTTCGAAGGTCTTGAATCGTTGAGCGTGATTCGGCTATTTGACTAAGAATCTCTAGGTTTTTTTTTCTATTAGTCAGCGCAGCTAAGCGCACGCCCCAATTCGAAAATATCACTTCGTTTTGCTGAAGCTCTGAGTCCTCTGCTTTGGTTTTCAGCAACAATCCGATATCGGAACCAAATGTTCGCTTAAATCCTAGGAAAACATCTGCTAATGATGCGCCGATAACAATAGTTCCTGCACGAACCCCATCAATCAATAAGGGTTCGATGGTATATTGCAAACACATCTCGATACAAATCAGTAAGCTTGCTGGTAATTCTTGCGAATTGACATCGAGCACTTGCTCCAAAATAAGCGTATCGCGGTGTATATCTTCATCAAAGTTATCCCAGCCGACCAACAGCTGATCCGATTGACCATAAAACCGAATGGTTTCGATTCCATTATGTAGCTGAAACAATGACCAGTGCTGCTCAAAAGCTTGGGTAATCTGGGTACCACTTTGCATCGCTAATGCAGTATCCATCCCTTTCAAGAAAGGAATCATTCTAATCAACTGACGAGAATTATTCGACGTTTGTTCGATCAAATTCTCAACTTCAGTCACATAGCGTTGATATTGCAAACTGCTCTGATAATCAACGTTATCGATAAGGCTTCGGTAATTGATCACGCTAAACATCGTTACTACAATTAGCAAAATTAAACTACTCAGCAATGAAATTTTCCATTTCAGGGTAAAGAATTTGGATAACGTCCGATGGATCTCCTTGTCAAGACGCGTGAGTGATACTAAATGACTGAACTTAATTGTGTCGGCACTTAGAAACGATACGAAGCTTGGAATGCAAAAAGATTCCAATGTTGGTCAGTATCCG
Source organism: Nitrosomonas sp. (assembly GCA_016710135.1). Taxonomy (GTDB): domain Bacteria; phylum Pseudomonadota; class Gammaproteobacteria; order Burkholderiales; family Nitrosomonadaceae; genus Nitrosomonas. Next base: position 515,351 of record JADJLM010000002.1, on the reverse strand, counting down.
CAGTCAGAAACGGTCTTCCTAGCGCACTGCGAATTTCACTTGGCGCGCGGTTATCAAGCGGAGAAACCCAACCTGTGCCATTGATATAATGGTATTCAGCGCGCAACATAAACGCCGGCGTCACATTCCAGCGCAATCCTACCGTGATGTCTTTGGCGAACCGACTATGCGAAGGATTATAGTTTTGAAGACCTGCTGGTATGCCTCTAGCGAAATCTTTCCCGTCTCGGTCATCACGATCGACATAATAAGCATCATAGCGCAGTACACCTTCCCAACTTGGAGAAAAACGATAAATGCCTTGAAAATAATAGCTTTCTCCCGTCACGTTCAAGTTACGTACGGCACCAAAATCATGTCGTTCTAGATGGCGAATTGCGTATTCTGAAGTCAAACTCCAACGTTCTGTATTGTATTGTGCAGAAAAGATGATGGGCGTAAATTGGAATGTCCCTAATCCTGAAAAAGGATCTCGCTGGGCGGCATCATAACCCGTGTTGACTTGGGCGCCGCTCACGGCAAGCCGCACTCTCCCGCCATCATACTCATAGATCAATCGACCAATGTAAGATAAATGCGGCGTGATATTCCCAGAACGATCTCCTTGTAAAATAGCAAGCTCGGTACTTCGATCTCCCGCTTGGGGAAAAACAACACCAAATTGTGCATTCAAATCTCCCCAACTATTCCTGGATTCACCATAGACCTGAGCACCATCTGAAGCCAATCCTAAATTTCGAGTACGGTCAAAATAGATCGACTGCGGCAGTAAGATACTAGGTCGTGTAAATGGAACATCACGCGTATCGTTATAGAATCCTAATGGGTTTTTTGTTCTACCTAGCCGTATACCAAAATCCATTGACTCCGTACTTATTGCAGTATAGTCAACAAAACCATAGTCAACACGAATACCGCCTTTGCTATCTTCACCCGCACTTCGTGATAATAGTTGACCCGAAAATTGTAAGTTAGGCAACGGGCGATAAGAGGCGTTAACACCTAGCTCTCTAAAATCAAAACTCCCGCTTCCACTGCTATTTCCAAATACATCATTATTACCCGTTGATTTTAAATAACCCTGACTCAGAAAACCATGTATTCGAATTCCTTTTACATCCTGCGCAACAACCTCTTGTATAACAATAATAAGCAAAAAAGCTACGAAAGCAAGTCTGTACATCATCGCATAATTTAATGTTGAATGCTGTTTATTCAATATTGAGTACATGTATGCTTTCATCGATGTTAGCTCTCTTTAAGTAACCAATCGCACCGGGAGTACTGGATATGCGCTCGCGCATTTCTTCTTCAGTTCTAACTAAAAAAGGTGCCTGCCCCGTTCCTGAGAAAATTAATTTATCCCATCCAGCCCTAAGCTGATAGGGAAAAATATTGAGCTTTTCTTTTGTGAAAATCGTATGCAGCGCTGCATCATCAGGCATAACAAACACCCTGACTGGCATACCGTTAGGCCAAGTTTTGAGACGCATCCCAAACACGGCACGTAAAGAATTTCTAGAATAACTCTTTAATTCAACACTCGGGTGGATTACGGCTTCGACAGAATCATTAGCATAAGCGTGAGTTGCAAAATACGATATGCTAAAAATGAAAAGAAATAGCGAGACAAATCGATAACAGTAATTAAAACAGTTTCTCGCTACCATATAGGCTATAAAACCTCTAGCAAGTCACCATTTCATTACTAGTTAACAAGATATGCTGATTCCGCTCTCGAATTGATTGTAAATCAGAAGGCCAAATCCGCCCATTGTCGGTTACAAGTTCCCATATATCGGGATAATCGGTATACATTCTTTCTAAAACATCAATTACACATATATGGTAAGGTCGGCGTGGTCCATAATAATCAACGATTGGGCCGATTGGATTTAATTGCATTCCATAAAATCCCAGTAATCGATTTAACGCTGGGTCCATGGCAGAAAACCAGAAAAAGAAATCATGCTTGGCACATAACTGGATGATACCAACAGCGAGTCCAAGCATAGGATGTGGGAATCGTCTGCGCTCATTTTTTTGAACACCCTGACTTGCAGCTTTATCAACTGTAAAACGAAAATCATCTTTCCTTCTAAAGAAATCACTATGTATAGCAAATCGAGAAATCTCGACCGTATGTTCACGCACAATGTTCATATTCGAAAATGCAGGATAAAACTGAGTATGCAGCTCGACTGGGAAAGCCGGGTTCGTTAAAGAAGCATCAGACAAAATCAAGCGTGCCGTTCCCATAAAAGCATTAGAGGGTTTATGACGAAGCAAAATATGAAGTGAACGATCGTCGAATTCATCTTTTTCTAACTCGTCTGGATATAGCGTAGTATCAAAAATTCCAGTATTTAAACACATAATCCGGTAGCGCAGACGATACACTTCTTTTTTTAATTCTAGGGTATCCGCTATCATAATTTCAAAATATTCATGAAAAGCGTCGGCAATATCGCTCATGATAATCCTTCCCAAATGAATGGGTTAATTTAATCTAAAGAAACTAGATTGTACTAATCATCGATAAACCTAAAGTTTAGAATTGATTCTGGGTTTACCTTTATTTCAATTAATCATTATTGATAAAGTAAGTTTTTGCTTTCTTAAACTCGATAATTCTTTAGATTAAATAACGATAATTACATAACATATTAGCCTGTTAGTATATGTCTTTGATTAGTTGAAAAATATCATGAAAACCTTCAAAGGTACATACTTAATGCGTAAAGAAATTTTATCGATATGGAATTACTGAAGTGAGTTGCTATAGATATAAAGAAATACTTTGAGCTATATGCTTTAGTCAATGAGGAGCCGATTAATACAGAGAATAGAGTAGAAGAAGCAGGAGATTATTTAGAACGTTGCTTATACCAGCATTCTAACATCATAAGCAACCAAACCATTGTTCCATGATAACCGGCATGTTGATATAGATACTGACCTAAAATTTTGTCTATAAAATCGTCTCGAAAAATATGGCGTTTCTTTAGGTCTGTTAAACAGTCTGCAGCTTGAGTTTGAAGTAGTTTGTTTTCCTGGAGCCAAACCCCAAATGGCAAACCAAACCCATGCTTTTGTTTAGTAATAATCTCATCTGGGAGAAAACCACGCAGTGCTTCCTTAAAAAAATAACGTAATTTTGTTTTCTTGAGCTTAAGCTCAGGTCTCAGTTTTTCAGAAAAAGAAACCATTTCGTTATTCAAAAAAGGATAAGCGACATCGACTGCAGCCAATTCACAAGCTTTAGTAACTTTGGGTAAATCATTATCTGTTAATGTATATTTCCAATCATAGGCCAACATACGATTAATTAACGTAGCCGTCTCAGCCTTATGATAGGTTTGATCGATTTGCAATGCAGGTTCGTTTATATCAACATTTAATAAAAAATCTTCAGTAAAAACATCTCGATAACCATAGCGGGTGAGTAAATTATAAGTTTCCATACGATGTGGCATCGGTATAGATGCCTGAGAAATATAGCTATGGATTTTCCTAAGAAAGTTTATATTTGTTCCAGAAAGGGCTGATAAAGCAAACGGTGTAATTATTTTTTCCCGAAGCGCGTGAGGGATTCTTTCATATAAGGAAAAAACGTATTGCTTGGCATAACGAACATTGCCCCCAAATAGCTCATCGCCTCCATCACCACCTAATAGCAGCTCAATTCCATCTTTTTTTGCCATTTGTGCACAATAAAAACTAGGTATAGCCGAAGCGTTACCAAAAGGCTGATCAAACATAGCTGCGATCTGTGGTATAGCTGCCGCAACATCTTGAGGTGTCACATAATACTCATGATGGTCTGTCGAGAAATGCCGTGCTGCAATCCGCGCATAGTCCATTTCATCATAACCAGGGGCATCAAAGCCGATAGAAAATGTTTTAGCAGGCTTTCCCGTTACTTCTTGAAGCATACCAGCGATTGTCGAGCTATCCGTCCCACCACTTAGAAAAGCACCCACTTGCTGGTAACCAGCAATTGCATCCTTTACACTTGTATGCAACAGTGAAATAAAGTTTTGTTTTAACTCACTGAACGATTGTGCTTCATTTTCTCTAAATTGCACATTCCAATAACGTTCAGCCGTAAGTTTGCCATGTTTGTAATAAATGTACTCTCCAGGCAGTAAACGTTTCGGTTCACGATATATGGTATTGGGACCAGGCACCATATGGAAATAAATATAGTCGTAGATACCCTGGGAGCTAATTTCGTCCTTTGCAAGTGGATGCCTCATCACCGCATCAAGCGAAGTACCAAATAACAGGCCATTTTCAAGAATCTGATAATAAAGTGGGCGAGTCCCCATTCGATCAACAGCAATAAATACTTCATGAGATTTAACATTGACAAGACAACAGATAAATTCACCGAGTAGACCTTCAATAGCACTTGGGCCATTGTTCATCCACTGATCAACCCAAACACTTGCTATTCCTTGAGAAAAACCAAGTTGATTCAACGCATCATTATTAAATTTCGCATGCCCCCATATTCCCACGATAAAGTCATTTTTATGGCAATAATGGAGTTGTTGCTCGCTTGCTGCGATTGCCAGCGATGAATTTTCATCAACATAAATCTGCGAGCGACTGTGGTCAAATCGAGTAAGTGCTTGAGCTATCGATTCACTAACTTGTTGATTTTCAACAATTGATTTCCCATAACCGACACAACCACACAGCCCACTCATATCGATTCCTTTTTATAGTTATAGAAATTCAAGTCCGAAATTATCTCAGGAGACAGAATCCATTAAACCAGAACCTCACAAGGTATAGGATGGCTGAGAAATGACATTGGACTTGCGGTCAAGCCATAAGCACCGGATTGAAATACCACTATCAGATCACCAACCTCTGCTTTGGGTAATTCCATTTGGTCTGCCAACAAATCAAGGGTACATAATGGACCTACAACTGATACTACTTCAGTTTCTGCAATTCCTACCTTATTTCCAACTGTAACTGGATAATTTTTTCGGATAACCTGACCAAAATTACCTGAAGCTGCAAGATGATGATGCATACCGCCATCAGTAACTAAGAATAATTGGCCTCTAGATCCTTTTTTATCTAATACCTGGCAGACATATACTCCTGCTTCGGCAACGATATAGCGACCCAATTCAATCACAAATTGTGTTTCTAGAAGTTCTGGTTCTAACCGATTCAGCAAATGTTGTAGATTTTCACCCACAGCAGCAAGGTTTAATGGCAACTCCCCAGGAAAGTAAGGTATACCAAACCCTCCACCCATGTTAAGGGAAGGAATAGGTATAGAAGATTCTCGCGCAAGCCTAACTGCAAGTTGAAGTGTTTTTTCATGCGCATCTTGGATTGCTTCTACTTTAAGATTCTGTGAGCCGCTAAAAATATGGAGTCCTTCAAATATCATTCCAAGCTCAATAATTCGGCGAAGAACTATTGGAGCTCGTTCTGCATCGATCCCAAATTGCTTTGGCCCTCCTCCCATTCTCATTCCTGAAGATTTCAATTCGAAATCAGGATTAATACGAACAGCTACTTTAGGAGTAATTGCCAAATGTTCAGCAAGCGCCACAATTCTCTCTAACTCAAGTTCTGACTCGATATTAATAACAATACCAGCGGCAATTGCGCAGGAAAGCTCGTGTTCATTCTTTCCTGGTCCAGCAAAACTCATTTTACTTGGTAACATTACCGTATCTAGTGCTACCTTAATTTCCCCCAACGAAGCAACATCAATACCGTCAACCAAACCAGCAATATGCTGAACAACTGCAGGCATTGGGTTTGCTTTCATTGCATAATGAAGTTTTATCTTATTTGGTAGGCATTGGCGCAAAGATTTAATACGCCCGGTAATCAATTTACGATCATAGGCAAAATAGGGGGTACTCCCAACTCGCTGAGTTAAGCGAGTAAGTAGCATATCCCCGATCTGGATACAATGATTTTGTACTGGAAACTGCTCGGAAGAAAAATGCTTAGGTCGATTATTTGTCATTGTTAGTCCCCACTTACTCCATAAATGAATACTTAAGCTCATTGGCTATGCTTTTTCGATCGATTTTTCCATTAGGATTACGAAGTAAGCTATTTTTCCTAATATCGACTAGAGCAGGGAGCATATAAGCAGGGAGCGCTTGTTTACAAGCAGACAATAAAGTATCGGCATCGAGGCTCACACCTTGCCTTGGAACAACGACTACAACAATAGCTTGGCCTAGTACCGGATGTGAAACGCCTACTGCGGCAGCTTCAGCTACTAATTCGGTTGAATAAATAATTTCTTCTATTTCCGTCGGACTAACGCGATATCCTGAAGTTTTAATCATATCGTCGCGACGGCCAATAAAATACAAAAATCCTTCCTCATCCATTCGTACCGTGTCACCTGACCACACCGCTATTTCCGGGATAGTTAAACCACTTTGACGAGGCGACAATTGTCTAAAACACGCCGACGTCTTTTCCACATCATTCCAATAGCCCATCGAAACAAGTGGACCCCGGTGCACAAGCTCACCTGGCTCACCCGGTGCGCATTGCGACCCATCTTCCCGTAATACCAAGACCTCTACATTGGGTATAGCTTTTCCAATCGAATCAGGACGTTTATTGATCTCTTCATGCGGCAGATAAATTTAAAGAAAAGTCTCTGTTAAGCCATACATCAGAAAAATACTTGTTCGAGGAAAAAGACCGCGAAGCTGATCTAAAGTCGCTTTAGGCATTGCACCGCCTGAGTTGGTAATATATCGCAGTGATGTCAAACCCTCCCATTTTAGCTGGGAAAGCTGTATCCACAAAGGGGGAACTGCTGCCAAACCGGTAACATCTTCTTTGATTACCTCATCCACAATGTCGCGGGGTAGCAAGTAATTCATTAATACACATGTTGCACCAACGTAGAATGCAGTTGTTAATTGACTTAATCCATAATCAAAACTCAACGGTAATACTGATAAAATCCGGTCATCTGAGTTATTTTTTAAATAAGTAGAGACACTTTTTGCGCCCGTGACAAGATTTCGGTGAGAGAGAACCACACCTTTTGGTTTTCCTGTACTTCCTGACGTATAGAGAATAGCAGCCATGTCGCTATCGACCGTAGGATGTGTATAGCATGATGCCTTTTCAGCTATAACTTCTTGCCAGCGAACAAGATTTAGTCCCTTGATGCTAGGTAACTCCGCATTATCTTCTACGACAATAACCGTATGCAAATCATGGCAGCTTGTTAAAACAGACTTCAGCAAATTAAAACGACTTGCCGACGTAACTAGAATTCTAACATTGCAATCACTCAGAATATAGCCAACTTGCTCAGCCTTGAGCAAAGGATTGATTGGAACGAATACACCACCTGCTGCAGAAGTTGCAAATAATGCGACAACACCTTCCACTCGTTTCTCAAGGTATACTGCTAATCGTTCTCCACGTGCAATCCCAATTTTAACAAGTCCTGTCGCAAGCTTCTGGGTTTGCTCTGCTAATTCTAAATAGTCTAGCCGGTATTGCTGGCTGATGAGTGCTTCTGATTTAGCACCACGATTAGCTGTGCTATAAATCAGTTCATGAAATAGGTGGGGCATATACAAATATGGTAAATTTAGTTAATGAGTTTTCAATAAACGCTTGTCTTCCTAGGGTTATTATTTAAGACCATGGCGATTCATTAAATCATATAAGGTAGGTCGACTAACGCCTAATAGCTCAGCTGCCTTAGCAATATTTCCATCAACCTTAGCTAATGCCCTAACGACTGCCTTACACTCTTCTTTTTCACGGATCTCTCGTAAATTGAGTGGCTCTTGCGGTTTGGCAGACTCCTGGATTCCTAGATCATTTAACGTAATTTGTGGACCTTCTGCCATAATAACAACACGTTTAATACAGTTTTCCATTTCACGGATATTGCCTGGCCAAGCGTAAGATTCTATCGCTGATAATGCTTCTTGGGTAAAGTTCATTGAATGGCGACCCTCTTTAGTAGCAAATTTATTTCGGAAATGATGGGCTAACAAAACTGCGTCTCCTAATCTCTCGCGTAAAGGTGGAATCTTGATGGAAATCTCACTAAGGCGATAGAATAAATCTTCTCGAAAACGCCCTTCTTCGATCATTTTTTTAAGATTCTGATGGGTAGCACAGACAACCCGAACATCGACAGACATTTCTTCACGCCCACCAATACGCTCAATAACCCTTTCTTGAAGAAATCTCAATAATTTTGCTTGTAAGGATAAAGGTAGATCACCCACCTCATCAAGAAAGAAGGTACCGCCTTGTGCTAGTTCAATTTTACCCAGTGTCTGCTTAATAGCACCGGTAAAAGCACCCTTCTCATGGCCAAACAACTCACTTTCTAATAAACTTTCAGGAATAGCAGCACAATTAATCGCAACAAAACGCCTCTCTTTTCTGGTGCTTAATTGATGCAATGCTTTAGCAAGAACCTCTTTACCTGTACCACTTTCCCCAAGTAACATGACCGTCACATCAGAAGGTGCAACTCTCTCAATATTGCGACACATTCTGATCATATTGGGATCACGGGTTATAATTTCTGAAATAGGGGAATCAGAATGAGACAATAATAGTGAGCGGTTTTCACGTTGAAGTACATGCAAATAAAAAGCGCGATCGATAATCAAACTTAGCATTTTCGAATCAAATGGCTTCTGATGAAAATCATACGCGCCTAACTCAACGGCCTTTAAGGCATTCTCACGATTTTGATTTCCCGTCAATACAATTATCTTGGTGTCAGGGGCCAGCGCAAGTATTTGCTTTAGCGTAGCAAGCCCCTCAGAAGCGCCATCAGGGTCAGGTGGCAACCCTAAATCCATAGTAACAACTGAAGGTTCATGACGTCGAACTTGCGCAAGTGCACTTTCTCTATCACTGGCTACAAAAACTTCGCAGTTATCAAAACTCCACCGTAATTGCTTCTGAAGACCAGGATCATCTTCAATCACAAGTAGCTTTCTTTGGTCATCACTTGTTTTCATGTTCTCTATAGGGCCTCTATACTCTATAACCGCTTACTAAAATAACTTATACAGGGATATTACCAATAAGCCGAGGCAAGCAATCATTCGTAAGAAATATGATATGTTTTGCCTCAGCAAGGCAAAATACCCCGTGGACATCTGTCCATGTTAACAAATAGTGTTATCGGGTAATTAGCTAATAAAAAGCAAGAAATTAGATCAAATCCATATATCAGTAAATATTTAGGCCTAGGAAATCGAACAAGCTTATTAGACCAAGTTGCCCTTTTGGTTTTCCATAAGCGGTAAAGTAATCAAAAAAATAGTTCCAACAAATTCGCGACTAGAAACTTCCAACTGCCCTCCAAGCTCGCTAATATACTCTTTGCTCTCAAAAACACCAATTCCCATACCTGCCGTTTTAGTTGTTTCAAAAGGTTGAAATAGCTTATCCTCGATAAATGCTTCACTCATGCCATGCCCATTATCTTCAATTTCAATTAAAGCCTTATTATCACTTTTAGAAAGTCTGACCTTTACAAACCCAGTTTTGGTTGTGGCTTCGATAGCATTCTGAATCAGATGACCGATAACTCGCTCCAGTCTTGTTAGGTCAGCTTTTACAATAAGATCTACGTCAGATATATCTAATGAAGGTTGTGGCTCACAAATTAATTTGCGCTGTACTATTTGTTTTAGCAATTGATCCAAAACCACGCATTCTATTTTTACCGTTTTACGATCGCTATTTAATTTTTCTAACAAACGTTGCATTTTATTTACTGAGAGATTCACTGTTTCCATCATATCTTTCTGGAATTCAGGATTCTCTTTATGTTTCTCAGCGTTCGTGAGCAGGAGTGATAACTGGAAAATTAAATTTTTAATATCATGAACTACAAATGTAGACATACGATTGAAAGATTCAAACTGCCGCGCGAGTGACAACGCAGTCGTGACTTCGTATTGGGCCAAATAACTAGTTGCTTGTGTACTAGCAACCCAGAGTAAATCCCTCACTTCCCAATTCAATTTAATTATACTTCTCGGTTCCATCAATGCAATAAACCCAACCAGTTCATTATTAAGAATAAGCGGAATAATTAATCGAAGTTTCTCATTTGCCGAAACCCACGATGGCAGAACTAAGCCTGAATATTTTTGCGGGTGTAATCGATACTCATCTAAATCAATGACCCAGCGTTTTTGGTTAAGAAATTGGCAAAACTCATCATGAGTATGATCAACAATATCCTGATCTTTAAGTGAAAAATTCCAACTCGCTGTTAGCTTAAACTCTCCGTGCTCTGATTTATACCAAAGTATACCTGCAGGACTTTCAATCAATTGCGCGAGTGATTTTATTACCCTGGTTCTTAAATCTAACGACTCCTCCGAAAGGGTACGCGTAAAACGCAACCATTCCTCACGGTAATCATAATTGTAACTATAAAAATTTTTACTAATAAATACTTTGAGCCATGAACGCGTCGTTCCCGAAGATAAAATCACTAAAAGCAACACTATTGCACCAAACAAAAATGTAAGCTGCAGAACAGTTCCCCATGTTCCTCCCGAAAGCCTGATGTAATATCCTACTCCCGCCATCGCAAGCAAATAGACCGCAGCGCCAAACAACGTTGACGAGTAAAAGAATTTGGCGAGAGAGAGAGATGCCGACAGACCACTTGGGATTTCGTGCCGCAGATAACCCAACTAAGGGAACAATTAACAAGTTCACCCAGCCACGTGCATCCCAAATATCAGCATTTACCCTACCTAACAGTAACGCATCACTGAAAAGAAAAAAATCATATACAAAAAAACCACCAATTCCTAAGCAAAAAAATTTGATCCCCCAACGTAGATCTACAGGAGTGTTTCGATAATACTGCTCAATTAAAATCATACCGATCAGTGGCATGATCACACTCATCAAATAATCTGTTTGATAGCCGTCTGAGAATACTCCCTTCGTGTCTTGGGAATAAATGACCGCAAAAATAGTAACTAAGTAGAACAGCAAGACGCCGATTACGGATGGCTTAAGTTTTAAAGCGTTTGATTCATTTCCCTTTTTCTGAAAAGGGCCAAGTAGAATTATTAGAAATAATGACCAGCATAGGTTTTTAATAATTTCTAATATCTCAATCGAGAAGATAGAAGGGTAACCCCAATAAGACTTAGCTGAAATATTAGCAGCCCAAAGCGATGAAGTTATACAGGCAATTGCCAGCAATATCCCATAAAATTTACCACGCCAACTGGTAATCAGCAGAATAAAAAGAACGAAATATCCTATTGATGCTGCAGCATAACTTAACGCACTAATGGGTAAGGTAAGCATATGATCACCTGATTATTCCTACCTACCGCCCTTACCCAATAACACAACCCCTACTGTATCGATCAGAATAATGAGATCAAGAAATAAACTATGGTTTTTTACATAATATAAATCGTACTGTAGCTTCTCGATGGAATCTTCTACTGATGAACCATAAGGATAACGAACCTGAGCCCAACCCGTTATTCCAGGCTTAACACTATGTCGAATATTGTAATAAGGAACTTGCGCGATAAGCATATCCACGAAATAAGGTCTTTCTGGGCGAGGCCCAACAAAACTCATCTCACCCTTCAACACATTAATTATTTGAGGAAGCTCATCAATTCTTAGTTTCCGAATAATTTTCCCGATCCGAGTAATGCGAGGATCATCTTCTGTTGACCATTGAGGTCTGCCTCCTTTTTCAGCATCCTTTCTCATACTCCTAAATTTAATAACCGAGAAAACAGTTCCACCGCGCCCAATCCGGGCCTGACGATAAAAAATCGGCTTTCCATCTTCTAGAAAAATGATGATTATCGTGATCAGCATGACTGGAAGCGTTACAATCAATAACAGTATGCTTGCGCATAAATCAAAAATCCGCTTTATTAATGATCGAATTAAACTTTGGTCAAATCCTCTACCGAAGACTAACCAACTCGGTTGAAGTGAATCCATCCGAATATAACCCCTTTCTTTTTCATAAAAAGTGGCAATATCCATGACATTGATTCCATTCATTTTACATTCCAACAATTCTTGAATCGGGAACCCACCTCCCCTCCGCTCTTGAGTGGCTACGATTACTTCACTTACATCTTTTTGAGCTGCCAAAACACCTAAATTACTATTTTTTTCGATGATAGCTGTAACAGGGACTTTCCGCTCTTCCCCATAGAAAGGCACATATCCAACAATATTATGATTACGAAAAAAAGACTTCTCTGCTATCAGTTTATATAACTCATGCGCGCTATTCCCTGTTCCAAGTACAATTGCCCTAGGGCGAAAGAACTCGACACCGGGCAGTCTAAAAAACAACATTCTTAATAACAGCAGTAACGCAAAAGCAAGAATCATCGCGATCGCTAGCAAACCACGCCCAAAATAAAGATCGGGTAAAACATAAAAAATAAATGTCATTATTGCAAAACTCAATGCAAATGCAGGCATCAAACGCAGCAATATTGATTCAAAATCCAATTTAAAATCTGACTGATACATGCCCATGGCCGCCATACTGGTGATGATTACAAAAGCAAAAGTTAGCGCCCCTGGTAATTCAGACAAAAAAAGATTGATTTCAATGTTTCCCCACGAAACATATCGGATTCCAACGCCAACATAGAAAACAGTCATCAGTAAACAAATCTCAGTACAAATAAGCGCTAGCGTTAATCGAGAAACGTAGTGGTTATATACTCTAATCAAATTTTCTCACCTATTAGTTATAAAGAAGCAAGGACCAACAACTCTAATGATAATCTCAGCTTAATTAAAATTACGTCGCATAAGTAGTACGACGATCATTAATGCTTTAACAGTTCTGAAATAAAGTTAGCAGGAATAGCGTAGCTAATCCCACTCGGATTACTTAATGCTGACTCTTTTCTCCCTTTAACAAAAACCATATTAACAACCCCATAAACCTCTCCAGTTTCAGGGTCATATAGGGGACTCCCGCTACTACCAGGGTAAGCCGTGCCATCCAATTGAAACACATGAAAGGCAGTTTTATTTAACTGTTTTATTTTTTCTGCACTCAATTGCTTCGCGTTATTAACGGGTAAAATAATCGGAGTAATTGAAGCTATCATCGCCCGATGTGTTACAGGATAGAATCCTAAGACCATCCCGATTGGAAATCCTGTAAAAGCAAGCATCTGCCCTTCTTTAATTTTTCCAACATTACCAATTTTTAATGGGGGCAGTGATAAGCCATTTATTTTAAGCAATGCTAAATCATGCTCTTTATCTAATTTAGTAACTAGGGCGACTCTTGCTTCAGGATTATTACTTTTCCCGGTTAATATTACGAGAGATTCATTCTTTGAAACATCAAGTAATTCAGGAATCACATGTGCGTTTGTTATAACAAGTGAACCATCCTCGACAACAAAACCAGTGCCCAAGAAATTAATAGGAGGTGAGCGCATCTTCTGAAATGTACCAATCCCTACGATTGATGGCTTAACCCTTTCAATTACTTGAAGTAGATCAGCAAAGGCCGCATGAGATAATAAAAATAGGCCCAGCCCGATAATAAAATTTACAAGCTTACACATTTGCAATAGCGTCTTAAATAGTTAGTATCAATAAAGACAATTGACAATTATCGATAAGCTGAATTTTGTGAAAATTGGATGGGAAGAATACCGAGCACCGCTCAATCAATTCCAGTCCTTAATAATTGGTAGGCGGCACTGGAATCGAACCAATGACTTTCACCAAGTAATGGTGACACTCTACCACTGAGTTAACCGCCTAATAATATCGTATAATCTTATGCTCACTGAATTTAAACATATCACAACGATCTTGGTCAATTCTATAAGAGATTAATCTAGCTATTATTGTTAAATTGAATCACAAATTAGTGTCTTATTAAATAAGCAGCGCATCAAATAGGAAATAAGGTACTCCGAAGAGGTTCTCTCCAACAGCTATTAGGAATGATTTCTTCATGATTTTTAAAGACAGACGAAGCTTTTTTTTTATAAACTACCAAACTTTGATTTAGTAACGATAAATCATAGAGTATGATTCGAATTGTCATAAACCGATGCATATATAATTAACGTAATTTGTTACGAACATCCCCTTAATGAGAGAGTTCGCACATTGCTGCGGCTCGAGAATTTATTTAACAAAGTAGATTTTTTTTCTAAGTGCAATACGCCGACTGAACATCATTCAGCGTTGGTCGCATTATTTGAAATTCTGGATGTTACAAGTCGAGCTGATCTTAAATCTGATTTACTCCAGGAGCTAGAGAAGCAAAGAACCATGCTCGAAAGTTTACGGAAAAATCCCGATGTTTCAGAAGTAGCGCTAAATAACGTTTTAACTGATATTAAAGTGACATTTAGAGATTTACTAAATATTCCCGGAAAAATTGGCGGCCACCTTCGAGATAACGAATGGTTGATGAATATCAAACAACGAATGAGTATCCCAGGTGGGGCATGTGAATTTGATCTACCTTCTTACCATTACTGGTTATGTCAACCCCAAGAATATCGTCACCAAGATTTTAAAGTATGGATAGAACCACTTATTCCGATTCGTGAAGGATTTAAAATTGTATTGATGTTGCTCAGAAATAGTGGAAGGACTTTTCATTACATCGCCAAACAAGGACAGTTCCAGCATGCAGGCTCTGACCACACGGCACACATGATACGGCTCAGAATCGAAGAAAATTTACCTTGTGTGCCAGAAATTAGCGCCAATAAGTATGCTTTGAGTATTCGTTTCATTCCATTTTCACTTGAACAAAAAGTTAAAGTCTACGAAAGCGATATTGAATTTGAATTAACCCTATGTAACTTATGAATCAGATCATTTTTCTAGGGCTATGCCATTTCTTATTGATTGTATCTCCTAATCAATGATCGTTCTGGGAATAGAGACATCATGTGACGAAACTGGCATTGCCCTATTCGATACTGAAAAGGGTCTATTAAGCCACACGCTATATTCCCAAATTGAAATGCATAACGAGTATGGGGGAGTAGTTCCAGAATTAGCTTCCCGCGACCATATTAATCGGGTCTTACCGCTAATAAAGCAAAATTTAGCGATTGCTCAAGTCGATCTCAAAGCAATAAATGCCATCGCCTTTACGCAGGGCCCTGGTCTTGCTGGTGCACTGCTAGTTGGAGCAAGCATTGCAAATGCCTTGGCATTCGCTTTACGCATTCCTATTCTAGAAATTCACCATCTTGAGGGACATCTGCTATCACCTTTACTTACTAATCCCACAATTAAATTTCCTTTTATCGCGCTGCTTGTATCAGGGGGGCATACTCAATTAATCAGGGTCGATAATATCGCTCGGTACGAACTTCTAGGTGAAACAGTGGATGATGCTGCTGGCGAAGCATTTGATAAAACTGCAAAACTATTAGGATTAGGATACCCTGGGGGAAAGTCACTCTCATTACTGGCAGAAAAGGGAAAAAGTGGGCAATTTACTTTCCCTCGTCCAATGCGCAACAGTGGTGATTTCAATTTTAGCTTTAGTGGACTCAAAACATCTGTCCAGACGCTAATTAAACATACTGAGATCACTGACCAGATCAAAGCGGATATTGCTCTCGCTTTCCAAGAAGCGGTTACCGATATTTTAGTCGGAAAATCACTCGCCGCACTCAAGCACTGCGGTCTTAGTGATTTGGTTGTCGCAGGCGGTGTTGGCGCAAACGTATCCTTGCGTCGCACACTTGCAATTGAAGCTGCTAAGTTAGGTGCACGCGTCCATTTCCCAGAATTAGCACTGTGCACTGATAATGGCGCAATGATTGCCTTTGCAGGTGCTATGCGAATTAATAGTCAAGGCGAAAATTGTCTAAAAAATCATCATGCTAACTATCCATATACAGTTAAAGCGCGATGGAATCTAGAAACAGCATCGTGAAATCATTACTTTTTATTTTTTCCACTTCAGTTGTTTTAGCTTTAACCCTGATCAATTCAAGTTTTTCACAAACCGCTACAAACCAGGGTTCTATTGAATTTAAAAATAAAAATGAAACAATTCGGAATCTTCCATTGGCCGAATTTGAACGTTATTTGACTAAACAAACATTGAAAATTTTTGAGATTCATGAAAAACGAGACCGAATCTATCAGGTCTATTCTGCTGCATCTTTATTCGATTTAATTTATGGAAACGACTGGCGCACCGCAGAAGAAATCATTTTCATCTGTGAAGATTATTACCAACCGAGTATACCCGTTACAAAATTTCTGCAATATAACGCTTACTTCGCTTTTGCCAGCGCGGATAATCATGATTTTACATTAAAGAACTCACTTCAAAATGATGAAGAAGTTCGACTGGGGCCTCTTTACTTGATATGGGACAACCTTAATTCAAGGGAATTACTACAAGAAGGCGCTGTTGATATGCCATACCAAATCACAGGAATCGAACTCACTACTTTCGCAGCACGTTTCCCTGTAATTTTTCCACCCAATAGCGCACCTCCTGAAGCGCATCGTGGATCCTTACACTTTCGGAAACACTGTTTCGCCTGCCATACCATCAATGGCCAAGGTAGTGGTAAGGCGGCTGAATTGAATTATCCCGTGAGTGTGACTGAATATATTCAACCTACCTATTTGAAATTATGGATTAATAATCCCACTGCAATCCGACTTAATTCTAAAATGCCGCCATTACCGGCTGAAATCCCTGATCGGGATAAAGTAATCGATGAAATTATCGCTTACCTAACAGCCATGCGCACAGTAAAACCTCAATCAGAAACCACACACAGCCAGAATAGCAATCAACCCGATGATCAATGAAATCAAAACAATCATAATCTTCTTCGTTACCGCAGTTGCTGAAATCGTAGGTTGCTATTTACCCTATCTGTGGCTTAAAGAAGGAAAAAGTATTTGGTTACTTATTCCTGCTGCACTCAGTCTAGCTTTATTTGCTTGGCTCCTCTCACTACATCCAACTGCGGCAGGAAGAGTTTATGCAGCCTATGGCGGTGTCTATATTTCTGTCGCTATACTCTGGCTTTGGGCTATCGACGGCATCAAACCCACGTTATGGGACCTTATTGGCGCATCCGTTGCATTAATTGGAATGGCCATTATCATGTTCGCCCCTCGAAATACGTAAGCCAGACTATCGCTCGATCAATGGTTATCTTGCTCAGGCGCCTGCTTATCCTTAATAAACTGCGTATAAACATAGACTGGAATAGCCAAATCTCCTAAGTGGTTTCGAATGAGCGGCATCACACTATTCCAATCTAGGCCACCGACACCTGTTGCAAGCCGAGGCAAAGCAATACTTTTGAAACCTTCTTTATCAATTATGTGCCGACACGCTCTTAATGCATGATTCACATTTTCTACACTGGCTTTACCAGGTTTACTATGATGACCCTGCGCTTCTTCCTGTGTCAACAAATTGAGAATATGCGTTCCACCAGTCCCCGACCACAACCACGCCTCTCCCGATTTGGGATGGGTCGTTTGACAAAAATGTCGAAAATCTTTAACCATGGCAGGCCATCGTTCACGTAGCGACAATGCAAGCCCATTATCAAAATGATCATTGGATGCAACACCATGAATGATCACTTGTGCACTACTCAGCAATATATCTCCTTGAACTTCATAAATCATAACAAGTTACTTCCTTAAAAATGGGTTAAACAATCTCTAACTTAGTCTTTAGTCATTCATCGACTGCCACAAGCAGTTTCCTTTACTCACCTTATTTATTACCTCCAACCGCTTAGCATGTTGCGCTAATTCATCAGCGTCAGCAGGTAGCACAACAAGCTGCAACCCTCTGAGCGCTTCATCGGTGCTAATGTCTGGTACAGGCGTATCAAAATCCATTAATAAACTATCTTGCCCCCGTGTCATCTTGAGATAAACTTCAGCAAGCAGCTCCGCATCCAAGAGTGCACCATGCAAGACACGATGAGAATGATCAACTTGATAACGTTCACACAATGCATCAAGATTATTGCGTTTACCAGGGTGAAGCTCTTTTGCCAAAATTAAGGTATCGATTATCTCAGTACAATAATTACTCAACGTGTTTTGATTACACAATATAAGCTCATTGTCCAAGAAGCTCACGTCAAACGGTGCGTTATGGATAAATAATACTGTATTCTCAATAAATTGAACAAAATCCTCACAAATATCAGGAAATTTAGGCTTGTCTTGCAAGAACTCCGTAGTCAATCCGTGAATCTGTAAAGCACTGGCCTCGCTTTCTCTTTCAGGATTTAAATAATAATGAAAATGACGGCCTGTCAGCTGGCGGTTACAAACTTCAACAGCAGCGATCTCCACAATCCGATGACCTGACTTTACATCAAGACCTGTTGTTTCAGTGTCAAGAAAAATTTGACGCATCAATAGACGACTCCCTCAACCTTCACTCGCTCCTCTTCCTTCTGTTGATCTCACTGATTCTACGCCACGATTGGCCAATGCATCTGCCCGTTCATTTCCGTTATGACCCGCATGACCACGCACCCAGCACCACTCGACTGGATATCGCTGCGATAATTGATCGAGTGTTTTCCATAATGATTCATTCTTAACAGGCTTGCGATCCGCAGTCCGCCAACCTCGCTTCTTCCAATTTTCCATCCATTCGCAAATTCCCTTCTGCACATATTGCGAATCAGTAAAAAGATGGACTCGAAACGGTTCAGCCAATGGCAGCGATGCTAATGCTTCGAGCGCACGAATTGCAGCCATCAGCTCCATTTGATTATTGGTAGTATTCTCTGCGCCACCAAACAATTCACAGGTATGCCCTTCATATTGAACCAGGGCACCCCAGCCACCTACTCCAGGGTTCCCCTTACAAGCTCCATCTGTATAAATTTCAATTTTCTGTATTGAATCTTGCATAACAACACGCTCTACCTTTTTATTAGACTAATCCAGCCTAGATTAACCATCAGTTCACATCAAATCAATCTATATCTAGCACATCGTTTAATCTATGTTCGGAATGAAACGCAGATAACCAAACAATCGTTAAAATGGATATACCGACACAAAAGATAGATTATCAAGTGTAATGGGTGTCCCGATTACATTAATTGCCAAATCAATGTCCGCACTTCCGTTTCCTTCTATATCAGCTTCAATACGTTGCATTCCCTGAAAATCAATAACACGAACTTCACTAATACCTGTCGCTGAAAATTCACCATTCCCAATAAATGAGACATTATTCGGTGACCACTCGGTGGATTGCAACACGATAAGATCTTCTATCCCATTAAAGTCGGTAATAAGATCCGGCGTTGCAGCATTTGAATCACCCAAACCGCTACCAAAACTGAAGATAAATGTATCACCCTCAGAACCGCCGGTCAGGCTGTCTGCTCCGATATTCCCTTTGAGCAGATCGGAACCTACCCCACCATTGAGTATATCGTTACTTAATCCGCCCCGAATTTTATCGCTGCCATTACCTCCGTAGAGCGTATCGCCGAATAAATCACCCGAGCCACTGAAAATGAGATCATTCCCATCTTCCCCGTTGATGAAATCACTACCGCCAGTACCATTAAGCCAATTATCCCCATTTGAACCGAAAATAGTATCGTTAAAATTGGTACCTTGAACTTGCTCAATATTGAGAAGCATATCCAGTCCTGCACCACCGGTATTCTGCCAATTAGCTAAACCCAGGTTGATTATCACGCCGCTCGTTGCAGCCGAATGGAGATAATCCACGGTATCGATACCGTCACCACCCTCAATGAGATCATTACCAATCAAGCCGTTATCAGGGATAATTTGATCATTCCCCAAACTACCATAAAGCTTGTCGTCACCTGCGCCTCCATCAATGATGTCATGTCCATTTAACCCATTGATTGTATCGCTGCCATTTCCGCCGGTAAGCCCATTGTTCCCATTTGTGCCCGTCAACGCATCAGCGAAAATAGTCCCGATCATATTCTCGACGTTAAGAATCGTGTCTTTGCCAGCGCCCCGCGTATCCTGCGTTTTGGTAATACGTAAATCAACAACTACACCTCGCGTCGCAGCGGATAAAGTCCCATAATCAATGGTATCAATTCCTTCTCCACCATCGATCAGATCATTGCCAACCAATCCTGTGTCAGGTCTAATCAAATCGCCACCTAATCCACCGTAGAGCTTGTCATTTCCCGATCCGCCATCGAGCAAATCATTTCCGCCGAAACCATAAATCGTATCGCGGCCTGCTCCGCCTAATAACGTGTCATTCCCATCAAGGCCACGGATAAATATCATCACCCCTTAGCCCATCGATCATATCCCCGAATAAACACTGCGCATCGATAATATTGTTACATTAGTGCCGTAAGTAAAATGGGTTGCACGCTCATTAATTATCATCTCGCATTTCTCCTCATCCATTATAGGTTTTATTAATATACAGATTATATTATATTATTAAATATAATGAATTGATTATGATCAAACTTTTGAATCTTTAAAGAATACCAGGATTGTTTGATCGCATTAGATATCAGTTTATCTCTTATGAATATTACGACTTTGGTTGACAGTTCTGATAAATTAAACTGTTTTCAAGGAGTCGTTGATGAATCTACAAGCACAAAGAGATATATCTCGCAAACTCAAAGTATTTGAACATGCCGCTACATCTGGGAATATTGCATTCACCTGCAGGCATTTTGGTATATCAAGAGATACATTTTATCAATGGAAGCGGGCTTATGCGGCACGTGGAGAAAAAGGGCTGATCAATAGCAAACCATGCCCCGAGAACCCCAAGTTACGTACCCCTCTCCCGATTGAAGAAAAGATTCTCTACCTGCGCCGCAACTATCATTTCGGGCAAGTAAGGATTAGTTGGTATCTGGCTCGTTATCACGATATCAAGATATCTTCTGGTGGTGTATATAGCGTATTAAAGCGCCACAATCTGAATCGTCTACCAGAGCGTCAGCGCAAAAGATCGATTCCGACAATTCGTTATGAAAAACAGGTGCCGGGGCATCATGTACAAATTGATGTGAAGTTTCTCGATTTTAAAGTTGAAGAGGGTAAGAAAATCCGGCGCTTCCAATATACCGCCATTGATGACGCAACGCGGATTCGCGCACTGAAAATTTATGAGCGGCATACACAGCAGAACGCGATTGATTTCGTAGACTATGTTATCTCAAAATTCCCCTTCAGAATCAATACTATCCGAACTGATAATGACGCCATGAGTTCCAGGCTAAATTCCATTGGCACCTGGAAGACATAGGTGTACGACATGCTTATATCAAGCCCAGAACACCTCGACTAAATGGCAAGGTGGAACGTTCGCATGGCACTGATCAGCGAGAATTTTACCAGTTATTAACTTATACAGATGATGTTGACCTGCATGCCAAATTAGCCGAGTGGGAAGCTTTCTACAACTATCACCGACCTCATGGAGGTTTGGGAGGAAAAACTCCGTATGAACGTTTAATCGAAAAAACGAAGTCGTTTCCATCACACATCGTTAATCGTTCAAGACCGCAATTGTGAAATTAAGTAAAATTACTGACTGGATCACTTATTGGCAAAAACTGCAAACCATTTTGGCTGATCCCAAAATCGATGAAGCAGCGTTAGACGCCTCATTGAAACAAGTACGTCAGAACATGCCGCTCCCCGTCTTCTGGTTTATTGGCAAAACGCAGGCTGGAAAAACATCGATTATTCACGCACTCACTGGCAGTGAAACGGCCGAGATCGGTAATGGTCTACGGGCTTGCACACGCTTCTCGAGTTTTTATGATTTCCCGCAACAAATGCCAGTGGTACGGTTCTTAGATACGCGCGGCTTGGGTGAAATCGATTACGACCCGAACGAAGATATTCACTATTGCGAATCCCGAGCTCATCTACTCATTGCAGTGATGAAAGTTGCTGATCTTCAGCAGCAGATTGTGTTGAAGGTGCTTCAGGCTATACGAATACACCACCCCGATTGGCCAATTATCATGGTACAAACGGGTTTACACGAACTTTACGGGCCGCACGATCAGCACCTTATCCCATGGCCATTTGATCAAGATCCACTGCCTCAGGAAGTCCCTACTGATCTACAACGCGCTTTGCATGCACAACGTCAAACCGTGATAGCACTACCGGGTTCTGCACCCATGATTTGGGTCCCTGTTGATCTGACGCTAGCAGAAGATGGTTTCAGTCCAACCAACTATGGACTTGAACCACTATGGAAGGCGATTGAATTAGTGCTGCCACTCGGATTACAGCGCCAACTTGCCGGCGAAAAAGAAATTCGGGATTTATTTGCGCGAACTGCACATCAGCACATTGTTGGCTATTCGCTAACGGCTGCCGGGTTAGGCACATTACCAGTAGTCGATTTAGTAATGGTCACGACACTGCAAGCGAAGCTGCTTCGTGATTTAGCAAAATTGTATGGACAGGATTGGAATAAACAAACAACCGTTGAGTTTTTTAGCTTACTGGGAACAGCAATCACTTCGAGCTATTTTGTTAGAATAATAGGACGCACGCTAACCAAATTTATCCCAGGCGTCGGGCAAACTGTAGGTGCTGTTTGGGGAGCCAGTGCCAGCGCCGCCACTACCTTTGCACTGGGTAAAGCAGCGGTATATTTCTTTACGCAACGACAAAACGGCTTAAACATTAGTCCTGATCTACTGCGAAAATCCTACGCTGATGCGCTTGAAGCCAGCACATCTGTTCTTAAGCAACGAATCTAACGCCATGAAGAAACTGGTTAAGCAAATCGATCCTTTACGGTTAATTGCCCTCATGCTATGGCTATGTCCTACACTGATATTATTTTTATTTGGTTTGATATGGCTATGGCAGATCGATGGCTTTGTATATTGGCTAATAACGCTGGCGCTGTGCAGTAGTGCAGGTTATTTTCTACAGCAATTATTGGTTCGCCGCGACCGTCAGCTACTAAGTGAGGCGATGACTGAACCTAATCCAGACTGGCCACCCAGCGCCGAAATTGCTTGGCAAAAAGTCGATCAACTGGCCAATCACTTTGATCCTCAAACTGGATCGATTGAAAATACTTCCTGGATTATCGAGCTAGGGCGGCAAACGTTGGATACGGTATCACACTGCTATCATCCTGATGCGGAAGAACCGTATCTCGAATTGACCGTTCCCCATACGTTACTAATTATTGAGCAAGCAAGCCGCGATTTGCGGCGCGACATCACAGAAAATATTCCTTTCAGCGATCGCTTCACCATTGGTGATTTATTGCGTTTACAACGGTGGAAAGATAAAGCGGAGCAAGCGATCAATGTCTATCGAACCGGTAGGGTATTGGTGGATCCTATGCATGCGCTGTTCGGAGAAATATGGCAACACCTCAGACAGCGTAGCTTCGGCCTGGCACGCGATGAACTGTATCGTTGGTTTTTACGCGCTTATATTCGTAAAGTCGGTTACTATGCGATCGACTTATACAGTGGCCGCACACCGATTATTAACGATACCGTATCGATACCCAACGAGCCTGCCCCAAACGAACCTCACCCCCCAAAAACCCAGCAACCGAATGAAGTCATAATCGAGCCGCTACGGTTCTTAATACTCGGTAAAACTAATGCAGGCAAATCGAGTTTAATCAACGCCCTATTTGGAAAATTAACGACCGCCAGCGATGTTCTTCCTGGCACTACTCAACAATTTACTGCTTATGCATTAGAACGAGAAGGATTTGAGCAAGCCCTGATTTTTGATAGCCCAGGTTGTGATAGTCAATTATTTGATGAACAGCAAATGCTAACTGCTGCGCTGAGCGCCGACCTAATTTTCTGGGTAACTGCGGCAAATCGACCTGATCGCCAAGATGAACGGCGCTATCTGGATCACCTCCGTACCCAGCAACTAAAACGACTCCATCATCGCCCCCCTCCTATCCTTGCCGTAGTCACGCATATCGATCTGTTAAGACCGTCAAGTGTTTGGCAACCACCTTATAATTTAACGGATCCTGTTGATACCAAGGCGATGAATATCCGAGCTGCTGTACAGTTCATCGCGAGCGATCTGGCTATTCCGATCGAACATGTTATTCCAGTGTGCCTCAAACCCGGTAGAGAATACAACATTAATGATACGCTTTGGGCTAGTATTCTCGATCAGCAAGATATCGCCATGCGTGTCCGATTGCTGCGCTGTCTTGACGCTCGCAAGCGAGCCGAAGATTGGACTTTACTACGTCGTCAGATGATTAGTGCCGGTCGATTTTTATGGAATCTTCCTAAAAGCAACGAAAATCGCGTAATATAATCCATCGGCTAATAACAAAATAAACCGGTAATCTCGAGCGGCTTGATAGTTAGATTATTGATCCTCAAACAATGCTACTATCTGTTGCCGAAATTCTGCTGAGTATGCAGATTTATAACTTTGAATCATCTCTTATCTTCTCTGAACTGGAGCATAATATGTCCGCTCAAAGGAGACAACTCCCTTCCCCCAATTTAAGGTCCGCTAGTTTTGGCGGGATGCGATGTACCTTCAAACACTGTGCCCCAAACCTTGATGTTGCGCAATCCAGCCGCACCGACCGCATAGGGGTCTTGATCGAGGACGGTAAAATCCGCCAGCTTTCCGGCCTCGATGCTGCCGAGGCGATCTTCCAAGCGAAGGATGTACGCCGCATCGATGGTAATCGCTTTCATGGCTTGATCCATCGTCAAACGCTCTTCAGGTCCAAATACCTTGCCCGATTGGGTCTCACGGGTTATTGCCGTCCATGCAAGAAAGAGCGGTGAAGCAGGCGCCATCGCAAAGTCCGAATGCAACGCGACAGGGACGCCCCGACGGACGAGACCACCGAGTGGAGCGATCCGTCCGGCCCGGTCATAGCCCAAACCTACTTCGGCATACTTGTCGCCGAGGTCATACAGATAGAATGGATTAGCCGAAACCAGAGCCCCAAGCAATGCAATTCTGCGACTGATACCATCGGTGGCATAGCCATAGTGTTCAATCGTAAAGCGGTGATCAGTTCGCGGTTTTCCGACCTTAAGCTTATCAAGAACATCGAGCACCATCATTGCGCCCTGGTCACCGTTCGTGTGAACGTGTATTTGATAGTCCGCATTCCAATAGCGGCGTGCGGTTTCCTCGAACAGCGCGGGTTGTGTGATCCAAGCGCCTTGATGCCCATCGATGTAGCCAGGGGGCGATAACTGCATCAGTTGAGAGAACATCGCCCCATCGGCGAACAGTTTTATTGCCTTGTTTGTGAAGACATGCCGAGTGTTCTTTTCGCCGACTCTACCAATGAAAGCAAATGCCGTATCCGCGTTCTTCATGGCGGCAGCCAACGCTATGGCATCTGGGGTTAGGCGCACACGCACCGGCGAGTCTTCACGATCAAAGGTACGCTTCAGGGCTCCAATCTCCAAATCCCAATTGACATTGCCGGTACTCATGTCAGCTACTGTGGTAATACCGTTGAAATTCAGGTAATCTCGGGCTTTGGCATAGCCCATATCCACGCGCGTGGGTGCCAGCAAGTGACTGGCTAATGCAGGTACAGCAACCTTGAAGAAACCATCCTCAAAAAAATATCCCTTCTGCCAGTCGATCTGAGGATTACCTTTGACCGCTGCTTCAGTAACTCCCTTACCTTCCAGGTGCTTGAGCATCGGCGTATTGAAGTACGCCTCATGCGCCGAACGATGCCAGACGAAAATAGGATAAGTGCTAGAGATGGTATCCAGCAGCTCTCGTGACATGTCACCGTGGAACATCTGATTGTAGCCCCATGTGATGAACATCGGCTCATCCTTGGAGGCAGCTGCAAATGCTGCCTCCAAGGCGCTCAGGTACGCTTCGCGCCCAATGGTGGCGGGGGTCTTTGTGCCCATCACATCCCACGACTCGGGCGTGATCCATGTCGTGCCGAATTGTATAGCCGCGAGCATCGGATGCATGTGCGGGTCGATGAAGCCCGGCATCAATACCTTGTCTTTGAACTGCTCGTCGATTATGTGTTTATTGTCTTTGAGCCAGGGCTCAAGATCTTGTACTGAGCCAACGCCGAGAACCTGACCGTCACGCACCGCGACAGCGATCGCGGTAGGCCGTGTTGCATCCATTGTGATGATCTTCTTCGCAATGAAAACGGTGATGATACCAGTTTCATTCTGCGCAGAAACAGTGGTCGCCATAGCCAAAGCAAGCAGTGCGCAAATCAGTGTTTTTATTGTCAGTTTCATCGTTTGGTTACCTCTAGATGATGGTAGAAGATAGCGGCCTAACACCAGAATGAAAGAAAGCGTCAAGTCTAGAATCACGAATTCTTACCCTTTATTCTTGAATAGAATAATCCCAATCGATACAAGGCGCAATTGAGAAAGAATGGGGTCAGGTCTTGCGATACAATATTCAATGATATAATCTATGTAATATCAAAACTTGAAAGAAAACTATGGCTAGACCCTTAAGAATTGAGTTCCCGGGTGGCTTATATCATGTAACTTCGCGAGGCGATCGTCGTGAACCAATTTATCTGGACGATTCTGATCGTGCCAGTTGGCTGTCATTGTTCGGTCATGTTTGTCAACGGTTTAACTGGATTTGCCACATATATTGCCTGATGGATAATCACTATCACATCGTTGTAGAAACGATTGAGGGAAATTTGTCCAAAGGAATGCGGCAATTGAATGGCATGTATACACAAGCCTTTAATCGTAGACATAATCGTACCGGACATGTCTATCAAGGACGCTATAAAGCCATTCTGGTCGAAAAGGATAGCTATCTACTTGAATTATCTCGTTATGTTGTATTGAATCCTGTACGGGCAGGCTTAATAAAAAATGTTGATCAATGGTCTTGGAGTAGTTATTCAGCGATGATTGGAAAAAATGACTACCCCGATTGGCTGCAAACGAAATGGGTGCTAAGCCAATTTAGCAAGCAGCGAAAGCAAGCAATTGCCGCCTATATCGATTTTG
Organism: Nitrosomonas sp.; assembly: GCA_016710135.1. Lineage (GTDB taxonomy): Bacteria > Pseudomonadota > Gammaproteobacteria > Burkholderiales > Nitrosomonadaceae > Nitrosomonas. The sequence continues at coordinate 488,295 of JADJLM010000002.1, read as the reverse complement.
TTCGTGAGGGCATTGGGCTACCAAGCATATGGAATGATTTGCAAGGACAGATTTATCTTGGCAAGGAAGAATTTATAAAGAAAATGCAGCAACATGTTCAACTTGATAAAAATATCAGTGAAATTCCACGTACTCAAAGAATCGCTAAAGCTAAGCCGCTTTCATACTATTCAGCGTTTAAAGAAAGAAATACAGCGATTACAGCAGCCTATCAAACAGGAAATTTTACTATGAAGGCAATTGCGGATGAATTTGGTGTACATTATGCTACAGTTAGCCGTATCGTTAAAAATTCGGAGAAGTAATTCTTGTATTAATGCAAGACTTGACTCCTAGTTAGGAGGTAATATGTCATTTCATTTGTTTCGCATCAATGAATTGTATTCGAATAGCACGGGGTCAATTCAATTTATTGAACTCACTATTGGTGATATTAATGGCGAATCATTTTGGCAAGGCCAATCTATCGATGTAATACAGGGCAATGCGGTCCATTCGTTTCGATTTACCACTAATTTACCCAACCCCAATACGGCGAATAAATCGGCGCTCATTGCCACACAAGGCTTTGCAAATTTAAACTTCATTGCACCGGATTACATCGTACCTGACGAATTTCTTTTTACAAGCGGTAGCGCCACTATCAATTTTGCAGGGGTTGATGCAGTCACCTACACTAACTTACCCATTAACGAGGTTCAATCCATTGACCGCAATGGAAACATTCAAGTCAACACGCCAAGAAATTTTGCAGGGGTAACAGGTACCGTTCCCAGTAATACTATTCTTGGAACAAATGGGCCCGATCAACTTGTCGGAACCGATGCAGACAATACGATCGAAGCGGGTGATGGCAATGATCACTTAAGCGGGCTACTCGGTAATGATCTGCTCAATGGCGGAACAGGGATCGATACCGCCATCTATAGTGATAACAGCAGTGCATATACCATTAATTCAACAGAAGACGGCATCAACGTCTCAGGGCTCGAAGGGAACGATACGCTTATCAATACTGAACGCCTTGATTTTCAAAATAAAAACCTCGCCTTTGATCTTGCACAAGGCCAATCGGCCGGCAACACCGTGCGCATCATTGGAGCTGCTTTTGATGCTAATAATATTATTCCTGAGTATGTTGCCGTTGGCTTGCAATTATTTGATAGCGGCCAATCATTACTCAGCGTCAGTGAATTGGTTGTCAATTCCGCACTTTTTCAGTCTATGGCCGGCTCAGTCAGCAATGAAGCCTTTGTTAACCATGTTTATCAAAATGTAGTAGGAGAATCACCGTCTGCTACAGAGCGCGATCTCTATGTCGGCATGCTTAAAGGCGGTGGCGGCACATTAACTCAAGCAGAATTACTAATTCTTGCTGCCAATGCGACGATCAATGAAACCAACATCAACCTCGTTGGGTTACTCCAAAACGGTGTTGAATTTAGCGCCTAGCGCCACAACGATTTCACGGAGGACTCTACTCGCAAACCAGCGCGTTACGCTATAATGATTCGATTATCAATTACAAAGGTATGAGAATGGGGTTTCTAGCGAATAAACGAATACTAATTACGGGATTGCTCAGTAATCGTTCCATTGCCTATGGTATTGCCAAAGCAATGAAACGAGAAGGCGCTGAGTTTGCTTTTACCTATCAAGGCACAGATCTGCGCGACCGTGTTGCGAAGCTTGCTAACGAATTTAATAGCTCACTGTTATTCCTCTGTGATGTGCAAGATGATCAACAAATCACACAATGCTTTGAAGATCTAGGTAAACACTGGGATGGTCTTGATGGCATCGTGCACTCGATCGCCTTTGCACCTCGAGAAGCATTAACCGGTGATTATCTAGAAAGCGTCAATCGTGAGGCATTTCATATCGCGCATGACGTCAGCTCATATAGTTTTGCTGCACTTGCCAAAGCAGGATTAAAACTGATGGAAGGCAGAAATGCAGCACTACTCACCTTGACCTATTTGGGCGCCGTGAGAGTCATGCCAAGTTATAACGTGATGGGACTTGCCAAAGCCAGCTTAGAAGCAAATGTACGCTTTATGGCTTCGAGCCTAGGTAAGAAAGGCATCCGCGTCAATGCTATATCGGCAGGTCCGATCAAAACACTGGCCGCCTCAGGTATTGGAAATTTCGGAAAGTTGCTTGGTTATGCGGAAAAAGTTGCGCCGCTTCGTAAAAACGTAACGACAGAAGAAGTGGGCAATGTTGCTGCCTTTTTATGCAGTGATCTCGCGAGTGGCATTACGGGGGAGATCACCTACGTCGACGCAGGATTTAATACTGTTGCGTTTGACCTGGATCAATAGCTTTCAGGTTGTATCTTCACTGAATAACGTTGTCTCAGGCTAGCTTGGTACGCCGCCAACTCTTCCTGCAATATCATTTGCTTGAGTTGGCCGCCAAAAGACTTTAATTTTTCTTTATCCGCAGCATCAGGTTCAATCACTTGGTTAATGCGGACTAAATTATATTTACCTTGCGGGCTGGTAACACCAACGTAAGTTGGCAGCCGAGTCACATCGGCTTGAAATATCGCACGCAATGTTCCGATATCTAATCCTTGCGATTGCATATATGAAACAGTTTTTGGCGTATCACCCCAATCAACGATTTCTGCTTCACCCGCAATGAGCCGAGCTAGTTTGTCATTACCCTTTTCTTCAGTTTTTTCGGCTGCTAGCTGAAGCTTGAGCTTCTCGACGATTTGATCTCTAACCACTTCCAATGATTGGGCAGTTGCCGGCTTATGCTCCAACACCCTGGCAGAAACAAAGGTATCAGGCATTACTTCGATGGCATCAGTATTCCGCCCTTCTTTAATCGCATCTTCAGAAAAAAGCACTTGCATAAATTTTTCATTAGCAATTTCTACCGGCTCTCTCGATCTTTTATTGATCCAGCCATCCGGTTGCTTAACTGCCAAATTAAAACGATCTGCCGCAGGCAATAAGCTATCGCTTTGTTCATAAACGATATTGGAAAATTCTTCGGCAATCTCACCAAACCGGCTGGTAACTTTTTGACGCTTCAGTGTTTCTTCGATGCTATCTTCTACTTCTTCAACTGGCGCCACTTTAGCCGATTTTATTTCTGAAAGCTTGATGATATGAAAACCAAAAGGAGTTTCGACAAGCCCACGAATTTCATTCGGTTCCATTTGAAAAAGTGCCTCTTCAAATTCTTTTACCAACACACCCTTCCCTAGAAAACCCAATTCACCCCCCGATTTTGCAGAGCCGCTATCATCGGAAAATTCCTTGGCGAGCTCAGCAAATTTTTCAGGGTCTTGCGTTACTTGCGCCAGAATATCTTCTGCTTTACGTTTAGCTTCTGTATGCGCTTCATCTGACGTTGAATCACTTACCGCAATCAAGATATGGCTTGCTGACCGTTCTTCAGGCTGACTATAATCACTTTGGTGATCTTCGTAATAATTTCTAACTTCTTCTGAGCTTACGGTTTCTTGCTGCGCCAAATTATTGAGCGATAGGACTAAATATTCAATACGCACCCGCTCCGGTAATAAAAACTCAGCTTGATGTTGGTCGTAATAGGTTTTTATGGCACTCTCATCCGGATTCACTTCGGATAAATATTGATCAGGTGCAATTTCAACTTGATTAATTTCACGTTTAACTTCACTCAATCGGATCACCGTTTGCGCCATCGTATCAGCAATCATCGCGCTGCTAGAAAGCGGTTCCAGAAGCTGCTGTTGCAAAATTTCAGCACCCACTCTACCTTCGAAGATGACAGGTGTTACCTGCTGGCGGCGTAACAGTTCTTCATAGCGTTGATAAGAAAATTTCCCATTCTCATCATGAAAAGCGGAAATTGATTGAATTTCACTTGCCAGCCGAGAATCTAGAACCGTAAGTCCAATATTTTCAGCCTCACGATGCATTATTTTTTGTTGAATCAAACCTTCCAATACTGCCAAACGCATCTCCGGATTATCCAGCATTGCGCTATTGAAATTGTCCTTCAGCATATCGCGTAGGCGATCATGCTGATTGCGCATTGCTTGATCGAATTCCCAACGGGGAATTTCTTCGCCTTCAACCTTGGCAACCGCGCTCATTTGGCTTTCGTTGCGATACGACTGTATCCCCCAAAACAAAAAGGGCAGCATGACTAAAAAAAAGGATAATCTGAACGATCGTTTTTTTTCGATGGACAAAATCAAACATGACTAGAACCTAATCAAGAAGTAATGGAAGTAAATCAGAGCGTTATCACTTATCGCTTCAAAGAAGTCGATCGAAAAATGGCGGAGTGGACGGGACTCGAACCCGCGACCCCGGCGTGACAGGCCGGTATTCTAACCAACTGAACTACCACTCCAGCTTAAAATCTTATAATTTGGCAAGCCACCTTTAATGGTGGGTGCTGACGGGATCGAACCGCCGACATTCGCCTTGTAAGGGCGACGCTCTACCAGCTGAGCTAAGCACCCTTTTTTCTTAATCAATAAGGCTGCTAGTTTACTGCATCTTTAAGCGCTTTACCAGGGGCGAATTTTGGTACTTTTGCTGCTTTAATTTTTATCTCGGCACCGGTACGGGGATTGCGACCAGTTCGCGCAGCTCTTTTTCCTACTTTAAATGTTCCAAAACCAACTAATGTTACACTTTCATTTCTCTTTAATGCTGCTTTAATGGCAGCCAATGCACCGTTAAGTGCTTCACCTGCAGAAGCTTTTGAAATACTGGCAGACTTTGCAATCGCATCAATAAGATCAGATTTATTCATTTAAATCCCCTTTTCGGTTATTGGGTTATTAGTAGTAAATCATTAACAGAAGATTCTGCAAACCCCCTTATATCAAGCCATTTGAACATGGTCAAGTGTTACCTAGCAAATTCTTAAAAATTTTATCGACCACGGTAAAATTTTGAGCAAACACCTGAATTCAGGCTCAAATTATCATATCATTAAGCTAATGCTAATCAATAACCGCCACGATGAAAATAAATCGAGTTTCTGTCCCGCAACTTTTGTTAGGTTTACTCGGCTGGCTATTTTCGAGCGCTAATCTGAATGCAGATACACATCATACGCATGGTGCACATGTGCATGGAGAAGCTGAACTTTATATCGTCCATGAGCATGGCAGATTATTCATTGAATTCATTTCTCCGGCTATCAATCTCATCGACTTTGAACATCCCCCGAAAAGTGAGCAGCAACAAAACATATTGACGCATACTAAGCAAATCCTGGTCGAAGGCGATCAGTTATTTCAAATTACACCATTCAACTGCCAATTGGAAACAGCAACCGCAAGCGCGCCTTATATCGATGGTGCGCCCAGTGCTGAACACTTTCATTCGGGAGGTGAACACCCTGATTTTCATGCAAGTTATGTATTCAACTGCCAAGCCAACACAAAACTTACTACCATTTATACAGCACTAATAGTGAAATTTCCGGGTATTGAGCGCATCAAAGTACAGTGGATTGTGCAAAATCAACAAGGATCAACACAATTGACAACAGACCGTGCGACACTCTCATTCAATTAGTAAGCGTCACCCTCATCGACATAAGGCACAATCTCCGCGACAGTCATCGTATAAGCCGCTTTAGCAATATCGTTTTCCATCAACGTGGTGTGTAACACCCCGTTAATCCAGAATGGCTCATGCAACACATCAACTTTCAAGCCTTTATCGAAAACACCATAAACGATTTGATTTGGAGGCGGGGGCGGTAAATGGATACACGCACCAAAATAAGGAACTAAAAAGAACCGCGTTATTGTTTGATTCTTGCCAAATTCCAATGGCACAATAAAACCCGGCAAACGAATCTTTTGATTATCGAATTCGGGCTTAATGCGCGTCGATACCAATGCTTTCTGATAGCGATCGTCGCTAGCCTGTGCAATCGCAATTTGAAACTGATTGCTGAGTTGATCTTCTTCCGAACCATCCTCGATCTCATCCAAATAATCGGGCGGGTTTAGTAATGCATCGAGATCATCCTGCGGCATCAAATCGATCCACTCAATGGTTTTGAACGATGGGTCTAAGGCTTGCTGCGTGGCGCGTGGTGTGGAAGCCGATGTATTCAGTTCATCACTGGACTTTTTCCCGCAAGCCACTAACAACAAGGCAACAGCAAGCAATAAAATCGCAATATTTCGACTAAACATGCCTAAAATCATAAAAAACTTTTTGGATAGGGATTGTCCAGTATATCATCCTCGCTAAACGATGAATTAAACTCGCCGCAATCTCTGTTAAGGAATCGACTGTGCTCGCACCAGCCCAAGCTGTCATTCTTCGCAATCTACAATTCCAATACCCCGGAAAATCGGCAGTCTATGCGCTTGATATCCCGTTTTGGTCGATTGCCCAAGGTGATCACCTATTCATCCAAGGCGCTTCCGGTTCAGGAAAATCGACGTTGCTCAATCTCATCGCCGGCATATTAATCGCAACACACGGTAAAATCGAAGTGCTCGGTCAAGACCTAGCGCGATTATCACCAGCCAAACGTGATCGCTTCCGCGCTCAGCATATTGGTGTGGTCTTTCAACAATTCAATCTGATTCACTACCTGAGCGTAATCGATAACGTGCGCTTAGCCGCTTATTTTGCCAATAAAAGTCTTACTCAGGTCACACCCCAAGCGGAGCGCTTATTTGCTGCTTTGAATCTCGATAAATCATTATTTGCACAAAAAGCGGAGCAACTCAGCGTAGGTCAGCAACAACGTGTTGCCATTGCACGCGCATTGATCAATCAGCCTAAAATCTTGATCGCCGATGAACCAACCTCAGCACTCGATCAAGCTAACCGCGATCGCTTCATTGAAACGTTACTCATGCTCAGTCGCGAACAACAAACCACATTAATCTTTGCCAGCCACGATAGCACGCTTGCGCCTCGTTTTCAGCATCACATTAATTTAACAGAACTCAATCGCAACGGAGAAACTCAGCATGTTTCTTAAAGTTGCGGGGTATAGCCTGCTTTATCGTAAATTTTCAGTATTATTGACGATACTGTCCGTCACCATCAGCACGTTTGTACTGCTCGGTATTGAACATATCCGTTCTGAAGCCAGAAAGCTTTAGTAATACCGTCTCCGGTGTCGATTTGATCGTAGGCGCCCGCACCGGCCAACTCAATCTATTGCTTTATTCGGTGTTCCATATTGGCCATGCCACCAACAATATTTCCTGGGCCAGCTATCAAGCGCTGCTTGCAGATCAAAAGCTTGCCTGGGCCATTCCCATTTCTTTGGGTGATTCTCATCGCGGCTATCGCGTGGTAGGCACTGCGGGCGATTTCTTTACCCACTATCGCTATGGCGAGCAACAACTGCTGACATTTGCTGCAGGTCATACGCTTACTCACCGATTCGATGTAGTTTTGGGTACAGGTTGCAAAAAAACTCGGTTATCGCCTCGATGATTCGATTTATTTAGCGCATGGCATCGGGCAAACCCAGTTCAGTCTGCACGATGAACGCGCTTTTAATATCGTCGGAATTCTGAACCCGACGGGCACAACCATCGATCACGCCTTATATATCAATCTGGAAGGCATGGAAGCGATCCATTTAAATTGGCGCGATGGCGTTAAGCTCCCCAGTCAAAGCTTATTGAATACCGATATCGATGCTCGATCGCTCACCCCTAAAACAATCACCGCCATTTTCGTAGGCCTCCAAACCAAAATGGCCACGTTTCAAGTGCAACGACAGATCAACGATTATCGCAAAGAACCGCTCATGGCCATCTTGCCAGGCATCACACTCACCGAATTATGGCAAATCACTCGCGCCATGGAAAATACCCTGCAACTTATTGCTGCGCTGGTACTACTTTCATCATTGCTAGGTTTGAGTACGCTATTGCTATCATCGATCCGAGAACGACAACGCGAAATTGCTGTGCTACGCGCTATTGGCGCAAGACCTGCGTTCGTGTTTTGGATGATCGAACTGGAAGCGCTGTTGATCACGCTCAGCGGTATAACGCTTGCCCTCATTGCCTTAAGGGTTACCACGCAATTCGCGCAAACAATTCTGGCTGAAAATTACGGTTTATTCATCACACCATTCACACTCAACCCTGCTGCACTCATGGTGCTCGGTATCATAATCGTTGGTGCATTGCTATTGGCAATCCTCCCTGCAATGAGCGCTTATCGCGCTTCATTACACGCCGGGCTCGCCCTTAAACAATAAATCAGTGGTTGCGGCGTTTATCCACTGCGTGCGCTAACTGTTGCAATACTTGCTCGGTAGTTTCAAAATTGATGCACGCATCGGTAATACTCTGGCCATACACCAATTGCTCGCGCGGTTTACCCCCTGTTTTCTGGTTTCCTTCGACCAAATGACTTTCGATCATGGCACCAAAAATCGCGTGGGAACCTTCGGCAATTTGCTGGGAAACGCTCTCGGCGACTTCCACTTGGCGCCGATAATCTTTGTGACTATTGGCATGGCTAAAATCGACCATCAAACGCGCCGGTAACTTTGCTTTCTGCAACTCTTCGACGGCGGAAGCCACACTCTCAGCATCATAATTCGGCTTACGACCGCCTCGTAAAATGATGTGGCAATCCTCGTTGCCCTTGGTCGCGAAAATGGCTGTGGTGCCTTCTTTGGTCACCGACAAAAAATGGTGCGGACGCGATGCGGCTGCAATCGCATCGATAGCGATATTCAAATTGCCATAGGTACCATTCTTGAATCCGATCGGACAGGAAACTCCGGAAGCCAGCTCACGATGTCCTTGGCTCTCAGTCGTGCGCGCACCAATCGCTGCCCAGGCAATCAAATCCGATAAATACTGCGGAGTGATCAAATCCAGGTATTCGGTGGCAGATGGAATTCCCATGCGGTTCAAACCGAGTAATAAGTGCCGCGCCATGCGCAACCCTTTATTGATATGAAAGCTGTTGTCCAAATCTGGATCATTGATCAACCCTTTCCACCCGATGGTGGTGCGCGGTTTTTCAAAGTAAACGCGCATTACGATCAGTAATTGCTGCTTGAATTTCTCACGCTGGTGTTTCAAGCGCGCTGCGTATTCGAGCGCCGCATCTACATCATGAATCGAGCAGGGCCCTGTAATTACCAGCAAACGATCATCGTGGCCATGCAAAACCTGATGGATTTCTTGCCGTGTTGCATAAACGGTTTCGGTCGCGACCTCCGTTAGGGGATATTCCCGGTGCAGTTCCACGGGTGGTGTCAATTCATGCACGCCGACAATGCGTAAATCATCGGTCTGGTATTTCATGGCGTTTCCTTTGTTTAAACGAACCGGTTAAAAAAACCAGCGGTTGATCAATGAGAAAAAAGGCCTATTTTAACCTAGGAGTCTGTCGGACTTAAGACTAATCTGCTGCGTCAATGAGATAACGCTTCATACTTCTTCAAAGGTTGGCAACTTGAAGATGATTTGTCGCTGAATTCATATGTTTTTTGTCACATGCTCGGGTTGGAAATTTTGCTAGCATCAAACTACCCTCGATCCGGTGGTAACGGGGTTATCAAACAACCTCAATCATCGCAATCGATGCGGTGAAGGCACGGCGTGCTAACAATCCATTCCTATCAGGAGGTGTGTTATGAGCTTCATTGGTGTGCTTCTCAATGCATTTCTGTCTTATGTTTACTTGGCGTATTACCCTACAGTGCTACAAATTGCATTCGAGCCAGATGCTACCGTGATTGTTGCAGAGATGCTACTCTTTGTGCTGTTACTGATGCTTGCCAGGCGAAGCTCGATCCGCAATCCCTTCAGCGCAGGCTATCTGCTGCATCCACGCATTACTGGCAGCTTAATTGGCTGTTTTGGCTTACTCGCGTGCTATGTTGCAGTGAATATCATGATGAAGCAACCACTGCCCGGCAGTCCGTGGGCAGTTGCTCGCCACCATCGTCGATCAAATCGGCCCTTGGATAACTGCCGCCGTCATTGCTGTCATTGGATTGCAGTTTTTGCTGTTTGGATTGCGGCTGCTACGCGACACCTTTCATTCCAAAAACTTATCACTGAAGAAATTGAGAGATATTGCAGGCTGAAGCGCTGGTTAAAGTTGCAAAATCCAGCGCTCAGGGTGTTGTAATATAAGCTAGGCCCCTAATGCTTCGGTAAGCGACTTAATTTCCGCTTCCGAGTCCTTCAAGATCTCGCTTAATGTTTCTTGATCGGTCAAGGTATCCATACTGGCTTTGATATCATCACCCGTTTGATCAGACGGTAGCACAAACGGTGAGCGTATCGGAGATAACTGATCGGCAAACAGCAGGGTATCACCGAGCGTCGTCGGCGGATAGGCTAAATACCCTTCCCATAAGCAAGTAATACCCTCGATGACGGGTGCTGGCACGGCAAGCGCTTTGAGGATCGCAGTACCAATTTTGATTTCACATTCGATCTCGGTTTCATCATCCAGGTCTTCATCGCTGACCCAAGAGCTGGCAAAATCGCCTTCCGTTAACCCTGGGAAATCTTTCTCACGCGACAGCAAATAAAACCAACTGATTTCATGAATCATACCGGCAAACATCGCCGTATCAGGGTTTTGCTTGGTGACACGACGTGCAATCACTTGCGCCAACGACGCCACATACGCCGAATGCTTCCATAACTGAGTAACGATCTCATTATTGGCGGCTTTACCGGCAAGCTGTCGTGTCAAAATCGCCGTTGCCAAATTGCGCACCATGTTAAAACCCAGCAAGCTAATCGCTGAACGCACATCGGTAATACGCTTACCAGAACGGTTAAACGCCACCGAGTTGGCCACGGCCACCACTTTGGTGGCTAGCAGCGGTTCAGCTTGTATCAGGCGGGTTACCTTATCCAGCTCACAATCGGGATCATCCAGCATTTTTTTGATATTGATCGCTGCATTGGTGGAAGTTGGAAAAATCATTTTCCCTTGCTCAATTTCAGCCGCCAACGCGCTGAGTAATGCACTCTTGTCCATATCACACTCCTACGGCCGCCACAACACTAACGCTGCAGTACGACACTCTCTAAAATCAATCATAGGAGATAATACTACTAAAAAATATTGCGCTAGAAGGCTGAAATAAAATGACTTTTGGTAAGGCTATTCAGCTTCAGCACGATCAAAAAAGCGTAGTAGCACCTTTTAACGGCACTTATTGGCACAACGATTGCCAAGGCGCGCCACCACCGGCACATGCACCTTGACACATCACCACGGCATCGATGCCGGAAGCGCACTGCGCATTGGGGCGTGTTGCACCCACTTCCACATAGCCCCAGCACCCACACGTCGAAGTTGGCGAACCTGAAGGTAAACCTTGCATTAACGGTTGCGGTGCGACCGGCGTAAGCGGTAGCGATGGCGGTGGTGTGACTGATATCGTGGTATCTTCCAAAAATAAGCCGATCATAATCAGCGCCACGAAAATCCCACCAATCCAAGCCAACACTTTGCCCAATTTCGTCGTCAAACGGGCGGTAACCGGTTGCACCGGCGCGTTCTGGGAAGAAGTCGTCGTTTGTACTTTGCGGCGAATGCCAGGAACCTTTTCCAGCGCATCGATCAAGCACTGCACATCGTAATCCCAGCGTTTATCGCTGAGTTCATGCGCTTCACGGCGCGCCAACGGCTTGATTTCATCAGGCAATTCATCCATGGTCGGGGGTTGCGCATTTTCCACCAACACCGGAATCACGCGAATATTGCGTTGCAATGCCAGCTTGGTTTCAATGCGAATCCAATCATCGGCTTTATCCAAACGACGATTACCCTGCTGATCGGTAATCGTGAGCCAACGCGGCCCAATCACCACCAGCATCACTTGGCAAGAGGCAATTGCTTTCTCGATCGCTTGCACAAAATCGACCCCAGGTTCGATCGTTTCCACATCGCGAAAAATTTGATCCGCCCCAAAACTGCGCTCTAAAAAATCAGCCAACCTACCGGCTGCGCTTTGGCTATCATGGCGTCGATAACTGATAAAAATACCTGACATCGTAGTTATTCCCTTAAGATGACATCAACCGTTTGAGTTCGAATCTACCGGCTATAGAACACGCTGTCAAATGCGCCAGTCTATTTAACCCACTTTGCTGACTGCTGCCTACTGGCACCTATAACTGGCACTCGACTTCGACCAAGGGAAAGCCGGAAGCCAATAACACCATCGTTTAAATCAATTTCATCTCCATCACGAAAAGCAGATCTAAACTAGCATGGCTGACTCACGATCCACCACGCAATGAACGATATTCTTTAGTAATTGACCCTGATTGATCGACCACTGCAAATGAAGGACAAGCGGTGTACCGATCCGCACACCATTCCCAGACATTGCCGTGCATTTCGTACAGACCCCAAGGATTAGGTGGCAATGATTTAACCGGTACGGTTCTTTCACGATAAATCCCTGTCAAGGCAGCAGTATAAGGATAATTGCCATGATAATTCACTTGCTCGGGCGTAATGGTCTCGTCAAATGAAAACAGGGTAGTGGAACCTGCGCGATAGGTATACTCCCACTCCGCTTCGGTCGGCAAGTGTGCTTGTAAGTCTGGAATCTGCGTATCGATGGCTTGGATAAATTGCTGCACATTATCCCAACTAACTTGTTCTACTGGATTACCGTGTTCACCTACGAAACGAGATGGATTATTCTTCATCACCGCTAACCATAGCGCTTGGGTACAAGCACTATCGGCAAGCCAGAATCCCTGTGTCAAGGTAACAAAATGCTGTGCCTCATCTTCTTCTCTTTCCGCTTCGTTTTCCGGTGAACCCATAGTAAACGTACCCAGCACAATCCAGCGGAAACGTTGTGTCGCTTCTTTGACCGTCAGGTCAGCATAAAGATCTCATTAGTCCAAATAAAATAGTGTTGGTAATTGCAAACGTCCCGCAGTCAATCCAGTACCGAGCCGTTTCGTGATCATGATTCGCAAGGCCGAGCAAATGTGCCAATTCATTGCGAATCGCCTCCTAGTTTTCCCAATATTGTTTCATTGCGGTCCATGAATAAGTGGTTACCTGCTCTGTCACACGAATCGGGAAAACAAAACGCTTATCGAGCACTGTCCATTTATGGATCGTAATCAGCTCATACAGCGTATACGACGATTCAAAATAAGTGGGGAGTTAGCAAAAATATAAACACAGCGTGCAGCCCCAATTTCATCCATGAAGGCTTTGATACTATCACCGCTTTCTGATTCTTTTTTATCGGGCGGATTCAACTTTGAAGTGCAACTTTTTTAAGGAAGTTTATAGCCAAGCAGGCTGTGTTTGAATATATCGAAGTGTTTTACAACCGGGAGCGATTGCATTCAGCTAATGGATACATATCGCCCGTTGACTTCGAGTTGCAGCTAAATGCCGCTTAACTTTGTGCCCAGAAAAGTGTTGACACATCAGTTACCTCTTTTGTTTTGATTAAGATTTGATACCTTTATCAAAACCGGTAACTCTCACTTTGCAAGTGATGTGTCAGATCAGATCGGAACTAATACACCAGATCACCGTTAGGTGTTGCACTTCGAAATTGAATCCGCGTATCAATAAGCAATACCCTGACTAATTTTCTGCCATGCACTGAGGACTTGTTCGCACTCATCACGTAAAAAATCACTCACGATCTCAATTTGACTATGGCCTTCGCATTTCATGTATTCATTGCTCAAATCGAGCTCATTGAATCCTAGTATTTTGACATCAGCGATACGCGTTCCAAACACGATCGTATGAATTCTGGCCCAATGAATGGCGCTGAAACACATAGGACAGGGCTCAGTCGTGGAGTAGATTACGCAATCATTGAGATGATATTGATTAAGCGCTCGCGCAGCTTGACGAATCGCATTAATTTCTGCATGGCAGGTCGGATCATGCTCACGTAACACAGTGCTATGCGCCACGGCAATCACTTCGTTATTCTTTACAATACACGCCCCAAATGGACCTCCTTCCGTCAACCCCATGAAGCGTTTAGCATCATCGATAGCGACACGCATCCATGTCGCTTGAGGTACAACGATTTGATCCATCCGCACCCACCATCATTAAATTATCTTAGGAAAACCTTAACGTAACGATCACATAAAATCAAGATTTGTGTAGATCAGTCTTGAATTGCTGCACCCCTACCGCGCTTCTCGTCGATACCGATCAAGGATAGTAATCCAGCTATAAAAAAACATGTTGTCACCAATAACGCCGTGCGATGATCTCCCTGCGTAACATAGGTGATCAACCCATAGCACAATGGGCCAATCACTGCTGCCAGTTTAGTTGCTAATCCCCATAAACCAAAATATTCCCCTGCTCTTGCAGGAGGAGAAAATAATCCAATAATGGCACGCCCAGCACTTTGGCTTGATCCTAATGCAATACCCACTAAATTGGCAACTACCCAGAACATCATTCGGTCATGTGTAAAATAGGCTAGCAACAATGCGCAGATCCAGATAACTAGGGTCATCGATAACGTTCGCAACGAACCAAGTCGATCCTGAATTTGCCCAAAGACAAATGCACCCAGCGCAGCACTGATATTAACGATTAAAATGAGTTGGATATTATCTTCTGTCGTAAAACCCATCACTTCTTGCGCATAAACAGCGGCCAGCACGATGACCGTGTTAATTCCACAGGTATAAATTGTCAAGGCAATGAGAAATTGAAATAAATCCCGATGAAAACGCGCGTGCTGCCATGTCGTGTGTAGGCGTTGGTAAGCAATCGAGTAATAATTGATAGCGGCTCGCTCACAAGGTTGGACACGTTCGCGTAACCAGATGAAAGTAGGTAAGCTTCCCACGACGAACATTGCTGCCACAATCAGCAATGTCAGTGGCACGGCATCGGCCATTTCTGCCCCCTGCGCCGCAGCGTTTAAGGTAACCCATAGACACAACACCAAAGTCAGTAAGCCACCGAGATAACCAATTGTCCATCCAAACGCTGAAATTCGACCCATTTTATCTGGTGTTGCAATTTCCGGAAGAAAGGCCGCAATAAGATTCTCGCCCGTAAAAAAACAAATACTTGCCAATATCACTAAAGCCATTGCATAACTTACATCACCGGGACCTGCGGTTGCCAGCAAGGCAGTAAAGCCTACACAGCCGCTTGCGGAAATCATTAGAAAGCGTTTTTTCCAAGCACGATCGTCTGCGATCGCCCCGATAATGGGGGCGGTCAATAAAACAACACCATTGGCAATTGCTGTAGTAATGGTCCACCACAGCGTCGCAGTTCCAGAAGAATAAGCTTGTGCAATCACACCAACGAAATAAGCATTGAATATCGCGGTTAATACAACGGTGGTATAACCAGAATTGGCAAAATCAAATAGTGCCCAAGCAAAAATTTCGTGTCGGTGTACCGGTGCTTGGATTAATTTGGACATCGTTCGATTTATCTTCTAGACCATTGAATTTATTATTTGAAGTAATACGATAAGCCAAATATTGAACTGAGCATCGCTTACCGAGTGTTACCACAACTGCTTAAATAACACGACTGTTAGTGACTGCGGTTATGCGAGTGACGCAATGCTGAGAAGAATCCCAGCCTAACCAAGATTAAGGTGATTGTTTCGCGAGTGTCTCAATGGCAGTCAGTAACTGATCACGAAATTGCTCACAAGGAATCAATGCTAAGAACGGTGCGCGCGCTGTCTCACAATCAGGATCCATCGGACCATAATCCACGCGTAGCTTACCCCTTTTTTCAGTATTCAGATAATACATATCTCGGTGCTTGGTATCTTTGGGTAAGGCAATATAGAACACATCACTTTCTTCATCGACTTCGGGTACTGTTAGCGTTTCATATTCCTCAATTTGTAAATCTTGATAGAGATTTCGTTTTTTGATCAACTCAACCACTAACCGATAATTCTCATTCATCCCAAAATAAATAGGGTCTTGTCGCAAATCTTCCATCGTAACGGGAAAATTGGGGTTAGATTCCTTGATGTTATCGAAATGGGTTCTGAAAATCGCTTCCTGTGAAGGAATCAATGCGATCAATTTTCGTTGTATCGGTGGAGGGCTAAGGGATATCGTGCCTTCAATACAGCGTTGATACATCTCAGCACGCGCAGCGATATATTGTCTTCTGCCTTCATATTCTTTGCCCTCAAGGAAATAAATCGTACTGCAACCAGTTAATCCGATCAGTATCAGAATAATGACCCACACCCTTTTTTTCATAAGAATCTTCACCTTATTTCAGTACTGCTTCTATCTTCCATATATCCCGCAGCATCGCAATACCATGAGCCCCCAGTTCAATCGCGAAAGGTAAATCTGCTCGTGTCATGCCGCCCAATGCATAAACAGGAAGGGGATAATCTCGAATCATACTCGAAAATTTTCTCCAGCCTAATGCGATCGCACCTGGATGACTCTTTGTCGGTAATACTGGACCTAACACCACAAAATCTAGCCCAAGTTGTTCAGCGTGATAAAGTTCTTCAACGTTATGACAAGAAGCCGCGCACCAAGCCACATCTGGCCGGACAGATATATCCATCAATTGACTAGAAGTTAAATGCACACTATTGACCCCAACTTCGTTCGCTAGCGCTATATCCTCATTTACGAAAATCTTCATTGGATACGATTTAGTACGGTTTATAATTTCATCGATAAATTGTTTTAGCTGTGCTTTACTCATCGATTTCTCGCGAACCTGCAGCAACCCTAAACCTTGCTGTGCTGCGAGTTCAATTTTTTGCAGCATGGTTGATTCGCCCAATTCAGCAGCTTGAGTAATTCCATAAACAGAGGGTAAGGATAGGCTACGAATAATCGGCTGATTAGCAGGAAGCAGCGGTGCAACAACAACCTTGTCAGGCGTTTGCCAGGATAATTGCTGATTCTCACGACCAATAAGCTCACCATGCCAATTAAAAACGCGGTAGAAATGCAGTCTTACTGTTGCATGCTGGTAAGCATAAATTCTTGTTATCCAAGGGCTTGCCTGCTCAATTTGAATTCCCAGCTCTTCGTACAGTTCACGTGCGAGCGCTTGTAAAACAGATTCATCTTTCTCAATTTTTCCACCAGGAAACTCCCAATAACCTGAATAGAGTTTTCCCGCTGGTCGGCTGGTCAGCAAAAAATGCCCATCGGGTCGAACTAACACAGCAGCAGCAACTTCAATCATTTACTCAAAATTATGAGGATTGACGAGTCTTGTGGCGTAGTGACTGTGCTAATTTTCGTTTACCAGACCAATCACGCGCAAACTGCCAGGCAATACGCCCACTTCTTCCGCCTCTTGCCAATGCCCAACGCAATGCCTCTAACCCAACGGCATCATTCATACGCCGAATACCATAATGCGCTAGCCAATAGCGAACGATGTCGAGATATTGCGTCTGATCAAAAGGATAAAAAGAAAGCCATAAACCAAACCGTTCTGATAGCGAAATTTTTTCTTCTACGAACTCACTCGGATGAATATCACCATCGATGTGACGTGTATCCAAATTATCTTTCATCGATTCTGGCATCAAATGGCGTCGATTTGAGGTCGCGTAAACCAAGATATTTTCCGACGCACGAGCAATCGAACCATCTAAAATCGCTTTGAGCGCTTTATAGCCTGGCTCATGCATTTCAAACGATAAATCATCACAATATAGAATAAAATGCTCGGGTCTTTGATAAATTTGCTCAGTAATATCGGGCAAGTCGATTAGATCTTGCTTTTCTACCTCGATTAAGCGTAGCCCTTTATCCGCATATTGATGGAGTAATGCTTTTACTAAGGAAGATTTTCCTGTACCGCGTGCACCCGTCAGTAACACATTGTTAGCAGGATAACCCAAGACGAACTGGTAGGTATTCTGAACGATTAATTGCTTTTGTTCATCGATACCCTGCAATGCATCGAGCTGAATTTGATGAGGGTGTGTTACCGGTTGCAGATAACCATTATGACCTTGTTTGCGCCAGCGAAAAGCCGTCGCTGCGTCAAAATTTGTCATATCCTGCTGATTAGGCAGCAACGTTTCAACGCGTATCAGCAAATCATTGAGCCGATCAAAAACCAAATCGAATTGTGACATCATCAATCAACTGCGATAGTCAGCATTAATCTTGACGTAGTCGTAAGAAAAATCGCAGGTCCATACCGTTGCTGTCATGGTTCCTCGATTTAAAACGACCCGTACCGTGATTTCAGCTTGTTTCATCACCCGCTGTCCTGCCTCTTCTTGATAACTTTTAGCTCTACCACCCTGTTCTGCCACCAACACATCATCCAGATAGACCTGCACTAAATCTACATTTAGATCGATGATTCCTGAGTTACCAATTGCAGCCAAGATACGACCTAAATTAGGATCAGAAGCGAAAAAAGCCGTCTTAACTAACGGTGAATGTGCGATAGCATATGCGACCCGTGAACACTCTTCTCGGCTTTTTCCTTTTTCCACACAAACCGTAATGAATTTGGTTGCGCCCTCGCCATCACGTACGATCATTTGTGCTAATTCTCTTGCTACGGTCGTTATCGCTGTTTGAAGCTTCAGATAATCTTGGCTTTCTAGTTGAGTAATTTCTGAATGTCCGGCTCGTCCTGTCGCCATTAGTATCAGCGCATCATTGGTAGAAGTATCACCATCAACTGTGATACAGTTGAACGAGTGATCCGCTACATGACGAACCATCTGTTGCAGGATAGCCTTGGCAATGCAAGCATCAGTGCCAATATAGCCAAGCATGGTTGCCATATTGGGATGGATCATACCCGAGCCTTTTGCAATTCCGGTTATGGTCACTGTTTTTCCTTGAATTTCAATTTGGCGCGACACGCCTTTGGGAACGATATCGGTTGTCATGATCGCTTGCGCAGCCTTAAACCAATGATCTGGGTTAAGGTCTGCTAATGCCTGCGGCAAATGAGTCACAATCTTCTCGAGCGGAAGCGGTTCCATAATTACACCGGTAGAGAAGGGTAGAATCTGCGCTACATGACAATTTAAAAGCTTGGCTAGATGCTGACATGTTGCACGGGCATCTGCGATGCCCTGCTCTCCAGTGCCTGCATTAGCATTCCCTGTATTGATAACCAAAGCACGAATTGAAGAGGCTTGGGTTAAATTATCCTTGGCTACAATCACTGGTGCAGCACAAAACCGATTTTGCGTAAAAACACCTGCTATATTGACGTTGCCATCTAACACGATAGTCAATAAGTCTTTACGATTCGGACGCTTAATCCCCGCTTCAGCAATTCCGAGGGATATTCCAGCAATCGGTAGTAATTGCTCAGAAAGTAGTGGCGAAATATTAACTGGCATACGTTAAAATATAAAAAAAGAGTTATCGTATCTCATTCCGATTGAGATATTTTGAAAATCTAAAATAGATGCTCAATAACAAAACCATGAAACTAACTAAAACACAGCCATTACTGACGGAAAAAGAAGCTCTCCTCCTCGTAGACCGAGAATTAGACGTGCGGGGACTAGTCTGCCCGCTGCCGATATTACGCACCAAAAAAGCTTTGTCAGAAATGTCAACAGGACAAGTCATTAAAATCGTCGCTACGGATCCTGGTTCAGTAATTGATTTTCAAGTTTTTGCTGAGCAAACCGCGAATGAATTGTTATCGCTTACTGAATTAAATGATGAGTTCGTGTTTTACCTAAAAAAGCGCTAATTAGTAGCTAATGAGTGCTTAAGGCCATTTAGAGCCCAGCAACCATCATCCGATCAATTAATATTGACCCACATTGTTTGGATCCGCGGATAATCACATCGCTACCCACACCAATGATACCCGATAGCATGGCTTTTAGATTGCCCGCAATGGTAATCTCTTCAACGGGGTAACCTATTTCCCCATTCTCTACCCAAAATCCCATTGCCCCTCTTGAATAGTCCCCAGTCACACCATTTACACCATGACCTAATAATTCAGTCACGAGTAATCCTCTATTCATTTTTTTCAGAAGCGCCTCAAAACCAAGCGGTTCAGCACACGACAATATAAGATTGTGATTACCCCCTGCATTTCCCGTTGAATGTAAGCCCAGCTTTCTTGCTGAATAGCTATTGAGGAAATAACCTTGCACCACACCATTCTCAATAATACTGCGGTCTTTCGTCGCAACGCCTTCCTCATCAAAGGCGCAACTTGCAAGCCCCTTCGGAAGATACGGCAGTTCTCGAAGCTGAATATCAGACGGAAGAATTTGCTTGCCAATGCTATCCAATAAAAACGATGATTTACGGTATAGGCTTCCGCCACTGATGGCACTCACCATGTGTCCTATTAAACTTGAGGCTATGGGTGCCGCAAATAACACTGGCACCTCACACGTCGAAAGTTTATTAGCACCCAAACGCGCAACAGTACGCATTCCTGCTTTCTTACCCACGGCTTCAACCTGTTCCAGATCATGGGCATCGCGTGCGACACTAAACCAATAGTCGCGTTGCATCATCTCAGCTTCACTCGCAATCACTGCACAACTAATACTATGCCGTGAAACAGGGTATCCTCCCATAAAACCCAAACTATTAGCGTATACAAATTGAGAAGCACCAACCGAAACTGAGGCTCCCTCAGAATTGGTAATCCGTTTGTCGACAGCAAGCGCCTCAGCTTCACATCGCTGGGCCAGTTCGATAGCCTGCTCTACAGATAAATTCCAAGGATAATATAAATCAAGATCAGGAAATATCGTTGCCAATAAATTGGCTTCGGCAAGTCCGGCACAATCATCTTCCGCAGTATGGCGCGCAATAGATAATGCTGCAGCCACAGTATCATTGATCGCTTGGGGTGAAAAATCAGAAGTACTGGCATTGCCTCGTTTCTGACCCATATAAACGGTTACCGATAACCCTTTATCTCGATTATGTTCGATCGTTTCAACCGCATTCTGGCGCACAGCGACATTTAATCCAAAACCATCTGACACGTTCGCCTCGCACGCAGTTGCCCCACCTTGCTTAGCGTGATTCAGAATATCATTTGCAATCTGTTGCAATTCCACAAAAGAATAGGAAAAATCTTGTCTGCTCGAAGTATCTGGATTCATACCGCCTTTACTTATTTAAACTAAGAATTAACAACATCACTGCTTTTCCAAAAGCAAATGTGCATGAAATTCAAAAAAAGATATTACAAAACCGCTATGATAGCAGCTTCTTCACACAGCTATAAATCGATCTGAAATGATGCACAATAGTCATGATGACACTGAATCCGAAGAAATTCTCAGCAAAACACGCCGCAAAAAAGCAATGCATGAACTTCAAGCGATTGGAGAACAACTCGTCGAATTAGATTCTAAACAAATTGCAGAGCTTGATTTGCCGGAAATACTGGTTGATGCAATTCATGAAGCCAAGCAACTGACCAAACATGAAGCAAAGCGACGTCAGATGCAATACATTGGTAAATTGATGCGTAATATCGATGCTGCGCCGATTCAAGAAAAAATTAATTACTGGGGAAATAGGGATATTTACCAAACTGCTTGGTTACATCAATTAGAAAATTGGCGCACCCGGCTTTTAGCGGATGAAGATTCGATCAATGAACTCAAACAACATTATCCAGAAGCTGATATACAACGCTTACGGGTTTTGATCCGTAATGCCCAAAAAGAAGCGCTTCTGCAAAAACCACCTAAAAGCTTTCGTGCTATTTTCCAAGAATTACGAACAATCATTCCAGAGAAAAAAGTAACCGAGTAATTTATTTTACTACTGAATGCTCTGAATTTTAGATTCAAGGTTCCAGCAAAGTTAGCCTATTTTCGTGAGAAACATCACATCTTTAAAAAAAATTCTATGATGTAATTGGCATGTGTATTGATACTTAATATGCTATGCTGATATTTCTCATTTTTTATTTCATAGGGTAAGTTTATGACGACTAATACGAAGGCAAAGGTTTCATCTACCGACAGCTTCGCTAAGAATTCCAAAGCGAACGATGATAGCTTTAATCTTTCTAGCAGCAATGCAGCTCACGTATTAGATGTCATGGCAAACGATTCTGGCGGCAATTCCCAGACACTTTGGTCAATTGATGGTGGTGTGAGTAACGTTAGCGAGCCGGATGCAGATCTTTTATTATCCGATACCGTAGGTGCCATTAATTTTAGCGAAAAAGGGGCAAATATCTGGATAACCGAAGAAGGTAAAAGTGGCCTATGAGCTAACACCCGATTTAGCATCTACCCTAAAGGCCTTACCTCAAGGAGAAAATTTAGTTGATACCTTCAGCTATGCAATGCGTCAAGGTAAAGGCAACAATCCCCTGAGCTGGGCCACTGCCACAGTAACATTTGCGGGTGTTAATGATGCGCCAGAATTGACAGGTACACCTACCGTATTGGGTGATGGTACGATTAATCAACCTTATAACATTTTGACCACTGATTTGTTAGCAGGATTTACGGATCCCGATAGTGATACGCTATCTGCCTCAAATTTGACTGCTACTCATGGTTTCTTAACTAAAACAGGTGAAGGGTGGTTATTTACACCTGATCCTGATTATAGTGGTCTAGTCGAATTGAACTACGAAGTTATCGATAACCAAGGCGGTACATTATCTACTAAACTGAATTTTAATTTAGTTGCTCCGAGTGATACGATAGCGCCTACATTTGTTTTTAGCAACCCAATCGATGATGAAGTCTCATTTAGGAATGATGGAAATATAGTCTTAAATTTTGATGAGCTAATAAAAGCTGGTTCAGGTGCTATTACGATTAGTAATGGTGCTGACACTCGGGTCATTGATGTGACCGACATCAGTCAAGTCAGTTTTACATCTGGTAAAGTAACGATTAATCCACTGGATGATCTTATCCCTGACACAACCTATAATGTACAAATAGGTACCGGTGCTATTACCGATTGGGCAGGTAATCCTTATGCAGGAATCAGTGATGAAAACACTTTAAATTTTACGACCGTACTTGCACCTCCGCAGTTAATTGGAAGTAATCCGTGGAATAATGCAACTCAATTTAAAATAGACAATAATATTGAACTGAGTTTTGATGAAGCAGTAAAACCGAATAGCGGGGACATTATAATTAGCAATGGTGTTGATACACACATTATCCCGATCAACGACTCCAATCAAGTTTCTTTTAGTTCTAGTAAAAATGGCGGGGCGATTACGATTAACCCAACTGCTGATTTAATTCCGAACACAACCTACAGCATCCAAATTGCGAGTGGTGTTATTACCGACTTAGCTGGCAACCCTTACGGGGGTATCAATGATAGTAATACCCTTAATTTTACAACCATTCCATCTAACCCTTTGTTGTTTGGCAGCGACCCTTGGGATGACATAGTTTGGTTCCAGGCCGATAGCGATATTGTTCTAAATTTTGATGAAGTAGTCAGCGCAGGTAGCGGAAATATCACCATTATGAATGAATCCGATCCCAAAGATAGTCGAGTCATCTCCATCAATGACACTACTCAGGTTCAATTTAATGAATTTGGTTCTGTCTTTATTAATCCTACAACTGATTTAATTCCGAATACTTCATATAGTATTCAAATCGATGGTACTGCGATTACTGATCTCACAAACCATGCTTATGCTGGGATTTCAGATAATACTTCACTGAACTTTACAACTATTCCTTCCAATCCTTTGTTGTTTGGCAGCAATCCTTGGGATGACACAGTTGGATTCTCGGTTGATAGCGATATTATTTTAAATTTTAGTGAAATAGTCAGCGCAGGTAGCGGAAATATCACCATTACGAATGAGTCCGATCCCAAAGATAGTCGAGTCATCTCCATCAATGACACTACTCAGGTTTTATTTGATGGATTTAGTTCTGTCTTTATTAATCCTATAACTGATTTAATTCCGAATACTTCATATAGTATTCAAATCGATGGTACTGCGATTACCGATCTGGCAGATCATCCTTATGCTGGTATTGCAGATAATACATCGTTGAATTTTACAACCATTCCAACGAATCCCGTGCTGATTTGGAGCAATCCTTCTGATGAATTTAGTCATTTTCAGGTAGAAAGTGATATTACACTTTTCTTCAACGAGAGTGTAAAGGCTGGTAACGGTAACATCATTATCAGCAATGGAACCGATACACGAGTCATTTCTATTACGGATACTAATCAGATCAGTTTTGATCCATACTTTAGTGACATCATTACGATCAATCCAACAGATGATCTAGTAGCCAACACCACCTATCATGTTCTAATCGACAGTGGTGTAATTACCGATTCAGCAGGCAATCCATTCCTTGGCATTAGCGATGACACAACACTAAATTTCTCAACAACACTGAATCCGTTATTGGTATACAGCAACCCTTATGATGATTTCACGGATTTCAAAAGTGATAATGATCTCTGGTTAAGTTTTGATGAAGTAGTTAAGGCAGGTACTGGAAATATTACGATCACGAATGAAACCGATCCAACTGATAGTCGCATGATCTCAGTAGATGACATAACTCAAGTATCATTTGATGATTTTGGTAATGTCATCATTAATCCGACAACTGATTTGATTCCGAATACTTTATATAGTATTCAAATCGATAGTACTGCGATTACCGACCTTGCAAACCATGCTTATACTGGAATTTCAGATAATACCTCGCTGAATTTCACGACGATACCAGCAAATCCACGCTTATCTTTTAGCACACCAGCGGATGATACAATTCTTTTCCCTACTAATGAAAACATCACATTGAGCTTTGACGAGCAAATAACAGCTGGAGTTGGTAACATAATCCTCACAAATGAATCGGATGCTTCAGACACACGCACCTTTGCAATTAACGATACCAACCAAGTTACGATCAGTAGCAGCAAGGTAACAATCAATCCATCGACAGACTTGATGCCGAATACAACCTACAACATTCAGATTGCAGAAGGCGTTATTAAAGATCTCGCGGGCGATACTTATCAAGGTATTCAGGATACGGATACACTTAATTTTACTACTGGTGACGTGTTCCCAGCCATGATAGTAGGTATTAACGAATCCAATCTACCCATTCTTCCGCTGGGTTAGAAAGTAACACGTCTAATTTCGCTGAAATATCAAACTTTTAGGGTAAGTCAGCGAAATTAATAACAACTGTTAATCCATGCTGATATCTCAGTCTCAAATCTCAGTCTGTTGCAGAAGGCTGCGCATTATCAACAGCAAGGCAATTTCAGGATGCGGAAGCCTGTTGTCTAAAGTTTGCGCATTAATACCTAGCCAACCTGATACGCTCCATTTACTTGCGATTATCTATGCGCAAACAAAACAATACGCATTGGCAAATGATTATTTTATCAAAGCAATAGCAGCTGCTCCCCAACGGGCTGATTTTCTAGGCAATTACGCAAATGCATTATGGGAACAAGGTAATATTGACGATGCAGTGATTTACTGTAAGGAATCGCTAGCACTTAATGCGAAACAAGCAGATGTTCACAATATTTTGGGCAATGTTTATCTCGCACAAAATCGTATAGAAGCTGCTATCGCTTGCTTTCGTAACGCTTTGCAATGTCGCCCCAATTTTCCGCAGGCGTTGAATAATTTAGGTAATGCACTTCAAAAAATGAACAAAATGGAGGAAGCAGTTACCAGCTATTTAAATGCGCTCAAGCTACATGAAAATTACCCAGAAGCTTACAATAATCTCGGCCAGGCACTTAAAACCCTAGGGCGTATCGAGGAAGCAAGAAATTATTTCCTTAAAGCAATTGCACTTCGTCCCAACTTTACTCAGGCAATCTTAAATCACCAGGAAGTCGCCACAATCTGGCTCGTTCCACTTGAAGGAAACAAACTTTATTTACGTCGCTATTGCAAAGAAGATGCAGGCTATCTTCGTCAATGTTATCAAAATACCCAGTTTATGGCGCAATACAATCACTATATTCCTCGCCATCAACGCGCAGAAGAACTTGCCTTAAAGTTAGAAGAAGCGAATAAAATGCATCCGTGCCAACTTAAATCCATTGACTGGATAATCGTAAAAAAAGGAATAAATCAACCTATCGGTATTGCAAACTTGGTAGAAATTGAATTTGTTCACCGCCGTGCTGAATTTCTCATTGGCTTTCCGGACACCAATGATCATGCAAAAGGGTTAGGATTGGAAGCGACTTTGTCAGTGCTCGATTTTGCTTTTAATAAAGTCAAATTAAACAAAATTACGTCTCTCGTTTATGAAGATAATACTTCATCTCAACAAAACGCTTTAGCCTTAGGTTTTATCCAAGAAAGTATGTTGCGTGACCATATCTTTGATTCAACATGTGGAAAATTTCTGAACCTTTGGGGAATGGGCATGACCGTGAATGATTTTCGCAATAATCCGCGTATCGCGAAGTTATCTAATCGGCTTTTAGCTAGAGATATTACCCACCCCCATTGATAAGACTCAACAGTCTTATTTGGCTAGGCAGATGCTATGGGAAAATTATTAGGATTATGAAAGTCAGTTTGGTTTGAAGATACTGCAGTATCTTTTACAAGTAGCGCCAGTTTTATTCGATCAGTAATTGCTAATTTACGGAAAATTTCTGTTAGATGTGCTTTAACAGTGCGTTCAGTTATATCAAGCTTTCTCGCAATCTGCTTATTGCTTTCACCGCGACCTACCAAGATAGCAATTTCATATTCTCGCTTCGTTAAATTTTCAAGCAGGTTATTAACAGCACGCTCAATATGCTTCTTCTCTTTTGTAGTAACAACCAGCTCATCCAGCATATGATGAACCAATTTGCGCCGAATCCATAACTCTCCTTGCCAAACAGCTTTAACAACTCGTTTTATTTCGCCAGGCTCAATCGAATCACGGCAACATCCTCTGATTCCAGATTTGAATAATTTCCATTCCACTTCATCTGAAATACCTGGACTTGATATAATGATTTGAGTCTTAGGGCTTAATATAAGCAGACCCTCTACTTTCTTTGAGCTATCATTACCTAAGAAATCATGGTCTATCAGCAGTATGGGTGGTTTTCTTCTCGCTAATTCATGGCTCAATAATTCATGATCATTGATGCAAAGAACGGATGAAAGGTCTGTTAAGCTTCTTCTCCAGTCATCCAGCATTTCTTCATATGAGCTTGCAAGCAATATCACAATTGACTCCCCTGAATTAAACTAAATTTAGAATGTTAGTATTAACGACATTATGGCCAGTGGCTTAATTTAATCGAGAGATTAAATCGACCCCTAATTCTATTCTTATCGAGATAGAAATGAGGCAAGAAACCTCTCTAAACTTCTAGACTCATCAGTTATTATTTTGTAAGAGAATATTTTTATGACTCGATTATTTCAAAGTGTTTTCCTAACGTTACAAATTTTCAGTGCATATCGATTATTGCTCGGGTTAGCGCTGCTAATGATCAGTTTGTCTATTTTATATGCAGAAAATCTACCGAAATCAGAGAACATAATTGCCTATTTCGAGGAAAGTCAAAGTAGCACTCGAAATCTTAACGAAAATATCACTGTGACCATCTTTGTAGATGGTCATATAAAAGTATATCGTCCCAGCTATTATAAAAAATCAGGGACTTTCTCTGGGCATCTTGATTCAGTTGCATTGAATCAATTGTGGAATCAATTAACCACACCAAACCTACTTAATTTCAATGAAGCTGAAATTCAACAGCGCCTGAAAATTGCTAAAAATTTGCAGAAAAAAAATACCTTATCGTTACAGCGTGTTTCAGATGCACCGACTACCATCATAGAAATTTATCCAAACCGATATATGCCGCCAATCAATATTGATCAAAGCGATTGGGATACCTCGAAGCGGATTACTTGGCACGCGTTACAATGGACAGTAGAAAATTTTCCGGAATTAGAAGAACTGCATGAATTGATTGAAGCTAGAAAATTATTTCAGAACATTTTGGAAAATTCTGAGTTAGAACCGCTTAATTAATCTTTTTTACTAATAACCATCAAGTACGCATGAAGGGTATCAACTCGATCATTTTACTGATATTTGCCTATGGGCTGATACCGAGCACTATCGCTGGTACTTTCTTATTTGCTGAAGATAGTGAAACAGCAGACGTCATCACTCATCCTCAAGGCTATCGCGGTCAAGGAACAAATCTAATTATTACAGTCGGTATTTCGCCTTCCTCACTTCATGGTACTGAAATAACACTACCAATTCAAAATGCAATTACCACGTGGAATCAATTAATTCCCACACTAGGTAATATCGTTAACGATGAAAAGATTCCGTTCAATCATTTCGATTTTGAATCCGTGGTATTACATGAGCTTGGACATTGTTTAGGTCTTGCACACCCCAATTTATCCTCTGAATCAGGGCTTTCAGGTGTAAATCGTAACTATACACAGACTACCCGAGGTTCAAACAACCGATATGATCTTAATAGTGGAAACGATGGTGTTGCTGGCTCAAATGATGATTCACGGGGTGATGATATCAACCTGCATTGGTTTAGAAAAAAAAATAATAATCCCTTTACTATCGC
The DNA here is from genome assembly GCA_016710135.1 of Nitrosomonas sp. Classification (GTDB taxonomy): domain Bacteria; phylum Pseudomonadota; class Gammaproteobacteria; order Burkholderiales; family Nitrosomonadaceae; genus Nitrosomonas. Next base: position 459,758 of record JADJLM010000002.1, on the reverse strand, counting down.
AGAAAAAATTGACATTACCACTTATAGTAGGAATTTAGTTGATCTTCCGGCAGGACATACTTTCGCTGCCAATGGTGATCGTACCGTAGCAAATCTACTCGGTTATCAAAATACTGAAGCGGTTATGCAACAGGGTATCATTGCTGGTGAAGCACAACGAACCCTCACAGCAGATGATATAGCCACCTTAAAACTTGCAATGAGTGGGCTAGACAGGTTTGCTGGCACGCCTGATGACTATACTTTAACCCTAGAATTCATTGGATTTACTGATAATGCAGACATCGTTGTTAGCTTCAATAACAGCCGTTCATCATTTGCGGTCTGCGAAACACGAGCCGAGCTCCTTAATTTAAAACATTTCGTGATTACCCGGGGCAGAATCTATTTCAATGCAAATGTGCAATGGTACTTTAATGATTTGCCCTCTCCGAATCCTCCCAAGCTCTCATATCCGAGTCCTACGATTGCAGCCAATAATCAAATAGGAACCTTGCAGCTCTCCCAAAATGATACGCTCGTGCTGACAGCATCCTTGGATCCTGGCGTACTATTAGGAAATCCTGCAGAATATTGGGTGCGTGCAATCACTCCAACTGAAACTTTCTGGCTAAATGATCGGTTTGAATTTATTCCCTCTGCGCAACCACTACGAGCTCACGTTGGCGAATTCAATATAATTGATCGATTCATTATTATGAAAAGTTCACTCAAAGCACTGCAACCGGGAAATTACTCAATAACGTTTGCAGTCGATGACAATCAAGACGGTATTGCGAATGCTACCTTCCACAATACCGTCAATATTACAATCACGCCATAATAAATCTTACTAGCGATTCATTCCGATTCTAATTGATCTTAAAATTAATCATCACGGTCGTCGTCTTTATTATGACCTTCCTTTCTCCCATGATGCTTTCCGTAATTTCGGTTGATACTCCCATAACGATCATCATCATCACTTCGCTTTGATTCATAATGATGATAATCACGAGAATACCCATTCCGATCATCATCTACAATAATCTTTTCAGCGATAACCTCTAGCTTCTGGTTAAGATAACCTTCAACTTCAACAAATTCACCTTCTGCTAGGCTTCCATAGATTTTGGTAGTTCCTGTTCTGATCACGATCAAATGGGCTTCATGAATCGTTACAATTTCAATGATGTCATTGGTAAGGTCAATAATTGTTCCTTTCACGCGCACATGCTCATCTGGACGCTTACCAACTTCAACACGATCCGCAATAAATGTTTCATCGAGATATCTACCTTTCACATCGACACTCTCACCAGCTTGGAGCGCAGATATCGGTAAATTGTTAACCACCCCCAGTCCACGACTCCGAATTGAAGTAGATTCGTCAACGAGAATATCGATACCCAATACCTGCATAAAAATACCATCTTCGACGGTATCAATGCCTTTAATTACACCGCGTAAACGAAATTTACCTAACCCACCATCAAGCACATAAATTGATTCCGCAACAATGCCATCTTCGCCAAAAAAGCCGCTAATTTTTACGACATCACCCACTTCTAATTCAGACAAAGGTATATGGTAGCCATTCGACTCAATCTCTGTGGCGCCCAACACAATGATAGGTACTTCAAAATCAGGGGAGTGGCTGGTAATCAATTTCACTTTAACAATGCTATCACCATCATCAGGAATAGCAATATTCGTTACAGTACCCCTAAACTCAAGTTCTGAGCTCTTTGCCATCACGATGGCGGAAGAGATTATCAAAAACACTAGTGTTGATAATAATACTGAGATCAATTTTACTTGCTTCATTATTTCCTCTAGAAAGCTCCAAGATGCTTTTTTATTTATAAAAAATCTCAACTGAAAATCGCGATATGTTAGTAATGAATCGCAATTTTAAAGAACCTACAAATGTATTTGATACTTGTATCAAATACATTTGGCAATATCTATGCCACATCTACAAAGCAATGATTAATTTAGATTTGTTTTTCTATTAATGCTTAGCCTGTAAAAAATCTCGACGAGCCCAAATTTAATGTTAGTAAAACTTAGGCAATAATCGCAGTCAATTATACTGCGACAATTTGTCACATTCCATTGTTAATTTTTATTCCTATAATGGCTACACGTCGCTGCATTATTTAAGAAAATAAATTCAAATAACTACAACAAAAAGGAAGGAATGATGAATTTGGTTGCAACTGTAATTCCAATCGAGAAAGCATCAAGTAAAATCTTAGTAAGTATGTTCATGATATACACAGCATTCATCTGTGTATCGCAAAGTTGGGCAAACGACCGCCAGGAAACAGCAAAGCAAGAACGCGTCTTATTAAAAGCAGATCGTATTTTTGATGGGCGCACGCTGCATGAAGATCATGCGCTATTAATCGATAATGGCAAGGTAATCGAAATCGGACCAGCCCCACAAATTCGCAAGCGTGGTGGAAAAGAATTGGATTTGGGAGATGCGACTATTCTACCTGGTTTTATCGATCTACATGCCCATTTAGCGCTGCAAAATGTTTCTCATCATGCAGTTCTTCGTCATGGTGTGACAACCGTTCGGGATGTAGGTGGACCATTGCTGGCACCAGCAGGAGGCGATGGCAACCTGCGTGTTCTGACAACCGGACCGATAATCACAGCACCCGGTGGCTATCCAATCCCTGTCTTTGGCCAGCATGGCCATGGTGGGGGTGATCACGGCCATAGCGATGTTGCTTTAGCAGTTGAGTCCCCAGATCAAGCAAGGGAAGCCGTTCGACATCTTATTCAGGGTGGAGCAGTTAATATAAAAATAGCACTTGAACCAGGAGGAGAGCCGGGTGCACCATGGACAACTGGGCACGCGCCATCTGTGATGCCACCCTGGCCCTTATTACCCCTTGAAGTAATCCAAGCAATTGTCGATGAGACGCACAAGCTTGGAAAAAAGTAACTGCACACATAGGTGAGCAACAAGGCGTTGAGTTGGCGCTCGCTGCTGGAGTAGATGAATGGGCGCATGTTCCCTGTATGGAAATCTCAGGAGATTTACTTCAGCAAGCAGTACAACAAGGGGTAAGAATTGTGACGACCATTGACACCTTGTCTTTATGTCCTGGCGTTTATTCAAATACGCTAAGGCTGGCTCAACTCGGCGCACAATTTTATTATGGCGCAGAAATAGCCCATACCGAAATACCATGGGGTATTGATGCAAGAGAATTACAATTGATGCTTCATCTGACAGGAATGACGCCATTAGCGTTATTTGAGACCGCAACTGCTAAAGCAGGTGAAGCATTGGGTCTGGCACCACTGGGCACGCTCATTGTTGGATCACCTGCCGACATCATTGCAGTAAAAGGAAATGTCTTTGAAAATGTTAAACTATTGGAGTACCCTGATTTAGTAATATCGGATGGTCGATTAATTGTTAATCATTTTCCTTCTAAGAAAGCCAAATAACCAGACGATCAAACAATCAGCTAAATCGTTGCAATATGCAATAACGCGAGCGAATTCTCATAATACTGCAATGATTTGGCTATTTAGGCTCAGCAATGTAAAAATCATTGCGTGATATTGACAGGTGTCCCAACCGGTACTTTATCGAAAAGCTCTAATAGATCATCGTTATGCATGCGAATACAGCCAATCGAACCGGGTTTACCCATTACCGCACTATCCGGACTTCCATGAATATAAATATACCGGCGCATGGTATCCACCTCCCCCAATCGATTAAAACCAACTTCACATCCCGATAACCAGAGTATTCTTGTCAGAATCCAGTCGCGGTTAGGGTATTGAGCCGCTAACTGGGGCGTATAAATTTCACCTGTGGGACGACGTTTGACAAAAACCGTGTTAATCGGTTGTTTATCACCAATTTTTGCACGAATGATATGCTTACCCAAGGGCGTACAATAACTCCCTCTTACTTGCCCTATGCCATTCTTGGCCGAAGAAATTAAATAGCGTTTAACCAATCTTTCTTCACGATCGAACAAATCAAGCTGCTGTTGTTCAATATTAATTTGAATTTTCATACCGAGCTAGTTTATCTAAATGACGCTTCCCATAAAAGAACTGCCTCAACAATCGAGCTGATTCTTCAGCAAGTAACCCTTTATGCACTTCCAGGTGATGATTAAGCTTTTTTTCCGCAGGTAAATCCAAGATACTTCCACATACACCCGTTTTAGGATCACTTGCAGCAAACACAAGTCGACGCAGTCGGGCATGGAAAATTGCACCAATACACATCGCACAAGGTTCTAGCGTGACATATAGCGTACACCCTTCCAATCGGTAATTTTGAATCTGTTGGCTAGCAGCGCGAATCGCAATAATTTCAGCATGACCCGATGGATCATTTGTTTTAATCGGCTGGTTATAACCCTGACCGATGACTTCGCCGTTTTTCACGATGATTGCGCCAACAGGTACTTCATCCAATGCTTGTGCCTTCTCCGCTAACCCAAGTGCCAACCACATCCATTCTTCATCTGTCATACCAAGTTATCTAAAATCACAATTTATTCGATACTCAATCAATCCACGCTATCATTCTGACCTTATACAAAGTATAGTTTTTATCACAAACCTCTACTTCGATTAATCGTGACACACCCAAACAATACTATACCCACCCTGATTCAACAGGCCAAAACAGAATTTCGAACTGTGCGCGATTGGTTGCGTTTCACTACTAGCTATTTTAACCAAGCACAGCTATTTTTTGGGCATGGCTTCCCTTCCGCTTATGATGAAGCTGCGCATCTCATGTTGCACGTGTTACACCTTGCACCCAATCAACTCGATTTGTTCCTAGATGCTCAAATTACTCAGTCTGAACGTGATGCAATCATTGAATTGATTGAAAAACGAGTAGCTGAAAGAGTCCCTATCACTTATCTCACTCATGAAGCATGGTTAGGAGATTTCAATTTTTACGTCGATCAACGTGTCATTATACCGAGATCGTTCATCGCCGAATTGTTACAAACTCAGCTATCGCCCTGGATCAGCGACCCTACCGCAGTGATTCACGCATTAGATCTCTGTACGGGATCGGGTTGCTTAGCGGTCTTATTGGCACATGCTTTTGAAAACGCCCAAATTGATGCTGTCGATATTTCTCCCAGCGCATTGGAAGTAGCGCATATCAATATTGAAAACTATGGTTTAGCTTCTTCCATTCACTTGATCCACTCAGACCTTTTCTCTAAGCTGGATAACAAACGCTATGATCTCATTATCAGCAATCCACCCTACGTTAATGAGAAATCAATGAATGATCTTCCCGAAGAATTTCGTCACGAACCTTCCATTGCGCTGGCTGGAGGTACTGATGGCCTTTCCATCGTTCACAACATTCTGACAAATGCAGCAGATTTTCTAAATGATGAGGGCTTACTCATCGTGGAAATAGGTCATAATCGATCGACTTTAGAGCACCTATATCCCAGAGTACCCTTTAGGAATAAAGCCATTATTTGGTGAACCTCATTTTCTTTGAGTTCAGACAACATGCCTCGTTTTAGGTAAGACGGTAAACGAATTGGTCCGAACCGAACGCGAATTAGGCGACTCACTGCAATTCCCAATTTTTCAAACATCCTTCTAACTTCTCTGTTTCGACCTTCTTTGATGACCGCATGGTACCATCGGTTAGAACCCTCACCTCCTTGCTCGACAATCATATCAAACTTGGCTATTCCATCTTCAAGCTCAATGCCTCGAGTTAACTGAGTCATTTGTTCTGAGGTTAATTGACCGATGATTCTTATTGCATATTCGCGTTCGATCTGGAAACGTGGATGCATCATTTGATTTGCCAATTCACCACTCGTCGTAAAAATCAATAAACCACTGGTATTAAAATCTAATCTTCCAATCGAAACCCAGCGCGAAGATTTTAGTTGCGGTAGCCTATCAAAAACTGAGGGTCTTCCTTCTGGATCGTTACGACTGACAATCTCACCTTCTGGTTTGTGATAAAAAATGATCCTTGGGAGGCGGCTACCGGTATTAATTCGGATAAGTCGGTTCCTAACCCGAATCAAATCACTCGTACTAATTCGATCTCCAATTTTGGCAACCTTCCCATTAATACTAACCTGGCCTGCAATAATTAATGCTTCCATTTCTCGCCTCGAACCCAAACCACTTTGTGCTAATAGCTTCTGCAGCTTATGCGTTACCCCCTGGTCAATCTCATTGGATTGGGATTGACTTTTCCTCTGTTCAAATGGTTTGCTAGATGGTCTGAGTGGACGATTATTTCGCATAAACCACCTTTAAATAGAACAATTCATTACGATTCACGATACGACATACCATCCGTTTTGATAGGGAATTAGAATGGTAGTTTAAATCCTGGCGGTAATCCCAACCCACCCGTCAAACTGCCCATTTTTTCCTGCGCTGTTGTCTCGACTCGGCGAACGGCATCATTCACAGCGGCGGCAATCAAATCTTCCAGCATTTCCTTATCATCACCCAACAAGCTCGGATCAATACTCACTCGCTTGACATCGTGACGGCAAGTCATCACAACTTTAACCATACCTGCACCAGATTGCCCCTCTATTTCAATGCTAGCAAGTTGCTCCTGCATGGCCTTCATATTCTCCTGCATTTGCTGTGCCTGCTTCATAATATTGGCTAAATTCCCTTTCATCATTTGATTATCTCCTTTAGTTTATAGGTTTAATTGAAGAAACAATTAGTTTTGCATCAAAATTTTCAACTAGCTCCCTGACAAATGGATCTGCTTCAATCGCAGCAATCGCTTGTGATTGCTTAAGCTGTTTTGCTTGATCCTCAATTGCCGCAACGGTCATACCTGAAAGCGTGCCAATCGAAAATTTTACATCTATCGTTTTTTTATAATAATGTTCTAACGCCTGCTTAAGCCTATCTTGATAGCTCTTCTCCAACAAATGTTTATGAAGATCAGGGACGTATAAGACAACTTTCTCCTCTGAGAAGAACTGTGCCTCGCAATGCTGTGCAAGCATTTTTGCCATACCACTCAACTTTAGCTGTTTGACGATTGACAACCACTCTTGGCCAGAATGATCATTATCGGTCCGATGCTCTAATTTACTCGCATTATGAGAAGCAGGCTCTTCAGCAATTTGTTTGGAATTAGCCATGGGCAAAACTGGTTCAGCTTTTTTGCCATCTGTATGGGATAAAAAGTTGACTGAACTTTGCTCTGGAACAAAAGCGAGCATGCGCATGAGCGTCATCGTGAAACCAGCATAATCATCCGGTGCCAAACTTAGATCATGACGACCATGAAGTACAATCTGATAATGTAGCTGGATTTCCTCAGGTGAGAATCGTTTTGCCAAGCCAAAAACCCGCTCGCGATCCGTTATTGTTTCATCGATTACATGAGGCACAATCTGCGCCAAGGCAAGACGGTGCAATAATACCCCCATGTCTTGTAGCGCGCTATCAAACGATAAGCTACGAGTCTCCATTTGATCTGCAATCGCTATCATTCTCTGCCCATCCTGAGTCGACAATGCTTCGAGCAAATCATAGAGATAATCTAGGTCGATAGCGCCTAGCATATCCCGAACCTGACTTTCTTCGACCACACCATTGCCATAGGCAATTGCCTGATCGAGTAAGCTAAGTGCATCACGCAGACTTCCGCGAGCTGCGTTTGCTATTAGTTGTAATGCTGATTCATCAGCGTTAATTTTCTCTAGTGATAAGATATGCTGTAACCGGCTAACAATCAACGCAGGCGGAATTTGTTTTAAATTAAACTGCAAGCATCGAGAAAGTACGGTAATTGGTAATTTCTGGGGATCGGTCGTCGCTAAAATAAACTTAACATGATCGGGGGGGTCCTCAAGTGTTTTCAGCATCGCATTAAACGCAGACTTAGAAAGCATATGCACTTCATCAATCAAATAAATCTTAAAACGAGCCACGGATGGCGCATAATAAGCGCTCTCGAGTAGCTCGCGCATATGATCTACTTGCGTATTCGACGCAGCATCCAACTCAACTAAATCCACAAAGGTTCCTTGATCAATACTGAGGCAAGTCGTGCATTGTCCACAGGGTTGAGAGGTAATGCCTTGATCACAATTGAGTGCCTTTGCTAATATCCGGGCAATTGTCGTTTTACCCACGCCACGGGTTCCTGAAAATAAATAGGCATGATGTAATCGATTTCGATCAAGCGAATGCGCAATTGCTTTGACTATATGTTCTTGCCCTACCAGCTCAGTACAAACTTTAGGTCGCCATTTTCTGGCAAGGACTTGAGTTAAGGTCACAGTATACTTTGAGGAAAGTTGATAAACGAAAAGAAGTCGCTGCGTATCAAAGTTCGGAAGGTGGCGAGCCTGACCCCCGGCACTTGTATAAAATAGCTGTGGCTGCTTCCTTCCGGACCTGACCAGGTTCACTACCGTACAATGCGGGGAGGCCCGCCTTAGGTTTACTATTGTACATGATTCAGATCACAATCCGAAATTAAAGCATATCCATTTTTTTGAATTACCGCTTACGACTTTCGCGTATTCTTCACACGCACTCGGTGTGCAATCCTATTTACGATGACGAAAAAGATGGGTACAAAAAAGATAGCCAAAAAGGTAGCCGCCAACATTCCTCCAAAAACACCTGTTCCGATAGAGTGGCGGCTTGCAGCACCTGCACCCGATGCAATTACCAATGGAAAAACACCCAGAATAAAAGCCAATGATGTCATGATAATGGGTCGGAAACGTAGTTTTGCTGCTTCCAGTGCTGAATCGATCAATGATTGACCGGATCGATAACGCTGGTTGGCAAATTCAACAATTAGGATTGCATTCTTTGCTGCTAATCCAATCAAGGTGACCAATCCAATCTGAAAATAAATATCGTTGGTTAAGTCCCTCAACCAAATTGCCAAAAGTGCCCCTAAAATTCCTAACGGAATCGCAAGAATCACAGCAAATGGAATCGACCAACTTTCATATAGCGCTGCTAACACTAAAAAAACCATAAGTAGTGCGAAAGCAAACACTAATAGCGACTGCCCCCCTGCTTTATGTTCTTGGAACGATACGCCGCTCCAATCAAGGTTATAGCCTTTGGGAAGTAGCACTTCATTTGCTACGGCTTGTAAAGCATCCAAGGCTTGTCCTGAACTATAACCCGGCGCTGCATCTCCAAGCACCATTGCAGAATTAAATCCGTTAAAGTGGGTAACAGGATCAGGTCCGCTGTTAAATTGAGTTGTTACTACAGAACTCAAAGGAATCATCGGTTGTGATGAGTTGGATTGAGTGCGTACATGAATATGGTTAAGATTGTCGGGATTTGAACGATATTCTGGCATCGCTTCGGTTTGCACCCGATAAATACGACCATATTTAACAAAATCGTTGATATACCAATTTCCAAAATAAGCCTGCAGCGTATCAAAAATTTCTGAAATAGGAACACCTAACGATTTTGCACGTTCTCGATCAACATCCACAAAAAAACGTGGTGCATTGATTCGGAAATTGGTATTCGCTACCGCAATTGCAGGATGTGCCGTCGCTTTGGTTACAAATTCTTGTACTATTGCAGCAAACTCAGCAAAATCACCCCCGCTAGGATCTTGGATTTGTACCGAGAATCCTCCTGTAGAACCCAATCCACTAATCGAAGGCGCATTAAACGCTAGAATCAGCGCTTCTGGAATCGTTGCAAATTCTTGATAAGCCCGCTTAATCAAAGCTTGAATTTGATCCTGTTCCGCCTTGCGCGTATCCCAGTGATGCAAGGGAACAAACATGGTTGCCTGATTTGTTCCTCGTGTACCAAACACAAAATTCTGACCCGCCAACGTATCCGTTGAATGAACTGCAGAAATTGATTGAAAAAAACCTTCGACTTTATCGAGTACAGCAGTCGTTCGGGTTAACGAAGCACCATCGGGTAAATGCACTACAACGATAAAATAGCCCTGATCTTCTTCAGGTAGGAAACTTTGCGGAATTTTATTAAATAAACCGAATATCACAACCATCAAAGTGATGAAAATAACGGACGCGATCATCAATCGTTTAAATGCGATTGATACAATCCCGACATAGCGGGTTTGCAGCCAGCCAAATGACTGATTAAATAACTTCCAGAATACATTGGGAGTGTTGTTATGACTTGGGTTCAGAACCAGTGCACAGAGCGCTGGACTCAATGTCAAGGCAACAAAACCAGAAATAATAACCGATAAAGCAATCGTAATAGCAAACTGCTTATACAATTCACCAGTAATTCCACCTAAAAAAGCGACGGGTAAAAAAACGGACGATAACACTAACACAATCGCGATCACTGGGCCTGTTACCTCATCCATCGCCTTCCGAGCTGCTTCCCGAGGTGATAATCCTCCTTGTGTCATGTGTCGTTCTACATTCTCCACGACGACGATTGCATCGTCGACCACAATCCCAATCGCCAGAACCATACCAAATAAAGTAAGAGTATTGATTGAAAAACCAAGCACTGACATACCAATTAGTGTACCAATCAGTGATACAGGAACAGCCAATGCTGGAATCAACGTGGCACGCCAGTTCTGCAAAAAGAGAAACACCACGAATATTACTAACAATGTCGCTTCAGCCAAGGTTTTGACTACTTCTTTGATCGATACCTCAATAAATAAGGTCGTATCGTAGGGAATGTCATACGTCACACCGGCTGGGAAAGTTTTGGTGAGCTGCTCCATCTCGGCACGAACCCGTTTTACCGTTTCAAGTGCATTAGCGCCCGGCGCTAAAAATGTTAAAAGAAAAGTGTTGGGCTTACTATTCCAACGCCCTTGAAGATCATAAGAACGCGCACCTAGCTCTATAGTAGCTACATCTTTTAATTTCAGCATCGACCCATCTGGGAAAGCGCGAATAATGATTTCTTCAAATTCATGCACTTCACTCATTCGGCCACGTGTGATAACGGGAATCGTAAGCTCTGTTTCACTTACAGTAGGTTCACGACCAATCCGTCCTGCTGGAAAATCGCGATTCTGATCCCGAATAACTGCAGCAATTTCGCTGGGTATTACATTGAGTTGTGCCATCCGAACAGGATCAAGAATGATCCGCATCGAATAATTTTGCTCACCAAATACGACAGCCTCACCTACACCAGGCAACCGCTTCAGATTATCGATGATTCTGAGTAATGCATAGTTTGATAGATAAACGGTATCGTGTTGAGGATCGGTTGAGCTTAATGCAACAACAGCCAATAGATCCGGTGAAGTTTTTTGACAGTAATACCCTGCCGAATCACTTCAGCCGGTAATTGCGGCTCCGCTAAGCGTTGCCGATTCAAGGTTTGTACTTGAGCAATATCGATATCGGTACCAATTTCGAATGTTAGGCGCATCATCATGTGCCCATCATTGGTACTAATCGATTCGTAATACAATAAATTATCGATTCCAGGCAGTTGCACCTCAATTGGTCGGGCAACAGCCTCCGCAACCACTTCCGCGTTTGCTCCAGGATAATCCGCATCGATTTGTATCATCGGGGGTGTTATCTGAGGAAATTGAGCAACGGGTAGCGTTTGCAGAGCGACTAATCCAATTACCACGATAATTATGGATAGTACCGATGCAAAAATAGGCCGATCGATAAAAAAATAAGGATTCATGGAAGATGTTTAATACAAATTGCGCTAATCATGTTGCGAAGCTGTTCCGGTCTCTACTGAAGGTTGAACAACCGCATTCACTTTTATTCCAGGCAAGATACGGAAAAAGCCCTCTACTGCGCCTCTTTCTCCAGGATTTAACCCATTCTCAATGAGCCATTCTTTTCCATGCCAACTCGTCGCCAAAACTGGACGTGGCTCCACTTTATCTTCCTCATTAATCACAAAAACAAATGATCCTTTTGGCCCTTGATGAACGGCTCGCTGCGGAATAAGTATGGCATTGTGGCGGATATAGCCTTTGACTCGTACCTTCACAAATTGACCTGATAAAAAATAGCTATGACCAGGTTCTCCTTTTCCATCAGGGTTGGGAAATCGGAAACGCCCTTGAAGTGTCCCTGTCTCTGGGCGTAACGTTACATCAGCAAAATCGAGCACTCCTTCCTCCGAGTAAACGGTTCCATCTGAAAAAGTCATTTCCCCTCGTAGCTGAAAAAGATCGGGGCTTTCTATCTTTCGTTCAACCAATTCACGTCGTCGCCGCAATAAATAGCTTTCGGGGACGTTTACATTTACATACATAGGATCGAGTTGAGTAACCGTCGTTAACAAGGATTCTTGGGCCTCGATAAGGCGCCCTTCGTAAAACTGACTTCGACCGATTCTCCCGTTTACCGGTGAAGTAATCAGTGTGTTATCCAGATCAAATTTTGCCTTAGTCAACTCATTCTGTGCTGCATTCAATATCGCCTTTGCTGCATGCACCTCTGCTTCTGCATCATCAATATTTTTTTTACTAACTGCTTTCTTCTCCAACAAAGGGCGCACTCTAGCTAAATCTTGCTGAGCTTGCTTTAATCTAACTTTCGCTTGCGCAACGTTGGCTTGATTCCTTTGATAAGCTGCTTTAAATGGAACTGGGTCGATCAGATAAAGCCGGTCTCCTTTTTTAATATTTCTGCCTTCCGTAAAAAAGATCTGTTTGATAATCCCACTTACTTGCGATCGAATTTCTACAGGTCGGAATGACTGTGCCTGTCCAATAAACTCGGGTTCATCAGCTATTGACTGAGTTTTTATGGTTATCACTTCTACTTGCGGAACCGATGAAGCAGAGGAATCCGCCTCTGGTTTATCCGCACATCCGATAACGAGGCAAATGAATAGCCCAATACCCACATAAATTACCTGTAATTTAATTTGATAAACTCCTCAAAAAATCTATGAGATCAATGAATATATTATGATTTCATTAACAAAAAAATCGATTAAACAATTAGGTAATACAATAATCAAATATCAACCTGAATACAAACTGCATAGCTAGATAATAAGGTATTTGCATCAACGCATGGCGTGTGGCCTCAAGGCGTCCATCCACCTCCCAAGGCTTTATAGAGTTGTACAAGTGCCACTAAATGAAACCGTTGGATTGAAACCAATACCGTTTCTGCATCAAATAAGCTACGTTTAGCGAGCAACACATCAACGTAACTCGTTAATCCTCCCTGGTAACGAAGATCAGCAATTTGTAGTACTGACTGTAATGCCTTGACTTGCTCTTGGTGTGCCTTATATTGATCTTTCACGGTTCGAATCGCCACAAGTGCATCTTCCACTTCTTTGAAAGCAATCAAGGCGGTTTGTTCATACTGTGCAATTGCTTGTTTTGCTTGTGCCTCGACAGCTTTTTGTTCATAGCCCAAAGCACGTGCATTCAATATTGGTGCTGCGAGACCCAGACCTCCTGCTCCAAACTGACTATTTGATAACAATAAATTTGATAGAGAAGGGCTTGCAACACCTAAAAAACCCGTTAAAGAAATTCGTGGGAGACGCGCAGCTTTCGTTGCCCCGATTCTAGCGGTAGCAGCAACCAATAATTGCTCGTCCCGCAAAACATCAGGCCGGCGATCGAGTAACTCAGCAGGAAGCCCTGCGGGAATTTCAGGAGGAAACCATTGCTCATTGATTGAAAAACCACGTAACACTGAATTCGAGCTCTTTCCTAGCAAAAGACTTAATTCATTTTCTTTCTGCAGCATCTCACGCCCCAATGTCGCCACTTTGGCAGCTGCATTCGCGCGTTCAGCTTGTATTTGATCGTTCTCTAATCTCGAAATTAAGCCTTGATGTAATTGAGCATCGGAAATAGCAACCGACTCCTCCCAGGAGTGCAGCACTTGCTGAGCAAGATCAAGCTGCTTATCCAATTGCAACAAATCAAAATAACCTTGTGCAACAGCTCCTACTAGCGATAACACGATAGCGCGTCGATTTGCTTCTTGGGCAATCAACTCTGCCAGTGCAGCTTGAGTTGAACGACGAATCCTTCCCCATATATCGATTTCCCAACTCATGTTGATCTGCCCGAAATAATTGAAGGGTGTAGCAAATCCCGGTAAGGGAAATCCTCCCATTCTACCCATAACGGGGGCATTAATATTCGTTTCTAATTGAGGAGCAAAATCCATACGTGCTATCGACAAACGTGCTTGATGCTCTTCAATACTTGCGATCGCACGTTTGAGATCTTTATTCTCTTGCAATGCTTGTTGAATCAGTTGCTGAAGAACCTTATCTTGAAATAGCTCCCACCAAGGAAGATTTGCAATCGATTCTCCTTCCGCATGAGGTATTCGATAATGTTCAGCCACTTCGATTGTAGGGCGACGATAATCAGGCCCTAGTGCGCATGCAGTAACCATTAGCAAAAAGAACAGTGAACACGCCCAGCGAAACAGCAAATAGATTAACTGTCGATGGTAAAGAATTTTCATCTTATCTCTTCATTGATAGCGATTCATGAATATACAGTATAAAGAAATCGTACATGTGCTATGACCAATTTAATGTATAGAAAAACGGCTTTGCACCTAAATTAGACTTGTAATAGCGCATTTTTCGATGCCAACCACCATGTTAAATAGAACTCGACGACTTTAGGATCTTCAGCCAATAATTGCTCAGCAACATCGCAAGCAGCCTCTAATAAATCCGTATCCTCTTCTAAATTAGCAAAACGTAACAAAGGAATACCGCTCTGACGCGTGCCAAGTAACTCTCCAGGCCCTCGCAATCGAAGGTCTCGTTGTGCAATTTCAAAGCCATCGGTATGTTCGAAAATAATACGCAATCGTTCCCGTGCTATTTTGGATAAGGGCTTCTGATAAAGCAATATACACAAGCTTGCTTCCTGACCTCGACCAATGCGACCGCGCAGTTGGTGCAATTGAGATAAACCTAGTCGCTCTGCGTGCTCAATAATCATCCACGATGCATTGGGCACATCGACCCCGACTTCAATGACAGTGGTTGCAACCAATAATTGAATGTCGCCTTTACTAAAATTAGCCATGATACTCGATTTTTCCAAGGCATTAAGTTTGCCATGAATTAAACCTACTCTGATATCTGAAAAGTGTTGACTGAGTATCTCATATGTTTCAATGGCTGTTTTTAGCTCCAATACCGCAGATTCCTCGATAAGTGGACATACCCAATAGATTTGCTTTCCCGCATCACAAGCCTCACGCACACGCTGAGTGACTTCAGCTCTTCTACTATTGTCAATCAATTTCGTGATGATCGGCGCACGCCCCGGCGGTAGTTGATCAATAATGGAAACATCGAGATCGGCGTAATAACTCATTGCTAATGTTCGAGGAATGGGTGTAGCGCTCATCATCAATTGGTGGGGAACCAACGCTTTCTTATCTCCCTTGTGCCTTAAAGCAAGTCGCTGCGCCACCCCAAACCGATGCTGCTCATCAATCACCACTAAGCCTAACCGCGAAAATACTACTTGATCCTGAAACAATGCATGAGTACCTACTGCGAGCATGGCTTTTCCTGTCGAAATTTGAGCAAGCGCTTTTTCCCGCTGCTTTTTTGTTTGACTCCCAGAGAGCCAAGCCACTTCAATATTTAGCGGTGCTAGCCAGGAAGTAAATCGACCATAATGTTGCTCTGCTAGAATTTCTGTCGGCGCCATTATGGCCACTTGATAGCCATTTTCAATGGCACGCAATGCAGCTAGCGCCGAGACAATTGTTTTGCCACTACCGACATCACCTTGCAAGAGCCGTTGCATGGGCTGTTGCGCTGCCAGATCCTGAAAAATTTCAGTTAAAACTTTCTCCTGCGCAGCGGTTAGGCGAAATGATAAAGCACATAATAATTGATCGATCAGCGATTGTTTCGGTGTCAATGCAGGCGCATTATTATTCCTTCGCTGCTGATAATGTAGACGCATGGAAAGCTGTTGTGCTAATAATTCATCAAACTTTATCCTACGCCAAGCAGGATGCCTCCGCGCTTGTAACGAAGTAATACTGACCCCAGCTGGCGGTCTATGCAACAATAAGAGGCTCGCTTTGAATTCCAATAATTGATAGCGTAACAAGATTTTGGAGGGAAGCACCTCACACAAGCCGCCCCAATGATCCATCTGCACGAGCGCCTGTTGAATCCATTTTCGAATACTGGCTTGTGATAAACCTGCTATTGTTGAATAAATCGGCGTTAACGTATCTGCCAACGGTGTTTCATTTTGAACGATTCGACACTTCGGATGAACCATCTCGATTCCCCAGAAACCACGCCGGACTTCACCGAGTACGCGAATACGCACTCCAACTGAGTAAGCGTTGACCTGATTCAGATAAAAATTAAAAAAGCGAATCAGCAAAGTGCCACTGGAATCATTGATCTGGACAATAAGCTGTTTCCGCGGTCGATAAATAATTTCATTATGAATCACCTCTCCTTCCACTTGAAAAATATGTCCATCAACCACATCATTGATAAGACAGAGATTCGTTTCATCTTCATAACGAAGGGGTAGGTGTAAAATAAGATCCGTATCGCTCTGAATGCTCAGTTTTGCCAATTTTTGCTGTATTTTCTGACCAATACGAGAAAAAACAGAATGACGCGCTGTAATCACAGCCTTTTTGATAGAAATAATAAGACTTATCGAAGCAAGGGGTAGCTCGATCGAGAACCATTACACCATCCATTTCTACCAATGCACCGCGTGGTAACGATGCCACGCCGATAGCCGCTCGTGCTGGATACGGTTGCTGAAAATGCTGAGCCATCGCCTCATTTACCTTTGCAAAATTAGCCAGATCAATCAAAAAAATGTTGAGTTTTACAATATCATTCAAGCTTCCTCCACTTGCTTTCGCAACTGCTTTTAAGTTGAGAATAACCCGCTCAATTTGTGCATCGATTCCCTCAACCATTTGCATAGTTACCGGATCTAACCCAATTTGCCCTGATAAATAAACTGCATCCCCACCTTTAACTCGAACAGCCTGAGAATAAGTTCCGATCGCCTGCGGCGCATCAATTGTCTGGATGATTTGTTTAGCCATTCATGCTCCATTTATGTTAAGTTTATAGTTTTGGAGTATCGATGCGAGTGCATCGTACTTTGTAATCATAACTTCGCTGTCGCTGCAGAACAACCGCTTATCTTCATCTTTTTCTTCCTTAATATCGCTTATGCAAAAACTCTTAATTCAGGGCGGTTGCCCATTGAAGGGCGAAATTACCATTTCAGGTGCAAAAAATGCGGCACTCCCTTTGTTATGTGCTTCATTATTGACGATGGACACCGTCGAATTGCGCAATGTACCTGAGTTAATGGATATCACGACCATGCTGAGCCTACTCCAGCAAATGGGTGCAACCACTAACCTTAGAAACCACGCCACGATCGAATTATCCGCAAGATATATCTCCAACCCAACCGCGCCGTATGAAATGGTTAAAACGATGCGTGCTGCTATCCTTGTTCTGGGGCCATTAGTGGCGCGTATTGGTGAAGCCCATATTTCATTACCAGGTGGCTGCGCGATCGGCTTACGTCCAGTGGACCAACATATCAAGGGTCTTCAAGCGATGGGCGCAGAAATCGTCATCGAGCATGGCTACATTCGTGCTCAGGCAAGCAAGCTCACGGGAGCAAGAATTCTCATGGATATTGTGACGGTAACCGGTACTGAAAACCTCATGATGGCGGCGACTCTTGCTTCCGGTCAAACCATCATTGAAAATGCGGCGCGAGAACCTGAAATTATCGATCTTGCTCATTGTTTGAATCAAATGGGTGCAAAAATCACGGGAGCAGGCACAGATATTATTTCAATTGAGGGTGTTAAGGCTTTACATGGAGTCTCCTACGAAGTCATGCCAGATCGTATTGAGACAGGCACTTTTTTAACAGCAGCCACTGCGACAGCCGGTGAAGTTTATCTAAGAAATGCTCGTGCTGAAACATTAGATGCGGTACTAAGCAAATTACTAGAAGCAGGTGCTATCATCGACTTCGATCACAATCAAATCCATCTCGTTATGAAAAAAAGGCCTCAATCCGTCAACTTAAGAACCGCTCCCTACCCCGCCTTTCCGACTGATATGCAAGCTCAATTTATGGCACTCAATTCCATTGCGGAAGGAACAGCATTGATCACTGAAACCATTTTTGAAAATCGATTTATGCACGTGCAAGAGCTAAAACGGCTTAACGCGGATATTACTGTGGAAGGTAATACTGCTGTTATCAGAGGAATTCAGCAATTAGATGGCGCTAACGTAATGGCCACCGATTTAAGGGCATCAGCAAGTCTTGTTATTGCTGGACTAGTTGCACGTGATGAGACGACAATCGATCGAATCTACCATCTAGACCGTGGATATGAATCTATTGAAAGAAAATTATCTTCAGTGGGCGCTCAAATCAAGCGTGTAACTTAAATTGAGAACAACACCCTCCATTCATCCAAGAAACGGAGGGCAGCAAGTAGATCTTAGTTTGCTTTCAAAGGAGGATTTTTGTAGCTAATGACTACCGTTGCGAGTTTATTGTTTAACCCCATGATCGGAACGATTAATAATTTACGCCCGTTAACGTCTGACTGAATAGTGATTTTTCGTTGTTGCAGTAATTCTTCAGGATAAAGTTCTTTGGCTACTGCTTCTTCAAGTTTTTTATCGGTTGAAACCAGCAATTTTCCATCATCACCAATTAAAACAGCGCGCTCCGTGTCTTTCATTTTTACTAATTCGTTCAAATATTGACCCACTTGATCGAGATTATTACGGAGCAATTCACCTCTGACTGCCCATGACAGTACCTGACCAAAACGATCTTCTTCTTTATGATATTGCGCATCTGCATACTCACGCGCTTTTCTGATCAATGTCGTACGTTCTAGCTCAAGCTGATTTGCTATCTCAGCCTGCCCTTTCTCTAATCGCGCATTGGCCTGACTCACAACGATTTGGCTCCAGGCAATGACAAGTAACAGAATACCCAAGAACACCCACACTGACCATGACGGCAATTGCATTTTTTGAAATTTATCAAAAGCCGCAAACTTTCCACTTAGCATATTTAACAGTGCATCAGGGTTAGTCCAATTAATGGTATTTTTACTATCATTTTGCTTGTTGTACTGATCTGTCATAAATAGCTCCTTGTTGATGTGACAGGTATGAAAGTTGGTAATTATCCACTATTCCACCTTGAAGTAAAAGCCAGTTCTTCATTTTTTGATCAATGACGGGGCGCGTGTTGTAAATTACGTGATAGCAGTTGATTGTAGCATCGATCGATTCAGCTCAAATTGAATACAAAAACTATAAGCTAAAAACCAAATCAGTAGCCATAGCCGATTAATAAATTAACTCAAAAACACCTGCTTTTCCAATCAAGGCAGCTAATGATAATTGGCTAAGATGCCTACTATTATTTAAAATTACTAATCAGCGCATTGATCTGATCTCGATCAGTTCTTTTATTTTTTTATAAGTAGGAATAAGCTTGAATCTGCCTCATACAAGAATACTGCTGATTATCCTTTTAATGGCTCAATCTTTAGCAATCAGCAGTATTCTTGCAAACCCAGAAACGCGCCCGTCAAAAGATTTCATGGCCCTCTCATCAGAGGAGTTACTGCAAATTAAAATTTCTACCGTTTCTCGTAAATTAGAATCCGCTAATAAAACAGCGGCTGCTGTTTTTGTTATCACGCAAGAAGATATTAGACGTTCAAGTGTCAATAGCATCCCTGAGATATTACGAATGGTGCCAGGGCTATCTGTTACTCGTATTGATGTAAATAAATGGTCTGTTACTTCCAGAAGATATAGTGGTCGATTTGCAGACGATTTGCTCGTTCTAATTGATGGACGCACCGTTTATTCGCCATTCTTTACAGAAACATTCTGGGGAACACTTGATCTTCCAAATGGGCACTTCTTGCCAAATAATATAGAGCTTGATGCTTTTTTCGTTATATCGACCAGTTACCTGGCCTAAATATTTCCAGTTATAAAGCCCTTGATCTTAGAATCGCTTGGAAACCCAGATCCAATCTAGAGTTACCCCTCGTTGGCCAAAATTTATTACAATCTCACCATCAGGAATTTCTACCAGAAATTATACAATCGATGCCCGCCCAAATTCAGCAGGGCCTTTTCGGGAAAGTAACTTAGTATTTTTAGCAATACAAACATCATCTTTTTTTCAGATCGGTAGTTAGAAAAACCGTCTCTGTCGATCGAATCGAACGAATCTACTTGATATAATCGTTATTTCAGCATTGATCAGTTCTGATTTACATGCAGAATAATCATAAAGTTTTAACAAAAAAAATTCTTGAGACAATCTGTAATCATTTCTTGCGCTCTGTAGGTAATGTAATATTGTTTGCTCAGGATAAATTTTTTCGATTAATTTGAAATTCTTAATTATCCGCTTCCTAATTATGTGCATAAAGAAAAAACGCGAAAGTACAATCCAGTAGCAATTCCTTAAATGATATTTTTCGCCCCAGTTTCTTTATTTAATTTATCCAAGGAAAATCTTTTTTGTGAAAAAACATTCAAATACCTGGTCAGGACGATTTAATGAACCCGTTTCTGAGTTGGTGCAACGTTACACTGCCTCGGTAAATTTTGATAAACGATTGGCAGAATTTGATATTCAAGGATCGCTTGCGCATGCCCAAATGCTTGCTTCCGTCGGCATTATCAGTGAAGCGGATCGCGTTGATATTGAACAAGGACTTAGCACGATCTTACAGGAAATTCGTAACAACAACTTTGAATGGAAAATTGAACTAGAAGATGTCCATCTCAACATCGAAAAGCGGTTAACCACTTTAATTGGCGATGCCGGCAAAAAGCTGCATACGGCTCGCTCCCGTAATGATCAAGTAGCAACCGATATCCGGCTATACCTCCGTGCCGCCATCGATGAAATCAACCATTTAACACAAGCAATGCAGTTGGCCTTGCTGAACCTCGCTGAAATTCATGTGGAAACCATTATGCCAGGTTTTACGCATCTCCAGGTTGCACAACCCATTTCGTTTGGGCACCATTTAATGGCGTATTATGAAATGTTGTCAAGAGATCGAGAACGCTTAACGGATTGCCGCAAACGTGTCAACCGACTTCCTCTCGGTGCAGCGGCCCTGGCAGGCACCGGCTATCCGATTGATCGAATGCTCGTTGCACAGATTCTTAATTTTGATCACGTTTGCGCCAATTCATTGGATGCCGTCTCAGATCGAGATTTTGCAATTGAATTTTGCGCTTGTGCGGCACTGATGATGGTACATTTATCGCGACTCTCCGAAGAGATCATCATCTGGATGAATCCACTTTTTGGTTTTATCCAGCTTGCGGATCGCTTCTGCACTGGTTCCTCGATTATGCCTCAGAAAAAAAACCCAGATGTCCCTGAACTGGTACGAGGAAAAACCGGACGTGTCAATGGTCATCTCATTGCGTTGCTCACACTGATGAAATCTCAGCCGCTTGCTTATAACAAAGATAATCAAGAAGATAAGGAACCTTTGTTTGATGCAGTGGATACTTTGACAGATACATTAAGAATTTATAGCGAAATGATTCCTGGCATCACTGTCAATCATGAAGCCATGCGCAGCGCTGCTATGCGGGGTTACGCAACGGCTACCGATCTCGCAGACTACCTAGTTAATAAAGGTATTCCTTTTCGTGATGCTCATGAAATCGTTGCACAAGCTGTTCGGTTTGCTGAAAGTAAATCCTGCGATCTCAGCAAGCTGACACTCGCCCAGCTCCAACAATTTACGCCATTAATTGAAGAAGATATTTTTTCAGTGTTGACGTTAGAAGGATCAATAAAAAATCGCAATCATGTTGGCGGGACGGCACCCGATCAAGTACGACAAGCGATTGCACAAGCAAGACGTGATTTAACTTAGGCAGTATGAATAATGCCAAAACAACTACTAACAGCACCTTGGCCTGATATTACCCAACAAATTCGTCAATTTGATAGCAATTTTAACATTCAAGCCATTCGTACCATTGGAGGAGGATGCATTAATGAGGCCTACCAAATTCAAAGTGAATCTACTGATTATTTTGTAAAACTGAATAAAGCCTCTTTTCTATCATCTTTTGAAGCAGAAGCTGCAGGACTGGCAGAAATCCAGAAAACTCATACGATTCGTGTGCCTGAGCCTAAATGTTATGGGTGCGACGCTGGGAATACGTGGCTAGTGCTCGAATACATCAGTCTCAAACAAGCCACTAAAAAAAGCTATCAAACGTTAGCTGAAAACTTAGCCGCAATGCATCACCATACCACAGAACGGTTTGGATGGTTTCGTGATAACGTGATTGGCGCTACTCCTCAAAAAAATCATTACGCCCTCAATTGGGTTGATTTCTGGCGTGATCAGCGATTGGGCTATCAACTCCAGCTCGCCAGACAGAAAGGCTATGGTGGGAAATTACAAAGCTTAGGTGAAAATCTACTAGCCAGCCTCGATTTATTTTTTACAAATTACGTCCTTGCCCCGACCTTACTTCATGGTGATTTATGGGGTGGCAATTGTGCCTTTGATCAATCCGGGCAGCCGCTTATTTTTGACCCTGCGATTTATTATGGAGATCGAGAAACTGATCTTGCCATGACTGAACTATTTGGTGGTTTCTCTTCCGAATTTTATGCTACATATCAGGAAATCTACCCGTTAGATAGCGGTTATAGTACCCGTAAGAC
Organism: Nitrosomonas sp.; assembly: GCA_016710135.1. GTDB lineage: Bacteria > Pseudomonadota > Gammaproteobacteria > Burkholderiales > Nitrosomonadaceae > Nitrosomonas. The sequence continues at coordinate 437,017 of JADJLM010000002.1, read as the reverse complement.
GTTATACAATCTCTACCATATATTGAACCATCTCAATTTATTTGGGGAAGGTTATCGGCGTCAAGCCGAACAGATGCAAGTCAAACTTCTAGCTGAACTGCGCTCGTAGTATGTAGTAAATGTTAAGATGCCGATTTAAATTTGTTGCTTGATTGTCAAGGTATAGGAGACACACTAGAATAAGCTAGCATCAGCTTGATTACGTTAACAAAAATATTCACTCATTATAATATTATATTTAACCAATAAGACTAAGGATTTTTATGTCACAAAGCTCAACCAATATCCACAAGCGACTCAAAAGTCTTGAAAAACATTTAGCCGATGAACATCCAAACAATCCTGTTCTGGCCAAAGCAGTTCATAGCTTTCGCAAATTAGATCAAGTTGCACAAGATATGGGACTACTTGATCACAATGAATCTTATGCGACCTATGTAACCTGGTGGCCAATGATTGCCGTGCTTGGAACTTTTTCTGCCGGAAAATCTACCTTCATTAATTCCTATTTAAATTTAAATTTACAAAGAACAGGTAATCAAGCAGTTGATGATAAATTTACGGTCATTTGCTACACCGATCAAGATGAAATTAAAACACTACCGGGAGTCGCTCTTGACGCTGACCCTCGCTTCCCTTTCTTCCAGATTAGTCGCAGTATTGCGGAAATCTCAGAAACTGGCCCACAACGAATTGATGCATATATCCAGTTAAAAACCTGCCCATCCGAAAAAATTCGTGGCAAGATCCTAATTGATTCCCCAGGATTTGATGCAGATAGTCAACGCACTTCAACACTGCGCCTAACGCAGCATATTATCGATTTATCAGATCTCGTGCTCGTTTTCTTTGATGCACGCCACCCCGAACCCGGAGCCATGAAAGACACATTGGAGTATTTAGTGACAGGTACTATTAACCGCGCAGATGCCAATAAATTCCTCTATATTCTTAACCAAATGGATGTAACTGCCAAAGAAGATAACCCTGAAGAAGTTGTTTCCGCCTGGCAACGTTCGCTCGCTCAAGTTGGATTATTAGCAGGACGGTTCTATCGTATTTATGATCCTAAAGCTGCCAATCCAATTAATGATTTACAAGTTAAAGAACGTTTTGAGAAAAAACGCGAAGAAGATATGGCCGATATCAGCGCGCGCATGCAACAAATCGAAGTAGAGCGTTCTTATCGTATCGCTGGCATGTTGGAGCAAACTGCGGAGACAATTGAAACACAAGTTGTCGCCAAGCTAACTGATATGCTCGATCAATGGAAAAAAAGAGTTTTCCTATTTGATGGAATTCTTTTCACGCTGTTATTGATCGCGAGTGGGTTATTCTCACCATGACGAAGCTGGGGAACGCTTCAACCTTTTGTTGAGAATATTATCGCCCAAGATACCCAGTCACTGGTTATTCTAGGCATTATTTTGAGTGTAATCGCTTATATCCATTTCTCAATTCGGGGTGCGGTTGCAAAAAGCTTAGTCAAAAAATTACCCGCTGAATTTAAGCACGACCACAATTCTTGCAAACAATATACACAAGCGTTCTTAAAATGCACATCTGCATTCAGACCAATGTTTCTGAGCAAACCATCTGGCTGGAATTCCTCTAATCAGCGAATTCTTGCAGAAGTCAAAGACGAAGCAAACGACTATATTCAATCGCTTAATGATCTATTTACCGATCCATCTGGACGCAAAGCAGATACAGAAACCATAAATGAATCCGTGGTTGGAGAACAACACAATCAACCCACCCAGCAAGCTTCTCAGTAGTATTTAGAAAATACTAAGGTTTTGGCAGAACCTTCATTCGCCCCCCCTCATCGTCAGGGGGGTTTTTACGTAAATAGATCTCTACCTGGATTACCGCATGGAGAATGAGAAACCGCAACAGCGGCGCAACACCTCTGATTTACTGCAATTAGTCGTTGTACAAAATATCAATGATAAATTGAGTATCGGTGAGATTAAGAATATGCTGCATGAAAGGGGCTTTGGGGTATTATTGGTCATTGCTGCCATCCCAATCTGCTTACCAATCCCGGCTCCCCCAGGATTCACAACGGTTTTTTCATTACCCCTTATCATTTTTTCGCTACAAATGATTTGTGGTATGCGATCACCTTGGCTTCCTCGCTGGCTAACTGGAAAAAAAATTAGCCGCAAAGGGCTAGAAAAGCTGGTTCAAAAAGCAGCACCTTGGTTACGTAAAATTGAAAGCTACCTACACCCAAGAATTACTTATATCAGCGTCCCTGCATGGGAACGCATCATCGGGATATTTGTCCTCATTTTCTCCATAACGATTGCCTTACCCATTCCGATGATTAATTTTTTACCGGGATGGGGCGTAATGATTATGTCACTGGGTTTACTCAGTAAGGACGGGCTTGTAATATCGGTGGTATGATTGTGGGTACAATCGGGGTAGGCATCGCATTAATTGCGGTTGTTCTTATTTGGGCTGGCGTTGCACCAGCACCACTTTAAAATTAACAGAATCAATCAATGAGGTAAAGCAAAAGACTTTACCTCATATAGACTAAAGCAAGCGTTAAGCAAAGCTGATATTGCTGATGTTATTACGACGGCGACCCACTGTTACCATGCCTAATACACCCAATCCAATTAAAGCTAGCGTAACAGGTTCAGGTATCGCATTTAATGCCAGATTTAGATTGAAGTTTATATCAGAGGGCAGCGATGAGCCAAATAACGCCATCGATAATCCATCTAATGGTAAAACATCATTAGACCAAGCCTTCCAATCTCCGGTTGTAACAGAACCATTGGTAATAACGTTCGTGATGCTCCAAAAGATGGAAAACTCATCACCTGGATTCGGCGTTAAATCGAAGTCAAAGCGACTGTTCGCATCATTTGGATGCGCTGCAATCTGATTCAGAATTGCAAATCCAAGCATGAGATTAGGATCACTCGACAGTGTCGTATAATCAGCCCAGGTTCTTGTTATATCTGCAAATGGAGCTAGCGGCGCACCGGGTCCAGTACCCACTAACAATTCACCAATACCTTCATAACTAAATGGCTTAGTTGCCAGTCCTGCAGTACCCCCAAAGCGACTTAATAATGACTCATCAAATACTGCTGTCGGTTGCAAAAGCTGCAGCGTTATTCTCGTCGAGCTCCGCAGATAGCTATAGTCGCATTTGAAGAAAAACATCCATCCAATTCTAGGCTCATAAATCCAACAACATTAGCCATGGCTGACGTTGCTGATAGTCCTATCGTGATAGACGTCACTAGTAGTAAGTTTTTAATCTGATACTTTATATTCATCCGAGTATCCTCCAATAGTTATTAGGATTAGATATGCTTCATCAAAACGCAGCCAATAATTTACACAACAAATGTTACAAATCTTTACACCCAATATAGTCTAATACTTGTCAGGTAATTAGAAAAATCCTAACGCATTCTAGTCTATCTCAATATGACAAGTAAAGTATAAAATTATGAATTGAATGGATTTTTTTTAAACTCTTACGCAAACAATATCACATTGCGATATTTTCACTTCACCCAATTGTAGAATACATTGGATAATATGAATCACTCATCAGGCAGTTCCTCAAGCATTAACAATCTTTTGTTTTAATACGCAGTTAATCAAACTAATTAAATATGAAAACCAAACCCCAAAGCAATCATTCGTTTGCCTCTGTTATCATTAAGATGACCTTAATCATGATGTTGGGTTTAGGCGCATGGTTATCCTATGAAATCGTCTATCTGCAGCCTGCCGATAACTGGTTTGAGATTAAAGCAAAAACCAGTAGCTCTGTTAATCTACCCAAAGATGACGCACCACATCTTGGAAAAATGGAATGGTGGTACTATAACGGGCATTTATGGACCGAATCAGGTAAAACAATTCAGCTTTCACTACACAACCTTTATGGTTACTGAGCTCGTAAGCCATCTAGTCAAACATGCCTCTCTTAGCGATCATCAAACCGGTAAACACTATACCGATCAAAAAAGAATGACAGGAGGAGGATTTTCTTCAAATATCGAAAATGGGTTTGAGTTCCTTCTAGAGGGGTGGAAAATGGCCGGGATAATGGCAATGATCAATTAATTGTCTCAACTCCCCAATTCAGCTTTAATCTCAAGTTAACCAGTACTATACCCCCTGTATTTCATGGCGCTGATGGGATTATTTTTTTAGAAGAAGCAGGAAATAGCTATTACTATTCCAGAACCAGAATGGATATCACGGGAACAATCAAAATTGGCAATATTACTGAAACTATCAAGGGCTTAGCATGGTTTGATCATCAATGGGGCGACTTCACGACCAATCTCTTATCTTGGGATTGGTTTAGCCTACAGTTAGATAACGGAATCGATTTAATGATTTATCAACTCCGTGACAAGAGCAATAAACCATTGCTCTACACCGGAAGTTTCACACAAAACAATGTTACCGAAGCGCTGCTTAGTAGCGACTTTACCCTTTCCCAGCTGGGTAATCAGTGGACTAGCAAAAAAACAGGATACACCTACCCCATTGCCTGGGAAATCCAGATACCCAAGAAAAATATCCATATCAAAACTCGGGGCAAAGTAGAAAATAGCGAATTTGACGCTCAACTAACAACCTACAATCATTACTGGGAAGGCGCAGTGATGATAGAAGGAACTCATACTGGTAAAGGATTTATGGAGCTATATGGCTACACGAGCAAAAAAGAACTCAGTTCTTCAAAACTCCAAAAGAGGTAGCCCTTGTTTACCAATATACTTTTCGTCTGTGTCGGTAATATTTGCAGAAGCCCCATGGCTGAGGGGCTATTAAAGCATCAATTAACCCAATTAACCAAAACAAGCTATTTTGTCACTTCTGCAGGATTGAATGCGCTGGTCGGGCATAAAGCTGATGAGAAAGCGTGCCATGTGTTAATGCAAAAAGGTATTGATATTTCTTCGCCGGGCCTGCCAACTCAATAGTGTCATGGTTCGCAAGGCTGATCTCATTTTGGTCATGGAAACGTTGCATAAGAAAGCCATAGAGGACAATGAACCCGGGGCAAGAGGCAAAGTTTTTCGGCTAGGAGAGTGGGGGAAATTTGAAATTACAGATCCTTACCAGAAAGACTTATCAGTCTTTGAAAATTCAGCGTTGCTCATTGAGCAAGGAGTTAATCAATGGCTAACGAAATTTTGATAAGCTGTATATCCATGCAACGCAAGTTTGACAAAAAAGTCAGAATGGCTTAAACATGCTCTCTTGCGATGTCGAAAATTTTTACATAGTAGACATTTTTTTATAAGGAACTCTATGCATTTAAAAATTTTCTTAATACTTGCTGTGAGCGCACTTCCCGCCTGCTCGATCGTACCAGGGCAACACATGAGTCCTTTTTCTAGGCAATCGAGCGTTAAAATGCCGGTAACTGAGAATAATGAAACAATTCTAAAAAAACTAGATATTCAACCCATTAATGCTGAGCTTATCTTAGCGTTAGAGCGCGATTTCAATACGCGCAGCCTTGGCCCTGACAATGTGGCCAATCACTATTTTAATTACCGTATTGGTTCAAGAACCGTTAAAGGCGTCCCCATGGAGACAGAGCCTTATACTCAGTATCGAGTTGGTCCCCGTGATATCCTTAGTATCACGGTTTGGGATCACCCTGAACTCACAATTCCTGCAGGACAATTTCGAGCAGCGGAGAAAGCGGGAAATGTAGTTGGGGAGGACGGAACCTTTTTTTATCCCTATGTAGGCATCGTGCATGCAGCGGGAAGAACGGTGGAAGAAATTCGTGATGAATTAACCGAACGACTATCAAGATATATTGAGAATGCCCAATTAGATGTCCGTGTTGCCGATTACCGTAGCCAACGCGTATATGTCGTCGGTGAAGTTGCACAACCTGGCATTCAGCTAGTTAAAGACATTCCGCTAACCGTGCTCGAAGCCATCAATAATGCGGGGGGCGTCAAAGCTGAAGCGGATCAACGTAATATTACCTTAACGCGAGATGATAAAACCTACAGTATCAACTTATTAAGCTTATACGAAGGAGGTGATATCACTCAGAACGTGCTTCTAAAACATGGCGATATACTTAATGTACCGGATAGCTCATTAAACAAGGTTTTCATATTAGGTGAAAACTAATTTTAGAGTTCTTGGTGGAGCCGGTATTGGGCGTTCTAGAAGTCTGGTCATGAATAAGGCGCGAATGACATTAACCGAAGCGCTCAGCGACTCAGGTGGATTTGATCAAGAAACATCCGACCCGGCCAGAATATTCGTATTTAGAGGAGGCGTTGGTAAATCAGAAATATTTCATCTTGATGCAAAATCACCCGACGCATTACTATTAGCAGATCGCTTCCCACTACAACCACGTGATGTCATATATGTCGACAGGGCAGAGGGTATTCGCTGGAACCAAATCATTGCTCAAATTCAACCCACTGTGAATTTATTAAATTCGTTTGATGGTGTCTTAAGGATTCAACCCTTTCGAGCATTTCCGTCATCACCCAGCACGACACGATAATAGTCCACCAACAGTTAACTAGTGAGAAGCTAACAACAAACAATACTATGTCCAATTTACCTGCTGATCGTTCACCTGCTGCATTCGAATATTCTCTCAACCATGATGAAGATGTTATCAATTTAGGTGAATTATTTAGTACGCTCTATGACAGTAAATGGCTAATTCTATTAATAACAACGGTTACTGTACTAATCGGCCTTGCTAAAACGCAGCTCGATAGGCCAATTTATAAAGCTGATGGTTTGCTTCAAGTTAAAGAAAACTCAGCTTCAATGGCGAGCTAGAGCCTCTGGCAGGTTTGATGGAAGGCAAGATAGCCGTTATGGCTGAGATCGAGTTAATCAAATCCAGAATGATTTTGGGTAAAACCATAAAAAGCTTACATCTCGATGTGATGGCTAGACCCCAATATTTCCCAGTCGTAGGAGAGGCCATTGCTCGACAGTTTCAAAATAGAAATCAAGATGGTAGCGTCTCAAATCCACTCTTTGGATTAGCGCAATATGCTTGGGGTGGAGAAATGATCCAGGTTGAAACCTTCATTGTTCCTCTCGCTTTAGAAGATGAAGAATTCACTTTAAAGACGGATCAAGAAGGTTTTTTCAAACTATTCTATAAGGATGCGATCATTCTGGAAGGAGAGGTAGGCAAGCTCGCGAATAAGCAAATCGAAGGCTATTCCCAATCCATTGCCATTTTTGTTTCATTGTTGAAATCACGACCTGATACGCACTTCACCATCGTACGTCAATCTGAGAATCAAGCAATCCGCCAACTCAAAGAAAGAATTTCGATTGCCGAAAAAGGCAAAAATACAGGTATGCTTGAATTGACTGTAGAGTCATCTCTACCTGACACAGCAGTTAGCATTTTAAATGAAATTGCCAACATCTATGTTCAACAAAATGTTGACCAGAAATCAGCCGAATCACAAAAAACCCTGGAGTTTCTCGAGAAACAGTTGCCAATTCTAAAAGATCAATTGGATGCTGCGACAACAGCCTTAAACGAATATCGTACCCGAAAAGGCTCTGTCGATTTGAACCTTGAGATGCAGAACATTCTCAAAAACTCCGTTGAACTAAAAACACAAACAACTATTTTGCAGCAGAAACGCGATGAACTCAGGCAACGGTTTACTGAATCACATCCTCATATTATTGCAATCGATAAACAAATCGCAAGGCTACAAGGCCAAATCAGCACACAAGATAAAAAAATAGAAACTCTGCCTGAAACGCAACAGGCCATCCTAAAATTATCCAGAGATGTAAAGGTCAGTACTGAGTTATATACGACGCTACTTAACAACGCTCAAACATTACGTATTGCAAAAGCAGGAACCATTGGAAACGTTAGAATTATTGATTACGCCATTCTGCCGGATGAGCCGATTAGACCCAGAAAAGTGTTGATTATGGGTATTGCACTCGTTTTAGGAACTATATTTGGAATTATTACTGCATTAATCCGAAAATCCCTTAATCGTGGTATTGAAGATCCTGATTTAATTGAGAAGCTACTTAATACACCGGTATATGCAACGATACCGCATAGCAAGCTCCAAAAAGTACTCAGTAACAAGTTGAAGCGCAATCAAGCAAATAGTTTGGCTTCACCGGTTATTCTTGCGCTCGAAAACAAAGAGGATATCGCCGTAGAGAGCTTGCGCAGCTTAAGAACAACCCTGCACTTTGCCTTCCTCGAAGCACAAAATAATATCATTATGATAACTGGACCCAGTCCCGGTATTGGTAAAACCTTCGTTTCCGTCAATTTAGCTGTCGTTATGGCTGATGCAGGTAAAAAACTGCTGCTCATTGATGGCGATATGCGCCGAGGCTACATCAATAAAGTGCTCGGTGTTAATCGAGGAAAATGGTTTATCCGAGCTTATTTTTGATTCGATTAGTCTAGAAGAAGCCATTCACCCCATCGAGGATGCACATTTTGACTTCATTGCAACGGGGGCTATACCACCCAATCCGTCCGAATTATTGCTGCATGAGCGTTTCACAAATATTCTAGATAAACTTAGTAAACAATATGATTTAGTCATCATTGATTCTCCGCCTATTCTTGCTGTTACAGATGCTGCCGTAATCGGTCGCCTGGCTGGTGCCACGCTGATGGTCATCAAAGCAGGACAGCATCCCGCAAGAGAATTGGAGCAAAGTACTAAAAGACTGATCCAAGCAGGTGTTAATTTAAAAGGTATTGTATTTAACGATTTGCCAGAGCTCACTTCACGTCCTGGTTATGGGTATGGCAAATACGTCTATCAATATTCTTACAAAAGTGGCAAATAGAATATTATCCACAAACATCGTCAGGCTTTTAAAGATTCAAGATGTTTTTCCACATCGGCTTTGCTAAATCCAATTGCACTGGCAACGCGGTCAGCATGACTGACTCGCGAAATACCGGGAATTAATCGATGAGTCGGTTCACCTTGCAAAAATTCCACTTGCAGATAACTTCCAATTCCTTCACTGAGTAACCGCTCACAGAGTTCATGATTATGTGTCACTAATAGCGTTGATGCACCCAATTGATGAAATCCCTTTAAAACATATTCAGACAACGTCATTTTCTCTTCAAACGTCGTCCCCTCTGCCAATTCATCCAAAATAACCAAGCTAAGTGATGTCGAATTGAAAAAATCTCACGGGTCTGTTTCAGCTCATGTGCAAAACGACCCATTCCTTCCTCTAACTTCCCTGGGTCAGGTACTTGGTAAAAAATGTGCTCGGCAGGCACTATACGCGCAACGGCTGCCGGTACATAACTTCCAGCTTGCCCTAATAGCTGAAGTTGCACGATCATTTTGCAATAAGCCGTTTTACCACCACTATTGGGGCCTGTAATAATCAATAAACGGTTTGCCGCATCCAGTTTCACATCATTCGCTACATAATGAGTATTAGTGTTCATGAGCAAAGGATTTCTAGCTTGTATTGCTATCAGCGTATGTTGACTAGCGGACATAATCTCAGGCAAAACCATCTCATGATGAGGTGCCTTGGCATAGCGATGCAGCGATAAAAGTTCATCGAGCATGCCAAACGCCTCCATCGCCTTTGCTAGCTCCGAGCTTTGTCGAAAAAGCTTCTGTAATGGATAAATAACAGAATCCCGGTCTGAAGAACTTACAGCCTGTGCAATGATCGGAAAAATTGGCACCATCAGTATTAAAATACCGTATCCAATATAATTGGCACCCAATTCCACCAACATATTCTCGAAGAAATAAAGCAAGCCACTCACAATCAGAACAAAAATCAGATTTGGCAACCACTTGAACATCGACGGCCGGAATCGAGGAATCGGTAAATAAGGCGATTTTTCAGCTTTAGTTTTAAATTTGCCATCGATGACGTAAAAAGGGCCATGCATCAGCGCATAAATTTTTGAACCCTCGAAATCACGAATTGCCTGAAGTAATTCCTGCAAATAGGAACTTTGTGTCAGCGGTAGTTCACGAGCGTCTTCTACCAGATCGACAGCGAATTCAGTTCCATCAATGAACTGTCGATAACCATACCCTCCAAATTCAAGTTTCCCAGCTCTATTCTTAGGGTGATCTGTAGTGAATCCACCCAAAAACTCGCCATACAGCAAATGGTAAAGCGCTTCTTCTCCATCAACCATTTTCTTAATATACTGCTCATAAGCGGCCAGTAACAAGGGATTTATCGCTAATTCTCGCAACGCTTCATGCTTTTTTTGAAGCAGCTCAGCATGATGTGTAGGTCGAGCTAAAGAACGATACAAGACAGCCTGACCGATTTGAGTCTCAGCATGATTCATTCCCTCAAATAGTGCATCCACTTCGACGGCATCAAATGTTTTTGGATCAAGCACGCCATATTCCGTTTCAGTAGGCCTTGTATCCTTTATCTCAGCAGGTTGTTTACGATTTGCTAAAATGTAGGGCATTTGAAAAATAGAGATTGTGCCTAGGTCAGTCGCTTCAGTCATAAACCACCTTCAAATTATGTATATAAATTGCTGTATATTATTTTTTTACAACGTTTAGCTGCAATATGATGGAACATTACTCGATTAATCGTTAGTATGAAACAAAATTTATTTTTGATACTCCATAGTGCATAGTATTTCGAGAAAATATACCTGTGTTTCGAAAAATTTTTAAAAAATATCTCCCTTCTCACGAAAGTATTCGACAGAATCGATTTATCAATTTTTTTGGCGAACTGTTGCATCATCATAATTTGTGGCACTTACATCGCCGTTCGGTGGCAGGTGGCTTCGCTGCCGGTTTATTCGCGGGACTCATTCCTGGTAGCAACCCAGTTCAATTCTTCTTTGCCGCTTTATTTTCCATCACCTTTAAAGTGAATTTACCGGTTGCTGCTTTGACAACACTCTATTCAAATCCATTTACGATTCTACCGCTCTATTGGGTCGCATACTTACTGGGCAGTTTTTTTATCGATAATGGCATGAATAATCTTCCACCATTGGAACTTAATTTAGCTGACAAACCCTTTTCTGAATGGATGCCGGCTGTCGTGACTTGGCTCACCTCTTTTGGAAAGCCGTTGATCATCGGATTGGTCTTGCTTGCATCATTACTTGCCATCACCGGCTATTTTTTAGTTCGACTGGTTTGGCGGTTTTATGTTATTCATGCCTGGCATAAGCGCCACCACCGCGCGCAACTCTAGACACTCCGATTTAATCTAAAATATCGATCATCAGACGGGCTACATGCTTAGGCCTTACATATCCTCATCATGCAAAAAAATAAAATTATCAGCCGTTCACTAATCATTCTTATTACAATCTCGGTCGTGAGCTATATCGGTTGGCATGTGTCACGCAAACCACCGATCGAAGTAGAGTTTGCAACTGCCGCTCTTGGTACCGTGGAGGCTATTGTCGTCAATACTCGAGCTGGGACGATTAAAGCTTGCCGACGGGCAAAACTAGCACCTGCTGCAGGTGGTCAGATTGTTAAGCTTTTAGTAAAAGAAGGGGAACGCGTTGTCCAGGGGCAGCGTTTACTGGAACTTTGGAACGCTGATCTTACTGCACAACATGAGCTTGCAACGCAGCAACTGGTCACAACCGAGAGTCGTCAGCGGGAAAGTTGTATTATCGCTAATAATGCACAACGAGAATCCAAACGAACCCAGCAGCTCGTTGCAAAAGGCTTTGTCAGTTCACAGCGCGCCGAAGATGCCGAGGCAAATGCGGCGGCGCAACAAGCCAGCTGTGCCGCTGCGACCGCAGATGTGAAGCGTGCTCAAGCACAACTTGAGGTAAACTCAAGCCAATCTTAACCGCACCCTGCTCAATGCACCTTTTTCGGGTGTCATTGCTCAGGTAACCGGAGAACTCGGTGAGTATACAACCCCATCTCCTCCTGGTATTCCAACGCCGCCTGCAATCGATTTAATCGATGACTCATGTCTTTATGTCAGTGCACCCATGGATGAAATTGATGCGCCCAAGCTTGCGATTGGACAAAAGGCACGTATTACACTCGATGCATTAACTAGTCAAACATTTGCTGGTATAGTCCGGCGTATCGCCCCTTATGTAACAGAGATTGAGAAACAAGCGAGAACTGTTGATGTTGAAGTCAATTTTGTAGAAAACTCAACTCAAGCGTTGTTAGTAGGTTACAGCGCAGATGTTGAAATCATTACTGACCAACGCGAGCAAGTGTTACGAATTCCAACCCAAGCAATCCGCCAGCGCAATAAAGTATGGGTATTAGGTCTTCAAAATCGACTTGAAGAATGTATTCTAGAAATCGGGCTTTCAAACTGGGCGTATACAGAAGTCATCAGCGGCTTACAAGTAGGTGATCAAGTATTAATCGCTTCCGATATCGAAACGATTACCCCCGGTATTCAAGTCAAACCCAAAGGCCCGCCATCGTGATCGAACTTTTAGGTATCTGTCGTACTTTTCAGATGGGTGATCAAACAATTCATGCGCTGAATCAGATTAATTTAAAAATTATTGCCGGCGAATATGTTTCCATTATGGGGCCCTCCGGCTCGGGAAAATCGACGTTACTCAATGTGATTGGACTACTCGATCGCCCCAATAGCGGGCGATATCTTTTAGATGGTAGTGATGTTACCGATTTATCCGAATCAGAGCAGGCTCAAGTTCGTCGAGACAAAATTGGCTTTGTATTTCAGTCATTCCACCTTATTCCACGACTGACTGCTGCTGAAAATATCGAACTACCTCTGATTCTTGCGGGTATTGCCCCCAGTGAACGTAAGCAGCGCGTTGAAGCTGCTTTGCTAGCATTTAATTTAGTTGAGCGCGCACACCATCGTCCTGCAGAGTTATCGGGTGGTCAGCGGCAGCGTGTTGCAATTGCACGCGCCACCATTCTGCAACCTACTGCATTATTGGCAGACGAGCCAACTGGTAATCTCGATCACCGTATTGGATCAGAAGTCATCACCTTGCTGGAAAATCTCCACCACAGCGGAACGACGCTGATCATCGTCACGCATGATCGCGAACTTGGATTACGCGCACACCGCCGCATCGCCATGCGCGACGGTAGCATCGTCACTGACGAACGATGAAGCTCGCCGATATTCTACAATTTTCGTTGAATACGCTAAAAAGCTACCCGACTCGTTCGTTTCTTATCGTTCTCGCTATGGCTTTGGGAGTAGCCGCTGTTATCGTTTTGACCGCACTAGGAGACGGTGCACGACGTTATGTCATTCAACAATTTTCTTCGATTGGAACCAACCTAATTATCGTTCTACCCGGCCGGGCCGAAACAGCAGGTAGTTTTCCTGGTGCTGCCATGGGGCAAACACCCCGTGAACTGACCTTAGAGGATGCACGTTGGTTAGGATACATACCCCAAATTCGACGCTATGCACCGCTTAATGTCGGCGCTGCGGAACTTGCGGGTGCGAGCCGGTTACGCGAAGTCACGGTGTTGGGCAGTACGGTCGATCTATTGCCGATTCGCCATATGGAACTTGCTCAAGGCGGGTTCCTCAATCAAGGTTCTGAGAATAATGCACAAATTGTATTGGGCGCTAAGCTCGCCAAAGAATTTTTCCCGGATGGTAGTGCCGTTGGTCAAAGAGTTCGGTTGGCTGATCGACGATTTATCGTCTCCGGCGTATTGACAAGTCAGGGAGAAACCATGGGGTTTAATTCCGACGAAATTGTGATCATCCCGATTTATCAGGCTCAGGCGCTATTTAATACTACTTCACTGTTTCGTATTTTGATTGAAGTCAGGAACCGTAGCGATATCCCAACCACTAAGCAAGCGATACAAGAAATGCTCATTCAACGCCATGATGGCGAAGATGATGTCACAGTTATTACCCAAGACGCCGTATTATCAACCTTTGACCGCATTCTTAATGCACTGACACTCGGTGTTGCTGGTATTGCTGCCATCAGTTTAGCGGTTGCAGGCATACTTGTCATGAATGTCATGCTGGTTTCAGTCAGTCAACGCACAGCTGAGATCGGATTATTTAAAGCAATTGGCGCTCAATCACACGATATTCGCTATCTGTTTCTGGCTGAAGCCACTTGGCTGTCAATGGTTGGTGCAATCATTGGTTTCATTTTAGGCCAATTCGGTAGCCTATTGATACGAATAGCTTACCCACTTCTACCAGCCTGGCCACCGGTCTGGGCCTGCATTGCTGGTATTATTGTCGCGATTGGAACCGGCATCATTGCAGGTATTTTGCCAGCCATTCGCGCATCGCGCCTTGATCCAGTAAAAGCGCTCGGTAGCAAATGAATTTCATCGAATCGCTTCAGTTTGCCCTTTATGCGCTATCAGCCCATCGCGGCCGTACGATCTTATCTGCATCCGGTATCGCGATCGGTATAGCCGCTGTTTTGCTACTGACTTCGATTGGTGAAGGTATTCAGCGTTTTGTACTTTCCGAATTTACACAATTTGGCACCAATATTCTCAACATTACTCCCGGAAAAATTCGCGCACATGGCGGCTCTGTCGGTTCAATTGGCAGTGCACGCATCCTCACGATCGAAGATGCACTTGCTTTGAAAACATCGCGCTATATCCAGTACATTAATGCAACGGTATTTGGCAATGCAGAAGTCCGTGCAGAAGGACTTAGCCGCCGAGTAACTGTTTATGGGCAAGGGCCCGATTTCGATAAAGCGTTTAATATGAATGTAGCGATCGGTCAGTATTTGCCTGCCGACGACCCCCGCAATCCACGCGCTTTTGCTGTACTCGGTGCTAAAGTCCATCAGGAATTATTTGGAGCCATGAATCCACTAGGTGCCATTCTGCAAGTAGGTAGCTCACGCTTTCGTGTGATCGGCGTCATGACCGCAAAAGGGCAAGTACTTGGCTTTGATTTGGACGATACAGTGTTTATCCCTACTGCACGCGCACTAGAAGTCTTCAATCGCGAAGGTGTGATGGAAATCCAAGCAGTTTATCCTCCGGAATTTCCTGTTAACCTCGTTACCGAAGATTTACAACGTATTCTCATCGAGCGTCATGGCAGAGAAGATTTCACCATCACGCCGCAAAAACAAATGTTAAATACGCTTTCTACGGTTTTAAAAGTACTCACGTTCGCGGTCGCTGCACTCGGTGGAATTTCATTACTGGTGGGTGCAGTTGGCATGGTCACCCTCATGCATATTACCGTCACAGAACGCATCACTGAAATCGGTCTACTCAACGCACTCGGTGCTACGCGAGCTCGTATTAGAACGTTGTTTCTCCTGGAATCGACCATTCTTTCAACAATCGGCGGCCTAGCAGGTCTTGCTATTGGCACGAGTATCGCTTTTCTGCTTAAAATCTTCGTCAGTGCTTTACCAGTCAACATTCCCTGGCAGTTTGTGAGTATCGCGCTTGGCATCTCCACTTTGATTGGGCTGATTGCTGGTGTCTTTCCAGCGATTCAAGCAGCACGCCTAAATCCAATCGATGCGCTGAGGAGCGAGTAATCCACACTTAGCAGCTTTAATTTCTAATTGAACAACGAGATCATCGTTACGAAAAAAATTATATTACTCCTCTCCCACTTTCCAACCACGCTCGACAATCTGCACTCAATGTTCGCTTGCAGGCTTGATCATAAAGCATCAATTCTGGCTCCGATAACACGTCACGCCAGCGGCCATTACTGCCCTTGTAAAGAAAGGCTTGCGCACCACCTTTCCAAAGATGTCCACCACTGGGTGCATATTTCTCGCCTTCACGTTTCATTTCATTGAAAGAAACTGCTTTCACAATCCGTGGCCAGGCATCCTCAGGGACTTCAATCTCAAGGAACTCAGCCATTCTGCGTATTTCACGCTCGGTATTTTCCAGCATATCGCTATAATGAAATAATTGAATATTGGGTAAATGCCGAAAATTCCACCACGATTGCACATTGGAAAGATGAGACCAGTACGGCCAGCCGTCGTTTTCCCAAACAAAACCACCGCGAGTTATCCAATTTTGCCAGAAGGTATGGATGCTCTCCGGTGGATGAGGTAATTCTTCCCCAACTCGTCCAGGCAAACCATTCATTAGCATAAAAATTTCTTCTTTCATACCCGTGTAGTGATTCCAGAGCGACATGAATACATCCCTTGGATCTCGAGCAATATAGAGATATTTAAAGTGCGGATGGTAAATCATCCCATCTAAAGGCAGGTGTGTTTTGATAAAGCGCCGATGTTCTTGGGCTTTTAGACGATTCAAGATAATTTCCAACGGCATGATACGCATATCGAGCCAGGGTGACATTTCAGTCGGCGGCGCGGGAAAATTGCCATCCTGAAAAAGCAAGTGCGCTACAATAGCCTGCGTCCAGGTAGTCCCCGCTTTATAAGAGGTGGCTACAATAATATCAGTCGACCGTGGCTCGAAATAATCCCAGCGCGTGCTATCGAAGTGATGATTTTGATAAATTCGGCTACGTACAGGTAATTTCGACATGGTGCTATCCTTTTTGTTACGGTTATTGAGAAAATACAAACCAGCATTTTTAATTACTAGCGTTTGATTGGGAAGCCGATTTGCTGCCGTTGCGCTATTTGATAGGCAAGCGCTGATCCGGCATGATGACGCGCTTGGGTGCATTCCAAACATGAGATTGCTTAGCAGCCTGAAGTAACTGCTCAATACGTTGAGCGATCGCTTCCGCTGGAATATTAAGGCTTTCAAGGCGTTAGACAGATAAATACGTAAAATATTCAGGCGCCCACATAACACCGATCCGTTAGCAATATTTTTATCTGGAGCAATGGCTTAGCGCCCATCTTACAATATCAGTAGCCCCCATTGCTCCCGACTGACGAACTATTTCCCGACCTCGGCTAAAAAGAACGAGCGTAGGAATACTGCGAATACCATATTGCGCCCCCAACACCTGCTCAATTTCCGTATTGACTTTAACCAGACGAATGCGTGGTTCCAGTTGAGCTGCTGCTTGTGCAAAGTGAGGCGCCATCATTTTGCAGGGTCCACACCAAGGTGCCCAAAAATCAACCAGCAGCGGAATATCATTTTGGTTGACATGTTTAAGAAATCGTGCGGCAGATAATTCAAGAGGTTGTTCTTCAAATAAAGGACTGTGACATTTGCCACAGTTAGGCTTATCGCTCAAGCGATGCTCAACAATACGATTAATTGCATCACAGTGAGGGCAAACAATATGGATTGATTCCTGCATGATTTTGTTACTAGCAAATGGGCAATCGAAAAAATTGTAACCAATTATGGCATGATTTAGTCAATTTTTACTTAGCAGTGCGCTTACAACAAATAAGTGCCATCTTTTCCTGCCCATGATTTTTCTGACAGATCACTTGCATTAAAGCTAATTATCTTTAACTTATAATTCAACGTTCCTATCAGAACGTTTTTTCATTTAGATTTAAGCAGGCGTGTGCATTGGAAAACAAAATTTGCCAACCCTCATTTTCCTTACCGATAAAAGGCTGATTTCGTTATAATAACGCTTTGTAACGAAGCGTTATTATCATGCGACTGATTCAAAAAGCTCTAACCTTTGATGATGTATTATTAGTTCCAGCACATTCTGTCATACTGCCACGCGACGTCAATCTAACGACACAGCTTACACGCACCATAAAACTCAAGCTGCCGCTTGTTTCAGCTGCCATGGATACTGTGACAGAAGCCAGACTCGCCATTGCCATTGCGCAAGAAGGCGGTATTGGCATCATCCATAAAAATATGCCCATCAATGTACAAGCGGCGCATGTTGCAAAAGTAAAACGCTTTGAAAGTGGGATTGTCTCTGAACCGATTACGATTCCACCGAGCATGACTGTGCGTGGCGTGCTTGAATTAATCCAGCAGCATAAAATTTCCGGACTTCCTGTCGTAGAAAATTCTAAAGTGGTTGGCATTGTTACAAATCGCGATCTTCGTTTTGAAACGAATTTAGATCAACCGATCAAAAATATCATGACACCCAAGAAACGCCTTGTTACGGTAAAGAAGGATCTTCAAGAGAAGAAGCGCTTGCACTTCTTCATAAATATCGTTTAGAAAGAGTATTGATCATCAATGATCAATATGAATTAAAAGGCCTGATTACGGTAAAAGACATTACCAAAACAACTGAACACCCCGATGCCAGCAAAGATAATCAAGAACGTTTGCGTGTCGGTGCTGCAGTAGGCGTTGGGGAAGGCAGTAAAGAAAGAGCTGAAGCCTTAATCGAAGCCGGTGTCGACGTATTGATCGTCGATACGGCCCATGGCCATTCTCAAAGTGTGCTCGATCAGATACGCTGGGTTAAAAAACAATTTCCATCTACCCAAGTGATTGGAGGTAACGTCGCTACCGCAACAGCAGCAAAAGCATTAATTGATCATGGCGCTGATGCCGTCAAAGTAGGCATTGGACCTGGATCAATTTGTACTACCCGTATTGTTGCCGGTGTAGGTGTCCCACAAATCACAGCGATTGACAATGTTGCTAACGCACTCATTGGTACCGGCGTACCTGCAATTGCTGATGGTGGCATTCGTTACTCAGGGGATATTGCCAAAGCCATTGCTGCAGGCGCAAGCGCTGTCATGCTTGGCGGTCTTTTTGCTGGCACTGAAGAATCTCCTGGAGAAATCGAGTTATATCAAGGCCGATCTTATAAAAGCTATCGAGGCATGGGGTCACTTTCGGCCATGCAACAAGGATCAAGTGATCGTTATTTTCAAGATCACAAGCAAACTGAAGCAAACAAATTGGTTCCAGAAGGCGTTGAAGGAAGGGTCCCTTATAAAGGATCAATTGTGGCCGTTATCCATCAACTTGTCGGTGGTGTTCGCTCAAGCATGGGTTACCTCGGTTGTAAAACCATCAATGAAGTTCATGCTAAAGCTGAATTTATCGAAATTACTTCGGCAGGAATTCGTGAATCGCATGTGCACGATGTACAAATTACCAAAGAAGCTCCTAATTATCACGTCGAATAATAAGAAAGTCATCTATGCACCATAAAATCCTTATCTTGGATTTTGGGTCTCAGTACACCCAGTTGATTGCTCGCCGTATCCGGGAAACCAACGTGTATTGTGAATTACATCCTTATGATGTAAGCGCTGATTTTATTAAAGCGTTCTCCCCTATTGGTATTATTCTATCCGGGGGACCTGCATCCGTTTTTATCGAAGACGCTCCCCGTGCTCCTCAAATCGTATTTGAGCTTGACGTTCCCGTACTCGGTATCTGTTATGGAATGCAAGTCATGGCAGCACAACTCGGTGGTGCTGTTGAATCAGCTGCAAAACGTGAATTTGGTTACGCAGAACTTACTATTCAAGATTGCCCACTTTTTGCGGGATTACATGATCGAATTAGCTCAAGCGGAGAAACACTACTTGATGTTTGGATGAGTCATGGGGACAGCGTCACTCACTTACCTGCAAACTTTAGAATTATTGCTGACAATCCTGCCACACCCATTGCAGCAATGGCGGATGAAAAGAGAAGATTTTATGGCTTACAATTTCATCCGGAAGTAACGCATACCCTCCAAGGAAAGGCCATAATTGAGCATTTTACACATGATATCTGTGCAGCTGGCTATGATTGGAACATGCCAGACTATATCGAAGAATCGGTTAGTCGCATACACATCAAAGTAGGAAACGAGAAAGTTATACTCGGTTTATCCGGCGGGGTAGACTCTGCTGTTGCTGCTGCGCTCATTCATCGGGCCATTGGTGATCAACTGACCTGTGTTTTTGTTGATAATGGGCTACTCCGTTTAAATGAAGCAGAGCAAGTAATGGACGTTTTCTCTAAGCACCTCCACGCCAAAGTAGTGCATATCGATGCAAGCCAACAATTTCTTTCAAAACTTCATGGCATTACTGACCCAGAACAAAAACGTAAAATTATTGGGAAAGAATTTGTTGAAATTTTCCAACGTGAAGCTGAAAAACTGGTTGACGCAAAGTGGTTAGCGCAAGGTACCATCTACCCTGATGTCATTGAATCCGCTGATAGCAAAACAAAAAAAGCACACACCATTAAATCCCACCATAATGTTGGCGGGTTACCTGAAACGCTTCATTTAAAATTGCTCGAACCTTTACGCGAGCTATTTAAAGACGAAGTACGTGAGTTAGGTATCGCCTTAGGGCTTCCTCATGATATGGTCTATCGCCACCCTTTTCCAGGCCCTGGGATGGGCGTTAGAATCCTTGGCGAAGTGAAACACGAATTTGCAGAATTGCTAAGGCGCGCTGATGCAATCTTTATTGAAGAACTTAGAATTTCAGGGTGGTATGAAAGGACATCTCAAGCTTTCGCTGTTTTTTTACCCGTTAAATCTGTCGGCGTCATGGGCGATGGTCGTAGCTACGAATATGTAATCGCACTTCGTGCTGTGCATACACAAGATTTCATGACAGCTCATTGGGCCGAGCTCCCTTACACATTGCTTAGTAAAATCTCAAATCGAATCATCAATGAAGTTCGTGGCATTAATCGAGTCGTTTACGATATCTCCGGCAAACCCCCTGCTACAATTGAATGGGAATAAAATAATAGCGCTTTGGAACACTAACTTAATTTAACTACCAGCTAAACTTCATAAATCCTTTTTTCTAACTCAATCGCCTTACTTGGAAGGCATAAATCACATAAAAAAATATCTCTTTTCCAAGACTCGACCAAGTTAGAACCCTCTAGAATTGTTCTGATGAAGAGAATAGAGATAGCTGTCAATCAATTAAAATTAGGTATGTTTGTTAGTGCCCTCGATAGGCCCTGGCTTGAGACGCCTTATCTCATTCAAGGTATCTTGATCAAATCTGTCGAAGACATTACTGAGTTAGCTCGCTATTGTAACTACGTTTTCGTTGATATCGATAAAAGTGACCCTAAAGCTATTACAAATTATTCAGCCCGAGGAGCTAACAAAAATAGCAGTCAAATAATAACTGCTACTCCCTTTCATGGTAAAGAAACCTACTCTGATCGCTGTACCGCCGAAAAAGAATTGCCAGCTGCACAAAAGGCATACGATACAACGATTACGCTCATCGAAGAAATTTTTGAATGTATCGAACACAACACGCAACTAGATATTTTCGCTGCTCAGATCGCTGTTGAATCGCTGCGAGAAAGCGTTTTACGAAATGCAGATGCGTTACTCCTACTCTCGCGCCTTAAACGTTCAAAACAAGCATTGTATGATAACGCCCTTAAAGTTTCTGTACTGCTACTTGCCTTTGGTCGTCATCTCGGCCTCCCACGAGAAGAACTATCTGAGCTTGGCCTGGGAGGCTTACTCATGGATATTGGTAAACTTCATCTACCTCCAGAAATTCTTAAGAAAAATACTTCCCTCGCTGCAGCAGAACAAGAAATTATGCAGAAGCATGTTGAAAACGGCGAGGCTATTCTGGCTAAAACACCTAATATTTCTGAAGCAGTCACAAAAATAGTTTCACAGCACCACGAACGTGAAAATGGCGATGGTTATCCAAGACGACTAACTGCTAATCAACTCCATAATTTTGCACGTATGGCTGCGATTGTAGATAGTTATGAGGATCTCACCGCTGCCCGATCAGGTATTAAAGGGTTGAAACCTTTCCAGATCATCATTGAACTTAAAAATAGCGCTCGCAGCGGACTTAACTCTACACTCGTAGAACAGTTCTCCCATTGTATTGGAATGTTTCCTGTCGGTTCACTCGTTGAGCTCAATTCTCGCGAAGTTGCGATCATTCTAACGCATAATCGTTCTCAACGATTTCATCCAAAAGTGATGGTTATATTGGATGCGAAGAAACAACCCTATGAGAAGCCATTTGAACTTGACTTAAAATCAACTAAGCCTGGACCAAGCGGGGCTCCCTATGAAATCGTAAGAGATTTACCACTAGGCGCCTTTAATATTGATGTTAGCCAATATTATCTATAGTAAATGAGTCGATAAATACACCTATTTATTTTCCTCATGATTGCCATAACTTACCGAGATTTTCTAAGCAAAACATTTAAAGTATTGCATGATCCAGCTCATATCAGCCAAAGAAAAGCCTTACTAGTGATTGATTTCGAAAAATTACCTGCTCTCGAAAGTGCAGTCGGTTTTTTTCCGATTGATAATATCTTACAACAAGCGTTCGATCTCATCAGTAATGCGCTACATTCCAATGATATTGTTGGAATAACTGGTCGCCACCAAATTTGCTGCTTACTAACTCAGCTTCCTCAGAAAGTCATGCTCTATTAGCTGCACAAAATTTGGCGAATTTTTCAGCAACGTTTTCCATTAGGTGCGCGCCTCATTGTGCTATTTACACGCATAGGTATCGCATTCAACGATTTATGCAATAATGAATTAAACCTACTCCTTGGCAATGCGGGGTCGGCATTGCAGCAAGCCAAATTTGAGCATAACCTTATCAAGGTTTATGAAAAAGAAGAAGAAGATACGATTCTTCTTGGCATTGATCTTTGGTCAGATCTTGGACATGCCATCGAAGAAGGAGAACTTATTTTATACTATCAGCCACAAATTGATGTGGTGACTGAAAAAATTATATCAACTGAAGCGCTTATTCGTTGGAACCATCCGCAAAGAGGGTTAATTCAACCTGATCAGTTTATTAAACTCGCTGAGGGAACAGAACTGATGGGTAAGCTTACGCTTTGGGTTCTTAATACCGCGCTGAGGCATTGTGCCTCCTACAGAAATGCAGGGCTTGATGCGGGTGTCTCTATTAATTTCTCTGCTGACAATCTGCTTGATCCTGAATTACCCGATCTTGTTATGCAAGGGATCGAAATATGGAAAGTCCCGCCAGATAAAATCATGATTGAGTTAACTGAATCAGCTATCATGGAAGACAAGCCGGGTTCACTTGAAAGTTTGCATGAACTAAAAGCGCTAGGATTAAAATTAGCCATGGATGATTTTGGTACTGGTTTTTCCTCAACGGCGCGCTTATTAAATTTACCCCTTGATGAAATCAAAATTGACATGATGTTTGTAAAAGACATGCTAACATCACCGACTCATGAGCGAATTGTAGATTCGATGATTAGCTTGGGTCACCAACTCAATTTAATCGTTGTCGCTGAAGGGGTAGAAGATGATCAGACTTATGAACGACTTAAGCAGTTAGGCTGTGATGTGATTCAAGGATATTTTGTTGGACGTCCAGTCCCCCTGACGGAGCTTATTCAGCGAGTAGTGCTTAAATAATAATCTAGAGCATCCTCAGCCAAGTCCGAATTACATTTATGCTTTGTTGTGAACACTCCGCAAAAAGGATTCAAACATCAATAATGTCCATAACGGAGCGCTATAGTCCCTTCTTCCTGATTGATGCTGATCAATCATTTTCTCAATAAAATCCATATTAAACAGCTCAGTTTCGGCCAATGTTTTACCCAGTAATGATTCTCTCACTCGATTACGTAAGCTTTTTCTAAACCACTCTGCCAAGGGAACAGAGAAACCCATTTTGTTGCGATAAAGCACATCGTTTGGAAGATAGGGTTCAAGTGCTTTCTTGAAAATATATTTTCCTTGATTATTCGATAATTTCATCGAAGCAGGTAATCCCGATATCCATTCAACCAATTTATGGTCCAATAAGGGCACTCTCACTTCTAATGAATGCGCCATACTGGCTCGGTCAACCTTGGTTAAGATATCCCCTACAAGATAAGTCTTCATATCCAAATATTGAATAAGAGATAGCGGATCTTGTGTTGGGCTCTTATCAGCATGATGACGTAAAATTTCAGCGGCATGATAGCCATTTAAACTCTTTTTCAAATCGCGACTAAAGAGTTGATCACGCATGTTATCGTCCATAATCGAAACACTATGGAAATAACCCTCGATTGAATCACGTGCGAGTGCCTCAAAGGTTGCCCTGGCACGAAGAAACTTTGGAGCCCAATCTGCTTTAGGATAAAGTCTTCCTAGTAAGCCAAATAATGGTTTTCGTAATCCGATTGGTAGTCTCGATCTCAATTGTTCTTCATACATGTGCCAGCGGTAGCGACGGTAGCCCGCAAAATTTTCATCACCGCCATCTCCTGATAAAGCAACTGTTACTCGCTTTCTTGCAAGCTCGCACACGCGATAGGTTGGTATCGCCGAACTGTCAGCAAACGGTTCATCATATAGGAAAGCAAGTTTATCAATTAAATCAAAATCATCCTGCTCAACTTGATCTACATAGTGCTTTGTATGGTAGCGATGGGCTACTTCTCGAGCATATTTAGATTCATCAAAGCTAGGATTAGCAAATGAAATCGAACATGTATTAACCGGCTCCTTCATCAAACCGCTCATCATTGCAACAACTGCACTGGAATCGACACCTCCAGACAAAAACGCGCCTAGTGGAACTTCACTCATCAAATGAATATCCACTGCCTCTCGGAAACGAGTAATTAGTTCCTGTTCAATTACCTGTTCACTCACATCAGAAAGAGATGCAAACGGTACATCCCAGTATTGACGGGGTTGTATCTGCCGATTGTGTTGTGTTAATTTTATCGAATAGCCAGGAGAGAGCTTTTGAGCATATTTATATATGGTTCTAGGTTCTGGAACATAACCATAGGCAAAGTATTCTTCAATCGCAAGATGATCGAATTCTTTAACAAATTCTGGATGAGCATGAATCGCTTTGAGTTCTGATGAGAAAATGAATAATCCATTTGTTAATAATGCGTAATATAGTGGCTTAATCCCCAATCGATCTCGAGCAATAAATAAGGTATCTTGATTGCGATCCCATACACCAAAAGCAAACATACCACGAAATCTATCCACACACTGCTCACCCCACTCTTCCCACCCATGGACGATCACTTCGGTATCGCAATGAGTACGAAATTGGTGACCACGGGCTTCTAGCTCTTTTGCTAACTCCTGATAGTTATAAATTTCCCCATTAAAAATCACGACAACACTCCCATCCTCATTGAATAGGGGTTGTTGACCACTTGATACATCCATTATCGATAAACGCCGGTGGCCAAATCCGACACCGGGCTCTAAATAGAGTTCCCCCTCGTCTGGACCACGATGAGTTTGCGTTTGATTCAGCTCATTAATTATCTGGCGGTCGATTTCGCGTTTACCTTGCGTGTCAAAATACCTACAATTCCGCACATACGAGCAATCTCTCCCGATTAATTTATAATTTTTCCAATTTTGTTAATTGATAGATGCTAATTATCGACTGATAATTTCATCGTAAACATCAAGATAGCCTGCAACCATAGTATCTATACTGAAATTAGTTTCGATTAATTGACGAGCCGCCTGACCATGCTTTATGAGCATTTCCCGATGGTTATAATATTCCAATATCGCTGTAGCAAGCGCTTCTGGGTTACCCGATGGTACTAATTTTCCAGTTTGTGAATTGATTACAAGCTCCACATTGCCACCAACACTTGTAGCTATAACGGGCAATCCAC
This sequence comes from Nitrosomonas sp., assembly GCA_016710135.1. Taxonomy (GTDB): domain Bacteria; phylum Pseudomonadota; class Gammaproteobacteria; order Burkholderiales; family Nitrosomonadaceae; genus Nitrosomonas. The sequence goes on along the minus strand of JADJLM010000002.1, from coordinate 411,503 downwards.
ATGACATTGCTTCTAAAATTGTATTTGAAATCCCCTCGGCAAGCGATGGCAAAACAAAAACGTCAAATAATTGCATTAGCTCTGATACATCAGAACGTTCTCCTGGTAACCAGGCCAGATTTTCTAAATCTACCTGACGCAACATCGCTATACATTCTTTCCGTGATTCGCCATCTCCGACGATTAAAAGTCTTAGATGATCTTTTGCTTGAGGAATTTGTTCTACTAGTAGTAAGAAAGCCTGAGTCAGGCTAAGATAATCCTTTACTTTAGCCATTCTCCCTACACTGCCAATGACAAATGCATTCTCGGTAATGAAATTACTGGGTATTGCAATTAAATTTGACTTGGATCTAGGGCTGAATCGTATGTTATCAACACCGTTATAAATTTGCTTGATATGAGCTGGCTCGACTTTTATCGTATTGATAAGCCATCTTTCCAAATCTTTACTGACAGTAATAAAACGATGAATTAAAGGACGAATAGATTGTCGTAGTAAATTATATTTACGATTCTTTCCTTCAAGATCTAAGATATCTCTGCCATGTTCTCCATGAACACGTGCATTGATTCTTGCCAAGGCCGCAACGATCTGCCCTTCCAATGTAGAAAAATTACGTGTGTGTACGATATCGGGTTTCAACTGCCTCAGTAAACGATATAAGCTAACATACCAGGAAAAATTTAACCCATCTGGCTTGTTAAGATCAAAAACTTCCACATCGCTTCTTTTAATTCGTTTAGAAAAATCAGTATAGCCCTTGAGGCAAATGATGACATGTCGGTAACGATCTTGAGGAAGGTGATTAATGAGATTAACCAAACCATTTTCCAGCCCACCTACACCTAAATGATAAATAACATGCGCAATAAGCGGGGGAGATATAGACTGAGTCATCATATTGATTAGAAAGATGTGTTAGTATCTACTATCGTTAGCTCGTGCTAATTGAAGTGATTCGATGATCGCTGGCATCATATCATTCGTAAAATTTTGCAATACTATCGCTGCCTCTTCAGGTCGATTAACATAAGGGGCAGCTAAAATAATTTCAGCCCCGTCATCGCCATAACCTAATATTCTATTAAAAGCGAGATTAGCCTTAGCAACATAAGGGTTTGCTGTTTGCTCATTAATCAACCAGTACCATCTCCAAATTAACAGTTTAGATTGATGGGAAGTCAGTTGATGTTGGCTTATTTCTAATTTTTTAGAACTAACTGATAGCGTATATTTTGATTTTTCAATTTGTCGCCAAACTGGGTCCATTTCTTCCACCAGTAGATTAGCGTAATTAATAAGTTCCGAATCTTCATTCTGATTACGATAATATGTGATATACACACTAACTAACTGATTATTATAATTAAAATGGTAATAATGCTTACTTGGTTGACCAACATAGATTGGAGTCCAATTTGATATTGGCTGCGAAATCGGAACCCATCTTCCTAGTCGATCTACGAGCCGAATATCAACAGCTTCTTTTTCTTGTTTCTGATCGTCTAAATACCTGCCATAAATAGGCCAAATTATTAGTGAAGCGATGACTAAACAAGCTACAAGCAACTTTAACTTTAGTGAAGCGCTGGCCTCCAATGAATTCACAGTTATCGATTCCTGATTTTTGTACTGTGCATCCGGCCCATCTTCCCGCCAAAATGAACCCATCCAGAACAGCAATAACATCACGAAACCAAAAGACCCAGCCATATATAAGATGATCAACTCCTACAGCTAACGTCATGTCACTCAAGTGTCCTGTCATCACAATCAAGTAGGCTCGGAGTCCATTGGCTATGATGGGTACAATAGCGGAAAAGATAATAAAAATTAATCGTTTTACCCAGCTAAGATAGGTCAAGTAGGCATAGAGTGTTCCCAAAGTAACTGATGCAATGAGATAACGTAACCCACTACAAGCTTCTACTACAGACCAATTCCCACTTGGAATACTAAAAAAATTACCCTCTCGATAAACAGGTACCCCGGTTAGTTGTAGCGCGCTAACTGTAAAATTAGCAGTAAAATCGATTAGTGGGGGTATTAACGATTCACCAACAGGAACAGCAAAGAAAAGATAGGCAAGTGGAAATGCAATAGCCCATGTAAATCTGAAGCCCATGATCGCACAGATCGCTACGGGTATCATGAAAATTAAAGCAAGTTGCTTAACAACAAGAACGCTAGCAAGAGAAGCAAGCAACCACCCGAACCCTAAGATACCAAGAACAATTAACCATTTAAACTCTGGATAATGAGCTAGACCGGAGAGTGTTGCTCGCTTGTTCCAGATCATATACAGGCTAAATGGAAAAATTAAGAAACCGTGTGCATAAGTCTCAGATCGAATCCAGGTTGATACCATTGATTCAGTGACTTCATAAAAGATAAAGAATATGGCGACGATAACCATCAATACGATATAAATCGATTCTTTTAATTCTTTTAAAGATACAGTTCTCGACGCCTCAGGTAAAATCATTGTATTCATTTCGTAATCAATTGTTAGCCACTATGGCAAGAATCGAATTTTGTGTTAACTCGATACCTGAAGTAAACGATCTATTCTAGATAGATTCTTATCCCAGTTATAATCCTCTATTACTCTGCGACGTGCTGCTTTCCCTGCTTCTATTCGGGGGTTCTCTAATAAGCTGATCACGTGATCGATATATGCTTCAGCACCATCTGCTACAAATAGTTCAATTCCGGGAATAGCAGTAATACCTTCCAGCGCTTGGGGTGAAGCAACAACTAATTTTTCCATCGCCATCGCCTCAAGTACTTTGTTTTGAATCCCTCGCGCTATCCGAAGTGGCGCAATTGCAATTTCCGAGAATACTAAATAAGGTCTTACATCATCGACACTCCCCGTCACTACTACCCCTGGAATAGCGGATAATTCCAATACCGTTTTTGTAGGTCTAGCGCCGACGATGTAAAACTCCAGATCAGGTATCTTTGTACGTATCGCTGGAAATAGCTCAGCTGCAAACCATCTCACCGCATCGACATTGGGCCAATAGTCCATTGCTCCAGTAAACACCAAGACTTTAGTGCCTGGTTTATAGGGATTAGCAAAATTTTGACTCGGTGAGAAATACTCGGTATCAACGCCGTTATTAAAGTAAGTAATTTTATTCTCTACTTCAGGAGATAACTGCTTAAATAAACCGGCCTCTTTCTCTGAAACAAAGGTAGCGTAACTACATTTCTTAGTGACATATTTTTCATATTTAAGGAGCAAGTCAGCCTCACGCTGATAAACCCATTTCTGAGGCCACACTTTAGTCGACGCATATTGACTCCATTTATCAGAATCAACATCTACAAAATCAATTACGCTACACGCGATGTCTGTTTCGCTAATATACTGAGCCATCGCAGAAGAGAAAACGACTGTATGTTTGATCGTTCCGCTTGACAATTGATTGCTAACCCACGAACTCAGCTTAGAGCTCCGATAATAAGGTAGCGATAATGGCATACGCGAGAATAAGTAAATGAAACTACGCATTCTGGCTAATAGTGGATCAAGCCTGACAAAACAGGTCTCTTCACATAAAGAATTCACATGATCTACATACTGCCAGTCCTGCTCATCATCAATAAATGTTCCAAGATAAACTCTAAAATTTTTTCTTAAGTATTGTAATAAATGATAGGAACGAATCTTGTCCCCTTTATTGGGAGGGTATGGTATACGGTGCGTGAGATAAAGCAAATTTTGCATTGCTCTTCTCTAGCCTAGATTTTTTTACTATATGTGGCCCAATAAAATTGGCAAGTGTTAAAGGCATCTTTTGCCAAGCCTGGATAAAGAAGCGATACTTAGGATTAAGTGGATTGTGATCTGGCATTTCTTTGGCCTTATGGAGCTGATATTCGTAGTAAAGTGGCTGAGGCTCGAAACCCCAGTTCTTTTTGAAGCTATAAGATCCTGTATCAAGCTTGCTTCTTCCAAAATCAAATACTCTGATTCTTCTTTCACAAGAACGACGCATGAGTTCCCAGTACATAAAATCATTTGCAGCCAAATCACGTGCTTCATCTATCCCACCACCATAATAAGGAAGCACTTCATCTCGGAAATAGAAACTCATAACCGCACTTACTACTTTACGATTTAATGAGATAATCAATAACTCACAATCTTCTCCAAAAGTAGATTTAAGCAATCGAAAATATTTTTTTGAGAAAACAGGCGTACCTAACCGATGAACGCTAGTCGAATAAGCATAAAAGAACCGATCAATATCAGTATCAATACTACCTTGCAGATTATTCTTAATACCCTTTCTAACCATTGCGCGTTGCTTCCGAGGTATAGCCAACATATTTTTCTCAGCATCTACATCGATTTCTTTTCTGAATGTTACATAGAGTCCTTTGGTTACCCAATCAGAGTGGTAAGGGGTAATGTTGCGATATTCGAGATAGTCAACTGCTAATTGGATGACCAACTTCTGAGCAGCTTGATCAAGTAACTTTCTTGCCTGATCGTCTACCGCAGCAATACCACCATATACACAAAAAGGAAGCGAACTAAGTGAATGACCAAAGAGGCGACTCTTCATTTCTACTAATGGTAATACACCTATAATTTGCTGATCACGTTTCGCATAGAGGAACCATGTTTTGTGGCCAAATGCATTCTCTATTACACTTTTCCATCCGGCTCGATGAAAGAAAGTTGCTTCTTTACAGGAGACCACAAAATCATCCCATAGTGAAGCAACCTCAGGGTTCAACAAAGATATCTTTATAGAATCTGTTACCGCAATTTTATTTATAGATTCAAGTAAAGCAGTATCGATAAAACTCATCTATTCTTTTCCAAGAAAATTTGATCCATTCTTCCCCAACCAAAATCATTGAGCAAGTTAGTCAGTCTTTCCTCCATTAAATCTAGATTTAAGTAGTGCCGGAAGCGCACTTTAAGATTTATACCTTTTTGACGAGGCTGATCAGGATCTATTTCCCAGGGGTGAAAATAGAATACGGCAGAACGCTGATCTTTCTCATTTACCCTTTGAATAAACCAGCGTGAAACAGCGTACGGCCACAAACGAAAGTACCCACCTCCTCCCACTGGAATATTACGTCCCAATAAATTCACTGTCGTAATGGGTACTTCGAGTAACTTTCCTGAGTTGGGATAAAAAGCAAAGCGGGGGCATCAGGTATACCATAATGATCGTGACGGACTGGGTAGATACTTGAACTATAGAGATAACCTGCTTCTTCAAGTAAGCTTAATGCCCAATAATTTTGCTTATTAATGGAGAAACTGGGAGCTCGATAACCAATAACTGGGAACCCACTTATATCTTCAAGTATTTTTTTACTGTCGGCGATATCTTTATAAAACTCATTTGATCCTAACTCTGTAACCCGATTATGATCACACCCATGGCTTGCTAACTCATGACCATTCTCTACAATACGTCGAACCATCGATGGGTAACGTTTAGCTATCCAGCCCAAAGTAAAAAAAGTCGCATTTATGCCTTTTTTTTCAAGCAATGAAAGAATCCGATCAATATTCCGCTCAACACGACAGGGGATACTATCCCAATCATTTCTCGAAATATAGGGATCAAACGCTGATACTTGGAAATAATCCTCAACATCAATCGTTAAAGCATTACGTATCATGCTAATCTTTTCCTATAAAAATCCAGAGAGCTAAGTAAACGTGATTCATATTTAAGATGTGACAAGTGTTTCCCAGAGCATCACTGTTTACCAACTTAATTACTTGCATCTAAATTCTGGAAAGGCGGCAAATCAAACTCTTGTTGAATATCAGCAATGACCTCGTTTACTTCCTGACTCGTTATCGTACGTAATTCTTCCAAGCATCCCATTATTAACAACCGATCACATAGAGTATTAATTTTTCGAGGAATGCCACCAGTAAAGTTATAAATCACATCGAAACTATCATCCTGCAACAATGGATTTCCCTGCCAGCCGGCAATCACTAAACGATGTTCAATATAAGCACGCGTTTCAGTACTATCCATTGGACCAAGATGATAAGTAGCAATCACTCTCTGACGTAGCTGCTGCATATTATTACCTAATAGAGTTTTTCTAAATTCTGGTTGACCTAATAAAAATGTCTGCAATAAAAGCTTATCGTCAGTTTGAAAATTAGAAAGCATTCTCAATTCTTCAAGGGCACGCGATGTCAAATTCTGCGCTTCATCAACTAACAACAATATCTTTTTTCCTTCCTTATCGTATTGTCTAAGGAGCTGTTCGATCTCTAAAAGGGTCGTTGCTTTCGATGGATTGTTAGCAGACAACCCAAAAGAAGCTGCAACCATTCTCAACATGTCATCTGAATCGAGATTTGTGTTAGTTAGTTGTGCCACAACAAAGCACTGTTGATCCAGTTTCTGAAAGAGATGGCGAATCAATGTAGTTTTTCCTGCCCCTACTTCACCGGTAATGATGATAAAACCATCTTCTTGTGATAGCCCATACTCTAAATAGGCAATGGCACGCTTATGCCCTTTACTACTAAAAAAGAAGCTAGCGTCAGGCTTTAATTGAAACGGTCTTACTTTTAAACCATAAAAAGATAGATACATAAATTAAAATCGACACAAACAATTAGAAATTCATTGAAAGAGAAGCCATATAATTGTTCGAAGAGAAATCACCATTAAGGCGCTCCGAATCTCTTCGATTATGAAAATAATTAATTCCCCCAGATAAATTAGGAGAGAATTGTTTATTCAAACTAACCATCATTATCTGATTAATATCAGTCAGATTAGTTGTCGTAAAATTTATTCGAGTAAAGGTATAGTTAGTTGTTAAATTCACTAAGGGAGAAAGTCTATAAATCCAAGAAACTCCTCCTCCTGTCTGAACTGTACTCCTGTTTAGTACGGAATTTGCTCTCCCCCCAATGGAATCATCCTCTTCATCCCCAGTATAGGCCTGCCGCGATATGTTAAACCCTCTAAAAACTACTGTATTTCGACTTCCATTTACTGCCATAAATGCTTGTAAGCTCCGCTGCAGGAATAATCGATTCGTAAAAAAGTTATTGGCGCCCAGAATACCAAATAACGCACCTTGATTTGCAAGTCCACCACCGCCCATACCAGCATTCGTTAGCGTATTTAATAGTAGTTGGGGCAATATCCCTCCAGAAGGAATAGCCCCAGCAGCTCCGGGCTGTAATAAATTTTGCTGCCCAAATGTAGTTATGTCTTCGTTATAGGATAGATTCCAAGTAGTTAATCGGGTACGATGGCTAAAATTCGCTAAATATGTATCGCCAAATATCCTTCGTCCCCCGGCAAAGTCAAACTCTGTTCTTTCGTTGGGTATCCAAGAGAACCCGACTGTCCAAGTAGGGCTACTTGTAGCCCCATTAATTGAGATAAAGCTATTTCTTTCATAACCTCCTGTACCTACAACACTAAATTGTGGCGTCAGCATGTACCTTAACAGTAATGTAGATCGTTCAAGCTCAATGGCTCTTAGTTGACTCCGATGAATCTCAGTATGGTTATAGGTTAATCCCCATTGTAAGTTTCTGAAAGCCGTGCTGCTATTCAAACGTACTGTTCCATTATCCGTTGAAGAGTCTCTCAGTCCACCTCCGCTCGTACTCAGTCCACCTCCGCTCGTACTTCTCCATGGGTATAACGTAACTCAGCGGTTGCAAAATCACCGAAGCGGTGCCTATAGTATGGGCTCACGTTTAGTATATTCACATCCCTTCTATTAAATGAATTAGCATTATCTAATCCCTGAGCCCCAATGAGACTAGCATTCTGCTGCATAATCATCGCTCTGCCATCAATAAAAAATCGATCCTTAATTAACTCAACAGTCCCAAGGGCATTTAGCTGATGCCTAACCCTATTGAATTCACTATGGTTAGCGTATATCAGGTTATTCATTAAGTAATTGACGTCTACTCGATAGCGGCGAGCATTTCCATTAATGAGAATACTTGGATTAAGCTGAGTGATAAACTCATCATTTCCTTTGCTTCCTGCTATCCCACCACCCAATCTAAAATTGTCTGTATAACGTTCATTAATATGCAAACCAGGTACAACGCGCCACTCTCCTGCATATATAGGTAAAGCTATAATACTAAATAGCAAAATACTAATGTAAATTAATAAGTTACGATGGCAATTGTGAATGTGTTTAGAAAGCAGCTTCATGAGGAATAATAGTAACCATAGTAACCCGAGGCCGCCGAAGTTCTGGCCTTGTTATATATTAAATTAATAACATCACAGGACTCAATTTGACGTAATGCTTCTTTCACTGTTTGCTGAGTGGTTCTTTCTGCTTCAACCACTAAAACGATCTGCCCCATTTGACTCGCTAAAACGCGCGCTTCACTCGTAAGCAAAAGAGGGGGGGAATCGAAAATTACAATGCGATCGCTATAACGTTGCGCTAGTTCTCTTAAAATATCTGCCATACTCTGGCTTGCCAATAGCTCTGTCGCATGGGGGTGGCGAGTTCCTGCTGAAATCAAAGTCAGCTTATCAACACTTGTTTTAGTCAGAATATCCGATACGTTTAGTCTCTGATCCAAAATAATATCTAATAAACCTTTACGATCCGGGTTAAAATCTAGAATTTTCGGGATTGATGGGCGTGCCACATCGGCATCAACCAACAAAACCCTATTATCCATTTCCATTGCAATACTCATCGCTAAATTTGTAGAGCAGAAGCTTTTACCCTCGCCTGCTAATGAGCTTGTAATCATTATTAGATTACCGTTTTTTATTCCAGAATTTTTGCTAAACGCATTTGTTAACAGAGGCCGTTTAATAATGCGGAACTGTTCTGCGATTTGAGTTTTTCCATGTTGAGGCGTCACGATACCTAATCTATGCAATCTATCGAGATCAATATTGATGTGAGGCTGTGACAGGTGATTATCAATATTCGGTTTATTACCTACAGCACTTCTTCCAGGAATATATATTGGTTTATCAATATATTCCCGATTTATCTTAATAGCATTATTTACTTCTTGTTGTTCAATGGGCTGTATTTTGGGCGTAGCAGTTATTGTATTCCTAAATTTTTCTGTAATCCTTTCAATGTCTGGAGTATCTTTCTGAATCTTTCTCTTAGAATCGTGGATTATATCCCTTTGAATATTCTTAATAGCTTGTTTTTGTTCCACATCAACATTAATCTTTAGCTTGTCAGCAGCTCTTTCTATAATACTCATATCGATTCCTCACTAAAAACCTAGCATTTCACTAAAAACATCCGAATTTGCAAAAAAATGCTTAAAAGAGTTTTATTAAAGTTGCAACCGGAAGCTTTGTGTAGATCATTAAGGTAGTATATAAAACCATTAGTACTAATAGAGAAAAACCAAATGCATAGAGTCGATTTCTTCGCTTATATTTTTCTTGATCAGTCCAAACCATTGGAATAGTTCCAAGAATAGCAAGACCCGTAACTTGCCGCAAATCAGTCTGACTATGAAAGGTTGGACGAATCTGACTAATTACAAATGCAATACCTATACCAGCTAGAAGTGCGCCAATAAAGACAAATGAGTACAATTTTTTTCGATCAGGTCCTGAAGGAACTTCAGGAACAACGGGCGGATCTATAATTCTAAACGACATTAGACCCGTAGTAGAAGTCAGTTCACCTGATATCTCAGCAGACGCTCTGCGTTCGAGTAATTTCTCATAATTAGCTTTATTAACACTATAATCCCGACTTAATTGAGTAAGTTCTGCTTCAACTGCTGGAATCATAGAACTCATCGATTTAAGTCGTTCATAGCGATTCGTATATTCAGATACACGCGCTTGCATTGAAGCAACAGTAGCCTCAGCCTCTGTCAACGCAATATTTAATTGTTGTAACATAGGACTGAAATTCCTTCCTTGATCTATCGCGGTTGGATCTATTAACGCTGCTTCTTCTTTTTTACGTTCTTCAAGTTGAGTAATTAAACGTTTAGTTGCCACAATATCAGGATGCAAATCTGTAAAATTGAGTCTAAGATTATCCAGATTAAGATTCAGCGCTTGAATACGTGCATCAATTTCAGGGTTAATTACTTTTTCTAAAATATTTTCATGGGTTTCAAGAAGCAAAACCGTTTCATCACCGCTAATCTGCCTTCTTACAGCATCTCGGGCCCGTTCTGCCTCTTTTAGCGCCACCTTCGCTTTCTCAAGCTCTTCCAGGGCATTTGTTAGCTGAGCATAATAATCCCCGCTTTGACCCGGCATTAAACCGATATTCTTTTGCCTAAAAGCTGTTAGCGCAGTTTCAGAAGCAATGAGCTTTTCTTCATAACTTGCTATTTGTTGATCAAGAAAACGCAGCGCTGAGGTAGAGTCCTGCTTTTTATTCTCCAATCCTCCTTCAACAAAAATTGTTAATAAAGACTGAACAATATCTTTAGCCAGCTTGGGATCTTTATGGCTATAGGAGATGGTAAAAGATTCTCTCTGCCAGCCGCGCCCAATTTAATATCTTTCATTAATGCAGTAACGAGCTTGTCATAAGCAATATCATCAGTAACCTTCACATCCAGATCAACCATTCTAGTCACTCTTTCAACATTGGGACGGCTAATCAAAGTTCGACTCATAATCGCAACCTGCTGCTCTGGATTAGGCGAAACAGTCATGCCTGCCATTAGCGGTCTAAGAATATTTTGAGTATCAACATGGATTCGCGCAGACGCTTCATAATCATCAGGCAGTTGATGAACAACTGCCCAACCGATAATAGATACAAGCCATGCGATTGTGATAGAAACCCAACGATACTTCCAGGTTCCTTTAATATAGACAAGCAGTTGAGCAATTAACTCATCCATCCTGTACCAATCTCCATTTTATAAAAAACTTAGCGGATTAAGCTACTTTTGACTAAAAGAAACTTTCAGGAATAACCAAAACATCGCCCTGATATACAGGGACATTAGCTGTTATATCACCATCTCTAATCAAGTCATTTAGCCTCACCCTGAATTGTTGCTGTTTACCATCTATGGTTCGAATAATTCTTGCTCGGTTTCCTGCTGCAAAATCGGTAATTCCACCAACCGCAATCATTACATCCATCAGCGTCATATTTTCACTGTAAGGTAAAGCTTGGGGTCGCATTGCTTCACCGATTACTCGAATTTGTTCACCAAAGGGCCCTATAAACCCAGTTACGATCACTGTTACGACTGGTTGCTGCAAATACTTTGAAAGCGTTTCTTCTATATCTCTGGCTAATTGAGTTGAAGTTTTTTCACTTGCTGGCAGATCTTCAACTAAAGGAGTTGTTATCTTTCCATCGGGACGGACCGGAACGGACATTGATATTTCTGGATTTCTCCACACGATAATATTCAAAGTATCCCCAGGTCCAATTAAATAATCATGCGGAACTTTTTCTCCCTGATTCGTTAGGAGGGGATAGCTCGTACATGCGCTAAATAAAAATAACGAACTCACAATTAAAATTGTTATGGATCTTCTTAAAAATTGATAGTTATTTGGGGTATCCACTTTATGCCTCATTAAAAAATCGCTAAAAGAATTTAGAACATTCCCTATCACTTGGATGTTAAATCAAAAAAAAAAATTTAAAATGCCATAAAATGGAGAAATTTGATGGCATTTCTGAAGATAAGTTGCTGACGAGGCAGCTTATTTACTATTAAAGAAATTTGCAAACAGTATCAAGACTTACCAGTTACGTTAATACTAAATTGTGGAACTGATCAGCTGCAAGTCACTCCAAATTTTGGAATAGCTTTAGTCATCGTGAATTTGCAAATCGACTTCCTCAGTTGTCTGGAAGTTAGGCGATATTTTTAGCCTCATTTTAACCAGGTTCATGCGGTTAATTATCATATATCAACACAGCCTAAGTTTTTTGTAACATTATTACAACGCTTTATTACAATTCGTTATCAAATCATCAATGTTACCTTTAGCAACAATCATGCTAATTTGTCCTAAGCACGTAGTTGATTAGGTTTATCAGAATAAGCGAGTCTTCTCAGAACTTGCTTAGCCATGTTTTTAAGCGGAACAATTTCATCACCCCCCCATTGCAATCGCTTCTCTTGGCATACCAAATATTACGCAGCTTTCCTCATCTTGCGCAAAGTTATAGGCACCCGCTCGATGCATCTCTAACATACCGGCTGCACCATCTTTACCCATACCTGTCATGATAATTCCTAATACATCTTTACCCGCGTGAGTAGTCGCCGATCTAAATAAAACATCGACAGATGGGCGGAAACGATTTACCGGATCGGGTTAGACTAAGTTCAGTTATATAATGACCACCACTTCGTTTTAGCGATAGATGGGAATGACCTGGTGCTATGTAGGCATGCCCAGGTAACACGCGTTCACCTCCTTGGGCTTCGACAACAGTTATTTTACATTGATTATTCATGCGATTCGCAAATGGCTTTGTGAAGGACTCAGGCATATGCTGTGCAATTAAAATACCAGGAATATCAGGTGGTAATTCTTTTAAAAAATCTTTAAGAGCTTCTGTTCCACCTGTCGATGAGCCAACTACAATAATTTTGTTACCCCAGTTCTTAAAGCTCGGTGACGCATAATGTGAAGCACCAGATTCATTGGGTTTACTCTCAGTACGCGTTTTTATTTTTGCAGACATGGCAATTCGAACCTTACTAATCACTTCATCGCCAAAGCTCTCTAATCCGGCTGCAACATCAAATTTAGTTTTAGAAATAATATCAACGACTCCTAGTTCAAGCGCCAATAAGGCAGGCTCAGAATTGTCCTCCGTTATGTTGAAATCATTACAACTGGCATGGGTCGCAACCGCATAAGCCTTTCAAGAAAATCTAAACCATCCATTTTAGACATCTCAATATCTAGCGTGAGCACATCAAGATTAAGTTCTCGAATCAACTCGCGTGCAACAATTGGATCATGTGCCACGCCTACCACCTCCATATCTGGCTGGTTATTAATAATTTCTGCTAAAAGTTTACGGATTAAAGCTGAATCATCAATAATTAATACCCTAATTTTCCGTATCTTTCACCACGCGGATTCAATTTCGATTCTGTAAGTGATTCTTATCGATTGCTTTCTTCTTTGCATTGTAAAATCGATTCATACCTCTTTTCATCATTGATAGATGAGGCCGATTCAACTTTTAGCTTTTTAACCATTACAAGCCCATCCTTTGGATAGAAAATTATTTTACGCGAACAGATATCTACTAAATCGTAACCTGCCAAATGGATTTCTTTCCGTTTTACATAGCCCAACGCAAAATCAGCATTTTTCTCACCAATATTCATTTGGGTCATATTGCGCTGTACATTACCACCACCAAACAATTTAGCCTCTAAATTGCTTCGTATTGCTCCCATTCTGATCACTTCTTGAATGAGGATATCCATGGCATACTCTCCATAACGCGCGGAAGCACGGTCTTTCTCACTACCTTGAATAGGCGGCGCAGGTAATAAAAAGTGGTTCATGCCACCAATACCTTGATTTGGATCATAAATACAAGCGGCAACACAGGAACCCAGTACAGTTTCCATTACAACATCGTCAACGCTCACATAAAACTCACCAGGCAATAGCTTTACGACTTCACGATTAAGTTTGCAATTAAAGTAGCGATATCTTGCGGACTGACAGCTTACCTCGTCACCCATAATCAATCGATTTATTTCTATAGATATTCATAATCGTTAGCAAAAGGGCGATGTTGCGCTCACACAAAATCAAAACGCTTCCCAATCATCATCGGTGCCCAACTTTTTGCAGGATCAGGCAATACATACTGCCCTTTCTTAGCTTTATCAGCAGCGCTAGCTTGATGGATGCGTTCTACATTCTTCGCACGATTCGGCCCATGCCGCTCAACCATTTGCGCACTCTGGTTCGATGCGGCCCCTTGTGCTAGTCTGAATACCTTCATCGCCTGCGTAAGTTGCTCCATTTGCTCACGCATCGATTCCGATGCCGCCGCCGCTTCTTCTACCAACGATGCGTTCTGCTGAGTGATCTCATCCATCTTCGTGATCGAATTATTCACTTGTTCAATTCCCGCTCTTTGTTCCTGTGATACCGATGCAATCTGCGTCATAATGTCTGTTACGCGTTTCACCGATGAAACGATCTCTCATCCCTCGTCTTACCCGCTTGATCCACCAGTTTGGTTCCATCTTCAACCTCGTTGACCGAATCACTAATCAGTTCTTTGATTTCCTTGGCCGCTACCGCTGATCGTTGCGCTAGCGCCCTTACTTCCGTCGTAACTACCGCAAACCCTCGCCCTTGCTCTCCGGCTCTAGCAGATTCAACCGCCGCATTCAATGCCAGAATATTAGTCTGGAACGCGCAATGCCATCGATCACACTGATAATGTCGGCAATCTTCTTCGAGCTATCATTGATGGAACTCATGGCATGCACAATTTGCCCTTCACCACAGGCAAATTGAATACGGTAAGTAGGTTTTGCGGGTGTCGATTTACTGGGAGCTTCGATAGGTCCATGCTCAACTTCTTCAACAATTACTGGTGTCTCTACTTTCAGTTCTGCTTCGGTAGGCGCTGCTTGTTGCAGTGCCTTGCCCGGGTTGTCCATGAGTTCTTCGAGCTTGTTGACTACGCCATCAACATCTGTTGTATCGACGCCTTCATCGCCTCGATGTCCACCAAGTTGTCGTTTGAGTAAATCTCCCGATTGGAGAAAAACATCGATCATTTGACTGCTGACCGCCATTTCGCCTTTACGCAGCTTATCTAATAACGATTCCAGCATATGCGTGGTCTCGGTCATGTCGGTAAACCCAAACGCCCTGGCTCCACCTTTGATCGAGTGCGCCGCCCGGAAGATCGCATTCAGTTCTTCCAGATCCGGCGATTCAATATCCAGTTCCAGCAAGTGCGTTTCCATGTCTACCAGCAACTCACTCGCTTCTTCAAAAAATATCGCGTAAAACTGCTCTAACTCATGACCCATCGACTATAGCCCTATTCTTGTATATACAAAGACTATCACTCGATTGGCTACTTCCATCTATGAAAAAAATACCGAAATGCTGATCTTTTCTTACTAAAGAAGTGGTTAAGAAGAAATTGAGGGGGGAGCTAGCTAACGCGAACTTATGATTGAGAAACTCATGGTGCTAAAGCTACAAATAAGCCTAATAGCTTGCGTAACCGCAAGAAGCCATTGAAATAGATAAGGCTAAATGATTATTTTATTTCAGTTTCTGATTGATAGGTGGTGCAAATAAAGCGGGAATAACTTTCTTACTTGTTTTAAAAACCCTAGGCGCGATTCCTTCCTCTATTGTATTCGTTTTATCAACTATTACCGGAGGAACATAAGGTTGCGTAAAAATAGGATCAATCGTTGGAGCAATCTTCCGTTTTTTAGGATATGAATTTGATTGAGGTTGCCTTTCCTTTCTTCTAGTAAATGATTGAGCAGGTAGATTAGATGATTGATTATTGCCAGTTTCTTCTACTTCAAATCCAGGTGTTTCTTTAATTTCCAATTTTGTTCCAAGAAGCTTCTCAATGTTAATGAGTAATTCTTTCTCAGAAGAGCTTACTAAAGAAATCGCATTGCCCTTACAACCAGCCCTTCCAGTACGCCCTATCCGATGAATATAGTCTTCAGGGGAGCCCGGTAATTCAAAATTGATGACACAATTCAAATTCTCAATATCCAATCCCCGCGCAGCAATATCTGTAGCAACCAGCGCTTTCATTTTCCCTTCTTTGAAATCTGAAAGTGCCTGTGTACGTTGCTGTTGGTTTTTATCGCCATGAATTGCAGAAACTAAAATTTCCGATCGAAGCAATTGTTTAACAAGATAATCTACACCTTGCTTTGTTCTCACAAAGATCAGAATTGGATTTGAATCAGCCTGCTTCAGCAGCTGTAGTAGCAAATCGAATTTATGTTTAATAGAAACTAGGTGAACCACATGGGCAATCGACTCATTAATCGCATTACGCTTTGCCACTTCAATCAGCAACGGTTCTTTTAATAATTTATCCGCAAGCTTCCGGATTTCATCGTTAAAGGTTGCCGAAAAAATAAGGCTCTGCCGCTCTGGAGGCAATAAGGCTAGAATACGCTTGATATCAGGTAAGAATCCCATATCCAGCATACGATCCGCTTCATCTAAGATGATCATTTCAATTTTTGATAAATTAATATTTCTTTGATCAATATGATCCAACAAGCGGCCCGGCGTTGCTACCAAAATTTCAACACCAGCCTGCAATTCCTTAATTTGGGTATCAATATTCACCCCCCCATATATAACGGTACATCGGAGCTGAAGATATTTGCCGTACTCTCTTACGCTGCCATAAATTTGGGTTGCAAGCTCACGAGTTGGAGCAAGAATTAATGCGCGCGTCGGGTGTTTGGCTGGCGATGTACTGGAATTTGCGTGAGGTTGTAATCGATATAACATCGGTAAAGTAAAACCGGCTGTTTTACCTGTACCGGTTTCAGCGCTCCCCATAATATCTCTACCTTCGATAATGGGCGGAATAACTTTGGCTTGTATAGGAGTCGGCTCAGTATAGCCCTGATCAACAATCGCTTTCAGTAGCTCTTGTGTTAATCCTAATTGATCAAATGATAATATTTGAACCATATTATGTTAATCGTTAAAAAATGTTGATAAATACGTTATCTCCTATTTACTAACACGGATCTCGCCGATTTTGTCCAATCAGCTATTCTATTCATGCCTTTAAGCACAATCGGCGCACAGCCAATTGCAACGGCATCGACGAGACAATACCATGCTGATACACCACTCGGTGGATTACCTTGTGATAACTGGAAAATAGGTTCAAGTGCTGCCCATTTCCAAGTTCCAGCCGCTGTGCCAATTATTTCTAGCCATGTCGTAATAAAAAATGCAGCTAGATAAACCATGGGTGAGCGACCTTTAAAGAGATAGATTAAAAAAACGCAGTATAAAATTGCTCCAACTTGATCCCCTTGCGCTGAAATACCGCTAATTCCCCAAAGCGACCATATGCCACAAGTTACCACGACAAATAATGCTATTTTCCGAGCATATTTAAGAAAAAAACCTGAACGCGCTAGCGCAACCGCAGTTAGGTACACCATGCCATGACCAGGAGGAATGTACAAAGGAACGTTCTCAAAACGATAGGTATATCCGCCCATATAAATCGATGCAAAATGTTCCCCAGCCGTAGCAAATGCAACTGCTATCACAACTTGGACTCTAATTTCCCGGTTTTCCCCGATCAATAAACCTACTAAGAAAACCCAGGCGATAACACCCAAAATATTCTGTATGAGTAGGTTTGCGTGGGCATCGATGACTAGACTTACTGCAACACAGAAGAAAGTAAATCCGGCGATAAAATAATCTCTACCTCTATGGATATAGGCTGTATCAGGTGAGGGAAAATAACGAAGTTTCATCTAATTTTAAAATAAAAGCCCGCCATCGTCATCATGGCGGGCTTGAAACAAGTTATATCATTGAATATAAAACGAACATCTCTATCTCTAATAAAAGCTTTAATCTCGATAACTGAAGAAGTAAGCTTACTTCTTCAGTTATGCTTTATTACTTTCTATTAAAGCTAGAATTTTTACTCTTTTCCTTTTTTATCGTCTTTTTTAGCTACCTTAGCGCTAGCTTGGAATTCATCATGATATTTAAACTTAGGCTCGCCTTCAAATGCACCATCTAATTTGTAATGTTCATGCATCGCCTTCTCATTTTTTACCATCTTGTCAAATTCAAATTTATACTTCGCATCAACATCTGGCGTGTATGGCGTATAAGGTGCCTTCGCTCCTTTCCAAGGCGATCCTTCATAGTTCATATGGCATGCATTACAGCTTTCTTCAAACGCAAAGTCTTGCCCTTTTTCTACCAATACTTTACGTTGCGTGGTTTTACCCGATTTCTCAAAGTTTTGCCCCGCTTTACGATGATCCCCACGGTATTTCTTTCCCGGTCCATGGCAGGATTCACATCCAACCCCAGTTAGGTATTTACTCGGTGTATCAACCGTATAACCGCCTTGTTTGCCATACCCATCAACATGGCAACCTACGCAGTCTTTATCTTGAGTGTAGTCTTTCGCAGGATCTAGCTTCGCTTTGAGCTTGGCTTCTTTCTTGACTTCCGGTTTTAACGATTCCATCGCTTTCGCATGCGCCGTGTCTCCCCACGATTTCGCTTGCGATTTATGGCATGAGCTACATTTCTTACGTCCTTCAAATGCTTCTCCTGCCGCTAGTACATTCCCTGTAAAAACATTATCATCGCCACAGCAGCGAGTGCATAAGTGGTTATTAACTTCATGTTCTCTCCTATCCTCAACTTAATAGATAAAAATATTGTCGTTCCTTATCATAATTGTACGCGATCATCAGATTGTGTAAATGGGTCTATTCGATTACGGTAGTTTATAGA
The DNA here is from genome assembly GCA_016710135.1 of Nitrosomonas sp. GTDB lineage: Bacteria > Pseudomonadota > Gammaproteobacteria > Burkholderiales > Nitrosomonadaceae > Nitrosomonas. Next base: position 393,005 of record JADJLM010000002.1, on the reverse strand, counting down.
CCCAGTACCCTCCTTGTTGATAAACCAGTTGCGCTACCTTGAGTTCCGTTGGTGGATCTCTGCCGGTAAACGGCAGCATGTGGGCCAGTAGCGTTTGGGTGCTTTTCTCATCGGTTAGGAAAAATACGCGAATATCGTTATCGGTGATCGATTGCGGTGTATAGGTCGTATAACCGTGTTCTTTGAGCTGTACTTTCATGTGGTTGATCATGCCGTGAATGTTTCCTGTCATCGGAAAGTTCTTATACGCAACACCAAACTTTTCCGGGTGCATGAGTCCAATTTGTAAAGATCGGTCACGTGTACAACTAGCAGGGTTTCTTGTCCTGGTTTGACTAAAGATCGTAGCCGTTTGACGCCTTCTTCTGGTGGTAGTAACAGCGCTTCGCTAAATTGCTTGAATTGCTCGCGTTCTGTTTCGCTGGCCTTTTCTGTCACCATCTGTTGTTCATAGTTCAAAATGGCTTTTTGGCTTTCTTGCCATAATGCAGGAACAATGAGTGGTTCGTAGAGCGGGGTCTTAAACAGGGTGTTTCGTCCCGTTAGCAGTTGGATCTGACGGGAGGTGTCCCACCAAGCGAGAATGACGCTCTCCGGTGTGGCGTGCTTACCGATAACTTCAGCTAAGGTGGTCAGTTCCGATGGTTTGCGGTCCAATCCAATTAGTGCTTCGGCTGTGTTATTGCTCCAATTGAGCATCACAGAGTGACCTTTGTCGCGTCGTCCAAAATAAGCTTGGGCGAGCGGTTTGTCGATCCCAGCTGTCCTGACTTCATATTTGTTAATCGTCAGGTCCGGCCAGTATTCTAATTCAAGTTCTGGAAATTGCTTGGCTTCACCTTCTTTGATGAGTCGGTATTGGTAAGGTGCTTCCCCGGGTGTAAACCATAAGTAGGCAAACCAGCCTAGCAAAACGAGACCTCCCGTTACGAGAGCAATTCCAAGTAACGGGAGTAATTTGTCTGACCAGCGCCCGTCATCCAGGCGCTGACTTTCTGTTGATGCAACCACGCTCTAGCTTTGTTTACGCTTGTTACGCCATCCGATCAGTGCAATCGTTCCAGCAAGTAACATGCCTCCACCTAATCCACCGAGTGATATCTTCTCACTGGTGCCGTTTAGGTCAAGTAGACTGGTTTTGCCCGCTTCAAGCTTGTTAACGCGCTCTTGCAGTGCAACCATTTCACGAATGCGTGTGTTTTCGTCTTGTATTTCAACATACGCACGGTTGATCGGTCCCCATCCTTCGGTATAGGTCCAGCCACCTGGATTAACGTGGGCTAATCCAACGTGCATCTTCGCTAGGTCATTTTCGTGCATTTCAAGTACTTTCAACTCAATTGCTGCAGGGCTGTTACCTTTTGACCAGAAAAGCTGGGCAAAGTAAGCATAGCCTTCTTTCTCCGGTGCAGGCGGTGCAGAACGATTGGTTTTTTGTCCTGTTAACAGTCCTTCTTTGTAGAGTTGATGCACAACATCATTGGCTTCTTGGTATTTAGCCAGGCCCGCTAACGTTCCTTTGTCCATCAGTTCTAAGTAAGAGCGTGCAAACCGTTCTGAGTGACATTGGGTACAGGTGACAACCCATGAGTCTAAGCGTGCTTCTGACCATTCGCTGTTAATATTTTCTGATATCCCTGGAACAAATGGATAGTTCGCCCAACGGATTTTACGTACCATGTTGTGGGCGTATTGACCTTCATATTCCATATGACAGCCCGCACAGGTCGGTGCATTTTGTCCACCTTTAGCATAGGCGTCTTTCAATGGGACTTCCCAGTTCCATCTGTCACCAAACATCGAAGCCATTTTTCCATGTTTTGACATGGAGTAAGCTTCCCAGTTGTTGTGGTCTACACCACTATGACAGGTCGCACAGGCTTCTGGTTTACGGGATTCCGCTGCAGAAAATTCATGGCGTGTGTGGCAGGAGTCACATTTGTTTTGGTTGGTATGGCACATTGAGCAGCCTTCCGCTACTTCGCGTTGTGGCATCGCAGCCCATACGGTGGTTTCTACGTTCGCTTTGTAGTCCAACGCATGAGATGGACGTCCGTCCGGCCATTGGCCATCTTCCCATATCATGGTGTCACGTTCCGATTCACGTTCCGCAAATTCACGTAAGTGGCAGGTCCCGCATACGTCCGCAGTCGGCATGATCAAATCTTTAGTGTGATCAGCTTTCTTCTTCGCGTTGACTTCAACGTGGCAGTCAATACAGCCTACTTCTTTCAGCTTCTCGTCTGCACCCAGTTTACCCATAGAGCGTAGGTTGTTTTCTACTTCTTCTAACTTTTCTTTCTTGTAGTACAAAGGATCGTCCGCTTTCATATTGCGTACTTTATCCAAGTTAGCATGGGTGCTGCGTTTCCATGCTTGTACCCATACCGGTGATTCGTCTGTGTGGCATTCTACGCATTCTTTACGACCAGCCGTCTCTTTCATCGATACCGGCGGTTTGTAAAATGTCGCCGGGTCTAAATAGATTCCATACGGGATCGGTTCCCAGTACTTCGACAATGTCCCAGATCCAGCACCTTGCGCAGGATCCTTATAGCGCTTCACTAACGCATCATACGTCTCCTTCGGCGTCGCTTTCGCTCTGTCCAAATTTAACGCCTTGTATGTCTCGTCCGGTACCGTCGAGATGTTCGCTTGCAATACCCCAGCAAACATCAGCCCCGCTACCAGCATCATTCCCTTCTTCCATCCCCCAGTATTCATCTACTCTCTCCTCCTTTTCTTGTTTTAAAAAGAAAACACTAACACGAACATTTAATATTTACATATTAAGCCATCTACTAGGCCATCACTTTTATTGAATGCGATAAACGACTTTTATGCCGTGCCGCTTTGTTTTTATGGATGATTCCTTTACTCGCAATCGAATCTAAAATTTTAGTTGATTGTCTAAAGACTGACTGCGCCAATTCCTTATCACCTGATTCGATTGCTTTTCTAACACTTTTAATCGCAGTTCTCATTCTTGTCCGCAATCGAAAGTTCCGACTTCTTCTAACGATCGTTTGTCTTGCTCGCTTCTTTGATTGTGCTGTATTCGCCATAATGAATTAAATCTATTTTCTACTTACAGATACTCCGAAGTCTGAATGTTACGTTCATTCGTTTAAGAATGCAAGGCTAAGCCTTATTCCTCTGAATTACTTACCTGAACTTCTTGCTCATTTCATGCAAAAGTTATCAGTTTAGCTAAATGACTGCGGAATCATATTATCAATAATCTGCTTTCATTGACTGAATAACTATGAAAAAAAATAGATTAATCTCAGCCTAAGAATATCCAATCTAATATTCCACTCGTCATTTCGTGTAAATAAATTACACGATTATATTGACGTGTGACTTATTCACGCGTATAATTTTTTTATGCACTAAAGATTAAACATCAGCCATTAGCTTTTTTAGCAACTTGCGGTGCTCTGTCAGAAACGGAGTCCATCGCTTTAAGCGGCAAGCAGATTTGCATAGTATTGCTGCGTAAATTGTGCTGGTGACAAATAGCCTAGTTTCTTCTGTTTTCTCTGCCGGTTATAGAAGATTTCTATATATTCGGTAGTCTCCTGAATAGCCTGTTGTCGTGTTTTGAGTCTTCTATGATGCACCAGCTCTGTTTTAAGTATTCCCCAGAAACTTTCCATCGGTACATTATCATAACAGTCACCCTTGCGACTCATGGAAGCGATCATGCCAAATTGTTGCAATAAATTGTACTAGCTCAGATCAGATCGTACAGTTACCGAATTGATTGGATGTCTGTCAGATTAGATTTGGTTCAGATTTTTGCTGTTCCAAATCGTTTTCCCACTGAGCAAAGTCTCCATAGGAGTTTTTCCATTGCAGACTTTTCCCTGATGAGTTCTTTCATTATTATAATAATCGATCCAGCTGTCTAGGTCCTTTTGCAGTGACTCCAAATCGTGATACAGCTTCTTGCGGAAAGTCACTTGATAGAATTCCTGTAAGATGGTTTTATGGAATCGCTCACAGATACCGTTGGTCTGAGGTGACATGGCTTTTGTTTTGGTATGGTCGATATCATTGATTGCCAAATATAGCTGGTAATGATGCTGTTCAACCCGCCCGCAATACTCCGTACCTCTGTCCGTTAATATTCGCAACATGGGTAAACCCTGTGTCGCATAGAATGGCAGCACCTTGTCATTTAGGATATCGGCTGCAGTAATTGATGTTTTGGCCGTATAGAGCTTGCAATGCACTACCTTGGAGTAAGTATCAATAAAAGTTTGCTGATAAATACGACCAACACCTTTTAGATTTCCCACATAGAAGGTGTCCTGTGCGCCCAAATAACCAGAGTGCATCGTTTCTATTTCACCGCTGGCAATATCATCCTGTTTCTTTTTCTCCAATGCTGCGATTTGTGCATCATTCAAAATGATGCCTTCACTGGCGATCTTGGTTTCCAGTGCAGCAAGGCGATCTTTGAAGTTTGCTAGCTGGTGGCGTAACCAGATCGAGCGCACACCACTACCTGATACATAAATACCGCTTTTGCGTAATTCGTTGCTGGTTCGATGCTGGCCATGTGCCGGATACTCTACTGCATAGGCTACCACCGCCTGCTCAGTGGCTTCATCCACCCGATTCTTAAAGTTAGCAACACGACGATCCTGATTGATCAATGCTTCCAGACCGTTTGTCTCAACTAATTCCTGATAACGATAAAATGTATCTCTCGAAACTCCCATTATCTTGCAGGCTTTTGAGATATTCTGAAGTTCTTCAGCAAGATTGAGCAATCCTGCTTTATGTTTAATGATTGGATTGTTAGTATGCAACATGAGCGTTACCTCCATTTATGTTTGATTTTAAATTTCAACACCCATATCAAACTCGGTAACGCTCTCGATTTCAAGCCCTTTGTACGATTAGATCTGAACTAATACAGCTTAAGCCCCCTAAACGCACTCCTCGGACAGTTTATTTGTTCCCGACAAGTTCAAACTAAAATCTAAGATTAGGATTTCTCTAATGGTATGATGTATTTTTTTTTCAGCATCGTCCAGTCACAACTAATCTAGCTTAGCAATGGCACGCCCATCCGAAGCAATTACTCAGCAAATCGAATCACTACGAACGACGATTGAATTGCATAATTATCGCTATTATGTACTGAATGAACCGACAATTCCTGATGCAGAGTATGACCGCCTATTTCGCAAGCTACAGCAACTGGAGCAACAATACCCTGAGTTAGTTACATTGGACTCACCCACTCAGCGAGTTGGCGCTACCCCGCTGACTGAGTTTTTCCAGTTCAAGCATCGCACTCCAATGCTATCTTTAAACAATGCGTTTGAAGCGACTGAAGTTGAGGCATTCGACCGACGGCTCTGCGAAGAAATTGCAACGCATGCCATTGAGTATAGTGTAGAGCCCAAATTTGACGGATTAGCAGTTAGCTTAGTTTATGAGCAAGGATTACTTACCGTTGGCGCAACCCGTGGCGATGGCCATACCGGCGAGAACATCACACATAACCTACGCACCATTCAGTCGATACCGTTACGTTTGCCCCTAGAAAACCCTCCTGTCTACCTTGAAGTGCGGGGAGAAGTCATGATTCTCAAAGCTGATTTTATACAACTCAATCAGCATCAAGAAAAAAAAGGAGAAAAATTATTTGCCAACTCACGTAATGCCGCAGCGGGTTCACTTCGACAACTCGATCCAAGCATAACTGCTCAGCGCCGACTCACCTTTTTTGCTTATGGAATCGGTGTCCTTGAGCCTCCATCTGGAACACTTAAGCGACACAGCGATGTCATGACTTATCTGGTTTCACTGCATTTCCCGATTGCTAAAGAACACCAAATCGTACAAGGTCCGGTCGGTTTACTCACGTATTATCAGTGGATGATGGAGCAACGGGAGCGGTTACTTTACGACATCGATGGCGTCGTTTATAAAGTCAATAATTTAAGTGACCAAATCAGGCTCGGCTTTGTTTCTCGGGCACCCCGCTTTGCAATTGCCCATAAATTTCCCGCACAAGAGGCAGTAACTCAGTTACTAGGTATTGATGTACAAGTGGGTCGCACAGGCACACTGACTCCGGTTGCCCGGCTTGCACCGATTTTTGTTGGGGGTGTAACAGTCACCAATGCTACATTGCATAACGAAGATGAAATCAAACGTAAACAAATCATGATTGGCGATTTTGTCATCGTACGAAGAGCTGGCGATGTCATTCCAGAAGTCGTTGCGATTGTTCCGGAGCAACGGTCAGTTAATGTGACTGCTTTCACCATGCCAGACTATTGTCCGGTATGCGGATCACACGCAGTAAGACTGACTGGTGAAACGATTACACGCTGCACGGGTGGTTTATTCTGCCCAGCCCAACGCAAACAAGCGATTCTGCATTTTGCATCACGCCGTGCCATGAATATTGAAGGATTAGGCGAGAAACTCGTGGATCAATTAGTCGATCACGCCATCATTCGCACACCCGCTGACCTTTACAAGCTGGGTATCGCTGCACTGTCACAACTGGCGCGTATGGCCGAGAAATCAGCAAGCAATGTGCTATATGCCATTGAGCACAGCAAACATACCACGCTTGCACGATTTATCTACGCGCTCGGCATCCGCCATGTTGGCGAGACCACCGCTAAAGATTTAGCACGTTATATTGGGCAAATGGACCGACTAATGATGATGAATGTCGAACAATTGCAGCAAGTACATGATATAGGACCTATCGTTGCTGAAAGTATTGTCGATTTTTTTGCTGAGCCTCATAATCGAGAAGTAATCGAACAACTTCGTGTCACAGGTGTTCATTGGGATGAGAGCCAAGAAGTATTGGAATATATGCTTAATCCTGAGGTGCAAGGTAAAGCTTTCGTACTCACGGGTACGCTCCCCAACCTGACACGAGAAGCAGCAAAAACTTTGATTGAGCAATCTGGCGGCAAAGTTACAAACAGTATTTCTACCAAGACTCATTACGTAGTGGCTGGTGCTGACCCTGGCAGCAAATACCACAAAGCAGTTGAGTTAGGTATTCCTGTTCTTGACGAAACGGCGTTGTTTGATTTACTGGAAACCCAAATTATAAAACCAGTCTCATGATGTTATGAAAGAAAGCTTAGAAAATGTGCAACAAATCCTGAAGCATGCCGAGCTCATCTACACGCCCCAATCGCTCAACTTGGCTATCGAACGTTTAGCTAAAGAAATTAGTGCTGTGTTATCGGAACAGTTTCCACTGGTACTCAGCGTGATGGGCGGCGCTATCGTTTTCACAGGGCAGTTATTACCGCTCCTTAACTTTCCACTGGATTTCGATTATGTGCATGCAAGTCGCTATAATCATGCCTTCCAAGGCTCAACCTTACACTGGAAAATTGCGCCCCCGGCGCATGTCTCAGGAAGGGTGATCCTTGTATTAGATGATGTACTTGATGAGGGACATACGATGGCTGCAGTTCGCCAACGCGTACTTGCCATGGGCGCCACACAATTTTATTGTGCGGTATTAGCTGATAAAACGATCGGTAAAGAAAAACCGATTCGAGCAGATTTTGTGGGTATTACGTTACCGAATCGACTTGTCTTTGGCTTTGGAATAGATATAAAAGGAATGTGGCGAAATTTACCAGCAATTTATGCAGTTAAGGAGTAATCAATGCTTGCGATAATTGGTGGCAGTGGAATGACTAAGCTTTCTTGCTTGGAGATATCGCATCGTCAAATTGTGCGTACACCCTATGGCGAACCATCGGGTCCGCTCATGTTCGGTAAAATCAATGATTGCGAAATCGTTTTTCTGGCCCGCCATGGACATGGTCACACTATCCCTCCACATCTTGTTAATTATCGCGCTAACCTATGGGCGCTGCATCAGTTCAATCCTCAGCAAGTCATAGCTGTAGTATCCGTAGGTGGTATTCGTACTGATCTAATACCTGGCAGCATTGTCGTACCTGACCAGATTATCGATTACACCTATGCCCGTAAATTCACCTATTTCGATAATACCGACCGACCCATCATCTACACTGATTTTACCTATCCTTACTGTGAAGAGACACGAGTTTGCTTGCTAGAATCTGCAAAAAGGGCGGGTGAAATGCTCATTGACGGGGGGGTTTATGCAGTAACACAAGGTCCTCGCCTTGAAACAGCAGCCGAAGTCAATCGACTAGAGAATGATGGCGCTGATATGATCGGTATGACCGGTATGCCTGAAGCAATTTTAGCCAAGGAACTTGATCTACCGTATGCGGCAATTGCTGCGGTTGCAAACTATGCGGCCGGCCGTGGAACCAGTGTGCGTGCAATTCCACTTGAAGAAGTTTATGCTGTACTAGAAAAAGCAATGGTCAGCGTACGTAATATTCTAGAACATATGGTAATTAGACATGGCAATTAGAACCGTTTTAAGAATGGGTGATCCGGTATTACTCCAGGTTGCTAAGAAAGTAGAACAATTTGATACGCCTGAATTAGAAACCCTCTTGCAAGACATGCATGACACCATGGTTGCGCTCAATGGCGCCGGTCTAGCCGCACCACAAATTGGCATTAGCTTGCAAGTCGTCATTTTTGGCGTTGACTATAACCCACGTTATCCCGATGCGGAAGCTGTACCCTATACGATTTTGATCAATCCTAAAATTACGCCGCTATCCAAAAAAGTGGAAGAAGACTGGGAAGGATGCCTAAGCGTACCAGGCATGCGCGGTAGGGTTCCTCGCCATACCAAAATACGCTACCAAGGCGTTGATCAACATGGAAATACCATTGACCGAAGTGTTGAAAACTTCCACGCACGTGTGGTCCAGCACGAATGCGATCACCTGCATGGAATTCTATACCCGATGCGAATTAGGGATTTCAGACAATTTGGTTTTACGGATGTCCTATTTCCTGGACAAGAAGTAATGGATGATTAACTATTAATCATCCCAGTTACCAAGGTTTCACCACAACGAGAATGACGGCAGCGATTAAAACCACAACTGGAATTTCATTAAACCAACGATAATAGACATGGCTGCGTTGATTTCGATCGAACTTAAAATCCAGTAAAATTTTTCTGCAATAGATATGATAGGCAATCAGTACTACGACCAGCGCAAGTTTAGCGTGTAGCCAAGCGCCAGTGAATCCGTACCCCAGCCATAACCACATTCCAAAAATTATCGTCAATAAAGCACCTGGGGTCATAATTCCATAGAATAACTTGCGCTCCATAATTTTAAATCGATCATTACCTGCCTGATCAGTACACATAGCATGATAAACAAATAAGCGTGGCAAGTAGAATAGCCCAGCAAACCAGGTAACCATGAAGATGATATGAAACGATTTAATCCAAAGCATTGTTTTTTTCTTCCTAATAATATTTTTAAGTTAAGTTCCTACTAAAGATTATAACGGGTGTGACTTACAATTGAGTTTCCGATTATTTTTTATCGTGCTGTTATGTTATGGCACTTCAGTAACAGCAGGTAATATTTATCTGGAAGATTCTGATAGCTATTACGCGCGTTTGAAGCAATTGCAACCAGGCGATCAACTGCAGCTAAAACCAGGCGTTTACCGGAAAGGATTGCCCATTCATTACTTACAAGGTGATCCCCTCGCACCGATAATTATTTCTGGGCCTATCGATCAGCAACCCGCGATTTTTGTTGGTAGATTAGGGCATAATACGGTTAGCATCATCAACTCAAGCCATGTCACTATTCGTAATCTGGTCATTGATGGAATCGGATTACCCGTTGACGGAGTCAAATGTGAAGGTCATGCGAATTGGGCACACCACATTACTCTGGAGCGTTTACAGATTGATGGCCATGATCATAATCAAGAAATTGTTGCAATCTCAACTAAATGCCCCGCCTGGAATTGGATTATTCGCAATAATATTATTAAGAATGCCGGAACGGGAATTTATCTTGGAAACTCTGATGGGAGAGCACCTTTTATCGCTGGTCTGATCGAACACAATTTGATCACCCATACTATGGGCTATAACCTCCAAATTAAACATCAGCTCCCTCGCCCGAATATCCCTAATATCCCCATGAAAGAACAACAAACCATCATTCGGCATAATGTTTTCAGCAAAGCCAATCACTCAAGCACCGGACAAGCAGCACGACCCAATTTACTCGTTGGTCATTGGCCGACTTACGGCAATGGGAAAGATGATCAATATCTCATCTATGGAAATTTCTTTTATCAGAACGCAACTGAATCATTATTTCAAGGTGAAGGCAAAGTGGCCTTCTATAATAACTTACTCGTAAACTATCAAGGCAATGCGGTCAGAATACAATCTCGTTCAGAGCAACCTGATGATATAAGTATCTTCTTCAATACCATACTCACCTCAGGAACTAGTATCTTTCTAGCTAACCCCAAAAATAAATCTCATTCAAACTACCGGATAACTCATAATGCCATTTTTACTGGCAAGCCCCCTACCGCATCAAATCTAGCTAAAAACAACTTAGTTTACGATTATCGATTAGCACAGCACTATCTCATCCAACCTAACTTTTCAGCAGGTCAAATGAATTTGAATCTAATTTCTAAGGATAGAATGATTCCCAAACTAGATATCAATCTCCTAAACAACTATCTTGATTGGAATGTAGATTTTGATGGAGAAATTAGTGATCAACGTTTTGGTGCTTATGCAAACGAGAAAATACCTTACTGGTATCCCAACTTGGGAATCAAACCAATTTTAACAAAAAAGCCCAAAAATTAAAGTGCTAGGCCTAGCGTCCAATTAATGCAAGCAGCCTGACATAACGTGCTCCCATAGCGATCACTCCTACTGCTCCCAGATAAACAATAGACCAGCGGAACATCAATACTTCTTCAGGCAACCATTGCGTACGATTAGCACCAAGTAGAAACTGGGGCGCAGAAAACACGCTACCATATTTGAATAAGACTTGTTCGAGCCCATTATTCATTAACCACCAACTAGCCATTAGCGCAAATATGCTCACAATTACCATAAAAATGGCGTTCCGGTAATTTAAATTCGAAAGCAGTGTAGCATGCGACGCCAGTAGAAAAAGTAACATTCCTAAGTATGGTTCGCCATTAGGTGCAATAAGCTCAATCAAATTATCCGTAATGGCTTCATCGACAACAATCCATTTTGCTAACCACCATAACGAGATAAGGATGAAAAAACTACTGGCTACTGCCGGAAAGCGCCAAAGAGGATTGATAATTAGTGCACAAATTGTCAATGGCACTAGCAACAGCCAATAAAGTGCAGTAAACCTTACAGTACGCTCCAGAAGATTCACCAGGGCTGCAGGCCAATCAGCCATTCGGTCTCGCCAGACATTACCCCAGTAATTATCCTGCACAATCCGGCGATAAAGATCAGTCGAACCAGTAATATCATTAAGACTTTCAGCCGTGACGGATAACATAAGCAGCGCTAAACTTATACAGGCAGTCAATAGTAACCAGAATGGCAACCATAACACCGCCCATGTTTGCTTTCCCGCTTGCTCTACTATCCAACCTGGTGCAAAACCCAGCCATAATAAAACAATTGCAAAAACGACACTGCCAAACAATTGATGTGTTCCAAAAAGTTCACGCAGATTATAGGGAACGTTAGGCAGTTGAATTAGCGTCCATAAACTCAACGCAATTACTACGATGAGTGCTAAGATCTTGTACCAAATGACAGACTGCCTTCCAGAAGCCGACACTGCTGGCGGTACCCGGCTAGCTGAAGTTTTCTGCTCATACGCAGTCATTTTTTCAAAATGAATTGGATCAGACGGGTTGACCTGTCGCCCTAACACGATAGCAAAGGGAACAAGAACTCCTAGGATAATCAATGGCGTGGTATCACCATGGAGACCGACAATAAGAACACGCACGCTCTCCAGCATTAGAAGCAATATGGCAAGTAATACTGGCCAAACCCATCGATGCTCCATAAATAGACGCTGACCAAACATGCCAGCCCAAAGCAACGAACCAATCGCTAATATTTCATAAGCAGCGGGTGACACAATTTTGGTATTACCAAACCATAAAAGAGATGAGAATGGTGTAAGTGTATACATACCATCTACAGGCTGACCCCGGAATGGAGTTAAGACTGTAGTAATATATGCAGTAAGTGCAATGATCATGACTGCATACCATACCCGAGTACGCAACCCGTGCTCCAGACGCTCTCCAAGAAAGAGTCCAATAATTATGCCAAGCATAGTTTCTCTGCGTAAATCACCATACACCACGAAAATTTCGAGCATAATCAGAAAAATGCCTGCAATCCCTACTGCAAACATGCGTCGTTGCAACAATTGTGCGCGCAGCAATGCGATTGTTCCGAGTAAGGCGGCTAATAGGTGCTGCCATAGACGAATCCATTCAAATGGCGGTGCATAAACGAAAGCTTTTACATGATTGCGCAGTTCAGCAATTTCCAAGGTGGGTATAAATGGAAATGATTCGTAAGAAAGCCAGGAAAATACCAGAATAAGTGCAAACCGGTCTCGCACGTGCTGCATCTGACCGACATGACGAGACAGCCAAGGCATCAACTGATGCGCCAAGATCATTCCAGTGATTTGGCCGAACGCGTTCCAGAAACTATCTACTAACGACGCAACCCTCCCAGGCACATAGAGTTGAGCAATTTGCAACAAAACACCCAATAGCAACCAGCTTACTAACGCGAATGCCACTCGTTCTTGAAATCGATTGAAACAGAAATACGACACTGCCCCTAACGGTATAAAAAGCAGAAAATTATCGATTGCATCCGAACGTTGATTGAGAAGATTCAATTCTGCGTATAAATTCTCAAACGGCTGCGGTGTAGATTGGAAGTCAAATGGAAAAAGCGAGCCGTATAGGATAAAAATGATTACAAATAGTAATAACGCCCAGGCTGGTGAACGATGTAATCGAGAATTTGGATTTTGTGATGCAGAAATAGAATTAAGCCGCATTTAATGAAATTAGACTCAATATAAATGAAAATAACAACATAATCGCCAATTGTATCACGATTTTCGCTTAAATTAGGCTTTTGCAGCAATTGTCAAAATAGATCATTGGCTTCTAAGATAAAATAAGCGAAATTGCATCCTTAATTCAATTCTATCTTTCAACCTGATATGAATTAAAATTCATGCAGTAATCTAGCTGTTATTAATCCCTTTTATTTACAGGAGAAAGTAATGAGTAAGCCTTTTATAATATTTTCATGGTTAACGGTAACATTGTTCTTTTTCTCGTCTCAAGCTGTAATGGCACAGGGTTACTCAACAACGGGGAGCGGAGGCAGAACAGGACAAAGCTATATCGCCATGTCAGGCGAGAAATTGGCGACCGGGGTCGTCAATATCGCAACTGGCATTGTAGAGTTACCTAAAACAGTTATCTTAACTAGTCAACGTGATGGAGCTCCCTATGGCCTAACCGTTGGGCTTATCACTGGCATTATGCATAGCGTTGGCCGTACTGTCTTCGGTGCATTGGACGTCGTGACTTTTCTAATTCCAACCCCTCCAACCGTGCGTCCAAAATATATTTGGGAAAACTTTGATAAAGAAACAACCTACGGTTAGCTAACCGCTTCACCGATAGATAGGGATCAATAAACATTTTAATCAATTACATTCGTGCTTATTGATCCACTCTAAAGATAATCAGAATGAACTTTAGATTTAGAGAAAATTAATATATTCATGGATTTTATACTTCAACAAATAAGATACCCTAGATGCAACCACTAGCAGATGTAGTATGATCTTTACTCAAGGAAAATCTGAGAAACGCACGCACGAAAGAGTAACTCTGCGAACCCAGGCAATAATCCTTTTACCGGATAGAAAAACGATAAAGGTTCGCACACTTGATATTGCATTAGGTGGTATGGCAATTGTGGCGGATGGCAACCCCAACCCTGGAGTTACGTTTAATATCCAACTTACAATCCCGCTACGCGCCGATATTCTTCCTTTATTTGAAGCAAAAGTACGGGTAGCGCATAGCGTTTTATCTGGTAGAGAAGGAGGATTCAAAATCGGCTTACAATTTATTGAGCTAAGCGATGCTGCCGAGTCAGTGCTAAAACAATTTCTTGAACAAAACTCAAAGTAGCGATCGATTCTTAACGGTATTGCCAACCGGATTGGAATAGTACCCTCTAGCGATCGGCTCTAATCAAAGCACTTAACAGATTAATAGTGCCTCCTTTATTATGAGCTATGGTCGCAAAAAATTTCATTTCAGACAAATTGCACAGAAACAAGTTAAAATTGGCGGCAATGTAATAGCCAATTGATCCGTGATTTACCAACCTAACTACAAATAAATGCGTTTTCTACGCCTCCTGAAAATCTTAGTGATTGCTCTCCGCTTCGGCCTAGATGACATTTTACTTAGCCACGCCAGACTTAAGATCTTAAGACCTTTTACGCTGCTGATTCCTTTTCGTGGGCGTTTAAAATTACCGCGTGCAGTTCGACTTCGTTTAGCCCTCGAGAAACTAGGGCCGATCTTCATTAAATTTGGTCAAATGCTTTCAACACGACGTGATCTATTAGCTCAGGACTTCGCTGATGAACTGGCCAAACTACAAGATCAGGTCCCCCTTTTTCATCTGATTTAGCAATCGCAACACTAGAACGCGTTTATGAGAAACCTGTAAGCGAAGTATTCCTGCAATTTGAGCGACAGCCCGTTGCCAGCGCATCGGTTGCGCAAGTCCACCTTGCCGTCTTACATAATGGAACTGAGGTAGCCGTTAAAATTCTAAGGCCAGCAATTGCTCCAATTATTTCACATGATGTTGCTTTGATGGAAACGGCCGCCTGGTTATTAGAATCGATTTGGCCGGATGGAAAACGCTTAAAATTACGCGAGGTCGTGTCAGAGTTTGCAAGACACCTTGAAGATGAGCTTGATCTAGTTCGCGAGGCGTCTAATTGTAGTCAGCTTCGTCGCAATTTTCTCGATTCACCTTTGTTATTTGTACCAGAGGTCTACTGGGATTACTGTTACTCTGAAGTAATGGTAATGGAGCGGGTTAAAGGAACTCCAATCAGTCATGTTGATACCTTGCGAGAACATAATATCGATATTCCCCAACTTGCTCGTATGGGCGTTGAAATATTCTTTACACAAGTGTTCCGAGATGGCTATTTTCATGCTGATATGCACCCTGGCAATATCTTTGTAGGCACTGATGGACGCTACATTGCGGTTGATTTTGGTATTATGGGATCACTCAGTGACGAAGATAAAAATTATCTAGCACAGAACTTCTTAGGATTCTTTCAACGCGACTATCGGCGTATTGCGCAAACTCATGTCGATGCCGGATGGGCGCCTAGAAATACTCGTGTTGACGACTTCGAAGCCGCTATTCGTGCTGTCTGTGAACCAATTTTTGATAAACCGCTTAAAGAAATTTATTTTGGACGGGTTTTATTACGTCTTTTCCAGGCATCTCGACAATTTAATGTAGAAATTCAGCCGCAACTCGTTCTGTTACAAAAAACACTGCTCAATATTGAAGGTCTGGGGCGAGATCTTGATCCCGATCTTGATTTATGGAAAACAGCAAAACCTTTCTTGGAAAACTGGATGTCTGAGCAAATTGGTTGGCGCGGCCTACTCACTCACCTGCAACGAGAAGCACCCAATTGGGCAACCATTCTTCCTGAATTTCCACGACTCATTCATTACCACTTGACTCAAGAAACAGCGCAAGTGCTAGAAGATCGACTAACGGATCTCGTTGCACAAGAGAAAAGTCAAAGTCGCTTATTAGCTTTACTCGCTACATTACTTGCCGCACTGTTACTTGTACAAATATACTTGTAGCACAATATAACCGAAACTATTCTTTTGCTTAATTTGTGTCACGCTAATGAGCTATTATCAAAAACATATCTTTTTTTGCGTCAATCAACGTGAGAATGGCGAGCGCTGTTGTAACAACCATCATGCACAAGCCATGCGTGATTATGCGAAAGACCGTATTAAAACGCTTAAACTGAGTGGAAAAGGTAAAATTCGTGTCAATAACGCGGGGTGTCTTGACCGCTGCAATGAGGGACCTGTCATTGTCATCTACCCTGATAACGTTTGGTACACCTATGTCGATCAAGAAGATATTGACGAAATCATTGAAGAGCATCTCATCAACAGCCGTATCGTTGATCGCCTCAAAATTTAGTTTGCAAAGAAGCTACTTTATCATCAAACCAATTTGAAAAACGCGGTTGAGCAAAAACTATTTATTATTGGCCCTGCTGGCAAGTTAGAAACGATCATTACGTTTCCAATTCATAAACCCAGCGGTATAGCGATTATCGCTCACCCACACCCTCTATATCAGGGCAACATGGATAATAAGGTAGTTTATATCAGCAACAAGGCGTTAATCGAAAAAGGATTTATCACTGCCAGATTTAACTTTCGAGGCGTTGGCGCAAGCGAAGGAAAGTATGCCGAAGGAGTGGGAGAAATTAGCGATGTATTAGCAGTAAATCGATTTATGCAAGAAAATTATGGAGCAGCACTTAATAATGCTCTGCTGGTATTGACAGGTTTTTCATTTGGAGGTGCCATTCAAGCCTTTGCCGCTCAACAACTCAATCCTCATAAGTTGATTCTAATTGCGCCTTCTGTCGCACGCATGAATACACCACAAGTCGTTGATCATGCTGGCGCAACCTTAATTGTCCATGGTGATCATGACGATATCGTCCCCCTCCAATCCGTTATTGATTGGGCAAATCCTCAAGGTATCCCAGTCACCATTATTCCAGGCGCAGAGCATTTTTTTCATGGGAAATTGACCATACTCAAACAATCCATCATGAATTTCTGTTAATTCTTGGCGCAAGCCCCACCCGCATTAACTCATCAATGCGGGCGCTTCAATCAGCAAAAACGCTTTAAATGTTTTTGCTACATTAGAAAACCGTTTATGTTTACGGTGAACAATATACCAGTGACGAATGATGGGAAATCCTTTAACACTCAATATTTTGAGACGATGGGTTTCTAGCTCTAATTGGATGGTATGCAAGGACATCACGCCCAGACCCATACCAGCCTGGACCGCTTGCTTGATAGCCTCAGTAGTATCAGCTTCCATACCTTGGTTAATTTTAATTCCTTGTTCAATAAAAAAGCGCTCCATTGCATTACGCGTTCCCGATCCCAGTTCTCTAACGAGGAAAACTTCTTGCTCAAGCCGTTTAACGGGGATATTTTGTTCGCTACATAAAGGATGCTGAGGTGGAGCTACAATAACGAGCGGGTTTTCCATAAATGATTCGGCAGTAATATCAATACCATCTGGAGGCTGCCCCATAATTGCCAGATCGGTCAAATTATCGGCCAGATGCTTTAGTACTGTTTCCCGGTTAGACACGTGCAAACTAACCGTTACCCCTTTATAGCGCTGGCAAAATTTTGCTAACAAGTTTGGCGCAAAATAATTAGCCGTACTCACCACTGCAATATTTAATTTCCCGCGCTCCAATCCTTTCAATTCATCCAACGCCAATTCCATATCCGACAGCTGTTGAGCAATTGCACGGCTATACTGATATAGCTCTTGACCTGCTGCAGTCAAATGAATGCGTTTTCCAATCTGCTCGAACAAAGGTAGCGACACAACCTCTTCCAACTGTTTAATTTGCAATGAAACAGCGGGCTGCGTCAAAAAGAGCTCCTCTGCAGCTTTGGAGAAACTTAGATGGCGTGCAACCGATTCGAATACTTTTAATTGACGCAAGGTAACATGCAACATAGACTAAATTCCGAGATAAGACCAGTTTATGTATAAGTAAAATCTTATCATATCCATCAGAATTATTAATTTGTTCTTATGCTTATCTCTCGCTATAGTTATCCCTGAATTGTAAGTAATTCAACATTAACAACGCTTCACCCTGCACCTTCTCATGTAACTTTGGCAGGATTCTCACTAAGGAGACTTTACGATGGCAGTAAAAACCTACAACGCTGGTGTAAAAGAATACCGGCAAACCTATTGGATGCCTGAATATACGCCGCTTGATACCGATATTCTGGCCTGTTTTAAAATTACCGCACAACCAGGTATTGATCGCGAAGAAGCCGCTGCAGCTGTTGCAGCCGAGTCCTCTACAGGAACATGGACTACCGTCTGGACCGATCTATTGACTGATCTAGACTACTACAAAGGCCGTGCTTATCGTATCGAGGATGTTCCAGGCGATGATACTTGTTTCTATGCCTTTATTGCCTACCCAATTGATTTATTCGAAGAAGGTTCAGTAGTAAACGTATTTACCTCATTAGTTGGTAACGTATTTGGATTTAAAGCAATTCGAGCGCTTCGTCTTGAAGACGTACGTTTCCCGATTGCTTACGTAAAAACCTGTGGCGGCCCTCCGCATGGTATCCAAGTTGAAAGAGACATGCTCAATAAGTATGGCCGTGCATTACTCGGTTGTACCATTAAACCAAAACTCGGCCTCTCAGCTAAAAACTATGGTCGTGCTGTTTATGAATGTCTGCGTGGTGGTCTTGATCTCACTAAAGATGATGAAAATGTCAATAGCCAACCCTTCATGCGCTGGCGTCAACGTTTTGACTTTGTGATGGAAGCGATTCACAAAGCAGAACGTGAAACAGGTGAGCGCAAAGGTCACTATTTGAATGTCACCGCACCGACTCCTGAAGAAATGTATAAACGCGCAGAATACGCAAAAGAGATTGGTGCGCCGATTATCATGCATGATTACATTACCGGTGGTTTTTGCGCTAATACTGGCTTGGCAAACTGGTGCCGTAACAACGGTATCCTGTTGCATATTCACCGTGCTATGCACGCGGTGATCGACCGCAATCCGCACCATGGTATTCATTTCCGCGTATTGACCAAGATTCTACGTCTGTCCGGCGGCGATCATCTGCACTCCGGTACCGTAGTCGGTAAATTAGAAGGTGATCGTGGTGCAACACTGGGTTGGATCGACTTGATGCGCGAAAGCTTCATTAAGGAAGATCGCAGTCGTGGCATTATGTTTGATCAGGATTGGGGTTCAATGGTAGGCGTATTCCCAGTTGCATCAGGTGGAATTCATGTATGGCATATGCCCGCACTCGTCGCTATTTTTGGTGATGATGCGTGCTTACAATTTGGAGGCGGTACTTTGGGTCATCCATGGGGTAATGCGGCCGGTGCTGCAGCTAACCGTGTTGCGTTGGAAGCGTGTGTTGAAGCGCGTAACCAAGGCATACAAATTGAAAAAGAAGGAAAAGCTATTCTCACCAAAGCTGCTAAACATAGCCCTGAACTTAAAATCGCTATGGAGACATGGAAAGAAATTAAGTTTGAATTTGATACTGTTGACAAGCTAGACGTAGCTCATAAGTAATATTGACCGATTCCTCTGAATATACAATTCAGAGGAATACCAAACCATACCAGGAGTTTTAATAATGTCAGAAATGATTGATTACAAAAGTCGATTAAGCGATCCTGCTAGTCGCAAATTTGAAACTTTCTCCTACTTGCCCGCAATGGACAAAGATCAAATTAAGAAACAAGTTCAATTTATCGTGAGTAAAGGTTGGAATCCCGCGATTGAGCATACCGAACCTGAATATTTAATGAGTAACTATTGGTACATGTGGAAGCTGCCCATGTTTGGAGAAACCGATGTAGATCGGATTCTCAAAGAAGCGGAAGCATGCCATAAAGCCAATCCAGAAAACCATATTCGACTCATTGGATACGATAATTCTGCACAAAGCCAAGGGACATCCATGGTGATTTATCGCGGCAAAACAGTTTAATACGCAGCACGGGATATCCGTCTTACTAACCCCCGCTTGCTGCAAAGCAACGGGGTTTTTTATTTTGTTCCAGGTTATTTAATTCGATTTTACCAAGTGTTATCCGTTGGAGAAAAAAATGAGTGAAGCCATTAAGCAATACTTAATCAAAGATCAACCCTACTATCACCCTGTTGCAGACGAAGTGGCCCTCTATGAAGCTGCCTACTCAGTTAGGATGCCCATGATGCTTAAGGGACCAACGGGCTGTGGTAAGACCCGATTCATAGAATACATGGCATGGAAACTGAAAAAACCCCTGATTACCGTTGCCTGTAATGAAGATATGACAGCTTCTGATCTAGTTGGAAGATTCTTACTCGACGCGCAAGGTACGCGTTGGCAAGATGGCCCTCTAACGACTGCTGCTCGTCATGGTGCAATCTGTTATTTAGATGAGGTTGTCGAAGCCAGGCAAGACACGACAGTCGTTATACATCCATTGACCGACAATCGCCGTATTTTACCGTTGGAAAAAAAGGGGAGCTAATTCGTGCTCACGCTGATTTCCAGCTGGTTATCTCCTATAACCCTGGATACCAAAGTCTTATGAAGGACTTAAAGCAGTCCACCAAGCAGCGCTTTGGTGCATTGGACTTTAACTACCCTGACCATGATTCAGAAACCGAGATTGTTGCCCATGAAACTGGCGTTGATAAAAAAATAGCGGATAAACTTGTTTCCATTGCAGAACGGGCACGTAATCTAAAAGGTCACGGATTAGATGAAGGCATATCAACTCGTATGCTCATCTACGCAGGAAGTCTTATTGCAAAAAATGTAGATGCGCATGCTGCGTGTCGAGTCGCCCTAGTGCGCCCTATCACAGATGATCCCGACATGCGTGATGCGCTCGATGCTGCGGTTTCTACCTTTTTCTAAGACGCTTGTTATCGATAAACCAACCATCGTTAAATCAAATGAGTATTAATCTTAGTGATTACACAGAACTGCTAGAATCGCTTCAGCCCGAAACTATGGCGTTGTTGGAAAATACCTGGCACGACGCAACTCGTGTATTCTCTCCAAGAGGGCTTGATAACTACATTAAAGGCACATCAGCACTGCAAGGATTGGGTAAAGGTCGTGCCCTTGTTGAGGCTTGGATTGATGAAGCGCCACAAGTCGCTAAAGAAATTGGTGAGGATGTCATCAGCGATTTAGCAACTACACTGCTTATGCTCGCTTCTAAAACATCGGGTGCTGTTATCGAGTTGATCATGTCGACTTCAACGACAGCCGCCAAACGACTAGGTGACGCGGACTTGTTTCGTAACTACTTACAATTCCTCAATACGCTCCTAGCGCAGGCGCCACGCGGTATTCGCCCGATGCTTGATAAGCTAGATGTGCTAATGGGTTATCTTACATTGGGTGGCTTGAGACGCTGGGCCTTATGGGGAGCGCATGCCCATCGAACAAACTACGAAGAGCAAATTAATTATTTTAGCTTGAATTCAAAAGAATCTCTTGCGATCCTTCAAAAAGAGCGTAAAGGGACTTTGTTCGTAGATATTCAGCGTCGGATTAATATTTATTTGCGCGCATTGTGGGCACGTGATTTTTTCATGCGACCTACTTCGGGAGATTTTGAAACACGCCAAGGTTATCGACCCTATATCGAAAGTTATTTGATCCATTTACCTGATGCTTATGATGCACATGGTGAAATCGCTGCAAGTGAAGTTTATCGTGCTGCTGCTGCGCATGCTGCAGCCCATTTGGTCGAAACCAAATTCCCTATTTCTGCCGAAAGCCTCAATCCATTACAGATGGCTGTTATTTCAGTTATCGAAGATGCGCGTGTTGAAGCACTCTCGATTAAGCGTTTTCCTGGACTACGTCAGATATGGGCTAAGCTCCATGATGCGACCCCTGATAGGGAAACCACCATCGGGGATTACCTGAATCGTTTAGCGCGGGCGCTGCTTGATTCTGATTACCAAGATTCTGATGAATGGATTATCGAAGGTCGATTACTTTTTGCCCAAGCTCAAGACCGGCTCAGCGAAAATCAAATTTCCTGGGAAATTGGCGTACAACTTGCACATAAAATTATGAGCAAAAAGATCCCTTTTAATCCACGAACTGATATTCTGACAGCACCTTACTTAGACGATAATCGCTATTTTTGGGAGTTTGAAGAATTCAATTTCGAACACTCGCAGACTGCTGGGTACGAAGAACCTAAGCAAATCCGCAAATACGTTAATGTAATGGAACTTGCCAACGAAATCGATGTTGAGAACGCAGGTGATGATGCTCAAGAAATCTGGGTCGTTGGTACTGAATTCTTCCCCTATGAGGATATGGGGGTTTCTTTCAATGAAATGGAAGGTAAAGAACCAGTTTCACCACCGTTTCATTATGCTGAGTGGGATTATCAGATTCAGCTTGAGCGCCCCACTTGGGTCACTGTGCAAGAAAAACGTGCAAAGTCTGGTGATATTGCGCTTGTTGACCAAATTGCGACTCAGTATAAGCGCGAAATTTCTCGCATGAAATTTTTATTGGATGCGATGCAACCTCAAGGGGTTCAGCGTATCCGAAAGCTTGAAGATGGCGATGAAATTGATATTAATGCCGCAATTTCTTCCACCATTGATATTCGCATGGGACAGCAACCCGACCCACGCATTATGATGCGTTCAGTCCGTAAAATCCGTGATATATCGGTACTTGTCTTGCTCGATTTATCAGAATCAACGAATGAAACCGTTGCTGGTCAGGAGTTTTCCGTACTGGATCTGACGCGACAAGCAACCGTGCTGTTGGCAGATGCGATTAATAAAATTGGCGATCCCTTTGCTATCCATGGGTTTTGCTCAGATGGAAGACATGATGTCGAATACTTTCGATACAAAGATTTCAATCAGCCCTACGATGAACAACCTAAAACCAAATTAGCCGGCATGACGGGTCAGTTATCAACTCGAATGGGCGCTGCAATCCGCCATGCTAGTCACTATTTAACGTTACAACGTTCCAGCAAAAAATTGCTACTGATTATTACGGATGGGGAACCTGCTGATGTCGATGTTAGAGATCCTCAATATTTGCGCTACGATACCAAAAAAGCGGTTGAAGAAGCGGGTAGATCAGGTGTCATCACATTCTGTATGAGTTTGGATCCTCGCGCAGATCAATATGTTTCTCGAATCTTTGGTGCTAAAAATTATATGGTCGTTGATCATGTTGAGCGGCTTCCGGAAAAATTACCTTTGCTATATGCGGGACTTACCCGATAATTGGCTACCACAACATTAAACCTTGGAATCATTGCGAGTATGTCACAGCAAGTCTATGCAGGAATTGATTTAGATGAGAATGGAGGACTTACACATCTAGGACGCATTGTCTTAGATGCCTGGGTTTTTGGTATTTTACCCGAAACAGAGACCTGTACTGGCTGGAGTCATGCCCAAATGCAGAATTTATATGAAGAAGTCTATATCGCTTGGGAACCCTTTGCACACCTACCTAGTCGCCTTCCACCCGAATTAAGTGCAAAACACGAGAAACTTTATGGTCAAGCGATTACTATTGCTAAACGCAAAGGTTGGTCAGCAGAACTTGATGAAGATGATTAATATCACTTAATTAGCTTTTAAAAATCGATTTCATCCACGTGTCCGTGGCAATTAAGTATTGATAACGGGAAATGGGATGATTTGCGCAGGCGATTTGATTATCGCTTTATTTGCGAGGATTTGTAGTGCGCTCGGAAATTCCTTCTGAAGTCGGAGCATCAGCTCTTCTTGATCTTCTCGATAATAAACCACTTCATAAGCTACCGGTTGATCTAAAGAAGTACGATCTTGAGTTTGAAAATTTTGCCAAGAAATATCAACCCAACATTTACGCTCGCCATCAATAAAAACGAATTCCTTCTTGTCTAGAATAGCTAAATACTGCATAGAACGAATCGGCACAAATAAATGTTCAGTGGTACAACGTGTAATTAACTGACACGCTAAATTATATGTCGTAGCGGGGAGAAGGCGTGTCTCACGCCTTATTTCTTGGCTACGGTAACAAGTAATATCCATATTTTTTCTCCCTATTCATTAACATTAAATCTAATGCGCGCGACTCGCCTAAATAAACCTCCTACCAATCGGAATGATTGGAAGACAATCCGCTCCTTATTACCTTACCTATGGGAGTTTAAAGGGCGTGTTCTTATTGCACTAATGCTACTGCTACTCGCAAAACTTGCCAATGTTAGCGTGCCACTGGTCCTTAAAGAAATCATCGACGCATTAGACCCTGCAAAGGCGATGATAACGTTACCACTTTTTTTGCTAATTGCTTATGGTGTTCTGCGCTTCTGCAGTACCTTATTTGGCGAATTACGCGATGCAATTTTTGCGAAAGTAACGCAGCGCGCAATTCGACGTGTCGCAATTCGAATTTTTAGCCATCTGCATTCATTATCACTTCGTTTCCACTTAACAAGACAAACAGGCGGTGTATCCCGCGATATCGAGCGCGGCTCACGTGGCATCTCTTTTTTATTAAACTTCATGCTCTTCAATATTCTACCGACCTTACTCGAAATCGGCCTGGTTATGGCCATCCTCATTTCTAAATACGATATTTGGTTTTTTATCATAACCTTTATAACATTGCTTTCTTACATCGCATTGACTGTTTTTGTCACCGAATGGCGGATGATTTTCCGCCGCACCATGAATGATATGGACTCAAAAGCCAACACGCGCGCGATTGACAGCTTGCTAAATTACGAAACAGTCAAATACTTCAATAATGAAGCCTGGGAAACACAGCGCTATGATGAACATTTGCAGCAATGGGAAAAAGCCGCCGTTCGCAATCAAACCTCGCTGGCCACCCTCAACACGGGTCAAAGTGCCATCATCGCAATCGGTGTTACTTCACTTATGGTATTAGCTACTAGCAAAGTAGTTTCCGGTGAAATGACCTTGGGCGACTTAGTATTAGTCAACGCATTTCTCTTACAACTCTATATGCCCCTCCATTTCCTAGGATTCGTTTACCGTGAGATCAAGCATTCTTTAGCTGACATGGAAAAAATGTTTAATCTATTAGCCGAGAATCAAGAAATACAAGAGCAACCCAACGCAATCGCGTTAAATATATCGCACGCTTCAATCGCCTTTAAAAATGTCAATTTCAGTTATGATCCTAACCGCCAAATTCTTTTTAATGTCAGCTTTAATATTCCTTTTGGAAGCACGCTGGCCGTCGTCGGTCATAGTGGTTCTGGCAAATCCACATTAGCACGCTTATTGTTCCGTTTTTACGATACAACGAGCGGTGCAATCCTGATCAATGACCATGACATCAAAAATATCACTCAAAAAAGTTTACGCTCGATGGTCGGTATTGTTCCCCAAGACACCGTACTGTTTAATGAAAGCATTTATTACAATATCGCTTATGGAAAGCCGGATGCATCCGAAGCAGAAATTCTAGCCGCCGCTAAATTAGCCCATATCCATGATTTTGTTCAAAGCCTACCGAATCAGTACAACTCGCAAGTTGGGGAAAGAGGACTAAAGCTATCGGGTGGTGAAAAACAACGAATCGCCATCGCCCGAGCTATCCTTAAAAACCCATTGATTCTGATTTTTGATGAAGCAACATCAGCATTGGATTCCAAAACTGAAAAAAATATTCAGAATGAACTCAAGCAGCTATCCAAAAATCGAACTACGCTTATCATAGCGCATCGGCTTTCAACGATTATTGATGCGGATCAAATTTTAGTGATGGATAAAGGAGGCATCGTTGAGCAAGGAAATCATCAACAGCTCCTCACTACCAATGGAATTTATGCACAATTATGGGAAATACAGCAACGAGAAGAGGAAACCACGCTATCCGTTTCCCTTTGATTGATTCTTTTGTTTCGCTTGCATCAAATGTGATGCTTTATCACGATTCCTTCACAAATCACACCGTACAATCTTAGCAATGTAGTTTTTTTCATTCACATTGCCCTTACCGCTAGTGTGAATCGATAATTTTTCTTGACATCTGAATAAGGTTTTTTTATCGTCAGTTAAATTTGAAAAATAACATCACTTATAGGGGAAGAATTATGCTTGAAAGTATAAAGAAGATGTTACAGCAATTAATAGGTAGTAGTGATGATTCAAGTCAAGCAGCTAAATTAGAGTTTTATACTTTGGGAAAATTTAATTTAGGTGTCGGTAAAATCGGACCTGATAATCGAACTGATATCGATCAGAGCACATTAAAAGAAATGTACCGTCGTGTAGCAGTCGGTGAATTTAACATTCCCGTTTCTGGTACCTTGCCTGAGATTTGTGTTGATGGCAGAACTAATCGACAAGGCACACGAATAAATGCCCCCTCCGCTGCAGGTGGGAGCCTAACGATGGTGTATGGTAGGGATCTTGGCGACTCAGGCGCCCTAAATGATAAAACCGAAATGCAGTTAACTATCGAAACCATGGATGTTCTCAAAGGAAAAGGACTCTCGACTGCAGTGCACGGAGATGACCATAGCAATTGTGGGTGCGGTGCCTGTACTCACGCACAGAAAGTTTATCAACATATTACTGATAAAATTGATCCGATCGCTGGCTTAGCCGGGAATTATGGCATTGTAATCAGTGACCTTGAGAAAGCATCCATTGTAAGTAAAGCAAAAAATCGTCTGGATCATCCAAGCTTCTTTAGCGAAGATCGATCAGCTATCATACAAGCCGCTCAGGATCATGGCGCTAATTACGAAGAATTAGTTGATGCGCATAATGAGCTCTGTATTGCGATTAATATGCGACAAGGAACTACAATCGACCGCAAAGCTATTAGAGCCACTTTCGGGCCTCAATATGATCTTTTTGTTGTTGATGCCTGGACTTTTGCAACCGCTGCACAAGAATTAGCACTAGAAAACAACAAACAAGATTCTGACCGAATTGCTAAGGCCATTACCATACAGAATGTAGCAACCGCATCTGTTCTTGGACATTCATCTCTACCCATCATACCAATTGGCTAATTATTGGATTGTTGGCTCAAACTCTAATCTTTTGCTATTCTAATCCTTACTAAAGTGACCAAAGGGGTTAGCGGATTTCTGGCTAACCTCTTACATCTGGAATCCTTCATCTAAAGTAGCCAGCACGATACTCAATGGATAATTGAGTTTTTGACAAAACTTAATGTCAAATAAAATTAATTGATATGGTAGGGAATAAGAAATGCAGATTTTGATTATTGAAGATGACTTTGCCATTGCAACAAACCTATATGATTACCTGGAATCCCGTGGATATGGTGTCGATGTCGCTTATGATGGAATTGCTGGCCATTGCTTGGCTGTCACTCAACATTTCGATGTAATCTTGTTAGATCTGGGGCTACCTAAATTAGATGGGCTAACGATCTGTCAAAAACTGCGGCAGGAATCGCAAATCGATACGCCCATTCTAATGTTAACTGCACGCGATACGCTAGAAGATAAATTAAAGGGGTTTGATCATGGTGCAGATGATTATATTGTTAAACCTTTCGCGCTCAAAGAAGTCGAAGCCAGTATCGTTGCACTACATAAACGCCATAGCGGTAAGGTAATCAGTAGAATATTGGTTGTCGATGATTTACTATTTGATCCCAAAATTATGTCCATCACCTTTGCTGGTTCATCAGTAAAGCTACCGCCAAAGTGTATTCGCTTACTTGCACTCATGATGAGTGAGCCTGGTCGTGTGTTTGGACGTAAGGAGTTGGAGTCAGCCGTATGGGGAAATACCCAAGAAACCAGCGATACACTGCGCACCCATATGCATGTGTTGAGACGATCGCTATCTCAAGCAGGCGGTTATGATCCCATCGAAACAGTACATGGACTGGGTTATCACTTAGTATCTCGTGCGTAAGCTTCGATTAAGGCATGGCCTACGTCAACGAGTTGCACTAGCACTTGCAATATTTTGTATCTTTTTGGTCACTATTTTTTGGAATTAGTCTTTATGTTGTCTCGGGGGATATCGAAGAAGACCATATTGAACAAATTCTTAGAATGGAGATGGAGCATCTCATCTATCGCTATGAGCAGCACCAAGATACAAGCCCACAAGTCGGTTCCAATCTTGAAGGCTATATCATTACCTCAATTGCTGATGAAAAGAAACTTCCTAGCTACTTACAAGGCCTTAATTTTGACTATCACACCATATTCCTTAGACAAGAAGAAATTCGTGTAGCAGTCAAACACATCAACGAAGTTAAATTTCTTGTCTCTTATCGAATCGGCTTACATGAAGTTCGCCAACGTGAGCTGCGGTTAATCTTGGTTATATCGTTAGTAATCGTTATCACTGTTGTATTTGTTGTCGGGCACATGCTTGCAGGTCTTGTCGTGAAACAGGTGACTCAATTAGCTGATCGCGTTAGGCGTTTAGCGCCTGGCAGTATAAAAGGTGAAAAGCTTTCCCAGCCTGGGCAAGATGATGAAATTGCATTACTCGCTCACCTAATCGATGATTATCAGGTTCGAATCACCCGTATGTTAAGGCGCGAACAAGAGTTTACTGCTAATTTAAGCCACGAGCTCCGAACACCCATTACGACCATCCAAACAAGTTGCGAACTCTTACTCACCGAACCGAACTTACCAGAGCGAACTTACCGCCGCATCAAAATGATCGAAGGTGCTTCTGCTCGTATGGGAGAACATATCCAAGCCTTACTTTTTTTAGCAAGGGAACAAGATCTAGGTGAATTTGAATTAGTCAATCTCACAGAGTGCGTATTAGAAATCGTTGACTCATTACAAAACGAAATTTCACAAAAACAACTCCGCTTTCAAATCAATGTCCCTACCAAAGCAACGCTTAAGCTTAATCGACAAGCTTTATATATCGTACTGATGAACTTAATTCGTAACGCGGTTCAATACACGGAAGAAGGCTTCATCACCGTAGAATTTAGAGATCATCAATTATCTATCATCGATTCAGGAATCGGTATTGAACCGGCCTCTATGCCCTTTCTTTATGATCGTTTCTTTCGAGCAACGACTCAAGGAAGGGGTCTTGGTATTGGACTTGCGATTGTTAAACGCATTTGTGACTACTACGAGTGGTATATTGAAGTCGATAGTAAGCCCGGGAAAGGAACGACATTTAAACTCACCTTTCCCTTGTCTAATTTATAAAGGGATTATTTGTTGTTCCCTTCTGGTTGATGCGTTTCAGAAAGGCCTGCTTTATTATTTCTAAGTTAGTGTCTGGATATATCGAAATGATTCGTTTTGTTTTTGACTGTCATTGTAGGAAATTGTCATGACTATAACAAAAGATGATCGCAAAATAAGTATTATTGGTGGTCTACTTTTTAGGGCTAACATTAACGACTGGCTTCACTGTTTATAATGCAATGCGACAGCAAGTTGAAACTGTGTTAGACAGAGGACTTACCGGATCGTTAGATGGAAAAACCTTATTGTTCGAGACAAGGATTGGAAAAGGAATAGAAGATGCTCGCGCATTAGTACTACGACCCCCCCTTTATCATCCAATTCATGCAAGAGCTCACTGAAAACATTAATAATCGAGAGGCAAGCAATAATCTTGACCGTAACGTTAATTCGCTTACTCAAATCGGGTTCAGTGCTGCAGTTATCTACGATAAAATGTATTAGTTCAGATCTAATCGTACAAAGGGCTTGAAATCGGGAGCGTTACCGAGTTTGATATGGGTGTTGAAATTTAAAATCAAACATAAATGGAGGTAACGCTCATGTTGCATACTAACAATCCAATCATTAAACATAAAGCAGGATTGCTCAATCTTGCTGAAGAACTTCAGAATATCTCAAAAGCCTGCAAGATAATGGGAGTTTCGAGAGATACATTTTATCGTTATCAGGAATTAGTTGAGACAAACGGTCTGGAAGCATTGATCAATCAGGATCGTCGTGTTGCTAACTTTAAGAATCGGGTGGATGAAGCCACTGAGCAGGCGGTGGTAGCCTATGCAGTAGAGTATCCGGCACATGGCCAGCATCGAACCAGCAACGAATTACGCAAAAGCGGTATTTATGTACCAGGTAGTGGTGTGCGCTCGATCTGGTTACGCCACCAGCTAGCAAACTTCAAAGATCGCCTTGCTGCACTGGAAACCAAGATCGCCAGTGAAGGCATCATTTTGAATGATGCACAAATCGCAGCATTGGAGAAAAAGAAACAGGATGATATTGCCAGCGGTGAAATAGAAACGATGCACCCTGGTTATTTGGGCGCACAGGACACCTTCTATGTGGGAAATCTAAAAGGTGTTGGTCGTATTTATCAGCAAACTTTTATTGATACTTACTCCAAGGTAGTGCATTGCAAGCTCTATACGGCCAAAACATCAATTACTGCAGCCGATATCCTAAATGACAAGGTGCTGCCATTCTAGCGACACAGGGTTTACCCATGTTGCGAATATTAACGGACAGAGGTACGGAGTATTGCGGGCGGGTTGAACAGCATCATTACCAGCTATATTTGGCAATCAATGATATCGACCATACCAAAACAAAAGCCATGTCACCTCAGACCAACGGTATCTGTGAGCGATTCCATAAAACCATCTTACAGGAATTCTATCAAGTGACTTTCCGCAAGAAGCTATATCACGATTTGGAGTCACTGCAAAAGGACCTAGACAGCTGGATCGATTATTATAATAATGAAAGAACTCATCAGGGAAAAGTCTGCAATGGAAAAACTCCTATGGAGACTTTGCTCAGTGGGAAAACGATTTGGAACAGCAAAAATCTGAACCAAATCTAATCTGACAGACATCCAATCAATTCGGTAACTGTACGATCTGATCTGAGCTAGTACAGATAAAAACAATAACGTCTTATCGCAGGTTGGTACTTTCAGTCCGGATGAAAATCCAGTAATTACACTAACTTCTAAGATAGGCTCTAAATTAATATGGGATAACGTTTTTATTTTAAGGGTAGCGGTTGATGTTATTAGTAACAATGAGAGAATAGGAAAGATTGTTACGGAAACAAAACTTCCTAATCTAACTCGAAGTTTTATGGATATTTAATCTGGTGGAAAAAGTGCTGAATTTTTAATCTGCACAAGAATGCCTGAAAAGCAGCGAGGCCATATTGACTCATTAAATTTTGTGACTTGTTATCACCTCCATAACCACTGTCACTGCTTATATTCGTTGCCATAGACGTATTCCTCGTTTTAAAAAAATAAAACTAATTTATTTAAGAATTAAAAAGTAAATTCTTAATCTCAAATCCAAACCACAGGAATAGCCTACTTCTATACTAGGTATTTTGTATATTGAGCAAAGTATTAATTTTCTTAATATAAAAACTGAGACAAACGAATACTTTTACTTAGGTAGAATTGAAAATTGGGTAAGAAATATTGGCTTTAGGCCAATATGAATAGGCAACCTGATTACACTTTTACCAAATTGCCTACCTGATCAATTAACTGACTCGCTACAGATAGCCTGATTCTTGACTAATTGGGTGAAACTAAGACGATAAGAAACTAAACTACCCATGAACCATCATGCAAAATAACGCATTCTAAATTGCCTAGTTGAACGTTTAATCGTATTAAACATTTCAGGATAGATTAATGCAACGTAAGTTATTAGTATGATGACGCAATCGACAATGAGCCAATTAAGGCTTAACTCATCAGCTAACACCATCGGTACTGCACTTAACGAAATTAAAAACAAACTCGCCGTCAAACCGACTATTACTTTCTTAGACATAGCTAACCACTCCTTTAATATTTAAGCAATCTAATAAACTTAATTAACCAACGATTTAATTATACATTAATAAGATCAAACAAATCACAAAGTTCACAATAGTTTTACATGTAATTTATACAAAATTAACATAAAACTATCATCTCATAAAAACTTAGAATTCAAATAATGATAAAGGCCAGTCCATCTGGCTATTTCAAGAAATAGTAGGGAAGGTAACTTTGATAGTAGCTCCCCGAGCAATTCGGTGACAACTCGGAACAGTGATAGGATTACTAAAACAAAGTATTCATCATAAATTGATTTCGGAATCTGTCGGAGAATAACCCAAATAGCATCCCAATAAATTATTTATTAATCAAATACTTGGAGACATAACTCTAAGAAAAATATAATTTTCCAACACACCTCTAATGCAAATTATTCAGCATTCACTAAAAAAGTAACCATTATTTACAGCCTTTGGACTTTTCACAAACTTTATTAATTTATAACATTTTAATTACATTCCCTTAACGTACTTTGTGCTAACTTCCATGTGGGACATTTTTTTGTTCTTGAGCTTCGTCTACCAATGGTCTAACGGGAAATATCATTTTGAATTGGTTATCTAAACTAAACTCTTAGTCAGCAAACGATATTAGATAGTCAAATGTTAACGAATATTAAAGGTCAGATTATTGGTAAGTGAATCTAATAAATATCTTGAATCTATTTAATATAATTACAAATTGAAATCGGGAGTAATACATGGGACCAACGATACAACCAGTAGTATTGTTTTTTGTCATGGGAGTAGTAGCTGGGGTCATTAAATCCGACCTCAAAATCCCAGAGGCTTTGTATAAAAGTTTAAGTATTTTTCTATTAATCGCGATAGGCCTTAAAGGTGGCGTGTCACTTTCCAAGTATGATATTGTAGAAGTGCTGCCCACATCATTAGCGTTAGTGGTATCAGCGGCGCTAGTTCCTCTCGGGGCTTATCCAATATTAAGATTCCTAGGAAAATTCAATCAGGCCGATTCTGGTGCGATTGCAGCACACTATGGCTCAGTGAGTGCGGTAACCTTTGCGGTGGGTCTTGCCTTCATGGATGGTATCAAGGAATATTATGAAGGCTATATGCCGCTCTTCTTGGCATTACTAGAAGTCCCTGCGCTAGTCACAGGAACAATCTTGGCACTTGCAGGCGCAGGGGGTAAGAAGACTCAATGGGGTAAGTTGATGCACGAAGTATTAACCGGCGCAAGTATTTACTTGCTAATGGGTGCAATCTGTATCGGTTATTACGCAGGAAGCAAAAATATCGCTCCACTCGATAAGCTTTACATGGATCTCTTTATCGGTGCATTATCCTTATTCTTGTTAGAAATGGGTCTACTAGCTGCTGCTCGTATCGGTGACGTTATTAGAAAAGGGCCTTTTATGCTAGCATTTGGGATTCTTTTCCCACTCACAGCAGGCTTACTTGGCGCATTCTTAGGCTGGGCATTTGGCTTGTCTCCTGGCGGTACAATGGTACTCGCAGTATTATATGCGAGTGCATCTTACATTGCGGCACCTGCGGCCATGCGAATCGCCGTGCCTGCAGCAGATCCGGCAATGTCGATTGGACTTTCCCTCGGAGTTACTTTCCCATTTAACATCTTTATCGGTGTACCCATTTATTGGGAAATGGCAAAATTTTTCCATGGCGTATAAAAATTAGCCTGTAACTGCGATTAGATTAGATAATCTTACTCTATATTGCGAAAAGTTAGAATTGTTTAGGAACAAGCAATTAGAGTAAGTTAGAATTAATCGGATTGCTATAAATACATACTTTTGTCAATTTACACTACTCATGGGAGAAAATCATGAATAACACGATAACAATGAAACGTATCGAGATCGTCGTCACAGAAGATGAGCTCGAAAATTTGATAAAACTATTGAACAGCGCGGGTGTCCGTGGTTACTCATATCTCAAAGAGGTTGGAGGGTTGGGATCACGAGGCGTTCGACGCCCTGATGATGTAATCTGGGAAGAAGAAAATGCAATCATAATCTTAGCCTGCAAAGAAGATCAGGCAGAAAAAATTGTAGATATTCTTCGCCCCAAGCTCAAACAATTTGGTGGAATGTGTTTGGTTTCTGATTGCCTGTGGGTTGAAGGGCCAGCTGTTTCTTACTAAGTTTCTCAGTCCATTCATCCTTACTAAAAGTAGGATGAATGGGCATCAATCACCTAGATTGTTAATTTTTCACTACAACATTGTTAATGGTATTGACGACTTAACACGTGAACAGCTTCTACCAGAGCAAGTGCATTCTCAGGAGGGGTAAACTGGGAAATGCCGTGACCTAAGTTAAATATATGGCCAGACCCTTTTCCATAACTCGCTAATACTTTCGCAACTTCATTCTTAATAATTTCTGGTGTCGCAAATAAGACGGCTGGGTCAATGTTACCTTGTAGAGCAACTCTGTCTTGCAAACGCTTTCTTGCATCCGCCAACTGAATCGTCCAATCCAAGCCGATCGCATCACATTGACTGTCTACTATTCGTTCTAACCACAACCCCCCTCCTTTGGTAAAGATGATATTTGGTATTCTGACCCCCTCTTTCTCGTTTTCAGTCCAGAGATAATTTGTTTCATATATCGCAAAGAAAATATTTGATAAGCTTCATGCGATAATGCGCCTCCCCATGTATCAAAAATCATAACCGCTTGAGCGCCAGCTTCAATTTGAGCATTCAAATAATCGGTAACGGCTTGTGCATTAATACTCAAAATATGATGGAGTAAATCGGGGCGTTGATACAGCATGGTTTTTATTTGACGAAAATCCGTACTTCCTCCGCCTTCAACCATATAACAAGCAAGCGTAAAGGGGCTACCCGAGAAACCGATAAGGGGCACTTGTCCATTTAATGCTTTACGTATTTGTGAAACAGCATCAATGACATAGCGTAAATGCACTGCAGGATCTGGTACTGCCAGTGCACGAATTTCCCATTCCTCACGCAAAGGTCGTTCAAACCGAGGGCCCTCCCCTTCAGAAAAATAAAGTCCTAACCCCATTGCGTCGGGTATTGTCAAAATATCCGAGAACAAGATTGCTGCATCCAATGGGAATCGGACCAATGGTTGCAAAGTCACTTCCGTTGCAAAATTTGGGTTTTTACACAACGAAAGAAAATTCCCGGCTCGTGCGCGTGTCTGATTATACTCTGGCAAATAGCGTCCAGCCTGACGCATAAGCCAAACAGGTGTATATTCGGTCGATTGGCGAAGTAAGGCGCGTATTAGCGTATCGTTTATAAGTTTTGTCATTGATCAGTCTATCTTTATAAATAAAATCAAAATCATGGCGCGTTAATTTAAATCAATAATACCTTGATTATTTGCATCGGTTTTTCTGTATTGTTTCATGTTAATGTGAACGGGTGCATGCGGGTTATTGAAAACATAAATCCATTAATCGCAAACGACACTATTATCATTAAATCAAAACTATGCGTGCTACTGCGCATATTTTATGCCTTCACGCCCAAGATTTATGAATTATTTTTTGGATATTCTACTAATTTAAAAAAGTTATTTTGATCTTCACTGACTGATTCAGTAAAATAGAGGCCTGCTTTTCTGATTTTAACCCTTGCCTCACCAACGATGAGTTAGATTATTAGCTTGGGAGGTTTTACCCAAAAGGAACTTATGAGACATTATGAAATAGTATTGATTATCCACCCGGATCAAAGTGAGCAAGTGCCCGCAATGATCGAACGTTATAGTAGTATGATCACTTCTAAGAATGGAAAAATCCACCGTGTTGAGGATTGGGGAAGACGCCAATTATGCTACATCATCCAAAAAGTACATAAAGCACACTACGTTTTAATGAACATTGAGTGTGATCAAGAAACACTGAGTGATCTGGAACATACATTTAAATTTAACGATGCTGTGCTACGCCATCTAACGATTCGAATGAAATCAGCGGTTACTACACCTTCTGTAATGATGCATGAAGGTAAGGCTAAATCTACTCTCATTGAAGATGAAGAAGAAACTGTTGCTGAGGAAACCGAAGAAACTAGCGAAGTTAGTGAGCAAAAATCGCCCGATCAAGCCGTGAATCAGGCCTAGTGTAGGCGAACGATTGAGTTGTAATCTGACAACAATTTGTGGAAAACTGATCAAACTGAATCAAATACGTTATACACCAGCTGGTATCGAAGTTATCGAATTTGAAATCAATCATGATTCAACACAGTTTGAAGCAAACATCCACCGGCAGATTACCTGCGTTATCACGGCAATAGCTATGTCACATCTCGCTAAGATAGCATCTAGCTTAACAATTGAGACTTCTGTAAAACTTACTGGATTTCTTGCCAGGAAAAATAAAATGAGCTCACAGCTAGTACTACATGTTAGCCAGATCGATATAATTTAATTATCTATTAAGTACAGGAAAGAAAAAATGGCTCGTTTTTTTAGAAATAAAGATAACAATCTAAAAGCAAAGGAAAAGCTGGCTAATCGCCCTTTATTCAAGCGCAAAAAGTTCTGTCGTTTCACAGCTGAAGGAATTAAGGTAATCGACTATAAAGATATCGATATATTAAAGGATTTTATTAACGAGAACGGTAAAATAATTCCTGCGCGTATTACCGGTACCAAGACCTTTTATCAACGTCAGTTGAATACTGCTATTGAAAGAGCTCGCTTTCTAGCGCTCCTGCCCTATACCGATCAGCATTAAACTCAATAAGGAAAACGATTATGCAGATCATACTGTTAGAAAAAATTGTTAATCTAGGCCAACTCGGTGACATCGTTAATGTAAAAAAAGGATATGCTCGCAATTATTTGATTCCACAAGGAAAAGCAAAATGGGCAACTGAAAGTGCAATTGCAGAATTTAATACTAAGCGGGCAGAACTTGAAAAGAAACAAATCGAAAAATTAGGTTCTGCTCAGGCCCTTGCTGCAAAATTAAATGGCTTACTCCTACAAATCACACAAAAAAGCGGTGTTGATGGAAAATTGTTTGGTTCGGTTACAAGCTCAAATATTCTAGAATCACTTAAAACCCAAGGCTTCTCTGTTGAGAAATCGATGATACGCATGCCGGAAGGACAAATTAAGCAAATTGGCGATTATCCAATCACAATTGCAATCCACCATGATGTGTTAACGCAGATTACAGTGTCGGTTCTGGGCGAAACGACAGCCTAATTAAAGTTTATTTCTAAAAGCAGGGCTGATCAGCTAAAAATCGACCTTGCTTTTTTTATCTATCGCTTCAATGATAGAATACGCCATCCTAGTATAGTAATTTCTGAATTTGATGAATGCCTATGGCTCAATCTTCAATCCCTATCAGCATTACGCATAATGAGTTACTAGATATTTATAAAACCCCACCTCACTCAGTTGAGGCTGAGCAATCGGTACTAGGCGGTTTAATGCTTGATAACCAAGCATGGGATAAAATAGCAGATATCATCACACTTACTGATTTCTACCGTCATGATCATCAACTGATTTATCAGCATATTTGTAATCTCATCGAGCAAAGTAAACCCGCTGATGTGATAACCGTAGCTGAATCTTTGGATAATTCAGCTGAATTACAAAATATTGGTGGATTGGCCTATATCGGATCAATTGTACAGAGCACACCGACTGCCGCGAATATTCGCCGCTATGCAGAGATTGTTCGAGAACGCGCAATCATGCGCAAACTTGCTGAAGTTAGCACTCAGATTGCTGAGTCTGCTTATAATCCTACCGGACGTTCTGCTTCCGATTTACTCGATAATGCCGAAAGTAAAATCTTCGAAATCGCTGAAGCTGGCGCTAGGGGAAAGCAAGGTTTTATCTATATTCAACCTTTACTTAAACAGGTTGTCGAGCGGATTGAGCTCTTATATAGCAAAGAAAACCCGAGCGATGTAACCGGGATTGCTTCAGGTTTTCATGACCTAGACCAGAAAACCTCTGGATTCCAGCCAGGTGATTTAATTATTGTTGCGGGCAGGCCTTCTATGGGTAAAACAGCTTTCTCCTTGAATATTGCTGAGCACGTCGCATTAGAACTAAGTAAGCCAGTAGCTATTTTCAGTATGGAAATGGGTGGTGCTCAACTCGCGCTAAGAATGCTTGGCTCAATTGGTCGGCTTGATCAACATAAGGTACGAACTGGCCGACTTGACGATGATGATTGGCCAAGGTTAACTCATGCTTTGGGTAAACTAAATGATGCTTCGATCTTCATTGATGAGAGTGCTGCATTAAATGCTCTTGAATTAAGAGCGCGTGCGCGTAGACTTTATCGACAACACGGGGAACTGGGATTAATTGTAGTGGATTATTTACAATTGATGTCATCACACTCGCAAAATGAAAATCGTGCAACAGAAATTTCTGAAATTTCACGTTCTCTGAAAGGATTAGCTAAAGAGCTTCAGGTTCCTCTGATCGCGCTATCACAGCTAAACCGGGGTTTAGAACAACGACCCAATAAACGCCCCATCATGTCCGACTTAAGAGAATCAGGCGCTATCGAACAAGATGCAGACGTAATTCTTTTTATTTATCGCGATGAAGTATATAACCCTGACACACAAGATAAAGGAACCGCTGAAATTATTATTGGTAAACAACGCAATGGCCCGATTGGAAAGGTCGATCTAACTTTCTTAGGTGAATACACGCGCTTTGAAAATTATGCGAAACCAGATTATTATTAAGGAAGCTCTGATTAAGTCACTTATTTCAGTTTTAGTGACAAAGCTATCGTCAAAGTAGTTAATATTGACATTATTGTACGACTGATAGCTGCAATTTTAGCAGATTACACACTTTTCTGTTCCCTGATGCAGATTTTCAGGGATATTGGACGGAATTATCCCGTGGTTGGCATCAACACCTTGCGGACAAGGTAGAGATTAGCTGCAAACAAAGATAAAGCTGTTGTGCAAACAACACCCCGGCGAGGGGTTGGGAAACCCCACCTTTCCCTTCCCCCACCGCGACCCCCCCCCCCCCCCCCGGCGCGGGCCGCCCCCCGCGCGCGAGGGCGGCCGGCTCCCCCCCCCCTTCCCCCCCCCCTTGAATGGCATACCCCAGACTGGCTCTTTCGGCTGTCGTTGTGCTTCCAGATTGCGATCATTACGAGTATAAGCCCGATCACCCACAATCGCCTCTTCGCCATGTACCAGTACATCAATCATGTTGCCATCGGCCACTTTGGCCGTGGTAATTTCAGGCTATGCACCAGGCCAGAATCAGCATCCACGCCTATGTGTGCTTTTAATCCGAAGTAATAGTTGTTGCCCTTCTTGGTCGAACTCATCTCGCCATCACGTTTGCGTTGCCGGTTCTTGGTCGATGGTGGGGCCGCTATCAGCGTGGCGTCAACTATCATGCCATGACGCAGCAATAATCCCTGCTGGGCTCTAACTGCGCAGTTGTTTCTGCAAACAGGCTTTGCGCCAAGTGATGCTTCTCCAGCAGGTGGCGAAACTTGAGGATCGTCGTTTCATCAGGCATGGCATCTTCTCCTGCATCCAGGCCTGCAAATTCACGCAGCATCGGCACATCATGTAACGCTTCTTCCATGCCCGGATCTGAATAACCAAACCATTGTTGCATCAAATGAATCCGCAGCATCGCTTCCAGCTCAAATGGCTTGCGTCCTAATCCTGCTACCGGATAGTGCGGCGCGATCCGGATTTGTCCACTCTGCCCAAGAAATCACTTGCTCCATTTCTTCGAGAAACTTTTGCCGGCGAGTTACTTTTGGTTTCTTGATAAATAATGGAATCGATAAGCCTAATTGTTTCATCAATGCGCCCCCTTGCAATGGTTACAATCTACCGAATATTCTACAAGTTCTTGAGACTTATTCAGAGTTTCCTTAATGTAGTCTGATTCTCCAAATTATCACTACAAAACATGTTTCCTTGCAGTTATTTGAATTTCAATTCGCATCCTAGGGTCTGATAGCCCTGCGGAAACCATCATTGCTGCTGGACGAACATTTCCAAGATACTTACGAAAAATAGGCCAGCATTTCTCAAAATCAGAAACCTCCGGCAATACATAAGTTACCCTTACAACATCTTTTAAGCTTGAGTCAGCTTGCTTCAATGCCAATTCAATATTTTTGAAACATTGCTCGACCTGTTCTAGTAAATCTTCTGAAATACTCATAGTTGAATAATCAAAACCTGTTGTTCCTGAAACAAAAATCCAGTCTCCTTCAACAACAGCTCTTGAATACCCAATTTCCTCTTCAAATGTTGAGCCAGAACTAATTAATCGCCTTACCATTAGGTTTACCCCTATTACTTGAATATGAAATTATTTTTTTATCAATTATACAAGTTAGATTTACCTTGATACAGCATCCAGAAAAATTATATTAACTTACGCTTCTTAAGCCTATTGGGAGAGATCTTTGTAACTCAAGCAAATTTCTTATTCAAGGTATTATGAATCCATCACATTGCTGAAGACAGGTTGATAGCAGAGAAAATAACCCCCAAACTTCTGTTCAGAAATTGGGATAGACTTCTGATATCTATCAATAAGCATGATCTACTTCTAAATTTTTTGACGGATCATACGAAATCTTCTCAGAGAACTCGGTTTTCTTAATGTAGAAGAAGCAGAAGATGGGGCTGCAGCTTTAAGAAAACTTCGCGAAAGCAATTTTGATTTTGTTGTATCTGATTGGAACATGCCTAATATGGACGGACTCACTATGTTACAAAGTGTACGGGCAGACCAAGAACTAAAACAAATTCCAGTTCTAATGGTAACAGCTGAAGCCAAGAAAGAAAACATAATCGCAGCTGCTCAAGCTGGTGCAAATGGATATATTGTTAAACCTTTTACTGCTGCTACTCTAGATGAGAAATTAAATAAAATTCTTCAGAATATTGCTCATAAAGCGACTTCGTGAAAAAAATTTATTTTATCAATTGATTTAACAAAGCAATGAACAATCCTACTAACTCTCAGCTAACTGGAACATCAGTTGATGATAATCAGCTTCTTGAAAGAATAGGAAAAATCACAAGACTATTACATAGCAACATTTGTGAACTTGGATATGACAAAAATAAAAGATTACAAGAAACTAATGAGCAAATAATGGATATCCATGAAAGATTAAAGTATGTTTTGTCTAAAACACAATCGGCAGCTGAAACAACACTGTCGGCCATCGAAAATATTAAACCAATACAATCAAACCTATCTAATAATGCTCTTATCTTGACTCAAGAATGGCAAGAATTAATTGAACTCGAGAATAGCTCTCATTCAAATAAAAACCTAATAAGATTTAGTAATTTATTCAGAAAAACTGTATCTTACTTAGAAGATGTGCCTAAACAAACAGAAGTAACTAATAATTATTTACTCACTGTAATTATGGCTCAAGATTTTCAAGATTTAACCGGGCAAGTAATTAAGAAAATTTTTCATTTATTGCAACTAATTGAAAGTGAATTAATACAGGTATTACTTGACAATTCAGTCTCTGCCAACGCCACAACAACAAATAACAAGAGTTCTGCAGACAGTTTACTTAACGGACCCACAATCACATCCCCAAAGAATTCTGAAATTCTTTCTAGCCAAGCTGATGTTGATAATTTCTTAGTAAACCTAGGTTATAATAAAGGCTCTGTAATCAAGTTAACCTCATTTCAATTTTTTGCAAGGCTAATAAACTCATTATGTAGTTTCTTAACTTGATTTACTAAATAATCAGAATCTCGATCATTAGAAATGATATTGTTAGCAATGGCTAGACGTTCTTTTCTAGAAATTTGTGTTTTAATCACCATTCGAACATCTTGCTGAGAAAGCTTACTCCGTTGGACTGTTCGTAAAATCTGTAATTCTTCCGGACAATCTACAACAAGAACTCGATCTATTAACCCATAGAAGCGACTTGTCGCGAATAACAGCGGGATAACGACAATACCATATACCGACTTAATCGTTGGTATGAGTCGCTCTACATCTCTATAAATAAGTGGATGTAGTATCTCCTCAAGCTTCTTTTCATTGATAAATCAGTAAATACAAGATCTCTCATTTTTGCTCTATCCAAGTAACCCGTATCAGTAATATATTCCTCCCCAAAGATCTTCTTTATTTGAGGGATTGCTTCACCGTCCTTTTGAGTTAACTCATGTGCAATTTCATCCGTATCGATTATATTAATGCCGAATGCTTGAAAAATCTTAGCAACACTGGTTTTGCCTGAACCAATACCGCCTGTCAGTCCAACGATCAAGAGCGATTCCTTCTAAAACAAGCTAAGATAGGCATGATTAATTTGCTTTCCCCAAAACATTGCGATTAATCCCCCACCCGCAAGATAGGGCCCAAAAGGAATTGCTAATCCACTATGTTGATTACGAAAATAAATTAGGAAAATACCAACTAAACCACCAACAAACGATGAGGATAAAATAACAAGAGGTAGCGTCTGCCACCCAAGCCAAGCGCCAATCGCGGCAAGTAGTTTAAAATCACCATAACCCATTCCTTCTTTACCAGTAGCCAGTTTAAAAAACCAGTAGACTACCCACAGTACCAGATAGCCTGCCACAGCACCAATAACTGCTGATTGCAGATCAACGATTCCATTATTTAGATTAATCAGAAGGCCAATCCACAACAATGGCAATGTAATCGCATCAGGCAAGAGTTGGGTATCAAAATCAATAAAAGTAAGCGCAATCAAAGCCCAAATAAAAATAAGAGCAACGAAACACATAAAACCATAGCCATAATACCAGGCAGCAAAACCACTCATTAAACCTGTTAATAACTCGACAATCGGGTAGCGAATAGAAATACGCTCGTGACATTGAGAACAGCTGCCTTTTAAAAAAAAATAGCTAATAAGCGGAATATTTTCAAGTATTGTGATCTTGTGACCACATTGAGGGCAATTAGATCTTGGTGTAACAAGATTAAATACTGGCAGTAGTTTGGCAGGCTCTCCTTTCAATTCCGCACATTGCTGCCGCCAAGCAAGTTCCATCATTTTAGGTAACCGATAAATGAC
Organism: Nitrosomonas sp.; assembly: GCA_016710135.1. Taxonomy (GTDB): domain Bacteria; phylum Pseudomonadota; class Gammaproteobacteria; order Burkholderiales; family Nitrosomonadaceae; genus Nitrosomonas. The sequence goes on along the minus strand of JADJLM010000002.1, from coordinate 350,236 downwards.
GACATTTAAGAAACTACCAACCGCAATGCCTATAACTACACAGATTATTGTAAATAACTCCGGAAACGCTTGGAGGGAGTTTATAAATTCCATAATATCAAAAGGTTAACAAAATAAACGGATAAGAAATTTTAACCAACAACTTGACCCATCTTGAAAATAGGTAAATACATCGCCACAACCATTCCTCCAATTAGTGTTCCCAGGACAACCATGATCATCGGTTCCATCAAGCTTGATAAAGCCTCCACCGCATTGTCTACCTCAGCCTCAAAAAAATCAGCGACCTTGGATAACATCGCATCTAAAGAACCTGCTTCTTCTCCGATCGCAACCATTTGTAAGACCATACTCGAGAATACCTGCGTTTCTGTCATAGCAGCAACTAAGCTACTCCCTGTACTCACCTCATTCTGAATACGTTTTGTGGCTTCATAATAGACATAATTCCCGGCCGCTCCCGCTACTGAATCAAGCGCCTCAACCAACGGAACTCCTGCAGCAAACATTGTGGATAACGTTCGTGACCACCGCGCAACGGTTGCTTTTCTAATCACATCTCCAAAAATAGGAAGTTTTAATACTAACTTATCCATAACTCGTTGCATTGCAATGGACCGTTTCCAGGCATAAAAAAAGCCATAAAAACCAGCGCCAATTCCGCCAAAGATAGCCCACCAATAGTCAACAAAAAAATCAGAAATCGCCATAACCATCAATGTAGGTCCGGGCAAGTCTGCTACGAACACTTGGAATAATTCTTTGAATGCCGGAATAACAAAAATCATTATTACAGCAGTAATCACGAAAGCAACAACTATGATTGAAATAGGATAAAACAATGCAGATTTGATTTTACCTTTTATAGCTTGAATCTTTTCTTTATACGTAGCCAAACGATCGAGTAAGCTATCCAATATACCAGCAGCTTCACCAGCAGCAACTAAATTACAGAATAAAGAATCGAAATAAAGTGGATATTTTCGGAACGCATTGGCCAAGCTACTTCCCGTTTCAACATCGAGCTTAATATCCATTAATAGCTTACCTACCGCAGGATTGCTATGTCCTTTACCGACAATATCAAAAGCTTGCAGTAGCGGAACTCCTGATTTCATCATAGTAGCTAATTGTCGTGTAAACAGCGTTATATCCTTATCGCCGATTGACCCACTCGATTTTGTTTTTGCAACTTTAGTAGCACGAATACCTTGGCGCCGCAGAGTTGAGTTAACAACCTCAATGCCAGCTGCCCTCATTTCTCCCTTCATTAATTTTCCATTTTTATCTTTTCCTTCCCATGTAAAACTAATTTCTTTAACTTTCTTGTCACTGCCTGCAGCAACAGTAGCCATAATCTCTCCTTATAATACCTAAACGTTACCAATTCACATTAATCTTTTTCTAAAACGTCGCTCTTCTCGATTAAATTTGTATAATCAATAAGATTACGGCAGTTCCCAAGCGTGAGCTTAGATCAAACAAGACAGGATTAAGGTAGCTTTAATCAAAACAAGAAGAAAACAGTTACGTGCAGTTATAATATTTACAGTTACCTAGTAGCTGCACTATCATTCGTAGTTGTTTTGCTGCATGATTCAAACTCATTTATCCAACTATTTATTTCATACATGAATGACCCAACGTTTATACAGATCATTGCGAGTTCCTTATTTGCGCTTGCAGTAATTCACACTTTCTCAACCAAATATTTTGAGCATTTAGCGCATATTCAACCTCGACATGCTGGAATATGGCATTTACTTGGGGAGGTAGAAGTTGTTTTGGTTTCTGGGCGATGGTTCTGATACTCTTCATGTTCGCGATCGGTGGAAAAACAGAAGCCGTTGGGTACCTCAATTCGCGGGATTTCACCGAACCCATGTTTGTATTTGTGATCATGGTCATCGCTGGCACAAAACCAATACTTGACTTTACAGCAGCGGCCGTGCAGTGGACTGCGCATTTCCTACCGATAAACCGGACTGCAACAATGTATTTCCTAGTGCTAGCTCTTGTCCCATTATTGGGTTCTTTTATTACAGAACCTGCTGCGATGACATTAGCCGCTCTTATGCTTCGCGATTCATTATTTAGTCAAGAAATATCTAACAAGCTCAAATATGCAACAGTTGGAGTATTATTTGTAAATATTTCTATCGGTGGAACATTAACACCTTTTGCTGCCCCTCCTGTATTAATGGTTGCTGGTAAGTGGGACTGGGATTTCTGGTTCATGATCACAAATTTCGGTTGGAAATCAGCGCTTGCTGTAACTATCAATGCTTTAACTGTAACTTTCCTTTTTAGCAAAGAGCTAACTAAAATAAAACAAACCGAGGTAGATACGCCCACCACTAGTATGCCATTTCTCATGATTGCAATTCATATTGTTTTTAACCCTCGTTGTACTATTTGCGCATTATCCTGCCGTATTCATGGGGTTATTCCTATTCTTTCTTGGGTTTGCAACCGCCTATCAGCGCTACCAAAACCCACTAATTCTCCGTGAAGCGCTGTTAGTTGCTTTTTTCTTAGGGGGGTTAGTTGTCCTCGGAGGCCAGCAGCAATGGTGGCTACAACCATTATTAATGGGTATGGATGACACTGCAGTATTTTTTGGTGCAACTGTATTAACAGCAATTACAGATAATGCAGCGCTGACGTATTTGGGTTCGCTGGTTGAAGGGTTGAGCGAAGAATTTAAAATTGCTTTAGTTGCAGGCGCAGTCACTGGCGGAGGCTTAACCGTAATTGCTAATGCGCCTAATCCAGCAGGGTTTTCAATCTTAAAAAGTAAATTTGATGAACAAGCAATTCACCCACTTGGCTTATTAATCGCAGCACTACCTCCAACAATCGTTGCAATTATTGCTTTCCGCGTACTCTAAATTTGCAATCAATAGGACTGAACAAAACAAACTCAGCCCCTATTGATTTATATAGAATTAAACTTCCTTAGCTTCAATTGCTGCTAAAGTTGGCGTGATTTCTCCCTCAGAGGAATCAATTGAATCTTTTTTAGGCGGTGTGTCAAACCAACGGTAAATCATCGGCATCACAATCATGGTCATACAAGTTGCCGTCGTTAATCCAAAAATAACTACAACAGCAAGGGGCTTCTGAATCTCAGAACCCAATCCTGCAGCAACTAAAAAAGGCGCCAATCCTAACACTGTGGTAGCAGCCGTCATCATAACTGGACGGAATCGCTGCGAGCAGGCATTTCTAACTGACTCCGCAACACTCAGTCCTTTTTCTCTAAGCTCTTTCACAAACGAAACGAGTACGACGCCATTTAAAATCGAGGTACCCCATACAGCGATAAATCCTACCGATGCTGGTACTGATAAATATTGTCCGAAAACAAATAATCCAATAACGCCACCAACAGAAGCAAAAGGTAAAACGAGATAAATCAAACAAGCAAGCTTAACCGAATTAAACAACATAAATAACATGAAGAAAATAGCAGCCAGTGTAACAGGAACGATTATCGACAACTTTGCCATTGCACGCTCCATATTCTCAAATTGACCACCCCAAGAGAAGTAATACCCAGGAGGTAATTTTATTTCTTTTGCAGCACGTTCTTGCAGCTCTGCTACAAAACCACCTAAATCACGATCATGTACATTCGCACCTATCACCACACGACGCCGTGCAAATTCTCTTGAAATAATCGCTGGGCCATCCTTAACATGAATATCTGCTACGGCACTTAATGGAACCAATCTTCCTCCATTCCCAACCATTGCTCCGCCCTCTCCACCTCCTGCTACAGGATCGCTTGCAGGACGTAACAAAAGCTCTTTGATTGCTTCTACGTCGTGACGAAACCCTTCAGGAAAACGCAATAACAAAGTAAAGCGCCGTTCACCTTCGAAGACTTGTGTAACAACTTTACCCCCGATGGCTGTCGCAATGAGTTCATTCACATCGGAAACATTCAATCCGTGACGAGCAATTGCACGCCGATTAATATCAATGGTTAACTCTTGTTGACCAGATAAACGCTCAATCCGAATATCCCTTGCACCACGTGTCGATTTAACGATACGTGCCATTTGTTCAGAAAGTTTACGAAGTTGTTCGAGGTCGTCTCCAAAGATTTTAATCGCTACTTGAGAACGTACTCCAGTCACCATCTCATCTACACGCTGCGCAATTGGTTGCGAAATAACGATATTCACTCCTGGTAATGTCGCTAAAGCAGTACGAATATCCTCTTCAATCTCAGCTTGAGTTCGGCCTGATCCCTCTAAATCTAAATCAGCAATTGGGTCTGATTCATTCTGCGAGGCAGGATCAGCAGGCGTTTCCCCACGGCCTAATTTCGACACCACAGACTTAACACCTGGAATTGCAGCAATCTTACGCATAGCCTCTGTTTCAATTTCAATTGCCTGTTCTAATGATATTGATGGTGCCCGAATAATGACTGGCGTAACAGCACCTTCTTTCATGATGGGAATAAATGACTTCCCCAATAATGGAAAGATTGCAAATGCCACCATCAAAGAGCTAATTGAAATTATTATGGTCCTTTTCTGGTTACGCATTGCCAAGTCAAAAACACTCAGATACGCCTTTTTCATTAAAGCAATGACTTTAGTATCTTGCTCACTACCTCCCTTGATCAAATAATCACACAACACAGGGGACAATAATAGTGACACCAGCAAAGCAATAAACAACGAAATTGAGATAGTAATTGCCAACGGGCTAAAGGTTTTTCCTTCCATTCCTTCAAGCGTCATCAATGGCAGAAAAACTAACACGGTAACAATGAGTCCAAAAATAACTGGAGTTCCTACTTCAGCGGTTGCATCTACAATTACGTTGAACTTAGATTTCCCAGTATCCTTAGCCTCACCTAAACGTTGATAAATATTTTCAACCACCACCACGGTTGGATCCACCATCATGCCCAGTGCAATTGTTAATCCACCAAGAGACATCAAATTTGCCGGCATACCGTAATGGTTCATCACCATAAAAGTAATTAACGGTGTAATAATCAACGTAAAGCAGACTACAAAACTAGTACGTATGGTCCCCAAAAAAATCGATAATACGACAATGACTAGTATTAGAGATTCTACTAACGTAGTCTGAACTGTTGTTAATGCACCATCAACCAAATCAGTACGGTCATAGAATGGGACTATTTGCAAACCATTTGGTAGCATGCCGCGCTCATTAATCTCTTGCACTTTCTCTTTGATACGACCAACAATTTCCTTAGCATTCCCTCCCCGTAACATCATGACAATACCAGTAACTGATTCGGTATCACCATTTTTAATGCTAGCACCTTGCCGAACTTCGCCACCAAAAACAACTTCGGCCACATCTCTGACATAAACCGGAACACCATTCATTTCCTTAAGCACGATATTCCGAATATCTTCCAATGAAGCAATCAGTCCTACACCTCGAATCAAATACTGCTCATAGCGCAGCGCCAGGATATTACCGCTAGCATTTGCATTATTACTTGCCAGAGCTCGATCCACCTGATTTAAAGTCAAGTCATAGTGTCGCAATTTATTGGGGTCGACATAAACCTGATATTCCTTGACATACCCACCAATTGAATTAATTTCTGCGATCCCTCGAATAGATCGCAGCATGGGTCTTACTACCCAATCTTGAATTGTTCGCCGTTCCATCAATTCTTCAAAGGTCAGCTGTCTTTTTCCATCATTAGGATGTTCGATCGTGTATTGATAAACTTCACCCAAACCTGTTGAAACAGGACCTAGTACAGGAGTAATACCTGGTATCAAGCGAGGTGTAACATCAATGATTCGTTCCATGACTAATTGACGTGCAAAAAACACATCCGTTTGATCAGTAAATACCAGAGTTATTAGTGATAATCCACTTTTATTCATGGAACGCATCTCAACGAGTCCAGGAAGGCCCGTCATAGCAATTTCAACTGGCACCGTTACTAAGCGCTCCATTTCTTCAGGGCTACGGCCAATCGCTACTGTTGCAACTTGCACCTGAATATTGGTAACATCGGGAAATGCATCGACTGTAAGACTTTTTGCTGCAAAACCACCTGCAACACAGAGTATCAAACCAATCACCACTACCAGCAATCGCTGGTTCAGCATTGCACGAACTATTGCACCCATATCGGTTACTCCAATTCAGCAAGCTTACGCTCGCTGTCTAAATGGAAAGATCCTTCCGTTACAATTCGATCATCAGCCGTAACCCCTTCTATCACGGGGCGAAGATTAGAGACTTCGGGACCCAATTTAACCGGAACTCGTTGAAAATTACCGTCACTTAGTACAATAAATATATAATCTTGATCGAGCTCACGAACCACCGCTGATTCTGGAACAACTAGCGTTTTATGTTGGGTATCAGCAATATGCATGTTGGCCAACATATCCGGTTTAAGTTTTCGTTCAGGATTTTCTACGAGAACACGAGTCGTAACCGTCCGAGTAAGGCGATTAACTGTATCAGAAACAAAAATAATGACTCCATCAAGAGGAGCACCAGATAACGCAGGGACAATGATTTCCACATGCTGACCTAACCGAACATCACGGACAATTTGCTCAGGAACATCGCCCACAACCCAAACATACGATAAGTCAGCAACCTGAAATAGTAGATCTGCAGGTTGTACTACCTGCCCTACAATTACATTACGCGCAATTATGTATCCTTCACGAGTTGCTTTAATATCAATTGATGATAAAACTTTGGCTCTTTTCCTTAATTCTGTTATATCGCTTTCTTGCATTCCAAATAGTTTTAACTGATCAGTTGCCGCACTTAATTCTGCTTGAGCAATTTCTAATTCAGACTGTCTCCTTTCTACTTCTGCAAGTGGTATTACATCTTCTGCCAGCAAGTGACGAGCACGATCAAAAGATTTCTGCGTTACCACTGTTCGAGATAAAGCACGTAAGTAAACAAGTTGAGCCTGAGTCAAGTCGGGGCTAGTAATTCGCGCAAGCCGCTGACCCGGCTTTACATAATCTCCCAGAACAACGTACATTTCAATGATACGACCAGTTACATAAGAACCAATTTGGGCAGTTCGTTCTTCATCTACCTGAACACGACTGGGGACCTGTATTCGATCAGCCAAGTCAATTAGGAAAGGCTGCCCTATTTCTAAACGATCCAGTAACTCTGGGCGTGCTTTAATTCTATTAAGATCTCTTTCTTCTGCTGAATCGTGCTGTGATACTTCTTCTTTTTTTGTTTCGTCACCTGAATCACTTTTGCTACAACCAGCTAAAAGTAATGCGAGAAAAATAAAGCTTGAAATAGATAATTTGATACTCATTCTGGAATCAACTCCTTAGGGAAATGGGCACGAAGACGGTCAATCTCAGCAGCAGCAGACTGTAATTCAAAGCGGGCTAACAAAAAATCTCCCTGAAGCCCGCGCAAAATGCGTTGGGCGTCTAAAAATTCGATTAAACCCCGTTCACCAAATCGATAGGCTGCTTGCGCTATCTGCACTGCATTCTCTGCTTCCTTAATCAACCCGCCATCAAACATTTCAACCCGTCTTTGAGCAATTTGTAGTGCTTGCCAAGCAGCCTCAAATAATTGGCTTACTTCATAGCGGCGATAATCGAGGGTCTGGCGGATGCGTGCCGAATCATAGATCGCTGCATCAATCTCACCTCGTCGTTGATAGAAAAGTGGAATCCTCACCTGCAAACCAGCAGTGTTGGACGTGAATTGGCGATCCTGATAGTTAGTGTACAAAACATTCAGTTGAGGCAATATCGTTGCGCGCTCCTGATCAACCCGTAATTGAGTTCGCTCTTGTTCTGCTTGTAAACGCAATATTTCTGGGTTAGTTTCAGGAATTTCTTTTCTCAATTCTTCTAGCGTGGGTAAATCAATAGAATCTTTTAGAGAACCTTTAACTTCGAAATTAATCGGTAATGCTCCTGCTGTAAATTGCAGTAATGCAACCCGCGCCCTTTGTGCAGTCAATTCTGCAGCCTGCTTACGGTTTTCAGCACTTTGTAACTCAGTATCTGCTCGAACTAGCTCAAAACGAGCAGCTTCTCCTCTTTCCACATTATGCTTGATGCGTCGACGCACGTCTTCGATTAAGTTATAGATACTTTGCTCCAACGCTGCTTGTTCCTGTCGAAGCAATAATTCATAGGTTCTAACTCTAAGTTGCGCTGCTAGATCCGTTCTAGCTTGATCAAAACTGGCACGCCCCGCTTCAACAAAGGCTTCTGCAGCACCAACTCTGGCACTCCGCATGAATGGATTTTCAATTGCCTGATTAACAGTTACTGAGCGCTGCATTGAGAACGGCCCTTCTGTATCTTTTCCTGGATACCTTCCGTGGTCTGGGCCAGCCATGACCGTCACTTCTGGATTGGGATAGGCTCTCGCTGCTATAACACCTGCTTTAGCAATATTAACTTGGGAACGAGCGGCTTGCACCAGCCCATTCGCCTCCAACCAATCTGCTGAATTTCTAGCACAGTATATTGATTTGCCAAAGTTTGCGCCCAACCGACTGAGCTCGCTAACCCAGACAAACTTATTAAGATAAATAATCTCAGCATGGTAATCTTTAATAATTAATTAAGAATTTGCGTAAAATTCATGGAATTTTACATGAAGTGTTTGTGATCAAGCACCTAAGTTGCGGACTAAATACAAAGTATTTAATAAATCTAGCCAAGGCAGAGTATAAACTGTGATAAATGAATACAAGCTGAACGATTTATTCTAAAGAAGCTACTTCTAAATTGCCTATCTAATCTGTTAGATTAGATCATTCACTCATCATTATTGACTTATAAGCCTTCAATGCATATTCACCTTCTAATTCCTGATTTATTTTGGCCAGATACCAGCCTAAAAGAAACGATTAAAAATTGGTCGCTACCTGCCTTAGAAACGATTTTGACAAAAAGCCAATTAAATCAACAACCGTCAGAAGGAATCGAAGCATGGCTATGCGAAACGTTTGGTGTATCAAAACAGCAAGATTGGCCAATAGCACCCATTACCTTAAGCCTAGATGACCCAGATCACGGCCTAGAATCAAACTCAAAATATTGGCTACGTGCTGACCCCGTCCATCTCAGAGTTGCAAATAATCACCTGCTCCTGGCTGATAGTCAAATTTTCAAAATATCTTTAAAGGAAGCAAATCAAATCACCGATACATTCAATCGATATTTCACTAAAGATGAAGTCTCTTTTGCCGCTTTCTCCAGATCGTTGGTACATGGGTTTACCCAGAATTCCCAATCTTCAAACAAGACCGCTAAGTCATGTAAGTGGAAAAAATATCAATACTCAGCTTCCGAAGGCAACAGATAAAGGATTGGCGCACAGGATTTTAAATGAAATTCAAATGCTCCTTCACGAGCATCCCATTAATCTAGCAAGAGAAATTCAGGGTGAGTTGATTATCAATAGTGTTTGGTTATGGGGTGGTGGAGTAATGCCTAAACAATTTTGCTGTAACTTTGACCAAATTTGGAGTAACTCTCTTCTAACTCAGGCTCTAGCAAACTTAAGTAAGTCACCGCATCACCAACTCCCTTTGGACACAAACAAATGGTTACAGTCTATTAATAAAGGTAAACATCTAGTAGTAATTGATTTTTTACAGGAGAAAGCGCAATACAAAATCTTTAACGAGTGGCATGACTGTATACATCAATTAGAACAAAAATGGTTCTTTCCCTTATTGATTGCGATAAAAAGAAATCAGATTAAACAACTTACGATTTCTACGTTTAGTCAAGATTTAATAAAACAATTTCAGCTTACCCCTAGGGGTCTTTGGAAATTTTGGTCTTTTAATAAAACTTTTTCGACCTTTCATCAATATAGATCCTAGTTATTAATTTACAAAATACTTATTAAATAACCGATCAATGAACGAACAACTATCTCCAAGAAATAGCCAAATAAAATCCTATACCGTTGCATCTATTGCCATCATTGTTTTAGCAATACTCATTGCATCGAATTTTCTGACTTTGGAAGTTGAACCAGGTCTAATCAATCTGCTATGGGGCGCCCTTGTCATTGTCATGATAACAATGATCATACAAACGTTCAGTACTGAACGAAACTACGCAGTATATTTAAATCAGCTAAATAATAATAAAGAAAGGCTTGCAAATGAGATCAAACATCGCTTATGGGCTGAGAAAACCACTTCTGAAAATAAAAACAGGCTCCAGATTATCGATGAAAACTTTCCAGTCATGCTTGCTTACTTCAACTCTAAACAGCAGTGCTGTTATCACAATAGAGCATACCGATTATGGTTTAGCTTAAAACCTGAGCAAATTGATAATCATTTTCCGCAGCAATTCCTAAGCGCACAGTTTTATCAAGGAATAAAAGATAATATTGATAACCTGCTAAGCGGTGAAATTTTTATTAGTCAGCGTATACAGAAACTCATCAATGGTTCGACTTGTCTACTCACAGAACAGTTTATCCCCCATTTTGACGCCAAAGGTAAAGTCATTGGCTTTTATACACTGTACACACCTAGAATACTGAAAGAGCATGAGTTAATTACAGAAAACCCTGACAACAATTTAGTTGAAATTAGATCAGAGAAAAGTGGCACTGAGGAAAAATTAAATCAAAATAAAAACTCTCGTCTTTCATCAGGCATGAGTTTTTCCGCCAGAGTACTAAAGGCGATTAATCAAGGAGAATTTCATTTATATTTTCAAAGTATTATTTCTACAACTCACGATTCTAATCAAATTACCTTTTGTGAAATTTTAATTCGCATGGCTGAGGAAGAAACAAATCTAATTCCACCAGGCGCATTCTTACCATTAGTAGAAAAATATGGATTAATGCCGCAACTTGATCGCTGGGTTGTAGATCACATAACACAATGGCTCTCATCGTATCCCGCGAAGACTAATACTATCGTATGCATTAATATAACTAAAGATACCCTTTGCGACCCTCAGTTCATTATCTTTATTAAGAACCAATTAACAACATACGATATTCCTGCAAAAGCATTATGCTTTGAAATCGAAGAAATTGATGCCAAATCAAATCTTTCAGAAGTAACTATCTTTACACAAAATATCCGACAAATCGGTTGCCACGTTTCACTCTGTAGCTTTAGACATGATCGAGCTTCTTTTAACTTACTTAGAAATCTTAAAGTCGATTTCATAAAAATTGATGGAAATCTAATCTGCGATATGATTTACAATGAAGCCGATCAAACTAAAGTTAGCGAGATTAATCGGCTTGCTCACATTATGAAAATCAAAACTATTGCTGAACTTGTAGAATCTCAAGAAATAGCTTATAAGCTCCGCGAAATAGGAGTTGATTTTGTGCAAGGCTTTGGGATTGCACAACCACAACCACTCAATGCACTCAAAGAAACATCGGATTAGTATTTATTATTTGCCTAATTGTGCATTAGCCCATTGTTCTGGTGTAAATGTTTTCATCGATAGCGCATGAATATCATCTTTCATCCGTTCATGTAATGCACGATATACTAATTGATGTTGCTGAATCATGGTTTTACCAACAAATTGCGCGCTAACGATCACGGCATTAAAGTGACGACCATCTTCTCCCTCTACCTGAATCCATTCACAGGGTAGTAATGCTTCAATAGATTCTTTTATCTGATCGGAAGAAATCATAATTACCTCAATAGTATGTAAAATTAACAAAAATGCATAAAAACTTGATCATAGTTATCAGCACAGCATCAGTACCTTACTTTATAACCCGCCCTAAGCATGTTCAGCGTTAGCAATGAAATCGTCAAAAAAAAAGCAATTACAGCAGTTAGACTCAGATGAGGTGGTACATCAGAAATGCCTAGAAATCCGTAACGAAAACCATCAACGATATAAAAAAACGGATTGATATAAGAAAGTTTTTGCCAAACAGGTGAGAGAGAAAAAACCGAATAAAATACCCCAGATAAAAATGTAAAAGGCAAAATAATAAAATTCTGGAAAGCAGCAAGTTGATCAAATTTATCTGAACAAATTCCAGCAATTATCCCCAGAGCTCCCAGCAACATACTTCCCAATAAAACAAATAAAATTATCCAGAATGGAAATTGGGTCGGTATCTCATAAAATTGTGATATCACAATAAACACACCTAGCCCCACTAGCAACCCTCTAGCCACAGAGGCTAATAAATAAGCCCCAAAAAATTCAAAGTAGGATAGCGGCGACAGTAGTACAAAAATGATGTTGCCAGAAATTTTTGACTGAATTAGGCTTGATGATGAATTAGCAAAAGCATTTTGCAAAATAGCCATAATTATTAGTCCAGGAATCAAAAACTGAGAATAGGTAATGCCTGGATAAACCTGAACACGCGATTCTAATAGATGCGAAAAAATAAACAAATAAAGTAAAGTTGATACGATAGGCGCCAGAATCGTTTGGAAACTTACTTTCCAGAATCTCAAGAGCTCTTTATGAAATAAAGTAAAGAAACCTGTCATGTTGCACTAAATGATTTATCGCCCATGATTCTTATAAAAACTTCTTCTAAATCCGGTTCCTGAAGCCTCATCTCAAGTACTTCAATTTTTTCTTGCTTCAAGATAGTAAGAATTTCTGAAATTTCTACATAATCTTGAATTTTAAAAATATAGCAATCATTCTGCTTTATCGATGACCACTTAATTAATTCTATTGGTAACACCTCACACGCCAAACAAAGTTGTAAAGAGATATCACGAATTTTATTAATCAAATTACGAATACTATCCAGAACAATAATTTTTCCCTTTTTGAGCATTGCTACGCGTTGGCATAAAGCTTCAGCTTCTTCTAAGTAATGGGTTGTTAGCACAATTGTATGTCCATCTTGATTTAGCTGTCTAATGAAAGCCCATAATGCTTGCCTAAGCTCAACATCTACTCCAGCCGTCGGTTCATCAAGCACGATTACTGGGGGTCTATGAACCAACGCTTGAGCTACCAACACCCTTCGTTTCATGCCTCCAGAAAGCGCTCGCATGTTTGTATCTGCTTTATCAGCAAGATCAAGCCGGTACAATATTTCATCAATCCATGCTTTATTTCTTCTAATGCCGAAATATCCAGATTGAAAAACTAGCGTTTCATGTACGGTAAAAAAAGGATCAAAAACTAACTCTTGAGGAACCACTCCAAGTAAGCTTCTAGCCCTCGAATAACGAGTCACAACATCGTGGCCCATTACTTTAACTTGGCCACCATTATTAGCCAAGACCAATCCTGCTATGATACTAATTAATGTTGTTTTACCCGCACCATTGGGTCCAAGTAACGCAAAAAATTCCCCTTGATTGATCGAAAGTTGAATATCCTCCAACGCGACCAAATTACCAAATGATTTATTCAGTCTCTGAATCTCGATTGCTGGGATCATTTACAAAATAAAAAAGCAAACCTACCTTGGTTAAATCTGCACAAAAAAACTGTATTTGGAAAATGAATTATTGGGTGGGTAAGATTATTCCACTCAAACCATATAATTTGAGTAAACTTCTTAAGTTCTCGGGTAAATGAACAAAATGAAGATCAAGTTTCCGCATTTTCGCTATCCGTAACCATTCTAGTAGCATACTTACTGCTGACGAATCTACTTCTGCCACTTCATTCAAATCGATAATTTTATAATGGCTATCGATCAAGCTGATCCCATGCTGAGTTAGTTCAAAGACATTATTAAATGTAATCGAACCCTTAACAGCAATCTTATTTCCATTCAAATAGATTGCCATGATTGAATCAGGTTTATTCGAGTTAATTTGAAGCTCAATTTTTCAATTTATTACTGTCCTTCTAATGATTTATTTTTTTTCGCAAGCGATTCAATTAGGCCGTTGATGCCACCTTTCTTTATCTGACTATTAAAAGTACTGCGATAATTTGTCACAAGACTCACTCCAGCAACTGTTACATCAAAAACCTTCCATCCGTTATCTGTTTTTTCCATACTATAATCAATTGGAACAGGTTCTTTACCATGTCCTTGAGTCACAACTGTTTTAACAGTAGTAGTCTTTGGATCAGATTGCGGCAAAAGTGGATTGACCTCAATTACTTCATCTCGGTAATTCGTTAGCGCGTTGGAATAGGTCCTCACAAGCAAAGTTTGAAATTCATTCACCAACTCCTTTTGTTGCTGAGGCTCTGCCTTCGACCAGTTCTTCCCCATCGCGAGTTGAGTCATCCTTGTAAAGTTAAAATGCGGTAGTATTTTATTCTCGACCAAATCAAGAATACGATCTCTTTCTCCCTTTTTGATTCCATTATCTTGTTTGATAATAGCAATTACTTCATCAACGGTGTTTTTAACCAGCAGATCAGGCGCAGTATCTTTTGTCCACCCTGACATAGCTACACATAGCAGCATTAAAGAAATCAATGTATTAATCATTTTTTTCATAATTTATCTCAATCCTCATGATTATCATGACAAGTGTATTAATTCTCAGAAGCTTTATCAAACAAAAAACGCCCTATCATCTCTTCTAGCACCATGGCTGAATTCGTTTTCATAATTTTATCACCATGCGCAAGCATTACGGTATCACCGCCCGGTGACAAACCAATATATTGTTCTCCTAGTAACCCAGACGTCAGAATACTAGCAAAAGTATCCTTTGGAAATTGATAAGAACTGTTAATTCCCAATGTAACTACTGCATCATAGGTCTCCAGGCTAAATTGAATATCCAACACGCGTCCCACAACAACACCCGCACTTTTCACGGGTGCTCGAACTTTTAGGCCGCCGATATTTTCAAAATTTCCTGTTAAATTATACACTTCTCCTGTATTGTAACTGGTCAAATTTCCTACCTTTAGCCTAGAATCAACATCGCCCCAATACCGACCATAACGAACAGTCCAACCCAGAAATCCATTACTGTTCGTGACATCAACTTACTCCTCTAAACATAAATGAAGTTAATACAAAATCTAATCCAAGAATAACCAATGAAGAAGTCACCACAGTCCGAGTTGTCGCACCTGAAACACCTTCAGCAGTAGGCGGTGCATCAAATCCTTCAAAAACAGCAATTGCTGTAACTGCAACGCCGAAGAAACAGCTTTTGATCACTCCATTTACAATATCATAACGAAAATCAACAGCATTCTGCATCTGTGACCAGAATGATCCGTTATCAACTCCAATAAAAACAACAGTAACTAAGTATCCGCCAAATACCCCCATTACTGAGAACATAGCTGCCAATAATGGCATTGATATTACACCAGCCCAGAAACGGGGAGCTACCACCCTTGCAATGGGATCAACCGCCATCATCCCCATCGCGGCCAACTGATCTGTTGCTTTCATTAAACCAATCTCGGCGGTAATAGCTGATCCAGCCCGGCTCGCAAACAATAGTGCTGCCATCACAGGACCGAGTTCCCTAACCAGAGACAGCGCAACCAACGTTCCTACCGCAGACTCTGAGCCATATTTCTGTAGCGTCTCATAACCTTGTAAGCCAAGAACCATTCCAACAAAAAGACCTGATACAAGGATAATAATGAGCGAAAGAACACCTACAAAATAAATTTCTCTGATGACGAGACCAAACCGCAAAAAACTGGTTGTAGATTTGAGTAAAACCCAGGCAAAAAAACGACTTGCAACGCCCAATCGCCAAATATTATCAATCGTTCGGTGCCCTATTGCCTGAATGCTGGCTACAACTCGGTTAAGCAACGGAATTCTCCAACTCCAAGTCCTTCTGATAGGATTGTGCAGAATAATGGAAAGGCACAGGACCGTCCTCTTCACCATGGACAAATTGGTGAACAAAAGGCGCAACCGAGTTTTTTACCTCTTGTGGCGTGCCTTGCGCAGCAATCACACCGTCAGCCAAAAAATAAACGTAATCCACAATTTTCAAAGATACTTGAACATCATGCGTAACCACAATTGATATCATTCCCAGTGCATCAGTTAAGCGCCGGATCAGATTACAAATCACGCTCAATGAAATCGGATCCAAGCCAGTAAATGGTTCATCATACATTATGAACATAGGATCAAGCGCAATTGATCTTGCCAAAGCAACACGACGTGCCATACCTCCAGACAACTCGGCTGGCATCAGATTATACGCACCTCTCAACCCCACAGCTTGCAATTTCATCAATACCAGATCTCGTATCATCGACTCTGGTAAATTAGTATGCTCACGTATCTGGAAAGCCACATTATCAAAGACTGAGATATCCGTGAATAGCGCACCAAACTGAAACAACATGCCCATCTTTCTTCGTAGTTTAAACAAATCACCTCGACTTAGCTGATGAACTATTTGATCGGCAACTTTAACATAGCCAGCCGAGGGTTTAATTTCTCCACCAATCAAGCGTAATAACGTTGTTTTGCCCGAACCACTCCCACCCATCACCGCAATCACTTTCCCACGCGACATAGCCATGTTAACGTTATTTAAAATTGGCCGTGTGCCATAGGAAAAAGCCAGATTCTTGATCTCGATCAGATTATCTGTCATCAGATTTTCTGTTACTTTGTAACATTACAAAAAAATAAGGTTAAACCTAAAACAGGGTATTCTAATTCAGAACCTGAATCGATGGAGACTTTCTTCCATCAATTAATATTGAAACTAATACTGATCAATCACTAGCAAACAGCAATGCGATTTTATAACCGACTTTTAACCTTTAGTAACTTGATACTCATTGTCTCAACGATTAGCTTTACTTCATTGGGCGTACCGGGCAATACGATTTACAAATCAACTGATGCAGCAGGGCGAATTACTTATTCCGACACACCGACACCTGATGCCAAACCAGTCCACTTACATCCCGTGCCTTCACCCACACTGCACCAGGTCACGACTGTGCTTGATGGTGATACGATCATTCTAAAAGGAAATCAGCATATTCGCTTATTAGGAATCAATACTCCTGAAACTGACACTAGACACCGTGAGGCAGAAGCTGGCGGTATCGTAGCAAAAAAATGGTTACAAGAAAAATTAACTGGAGTAAACGTCTATTTAGAATATGATCAGCAGAAAGCAGATCATTATAATCGGTCACTTGCACATATTCGCACGAAAAATGGCGAGCACATCAATTTAATTTTAGTTGAGAAGGGGTTTGCGTTTGTTAATTTGATACCTCCCAATCTCCGACATGCTGATGCTTTAATTAGCGCTCAAAAAAAAGCAGAAAAAAATAAATTAGGCATTTGGGCCTACCCTGACTATGCGCCTTTTCCGATTACTCAAATTGCAAATAGAAGAACACGTGGTTGGCAGCGTTTTTACGGAAATCCTACTTCAATTAAGCGTAGCAAAAAGTACAGCCGGCTCTTTTTTAGTAACAATATCGATATTCGTTTTGAAAATAAATATCTGACTTTATTCCCACCATTGGAAACCTACTTAAATAAAACTATCGAAGTCCGCGGGTGGGTATCTCGTCGAAGTGATCATTACTCAATATTAATTCAACATCCCAGTGCAATTGTCATTCGCTAGACTCAATTTAACCGTTTCTTTCATTTACATTTTACCTGACAGATTATCCAACCTCCCCCTCAAGAATCTTCTATTGTTAGTCAAATTACTGCCGTTAAGAATTTGGAAAATTAGGTAGTTGATAAAATATATGGCAACAATACAATCCCAAACATTAATTAACTTAGAAGCTCTCTATCTAGAGCATTATCCCAATAATAATCCGGAAGAAAATGTTCATGAATGGCTCATTCTAGGCATCACTGCTGATGGCCGAACATTTCGACCGACTGACTGGGCAGAGCGTCTTTGCGGCGCAATTGCAGAATATAACAATGGCCGACTAATCTACTCAGACCTAGCCTACCCGATTACACGCAATGGACAAATCGGCATCGTGGTTGAAACCTTACTAAGAAGCGAAAATCCCGCTATCTATTCTTTTTTTATGAACTTTGCCCGAGATAATCGATTAAAAATCATCTCCGGCAGAGAAGCTCATCGCTCAGCTAATCCCAGTGCTGCTCAAATCAAAGCTCCTCTTCGTTTAGTCGTTTAAATTTTGTAAGCTCATCTTTTCAAGCTCAAGCAACTTTAATACGCCTACCTTTACGAATTAATGTGTAATAACTACTTTGGTTCTATCCGGGAAAGATGCTCAGCTACAGATAGCCGTGCACCTAACCAACCAAGAAGCGCCGCAATAACACTTAACAATAAAATCTGATAAAGCGACACCGGAACTAAATGTAAATTTAGCTCATAAAGCTGTGATAATTCAGTCAAATTATCATTGATCATTTGAATCCCAAAAGCAATGATAATCCATGCTATCAAGGCGCCTGTCATTCCTTGTAATGCGCCAAAATAAAGAAATGGCCGTCGAATAAAGCGATCCGTAGCGCCGATCAGTTTTGAAACTTCGATCTCATCTTGCTTGGTGAGTATCTGCAGCCGAATTGTGTTAAACATGACAATCACAAGCGCTACGCCAAGCAAAGAAGACAGCATGATGACTGCAATTCTCCCTAATTTAATAAGAGCGTGCATTTTTCTGACCCAATCGGAATCAACCTGGACATATGCCACCTCTGGCCACTGCTGTAAGGTTACTCGACTCTCTTCTAACTTATCAGGCGGCATATGCTGAGTATGCATAATAAAAGCATGGGGCAACGGGTTCTTTTTTAGATGGAGCGCAATATCCCCCACTCCACTTTCGTGTTGCAACTGTGCTAAAGCAATTTCATTGGAAATAAATTGAAAACTCGTAATACCATCAAAAGTTTCTAATCGTGAGTTAATATTTTCTATATCAGTTTCTGTCGCATTAATCTTAAGAAATAAGCTTATCTGGGGTGAGTGTACAAAATAGTCTGAAAAACTTTGTAAATTTTCTAATATAGTGTAAATCCCAAGCGGAAAGCTAAATGCAATACCGATTACCGCGACACTTAAGAAATTTGAAATGGGTTTAAAAAAGAATTGCTTTGCAGTTAACCCTAAAGCTTGCCAATGTTGTGAAATCCATACTCTCATACCACAAGTTTTCCTTGATTGAGTGAAAGTATTCGAGCGGTTGAGTCATTCAAAATTGTTTGATCATGCGTTGCTATTAATACCGTAACTCCAACTTGATGAAATGATTGGAATACCTCCATAATATTTTGAGCATACGCCACATCAAGATTTGCTGTAGGCTCATCGGCAATCAAGATTAAAGGTCGATGGACCACAGCCCGTGCAATGCACAAACGCTGCTTTTCTCCCCCAGATAAAGTGATAGGATACGCTTTCTCTTTATTTAGTAACCCAACTTTATCAAGCGCTGCACGAACTCGCCTTTCCATGACACGCTTCTCGAACCCATGAACTTGAAGCGGAAGCATCACGTTAGCAAATACCGTACGATCATATAAAATCTTTTGATCTTGAAAGATAATCCCTAGGCTGCGCCTTAAAAAAGGAATCATGCTTGTCTTCAACTTATTCACAATCTGATCACTAACGGTAATGCTTCCAGATGTAGGTTTCTCAATTGCCGCAATCAATTTTAGCAACGTACTTTTTCCTGCACCTGAATGACCAGTAATAAATACCATTTCACCCGCATGAATCTTAAAGACGAGATTCGTTAACGCTTCATAGCCATCTGGATAGCGCTTATAAACGTTATCAAAAGTAATCATTGCAACCATCAGCTAATCGAATAAAGCCTCGACAAATTCAGTGGCGTCAAATGGCCTAAGATCATCTAGCGCTTCCCCAATACCAATAAAACGTAATGCTGGCGGATTGTGGGGATATTGGGCAGCAATTGCTGCAATGACGCCTCCCTTTGCTGTTCCGTCGAGCTTTGTTAAAACAAGACCCGTCACATTCAAGGCTTCGTCAAACATTTTCACTTGACTGATGGCATTCTGTCCTGTATTCGCATCCAGTATGAGTAACACTTCATGTGGCGCATCAGGCAATGCCTTAGTGACAACACGCTTTATCTTTTTTATTTCTTCCATCAAATGCGTTTGCGTAGTTAACCTACCGGCTGTATCAGCTAATACGATATCAATATTCCTTGCCTTCGCTGCATTGATAGCATCAAAAATAACAGCTGCGGGATCGCTTTTCCCAAGGGTATCGCTTTCTTGCGCGATCACTGTCACATTATTTCGTTTACCCCATTCGACCAATTGCTCACGTGCAGCGGCACGGAAAGTATCGCCAGCTGCTAGTAGTACTGATTTTCCCTGAGACTGAAAATAATACGCAAGCTTCCCAATCGTTGTCGTCTTACCCACGCCATTTACCCCTGCAATCATGATCACAAAAGGTTGATGAGTTGATACATCAAGTGGTCTAGTTAGCGGTTGTAGTAATTCAATCAGCGTTTCCTGTAAAATGCCCTTTAATTGATGGGTATCACTAAGTTGATCACGCTTAACCTTGCCTCGCAAAGAGTCTAGCAGCTGATTAGTTGCCTGTATACCGACATCAGCTGTCAGTAAAATTGTTTCAAGCTCTTCATAGACGGTCTCATCAATTTTCCTAGCTCCGAATAAGCTTGATAATTGCTTACCTAGATTCTCCCTAGTCCGAGCTAACCCCTGCTTAATCTTGATAACAAAGCTTACTGACTGCGATTTATCTTCTGGAGGATTTTTCTGGGATTTAAAAAAACTGAACATTCTGATAGGCTTCAACGATTTTAATTATGAGTAAGCGCTAATTCTATGCCTATTCCCTATTTTTGGGTATGTGTAAATAATCTGCATGGTATCCACAATACAATACATAAGAATTCTTGATTCAATAAAGAAAATTTAATAAATAATCTAATCATTGCGGCATCAAACAGCCCTACATTCGAATGTCACGTCCAATCAGCGCTCAAATAAATTTAACTGCATTAAAACATAATCTTTCCATCGTACGCCAATACGCTAAACATTCGCGCATCATGGCTGTTATCAAGGCTAACGCCTATGGCCATGGCTTAATCCGTGTTGCTAAAACGCTTACCAATATCGATGCTTTCGCGCTACTCGAAATAGAAGCAGCGATTCAACTTAGAGAAGTTGGAATTCATCAACCCATTTTGCTACTAGAGGGCTTTTTTTCTGAATCGGACCTTACATCAATTAATCAATATCGATTGGATACCGTCATTCATCATCCTGAACAACTAATGATGTTGGCGAATTATCGAACGGACAAAAAAATAAATCTATTCCTAAAAATCAATACTGGAATGAATCGATTAGGATTAACTCCCAGAGAAGGCGCTAAAGCGATTCATACTTTAAAGAATTTACCTCACGTTGGCGAAATAACTCTAATGACACATTTAGCTTGTGCTGACGACCCCGCTGCTCATCGTGAAATCAACGATCAATTAACTATTTTTTCAGAAGTACCTAGTATTACACACTTACCTTGCTCTCTAGCCAACTCTGCCGCGACTATCCAGTATCCCCAAACCCATCAGCATTGGGTACGTCCTGGTATTATGCTCTATGGCGCATCTCCTTTAATCCATAGAACAGCCACTGAGCTTGATCTAAACCCTGTAATGACCGTTTCAAGCAAAATCATTGCACTGCAACAACTCAATACAAATGATAAAGTTGGATATAGTGGAGCTTTTCAAGCCCAACAACCTATGCAGATTGGAATCGTTGCTGCTGGCTATGCTGATGGCTATCCACGTCATGCTCAAACAGGTACACCTATCATCGTAAATGGTCAGCGCACTCGAATTGTGGGTCGGGTATCAATGGATATGCTTGCAGTTGACTTGACAGGCATCAGAAATGTCACTCTGGGTAGTCCCGTCATATTATGGGGCGACCATTTACCTATCGAAGAAGTAGCCAAAGCAGCTGGCACAATAAGTTATGAACTATTCTGCTCACTCTCTTCCAGGGTAAAAGTAATGACCATTGAATAATTTGAGAAGCCAGCAAGTTCGGCTAACTTACCAGCTTCTTGTGGCTTTTATTCTACTTTTGCACTATTACGCAAGTTTTGAATAGTTGCAGCAAAATTACGTTGTAAAACACGTTGCTGCATGTTCGTTTTAACTTCCTCGAACGGTGGAGCTACAGCAGGACGAACATCCTCCAGCCGAACAACATGCCAGCCAAATGATGTATGCACAGGTTGCTCTGTCGTATTGCCTTTCTTTAAATTTTGAAGTGCATCGGCAAATGGCTTAACATAGGCTCCAGCAGAACTCCACCCTAATTCACCGCCATTACCTTTACTTCCGGTATCAATCGATTTCTCCTTAGCAAGCTTATCAAAGGCCCCTCCTTTCTTAAGGGCAGCAATAATATCTTTCGCCTCTTTTTCAGTTTCTACTAGAATATGTCGCGCTTTATATTCCTTATCTCCCATCTGGGATTTAACATCTTCATACTCGCGGCGCAAAATATCGTCTCCTACAGCATTATTTTTTATATACTCCGCCTGATATGCCCTCACGAGTATCGCTTGCCGAGCAAGTTCGATTTGGGTTATCACATCTGAACTTTTATCCAGACCACTTTTTACCGCTTCTTGCGCAACGATCTCTTCTGCGATGAGATTTTCACGTAGTGAGTTTCTTAACTCAGTGGAATCTTGCTGTCCTTGAGCAATAGCCGCTTTGACCATAAAATCTAGGCGCGCTTGGGGAATTGCAACTCCATTCACTTTTGCCACAGTCTGTGCAAAAAGAGAAGAGGCTATAACTGAGCCAGTGATCATGACAAACATTAACAACAAAAATTTTCTTAGGTACATGCAACTTCCTCTATTTTAGTAATTGAAAACAAATCTCTACTCTCAACCCCATTCACACACTATGGATTTTACATATTATAAGCTGAGCCCAAATAAAATTTTAGTCTTCATAACTCAAACGATTAACTTCTATCGTTTGCTACTATGCTGGCAAAACCTTTTTAAATGGTTTAACACTCACATACTTATATACGCCAGCTGACACATACGGGTCAGCATTGACCCACAACTGAGCAGCTTCCAGTGATTCGAATTCTGCCACAATTAAACTTCCTGAGAAACCAGCTGGTCCTGGATCAACATTATCAATTGCAGGACAAGGCCCCGCCAAGACAAGCCGACCTTCATCCTGCAACACTTGGAGACGTTTCAAATGTTCAGGCCTTGCTGCCAAACGCTTCTCAGAGCTGTTCGGAACATCTTCCCCACTGATAACATATAGCACCGTCAGCCTTCCTTTACTTTATGATAAGTATTTATAATTAAACGTTAGATAAGCGAGCTGTTTTCTTTTTATATCGAATTCTTCTATTATCTTTTGGATCACACTGCAAGGGCCGGTAAATCTCGACACGATCATTGTTTTGCAACACAGCATCTAGTGTAACTAGCTTTCCAAAAATACCAATTCTTTGAGAAGTCCAGTCGATATCAGGAAAGAGTTTACCAAATTCTGACAATGCGATCGCCTGCTCAACTGTAATTCCATTTGGTGCTATTATTCGTTTAAGAAATTGATACTGAGGGAGCGCATAGGCAATCTCGACTCCGATATTATGTTCACCGGGTAACACCATAAATCTTCTCGGCTCGTTTAATAAAAGCATCAACAAAGCTATTTGCTATTCCAAAAAAAACAGGCCCTACCAGTTTTTCAAGTAATCGATTGGAAAACGTATAGTGTAGATTAAATTCAATTTTGCACTCATGCTCTGACAATGAAATAAACCGCCATTCTCCGTCGAGTTCTTCAAAAGGACCGTCCAGTAATCTCATTTTTATCAATTCAGGAACCTGGCGGGTATTCTCAGTAGTAAAACTATGTCTAACAGGACCATAATTGATATTCACCGTAGCATGAACAATGGCATCACTTAACTGTTTAACCGACGTACCATCGCACCAAGGCAAAAATTCCGGATAATTCTCAACGGTATCCACTAATCCAAACATCTGACCCGCTGAATAATCAACATACACAACTTTTTTTATTTCTGCCATACAATTCAATGACCCTCTGTTTTCAACTGAGTTAAGACTGGAAAACTGATAAACTTATCAATTTTAAGCTACTTTCCTTTATTCTTGCCAATCCCCGATGAGTATCGCACAAAATAAAAAAGCTTTTCATGACTATTTTATCGAAGAGAAATATGAAGCAGGTATTGTTCTTGAAGGTTGGGAAGTCAAATCCATACGTGCTGGACGTGTTCAATTAAAGGAAGCCTACATCATTATTCGAAACAATGAATTATATTTGATTGGAAGTCATATTAGCGCTTTACCTACTGCATCTACCCATATCAATCCCGATCCATTACGAACACGCAAATTATTATTACATGAGGAACAAATTAAACGGTTAATTGAAAAGTCGAGCGCGCCGGCCATACCCTGGTTCCACTTGATATGCATTATAAAGCAGGCAGAATAAAGTTGGAAATTGGTTTAGCCAAAGGAAAAAAACAATACGATAAACGTGAATCAGAGAAACAGAAAGAATGGGAACGTACCAAGCAACGATTGTTACGAGCTCGATAATTATTTGATTGAAAACTCATTAACTTTTAAGGAATTATGCAAAAACCTATCGCCATCTGGCTATTTATCTGTTGTGCCCTTGTCCTTGCAATGGTTGTTGTAGGCGGAGTAACCCGATTAACCGGTTCAGGTTTATCCATTGTGGAATGGCAACCACTAATTGAGCGATTCCACCACTCAGCGAAGCTGATTGGGAAATTTTGTTAGAGAAATATCGTCAGATACCGCAATATCATGAAGTAAACAAAGGCATGACGCTAGAAGAATTCAAAGGGATTTTCTGGTGGGAATATTTTCATCGCTTGCTAGGACGGGCTATCGGAATCGTATTCTTCATTCCCTTTCTTTATTTTTTAATACGCAAGCAAATCGATCGCCCCCTCGGTTTAAAGCTCTTGGGTATTTTCGTGCTTGGTGGGCTACAAGGCTTGATGGGTTGGTATATGGTCATGAGCGGTCTCGTTAACAATATCTATGTCAGCCAATATCGATTAACAGCACATCTTGGATTAGCGTTTATCATTTATGCGGCAATGTTCTGGGTAGCGACAGGTTTGCTATCACCTGCTAAGAAACAACAACAGTCTGAAACAGAAAGCACTTATTCCCACTTACGTCGTTATTCTTTTTATCTGACACTGCTGATTTTTATCATGATTTTATCAGGCGGCTTTGTTGCAGGTATCCACGCTGGAAAGGCCTATAATACTTTCCCTTTAATGGATGGCCATCTTATTCCGCCAGGATTGTTTGTACTAGAGCCCTGGTACCGCAATTTTTTTGAAAACATAACGACCGTTCAATTTGATCATCGGTTGATTGCTTGGCTACTCGCCTTCTTCGTCCCATTTTTCTGGTTGAGATGTATTAAATACTCACTTTCTCCATCCGCAAAAATGGCATGCCATTTGTTGCTACTGGCTTTAATTTTACAGATTAGCTTAGGGGTTGCGACGCTATTATCAGCAGTACCTTTAACGCTTGCTGCCACTCATCAAGCAGGGGCCATGGTGTTATTTACTGCTTCGCTCTGGGTTAATCGTAAATTATCGCCTACATGACTAAGAAGTTGACTGGGAATATAGCTGATAGTGTTCAGGGCAGCAATAGAAATGACTATCAGCTACTATTGCTTCTTTTTTAGGGACATGGATTTCGCAATAGCGACATTGCACCATGTCTTCAATTTGATTGTTCGAATCGTGGTGCACTTTAGCTTTTAATTTCTGGGCACTTCTCAACACCCAGAAAATAAGCCAAATCACAATAAGTAGTACTAGCCATTTACCCATTTACATTTACTGAAGCTTTCCTGAGCGCATCAATCTTGTAGTAACGAAAATCAATAAATACTTACTTTAATCGAATCGATTACCATTTCAAGCGAGATATTACCGAGTGATGGGCTTATATCTTATTCGTTTAGGTTTAGCACCTTCTCCACCCAACCGCTGACGTTTATCTGATTCATATTCTTGGTAATTTCCTGCAAAAAAGGTTACTTGCGAGTTTCCTTCGAATGCTAGGATATGCGTTGCAATTCGATCAAGGAACCACCGATCATGGGAAATAACCAACACACATCCCGCAAATTCCAGCAATGCATTCTCAAGCGCACGGAGTGTTTCCACATCCAGGTCATTTGAAGGTTCATCCAGTAATAAAACATTCCCCCCCGATATCAGCGTTTTAGCCAAATGTAACCGACCTCTTTCTCCACCTGATAGTTGACCTACGATTTTTTGCTGATCTGGTCCTTTAAAATTGAATCGACCAATATAAGCTCTTGATGGCGTTTCATATTTACCAACCACTAAAATATCATTACCCCCCGATATCGCTTCAAAAACCGTTTTATCATTTTCTAAAACATCGCGTGATTGATCGACATAGGCAACCTTTACCGTTTCTCCAATTTTGATCTCCCCTAAATCAGGCCGCTCTTTATCTATGATCATGCGAAACAGGGTTGATTTTCCCGCACCATTGGGGCCGATAATACCAACAATTGCACCCGGTGGAATCTTGAAACTGAGATTATCAATCAGCAATCGATCTCCAAAGGCTTTAGAAACATTGATCAATTCGATCACCTCGTTCCCAAGTCTGTCGGCAACTGGAATAAAAATTTCCTGAGTTTCATTACGCTTCTGATATTCCAAAGAATTTAGTTCTTCAAAGCGTGCGATCCTAGCTTTCGATTTAGCTTGTCGCCCCTTGGGATTTTGTCTAATCCATTCCAGTTCTTTCTGCAAGGCCTTCTGCCGAGCTGATTCTGAAGCTTCTTCTTGTTTAAGGCGAGCTTCCTTTTGCTCTAGCCAGCTTGAATAATTGCCTTTCCAAGGAATCCCATGGCCACGATCAAGTTCCAATATCCATTCTGCTGCATTATCAAGAAAGTAACGATCATGGGTTACCGCAACCACTGTCCCAGGAAAGCGGACCAAAAACTGCTCTAACCACTCAACTGACTCAGCATCCAAGTGATTCGTAGGCTCATCGAGCAACAGCATATCTGGCTTTGAGAGTAATAGCCGGCACAATGCAACTCGTCGCTTCTCTCCACCGGATAAGTTGCGAATGATTGCATCCCATTCGGGAAGCCGTAATGCATCCGCAGCAACTTCCATCTGTTGCACCATATCACCGCCACTCGATGCAATGATTGCTTCAAGTCGTGTTTGTTCAGCCGCTAGTGCATCAAAATCCGCATCAGGATCGGCATAAGCCGCATAGATTTCATCTAATTTCTGTTGCGCACTAGCAATATCACCTAATCCCTCTTGTACGGCCTCTCTAACTGTTTGATCTAGATTAAGCTGAGGTTCTTGAGGTAAGTAGCCGATTTTTAGATTAGGCATCGGTGTCACTTCACCTTCAATGTCTTTATCGACACCTGCCATAATTTTTAACAAAGTTGATTTACCTGATCCATTTAAGCCAAGCAGGCCAATTTTCGCGCCAGGAAAGAAACTAAGAGAAATATCTTTAAGAATCGTGCGCTTAGGTGGAACAATTTTGCCAACACGATTCATCGTTAAAACATATTGAGCCATAAATATGGGTAAAAGTGTGAGTTATTAAAAGTTTAAATTTAGGAAATTTATCTAAAATTCAGTTATCTATTAATCGATAAGTAATGAGATGCCGAAATATAACCATACATTTATACGTTGCACCTATCCAAAATTGTTTTAGAACAACTGACTGCTAAACATTTTTTCGAAGAAGCGCTAATTAGGAGAAAATTATGAAGGTAATGGTAATTTATAAAACGGGCGCCAGTCAGGTATTTATCGTTCCTCACGATATTTTAGCAGTTGAGTTCAGACGATTGGCAGAATCAGTCGGTGGTGAAATCCAACGTATCGAATTTATGCAAAAGAATAAATTTACTGCTCCTAAATACGCATTAATTAAAGATATTTAAGATTTATAATGATTCAAAAACACCTGCAGCTCCCATTCCGCTCCCGATACACATCGTAACCATTCCATATTTTTGTTTATGGCGACGCAACCCATGTAATAACGTCGCAACTCGTATCGCTCCAGTTGCGCCAAGCGGATGACCGAGTGCAATTGCTCCTCCTAATGGATTGACTTTATTACGATCCAACCCCAAATCGTGAATCACCGCCAGACTCTGTGCAGCAAACGCTTCATTTAATTCAATCCAATCGAGTTGCTCTTGCTGTAATCCTACTTGTTTCAATACTTTTGGAATAGCCTTAATAGGCCCTATTCCCATGATTTCAGGTGGCACACCAGTAACAGCATATCCAATGAAACGCCCGATAGGTTCAAGGTTAAATCGTTTCAAGGCAGCAGAGCTCATGACAACTACTGCACCCGCACCGTCCGACATTTGAGAACTATTACCCGCGGTAACAGTTCCATTTGCTGCAAATACTGATTTCAGTTTTGCCAAAGCATCTAAGCTGGTATCAGCACGCGGTCCTTCATCTCTATCTCTCATCGTTTCTACTGTAAGCACTTCATGTGAGGAAAGATTAGGTCTTTTTTCCTCGATGGGGTAAGGTGCGATTTCATCATCGAATTCCCCCATATCGATTGCATTTATAGCACGCGTATGACTTGTCAGCGCAAATTCATCTTGCTGATCACGCCTGATTTTCCATTGTTGTGCTACTTTCTCAGCAGTCATGCCCATTCCATAGGCGATTGCGACATGCTCATTATGCGTGAACATTGCGGGATTCATTGCAACTTTATTCCCCATCATGGGAATCATACTCATACTTTCTGTTCCTGCTGCGATGATCACATCTGCTTCTCCGAGACGAACACGGTCTGCTGCAATCGCAACTGCCTGGAGTCCTGAAGCACAAAAGCGATTAACCGTCATTCCCGAGACACTGTTCGGTAATCCAGCGAGTAATAAGGCTACACGCGCCACATTGATACCTTGCTCCGCTTCAGGCATTGCACAACCAGCGATTACATCATCAATTGCGGCAGGATCAAGTCCAGGGCATTGTTTTATGACTGCTTGCAATACATGAACGAGCATATCATCAGGCCGCACATTCTTAAACATGCCACGGGGCGCTTTACCAACAGGCGTTCGAGCTGCGGCAACAATGTAGGCATCCTGAGTTTGTTTAATCATTGCTTTCCTCCATTAAACCAATAATCGCTTCACTATTCTATCGCTAATTGCGAAGTGGCTTGCCTGTTTTCAACGTATGCGTAATCCGAGCTTGAGTTTTTTCAGTTGCTAGAAGTTCAATAAATGCCGTCCGCTCCAATCGCAAAAACCACTCTTCATCCACTAGACTCCCTGGAGTTAAATCACCGCCACACATCACATGAGCAATTTTGCTTCCAATTAAATAGTCATGTTCAGAGATAAAATGCCCCTCCAACATATTCACAAGCATCCCTTTGATCGTCGCAATTCCCGTAGATCCTGCCACTGGAATATCACGAAATTCGAGTGGTGGACGATAACCTGCTTCGGCCATCGCATTCGCTTGCATTTTTGCAACATGCAGCAACTCAAAACGATTCATGATGATTGTGTCAGCCTGACGCAAATAACCCAATTCTCTGGCCTGTTCTGCAGATTTTCCAAGTTGAGCCATCGCTACCGTTTGAAAATAATGTTTTAATTTCGGAAAAGGATCACCATCAATCGCCTCTTTGGCAGCTCTTAACGCTAATTCTTTGCACCCCCCTCCTGCGGGTAACAATCCGACACCCGCTTCCACCAAACCAATATAGCTTTCCAATGTAGCAACGGCTCGATCACAATGCATTACGAACTCACAACCGCCACCAAGTGCAAGCCCATCAACTGCTGCAACAGTTGGAATCATAGAATAGCGTAAATGCTGCGATAGCTGCTGGAAGCGTGTAATGAGGGTTTCCACTTCGGCAAGTTTACTGACCATAAGCACGTCTGCCAGATCTAAGCTACGCGCGGCCTGTAAAATCGTTGACTGTGCAGTCCTTTTGACTTTCTTTACAAATTGATCAAACGGCGAGGGAGGCTCATCATTTCTTGGTTTCTCAGTTGCTTTTTGTAGATTAGCTCCTGCTGAAAAAGGCGGCTCCGTTTGCCAAATAACTAGGGCACTCCAATGACGCTCTGCTTCTTCAATCGCTTGTTGCAAGCCATCCAAAACTTCAATATCAATGGTATGCATTTTGCTCTTAAAGCTAACAATGGCAATATCATCTCCTGTATGCCACAACCTGACTGCGTTATTTTCAAAAATTGTTTGTCCATAGCGATGTTCTTCGCCAATCAACCGATCAGGAAAAAGCTGCCTTTGATATACGGATAAGGTTGATCGAGGTTGATATCTCTTCGTCGCAGGAGCAAAAGAACCGGCTGCACTATGAACGCCTGGTGTTGCAGTTTTTTCTAAATCTTTTACCCAATTAGGCAGAGGAGTCTGACTCATGGCTTTACCAGCCGCAATATCTTCATTAATCCATTGCGCGATTGGTATCCAACCCGCTGCTTGCCAAATTTCAAAAGGACCCAATGTCCAACCAAACCCCCAACGCACAGCGAGATCGAGATCACGTGCATTATCGGCAATCTCAGAAAGATAAACAGCACAGTAGTGAAATAAATCGCGATGAATCGCCCACAGAAATTGAGCCTGTGGATGAGTGCTTTCTCTTAATTCAAAAAATTTTCTAGCCGGATCTTTTAGTTTGAGTAATTGCTGAATATCATCATCAATCGTAGCAATTGAATTTTCATAGTCATTTCTCGCGGGATTAAACACCAGAATATCTTTATTTTTTTTCTGGTACACTCCACGACCCGATTTCTGGCCAAGCGCACCTTGTGCAATTAACTGCTGCAACCACCCTGGAAGAACATAATAGCCATGCCAAGGATCTTCTGGTAGCGAATTACGCATGGTCTCTACCACATGAGATAAAACGTCTAATCCAACAACATCGGCTGTTCGGAATGTAGCACTTTTGGGGCGGCCAATGAGTGTTCCCGTCAATTGATCTACCAAATCAAAGCTCAAACCCATTGTATTTGCATGATGTATCGTTGCTAACATCGAAAATACACCAACTCGATTCGCAATAAAATTGGGTGTGTCTTTGGCTCGTATCACCCCTTTGCCAAGATAAGTGGTCAAAAAAGACTCTAGATTATCAAGTGTCGTTTGATCGCTATGTGTACAGGGAATCAATTCGATCAGATGCATGTAGCGGGGTGGGTTAAAAAAATGAATCCCACAAAACCGATGCTGCAATTCTTCGGGTAGTGCCGCTGCAAGCTGATTAATAGAAAGTCCAGAAGTGTTACTCGCTAATAAGGTATGCGGTGCAAGATAAGGAACAATCTTTGCATATAATTCAGTTTTCCAATCTACGCGTTCAGCAATAGCTTCAATTACTAGATCACAATCGGTCAACGAACCAAGATGCTGATCGTAATTTGCTGAATGGATGCAAGCGCTTTTAGAAATCACGGATAAAGGTGATGGCTCTAGTTTTTTTAACCGCTCAATCGCTCTGGTTACATTTGCATTGGGATTTTCTGCATCAGCAGGCAATTCAAACAATAAGGTCTCGACATTCGCATTCACAAGATGTGCTGCAATCTGAGCGCCCATAACGCCAGCGCCAAGAACTGCTGCCTTGCGTATCATAAAACGGTGATCACTCAATTTTCTTCCTCCATGTGTTATGCCTTGCCAAAGTAAGCGGCCCGAATCTATACCTTCAGGTACTAAACCTCACTTGCAATTACTTTCACGGTTCACTATTAATGAATAGATTGCATCTTAACCGGAATTAGAAGCGTAGAGCAACGCCAAATCAAATTATATTGCTTAATCGAGGCTCAACAAGCAAACCACATTTACCAAACGAATCCAACGACTTTGATGAATTTTTCTGAGTGCAATGATATGATGCAACTTCTTTATTACTCTCTAACACTAAATTTCTAGGTCAATTGAAATTTGACGCCGTTAGTTTGAGAGGGTATATTACCAGCCTTCTCGGGGTGTAGCGTAGTCTGGTAGCGCGCCTGGTTTGGGACCAGGATGTCGGGAGTTCAAATCTCTCCACCCCGACCAATTATTTTTATAATGCCCGTTTTGAGATTCGTGCCCGTAGCTCAATCGGATAGAGCACCAGCCTTCTAAGCTGGGGGTTACAGGTTCGATTCCTGTCGGGCACGCCAGAAAGTGTGTTACTTAAAAAAACTAATTATAGTTAGCTCTCTATCGATTTAGGATGGTGGCTGTAGCTCAGTGGTAGAGTCCCGGATTGTGATTCCGGTTGTCGTGGGTTCGACCCCCATCAGCCACCCCACTTATTCCTAACTGATCAACCGAAATACAATACTGATTAGAAATCCTATCGAGTGTCGTCCGCCGTGTACTTTATCGCCTTTTTCTAATCAGTTCCCTTTGCAAATCAACTGCTTTTGCAAAAGGAAACAATAAAACAAATAAATTATAACTTTTCTGCATGTTTGCTGAGATAGTCGGCCACACCTTCTGGGCTCGCTTTCATGCCTGGCTCTCCATTCTTCCAACCAGCCGGACACAATTCTCCATGTTCTTCAAAGAAACGAAGCGCATCTACCATACGCAGCATTTCATCCACATCACGTCCCAGTGGTAGATCATTTACTACTTCGTGACGCACAACACCTTTTCGATCGATCAAGAAAGATCCCCTCAATGCGATATGATTTGGAAGATCGACACCATATGCAGTCATGATTTCACCTCCCAAGTCCGCAACCAAGGTTAGATCGATAGGACCGATTCCTCCTTGAGTAATCGGAGTATTACGCCACGCATAATGCGTGAATTGCGAATCCACCGATATCCCAATTACTTCAACATTGCGTTGCTTAAATTCCTTGGCACGATGTGAATGTGCAATAATTTCTGATGGGCAAACAAAGGTGAAATCCAAAGGATAGAAAAAAAGAACCGCGTATTTATCACGAATATGTGAATAAAGATTGTAATTATCTTCAAAACTTCCATTCGGTAAAATAGCTGGTTTCGTAAAATCCGGTGCAGGGCGTGTAACAAGTGACATGTGTAATTTTCCTTTCTGTATTATTAAAAAACTAAAGTGACGAACAGTGATTACCTATTTTTATTATAGTTAGGCTAAGTGGATATTTTAAGATTAATCCTGCCATGCAACAAACTTTATTATTGTAGAAGAACGCAAAAAATCGTTAGCGCATCAATCAATGTCACTGCGCTGCAAATGGGTCAATCGACGATCTAACCATTGCTCAATTTTTTCAAGAATTTCGTTACGCAATGGTTGCGCAGAAAAAAGGTGCTCGTGATGATTCAGATCGGAATACGCTAAGATTTGATTATCCGGATGGTTATGCAACGTTGCTTGAGCAAAATCATGATTACCCCAACTTGCCGTTATCGGGTCATGTTCCGAATAAATCAAATAATAAGGCCACTCAAATTTAGACATCTGATGGCGGAAAGCTACAATTTCAGCTTCGATCCCTTTCACATAGCGCAGTAAAGTTTGCCGAATAAGCCAACCATCTACACGAATCTGCACTCTTTCCTGCTCATCGTTGGTAAGATAATCAACAACCCAATCAGGAGTTGTTGGGGTAAAGAGTGATCGCAAACCGGGCCAAGACAATACCTCAAAGATTCCATCTAATACTGGCGCAATCATTAATGAAACAGCTTGATTCGCGATCATTAAAGGAAATGGCTCATTATGTGGTTTGAGAAAATGTTCTTCCACATGAAACGAAAGCTTGATAAATGGATTCGCGAACCACCCACGCCATCCAGGCACTTCTGTAACTGCAAAAGCCGGTCCCAGAAAAACGATACCTGCGATGCGTTGCGCATAAGCGAGGTTCCGTTGATTCTGCAGCAAGTAAGAAGCCGCAACTAATGATCCTAGGCTATGCGACACGATAAAAATAGGCTTTCCATCTCGACCGTATTCATCACATAGTGCAATCAATTGCTGAAGCGCCATGTCTAAGCTCTCTCTCAATCGATCCAGGTTATTTAATGGGATTTGCGCCAAATAAATATCTTCAATCTCCCGATTCTCTGCGCCACCAATCAGTGCCAGATCTGCTCGGAATAGCTCTGGGTGTGAAAGACCATGCGCATACAGATCAAAACCGGCAACCAGAAAGTTTTTAGCAAAAAAATGTGCAGCTGCAGCATAACGACCGATGTATTCATTCATACCGTGTACTAACAATACACACGCTTTAGCTTGTTGCAGCTCAGCAGGATGAACCATACGCACGATTAGTTGATCACGATTATCATGCGAACGAATTTCAATTTCTTTTCCCCAGCGAGGATAAGGTTCCGTCACTGATTGTCGATGAACACAGCCAGCACAGACACTGACCAGCATTAAGCTAAGAAAAATAGAACGTAAATAGCGCAAGAACCTGCAATCCCAATAAAATAACGTGAATAGCACGTCACTTCCGGGTTATTGTTTGTGATGGATAATACTCACACTCATACTACCGGCTGTCGCAGCTAATTGTGTAGTAATAGCAGAAGACAACGAGAGCAAATTACCCTGACCAAATCGTATAGTCGCTTCCGAAACAGGCTCACAAGCACGTAATAATTTATTCTCATCGGATACTTGTGAACATACCAGCGCGTATAGTCTGTTCGCCCATCCTGCTTCCTGTTCAGGGATTAGCTGCAATTGAGTAACTGGGCTTTTATTTCTCCCTCCGCTTTCTGAGCGAAAATAACCTAATTTATCAGCACTAGGCGTATACTCAATTTCAATGCGATAAATCGATTGCCGTCCTCCTCCAAGTGAAACTTCTTTAATAAAAGTCGTATGACTCACTTGAGCATAACCGACTGCTTGCAACTTTGTTTGAATTTCAGCCAATGGCATGCTGAGAGAAACGCCTTCAACTTCTAGCTTAAGCAAGCTGGCAAGTAAATCTTGATCTGTACCCGACTGATTTTTTGAAGCGAAGAGACAAGATGAGTGTGTCAACAGAATTACAATCAAGAATAAGATCCTAGCAGTAGTCGGATAAAGAAAACCATAAAACTTCATGAAACTTACCTCCTGATTACTAATAAATTAGTGATTTGATTGCTATATCAGTTCCATCAAACTCATCATGCTCAAACTCTAAAACAACAAGCAGAAAATGACTTTACTCCATTAAGCGTGTAGATATTGTCGGTAATAATTTGGAAATTAGCCGGGTTAATTTTAGCATCTTGCACAGAGAGCATATCTGCTGCTAATAATTCTCCGGCAATATCCATTGGTTTCAATTCACATCGAGCACCTCGTATTAATCCAACTAGTTTTAAGGCATCCTTACCAAACGATTCCAAGCTAAGTGATTCAAAATAAGCTTTCTTTCCTTTCGCATCAATTTGACAAAAACGATCGTTTAAATCACAGATCATTCGAATCTCTTGTTCGTAACTCCAACTGGAGAACTTGGTGGAGATCAAGTGACTCAAATCAGTTTCTTCAACACTACTATGTTGAATGACAGTATCAATTTTTCGAATGAACGACTCAGGTCGATAGTCGATCTGAATTGCCTTGTTATCGGGAATATCAAATACCAGCGAAACGCCGCGATGGCCATCAGCATAGTGGCTCCATAGCACAGGATCATGATAGATCCTAGAAAAACTAATAATGCCGCACCGTACGCTAACTCGATTTTTAAATCCTTCCAGGATACTTTTAATCTTTAAATCGGATAACTCAGAAATAGACAATTCAAGCAAATCATCGATTTCACTTAAGTGCGAAATTTTCAAGCGACGATCGCGTAATGCTTTAAGTGCAGATTCTGCAGGAAGGTAGTGATAGACAATCATGAAAAAAATTACTTGAGATAGTCGTTTTAGAAAAACATTAGCTTACTACGTTATCTCCGCATTCAACGCTGATATTTATTGAAACAACCTTAATCACTTCGGTGTTTGACAAAACCCCTGTGCAGGAATCTCAAGCGCTGCGTTAAATTTGCTAGATAAATTCTGGAAAGCAATCCAAGCAGTGAGCTCCACAATTTCATCTTCGCTGTAGGATTTTCTTAAGCGCTGAAAAAGCAAGTCGTCTACACGCTGGTTCGAATCCGTCATGGTTTCTGCATAGGCTAATGCAACTCGTTCTTTTTCTGAAAATATTGGATTCGACTCATAATTTTCCAGCGTAACCAGATTCTCATGTGGTACCCCGCTTCTCAGAAGCTTCGAAGCGCTGATATCAGTACAGAATGCACAGTTGTTCAGTTGCGAAACTCGATTTGAAATCAAGGCCCGTAACTTAGAGCTCACTGGGGATTGTTTCCGATCCAAGCACCGATAAAAAACTTGGAGACCATAGAGTAGTTTTGATGATCTTCCCCAGATCCAAGATGGCTCTAGGGTTACACCGTATTTGAGCTGCTGCGCCCAAAAAATTAAACGTACCAGTAATGGATACAGATTAAGCGCCTTTTTAGTAATTCTTGACATAAAACACCCCCTTCTTTTTTACAGGTTACGCCCATCGATGGATCAATGCTTTCCAGCTTTGTCTTCATTTCTCAACCCATTCACTTTTTACGCTTGATTCAGTTCTGATTCAGGCAGTTACGCGTAAATTAAATGTCATCGATATTTCTAATCTAAACCAAACTGAGGAGAGAAGCAAAATGTATAAATTCAAGGCTGATCAAACCAGTTGTCACAGAAAGCTAATCAATATTAGCCGATATTCAGCAACAGATCGTTTACATCGCTGGCTAAGATTATTACTCTTGTTAAGCTTTATAGTTTTGGCTGGTTGTAAAACAGTCCCATTACAAGATCGCAATTATACTGATAGCGGGGGATTCTGGGAGCAAAGCACGTCTTCTCAAGCGCGCTTTCATCATCAGGCTTATGACAAGAATGATGAGATTGGAGTATTGTATACGTCTGGGCGCAATACGATACTAAACGGATCTGCTATTAACGTATCCTCAGATCTGGATAATCATTCATTCATCAGTAATGGACCGCATAGTGCGGCCCGACTTGAATTTAAAGGTGAGGACGAAGACGATGGGGACACCTGTGTGATTACCATCGACCGATTTAACTGGGGAGATGCCTATGCAGATACTTATGATTGCTGGTATCACATCAAAACGCCACATGCGTTACTAAAAGCTAAAAATGCAATCCTGCATATTGACGTAACTTCAACTGAAACGGAAGTAGTTGTTATTAGCGGTGCTATTAAAGTATTCACCCATGGAGACCCTGTACAATCCATTGATGTCATTAGTGACCAAGAAGTCATTATATCGCATCAAACGATTCATCGTCCCCGTTCTATCTCACCTGATGAAGTTTGGAAAAGAATCAGTTGGCGTGCACAATTCCAACTGTACAAAACGGTTATTGATTGGAGAATGGTAGCCCAAACTGCTGTTACTGTAGGAATGGTTGCAGCAATTATCGCAATTCGCATTTTTGCGGGAGGTGGTCAATTGAACCGATATCCGCGATCTCATGGGTTTGGCAGATTCTAGACAATTTGGCGAATATCAACCGATTGCCATTGATGATCCTCAGTAAGTTGTACGATACCCTTAGCTTTCTTGAACAGTAGTGGATAAATCTTGCTGCGCCACTGCGAGGGCACATTGCTTACATCCGATGAATGTGCATCGAAGTGAAGTTGCTCAATATGATCGTGCGGTTGACCTTTAACGGTAAATCCCTGTTGGCTTAATTGATGGAATGTATGCTCCAGCTCTTGATCACCCGCTAATACCAGTCGATGGATATTGGATTGAAGCCAGGTAACATTAGCTGCAGTATATCCGATCAGTGAGTAGTCCAGTTGATTGGCGATGCAAAAAGCTAAGATACGCATACATTTTTGGCACGTGCCGCATGGCTGTATTTTGCCATTTTTGAAATAAGCATGATGACAGGAAGTTTGTAACTTGAATAATTCAGGATAATCCATCGCTAGCGTTTTTTGAACTTGGTAACCGGTGATGGATCGAATCGGTGCCCATTGCTTGATGTTATACCCTGCTGATTCAAACCATTCAGTCATATAACGATCAAATGCCTGGCTTTGATCATATACCCCTGGAAAGAATTCGACATCATTGATCTTATGACGCTCAGTTAAAATTTTAGTAGGCTCGACATATTCATTACCAACGCAAACATGACCAATCCTTGATTTCTCCATGAGTGGTAATGAAGCAAAGACATAATGTGCAAATGTAAAAAAATGAAGTGGGTCAGTAATCGATTTAATACCACGGATATTGTTCTCAACCACCGGCGAATTCCTTACCATAAACGCATATAGGCGATCAATATTTGACCAAATGCGCTTGGTCTTAGCATCAGTTTGCTTGAATGATCGGTAAGCTGTAAGTGCTGTTCGCCAATGACCTCCGGATTCATTAATATAAATTGGATAAACGTCCATACCTGCTTTATTGAGCAGGCCGTAGCAAAGTAGGCTCTCTTTTCCGCCAGATGAAAGGACCACGATCTTATCGGAGTCCGCTGGGTAATTAACAATATCATGACTGATACCCGCCGTGAATTTTGCTTGGCAAGCCGCATTGGAAAGTATCACATCAGCTTGCTTGGCGATAAAGGCTGGTTTGATAAAAAGTGGATCCTGATAAAAGCGGCTTACAAAAATTTCAATACTCATTTTCTTGAGCATCTCATCGAAGAAATTGTATTCTTTCGGCCCTAGGTCAAACTCAAAACAAATTTCTTTGGCAAAAAGCCCGTGATTAATGGCTGGAATCCCCGAGGTCAAATTAGCGTAGCGTTGTGTATTATCGCCTTCGATACTTTCCTCATATTTGTGCCGAAGTTCACAAGCAATGGACTTTCCTTTGCGAACGAGGATATAGTTAGTGTAAAAACAATCCTTCGAAACTTTGGGTTTTTCGACAATGATTTTATCGAAGTAAACAAGTGATTCCATGGCAGGGAAAATACCTAATCATCAGTAGAAAAATTGAAAGATTATTCTACTGAATTACTTGTTAGGTCATTGTGTAGATGACTATGAAAAGCTAATTTAATTTTACAAGCAGGCCTGAAAAAATAATTTGTGATGAGAGTAA
This sequence comes from Nitrosomonas sp., assembly GCA_016710135.1. Lineage (GTDB taxonomy): Bacteria > Pseudomonadota > Gammaproteobacteria > Burkholderiales > Nitrosomonadaceae > Nitrosomonas. The sequence continues at coordinate 311,039 of JADJLM010000002.1, read as the reverse complement.
CTCCTATTACTACGCTGATTCCAAGCCTCGACTACGGAAAATCCTAGATGATCAATTACCTTGGGTTAATCCGTAGCCTCCTCATGCTCAAGATAGTAGCACTCAGTCTTTTTCTAATTCCTTTAACAATTTTTTAGCATCGTCTATTTTTGGAAACGCTTTTCCTGAAGCGAATAAATGCTCTAATTCTTGACGCGCTCCGTCTTTGTCACCTGATTTCTGCAATCCTACCACAAGGTGATAACGTATTTCTGGTACTTCAGGTGCAAGTGAAACTGCTTTCTGTAAAAGAGGAACCGCCCGTGCTGTTTCACTTTTTCTACGAGAATCCAGCCTAACGTATCAAGTATTGCTGGATTATCTGGTGCGCCTTTATAAGCTTTTTCTGCATAATTAATTGCAGAAGGATCTTTCTTCTGCTGGTAAGCCCATGCAAGATTATTAAGAACAACTGGATTATCTGGGTTTTGAGCTAATACTGCTTGAAACTGCTGAATTGCAGCATCATATTGTTGCTTGTTTAAGTAAATAACCCCCATATACAGACGCATACCGAAATCAGACGGATGCTGCTCCAGCCATTTGGCTGCACGTTCATTTGCCTGCTTATCTTTACCACTTTGACTCAGCGCTGCATGAAGTTTGGTCATTAATTGACCAGTATTATGGAGCGAAAAAGCTTTTTCATAGGCACCAGCTGCTTGGACTACCTTCTTCTGATTCATCAATAAATCGCCTTCTAATTCAAAACCAGCAGGTAACTTAGCATGGTGTTTTTGAATGTCCTTGGCAATTTTCATTGCTTCATCAGGCTTATTGTTTTGTACTTCAATACGAGCTTGTAATAATTTAGCCTCAAGATAATCCGGCTTTAAAGCAATTGCTTTTTTAACTGCCTCAGCAGCAGCTTTCTGATTTTGTAGTAATGCTTGCACATTGGCGAGATGAAATTGTGTAGCAGCTGAGTCTGGTAATCTAGCTGCCAATTTCTGATAGTTTTCGAGTGCTGCCGCCTTATCATTGACTGCAAGCTGGGCCTGTGCGAGAAGCTCAACCACACTCAGATTATCAGGAAAACTTCCTTGAAGTTTTTTTGCAAGACTTAACGCTTTATTGCCCTCATTTAACTGCACATAAAGCGCACCTAGCTGTAATGCAGGCTGTAGCTCATTAGGATTTTCGTTACTTGCACGCTCAAACCATGCAATCGCTTCATTCTTATTATTTTGTGTCAGTGCGATCCCCGCTAGCGCGTGCATAGCCTGAATATGCTTCTTATCCTGTTTCAGAATTTCTTCAAAGCGCTGCTTTGCTTGCTCTATTTTACCTTCCTGTATGTCTAGCCTCGCAAGATTGGAAATAGCAGGAAAATAATCACGCTTCAGCGTAAGCGCTTTCTCAAAACTGGCACGCGCTTTTGCTAAATCTTTCATACCTACATAGATGCTACCTTTCAGATTCTGAACCAGAGGGCTATCTGCTTGATCTTTTTCTAGTTCCTCCGCCGCTTTTAAGGCTTTATTAAAATCTCTAGTCTGCAAGTGAGCCATCACAAGTAATACGCCTGCACGCGGTGACTGTTCATCTAAATTTGCAGCTGTTTCAAGTTCAACAATCGCACTTTCACGATTACCTTGCCCCAATTTACTTAATGCAAGCGCAGTGTGAAGCGCAGCGTTTTCAGGTAAAAGTTCATTAGCTTTCTCAAAAAATTCGGATGCTTTCTCAAATTCTTTGTTCTGCATATAACTTTCACCGACCAAAGCTAATAGCTGCGGATCTTGATGACTAGATCTAAGGGCCGGTGTCAATAATTCGATAGCTTGTTTCGTTTCATGATTTTTCAGTAAAATAGATGCTTTTAATTTTATTGCATAAAGATTATTTGGAATTACTTTCAGATACTGATTGACAAGCTGCTCAGCTTGTAACACTGACCCCAAGGCAAAATGAGAAGCCGCAGCAATCAGAACACTCGGCATGTGATTTGGCGCTGTACTCAAAATTTTTTGTAAGATATCGAGTGCTACCGTATGCTTACCTTGGGTAAAATCAAGCAATGCTTGATTAAATGCCACTAGCAAGTTTCCGGGCGCGATTTTACTGGCACTATTTAAGTCTTACTGTGCCGCATCAAATTTTCCTAAGCCGATTAATACCGAAGCACGATTAGTATAAGCCACGATCTGGTCAGGTCTGACTTTAATTGCTTGACCATATAAATCCAATGCAAGATCATTCTTGCCTTGCGCTCGCAGTAAATCACCTCTAAAAATTAACGCATGAATGTTGTCAGGATATTTTGCTGTTACCTCTTCTAAGTAACGCATAGCCGCTTCAATATCCTTTTGCGAAAGTTCATATCGAGCAAGCCCGATGAGCGCATCTGGAAAATTCGGTTTATCTTGAAGCACTTGATCAAATAACTCCTTAGCTTCCTGAAACCTACCAAGTCCTAATAGCGCATTGCCACGGAGTGTCAGAACCTCAGAAAAATCAATATTTTCTGGCAGAGTTTCGGTCTTATCTAATACTTGTTGGAACTCGCCCAAGCTGAGAAGCGCCTGCCCTAAATCGGGAAGTACTTTTGCAGGATCCATACCTAAACTGAGTGCGCGACTTAATTCTTTTTCGGCTGAGCGAACATCGCCAGTCCGATTATAAATAATGCCTAAAAGATGGCGTGCGTCACGATCATCTGGCTTTTGTTGTAATACATTTTTGAGCTGAATAATAGCGGCCTTATCGTCGCCCTTTTCATAGTACTGCGTTGCCTCTGAAATAAGCGCGTCCACATCTTTAGCTTTACCACAAGCTGTAATTGTTGTAAGTATCAATAAAATTAAAACAAGAACTGTTGTAAAGTTTTTTTTCGTGGTACTTTTATAACAGTTAGCTATTACCATTACTTAATCTCCCTAATCAATAAATCAGACAGCCAGTTAGATAAAATAGATAGAAAAAAACATTCTACTCAGGCAATTCAATTCCTAGAAATCAATTTTTTTTCATTTAATCAAAGTCTATACCTTTTTTAAATTTATACCATAAGTATGTAATAGGAATTTACTAAAATAGCGGTTCTTTATTATGTTGTTGTACAAGTTAACTTAAATAATTCCGTGTAGCCTATAGAGCAAATGAGAAACCAATAGAATTAAGAAACAAAAGCTTTTGAACAATTGCGTATAAAGGGAAATTTATGAGTACAGTAGCTGTTGTAGGATTAGGATACGTTGGGTTACCGTTAGCAGTTGAGTTTGGCAAGAAACGCAATACCATTGGTTTTGATCTTTCAGCCAGTAAAATTGAAAGTTATAAACGTTTTATCGATCCAACAGATGAAGTATCAACGGCTGATTTGAAAGCAGCGACACAATTAACTGTCACGGCTAATCCAACCGAATTATCTAAAGCGGATTATATTATCGTTGCTGTTCCCACTCCAGTTGATCAGGCTCATCAACCTGACTTTTCTGCATTGATTGGTGCTAGTGAAATAGTGGGTCGCAATATAAAACGTGGTGCAATCGTCATTTATGAATCAACAGTTTATCCTGGTGCAACTGAAGAAGTCTGTATTCCAGTTATAGAAAAATATTCTGATTTGCAATGGAAGAAAGACTTTTTCGTAGGATATTCACCGGAACGTATTAATCCGGGAGACAAACAACATACGCTTACTACAATTACTAAAATCGTATCTGGTGACAGTCCTGGAACGTTAGAAAAAGTAGCACTCCTTTATGAATCGATAATAGCAGCTGGCGTTTATCGAGCTTCGAGTATTAAGGTTGCAGAAGCTGCAAAAGTTATTGAAAATACTCAACGTGATTTAAATATCGCGCTCATGAACGAGCTTGCCATCATTTTTGACAAATTAGGAATTGATACATTAGAAATTCTCCAAGCCGCAGGAACTAAATGGAACTTTCTACCTTTTAGACCCGGTTTAGTTGGGGGACATTGTATCGGAGTCGATCCTTACTATCTTACCCATAAAGCTGAGATGGTTGGTTATATTCCGCAGGTTATCTTAGCGGGACGCCGCATCAACGACAATATGGCTAAATTTATTGCAGAGCAAACGATCAAGCAAATTATTAAAGCCGGCTTTAATGTTAAAGGCGCTAAAGTTAATGTGCTTGGTTTAACTTTCAAAGAAAATTGCCCTGATTTAAGAAATTCTAAAGTAGCAGATGTCATATCAGAGCTTAAAGATTATGGTGTCGATGTGCATGTTCACGATCCCATTGCTGAAGTTAAAGAAGCTGAACATGAATATGGTGTATCGCTACAATCTTGGGAAAGTCTCCCTCGAGCACATGCGATGATAGCTGCTGTCTCGCATCGAGACTTCATTCAGAAATCGTTGGCAGAAATTTGCTCGAAACTTGTTGATAAAGGATGCTTTATCGATGTCAAATCACAGTTTAACGAAAGCGAATTAAGTAAAGCAGGATTAAGTGTCTGGCGTCTATAAATCGGTACTCCCAATATGACTAGGTATCAAGCTATTCAGCAAACACTGAGAATTAAACCCTTTCGCTGGCTAATTACTGGCGTAGCCGGTTTTATTGGATCTAACTTACTTGAAGCATTACTAAAATTAAACCAAGATGTAGTTGGACTAGATAATTTTTCAACCGGCTACCAACATAACTTAGATCAAGTCAAGGCAGCAGTTGATCCCGCAGTTTGGGCCAATTTCACATTTCATCAGGGTGATATTCGATCATTGAAAGATTGCCAAAAGGCTTGTGAAAATATCGATTTCGTGTTGCATCATGCTGCATTAGGTTCAGTTCCTCGCTCAATTGAAGACCCTATCCAAACCAACGAAAGCAATATCTCAGGTTTTATCAACATGCTTGTCGCTTCGCGAGACGCAAACATTAAACGATTTGTCTACGCTGCTTCTAGCTCAACCTATGGAGATCATCCTGATTTACCAAAAATTGAATCGATAATTGGGCGCCCGCTATCTCCGTATGCTGTCACAAAATATGTTAATGAGCTCTACGCCGATGTTTTTGCGCGATGTTATGGCATTCAATCTATTGGTCTACGTTACTTTAACATTTTTGGCCCTCGACAAGATCCCAATGGTGCCTATGCTGCGGTGATTCCACAGTGGATTGCTGCGTTGATACAAAACAAAATGCTCAGAATTAATGGTGATGGGGAAACGAGTCGTGATTTTTGCTTTGTGGAGAATGTAATCCAAGCAAATCTTCTTTCAGCTTTGACAGAAGAACCGCCAGCCGTCAATCAGGTTTATAACATTGCATTAAATGAGCGTACGAGCCTAAATCAGCTCTATTCAATGATGCGTAAGTTATTGATTAACAAATTTCCTCATTTGCAAAATCATCAACCAACATATGTTGATTTTCGCCAGGGAGATGTGCGACATTCGCAAGCTGATATATCAAAAGCTATAAATTTACTGGGCTATGCACCCACACATCGGATAGGAAAAGGGTTGGAAGAGGCAATGAATTGGTATATCGAAAATCTTTCCTGATTTTCCTACTAAATAAACCAAGCAGATTTTTTAATGAAATCTTACTTTTTATTCAATGACTCAGCTCGCTTAGCAAAATTCTTCCGGTGTATATCCTGGAGAGCATTTAGCTCTAATATGACTTCGTAAGGAAAACCACCTCTATTGCGTTCTTTTTCAACAAGTACTAATTTCTCAACAAACATAAAAAACTCATCGTATCCCCAAAGCAATTTTATTTGCTCTGCGATTCTTTGATAATTCTTGTCAAGAATTGATTCTTTATTACCTAAATAAGCATCAAATTCAGTAATTGTACTTTTTAGTGTCATTTCACTCATCTCCTTTTATCTCTTCTCAATTTGCTTCTCATCTTTATTTGAAATAAGTTAATTGAAAAAAACCAACATATCCTGGAAATATCGGCAAGTACACCTACAAAATTAAAATACTGAATAATTTAGTTGAGTAGGACTGGTGGGTATTAATACTACCCAGTCCTACTTAAATTACAACAGCACATACTAACTAAAGGATTTCCCCATGCAAAGGTAATCTCATCGTTTCACTTTAATCGGCTTGCCGTCTTAAGAAAGCAGGAATATCCAGTGGATCAACTCCTGATTGCTGCATTGCAGCAACAGTCGCATTATTTCTTCTTCCTGTTCGCATCACGGCCGGTTCATCAAACGGTGAAAGTGTTCTATCATCCGTGCCTGTTCTTGTATGAATAACCGTTAAAGGTCTTGACTGTGATTGAGTAACGCTACCCAACCCTGTCGCAACCAACGTCACGCGAAGTGTATCTTGCATTGCTTCATCAATAACGGTCCCAACGATAACAGTTGCGTCTTCTGCAGTAAGTTCTTTAATTGTATTCATGACCTCATGAACTTCTCGCATTTTCATACCAGAGCTCGCGGTAATATTTACTAGCACGCCGCGCGCTCCTGATAGTGTAATTTCCTCTAATAAAGGACTAGCAACGGCCTGCTCAGCTGCCATCCGCGCACGATCTACCCCGCTAGCAGCTGCAGAGCCCATCATAGCCATTCCCATTTCTGACATCACGGTTTTAACATCAGCAAAATCAACATTAACAAGACCTGGACAGTTAATTACTTCAGCGATACCCGCTACAGCGCCATAAAGCACGTCATTAGCAGCTTTGAACGCATCAAGCATACTAATGTCATTCCCGAGTACCATCATTAGCTTATCGTTAGGGATCACGATCAACGAATCAACATGTTGTGATAATGCTTCCATCCCAGCTTGAGCTGTTTTCAAGCGCTTACCTTCAAAAGAAAAAGGTTTACTGACAACCGCCACAGTAAGAATACCCATCTCTTTGGCGATTTGCGCTACAACTGGCGCTGCACCGGTACCAGTTCCCCACCCATGCCTGCGGTAATAAATAACATATCAGCGCCTTGGATCAATTCTGCTATGCGATCACGGTCTTCAAGGGCAGCCTCACGACCGATATCAGGATTTGCTCCCGCCCCCAGACCTCTTGTGATGCCAGAACCCAGCTGTAGTAAAACTGGCGCACGATTTCCTTTAAGAGCCTGAGCATCTGTGTTAAGGCAAATGAACTCAACACCTTTGGTCGCGTTCTGAATCATGTGGTCAACCGCATTGCCTCCGCATCCTCCAACTCCTACTACTTTGATGACAGCTTCCTGACCTTCAGAATTCATGATTTCATACATAACACCTCTCCTTTGCATGGTAAATTTCAAATAACAACGCTTCTACACAACGCATACAACCAACTATTGGTCAGAAATTCTTCTGAAACCAGCCTTTCATTCGTGCAAATACTTGCTTAGCTGAGCCACCTCTCAAATGATTATGATGATGGCGCTGCTCATCTATTCCGGCCATGATTAGGCCAATACCGGTGGAGTAACGAGGTGTTTTGATTACTTCCTCTAACCCACCTGTATATTTTGGTAAGCCTAACCTAACCGGCATATGAAATATTTCTTCCCCTAATTCAACCATTCCCTGTAACGAGCTTGTTCCTCCTGTAATTACAATTCCTGATGAAAGTAATTGCTCAAACCCACTTCTTCGCAGCTCGGCTTGAATCAATAAGTAAAGCTCTTCTACTCGCGGCTCTATCACTTCGGCAAGCGTTTGCTTAGAAAGCTGACGGGCACCTCGATTTCCAACATCAGGAACCTCAATCATTTCACGCACATCGGCAAGACCACGAAGTGCGCATCCGTAGCGGCACTTGATATCTTCAGCATCTTTGGTTGGGGTTCGCAGGGCCATTGCTATGTCATTGGTAATTTGATCTCCGGCAATCGGAATAACTGAAGTATGTCGAATCGCACCATTGGTAAATACCGCAATATCGGTAGTTCCTCCACCAATATCTACGAGGCAAACCCCTAGATCCTTTTCATCATCTGATAATACTGCTATTGCTGAGGCGAGAGGTTGCAAAATGAGATCACGAACTTCTAGCCCACAACGATGAACACATTTAATAATATTTTGAGCAGCAGACACAGCTCCCGTTACAATATGCACCTTAACCTCAAGGCGTATTCCACTCATGCCAATCGGTTCTCGCACATCCTCTTGTCCATCAACAATAAACTCTTGATTTAGAATATGAAGTATTTGTTGATCCGCGGGAATATTTACTGCCTTGGCCGTTTCCATTACTTTTTCCACATCGAAAGCAGTCACTTCTTTATCTTTGATCGCAACCATACCGTGTGAATTAAAACCACGGATGTGGCTCCCTGCAATACCCGTGTATACTTCACTTATCTTACAATCTGCCATGAGCTCGACTTCTTCAAGCGCTCGCTGTATCGCACTGACCGTTGTTTCAATATTGACCACAACACCTTTCTTAAGGCCTCGTGAAGGATAATTTCCCAGTCCTACAATTTCAAAACCACCCTCTGGCTTAATCTCAGCCACGATGGCAACGATTTTAGATGTACCAATATCAAGGCCAACGATCAAATCTCTCTCAACTCTTGGCTTATTCATCTATAAATCTGCCTTTTTCATGATTTTCTTCGAGATATTGGTTTTGGTGAAGTGCGAGTCGACATCACTTCGTCCATACGCACTGCAAAACCACTTGGATAGCGCAGATCGACATAATCTAAGGGAATAGATTGATTCCAATTCACAATATTATTTTTATAAACAGATATATACCGCTCTAACCGGGATTTGATTTTCTTACGCCCTAACTTCAACAAGGTGCCACTGTCTAATCGAATAAACCACGCGTATCGTGGTGAAAGCGAGACTTCTGCCACATGTTGGTTAATCGGGCTGAGAGTCCTATTCATAATTTTATATTGCTCAGCAATCAGCGCGGCACTTTCTTCAGTCGGTCCTCGAAATACAGGTAAGATTTTATCCGACGGCGCGCGAAAAATCTCTCCTTGAAGATTAATCAAAGCAGTATCCCCCCAGTATGCCAAAGGAGTATGCTCTTCTAGTACCACCTTGATTCCTAATGGCCAATTACGCTGCACCTTTGCTATCCTTACCCATGGTAACTCTTGGAATGCATCTTTTATCCGACTCAAATCAACAGTAAGGAAATTCCCTATCACCGCATCACCAACAACTCGTTCAATCTGTTGGCGGTTGATATGTTGTAATGCCAGCTTATTTGATTGATCGGTATTACTGACACTTTCAATCCTTATCTCTTTCAAATCGAATAGTGGTAATTTTATCATGCTTGAGACCAGGAAATAAGCAACTGATAACACAACGCCGGTTAGAATTAAGTTAGTTAGTAAATTCAATGCTTTGTGATTATTCCACATGGGTAAGTGCTAAAATTTGGACAACTAGCTGATCAAACGATATACCTGCAGTTCGCGCGGCCATTGGAACTAAACTATGATCAGTCATACCAGGAGATGTATTAGCTTCGAGAAAGAAGGGACGATAATCGTGATCAAGTATCACATCGACTCTACTCCAACCGTAACAACCTAAGACATTGTGCGCCTGTAGTGCCTGGTACTGTATTTGTTCCGTTACATCATTTGGCAATCCGCTTGGACAGTAATAACGTGTATCACTTGACAAATATTTGGCCTGATAATCATAGAGATCCCCAGATATCTCTATTCTTACAAGCGGCAATGGTTTGTTTCCTAAAATTGCAGCTGTTAATTCTTTTCCTTCGACAAATTGTTCGGCTAACACAATAGGATCATGTTTTAAGGCAAGCTGGTAAGCTTCATTAAACGCTTGTGGTGTTTTAATCTTACTTAAACCAATAGTTGACCCTTCTCTAGCCGGCTTTATGATGAGAGGTAAGCCAAGGATATCAATTACTTCTTCAGCTTTTTTCTGATCGTCCAGAATTAAAAATTTTGGAGTGCTGATACCAACTGCTTGCCAAATTAATTTGGTTCGCCATTTGTCCATCGCTAACGCACTAGCTAGTACGCCACTTCCGGTATAGGGTATTCCTAATAGTTCGAGCGCACCTTGAATAGTGCCATCTTCACCAAAACGACCATGAAGCGCGATAAATACACGATCAAATCGTTGGCGCACTAATTCCTCTAAAGGCTGCTCGCTGGGATCAAAAGGGTAAGCATCAATACCTTGGTTGACCAGCGCATTGAGCACTGCTTTACCACTGTTGAGGGAAACTTCTCGCTCTGCTGACCGTCCACCTAGCAATACGGCTACTTTTCCAAAATTAACTTTATTCATTGAGTTATCGCCTTAGTATTACCAATGATCCTAACTTCCTGAATCAAACTAACACCAGTCTGTTCTCTAACGCGGTGATGAACCTCAGTAATAATCGCCTCAATATCAGCAGCCGTCGCATTTCCCGTATTGATAATGAAATTAGCGTGTTTAGTGGACACCATCGCACCACCTATCCGTAATCCTTTAAGATTGGAGCATTCGATCAATCGTGCTGCATAATCTCCTGCTGGATTTCGAAAAACAGAACCCGCATTAGGGTAATTAAGGGGTTGAGTTGCAATTCGTGTCGTTAATAGTTGCTTAATTTTCTGTTTAGAAACGTTGCCGTCTCCCTTAGGCAATCTAAACCAGGCACCAACAAACCACTCTCCATCACCCTGGTTATTAGGGCCCGCTACCCTGACCACCGAACGATATCCGATCCGATAACCATCAGCATTTCTTTCCATGGTATTACCTGAGCGCTCAATAATTTGCACACGTTCGACGATATTCCAAGTTTCACTGCCATGGCAGCCAGCATTCATAGCGAGTGCTCCTCCCACCGTTCCCGGAATTCCTACTAAAAACTCTGATCCCACTAGATTAATTCCACTAGCAAATCTTGCCAACTTAGCACAAGGTACACCGGCTCCAGCGAAAACTTTCCCCTCAACACGATTCATATGATTAATAAACAAATCATTCAATCTTGCGTGTAGCCCCACAATTACTCCATTAAATCCGCCATCCCGGACCAGCAAATTACTTCCTAGGCCAATCATATATACCGATATTTCTCTTGGGAGCAACGACAAAAATCGGGATAAGTCATCGCAATCATGGGGAATATAGAAATACCTTGCGGCACCGCCTGCCCGCCATGAAACATGCTTTTTCATTGACTCATTAATTCTCAGCTGACCTCTCAGTTGGCCTAAATCGACAATACTCTGATCTGTCATATTGTCAAAATCAAATGAATTCATAGTCACCATACTAAATCGCATATAAATTCTCTTACCAAAATACTAAGAAAGATTTATCCCTCGATTATCCAATCGCAACCAACTTTTTTGAAGCTTGCGACACCCATGTCGCAACTTTTCCAATTGAACCAGCTCCCATAACAAGAACAACGTCTCCATTCTCAACGATTCCATGAATTACATTGGGTAATTCATCCGGTGTCTCCACATAGATAGGTTCTAATTTCCCTAAAACACGTATTGCTCTAGCCAATGACCTACTGTCTGCAGCAATAATTGGCTCTTCCCCTGCTGCATAAACTTCGGTGAGCAGCAATACGTCAACTGTGGATAGCACTTTCACAAAATCCTCAAACACATCACGTGTCCGTGTATAGCGATGTGGTTGAAATACCAATATGAGTCGCCTTTCCGGAAAAGCACCTCGAGCCGCCGAAATTGTTGCAGCGATTTCAGCAGGATGATGACCATAGTCATCAATTAAAGTAAAACTTCCTTTACCCGGAATCTTAATATCGCCATAACGTTGAAATCGCCGTTCAACTCCACCAAAAGTTGCGAGTGCACGAACTATGGCAGTATCAGGTACACCGATCTCATTAGCGACGGTAATTGCTGCAAGCGCATTCAGCACATTATGAAGGCCGGGCAAATTCAGCATAATATCAAGCTCGCGTGCTGTTCCATTAACACCAATTCTTGCCCGGAAATGCATTCTTCCATTGTCGTGCTCAATACATGAAGCACTAACTTGTGCATCTTGCGATAAGCCATACGTCGTAATTGGTTTCGTCACATTTGGAAGAATTTCACGAATATGTTGGTCATCAACACATAGCACGGCCATGCCATAAAAAGGAAGATGTTCAACAAACTCTACAAAAGTTTGCTTGAGTCTTGCAAAATCATGTCCATACGTTGACATATGATCCGCATCGATATTCGTCACAACCGCTAAAATCGGTTGCAGGTATAAAAACGATGCGTCAGATTCGTCAGCTTCTACAACAATAAATTCACCACTACCTAATTTAGCGTGACTGCCTGCCGCTTCTAACTTTCCACCTATAACGAAGGTAGGATCAAATCCAGCTTCTGCTAAAATACTTGCAACTAGGCTCGTGGTCGTTGTTTTTCCATGTGTCCCTGCGATAGCTATCCCTTGCCGCAAACGCAGCAGCTCTGCAAGCATCATCGCTCGCGGTACAACCGGAATATGGCGCTCACGTGCTGCTATAATTTCCGGGTTGTCTGGTTTAACAGCCGTGGAAGTTACAACTACATCAGCATTAACTATATTGCCCTTAGCGTGCCCAAAGTAAATCAAAGCGCCTAAATTTTTCAAACGCTCGGTTGTCATATTTTCCATTAAGTCCGAGCCACTTACTTTATAACCTAAATTAATCAACACTTCTGCAATACCGCCCATGCCGGCACCACCAATTCCAACAAAATGAACAGATTTAACCTTATGCTTCATTGTTTGATTTCTCCATTGCAATACATATTTGAGCGACTTGGTTTGCAGCATCCAAACTTGCCAGGTTACGCGCAAGTTTGGCCATGACGAGCAACTGTGCGCGAGTCAATTCCATTATTATTTTTGCTAGATTATCGGGGGTTAGCTCATATTGCGGTAGCAACACTGCCGCACCTGGCTTAGAAAGATAGCCGGCATTAGCCGTTTGGTGATCATCAACTGCATAAGGAAAGGGTACTAAGATACTTGCAACACCAACTGTGGCTAATTCGCTAATCGTTAGTGCACCGGCTCGACAAATTACCAAATCACACTCCGCATAGCTGGTTGCCATATCATCAATAAAATCGATTAATTGTCCCTCGACACCTTGTTCACGATAATTTTCTTTCAGTTCATCGATATGTTTCTTACCTGCTTGATGCTTAACAACCGGACGCCTATCCTCAGGGATGAGACCAAGCGCCTGGGGTACTACTTTATTTAGTACACTCGCCCCTAAACTGCCTCCAATTACCAAAATCTTGATAGGACCCGTTCGATTTAAGAATCGTTGCTCAGGCAAAGGTAAGCTTGCAATTTCACTTCGCACCGGATTTCCAGTAACAATAACGCGATTATCTTCTTGAGGAAATGTACCAGGAAAACCTAATAAGATTTTATCAGCCACTCTGGCAAGGACTTTATTCGATAATCCAGCAATCGCATTCTGTTCATGAATGACTAGGGGTTTATTCAAGAGAATTGCCATTAATCCACCGGGAAATGCAGGATAACCTCCCATTCCCAGTACAATATTTGGTTGAATACGTTTTAGTATTTTGATACTTTGCCAGAAAGCGAGTAGCAACTTGCCTGGTAATAGCAACCAATCCATTATGCTTTTTCTTCTAATACCAGAGAAATTAATATATTCCATGGGATAACCATATCTAGACACTAGCACTGCTTCCATTCCACTTTGTGTACCTAGCCACACAACCCTCCACCCAAGTGAGCGCATATAATCGGCCACTGCTATACCGGGAAACACATGCCCTCCGGTACCGCCAGCCATAACCAACAGTGTATGTCTCACGTTGAGTGCCAACAAAAAATACGTTTCGACTCAGTCATATCGCTATTCCTCTAATTCTTTGTCGATTCTCGCGATCTATACGCAACAAAATCGCTAAGGCGATACAGCTCACTACAATGCTACTTCCACCAAAGCTCATCAATGGGAGTGTTAATCCTTTCGTAGGCAATACTCCCATATTGACTCCCATATTGATTAGCGCTTGAAGCCCGAGCCAAATCCCTATTCCTTGCGCTACCAAGGCTGAAAAATAATTTTCCAGTGAGGCTGCTAAACGTCCAATTTGATAAGCCCTTATCAGCAAGCAAGCAAATAACAACATTACAACCATTACGCCGACAAAACCTAATTCCTCAGCAAACACCGCAAGCAAAAAGTCCGTATGTGCTTCAGGCAAATAAAAAAGTTTCTCTACGCTTCCACCCAATCCAACGCCAAACCATTCTCCTCGACCAAAAGCAATTAATGCATGGCTTAATTGATAACCTTTCCCAAATGGATCAGCCCAAGGATCCATAAAAGCAATGATTCGATCCATCCGATAGGGTTCAAATAAAACCAGCAGCACCAAACCAATTAATAAAACACTTGCCAATCCAGCAAATAGCCTTAAGCTCATTCCCCCGAGGAACATGATAACTACTGCGATTGACGTGATGACGACAAAAGCGCCATAATCAGGCTCGCGCAATAACAAAACACTTACTATCCCGATAACAAGCCATAAAGGCAAAAAACCCCTCCGAAGATCATTTAGATATAGGGATTTGCGCACTACATAATCCGACACATAAAGAATCATCAATAGTTTCATGAGTTCTGACGGCTGAAAATTGACGACCACGAGCGATATCCACCGTTGGCTCCCATTAACTTCACGCCCAATTCCAGGGATTAATACTAAAATGAGCAAGATTATTCCGCTTAAAAACAAATAAGGAACAAAGGTACGCCACATCCGGGTAGGAATTTGAAATACAATAGAGCCAAATATCAGGCCGATGATGATATAGCTGGCATGTCTAGTTAAATAATGAAAAGAACCTGCTTCTCCGTACTCTGATTCAGCAATTGCAATGGATGCTGAGTAAATCATAATTAAGCCGAGGCTTATCAGTGCTAATACTGATCCAATCAGATAATAATCTGATGTGGCTACAAATTTTTGTCGATTAATCGTAGGTTGAGTAATCATAGGCCAGAGTTACTTTCAACTAATGAAGTACTTTTACTTTCTAAGTCTTTAACAGCCGCAGTAAAAACCTCAGCCCGATGAATATAATTCCTAAACATATCAAGGCTCGCACAAGCTGGAGAAAGCAAAACCATATCACCCGGTTCAGCCAATAAAAAGCTCAACTGCACTGCATCTTCCATCGTAGAAACATGATGAATCGGTTTAGCAGCTCCTTTGATGGCATGACTTATTTTTTCTGCGTCGCGCCCCAGTAGTACAAGTGCACGAACATATTGTTTAATGGGTTCGACTAATGGAGAAAAATCCTGCCCCTTCCCATCTCCCCCCGCGATCAATACAATGTTACCTCTCATACCATTTAATGCCGCGATGGCAGAACCTACATTGGTACTTTTAGAGTCATCGTAATAATCCACTCCTTGTAGAGTTGCAACTTTCTGCATCCGATGAGGCAATCCTTTAAATTTCAGTAAAGCTTCGATTAAAGGTTCAAAGGGCAGTTCCATCGAGCGACACAGCGCCAATGCGGCCAGCGCATTAGCCACATTATGCATACCCGGAATTTTCAACTCACTTGCTTTCAAAAGCTTTCTTCCCCCTTCAACTAACCACACAGCAGAGTCAGATTCTAGTAGACCAAAATCAATGCTATGACTTGGTTTACTCAAACCGAAAGTTATTTGTTTTCTATCAGGCAATGCCATTGCTAGCACGTTTGGGTCATCCCGATTAAGAATTTGCGTGCTATCAGCATTGCTAATAAAAATTCTCGCTTTTGCTGCACCGTACTCTTCCAATCCAGCATAACGATCAAGATGGTCTTCGCTAATGTTCAGTACAACTGCACTATCAGGAAAAAGTGTTTGGGTGGTTTCAAGTTGAAAACTGGATAATTCAAGCACCCAGCATTGTGGTAATTCTCTGGTAGAAAATCGATCTAGTAAGACATTTAATACGGCAGGTCCAATGTTTCCAGCAACCTCCACATCCCATCAAGCGGTTCTCACCATATCACCAACCATACTCGTTACAGTTGTTTTTCCATTGGAACCTGTAATGGCAAGGATCGTTGGCCTTGATTGCTTGAGTTGGTCAAGTGCCAGAGCAAATAGTTCAATATCGCCGAATACAGGGATGTTACGTTTGACAGCCTCCTGCACAAGGGGCTCTGCTAACGGAACTCCAGGGCTAATTGCAATTGCATCAACATTCTCGAGTAGTTTAAAATCAAAATGACCAAGAAATCTTTTTTGGGGTGGGACGAAATCATCCAGGAGGCTTTGACTAGGGGGATTAGGTCGACTGTCGGCAAGCGACAAGTGCGCCCCTAAATATGAAAGCCATTTGACCATGGAGATTCCTGTTTCACCTGCTCCTAGAACCAGAACCTTCTTTTTATGGAAAATCATCGTAATTTAAGCGTTGAGAGTCCTATTAGAACTAAAATCAAAGTAATAATCCAAAAACGAACAACAACTTGATTTTCCTTCCACCCCTTCAATTCAAAATGATGGTGAATTGGCGCCATACGAAAAATCCTTTTACCTCGTAACTTAAAAAAAGCTACCTGTAGCATGACAGACAAAGCTTCTGCAACAAATACCCCTCCCATGATCATCAAAACAATCTCTTGGCGGACAACGACTGTAATAACACCTAGAGCCGCTCCAAGTGATAGCGCTCCTACATCACCCATAAAAACTTCTGCTGGGTAAGTGTTAAACCAAAGAAAAGCCAGGCCAGCACCGGCTAACGCCCCACAAAAAACTGCAAGCTCGCCCACATTCTGAATATAAGGAATACCTAGATATTTTGCAAAAACGATATGTCCTGTTACATACGCAAAAATAGCCAATGCACCACTGACCATTACAGTTGGCATAATAGCCAAACCGTCCAGTCCATCTGTCAAATTAACCGCATTGCTTGTGCCAACAATAACAAGGTAAGTAAGTACGATAAAACTAACCATTCCTAGAGGAATCGCAATTTCCTTAAAAAAAGGAACGATCATATTTGTCTGTTCAGGGGTATCTGCAATCCAATAAAGATAACTCGCAACGCAGCAAGCGATTACGGATTGCCAGAAAAATTTAGCCGCAGCCGAAAGACCTTTAGAATTGCGATGCACAACTTTCCGATAATCATCTACCCAGCCAATCACACCGAATCCCAATGTTGTCAACAAAACGATCCAGATGTAGCGATTCGTCAAATCTGCCCATAACAAAATAGTAATGACAATCGACGTCAAAATTAAAGCGCCGCCCATTGTTGGGGTACCCGCTTTAACCAAATGAGACTGAGGCCCATCCTCACGGATTGATTGCCCTATCTTGTAAGCTGTTAGTTTACGGATCATTGCCGGTCCAATAACAAAAGATATCACCAATGCCGTCAATACAGCCAATACCGTTCGTAATGTTATATAGTTGAAAACATTAAAAGCACGGATATCTTGTGCAATCCATTGCGCAATAAGTAACAGCATTTTTATCCTTATGTGATCCCAGTCTCGACCACGCGTATTTAACCTTTGTTAAACAAGTTCCAATCGGTCACACTTCAAATCGCTGAATGACGCGTTCCATTTTCATAAAGCGAGAGCCCTTAACTAACATTGTGACATTGTGACCCAATAATTTTTCAGCTTCTTCTAATAACTCATCGATATTGGAAAAATGCGTTGCTCCTTTTCCAAATCCTTCTGCTGCATTAGCACTCAATTCACCCAACGCAAGTAATTTTTCGATGCCTGCTCGGCTTGCTTCCTCGCCGATTTTCCGATGAAGATCGGCTCCTCAACGCCAAGCTCACCCATATCACCCAATACGAGTATTTTTCTTCCGGGTAAATGTGCTAAAACTGAAAGTGCCGCACTAACAGACGTAGGGTTCGCATTATAGGTATCATCAATCAGAGTCGCTTGATGCAGCCCACTCTTTTTCTGCATACGACCCTTGACGCCGCTAAATGCTGATAAACCTTCAACAATAATCTGCTCATTGATACCAGCACCTAACGCCACTGCTGCTGCTGCCAAAGCATTCATTACATTATGCTGCCCGAGTACTTGTAACTCAACTTCGCTTTCTGCTTTTGGAAATTTTAAGATCCACTTATTACTCGATGCTTGAGGACGGTAATCCGCACGAACTTGAGCCTTTGGATTCAACCCAAAGCTTATTATTTGTCGACTACCTGCCAGGTGGCACCATAATTGCGCATAATCATCATCCGCATTAATGATGGCGATACCAGACTTGCCCAGCCCTTGGAAAATTTCCCCTTTGGCATGCGCAACTGATTCAACCGATCCCAATCCTTCGATATGAGCTGCTCCTGCATTGGTAATCACCGCAATATCGGGTTTTGCCAGCTGCGTTAAATACGCAATTTCACCCGCATGATTCATTCCCATTTCTATCACCGCATAAGCATGCTGTTGCCGAAGTCTTAGCAATGTGAGAGGAACACCAATTTCATTGTTAAGGTTACCGATTGTAGCCAGTACCTTATCAATAGGAGAATCACTTGTAGAATTTAATTGTTGAAAAATGGCCTTAACAAAAATAGATGCGATCATTTCTTTGACCGTTGTCTTGCCATTACTTCCTGTAACAGCCACTAACGGCAATAAAAACCGATCACGCCATTGAGACGCCAGATGCCCTAGTGCTTGCCGAGTATTAGCAACTTGTATCCAGCCAAAATGTTGCGGTAATTTGGTTTTTTCGATGTTTCTAGCAACTAAAGCGGCAACGGCACCCCGCTCGATCGTATCACTAATAAAATCATGTCCATCGAATCGATCACCCGATAATGCTACAAACAAATCACCCGCTTTAATCTGACGACTGTCAGTACTTAAATCACTAAATACGAGGTTATCACCATACCAATGAGCATTCAGCATACTGGCGGCTTCTTGTACAGTTATCATCTGCGTGCTCGCATTTTCATATTCGCTAGATCGTGAAGTACTTGTTGTGTGACTTCACGATCGTCAAATGGCAATCGTTTTCCTTTAATTTCTTGGTAAGATTCGGCGCCTTTTCCAGCAATTAGCACAATATCGTTTTTATGTGCATTGTGAATAGCCTGATAAATTGCAGAAGCGCGATCTTCTTCGATGATATAGTTTTGTTGTGAAGTACCTGCCACGATCTCATTAATAATATCGCGAGGTTCTTCACTGCGTGGATTATCACTGGTAATGATCACTTCGTCTGCCAAACGCGTTACGATATCACCGGCAATCAGCCTCTTACCACGATCTCGATCTCCACCACAACCGAATACACAAATTAGTCTTGCTTTTCTAGAATGAGATTTCTGTTTTAAATGGCTGCTGACTAATGTTTCACGTAGCCCGGTTAACACTTTTTCCAAGGCATCTGGTGTATGTGCATAGTCGACTATCACGGTCGGTTGAGCTCCCCCACCAAACTTTTCCACTCTACCCGGGACGGTTCTTACGTGTAACATTGCCGAAACTGCATCTATCAAATTAACGCCACTCGCTATGAGGGAAGCGATAACAGCTAGTAAATTATTGGCGTTGAATCGATTGAGCAGTTCAGTCTTGATATGCGCTTTCTCATGACCAAATTCCACATCAAATTCCAAACCATGAATCGTAGCTTGTAAATTTCTACCGCTAAGTATTCTCAGATTGCTTTGGCTTTGCCATAGATCGATTGATTGATTAAAACCATAGCCTATAACTTGCAGATCCTTTTTTCCAATCTGTTGAACGAGTTCAACGCCGAAGATATCATCCAGGTTTAATATCGCATATTTGAGACTTGGCCAGAAGAATAGTTTGGCTTTTGCCGCAGCGTACTCATCCATATTTTTATGGTAATCCAAGTGATCTCGAGATAAATTGGTCAGTACCGCTACAGCGAACTCACAACCGTTAACACGCCCTTGAACAAGACCATGTGAAGATACTTCAATCACTAGATTTTGTGCATCTTCTTGTAAGCAAGTCGCTAGCGTTTCCTGTAGTAAAACAGCATCAGGCGTTGTATTGGTAGTGCATTTCAGATTATGTAAAAAACCATTACCTAATGTTCCAATTACTGCTGTTTTTTTTCCTAATAGGGTCATCGCTTGGGCATACCAATGACTACACGATGTTTTTCCATTAGTTCCAGTAAAGCCAACAAGCCACATGTGATGCGATGGATTTCCACACACTCGACTTGCGATCAACCCAATCTTTTCCTTTAGACCGAGTACTGAACAATTTGGAATTACCCACTGTGGATCCCATGAAAACTGCTGTTTCTCCCAGATTACGGCATTTGCACCTGCAGCAATCGCTTTGGTGATATCGCAGCGTGCATCATATCGATCCCCCGCATAAGCTAAAAAAGTATCCCCTGCTTTTAGGCGGCGATAATCGGTTACTAAATGTTTAATGGGCACCTTAAGTTCATCAAGGATACGATTTACAAACAGCTCATTCGATTTCCATGAAATTGAAGAGCTCATCCCTCCTCCTTAAATTTCGCTGGCAAAGGGGAACTCACTATATTTCCTGGCGCATCACGAGGCACATTGAGTTGCCATAGAGCAGCCGCCATCACTTCACTGAATAGTGGTGCAGCAACGGCACCTCCAAAATAATGACCAGCGGATGGCTCATCGATCATGACAGCGACCACCAATCTGGGATTAGATACCGGCGCATAACCTGCAAACGTCGAAATATACCGATCTGCAGCATAGCCTTTTTTATTTTCCAGACGCTTATGTGCAGTGCCCGTTTTACCGGCTACCCGATAACCGTTAACCTGAGCTTTCAGGCCTGTTCCTTTTGTTTGCACTGCGGCCTCTAGCATACTGCTCATTGCATTTGCCGTTTCAACGGACAAAACGCGATGCCCGAGAACTGAAGTATGTCTTTTAAGCAACGATATAGGTTTTAATTCGCCACCCGATGCGAAAATAGTATAGGCGCGAGCAAGTTGCATTAAGTTCACCGAAATACCATGACCGTAGGACATAGTAACTTGCTCAATGAGTTTCCACTTATTATAGGGACGCAACACTCCATTTACCTCCCCGGGAAATCCAGACCCGGTTGAAGTACCAAAACCAGATTGACTAAGCATTTCCCAAAATGTCTTGGGCGGTAGCATCAATGCAATCTTTGCAGTGCCCACATTACTAGACTCTTGAATCACTTGCGATACAGTTAGCGCCCCTTTATTTCGGACATCACGAATCGTCGCTCTCCCCACTCTCAGGAAACCAGGCGCTGTCTCCAGTAAAGAGGTTGGTTTGATTTTGCCAGTTTCCATCGCAATGGATACCGCAAAAGGTTTCAACGTTGATCCCGGTTCGAATGTATCGACAAATGCGCGATTACGTAGGCTTTCCTTACGAATTGTAGAACGCCGGTTAGGGTTATAACTAGGATAGTTAGCAAGTGCTAATACTTCGCCGGTTTGTGCATCTAGTATTATCACACTCCCCGCCTTGGCACGATGTAATTCTACAGCCTGCTTTAATTCCCGATGTGCGAGATACTGAATTTTACTGTCAATTGACAAGACTAAATTTTGGCCAGGTTGAGGTGACCGAATTCTTTCGACATTTTCCACAACCCTACCGATGCGATCCTTAATGACTCGCCTGCTGCCATGCTTCCCTGTCAAGATTTCTTCCCAACCCAGCTCAATCCCTTCCTGCCCTTTCCCATCGATGTCAGTAAAGCCTAGGACATGGGCAGCCATCTCACCTGTCGGATAATATCGATAAAATTCTCTTTTGAGGTAAAGGCCTTTAATGTTTAAATCTGCTACATTTTCTGCAGTCTCAGGAGGTAATTGGCGTTTCAAATAAACAAAGCGTTTATCCTTATCTGAAATTCGTTTATGAATCTCTGCAACATCAACTTCTAATAGCTGCGCCAATTTTATTAATTGATCGGAACTCACATTGAGCTGCTGGGGGTCTACCCACACAGATTTTACAGGCGCACTAATTGCCAGAATTTCACCATTACGGTCTGTAATTTTCCCGCGCTGCGCGTTTAATTCTACGACTCGACTATACCTCGACTCTCCTTGCTGCTTTAAAAAGTCTTTATTCAAGCTTTGCAAATAGATTGCGCGTCCCGATAAGGCCATTAGTCCCAATAAAAGCATAATGATTAGAAACCGTGAACGCCAGACTGGTAGATAAATTGTTGTGGCAGCCGTTTGATATCTCATCATTAATCACCCATCGATCGGCCTGGCTTAATTTACAACATGATCAGGAGTAATAACTGTAATATGATTCGATGAAGGCGCGACCATGTTGAGTTTGCTTTTGGCAATTTTCTCAACATACCCGGGCATTGCCCAAGTGCGCTGCTCGATCAATAATTGATTACGTTCAATTGCAAGCTGATCCGTTAAGTTATGTTCTTTCTCAAGCGAAATAACAAGCTTTCTCGTCTCATGCTGAGCCGTCACGGCAGCCAGCCCCGAAAAAATGAGTATCGATACCAGCAAAATGTTTAACTTAATCATTCCACCTCCGGTTCAATTTAATTTTTCCGCAACACGCATAACAGCACTTCTAGCGCGGATTTATTGCAATCTCAGTATTTGTAGGCTTTATAGCATCGCCTATCAACAGCATCTCTGGATGAAACAAACCCTGAACTTCTTTAGCAGTCAATGGAACCTTTCTCGGCAATTTACCTTCTGGATTTGCTTTTGTTCGCATAAAACGTTTCACAATCCTGTCTTCTAATGAATGAAAACTAATCACCACTAATCTTCCTTTGGGATTCAGTAGCTCAACACATTGCGGCAGTACTAACGAAAGTTCCTCAAGCTCTTGGTTGAGATGAATCCTAATTGCCTGAAAGGTCCGTGTCGCCGGATGCTGCTTACTCCCATGCCGATACCCACTCGCGCGCATGACCGCTGTAATAATTTCGGCAAGCTGAAGCGTCGTAGATATTGGGCATTTCGTTCTTGCCATAACAACTGCTCTTGCAATCTTCCGAGCATGCCGTTCTTCGCCATAATTTCTGATCACCTCTTCTAATTGTGTTTCGGTTACCGATTGCAGCCACTGTTCTGCCGTTTGTCCTACGCTTGTATTCATGCGCATATCCAATGGCCCATTACTTCGAAAACTAAATCCACGCACCCCTTCATCGATCTGTAACGATGAAACGCCTAAATCTAATAAAATCCCATCAACTCGCTTGATTCCTAGCTCATGCACAACTTCCTGTATTTTTACAAAGCTACTATGCACAACTTGGAATCGACCATCATTTATCGATTGCGCTGCATGAATAGCACCTAAATCTTTATCAAACGCAACCAGTCTCCTGCTCCGGCCCAGATGTGCAAGAATTGATCGACTATGTCCTCCGTAACCAAAAGTACCGTCCACATAGACACCATTCTCTTTAATTGCCAGCGCATTCAACACCTCGTTAAGCAATACTGGCAAATGCACAAAGACACCGTTTACAAAGAAAAACCTTCTAACTCTGGCGGCATATCACCATCTTTAAACTCGAGCGCCGTTTCAATTTCTTGATTCCATTTTTGAGCATCCCATAGCTCGAATTTCTCTCCTTGCCCCACCAGCACAACCTCTTTTGTCAACCCAACAAATTGTCTTAGCTGCGCAACAATCAATAATCTTCCCGCATTATCCATTGCCACATCACAAGCATTTCCCACAAGCAATCGCTGCATAGCCCGAATTTTGGGATTAAAACTTGAAAGGCCTGTTAATAGCCTTTTTTCAATAGGTTCCCAAACTGGCTGGGGATAGATGAGTAGACATTTAGGAGAATCGACTGTTATCACCAATCGACTGTCACAGCTAGATTTCAATACATCATGATATTTCGCTGGAACAGCAAATCTTCCTTTGCTATCAAGGCTAAGTGGTGTTACGCCACGAAACATATCACTCCATTTTTATACTCATCACCCACATTGATCTAATTTTACCCCACAATCTACCACACAATTACCCTAATAACCCACTTTTATCCACTCTAATTAAAAAAAAATAATACGTCAAGCAAAAACAATTAATCTTTTCAATTTATACAATGAGTTACAGAGCCAACACCGACCAACTTAAGCTGAAGGATTTTGATTTACGCCGGAGAGGTATAATAAGTAAAATCCCTAATGGCACTTACATCGCTCCCATCGCTGAAAGAAACCTTTAATTAATTAACCATGATCGTTGCGAACAACACCCCGCAAATCTCACCCAACTTTTGGAAAACAGCGGTTGATGAGCTAAGGGAAAAAGATAAGATTCTTGGCAAGTTGATTTCAAACGATGAAAGTGAGGTGTTTTTTTCGCAAGGAGACGCTTTTACAACCTTAGTAAGAGCAATTGTAGGGCAACAAATCTCTGTAAAAGCTGCAGCCAGTGTTTGGCATAAGCTGACACTGCAGTTGACCGAAATCTCACCCTATGCCGTATCTTCTGCAGATATAGCACTATTAAAAACCTGCGGTCTTTCCGCGAGAAAAGTCAGCTATATTCAGGACCTATCAACACACTTCCTCAGGGGATGCTATGATGAAGCCCAGTGGCAAAATATGGATGATGAATCACTCATCAAGTTGCTTATCCAGCTCAGAGGTATCGGACGCTGGACTGCTGAAATGTTTTTAATTTTTTATATGTTACGCCCCGATGTATTGCCTTTAGACGATATAGGTCTACAGCGCGCTGTCAGCATCCACTACAATCAAAATCAAACAGTTAATAAGCAGTTAATTAAAAAGATTGCTCAAAGATGGCAACCCTGGCGCTCTGTCGCCACCTGGTATCTTTGGAGAAGCCTAGATCCCATTCCGGTCAACTACTAACTTGCTCAACCCAGCCAAAGCTAATAAAGAATTTTCCTTCCATAAGCCTCACTTTCAATCACACAAATTCAAAGAAACAGCTGTCTTCATCTGGAGACAAAATATAACCAATAAAAATCAAATAGTTACCAGTTACCCGAGAATATCTTGTTACCGTTTGGCGACAGCGCCAACGAATTAGAAGCGTGCCCAAACATATAACTTACTGAATATTATAAACTATTCTTGGTGGCACACTTATTGCAATAGTTAGAGATACAGCGCTTCTTGCAAGAGCTCATACAGAATAAGAGCCTTGTTTTATAAAAATCCAAGCTGACAGTAAAGCTATAGGGGGGCTTTCTGAGACTAACCAGAACTAGACTTTACATTCATAGGCCATTTTGGCTACAAGCAAAGAGGAATTGATTATGCAAACAGAGGTAGGTACCGCAAATTCTAAATTAGTGGATGTCACGCAATCGTATTCAAACAATCAATTAGCCAAGAAGTTATACTTAAATCCACTACAAAGCTTAGCATTAGTTGAAAGATGGATCGTTGGGAGTGATAAAAATACAGCAACAATCAATAGCTTTCTACCCGATAAAACCGAACAAGAATCCTCTAAAATAGGATCCGATTCTGATAATTACTTACTTAGGAAGAATGGTTATTTTATTAGAAAAATCTCTTCTTTTAAGCAACGCCTTAAAGTCAATTCCCTTATTAAGCGTAGATATGCCTCTCGTGGTTATAATACTGACCAAACAACTGTATTCTCAGAGGATAAAGATCAAATAACTTTTGAGGCATGCGATAAAAGCGGGCAATTGGGCACACTGACACTCATCATTGATTTAGGCAAAGGATTACTTGCTGATCAACACTATCAAGAAGAAATTGACAACTTCCGAGACAAGGAAACAAGAGTATGCGAGGTATCTAAACTTGCTTTTAATCCCAGCTCAAGTTCTAAAGAGATTTTTGCTTCATTGTTTCATATCGCTTATTTATATGCTTACTGTATTTACGGCGTAAAAAATGCATTCATCGAAATCAATCCTCGCCACGCGGCCTTTTATAAGAGAATGTTAGGATTTGAGCAAATCGGTGAAGAGCGAGTGTGTAAACGCGTCGATGCCCCCGCTGTACTGTTACGTCTAGATTTAGAATATATGCGAGAAAACATTATTAATAACCAAACAACATCCGGTTTAAATAATAAATCAATTTATGCTTATTTTTTAAATCAGAGTGAAGAACAAAATGCCTTATACACAATCCAAAATCAGCTAGGTGGATTCTATAAATCTAAAGTAGGAAACATACCGCAATCACAACCGCTATCTCTAGAATCAAATAAAAAAGCAATTGATATTTTCTATGGCTTATTTACTGAAATAATTAAAGATGGTAGAAATATTAAATTTCGTAAATCTGTCTATTGTTAGCTTCTACTAATTAATACTTTATAATGCAGACACCGAGATTAGCTAATAGGTTGTCGTGTCATCTAAGTAGTAATTAATAACTGGCTCCAGAAAATTTTGAGGATCAGGTAACACAATCCCCTGAGTATTTAGTAAATTAACAGTATTCGTATTTGAAAAATCCTGTTCTTCAAGCAAATACTCAAGAAAAATTGGTAAAACTGCGAGTTTTCTTTTCTGGTGAGCAAGGCTAAATTGCATCATTAATTGAGTAGCTTTACTAAACCAAGAAATTGGCAAAGTAAAGCTTTTAGGGATTACTAGTCCTCGTTCACAGAATTTCTTTTCCACTAAAGCTTTAATTTTTTCAAGTGGCGCTGAAAACTCGGGTCCAGAGCATAGATGCAATATCTTTCCAACCGATTGATGGGTTTTACTCGACCACATTATGGCTTGAGATACATAATCAGCGGGAATAAGATCAACTCTTCGACTCGACAAATCAGGCAAAAAACCACCTGTTCGTCTACCTGAAAGAAACTCGATTAAATGATAAAAAATCTGAAAATGAAGAATATGACCTGTTTTACTATGACCAACAATCATGCTAGGTCGATGTACCGTAATAGGAAAGCCTTTTATCAAGTACTCCTCTAATATTAACTCAGCCTCAGCCTTAGACTGCTCATAAGTATTATGAAAAACTCGGCTCTCATGAATCCACCTTTCAGGTAAGGCACCTTTCCATTTCCCACCAACACCAACGGTACTTACTACTTCTATTTTTTTCAATACCTTGTTTTCTTGGCATAAATTTGCAAACTTCAAGATATTTTCTGTCGCCGAAACTGACGCAGAGCGTGCAACAGCTAAGGGTGAATTCATGCGCACGCTTGCTGCACTATGTATAATATGCGTGACCATTGATCCTAGTGCGGTATAGGATTTTAAATCTACTCCAAAATTTTCTAGCTCAGTATCACCTCGTACAAACTCTACCCTTGATTTCACCTCAGGAAGCTTTATTTCAAGAAAAGCAAATAACAACTCCATTCGCTTAAGCGCATGCTCGTTATTCTCTGCTCTAATTAATAAGATAAGCTTATCACTAGTATTAAGAAGCAATTCTCGAACAATTGCACTCCCCAATACTCCTGTTGCTCCCGTAATAAAATATGTATTCATATGATCAGTAGTACCGGCTCAATAAAGTCACTTGGTCTCTCACACTGATCAGCCATACTATTTAAAATGCTCGTTTCTAACGAATTAATTTGTGAAGAAAAATGGCTAATAATCGTGCTACGACGTAATTTCATATTTGTTGTAAGTTCTCCATCATTAATGGTAAAGTACTTATTTGAAATAATAATTCCTCTAGGACGCTGATAATGCGGTAACTGCTTCAGGATATTTCTGATGTCTGAAGATAAAATGCGAGTATATTCACTTGTTACATTATTCATAAAATCATCGATTGGTGCATCGGCATGAATCTTTAATTTATGGTGGTATTTTTCTTGACTGATACAAAGTATTGCAGCTATTTTTCCAATGCTAAGACAGAATACAAAACCTTGATCAATATATTCAAGACAAAGAAATTGCTCTTCAATTCTTTCTGGTGATATCCATTTCCCTTCTACCGTCTTAATAACCTCAGATTTTCTTCCAGAAAGAAACAAAAAACCACTTTCATCAAAATAACCTAAGTCGTTAGTGTGCCAATTACCTTCGGATATAGCTTGTTCTTGATCGCGCTCCCAATACCGTTTCATAACTCCAGGGCCAGCAATCAGCACTTCTCCATCTACCGCCAATTCAACCTTACTAGAAATTAATGGCTTTCCAACAGACCCTAATTTCCGATCTGAAGGGCGATTCATAGCAATTGGGACAATATTCTCGCTTACTCCATATGCTTCAAATACTGGCAATCCAATTCCTTCATACCACTCCAATAACCGTAGAGGCATTGGCGCTGAACCACTGATCAAATACTTCAAACGAGATCCAAAAACTCGCCGAATACGAGAAACTACAAACCAGTCTAATATTAATGAGATATTCCTACTAACCTTACCAGCGTTGTAATTATTTAGGCGTGCCAATGCATTCCTACGAGTATAAGAAAGTACCCAACTTAAGAATATACTGTAGAGTCCTTTTTTCTCTTGTACCTTTTGTAAGATTGCATTTTGAATTCTGATAAAAATTTTTGGGACACCGATTAATATATGCGGATTAACGTATTTAATCTGGGCCATAAGATCACGTGGATTACTTAAGAAATAATTAGTTGCGCCAATTTTGATTGCACAAAAATTAACTATACGCTGAAAAAGATTCGCTAATGGCAACCAGCAAAATAAAACTGTTTCCTCATTTAGATCTGGGTAACTATTTGATATAGCATCAATTGCTACAATAATTTGCTCCTGAGTATAACAAATGGCCTTAGGCATACCCGTTGTACCAGAAGAAAACACAATAATTGCCTCATCTTGGGAGGTTGCAATGCTGCCTATCGTTTCTTTAAGCTCACTCGAAAAAAATAAAGTACTCAAGCTTCTTTCTCGGTCGTTATCTAAAATTTCTTCAAATAACACGATCACTTTAATTTTTCTTGAATCTCTAAAGGAATCTTACAGAGCAGTTCAGTGTCTTGAACAAATAATACGGTTGGATTCAATAGATTAAATACATGCTCCATCTGATCGGCTGGATAATTCTGATCAATGCCTGCAACAACACATCCTATTGCCAATGCACCTATTTGGGCGAATTCCCAGTTTAGCGATGTAGGTGCCATTATCGCTACACGATCACCCTTCCTAATAGATAATCCCTGAAGTCCTTTACTTATTTGATTTACGTTATATAGATATCTAGACCAACTAATCGGTTGCCAGCTATTATCTTTATTCAGATGAAAAGCAGCCGTACGATTCGGAGATAGCCGACAACGCGCTTCAAATAATGCAGGCAATGTTTTTTGTTGTGTAACTTCCATAGAAAACTTACTTAAAAAACCCGCGTTCTAATTTATTTTGGATCATAGGCTCCGTAAGGCTGCGTTATCCGAAGATCACTGTCTGACAATCCCAACCAACGCATTTGGAGAGTTGTATTGCGACCAAGCAGTAATTTGTACTTGATCATACTATTGACAATAGGTGTCATAAATCGCCAATAAAGTCGATTAGCCTTTCCTTGACGAATTAGCGCCGAGAACTCTGGGGCATAAGGATTATAGCCAAAATGTTTGAGATCAGAATACATGAGCAACCAATTAATGGGATAGTTACTATGAATTGGGTTACCGTGCGCTCGCCGCTTCACCAGCCCTAACTCGTGCACCACGCGAATCATAGACTCTTGATCATAGTCCCATGCATGAAAAGGCGCTATATATCTAGGGAATTGCGTCCCTGCTGGAAAATGCTTTGGATTCCAGAAACGTGATAATTCCCCTTCTGAGAATTGACCTGATTGACGTAAAGCTGGGGGGTCCAATCCGTTTGAGTGATCAAGCTACGAGAAAACTCGAATTCCATTCTACTTGGTTCTGGTTGACCAGGAGAATAGCCAGCCAGAACAAGTGGGATGCCTTTTTCAGTCGCAACCGTTAGTGCATCGCCTTCAAATAATGGAGCATATACGTATGACACTGTATAAACAGCTCCTCGTTCTTCTTGATTCATCAACAAATAACGAAAGAGTTTTTGGTAGAATGTAGAAGATGGACGATAAACAAGATGATCTATATCTAGCTTCTTTATTGTTCTCAGAATATTCGACCAAGCAACTTCAGGAATATTTACGTCTGTTGTAAATGCTAATATATTAAGCTTGTATTTAACTTTCAGCTGATAAAGCAAATAAAGACTATCTTTTCCACCACTCAGACATACCAACGCATCGTATGAGTTTTTTCCACGATGCTCGTTAAATATCTGCTCAAGCTTAGTACTTCGTTCCGTTCTTGCCTGATCATCAGCTAACCGAGCTTTGTTATGATCAATGGTCGTTTTACAAAAAGAGCAAATTCCTTCTGAATCGATATCAGCACCTGGCGCCTTCGATGGCAGTAAGCATAATTTACATTGCTTCATGTTCAATTCTTTAATCTTGATTAACACTCTGAGTTACAACTTCTGTATTGTCCGTGGCCACTTTCACACCATATCGTCCTGGCGCTAACAAGCTATTAGGATCTACAGCATGCTTTATTTCTCCCAAGAATTGTCTTGCTACAGGGTTATTTTTCATTGATTCGGGCATGCTCATTGTTGTAACTCGATAAGGAGGATATCCTTGATCTAAAAACTGTTCACGCATCTCTTTATACCATTTCGTCGCTCGATCAATTTCCTGGGCATCATTACGCTGATAAAAAACTCCCACCAAAAGAATAATCGCACGCGGGCTTTCAATAATAATTTCGACAAAAAAATCAAACTCATGACGCCTAAAAATTTCCTTTGCAAGATTAATCGCATTCACTACGTGCGTAGAGGTAAAAGGAACTACAGGACCTAGCCAAAGCAGTCCACATTGATCACGTGCTGGATCGATATTACCGTGTGGTTTTTGTGAATGAGATTTAAAATAAACTTGACGCACAAAATGATCTGTTGGAATACCCCTAAATAGATTAATTCCTGGTATCAGCGCATCCATAAAGGCAGCAGATTTCCCCTTTGCGCGATTAACTATGGGTGCAATTCTACGTAGCAACTTTCCATACCAATTATCCTTAATAACAGCACCCAAAAACTGAACTTGACCATATCGCATCAACACACGCTTAATCTCACGTTTTTGAAAGCGAATTTCTGAAGAACTGCCATATAACCCGCATCCAAAAGTCCAGCCTGCAACACCATGCTGCTTACACCACTGTTTCATTGCACTATCGGACAGATAACGTTCTTTACCAATTAGATCGAATGGATATTGTGACACGATGCACATCATTGCAAAATCATTGGCTAGATGCGGTCTTGAACGTATCACCCCCTGGAAAACTAACTTCCTAAGATCATCGATAAACGCACCAAACTGTTCCTCAGTGGCGGTATACTCAAATGCAGCCCAATCAAAAGACTCGGGAGCTGGCATTAGCCAGATACCTGCCTTAACAACAATTCCTAGATTTGATTGAGTGAAAAGCCCATCTAAGTAAGGCCCTACCCCCACTTATAAACATGCTTCACACTATTATTATTTGCTGGCCCTCCACCTGTTTCAAGTAAACGCCCATCAGCAAGCACAATATCCATTCCGCACAAATTCCCAAAATGATCTGCATAAGGTGTAAGGCCACGTCCCTTATCGAGCGCATTTCCTAGTACGCTTGCGAATGGAGTTGTGCCAGCAGAATCAGACCAAAGTGAAGGATGATGCTCTTTTAAATAATGATTTAGTTGGTAATAAGTAACGCCAGGTTCTACAACTGCAAAACCGAGTTCTTCATCAACTTGAAGAATTCGATTCATCCGCTCTAATATCATCGTAATACCACCTGGGTAGCACGCTGTTTTTTCACCATACCCCCAATTCTTTCCTGTACTAACTGTCCATACAGGTACTTTATATTTTGTAGCACAACGCATAACAATTTGAACTTGTTCAGCAGTACTTGGATAAACTATCGCTGCAGGGATTTCTTGATACGGAATGCAAGTACGAGTTGTCAATTCAAGGTCAGCTGCAGAAACAACAATATTTTCTTCGCCAAGATTTAATCGGAGTTCTTCTACCAAAGCATCAGATAAAGGTTGGTGTGTCATCGCATTAATATAGATTGATGATTTTGTGGGAAATAACTTTAATTTACAAATTACTGCGATTATGTATCAAATTGCGCACAACGATTGATTAATAAGATATAAAACAAGATCGCTTTATTAAAACGAAATTAAAACCAGATGTCGATTTTCTTTACATCCGTAAAAAACCTTCACTTCCTTAATTTATCTTTCTTCATTTTTATTATAAAATTACAATACATATCAGTACATTAGATTACTATCAACAAACGTGGCATGATCTATGCTTTATAAAAAGTGTGTGAACGATAAAGAGAAACGCTCAAATTTTAACCTCGATAGTTATAAGGAGAAATAAATGAAAGTAAATTTAAAAAAAACGATGATAGCAACGCTAGTGGGAGTTGCTTTTAGTGCCTCAAGCGCATTCGCTGCAGTAACTTGGTATCCACCTGTCACTACTTTTGAAGATGACAATATGGAATGGTTTATTGACAGAGATGCGAATGGTGTAGTGTCAGTAGGCGATACCCTGGTTAGTGTTTTAGAAGTTTTTAGTTCATCTGGTGATTTTGGCGGTGGCCCTACTGGTTTTGGTGGGCAAGAGTTAACCGGTGTATTAGCGATTGACGTCACCGCTGCAGTAAACAATGGCGGCAGTTGGACGTTTACATTTGGTGAAGCAGCTGGCGGTTTAGCAAGCTACCTACCTGGCGTCGATACGACGAATATTGGAGCAGGCTCACTCGTTGCAATGTGGTTAGACAGCACCCCTGATTTAGGTATTGTTCCTCCCAATTGCGTTAGTATGGCAACCTGTATCTCAGCCGCTAGTGATGGCGCATTGTGGGAAGTTGATGGGCTTGGTGCTTCAGTTGTAGGAAGTGATTTAGGTGTTGATGCAGATGCATTCTTTACAGCTACTATTGTTTCTAATGACCCAACAGTTATCGCAGGTTTATCCTCAGGTCAAACAGGGGGTGATGTTAATTTTGGCTTAAGCGCAATGTATAATGGGACAGGTCAGAATTTGACTGAACAAAATGCAATTGGCCCTGGTGGTTTAGTTTCAGTTGACGTAATTGGGGGTGGTAGTATTAAAGGTGGTCAGGGCCTAACAAATGGCGCATTTTCTCGTAGTGATTTTGATTTCACCAAAGCTGTACAAGTTCCGGAACCTACTTCGCTTGCTTTACTGGGCGTTGGCTTATTAGGATTATTAGGTTTCCGTAAACGTAGTTAATTGTCGAACATTTTTACAATTATAAATATCTAAGCCGTAATCTTGAACCCACTATCTCTTTCATGAGATAGTGGGTTTTTTGTTTTACTATTATCTCTGTTATCCGTTAAACATATTAATTATATAAATTAATATGTTTCCCCATTGATATCATTCCTATCCTAGTAAGATTTTGATATGCCTAGTCTTTCTTTAATTCCAGTCATTCTTCACGAAATATTTGCAAAGAGAACATTGCCACGAGAACCCGAACCCAATTTAGTAATGGATGATCCGCAACAAGTATCCGCTTTTGTTGCTGCAGGAAGAATAGATGGTGTTATGGCCGCTGCTTATCAATTCCATTCAGCACGCATCAGCATGGTAATCCAAGGATGTAATACGGTTTTGGATCTAGGGTGCGGGCCAGCCACTCAGCTATGTCAAGTAGCAGCCCTCAACCCTGATATTAGCTTTATTGGTGTCGATTTATCATCCAATATGCTTGAAAATGCAAAGCAATATGCTCAATCGCTCGGAATTCGTAATATAGAATTTAAATTAGCTGATATAACTAAACTCGAAGACTTCTCCGATAATAGTATGGATGCGATTATCAGTACGATGACACTCCATCATTTGCCCACGCTTCAGCATCTGACCGATTGCTTTGCTTCCATCAATCGAGTTCTTAAACCAGATGGAGCGCTATATTTGACTGATTTTGGTCGACTCAAATCATTAAAATCAGTGATTTACTTTGCTTATATGAACACAACTAATCAACCTCATATCTTCACTTTGGATTACGAACGCTCTTTACGTGCAGCGTTTCTTAAAGAAGAATTTGAATCATTAACTACTGTTAATTTACCTAAACAGGTAGAGCTATTTTCGACTTACTTAGTGCCTTTCTTAGTGATCGTTAAAACAGAAGATAAACCAATATCAAACGATATTTTAGAAAAAATCCATTTCATGTATCAACAGCTCCCTGCACAATATCGCAAAGAATTAGACAGCCTAAGGTTTTTTCTGCGTTTAGATGGGTTACGAAATGATCCATTTATACTTAACTAAATTTATTTATAGCACTACTTTTGGATTGCTAAATCATTTAGCATCTCAGCTTCAAGAAGGAGCCACAAGTTTTTCTCTAAGAATTTAGGATTTGGTAAAGCTCATGAATAACTTGTATTGGATAAATTTTTACCTGGCTTATCGCAATGTAACTCGAAATAAGCGTAGAAGCTTGATTACTATTGGTTCTATCGTTTTTGGAATTGTGGCCTTAATTCTGGCAGATGGCTTTATAAAATGGATGCTACGAGAATTAAGAGAGCTTACAATTTATTCACAGCTAGGTCATATACAGGTAGTGCAGCCTAACTTTCACCGAATGGGTAAAGTAAATCCTAATGCGTTTTTAATGCCTGCGGAACTCCCCACAGAACTAACTAACAATTCTATATCCGAAATAAAAGCAATTGTCCCTCGATTATCCTTTAGTGGATTAATAAGTCATGGAGAGTCTACGATCTCTTTTATCGGGGATGCCATTGATCCGATAGAGCAGAAATATTTTGGCAATTCCTTACAAATTCTATCAGGCAATAACTTATCCCGCGAATCTCCACTTCATCTTATCGCTGGTGAAGGTCTTGCCAATAGTTTGGGTCTAAAAATTGGTGATCAAGTTGTATTATTTGTCAGAACAGTTTCGGGTGGAGTGAATGCAATTGAAATGACTGTTGAGGGAATATTTAATACTGTAAGTAAAGCATACGATGATAACGCACTTCGTATCCCAATAGAAACGGCACAGAAACTGCTTAGAACACAAAACATACATAGTTGGATTGTTCTACTAAATGATACTGAGCAAACAGATCAGGTTCTCAACAAACTCAATGCGACACTTCCACCTAAACAATACGAGGTCGTTCCTTGGTATCATTTATCAGATTTTTATAATAAGACTATTGAGTTGTTTTCAAAACAAGTTTGGGTTATCAAACTAATCATCGCATTAATTATCATGCTTAGCATCTCTAATATGATGACAACCAATATTATGGAAAGAGTAGGTGAAATTGGAACAACCATGGCACTCGGAATAAAAAAAAGAGAAATAATGAGGGGATTCTTCCGAGAAGCTTTACTAATCGGTTGTACTGGAGGACTACTTGGCATACTGTTAGCAATGCTATTAGCCGATATTATTTCTAAAATAGGAATCCCGATGCCTCCGCCACCAGGAATGACTCGAGGCTATATTGGTCAAATAATCGTAACAACCGATTCCTTAATCGAGTCCTTTATACTTGTCGTCGTGACAACTATCATCGCTGCTATTTTTCCGACCTGGAAATCAACTCGCATCCATATAGTTGATGCGCTTCGGCATAATCGATAGCCTCATGCTAAAACTTGCAGCTCGTAATCTATATCGCCAGGTAACACATAGTCTAATGACACTCATTGCAATTATGAGTGGTGTAATAAGCATTATTATTGTAAGTGGTTGGATCAACGATATATTTGTTCAGCTTGGGGAGGCTCTTATCCAATCTCAAACAGGCCATATCCAAGTTTATAAGCGCGGATACTATGAACTCGGAACTCGTTTTCCTGAGAAATACCTGATTCCCTCACCTGATCACATTAAACAGGTTATGTCGGGCACACCAATCACAGGTAAAATTATGGGTCGGTTATATTTCTCAGGCCTCTTGAATAATGGTCATAATGATTTTCCAATAACAGGTGAAGGAATAGAACCAGAATTAGAGTCTGCTTCTTTTGGTAATTATGTTCAAATCGTCTCAGGTAGAATGCTTACTGATAATGATCAGTTTGGAATCATGCTTGGACAGGGTATTGCTAGCATGCTAGGACTAACGCCAGATGATCATGTAACAATATTGACTAATACGCTCGATGGTACGCTCAATAGCTTAGACTTTAAAGTGATAGGTATCTTTCAGAGCTACTCGAATGATTATGATGCTCGTGCAGTAAAAATTCCCCTTACAGCTGCACAAATGCTTATTAATAGTGAAGGAATTAATGTCATAGTCGTTTCTCTAACTAATACTAAACAGACTGCGACAATGGCCACTCTTCTTAAGAGTCAGCTGAGCGGTCTAGATCTAGATCTAAGGACATGGCAAGAGTTAAGTGATTATTACGAGAAAACAGTATTGCTTTATGAAAGCCAATTTAAGATTTTGCAGTGGATTATTCTAATTATGGTCACACTCAGTGTATTCAACAGTGTTAGTATGAGTATCTTTGAGAGAGTGGGTGAATTCGGTACGATGATGGCACTTGGTAACCGAAGTAGTCAAGTCTACCAGTTAATAATATCAGAAAACTTAATTCTAGGTTTAGTGGGAAGTATCGTAGGAGTTGGATTAGCTTTACTGTTAGCGTTTATCATTTCTGCAATTGGTGTCCCGATGCCGCCGCCACCCAATGCAAGCGTAGGTTATATTGCTCAAATCCAAATAATCCCCTTCGATATTCTAATTGCAGTTGTTATTGGATTAGGCGCAACATTATTAGCAACTATCTACCCTGCAAGAAAAGTTACCCAGATTAAAATCGTTGACGCACTTCGTCAAAATTATTGATCAGAATGAAAGACGAATCTCTGTAAAAATACGATCATTATTTGCAAAACGACCAAAAAGCCCCGTTGCCGGCCCCTCGAACATATCAGCACCCAATGCAAGTCGCCAATTTTTTGTGAAATTCCAATTAATTCTGGGTCTGAGCATCCATTCTACTCGATTCAGGCTATGTATCAGCAGTGTCTGAACTTCAACATCCTGCCATAATTTTCGATTAAGCATGATGCTCGCGCCACTTTCCCACTTATCATGGAAAATATCCCGATCATAGCCAAGAAAAACTCGCTGAAAAAACTGTAGGTTAGTTCTGATCTCTGCAGGCAGGCTAAAATCGAGCCCTAATGCATAATCAACAGTATCTTGTTGAACTAACCCAAACGGTTGTAAGAATCGCGTTACATTAAATTGCCTACCGTTGGTATAGACAAATTCACCTTTGACCACTACTGAACCTAAATCTTTAGAGAATGTACTCCCAACTTGATCAATCCGATCATGACGCGCTTGAAATACAGGTTTACCAAGCTCTCCGCCAACAAGATGGAAAGTAGGAGATGCATCAAGGCTATGATAATAAAACGCTGAGAAATCCCATCCATTAACGAGTTGTGATAAACGTAAACCATAGTTTGAGTTGGCAACATTACGGCCTGAACGATCTTCGTTTAGAAATGTGGCTTGTAATTGATCTGGAAGTGCAAAAGGGTAGAACTCAGCTGCTGACTTGCCTGGTTCACCAGGCCTACCAATCTTATCTAAGGTTGCAAACGGAATCCAAACCAGATCCGCGTGAAAATTATTTTTGGAATATTCGGTTCGTAATGCCCACTGTGGGATTCTAAGTAGATTAAAATCCTGTAACACAAATTCTCGCATATCTTTCGCTGATACCACATCAGCAAAGAATAAACCAACCATTTCTCCCCAAATAATATGTTGCCGGCCGACACGAAAATCCCAATTGCCCCGAGAAATATCTAAATAATTTTCGCGCAACCAGAACTCAAATCGCTGATCTTCTCGCACATTGTGTGAGTAAAAATTTGAAATGCTATACACTGCATCATAGTCAATTCGACCACTTAACTTCCATTTAATGAATGAATTGATTTGACGAATATTCTCAAGTTCAGTCCGTAAGCGCATTTTTGACAAATGATCAGGATCTGCGTACGCAAATGCCATTTCATATTGTGAGAAGCCGCGCCAGCTTGATGTTTGTTTGAAATTTTGATCAGAAACTTTCGTTGATGATGATGATTTATCATCTATGAATAAGCCATCCAGAGATGCAATCTTATCCGTACCTACGCTTTTAATTTCTTGTTTAATTAATGGAATATTCGTTTTATCAGAACCCAAACAATATGAGATGCTTGCTAAAAGTATTACGCCTGTTATTGCTAAATAAGCTCCAATCATTTTGTAAAATTGTGCAAAAGACACTTGTTAACTTCCCTTACCATTAACAGCGTTTCCTCCAATAATCCTACCGTCTTCTATATGAATCAACCGGTCTGCCATGGCCATCACACGTGAATCATGGGTTGAAAAAATAAAAGTAGTCTTATCTTTTCTGTTAATTTCCTTCATCAATTCCAAAATCCCTTCACCTGTTTTATGGTCAAGATTAGCAGTAGGTTCATCCGCCAGAATAATTTTAGGATGAGTAGCCAAAGCACGCGCAATTGCTACTCTCTGACGCTGGCCACCACTTAATTGATTAGGGCGATGATGAGCAAATTTAGACAAACCAACAATGTCGAGAAATTTTACAACCCTTCTCTGACGTTCAGTAAAATCCAATTCTTTAATCTGAAGTAAGGGGTATTCCACGTTTTCTTCTGCTGATAAAACCGGAAATAGGTTAAATGTCTGAAAAATAAAGCCGATATTTCTTAATCTAAGCTCTGATAATTCATCTGGTGTTTTTCCGTTTGTATCCTGACCATTTATAAAAATTTTTCCAGTAGTTGGTATATCAATGCAGCCAATTAGATTAAGTAAAGTAGACTTTCCACTTCCTGATGGTCCTGCAATTGCTAAAAAAATACGTTCCTCAATCTCTAGGTTAATATCTTTCAATGCTTGGACATGCTGCTCACCCAACATATATTCTTTAGATACATTACTAATTTGAACAATATTCATGAGATTTATTTGATTTCAGGTTATCTTCCAAGAAAAACAATATTTTACTGGAAGGAGATTACTAATATGAACCAACAATATTTCATAAATTACCTTTTATTTCTTTATTTGACGCTGGTCCCAATAATGGGCTTTGCAACTACAATAGAAGACACAGGTACATTAGCTAAAACCATACTAGAAAAAACTGATGAAATAAGATTCCCCCGAGAAAATTTTCAAGTCGAAGTCGATATTAAAACGATTTCTCCAGGAAAAATACAGGAAGAGTACAAATATCGCGTGTTATCTAAAGGCAATGAAAATAGTATTGTCATGATAACTGAACCTGCATCTGAGCGTGGTCAAACTATACTCATGAAAGGTCGTGATCTATGGATATTTATGCCGAGTGTTTCCCAGCCCATCCGTCTATCACTTTCCCAGCGTTTAGTGGGTCAAGTTGCAAATGGCGATATTGCTCGCGCAAACTTTTCTGGTGATTATAACCCCACGCTTCTGCGCACAGAAATTATCAATAACGAAGCATATTATGTACTTGAATTGACTGCTGTCGATCGGAGCGTCACTTATCACAAAGTCGTTCTCTGGGTTCAGCAATCCAATTATTGGCCTTATCAAGCAGAATTTTATTCATTATCAAATCGCCTTCTTAAAACAAGTCGCTATGAAAATTTTGATTGGGTATTGGGTACTCAACGTCCAACTCGTCTTATCATGGAAGATGCATTAAAAAAGGGCGAGGTTTCAGTACTCGATTACTCCGAAATGGTTTTGAGGGATCTACCGGACAAAATATTCACAAAGGAATACTTAAAAAAGCTTGACTAAAAGCTGCGTTTTGAATTCGAAATATTAAATATAGATAATTATTATAGGATCTAAGCTTATGTCGCAGAACGAACAGATTAATATTAGCAAAGTTTTTAGCGAACATTTTGAAATCATCCCAGCACTTTCTGATGAATTAAAAGAAGAAGCCTATCGTGTCCGCCATCATGTCTACTGTGAGGATTTAAGTTACGAATCCCAGCGTGAAAATAAGTGCGAAAGCGATGAATATGATGCAAACTCACTACATCTACTATTGAAAAGCATTAAACTTAACAAATTTATCGGTTGCACCAGATTAGTGCGTCGTTCCGCTGACAACCTATATGAATTATTACCATTTGAAAAAATTTGTAGTCACACCTTAGACTATTCAAAGATTAATAACTTATTGCGTCGAGATAATATTGCTGAAGTTTCAAGACTTGCAGTAACCTCTGATTTTCGCAGACGTAAAGGCGAAGCAGATCAGCCTGTAAGTATTTCAGATGAAGACTATGGCGCATCTCAGTATACAAATACTAGATTTCCATATGTTCCTCTAGGACTTTTTTATGGTACTGTCGAACTTGCATCGGTCAATCATATCGATATATTATTCATGCTAACCGAAAAGCGTCTTGCTTCACACTTTAGCAAACTCGGCGCTGATCTAAAGTTTATTGGAGCGCCAGTTGAGTACCATGGCTTAAGAATTCCATCAATGATTGATACAGCTCAAGTCATTAGAGATATCAAACCTTTGTTCCGACCACTTTATCAGATAATCTCGAGAAATATTCATGATAGACTTGCTGAGTTTGGCATAGATTCTAAAGAATCTCACGTTATTGATACCAATCTACAATCAAAAAATTATAATATACAGCAAAGAAGATAGATGTATAAGTTGCCATAACCTACTCATGTTCATGCTGATCGCGCAGTATAAAGTTTCATCTATTGATAAATAGAAGTATTCACTTCTATTTATTTGTCTCCTTACTACAAGAGGATTGCTGAGACCTATTATTTAAGTAATAATGTGCGCTTGCTGGATATGTAGGCCATAAATATAAGCCGAGATGGCGGAATTGGTAGACGCACGGGACTCAAAATCCCGCGATGGTGACATCATGGGGGTTCGATTCCCCCTCTCGGCACCAAATGGATGTTTCAAACAATATCAAATAGTATAAAATACTGTTGAATTTACTAGCTTTATTCAGATTTTACTGTTTCAGATAATATCACAATGTATCTAGACATACCGCAAATTTAACGGTATTTTTAGCGGTACTTTTAGATACCGTTTTAGAGATACCGTCAAATGCTTACTGATGCCGCTATACGTAACGCAAAACCTTCACCCAAGCCATATAAAATATTTGATAGCGGCGGTTTGTATTTGCTTATCAAACCTGCTGGTAAATATTGGCGCCTGGATTACCGCTTTGCAGATAAACGTAAAACTTTAGCGCTAGGTGTATATCCAGTTATTGCCCTTGTTGATGCTCGAAAGAAACGAGATGAAGCACGTCAGTTACTTGTTAACGGTGTCGATCCTTCTGCTGCAAAACGTGCTAATAAACAGGTTAGGCAACAAATCCATGAAAACACATTCGAGGTGATCGCCACTGAATGGCACGCCAAGCTTTCAACGACATGGGCAGCAGCCACAGCCGCAAATATCAAACGATGCCTGGAAATGGATATTATCCCATGGCTAGGAAATCGACCCATCAAAGAGATTAGCGCCCCTGAATTACTCGCAGTCCTACGTAAAATAGAAAGCCGTGGGGCCCATGAGAAAGCTCAGCGAACACGGGAATATGTAGGTCGAGTGTTTCGTTACGCCATACAAACCGGACGCGCTGAACGTGATCCCAGTGGTGACCTTAAAGGCGCACTTGCTCCCGTTAAAGCGAAACATCATGCAAGCATTACCGATCCGCAAGGCGTAGCCCAATTAATGCGGGCAATTTCGAGCTTTCGCGGATCATTTATCACGCAATGCGCCCTACAGCTTGCCCCGTTAGTATTTGTGCGTCCTGGCGAATTACGCCAAGCAGAATGGCAAGAAATCGATTTTGACAAACAAGAATGGCGCATACCTGCCAAGAAAATGAAAATGAAGGAACAACATATAGTTCCTTTGGCGCATCAAGCTATTGAAATACTAAAAGCGGTTCAACCTTTAACAGGAAATTATAAATATATCTTTCCAAGTATACGAAGTACCGCCAGACCAATGTCAGAAAATACCGTCAACGCAGCTTTAAGGCGCATGGGTTATGAGAAAGATGAAATGACAGGTCACGGCTTTAGAAGTATGGCTTCTACTTTATTGCATGAAAATGGTTGGCCGCATGAGGCCATTGAAAGGCAGCTTGCACATGCCGAACGCAACAAGATAGCGGCTGCTTATAATTTTGCGGAACATCTACCTAAACGAAGGGAAATGATGCAATTCTGGGCGGATTATTTGGAGGGCTTAAAACGATGAGCAATGAAGTCGTGACTAAGACAGATGATGATTTTCTAGAGGCCGTTGATCAATTATATGGAATTGCTTCAGGACGCCTATTAAGTGAAAGCGATATAGAAAACTACGCGTCAACTTTAACAGAATACGCATTGAAAAGCGGAGATAGGCTTGCGCTCTCCTTCTTTATAGTTATATACACAGACTTCATTAATACGAACAAACCGCCACCCATGCCAATGTTAAAAGGCTTGGGCAATGTATTGGAAAAGTATCGCTGTGAGGGTATTTCAATGAATGATGCCTTTAATCTACGGGGTAAAAAAAGAGGCAGACCCAGCGCACCACTTGCAGATAGATTATGGGAAGAAACAAACGCAAGCTTAGTAAAATATTATTTGCCTAAAGTGCATGGTAAGCTTGAGAAAGCAATCTTAGAAGTTAACGCCTTTCGAACAAGTATAGCCGATCGTACAGGGTCTAGAATGCCTAAAAATTCATCAGAATCAGCGATTAGGCGTCATTACTTGAAGTATTCTAAATTCTTTAAATCAAAATAAATGATCTGGGTTTCATTAAATAAAAATTAATGGTGTGACGTAGCAAAAATCAGGTCATATTATTCGTGATCTCTTTAATTCAATTGAGGTCACACAATGGAACAAAAATTACCGCAAGCTTTAATCGATTTTGATCGACTTCCTGATGGCGCTTATGTCCGTGTCAATGTTGTAGCCCAATTGTTAGGGTGCTCTATCCCAACCATATGGCGTAAGTCACGTAGTGGAACGTTCCCCAAGCCCCTAAAATTTTCTACACACGTAACCAGTTGGAATGTGGGAGACATTCGGGAGGTTCTGAAAGACATTCGTGCCAATTCTTCTAAATAAAAAAGGAGCTTCCCGCTATGAACGCTCCTAATTTAGAAACAAGTTATCAAAGCAACGACATTATACCACGACTGCATAAAGTAAAACGCCTCTCTGAAGGCCGTTACATTGCGATCTGCCCTTGCCATGAGGACACCAGGCCTT
Source organism: Nitrosomonas sp. (assembly GCA_016710135.1). Classification (GTDB taxonomy): domain Bacteria; phylum Pseudomonadota; class Gammaproteobacteria; order Burkholderiales; family Nitrosomonadaceae; genus Nitrosomonas. The sequence goes on along the minus strand of JADJLM010000002.1, from coordinate 267,686 downwards.
CGCTTGCCATAACGATAAAGCCAGATGGCGTAGTTCTCATGAAATGCTTTGCCTGTGGCGCTGATGGCCTGCAAGTTTGTGAATCATTGGGTATTAATCCTGCTTCATTATTTCCTCACTCTGATAATCCAAAGTATGAGAAACAACCACGCCTAGGTTTTTCGAGTTGGCAACTGCTGCACTCTCTGGAAAAGGACATGCTTGTTGTTTTGATTTCGGCAAAAATGCTTGTTAGAGGAGAGGCACTGCCCGAATCAGATATTAACTATCTCAGCGAAGTAGTTATGCGAATTAATGAAGCACTCCAATATTTGGAGGGCGCGCGATGAGCTTGCAAAAAAAGATTGAGGCTTATTATGATGACTTCGGGAAGCTACACCTTCCCCAAATTGATGATCGTAACCTTACTTCAACAAAATCAGATGATAAAGATTCTGCGAATACTAAAGACAGAATCGAATATTTAGCGAATCTTAGCAGTTATGAGTATGGGCTGATTAGACGGCAAGAAGCAAAGGCTCTTGGCTTGAATGTTAGTTTTCTCGATAAGTCAATCAGGGAAGCAAAAATCGATAAGGATGATGATTCCGGTTTTACTGATATTGAACCCTGGGAAACAGCGATTAATCTGGCTAGCTTGCTTGATGAGATATCAAATACAGTATTACGTTTCATTGTTTGCGAGAAGGAGGTAGCTGATGCTGCAGCGCTATGGGCGGCAATGACATGGGTGATCGATGTCATTCAAGTAGCACCGCTTGCGGTTATCACTGCACCTGAGAAACGATGTGGAAAAAGTCAGTTGTTGACGTTGCTGAAAAAACTCTCTTGTAAGCCTCTATCAGCTAGCAACATAAGCCCAGCGGCTCTATTTCGGTGTATTGAGTCATGGCAACCAACATTGTTGTTGGATGAGACTGACACTTTTTTACGAGAAAATGAGGAATTGCGGGGATCGTTAATTCAGGGCATACGCGCGATACTGCCTACGTAATTCGAACCGTAGACGATGATCACACACCCAAACGATTCAGCACATGGGCAGCTAAAGCGCTGGCAGGTATTGGTCACTTATCTGATACGTTAATGGATCGCGCTGTAATTCTTGAATTACGAAGAAAGTTAAGCCATGAATCAGTTGAGCGTTTACGTTACGCTGAACCCGATTTATTTGAAACGCTAGCCAGAAAGTTAGCTCGATTTGCCGCCGATTATCGAGAGTCAATACGACTGGCGAGGCCAGACTTACCCGAACAACTGAACGACCGCGCACAAGATAATTGGGAACCTCTGCTAGCAATTGCGGGTGTAGCTGGTCAGCAATGGCCAGACAGGGCAAGAGCTGCAGCTTTGAAGCTATCTGCAATTGATGATTCTTCTAGCGTTGGGAATCAGCTTTTAGCAGATATTCGAGAAGTCTTCGAATCCAAGAGCTTGATCAAAATTAGCACAAGCAATCTGGCAAAAGCGCTCATCGAGAATGAAGAGAATAATTGGGCTACTTATAATCGAGGAAAACCACTCACACCAAAGCAGCTGGTTAATAAATTGAATGGGTATGCCATTAAATCAAAACCAATTCGAATTGGCTATGAAGTTGCTAGAGGTTTTGAGCTTTCACAATTCGAAGAATCTTTTCTTCGTTATCTAACCCCTGAAAAAAGTGTTACAACGTTACAAACCAAGCCAGACAAGGATCTTGATGTAACAAATCAAAATGCTGTAACTGTTACAAATATCCAAAGTGTTACAAATGATTGTAACGCTAGTAACAGCTGTAACGTTACACGAAATGAGAATGTTACACCGAAACCCGCGCCAGTATTGAATTGTAACAATGTAACACTTGCGCCCCTCCCTGCTGGGGAAGATAAAGTTAGGATCTAGCCATGCAAGCAATTCAAATAATCAATTACCTCCGCCAGCAAGAATTGACCGTTACTCTCACTGATGATGATTACATTGAATTGTCACCTGTTGGAAAAATTAGTGACAAATTAATTGAGCGTTTACGTAAACACAAACCATCAATCATCGAAGAATTAAGGCGGGAACAGCATCAAAAAATTGAAATAATTAGGCAATGGCTTTTCAAGATTAACGAACCAGAGGAATTCCATTACTTAGTTATCGATAAATGCAAGGCACATCCTGAAGCGCTGGCCTATTTCTTGAAGCATACTTGCGGTGAATTCAAGGTTAAAGATTCATTTGAAAAAAAATGAATCTTTAAATGCAACTGAGTTGCAAATGGTGTGCTTTTAACGATGGAAATCCATAGAGTGGGGGGGCTGCAATGACGATCTTGTTGAGCGGTTATGAACGCAAGCAATTCGAGTACGTTTACGAATCGCTGCGAATGTACCCGGATTGGCAAATGGAGAACATCTTCGTTGAGGATTCATCAGAACGCAAGGAATTTGAAAAGTGTAATCAACTATTTTATACACGCGCGAAGCAAATTCGGTTAACCGTTGCATGCCACGAGGCTGGCCATTGCGTTGTGTTGGCGGCATGTCGTGTGCGTGTTGGCAGCGCAAAAATTGATATTAATAGTTCAGATGGCACGCTTGGCGAGACATTACCAGGATTTAAATCTAATAATAAGCAGCTAACAGACGATGAGCAAGAACTGCTACGCAAGCCAATGATTATAATAGACATTCTTATAAAATCAGGTGGATTTGTTGGTCAAAGTTTTGTCGGTGCTAGATCAGGTAGCAATCACGAGAAATTTCTGGTTTTTTGCATGTGTCGATGCTTAGATGATGAGGATGGAGCGCAGCCTTTAACGAATTGGAGCCACTATATTGAGTGGTGTAGACGGATTATTAAGACTAACGAAAATCTTTTTTGGAGGGTAACAGATGATTTATTAAAGCATAGCGAATTATCCAATGAAATCAAAACCCTGTTGCATAATCAAATCAAGAAAGAACCATCATATAAATTTTTTTAATGAGGTAAAAAATGAACAATGAATCTATTTCAATTTTAAAAAATGCAATTCAGCAAAAAAGGATCAAAAACCAACAATTGGTTGCCTTGCAAGAAAAAGAAGTCGAATTTCTTGAGAAAGAGGTCGAATTTAGCAAATTGCTTGAAAAAGCAAAATTGAATAATGACGATTGCATGCGATCCTACCTATCAGGAAACATCAGTGATCAAGAAATGCAAGAAGCAAAAGCTCATTTGAAAGAGCTGGCTAATTCTTTTGAGGAAGTCAGAGAGAATATTAAGTTTATAACACAAACTAGGATTGGGCTAAATCGCGAAATTGGCACCCTTGATGGAGAGGTAACAGTATACCGCAGCCTTTTGTGCGGCGAATTAGCTAAGGAAGTTTATGAAGAAATGGCGGCCAATCGAAAGCTGAATGAGAAGCTACTTGTTGGATATAGCGCATTTCATCAGTCGGGAGATTGCGACCGGTCATGGGTGAGATTTCTTACCATGGCCTTTAATTCTCCATCAGAAAACGATCTGCAGGCGGCTAAAGATAAATTAAAAAAAGACCACGAACTTCTGCGCGATTGACCGTTAAAAAAATTTATCGTCAAATGCAACACAGTTGCATTAATATAAAGTCATTGGACTTGAGGTATTAAAAAAGCTTAAAACCGATTGCGGCTCATTCTGGTTTGTTTTATCGGGGTGGGCTGCTAATTGAGTGGATTAAAATATTCAACGGGTCCTTCTTTGAAAGGGCGCGATGGGGGTGATGAAGGCCCCAATTTAAATCTAGAAATCCAAAATCCATACAACTTAACTATATGCAGAAATTAAACAAAAAAATTTTTTAGGTTGACAGTGTGAATAAATCTGAATTAGCCCGTAACATCGGCATTTCACGTCAAATGGTTTATAAGCTTAGCTCACGCGGCATGCCTACCGATTCAGTTGAAACCGCCAGCCTTTGGCGTGATCGCAATCTTAATCCTAGATATCGCAAAGAATTCAAAACGAAGGTTAGGGCTTATTTAGCGCTAATGAATCAAGGCATGATTAAATATTAACCATTTTGAACGACCCCAGGCCAACAGGCGGCAATTGTTGCTAGTGCGCAGGATTGGAGTAAGGCAAATAGTCATGGTGGCGATAGAAAGTCAGATCAAGGTCGTGCGAACGACTTTGATACTGTAGAAAAACGCGCTACTGCTGCAGGCGTCCATAGAGACACTCAAATGAAAGCAGACAAAGTAGCCAAGGCCGATCCAGAGCTAGCCAAGCAGGTGGCACATGGTGAGATATCACTGCATAAAGCAATAAAAAACATCCCGGCAAATTTGCCGGAAAGTAACCAAGGCGACACCCGTGACGAGCTATCAGAACTATCCGGTATTTCAGCTAGAAACATATCGAAAGTCAAAAACATCATTTCGACCGGATCAGACGAACTTATTGAAACGGTTCGGGCTGGGGATATATCGATCAATGTTGCTGAGAATATCGCAACGTTACCACAAGAAGAACAGAGAGAAATTAAGGGTGGGCATGCTTAAAAAGTAGGAAAGCATAAATGGAGGTATATACTCTCCTCTTGAAAAGTCTGCTATTACTTCGTTAAGAAACGACACTTGAATTAACAAGCAATCGAAGTATACTGCTAGCTAAGTGATTAATTAGTAAAGTAAAAATAAAATTTTCATGATATTATTTTTAAAACAATATCTTTAAAAATCATCCCAGGCTTATCTGTAGCAAAAATAGCAAGAATAGCAGTAGCAAATCTTATTATTTGCTAATTCTTAGATTCTTGCTGGCTTGCTTGACGCGCCTTTCATCAATATCTAATAAAAGTTCGCAAGCTCTATCGGTAAGTGTTCTGCAGGACACTATAGCAAAGCGAATTAAAACACCTTCTTGATATTCATTTAGTGCTGTACTTTCGCCACGATCAAGTGAAGCACTTTCTAATAACTCAAGAATTGTTTCTATACCACGAGTAGTAAAATTAACGTCTTCAATAAAATCAGCATAGTCACTTTGGTGTTTTTTTATACGAGGTTTCCAGCCAAAAGGTTCAAAATATTCTTGCGGATTATCTTGTTCTAATGATTGAGTGTGTTCAGTCTTTTCCATGGCTTATCCTTATAAAAGAATATCCATTTAATGCCCAGCAAAAGAAATTGACGGTATTTCTGGCGGTACCTATAAAAACAAAAAAAATTAATATAATTAGAATCAATCTTTTATGTTAATTTTTAGGTACCCCCTCTCGCACCAAATAAGCATTTCAAACAATCTAAATGTATCAAGCCCATTGAATTCTCACCTTATAAGGACTTGATCATTTCAGATAGCATTATAGAAAATCTGTACGTACCATAAATTTGATGGTATTAATGTTGGCACTTACTTTTACATACCGCCACATCAGATAACATCACCTATTCGCACAGTTCCATGTTAAGTCTTATCTGTTGCTTTCTTACCAATACGCGTTTCCTTTCCTTCAATCAAATTGACGATATTTGCTCGATGGCGCAGGATGAGCAATAACGAAATCATGATAACCACCCAGACAGGCGTGTCCCAATCAAAAATCAAATAGCTATAGATGGGAGCAAGCACAGCAGCAGTCAGTGCGGATAGAGAAGACAGCCTTGAGACTGCAGCAACGATAATCCAAGTCAAAATTACAAGAGACCCTAATAACAAATTAAGCCCGAGTAATACACCTGCGGCTGTCGCAACACCTTTTCCACCTTTAAAATTAAGAAAAATAGGAAACAAATGTCCGAGAAAAACACATAATGCAGCACCGCTGATTAATTCGTATTCACCGCCTTCTATCGAAACATAAGCTCGAGCTAGCTCAACTGCTAACCAGCCCTTGCCAGCATCCCCCAATAGGGTTACAACCGCAGCAGCAATTTTGCCACTTCGTAACACGTTGGTTGCACCGGGGTTTTTGGATCCATAGGTTCTTGGGTCAGGCAAGTGAAATAGCTTACTAGCCACCATTGCAAATGGTACTGACCCAATTAAATAAGCCATCAGTAATATTATGATCGTTGCTATATCCAAAATAGCTTCGCCCCTCTAATTCGATTAGAATCTGTTAACAGAAAAATTTAGCACTATTGTAAATATTATGCGGTGAATTAATCCCATGGATGTCATTTTCTTACAAAATTTTCGAATCAAAGCGATGATTGGCCTTTATCCGTGGGAAAAAAAAATTGCTCAACTCATTGAACTTAACTTAGAAATTGCACTTCCTACGCGCAGCGCTAGTGTCAGTGATAATATCAAAGATACGCTGGATTATTCTCTTATTGCCGACAGAATCAAACACACCTTGTCTGATAAGCATTTCATGCTACTCGAAGCTCTGGCGGAGCATATCGCCCAACTTATCTTGATTGAGTTTAAATCACCTCAAGTCAAAGTGAGCGTTGCAAAGCTTGGGATTATTCAAGGTATAGAAAAGCTCGGTGTCAGTATTGTTCGTGAGTTCGATTCTAGTCAGCATAGGAATCGATAGTTTCCCCCTGATTATTCGTGTTTTGGATAGATTAGTGAATATCGGGTTGGATCAGAAATGCCAGCTGCTGAAAAACCGGCTTTACGTAATCGACACGCATCACATACGCCACATGCCAACCCATGCTCATCGGCCTGATAACACGAAACTGTATGACTATAATCAACGTTCAATTGAGTGCCCAGCATAATAATTTCGCACTTGGATAAATCAATCAGCGGTGCGTGAATCTTGAGTTTGAGTCCCTCACATGCGGCTTTGGTAGCCAAATTTGCCATGTGCTCAAAAGCTTGAATATAGTCCGGCCTACAATCAGGATAACCGGAATAGTCAATTGCATTGACACCAATAAAAATAGCCTGGCTTGCTAAGCTTTCGGCCCAAGCCAGCGCTAACGAAAGCATAATCGTATTGCGCGCTGGTACATAAGTTACAGGGATACCTTCTTGCATTCCTGTTATGGGAACATCAATCGATTGATCTGTCAGCGCTGATCTTCCTAAGTTTCGAAGATCAACGCTAATGACTTGATGATCCTTAACACCGATCATTTTCCCAACATTTAACGCTGCGTCGAGCTCAGAACGACTTCTCTGCCCATAATCGATACTGAGCGCATAGCAATCAAAATTTTGATCACGAGCAACCGCAAGGGCCGTTGCTGAATCGAGTCCGCCCGATACCAATACAACCGCTTTTTTCATCTCAATAAAACGAAGCAACTAGAAAATTGATCAATTCACACTATCGACCGGCTACCTCTCCCCACAAAATTTTATGCAGTTGGAGCTGTAGCCTTACAGGCGCATGATCTTCCAAGATCCACTCTGCTAATAAATCAGCCGCTAGTTGGCCATAAACGGGAGAGAATAAGATAGGGCATATTTGAGCTAATCGATAGTTATTAACTATCTGCAGTGCCCATTGGTAATCTTCTCTATCGCACAATACAAATTTAATTTCATCTTTATTCGATATCATCGATAGGTTCTCAAAAAGATTCTTAGAGACTTCGCCTGATCCAGGCGTTTTAATATCGACAATGCGCGAGACACGTGAATCAATTTCACTAATATCGAATGCACCGCTGGTCTCGATCGAGACAGAATAATGGGCATCACATAATGCAGAAAGTAAAGATAAGCAGGCTTTTTGTGCCAACGGTTCACCACCGGTAACTGTCACATAACGCGCTAATGTGTCTGAAACCTTATCCAATATTTCGGAAATTGACATCGTATTGCCTCCAGTAAATGCATACTGTGTATCACAGTAAACACAGCGCAAAGGGCAGCCTGTTAAACGAATGAATACTGTCGGTAAACCCATGCGGGTCGTTTCACCCTGCAGAGAGTAAAAAATTTCACTAACTCGCAACTTTTCCATGGAAAAAAAGCAAGAAGAAGTAAAAACTTCCTTCTTGATAAGATTATTTCAGACTAGCCAGGCGCTTTTTTGCTTTACCAGCAGCCTCACTATTGGGGTATTTTTGGATAAGGTTTTCTAAGGTTTTTTTAGCCGCCGATACGTCAGGTATCTCCAATTGACTGCTAGCGATATTGAGAAGCGCATCGGGCGCCTTAGTGCTCTTAGGATAGTGATCGATTACCCGTTGCTGAGCAGAAATTGCTTCGTTAAAGTTACGCAATGCGTAATGCGCATTTCCTATCCAATAAGCTGCTCCTGGCGCGAGACTCGAACTCGCATATTGTTTGAGGAATTGGTCAAAATGACTAATTGCCGCTAAATAATCCCCTTCTCGGAATAAATTATAGCCAGCCTGGTAAGCTTCGCGTTCCAAAGCACCCACGGATTGCGCAGTCGTTTCAATTTCGGATGACAATGCGGTTGATGAATCAGGTTCACCCAGCGGCGCAGCTCCTGAATCTCTTGATCCTCCTGACTCAACCTGATTCAAGCGATTATCCAAGTCAAGATAGAAATCTTTCTGTTGTTTGCGAAGTAATTTGTTCTCTTCAGTCAATACTTCGATTTGGCCAGTCAATCTTCCTAACTCTGTTTTAAAACCTTCCACTTGAGAATAAATCTCAATTAATGCATTACTTTTGAGTAACTCTTCCATTCCTGCGATGCGCGCTTCCATTGCTTGTGTTTGTTTTTGCAAAAGATCAATCTGTTCACGCGCTTTTTCATCGTCAAAAAGCCCGGCAAGACTGGGCTTACTAACCAATAAAAGTGCAACAATCAGATAAGAAGAAGCGCGCAATACCATTAATACTCTCCTTGATAAAGGATATCAGCTCTACGATTTTCAGCCCAAGCAGATTCTCCATGTTCTGTGGCGCGCGGTTTTTCCTCACCTAGACTCACTGCTTCAATTTGATGATCTCGTGCTCCAGACAGTAGCATCGCATTCTTCACGCTATTAGCTCGTTTCTGCCCCAACGCAAGATTATATTCACGACTCCCACGTTCATCGGTATTCCCTTGTAATAAAACTTTTGCATCACCATTGTCGCGTAAATAACGAGCATGAGCTAACACAAGCTCTCTATATTCACTTTTTATCGTATAGCTATCATAGTCATAATAAACGCTGCGTTGCGATAGAATATTGTTAGGGTCACGCAAAGGGTTTAAACCAAATCCACTACCATTACCTGAGTTCGCTCCATCTTGACTTCCCGAACCCCCACTCCTCATTGCAGGATCATCGACTTCAGCTGACTGTTTATTTTGACTTGCACATGCTGACAACAAGCAGATAATCAGCACTGTTAGTAACTTTTTCATTGCTTATCCCTTTTCAAATTAGTTAATGAAATGATTATTTCGCTGTGATTTCAGCCAAGGACCCCACGACGGTTCTCTAATATCACCTGTTTGAGATGAAAGTCGTTGCTTCGTTTGCCCATCGCTGGAAACGACGGATAATATACCACGTCCACTTATTTCTGTAGCATACAAAATCATTTTTCCGTTGGGAGCGAAACTTGGCGATTCATCAAACTTTGAATTCGTTAGTAATTGAACTTGGCGATTATTAAATCCCTGGAGTGCAATATTAAACCGATCACCATTGCGATGAATATAGGTAAAGCTCTTTCCATCTGGACTAAAGCGAGGGCTTACATTATAGCTTCCTTCAAATGTAAGTCGTTCTGCAGCACCCGCATTACCTTCTGAAATAGCCATTCGGTAGATCTGAGGACTCCCCCCCCGATCAGAAGTAAAAATAATCGACCTTCCATCAGGTGAAAAATTAGGTTCGGTATCAATACCGGGGCTTTGAGCTAATCGTTGAAGACCACTGCCATCGGCATTAATTAAAAATATCTGCGACCCACCGTGCAACGTTAATACAACCGCTAATTTGTCTCCATTGGGTGACCAGGCAGGGGCGCTATTACTTCCTTTAAAATTTGCAACGGCTTTTCTTTCTCGCGTTGCCAGAGTTTGAACATAAATTACTGGCTTCTTATTTTCAAAAGAAACATAAGCGATCTTGCTCCCATCAGGCGACCATGCTGGCGAAATGATCGGCTCAGTATATTCAATAATCGATTGTGCGTTATACCCGTCAGAATCAGCAATCTGTAATGCGTATTTGTTACCTCCTTTTACGACAAATGCGATACGAGTACTAAAGACGCCCACATCGCCTGTCAAAGCCTCATAAATAATATCTGCAATTCGATGAGCAGCTACACGCAACTGATCTGACGGTATAACTCCTGTAAATCCTGTAATCTGTGAGGCTTTTGCTACATCCATTAAACGGAAGCGCACATCGACCCGCCCATCTGGCAAAAGATGGGTGCTGCCAATGACAATCGCACTCGTTCCTCTACTCTGCCAGTCCGTATAAACGATATCACCCGGTTCATGCGGAGTTTGGCCAAAAGTCCCAACCATTTTAAATAGACCTGTTCGCTCAAGATCGGCCGTAACAACACTTGTGATACTTTGAGGAAGCCTTTCTTCCTGAGAAAAAGGAACAATAGCGATAGGAATTCGTTTTGACCCACCGCCAAATATTTCAATGTTTAAAGTGGCATGAGCCTGTGTTCCCCATAACAATAAACTTAGTACTAGATAACAATAGCGTGTTAACACTCGCATATAAACTCTCAACAAATTAATTAATCGACTCGCTGTTATAAAGCATCTTGATAATATACCGTGAGATTGAAATCACGAAATTCCTTAAATAAAGCTGGATCAGGCGGAATTGGTAGCGGTTTTGCTAAAAAAATAGCCCTCTCAACCGCTTCATCAAACGCTGCGTAACCACTGCTTTTTCGTAATGAAACTTTGAGCACATCACCACCCGGCAGCAATGTCACGCGGAATTCGACCATGGGATTACCTGGAAGATCAGGAGGTGTAACAATTCTGCTTCTAATCTTTGCCTGTATCATTGCCTTATATTTCGCAATCTCATCCAAGGCTTTACTTTTTTGCGCTGCTAACTGAGCGAGTACATCTTGTTCTACCGCTTTCTGCTCCTTCTCGGGTAGCTCTTTTTCTGGCGCTACTTTCTTCTCTATTTCTTTAACCGACTCTGGCTTTGCTACTTTCTCTTTAACCGGTTCAGGTTTAGGTGTCTTTTCTGGAACCGGTTTTACTTTTTTCTCTTCTTGGATTGGTTTAGGGGGCTCAGTCTTTTCCTTGATTTCAATCGTAGGTTTCCGAGGCGGTGGATTCTTGATTCTTACCGGTTCCGATGTCGGTTGGATCGGCTCTGGTTTCGGTTTAACTGGCTCCTGAACTGGGATGGGTTTAGGTAATTCTTTAATCGGTTCCTTAATCACGGGCTGAGACCTAACGGGTTGTGGTGGTGTATCTCTCCATAAATCTACAACCATACTTTCATTAGGATCATTCCTCCAGTTAAGACCAAATACCAGAAAACCAAAAAAGATGATATGTATCAATAACGCCAGTGCAGCTGACCGTACCAATCCTGGTTCTTCATCAGCGGTTCTTCTCCAAGCTAAAGTCGTCATTGCTACATCTATTTGGGCTTGATCAACAATCCTACTTTCTTGACCTGTTCTTGCTCCAGAACATCCATAACATTAATCACTTCTTCATATCGGACGTTCTTATCGGCAGCAATTACAACGGGTTGTTCTGTATTCTGTGCTTGCTTACTTTTTATAATAGCAATGAGTTGCGTGCGATTAACCTTTTGTTCATCACCCACGCGTGACCGATCACGTAACGTCAGATTGCCATCCGCTGCAATGGTCACTTCTAGCGGTTCGACCGGTGGACTCGATGATTTACCAATTGAGGGTAATTCAACCTGCCCCGGTGGAATAAGAGGTGCAGTTATCATAAAAATGATGAGCAAAACTAACATCACATCAATGTAAGGAACCACATTGATTTCATTCATTAAACGACGCTTATTTCGAAGATTAGCCATTCGCTTCCTGGAATTCTAAAGTTTTACAGCACGTCGTTGCAAAACATTTGATAATTCTTCCATAAAACTTTCATAGCGTGTGGCTAGCTGGCTGGTATCACTGGCATAACGGTTATATGCAATGACAGCAGGTATCGCAGCGAATAAGCCCATCGCTGTTGCAATGAGTGCCTCTGCGATGCCAGGAGCAACATGCGCAATGGTCGCTTGCGTTAAATTCGATAACTCACGAAACGAATTCATGATCCCCCAGACAGTTCCAAATAATCCAACGTAGGGACTTACTGATCCAACCGTTGCCAAAAATGACAAATGCGCTTCAAGTCGATCCATCTCACGTTGATAAGCTGCTCTCATGGCTCCTCGGGTACTATCCATAATTGCACCAATATCCATTCCTGACTGATGCTTGGTAAATTCACGAAATCCCGCCTCAAAAATACGCTCCATACTTCCGGCTCTATCTCTTGCACCAGCAGCACGCTGGTAAAGCGTATTCAAATCTACCCCTCTCCAAAAGGTGTTTTCAAACTCATCGCTTTGCTTAATAGCCTCTCTTATCGCAAACAATTTTCTGAAAATAAACCACCAGGAAAGTAATGATGCAATCAGCAGCATCATCATGACCAATTGAACAGGAAGGCTCGCACTCGTTACAAGATGTAACAGTGACATATCTTGGGTTACAGTTGCGCTCATATAAATTTAGGGATTAATTCGTTGAAGAAGTGGAATTGGAATACGGATTGGTCTCAAGTTATCTACACTAACACATACCACATGAATCGTAGCACTCACCAAGTTAACTTGATCACGTATTACTTGTTGAGATAACGTAATGTGACTTCTACCCATATCAACAACTTTTACAGTGACCTGCAATAAATCATCTAATACAGCTGGTTTGAAATATTCAATACTAAGAGATCGAATCAAAAAGATTGTTTTATGTTCTTTAATCAAGAAATCAACACTAAAGCCAATATCCCGCAACCATTCATAGCGAGCGCGTTCTAGAAAATTGAGATAGGATGCATGGTAGACAACCCCGCCCGTATCGGTATCCTGATAATAAACACGAACAGGATGCGCGAAAACGCTATCTTCAGGAAAGGCTGGTATATGGCTTGTTGTATTCACTTCAATAATGATAATAATTTTACTTCAAATTTTCACCACAAATCCCCATTTTGGTTATCTCTGGAAGGTAATAGTTTAAAATGTTGATAGGTTAAGTCTGTCGCAACTCGCCCTCGAGGCGTTCGTTTAAGATAGCCTTGCTGAATCAAATAAGGCTCAATAACATCTTCTATCGTGTCACGCTCCTCGTTAATGACTGCAGCAAGATTATCGATGCCAACCGGTCCCCCCTCAAATTTTTCTATAATCGCTAGCAAAAACTTTCTATCGAGAATATCTAAACCCACTTCATCGACATCCAGCATTCTTAAAGCTGAATCAGCAATGGCCTGAGTTACTTGACCTTGCGCTTTGATTTCAGAAAAGTCGCGTACTCGTCGCAATAGTCGATTTGCAATGCGAGGTGTACCACGCGCCCGACTTGCGATTTCCATGGCACCCGCTAATTGAATATCCACATTCATCAATTGTGCGGAACGGAGCACAATTTTACTCAATTCTTCTGAGGTATAAAACTCTAATCGTGAAACAATACCAAACCGGTCTCTTAACGGATTAGTCAGCATGCCTGCACGAGTTGTCGCTCCTACAAGCGTAAAAGGAGGTAAATCAATCTTTACCGATCGAGCAGATGGTCCTTCTCCAATCATGATATCAAGCTGATAATCCTCAAGTGCCGGGTAGAGAATTTCTTCGACGACGGAAGAAAGTCTGTGAATTTCGTCAATAAAAAGAACATCATGCGGTTCAAGATTAGTGAGTAATGCAGCCAAATCTCCTGGTTTCTCAAGTACAGGACCCGAGGTTTGACGCATATTGACTGCCATTTCTCTAGCAATAATATGGGCCAACGTGGTTTTACCTAATCCGGGCGGTCCAAAAAGCAGAACATGATCAAGTGATTCCTTACGGCGACGAGCAGCTTCAATAAAAATCTGTAATTGCTCCCGGATTTTTTCCTGCCCGATATATTCCTCAAGTTGTTTCGGACGTAAAGCGCGTTCCATCGCCTCTTCCTTTTGGGAAAAAGGGGCTGCAGAAATAATACGGTCCGTTTCTATCACGTTTGATTTACTGGGGTCACGAGATGCTGTTATTTATTTGAAAGAAGTTTCAACGCCTGTTTGATACCTTCTGAGACCGTTGTCTCTTTAGGAATTTGCTTAGTTACCCATCCTATTTCCCGATCATTATAACCTAACGAGAATAACGCATTGAGTATGTCATGATTATTCGCTTCAGGGAAATCGCTGGAACACGGTTGTATCTGGATATTCAGTTTATCGCGTAATTCAAGTAATAACCTTTCTGCAGTTTTTTTTCCAATTCCTGGAACCTTGATTAATCTCTCAGCATCTTGATTAACGACAGTTTCTTGTAAATCAAGCACACTCAGTCCAGATAGCAGTGAGAGCGCCGTTCTCGCACCTATACCTGAAATTTTGATTAATTGACGAAACGCAGCACGCTCTTCAATAGTAGAAAATCCAAACAACAGATGAGCATCTTCTCGAATCAGAAGATGCGTATGGAGTGTAACCACCTCCCCAACCGTAGGAAGGTGATAAAACGTGCTCATGGGTACATCAATTTCGTAGCCAATGCCATGCACGTCAACCAAAACTTGAGGGGGATGTTTCTCAAGCAGCATACCCGATATTTTCGCTATCATACCTAAGTCATTTTACCTGAGACTAAGATTAGATCGGCTTCCCACTGAACTATGCGCGTGACAAATTGCGCAAGCCAGTGCATCAGCCGCATCAGTACCAGGCTTACTACCTAGATTTAATAATCGCATGACCATTTCCTGTACTTGTTCTTTTGCAGCATGGCCGTTTCCCACGACTGCTTGCTTAATTTGTAGTGCTGTATACTCTGTCACCATAAGATTATGAATGACTGCTGCACAAATAGCAGCGCCTCGCGCTTGACCCAGCAATAATGTCGATTTGGGGTTGATATTAACAAATATGTGCTCGATTGCGACATGATGCGGTTCATGCTCACAAATAATCATTTTAAGGCTATCAAAAATTATCTTTAAGCGCTGTGGTAGCTGATCGCCGGATGTCTTGATACAGCCACTACTGACATAGGTTAACTTATTGCCAACTTTATCAATAACACCAAAACCTGTAATACGTAGTCCTGGGTCTATGCCAAGAATGCGAATTTCTTCTCCTCTTCAGCAAAAAGGCTATTCAGCCATAACAGCAGTTGTATAAACATCTTGAACATCATCAATGTTTTCCAAAGCATCCAATAGCTTCTGCATTTTGATCGCGTCTTCATCCGACAACAAAGTTTCATTCGTCGGTTTCATCGTTACTTCAGCAAATTCAGCCTTAAAACCTACCTTTTCTAACTCAGCTTTTACAGTGACAAAATCATACGGCGCAGTTACTACTTCCAAACTATCATCTTCATGATGAATAATATCTTCAGCGCCAACTTCCAAGGCTGTTTCGATTAATTTATTTTCATCGGTTCCTGGTGGATAAAGCAATTGGCCACAATGGTTAAATAAAAAGGCGACCGATCCATCTGTTCCAAGATTACCGCCATACTTTGTAAAAGCATGGCGCACATCTGCCACAGTTCTCGTTTTATTATCGGTCATGCAGTCAACCATAATCGCAGCTCCGCCTATTCCATAGCCCTCATAACGAATTTCCTCATAACTAACCCCTTCCAGATCACCACATCCTCGCTTAATTGCTCTTTCGATATTGTCTTTGGGCATATTTTGCTCATAGGCTTTATCAATCGCTAACCGTAAGCGTGGATTACTATTTGGATCTCCTCCACCAAGCCTCGCTGCAATCGTAATTTCTTTGATTAATCGCGTAAAGATCTTACCGCGTTTTGCATCTTGAGCAGCCTTCTTATGCTTGATATTAGCCCATTTACTATGACCCGCCATTTAGTTTTCTTCCTCAGTTCGCTAGATATTGTGATTCTTAAACAATAAGATTGTAATCCTAGCACTCCATCACTTGAGGATAAAGTAGTGCAATAATAAATTTATGATAATTAGTCACTCCTACAAAATTCACCCTATTACTAATATCGATTCATTATGCGGGATATTCATATCGATAGCTGACCAACTTGTTCCGTATAGATCATAGCTAAAGCAATAAAAGGTGCAGAAAGCTAGCATCAACCCAAGACGAACCATTGCTCACGACAGTGGATGCATATCAAGCAAACTAATTAAGGGAAAAGAAAATTAAAATGATAAGTATACCAAGTTAAGCAGCAGTATCTGGTCTGACTTATACGTCGTCTAATCGAGTAACTGTCAGATCAGATCGTGACTACTAGATAGAAAAGATCAATGGAATCTTATCTCTTGTTCTAACTGCTTTAACTTATCTAGCATCATATTTCCTATAAATAGCTGAGGTTCTGAGTGCGGTAAATCTTCAGATAATTCACGTTGCTTAATATTTTCAATTGCCATTTTAAAACTTGCTTCAAGGGAATAAGGTTCTCGTTTAATTTGGTCAAATAACGCTTCTCCAAAATAAGTAAATTCATTTTCGTTTACGCAACCAAACGATGTTTTATCAGCAGCTGCAGCGGTAAAAATTAAACTATTTTCATTCTGGAGTTTTTGAATAAATCCGCCTGAATAGCAAGCCGAAATGAGAATGACACGCCAGCGGATTCCTGCTTCATCTAAGTATGCTTTGATATCTTCTGGACGAATATCATTAAGATCCAGTAACCACATATTGACGGCAAGTTCATGATTACTACTACCATGACTAGTTAAATACAAAAACAGCACGTCCTCCTCTAAGTTCATTTTTCGACTGATATGTGCTAGTGAAAGTGCTAGATTCGTTGACGTCGCCAAAGGAATAGAATCCATCGTTTTTACGTTATTAATCATTACCATTGATCGATCAATTGTGCCAAGATGTGCATTGCTTGCATTCTGAATGTGCTTGGTTTCTCTCATAAAAACATCCTGAGTTGCATCTGAGCCAAATCCAACAAAAAATATTTCAGGTTTCCCTAGCGCTCCTGGGTGAATTAGATTCAATGCATTATGCAAGAGCCGATATTGATCATAATAAAGCTGCTCTTGATTTACGTAATTAAGAATATCCCCTGTGTAGATCGATCGCTCATTCGTTTGATAATAATCTTCGTACCAAAAAGTCAATGTATGCGAATGAATGATTAATGGATAGGCTGTTATGAAAAGTCCACAAGTCATCATCAATGCCGTGATCTTGTTCTGGTCTTGTATTTGTAATACGATGTGATAATAAGTACTATACTTCCATACAAGAAAAACAAGATAGCCTAGCAAATAATATCCGTCAGGTAGCTTTGATAAGATTAAGGAAAAAATCAGAATTAGAAAAGGTGAAATGCAGTAAACCAGAATCAAAAACTTTAGTATTAAGTCTTTTTTCCTGGAGAATTTGGCCAATAAGAAGCCAATTAATAAAATACCAATTAATTCAATCCCGAGATAACCCAAACCATACCATTCAAACACTGGCCGTTCCGTTATCCAGTAGGTCGCAATAACCGCGGTTAATCCGTAACAGATGAGCAATAAGAAAAGTTGATCGTGCGAAACCGTTAGGCATTTAAGCTGATCACTTCGAAATGCCAATAATTTGAGGCCACAATACAAATTGTACAAAAGGGAATGAAATTCCTTAATTAGCGTGGATAATTTTGATTCCTTTTGTAGGCTTGTAGTCCAATTCATTTTCATCTCCAACTTTTCTAGTAGATAACGTTATGTACGGCAATAATAAATTGAGTTGGAGGCTTTAACTTCGACCTAACAGTTTCAAAAGACTTAATGTGCAATTTATCGTAGAAATCTGCACTACTATGGTTTAATTAAGCCTGAATTAATATGAGTTTTCAGAATGCAAATCAACGAAATTCAAAAAAATGTAGCGATGGCACTCGCCGAAGATGTTGGAAGCGGTGATTTAACAGCGCAACTCATCCCCGGTGATATGATTGTCACTGCACAAGTGATAAGTAGGGAAGCAACAATTTTATGTGGTAATACTTGGTTTGAAGCTTGCTTTAATCAGCTTTCATCAGATATTGCAATCCATTGGTTCGTCAAAGAAGGGGATGTTCTTCAACCCAATCAAATTTTATGCAAAATTAAAGGAAATGCACGTGCGATATTAACTGCAGAACGCTCAGCGCTGAATTTTCTACAATTTCTTTCTGCCGTTGCTACACAAACTCGTCAATATGTTGAGGCTGTATCTGATACACGCGCGTTAATTGTCGATACTCGGAAAACACTTCCCGGTCTTCGATACGCCGAAAAATATGCAGTAAGATGCGGTGGCGGAACCAATCATCGTATCGGTTTATACGATGGCATCCTGATTAAAGAAAATCACATTATTGCTGCAGGTAGCATAGCGCAGGCCCTAAGCAAGGCTAGAATGATTTCACCCGATGGGACTATGATAGAAATTGAAGTCGAGACACTCGATGAGTTACACCAGGCACTCCAGTCTGGCGCGACGATGGTCTTATTAGATAATTTCGAAATCGGAACGCTGCATAAAGCGGTTGTATTAAATCAACAATGCACTCAACCAGCTATCCTAGAAGCATCCGGCAATATAACGCTATCAAATGTGCGCTCGGTCGCCGAAACAGGGATCGATCGCATTTCCATCGGTAGTTTAACAAAAAATATCAAAGCAATTGATTTGTCGATGCGATTTATACACTAGCTACCGATGAGAACTTGCCAAGCCAAGCTATACACGCCTCAGTATTCATTTTCTCTAATCTAAAATATTAGAGAAAATTTAATTTTTATCATTCGCTGCTACTTCAGTACGCACCGTAAGTTTTTCTCGAATTCTAGCTGCTTTACCTGATAAATTCCTCAGATAATACAATTTTGCGCGGCGAACATCACCACGTCGCTTTATTTCAATACTTGCAATCATTGGAGAATAAGTTTGAAATGTTCGTTCTACCCTCACCGCTAGATATCTTTCGAACAATAAAAGAAGAATTTAACCCACGATTACGCTTTGCAATTACAACCCCCTCATAGGCTTGGATACGTTTCCGATCTCCCTCTACTACGTTCACATTGACTTGTACCGTATCACCCGGATTAAAGTTAGGTATTACTTTACCTAGTCGCTCAATCTCTTCTTGCTCAATTTGTTTAATCAGATTCATTACATATACTCCTATACACTTATTTTCTATTCTGAAATTTTGTAATCTTGTTGCTGCTTAAACTCTTCCAGTAAAAGTACTTCTTCTTCTGAGAGTCCCTTTTTACGTTTCTGGGCTAACAAATCAGGCCGATTCAACCAAGTTTTGCCTAATGATTGTTGTAATCTCCAGCGCTTAATTTTTGCATGATTCCCTGATAATAGTACGCTTGGTACGGATTCTCCATTAAAAATTTCAGGTCGAGTATATTGAGGAAACTCAAGCAATAAATTCGAAAAAGTATCTTCTTTTGCAGAATTATTATCTCCAAGTGAACCTGGAAGATGCCGCACCACACTATCAATTAGTACCATGGCGGCCAATTCGCCACCCGAGATGACATAGTTTCCAATTGATATTTCCTCGTCTACATAGCGAGCAATAAAACGCTCATCCACTCCTTCATATCGTCCACATACCAAAGTTAAACTACCATAGTCGCTCAACGCTAACACTCTCTCATGATCTAGCAATCTGCCTTGTGGAGAAAGGTAGATGACATGTGTATCATCAACTCCGATTGACTTAAGCCTATCTTTAACATTGATTATTGCTTTTTCCAGTGGTTCCGCTAATAACACCATCCCCTGTCCACCGCCATAGGGACTATCATCAATTGATCTTCGATTATTTTCTGTATAATCGCGAGGATTCCAAGTATTTAATTGATAAATTTTATTCTTTTCTGCTCTCCCTGTTACTCCATATTTTGTAACAGCATCAAACATTTCCGGAAAAAGCGTAATTACATCAATTTCTAGTGACAAGGCTTGCTCCTTCTAGCAATAGTCCAGTCCCCAGTCAACCAAAATCTTCTTACTTTTAAGATCAACCTGAACTATAACCTGATCGATAAAAGGCACTAGCCTTTCTTGGCTATCCTTAGCAGCTCCTTTGACACGTAAAACATCATTAGCGCCTGTTTCCAGCAATCCTATTACTTGTCCCAGCGCTTCATTCTGAATATTAACAACTTGAGATCCAATTAGATCTACCCAGTAATAGCCAGCATCCCCATTTTCCGGTAATACAGGCAGCTGATTCTTGGGAATTGCAATTTGCATCCCTTTTAGTCTAATTGCTTCAGTTCGATTGGTGATATTGCTCAGCAAAACAACCAATCTATCAACATGAATGAAATAGGATTTAACGCTTATTTCGCTCCAATCATCTAACTTACTGTTACTACTACCTAGCCACCAGGTTGGATAATCAAGCAATGTAGTTATTTTTTCAGTGTAATGCGCTACCTTAACACATCCCTGGACTCCATGAGGCCCAATAACATGCCCCATTGGAACAAAGTAATTATCTAGCGCTTTGATAAAAGTCTTATCACTCAACCTGCTTTCTGTTGACTACCAAACTGCCTAACTAATCGCGTGACAGTATCGGATAACTGAGCTCCATGCGATTTCCAATGGTTAATCCGTTCCAATTGGATACGTAATTTTTCTTCCCCGCCCTTTGCGCAAGGATTATAAAAACCAACTCGCTCAATAAATCGTCCATCTCGTCTGAATCGCGAATCAGCTACAACCATACTGAAGAAAGGCCTTTTCTTAGCGCCACCCCGTGCTAATCGAATAACTACCATAATCTTTTTTTATCCAACGTTTAAAAATCCTTAGGAGGCAGTATTTTAGGATAACCTCATAGTATTTAGCAAGCGCTAAAATCCTATCACTAAATTGATTTAACCATACCTAGAACAGCTTGATCTTTCGCGCACTAGGTCAGATAATTAATGAACAAACTAAATTTAGTTTGTTCATTAAAAAAGGAGGAAAAATTATGTTCAAAAAATCTCTGGGTATGGTTGCATTACTTGCAGCATTATTTTTTTCAATTAATTCATTTGCTGCAACGGCTTGTAGTGCCGATACAGAAAAAGATGGAAAAACCGCGTGTGGTGCGAATGAGGCTTGCTATCTAGTTGAAGGCACCTGTATTGAGCAGAAAAGCCTTCCGGAAGGAAAACCCTGTAAAAAATCAGGTGTTTGTGCAAATATGTGCGTTAAAGATGACGGAACCGAGACCAAAAGCGATGGTTCTGAAACAGGGAAATGTAATTAAACAATCTACCGTTTGATTACTGAATAAGGTTAGTAGTGATACAAGATATCCTACTAACCAAGTCAAAACATAATGCAAGATAATTTCAGATTCTAAGTAATGTAGCTAAACATCCTGTAATGCGTTCCGATTAAACTAATATAAATTAGAACAAAGGAGCAAGCTATGGATATCACAGCTATTGCAGAAGTAGCAACTACTTTAAGTGAGGCCAGAACTAATCAAGCAGTAGGGATAGCAGTTCTAAAAAAAGCAATCGACCAGAATGCTGAAAATGCACTCAGTCTAATCTCAGCATTACCAAATGTACAAAATCTGCCACCTCATATCGGGAAAAATATCAACGTAGTTGCTTAAAAAGAATACCCTTACTTACAAATAGCCACTTAATTATACGAAACTACTACTTACTTTGAAAGTGTTCATTTTAGCCTCACAAACTACATGATTTGTTATTCCTTCATTGTTTCATTTGTGGATAAGCCTAACAATATGTTCAAGTAATTCTTCTTCTTGGTAAGGTTTTCCCAAGAATACCTGTACGCCAAGCTCTGCAGCCAATTTCTGATGCTTTTCAGCCGTCCGAGAAGAAATGATAATAATTGGTATCTCTGACATCTCCGCATTATTACGAACTGTTCGAATTAATTCAAATCCATCCATATGTGGCATCTCAATATCAACCAGCATTATCGATGGAAGTATTTCTCGTAGAATCTGCAAAGCGCCGACCCCGTCTTTGGCTATTATCACTTCATAACCTTCACGCTCCAACAAACGACTGGTTACCTTGCGTACAGTTAATGAATCATCAACAACCATTACGATTGGTAATTTAAGTTTTTCCGTTTGTTTATTCAGATCGAAATGTTCTACTGGAAGTTCAAGCATCGAAGCTTGCTCTCCCTTGCGTTGAAAAATTTTTATCAAATTAACGATTAAAACAAGACTTCCATCTCCAAGTATCGTCGCACCTTCTACACCTGGAACCTGAGACAGCTGCAATCCCGAGCTTTTTACAACAATTTCACAATTACCAATCAGGATATCAACATGAATAGCCAGAAATAAATCACCGCTCTGTAGCAGCAATAAACGATTGTGACGCTTAATTTCTGGAGATTGATTCGTAATATTCAATAAACTAGGTAAATAAGCAAGTGAATAACAATGACCTTGAAAATCGATTGATTGCTGTTGGTAAGCAGCCGTCAATCCTTCACTATTTAGCTCTAAAATATGTACTACTTGTGAGGAAGGTATTGCATACGTATGTTCCCCAACTTTTACCAACACTGCTTGAGTCAGCGCAAGCGTAATTGGTAGTCGTAAGGTAAAGCTAGTTCCTTGATTAAGCATAGAGGTAACTTCTATTTGACCACCCAGGTCTGTTATCTCATTCTTAACGATATCAAGCCCAACGCCTCTTCCTGCAACTTCATTAACCGCTTGTAAAGTTGTAAAGCCGTGCGTAAAGAGCACTGATTTAACCTGCTCATCAGTAATATTATCTTCAGATCCAAGTATCCCCAGCTGTTTGGCTTTCTCTCTTATCGATGCAAAATCTAATCCGGCTCCATCATCATGTAAAACAAGAATAATTTCATTCCCATCGCGACTCAGATCAATAGTAATTTGCCCTTCTTCTGGCTTACCCAGCTGTAAGCGCTTATCAGTCGACTCAATGCCATGAACGATCGCATTTCTTAATAGATGCTCAAGTGGCGAATTGATTTTATCCAACACACTTCGGTCGATCTCGATTTCATCCCCACGGATCGTCAAATTTACTCTCTTTCCGACATCTCGCGATACTTGGCGAACAACACGATAAAAATGTTCGGAATAATGATTAAATGGTACAGTTCGAAGATGAATCAATTCATGCTGAATTTGACTGTTCAGTCGCGCCTGAAGGCCCACAGCATCGAGCGTAACGCGATGAATTTCACGTAAATTTTTATGAACTGTCACGATATCATCTAAGCTCTCTGCCATCAGCCGTGTCAGCTCGTGGAATCGCGTAAACTGATCAAACTCCAAGGGATCAAATGCTGAACGGCTATCAGAAATTAATGCTGCCCCTGATGGAATACGCGTTTCAGCCATTATTTCAATTTCGCGTAACTGGCCTCTCATCCTCTCTGTACTTTCATCTAAATCTTGCAAGGATTGTTTGAAGTTATAGAGCTCTGCATCAACGCGAGAGCGAACAATACTCGCCTCACCAGATTCGTTCACCAACCGATCAACAAGCGCAGAATCCACTCTAAGAATCGTTTTGGGAATTGTAAGCTCAGCATCTATAGATTCTAGCTGGGGCACTTCAATTGCGTGCTCATTGACACTCTGAATTGCACTGTGAGCTGCAGATTCCGCACCGCCACTTACAGAAACAATTGAAGGAGCAAGTTGAGCTTCTGTTGTATGTAATCGCTGTAATTGCTCAATATGATCATTGATCACATCAAATTCAACTTCAAGCCGATCAAAAAGCGTGACTGATAAATTTTCTCTAGAAGCCTGCTCGACCGTATTTTCCATTTGGTGCAATAACTCACCAAGCGCCATCGCCCCGGCAATACGAGCACTGCCTTTCAAAGTATGAAGTGCTCGCAGAAGACCTTCACGCGCACTATAATCCTCAAACTTTGCCCTCCAAAGTCTTAAATTACGTCCAATTTCCGGTAGCAGTTCATTCGCTTCCTCAACAAAAACCTCGATTAATTCAAGATCTAACTTATCTTGATCGCTGATCGGAACTTCCAGCAGGTTAGATGAAGCAAATACTGGTTGCTCAGTTAAAATTGTTTTATCTGCTAACTCCTGTTCATAGTGAGTATCAATCACTTCGATCTCTTCTGCTTGCAATTTCTCAAGCAAAGCAGATAAGTTAGAAGACAAATATTTTCCTGTTTCAATATCTTTATCACTCGGTTGCTGTTGGTTGCGAACCGACGATACCATGCTATCTAAAATAGAAATAGTTTCTTTGACTAGTGCTAGCGCCGATTCATTGGGTCTGCTCGATTTCCTAAGCAACTGAGTTAGGTATTGCTCTAAGATAACTCCTATATCCGCAATATAGGTTAATCCAAGCGTTCTCGAAATACTTGAAAGCGTATGCGCAGCTAACATAAATTCATGTTTTATTGCCGCGGTGGGGTTCTCGATAAGATTACTCAGCTCATGATTAAGTGTTTCTGCATGTTTCCCAGCTTCATTAGTAAATACAAAAAATAAATCATACGGAATTTTAATATTCCCGACTGTAATGCTTGCTTGCGCCTCAGTCGCTAACGGTAAAGGCTCGGCTTGCTCAGTAGGAGCATTACGCCGCACTTCCGTTTCTATTTCATCGACACCACCCTTTTCAGATCCTGAGGCATACATCAATTGCTTTGCCAGTTCAAAGAGCTCTGTTGGATCAATTTCAGCAACACCTGTCTTTTTAAGGCTATCGCACCAGATACTGATTTTATTACGACCGCATTCCAGTAATTCAAGCAATTCCCTCGTAGCAGGATTTCTTTCACTTAACCATCGATTCAAGACCTGCTCTATACGCCAAGCTGCTTCGCTAAGATCATAGAGTTTCACCATACGGCCACTACCTTTTAAAGTATGAAAGCCACGGCGAATTGCTGTAAGCGCTTCTAGATCTGCTGGATTTGTGTGGCAAACTGATAATTTCTCAGCAATGCTTGACAGCACATCGTCGGATTCTTCAAGAAAAACAGCCAGTAATTCAAATTGTAACGACTTCCATCCCCTCTGATGATTGCGGTTCAGCACGCTCAAATACAACCTGATCCGGAATATGTGGCGTCTCAATATTAGAAACTGTCTCTTGGTCAAACAGATTAATAGCAGATTCAACAATTTGATCACGATCGAATTGTGAATCTTTTAGTGCTTCAATATAAAAACTTAAACTACTTAAACCATCGGCTAGCAATGTTTGTTCTGCCTGACTAACTTGATACTCAGGATTAAGTAACTTGGTAACTAAATCACGACAAAGTGTCAGTAAAACATTGGCGCGGTCAAGCTCAAGCATTGAGAAAACACCAGCAATCTGTTTGAACAAATCCGGTAAGACAGGTAGATCAATCCGAATACCCGGATCATAAAAAAACCGATCTAAAATATCTTCAATCTGCGCAAGACTAATCAGTGATTCCTGCGCAATTTGTTTAAATAGCTTTTTCTCTTGAACTTGATATCCCGTTTCATCAGGACCAGGCAAATCTGGAAGTACTACTTCATCATCTTTCCGGGTGGTATCTGCACGAATACGCGCCGCGAGCGCTTCAACCTGGTCTGGAAACTCTGGCGACAATTGAAAGAAATTTTCAATGGCATTTTCAACAATCAATAAAGATGAAGCTAAATCGATTGCCAGCCTATCACCCATGTTTTGGGGGCGAATCCGCAAAAAGGCAATGGCGCCACTCATCACTGATATCATTTTTTCAAGCGGTGCGCAATTGACTTGTGGAACCAGTTGCTTCAACTTATCGATAGAAGCCATCAGCGCTACCAAGCTTTCATGATTACCAGCGCTATACTCCCGCCATTGATCATTTGCTCCAAGTAAAATCTCATGCATTGCGTCAAGAATTGGTTGAATTGAATCTTCATCCGGTTCTGTCACTGCATTAGCCAATTGATCAAGAGAAGACAGCGATGCTCTCCAGTCAAAAACATTTTCGATTTCTTTAATACGTTCACTATTGGATGAACTGCGTGCTACGCGATAAAGAATTTCACGCATCAGTTGATTTGCAACTACATGCGCATCTTTATCAAAATGACGAATCTCCTGCTCGATTTTTCCACATAATCGACGTGTTGAGAGATCGATCGATTCATCTTGGTGTATCAATCCATCCAAAAAGCCAGAAGATAACCACCAGAAAGTTCTTTGTTCAATTGGAGCAGGGATTTGCTCTGCCAAACTAACAGCATCGAGCATTTGCTTTAACCCTTCTTTATTGGAAGTATCTTTAAGCCATTTGAGTAATCCTGTCTGAAACTCACTCCGCACTTTTTTAACCGTTGATAGCTTGTGAGAGGGTTCTCCTTCAGGCATCGTTTTAGGTAAGGGAAGGTCCTCACGAAGATCAGGGAAAAATAAATCACTTTCAGAAATATCTTTGATACCCTGCGCTTGCATCAATTTCCGATAAATCGGTAATAATGTCGCAGGATTATCATTGACGCCATCAATGAGCGAATCTAAGTAACGATAAATGGCTCTGGTTGCTTGCTTGAGCACACTTCTTGCTTGCGATGGAGACTCTACTTTTTCTTGCAGCAATGCGTCAATGAGTCCTTCCATCTTTTGGCTCACGCACAGAACTCCCTCAAGTTCAAGCATCTCAAGCATGCCATTCAGTTGGTGAATATAATACTGGCAAGACTCAATCTGCATTCTGTCTTCAGTATTTTGTGCGTAGGCATCGATATGTTTACGAATTAACACAAAATTTGTTCAACCGCTTCTCTGATACCTACAACAGAAGTTATGTTAATTTTAGCTTTAGCAATCATTCAATTACCCTTAATCAATCAAACGCATGATACGAACTCTTTTGGATTCCTTACATCAGTTTTGACTTTCTTACATGCCACTCAAAACAATCGTTAAACCTTAAATTTAGCAACTGACGCTTTCAATTCTGAAGCAAATCCAGAAATCTGTTTAACAAGTCTTGCATTTTGCGAAGTTCCATCGTTAGTTTGCCGAGTAATCGCCAAAATAGTTTCCATATTTTTTGCAACCTTATCTACTGACTTAGTTTGTAATTGCGTTGCATCAAATATTTTCGCAACCAGCTGTGCTAAACGATTGGCAATTTCCTCAATTTCCTCCAATGCTTCGCCCGTTGCATTAGCACGCTTTGTTCCTTCGACAACACCATGAGTACTCCGCTCCATCGCTGCAATGGTTTCTTTTGTATCTCCCTGGATCGCCCGAATGAGTGCACTAATCTGTCTGGTAGCTTCAGCAGAATGTTCTGCTAAACGTTGAACTTCTTGTGCGATTACAGAAAACCCCTTTCCTGCCTCACCTGCAGACGCAGCTTGAATTGCTGCGTTTAATGCTAAAACATTAGTTTGTTCTGTAATATCTGAAATTAAGGCGATAATTTCACCGATTTCTTGTGAGCTTTCTCCTAATCGTTTGATACGCTTGGCAGTCTCTTGAATGGAAGTACGAATTTCGTTCATTCCCATAATGGCATCTCTAACAGCGACTGCACCTTTCTCAGCCGCAGTTAGGGAGTGTTTTGCCACATTAGCGCCTTCTTCTGCAGCACTCGCAACCGTATTGATCGATTCTGCCATGCCTAAAACAGAAATCGTTGTTTCTTCAATTTGCCGAGATTGACTATGTGTTGCGTCTAACAGTTGCATCGAAACTTGTTGAGCTCGGGATGAAACTCCATTCACATTTGTACCCGCTTGATTAATTTGCATAACCAACTTCTGCAACTCTTCAACTGTATAATTGATCGAATCAGCAATAGCGCCAGTGATATCTTCTGTAACCGCTGCCCTCACTGTTAAATTACCCTCAGAAAGCGCTCCCATCTCATCTAGCAACCTTAGAATTGCTTTTTGCGATGACTCAACCTCACGCTCACCTATTGCCTTTTGTCGCTGTAGATAATCGGAGAATGCTCGACTAAAAATAATAAGCGATCCTAAAGCCAGTCCGATCGAAAGATAAAATACCAGATCCTGCCAGGTCTTGGCAGAAGCTTCCTGTTCTTCGATTTTATTCTTCAGCTTATCCAGTGTATTCAGTAAAACTTCATTGGTTTTAAATGAATCATGCAAAGCAAGTTTTGCAGCAATAACCTCAGGGGCTTGTTTTTGTATTACTCGAACTTGGTCATCAATCACTTTTGAGAACGCCTGAATTTGTGCCAATTTTTCTAGCACTCTCTTATCTTTGAGCGCAGGAATACCCAATTCACTATCTCCGTCAGACACGGCCTTAAGCAGCGTTATGAGCTGCTCGCGTTCTTTCGTCAATTGTTCAGTTATATCTGAAATTACAAACTCACCTGACAATAATGTATTAACACTTTTTGTCAGACTTCTGACAAGCATACCAATTAGCTTGGTTATCATGACTTCCTTTGATAATCCACCGAGCTGCTCCATCTGTACCGATAATTCGTAGAGCAGCTCTTGCAGCCGTATACTCGCTATATTGATATCATTTGATATTCCAGCAACATTAATCAACACATCCCGGCTATTAATCAGCAGGCCAATTTTGCTCTCCTTGATACGCCATACACGTTGATATTCGTCAAGTAGTTCATTAGGTAATGCAACATGCATCGCAGCAGGGAGTGTCTCACGGTACTTACCCTCGCTTTTCAAACGCTCTGAAAACTGATTCAAATAATTTTTACTATCTTGAAGTTGCACAAAAGCAATCTCATTACCTAATAAAGCTTGCTGAGAAGCGTTTGTCAAATTCTGATTATAGATTTGCATGCGACCTATCATTTCAAGGTGAGACGCACTTTGTTTGGTGTATTGAAGACTTACGAACATGGTTGCTAGCGCAGCAAAGACAAAGAACAAAAATATGCCTCCATATAACCAGAATCGATTTTGAGTCATCCGATTTTTCTGTAAAAGATTTATTTTTTGCCCCCTACTTCTATTTGTAGTTTGACTTTTCCTGATCAATTCAGGTGTCAGCTTTAGCCTGGCTAGTATCCCTTCCATTTCTTTTTCTCGATTGTTTGAATAACAGAAACTGAGGTTATCAATTGGGATTATTCTCAATTCAAGCAGAATATCTGTCCTACAAAAAAACCAAAAATTAAATAAAGCCTAAAAGCATGCCCTTTTCTTAAAATCGAAAAACAATTATTTAATTCGAACTGAGATTTTTATTATTATTTTTTGACGCTAATCTCCTCTTCTCCACCCTTCTTATTTAACACCGCCATTTCTACAATAAAAATAACTTGTATGCCGGATTATGGCTCTCATTCCAGTAACGATAGCCTAAGTTATCAAGAAACTGCTGGAAATCGACTTTCTCACTTGGCGGCACCTGCATGCCTACCAACACGCGACCAAAATCGGCACCGTGATTACGGTAGTGAAATAAACTAATATTCCAGTGGTGGCTCATGTTATTCAAAAATTTCACCAACGCGCCCGGTCTATCGGGAAACTCAAAACGATAAAGAATTTCATGTTTTACCCCTTTAGAACGCCCTCCTACCATATGTCGCACATGAAGTTTTGCCATTTCATTTCCGCTTAAATCCTCGGTACGAAGTTGATTCGCTTCCAGACTTTTGATCAATTTAGTGACCTCTTCTCGATTTTGTACGGATACGCCCACAAAGACGTGCGCTTCCTTAGAGTCCGCATAGCGATAATTAAATTCAGTAATACTGCGCGTTCCAAGTAAACTGCAAAACTTTTTAAAACTACCAGGCTCTTCTGGAATCGAAACTGCAAGCACAGCCTCACGTTGCTCGCCCAGTTCCGCTCTTTCTGAAACATAACGTAGCCGATCAAAATTCATATTCGCACCGGACGTGACAGCAACTAATGATTTATGTAGCAACTTCTCACGTGCAACATATTGTTTAAGTCCAGCGACTGATAGCGCCCCAGAGGGTTCAAGGATCGCTCGCGTATCTTCGAAAACATCTTTAATCGCGGCACAAACAGAATCAGAGTCAACCAGTAATACTTCATCAACAAGCTCCTGACACAACCGAAATGTTTCCTTGCCAACATGCCTAACTGCCACACCGTCTGCAAACAACCCCACTTGGGAAAGTCTAACGCGCCGCCCCTTTTTTAAGGAACGATACATCGCATCTGAATCGATTGGCTCTACTCCAATAATTTTGACACTAGGATAAAGCCGCTTCACATAAGCCGCGATTCCTGCAATCAACCCACCACCGCCAATGGGAACAAAAATGGCATGAATCCCTGCTCCATGTTGACGCAGAATCTCCATTCCTATCGTTCCTTGCCCTGCAATCACATCGGGATCATCGTAAGGATGAACAAACGTAGTTTTTTTCTGCTGAGCAATCGTTAACGCATGCTCGTAAGCATCATTATAAGAGTCTCCATGCAATAGCACGGTCGCTCCTAACGCCATAACTGCATTGATTTTAATTTGAGGTGTTGTCGATGGCATTACAATCGTAGCTGAAGAACCTAACTTCTGTGCAGCAAGGGCAACACCTTGCGCATGATTTCCAGCAGAAGCCGCAATGACACCTCGCTTGAGAGCAGCTGGTGAAAGCTTAGCCATTTTATTGTAGGCGCCTCTCAGTTTAAATGAGAACACTTGTTGCGTATCTTCTCTTTTCAAGAAGATCTGATTGTGAATGCGAGCTGAAAGATTAGCCGCTTTTTCTAGTGGTGTTTCGGCTGCAACATCATAAACTCTGGCAGTCAAAATTCTTTCGAGATAGTCATGCCTCATAAAATACCAGCTTTTATACAAAGCTTAATTAAATGTTTAATTAGTCCAGTTTTGAGTATAACAGGATTCTATCATGCTAAATGGATCATAAATTCATTTAGACTGTATCTTATTCGCAATAAACACACCACCTGAAATGATTTCATTCTAGCAAGAAATTAATCAAAGAACATTGGCAATAATTCACATTTCCAATATTGTAAATAGCGATGTAAAATGTACCACTGAGGCGCACTAAATTTTGCGGCAATCGCGGAATAATAGTGTACCAAGTCTTACGTCTGCAAGCTGATGCGATGAGCATCAAGTGAAAGGTGATGAGGGTGTATACAGTGGAACAATATATAAAGATTCGACGAGCGATGATGGTGAAAGGTAGAAGTGAGCGTGAAGTTGCGCGATATTTTGGAGTTCACCGCAAGACTGTCAAGAAAATGTGCCAATACGCTGCACCGCCGGGTTACCGGCGCAAGAGAGACCCCGCTTCCCCTAAGTTGTATTAGTTCCGATCTGATCTGACACATCACTTGCAAAAGTGAGAGTTATCGGTTTTGATAAAGGTATCGAATCTTAATCAAAACAAAAGAGGTAACTCTCAATGACACATACTAACAATCGTATTATTAAACACAAAGCTGGATTATTAAATTTGGCAGAAGAATTGGGTAATGTATCCAGGGCCTGTAAAGTCATGGGCGTCTCACGGGATACGTTTTATCGCTATCAAGACCTTGTTGAACATGGTGGTCTTGATGCGCTGATAGACAAGGATCGAAGAGCCCCAAATATCAAGAACCGTGTTGATGAAGCGACCGAACGAGCAGTCATAGGTTATGCAATTGCGCAGCCTGCACATGGGCAGCATCGAACAAGCAATGAGCTTCGTAAGAAAAGTATATTTGTATCGGGTAGTGGCGTGCGCTCTGTTTGGCTACGTCATAACCTGGAGAATTTTAAAAAGCGCTTAAAAGCACTCGAAGACAAGGTGGCTAATGACGGCATTATTCTTAGTGATGCGCAAGTTGCGGCCCTTGAAAAGAAGAGACACGACGATGAAGCCTGCGGTGAAATAGAAACGGCACATCCAGGCATCTAGGCTCACAAGATACGTTTTATGTCGGGAGCCTCAAGGGCGTTGGCCGTGTTTATCAACAAACGTTTATCGATACCTACAACAAAATAGCCTTTGCCAAACTCTATACAACCAAAACACCGATTACAGCAGCTGACTTACTCAATGATAAGGTATTGCCATACTTTGAACACTACGAACTACCCATGTTGCGTATCTTAACGGATAGGGGTACAGAGTATTGCGGTCGTGTTGATCAGCATGATTACCAGCTATATTGGCGATTAATGATATTGATCATACAAAAACAAAAGCCATGTCGCCGCAAACAAACGGGATCTGTGAACGATTCCACAAAACGATTCTGAATGAGTTTTATCAAATCACATTCAGGAAGAAACTTTATTCAACTATGGAGGAACTACAGAAAGATCTAGACGAATGGATGGAATACTATAACAATGAACGAACTCATCAAGGAAAAATGTGCTGTGGACGAACACCATTGGATACATTACTTGATGGCAAATCAATTTGGGCGGAAAAAAATTTAGCTCAAATCTAAACTGACAGACACCTAAAAAAAACTGGTAACTGTCAGATCAGGTCTAAGCTAGTACAAATAATAAAACGATTAATTTGAGATCAGATTGCCATTTCCATCAACTTTAATGGTAAATCGGTCAATTTCAGTTCCTGATTTGTCTGATTTCTTTACTTGCACTTCATAAATAGCTGATGTGTCAGATCCACTTCTCTCAATTTTTTCTGCTTCTCCACCCTGTAGATTGGCAATTATACCTTGTTGGACTTCTTCCGAGAGTTGATACAGTTTAACTTCAGTACTTGTACCATGACTAATTGCAAAACTTATCGATGCGAATGATGAAAATACGATAGCAACAACAAGGTTACGTACTTTTGAATTCATCTTTAATTCTCCTATTTAATTAAGTTGAATCGAATGTAATGATTGATGCGTAAATCAAGAAACAAAAGAACAATACTTCCTAATAGTCCTACACTCATTCTCTATCGTACGCATTGCGTTGCAGCAATGCAACGAAAATAAAGTAAAAAGCCCATTAACGTATCTTAATGGGCTTTTCTAATTGCTAAAATACAACAATATTACAACAATGGAATAATCAATAAAGCAACAATATTAATAATTTTAATTAACGGATTAATTGCTGGTCCCGCTGTATCTTTATAGGGGTCACCGACGGTATCCCCGGTTACAGCCGCTTTATGAGCTTCGCTACCTTTACCACCGAAGTTATCATCTTCGATGTATTTTTTCGCATTATCCCAAGCACCACCACCTGTGGTCATCGAAATCGCAACAAATAGGCCGGTAATAATAGAACCCATTAATACGCCACCTAACGCTTGAGGCCCAAGAATAACGCCAACGAGCACCGGTACTAATACTGGTAGCAAAGAAGGTATGATCATTTCTTTGATTGCTGCTTTAGTTAGCATATCAACAGCGCGTGAATAATCAGGTTTGGCTGTCCCTTCCATAATACCTGGAATTTCCTTAAATTGACGGCGCACCTCGATCACGACAGACCCTGCCGCGCGGCCAACCGCCTCCATTGACATCGCACCAAATAAGTATGGCACCATCCCGCCGATAAAAAGACCAATGATAACCATATGATTGGATAAATCAAAAGTCACCAGTTTACCAGCGTGCTCTAATCCGTGTGTATAGTCAGCAAATAGCACTAATGCGGCTAATCCAGCTGATCCAATTGCATAACCTTTTGTAACAGCCTTAGTGGTATTACCGACTGCGTCCAGTGGATCAGTAATAGCACGAACTGACTCTGGCATGCCTGACATCTCTGCAATACCTCCTGCGTTATCGGTAATGGGTCCATACGCATCAAGTGCTACGATAATACCGGTCATCGATAGCATCGATGTTGCTGCAATCGCGATACCATATAGCCCTGCGAGCCAGTAAGTGACCAAGATACTCAAGCATACTGCTAACACAGGAGCCGCCGTTGCGCGCATTGATACACCTAAGCCTGCGATAATGTTAGTTCCATGCCCTGTCGTTGAAGCACTCGCGATATGTTTAACTGGAGCATATTCAGTCGAAGTGTAATACTCGGTTATAATAACCATTAAGCCCGTCAGAACCAGTCCAACTGCTGCGCAAATAAATAAGCGCATTACTAGTTCACCGCCACTAACCTCAATATCGCCCATTGGTAACGACATGCTTCCCATGAACCAGACCGTTACAGGCAAATACGCAAAGAATGCAATGCCTCCTGCGACAGCTAAACCGCGATAGAGTGCATTCATGATTTTGCCGTCATCGCGCATTTTTACGTAATAACAACCAATAATTGATGCAACAATCGATACTGCGCCAAGCATCAAGGGATATACCACAGCATTTGCTGCATTGGTAGAAAATAGTAATGCACCCAGTAGCATCGTTGCGATAATCGTAACTGCATAAGTTTCAAACAAATCAGCTGCCATTCCCGCACAGTCACCAACATTGTCACCAACATTATCGGCAATAACCGCAGGATTACGTGGGTCATCTTCAGGAATACCGGCTTCCACTTTACCTACCAAGTCTGCACCAACGTCCGCACCTTTAGTAAAAATTCCTCCACCTAAACGCGCAAAGATTGATATCAATGAACCGCCAAAGGCAAAGCCAACTAAGGGCTGAATAACATCGCTCACAGCTTGATCACTCTCAGCACCGCTATAAAGCATCGCACAATAGCCAGCCACCCCAAGTAATCCGAGACCTACAACAAGCATCCCCGTTACAGCACCACCCCGGAAAGCAATTTCTAGCGCTTCATTCAAACCAGTTCTTGCTGCTTCCGCTGTTCTCACATTGGATCGAACAGACACGGTCATTCCCATAAAACCAGCAGTACCTGACAAAACAGCACCTAATGCAAATCCAACTGCGGTATCCCAAGAAAGTGCCAGGCTAATCGCCACAAACAAGATAACTCCGACCAGACCTATCGTCATATATTGACGTTTAAGATAAGCCGAGGCACCTTCTTGCACCGCAGCAGCAATTTCTTGCATACGTTCATTTCCTGGAGATTGGCTGAAAATACGCCGAATCCAGATACCACTGAATGCCAGGGCCAAAATCGCGCTGAATATTGCGATCGTTAAACCATTTGCCATATAAAACTCCAAATAAAGCCAGACCACCTGAAAAACATGCGAAATTCGGTCTGGTAATTTCGCATCAACTCTCTAAAACCAAACAATAAAAAACTATTCTATTACATTCCTTAAACAAGGAAAAAATTAAAGCTTGAATTCTTCCAGTTTTTTGATAACTGCTTTATTCTCAAGCCGCACATAGTTTGGTAACCCATTTTTGTAAGGAGGATAATCCTCACCTTCGATCAAAGGAGAGAGATAAGTTCTACATCTTTCTGTAATACCAAAGCCGTCATCTGTAATAAAATCCGCGGGCATCATTTTCTCAACATTGGCTACTTTCGATAGCTCAGCCATTCCTACTTTCCAGCTATAAGGTTTATCAGAAAGACGCTCAATAGTTGGCATCACCGAGTTATGGCCAGCAATTGCATATTCTACTGCTGCTTTCCCCATTGCATAGGCTTGTTCAACGTCAGCTTTAGATGCTACATGGCGTGCTGCACGCTGCAGATAATCAGCTACCCCCAGTGATATTTCAATCCAAGTCCGTCTTTAATAATGTTGGCAACGACGGGCGCTACGCCCCCTAATTGTGCATGACCAAAAGCGTCACGAAGCCCTTGATCTGACAAAACTTACCATCTTCTCCTTTGACACCTTCGGATACTACAACTGAGCAATAACCATATTGCTTAACATAACTATCGACTTTAGCAAGAAACTTAGCCTTATCAAAGGCAATCTCAGGGAATAAAATCACGATTGGAATCTCACAGTCTGGACTTGATGCCAATCCACCTGCAGCAGCAATCCAACCCGCATGTCGTCCCATCACTTCAAGTACAAACACTTTAGTAGATGTTTTCGACATACTCGCCACATCAAAACTCGCTTCGCGTGTCGAGACTGCAATATACTTGGCAACTGAACCAAACCCAGGGCAGCAATCCGTTATCGGTAAGTCATTATCAACCGTTTTGGGCACATGAATAGCTTGAAGCGAATAACCGAGTGTACTCGATAATTGCGATACTTTAAGACACGTATCAGCAGAATCTCCCCCACCATTGTAGAAGAAATAACCGATATCATGCGCTTTGAAGACTTCGATGAGGCGCTCATACTCGCGTCGATTTTGCTCAAGGCTTTTCAATTTATAACGACAAGAACCGAATGCGCCCGATGGAGTATGTCGTAGTGCTCGAATCGCTTCAGCAGATTCTGCACTGGTATCAATTAAGTCTTCCGTTAGTGCTCCAATAATTCCATTTCTCCCAGCAAATACTGTTCCAATTTTATTCGGATGCGCGCGGGCCGTCTCTAAGACACCTGCAGCCGAAGCATTAATAACTGCGGTTACACCTCCTGATTGCGCATAAAATGCATTTTTTATTGCCATAGCAAGACCTCTTCTCGTTCGTTATTTATTCTTTAATATGAATCTATCTAGCTTCTATTCTCTTAATTAAGCTATTTAAGCTGTGAAATGATATTTTGCCGAATTACCTCAACATCCCCGGTACCCGCTATCTTGATATAGCGAGGCGCCCCTGCATCGCCACGAACTGACCAGTCGAAATAATACTGTATGAGCGGTTTGGTTTGTGCGTGGTAAACTTCCAGGCGCTTCATAACCGTTTCTTCTCTATCATCATCACGCTGGATAAGAGGTTCATTACTGATGTCATCCCGCCCTTCAACTCTAGGTGGGTTGAATATCACATGGTAAGTACGACCCGAAGCTGGATGAACGCGTCGCCCAGACATTCGCTTAATAATCTCAGAGTCGGTCACATCGATTTCGACAACATAGTCAATAGCAATTTGAGCCACTTTCAACGCATCTGCTTGAGGAATCGTACGCGGAAAGCCATCAAATAAAAAACCTTTTGCACAATCAGGTTCAGCAATTCGCTCTTTAACGAGATTAATAATAATTTCGTCAGATACGAGACCACCCGAATCCATGATTTTCTTAGCCATGACCCCCAATGGAGTACCCGCCTTAACCGCATTACGCAGCATGTCTCCCGTCGAGATTTGCGGTATGCCAAAATATTCTTTGATAAAGTTTGCTTGCGTGCCCTTACCCGCTCCTGGAGCACCTAATAAAATAATACGAATAATCTCCCCCCTTTTTTCTACTCTTTTTTACTGATTTTTGCAAAAATAACGATTATTTTTAAATTTAAGTAGTAATTATATCTCAAGCTGATCATCCTCTTGAAGTATTTGCTAATTTTAGCATTTATGGTAATGAAATAAAGTTGATACCTTTCTTCCTGGAATGAATATGAGATAATCCAGAGAACAAACATTAGGGAATAAGATGGACGACAATAGAAACAAGGCGTTGGAAGCAGCACTATCTCAAATTGAGAAACAATTTGGAAAGGGCTCGATCATGCGATTGGGCACTAATGATGTAGCCAATGATATTCAAGTCGTATCAACAGGATCACTCGGTTTGGATATTGCGTTGGGAGTGGGAGGGCTACCACGGGGACGCATCGTAGAAATTTATGGGCCTGAATCTTCAGGAAAAACTACACTAACGTTACAAGTGATCGCTGAGATGCAACGAGCAGGTGGAACAGCAGCCTTTATCGACGCAGAACACGCGCTCGATCCTCAATACGCCAGAAAAATCGGGGTTAACATTCAAGAGCTGCTGATTTCACAACCAGATAATGGCGAACAGGCATTAGAGATTGCTGACATGCTGGTTCGTTCAGGATCTGTCGACGTAGTTGTAATTGACTCGGTTGCTGCTCTTACTCCGCGCGCTGAAATTGAGGGTGAGATGGGAGATCCTCAAATGGGACTACAAGCCAGACTAATGTCTCAAGCACTACGCAAATTAACTGCCAACATCAAACGTACGAATACCATGGTGATATTTATCAACCAAATACGAATGAAGATTGGTGTGGTATTTGGTAACCCAGAAACCACAACGGGCGGAAACGCACTCAAATTTTATGCCTCAGTTCGCTTGGATATCCGTCGCACTGGCTCGATCAAAAGCGGGGAAGAAGTTATTGGTAACGAAACACGCGTAAAAGTGGTTAAAAATAAAGTGGCTCCCCCCTTTAAACAAGCTGACTTCGATATCTTGTACGGTGAAGGAATCTCACGTGAAAGTGAAATCATTGAACTGGGTGTATTGCATAAGCTCATCGAAAAATCAGGCTCATGGTATTCCTATAAGGGAGAAAAAATTGGGCAAGGAAAAGACAACGTGCGCGACTTCTTGAAATCGCATCAAGAGTTAGCCAAAGAAATTGAGCAAAAAATTCGTACAGCAGTTGGTTTAATACCCGCTACCACAGCGAGTAAATCAACTGAATAATAAACACGACGGCGTGCGCTTATTTATGGTGCAATCGAATCTCAAAACGCTTGCTTTGCAACATTTAGCAAGACGAGAGCATTCTCGATTAGAACTTGAGAAAAAATTAGCAAAATACGCAGAAACATCTGAAGCGCTGGCAACTACGCTCGACTCGCTTGAACAACAAGGATCTCTATCAGCAAAGCGCGTCGTCGAACATGTTACCCAGGTACGCAGGGCTAAATATGGATCGTTACGTATCCACCATGAATTAAAAACAAAAGGAATTGCTGAAGATCTTATCGATCGTGCGATGATCGATCTACAACAAACTGAATTAGACGCCGCACGTAAAATTTGGCAAAAAAAATTTAACGTGCTTCCAGAAGATTGGAAAACACGCGGTAAGCAGGCTCGTTTTCTCGCCAGTCGGGGCTTCTCTTCAGAAGTGATTAATCAAGTTCTTACCAATCTCCCTGAAGAACCTTAAACAGCGTTTTCTCCATTGATTAACATTGCTTGAAAAACCAAATTGACATGAAAAGTAGTGAAATCAGACAACAATTCCTAGACTTTTTCGAATCGCAGGGCCATACCATTGTAGCATCCAGCCCATTGGTTCCAGGTAACGATCCAACCTTGCTTTTTACCAATGCTGGCATGGTCCAGTTCAAGGATGTTTTCCTCGGCCAAGATAAGCGGCCCTATGTACGCGCTGCAACATCACAACGCTGTGTACGCGCAGGCGGTAAGCACAATGATCTCGAGAATGTAGGATACACAGCACGACATCATACTTTCTTTGAAATGCTGGGTAATTTTAGCTTTGGAGATTATTTCAAGCGCAATGCTATTCAGTATGCTTGGGAATTCTTGACACGTGTATTAAGTATCCCTCCCCAAAAGCTCTGGGTTACTGTCTACGCGGAAGACGATGAAGCAGCGGATATCTGGCTAAACGAAATTGGCGTAGACCCTAAACAGTTTGTGCGCATTGCAACCTCGGACAACTTCTGGCAAATGGGTGATACTGGGCCCTGTGGTCCTTGTTCTGAAATTTTTTATGATCATGGCCCAGAAGTTGCCGGAGGCCCCCTGGATCAACTACTGCAGACGGCGACCGGTACATTGAAATCTGGAACCTAGTCTTCATGCAATACAATCGAGATGCGAATGGCACATTGCATTCTTTGCCAAAACCTTCAGTCGACACAGGAATGGGACTGGAACGAATCGCCGCAGTCATGCAGCATGTCCGTAGCAATTACGAAATCGATTTGTTTCAAGATTTGATCAAAGCTGCAGCACGGGTAACGCAAACAACTGATTTAACGAATAATTCACTCAAAGTAATTGCAGACCATATTCGTGCTTGTGCATTTCTGGTTGTAGATGGGGTCATTCCAGGAAATGAGGGCCGAGGTTATGTCTTGCGTCGGATTATTCGGCGTGCTATCCGGCATGGTTATCGATTAGAGCAAAAACAACCTTTTTTCCATTTATTGGTAGAAGATCTCGCTAACGTAATGGGTAGTGCGTATCCAGAACTTGTCGCCGCAAAAAACCAAGTGTCCGCAGTGCTCAAACAAGAAGAAGAACGCTTCGCAGAAACACTTGAAAATGGCATGCAAGTCCTCGAAGCTGCATTACAAACTCAACCCAAAATATTAGCGGGTGAAACGGTTTTTCGCTTGTACGATACGTTTGGATTCCCTGTTGATCTCACCGCCGACATAGCCCGTGAACGAGGAATTAGCATCGATCAGGCTGGATTTGAAAGCGCGATGGAAGATCAACGTGAACGGGCGCGCGCAGCCGGCAAATTCACGATGCAAGAAGGGATTCAATATCACGGCAGTGCTACAGAATTTCATGGCTATCAGCATCTACAGCAGGAAGCCCATGTTCTTGCGATTTATCAGAGAGGAACACCTGTCGAATTTATTCAACCGGATGAAGAAGCAGTTATCGTGTTAGATCGAACCCCTTTTTATGCTGAATCAGGGGGACAAGTGGGTGATCGCGGTCAAATACTCGCTGGTAATGGCACATTTGTTGTAGTTGATACTCAAAAAATTCAAGCGAATGTTTTTGGACATAAAGGGTTATTGCGTAGTGGGCGACTTGTGGCCGGTGATACGGTGCTCGCCCAAGTCAATCCCGTGATCCGTGCCAATACTGCCAATAATCATTCTGCAACTCATTTATTACACGCTGCACTACGTCAAGTTCTCGGTAAACATGTAACTCAGAAAGGATCATTGGTCGATGCAAATCGACTCCGTTTCGATTTTTCCCATCATACCGCCGTGCAACTCGACGAATTACGCGCTATCGAAAATTTGGTTAACGAACAAATTCGACATAATCATGCGGTCGAAACGCAACAATTGAAATACGATGATGCTATCAAGAAAGGGGCGATGGCATTATTCGGAGAAAAATATGGTGATGAAGTTCGTGTCGTCGCGATGGGTGGATTTTCCACTGAACTATGTGGCGGTACGCATGTATCCCAAAGCGGGAATATTGGTCTTTTCAAAATCGTCAGTGAATCTGGGGTCGCAGCAGGTATCCGACGTATTGAAGCC
Source organism: Nitrosomonas sp. (assembly GCA_016710135.1). GTDB lineage: Bacteria > Pseudomonadota > Gammaproteobacteria > Burkholderiales > Nitrosomonadaceae > Nitrosomonas. The sequence continues at coordinate 226,666 of JADJLM010000002.1, read as the reverse complement.
GTTACAGGTCAAGGCGCCATGGAGTATGTTCAACAAAATGAAATACACTTATTTAAGGTTGCAGAAACCTTAAAAGCCTCGCCTTCCGAAGTAACGCAAAAATTATCGCAAATTCTCGATCATGTTAAACAAACGGAGCGAGAGCTCACTGCACTCAAAACCAAATTAGCCTTACTACAAAGCACCGAACTGGGTGAAGCACAGGTTCGTGAAGTAAAAGGAACGAAGGTGCTTGCGTTTGCTCTCGACGGTGCAAGCGTCAAAATTCTGCGCGAGACCTTGGATCGATTTAAGCAACAATTGAAATCGTGTATCGTTGTTCTGGCCACGACCGAAGCCAACAAAGTCACTCTGATTGCGGGTGTCACCGATGATCTCACCGCAAAAGTCAAAGCCGGTGAATTGATCAATTTTGTTGCACAGCAAGTCGGAGGAAAAGGCGGTGGTAGAGCCGATATGGCCCAAGCAGGTGGTACATTACCGGAAAAACTCCCGGGAGCTTTAAGTAGCGTAACAGATTGGGTTGGACAGAAATTATAGTTATGCCATTGTGAACAAAAGTGAACGATAGAAAATAAGCGCATGAATGTTCTATCTAGACGGAAATTCCTAAGACTCGGGCTAACTGGCAGCGCGGCATGTATAACACTTGCTGGAAATAGTGCTGTCAGCTCACTGTTACCTTTTACACCGGCAGAAGTGGAAGGCCCTTTTTATCCATTTATACCACAAGAAGACAGAGATGAAGATCTCACTCAAATTAAAGGCCATCACACCACAGCGGGTGGCGAACCCATTTATGTAACTGGGCAGGTAACGAATCAGCAGGGAGCGCCGCTTGCGAACGCAAACGTTGAAATCTGGCAGGCTAATGCAAAAGGGCGTTACCGTCATCCTCGCGACCCTAATCCCGCACCGATTGATAATCATTTTCAAGGCTGGGCCATTGTCAAAACTAATGAACAAGGCCTTTTTCGATTCAAAACTATTAAACCAGGCGCGTACCCGGCATCAGCCCAGTGGATCCGACCGCCTCATATCCACTTTAAAATTTTGAAGGAACATTATCAGGAATTGATCACACAAATGTATTTTCCTGATGAACCGCTCAATGAAGCTGATTTACTGTTACAACATAAAAAACCTTTCGAGCGTTCACTGATGATTGCAAAAAGTGGTACGCGGTATAACACCATTGAAGTTTTTGAGTTCTCGATTGTATTAAGAACTACAATCTGATTTTATTAAATATTAAATCGATTCACTTAAATCATGACGACTAAACATTCTCGACTACTTATTCTCGGTTCTGGTCCAGCCGGATACACTGCTGCGATTTACGCTGCGCGTGCCAATCTCAAACCTGTGGTCATTACAGGCCTGGCCCAAGGAGGTCAGCTCATGACAACTACTGATGTCGACAATTGGCCTGCTGATGTAATGGGCATACAAGGCCCTGAACTCATGGAACGCTTTCAGAAACATGCAGAGCGCTTCCAAACAGAAATCATTTTCGATCATATCCATACTGCTAAACTGACCGAGAAACCGTTCACGCTGATCGGTGATCAAGGTACCTACACCTGTGATGCTTTGATTATTGCTACAGGTGCCTCTGCAAAATACCTAGGCATTCCTTCAGAGGAAGCTTACATGGGCCGCGGCGTTTCCGCCTGCGCAACCTGCGATGGTTTTTTCTATAAGGAACAAGATGTGGCAGTAATCGGTGGTGGCAATACCGCTGTTGAAGAAGCGTTATATCTCTCCAATATTGCGCGACGCGTTACGGTTGTTCACCGACGTGATAAATTCCGATCTGAAAAAATTCTGATCGATAAGCTCATGAATAAAGCTGCAAATGGTAATGTGACGTTGGCGTTCAATCATGTGTTGGATGAAGTCATCGGTGATTCCTCGGGTGTTACCGGTATTCGTATCAAACAAGCCCAGGATGGAACGACTCAGAGTCTGGAAGTCAAAGGCGTATTCATTGCTATCGGCCATCAACCCAATACTGATCTTTTCCAAGGTCAATTAGAAATGAGAAATGGCTATTTGGTCACAAAAAGCGGCAATGAAGGTAACGCCACCGCAACCAGCATTACGGGCGTATTTGCGGCGGGCGATGTGCAAGATCAAATCTACCGCCAGGCCGTAACGAGTGCGGGTAGTGGCTGTATGGCTGCGTTGGATGCAGAAAAATATCTCGATCACCTCAGTGCCTAAAGAAAAGACACCCACTCTCCCTGATAATCGGATCAGCGATGATGAGATGCTTGCATTTCAGGAGGCGATGCGTGACGTTATTCCACTTACAGTACCAGATCGCGTACTACTGCAACCGCAGCAGTCTGAATTTGTTCGTAGCGCTGCCAATCAACTACCTTTAGTCAAAGAAGCGTGGTCAGACCACATTGCGCTAAGTCTCGCTGAAGGTGAGGAGTGGTCTTATTTACGTCCAAGCGTGCCTCGCCAAATTTTACGTAAATTACGTCGTGGACAATGGAAAGTCAATGCTGAACTTGATATGCATGGCATGACAAAAGACCAAGCAAGACAGGCCTTAGCTATATTCCTGCTCGAATGCAAACAGTTTGATATTCGATGTGTGTGCATTATTCACGGTAGAGGGCTCAGCTCAAAAGATAATGAGCCCATACTGAAATCCCGAGTTGGCAACTGGCTTGCGCAGTGCGAGGAAGTCCTAGCATTCTGTCAGGCTCCTCCTGCTTTGGGCGGTAGTGGCGCCGTTATTGTTTTACTTAAGTCACAACATCCTAATCAATCGGATGCTACTAAAGCGTAGGACTAGCCTCATGTCGATACATTCGATCATGATGTTTCTGACAATTAATACAACGCTGCGCCGCTGGATAAGCCAATAAGCGTTCAAAACCAATTTCATTGGTGCAATCAATGCAATCCCCAAAATTAAGATCATTGAGCTGCTTCAGTGCTTCCTCCAACTGACGCATTTCATTGACTTGTCGATCGACACGTGCGGTATCAATATCATCAGGTATTCCAGAAAAACCACTGGTAAGATCAATAAAGCGAGGATCGGGCGTATGCTCAAGCTCATTGTGTATCTCATCTTGTAAAGCCAAGTAGCGCTTTTGCATCGCGCTTTTAATTGACTCAATTGTGCTTCGGTAAAATCAGCCATGCAATTCTTTCTCCTACCCACATCACGGGATTTTTGAGGTTTAAAATCATTTATTTTACTATCCTACCATAGTTAGGCCAGGCCCATAATCGCAGTAAAACCGTTGCAGTTAGTGCCAAACTGCTTGCCACAACAACAGCCACTGCAGCACTATAACCTTGCCAAAGAGAGCCAAACCGTAATCCTGCCGGAATAGCTGCCAGTCCAGTCACTAGATGATACCAGCCAAAAGCAGTCCCACGCTCATTCGGATGCGCATAATCAACAATCAATGCACGCTCTGCTCCCTCCCCTAGACCCACAAATAACCCATAAAACACACTGATCGCCCATAATTCGATATTACTAGTGGCGAAGCTCAGCAGTAGAAATGCAATCGCAAATGCAGTCCAACTGATTAACATCACATTACCACGACCATATCGATCAGCCCATTGCCCTCCCAGCGTTGAAGTCAATGCTTTGGATAGATTAATTGCTGCCCAAATGACCAACAATTCAACCACATCAATACCTAGTTGATATCCCAGCAATATAATGAATGTTTCTGAGGCCCGTGCAAACGTAAATAGCACTAAAACCATCAAGTAGCGTTGTGTTGATGGAGATAATGATGACCACCGTAGCGGAGACAATCTCGCAGCTTGGATTTGAACCGAATTCGTCTCGTCATTTTTAGCATGTTGATGTGTTTCTTTGACACCGACGATAAATAACAAAACCGCGATAGCACCCGGTACTGCCGACCATAGAATTACTTCCACCAGATTCAGTCCAGACCAAGCTAATATGGCTGCCGCAATGAGACTGCCTGCAACTGCACCACTATTATCAAGTGCGCGATGGAAGCCAAACGCGTAGCCACGAATCTCAGCTGGTGCTGCATCAGCGATCAAAGCATCGCGTGGCGCGCTGCGCAACCCTTTCCCAACCCGATCGATACTGCGCAGTATCAAAACTGACAACCATGAAGCAGCAATTCCCAGCAAAGGGCGGGTAAAATTCGATAAAGCATAACCAACCACGGCGAGTACCTTACGCCGACCACCCATCATATCAGCATGCCTTCCCGACCATAGTTTAAGAAAGCTTGCCAACGCGTCAGCAATGCCTTCGATCAGGCCTAATGCAATAGGCCCCGAAGCGAGAACCGATGCTAGCAAAATAGGAATGAGCGGAATGACCATGTCGGATGCGACATCATTGAAGAAACTCACCAACCCAAGCACAATGACGGCTTGTGGCAATTTTACGCGCTGAACACGATCTTGGTTAATTGGTGGCTGTTGTTTATCCATTCACACATAATAGCGTAAAATGGAAACTCTTTTACGCCCTGGTAGCTCAGTGGATAGAGCAACCCCCTCCTAAGGGGTAGGTCGCACGTTCGATTCGTGTTCAGGGCGCCAATGAAATCAAATCGTTGTAAAATAATATTACTCAAGGTAATGTTATTGGTGCCACAATCGTGATACTGTTTTCCTAATCTACTGATATATCAAAAACTGATAGCTACTCTAATAAAACGAATTCACTTTTTAAAAGAGCAGCAATAGCAGAAAAAATCTAATATCTACTTGCTTAAAATCGAGTTTGTGCGTTATAAAAACCAAGATACTGAGGCAAAACTTGGATTAAATGCATTACGACGCTAATAAAATAGGCATTAAAGACCGGATTGAAGATATTTGTCTCCATCCGCTTTTTATTGTTGTCACAACGATCATGGGTGTGCTGGCAGGTATACTAGAAGGTAAGGATGGGGTATTTACTCCTTGCTTTCCAATATCTGATAATTGTGAGTTCTCCTATGAGTTAACTTCTTTTTGGATCATCCTAGCAGGTTTCGCACTTTGCTTTGGATTAACTTTCTGGGCACAAAAAAGAAGACCATAATCAACTGACAAATTACTTGTTCGAATTCATGAAAAATCAAGTTTGCTTGATAAGCAAATTAGGCAATTATACACACTGCCCTCAGAAGGATTCCTTTATAAATATATGGAATCTATTTCAAATACACATGAAATATTCTTCGTTTTTCAAGAAAAAACGACCCGCCTATTGAGGAAATTATAAGGCTCTAGACTAGCAGAGATTAATAATATTTGATGAGTTGCCATAGTTCGCTAGCAAGCTCATCAGGTTGTTTTTTCCATCGCCATTCAGATTCTTTTAGATGCAACTCAAAGTTAACTGATACACCATTAAGCTTTGCCAATCGCCGCTTAGTAAAACTCCAAAACGATTCGATACCGTTAATATGGCAGTGTCCTTCCCGAGCAAACTCATTATCACCATGAGATACACGAAAATGTTTGGAATATCCTACATCTACTAAGCCATTGTAACGTAAGCCAACCATCACTATAAATAACACTTTCAATCGAGACCTTTCCAAGTATCACTGCTTGTAAAGTTAATCGCTTACAATCTGGAGCTATTTCGGTGTATACCCTGCCATCTCGTTCAAATACGCCAAATACAGGCTGTTTTAATGTGCCGCGACCACGTTTCAGTTTACCATGATAGTCACGTTGCCGTTTCGCCCCAAAATAGCTTTCATCAACTTCTACTCTGCCTAACAGCTTGTCTTTAAGCGCAAGCTGATAATCATATATTCTTTTCCTAATATGCCTCTAAACTATTTTCAGTTTAATCTGGGTGTGACTCAAACAGGCATTGAGAAGTCGGGAAGGTATAGCCTACGTCACATAAAATGATTCGATTTTAAAGAGCTGCTCAACGGTTTTGTTTTGTTGTTTTCTGATTGCTTTGGCTTGTGCCCATTTGTGCTCAATGGGGTTAAGGTCTGGTGAATACGCTGGCAGATATTCAAGCGTATGTCCAGCTTGTGTGATTGCATTTTGAATATCCTGCCTTTGTGAAAGGTCGCGTTATCCATGACCACAACTGATGCTGGTGGAAGTTTTGGCAACAGATCGTGTACCGTCCAGCCCAAAAAGTATCTGCATCAATATTGCTGATGAACAACCCCACCGTCAGAAGACATTTGCCGATCAACGCGCCGATCACATTGACGCGGCCTCTGGCATGCCAATTACACACACCGTGACACCGCTTGCCAATGGGCGCATACCCATGTGTTCGTGGCATATCGTGAGCAAAACCACTCTCGTCAATATAAACGATGACGCGATTTTGAGCTTTGTACGTCTTAATCGTCTCCTGGAAGATGTGCCGTTTGTCTTCGTCCGCTTTGGGATGCCGCAGTGTTTTTTTTATAGCTGATGTTCATACGCCGCAGCGCATGGCCAATACCTTTTCGCTTACGCCTAATCGACGAGCTCGTTCTGCTTGATAGGCGTTCGGAAACTCCCCGCACATCTCGGGCCAACGCGATCATGTCGATCTTCGTCGCCGGTTTGTTACGGGTCTGCTTGGGATTGGGATTTTACCCAGCGTGTCACGCTGGCAATTCCCACACAAAAACGTGCTGCCGTCTGTGCTATTGTAAGCCCTTCTTTCTTACGTACAGACAAAACTTTGCAGCGAAATGATGATGGATAAGTCATCTACAGATTATAATCACTTTATTTGAGCTTTGCTATAGTTCTGTTTCCCACTCACGTCGATTAAAGCGATAGCAAAATTCATTGAGGTATTCTTGCAAGTAGCCTGATGACACACCATGATATGTTCCTAATAAAAATGTCTTGAGATTGCCAATTGCGACATGAACCCATGGAAGCCATTCGCCAGCTTTGTTTGGTGGAGTCACGCGAGGAATATGGTTCTGTGTTTTACTGATTTCAGCCAAGGCTGGCAGTGCATCACTTCGTACATATTGATCAGGTGACAGATGCCGCTTTACAAACTGTGAAACCGTTTCTCGATTAACACTAGAGACTTGCTGCATGGCAATAAAACCAGCACGCTTTTCTCGACTCTCAATCGCGACGAGCACTGATGTTTTTCCGACCGCGCTTTCCCCAGTATGACGCCCTCCAATCAATGCGTCGTCTATTTCAATCAAATCATGTAATCGATATAGGCTATCTCGGTGTCCCATAGCAATACGAATCTTACGCAGTATTCTGCTAGCAGTAATCCAAGACACGTTAATTTGTTTGGATGATCGTAAGGCAGAAACACCGCCTTTATCAGATGCAACTAAGTAAATCGCCCAGAACCACTTGGTTAATGGCAGATTGGTTGAATGAAATAAGGTGCCTGCTGTTATCGAAGTTTGTCTGTGGCATTGACTGCATTCCCAATAGCCACGCGTCTTAATAGCGTAACCATTATCATGGCCGCAGCATGGGCAGCGAAAGCCTTCCGGCCAGCGTTGCTTTATCAGCGCTTCGATACAGCCTTCTTCTGTTCCATACTGTTTCTGCCAATCCATCAAAGTCATTCCTTTGCCTTTCATCACCTACCTCATTATCCTATTGATCTTGCTATATAAGATGAAAAACACTGAGAATAGTTCATAGGCATTTTTCCTAAAGATGCCATACCAATGATTAATCGTGTTACGATTTTTACCTAACAATAGAGCCGTTTTATTCGCTGGTATATCAATGCAAAAACATTGAACTATTTTTTTAATGCAATAATCACTTAATTTACTGTTTCTTAACATCTTTCTAGACTAACAGATTACGTCTGCTAGTCTAGAGCCTTGGATTTATTAGTAAGTTTGTGAGTATTTTTTAGCTATTTTTTCGTAGTGAGCTGGAAATAATCACCCGCGGATTCAATTTCAAAGTGCAACACCTAACGGTGATCTGGTGTAGCGCACCGTCTTTCCGAAGAATACCTCAAACGGGGTTCTGAATCCAAGCACCTTGCGTGGCCGATGGTTGAGTCTATCCACCGCCCGCCGCACTTGTTCCTGGGTAACTTCAGTCAATTCCATTTCCTTGGGGAAATACTGCCGCAATAGCCCATTGCTGTTCTCGTTCAAGCCACGCTCCCATGAGTGATAGGGATGGGCGAAGTAGACATCCACATCGAGTTCCGCCGAGATGGTTTCATGCTCCGCAAACTCTTTCCCATTGTCGAACGTCATGGTGTAGCACTTGTCTTTATGGGGGCGCAATAGCCACGTTGGCGCTTCTCGCAATCGTGGGGCCACTGGCGCATTGGTGAACATGATCTTGACCTTGGCGTGATCGCAGACCGGACAGATTAGGGTCGATTCAAGAGTACAGCTGAGTGATTTACACATCGCCTCTCAAGCCGACGTCGGCCAATGCACGCTTGATGGCCTGATCAAGCAAGCGTTCGAATTCATCTCTTGATACCCAATTTATTTCGATAGGAGTGCAGTCGACGTGGTCATGCCCAATTGGTTTGGATGCTGGATTGGAGATGGGCGATTGGGGTAAACGACAAATCGCTTCTCTACCCCAAACTAAACACATCTTTTAGCTCAGAATTACTTAGATTTCCTATCCATTTTTCTCCGCTACCCACTGTCATATCAGCCAGATTCCGCTTGGATTGAATCATGTCATTGATGCGCTCTTCGAAGGTGGCGCGGGTAATCAGGCGATGCACTTGCACGTTATGCTGCTGGCCAATGCGATAAGCCCGGTCGGTTGCTTGCGCTTCAACGGCCGGATTCCACCACAAATCAAAGTGGATCACATTGGCGGCGGCTGTCAGGTTAAGGCCGGTGCCGCCTGCTTTGAGCGACAGTAGAAATACGCGTTCGGTACGATCATTCTGAAAACGTTCCACCATGCTGTCGCGTGTTTTGCGTGCAACGCCGCCATGTAGAAATTGCGGTTCCCGCCCGAATCGTTCCTTGATCCATGCCGACAGCAATTCGCCTGCCTCACGGAATTGCGTGAACACCAGTACCTTCTCATGGGCAGCAAGCAAAGGTTCAAGCAAATCAAGAAACAATTCGGCTTTGCCCGACAAATTGGCGCCGGTATCTCCCTTTTTCAGGTATTGTGCAGGATGATTACAGATTTGCTTTAAGGCCATGATCATTTGCAGCACTAATCCCTGGCGTTTGAATGTGTCGGATTCACCACTGATCACCCGTAAGGCTTCACGCACAACGGATTCATACAAGACCGCTTGTTTTTTGGTCAGCTCACAATATTGATTCTGTTCAATCTTATCGGGCAGGTCGCTGATAATACTTTTGTCCGACTTAAGCCGCCGCAGTAAAAACGGACTGGTGATGCGCTTAAACCGATTCGCCACGTGTTGATCATGATGGCTTTGTATCGGTACCGCAAACTCTTTGGTAAAACTGGTGAGACTCCCCAGAAAGCCACGATTGGCAAAATCCATGATGCTCCAGTATTCGGACAGCCTATTTTCAACGGGTGTGCCGGTTAAGGCAACGAAACTCACCGCCGGGATCGCCTTGACGGCTTTGGTCTGTTCAGCAGCCGGGTTTTTGATGTTTTGCGCTTCATCCACGACGACGATACACCAAGACAATTTCTTCAGCTCGGTCAGATCAGATCGCACCAGACCGTAGGTCGTCAGCAGCACATCCGGACGTTCTTTCTCCAGCACGCGTTCCGTACCATGAAAAATGCCTACCTTCAGCGTTGGTGCAAAGCGTGCGATCTCCTTTGTCCAATTGGTCAATAAGCTGGTCGGCACAATCACCAGCGCTTTTGCCGCTTCCAGCTTTCCTTCTTCCTTAAGTTTCAGCAAGATAACAATCACCTGAAGGGTTTTTCCCAGACCCATATCGTCGGCGATAACGCTACCGAATCCGGCGCGAATATTGCGATATAACCAGGCATAGCCGCGCTCCTGATAAGGACGCAGGATTGCATTGAGCGCACCAGGCAGCGGCACAGCGCCTATTTCGGCAAGTTGACGAATAATGTCCCGCGCCTGAATATCCAGTATTATGGGTGAACCCAGATACTCTTCGGTCAAGGCACTGCGCAGCAGCTCTGCCTGCGTAGTGCGCGGTGGTTTTTCCAATTGCAGGCGCAGCCGTTCAATTTCGGCAGGATCCAGATAAACATATTTACCCCTGAAACGCACAATCCCGTGCGCAGTTTTGACCAGTTCTTCAAATTCCGCTTGCGTGAGTTGGTTATGCCCAATTGCCACAGTCCAATCGAAACCAAAAATATCATTCGCATTGAGATAGCCGGAACTTCCGCTATCCTTGCCGGATAACTTCATCGACAAACGTGGCCGCAGCATGCGGTCCAGCGCTTTGGGCAGCAGCGCGCGTATCCCCAGCAGCCGGATAACCGGCAGCACATCAAACAAAAATGCCGGGAGTGCTTCAGCGCTCAGGGCGATCGGCGTAGTTGCACCGGTATTGATATAACCGTTAAAGTCCGGGAAAAATTCCGCCAGCAATGCCACCGTTCTCAATACACTATAACGATTTTCCTGCCATGCCGGATCGGTCAGCAAGCTGGCAAATGAGGCAGGTTCCTGCAATAGGTCATTACGCGCCGCCACGCCTAGCGACAGGCTAAATCCAATATTCTCTTCTTCCAATCGCAACACCGGTACATGGGCTTGATGGCCTATATGAAAGCGTGCAAGCCATAATTGCGCCCCGCTGCCCACTTCGCCTTCTCCGGGTCCGTCAAACCGCGCGTGACCGTGACCAAAAAACAGATTGATCAGTTTGTTACCTTGCGGCTTTTCAGCACTGGCATCACTCCAACGACGTATAAACTCGCTCAGAAATAAACTGCATAGCGCCACGGCTTGGACTTCTCCCGAGAGATTGACCACCTGCTTGTCACCGTGGAAAGCCAGCAATCCGGATGGCAGACGCGCTGCCAACTGACCGATCAACACACTCACCGTCTCATCCAGCATTGCCGGTAACCAGCGCAGCCCTACACCCAATTTATTTGCATTGAACACCTGCGGCAAAACTGCGCCCTTTGCCAGCAAATGCAAGCTGGTCATACGCGCATGAAGCATAGCCGCAACTTCGGGTTGAAGGTCCGGCAAATCAGCTTCGGCAATCTGTTGCAGATCGGATACCCAGTCTGACCAGCGCAATGACACCGTCAGTCCAGCAAGGGTCGGCTGATAGCTAGTATTGAGTGATATGTGCGGTTTATCCGCAGCGGTAATAGCGGATTTCGCCTGATCCGTTTCCACAACAGAATTGAGCGTAAGCCGCGCCCGCTTGATCACTCGCTTCATCACTTTTTCATAGATCACACGAAAATCACCCTGCTGAAAGAAAGCAGGATTTGCAGGCAGTACACTCACTAGAGAAACCGCAAGATCAGGCAAAGTCGAGTAATCCAGCACGCTGTAGTTCACTGCATCAGTAGAATCCTGCGCCATCACAGCATCTTGCTGTGATTGATTCAGCAAGTCGCTGGCTATCGGCAGCGCTGCCTTGGCTTCACTTTCAATCGAAATATGGCGGGCTTTCAGCTCCTGGATGAGATCGACCCCCTTCAACGAAAACACCATAAAAGGATTGCCATCAATTTCCCGGCTGATCAAATAAATCACCGCAGCCAGATGCTTGCACGGCACGGCCCAATCCGGACAAGAACAGTGCATGGATAGATCCGACCAGCGCGCCGGAAAAATATCGATCTTCAACACTCTGGCGCGCTCTAGAACAGCAGGATCCAGCTCGCGGTTGAGCATTTTCGAGATGACCACCGGATCAAGCGCCAGCGCATCGAGTAAAACCTTGGCCTGCGGCTTTGGCATGGCCGGAACTTCGACTTTTACCGTGTAAGGCTGCGGGCGAGAGCCTTTGACCTTGGCATGAATGTTTCCCTGTTGAATCTCAGTTTTAGTCACAGAACCTTTATTGGCATAACCGCGCCCTCGCGGTAATCGATTGTCATAGTCAATTTGCGAAAGCGAGTTAAGCCACTGTGCTCCCCACCAAGTTTGTCCGTAACCTTTATGTGCTGACATGATTCAATATTTTAAAAAATAAAATGAACCTAAAGGAATTCAACCTCAATATTTCATGTGTATCAAGAATATAAGCAATTTTGGATTGTTTTGAGGCAAGTTTAGATATGTTATCAATATAAGGTTTCCTGCGCTTACCAATTCTCCAATCAAACCGCATTGATAAGCCCACGCGTAATATATTGAATTAATGAGAAATAAAAATATCAGCCTGCGGACTTCGAGCATTGTGGTGGAGAGAAGAATTAGCCAAATAGAGAGTAAATACCCTAAATTCAGGTTTTTTAAAATTTACGAAGTCCGCAAAGTGCCCAGAAAGCCGCTCCTGTACTTGGTCTTGGCGAAAAGAGCCAACCGGATGAAGGGTTGGTTTTTGGTGTTGGTGGAGATTAAGGGAAATGAACACTGGTACGGAAGATTGCTAACAAATGCGGAAAGTTAAGGGCTTCTTGATGTTAATGACAGCGGGTACAAAGTGAATGGCAATATACTGATAAAATTTAATCAATGAAATATAAGCAGATGAGAAGCCGCGTGATTAATTAGATGCTTCATATTAAGCCATGAATAAACAGCCAAATATAGAAATTATTATCCCAGAAAAGCCAACCTCACTTATGAGTTGGACGCCTTTTTGAGCAGGAAGTCTATTCCACACCGCAAGCGTGATGGCAGGGATGGCAAGCTGTAGTAAAAATAAATCCAAAATAGTGTAAGCTACGCCCGAAGCAGTTTCTGGCATCTCAAGCCGCTGAGCTACACATTAACTTTTTGCTTAGAAAATACTAGAGGGTGATCATGGGCTGTGGTGGATCGGTCTGTAGACTCATGTACTCCAAACGCCATTGTTTGAGCATTTCTCTCTGAGCAACAGTTATCGCGCTGTCTGACACCGGGTCGCAATACTGAAGGCATATATTTAGCCATCCGACTTCTGGCAAATGAAACGCTGTCTCGAAAAGGTCTTCTAATTCTTCCGCTGCTTTCGTGGCAGCGATTGCCGCGTTCGGCTCATCCCGAGAGCTGTCGTACAAAACGATGATTCCAAGCTGATACAGATCTTCCGGGGTTTTACGATCAACATCCTTTCCTTCGTCAAGATCGAATAATAGCGCTCGGATATGTTCCCCTCCGGCATCTAGAATGCTTTCGATTTTCTTAAGGAAAGCTTTTCTTCCTGGAATAGTTGCTGCTCTCAGACGATACTCAAAGACCTCGGGAAATGCAGCTCGATGGTAGCGGGATGCGAGCCATCTCTGGAGAATCCCGATACCACGTCCATCAAGCCACATATCTTGGCGTGGATGGGTCGCAAACAATTTCGACTTAGCTATTAGTCGTTTTGTAGTTGCTAATAGCTCAATCGTGACTGGCCCATTCTCCGTTTGGTACTCGATATGAAGTCGTCGAGCCGTCTTGCCGTACGAATCTCCGCCCAGCTTATCGATACGCCGACCAATGATTACTTCAGAATCAGGTTCTTTGTCAGCTCCTGCGGCTAGATCACAATCGTGAGAAATGACAACCACAAAAGACTGATCCGTATTCTCTAGATTCTGTAGATTGAGTGCTTTCGCCGCTTCATCGGTCAGGACATCGCCTTAACGCCATGAGAGCTGCCGATCGGTGACTGCCATTTACTGATCACTTACACGTCTTCATTGACATGTGGCGTACCAAAGTCCTTGGCGGTTAAGGGAGGATTGGGTCGTCCTGCAAGTCTGGCAGCTAGGCGCTGACGTTGCTGCGACTCGCGCGACAGGGTATCAACTAGCGCCCGCGCCAATTCAACGGCCTTGCCATTTTGTTTTACGGATTCCAAAATGGACTGCCCTCCGCCAATCTTTCGGCGAAGTATCTGAGGGGTGACATCAATTCCCGACTCTAGGAAAATATCGGTTACCCGTGCTAATTCCGAGAGCAGCTGAGCATTCCTGGGGGATGGAGGCTCTCCCTTTATCCATTCATGAACAGCCTGCCGTGACACACCAAGGACTCTGGCGAGTTCGGAAACCGAGATCTTCGTGACTTCTCGTATATGCAAAATATCTCGAGCGGAAGCGCTAACTGGATCTGTGGTAGCTTTATGTTCTCCATTAATTTCGATCTGGTTGATGTGCCAGTTTGCTGTGGCGGCACTAGCATGCAAATAGGTGGGCGATAATAATCCAAACGTCCCGGCAACGCAGTAGGTCAGGATGCGTCCACGCAAATTGTTCGATGGGATGGTTTTAAGAGAGTAGTCATCGTCCTTGGCAAAGGTAGTCTGAGTTGTTGATCGTGGTAATTCGTCAACTTGGTAGGTTGCATACATAATTTATCTCCCAATTTTATCAGTCATTCCAAGCTGACACAGCAAGTGGCATTACTGTTGCCTCAAATGCAACGCCAACACCTTCTCGCAGTATTTTCAGCTGAGATTTTATATGTTCAAGGTCAAATGAATAGCGTTCTTCGATCGAGGCATCAGTGTCGATGATTGCATGAATGCCGTTGATTTTACCAAAGCGGTCGGCAATTCTTACACCTATAGGCTGGAGATCCATCGGGAATCCAAGTGGTCCCTCTTGAATGATCGTTCTTGCTAGGATGTTACATTTGTCAGTCTGTATATGTGTTTCGGAGAACGAGTGGGACACTTGAACATCACTAGGCAGTCGACTACTCAGTCCCAAGACGCCGGGGGCTAGAAAATTTGGTAAACCATCTTCACCTGTAGGAGGAACAACTGCATCAAGATATCGTAGGCCAATCCGCTCTGTATGAGCTAGCGTCACACATTCGTGCACGATAGCCAAACCTCGCATGAATTCATCAGAAAAGGTCTCAAACGTATCGTATCCGGTTGTATGAAAAGACAAAGCATTCTGCTCGACAATGAACCCTTTTGTACTGTCCGTGCTGAAAAACATCAGCCGCTCAACCTGCTCAACAACAGGAGTGTGCGGCTGCGTGGAATCTCCCATCTGTGGAGTCAGTGTGAATGACATAGAAACACCCTTTTTAAAGTCGGGGTAGCCAGCTTTCCGCATACGATCTTGGATGTCGGGTGCGTATGAACCCAAGCGCAAGACGGGATTATGCCGAACTTGGGTAATGGTGAAATACACCGGTGCGTTCTTCATTTTTTGTCCCATAGCGCTCTCCAATTGACATCATGTTTGACAGTTTACACTTTGTGTTGACATATTGGGAAGTTATTAGTTCGCATGGCAGGTAGAGGTGGAGAGAATAATGGCGCAAAGAGAGAAAAAATGAGTGAATTTGTGTGATTTCCTGAATTCTCGAAGTCCGCAAGAATCCGCAGGAACTCCAGTAAACACGCGAGAGTAGGCGAAAAAAACCAACCGGATGAAGGGTTGGTTTTTGGTGTTGGTGGTGGGGCGGAAACCCGAACCAAACCTGGTCTCATCAATGCCTGCTAACCCTTGATGGCGGGTGCGGAAATCTGCTGAATACCTTGTCCATAGAACATCTTGGCAGGAAACACATTGGTTGTTTTATTGATGGTAGAGCGGCTGCGAACTCTGGTTGAATTGCCAACCCAGGAATCGAACCCGCGTCCGCATCCCGTCAAGGATAGCAAGGTTTTGATCTTGAGGGCGTGGATTCGAATATTTGGCCGATTTTGACCAAACACCGGCTGCCCGTGGACGCTGCCCTAGCTCTGCAATTGAATCGCCTCTCCTCGAGCGTCACATCAGGCTCAATCGGCGAACGCCACGGTCAGGCCGGAACGCACCATGTAGCTGTCCAGGCTCCCGAGGGTGTCAAATATCTGGGCTAGCCGGTGATCAAAGGGAAGTACTTCGGTGACTTTTCCGCTTGCCCCGCCTTGCCTGGGAATCGGCAACATAGCGCGTGCGCCATCTACGGAAACCAGAATATTTCTAGCAACATGCGTGGATGCGTAATAGATGTCGCACCAGTATCCAGTGGCGCTTTGGTCAGGGTGGCAGTTCGCCCACGTCTCCTTGAAGTCGGCATTTTGGATACCTTCATCTTCGCTTGACACCACAAGACGTAAATTGACGTCGTTTCTGGAAATCGCAGTGGTGTCCCCATTGGTCGACATTACTTCCCAGTCAGCCCTTGGATCGGAAGAAAGAATGCAGTTTTCAACGTAGGTGAATGATGGTGGACGGTCGGCCCGTATGGCTCGGGCGCTGTCTGGGGGATAGCAGCCACGACCAGACGAATCGCGTTGTAGAGCTCGCTAGTAAACTGATTCTTGAGGCGTTTGAAGTCGTGTGATTTCTTATCAAGGCCCAGATCTTCGAGCTTGTACTGAATTGGCCACCTTTTGTGGGAAAGGTCGAAGGGGAGTTGTCGCGGCTCACCAAAGGTGGTATTCATTACCGAGATAACACGGGAGTCTCCAATCTCACTGAATGCATAACCAAGTTCAATGAGAACATTTGGATTGGGTGATCGCTTTCCAGACGACGCCTCAGAGCACAACGTCAGGTCTGCCACGAAAACAGCAGACTCGGAAATTTTGCCGAAAATAGTATTCGCGATATCAGGCGTTCCAGGAATTCCAACAGTGTCATGATCAAGCCGTACAGCCTCATCCAAGACTTGATCACCATTTAGCTTCTTGATCGCATCCTTGATGCAGTCCCTGACGAAGTAGCGATTTGTGGTCGAAGGAGAATCGCTTTGCCATGAGTAGAAGATTGGTTTCGTCATAAATAAACTCACGCGCTAGCGAAATACTTTGGCTCGGCAGACAGCTGTGAAATCAGACCCCGCAGTTTTTCCGTCGCCCGTGCCGCGTCGTGAGGTAGTGATGTGAAAACGACCTTCTTCCCTTGATCGAGACTCCACGGACTGTGTTGCTCTGCTGGCGCAACGGTTGGTCGAGACGGATCGTCGGGGTATGCAAGCAGGCCCCATGCCGCCTTGCCGTCCAATGGGGCAAACCGACCTAAGTAGGCAGCCATCTGATAAAGATCTTCGCGCTGCGGGCCGTTCGGCGCGTTCGCAGAAGGATGGAGGGATTTGTACTTGGCGTCAGCCACACCTTGGATATCGTTGCGTGCGTAGAGGATCGCATCAGGGATCAGCGTGCCTAGTCCATGACCATTGATGTCACTCCAAAGGAGCTTCTTGGAGGCATCCCTCTCCCGCGTGCCGTGCTTTACTGACAACGGAGTCGCCGCTTTCCGGAGAATGCTTAGAACGTACATCTCCCACAATTCGGCCACATCAAGGAGAATGCCTTTGGTTTCTCCGCTGGCATCCACATCGGCAGCTAGCCCCCGGCGATTTGCAATCTGGCGCGACAACTCCGCAATCGGTGCGAATCCCGCTGTAATCGGCGTGTAACGTATCCGGTCAAGTTCGGCTTTCGTGGGTACGCGCGGGCGGGGGCCTGTGACAGCCATGAGATGAGGGATGAGCTCCTTCGCACGAGCAGGTATCCACTGCTCGTCAGGAACGCCGAGCCACCGTCGCAGAACCCCATAAGCTGCAATGATTGCATCTGATGCCGCGTGATCCAACGACCGTTCTGATCGGACGGAGACGACTTCCCGGCCAGCAGATGCGATCAATCGAATCGAGGCAGCTGTTGACACCGATCGAAAATTGACCAGAAAAGTGCAGTTGTACCGATTGAAAATTGACCAGGTAATTCACGTATTCTGCCTAAATTTTAGGCAGGAGAAATTAAGGGGTGATTACCATGGTTATGTATGCAAAGATACGGCGGATGTATTACCGTGAACATCTGTCAATTAATGAGATTCAGCGCCGAACGAGTCTGTCACGGAACACGATAAAGAAGTGGTTGAAAGCGCCAAACGACAGCGCAGTAAAATATCAAAGAGCGAAGAAGCCTGGCAAGCTGACATCATTTGAATCTAGGTTGCTGTTGGCGTTAGAAGCGGATGCACATCGTTCGAAGAAGGATCGGCGCACAGCATTGATGTTGTTCTAAGAGATATTGAACGAAGGCTATACTGGCGGTTATAGCATTGTTTGCGATTTTATCCGTAGATGGCGTAATCAAGGCAGTCAGAGTAAATCGGTGTATGTGCCGCTGCGGTTTACGTTGGGTGAAACCTTTCAGTTTGACTGGAGCGAAGAGTGGCTGGTGATTGGCGGCATTCACCGCAAGGTGTTGGCAGCACACCAAGCTATGTGCCAGCCGTGCTTTCATGCTATCGGGCTATCCGTCACAAAGTCACGAGATGTTGTTTGAAGCCCACACCCGTGCATTCACAGCTTTTGGCGGTGTACCGAAACGCGGCATTTACGACAACATGAAAACAGCTGTGGACAAGGTGTCCAGAGGCAACGGGCGTGTGGTAAATGCGCGTTTCTTTGCGATGACGGCGCATTACCTGTTTGATCCGGATTTCTGTAATGTTGCTTCCGGCTGGGAGAAAGGCGTTGTTGAGAAGAATGTTCAGGATATGCGCCGTCACCTTTGGAATGAAGCCAAGCAGCAGCCATTCAGTTCATTCGATGATCTGAATCAATGGCTTGAGACGCGCTGCCGCGCGTTGTGGTCAGAAATTCAGCATCCGGATTATGCAGGTATTACTCTTTCCGATGCGCTGGAGCAGGAACAATTGTACTTGATGCCGATGCCAGCGCCGTTCGATGGCTATATTGAAGTATTGGCGCGCGTATCCAGTACGTGTCTGGTCACATTGCAGCGCAACCGTTATTCCGTGCCTTGTCGTCTAGCCAACCAGATGGTAGCCGTTCATCAGTATGCCGATCGTATCGAAATCGTTCATGACAATGTTATATCAGCATGTCATATCCGTCTGCTGGATAGCGACCAAGTCAGCTATGACTGGCAACATTATATTCCGGTCATCGAGAAAAAACCGGGTGCCTTGCGCAACGGCGCCCCATTTGCTGATTTACCGGCACCTTTGCTGCAGTTACAAACAGCACTTCGGCGCAGAGAGCGCCAGCAAGCCGATCGAATCATGGCCAAGGTACTCAGTCTGGTACCGGCGCATGGACTGGAAGCGGTGCTAGTCGCCGTTGATCTGGTGCTTGAATCCGGCATTCCCAGTGCCGAGCATGTCGCCAATGTATTGGCGCGGCTGAAACATACCGACGTACCAGCGTTAGTGGAAACAACGCTGAAACTCAATGAAGAACCGCAGGCCGACACCGCACGCTATGACCGCTTGAACAAGCAGGAGGTGCCGCATGTCTGATATTATCACGCAGCTCAAGACACTGAAGCTATATGGTATGGCTAGTTCCTATGCTGAACTGAGGCAGCAAAATACATCTGATGTCGCTGACGATTTTAATTTTGCAAATACACTGCTAAACCAGTTACTCCAGGCCGAAGCAACCGAGCGCAACATTCGCTCCATCCGCTATCAAACCCAAGCCGCCAGATTCCCGGTGCAGCGTCATTTACAAGGCTTCGACTTCAGTCAGTCCAAAGCCGATCAACAACTGATTCAGCAACTGGCCACGATGGAATTTACAGCCGCTGCGCAGAATCTGGTGCTGGTTGGCGGCACCGGTACAGGCAAAACACACTTGGCCATTGCCATCGGCACTTCAGGCATTCAGCATCACAATAAAAAAGTACGTTTCTTCAGCGCCATTGATCTGGCTAATAGCTTGGAGCAGGAAAAATCTACCGGCAAACAAGGCAGGCTTGCTCTACGACTATTACAGATTGATCTGGTTATCCTTGATGAACTGGGTTATTTGCCATTCTCACAAGCCGGAGGTGCTTTATTGTTTCACTTGCTCTCCAGACTGTATGAACGCACCAGCGTAATCATTACCACCAACCTCGCATTCGCAGAATGGAGTAACGTTTTTATCGATGCCAAAATGACCACCGCGCTTCTGGATCGACTCACGCACCATTGCCACATTATTGAAACTGGCAATGAGTCTTTCCGATACAAACAAAGCGCTGCCAGTGCGAAGATCAGAATACAGCAGCGAGAAAAAGAAAAATACTCGCCAGAAGAAAATCTGGTCAATTTGTAGTGAACTACAACCAATCTAAAACATCAACAGGAGACAAAACACCAACTCAGTCTGGTCGACTTATCCACAGATGCGTAGTATCCTGCGCTCTGTTTTCCCCTGGTCAATTTTCAACCGTAATGGGGGGTCAATTTTAAACCGGTATCAACACTATATCCCGCAAAAAGAGATCGCTGTAGGCGCAGGTGCTTCCGGTCTCCCTCGTTTTCGCGCACACGAGCTCCACCAGCGTATTTGGGATTATTTACGCCAGCATTTTCGCGACCCAGCTCCCTGGTTTGACGACCTACCCGAAACCCTAACAACGCACCCGAGTTTTGATCGCGAGCTTATTGCGGAGAGATTGGCTAAGTTAGACCATGTGTTCGACCTACTCTGGCCAGTGCACCAAAAGCGGATTTTTCGGCAGTTGGTTGATCGTGTGATTGTCGGTCCAGATCATTTCGTCGTGCGAGTAACTGTTGATGGTCTTATAGATCTTATTTTCGAGCTTCTGGATGAAAAGGATCTGGACGTGATGCGTGCGCGCATTATTGAGGCGCAAAAGGCTAATGAGGCGTAGTTTTTCATATTCTTTTTGTTCTCTCCGCCCAGGTGCTGTTTCCACCGCCTACCAATGCTGCAAATCAACCGCTTGATTAGTCTGCGTGTAATCTTCTGATTTTTATCGTTAAAAAAATATAAACTTGTGGACTTCACACTTGCATGACAGCCAAGGGAGGAGAGAATAATGGCGCAAAGAGAGAAAAAGTGAGCGAATTTGCGGGATTTCTTGAAACCTCGAAGTCCGCAATAATTCGCATGAACCCGCGCAAACACGCGAGAGTAGGCACAAAAAAACCAACCGGATGAAGGGTTGGTCTTTGGTGATGGTGGCCAATTGGGAATATGAAGTCTCGTTCGGAAAAATGTGAACTGGTGCGTAAAAATGCGAGTTCGTGAGGATAATTATGGGGTGACCGCCTGCTCCTGCCCAGTCTCCACGAATTTGCAGGGGCCACATCCAGTGTGGAAAGAATTTAGTTGAGGCAGCATTTCTTGAATTTGCGTCCGCTGCCGCAGGGACAAGGATCGTTCCGGCCAATCTTCTTTGCTTGATTTCGTCCCTTCATTAATACTTCAAGAGCTTGATCGATAGGATCTAACACCTGCATCCCTTTGGTTTTCTCATCCATGTTCTCATTCTGAATCCATGGAAAGACCAGAGAGACACCAAATCTCACGTCCGGCCCAGACGAACTCATGCATAGCCCGAACCACTTCTCAGCCTTTTCTCTGTACTTGCGAAGCGCGCAATAAGACTCCAAACGAGGGCCAGCCACGTGTGGCGGCTCATCGGTGCAGTGGAATGTAATACCGAAGCCTTCCTTAAAGGCGAACGTGGCGTCATGCAGCTTTCCATCTGCACGAGTCCGAGCAGCTACTCTGTCTACAGCGCGGCTCATTTCGTTGACAGCCTGCTCGCTCATCGCTAGGAGCAAGAAGCCGAGGTCGATTGTTGCTGGATCTGGTCGCGCCTCAATTTCCTTCACTATTCGACCAACCGTTGTTTTTCCAAACCGTGTCAGGACGCCATCGGGTGTTGCGGCCCCTTGCACGCTAGCACGTCTAACTGCCATCGCGATGTCTAACTTAGCTGAAAAATCATCCGCTAAAAGCATCAGGTTAACATCAGGTTGCACCCACAGGTTCTTGGTCAGGTGATAGCCAAGAATAGTCAGTTCCTGCGATGCCATGAGTTGTTCGGCATAGTTGGCACGGCGATTCACGTAGCTGAGAAACTGTAGCGGTGACTGCAGCATTTCTGTCATGGTATCGATTGCGCATACGTCCATAACCAATGGTGCTGGCACCCGAGCAATGTTTTTTGTCTGCAGAAACTGCCGCGCCTGAAAGCTCAGGGCTGGGTAGTGATCACTGACGACACAGAATATGTAGATTTCCTTGATGTCATGCTGCAGTACGACCTCGCGTCCGTCGGGGTCTGCCAGCCTGTAGCGTTTGTCGAGCATGCACTTGGCGCAAGCGGCCCCCTGGTCGTAAGCTACCTGAACCGCCTTCATGAAATCGTCGCGGATAACCTGGTCATTTCCCTTTCTCGATTCTTGAGTCAGGCGCTTTGATTTTGCCTGCACGATGACGATCCGATTGCCCCAGACGACAAGCACGTCGATGTCAGAAACTTTTGTCGCCTTGGTCTCGAAGACATCAACATTTAGATGTACATGCTCATTTCCAAAGACCAGACTGAGACGCTCGGCTACAAAACTTTCAGTGAAGTCGCCTCGGTTCTTGGTAAGCGTTGGCAGATATGGCTTGTCCTGGGCCATCCAGTAAAAGGGCGCTTCGTAAATGGCCTCAGCAAGTGAATAGGATTGGAGTGATAGGAACTCTCCGCTTGGCATTCGCAGAAGGGGCGTGGTTGTGATGACGTTGAAATCGTGAAGCGCGTTGAAGCCTTGATTGCGCTCAGCAGAAGGCAGTTCAAACGCGCCAAGCACCCGCTCCACTACTTCGGTAGCAAGATTCGCTTTCACTGCAATCTCATCAATAGTGAAGGCAAATAAAGGGAGCATGGTCCATTCGTCAGGGTGCTGCTTTCGCATGCGCTCACAAATTGCGTTGAAGTGGTCAACGTGAACTTCTTCAACCGCTTTGGCGACACGCGAGGCTTGGTCGATGGTGAAGCCTCGGTTTGCCTCGAGCCATGGCGCATCGGCCGCGTATTTACGAACGGCCAAGTCGAGGTATTGGAAGTTGTAGGCCGCTTCACCGCTGTAGAAGATCGGTTCTCGTAGCATTTCCCCTTGCGCAAACGAATTGAAGCCGCTCTCCACCGCTTCCTTGGTTAGATCCGACCAGAATTCTCCAAGCAGGCAGTGGTGCAACTCTTCAAGGAGCTGCTCTGTCGCATCTATATACTCCTGCACTGACTTCGGTGTAGGCAAACTCCAATCGATCTTAACTTTGATCATCAAACCGAGCACGGTATTGATCTCCGTTCGGATGAGCCGCGAGGGAGAGAACATCTTCCTCATGTCGGCTTCCTTCATGTCGCCCGCGTGCAGAATCACATTGTCTCGGAAGCAGAAATGCGCAATAGCATGGACGTAGCCAGGTCGGCAACACAGCGCTGCAAGGTCGAAAAAGACCTCTTGCTCTGTTCGAATTGCTTTCTTCTTGATCATTCGTACATCTTCCCTGCGCTGTACATTTAAGTGTTGTTGTCGTCGAAATTTGAATATTCTATACTCACTGAATCGGTGCTGTTCCTTCCCCCTACCAATGCTGAAAATCAACCACTTGATTAGTCCGCGTGTAATTTATTGATTATTAATAGCTAAAAAATTATAACTTGTGGACTTCGTGTTTGCATGATGGCCAGGGGTGGAGAGAATATTGGCGCGAAGAGAGAAAAATTGAGCGAATTTATGGGATTTCCTGGAACCTCGAAGTCCGCAAGAATCCGCACGAACCCACGTAAACACGCGACAATAGGTGAAAAAAAACCAACCGGATAAAGGGTTGGCCTTTGGTGATGGTGGAGGCGGCGGGAATTGAACCCGCGTCCGCAAGCTCTCTACAGACAGTTCTACATACTTAGCCTAATTATTTGATTTAACCTTTTATCCGCCAATCGGCAGGCTGATAAAAAGCGAGTTACCTATCATTTAATACTCTGTAAAGTAACCCTACAAAGCACGATCCTCGTTAATGACTCCACAGTCTGTTGCCAGACCCAGCGTTAAGGCCCACTGGTGTGGAGTTTAGCCGGATTAAGCGGCTAAAGCTAAATTTTCGTCGTTTGCGACTATTTTTTTTCAGATGTATTTACGAGGTAACTGATCCTCGGTATGCCCTGCGCTGCTTTGCAACCCACGTCGAAACCGGATCGCCCCCGATATAAAATTGCAGTGATACTAAGATAGTATTGATGCTCGAAAGTTCAAGCATCAATATTCGAATCTTAACAGAATGCTATTTTTGCTGCTGTCGATTTTAGTTACTATTTTACATGCCAGTAGGTACTCATTCCAGCCATCATATGATCATTGACATGGCAATGAAACAACCAGTTTCCAGCTGAACGAGGTACCATATCGACCGTTGTCATGCTCGCAGGCATTAGCTCGATGACGTCGGTACGGTGCCCACGATGTAATACGGTTTGGCCATGCCAATGGACGGTATGATTATCTACTTCATTGCCCAATGCCACAAGATACCAGCGAACCCGACTACCTAGTTGAGTTTGATAGCCCGCGAGATTACCAAAGATTCGCCCGTTAATAGCATGTTTTAACCCAGGCTCTTCACCGTTTTCTTCATCAAAGATGGTATAAAGTGCGATAAATTCTTGAGTAACATCTTTTGGGGTAGGATCGTCACGCGAGCGTTCCTTCCCTTTACGCGTAATAATCAGAGTTCCGATTAAACCAAGATTTGTTTCTTCTTCAGCCATTACGTGGGAATGGTATAACCAGACAATGGACGACGGATCATTAGGACCAGGCCCAGCTTCTTCATCAGCGATCCAGGTATAGGTATATCGCTCACCGGGTTGAATGCTGCTGCCTTTGCCACTATCTGCACCTTCATCATCTTTTTTATAAAATACGCCGTGAGGATGGATTGATAAGGGACGATCTGTTTTATTAAAGAAATGAACTTTAATGGTATCACCGACAACAGCTCGTATTTGCGGTCCGAGTATTCCAGCCCACTCGGGCTGAGTAATGGGTGTATTGAAACCACTATCTGTGTAGCCGATGTATTGGTACTTGGTATACGTGAGCGTTTCACCCCAAACACTGAGCCCAGCCTCAGGTTCGATTTGATTCTTTCCCGATGGCGCATAGTCCCAGGTTACTTTTTCCGCTGCGATCCAATACTCTCGAATTGTTTTTGCCTCGAGTTGGCTCGATAAGATAAAAAATATACCCAGTATGAATGTGACTGAAAGACTTGCTATATCAATTTTTTTATTCTTCATTGTGTGGCAAGACCTAAGTTGTTACGAGATAGATTGATCAACATTTTTAAACCTTGTTGAAAGTTAAGCAGCGTAGATCGTGCTAAAAAGGTACAAATTTTTCCAGTTAGCGCACAGTAATTTTTAACAAGAAAAAAATCTTCATGACTGATGCAGTCGACCGGGCAAATCACCATATGAGCTTGATCGAGCAGCTTATTAAGCTGATCCGGTTGCATATTGGCTCCCCGGTAGCCGATGAAATAGCCACCATTCACTTCAACTAATTTCTGGTAATCAGCATAGAGCGCAATGCGACCGCCGACACACAGAATAATTTTCCCTGCCAACACTTGGTTTTTATTGAAAGGGATATAGGTGGCAAAGATTAACGAGAGCAGGTTCACATGTGCTTCTTTGACAAGAGGAATAACCCTGGTTGTTAACGTAGAAGGGGAAAGAAGCGCATGGCTTCTGAAAAGCTCTGCGTATGCAACGGTAATCCAATTCTGAATATTTCTTAACTTTGTATTGATGATGTGACCGACTTGCTGCCAATTACCCGCGTGATAGCTGTCGCCACAATAAATGCTGTGCGGTAAAGGGAATTTAAGTAATTTCATAGCCTGCTCCAAGAGTCATCAAAAAGAAGCTGGCTTGCCCAGATGAGGGATTGGGCTGGCTGGCTAAAAAAGTCGCTGGCAGATGAGGAGAGAAGAGACTCCAGCGACCGATGAGAAGCTGTATTACATTTAATTTTGCATGATCATAATTTAGCTATTTACCTTAGTAACGATTATTTGGCTAAATTATTTTGTTAAAATGAGCTTTCCTGTTCGTGTCAGACGCAAGCGATATTGTTGTTCACGATGCTGAATTACAATTTCATTGCTGTCCGTGAACAACATATTACTATTGATTGACTTACGAAGACCACTTGCTGTCGAATGTGAGCTGTCATTCGAAGCTTGTAGGTGCATGTATGAATGATACATTTTAATCCTCCACAATCGTTAATGAGAATGATTCTCATTATACATTGTTGTGTGAGTATTGCAAATTTTTTTGTATCGTTTTAGTTATACTTATTCGAAATTGAAGATAATCATCTCCGCGGTGATATCCGATAAATTAGCACCAACAATATCAATAGTAGCAACTTCACCAAAATGAACTTTAAAGCCATCTGTTCGTTGTTCAATGTTGGTTATGTAGGTGACTAATTGTTCAAGGCTAGTAATACCTAGTGTTTGAGAATCAAAGAATAAACGATCGTTCTGAGCAATCGAAAAGTCTTTTACTTGATAAAACCCTGCTGCATAAAAGCCGAATGTATCGCTACCATCATTACCAGTGAGTCGATCATGCCCAAAACCTGCTCTTAGAATATCATTGCCTAATCCGCCGAATAATTTGTCGGTCCCTTCACCGCCATTGAGGTCATCGTTGCCTTCATCGCCATCAAGTGTGTCATTACCGTTACCACCAAGAAGGGTATCGTTTCCAGCACCACCTTCAATTTCATCGTGATCATCGGTACCATTATTTCCTTCTAGCACATTGTCGAGCTCATCACCAATAATAAGTAAATCATTGGCGTCGAAGCCGCCTGAACCAAAACCAAGAAATTGGATTCCATCAATGAATTCGAATATATTGCCTGAGTTACTTAAGTTAGGACGGGAATCTCTTTTTATAGTCATGTTGAAATCTCCAGAAAGTTGAACACTAATAATATAAATAATAATGAGAGTGATTCTTAATATTATCAAATAATAGGTAGAATACAAGAATTAGCAAGCAAATTTGATTATTTTTATGAATGAAACTATCAAACAATCTTTGCAACAGGCCCAGGAAATGATCCGTTCCGGTAATTTGGATGAGGCGAGTAAAATCCTCGAACCGCTGAAGCAAATATATCCAGAGTCATCTGATGTTGCACAGCTATGGTGTGCCATGATGATGCGAGTAGAACGCCCTAGCGAGGTACTTCCTTATGCGCTACAGATTTATAAACTTGTAGAAAACGACTTGCAAAAAGCGCGCTGGGCACAAATGATCGGCACCGCCTGCTTTCAATCCTTAGATCTGGAAGCGGCATGTGACTACTATCGTACTGCCCTTAACCATTTAATGGTGCTAACGAAATCAGGGAAAGTTCCAGCGAATTTGAAATCCAGAGTAATTAAGGAGTCATCCGACAATATCTTTTTATCAGGGCGAGCGGAACAACTATTATGGGAGACTTGCGCAGCACTGGCTACAGACGGAATTCCAGCATTTCCATTTGCTGGTACGCTGTTGGGCATTGTTCGCCATGGCCATTTATTACCGTTTGATAAGGATTTAGATATTGCCGTCTGGATGGAAAGCTGGAGCGACTGCTGTGAACTTCTCGAGAAAATGGGTTGGCAAAGAACGCCCATGAGTTTTAACTATAGTAATTATCGGGACTATGTTCATCCTGAAATTGGAATTACCCTAGATTTATGTGGCTTACGGCTAGATAAAACGGACCGAATTATCGGAGGATTCTCACTCCCCGGTTATCCAGACGAATATCAACGGGTTTCTATTTTTCCAAAATTTGATTTGATAACAAAAGAAACGCTTTGCGGTACTGTGTGGTTCCCCAATCTTCCTGAAACAATACTGACTGCGTTTTATGGAGACTGGAGAACACCCAATCCTTATTGGGATACGGTGGTGTCAGCGGTAAACTTAGAAAAATTCACGTTGCTTATCCGCTGTTTTGCCTACTATCGCTTGATTCAGCGATGGTTGTCAGGTGATTTGGCAAGAGCTTGGAGCTATGCTCATCAGATTGTACTGAAGGATCCGGATGATGTTATCAGTTTACGCAGCCGCCAGTGGCTTGAACGCGCGTTAACTCGGCTAAACCAAGCTATCCCTGAATGGCCGAGTAATAGACCTCAGAAAAGGGTTTATACTCGGATGGTCGCCGATTTATTTCATGTCGGACATATTAATTTCTTGCGAGCAGCAAAATCACTGGGCACGCATCTAACCGTTTTTGTGGTATCAGATCAACGTGTTCATGAAAATAAAGGAAGATTCCCTGTGATGACTCAGTCTGAAAGAGCTGCAGTTGTTTCAGCCTGTAAATATGTCGATGCCGTTGTGACAGAAGGGCCGCTTTACGCAACATCCACATTTATGGAGCAACAGGGTTATGATCTTTATACGTTTGCTTGCTCTTCTGAGAATGAGCGACAAGAAAAATATAAACTTTGTGCAGCGCTTCCATCAAGTATGGTCAAAGAAATTAACTATACAGATGGAATTTCAACAACCGATCTTTTGGCACGTATCACTTCAAGACCGTAATGCATAATTAATGCTGGCAGGACCATTGTGAGATTCAAACAAGTTACTTTAATCTACCATGGCACTGTTTATATTTCTTGCCTGAGCCACATGGGCAAGGGTCATTTCGGCCAACCTTATCCATCTTTCTAACGAAGGGTTTCGTTTTGTTTTCTCGTGATGCTTTTTCAGATGCCGCTTGTTCTTCCGCGTGTTGCTCCTGGGTAAGCTCATCTTCATAAGTTGCATGCTGATATTGCACATTGACAGGGGTATGAATCTCAGATGCAGTTTCAACTTGTTGCTCATTCTTAATTTGAACTGTCAGCAATATTTTAGTTACTTCTGCCTTGATTGCCTCAAGCATACTTCCAAACAGTTCGAAAGCTTCCCGTTTATATTCTTGCTTAGGGTTCTTTTGAGCATAACCGCCTAAATGGATGCCTTGCCGCAAGTGATCCAAGGCAGACAAATGTTCACGCCAATGATTATCGAGGCTATGCAACATTAACGCACGTTCATATTGATGAATAATGTGACTGCCTACTAGCTCAGATTTTTGTTGGTAATGTTGTGCTGCAATTTCTAAAATTCTCTCCAGAATATCTTCTGATTGTAAGTCGTCTTCCTTTTCTATCCATTCATGAACAGGTATCGTCAAATGATAATCACTTGCCAGTTCTTTTTCTAATCCCGCTATATCCCATTGTTCCTCAATGCTGTCAGGTGGGACATGGTGGTTGAACAGGCTCGCTAGTATGCTTTCTCTTACTGCAGTAATAGTTTCACCAATATCTTGAGGCGCCTCTAAGAGCTCATTTCTCTGTTGGTAGATGACTTTACGTTGATCATTGGCTACGTCGTCGAATTCAAGCAGTTGCTTACGAATATCGAAATTTCTAGCTTCCACTTTCTTTTGTGCATTTTCAATCGCACGCGTAACCCATGGATGTTCAATTGCTTCACCTTCTGGCATTTTAAGTCGTGTCATAATATTTGCGACGCGATCCGAAGCAAATATTCGTAAAAGTGGATCTTCCAGTGCAAGATAAAATCGACTGGAGCCAGGGTCGCCTTGCCGCCCAGAGCGGCCACGAAGCTGATTATCGATACGGCGTGATTCATGGCGCTCAGTTCCAATAATATGTAACCCACCTAGCTTGATGACTTCTTCATGTCTTGCTTGCCAAGCCTTCCGAATTTCTTCGATTTGCTTAGTCTTTGTAGTTTCGTCTAAGCTTTCATCCATTTCGACACGATTGATTTCCGGTTCAGGATTACCACCAAGTACGATATCAGTACCGCGCCCGGCCATATTGGTCGCAATTGTAATCATCTTTGGTTGACCTGCTTGCGCCACGATATCGGCTTCCCGCGCATGCTGTTTGGCATTCAAAAGCTGATGAGGAAGATTTTCTTTGGTAAGCAATGAAGAAAGCAGCTCATTGCTTTCAATCGAAGTTGTACCGACTAGCGTTGGCTGGCCGCGTTGATAACATTCTTTAATATCTTCAAGTACCGCTTGGTATTTTTCTTTCATGGTACGGTACACTTTATCCATGCGGTCTTCCCGTATCATTGGATTATGTGTAGGAATTACCACAGTTTCTAATCCATAGATTTGCTGGAACTCAAACGCTTCAGTATCTGCTGTTCCTGTCATTCCCGACAAGCGTTGATACATACGGAAATAATTTTGAAAAGTTATCGAAGCGAGTGTTTGATTTTCTTTCTGAATCGAGACATTTTCTTTAGCTTCAACTGCTTGATGCAGGCCTTCAGACCACCGTCTACCTGGCATGAGACGCCCCGTAAATTCATCGACGATGATGACTTCACCATTTTGAACCACATAATGTTGATCGCGGATGAATAGTGCGTGTGCACGTAATCCCGCATTCAAATGATGAATCAAATTGATATTGATCGGATCATATAAGCTTGTATCATTGGCAAGTAGGTCGGCATCTGATAAGAGTTTTTCTGCATGCTCAAATCCAGCCTCACTGAGGAGTACTTGCTGTGCTTTTTCATCGACGCTATAGTCACCCGGACTTTTCTCGTTTTCTTGACGAGCAAGTTTGGGTATTAGGCGATTGATTCGGATGTATATGTCAGTATCGCCTTCGGCTTGTCCAGAGATAATCAATGGTGTACGTGCCTCATCGATTAGAATCGAATCCACTTCATCGACAATCGCAAAATTTAGTAACCGTTGAACACGCTCTGCTGGGTGGCCAACCATATTGTCCCGTAAATAATCAAAACCGTATTCATTATTAGTTCCATAGGTAATATCTGCTGCATACGCCTGTTGTTTAAGCTCATGCGGCATTTGCGATATGACTACGCCAACTGATAAACCTAAGAAGCGATAAATTTGTCCCATCCATTCAGCATCACGCCTGGCAAGATAATCATTGACGGTAACAATATGCACGCCTTGTCCTGTGAGTGCATTTAGGTAGGCTGGCAAGGTTGACATCAAGGTTTTACCTTCGCCCGTTCGCATCTCAGCTATCTTAGAATCATGAAGCACCATTCCCCCAATCAACTGGACATCAAAGTGGCGCATTTTTACAACGCGTTTACCAGCTTCTCGAACGACGGCAAACGCTTCAGGTAATATTTCATCGAGAGATTGGCCATTCGCAATCTGTTGTTTGAATGCTTGTGTTTTGTTGACTAAGTCCTGATCACTGAGTACCGAAATAGTCGATTCTAAGCCATTAATAGCACGTACAACCTGGAGCATATTGCTTAATTAAACGGTCGTTGCGGCTGCCAAAAATCTTTTTAAGGAGATTACTGAACATAAAGTAAAAATTTTATTACTGGTTAAAATGAAAAAGTAATTATAAAAAATAATAGTCTTGTCTCAATTGTGTGCAAATTAGGTTTAGCCTAAAAATCGCATCACGTAAGTCTGCATAAATCAGGTTCCAATCAGCCGAATAAATAGCATCTTAACATACCCGAGCTAACTCCCTGCTTTCTAATCGATAGTTTTTGAAAGATGTGGCGAGTAACTCGTTATTTAAAAGTAGTCTATTTTTCGGATAATATCAAAAATAACATTTTGATTTATTTGGGGTAGTTCTGAATGAAAGTTTCGATATCAGCGCGTGTCAGCAATCCAACATTACGCGCCGCTGGATTTCCTTTAGGGTCAAATAAATAAGTGCTAGGTAGCATTGAGAGCTCATCAAATTGAGCTGCTATGACTCGATTACCAAGTACGATGGGATAAGTAACCGCTAATGCTTTTGCAAATTCTAGAACCGTTTTTACCTCAGAATATTCCATGGCGACCCCAAACACCATGATATCTTTCCGATTCTCATAAAGCGTGACTAGGTCTGGGATTTCCTCTAGGCAAGGCGGACACCAAGTAGCCCAAAAATTTACGAGCACCCACTTTCCTTTGTAGTCACTCAGTTTATGAACTTTACCTGTACTATCTTGTAATCGGAACGCAAATTCCTCTGCATGGATCGCATTAGTCATGCAACAGAGCCCGACAAGTAGGTAGCAAAGTAAGCGTTTCATTTCACTAAACCTGAGGGTGGGCTCTTTCTAATTTACTATATAGCTTATTGATTGCGCTGAGATATGCTTTAGCAGAAGCTACGACGATGTCCGTATCTGCACCATGCCCATTGACAATCCTTCCCGATTTTTGCAGACGAACGGTGACTTCACCTTGGGCGTCCGTACCGCTCGTGATGTTATTAACTGAAAATAACTGTAATTCTGCACCACTTTTTAAAATTTTTTCTATTGCACGGAAAGTTGCATCCACCGGGCCGCTTCCTTCAGATTCTGTATGCAGTTCATCACTTCCATCTGCCATGACTAAACGAGCGAAAGGGGGTTCCCCTGTTTCGCTATGGGCCATCAATGATAACAGGCGATATCGTTCTTCTGGAATATGCGCTTTATCCGATATCAAAGCATGAAGATCTTCATCAAAGATTTCATGCTTTTTATCAGCAAGTTCTTTAAACCGCATGAACATAGTATTTAGCATTTCTTCTGACTCAAGCTCGATACCTAATTCGTTTAATCGAGTACGAAAGGCATTACGCCCTGAGTGTTTACCCAACAACAGTTTATTTGCATTCCAGCCGACATCTTCAGCCTTCATAATTTCGTAGGTTTCACGATGTTTCAGTACGCCATCTTGGTGAATACCCGATTCATGGGCGAATGCATTGGCACCAACAATGGCCTTGTTGGGTTGTACGGGAAAACCCGTGATGCTTGATACTAACTTACTTGCTTGGACGATATGCGTAGTATCAATACGCGTATCACATGAGAAATAATCTTGGCGTGTTCTGACAGCCATGACAACTTCTTCAAGTGCGGCATTACCAGCACGTTCACCGAGTCCATTGATAGTGCACTCAACTTGCCTTGCACCATTAGAAACCGCTGCCAAGGAGTTTGCCACCGCAAGCCCTAAATCATTGTGGCAATGAACGGAGAAAATTACTTTGTCAGCGTTTGGAATGCGTTCGCGCAATGTCCGGATTAGCTGACCAAACTGCTCAGGCATAGTATAGCCAACAGTATCAGGAATATTTAATGTTTTGGCGCCAGCGCTGATAACAGCTTCTAAAACCCTACAGAGAAAATCAATTTCTGATCTTCCAGCATCTTCTGGAGAAAATTCAATATTATCAGTATAAGCGCTTGCCCATTTTATTGCCTTTACCGCTTGCTCTATGACTTGTTCCGGAGACATGCGTAGTTTATTCTTCATATGAATGGGCGAAGTTGCAATGAAGGTATGGATACGAGATGCAGTTGCGCAGCCTAATGCTTCACCAGCACGCTGAATATCAGACTCAATTGCGCGCGCTAATCCACAGACAATACTATCTTTTACATTACTTGCAACAGCTTTAACCGCTTCAAAATCTCCATTCGAAGCAGCAGGAAAGCCTGCCTCAATAATATCAACTCCCATCTTTTCTAGTTGGCGAGCGATACGAATCTTTTCTTCTTTTGTCATGGACGCGCCAGGACTTTGTTCTCCATCGCGCAAAGTCGTGTCAAATATTATTAAACGATCTTGCATTATTTTTCTCCTACAAAACTACGATTAAATAAAAAAACGAGAATCGTTTTTTTTTGGGGGGGAATCAAGAAAGGTATAAAGTTTTAAATTATTTGCGCGCGAAGCGCAGTAGATAGTCCCGAGCTACTCTCAAGACGAAAATAGGAGAGAACAATAAGTTTCCAAAATGTTTGCTAATTAAGTTTTCCATGGTGCTGAAATATAAAATGTTTTTTATATTCCTGCAACAATAAAAACTGACTAAGTTACATCCTGTTCTTGCGTTTCGCTCTTTTTCTTGCTGCGGCTATAAATCCATAATTTCATAAAATAGCCAGATAAAGCATAAAGCGAGAATAGACCAAATAAAACGACAGGGGGGGTGGCTAGGAATTAAAACAAAAAAGAACATAAGTAAGAGCAAGATGGTGAAAAAGGGCATTCTTTTTCTCAGATTAATTTCTTTTCCACTATAAAAAGGTAAATTACTGACCATCGTTAACCCAGCAAATAAGGTTATAGACCACGCAATCCACTTAATATCGACACCTTGTACTTGAAAATCGGATGCGACCCAAATTAATCCAGCAACTAAGGCAGCAGCAGCAGGACTGGGTAACCCTTGGAAGAAGCGCTTGTCGATCACTTCTGCATTGGTATTAAAACGTGCAAGTCTAAGTGCAGCGCAGGCGCAATAAATAAAAGCGGCAATCCACCCGAGTTTGTCCATATCACGGAGTGCCCACTCATATATGACGAGAGCTGGGGCAACTCCAAACGAAACCATATCGGAGAGGCTATCATACTCAGCGCCAAATTCGCTTTGTGTATGTGTTAAGCGTGCTACACGGCCATCCAAGCCATCAAGCACCATCGCTATAAAAATAGCTACAGCAGAATACTCATAATTACCATTCATTGCCTGCACAATTGCATAAAATCCAGCAAATAAAGCAGCCGTAGTGAATAAATTAGGTAATAGGTATATTCCTCGCCTTCTCAGTCTTGATCTAATGCCAAATCGAGTAAGATTGGGTTCAGACATAGCTCACTGCATCATGTAAGTACTTACTAAAATATCAACATAAAACGTCAACCAATACTTTAAGTATCAATTATAAAGGTTACAACTTATCGTTATCATTATGCTGACCTAAATTCAGCTAATATCGTCGTTGTTGCGTATACTTTATCACCAATATTGACGCAAGCTTTTATATTTGTGGGTAAATAAACATCAACACGAGAGCCAAAGCGAATAAAACCAAAACGCTGCCCAGCAGATAACTCATCCCCAGGCTGGACATGGCAAATGATACGTTTCGCAACCAATCCGGCAATTTGAACACAAGTTACATCAATGCCTTGCTTCGTTTTTATCCAGAGCGCATTTCGCTCATTTTCAAGCGAAGCTTTAGGAAGGCTTGCATTGAGAAAATTTCCTGGGAAGTACCATTTTTCACAAATTTTACCGGTAACGGGGCTTCTATTCGAATGTACGTTAAATACATTCATGAATACGCTAATCTTAATCGCTTCTCGCTTTAAATAAGGATCTTCAGTTTGTTCTACTGCGACGACTCTTCCATCAGCAGGGGATAATACTGCATTTTCTTGAGAAGGAATGGTTCTCGCCGGATCACGGAAGAATTGAATAACGAATAAAGCAAGCAACCAAAATGGCATTGACCATTGCCAATTAACCAGAACAAGAACAAATACCGCAACTAGTAATGCTACAGCAATATGAGGCCACCCTTCGCGAGCAAGAATGGGATGAGGGTAATTAGGTGTCATAGCAATTTCATCTTACTAAAAATAATAAACCCGATATTGTGAGGAATACCGGGTTAGTGAGAACGTAAAAAAAACAAATAAAAGAGTAAATCTATTAGTAAATTGAACTAGCGAAAATTAGTTTTTTACTTGATCAACTAATTTATTCTTTTTGATCCATGGCATCATGTCGCGAAGTTTTGCTCCAACGACTTCGATTGGATGTTCAGAAGCGATTCGTCGACTTGATTTTAACATGGGAGCACCAGCTCGATTCTCTAGAATAAATTCACGAGCGTATTCACCGGTCTGAATTTCACGCAAAATCTTACGCATCTCAGCCCGAGTTCTATCATCGATAATTCGAGGCCCTCTGGAGATATCACCATATTCTGCATTGTTGGAAATTGAGTAGCGCATGTTGGCGATACCGCCTTCGTAAATTAAATCTACAATGAGCTTGACTTCATGGAGGCATTCGAAGTA
The DNA here is from genome assembly GCA_016710135.1 of Nitrosomonas sp. Lineage (GTDB taxonomy): Bacteria > Pseudomonadota > Gammaproteobacteria > Burkholderiales > Nitrosomonadaceae > Nitrosomonas. The sequence goes on along the minus strand of JADJLM010000002.1, from coordinate 191,011 downwards.
CGCCATTTCAGGTGCATAACCGGCTTCAACCAGTGTCTCAAATCCAGCTTGAATTAGCGCGGTAAGACCACCGCAGAGCACGACTTGCTCTCCAAATAAATCGGTCTCGGTCTCCTCCTGGAATGTAGTTTCGATTACACCACCTTTGGTTCCACCGTTGGCAGCAGCGTAAGATAACGCTAATTCTCGAGCTTTACCTGATTTGTTTTGATGAACCGCGATGAGAGAGGGCACCCCTCCACCTTGAGTATAAGTCGATCTGACAAGGTGCCCAGGCCCTTTGGGCGCAATCATAATAACGTCCAGATCTTCTCGTGGCACAACTTGGCTATAATGAATATTGAAGCCATGGGCAAAAGCAAGCGTTGCATTTTTTTTCAGACCTGCTTCAATCTCGGTTTTGTAAATTGATGCAATTTGCTCATCTGGGAGCAAAAGCATCACGACATCCGCCTCTTTAATTGAAGCAGCAAATTCTTTAACTGTAAAGCCTGCTTTTTTAGCTTTATCCCATGAAGCGCCATCTTTACGTAACCCTACTATTACCTTAACACCTGAGTCACGAAGATTATTCGCATGTGCATGACCTTGTGAACCATAACCAATAATCGTGACTTTCTTTTTTTTAATCAGGGATAAATCAGCATCCTTGTCATAATAGACTTTCATTGTGATCCTTTATTTATTAATATCTAGCATCAAAAATATAAAAAGACTGAAGCAAAAATTACTCTCGTTACAATTTAAGCATGCGGTCTCCACGACCTAGACCTGACGCGCCAGTTCTAATCGTTTCCAGGATTATACCTTGACCGATGGATTGTAGAAATGCATCTAATTTCGAACTTGTTCCTGTTAGTTCAATCGTATAGGATTTATCGGTTACATCGATGATGCTTCCACGAAAGATATCTGTTAACCGCTTTATTTCGTCTCGCCCATCCCCGATGGCTTTAACTTTTACTAACATTAACTCGCGCTCAATATGATCGCCCTCCGTAAGGTCGATTATTTTAACAACTTCGATTAACTTGTTGAGCTGCTTTTTGATTTGCTCAATCACTTCATCTGACCCAATCGTAACTAATGTCATCCTTGATAAAGTGGGATCTTCTGTTGGGGCAACATTGAGCGATTCGATGTTATAACCGCGTGCAGAAAATAATCCAGCCACTCGCGAAAGCGCGCCCGCTTCGTTTTCCATTAATAAAGAAATAATATGTCGCATTTTCTATACCAAAATCATTTCTGATAAACCTTTACCGCCCGGCACCATCGGAAATACATTCTCTGTTTGATCCGTAATAAAATCTAGAAAGACGAGGCGTTTTTTAAGTTTTAATGCGTCTTTCAATGCACCTTCGATATCGCTGGGCTTTTCTATCTTCATACCAACATGTCCGTAGCTTTCAGCAAGTTTTACGAAATCGGGCAGTGCGTCCATATATGATTCTGAGTAACGATTACCATGAAAAAACTCTTGCCATTGTCGAACCATACCCATATACCGGTTATTAAGGTTGATAATTTTTAATGGGAGTTGATATTGCTTACAGGTCGATAATTCCTGGATACACATCTGGATACTTGCTTCTCCTGTTATGCAAGCGACAGTGCTGCTCGGGTTGGCGAATTGAACACCCATTGCCGAAGGTAAGCCAAATCCCATCGTACCTAATCCACCTGAATTAATCCATCGACGTGGTTTATCAAATGGATAGAATTGAGCAGCCCACATTTGATGTTGGCCTACATCTGAAGTGATGAATGCATCTCCTTTTGTAATGGCATAAAGTTTCTCAATCACCATTTGCGGTTTAATGACACGACTTGAACGGTCATATTTTAAGCAATCACGCTCACGCCACAGATTGATTTGTTTCCACCATTCTTTTAATGCAATGGCGTCTGTTTTCTCTTTACTGGCCTTAATGAGTTTAATGAGTTCTTTCAGTACTTGAGAAACACCACCTACGATCGGTATATCTACTTTCACTCGTTTAGAGATCGAAGAGGGATCAATATCAATATGAATGATTTTCCGATCCTCGCTATAAAAGTGTTTGGGATTGCCAATAACCCGATCATCAAAACGTGCGCCAACGGCAATCAAAACATCGCAGTATTGCATACTCATATTTGCTTCATAAGTACCATGCATACCGAGCATTCCTACGAAATGCTTATCTGTTGCTGGAAATCCCCCCAAACCCATTAATGTATTAGTACAAGGATAATCAAGTAATTCCACTAATTCGGTTAACACGCCTGCTGCGTTATCAAGTATGACGCCACCACCCGAATAGAACATAGGTCGTTTCGCGCTGAGAATAAGCTCAGCAGCTTTCTTTATCTGTTTTGTATTACCATTGATCACAGGATTATAAGAGCGCATCCGGATACTATCTGGGTAACTGAAATGTGCCTTTTGCTGTGTCACATCTTTAGGAATATCGACAAGGACAGGGCCTGGTCTTCCGCTGGATGCAATAAAAAAAGCTTTTTTAATCGTTGTAGCGAGCTCAGTAATATCTTTAACCAAGAAATTATGTTTGACGCACGGACGCGTGATCCCAACCGTGTCAACTTCTTGGAAGGCATCCTGCCCAATCGCAGCAGTCGGTACCTGACCACTGATGATAACTAAAGGGATTGAATCCATGTAGGCGGTAGCGATTCCTGTAACTGCATTGGTTACACCTGGACCTGAAGTTACAAGTGCTACGCCTACTTTATGGCTGGACCGTGCATACCCGTCAGCGGCATGTAGCGCAGCTTGTTCGTGCCTTACCAAGATATGTTTGACCTTATCTTGCTTAAATAGCTCATCATAAATAAATAATACTGCACCACCAGGGTAACCAAAAATATACTCTACCCCTTCTTCCTGAAGGCAACGGATTGTAATTTCTGCGCCAGTTAGTTCTTCGGTCATTCCTATTGCATCCTGTTATTGATATTTTTCTTGAGCCTGCTTTATTAATAAGCTGATTATAAATGTAAAATTAGAATTTTCCCTGCTACTTTAATTACCTGTGCCACCGATAGTTAATCCATCGATGCGCAATGTGGGCTGCCCAACACCTACCGGAACACTCTGACCTTCCTTTCCGCACGTTCCAACACCAGGGTCAAGCGACAAATCATTGCCGATCATAGAAACACGCGTGAGAACATCTGGGCCATTTCCAATTAAGGTTGCCCCTTTTACCGGATAAGTAATTTTTCCGTTTTCTATCATATACGCTTCCGCAGCAGAAAAAACAAATTTTCCACTTGTGATGTCAACTTGTCCTCCTCCAAAATTCGCTGCGTAAAGACCTTGCTTAACTGAAGCGATAATTTCTTCAGGCGCTTTATCGCCATTCAACATATAGGTATTAGTCATACGTGGCATAGGGATGTGTGCGAAAGATTCACGCCTTCCGTTACCGGTGAGAGGCTGCTTCATTAATCGAGCGTTTAAGCTGTCTTGCAAATAACCTCGGAGTACCCCATTTTCAATAAGGACCGTATTTTGAGCGGGATTCCCCTCATCATCTACTGTAAGGGATCCTCTCCGATTGATCAGTGTTCCATCATCAACCACCGTTACTCCATCCGCAGCGACCCGCTCTCCGATGCGGTTGGAAAAAGCAGAGCTACCTTTTCGATTAAAATCGCCTTCTAATCCATGACCAATTGCCTCATGTAATAAGATACCAGGCCATCCGCTGCCAAGTACAACCGTCATTGTACCAGCCGGTGCAGGTTTTGCACTTAAATTGATGATCGCTTGATGAACGGCTTGTTGTGCATAATTACTCAATATTTCATTGGTGAAATAGGAATAATCGAAACGACCCCCACCACCGGCTACACCTTGCTCACGTCTTCCATTTTCTTCCGCGATTACTTGGAGAGAAACTCGTACTAGTGGCCTAACATCAGCGACGAGCTTGCCGTCGCTCCGAATTACCATGATGACTTCATATTCGCCAGATAAGGAGGCTAATACTTGGATAATGCGATTATCGAGGGCGCGCGCGTATTTTTCTAGTTTTTCAAGTAGTTGAACTTTTTCGTTATCGGTAATGCTCGCGATTGGATCATGCGGTAAGTAAAGCAGCGGGTGATGATCATTATTGTGGGTGATGATACGCGTAGAAGATGAATTTCCCTGATTTGCGATAGCGCGAGTTGCTTTAGCAGCAGAGAGTAAAGCTGAAGTACTGCTATCATCAGAATAAGCAAAGGCTGTTTTTTCACCACTTAAGGCGCGGACACCAACACCTTGATCGATGTTAAAGCTTCCAGACTTAACAATTCCTTCTTCAAGAACCCAACCTTCAGTTCGGCTATGCTGGAAATAGAGATCAGCATAATCTATATGGTGCGATAGTATTTCCCCAAACACTTGATCTAACTGATGAGTATCCAATCGAAATGGGGTTAGCAGGCAGCGTTCTGCAATAGAAAAGTGCTCCTTCCTATTTATTTGCATATCCGTTTTATGATTTACCATGTTATCTATGATTGTTTATTACTGCTACTTTGCTTTACGTTATTATAGGGGCGCATCTCAATTTATTGTGGATAGAGGCAACGATGTTCAAGCGCTGGTAAACTTGTTCTGACACTGGCCTGATAGGCTGGATCAATAGCCGCAACGACTACACCTGGACCGCGTGATAAACGGTTCATTATCCCCCCCCAAGGATCGACGATCATGCTATCTCCGTTGGTTTCGCGTCCATTGACATGATATCCACCTTGCGCGGGTGCAATCACATAGGCCTGATTCTCAATGGCTCGTGCGCGAATTAAAGTTTCCCAATGTGCTTTTCCGGTAATAGCAGTAAAAGCAGATGGAGCCAAAATGATATCAATCTTCCCCATCATTCGGTAGAGTTCAGGAAAACGTAGATCGTAGCAAATTGAAAGCCCAATTCGACCGAATGGAGAGTCAATCGCAACAACTTTATCACCTGCTTTAATGGTTTTTTCTTCTGCAAAACGCTCATTACCGTGTGAGAAGCCAAATAAATGAATCTTGTCATAGCGAGCAACTTGTTCGCCAGTATCATCATAAACTAAGCAGCTATTAAAAATTTTATCGGGGATTTGGGAAATGAGTGGAACTGAACCACCAATAAGCCATATTCGAAACCGTTTAGCAGTTTCACTCAAAAAGTTTGTATCATACCTTCCCCTGATTTTTCACGAACCTTGAGTTTGTCGGTATCTTGCATTCCCATGATGCAAAAGTATTCAGGGAGTACGACGAGTTTTGCTTGTTGCGTGACCGCGAGTTCGATTAAGCGTAACGCTTCCTCCAAATTTGCAGAAACACTAGGGCCAGAAGCCATCTGAACTGCAGCAACCCGTATTTTGGGGTTTTCTTCTTTATCTGAATTCGATGAAGGGAAAGAATTTGCGTTGTTTAACACCCTCTAACTCCCAGAATAGCAGATGTAACTTGTAGCGTATTCACGTTTTATCAGTTCTCCTCAGATAGTTCCTCGACCAGCGGCTCATTCCATGTTCCTGTTATGGCATATTCATTAAACATTATTTTTCCAAATGGATCTTTGAGTGAAAGGTCTGCAATCATTGAAGCTATTCCAATTACCGGCGTAACTAATCCCAATGATGGAAACATCTTTATTCGCAACGATTGCGTTTCATGATCAAGATTAATTTCTCCTGAAACCGTCAGATAGGCAGAGCTTCCCGCAATTTCTAAATCTCCAAAGGTTGCGATCCCATGATCAATTCTAACATTTCCAAGAATATCATCGAAACCAAAACCTTGACTAAAAATATCATAAAAATCAAATGTGAGCCTGCGTGGCAGCGCTTTGAGATCGAAAATACCTAATAATTTACTCACGCCGGGCTTAAATTTAGTAAATTGCCCGTGCTTAGCGGTTAGCTTCAATTGTCCTGATAGCGTTGTAAAGTCAATTGAAAAAGGTTTTCCTTCCCATGAGAGATGACCTTCCAGATTTCCTTCGCCTCGTGCGACACGATCAGGGTAACCAACCCGGTTGAGGAACTTACCAATATCGCTAGTCGTTAATCTGATCTTCGCCTGCATTGGAAAAGGCTTCTTCTGATTTTTCCAGATACCATTGGCAGTGAAGACACTATGTTTGTGGGAAATTTCCATTAGCTCAATCACCCAATTTTCTTCTTCTTGTCCGGCTAACAACGTTAATTGGCCGAGTAGCTTATTTTTGTAAAAAAATTCATCTGCGTGTAAGTCGATAATCGGCCAATTCTGGGACTCAGATTTTCTATTCTGAGTTGAATCAGCTTCTGAAAGGGACGCAGGCACAACTAATTTTTTTAGTCTCGCGGTTGCTTTTTTCTTGCCCGCCGCGTTCCAGTAAATTTTTCCGATCACCTCTCGACTTGCTACACTGGTATTCCATTCCGGTCCGTGCTTGTCTGCATGCAAAATAAAATCATTGAATCGATTTTCCAAGAAATCGAGAGCCCCCACGCTTAAATCAAGACGTATGTGGTGTGTGAGTAATGCATCGATACCGCGATTTTTTTGCTGAGATAACAAAGCAATTTCGTTGTGTTGATTGAGCATTTCTTGCCATTTATCCCATTTTAGTATCGGAATGGAGCCGTGCACTAATGTTAATTTTTCGTCGGGTAGTGCCATCGAGCTATTACCAAATCTTATGATGCCGCGCGTCGGAATAAAGTCTCCTTGTGCTGCCTGAACACGGTGAATTTCTGCGGTAACCTTTTCTCCTAATTGGAAAAACAACTTTTCGGTTGCTGAGTCGATTGTGGCCTTAGTAAAAATAAGAGAAATCGTTTCGTCGTGTGTTTTAGAGAAAGGGGCCGGTAATACCGAAGCAGCACCATGCAGTGATGACGCGATTCGCATAGCCATTATTTGGCTATCGCCTATATCGATGGCTGCGGACCAATCAGTAGCGCCTTGAATATGCTGTAGCCAAAACTTTAAGGTGCTTGGTATTTTTGGGGAAAAGCGCGCGTTAAATCGGTCAAAATTTGCCTGGCCTTCTAAGGTAATTTGTCTATTATCATTGCTAAGTACCTTGGAGCGGATAACTACTGCTCCCCCGAGGAGCTGTGCATGGATCTCATCGAAATCCCATGTGTTATGTGTAAAGGAAACCTTTCCGTTCACTTTGCTGATAGCCGGTAGCTCGGGACCAAAATCGAATTGATTGTTGATAAATTGATACTGCCCTTTTAGATCAATATCAACGGTTTTTTCTTTTGTTAGGATGGGAATAGTCGATTCAAATTGTAGCTTTCCTTTTCCAGTTATCTCGCCTGGAATATTCCTATCAGGCGCATTCTGCGTTAATGGGAATTCTTTGATCAATTGGATGATTTGTTCCGTCTCTCCTGCTGCTTCGCCTTTTATTTTTAACAGAGGTTTCCTTGACTGGAGATCGACGGTATGGATAGCTATATCTTTGACTTGAATCGCTTCAATATTACCTTCTAGCAGGATTGCATTGATTAGTGTGGGATTAGCCGTCAAGTGCCCTGAAATATTAGCGATACTTGGCCATCGTTTTGAAGCGCTGGCAGATACATTAGCCATTTCTGTCTTAAATGACCAAGAAAAATCGTTTGTAGATGTATCGCTTAAGTTACCTTGAATATTAAATTGAGCATGTTTCAGCTGCCCTGATAATGATGACTCGTTTATCCAAGTGAATTGAGTTTTGTCAGTAAGCGGTGATAATAAACGAGTGAGATAATTGATGTCAGCTCGGTTTAAATTTCCTTGTAAGTTGATCCAATCAGACTTGGTTTGCTCATACAAATAGCTTCCACGAATAGCAGATCCGGATAAGTTAGAGTTGTTAAATGCCAAGTTGTCGATTTGATAGGTTATACTTTCTTGCTCAGCTATTTTTTTCCAACCCGCTTTGGCGACTAGGGTATCAAATACAATCGATTCTGGAAACTTTTGTGATAATTGTAAGGAAACCGATTGAGAATCCAAGTTGAGTATCCCTTCATGTTCAGTTCCTTGAATACTTCCGCTTAATCCGTGGACTGAGACCAAATGCCCTAATTGGATATTATCTAAGGATAAATCAATGAACTGCGTGTCGATTTGGTAGGCATGTGGATTCGACCAATCCCCCTGCCAGCTAACCTGCATTCTCTCGATTTTTCCGTTAGGAGCGTATGTTTTGGCCTGCTCTTGTAATGATGCATCTACTGGTAAATATTGGAGCAGATTTGCCCAGGTCCCAACGTCGATTTTATCGATTTGCAGATAATTTGATTCTTCACTCGATTCTGCGTCATGGTATTTACGCCATATAGCATTTATCGGGTTTGTTAGGATTTGTTGATGTGCTAATTTGAAGTTTAATCGGTGTGCTGTCCATTCTTGAGTTAAGCCTCCTGATTGATTAGATCGTTTGACTCCAATACGTCCTTGTAAGAAATCGAGCTCAAGTTTGGGTAAGTTTGTACCTAGGTCCGCGTTGATTCGATGCAAGGCGGTATCAATAAGCCAATCATTGATAGCGCCTTCGGCTAGGGTTAGCCAACCTCTTAGAGCGCCTTTTCCTTGTTTGATATCAATTTCATCAGGAAACGGAATCCATTGATGCCAGGCTGCTAGATCAATTTGATTTAATTCAAAATAGAGGCGTCCTTGCCAATGCAAGAACGACTCGATTGATTTGCCAATAAAATCACCTCGAACATCCATCGACATTGCAGCGCTATCTAGCGCAGCAATCTTTAATCCTAAACGATGTCGATGGGTTGTGTTATGGTTATAGAGTAACAAATTTACAACTTTAAAATATAGTGCTGGTGCGGCACGGTATTCATCGAGCCAATAGATATCCGTTTGGTTAATTACAAGTCTTTCCTGACGCAATAACCAATCAATAAAGCTATTTTCTGCATCGTTCTCTTGATCGGAGATATTTGTTCCGGCGATGTGAATCACATTGTTTGTATCACGCCGCATAACCAGCGTTGGGCGATCAATTTTGATTTCGCGGAAACGTGGTTCTTGATGAAGAAAGGAACGCCACGAAAATGTGCCTTCCACTTCAGCTAAGATCAAAACAGGCGTGCCTGCTTGATCGTAAACTTTTACTCCCTGAAGCTGAAGATAGGGATGCATCCCATTCCAATGAGCATTAATTCGATCGATACTGACGAGTTGCTGTGCCTTTTTTGAGATAATCTGCGCAATTTCCAATCGGTAATCATCAATATTTGGCAAAATCCAATAACGTAGCGCTAAGATGATGACAGAGAAAAAGATAACCAACGTAAACAGAAACACGGCAAGAAGTCGCGCAATCGAATTGCTATGCTGCAGATAACGTGAAGCTTGTTGAGTCAATGGGATCCCAGGTTCCTTAAAAATTATGGTCAGTTTGCTTAGATTAACGCAGAAACAACAAAATTAACTGTGCTGCAGTCGTAATCATATAAAGAATTACATTTCATAATTGGTAATGCATTGTGCTGGTTTAACAATAATTCTTATATACTTGATTTGTGAATTTTGCTGCCTATTTTGCCATGATTTTACACGGATCCCACACGACAACTGAATCCATACTGGAAAAGATTCTACCTTTTAGTCGCTATGTTCAGCGGCTATTAGCAAGTGAGCCAGATTTAAAGGTTTATTTCTTGGAGAAAGGAGCATCCCAATTTCTGCGGGATGAAATGCTGAGTTTTTTAAACTCAGTCTGTGCTTCATCTTCATTGAATGAAGCAGCGTTAAATGTAGCGCTACGTAAGCTCCGTAAGCAAGTGTTGCTGCGCCTAGCAGCACGTGACTTGGCAGGTCTTGCGGATTTGTCAGAAGTCATGTCGACCATGAGCCAACTTGCTGAAGTTACAATTCAGTTCGCGTTAAAGCATCATCAAACTTGGATGTCTGATCCTGAGCGTTATGGACAGCCGATTGGGGAAAAAAGCGCTACTCCACGGCAACTCGTGGTTGTTGCCATGGGTAAATTGGGGGGGGGAGAGCTGAATGTTTCTTCTGATGTTGATCTTATTTTTCTTTATCCTGAGGAAGGTGAAACCAATGGAAAGAAATCGATTTCGAATCATGAGTTCTTTACCCGAGTTGGTCGCAAGCTGATTGCCAGCTTGAATGACTTCACGGTAGATGGCTATGTTTTCCGGGTTGATATGCGGTTACGACCGCATGGTGAGAACAGCCCTCTTACTAGCAGTTTTGCGATGTTGGAAGAGTATTTTGCGACTCAAGGACGTGAGTGGGAGCGACATGCTTGGATTAAAAGTCGGGTGATTGTCGGTTCATTGGCTGAGGAGGCAATTCTGATGGAGCAGATTGTACGGCCGTTCGTTTTCCGGAAATATCTTGATTTTGAAGCTTACGAAGCGATGCGTCGTCTTCATGCGCAGTTGCGCAAAGAAGTTGATCGGCGCGAGATGCATGGCAATATTAAGCTGGGTCCAGGTGGAATTCGAGAAATCGAATTTATCACGCAAGTATTTCAGCTGATTCGAGGTGGGCGTGATGCTGACCTGTGTATTCGTCCCACGCTGACAGCATTAAATCGCTTACTTGAAAAACAGCCTTTGCCATCACAAACCATTCAAGAGTTAATCGATGCCTATCAATTTCTACGTAAACTCGAACATCGATTGCAATATTTAGATGATCAGCAAACGCAATCGATCCCTGATAATACGGGTGATCAAGAATTGATGGCAAAAGCAATGGGTTTTGCGAATCCAACTGATTTATTTCATGAATTGGATATTCATCGTAACCAGGTTACACGTCATTTTGAATTGATCTTTGCAGTACCGCGGAAATCACCCACTCACGATATGCTTACTGCGCTCTGGCAGGAACAGCCGAGTGATCTGACGCAAGTCAAAGCGGCTACACACCAATTAACAACGTTAGGGTTTAGTGATCCTGAGAAAATTTCCGCGCGTATACAGCAATTTTACGTGAGTCAATTTTTTCAGAAACTGCCTTTGGCAAGTCAACAAAAAATCACCGCAGTTATGCCAACCTTGGTTGAGGCAGTTGCTCAATTCCCGCCGATTGAATCAACGCTGGAGCGAATGTTGCAGTTGCTGGAACATATTAGTCAGCATGCGGCCTACTTAGCTTTGTTATTAGAACATCCTCAAACATTGCCGCGTGTGACAAAATTAGTCAATTCCAGCCAGTGGGCGAGTAATTATTTAGGAAGGCATCCCATCTTGCTTGATGAGTTGCTCGCTCCGCAAGGACTTTATCAGTTGCCAGACTGGAAGTCTTTAAGGATTGAGCTTATGCGGCAACTTAATCATGCGAATAGCCCAAAGAAAAATATTACTGAGTGGCAAATGGATGTGTTAAGGCACTTTCAACATGCTCAAGTCTTTCAATTACTTGCAGTTGACCTCGAAGGTATTTTGCTGCTGGAAACCCTGAGTGATCACTTGACCGAGCTTGCGGATCTCATCTTGGAGAATGTGTTAAATCTGGCTTGGCAAGGCCTTAAAAAGAAACATCGAGAGCAGCCTGTTTTTGCGATCATCGGCTATGGAAAATTAGGGGGTAAGGAATTAGGCTATTCCTCAGATTTGGACATCGTTTTTCTCTATGACGATAATCATCTTGATGCACTGGAAGTTTATACCAAGCTGAGCCAAAGTATTAATACTTGGTTGACAAATCACACCTCGGCTGGGGGATTGTATGAGACCGATTTGCGATTGCGCCCAGAAGGCGCGAGTGGTTTATTGGCTTGTTCTTTGGATGCATTTAAACAGTATCAACAAAATCAAGCCTGGGTATGGGAGCATCAAGCGCTGACTCGTGCCCGCTTTGTAGTGGGAGATCAACGAGTAGGTGCAGCATTTGAAGCCATCCGTAAAGAAATACTCTGTAAGTCACGCGATTTAACTAAGCTGAAGCAGGACATCTTGATGATGCGCGAGAAAATGTTGGATGCGCATCCCAATCCCACGTTGTTATTCGATATCAAACATGATCGCGGCGGGATTATCGATGTCGAGTTTATGGTGCAGTATTTGGTGCTAGGCTATTCAAACCAGTTTCCCCAACTGACCGGTAATATCGGAAATATCGCGTTATTGAAACTGGCAGGAAATCTTGGCCTGATTCCGTCAGAGATGGCCCAGCATGTTTTATCAACTTATCGGGAATATCGTCGTATACAACATCGCTTGCGTTTAAGTGGCGATCCAGAGTTGACGGGCGCCACATCTGCAAAAGAAGCTCCAATTTCATATGCACGGATTGAAGCGGCTCAACTGAACGATACACGCAGGGTTGTGCTTCAGCTCTGGGAAGAAGTATTTGGTCAATGAAAAAGCATTATCACGATTAATTCTCAGCTATTCGTCCGATATAAGCGCATAACTTCACGCTATTCTCATTAAACTATTTCAATTGTCAGTCGTTAAAATGACAGCAGTGTTTTATTAACAACAAATAGTGTAAGGATCTGCCTTCACTACACCGCTTAAACCATACAAAAGTATTTTTTTTCAACCCAAAGGAGATGATACATGCAACAAATGCAAAAAGGTTTTACATTGATCGAGTTAATGATTGTCGTTGCTATTATTGGTATTTTGTCTGCGGTTGCGATCCCAGCGTATCAAGATTACGTCAAAAAGGCTGCATATACTGAAGTTGTTCACGCAATGGCGCCTTATAAATTGGCGATTGAAGAAGGATTTCAGGCTGGTGTTGCTTTGGTTGATATGGATGCGGCAGTAAATGGTGGTGCTGCAACCAATCTACCAATCACACCAGCTACATCAACAACGAAAGCACTTAATCGGCTCGAAATCGTTGATGGAGCTATAACGGCAACCCCTAATGCGTATAAAGGTATCGTGGCAACAGATACTTGTGTTCTGACTCCTACCGCAGAGGGAGCTGCTGGTTCTCAGAGATTGGTCTGGGCTTATTCAGGAGCATGTTTAACAAAAGGATTTGTGAAAAATTAATTTAAGTAGTTGAACCTAATAATAATTACCAATAGAAATGCCACTGTTAGGTGGTGTTTCTATTTTTAGGAAAGGCTTTTTACTTTTAGTTCGTGAGTTCGAATAATAACTGCGATAAATTAAAACACATACCGTAAGTTAATACCTCCCCCCAGTCTGGGCTGCGCTCTGAGGCGCCTCTGAGGCCGTAGATATTGAGTCTAAAGTTATCATTAAGGCGATGAAACACGTAAAGCGTGAAGTCTTTTGAATCTTGCAGTCGAACGGGCGATTGCCCAATATTGAAACTGGCCCCGATGGTGGTATCGGGTGAATACCGGAATGCAATACCCGCAGCACCATAGAACACATTGTGGAAATTTACCCCTGACGGGTTTCCAAGAATTCAATAGCCAAAGCTCGCGCTGAGCATAAATTGTACTAGCTCAGATCAGATCGTACAGTTACCGAATTGATTGGATGTCTGCCAGATTAGATTTGGTTCAGATTTTTGCTGTTCCAAATCGTTTTCCCACTGAGCAAAGTCTCCATAGGAGTTTTTCCATTGCAGACTTTTCCCTGATGAGCTCTTTCATTATTATAATAATCGATCCAGCTGTCTAGGTCCTTTTGCAGTGACTCCAAATCGTGATATAGCTTCTTGCGGAAAGTCACTTGTGAATCGCCCCGGGTTTTCCGGAGACTTTTTAGTTTGAGTCAAGCCACATTAGCTGACTCCTCTAATTGGCAATAATATGCCTTTTTCAAATTCAGCCGGTGGAATATTTCCAATCGGCTCTAGTAATCGGCGATTATTAAACCAATCTACCCATTCCAAGGTTGCAAACTCCACATCATCAATATTGCGCCATGGACCGCGATGCCGAATAACCTCGGTTTTGTATAATCCATTAATTGTTTCGGCCAGCGCATTATCATAAGAATCTCCGACACTACCAACAGAAGCTTCAATATTGGCCTCAACCAGACGCTCCGTATAGCGAATCGACAAATATTGGCAACCGCAGTCGCTATGATGAATTAGTCCCTTGATTTCCCGCCGTGCCCACAATGCTTGTTCCAGGGCATCGAGCACTAAGTCGGTTTGTAGTGATCGACTAACCCGCCAACCAACAATATACCGAGCATAAACATCAATGATAAAAGCAACATAAACAAACCCCGTCCACGTTGCAACAAAGGTAATATCAGCAACCCACAATTGATTTGGCCGGGCTGCGGTAAATTGCCGGTTGACCTTGTCGGCTGGCCGATAGAGCGAATCATCCGAAATAGTTGTCCAACATCTCTTGCCGCGTTTGATGCCTTGTATTCCCAGCTTCTTCATCAGTCGCTCGACAGTGCAACGGGCAGCTCGCGTACCTTCACGTATCAACTGTCGCCATACTTTGCGGACACCATAAACCCGGAAGTTGTTTTCCCAAACCCGTTGTATTTCAAGTTCCAGTTTCATGTCGCGCTTAATGCGATCGGGTAATCGATCCGAATCTCGTTCGCGCCTTTTGTGTTCATAATAACTCGACGGGGCAATCTGTATTTGTCTACAGACTGGCTCGACCCCATATTCCGCTTTGTTTCTATCAACAAATAACATCATCATTTCGACTGGCGGTCGAGCTCCGCCTGGGCAAAATAAGCCGATGCCTTACGCAATATCTCGTTGGCACGCTTTAATTCACGATTCTCCCGTTCCAATTCCTTGAGCTTTTCCCGGTCCGATGTCGACATACCACCTCGAATTCCCTGATCCGTCTCCGCTCTTCTTACCCATGTACGTAACGTTTCTGCCGCACACCCAATCTTCGATGCGATCGATTTGATTGCTGACCATTGCGATTCATGCTCTCTTTGTTGCTCAAATACCAACCTTACTGCTCGTTCTCGTACTTCCGGTGAATAACTGATTTGATTCTTCATCTCTTCCTCCTCCTCTCAAATCATTTTATCTCCAGAAAACCCGGGGCGATTCAACCTGAATTACAAGCTTGTATTATGGGCTGCACGGAAATTTAAACGTTTTCGTGGACACCGCCGGCGAGCAGAATGCTGGTTGCTGGATGTAGCCCAACATCAACCTGACTTGTTTGCTCATTGGCGTTTGTTTTATGGTAGTAAATTGACTGGATAGGAAGAGCCGTATGAATCGAGAGGTTCACGTACGGTTCTGTGAGCACCTGAAGGGGAAGTTCCTTCGGGTGACTCGACCACCAGTGGCGCAACTTGATCCCGGCAAAAGCAAGACTCGCAAGGCCTGCTTGTGGGCTTATCGCAGCAACGACTTGGAGCCTGGACCGCGCATCATCGTATTCGACTATCAAGCCGGTCGCAGTGGCCGGCATACGCAAAGCTTCCTGGAAGATTGGCGAGGTCATTTGCTGGTCGACGACTATGGTGGCTACAAAGTCCTGTTCTCTGAAAAGTAGGCAAACCCATGTATTGAATTGGCTTGTTGGGCACACGCACGGCGTAAATTCTTCGATTTGCACAAGGCAAATGACAGTCCGATGGCTTTTGCAGCGTTACAACGCATTGGAAACCTATATGCAATTGAAGCAGAAGGTAAAGACCTGACCATCGAAGACCGTCAACAATTACGAGAAGAAAAAAACCTGGCCGAGTTGAAAGCATTACATGACTGGCTGGTAAAAACCCGTACCCAGACTGCAAATGGCGGTGGTTCCGCCAAAGCATTGGATTACACGCTCAAACGCTGGGCCAGCTTGATTCGCTATGCGCAGACCGGACACCTGCCAATTGACAACAATCCAGTAGAAAACGTCATTCGACCCATCGCGATTGGTAAAAAGAACTGGTTGTTCACCGGCTCTGAGCGTGCCGGAAAACGTGCAACAGCCATTCAAACTTTATTCGGCACGGCCCAACTCAACGGCCTGAACTCTTCTGCCTGGCTTAAAGATACGCTCATCAAACTACCCACCTGGCCTAATAGTCGAATTGACGAGCTGCTACCGTTGCCGCCTGATTTTATTGAATTGCTAATGCAGAAAAATTGATAGATGGTGGCGTTGGACGCTTACTTTGTTCAGCGCTTCCCTAAGTGTGTTACGCGTAAATTCTGAGTTAATTCTCCTTTAACTGCAAAAAATAACGTGAAATCACCGTGACAAAAATCACTGTACTTAATGCAATTTCGCGATAGCCTATAAAAAATATTGTAAGGCGAAACATACTGCAGTAGCTCTCTCTTAACCATTAAACCTTATAGGAGATAGAATAATATGCAATCCAGTATTTCTACTTTTGATCAGTATATTCAGCGCAAGAACTCTTCCTCGATAGATGAGCCAATAAACGAAGCTGCACAAGTGGTTGATTACTCAAAGATAGAGGCTATTGCAAGAATGAAAGCCATTAGTATTCAGTCACTCCTTAGCAAGGGATTTTGTTACCGGCATGATTGGGGAGATTTATGCGGTCGGTGGAAATTAACACTAAAGTGGATTGCTATCACACCGCGTTCAAAGGTGTTAGCAGCTTTTGTAGAAAACAATGATGAAGGAAGTAATTTCGCTGGCACGGCAAAATACACGGTTCAGCAGATTACCCCCGCTGATGGTTCAGCAACGATTATGGTCAATCTGAAGAAAAACACCCCCACTCGATTATATGTTGATTATTTTGTTTGCGGGTAGTCGTTATCTCGATGGGAAACAGCCAATTCTGAGGGAGTGCTTTTGATCAATTTGATGAAAAATGATTAAGAATTCCTAATCACTTATTAACTTATAAAAGCTTCATAAAATGGATAATCGAGGGAGAGGTAATCTCCCCATTTTTAATTGTAGCTTACAGTATAGAGTATTTTAGTTTAGAAGCTTCTGCCAGCTTCATTGAAGGGGCAATGCCTCCGAGCTCCATATTCGGAAGTTCCATGCCGAACGGTCCTGTTTTAGTCAACGACTCCTTGAAAACAGTTTAATTTATCAAGATTGTCAACCGGAGTCGTGATATTCATACCTTCTTTATTTGCTAAATAGCCTAACATTCCTATTTGTTGCTAGCGGTAGCAAATCTTATTTTTGCCGCTATACAGAAAATTTTAAATATATTTTTTGCAATAACTAGAATAGAAAGTCCCTTGTGAATCAGTATAGTTATATACCACCCATACGCACTTAGAACCTTCATAAGGAGTTAGTTGAATATTAGTAGCTGGCCCCAAACGAGGAAATTTATCTACATTCTCTACTTCTTTAGTATTATCTATTTTCTCAATTCTAACTTTATGCTCCTTACCTTCCCTATCTTTGTGAGTATAAATATCATCATTATATAGGCGAAGAATATTACCATCTTTATCAACGATTAATGCGGTCATAAAATTTTCATCAAGCCCTGACGATTTTAGCATTTCACGAAAGTCACTTGCCTGCTGAGCGCTTATCTTTCCCTCCATACATTTTTTTGTGCTATTTACTTCAGCGCTATCCTTACATTTTTGAACCATAGAAGGGGGAGTCGGTATTATTGTTGGAGGAAAGATTATCGCTCCGTCCCTCGTAGCACATCCACTTAAAACTATCATAATGATGCTAATGATTAATAAATTTACTTTCATTTCTTTCTCCTTTTAAAAATTAAATGTGAGTCTGGCAAAAACAGTACGATCCGGAAAATAGCGCGGCATAATGGGTTCTGATATATTAAAATATTGGTTTATGTAATTAAATTCAGAGTCAGCCAGATTTCTCACTTCTATACCTAATATGCCTCTACGCTTCGGTAGTCTGAGACCTACTGCAGTATCCAACAAAAAGAAGTCACTCACCCCAGCTTTTAATCTTGAATTAACCCTCTCAAGATTTTGATTCACATAAGTTCCCGTAAGATTTGCAAAAAAACCTGATGGATCGAAATAGTTAAAACTAAGAGGTAAAGCGAATGTTTCAATCTTATTAGGTAAATCTCCGCCAAGACTTCCAGATGGACGTTCTAATTTTTCGTATTGAGGTTCTAATCTGGCAGCCCATCTTGGATGGGGCACCCAATAAATATATGATCGATAAAGATTTTCTTTTTGCTCTTTATTTCGGTACGTTTGATTAACAGGTACACAAGTACCTGGTATATCTGGCTCACAATTAGGTATTATGCCAAAATCAGGAACATCTAGATCACGACGAGATATTTGAACTCCAGTAAAAATTTGCGAGTTCAACCTATAATCAATTCCCGCACCAATTAAATGAGACCTTGTTCCATTTATATCATCAAAAAATTGGTTGAATCCTGCTATTTGGGTCGGCTCGAGAGTTTGATTGGCGACTAGGGCTGATTTAACCGTCTCAAACCACGCAAAGCGAAACCGCAGATTTTGCAAAATATCCCATTGCATTCCAAATTTTGGACTTGCTTTATTTATTTTAAAACGATCCCCTGGGCTACCATCATCGTTATAAGATCTACCTTGATGTGGATCATAAGCAGCATAACTAACCCCCATCGTCCAACTCATGTTTTTCAAGAAATTGAAATTAGTATAGATATATCCATTACTTTTTTCTGGCTTAATATTAGGTTGATTTGTAACCAGACCATTTGGACTTAAATCTCCTGTAAAAGCAGCTACAAATTCTGGATCGTTTTTTAAAAATAAATCATTATCAATAACACTGTATTTACTGAGTTGCCCTGGCTTATTCAAAAATTGGTAATAGCCTCCTCCAGCAACAATATTGATATGATTCCCAGTAAATAGATATTGAACTTCTGATTGGTGGCCATTCAAATTTTGAATAATCTGATCGCGTACAATTTGTGTACCCTGTAATGGAGATTCAGCAGTAGCAGGATCACTAAATGAATCTTTCCCTTTACGATCGCTATACATAAACGATCCGACAAAATTATGTTTCTGAGATAGCGAGTATCGAAAACCTCCACGAGCAAGATCTTCATTAATGGTACGCCTTCGATCGGAGTCAAATAATTTTTGATCAAAATTTGATTCTAAATCCCCATACTCTTTATCACGGTGCCTCAGTTCAGTTTGAACGTTTAATTTAGGCGTAACCGCATACTGCATGAATGCGTTATAAACATTGTGAGTTTGATCGTTATTTTGCCTAAATCCCTTGGTATCGTAATGAAATTGCCCCACGCTAATCGATGCTTTGTCATAAACTGCGGAAGCTACAACTTCATTACCTAAGGTACTGTTGGATCCGAATAATCCTGAAGCAACGAGTTGCGGTTTATTGCGTTCCGTCAGTGGCGCAAATTCATTAAATCCTAATGCTGCGGGCCCTGTTCCGGTAATAATGTTTAAATCAGCGACTGCTAATCTTGGTTGTACCGGATTAACATTGATCGGTTGTAACAATTGCGCTTGCAGTAATTCACTGACGCGCGCAATTTCATGGCGCGGTATGTTCACATAAGCATCCGCTAAGAAGCGGTGTGCTGAATGGTTCGATGGATCATGGCTTAACGATTTTGCGGTTTCCATAATCGCACGTTTCTCAAATCCCAGATTGTCATAGATTCTGGCAAGGCTAGAGCCTCTCGCTGCTTCGTCTTTGTCTAGGAGTAATTTGGAACGATACACGGCACGGTTGTTGTTGAGTTCGATGGATTTTTGAATATCGCGTAATGCTTCTACTGGGCGATTCTGCGTTTGCTTCTGAATCGCATCATAAAACCAAGGGGTGGGATCATTGGGATCGCGTTCTTTGGCGAGATCAAATTGTGTTCCAGCAAGTGTATAGCGCTTTTCTTCAAAGTAAGCCTTACCCAAGTAGCTACGCACCAGGGAATTAGCAGGATCTAAACTCGCAGCCGTTTCAAGCTCGATGCGCCCTGCTTCAAGCTTACCTTCGCGAATGAGCGCCAACCCTAACCCAAGTCGCGGCATGGGGTCGGCTTGATCAAACTGAATAGCTTTAGTAAAGGTTTCTTTCGCTTTCGCAGTGTCGATCTGTAATAGATGCGCAAATCCTAATACGGTTTGGGTTTTCCCTAAGTTAGGATTAAGGCTCACTGCTTGTTGTGCGGATTCCAATGCACGGTCGAGATAGCCGGTAGACATTTGTAATTCTGATAAGCGTGCCCAAACCAAAGCATTTTTACCATCGAGGCGCAGGGCTTCTTCGACACTACCTAGAGCTTCTTCAATTTGAAAATGGGCCTGATACGCATAAGAAAGCGCCAATCGTGCGGTCGGTGAAGTGCGGTCTATATCAACGGCTTGTTGCGCATGTTGTAATGCGGTTTTTTTATCGTTTTGCACTACTGCGATAATCGCTTGTAACGCATAGGCTTCGCTGTCATTGGGTTGAGTTTGGAGAGCTGGCGCGATATCGTTTCTTGCTTCTGTTACACGACCAAACGTCAAATAAAGGCCGGCACGGTAAGTGAGGAGTTGCGCGTTGAGGGTATTTTATCCAGCGTTTCCAGTACAGAGAGTGCTTCAAATGCATTACCCTGGCGGTAGTATTCCAGTGATTCACGAACACTGGATTGCAAAGCTTGAGGAAGCTGTTGTTCGATTACACGGGGATCGATAATCGCGGGATAATACAGCGCCCATTGCACGGCATCGAGGGGCTTAACATCGAGCTGGGTATGAGGTGCTTGACCGAGTAGTGCTTGTGCTGCTTCCCCGGGATTAAGGTGTAGACTGCCTTGAGTATTGAAAAACTTCACGCTCCCTTCATACACCCACAATGATGCGGCCTGGTCATCAACCTTCAGTACAAATTCAGTCCCTTCGGGACCAGCATTGGCAATCGGCGTGGTAATTTCCAATCGCGTAGGCGTACGACTGAGAAAATGAATAAATCCCTTCAATAGGTCCAGCAACGTTGGTTGATCGGCTGCAATGCCTTTTAGCGTGAGAACCGTACCTTCATCGAGGCGCAACAAAATATTATTGGGTAATCGAATTGAGGCACGACTATTGGTACCCACTTTGATGCGGCTGCCTTCGCATAATTGCTGCGTTTGATTGACTAATTGCCATTGGCCGGCTCCTGTGACATCAATCCATAGCTCACCTTGGATTGAATTCAGTTGCGCAGCAGACCGACTTTTACAAATTCCGGGCTGTGTTTCTGCAAAACATTTATGGTAGGAAAAAATAAATAGATATAAAAATAGAAAAGATAGAAGTGCTTTGAAATTATGCTTGTTATGGCAATTCATTATCAAGATTTTCTTATTATGTTTAAAGCCACTTCTGATTCTACTTTGCTGCCAATTAACCATTCCTGCAGAATGGTTAGCAGTATATGACAAGATAATCATTTCTGCCAAATCCTTTTCATTAAGGAAACCAAAACGATTAAGCATATTCTCTCAGTTTTATGAAAATTACATTTTGACTCAGATCAAAGAAATTGAAGTTTTATCGTAAATTAGAACTAATAATGAAATTTAGAAAGCTAAGTAGATATATGATATAGATGCGAGCTGAACTATTCTGTGATCTATTTCACAAGCAATGCGTGATTTTTATATACCCCAGAAGGTAAGAAACGAATTAATGCTATGGAAACGATTGATTTATTAAAAAGTAACGAGCTATTCAGTCATCTTGGTGATGCTGAATTAAGAATTGTTGCTGAGCTAACTAAAACCAGGACGATTCCCCGCAATACCATGCTCATTAATGAAGGTGATACATCGGATGCGATGTATTTGATTAAGGAGGGAAAGGTTGATGTCATGGTCACCAATGAAAATGGTGAGCAGTTTGTATTATCGACGTTAAAGTACGGAGATAATTTTGGTGAGCTGTCTTTGCTGGATGATCATCCTCGCTCGGCCAGTATCGTCACATTAGAAAAGAGCGTATTTATCGTGCTGCATAAAACAGATTTTCTACGCCTCATTGAACATAATCATATGATTGTTAAAGGAGTAATCAGCTATCTCTGTCAAAGAATTCGGTTTGTAACCTCGATTGCTCAAAGTATGGCATTACTCGATGTTTATGGTCGCTTATGTAAACTACTCCTTGATCTCTCGAAGCAGGATGAAGCGGGTAAATGCATTATTGAATCTCCAATAACCAAGCAGTCGATGGCATTACGCATTGGTTGCAGCAGGGAGCATGTTAGCCGCATCTATAATGGACTTGTTAAAGGAGGATATCTTGTTGAAGAAAAAGATAAGGGCAGAGTCATTATCGAGAAAAAATTACCTTCTGCTTGGTAATTTGTAAGTACTGAAATTATTTACCTTCTAAAACAACGGTACCGTCCCAATTTGAAGGTTCAAGCTGTTGATTCTGCTGAGTCTGCACCAAGTAAAATTCTGTTGGGCCATCGTACCCATAACGATCTAAAATACTTCTGAAAATAGCTTCTGCCTGTTCCCATTGACCTTGCTGAAATAGCTTCAAGCCATCTGAAAATTTTTCATAACATGGGTAATTGAGATGAGCTGACAGCTTGCCTATCCCGATAATTTCCACCAAAGCCATGGGTTCTTCTTTACCAATCAAACGAAACCTACCTACTGGTCTATAAATAATATCGGTCAAACCATCGATGATAGCGCTTGCAGCGAGAATATGCGTTTTGAGATATTTGTTAACGCCTTCTATTCGAGACGCTGTATTAAGGGCATCCCCAAAAGGATTATAAAATAGAGATCCCGCAGATCTGATACAGATCAGATTGATGCCGCCCTCGTTTATTCCGATACGCGTTGGTAATGAACCCAATTGGGAACGTTCGTTAAACTTACTGACTTCCTGTTGCATTTCTAATGCCGCAACACAAGCCGCATACCTCGATATAGCAACCGGTCGGTCGATCCACATCGCCATCATGGCATCACCCTGAATGTTTGCAATATAACCCTTATTGGCTGCAATCGGCTGCCCTAGCACTTGGTAATACGACTTCAGCAGCTTTTCCAAGCTCCCGGTTTTTTCTAACCGCTGCGCCGTTTTCGTATAGCCTTGGATATCGGTTGCAAGACAGATGCTTGGTACATTCTGACGTTCAAACGATTCGTCCTTTGTATCCCAAAATTTGGGTAAATGCGGAATTAAATCAGCCCACTGTGGGAAAACTTTTTTGATGAATTCATAAATATATTTCCTTTCCTTCAATAAATCGTTGATCAACCAAACCAGGTAAACTGCATAGCTGATCAGTAATTGCCAAAAAGGAACAATGATCGGTAACCAGATAGCGCTATGGAATCGATAAATGCTGAATCCGGCAGAAGTACAGAAGCCAGCAAAACTCACCGCTAACCCACTAAATCCCCTAAACAAAACGAGCAGTAAGCTAATACCAAAGCCAAAACCAACAATAATCAGGATCGGAGGAGTTGGTATTTCAAGAAATTGATCGTTTAATAGATTAGAGAATTGTGTTGCCAAAATCTCTACACCCGCCATTCTTCCGGTTTGATCTTCCGCAAAAGGAGTTGGGAAGAAATCAGCTTTTCCTTGCGCAAACAGGGTATTTAATTTACCGACGAATACTATCTTGTCGTGCAGATCATTAACTTGGCCATTATAAACATCCTTATAAGGTAGGATTTTTATACTTTTAGGAGGGCCATAATAATTCAAATAGCGCGAATCGCTGCCACAGATGATTTGTTGGAGTTTATTTCTTAAACTTGGATCTATAGATTTATTCAAAGTAAATTGCTGCGGGGTAGCCTTGCAGCTAGCCCTTTGCTGAGCAAGCCAGATAGATGCGACTTGGTTAGCGGGGATAGTATTGTGCAATAACCCTTCGCGCTGAAGATAATTTACCCAAGCAACTAACGGCAGGCTCGGATGTTCAGCCAGCACATCAAAATACATCCAGACTTCTTGAATGGTTGGATGCCGCAGTTGATCAGGAAGATAGAATGGTGCCCGGTCTAATGCGGCATCAGCAATGACACGTGTCGGCACAATTTTGCGCACTCCTGTCAGCATTGCACCCATTTGCTCAGATCCGCTCTCTTTGCTGATGAAAGGGGCTCTATGGCCACTTGCGCAGTCATCTCTACCAGAAAACATGCTGTCTGTATTCGATAGCGAAATTTTTTGGATACATTCGCTGATTAATACATTTCCTGCCCGCTGCATTGCGGCTGCTAGTAACTGGTCTTGTGCGGGTATCGATTGAATAAACTGTAAATCAAAGATGATTAGTTTTACTGATTGTTTTTGGAGTTCCTGTATCAGCTTCGCATGAAATTGACGCCAGTGGATCAATTGCTCTTGATTGATCCCTGAAGAAGCTTCTGAAAAGGAAGCTTCAGATTGCTCATCCATAGCGATGATCACAACTGCTTCAGGAGGCACACGCTTCCCCCTAATCTCAAATAGCTTGACCAAGCCAAAATCTCTTTCAGCATTGGTGGCAAAAAAGACAATACATCCTCCAAAAATTGAAAAAGCGGCCAATAAGCAGAATTGTGCTAATTTACGGTTCATGATACTAACGAAACTATTGCCTCAATCACAGCACTGAATAAGCCTAGCAATGAAAAAGTTTATAAGAAATGCGATTCTCATTTTGATGGGATTTATAACACTCAGTGGCATTGGTCTTTATTTTTCTCGAAATTTGATTCTTGAAGCGTTGATAACGCAACAGTTTCATACAAGAAATGTTCCTTTGCAATCATTGACTATCCGTAATATTTCATTGCAGGGCGTATCGTTACATAATTTGATATTAGGAACAAACAATGAGCTAAGCATCGATGAAATCAATCTAACTTGGTCCTTGAGTCACTTACTGCGTGGAATGCTCAATATGGTGGAAATCAAGGGCATTACCCTGTGGTTAGCGCTAGACGGAACAGAACCATTATTCGGATCGCTACAACCCATCATCGATTCTCCTGGAGAAAGCAGTACTTCAAACATCGTCCTTCCAGGTATCTCACAGTTGAGTATCAGCTTAAATATCAATTCAACAAAAGGAAATGTGTTCATTACGCTGAATGGCAGCATTCGTGAACCAAGCGCTCAAACCCAGTCAGGGGATTTGCAATTCGCAGTAGAAAGCTTTGCAGGAAACATCAATGGCCAAGCAAAATTTACGATTGAGGCTAGAGAAACGATTCGCGGTAATTTATTAATCGTAAATGGTGGGATCGATAGACGCGAGCTCTCTGTTACGCGTATGAATGGAAAAGCAGCTTTTATCCTTTCAGCGCTGCAGCCATATCATGTCGATGCAGAATTGAATCTATTTGAAATTACCCTTCCTGATGAAACTGAGCTGATTAGCCCTAGGTTCAAGCAGGCAACACTTAATTTGCAACTGAACCAGCACTGTGCACAGCTCGATGGACAGCTACTCGCTTCGGATAATAATGAAGCGGCTCAATTACAGATGAAAGTAGCACATGCTACGCCTAATTTGGTTGTTTCCCTGAACGCCGCAGGACTTGCAAAATACTATCCCTGGAGATGGTTAGCGATGGAGCAACCAAGCTCAGGAGCATTTTCCTTGAAATTGCATGGAACTGGCCAGATTCCCTCTCAAATATCTAAATCAAGCAATCCGAGTTGGTTAGAAAAAATTCAATTTGAAGGAAATGCCCAACTTGATTTAAATACGTTTAACTACGAAAAGAAGCTGTCAAATCTAGACGCAAAGTTAGATTTTAAGATCGCAATCGCCAAAGGAATAGGTCACGTTAATCTGACGTCGGATAGCGTTATCCAATTCGACAGCGCTGATTCGGTTTGGCTAGCTCAGTCTGGTTTACCGCTTGCTTTGAGTAAGGACATAGCAAAAGGAGGAGCACTGCGATTCGATTCTGCGAAACGAAATCGACTTTCCCAAATAAGCTGGAGCTTGCAATCTAACCATATTGATATTACGACCCAGTTTTTTGCTTCACTGCGCTTCGCGCAAGCACGTGCCAATTTAATGGGCAGTGGACAGGTTGAGCTTAAGGCCAATCGATCGCATGCAACGCAACCAACCTTTGCGCTAAAAGATTTAACCCTTAAGGTTTTTGATGTCAATGTACCTGGCCTAAAAATTGAGCGGGCAATGTTATCAGGCACTGCACACGGAACATTCGATTCCTGGAATGGCAATTTTATGTTATCAACCAAAATGGATCGCATTGATTTGGGATCACTCACCGCCCACAAAATGCTTATCGATATTCCGATAAGGGTTTCTGCTCAGGGTGTTGGCTGGAATATCGCCTTAACCGAGCAAAGCCAGGTTCTATTTGCGCTTAGTGATAACACCAAGCAGCTTACTATCAAGCAACCGCTGCGTTTAACCATTTCTCAACTAGGCTTTGATGTGAAGCAACATATTGATGATTTTTCGATAAAGCACCAAGTTAGCGCTACCCTTACGCCATTTTCAGTCTGGCTAACGCCGCAAACAGCACCTATCGAAGTACACATCAATCCTGGAAAATTTGTCTTCAATGGGCAATTTGATAAGGGTCAACCTTATCAGGCTGAAGGAAAATGGACTGGCGCAACAGTGTTCCTCACTCAATCTCAAATTAAATTAGAAGATATTGCGGCTTCCATTTCATTGGGAGCCAAGAAATACCCACTTGCACAGCTTATGATTGGCAAGCTATATCACCTCGCAGATACGCCATTCTTTGCGCCGCACAGCTTCTCAGCTACCGTTAACGATAAAATAAAAGGAAAGCAGCACACTTATACCCTTGATGTGGTAGGCGGTTTGACGAACCTAAAATATTTTCAGCTCAAAGCGGAACAGAATTTAATCAATGGTTTGGGTAATCTTAAATTCAATTTAATCCCCACTAACTTCACACCAGGTGGCACTCAACTATCCGATCTGCTTCCGACGCTGGGGCAGACAATGGATATACAAGGCGTGGTTCATGCTCATGCTCAGGTCGATTGGTCAAAAAAAGGGGTTCAGGAAAGTAGTGGTGTTATTGTCGTCGACAATCTATCGTTTACCCATCCTACTTTAAAGATAGAAGGGCTAAACACTCGCATTAATTTCGACAAACTATCACCAATCAGCACATTACCGCAGCAAGTGATTCATATTCAAACCATCGACCCTGGTATCCCACTCGACAACTTAAACATTGTCTACCAAATCGAAAGTAATCAGAATAGTGAATCTCAGATAAAGCTTAAAGATGCTAAATTGGCTATTTGGGATGGGGCCTTAGCAGTTGAACCAGTTACGATCGATCCCCTATCAGGAGATGCCAAAATCACCCTCACTTTGAATGACATCAATCTCAAGCGTTTTTTTAACTCAATTGAGATTGATGGATTGGAAGGAGAAGGTCGTTTAGATGGGCGTATTCCAATCCGCTTGCATGATCATCGAATCACGATCGACGACGGTCGTCTCATGGCTAAATCGCCGGGTATTTTGCGATTCCAATCTGAGAAAGCGTCACAGATGCTTGCTAACGCTGGTGCAGAAATGAATTTTGTCCTTGATGCGTTGCAAGATTTCCATTATTCCGAATTATCGTTAACCATCAACAAATCAGCAGCGCATGATCTAACGGTTACACTTTCATTACTGGGCCAGAACCCAGGGATTAAGGAAGGGAAAATGATACGGCTTAATATAAATCTGACGAGTAATTTGGACAAAATTCTCAAGGCAATTAGTTTAGGCTATGACGTATCCAATAAAATCTTAAAAGATTTGTTCAGATAAGATTAAGTTTGAGCAACCTACAATAAAAGCAATGAGTCTGCTATGCTCACGCAACTCGAGTGAAATGCAGCTCTAAGCATAACTTTATTAAAGGAGTGCAATCATGCACAACATAATACGATTGGGAGATCAAGTCTTAGCGGTTGCGTTGTTGTCTTTGTTGGTAATGATGATTGTGGCGTGTACGCCTACAGTAAAGGTTGAGTCGCCACAAGAACCAATTACGATTAACCTCAATATCAAGCTTGATGCAGATATTCGGGTCAAGCTTGAAGAAGAAGCGAAAAAGACATTGCAGCGAACCCCGATGTTTTCTAAACATTTTGCGCTTGATAAGGAGAATGATATGCCCCCATTGCTAAAAAAGACGACAAAAACAAACTGGCTACTCATAGTCAACAGCATTCTATTGCTAGGATTGCTCCATGCTTTCCCAGTGTGGTCAGATAATCTGGAACAGCTTCGCGCATCCGGAATGATTGGAGAAAATACCAACGGCTTTGTTGTTGCACGCGAACCAAGCGTTCAAGGAGAAGTGGACGCAATCAATGCTAAGCGGAAAACGATTTATCAAGAAAAAGCTGCAGCGCAAGGTATTAGTGCTGATCAGGTTGGAAAAGTCTACGCATCAGAAATTTTCAAAAAAGTTCCAGCAGGTACTTGGATTCAATTGAATGGACAATGGGTAAAAAAATAACAGATCACAGGGGCTAATGTTGCTATGGGATTGGTGCCGTTAATTCATTCAATTACCGATACATTGTCATTTAATAAAACTACCATGATACGTGAGAACTTGATTAAGGCTTTGATTGCAATTAGCGTGTTTGTCGTTCTCATGGCAGCACTCGGTTTTTATTTGATGATGAATTGGCGGCAGCAACAAGCTGGGTTGTAGAGCGTATTGGCTTCGTAGGCCTGTGTATGATCTTGCTAGTCACCGATACCTTCGTAACACCCTTTCCTCCGGATATCTTGCTCATTGTGATTGCGAAGAGTTCGCTATCCGAACAATGGCCCTTTTACGTTCTAATCCTAGGTATAGTTTCAGTTTGTGCTGGAATGCTGGGATGGGGAATCGGGCGTTGGTTAGGCCACTTTCAATTTACAGAACGTTTATTTGGCGAATTTAAAGATGGGCATCGTGAATTTATCCGGCAATATGGATTCTGGGCGGTCGTAATCGGTGCGATCACACCATTACCCTTCTCGGTAACCTGTTGGGCATCAGGCGTTATGGGCTTACGGGCAGTAACGGTTTTTTCAGCAGCAGCGTTATTCCGGATACCGCGTTTCTTTATTTACTACTGGATAATCGCGTCTGCAAGCCAGTGGCTTTAATCAACCAAGGCTAGACGGTTAGGCCTAGATAGCAACCGTATTGAAATGTGGCAGTTTAATGGCCTTATAGTCGAAGGCTTTGATTTGGTAATACGTCGGTTCAAAGATCTTATATTTCACGATATCTGCCGGGGAAACTTCGCTGACGTTGATATCTTCTGGAAGAATACCGGCGGCCTTTAAACCTGCTGCAACTAATTCTGAACAAAACATTTGCGATAAATTTTCTTCGCTGCGCGTAATACCGATCCGGTCCAGAAAATCAAAACCTGCTTTCGGCATATTATGATAATCATACCCTTTACCCACTTGCTCTTGTAGAAACGCTTTCATTTTTCCGATATCAGCGCTTTTCCTAACGTCAGCAGCCAACCGCGCAATCCAGATATCCCCTTTGTAGAACGGAATGGAATTGGAGAATTGGCTAATGATGACGCCTTCGCGCTCGGGGTACATATCACCCTCTGAAGCTTCGATAAATGAGATCCGATCACTTTCACGAATAATCAAAGCAACATGGGAGACAGGAAACCGAGTGACTAAGCGGATAATTTTTGACATACGGTATTGACCCCCGAAGATGATGATATCTCCAGTATCAAGCTCAGTGCGGATGTTTTTATAACTCACTGCCCTTGGGTATTCTTTGAACTGATCCCGAATCATGTTATCCCCCTTTCCTTAGGCCTAATAAAACATCAGCATAGCTGGAAAGTAACAAAGATGGATAATAAAGTCAAAATCAAACTAACTAAGCTAGTATGTTTGTTTAATTCTGATCTTCTCACTTGAATTGAATAGTCACTTTTATCACATCACCACTGTGATCTTCGTTACAGAAAAATAAATGGTCAGCCACTAGAATCTACTGTGGTTTGAAATCTCGAATTAGATCTTATCAGCACCCCGTGGCAAGACTATAGGGGATCATCAGTTAAATATAAAAACGATTTAATTAAATCTGTAAAGGAGATTGTTATGGCAACTATTTATGGCACGAACGCAAGTGATAATAATTCATTCCAAGGTCTTTGGCCGTATCTTGTTTACTATCCTGAATTAGTTGGAACCGATTACGCAGATAATATATATGGATTTAATGGCAATGACATTCTCAAAGGGAAAGGAGGCAATGATTATCTGAATGGCGGCACGGGCTCGGATACCATGTATGGGGGATTTGGCAATGACAAATATGTCGTAGATAGCCCATCAGATATAGTTGTGGAAAATATCTTTTTTTACCCTATTGCTAATTGGGGAATAGGAACAGCTCAAGAGGGAATTGATACCATTGAAAGCTGGACCAATAGCTACACTTTGCCGGCCAATGTCGAGAATCTATCTTTAATGGGTAATTATGCCCTTACTGGTCGTGGGAATAGTCTTGATAACAGTCTCAGTGGCACAAATAACGACAATTTTCTTTTTGGATATGATGGCCACGATAGCCTAAGTGGTCTTGATGGTAACGATGTCGTGTTTGCTGGGAATGGGAATGACATGCTCTGGGGGGATAACGGCCACGACTACCTTTATGGAGAAGCAGGTAACGATATACTTGTTGGTGGATCAGGCTATGATGTTCTTATGGGTGGAACAGGCAATGATAGATTCGACTTTGAAACATATAGACCTACTGCAGGCATTGATACGATTTACGACTTTAATGCAGTAGAAGATTCTATTGGCCTGGATGCGGATTTTTCATTAGGGGTATTTGGAAAAGGATTATCTTTTACTCACTAACGGCCAACTAAATACTAGCTGGTATTTCGAAGGCAGTGGTTTTAATGGAAACGGAAGTCAGTTAAGTGGTATCTATCTTGATACTTCAAATGGTTATGTTTGGTACAACCCAACCGACAGTACAAGTGGTGATAGTCATCATTTTGCCACGGTTGATACAGCAACAATAGTTGGTGGAATAACTTCCCTTTCTGCCGCTGATTTTGTGGCGGTTTACTATCACGTTTTGCATTAGTACACATAACCCCAAGATTAATACTCATAGAAAATTCTTTTTAAGGAAAAATTATGCCAAATTTTAAAAATGATCCTATCGAAAGCAAAACGGAAACCACTGCGAGAGCGATTTCTGGTATTTCTGATAATAAATCCAATGAAGCTGGTCCAGGTGTTTATGGGGAGAGCTTAGCCACAGGTGTATGGGGTAATAGTAAAACATGGATGGGTGTTTTTGGTGAAAGCAAAAGTACAACTGGCGGGGCTGGAGTTATGGGCCAAGGAAATCCAGGTCCTGGAGTTATCGGAACAAGTACGGAATGGATAGGTGTTTATGGAGAAACAGCAGGGATGAAGAATGGCCCTGCTGGCGTTTGGGGCGAGCACAAAGGAGCTGGGATTGGAGTAAAAGCCGTTAGTAAGGATGGTGCTGGGTTAGTTGCTCATAGTATTACTAATGAAGCCATTCACGCAGAAACACATTCCCCAAAAGCGGCAGCAGTAGCTGCTTATAACCTTAATTCAAACAATGAAGGCTTTGCAATTTTTGGAAAGAAAGAAGGTAGTAGTGGATTTGCTGGATTTTTTGATGGCAATGTTTGGGTGTCTAAGAAACTTACTGTTGGCGATGATATTGTACTCGCCAACGCTGACTGCGCAGAAGACTTCAATGTGGCTGGTGAGGTTAAAGTGGAACCTGGAACGGTAATGGTGTTGGGCAATGAAGGCGCATTGTTTGAGAGTCACCAAGCTTATGATAAGCGTGTCGCGGGAGTAATCTCCGGTGCAGGCACCTATAAGCCGGGAATCGTGTTGGATAAGCAACAGTCAGAAACAGGTAATAGGCAGCCAGTCGCCCTAATGGGCAAAGTATTTTGCAAAGTGGATGCGCAGTTTGGCGCGATTGAAGTGGGTGATCTGCTGACAACTTCCCCTACGCTCGGTCACGCCATGAAGGTAGATGATCCGATGAAATCGCTTGGAGCTATGATTGGCAAAGCATTGTCTCCTTTGAAAGAAGGGCAAGGAATGATTCCGATTTTAATCGCATTACAATAAGGAGTAAATATCATGGTACTAGATGAAAAATCCACAAATAAAGATATACCTGCAATTACTGGTGAGAATACAGAAAGTGGTTTCGGTGTACGTGGAAAAAGTGATTCAGGAGTAGGTGTACACGGTGTGAATGTAGGCGGCAACATTGGACCTGATAAAGGTGTAGGTGTGTATGGAGAATCACAATATGGTTTCGGTGTTTTTGCCAGTAGTGATCATCATCGAGGGGTAAGGGGGGTTAGCAAGTTCAGCATCGGGGTCAACGGTATCAGTGGAGCACCTGCTGCAATTCAGCCTGATCATGGATGTGGGGTACAAGGCGAGGCAATAAACGGTTTCGGAGTTTTGGGCGTTAGTAATAACTTTCAAGGAGTACGAGGTTCAAGTAATGAGGGTGTAGGTGTTTTTGGTGCAAGTGACCGGGGAAAAGGAGTGCATGGAGAAACCCATTCAAATACTGTTGCAGCGATCACAGCACTTCAGTTAAATAGAGAAAGCACATCGACAGCTCTATATTCTGAGCACGTGGGTGGAGGCTTGTCGGGTTTGTTCAAGGGTCGCGTAGAAATCCAAGGTGATGTAGAAGTAACCGGCGATATTCGTTTAGCCAACGCTGACTGCGCTGAAGACTTCAATGTGGTTGGTACAAGTTAAGGTAGAACCGGGAACGGTGATGGTGCTGGGAAATACAGGCCAGGAATTGTGCTGGATAAGCAGACAACTGATCGAAACAGGCAACCCATTGCTTTATTGGGCAAGGTTTATTGTAAAGTAGACGCTCAATTCGGTGCTATTGAAGTGGGCGATTTATTGACAACCTCGAATACACTCGGTCATGCGATGAAAGCAACCCACTCAGAGATGGCTTCTGGATCAATTCTCGGCAAAGCATTGCAATCTTTGAAAGAAGGACAAGGGATGATCCCGATTTTGGTTGCGTTGCAATAACAAGGAGATATCAGATGAATCGAAACAGAATACTCAATCTCGTTAACGATAGAGGAGATAACAATGACTAGCTTACGCGAAATTACGGTAGCTGAGCAGAGTAATAGCCTCAAAGTATTGATTTCACGTTATGAAGTTCAAACAGCTCGTCAGTTGATAAGCGCTTTTAATAGTAAAACTGAATACAGCTATCTTGGATACACAGTCAAACGAAATGATTCCTCCATTTCAATTCTAAGCAATAACGAATCGACTAACATCGAAATCGGGAATACAAAACTTACTCCTGAGCAGCGTGAACAAGCCTTGGAAAAAATCTGGGAGGGAATAAAACAATTCTTTAAAGATCATGCGCAAGACATAGAATCGGGCAAAATAACTGCAGCGGATATTGGTGGAGCACTTTATGGGGTAACTGCGTCTGTAATTCTGGTAATTTTTGCTCCATTCGCTGCAGTGGGGCCGTTAGCAAAGGTAGTTGCGGCTCCTTTTATAGCGCTTGCTGCCCAAAAGGGTCGTTATTGGGGAGCCTCCGTTGACGAATTAATCAAGATAATCAATGATGAGAGCGATTTGAATAAACAAGAAATAGCGGGAGTACTAGCTACAGTTTTTGTTACCGCTTCTTACGTGCCAGGTGTGGGTGCCATAATTCAACTCGGTGGTATCGATGCATGGAACCTAACTGTTGAAGTGGGTAAAAAGCTTGGTGGTACTGTTGTTGAGATTATTGGGGGTATTGTGTCTGTCGTTGGTGATATCGGTGAAGGGGTTGGTGGTGCTATTGTAGATGTTGTCGATGACTTATTAGATTTATTTTAGCGATAACAGCCCAAATTTTACTGACTTTATGTAAATGATTATATCGGGTTGCAACGGCTACATATAATATTTATTAACAGTGCTTTCCATAGTAAACTGCGGAAAGCACTGGCTTCCCTATTTCAAATATAGCTATAAACTAGAAATGTAATGTTAAGCGCATCATAATGGTTCTGTCAGGAATAAGGCGGTTCACAACACTGGGATTGATATTGATAATACTGACAGCATTAAAAGAAGTATCTCGATAAAGAAACTCTTGATCGAAAATATTTCTTGCTTCGATACTCAACGCCCCCCTCCGTTTAGGTAAACGAAATCCTAAAAGAGTATCAACTAGAAAGAAATCTTCTTTTCCTTCGTTAAATCGAGTACTTCCTTCATAAATTGGAATAGGTAATACGCGGTCTATTTTTTGATTCACATACGTTCCAATTAAGCTGGAAAACAAACCCTGTGCACCAAAGTAACTCAGACTCAGTGGCGCGCTTAATGTATTAATTAAAAAAGGCTCTATTTCAATTGTGCCTATCTGGGCGCGAGAAAACCGTTCAAGTTGCCCTTCCCCTCTTAATATCCAGTGATTATTAATAGGCCAGTAAAAATAGGATCGATACAAATTTTCTTTTTGCTTCTGAAAAGAAATATTAGTTTCATTAGATGCTAGTGGAACTTCTAAATTGTACTAGCTCAGATCAGATCGTACAGTTACCGAATTGATTGGATGTCTGTCAGATTAGATTTGGTTCAGATTTTTGCTGTTCCAAATCGTTTTCCCACTGAGCAAAGTCTCCATAGGAGTTTTCCATTGCAGACTTTTCCCTGATGAGTTCTTTCATTATTATAATAATCGATCCAGCTGTCTAGGTCCTTTTGCAGTGACTCCAAATCGTGATATAGCTTTTTGCGGAAAGTCACTTGATAGAATTCCTGTAAGATGGTTTTATGGAATCGCTCACAGATACCGTTGGTCTGAGGTGACATGGCTTTTGTTTTGGTATGGTCGATATCATTGATTGCCAAATATAGCTGGTAATCATGCTGTTCAACCCGCCCGCAATACTCCGTACCTCTGTCCGTTAATATTCGCAACATGGGTAAACCCTGTGTCGCATAGAATGGCAGCACCTTGTCATTTAGGATATCGGCTGCAGTAATTGATGTTTTGGCCGTATAGAGCTTGCAATGCACTACCTTGGAGTAAGTATCAATAAAAGTTTGCTGATAAATACGACCAACACCTTTTAGATTTCCCACATAGAAGGTGTCCTGTGCGCCCAAATAACCAGGGTGCATCGTTTCTATTTCACCGCTGGCAATATCATCCTGTTTCTTTTCTCCAATGCTGCGATTTGTGCATCATTCAAAATGATGCCTTCACTGGCGATATTGGTTTCCAGTGCAGCAAGGCGATCTTTGAAGTTTGCTAGCTGGTGGCGTAACCAGATCGAGCGCACACCACTACCTGATACATAAATACCGCTTTTGCGTAATTCGTTGCTGGTTCGATGCTGGCCATGTGCCGGATACTCTACTGCATAGGCTACCACCGCCCGCTCAGTGGCTTCATCCACCCGATTCTTAAAGTTAGCAACACGACGATCCTGATTGATCAATGCTTCCAGACCGTTTGTCTCAACTAATTCCTGATAGCGATAAAATGTATCTCTCGAAACTCCCATTATCTTGCAGGCTTTGAGATATTCTGAAGTTCTTCAGCAAGATTGAGCAACCCTGCTTTATGTTTAATGATTGGATTGTTAGTATGCAACATGAGCGTTACCTCCATTTATGTTTGATTTTAAATTTCAACACCCATATCAAACTCGGTAACGCTCCCGATTTCAAGCCCTTTGTACGATTAGATCTGAACTAATACATCTAAATCTCGCTGCGATATCTCAATTCCACCGAAAACGATATTCGCGTAATGGGTATCAATCCCCAACCCCATCCGTCTTGATTTCGTGCCGTTGATATCATCATACATCTGATTAAAGCCTGCAATTTGGGTTGGTTCTATGGTTTGATTGGCAACTAAGGCTGACTTCGTTGTTTCAAACCAAGCTAGCCGAAAGCGCACATTACTCACGATATTCCATTGCAATCCAAGTTTAGGATTAAATCGCCCATAATCAATTGGTCTTGCTTGAGATCCAACAGGATTCTGGTGTGAATCATAGCTAGACCCGACCGTAATATTTAGATTTGAACGTAAATTGTAGTTTGTATAGAGATAGCCATTTATTTTTTCTCGTTGGTTGTCATCATAAAACCTGAAAATTTCTAAAGATCCGTCAGTAACATCTTGTCGAATTATAGTATTAACATTAGCATCGGTTTGATAAAATCCTCCGCCCGCAACTAAGTTAAATCGCTGATCACGATATTGATACTGAGATTCAACTTGGTGCATACGATTTCGTTCTCTGCTATTAAAAGTGATAACTCTGTTTCCAATATCGCCGTCTCCAATATTGATCGCCTCGCCTTCCCTTACCCCTTCTTTTTTATCCGAAAATGCTGCTGAAGCAATCAAATCTTGTTTGGGAGAAATAGCATAGCGTGCGCCCATGCGCGCCACATCCTCGTCCATGTCACGTCGATATTGATTATTCAGGTTAAGTTGATTTCTTGCCACTCTTGGATCAGGCGAGTCTTTATCAAAATCGAACAATAAATTCCCATGCTCCATTCCACGTGTTCTGAGTTCGGCTTGAACATTCAACTTAGGCGTCACGGCATACTGCATGAATGCATTGTAAACATTATGGGTTTGGTCATTATTTTGACGAAATCCCTTAGTATCATAATGAAATTGTCCCAAGCTAAACGATGCACGATCGTAGACAGCGGAAACCACCGTCTCATTGCCGAGCGTACTATTGGAACCCACAACACCGGAAGCAAGAATTTGTGGCTTGTTGCGTTCCGCAATCGTCGTGAATTCATTCAACCCTGGCGATGGGGGGTGGGTTCCAATAATTGCAGTATCGATTGTGGCCAAACCTGCTTGAACGGGGTTGACATTTACCTGTTGCAGCAGCTGAGCTTGGAGCAGCTCGCTCGCTTGAGCGGGAGCATGACGCGGCAGATTGGCGTAGATGTCTGCCAAGAACCGATGCGCCGAGTGATTCGCTGGATCATGGCTTAATGATTTGGCGGTCTCCATGATGGCACGCTTCTCAAATCCTAAGTTATCGTAGATTCTGGCAAGGCTAGAGCCTCTGGCGGCTTCGTCTTTGTCCAATAATAATTTGGAGCGATAAACTGCGCGGTTATTATTGAGTTCGATGGATTTCTGAATGTCGCGTAATGCTTCTACCGGGCGATTCTGGGTTTGCTTCTGAATCGCATCATAAAACCAAGGGGTAGGATCATTGGGATCGCGTTCTTTGGCCAGATCGAATTGGGTCTCTGCAAGTCCGTAGCGCTTTTCTTCAAAGTAGGCTTTACCTAAATAGCTGCGTACTAGGGAATTGGCAGGGTCTAAACTTGCAGCCGTTTCAAGCTCGATGCGTCCTGCTTCAAGTTGGCCTTCACGAATAAGTGCAAGCCCTAACCCAAGCCTTGGCATGGGATCGGCTTGATCAAGCTGAATGGCTTTAGCAAAGGTTTCTTTGGCTTTGCGGGTATCGATCTGTAATAGATGCGCAAATCCTAATACGGTTTGGGTTTTACCTAAATTAGGATTAAGGCTCACCGCTTGTTGTGCGGATTCTAATGCGCGGTCAAGATAACCGGTGGACATTTGTAACTCTGATAAGCGTGCCCAAACCAGTGCATTCTTGCCATCGAGGCGCAGCGCTTCTTCGACACTGGCGAGTGCTTCTTCAATCTGAAAATGGGCTTGATAGGCATAAGAAAGCGCAAGCCGTGCAGTGGGTGAACTACGATCCGTATTAACCGCTTGTTCAGCGAGTTGCAATGCAGCTACTTTATCATTTTGCACCACGGCGATGATGGCTTGCAAGGCATAAGCTTCACTGTCATTGGGTTGCAGTTGTAGCGCTTGGGCGATATCGTGTCGCGCTTCTAGCACGCGTCCCAGTGTTAAATAGAGTCCGGCACGGTAAGTGAGGAGCTGTGCGCCAAGGGTAGTTTGATCCAGCGTTTCGAGTGCAGCGAGCGCTTCAAATGTATTGCCCTGGCGGTAGTGTTCCAATGATTCACGCACATTGGCTTGCAAACCTTGGGGAAGTTGCTGCTCGATGACGCGAGGATCGATAATCGCAGGATAATGCAGTGCCCATTGCACGGCATCGAGAGGTTTAACATCGAGCTGGGTATGAGGCGCTTGACCGAGTAGTGCTTGTGCTGCTTCCCCCGGATTAAGCTGTAGGCTACCTTGTGGATTAGAAAACTTAACGCTACCCTCATACACCCATAATGAGGCTGCTTGATCATCAACCTTCAGCGCGAATTCAGTGCCTTCAGGACCGGCATTGGCAATGGGGGTGGTGATTTCGAGTCGTGTAGGGGCGCGGCTTAGAAAATGAATAAACCCTTTTAATAGATCCAGCAGTGTCGGTTCATTAGCGGCAATCCCTTTAAGGGTTAGTACTGTGCCTTCATCGAGGCGCAATAAGATATTATTGGGTAATAAAAGTGAAGCACGGCTATTGGCACCCACTTTGATGCGGGTACCTTCACATAATGACTGCGTTTGATCGACTAGTTGCCATTGACCGCTTCCCAACACATCGATCCATAGTTCGCCTTGTACTGAAACGAGTTGTGCAAGCGACTGACTTTTACAGATTCCGAGTTGCGTTTCTGCAAAACATTTATGAGAGAAAAAAACAAATAGATGTAGAAATAAGAAATATAGCAGCGATTTAGAGCAGAGCTTGCGATAGGAAATCATTATTAAGATTTCTTAGATTCTAGACTCGCTGATTATATCTGTTAGTCTAGAATCTTTTGAATTTTCGGACAGTCCCATTATTGTTCCAATCCATCAATGTCTAGCTTCTTATGATCTCGTGTGAATCTGTTGTGAATAAGTGACAAAGCTATTTTTATTTTTATCAAGCTGTTGCTGAATTTCTTATCGATGGCATGTAGCCTAGAAGCGTCAAATCACTATTACTTGTTTCAGAAAATTCTTCAAATAATCACTCAACCCATTGTTTATAACAGAGAATGAAATACTGGCATAGTTACTGCTAAGATTATTTTACTCAAATAACTTGAGTGCTGGTGCAATGGTACTGCACTGAGCTACTTTCTTTAACGCTCGCATAGCAATTTTGGCGAGCATTTCATCTAGGAGTATTTCAGTTATGACTCAAGCAAATGCTTATGAACAATACATGCTCGAACTCATCAATATTGAACGTGCTAAGGTCGGCTCACAACCGCTTGCCTTTGATGGTGATTTAAATGAATCGGCTGAGAACCATAGCACCTGGATGATCGCTACTGATACTTTCTCACACACGGGTACGGGTGGATCCAGCCCCGGTGATCGTATGAAAACTGCGGGCTATGTTTTTTCTGGATCATGGAGCTGGGGAGAAAATATTGCCTGGATGAGTACACGTGCGCCAACAGGGCTTCAGGATGAGGCTCAACAACTGCATACCATGTTGATGAATTCTTCGGGTCATCGCGCTAATATTCTGAACAATAATTTTCGTGAAGTAGGGATAGGATTCGAAGTAGGTCAGTATCAAGCCTATGAAGGCGCATTTGTAACCCAAAATTTTGCCAAAACGAATACCAATCCATTTTTGACAGGCGTTGCATTCGACGATCGGGATGATGATTTGCGCTACGATATTGGCGAAGGATTAAGCAGTTTTACTGTCAGTGCAAAAAGTAATTCTACCAATATCATTACCACGACCAAAACTACACCTGCTGGCGGGTACGAGTTGGAATTGGCCGCTGGGAATTACACGATCAGTTTTTCTGCTCCTGGCTTTACGACAACAACGAAGCAAGCATCGATTAGCACTAATAATGTCAAGCTCGATCTCATCGATCCCGTTGCTAGCAATACTATCAACGGAACATCCGGTCCAGATACATTGCAGGGCACCACGAATAGCGATATTATCTTTGGCTACAGTGGTAACGATGTCATAAACGGCAACGCAGGAAACGATCGAATTGATGGAGGAGGAGGTAATGATCGGATAATCGGTGCAAATGGATCGGATACGCTAAGCGGTGGTTCTGGACAAGATATTTTTGTATTCAATTCTCCTATTCCGAGCGGAGTCGATAAAATGAGTGACTTCTCATCGCTAGATTACGTAATACACCTATCACGCACTACTTTCTCGGGATTAGCTGCTGGTCAATTACCAATTGCTGCGTTTCATACCGGAACAGGAGCACACGACAGTACGGATCGTATTGTTTACAATTCATCAACGGGTGCACTCCTTTATGATGTTGACGGTCTGGGTGGAACAGGTTCTCAGCTATTTGCGCAGCTCTCACCAGGTGCCATCGTTGCCAACACTGATTTTTATATCATCTAACGTGCTATCTCGCAGTTTAGGCAATACGTTTTACTAAACTGAGAGACAAAATTGGATTGCTATATCATTTGACTACCAATTACGGACTTGGCCGCTGTCAAGATGTATAAAATTTGAGCCTGGATAATAGCCGACACCACCAACTTGCATTGATAACGCTGCTTTCCTGACATCAGAAAGAGAGAATTCTGGCAAGCGGATATCAATTGCTTTGCCTTGCATATGAAGGCTATGCTTTGCTACACCATGTTGTTGTGCTGCCAGCAATCGGTTAGTTTCAGGTGATCGATAACCTGAAACGACCTGAAACTCTTTCTTCGCACCGAGTAGGCGATGCAAGAGCTGAACCATATCAAGCAGACGAACATCAATCGCATGTTTCTTTCCAGTACGATGGTCCCGCAACACATTATCGATTTCTCTAAGTGCGCCAACAACGTATCGTCCCTTTTCCCAATAGACTGCTTTAACTTTCTCTCCAGTATGCAAGTTATGAAATGAAATCTGCCTTATACCTGTTTTTTTCGTATAATTTGCATAAGCTGATTGGGGCAATATCAATCCAACACAAGCACCGAGCCCCGCTTTAATAAAAAACCTTCGATTAATACCAGAATTGATTGGTTGTTCATCATTATTAAAAGGCTTCTCTAAAAGCATCCTTAACCCTCCAGTCTAAAATCAAAACTTTATATGCCAGGAGCTACCAGCGAGCGTACTCTATAAGTCGCTTATCGCGTCCATATACATCTTCAGCAAAATGAATATGATCTTGGTCGCCTACCCAAGCTGTTAAATAAGTTAGGTAAATTGGCACACGTTTTGGTAAATTGATAGTGATTGTCTCACCACTGTTAATTTTTTCAGTTAGATTAATTCCAGAATTATTTCCATTTAAAGCATATTTCGCGAGTTCCCAAGGTTTCTCTAAGCGAATACACCCTGAACTAAATGTCCTAACATCTTTTTGAAACAACTGCCTTGAAGGCGTATCATGCAGATAAATGCTAAAAGGATTCGAAAATAGAAACTTTATATATCCTAATGCATTTTTCTTGCCAGGATTTTGTCTTAAAACATAGGAAATCCCCTTTTGTTGAATTCCAATGAGTTGAATCCGGATTAATTGGTGAATTATCATGCTTTGAAAAAACCTTTATGCCTTGAGAAGCAAAGTATGCAGAGTTGTTTTGCTGCTTGGGTAGTAGATCTTTAACTGCAATACTGTAAGGTACATTCCAGTAAGGGTTGAGCACTATCTGCGATAGCCGGCTATCAAAACTTGGCGTCGATCGATAATCTCGACCTACGATAATTCGCATTTCCAATACGTGCTTGCCTCCTTCAATTGCTGACAAATAAAACCCTGCAATATTGACTATTACGTGGCGTTCACCTAAGTCTCTCGGCATCCAGCGCAAGCGTTCCATATTTG
The DNA here is from genome assembly GCA_016710135.1 of Nitrosomonas sp. Classification (GTDB taxonomy): domain Bacteria; phylum Pseudomonadota; class Gammaproteobacteria; order Burkholderiales; family Nitrosomonadaceae; genus Nitrosomonas. Next base: position 149,330 of record JADJLM010000002.1, on the reverse strand, counting down.
CTCGTAATTGCTGAATCCTTTGCTTAGGGGTCTTATTGAGCGCAATGATTGTTTGCCTCCCAATGATTCCATCAGGATTTAAGCCATGTTGCTCTTGAAATTGCTTTACTGCTTCAACTAGCCCCGAATCATACCGTTCATTCTCGATCTTGACAATACCATACTTAGGGTCATTAAGCGTGTTATTTAGCTGCATAATACGTTTGCGAACCAGCGGAATACTTTTATGCGAAGCCCTAGGGCGAATAGCAGTCGATTCTGGAATCTGAAACCAAATTCCCTGTTGCGCTTCGAAATTTCGATACCTCGCCAATGCATGTTTTAGCAGTTGGTAGTGCAAGGTCTGAGGAGGTAGTTCAGCTAAAGATTGCGCTAATTGATTGGTATGGATTGCTTCATTAAGATAATCTACAGGAGCAAATTGTTGTTGCTGGATATGCCAATCTGGATCGGCTTTAGATGCGAGCAAGCGGCCACTTCTTAAATCCTTTGCCAGCATTAATAATGACTGCACTGCAGTTAATTCCAATTCGAGTGAGACTGAATCAGCTCCATCTCGTTTCTGCAACTGAAAGAGTTTGTCCAACTCATAATCTTGATTATCCAATCCATGCTGTTCAGCGCTTGCAATAAAGGAAAGTACATCATCAAGGGTATTACCAGGTGAAGGGATAGATGATTGCCACCAAATCGGTTGATACCCTCGCTTTACATAGAAACGCTTCAAACTCGACAAACTCGTTTCATTCGTTGTAGTAGTGGGGATATGCGCTAACTTTTCCTGTAACACTAATGCATTCGCTTGAGCGAAACAATTATCCGCTGCAATTAACAATAGCCCCAGTATACTGATTAAGCACAGCAGTATCTTGCGAGTAAATTCAATACTAAAACATAGTTGCTGGCAGCTCAGTATCCGTTCCATATCTTCTGGTTATAAAAAGGCAAAAATCTCTAAGATTCCAAATCATAACTCCTACGCGATAATATTGATTGAAAATCGCGTACAACCACCGCTAGTATTCAGCAAATTAAGATTTGCTCGAATTTTCAGCTCGATCAAGCCAAGTTTCTAATCCAAGCGAATTAAGCTTAATATCGACCTTCAGAAGATCAGATATCGCTTCAGGAAGTAATTTGCAACCATGCGTTTGTAAGCGCTCCCCTAATAGGGCTTGCATGGCTTGCGCGATAAAGTGATGCCTTTCATTTTGAGTAATTGAACAATTTGCAATATCAACAAATGCATCAATGAGTGCGTGCATTTGTTGCGCATGATGCAATAAATTGCCAATTCGGCTGTAATGCGCTAAATAAGCAAATTGAGGTTGAAAACTCATGATACGATCGACCGATGCATGGGCAGCTTCGGGGTCAAATTGAACGGGCGTAGTAGTAGGAAATACAAATTCTAATCCATTAACATCCAATTCACGATAGGAAACTCCAAATGTATCGCCGGTAAAAAATGACTGACTCTGCTCATCAAAAATACAATAGTGATGGCGCGCATGACCGGGGGTATCAAGCAATAACAATTGCCTGCCATTAAGCTCAACGCTGGTTTCATCAGGCGCTTCGATTACACGGCTTGCATCGATCGGATATATTTCACCATAGAGTCGGTTAAACTCCGCTTCACCATAAACTGCTTTGACACCAGCAATCAATTTGGTAGGGTTGATCATATATTTCGCACCACGCGGGTGGACTACTAATTGCGCATCGGGAAGCAGTCGCATCAATTCGCTCGCCCCGCCCGCATGATCCAAATGAATATGCGTTAGAAAAATGTAGGCCACTTTTTCTAGTGGAATTTGTTTGCGCTCCAATATCGCGATAACACCAGGGATAGAAAATTTTGTTCCGGTATCAACGATTGCAGCAACGCCCTTCTCAACGATCAAATGAATCGCTGCGCGTCCAGGGCGGTGATATTGGGCATCAATCGCACTGATCCCATGAGAAAAATCGATAGTATTAGGTAAATTCATAGGGTTATTGATAGAAACTTTTGGAGCAAACTCAGGATAAAAACTTGTTTAATTGATCGATTGCTTCAGTTGTTCGAGAATAGCTGGGTTCTCTAAAGTCGAAGTGTCTTGCGTGATTTCTTCGCCTTTCGCAAGGGAACGAAGCAATCGCCGCATTATTTTTCCTGATCGTGTTTTAGGAAGATTGTCACCAAACCGAATTTCTTCTGGTTTTGCAATGGGGCCGATTTCCTTTGCTACCCACTCGCGAAGGATATGGGCGATTTCTTGGGCTTGCTCACCTTGCGGTGACTTTTCTTTAAGCACAACAAAGGCTACAACAGCTTCTCCTTTGATCTCATGCGGTTTACCAACGACAGCTGCTTCAGCAACTAATGGATTAGCCACGAGCGCGGATTCAATTTCCATGGTCCCTAAGCGATGTCCCGATACATTCAATACGTCATCAATTCTCCCCATAATCCAGAAATATCCGTCCTTATCACGATGTGCTGAGTCACCCGCTAAATAATAGCGCCCATCACCAATATCATGAGGAAAATACGTTTTCTTAAAACGCGCTGGATCACCCCATAGGGTTCGAATTTGAGAAGGAAAGGGACGTTTGATGACTAAGAACCCTCCTTTGCCTTGCTCAACATCATGACCCGCTTCGTCAACAATCGCTACACTGATGCCCGGTAGAGGAAATGTACATGACCCTGGTTTGAGCGGCATAGCTCCTGGTGTAGGGGCAATCATGTGGCAACCCGTTTCCGTCTGCCACCAAGTATCGACAATGGGGCAACGTGATTGACCTACAACGGTGTAATACCACATCCACGCTTCTGGATTGATAGGCTCACCCACTGAACCAAGTAAACGCAGGGAAGACAAGTCATATTGTTTTGGTAAATCTACCCCCAGCTTGATCAAAGATCGAATTGCTGTCGGGGCCGTATAAAAGATTGTTACCTGATGATTTTGAATAATACGCCAGAAGCGCCCTGCATCAGGATAAGTGGGAACCCCTTCGAAGATTACCTGTGTTGCGCCTACCGCGAGGGGACCATATGCAACATAACTATGTCCAGTAATCCACCCCACATCAGCTGTACACCAGAAAATATCTGAAGGCTTGTAATCAAAAATCCATTGCATACTAACGATAGTTCCAAGTAGATAGCCCGCTGAGGAATGTTGCACACCCTTCGGCTTACCGGTAGATCCTGATGTGTAGAGGGTAAACAATGGGTGTTCCGCATTCACCCATTCCGGCTCACAATCGGCAGCCTTATCTTGGATCAATTCATGCCACCACACATCGCGACCGGTCTGCCATGGAACGTTAGTGCCGGTATGTTTAAATACGATAACCGACTGAATGGACTCAGTATCACCTGTACGAATCGCTTCATCAACCGTCAATTTCAGTGGATGCTGCTTACCACCACGCGTCTGCTCATCTGCAGTAATCACTGCAATCGCTCCTGCATCAACAATTCTTTCATGAAGGCTTTTAGCAGAAAATCCACCGAACACTACTGAGTGGATAGCACCAATTCGTGCGCAAGCTTGCATAGCGACCACTGCTTCAATCCGCATTGGCATATAAATGATGACCCGATCGCCCTTTTTGATATTCAATGCTTTAAGTCCATTTGCAAGCTGACAAACTTGATGATACAGCTCACGATAAGTGCAATGAATCACCTTCCCATCATCTGCTTCAAATCGAATTGCTACTTTATCAGGTTGATTTTTTAAATGGCGATCCAGGCAGTTATAAGAAATATTTAATTCACCGTCTTCAAACCATTTAAAAAAAGGAGCATCTGAATCATTGAATATTTTGGTAAAAGGCTTGTGCCATAGAATATTTTGTTTTGCTAATTTACTCCAGAAACCCAGATAATCATTTTCTGCTTCTTCACATAACGCGCGATAGGACTCGTTTCCCGAGATATTCGCCTGTTGCACAAATTCAGCCGTAGGTGGGAAAATACGCGTTTCATGTAAAACGGACTCGATTGCGGCCATAAAATGATCCTTCTGGTACTGTTTTAATTAAATGTCTATGGGCGTAATTGTAACATTCACATCGTTGGAGTGAAGTAGTTGCAATTTCGCAATGATCGATGATCGAATCAAGACAAATTATTCCTTGTTTAAGCGAGATAGGATAATATTCTTGTTCTTTTAGATGATTGAAAAATGAAGACCTTATACGACAAATTGTGGGAAGCTCACGTAGTACATGCAGAATCAGATAAGCCTGATAGTACTGTGCTTTTGTATATCGATCGCCATTTAGTGCATGAGGTTACTAGCCCTCAGGCATTCGAAGGACTGAAGTTGGCTGGAAGAAAACCTTGGAGAACGCGCTCCATTCTGGCAGTCGCTGACCACAATGTACCGACTACCAACAGAAGAAATGGTATCAGTGATCCTACCTCACAACTGCAAGTAGACACCTTAGATCAAAATTGTGATGAGTTAGGAATCACCGAGTTTAAGATGAATGATCAACGACAGGGGATTGTTCACGTTATTGGTCCAGAACAAGGGGCCACATTACCCGGAATGACCGTAGTGTGCGGTGATTCCCATACCAGTACGCACGGAGCATTTGCATGCCTCGCTTTTGGAATAGGCACTTCAGAGGTAGAGCACGTCCTTGCCACACAATGTTTGGTGGCCAAAAAATCTAAATCGATGCAGATATTAGTTGAAGGAACCCTAGGTAAAGGCATAACTGCCAAAGATATTGCTCTAAGCATTATTGGCAAGATTGGAACAGCTGGTGGAACTGGTTACGCAATTGAATTTGCGGGAAACGCGATTCGATCATTATCCGTGGAAGGAAGAATGACGCTCTGCAATATGGCTATAGAAGCTGGTGCACGCGCTGGTATGATTGCTGTTGATGATACGACCATCGAGTATATTAGAGGTCGGCCATTCGCACCCAAAGGTCAAATGTGGGAAGACGCAGTTAATTACTGGAAAACATTGATAAGTGATGAGGGTGCAGTTTTTGACCACGTTGTAACAATTAATGCAACCGAAATCAGCCCCAAGTTACTTGGGGGACTTCTCCTGAAATGGTTACATCGATCGAAGGTTCCGTACCTGATCCTGAAGCGATTCCTGATCTCAACAAACGTAATAACGTTGAAAATGCACTGAAATACATGGGTATTAAACCCAATACGCCGATCCAAGCGATTTATCTCGATAAAATATTTATTGGATCGTGCACTAACTCCCGCATCGAAGATTTGCGGGAAGCAGCATCGATTCTTAAAGGTAAGCATCTTGCGGACAACATTAAATTAGCAATCGTTGTGCCTGGTTCTGGCTTAGTAAAATCTCAGGCTGAAAAAGAAGGTATTGATCAGATTTTTCGCGATGCTGGATTTGAATGGCGTGAGCCCGGTTGCTCAATGTGCCTAGCAATGAATGATGATAAGCTTTTGCCAGGGGAGCGTTGTGCCTCTACGTCAAATCGTAACTTCGAAGGCAGGCAAGGGCCTGGGGGAAGAACCCATTTGGTAAGTCCCGCAATGGCTGCTGCTGCTGCCATTGCGGGTCATTTTGTAGATGTTCGTCTGATACACTAATAAGTTACAATGATAAACCATGGAAAGGGGGCAATAACAATGAAACTATTTATGCTTTTGTCAGCACTCCTGACTACGCTATACCTAACAGGTTGCAATACGTTGCAAGGCTTTGGTAAAGATATTCAGCGTGGCGGTGAAGCAATCGAGAAAACTGCCAAATAACATAAAGTTATGAAAAAATTCACTGATTGTGATGGATTGGCTGTACCGTTAGATCGATCGAATGTAGATACTGATGCGATTATTCCCAAGCAATTTTTAAAATCGATTAAGCGCTCAGGTTTTGGTCAAAATTTATTTGATGAATGGCGATTTCTGGATACAGGAGCACCAGGGAAAGAAAATCTTCAACGAAAATTAAATCCAGACTTTATACTTAATTTCCCACGTTATCAGGGGGCTCGGATCTTAGTTACGCGAGATAATTTTGGCTGTGGATCGAGCAGAGAACACGCCCCCTGGGCGCTTCAAGATTATGGCTTTGAAGTGATCATCGCACCCAGTTTTGCTGATATTTTTTTTAATAACTGCTTTAAAATTGGATTGCTGCCGATTGTGCTCGAATCAAATATTGTAGAAAAACTAATCATTCAAATTCAAGCCACGGAAGGTTACCGCTTGGCTGTTGACTTAGAAGCACAGACTGTCACGACACCCACAAAAGAACATTATCATTTTGATATTGATTCATTTAGGAAGCAATGTTTAATCAATGGATTAGATGAAATTGGTCTGACATTACAGCACGCAGATAAAATTAAGCTTTTCGAGCAAAAACGACAAAGTGAACAACCGTGGTTGTTTACTTAATCACACACACAATTCAAATCACTTAATGAAAATAGCAATCTTACCCGGAGATGGGATCGGTCCAGAAATTACGCAGCAGGCTGAAAGAATCCTAATGGCACTTGCTCACGATGGCTTAAAAGTTGAATTAGCGCATGGTTTAATTGGTGGCTCAGCAGTTGATAAACACAACGATCCTTTTCCTGAAGCAACGCGTCGATTAGCTGAAGAGGCTGATGCTATTTTACTGGGAGCGGTCGGTGGCCCTCAATACGATCAATTGCCGCGTGAGAAACGCCCTGAACAAGGCCTATTAGCGATCCGCAAGGCGCTGAATTTCTTTGCAAATTTACGCCCGGCTCAACTTTATCCAGAATTGGCGAATGCCTCGACGTTGAAACCAGAAGTTGTGGCAAATCTTGATATTCTTATTGTTCGCGAATTAACTGGTGATATTTATTTCGGAACTCCCCGTGGCATTGAAGTGCGCGATGGGCAACGGGTTGGTTTTAATACGATGGTATATACAGAATCTGAAATACGTCGTATTGCTCATGTGGCTTTCCAAGCTGCGCGCAAAAGAAGTAGTAAATTGTGTTCAGTTGATAAAATGAATGTATTGGAATGTACGCAATTATGGCGTAATGTTGTAGAAGAAGTTGCGAAGGAATACCCGGATGTAGCGCTTTCTCATATGCTAGTCGATAATGCCGCAATGCAGTTAATTCGTAACCCTAAACAGTTTGATGTGATTGTAACAGGTAATATGTTCGGGGATATATTATCAGACGAAGCGTCCATGCTAACCGGTTCAATTGGTATGCTGCCCTCCGCTTCGCTCAATGAATTTAATAAAGGATTGTATGAGCCGATTCATGGTTCTGCTCCGGATATTGCAGGTAAAAATTTAGCCAATCCGCTAGCCACGCTATTATCTGTTTCGATGATGCTACGTTATACCTTCAATCAAGATGCAACGGCCTTACGTATCGAAAATGCTGTTAAAAAAGTGCTAGCATCAGGCTATCGTACCGCCGATATCTTTGAACAAGGAATGATTAAGGTCGGTACAGCAGAAATGGGAGACGCAGTACTTGCAAACTTATAGTCATAGAAATTATTTGAATTTACAATCATTTTCCTTGCTTAATTGCAACTTTAGTAGTAATCACACCTTGTAATCTAATCAGGTTGTGCATATTTAATACAAGAACTATTTTATCAAAGGTTAATTTAATTAAATGAAACAGGTTGGTTTTGTAGGTTGGCGCGGAATGGTCGGATCAGTTCTTATGCAGCGTATGCGTGAAGAAAATGATTTTTCGCTGATAGAGCCTACTTTTTTCTCTACGTCCCAGAAGAATGGCAAAGGTCCGGATATAGGTAAAGAAATTTCTCCACTCAAAGATGCTCATGATCTCTCTGAGCTCAAAAAGATGGATATCATCATCACATGTCAAGGTGGTGATTATACTAATGAAGTATTTGAAAAATTACGTGAATCCGGATGGAAAGGTTACTGGATTGATGCGGCGTCGGCGTTAAGAATGAAGGATGATGCAGTAATCATCCTTGATCCTGTTAATATGCCAGTCATTAAACAAGCTTTACATGAAGGCACAAAAAATTATATCGGTGGCAATTGTACGGTAAGTTTAATGTTAATGGGTGTTGGTGGGTTATTTGAAAATAATATGGTGGAATGGATGAGCGCCATGACTTATCAAGCTGCATCTGGCGCTGGTGCTCAGAATATGCGTGAACTTTTACAACAAATGGGAGAGGCGCATCACGTTGCGGAAGAATTATTAAATAATCCCGCTTCAAGTATATTAGATATTGATCGAGAAGTTTCTGAGAAGCTTAGAGATAAAAAATTTCCAGTTGAAAATTTTGGTGTCCCATTAGCAGGTAGTTTGATTCCCTGGATAGACCGTGAAGTAGCACAAGGGCAAAGTAGAGAAGAGTGGAAAGGTCAAGCAGAAACAAACAAAATTCTAGGGCATCAAAGTAAGCCGATTCCTGTTGATGGCATTTGTGTTCGAATTGGCGCTATGCGATGTCATAGTCAGGCTTTAACTATAAAATTAAAGCAAGATATCCCTTTAGATGAAATTGAGGATGTCATCGCCCAATCAAATGGTTGGGTTCGGGTGATTCCAAATGAAAGAGAAAAAACGACGAAAGAGCTTACTCCAGTCGCTGTCACGGGAAAATTAGATGTTCATGTTGGTCGTATCCGAAAATTGAGCATGGGTGGCGAGTATTTAACTGCTTTCACCGTGGGCGATCAATTGCTCTGGGGAGCTGCTGAGCCATTGAGGAGAATGTTAAGAATACTGGTAGAAAATTAATTACTTTTAGAATCGAAGCCATTTTGCCTCTTTATTCAAGTTAGATAGAATACCCAAGAATCATTTATCATTCTAATACTTGATAATTATTACTTGTTTTGCCAATAGCGTTGATATTGGCATACAATCTGTTCTGAAAATTGCGAGGAAAACCCAGTGAATAAAATCTATCTTAGGGCGTTTTGGTTATTAGTATTGATTGCACTTCCTTTTCTAGCGAATGCGGCTGGATTAGGCAAATTAACCTTAGGTTCATCACTTGGGCAACCATTAAGAGCAGAGATCGATCTGGTATCAGTTAAAGAAGATGAAGTCTCATCACTGATTGCCCGGGTCGCTTCGCCCGAAGCTTTTCGTCAAGCTGGTGTCGCACTTGCACCTTACCATTCATCGTTAGTTATCTCAGTGGAAAAACGGGCGAACGGTCAACCCTATATCCAGATCACTTCCCCACAATCGATTAATGAACCGTTTCTAAATCTCCTTATCGAGTTAAATTGGTCTTCGGGTCGCTTGCTACGTGAGTATACAGTGTTGCTCGACCCTGTTGATAACAAGGTAGCAGAACCAGCCAGCCCTATTGTTGCACCGGTTACGGAAACAGCATCCCAAAGTGCTGCCACACCAAAAACAGCAGTACAAAGTAACCAAAGCGGGCAAAAATCTAAACAGCCATCAAAGATTAAACCATCCATTCCAGGCAGTGATACATACGGCCCTGTCGTAAAAGGCGATACCTTGACTAGAATTGCAAGGCAAGTGACGCCGGATGGAGTCGATCTAAATCAAATGTTAGTTGCGTTGTATCGAGCTAATCGAAGTGCTTTCTTCGAAAAAAATATGAACTTGCTTAAAGTTGGCACCATACTCCGCATTCCTGATCAGAATGAGATTTCTGCAATAACACGTAAGGAAGCTAATCGTGAAGTTAAAACTCAAATCGCTGATTGGCGAAATTACCGAGAGAGAGTCGCAACGGCAGGAACTGCCTCGACGACTCAACCAGCTCAGCGTCAAGAATTAAAACAAGCCGCGACAGGTAAGATTACGACGACCGTCGAAGAACCAAAATTGAAGAAAGAAGATGCTCCTACAGAAGTTCTGATTCTATCTAAAGGAGAAGGCCTTGGTGATGGTAAAAATAGTATAGGCAAACCCGATTCACAAACATCTGGAGCATCCCAAGATTACGTGCGAATGATGGAAGAGGATGCAATTGCAAAAGATAGAGCATTAACTGAAGCAAATGAGCGCGTCACAATGCTTGAACAGAACATAGAACGCTTACAGCGATTGCTTGAAATCAAAAATACCGGGATGGCAGATATACAGAAACAAGCCGAGCAAGCTCAGACTATTGCTGAACCATTGACTCAGTTAAAAGATGAAAGAGAAATCGTTTCTGACAAACCTGCCGATGATTTGATTACGCCTCAAGAATTAGCCAAAACAGAAGAATTGGGGTCACAGCCTGACTCAGCTAATGCTCCGAACATTCCAACCCCTTCGATATTACAAAATACCCCGATACCAACACCCCTGCCATCCGAGCCAGAAACAGATTTCGTTGAACAAATCATGGCCATTGTCTCAGCGCTAGTTGATTTTACAACAGAGAACATCGAAATCGTGGGCGGCGCGCTCATCACGTTATTGACGGGATGGTTAGGAATTTCCTATGTTCGCCGGAAGAAAGCGCAGGCAATCAATACTGATGAAGACGAAATCAACTTTGATGAAGAAAAAGCAAGCTCACCGCTCTCCAGTACAGCCGTCCCTGAAGCAGCTATTGATCAATTTGAGACTAAAACAGAAGCTTCTCTCTCGAATGAATCTAATGAGGCAGATTCCTCTACGAATAATAGTCAAAAGAGTCTTTCCCAGGCTGCGAGTGGCTTCTTTTTTGGTAAAAATACAGATGAGCGCTTTACTCCAGACCATACAAACGATACGGACCCACAACAATTTGACTCAGGGTTAGAAAATACTCGCACGATCGAACCCGCCCAAGAGTTTAAATTTGACATGAGGGAGGCGAATCAATTGTCCTCTCAGCCCGAAGAAACGATAAATCAAAAAGATGCGACTTCTCATCAAGATTTTATTTTAGATTTTTCTTCTGATCAATCTCAGAGCGCACAGACCGCTTCTACCAGCCATGACATGGATTTTCATATCGACTTACCAGAAGACACGAATAAAACTTCAAGTGGTTTCTCTGGAAAATTAGAAGATAATGAACCCATCGTTCAGTCATTTGATGATCAACTAACTAAGCTAAACCTGACTGATATTAAGTTGGATCTCGAAGAAGATACAACACAGAGCGAGAAAGCAATTTCGCATTCAGAATCAGTTACCTCAGAATGGCAAGAAGAAGTTGCAACTAAGATTGACTTAGCCAAAGCCTATCTTGAAATGGACGATAAGGAAGGAGCAAAAGAAATCTTAGAAGAGGTTTTAAGAGAAGGTAGTGATGAACAGCAAGCGTTCGCAAGAACTATCCTTAATGACATCAATGCAAATGCTTAGATATAATTTATCTATTCATTAAGGAGCCTATTTGGGCTGCTTTAGTTAATTGCTGTGAAAATTGCCTTAGCACTGGAGTATGATGGTAGTCGCTATCATGGATGGCAAAGTCAGCCAAATTGTTTATCACTTCAAGTTACTTTAGAGCATGCGCTAACTAAAATCGCTTGCGATAACTCAATTAGAGTTATCGCCGCAGGTAGAACTGACGCTGGTGTTCATGCATTATCTCAGGTTGTTCATTTTGAAACCAGTACAGAGCGTCCGCAGAGCGCATGGGTTCGAGGTGTCAATGCATTGCTCCCACCAGATGTGGCGATTCTTTGGGCATGTGAAGTTGATAATCAGTTTCATGCCCGTTACAGCGCCCTAGAGCGGTGCTATTTATATTATCTCCTGAATCGCCCAACTAGGCCTGGCTTATTTCAACACAAAGTAGGCTGGTTTCATGAGCCACTGAATAGCGAAAATATGCAGAAAGCAGCTCATAGTCTCTTAGGAGAGCATGACTTTAGCGCATTTCGTACCGCTGAATGCCAGGCCAAAGACCCAATTCGTAAACTCACGAAACTTAAGATAACGCAACAAGGTGATTTCTTTAAATTCGAATTCAGAGCAAACGGTTTTTTACATCATATGGTGCGTAATATCGTCGGTAGTTTGGTTTATGTCGGCGCCAATCGCCATCAACCCAGCTGGATAGCTACAGTATTAAAGAGTCGTGATCGAAAACATGCTGCACCAACTTTTTCTCCATACGGCTTATACTTAGCTGAGGTAAAATATGACACTCGTTGGAATCTTCCTACATTAAATGATACATCCTGCGGTTTCAATGCTTTAGAGATCTTTATGGGAAAATAGGCGTTGCCAAACAAGCTAACGACTGGGCAACGCGTTAAACATCATAACAATAAATCACATGCGTACTCGAGTAAAAATTTGTGGTATTACACGCACTGAAGATGCGCTGGCTTCATTATCTTTTGGTGCAGACGCCATTGGTTTTGTCTTTTGGCAGCAAAGCCCGCGAAATATCACGCCTCAGCAAGCAGAGCTCATCACAAAAAGCGTACCTGCATTTGTAACAACGGTTGGGGTTTATGTTGATCCAACCATTGATTGGGTGCATGAAACATCAACAACCGCTAATTTAGGTTTGTTACAATTTCATGGAAATGAATCTCCTGAGTTTTGTGACCAATTCGAACTTCCCTATGTTAAGGCGCTTCGTATCAAGAACGATGTGGATCTGCTAGAATACGCAAAGCGATATCAGAACGCCAAAGGCCTTCTACTGGATACATATAACGCACGTTTACCAGGCGGAACGGGTGAAGTTTTTGATTGGGAATTGATTCCAGCCAATCTCCCACTTCCGATTATATTATCTGGAGGATTAACGCCTGATAATGTGGTTCATGCAATAACGAAAGTAAAGCCATGGGCTGTTGATGTATCAAGTGGTGTTGAAGCAAGCGAGGGTATTAAGGATATCAATAAAATTTCTGCGTTTATGCAAAGGATTAAAAACTGTGAATGCATATAATCTTCCCGATGAAAAAGGCCACTTCGGTCCTTATGGTGGTAAATTTGTGGCCGAAACCCTCATGACAGCACTGGAAGAGCTGCGGACGCAATATTTTTACTATCAAGCTGATAAGGAATTTCAGACAGAATTTGCTTATGAGCTTAGACACTACGTTGGGCGTCCTACTCCAATTTATCACGCAAAGCGTTGGTCCGAACACCTTGGAGGCGCTCAGATTCTTCTCAAGCGTGAAGATCTAAATCATACAGGCGCGCACAAGATCAACAATACGGTTGGTCAAGCACTCCTAGCAAAACGTATGAATAAGAAACGAGTCATCGCTGAAACAGGTGCGGGTCAGCATGGCGTAGCAACAGCAACAGTAGCGGCGCGTCAAGGCATGGAATGCGTTGTTTATATGGGTTCTGAAGATGTTAAACGCCAAGCAATGAATGTTTATCGAATGAAATTGCTGGGTGCGCAAGTCATACCCGTTGAGTCTGGTTCCCGTACGCTCAAAGACGCGCTCAACGAAGCAATGCGCGACTGGGTTACCAATGTAGAAAACACTTACTATATTATAGGAACAGTGGCTGGTCCTCACCCCTATCCCATGATGGTGCGTGATTTCCAAGCAGTCATTGGTAAAGAAGTTAAAAATCAAATGCAGCAAGACTATGGGCGCCAGCCGGATGTACTCATTGCTTGTGTCGGTGGTGGCTCCAATGCGATTGGTTTGTTCTATCCTTATATCAATGATGAAGCTGTTCGTATGATTGGTGTCGAAGCTGGTGGAAAGGGAATTAATTCAAATCAGCATGCAGCAACGTTAGTGACGGGTCGACCTGGCGTACTCCATGGTAACCGAACTTATTTAATCCAAGATGACCATGGTCAAATTATTGAAACCCACTCAATATCAGCCGGTTTAGACTATCCTGGTGTAGGCCCTGAGCATGCATGGCTTAAAGATATTAATCGAGCTGAGTATGTTGCAATTACTGATGATGAAGCATTGTCAGCATTCCATGCGCTTTGTAGGTTTGAAGGCATAATACCCGCGCTAGAGTCAAGCCATGCTCTGGCTTATGCAGCAAAGCTTTCTCCTACACTCGCAAAAGATAAATTACTATTAGTGAATTTATCTGGACGCGGTGATAAAGATATGATGACAGTCGCACAATATTCCGGTATTACTTTTTAATTTAACTTTTAAGTAGCTATTGAAAACAGCTTACTATTTCTAAATGAACCGAATTGCTGCAACATTTTCCAACTTAAAATCTATAAATCAGAAAGTATTGATCCCTTTCATTACAGCAGGTGATCCCAAGCCTGAGGTAACTGTACCGTTGATGCATACGCTTGTAAAAGCAGGTGCTAATCTTATTGAGCTAGGTGTTCCTTTTTCTGATCCAATGGCTGATGGCCCGACAATCCAACGATCTTCTGAACGAGCGCTAGCGAATGGGGTAAGCTTAGCAAATGTAATTGCTATGGTTGCAGAATTTAGAAAAACCGATAAGCTTACCCCAGTTGTTTTAATGGGTTACGCCAATCCTGTTGAAGCAATGGGCGCTGAACATTTTATATTAGCTGCAAAAGAATCGGGCGTTGATGGGGTGCTGATAGTTGACTACCCGCCTGAAGAATCTACAGAGTGGGCGCAGCAGCTTAGTAATTCCGAAATTGATCCCATATTTTTATTATCACCGACAACACCGATTGAACGTGTCAAACAAGTTGCCAAACTTGCGCGCGGTTACCTTTATTATGTCTCCCTCAAAGGGAGTAACAGGCGCTGCTCATCTTGACTTAACTGAAGTGCAAACAAAGTTAGCGCAAGTACGTTCATTAGTCTCTATACCTATTGGAGTTGGATTTGGTATACGGGATACACAAACAGCAAAAGCAATCTCAAAGCTGGCTGACGCAGTAGTAATCGGTAGCCGCATTATTGAAGAAATTGAAAAAACTTCTGAGAACTCATTGCTTGAAACATTAGGTGACTTAGTTAGCACAATACGCAAAGCAATCGATGAACCTCACTGAAATCAATCATTATTATAAAAACGAGAAAGAATGAGCTGGTTCCAACGAATTATTCCACCCAAAATAAAACCAAAAGAAAACGGTGAGAAGAAGGTAGTGCCAGAAGGGTTATGGAGCAAATGTGTCGCTTGCGAAGCCGTATTATACTATACCGATCTGGCTAAAAATTTTAACGTTTGCCCAAAATGTGGTTATCACAATCGGATCTCTGCTAGGAATCGGATCGATATGTTGCTTGACCCAGAAGAGCGTATTGAGATCGGCGTTGAAGTTAAACCACAAGACCCCCTTAAATTTAGAGATAGTAAACGCTATTCCGATCGTTTAATTCAAGCAAATAGTAGTACTGATGAAGACGATGCTTTGGTTGTGATGCAGGGTAAAATAAAAACTATACCAGCTGTCGTTGCTGCCTTTGAATTTGGCTTTATGGGTGGCTCTATGGGCTCTGTTGTGGGTGAACGATTCGTTAGAGGTGTTCAAGTCAGCATTAATCAGCACCTACCGTTTGTTTGCTTTGCTGCAAGCGGCGGAGCACGCATGCAAGAAGGCTTATTCTCACTGATGCAAATGGCTAAAACTACTGCGGCATTGACACAAATAAGTAAGGAGAAGCTTCCGTTTATTTCGGTATTAACTGATCCTACAATGGGAGGTGTTTCGGCCAGTTTTGCATTTATTGGAGATATCGTAATCGCTGAACCAGGCGCGTTGATTGGTTTTGCTGGGCCGCGTGTCATTGAACAAACGGTACGGCAAACCTTGCCTGAGGGATTTCAACGTGCAGAATTTTTATTAGATCATGGTGCTATCGATTTGATTGTAGATCGTCGCCACATGCGAGAAAAGCTCGTTAATATATTTACACTTCTGATGCGAACTCAGAGTCCAAAATCTGCTGTAACTTTGTTTCCTGCATCTTAATTTAAGCAATGCGAAGAATTTTTGCTTTTTGATTTATCAGTTCTCAAGATCGCCTGTTTCCTATGGAATCTCGTTCATTAGCAGATTGGCTCGCATATCTTGAAAATCTACATCCCTTTACGATCGACCTGAGCTTAAACCGGGTAAAGAAAGTCAAAGATAATCTCTGTCTTACACCCTTATTTCCAGTAATTACAGTGGGGGGCACAAATGGAAAGGGATCAGTTTGTGCCATGCTAGAGACGACGCTCAGCGCCTCAGGCTATCGGGTCGGTTGCTATACTTCTCCTCACTTACTCACTTTCAACGAACGTATCCGGATGTTGCAACAAGAAGTTGGCGATGCCAAGATATGTAGTGCCTTTGATGCTATCGAAAATGCTCGGCTGCAAAGCCAAGTCACACTTACTTATTTCGAATTTGGTACATTAGCTGCTATGCACTTATTTATCGAATCAAACGTGGATGTGGCAATATTAGAAGTTGGCTTGGGCGGACGTCTAGATGCAGTAAATATTTTTGATGCAGATTGCGCAATTCTTGCAAGCATTGATCTTGATCATATGGATTACCTTGGAAAAACAAGAGAAGAAATTGGGTTGGAAAAAATAGGAATATTTAGAAAAGATCACTATGCAATCTGTAGTGAACCTGATATTCCACCCGGTGTGCAAATAAAGGTCGATGAATTAGGGGTTAAATTTTTTAGAATTAATCAGGATTTCAGTTATTCAACTCAGGATAATTGCCAGTGGAATTTCTATGGCCCTCAGAATAATGTATATGCGCTTCCCTATCCTGCCCTAAGAGGAGTTTCCCAATTAAGAAATGCCAGCGCCTGCCTTGCTGCGCTGGATTGCCTTAAAGATAAACTTCCTGTCGATAATCAAGCTATTCGACGAGGCTTAGTAGCAACGACACTAAAAGGAAGGTTTCAAGTATTACCTGGATATCCCCTGGTTATTTTAGATGTAGCGCATAACCCAGCGGCAGCAAAGGTTCTTGCTGAAAATTTAGATCAAATGGGATCATCATTCCCCAGAACCTATGCGATTATCGGAATGTTAAAAGATAAAGATATCGCTTCGGTTATTCAGACACTAAAAAATCATATCGATGTGTGGTTAATTGGAACGATTCATTCTTCGCGTGGAGCTCGAGCAGAGGACATTGCATTGTTGGTCAACAATATTACCCACAGCAGTGAAATCCATTCATTTTCCAATTTGTCCGATGCTTATACATTTGCACAGAAGCATGCCAGCAAAAATGATAGAATATGCGTCTTTGGTTCATTCTACACCGTAAGTGCTATTTTAGCGTTTACATAGTAAAGTATCACTTTTGATTAATGATCAAAGGGTAATAATAATGGTCAGGAATATTAGCGAAGAAGAATTATTGTTAAGAAAACGTGCTCGTAGACGCTTGTTGGGTGCAATTACCTTAGTGACTTTATTAGTTATATTTCTACCGATGCTATTTGATGATGAATCGAAACAAGAGCATCAGGAAATAGATATCCAAATTCCTTCAGAGGATTTAGTTACAGAAAATTATCCATGGATGATGCCTACTGATCCTTCTGCTGATGAAAATGAAGCATTAACTGATCAACCAGATGAATCATTAGTGATGGCTCCTCATGGATCTCCTCAAATCGCTGATGAAATTCATGAAGAATCTAGCAATGATCAAGGTACGCCTATCCCCTTATCTAAGCCCCAATATCACAAGCCAGTTGCTCAATTAAGCAAAGCTTCAGAAATATCTCAACCCAAAGCCAATGAAGGTGTTTTTGTTATCCAATTAGGTGCCTTTTCAGACCCGCTTAAAGCAAAACAACAACTACAAAATTTAACTTCGAGCGGCATTAATGGTGCATACGTTGAGACAATAAAAGTTGGCCCTAATGAAATGGTCAGAGTACGCGTAGGACCCTTTGCGACAAGAAAGGGAGCAGAAGATGAATATGAGAAACTAAAAAGAATGGGGTTAAGCGGCGTTGTAACAAGTAAATAAGCTTATTCAAAATCGCGCTTTTTAGTCGTGCTACCACTGTTATGACCGTTATTGATTATATTGTTTTAGGCATTGGGCTTATTTCAGTTTTTTTAGGAGTTACTCGTGGGGTCATCAAGGAAATCATATCGCTCGCTGGTTGGTTTATTGCATTTTATGTTGCTAGTCGCTATGCAGAATCTTTTGAACCTCTACTGCCGCGTATCATAGAAGACTCTTCATTACGTATGCTAACGCTTTTCGTTGTAGTTTTCTTTGTTGTTTTATTATTGGTTATGTTTAGCTCTATATTATTGTCTAAGTTGATAAGAGTGTAGGTCTTGGTCTTATTGACAGGGTGTTAGGATCAATTTTTGGTTTGGCGAGAGGATTTGCAATTGTTTTGTCTTTAGTGTTAGCTGCTGGGTTTACCGCTTTACCAAAGCAGTCTTTCTGGCAACAAGCTGTTTTGAGCGATCCGCTTGAGAAGGCAGCAGCCCACGTCATTCCTTGGTTACCCGAAAGTTTTCGAGGCCATATTAATTTCGATAAGTGAATTATTTTATGTACTGTTGTTTTCTAAAGCGCTGAGTTTGGACTAATTGAATCTATTATGTGTGGAATTATTGGCGTAGTAGCCCAATCCCCAGCAAACCAAATATTGTATGATGGTTTGCTTATGTTACAGCATAGAGGGCAAGATGCAGCTGGGATCGTAACTGCTCAAGACAATACCTTCTATATGCATAAGGGACTAGGAATGGTACGAGATGTGTTCCGTACCCGTAATATGCGTTCACTATTGGGCAATATGGGAATTGGTCATGCACGTTATCCAACAGCGGGTTCTGCCGAATCTCCCGCCGAAGCACAGCCGTTTTATGTCAACTCGCCTTTTGGAATCGTACTAGGACATAATGGCAATTTAACTAACGCAGAAGAGCTCAATAAGGCCTTATATCGATCTGATCGTCGCCATGTAAATACGAACTCAGATTCAGAAGTGTTATTGAACGTTCTGGCACATGAATTACAAGCCTGTGCCACGAATGATCAGCTTGACCCAGATGATATCTTTGCCGCCGTAGCCGGTGTGCACGAACGATGTCAAGGCGCTTATGCAGTGATCGCAATGATCGCAGGATATGGCCTACTGGCTTTCCGCGATCGTTTAGGAATTCGGCCCTTAGTTTTTGGAACTGCTGAAACTGAGCAGGGTATCGAATATATGATTGCGTCTGAAAGTGTAGCGCTCGATACACTCGGATTTAAATTGATACGCGATGTTGCTCCTGGGGAAGCAATCTTCATCGATACCAAAGGTAATTTCCATAACAAACAATGTGCCACTAACTCAAGCCTTAATCCTTGTATTTTTGAATATGTTTATTTAGCGCGGCCTGATTCTATGATGGATGGTTTCTCAGTTTATGAAACCCGACTTAATATGGGTGGCAGTCTTGCAGAAAAAATCAAAAGAACGATGCGGCATCTCGATATCGATGTAGTCATTCCAATTCCCGAATCGAGTCGCCCAAGTGCATTGCAGCTTGCAAACCACCTAGGAATCGGTTTTCGAGAAGGATTTGTTAAGAATCGATATATTGGTAGAACCTTTATCATGCCAGGCCAGCAGAATCGACGTAAATCCGTTCGGCAAAAATTAAATGCGATTAACGTCGAATTTCAAGGAAAAAACGTTTTATTGGTTGATGATTCAATCGTACGGGGTACGACGAGTCGAGAAATAGTGCAAATGGCTCAAGAAGCCGGTGCGCATAAAATCTACTTTGCATCTGCAGCACCACCTGTGCGTTATCCCAATGTTTATGGTATCGATATGCCCACTCGCCAGGAATTAATCGCGGCTGACAAAGATGAAGAACAAATTTGCTATGAAATTGGTGCCGACTTTCTTGTTTACCAAGAACTTGAATCGCTCAAGAATTCCATTTCATGCATCAATCCTGCTATCAAGAATTTTGAAACCTCTTGTTTTGATGGCCAATATATCACGGAAGGAGTAACCCAAGATTATCTGGATAAACTGGAGTCTCAGCGTAATGCTAATGCGAAAAAATTCTCCAAACATGACCTGACTCAACTTGATTTAGGACTAGTTTTAGCAGATTAATCGCATAATCCTGAAAAATTTTTGCTCCCATCGTCATCTCGTTACTATTATTACTATACTTATTAACAAATAATGGATCCCGAAACCCTAGCGCTTCATACCGGCATTCACCGCAGTCAGTTTAATGAGCATTCTGAGGCCATGTACTTGACCTCCAGCTATGTTTTTGAGAGTGCAGCGCAAGCAGCTGCACGATTCTCAGGTGAAGAGTCAGGAAATATTTATTCGCGATTCACCAACCCAACAGTCACCGTCTTTCAAGAAAGGCTAGCTGTTCTTGAAGGTGCAGAAGAATGTATTGCAACTTCCACTGGAATCTCTGCAATCCTTGCTTGTGTGCTCGGATTATTGTCCGCTGGAGATCATATCGTGGCATCTCGTAGCATTTTTGGGGCAACGGTCAATCTTTTCAACAATATTCTTAGTCAATTTAATATTACCACCACGTTTGTGTCTGCAACGGAAACCCAAGAATGGGTGGCAGCATGTAAAACCAATACAAAATTATTCTTCCTTGAAACACCTTCAAATCCTTTAACAGAAATTTCTGATATTGCTGCAATCGCCCAGGTTGCAAAAAATGCTGGTGCACGACTGGTCGTTGATAATTGTTTTTGTTCACCTATTTTGCAGAAACCGCTAGAACTGGGTGCAGATATTGTCATTCATTCAGCAACTAAATATTTAGATGGCCAGGGAAGAGTTTTAGGTGGTGCAATCTTAGGGAAGCGAGATTTGCTGATGGACGGGGGCATTTATAACTTTTTACGAACTGCCGGCCCTACCTTGAGTGCATTTAACGCATGGGTTTTATTAAAAGGGCTAGAAACGCTCAAAATCAGAATGGAAGCCCATTCAGCACATGCTCTGGAAATTGCAAATTGGCTAACAGAGCAGCCTAACATCGCGCGCGTGTTGTACCCTGGTCTACCATCCCATCCCCAACATCATCTGTGCAAACTGCAGCAAAAAACAGGCGGTGGAATTGTCTCCTTCGAAGTAAAAAGGAGGTAGAGAAGCCGCATGGCGGGTAATTGACAGTACCAGCATGATTTCAATTACTGCGAACCTAGGAGACGCCAAAAGTACCCTGACTCACCCTGCCACGACAACCCATGGCAGAATAAGTCAAGAAGCTAGAAATGCTGCAGGAATCACGGAGGGACTGCTACGAATCGCAGTAGGACTGGAATCGCCCAAAGACATCAAAGCTGATCTTGCCAAAGGATTAGACTGATACTAACAAGAGATTAGCTTAAAGAAGATTGGATAATCATCTAGCCGCCCTCCGCTCTGGCAGCAACTGGAAAGGATAGAGTTAAGGAAACGGTTAGAGCCAACTTTATCGACGGAGGACGAAATGAGATTTTGCGACATAGACTTGCATCCCGACAATAGTCTTGTCGTGATTATTGACGAAGAAGACCGGGTTGCGTATGGGCCAATGACTTGCTAACCGGTTGATCGAGATTTTTGATGCCCTTGCACCTTATCGAGATGAATTATCTGATGAGAGCTTTGCACGGTTGTAATCAGGACTGATCAGTCGGATGCTATAGTTGTGTTTTAAATCAATGGCATTGAAGTAGTAAGTATAAGCTTTCCAGAATACGATGTAATGCGCCGAACCTAGAAAGGGAATTTCTTGAAGTAAGTTGATCAATTGATCGATTGGAGCTCGATAGAAAAAGCGGTTGTAGTTCATTATGCACCGGTGTCGGATGCAGCAAGCCGTCTCGTCCTATTCCAAATTGCTGCTGGTTGGAATCTGAAACGGTGGCTTAAGTGGTGAATCAATAGAAGATATAAGGAGGCCTAAATGAAAAAGTATAGCCAAGTTATTGCTCGAGTATTTCTCGCACAAGTTTTCGTGCTGTCAGGGATATTCAAAATAACCGGATACGAAAGTACACAAAACTACATGGAAGCCATGGGAGTTCCCGGTATGCTTCTACCATTGGTAATACTCATCGAGATAGGGGGTGGTTTAGCAATTGCTATAGGATGGCAGACTCGATGGGCCGCAATCGCATTGGCTTCATTTGCAATATTTGCTGGGGTAATTTTTCACAACAATTTCTCTGATCAGATGCAGATGATTATGTTCATGAAAAATATTGCGATTACGGGCGGGTTACTGTTACTCGCTGCTCATGGCGCTGGGGAGTGTAGTTTCGATGGGCGTAGAATCTCAGGTTAAATTTATGCCTTTCAAGAAAAGCCTGGTGTAAATGTTAATAAGCATCGTATCAATCGGTCGTTATACTTAAATCAAGTATGCCAAAAAGGATAATCGGTATAACCTTCGAACCCAGATGTATAAAACGTGGCTGGGTTAGCCTGATTGAGCGGTGCCTTGTTTTTAATTCGCAACGGTAAATCAGGATTGGCAATAAAAGGAACCCCAAATGCAATTGCATCGATTATACCTTCTTCAATGTCGCTCTCAGCTTCTTCTGGTGTGTAACCCTGGTTACTGATCAGAATACCTTTATAATCGGCACGCGCAGGTGTAATGACATTTCCTTTTTGTTTTTGCAGGATGTCACCTCGAATCACATGTAAATAAGCAAGATTGTAATCGTTCAAATACTTCGCTAACCACCGAGTTAAGCCAACTGGATCGCTGTCAACCATATCATTGTAGCTGTTGAGAGGCGATATGCGCAGTCCCACGCTGTGACTTCCCCAAACTTGACTAACCGCTTCAATAACTTCCAACATAAGTCTAGCCCGTTTTTCTATAGACCCTCCATAAGCGCCGTTACGCTTATTCGTTCCATCGCGTAAAAATTGATCCAGCAAATATCCATTGGCGCCATGAATCTCGACACCATCAAAACCTGCAGCTTTCGCATTTTCAGCAGCTATTTTAAACCCGGTGATAATAGCAGGTATTTCACTATCAGCAATTTCACGTGGCGTAACGTATGGTTTTCTCCCCTCAGGAGTATGAACTTCATCGCCCAGAATGGGAATAGCACTAGCGCTAACAGGTTGTATACCACGATTAAGCAAAGGATGGCATGCCCGACCGCCATGCCAAAGTTGTAAAAAGATTCGCCCCCCTGCACTATGAACAGCAGTAGTTACCTGTTGCCACGCGCTAATCTGTGTATGCGAATAAATTCCGGGCTCTTTCCAGAAAGCAGAGTTACCTTCCATGACCATGGTCGCTTCAGCAATGATAAGCCCAGCGCTTGCGCGTTGTGCATAATATTCTGCCATTAGAACATTGGGCTCATGGTCATTATTAGCTCGGCAGCGTGTAAGCGGTGCCATGATAATTCGATTGGGAAGTGTCATTGCGGTTAGACGCAACTCACTTATTAAATTAGGCATAATCAAAACTGAGCTTATTAAGCTTAAAGCCTAGCAGAAATTCTAAAACAAGGTCTAAAATTATCACCAAGTAATCACATATTTTACAAGACTCTAGACTAGCAGACGTAATCTGTTAGTCTAGAAAGATGTTAAGAAACAGTAAAGTAAGTGATTATTGCATTAAAAAAATAGTTCAATGTTTTTGCATTGATATACCAGCGAATAAAACGGCTCTATTGTTAGGTAAAAATCGTAACACGATTAATCATTGGTATGGCATCTTTAGGAAAAGGATATATGATCATCAGCTTGCGCTTAAAGACAAGCTGTTAGGCAGAGTAGAAGTTGATGAAAGCTATTTTGGGGCGAAACGGCAACGTGACTATCATGGTAAACTGAAACGTGGTCGCGGCACATTAAAACAGCCTGTATTTGGCGTATTTGAACGAGATGGCAGGGTATACACCGAAATAGCTCCAGATTGTAAGCGATTAACTTTACAAGCAGTGATACTTGGAAAGGTCTCGATTGAAAGTGTTATTTATAGTGATGGTTGGCTTACGTTACAATGGCTTAGTAGATGTAGGATATTCCAAACATTTTCGTGTATCTCATGGTGATAATGAATTTGCTCGGGAAGGACACTGCCATATTAACGGTATCGAATCGTTTTGGAGTTTTACTAAGTGGCGACTGGCAAAGTTTAATGGTGTATCAGTTAACTTTGAGTTGCATCTAAAAGAATCTGAATGGCGATGGAAAAAACAACCTGATGAGCTTGCTAGTGAACTATGACAACTCATCAAATGTATTAGTTCAGATCTAATCGTACAAAGGGCTTGAAATCGGGAGCGTTACCGAGTTTGATATGGGTGTTGAAATTTAAAATCAAACATAAATGGAGGTAACGCTCATGTTGCATACTAACAATCCAATCATTAAACATAAAGCAGGGTTGCTCAATCTTGCCGAAGAACTTCAGAATATCTCAAAAGCCTGCAAGATAATGGGAGTTTCGAGAGATACATTTTATCGCTATCAGGAATTAGTTGAGACAAACGGTCTGGAAGCATTGATCAATCAGGGATCGTCGTGTTGCTAACTTTAAGAATCGGGTGGATGAAGCCACTGAGCAGGCGGTGGTAGCCTATGCAGTAGAGTATCCGGCACATGGCCAGCATCGAACCAGCAACGAATTACGCAAAAGCGGTATTTATGTATCAGGTAGTGGTGTGCGCTCGATCTGGTTACGCCACCAGCTAGCAAACTTCAAAGATCGCCTTGCTGCACTGGAAACCAAGATCGCCAGTGAAGGCATCATTTTGAATGATGCACAAATCGCAGCATTGGGGAAAAAGAAACAGGATGATATTGCCAGCGGTGAAATAGAAACGGTTATTTGGGCGTACAGGACATCTTCTATGTGGGAAATCTAAAAGGTGTTGGTCGTATTTATCAGCAAACTTTTATTGATACTTACTCCAAGGTAGTGCATTGCAAGCTCTATACGGCCAAAACATCAATTACTGCAGCCGATATCCTAAATGACAAGGTGCTGCCATTCTATGCGACACAGGGTTTACCCATGTTGCGAATATTAACGGACAGAGGTACGGAGTATTGCGGGCGGGTTGAACAGCATGATTACCAGCTATATTTGGCAATCAATGATATCGACCATACCAAAACAAAAGCCATGTCACCTCAGACCAACGGTATCTGTGAGCGATTCCATAAAACCATCTTACAGGAATTCTATCAAGTGACTTTCCGCAAAAAGCTATATCACGATTTGGAGTCACTGCAAAAGGACCTAGACAGCTGGATCGATTATTATAATAATGAAAGAACTCATCAGGGAAAAGTCTGCAATGGAAAAACTCCTATGGAGACTTTGCTCAGTGGGAAAACGATTTGGAACAGCAAAATCTGAACCAAATCTAATCTGACAGACATCCAATCAATTCGGTAACTGTACGATCTGATCTGAGCTAGTACACATCAACTCGTGCCGCTTCATTGGCGCAATCAGTACACATAAAATAGACTAAAACTGCATTACCTCCGGAAGGGCCATCTTTCATCTTTTCTATTGCTCCCCGCAAACTGACTCGATCCCTGAGCATCGGAAAACCCTCAATTTCAATTTCCATCTCTTCAGGGCTAGTGAGTTGCTCTAACTTAACTTGAAATACACTTTCATAAAATTTCTTTGCACGAACGATATCTTGGACATAGATCTCAAACCAACCGACTGGATTTGTTCTCATTTGATGTTCTCCTTAAAATATACTAGGCTCAGCCTTAATCCTCATTTTAGGTAATCCAACTCGATTTTTGTTGAAATCTTCTCGATCCGGAGTAAAATTTTTATTAGAACGGGACTTTTGCACTAAGTACTAGGCTTAATCACTTTCTTTCATTTTTATAGAAAAAGAGGCGGCGCGTGATTTTAAATGATCAATATAGAGGGGGAAGAATCACTTAAGCGCGCCGCCAGAGGGAAAACACAAAATGCAACTTTATTGAGTAATGATTAACAATCTTGATTAATCTACCAATAGTAGGTAATAAAAGAAGGAATCGCTTTAGAAAGCTAAGCTTCGCTGGCTTGTCCATCGCTCTTGCTTATAGCGCTGCCACGCTAGTTCTTTCTTCATGACTGAATCAATCGTTCTTAGTAGCCCATCAATATTGACTGGTTTATGTGTTTCTATCAGTACACCTGTCAATGGAGTATTCCAATCTAGTTTTCCACGTTCGTATAGTGACCAAATTTCTGATCCAAAATCCGTCTTGGCGAGTTCTGGGGAAAAACGACTAAAATATTTTGTGATATTGTCAACATCTCGCTTCAGAAGCCAACGCGCATTATTATTTTCTACCGCATAAATGGCTTGCGGAAAATCGATGATTACAGGTCCTTGGGAGCTAAGCAATACATTATATTCGGACAAATCACCATGAATCATGCCATGACATAGCATACGAACCACCTGATTAATCAGTAATGCGTGATAGGCTTTCGCTTGTTCCGTCGTTAACCTGATATCGTTCAAACGAGGTGCCACATTACCTTGGGAATCTGTGATAAGTTCCATTAAAAGCACACCGAAGAAATTAATGTACCTTGAACTTTTACACCTGCTGCGCTTAGTCGGCATAATGCATTAATTTCAGTATTCTGCCAGGCCTCTTCTCGTGCTACTTTTCCAAAACAGCTTCGTTTCTGAATCTCACGTGTACGACGAAAATTTTTCAAGTAACGGCCTTCAGTATAGTTTGCACTATGCCGAAAATTGCGCTGATGTGTTTCTTTATATACTTTGGCACATCGCAGCTCACTTCCACATTGCACAACATAAACCAACGCTTTACCACTCATGAGTTGGCAAATCACCGAATCAACTAAACCTTCTTCTATTAATGATTCGATTCGTTTAGGAGTTTTCATTTTTGTCTCATCTCTATAGTAGAAAACAATTGACTAATTGCTCAATTTTGTTGAAAAACGTGCTGATTTACTGCGATGCCAGGATGCATCTTCCATCTGACTTAAATGTGTCGTTGTATTCTGTTTGATCGATTTCGTTTGTGGCTTGTTTTCACCGAACTCACTGGCTCCAATTGTAACTTTGCTAGAGTGAGACGAAACACCATGCTGATTATGTTTGAGCGTCATACGGGTCTCCTAGTTAGTAAGGTCATTCATTACTGCAATGATTTACTCATGGCTGCATTGTAAAGTTAAAAAAATTACTTTGTAATGTGGCATATTGCCGCGCGACAATTTGTCGCAGCGCATGATTGAAGCAGACCATTAGTTACAAATCGATTAAAATAGCGCCTTACAACTTCTCGAACAATAGAATAGAATCATTCATCGAATATGGATTTTGACGAAGAGAACTTATTTCCACACCAAGACGCATTAGCGCAGCTACATGAAAACCGTCCTCTATCCGAGAAGCTCAATTTTTTACATCAGCTAATCCGTGAAGACTTTCCGTTTATTGATCGTTTGGCGATTGCACTACTCGACGAGAAAACGAGAACACTCAAAACTTACACCCACAGTACCGACGACGGCAATAGCCCGATTACCGCCTATGAAGCTTCTCTCGATTCCGCTCCGTCTCTGCTGGAAATTATTAAGCGCCGGCGCCCTCGACTCGTTCAGAATTTAGCAATTTTTAATAAAGGTGCCCACCAGCACACAAAATTGATCGCAGCCAAAGGCTATAAGGCGAGCTATACCATGCCGCTGTATCAAAGTAGTGTTCGTAGGATTCTTATTTTTAACTCTTATGAATCGCATCCATTTTTACCATCGATTCTGCGTCAAATCGACATTTATGGCCATTTGATTGCGCTAATGGTCATCAGTGAATTGACTGCTATCCGCACGTTACCTCCGCGGTCAAAGCAGCACGCAAACATAACTCACTATCGTGACGTGGAAACCGGCTCCCATATTGATCGTACGGCACATTACGCCCGCTTGATTGCAAAAGAACTGGCGCAGTATTATCAGCTACGCGATGAACAAATCGAGCATATTTTTTGTTCTCCCCATTACACGATATCGGGAAAATTGGTATTCCAGACAGTATCTTGCGGAAACCAGGTAAACTAGATGATCAAGAGTTTGCAATTATGAAAACCCACCCTGAAAAAGGGCGGGAAATTATCGATAGCATTCTAAAAGATTTCAGTCTCGGGACGTTTGGACATGTTGAAATTTTGCGCAATATTGCTGAATACCATCATGAAGCCATCGATGGCAGCGGCTATCCTAATAAACTTAGCGGCAATGAAATTCCTATCGAAGCAAGAATCAGTGCGGTTGCAGATGTATTTGATGCTTTGACTTCCAGCAGGACTTATAAGGCAGCTTGGTCGAATGAAGAAGCATTTGGTATGCTGCAGCGCCTGTCGGAGAATAAACTTGATAAAGATTGTGTAGAAGCGCTTATCAAAATAAAGATAGAATATTAGAAATACAACAATGTTTTCGTGATTCAGAAGACAAATAACTCGTCACACTTAAGATCATCGTTCCACAAATCTGTCGTTAATACCGTTCAATCATGATTACTCCTATCCAAACCAATGCATTAAATTCCTCCCAAAAAATTGTTAGTTTGATCGCTGCCGAACTGATCGTAAAAATACCTCAAGTCTCCGCAGCAATAAAACTACTCGATGAAGGGGCCACGGTTCCATTCATCGCTCGCTACCGCAAAGAAGCAACAGGTAATCTCGACGATACACAACTACGCACTTTACAAGAGCGCTTACTCTATTTGCGAGAACTCGAAGAACGACGACAAGTCATCCTATCCTCAATCGAACAACAAGGAAAGCTGACAGAAGAATTACGTAACACAATTGAACAAGCTACCACCAAGCAATTACTCGAAGATATTTATTTACCTTATAAACCTAAACGCCGCACTCGGGCACAAATTGCACGCTTAGCTGGGCTAGAGCCGCTAGCTGAAGGGCTATTAACGAATCCCTTACTCAATCCTGAATTAGAAGCTGAGAAATATATTCGAATCGAGCCAACAAGCGATCAGAGTGAAGCGATCAATGTTCCAACTGCTAAGGCTGCACTGGAAGGTGCGCGTGATATCTTAGTGGAAAAATTCTCAGAGACGGCTGAATTACTTGCCACAATGCGGGCTAAGCTATGGAATGAAGGTATGCTCTCGACAACAGTGATTCCCGGTAAGGAGCAAGCTGAAGAAGAAAAATTTCGTGATTATTACGCTTATTCCGAGCCGATTCGAACGATCCCCTCTCATCGGGCATTAGCACTCTTTCGAGGGCAAGCACTCGATGTGCTTCGAATCGATTTAAAATTAGCAGATACCCAGGAAGCGCTTGATTTTCATCCCTGCGCAGCGCTCATCGCTAAACAATTTCATATTGATAATAAAAATCGGCCTGCAGACAAATGGCTGCTAGAAGTATGTCAGTGGACCTGGCGAGTTAAATTACATACTCAAGTCTGTGTTGAGCTGTTCATGCAATTAAGGGAAGCTGCTGAGACTGAAGCAATCAGGATTTTTAGCAAAAACTTACAGGAACTAC
Source organism: Nitrosomonas sp. (assembly GCA_016710135.1). Classification (GTDB taxonomy): domain Bacteria; phylum Pseudomonadota; class Gammaproteobacteria; order Burkholderiales; family Nitrosomonadaceae; genus Nitrosomonas. The sequence goes on along the minus strand of JADJLM010000002.1, from coordinate 119,991 downwards.
TATTAGCAGCACCTGCTGGCGCTAAAGTCGTACTAGGCATTGACCCAGGATTCAGAACCGGTTGTAAAATTGCAGTTGTTGATAAAACAGGAAAATTAGTTGAAACGACTACGATTTATCCCCACCAACCACAAAATTGCTGGCAAGAATCGCTAATAACGATCGTGCAATTAGTTACTCAACATAATGTCGAATTGATTGCAATCGGCAATGGTACTGCAAGCAGAGAAACGGATAAATTGACCGATGAAGTCATTAAACTTATCGAGGCAAGCCCCCCTCACCCTAAACTAGCTAAAATTGTGGTCAGCGAAGCAGGGGCTTCTATTTACTCAGCTTCAGCCTTTGCTGCCGCAGAATTTCCTGATCTTGATGTTAGTCTGCGGGGAGCCGTGTCGATTGCACGTCGCCTACAAGACCCCCTTGCTGAACTCGTTAAAATTGAACCTAAATCCATTGGTGTTGGACAATATCAACATGATATCAATCAGCGCGCACTAACACGTGCACTGGATGCAACAGTTGAGGACTGCGTTAATGCGGTAGGTGTCGATGTTAATACCGCTTCTGCACCATTATTGGCGCGTGTATCAGGACTGAATCGCACATTAGCTCAGAATATCGTGCAATTTCGCGATACGACAGGTCCCTTCCTCAATCGGCAAGCTATTCTAAATGTTCCAAGACTCGGAAATAAAACGTTCGAGCAAGCTGCTGGCTTTCTACGTATTACTGATGGCGACAATCCGCTTGACCGTTCTGCTGTTCATCCAGAGGCGTATCCTGTAGTTGAGCAAATTCTAAATAAGCTCCGAAAAGGGATTAGTGAAGTTAGAAACAAACCTGAGGAGCTTAAGAAACTTTCCCCGGAAGAATTTACAGATGAGACGTTTGGTCTGCTAACCATACGCGACATCCTATCTGAGCTCGAGAAACCAGGGCGCGATCCTCGACCTGAATTCAAAACTGCCACCTTTCAAGAAGGAATTGAAACACTGACTGATCTAAAAGTAGGAATGCTTCTGGAAGGTGTCGTAACCAATGTTGCCGCCTTTGGCGCTTTCATTGACATAGGTGTTCATCAAGACGGATTAGTTCATGTATCCGCCCTAGCCAATCATTTTGTCAAAGACCCGCATCAAATTGTCAAACCCGGCCAGATTGTTAAAGTAAAGGTATTAGCAGTAGATATTGCCCGACAACGAATTAGCTTGACAATGCGATTAGACGATCCAGTTGACCTTTATGATCATGGTAAAACCCAGCCATTATCCAAATCAACTTCAAAACTCAAACCCCGACTTGCTAATTCTAAATCGCAAAAACCTGCAAACACCCAACCTGTGAGTGCTTTAGCAATCGCCTTATCTCGAATCAAAACAAAACCTGAAAATTGAGTAATTTCCAGACGTTTCTATTCATTGCAAAAACAATTCAACTTAATCTCAATTCACGCTGAAAAATACATTAATGTGAGAAATCACACAGCTTTATTAGCTAATAAAACCTATTATGTATACTAATTGGGAGAATCGATTAACCCAAGCAGAGGTCTGATACACTCAGCCATCAATTTGCATAACGTAGCACGAATGCTAGTTGTCAGCGCTGCAATTTTGGATTCTTACAATTTAATCAAAATAGGAGAATAAAATGCTACATGGCAATGTTTACCGATCAGATAGTACGCCCCCTACTTCGAAATTTTATGATCAAGGAAAATTTGGGCGTATGTTCCCAACACTCACTTCTTTTTCATTAGACTCTCCTAGCTTACGTACTACATTGATGAAAATCGGTGAGCGCAATGGCATCATGGATGCACAAGATGATATTTCGAAAGAACCGCTTGAGCTCATTATCAACCCCGCATTACGCGTTAGTAATCCCGATAACCCGGACATGACGGCAGGAATGACTTTTCTTGGTCAATTTCTTGATCATGATATGACACTCGATATTACTTCAAGCCTAGAACAGCAAGTTGACCCGGAAATGATTCAGAACTTCCGAGTACCGACGTTTGCGTTAGATAGTATCTATGGCACAGGTCCATCGGGTTCACCATACTTATTTGACCAGACAGTCGATCATGGAATGACTACATTGCTACTCGAGCCCATTACTGACTCGGAAACTAAGTGCCGTGATGGGTCATTGAAATATGATCTACCGCGTAATAGTCAGAATACCCCATTGATCGGTGATCCTCGCAATGATGAAAATTTAGTCTTGTCACAGATGCAAGTCGCGTTCATCAAGTTTCACAATAACTTGGTAACAAAGCTCAAAGCAGAGGGACTAACCAATCCAGTTGAAATCTTTCTTGAGGCACAGCGCCTGACGCGTTGGCATTATCAATGGATCATTTTACATGAATTCTTGCCTAAAACCGTTGGTCAGGCTTTGGTGGACGACATACTACAGAATGGCAGAAAATTTTACCAATGGAATAACGCGCCTTATATTCCAGTCGAGTTTTCTGTTGCAGCCTATCGTTTTGGACATTCGCAAGTGAGGCCCAGTTATCGAGTCAATTTTGGTACGAATAACGCTAGCCAGATTTTTGCGCTGTTTTTCAATGATAATTTAACAAATCCAGTTACCATCGACATGCGTGGCGGCTCAAGAGCGCCTGAGCGCTTCATCGACTGGCAAACATTTTTTGATTTTGGTGATGGTAACGCACGCAATAACAAGCGGATTGACACGAAAATTTCCACAGTTATGTTTGATCTTCCAGGTATGCCTGCAAATGAACCTCAATCGCTTGCTCAGCGCAATCTGCTACGTCACTTAACATTCAAAGTTCCATCTGGTCAGCGCGTTGCAGCTGCCATGGGTGTTCCTGCATTACTTGAAGCCGATCTGGCTGATCTAAAACCATTTAATCTCCATAATCGCACACCCTTATGGTTTTATGTATTACGTGAGGCTGATGTGAAAGCAGATGCTAAACGGTTGGGTCCGGTTGGCGGCCGTATCGTTGGTGAAGTCATGATAGGTCTTTTACAAGGAGACAATACCTCCTATCTTTCTCAAGACCCTGATTGGACCCCTCATTTAGGCTCAAATGGTAACTTCACGATGGTAGATTTACTAAAGTTTGCGGGTGTCGTCACTACCCTATAAACTATAGACGTCTCGCACTTTAAGTTGGGTTGGTGATTCAACCCAACTTTCTCTAACTATGGCTTAGTTCAAGAAGTAATCCCTTGTTTTAAGCTTGCCTGAATGAAATCATCCAAATCCCCATCCAGCACTGCTTGTGTATTGCCAATTTCAACATTTGTCCGTAGGTCTTTGATTCGGGATTGATCAAGTACATAGGAACGTATTTGGTAACCCCATGCAATATCCGTTTTTGCATCTTCAACTGCCTGCTTGGTCTCATTACGCTTGTGCAATTCAGCTTCATAAAGGCGAGACTTAAGCATTGCCATGGCATCTGCTCTATTGCGATGCTGTGAGCGTCCACTCTGGCACTGGACCACGATATTGGTTGGCAGGTGGGTAATCCTAACAGCTGAATCGGTTTTATTGATATGCTGGCCTCCCGCGCCAGAAGCGCGAAATGTATCGATACGTAAATCTGCCGGATTGATATCAATTTCAATGCTGTCATCGATTTCTGGATAAACAAATACGCTAGCAAACGATGTATGCCGCCGGTTCCCGGAATCAAACGGTGATTTCCTAACCAAGCGGTGCACCCCTGTTTCAGTGCGCAAATAGCCATAAGCGTATTCACCTGATACTTTAAGGGTTGCACTTTTTATACCTGCTGTGTCTCCGGCTGATTCTTCCAATAATTCGACCTCAAAACCATGGCGCTCGCAATAGCGTAAGTACATCCGTTCAAGCATTTGCGCCCAGTCTTGCGCTTCTGTTCCTCCAGACCCAGATTGAATATCTACAAAACAGTTGCAAGGGTCCATCGGATTAGAAAACATTCTTCGAAATTCCATGTCTGCAATAGTTTTTTCTAGTTGTAAAACATCGACCTCGATACTCTGGAGGACGACTTCGTCATTTTCCTCAATTGCAATTTGAAGAAGTTCATCCGCATCTTGCAGTTGCTTTTCTAATGACTCCAGTAGTAGCACCACATTCTCAAGCGATTTCTTTTCACGCCCTACTTCTTGCGTTCGCTGCGCATCACTCCAGACAGCGGGATCCTCTGCATGTCTAGATACTTCGATCAATCTTAGTTTTTTATTATCAAAGTCAAAGATACCTCCTTAACGATTTTTGTCGATCATTTAGTTCGACTAACTGGTTTCTGAGTGTATTAAGTTGTTCTGCTTCCATCATGATTACCATCCCAAAATGCGAAATTATACAGGTTTGACCAAACCCACGTTAGCCGATACTGCAATTGAATTAATTTCTTAGATCGTGAGATATCACACAGATCGAAATAGCCCTCCAATTAGATAATTTTTTCACTCTGTATTGAGCGAGAAACAGCGCTAACCAAAACCTAATACTAACTTAGAGAGGCTATCCATCATGTCAAGGCAAATAAAGAAAGGTTTATTACACCGACTACCGATGCTAGTGCTAACACTAGCACTCGGGATGTCCCCCAACTCTGAAGCAAAAAACGCCAGTGAGGATACCGATGGCCAATCCGAACGCGGTATCGTTCTAAGAAAAGATAGAGAATGTACTGACTGTCATGATGAAACCAGTGAGTATCCAATTCTTGCTATTGGTAAGACCAAGCATGGGACAACGATAGATAGTAGAACGCCGAGTTCTTGCAAAAGCTGTCATGGCGAAAGTAATGACCATCTAGAGGGTGAAACCACTATGCCCATGCCATCGATTACTTTTGGGAAAAACTCTAAAAACCCCATTGATGAAAGAAATCAGATTTGTCTAAATTGTCACCAAGGCGGTAAACGCATGCATTGGTTAAGCAGTACCCATGCAAACCGCGATACTGCCTGTACCGCGTGCCATCAAATTCACGCTGCACAAGACAAAGTTCGTGATCGAGTTGCCCAAGCCGAAGTATGTTTTGTATGTCATAAAGAGCAACGTGCTCAAATCAACCGGCCTTCACGGCACCCGATCCGTGAAGGTAAAGTCGTGTGCTCCGATTGCCATAACCCGCATGGATCAGCAGGGCCAAGCAAAATGGTTAGAGATAGTGTCAATGAAACTTGCTTTTCCTGTCATATGGAAAAACGAGGGCCTTTTATATATAACCACCCCCCCGTCCAGGAAAACTGCGCCATTTGCCATAACCCTCATGGAACAACAGCGCCGAATTTACTCAAAGTACGTTCTCCTTTTCTCTGCGAACAATGCCACGAACCCAACTCACATCAAAGTAGTCCAGCCACCCTTACTGGCTATTACCGTCGGAATACACTCGCCAGGGGATGCATGAATTGCCACACACAAATTCATGGTAGCAACAACCCTGAGAATATTCGCAATGAAGAAGTCTTCCAGCGGTAATTTATGGGGAAAAATAGATCATGCAACAACAAAATATTTTACACCTCAGTACGATCGCCGCAGTACTAACCATCACGACCCCATTTACGGCACTTGGCGATGATATGATTAAACAAATGACTAAACCTCAGAGTACCATTCAGTTTGGTGCTGGTTATTTATCCGATGATAACGCTCGATTTGGACAATTTAGTGGTTTAAGAGATGAGGGAGCCTATGGTATTTTCAATGTTGATATCTTGAGAAGAAACGATGATAGTGGCACCTGGTTCAAAATAATTGGGCGTAATCTTGGCTTACAGAATCGAGAGATACGCCTCGAACATAGCAAACAAGGAAATTGGGGATATTCTGTCGAGTTTAATCAAACACCCCGTTATGAACCTTTTCCCGCTATAACTGCAGTCGAAGGCATTGGAAGTGCTCAACTGGAAGTACCAACGATCCCGACGACGGGCAATCCTACCCAGCTTAAGACAGAAAGAGAATCAATCAACGTAGGCATTAATAAACTCTTACCTGGAAATTTTGAACTGAATCTTCATTTTCGTAACGAAGAAAAAGATGGTGCACGCATTTTTGGTCGAGGAAATCGACTAGGCGCTCCCAGCCCCACTGCTGTGGGAGGGTTTGAATTTACACCCGAACCGATTAATTTTACGACGCGTCAATTTGGAGCAACATTAGATTACACCGGAAAAGATTTGCAAGTAACTGGCGGTTACCACGGTTCAATTTTTCTGAATAAAAATTCAGCACTTCATATCACGGGAGGCAGTGATGTAGGTGGAATTTATGCACCAAATAACTTTTCGCCTATCGCGCTCCCATCTGATAACCAAGCGCACCAAGCTTTCTTATCCGGGGGCTATAGCTTTACCCCAACGACACGCGGAATATTGAAAGCTTCCTATACTCGCGCAACACAATCTGACTCATTCTTTCCTACTCAATTCGCCACCCCTGGCATAGGAAGTAACTTGGGAGGACAAGTCGATACAGCACTTGTACAAAGTAGTTTATCTGCTCGCCCATTACCCAAGCTTTCGTTACTTGCAAATGCACGATTTGAAGACCGCAACGATAACACGCCTGTATTCTTTTACAACCCTATCGCCTTAGAGCCAGACCTTAATGGTAATCGTTGGTCAGGACTTAACCAGCCTCGATCCTTTAGAACTTGGAATAGTAAATTTGAGGGCAGCTATGCGTTACCCATGAATTTCCGATTTATTAGCGGTATCGACTATGAGCACTGGGATCGCACAGGATCGCCGGCAACTACAGGGCATCGTAGTACAACAGATGAAATATCCTATCGAGCTGAATTACGGCGTACGCTTGCTGAAACCGTAACAGGAACAATCTCCTACATCCATAGCGATCGCTTTGGCTCACACTTCCTGACAAATCGAACTGCTACTGGTGATCCTTTTTTTAATTTTATCGCACCGATTAATCTAGCCGATCGGAAACGCGACAAAGTAAGATTATCAGTCAACTGGGAACCGATTGACCCTCTGTCCGTTCAAGTTATGATTGATGAATCATGGGATAATTACGGTCATCGCGCTGGTTCAGACTTAGGTACTCAAAAAGGCTCTGCGAGAAATTATTCAATCGATGCCGTTTATTCTTTCTCTGAACTATGGCAAGCAACTGGTTGGTTTTCACGAAACGAAACGTTTCTCGATCAAGCCTCACTTACTCCATCCCCTCCTCGTCATCTCCAAGAACGCTGGACTGTTGGTTTAGATAATATTAGTACCGCTTTTGGTGCTGGTTTAAATGGGAGACCCACCGAAAAATCGATATTGGCGCTAATTTTGAGTACAGTGATATCACTGATAAATTTAATCAATCAGTTATTTCGAATGCACAAACCTATACGGTACCAAATATCAATTTCCAGCTCGCCAGATTTAGATTATTTGCTAAATATGCTATTCAAAAAAACTATGGGATCCGGCTAGACTATATCCTTGACCACTTCAAAACCAACGAATGGACATGGAACTCTAATATTCCCGCTCAGAGTTGGCCCTATACTGATGGAACGCGTTTAACGCAAGATCGCAATCAATTAGTTAATTTCGTTGGCTTCTCTGCTTATTACAGCTGGCAATAATCACTCGTGCATTCTGAGAACACGATCTTTACCCTAGTAAAGCGTTCCCTTCAGAATGCACTACAACAAAATACGACGTAACCACTTGCTTAGATCTGTAATTTCAGCATTACAAACGGAATGAGCCATGTTGTACTCATGCCATTCCACTGAATGTCCCTGGGCAATGAGTTGTTGTCTTGATCTATTTGCAAGTTGGACGGGAACGATCATATCTTCACTGCCATGTCCCATGAATATCGGCGTAGCGCGATTCACCAGATACATATCACGTTCAAGTTGTTGAGCAAGCGGTAAATAGCCGGACAACACCATTATCCCGCCTAATTTTTCAGTGTCGTAATCCTACAAAAAGCGACATGGCCCCGCCTTGTGAAAATCCGGCTAACACGATATTTTTAAATGGAATGCCGCGTGATATCTCTTTCTCGATCAATTGTATAATCAACTGCCGAGATCGCTCTAAACCTTTTCATCTTCAGCATGGTCCAACTCAGTGTTTCGGATGTCATACCAGGCGCGCATGATAAACCCACCATTAATCGTGATTGGTTGCTTAGGTGCATGTGGAAAGATAAATCGAATAGATGTTGTTTCAGGAAGATCAAGTTCATCAATAATAGGTACGAAGTCGTTCCCATCAGCGCCAAGTCCGTGCATCCATATGATTGCATGAGTTGGATTTGGTCCAGTCGTTAATTCGATCGTTGCTAGCGGATTTGAAATGTGAGTAGACATGAATTAAAGTAGTTTGCCCTGGTAAAATAGTAAAATTCAAATTTGAAAATTCTATACTAAACTTAATAACAGAGGAGATAGGTATGAAGCGCAGAGAATTTATTAAGATGGTTGGCATGGGAGCGACGTTACTCCCCACGAGTAAAATCATTCTTGCGCAATCGCCAATCCCAAACAAATGGCGCGGGTATCGGTTGACCTATCAAGTAACTTTACCACAACAAGGAAAGCAGGCCCATCTCTGGTTACCACTCCCAGACGGTATTGACACACCTCACCAATTAATACAAGGGAGCGTCTGGAATGGTACAACTAAAGCTGGGAAACTTTTCACACTCCCCAAAACTGATACGCATGTATTTCATGCTGAATGGCAAGGCCTTAGCGAACGCACTGTAACAGTTAGCAGTATCGTAAAAGCAGCTGATCGCAAAGTTGATTTACGATTCTATACACCATCTGCTAAAAGTACCTTCCCGGATAATATCAAGCTTCCTGCAACCTACCCCAACATATTGCGATAGATAGTACTATTCGCAAGCTAGCCGACTCGATCACCAAACAAGAAGAGATTCGCTCACCACTCAATAAAGCAAGAGCAATTTACGATTGGGTCATTGACCACGCTCAATTTGATAAAAATATCCGTGGCGCAGGAAAAGGTGATATCAAACAAATTACCGCCAATGATCCCATGCTCGGTAAAAGTGCTGATATCAGCTCATTATTTGTAGCACTAGCGCGCGCAGCCGGCATTCCAACTCGTCAGCAATTTGGTTTGCGTATTGATGAATCTACAATTCATCGCGACTTAGGGAAATTGGGCGATATTACAACTGCCCATCACTGTCGTGCTGAATTCTTTCTTGCAGAACTCGGATGGGTTCCGGTTGATCCAGCCGAAGTATGTGAAATCATTGCATTAGAAAATCTTGCTGAGCAGCCCGAAAAAGTCGCCGCACTTAAAGATCGATTGTTTGGTTCTTGGGAAATGAATTGGATTGCACTGAATGATGGAGAGGATGTTAATCTAAGCCAGGGAAAACTTACCACTAAATTACCTTTTTTTACCTATCCGCATGCTTTAATTGATGGCGAACCACTCGATAGTCTCAATCACAACGAATTTAGCTATAAAATCACGTCAGCCTTATTAGTAGGGACCGGTGGGAAATTCTAGAAAGAAACACTATATTGCATGAATCAATTACTACAGTCTTAAAACATTGGTAGTAATTGATTCATAATAAAGAGCTAGTACTTTACTGATTTGGGCAACTCTTAGTACGAATAATGCTATCAAGCTATTTTCAACGCTCTAAATGATCGATCTTATCGGTTACTTTTGCCCAATCATCTGCATCAGAGAGCGCATCTTTTTTCTCAATAATCGGTTTCCACAATTTAGATAATTCTCCATTTAATGTAATGAAGCCGCGTTGATTATCAGGAACATCATCTTCAGCATAAATCGCTTCGACAGGACATTCTGCGACACAAAGCGTGCAATCAATACACTCATCTGGATCAATTACTAAGAAATTAGGTCCTTCCCGAAAACAATCTACCGGACATACATCAACACAATCCGTATATTTACATTTGATACAACTTTCAGTTACTACATAAGTCATGATGAAATTCCTTGCAAGGCGCTTTTTAATATCAGAACGTATAATTTTATCAGAAAATCAAAGTAGACTTCTACTCTCCTAGTCTGCGATCAAAACGTATTTATAGTCTCTTTTTTAAAATTAGGCCTTTAAGATAAGCTCCCTCAGGAAAATTAAGCAATACGGGATGATCAACTGCTGCGCTCTGGTAAGCAATGATGCGCGCTTCAACCCCTGCATCCAAAGCAGCTCCCGCCACGATCTTTTGAAATAAATCACTACTGATGCCGCTTGAGCAGGAATAACTTGCCAGAATGCCACCCGGTCTAAGCAATTTAAATCCTAACAAATTAATATCCTTATATCCACGTGCCGCTTTCTCAGCAAAACTAGCAGTTGGTGCAAATTTTGGGGGATCTAAGATTATCAAGTCAAAACTACGATTCTGATCTCTTAATTTTCGTAACGCTTGAAAAACATCTGCACAGATCCATTCGTTCTCATCAGTGGTAAATCCGTTGAGCACAACATTGTGCATTGCAAGCGTAAGCGCTGACTGTGAAGCATCAATCGAAAGCACTGAACGCGCACCTGCTTGCTTTGCGTAAACCGTGAATCCTCCGCTGTAACAAAAGCAATTGAGTACATCTTTATCCACAGCTAGCGCACCGACTGAGGCACGATTATCACGCTGGTCTAGATAAAATCCAGTTTTTTGCCCACTACTGACATCGATCTGAAACATCAGACTATGCTCTTTAATGATTATGTTAGCCGGCAAATCACCGAACACAACGCCACATCGCTCGGGTAGCGACTCAAGAGTACGGACTTCAGTATCAGAGCGTTCATAAATACAAATGGGATCCAACTCATTCCGCAAGCTTCCAATACATGCATCGCGCCAACGCTCAATACCGACACTGCTAATTTGCATCACTACCACACGATCATACTGATCAACTACAAGCCCAGGTAACCCATCAGACTCACCATGAATAATGCGCATACCCGTACTTAGCTTAGTCAAGCCCATTTGACGGCGAAAAGCAATGGCCTGTGCAATTCTTCGATGAATAAAATCAGCGTCAATTGATGCTTCTTGCTCCCAAGACCAAACCCGAGCGGCAATTTGCGCCTGCGGATGATAAGCAGCCTGTGCTAGAAATTGACCCTGTGCAGAAAAAATATTTACAGTGTCACCTAGCGTTGGTGAATTTTCTGTACGGCTAATCGCACCCGAAAATACCCAAGGATGACGACGCAATAATGATTTCTCTTTCCCAACTTTAAGGAAGATCTTTTTGCTCTTATTATTTTTCATGCAATATGTTTAGAATTTAATCTCTGCTTCAATAGACAAACAGATAACTCGGTGATCATATCCCGAAGCGACCCACTCTTCCCCAAAAAATTTAATCATTCTTTTTTCTTTGATCTGAATATAACTCATTCAATTCACGAAAAAATATGTACTCTACCTTTAAACAAAGCTTATTTTCCTGATATCACAGAGCACAACCAAGTTGACCAATGAATATCAAAGCGTTACTATAGGCGACACTTCCGTTCCCTGATAGCTCAGTCGGTAGAGCGACGGACTGTTAATCCGCAGGTCCCAGGTTCGAGCCCTGGTCGGGGAGCCAATTCGGTACAAATCTGGGCCCTTTTTGAAGGGTGCTGTTTGATTCAGCCACAACATGTGCAAGCGCCGAATAACTGCCGGTAATTTCCGCCTGATTGTGTTTGATTTCAGGTAATTGCTGCTGTTGGCGGTATCCGGCTACTTGAATCAACAATTCCTGTTTTCTCGCCTGCAATTTGTGGGATCGTTCCTGTAATGAAGCATCCAGCGGCAGGGATCCCTTTCAACTGCTTCATAAAGTCGATCAGTAGCGATTTTTGTTTCGTTCAATCCTTTAATCAGCTTCTTCAATTCCCCATCTTGACTATCTTTTGTGGCTTTAATTCGCTCTTTCATATCAGATAGCATGACTTTGACTCGCTCAGGATTAAATATTTTATTTACTAAAGCATTAAGGATGGAGCACGTGCCGCTCTACGTGCTTAAGCTGCTTCAAAAGCGATATTTCAATAATCGGCTCAATCTGCGTATGTATCCACTCGCTCTCTGGCTTATTTCTTTGTTGTTTTGCACCACGCTTATTAAGGAAGCTCTGATTAAGTCATTTCTTTCAGTTTTAGTGACAACGCTATCAGTAGAGTAGCTAATATTGACATTATTGTGCGATTAATGGCTGTAATTTTTAGCCAATTGCATACTATTCTGTCCCCTGATGCTGATTTTCAGGGGTATTGGACGGAATTATCCCGTGGTTGGCATCCACACCTTACGGACATGGTAAAGATTAGCCAAGGCAAACAACAAGTAGAGCTGTTGTGCATTCTTGAACAATCCTCGGTAACGGGTTTTGGTATAACCAAATTGTCTTTTGACAATACGAAACGGATGCTCCACCTTTGCGCGGAGTGAGGCCAGCATGCGATTGAGTACGGCATGTTCTGCTGGCAATTCCTCACCGCGCTTGCGTTTGAATGGCATACCCCAGACTGGCTCTTCCGGCTGTCGTTGTGCTGTCAGATTGCGGTCATTACGAGTATAAGCCCGATCACCCAATACAATCGCCTCTTCGCCATGTATCAGTACATCAATCATGTTGCCATCGGCCACTTTGGCCGTGATAATTTCCAGGCTATGCACCAGGCCAGAATCAGCATCCACGCCTATGTGTGCTTTTAATCCGAAGTAATAGTTGTTGCCCTTCTTGGTCGAACTCATCTCGCCATCACGTTTGCGTTGCCGGTTCTTGGTCGATGGCGGGGCCGCTATCAGCGTGGCGTCAACTATCGTACCTTGACGCAGCAATAATCCCTGCTGGGCCAACTTAGCAGTTGTTTCTGCAAACAGGCTTTGTGCCAAGTGATGCTTCTCCAGCAGGTGACGAAATTTGAGGATCGTCGTTTCATCAGGCATGGCATCTTCTCCTGCATCCAGGCCTGCAAATTCACGCAGCATCGGTACATCATGTAACGCTTCTTCCATGCCCGGATCTGAATAACCAAACTATTGTTGCATCAAATGAATACGCAGCATCGCTTCCAGCGCAAATGGCTTACGTCCTGATCCTGCTACCGGATAGTGCGGCGCGATCCGATTTGTCCAATCTGCCCAAGAAATCACTTGCTCCATTTCTTCGAGAAACTTTTGTCGGCGAGTTACTTTTGGTTTCTTGATAAATAATGGAATCGACAAGCCTAATTGTTTCATCAATGCGCCCCCTTGCAATGGTTACAATCTACCGAATATTCTACAAGTTCTTGAGACTTATTCAGAGTTTCCATAAGAAAATTCTAGCTTATTAGCTGCCTTTATACTTACCTCACTTAAGTCAAGTCACACAATATTTGATTGCAAAACCATAAAAAATAGTGCGAAACTCTGAATACACATGAACATAAACTGTAATCTTCCTCTATATTAAAGATGCAATACAGTAGAACTTTCTATCATAAATTAGAACAGTAATAATGATTCATCGTATTGATAAGGAAGCTAAAGAAAATATACAAAGAGTCCATTGTGACGATGCTTCCACATTTACTGAACGTAGAGGGTATGAAAACGATCGCCGCAAATTAGATAGTACGCCGTATCAACATACAAAGCGTAATGATCAATAATTTATCATCAGAACCTAAGGTATGAATATTACGACTTCGGTTGACAGTTCTGATAAATTAAACTGTTTCCAAGAAGTCATTGATGAATCTACAAGCACAAAGAGATATATCTCGCAAACTCAAAGTATTTGAACATGCCGCTACATCTGGGAATATTGCATTCACTTGCAGGCATTTTGGTATATCAAGAGATACATTTTATCAATGAGAGCGGGCTTATGCGGCACGTGGAGAAAAGGACTGATCAATAGCAAACCATGCCCCGAGAACCCCACAAGTTACGTACCCCCTCCCTTGATTGAAGAAAAGATTCTCTACCTGCGTCGCAACTATCATTTCGGGTAAGTAAGGATTAGTTGGTATCTGGCTCATTATCACGATATGATGTGAAGTTTCTCGATTCTAAAGTTGAAGAGGGTAAAAAAATCCGGCGCTTCCAATATACCGCCATTAATGACTCAACGCGGATCCGCGCGCTGAAAATTTATGAGCGACATACACAGCAGAACGCGATTGATTTCGCAGATTACGTTATATCAAAATTCCCCTTCAGAATCAATACTATCCGAACTGATAATGGCCATGAGTTCCAGGCTAAATTCCATTGGCACCTGGAAGACATAGGTATACGACATGCTTACATCAAACCCAGAACGCCTCGACTAAATGGCAAGGTGGAGCGCTCGCATGGCACTGATCAGCAGGAATTTTACCAGTTATTAACTTTTATATACAGATGATGTTGATCTGCGCGCTAAATTAACCGAATAGGAAGCTTTCTACAACTATCACCGACCTCATCATGGAGGTTTGGGAGGAAAAAAACTCCGTATGAACGTTTAATCGAAAAATGAGATAATTATTTCAGTCTGCCGGGGTCGTTTCCATCACACTTTTAAAAAAGCTATTTATGCTCGGCAACAAGTAAAACCGATTACTCGTTTTAATCAGCCGCCACAAGCAGCTCACACAAGATCTTCACGTGCTTAAGTTATAGTCATTCAATTCTGCAAAAACTGCAGCTATTTTTGTACTAAATCACCCCCTGCAAGCAACGAGGAGTTAAGCTTGTAGAGATAAAGGAGATATCATTAACGTATACGCTATTGATCCGGCCACAAGACGTTTGAAGTTAACACAATATTCAAAAAGACAGTGTGTGTTGAATTTATTAGGCTCTAGACTAGCAGACGTAATCTGTTAGTCTAGAAAGATGTTAAGAAACAGTAAATTAAGCGATTATCACATTAAAAAAATAATTCAATGCTTTTGCATTGATATACCCGCGAACAAAACAGCCCTGCTGTTAAGGAAACTCTGAATAAGTCTCAAGAACTTGTAGAATATTCGGTAGATTGTAACCATTGCAAGGGGGCGCATTGATGAAACAATTAGGCTTGTCGATTCCATTATTTATCAAGAAACCAAAAGTAACTCGCCGACAAAAGTTTCTCGAAGAAATGGAGCAAGTGATTTCTTGGGCAGAGTGGACAAATAAACTGAAATAAGTGACTTAATCAGAGCTTCCTTAAGTAAAAATCGTAACACGATTAACCATTGGTACGGTATTTTCAGGAAGATAATATATGATCATCAGCTTGCCCTTAAAGACAAGCTGTTAGGAAAGGTGAGAGTCGATAAAAGTTATTTTGGTGCGCGAAACCCGGCAGCAAGAGCTATCATGGCAGGCTTAAACGTGAGCGTGACACATTAAACAGCCTGTATTTAGTGCGTTTGAGCAAATATGGCAAGGTATAATAACACTGAAATAGTATCGGACATACTGTAAGCGCTTGATTTTACAAGCAGTGATGCTCAACAAAGCCTCAATTGAAAGCATCATTTATAGTGATGATTGGTGTGGTTACAATGGTTTAGCGGATTAGAATATTTTAAGAATTTTTGTGTATCTCATGGCGAAAGTGGCACCTGGCAGAGTTTAATGACGTGCCAGTTAGTTTTTAGGCGCATATTAAAAAATATAAATTTATAATTAGAATTATACTTCTACAAGTGACAGAAGCTCATTATATCAATAAATATAAACATAGATATAAAACTAGCGAATTCAATTATTATGGAATATGAAAGATATCAATACTTAATACAAGTAGATTGATCGATTAACTACTATGTCAAAATAAACAGGAAGCTTGGCGATGTCCTACTTTCACATGCGAATACACACTATCATCGGCGCTGCTTCGTTTCACGTTTCTGTTCGATATGGGAAGATGTGGTTCCAAAGCGCTATATTCACCAAGCAAAACCTTAAAAGCTAACAAAATCTATTCGTAATATTAACAAAAGATAGTAAATAATATAATTATAGGATCAAGCCTCACGGCCAATTAGTATCGATTAGCTAAACACATTACTGCGCTTACACACTCGACCTATCAACGTTGTAGTCTACAACGAGCCTTCAGGGGAATATATCCCAGGGAAATCTTATCTTATGGCAAGTTTCCCGCTTAGATGCTTTCAGCGGTTATCTTTTCCATACTTAGCTACCCGGCTGTACGACTGGCGTCATAACCGGTACACCAGAGGTATGTCCATTCCGGTCCTCTCGTACTAGGAACAGCCCCATTCAAATTTCCAACGCCCACGGCAGATAGGGACCAAACTGTCTCACGACGTTTTAAACCCAGCTCACGTACCACTTTAAATGGCGAACAGCCATACCCTTGGGACCGGCTACAGCCCCAGGATGTGATGAGCCGACATCGAGGTGCCAAACTCCCCCGTCGATATGAACTCTTGGGAGGAATCAGCCTGTTATCCCCGGCGTACCTTTTATCCGTTGAGCGATGGCCCTTCCATACAGAACCACCGGATCACTATGACCTGCTTTCGCACCTGCTCGACTTGTCAGTCTCGCAGTCAAGCACGCTTATGCCATTGCACTTTAAAGCACGATTTCCGACCGTGAGTCAAACTGCCTACCATACACGGTCCCCGATCCAGATAATGGACCAAGGTTAGAATTCTAGAAATATTAGAGTGGTATTTCAACGTCGACTCCATAATCTCTAGCGAGATTACTTCATAGTCTCCCACCTATCCTACACAAATATTGCCAAAACCCAATGTAAAGCTACAGTAAAGGTGCACGGGGTCTTTCCGTCTAGCCGCGGGTAGATTGCATCTTCACAAACATTTCAACTTCGCTGAGTCTCAGGAGGAGACAGTATGGCCATCGTTACGCCATTCGTGCAGGTCGGAACTTACCCGACAAGGAATTTCGCTACCTTAGGACCGTTATAGTTACGGCCGCCGTTTACCGGGGCTTCAATCAAAAGCTTGCACTTCATCATTTAACCTTCCGGCACCGGGCAGGCGTCACACTCTATACGTCCACTTACGTGTTTGCAGAGTGCTGTGTTTTTATTAAACAGTCGCAGCCACCTATTTTTTGCAACCTTATTCAGCTTTTAACGCGAAGTTATCTACTTACTAAAGGCACACCTTCTCCCGAAGTTACGGTGCCAATTTGCAGAGTTCCTTAGACTGGGTTCTCTCAAGCGCCTTGGGATTCTCATCCTACCCACCTGTGTCGGTTTTCGGTACGGTCTTTATTTAACTATAGCTTAGTGGCTTTTCTTGGAAGCTTGGTATTACTCACTTGACGCAAATAAATGCGCTTCGTTATCACGCCTCAACTTATCTATCCGGATTTTCCTAAATAGCATGTCTACACGCTTTAACCAGGACTTCCAACACCTGGCTGAGCTAACCTTCTTCGTCCCCACATCGCATTAAACAAAGGTACTGGAATTTTAACCAGTTTCCCATCAGCTACGCAATTTGCCTCGCCTTAGGGGCCGACTCACCCTGCTCCGATTAACGTTGAGCAGGAAACCTTGGGTTTTCGGCGAGGAAGTTTTTCACTTCCTTTATCGCTACTCATGTCAGCATTCGCACTTCCGATACCTCCAACAATCTTCTCAGATCATCTTCGCAGGCTTACGGAACGCTCTCCTACCATTCATAAAAATATGAATCCCTAGCTTCGGTGTATAATTTAGCCCCGTTACATCTTCCGCGCAGAAAAACTCGATCAGTGAGCTATTACGCTTTCTTTAAAGAATGGCTGCTTCTAAGCCAATCTCCTGACTGTTTATGCCTTTCCACCTCGTTTACCACTTAATTATATCTTTGGGACCTTAGCTGAGGGTCTGGGTTGTTTCCCTTTTGACACTGGACGTTAGCACCCAATGTCTGTCTCCCATACTTACGCTCTTTAGTATTTGAAGTTTGCAATGGTTTGGTAAATCTAGTCGATCCCCTAGCCATAACAGTGCTCTACCCCTAAAGGCGATATATGAGGCACTACCTAAATAGTTTTCGGAGAGAACCAGCTATCTCCAGATTTGTTTAGCCTTTCACCCCTACCCACAGCTCATCCCCTAATTTTTCAACATTAGTGGGTTCGGACCTCCAAGAAGTGTTACCTTCGCTTCATCCTGGCCATGAGTAGATCATCTGGTTTCGGGTCTACACCCAGCAACTTTCGCCCTATTAAGACTCGCTTTCGCTACGCCTACCTTAATCAGTTAAGCTTGCTACTGAATGTAAGTCGCTGACCCATTATACAAAAGGTACGCAGTCACCCCTGCCTAAATTACTCTATCAATTATTCAGATAAAATATTTTAGGCAGGGGCTCCCACTGTTTGTATGCATGCGGTTTCAGATTCTATTTCACTCCCCTCCCGGGGTTCTTTTCACCTTTCCCTCACGGTACTTGTACACTATCGGTCGATTACGAGTATTTAGCTTTAGAGGATGGTCCCCCTATATTCAGACAGAATTTCTCGTGTTCCGCCCTACTTATCTCAATTTTAGTTCGATATAATAATTTTCGCTTACAAGACTATCACTTTCTATGGTTCAATTTTCCAAAAGATTCAGCTAATTATCATATTATTAATTGAAAGCTACTCCCATTTCGCTCGCCACTACTTTGGGAATCTCGGTTGATTTCTTTTCCTCTGACTACTTAGATGTTTCAGTTCATCAGGTTTGCCGCTATTAATCTATATATTCAATTAATGCTGACTATTGCTTATTTGACTAATTAGTTAGCCAAATAAGCAATAGTCGGGTTTCCCCATTCGGAAATCTTCGGATATAACGTTTGTTGTCAACTCCCCGAAGCTTATCGCAGACTTCCACGTCCTTCATCGCCTGTAATCGCCAAGGCATCCACCACATGCACTTAAATGCTTGATCCTATAATTATATTAACTACGCTTCATTACCTTAATGCCAATAACGAAATAATCAATAATTATCATTGCACTTATTTTATTTCTATTAATAAATATTTACAAATTTGCAACTACCTATTACTTTTCTATTTTTTTAAAGATCTCTACAATGAACCACATCATAATATTGCTAATTTTTTATTTGCAATATTTGGTGGAGGTGAACGGGATCGAACCGATGACCCCCTGCTTGCAAAGCAGGTGCTCTCCCAGCTGAGCTACACCCCCTGTCTTGGTGGGTCTAGGTGGACTTGAACCACCGACCCCACGCTTATCAAGCGTGTGCTCTAACCAACTGAGCTATAGACCCACTTTCTTATTACTTAAGCAGTATTCATTGCAATAACCAATAAATTGTAAGCGCTTAATAGCATCGATTTGAAAGGAGGTGATCCAGCCGCAGGTTCCCCTACGGCTACCTTGTTACGACTTCACCCCAGTCATAATCCTCACCGTGGCAAACGCTCTCTTTTCAGTCAAACTATCTGCTTCTGGTGAAAATTACTCCCATGGTGTGACGGGCGGTGTGTACAAGACCCGGGAACGTATTCACCGCGACATGCTGATCCGCGATTACTAGCGATTCCGACTTCACGGAGTCGAATTGCAGACTCCGATCCGGACTACGACGCGCTTTCTGAGATTGGCTCCTCTTCGCAGATTGGCTACCCTCTGTACGCGCCATTGTATTACGTGTGAAGCCCTACCCATAAGGGCCATGAGGACTTGACGTCATCCCCACCTTCCTCCGGTTTGTCACCGGCAGTATCACTAAAGTGCCCAACTTAATGATGGCAATTAGTGACAAGGGTTGCGCTCGTTGCGGGACTTAACCCAACATCTCACGACACGAGCTGACGACAGCCATGCAGCACCTGTGTCTTAATTCCCTTTCGGGCACTTCTGCATCTCTGCAGAATTTCAAGCATGTCAAGGCCAGGTAAGGTTTTTCGCGTTGCATCGAATTAATCCACATAATCCACCGCTTGTGCGGGCCCCCGTCAATTCCTTTGAGTTTTAATCTTGCGACCGTACTTCCCAGGCGGTCAACTTCATGCGTTAGCTTCGTTACCAAATCCTTAAACAGATCCGACAACTAGTTGACATAGTTTAGGGCGTGGACTACCAGGGTATCTAATCCTGTTTGCTCCCCACGCTTTCGTGCATGAGCGTCAGTGTTAATCCAGAGAGCTGCCTTCGCCATTGGTGTTCTTCCACATCTCTACGCATTTCACTGCTACACATGGAATTCCACTCTCCTCTACCACACTCTAGCATTGCAGTTTCAAACGCAATTCCCAGGTTAAGCCCGGGGCTTTCACATCTGACTTACAATACCGCCTGCGCACCCTTTACGCCCAATAATTCGATTAACGCTTGCACCCTACGTATTACCGCGGCTGCTGGCACGTAGTTAGCCGGTGCTTCTTATGTCGGTACCGTCATCCTCTATAGATATTTTCTATAGATATTTCTTTCCGACCGAAAGAGCTTTACAACCCGAAGGCCTTCTTCACTCACGCGGCATGGCTGGATCAGGCTTTCGCCCATTGTCCAAAATTCCCCACTGCTGCCTCCCGTAGGAGTCTGGGCCGTGTCTCAGTCCCAGTGTGGCTGATCGTCCTCTCAGACCAGCTACTGATCGTCGCCTTGGTAAGCCTTTACCCCACCAACTAGCTAATCAGACATCGGCCACCCTTAAAGCACGAGGTCTTTCGATCCCCCGCTTTCCTCCTTAGAGTATATGGAGTATTAGCACACCTTTCGATGCGTTATTCCCCACTTTAAGATATGTTCCGATGCATTACTCACCCGTTCGCCACTCGCCACCAGGGTTACCCCCGTGCTGCCGTTCGACTTGCATGTGTAAAGCATGCCGCCAGCGTTCAATCTGAGCCAGGATCAAACTCTTCAGTTTAATTGCTCATTTATTCCGATATTAATAACTTTAATGTTATCAAGCGCCTACAATTTATTGGTTATTTGATTTTAAAGAACTTATCGCTTTCAGAATTTACTCACTGCGCGACTGAAGATGTGCATTATACAAACATTTTTGTTTTAATCAAGTTTTATTCAAAAAATTGTTAATATCAAATATCACTATCCTGTTTTATATAAATTAACTTGCCTAAGCTGACTCATAACGCATTGTTTATATTACTCTAGTCTAACTACTGATTTATTTAAATACTTCTTACTCAGTTTTGTACCCAGCAATATTTATGTTTATGAAACCATCTTGGATTGGAATAAGTCCGATAATCTAATCTAGTCGATCCTGAAATATCCACAAGCACTTGATTCTATGCAGCAAAGATCTTTCTTTTGATGAGCATAACGACCAGGAATGTTAAAATAGCATCCTATTTCTGGTCGAAATGGTGATTAAAAATGCTAAGACATAGCAGTACGATTCATCAACCGAATTTGTTTGGAACAGATTTGCTGATGCAGTTGGATGTCAATGATCCATTGTTGCAGCTTGCAGACGCGATACCGTGGCAAGAATTTGACGAAGCATTTTCGATTCACTACACGAAATCGACAGGCGCGCCGAGTAAGCCGATCCGGTTGCTGTTTGGGTTATTGATCTTGAAGCAGTTAGAGAATTTGAGTGACGAATCAGTAGTATTGCAGTGGAAGCGCAATCCTTACTACCAGGCTTTTTGCGGCATGAAAGAGTTCCAGCAGAAATTGCCGTGTCATAGCACGGAACTGGTGCATTTTCGTAAGCGCCTAGGTGTGCCGGGCATGGAGCGGATTTTTCAGATGAGTGTTGGTTTGCATGGGGAATCGGCACTGGAAGATGTGGTTCATGTTGACACGACAGTGCAAGAGAAGAACATCACATACCCGACTGACAGCAAACTAGCGATCAAGATTATCAATCGCCTCAACAAGATTGCCAAATCCCATGGTATTTCACAGCGGGAGCACTTTCATTAGGCAAGTGAAATCACTGCGCTTGGATATTCGGCACTACCGGCACGTGAAGAAAAGAGCAAAGGCGAAACGCGCGTTGAAGCGACTCCAGAACCATTGCAGGTGTTTTGATGCGGGAGCTCAGGAGAAAATTGCCACAATGCTGCCTATTCGAGCACTACCAAAAGGATTTTCTACTGTATGAGCGCGTACTGAAACAGAAAATCAAAGACACGCACAAAATCTATTCCCTGCACGAACCGCAAGTGTACTGTATCGGCAAGGGAAAAGACCACAAACAATATGAATACGGCAGCAAGGCATCGATAGCCAGCACAGCGAAAGGTAACCTGATTGTTGGGGTTGTCAGTCACGAACAAAACTTGCATGACAGCCACACATTACCAGAGATATTGCATCATGTTGAGACTTCGCGCGGGAAAGCGGCCAAGCAAGCCGTATGCGACCGCGGCTACCGTGGCAAACGTGAAGTCAATGGAACGCAAATCGTTCTACCTGGAAGAGCATTAAAACGAGACACACGCTACCAAAGAGACAAGAAGCGGAAACAATGCAGAAGGCGCGCGGCGATTGAACCCATTATCAGCCACCTGAAATCGGATTATCGAATGGCCAGAAATTACCTGAAAGGCGCCATCGGTGATCGCATCAATCTGCTAATGGCTGCTACCGCCTGGAATCCTAAAACAATGGCTATTGGCCATTTTTTGGTTTTCTTCCCGTGGCGAAAACTGCAGGCTTCGCTAATTCTTTGATGGAAAAAGATCAAATTGCTCGATTTTGTCTTTATTAACACGCCGCTTTTTGAAACTGCTGATCCATAATAACAATTGATGCAGTTTTTCAGGGTCGACTACGTAGACATCTCATCAGTGCATAAGATCACATCCTTAATAAACAACCCCGTGGCAAGACCACGGGGTTGTTTTTTACATTGGAAGTATAGTTTTTCTGGTCAGTCGGGGTTTTTGTGCTTTCGTTTTTTAGCCAGATCATCATGCCGGTAATCGAAAGGATCACGACAATCAACCCTGTGATGCAGATGGCGATTTGCATTGGCAAACCGAAAACACGAGCGGTATGCAACCAAGTAATCCAACGATGAACGATATCTCCGGTTGAATCGGTATCAGGCAAAGTGAGCGACATGAGTGCACCGGTATCAGCATCTAATACCGCAACAGTTGCACTCTGCTTTCCGAAATCTTGATCAGTTTTTACACGATAGTGGTAAGTGCCGTGTTCCCGGTCGAGAAAAAGCGATTGTTCGCGCTCTACTGTGAAACCATACAGCGTTGCAGCTTGATGAATATAGTGCTGCCCGTATCGATGTGCGGCATGCCAGTCCAGTTCGGGTTTTTCAATGGGTTTATCCAATTTAGGCGATGCACCCGGATCACGCATACTGAATACTGTACTCATTATCGGCTGATAAACTTCTTTCAAATTGAAAGCCGTTGCTGACCACGCCAACACCAGCAGCATTGGCCATAACCATAAGCCATTGGCACGATGCAGATCATAGTTGAAACGACTGAGCTTGATTTTCCAGGCAGGCTTCCAGCGTTGCCAGGTATTCTGGAGTTGCAATGATTGATTTTTTGTCGGCGGAACAGTCAGATAAAATCCGACAAAACTGTCGATAACCCACAATAGGGCTATTACACCCAATATAGTGATTCCGTACATAGCGATATGTTTAGGAAATGCCAAGGTGTAATGTAGCCGATAGAGAAACGACATGATATTTTCTTTGGCAAGCGATACTTCTCCCCAGGTGCGCGTCCCCATCTGTTCGCCGTTATAAGGATTAAAATAAAGCTCGTTGTACGGAATTTCGAAGTTTCTCCCTGTTGCCGGATTGATTCGTGGAAGGAGAAACAGCCGGTAGGATTGGCCTGGTTCAAAATGCAGATCAAACCAGTCGATCCGGACGTGCGGTTCTTGACGTTCGGCATTTTCGCGCAATGCGAATGGATCGAACAACACCGCCTGTTGCTCGGATGCTTCCGGAACCGGTACCGTCAGTAGCGCCGGGTTTAGCCAGCGATCCAACTCATGGTAAAACGCTAATACACTGCCCGTTAATCCGACAATCACCAAGAACGGCACTAGCAACAAACCGACATAGCGATGTAAGTATATGAGAAAAGGACGCACGATGTTACGATTCCGGAAATAAGAAGTTCTCGGAACAGAAAACACCGAATCGATTATCCTGAGCCATACAACGCATATCGCCTGTTCGATGTTTCATGTCACTACATTGCATAATGAATCGAACCAATGAAAGTACGCGGCATGCCGACATTAACTGAGAAGCGATCGCCCAGCGTTCCGCCATACAGTGTTTCATCCGCCAAATTGTAAGCATTGAGCTGCACGCTGAAACGGGATCTTGCAACCGGTAATTGATAACGCACCATTGCATCTACTCGTGCCTGAGACGGTAGGAAATAAGTATTCGCCGTGTCTCCCGGGCGTTTGCCTTGTACAAAGATACCGGCACCAAAACTGAGGCCATGTAAAGGCTCGTAGGGAACGTTATAGCGGGCCCACAGACTACCGGCATGTTTCGGTACGTTAAATAGTTGGTTTCCCTGATCGTCGCCTTTTAGTATTTTTGCGTCGGTATAAGCATAAGTCAGAATAAGGCTCAATCCTTTAGCAATTTCCCCTGCGATATCGACTTCCACCCCTTGACTGCGCGCTTCACCGATGGGCATTGAGAAAGGCTGTCCGGGCACCCGGATTGCCAGGTTTTGTTTGGTTAGGTGATAGTAAGCCACGTTCGAGTTCAGCCTTCCATCAAAGAATGTGGTTTTAAAGCCGCCTTCGAATTGTTCACCGGTTTGGGGACTCAATACCCTGCCTGAAGCATCAAAGGTAGTATTTGCGCTACCTAATGATTGTGTATAATTGCCGAAGAAAGACAGCCACTCGAATGGTTGATAAACAATACCTGCACGGGGATTAAAGCGGGCATTATTCACTTTAGTGCTTGCAGCTCTTGCGTCCGCAAGTGATTGATCTGCGCCAAAAGCCATTCCAAGTTCACGCGATGCCCAATCGTATCGCCCCCACCCATAATATACAGCTTATCAAACAGCTTTATCTGATCCTGAAAATAAACGCCATTCCATTGAGTTATCTGATCTATGAAAAAAATTATTAGGTGACGACCCTAAATTGATAGGGCTATATTATGGCCGAAAAATATTAATCGGGGTCGCATCCAGGCTAATTGATTTAACGTTGGAAGAACTGTTGTAATAATCCCAGCCAGCCAAGACATTGTGCTCGATTCCGGCAGTATGGAAACGGCCCGTGACATCAACTGTGCCTAAAAAAAGTATCACCCGTTGATGCCCCGTTGTAATACCCTCTTTGCATGTCACCCGTTACTTCATTTAAACTAAATCCAGTAGTTTGTGGATCAGCGGTGTCTCTTCGTAAATGATTGAAACGAGCGCGTACCTGCCAATTCTCATTTAATGCATGCGTTAGGGTCGCTACAGTATTATATAGCTTGAGTGTAGATCTATCTGTCGGTTCTCCCAGGAAACGAGATCTTGGCACGTCAGCAGGACGATTTCCCACTGCTACGACGCCATAATCCTCCATGAATTTTTCATTGGAATACATAAAATCCAAATCAAATTGTGTCTTCGGCGTAATCTTCCAGGTGAGTGAGGGTGCCACAAATGCGCGTTCGTGAAAGCCAAAATCACGAAACGAGCCTTTGTTCAGATATTCAAAATTGATGCGATAAAGTAACGTACCGTCTTTATTCAATGCGCCAGTGGCGTCGGCTAAAGTTTGGTACTGACCATATGAACCAAATTGCTGGTTTAATGAATAGTACGATTGCGCCTGCGGTCTTTTGGTGATCAGATTGATCATACCGCCTGGTTCGATGCGACCGTATAAGTTTGCAGCCGCACCTTTGACCACTTCGACCCGCTCGACATTCGCCAGAGAAAGTCGGGCAGCAGGGAACAGGAATCCATCACGGTAACTTACAAAACCTGTATTGAAACCTCGGAGCATGAATTCTTCAGCAAGTCCACCAAAAAGTAAAACCGGGAAATACGCCACTGACATTTTTGACCGCATCCTCTATTTGAACCGCTTGCTGGTCTCGGAGGACTGCGCGTGGCACTGTTTGCACAGAAATCGGTGTCTGCATAACCGGCGTAGAAGTTTTATTTGCGCTAGTTGCATTACTTCGCGTGTAACTCAGATTTTCAGGTGCATCGGATTCCATGGCGCCAATAACTTTCACGGGCGGCAGTATGATTGGTTCCGTTTCACCTATTTTTGCCTGCGCTATGATGTAGTGCCCGACACTATTTTTCTGTGCCTGCAAACCAGTATCCGCGAGCAAATGATTCAAAGCGCCATCTGCTGTATAGTCCCCATTGAGTGCCGGGGCCATCTTTTTAGATACAAGGGTCGTATCGTACACAATTTGAACATTCATGGCCTGCGCCAATTGATTTAATGCTTGCGGTAACGGAGCTGTCTGTAGATTAAGTGTCGTGGGTGCGGCATAAACCAAGACGCTGATCAACCCCATGACTATTGCAAAAACCAATCTCAGTGCTTGGGAAATATAGGCAATATTTATAATTTCATTTAAGTTTAGATTGATACTCTTTTTTGTAATCACTCGAGTTTTCATTTAGTTATTCATTTCTTTGTCAAGCTTTATTCGTTATATATTCACTTACCCAAAGCTTGACTACTGCTATATCCATTCTTCAACAATAGGAACAAAACAAGAATCTTTCTTGTTTCAGATTTACCTACAGTTCGACAATTTCTAGGTGATTTTTATATTAAGGGCCTACTGTGAGTGTTTCTCATGGCTAACAACCATGAGATAAATTGTTCTATCTTGTTAATTTCTTCATGCGTTATTGCAACAACTCGCATGCAATCTATGCGAGTGCTAGATTAAATATGATTGATTTCGAAGCGTCAATGTGACATTTTGTCGCATCCCTACATTAAGAAAGCATGAAGCAATGATGAAATCATCCCAGAAATAAACAGGACGAAAAACGGAATACTCTTGAAATATAGGTAGAAATTCTGGATGAGAAGATCGAAATCTGGTGATAGTCGATCATGCAACCCTCAAGCAGGCCGAGGCAAAAATACGGATAGCAGAATTATGCCTTTAACATGACTGCCCCGACAACGACGCTATATATTGCGAAACTTATTTTATTTATGAAAAATTCGTCCCTGAACATCGACAAACCTAATAATTGTATCGACGAATCGCTGTTTCTAGCTCTGGTACTCTATCACTTTGATTGAATGAATAGCAGGTGATTGCATTGGATGCCTACGACTAAAACTGCTGAATCTCCTGTATACCTGCTAGGGTGTTTCACTCCAATCTGAAGTACTGGAAATAACTGCATTTCAGCAAGCTAGCCATTTTTTAGCTCCAGTCAAAATTGATGTGTCAACACTTTTCTGGACACAAAGTTAAGCGGCATTATGCTGCAACTCGAAGTCAACGGGCGATATGTATCCATTAGCTGAATGCAATCGCTCCCGGTTGTAAAACACTTCGATATATTCAAATACAGCCTGCTTGGCTTCTTCGCGAGAGCAAAACGTTTGATGATGGATCAATTCGGTTTTCAAGGTATGAAAGAAGCTTTCCGACACAGCGTTGACGCTCCTATGTCAAGTAATTGTAGCTGCGTCTGACAAATCAGCGAGAATAAGTGGATATAGCTCGCAAACAATATAATGTACTAGCTCAGATCAGATCGTACAGTTACCGAATTGATTGGATGTCTGTCAGATTAGATTTGGTTCAGATTTTTGCTGTTCCAAATCGTTTTCCCACTGAGCAAAGTCTCCATAGGAGTTTTCCATTGCAGACTTTTCCCTGATGAGTTCTTTCATTATTATAATAATCGATCCAGCTGTCTAGGTCCTTTGCAGTGACTCCAAATCGTGATATAGCTTTTTGCGGAAAGTCACTTGATAGAATTCCTGTAAGATGGTTTTATGGAATCGCTCACAGATACCGTTGGTCTGAGGTGACATGGCTTTTGTTTTGGTATGGTCGATATCATTGATTGCCAAATATAGCTGGTAATCATGCTGTTCAACCCGCCCGCAATACTCCGTACCTCTGTCCGTTAATATTCGCAACATGGGTAAACCCTGTGTCGCATAGAATGGCAGCACCTTGTCATTTAGGATATCGGCTGCAGTAATTGATGTTTTGGCCGTATAGAGCTTGCAATGCACTACCTTGGAGTAAGTATCAATAAAAGTTTGCTGATAAATACGACCAACACCTTTAGATTTCCCCACATAGAAGGTGTCCTGTGCGCCCAAATAACCAGGGTGCATCGTTTCTATTTCACCGCTGGCAATATCATCCTGTTTCTTTTTCTCCAATGCTGCGATTTGTGCATCATTCAAAATGATGCCTTCACTGGCGATCTTGGTTTCCAGTGCAGCAAGGCGATCTTTGAAGTTTGCTAGCTGGTGGCGTAACCAGATCGAGCGCACACCACTACCTGATACATAAATACCGCTTTTGCGTAATTCGTTGCTGGTTCGATGCTGGCCATGTGCCGGATACTCTACTGCATAGGCTACCACCGCCCGCTCAGTGGCTTCATCCACCCGATTCTTAAAGTTAGCAACACGACGATCCTGATTGATCAATGCTTCCAGACCGTTTGTCTCAACTAATTCCTGATAGCGATAAAATGTATCTCTCGAAACTCCCATTATCTTGCAGGCTTTTGAGATATTCTGAAGTTCTTCAGCAAGATTGAGCAACCCTGCTTTATGTTTAATGATTGGATTGTTAGTATGCAACATGAGCGTTACCTCCATTTATGTTTGATTTTAAATTTCAACACCCATATCAAACTCGGTAACGCTCCCGATTTCAAGCCCTTTGTACGATTAGATCTGAACTAATACAGTTGATCCGCTGGAACTCTTTGATCTAAGTTTCTCCACGGGTTTTCATGTACCCATGTCACCAGGTGTGGCGATTGGGCCAATTTTCTCTAGCTCAGTAAAAAATTATTTAGGTATTCCTAGTAATCCTCTTGTCTCAGACCCGACAAGGACTGATGCTGCCGCTGGAGTTATAGCAGATGTTGGTGTTTCTATTGGAGTACCTGATCTAAGCGCAGCAGGGGGAGCATGCGCTGGGAATACACTTTGGAGTTGCTCCATTTTGACGGACAGTTTTTCGCTAAACTGAGAGTACCTCATTCTGTAAAAAAGGGTTTATCGCAGTTTGATTATTTTCATTGTGTTTTTTTCAAAATTGCTTGGGGATAAATATCCCAACCCTGAATGTCTGCGTGCTAGATTATACCAAGACTCTATCCAGGTAAATATAGCGAGTCTTGCAGCAGTTTTATTTTGCCATGAACGCCTGTTGATCAGTTCGCATTCAAGGCTAGCAAAAAAGCTTTCAACCATCGCGTTATCATAGGCATCACCCACACTACCCATGGAAGGAAAAATCCCCATTTCTTGGCACCGCATACCAAACTCAACACTTGTATATTGACTACCTTGATCGCTGTAATGAATAACTTGATCGGGTTTTTGGGTAATCACCGCCATATTCAATGCCTTGATAACAAGACTGGTTGTCATGTTATTACTGAATGACCAGCCTACCGCCTTACGACTGAATACATCAATAACGACGGCCAAATACAAAAAACCTGCCCATGTGGGGATGTATGTCATATCAGCACCCCATAATTGATTGATGTTGGTTGCCTTAACATGGCGGTGCACTAGATCTGGTGCACGACGATTGTGCCTATTCCGGTGAGTTGTAACTACAAAGCCACGTCTGCGACTGACTCCTTTGATCTTTGCTAGACGCATTAGTCTCCCCACACGTTTGTGATTAGCCATGATTCCCAAATCTGCTAATTCAGCAGTAATACGGGAGCGGCCATAAGTGGAACCACTCATACGGTGAATCGCTACGATCTGCTCTGTCAATTTAGCATTTGCAATTGCAACGTAATTCTATTAGCTCTTGCCGTTCGTTAACACTCAGGAGAGCGTTATTTGATGACAAAATCGTGGCGGTTGCCCGATTAGATTGATATTGCACACCTGCTGCACGACACCAATCTCGTATCGTTGTGACATGGCAGCCAAATTCTTGAGATAGCTGCTTAGGACTTTTACCTAATGCAACCAACTCTACTATCTGTTGCCGAAATGCTGCTGGGTATGCAGATTTATAACTTTGAACCATATCTTACCTCCTTTGAACTAGAACATAATATGTCCGTTCAAAGGGGACAACTCCAGTCTAATCTGACAATGTCGATAGCTAGCTCACCTGCAACTCATCCATCGCACGCAATTTGTCTAACCTACTGATCAGTTTGTTCATGTGCGACCAAATTGAAAAGGTCAGACTCGATAGAGTTTTCTGGGAGTAGTGCCATACTTTTAGTTTTTATAGTTGCTCTATCGAGAGAAAGCAAACGTAATTTTTACAAATAATCGGAATCTATCGCGTCTGATCTTTTGTTTTTTTTGGCTTTAACTTGCGATTCCCCGTGGTCTTGTCACGGGGTTGCTTATTTTCAGGGCTTCGTATTATTTAGCTTCGCTATTAGTTAGAATGTATTCAGCCAATCGATCGGCAGATTCTCCCTGGATATTTTTGAATGCCGGCATTCTCATGCTTCCGCCTTGAAATTTCTTGATGATTGCATCCTTGTTCGCGACTTTCTCGCTTAATATCATGGCAACGTTTGCGCTGAGGGGTTTATGGCATTCCGTGCAGGCCGTACTGAAAATTTGTTCTCCAGATGCATCGGCTGGCGGTGAATAGTCTTTGCTCCCGCCACAACCAGTCACAATGAACAATGTTGATAGGGTTAAAGCAATATTTAATTTTCTCATTTACTAACTCCAGTTTATTAATTTTATTCTCTTGATAATACTATCGAATTGTAAGTCATTACGTTAGTTTCAGATCAGAAATTTTGATGAACTTACGATTCTACCTTCCCACCAACCAAAGGAATATCTAGTCAAACACTAGAATCGAAAGAACTAGACTCGATAGATCCTGATTATCTATGGACAACTCCAATACCTTCTGAAGATAGAACAACTATAAAGCCAAAAACATGGCACTACTCCCAGAAAATCTATCGAGTTTCACTAATTCGATGCGCTAGCCTACCTAACAGAATGCCCAGACGGCAATGGTTAATTGTTTGAATATAGCTTCCGTTTCCTCAGTCAGTATTATTATTTGTGAATTACGCTAACATTGAATTAAACTTATTGGTTTAATTTACTGATATCCCTTAACGTGATAAACAAATGGAAGACACAACAGCAATATTAGAAAAAGCGCACCAACGCGCTGAAGAAATAGATTTGCCTTACAAAGGGGCGTTAACGCCTGCGGAAGCCTTAGTAATCTTACAAAATCACCCTAACGCTAAACTCATTGATGTGCGTTGCAAAGCTGAGCTGGATTGGGTCGGTAGGGTCCCTGGTGCAGTTGAGATCGAGCTTAGAACCTACCCAGGTATGCAACCGAACCCCAATTTTGTTGATCAAGTTGCCGAACGCGTCGATCAAAATGATCTCATTCTGTTCTTGTGTCGGAGTGGCGGAAGATCTGATCATGCGGCAACTATCGTTGCACAATCCGATTTTCCCAATTGCTACAATATTCTAGAGGGCTTTGAAGGCGATAAAGATGAAACCGGCCATCGGGGATCATTAGGGGGTTGGAAAGCGTCAGGATTACCTTGGGTGCAAAGCTAACTTCCTTGATAGGTTATTGCGCTAATAGCCAGACCAAGTAATTATTCCCGAATAGGCCGTAATCAAAATAACCAAACCAAACACAATGCGATACCAAGCAAAAATGGTAAAGTCGTGGTTACTGATATAGCGCATTAATCCCTTGATCGCTAACCATGCGCTCAGAAATGCAGCAATAAAACCAACTGCAAACAGGGTTAGATCACCGATTATCAGTAAATCACGATTTTTGTACACATCGTAAAAAGTAGCAGCAAACATAACAGGAATAGCCAGAAAAAAAGAAAATTCAGCGGCTGTTTTGCGCGATAAACCAAAAAATAACCCACCGATAATCGTTGCACCGGACCGTGAGGTTCCTGGTATTAATGCCAAGCACTGCGCACAGCCTATTTTCAGGGCATGTTTCCAATCCATCGCTTCGACCTGATCAATCTCAACCACGTGTTTTCTGCGCTCAGCCCATAAGATTAGAATACCGCCAATAATTAGTGCGAGCGCAACAGGTAGGGGGTGAAAAAGATAAAATTTAATAATTTTGATAAAGAAAAAACCGAGAATCGCGGCTGGCAAAAATGCAACTAACAGATTCAGAAAAAAACGATTGGATGTAGGCGAACCCAATCCAATCACTACGGCTTTAAGTCTTGCTCGATATTCCCAGCACACCGCAAGAATAGCGCCGAGCTGAATCGCTACGGTAAAAACTTTAGCTTTTTCATCATTGAAATCCAGCAGATCTCCTATCAAGATCAGATGACCCGTTGAGGAAACCGGGAGAAACTCGGTTAGTCCCTCAACAAAGCCAAGAATCAATGCGTTGAGTAATAGCGCCCATTCCATGATCTTATGCTAAGCAGAATAATTGTTCACAGCTTTCCATAAATTTCAGCTCCTTTTTCTTTGAATTCACTCGATTTCTGAGCCATACCGTATTTAAGTGCTTCAGCTTCTGCAATACCCTGTTCAGCAGCGTAATTTCGGACATCTTGAGTAATTTTCATCGAGCAAAAGCTTGGACCACACATGGAGCAAAAATGAGCCAATTTCGCCCCTTCTTGTGGTAACGTTTCATCGTGAAACTGTTTTGCTTTATCGGGATCAAGACTTAAATTGAACTGATCATTCCAACGAAATTCGAACCGCGCTTTGGATAGCGCATTATCTCGGATTTGTGCACCAGGATGCCCTTTTGCCAGATCTGCCGCATGGGCAGCAATTTTGTAAGCGATAATTCCGTCCTTGACGTCATCTTTATCGGGTAACCCCAGGTGCTCCTTGGGCGTAACATAACACAGCATAGCTGTGCCATACCAGCCGATCATTGCTGCGCCAATCGCAGAAGTAATATGATCATAGCCAGGTGCAATATCAGTAGTAAGGGGGCCTAGTGTGTAAAAAGGCGCTTCTTGACAATATTTAAGCTGTAAATCCATGTTCTCTTTGATCAAATGCATGGGAACATGACCGGGGCCTTCGATCATCACTTGCACATCCTGTTTCCAAGCGATCTGAGTCAATTCCCCCAAGGTTTTCAACTCAGCAAATTGCGCTTCATCATTGGCATCATAAATCGAGCCTGGACGTAAACCATCTCCCAGTGAGAAGCTCACATCGTAGGTTTTCATGATTTCACAGATTTCCTCAAAATGCGTATACAAGAAGCTTTCTTTATGATGCGCTAAGCACCATTTGGCCATAATGGACCCTCCCCGAGAAACAATTCCTGTCATGCGCTTTGCGGTGAGCGGTATAAAAGGTAGCCTTACACCCGCATGAATCGTAAAATAATCCACGCCTTGTTCAGCTTGCTCAATTAATGTATCTCGGAAAATTTCCCAAGTGAGCTCTTCTGCCTTACCATCGACTTTTTCTAAAGCCTGATAAATCGGAACGGTACCGATCGGCACTGGGCTATTCCGAATAATCCATTCGCGGGTTTCATGAATATTCTTACCCGTCGAGAGATCCATCACCGTATCCCCTCCCCAGCGAATCGCCCAGGTCATTTTTTCTACTTCTTCTTGAATGCTCGAGCCCAGAGCGGAATTTCCGATATTAGCATTGATTTTAACCAGGAAATTACGCCCGATAATCATTGGTTCAGATTCAGGGTGATTGATATTGGCTGGAATGATTGCTCTACCTCGCGCCACTTCATCACGTACAAACTCAGGTGTAATCAGACGGGGAATTGCTGCACCATAATCTTGACCGGGATGTTGGTGAATCAGATCTTGCTGATTATTATTTTTCAAAGCTTCCCAATGCTGATTTTCCTGATCGCAATAAATTCCATCTCGGGAGTGATGATTCCTTGTCGTGCATAATGCATCTGAGTTACATTGGATCTGGATTTCGCTTTGCGTGAAGCGCGTTTCAAATTGAAACGTAATTCTGACAATTTGGGATTATTGGATCGTTCTCGACTATAAGCTGAAGTAAGTCCTGAGAGTAATTCAGTATCGCCGCGCGCTTCAATCCATTGTTCACGCAACGGATAAAGGCCATCGCGAATATCGATTGCAATATTAGGATCGGTATAAGGGCCGGATGTATCATATACATAAATCGATGGATTCTTTTCAGCACCTGTTCGAGTTACCGTATCCGTCTGTATAATTTCACGCATTGGCACACGAATAGCTGAACTTGAGCCTGATATGTAGATCTTACGAGAATTAGGTAGTGGCTTAACAGCGGCCTGATCAACTTGCGCTGTTTCGCTGGTAAATGATTCTAACTTTGAAACAATGGTATTCATGGTATGCTCCTTATCAATTCGCAAGGAGCAGAAGGAACAATACCCTCAGCTTCCCTACGGCGGCATTATCCGCATCAGGTATTAAGGGACTTTCTCACCAACATTCTGATACTCCAAATGTGGACCCCTAGCTTAAGCTGTGAAACTAATGGAAATATGAAATAATTGCAAGTCTGATTCTTTTTTATCATCAATGCTAACTATGACACATAATACCCATATCGATATCGAAAAAAACCGATTCAACATGGTTGAACAACAAATTCGTACCTGGAATGTTTTGGACGATACCATCCTTAATCTGCTCTATAAAATCCATCGTGAAGAATTTGTTCCGGCAGCCTATCACGCACTTGCTTTTACAGATATGGAGATCCCGCTTGAACATGGAGCTGTAATGCTAACACCTAAAATGGAAGCTCGCATTGTTCAAGAATTACATATCAAAAAAACTGACAAAATCCTTGAAGTGGGAAGTGGTAGTGGTTACATGACTGCTTTACTTGCCGAACTAGGTGCACATGTTCATAGTGTAGAAATCGTACCGACACTTTGTGCCATGGCGAAAATCAATTTGCAAACCCATGACATCACCAATATCACAATCGAACAAGGAGACGCTGCACAAGGTTGGCCAAATCATGCACCTTATGATGTAATCGTATTAACTGCTTCAACACCCATATTACCTGAAACGTTCCTAAAAAGTTTGAATCCCGGTGGAAGATTGTTTGCAATTGTAGGCGAAGATCCTGTCATGGAAGCATTATTGATCACGCGCATAACAACGGATACTTACCAAACCAACCATTTATTTGAAACCTCCACTGCACCACTACAAAATGCCCAGCAACCATCTCGATTTACTTTTTAGCCATTCACTTTTAGTGTCATCAACAGCAATCAATAGCTCGCATCATCGTTAACTTAATTAACTAATTAATGAGAAAAAACCTTTTTTTAGTTATATGGGTAATCAGCATCACGCTATCACTGCCTTTGCATGCGGCCAGTCTGATGGAAATTTATCGGGAAGCGCTTGAACATGATGCTCAATACGGATCAGCGCGAGCAGCTTATATCGCTGCACAAGAAAAGCTTCCTCAAGGGAGAGCGGGCTTATTACCGACAATCAATGTGACAGGAACGGCGCAAAATCAATATATTGAATCTAGTGTCCGACCCGATGAAGTTTTTATAAAAAATCGAGGGATAGTCGTTGCTGCAACACAACCTTTGTTTCGGATTGAAAATTTTATTATCTATGAGCAATCAAAAAATCAAGTAGCTCAGGCTGACGCAAGATTTGTATTAGCAGCACAAGATCTGATCCTCCGCGTGGCTCAGGGTTATTTCAATGCCTTGATCGCGCAATCGAATTTAGAGGTGGTTCAGACACAGAGAAAAGCAATACAGCAACAACTGGAACAAGCAAAGCGTAACTTTGAAGTCGGTGTATCTACTATTGTTGATACTCATGAAGCGCAAGCTCGCTACGATTTAACACTTTCTCAAGAAATTGCGGCAAAAAACGCCCTAGAAATTAGCAAGCGTACTTTGCAAGGTATTATTAATCGATTTCCGGATAGTTTGGTGAAAACCAATATTGATAAGATCATTGCGGATAAGTTAGATTTAGCCCATGACAATATGGAAGAATGGGTCAATATTGCGGAACAAAAGAATTTTTCTCTTAAAATCCAGCAAATTACCTTCGATTTAGCTGAGCAAGAAATTAGTAAAGCAAAAGCAGGACACTATCCCACTTTGGATTTAGTCGCACAATACACAGATCAACAAGGTGTTGGTGGAGCTATTACGGGGCGAGGCCTTGATCTCACTTCTAAATCGGTTGGTCTGCAATTACATGTACCCATTTTTCAAGGATTCTCAGTTCAATCGCGAGTTCGTGAAGCTCTGGCTAACCGTGATCGTGCTAGGATGGATTTAGAGAATATTCGTCGCACGACTGGATTACAAGTTCGTCAGCAATATCTGAATGCCACTAATGGAATTGCACAAGTTAAAGCCTTAAAACAGGCACTGGCTTCAAGTAAGAGCCAGTTAGACTCAACCATCCTTGGACAGGAAGTAGGTGTTAGAACCGAGGTTGATATATTAAATGCGCAACAGCAATTTTTTTCCGCTCGACGAGATCTAGTTCAAGCTTATTATAACTACCTTATGTCACGGCTCCGGCTCAAAGCCGAAGCTGGTGAATTAGATGAAGAAGTTTTGCAGGAAATCAACGCACTGCTCTAACGAAATGGTTTTTTTACACTTGAGATTGAAAGAATTGATAGAATACAGCCTGAAGCTGACTAGACAGTCGCTGCCTGCATTTGTAGGGAGAGGAAAGTCCGGGCTCCAAAGAGGGGGATGTCGGCTAACGGCCGACCACTGTGAAGTGAGGAATAGGGCCACAGAGACGAGCGTATTTAGTTACGGTGAAACGCGGTAACCTCCATCCGGAGCAAGACCAAATAGGCAGGTGTTGACGTTGCTCGCCGAATCTGCGGGTAGGTTGCTTGAGCTTATGGGTAACCATATGCCTAGAGGAATGACTGTCCATGACAGAACCCGGCTTATCGGTCAGCTTCTCCTTCTTCAAATAATTGCTCTATTATCTACGCTAGTCGGTAGATAACGAACTTGTGAACTTCAATCAACAACCCTTACTACTTTTCATCGGATTATTTTTTTCAACGATCATTAGTCTATTGATTGGCATATCATTTGGCAGTGTCGATATCAGTTGGTCTGAAATTGCACAAATTTTAGGCAATCCTAATGAAGAACCAAATTCCATCATTGTTTGGGAATTACGACTACATCGAGTGCTAACTGCTTTTGCTTGCGGAAGCTTACTTGCCCTTGCTGGCGCTCTATTGCAAGTCTTGTTACGCAATCCCCTCGCTGATCCTTACATTTTAGGTATTTCTGGAGGTGCTTCTGTCGGCGCCTTAACTGCAATGATTTTAGGATGGACAACGATTAGCGTCAGTATCGCATCGTTAGCAGGTGCCTTAACGATAATTGGGTTGATTTTTAGTTTGAATTTTCGCTCATCGACATGGGATATTTATCGCTTATTGTTAATTGGTGTGGTGTTATCTGCCGCATGTAATGCAGTCATTACTCTACTTTTAGCAATTGCTCCTGCTCATGATGTGAAAGGAATGTTATTTTGGTTAATGGGCGATCTCTCGCACGCTGAAGTTTCGTTGTCTACTTGGGGAACCTTAATTATCTTATTCATTATTAGTTCGCTGCTTGCAAGTGAACTTAATGTGCTCAGTATTGGTCAGCTCAAGGCGCGGTCTTTAGGTATTGCTGTCAATACCTTACAAATATTAATTTTTATGATCGCATCCATCGCTACCGTTGCTGCATTGATGCAAGTTGGGGCCATTGGCTTTATTGGTCTATTGACGCCACATGCAATCCGGTTAGTTGGTGTAAATGATTATCGCTGGCTAATTCCCTGTGTAGTCTTACTAGGCGGTGGGTTTCTAGTATTTGCTGACACACTGGCACGTACATTATGGGCCCCTC
The DNA here is from genome assembly GCA_016710135.1 of Nitrosomonas sp. GTDB lineage: Bacteria > Pseudomonadota > Gammaproteobacteria > Burkholderiales > Nitrosomonadaceae > Nitrosomonas. Next base: position 81,970 of record JADJLM010000002.1, on the reverse strand, counting down.
AACAGCTACCTGTTGGAGTATTAACTGCTCTACTCGGTGCTCCGCTGTTGCTCATTCTATTAATAAGAAAACGCTTCTAAATTAAGTATTGTCTCGAAATCCGAGCTGAATTAATTGCTAAATTTCCACTAGACAGTGAATAGATAGAAATTACGTTTTAAATTGGCGTTTTAAATTGACTTTACATGGGAAATTTTCACACATATAATTCAAGCTGATAACGCTTACTGAATTAATCTAAAAATAATGGAAAATTAGATTGCCATCATAGGCATGACTTCCTCAGTTAATCAATCCGTAATTTATTACGTTTAGCAAACCCACAGCGCGATTCGAACACTTTCTTTATGTGAAGGATAGAAAAAGATAGCAAAGAAAAATCGTTTGCAGTCTCTATCCATTTTTTTTACTGACAATAGGAGGATCAAAATGAATGCTAATTTTATACATTCGAATCAAGAGGTTTCATCGGATGATAGTAGTAACAAACAGTACACATTTACGATTGAGAATGGTGTGGTCAAGAGCTACTTTGAAGTTGAAAATGGTGTCTCTGAGCAAGAATCGATTGATGATAGAGATACATTCGTCATTGATGGTAAACAAATTACACATACCAAGCAAACTTCAAATGGTCCCGAAATAGAAGTATTTGTAGATTCAGATGATGATGGATTCTATATCCGTACTTCTCAATCCAATCAGGATGGCAATGACGACGGTAATGATGATAATGGAGATGACGATTCTTCTGGAAACCATAAAGTTTTTAAATTTGAAATCAACAATAATCAAGTTGTAGCAGTATTTGAATTAAAGAATGGCGTATTTGAACCAAAATCCTTAGACGATAATGGAACAAAAAGCTATACAGTAAGTGGCAACGATGTAATTCGAACCGAAATTAAACCATTTGGTACTGAAATTACCCGCTATTCGGATGCCGATGGTGATGGTCAATACATTCGTGTTTCCGAACAATGGCAAATTACTTCGAATCCAACTGGAGTTATTCCAAAGTTCACTGATACAATAACTTTCACCCCAACCAGTAATGATGACAACATAGCTGTTCGTGGTGGAGAGCACTGTCGTGGGGGGGAGGGAGCTGATGATTTTATTTTTCGCGAAGCTGACCACCTTCGCATTGAAGATTTTAGCTCGAATGATGGTGATATCTTAATCTTTGATACCGGATTCGGTCTAACTTCAAAAGAACATCTAGCAAGGTTTATCACTGAAACCCATCAAGATGGTCAAAATTTCATACTCAATTTTGGTCCATCCGTATCTATCACATTAATTGGAGTACTACCTGATCAAATTAGCTGGGATGATGTTTCTGTACTTAGCTGATTAGAACGTTTATCTATAGAGGGAATAAAATCATTTATTCCCTTCTTTTTATTGGTATGAAGAATCAACAGAAGCTAATCTAACATACTTTGTGCTAAAGAAAACACCAATCACAGATCCAATAAAATTGAATAAAACGTCAGTAAAACTTGCAAAACGGCCTGGGACCATTAGCTGATGCCATTCTAGAAATGCTCCATATCCGCTTACAAGTAATACAACTACTAGAGACAAAACCCAGAAAGAAAAATATGAAAGTAGGCTACGATACATAGCCCATGCCAATATAGCATAAGCCGGCACATGCAAAATATTATGCACTGCAGGTGAAAACCAAGAGAAAATAAGAGAAATTGGAGATGAATCTGCATCCACCCCACCCGGCATTGTCGCAACAAAATAAAGGATGGCCATTATTAAAAATGTCCAAAGAAATGGCAATAAATGTATTTTACTATTCTTAACCATAAATGTGCTTATTCATGAAGCGGATTTAACATTTTATATATTGTAAAACGCTAAATAATAAATGCAGTCGAGAGTGAGGGGAATTATGATGGCTATGTGTAATATCACCAAAGTCTTCTGAAATTTTAGCAATATAATTGTTAGATTCACTACCTCAGCAAGAAACGGAATAGTGAATCTAACAAATATGGAATTAATTTAATTAAATAATCTAGAAATTATCTAATTGTGGTTTAACCAACTACTTACACTTTATCTATTTTTTTACAGCTTGCTTTCACCTTCACTAACTATTGGCCTATCTAGCATTTCAATAATTGCTAGTGGAGCATTATCACCTTTTCGATAGCCAAATTTTAATATCCTTAAATAACCACCATTTCTACTTTTGTAACGTTCACCAAATTCAGAAAATAATTTAACAACTATATCTCTATCACGTAAACGATTAAACGCAGTCCTTCTGTTAGCAAGGGAAGGCTTCTTACTTAAAGTTATGAGTGGCTCAACTATTCTTCTGAGTTCTTTTGCTTTGGGTAAAGTAGTTTTAATTAATTCATATTTAAGTAAAGAATTAGCCATATTTCTAAACATTAATAATCTATGACTACTAGTACGATTTAATTTGCGTAACCCATTTTTATGACGCATGTCCTGATTCCTTCATTTGATTATCTAAATTAGGGGGGGGCCAATTTTCTAACGTCATCCCTAATGACAAATCTCTTGAAGCTAAAACTTCTTTGATTTCATTAAGCGATTTTCTTCCTAAGTTAGGTGTTCTAAGTAACTCAGCTTCAGTTCGTTGGATTAAATCACCTATATAATAAATATTTTCTACTTTTAGACAGTTTGCAGATCTAACAGTTAATTCTAAATCATCTACAGGCCTAAGTAATATCGGGTCTATCTGTGGTGATACTGGATATTCCTTAGGTGCGGGTGTGCTTACTAAATCGGCAAAGAAAGATAATTGCTCAATTAATACGCGTGCACTAAAGCGAACCGCTTCTTCAGGATCAATTGAACCGTTAGTTTCAACATCTAATATCAATTTATCAAGATCAGTTCTTTGTTCAACGCGTGCATTTTGAACTGTATAACTAACACGCCGAATAGGGCTAAAAGATGCATCAAGCATGATACTGCCAATCCTATTTTCTTTATCGGTAGATACTTTGCGTACAGAAGCAGGAACATACCCACATCCTTTCTCAACTGTAATTAGCATATCAAGATTACCGCCCTTAATGATATGAGCAATTACGTGATCAGGATTAATTATTTCGACATCGTGGCTTATTTCGATATCTCCAGCTGTAACAGCACCCTCAGTGGACTTTTTAAGTTTTAACTCGATTTTATTTCCAGAATGAATTTTGAATACCAAACCTTTAAGGTTTATCAAAATATCAATAACATCTTCCTGAACACCGTCGATCGTAGAATATTCATGTACAACTCCAGCTATTTTAACTTCTGTAGCAGCGCATCCATTTATTGATGAAAGCAATACTCTGCGAAGGCATTTCCTAAAGTAAAACCAAAACCACGTTCAAAGGGTTCAAGAGTAACTTTTGCGGTGTTTTCCGAAGTATTTTGGACATCAACAATTCTAGGCATCAGATATGTACTACTTGACATACATCATTTACCTTTTTTAAAGTTCATTATTTCGAGTATAGCTCGACTATCAGAGATTCATTAATCATTGTTGACAGATCTGAACGATCTGGTTTTGATTTAAACGTACCCTTTAACTTATCTACATCAATTTCTAACCAACTAGGATATTTACGTTCTTTAGCATTCTCGAGTGCTTGTTTTATTCTTAGCTGATTTTTGGAATTATCAACAACTTCAATAATATCACCGGGTTCGACTTGATATGATGGAATGTTAACCTTAATATTATTCACTAGGATACTATTATGTCGTACTATTTGTCGAGATTCAGAACGTGATGCGCCAAATCCCATACTAAAAACCACACTATCTAATCTACTTTCAAGCAAAACAAGTAGATTTTCGCCAGTAACGCCTTTTTTCTTTTCAGCTAATTTATATAGATTATGAAATTGTCGCTCTAATAAACCATACATACGTCGAACTTTTTGCTTTTCTCTGAGCTGAGTGCCATAATCAGACGATCTGCTCTTTTTTTGACCATGTTGTCCAGGTGCATAATTGCGTCTTTCAATTGCGCATTTATCTGAAAAACACTTCTCGCCTTTTAAAAACAATTTTTCACCTTCACGGCGACATTGACGACATTTCGGTTGTAAATTTCTAGCCACTTTCTATCCTTTATATTCTTCGGCGCTTAGGAGCACGGCATCCATTATGAGGAACAGGAGTTACATCTGAAATACTAGAAATTCTAAAGCCTGCTGCATTAAGAGAACGGACTGCCGAATCTCTACCTGGCCCTGGACCTTTAACTCGAACTTCTAAATTTTTGACTCCATACTCAAGAGCGATTTTACTTGCATTATCAGCTGCAACTTGTGCAGCAAAAGGTGTCTTTTACGAGATCCTTTAAATCCAGCTCCACCAGCGGTAGCCCAGGACAGCGCATTACCTTGCCGATCTGTTATTGTTATAATTGTATTATTAAAGGATGCATGTATGTGTGCAATTCCTTCGACTACATTTTTTTTTACTTTTTTCTTACTTCGACTCGCAGCTTTAACCATTTTTTACTTAGCAATATTTGAATAAAATTAATTTGCAGATTTCTTAGGACCTTTTCGCGTCCTTGCATTAGTTCTAGTTCTTTGGCCTCTTACAGGAAGTCCTTTCTTATGCCTCAAACCTCTATAACTACCAATATCTATCAATCGTTTGATATTCATAGTCACTTCCCGTCTCAAATCACCTTCGACAGTCATTTTAGAGATATATTCTCTAATTTGCTCGATTTGTGTATCTGGGACATCCTTAATTTTTAAACCACCATCTAGATTCAAGTCTAAGCAGATTCTCTTCGCGGTAGGAATTCCAATACCGTAAATTGCTGTTAATGCAATTTTAAGATGCTGATTATTAGGAATGTTAACGCCTGCAATTCTAGCCATTTAAAAACACCTAACTCCTAAGTTTACATTTTTGAAAGATCAACCTTGTCTTTGCTTATGTCTAAGGTTAACACAGATCACTCGAATAATACCTTCACGCTTAACAATTTTACAATTTCTACAGATTTTTTTAACTGACGCTTTTACTTTCATATATATATTTAATTTAAATAATGTATCAATTATTTACTTCTAAAAGTTATTCTACCCTTTGACAAATCATAAGGAGTCATGTCGACTGTTACCTTATCACCTGGAAGTATCCTGATATAATTCATCCTCATTTTGCCAGAAATGTACCCGAGCACTATATGGCCATTTTCTAATTTAACTTTAAAAGTTGCATTCGGAAGCGTTTCTACTATTTCTCCTTGTAATTGTATTGTTTCTTCTTTTGACATACAGCAGAAAATTATTCTATTTTGCAAGCCCTAGGTTATTCATTTTAAGATTAGCTTTTTTAATAAACTCTCATATTGTGCGCTCATTACGTGTGATTGAACTTGAGCCATAAAATCCATCGTAACAACAACAATAATCAACAATGAAGTTCCGCCAAAATAAAATGGAACATTCCATTTCAAAATAAAATTTCAGGAATTAAGCAAACTAGAGTTACATATATAGAACCTATAAGAGTTAATCTGAGCATAATCTTTTCAATATATATCGTAGTTTGGTCTCCTGGTCTTATTCCTGGGATAAACGCACCACTTTTCTTAAGATTATCAGCAGTTTCTTTAGGGTTAAAAACCAATGCGGTATAAAAGAAACAAAAGAAAATTATCATGCTAGCATACAATAATACATAAGCTGGCTGTCCTGGAGATAGCGCAGCGCTAACATCACTTAACCATGAAAAAGTAACCTCGGTAGAGAACCACCCAGCTAATGTAGCAGGAAATAGAATAATACTTGACGCAAAGATAGGAGGAATCACACCGGCCATATTTAGTTTTAAGGGCAAATGAGAACTTTGGCCTCCAAGGACTTGTTTTCCAACTTGACGCTTTGCATAATTAACGAGTATTTTTCTTTGCCCTCTTTCGACAAATACAACTAGTGCTGTTACACAAACAACTGCAACAAATATACCCAGCGCGACAAGGAAATGCATAGAGCCTGTTCTAACTAACTCAAGTGTTCCACCTATAGCACTAGGCAAACCAGCTGTTATGCCAGCGAAAATAATTAGAGAAATGCCATTACCAATGCCACGTTCAGTAATTTGCTCTCCAAGCCACATCAAAAAAATTGTTCCTGTAACTAGCGTTATTACAGTTGTTATAATAAAAATAGTTCCAGGATTAATAACTAAACCGGGTTGTGACTGAAGCGCGATTGAAATGCCAAAACTTTGTATCAATGCTAAAATATTGTGCCAATACGAGTATATTGCGTAATTTTTTACGCCCACTCTCACCCTCTTTTTTTAATATTTCTAAATAAGGAATCGCAACTGTGCCAAGCTGCATAATAATTGATGCCGATATATGGCATTATTCCTAATGCGAAAATCGAAAATCGAGAGAGAGCGCCACCTGAGAACATATTAAACATTCCCAGTAAGCCGCTATCTTGATTCTCAAAAATATCTTTTAATACAGCTGCATCTATCCCGGGTACGGGAACATGAGATCCGATTCTATAGACTATCAAAGCTCCCAATAGAAACCACAGTCTAATCTTAAGGTCTCTAAATTTTTGATCATTAGATTTAGTTTTACTGACTACCACGATATTTTTCTTATAATCCTAACTTTACGAAATCAAACCATTAGCTTTAGTAATTTCATCCCTAGATCGCTTTGTCATAGTTAAACCATCAACTCTTAAGGATTTAGAGATACTATTATCAAATAGGATTTTTATTTTTTGGCATTTTTTATTTACTATTTTTTTTGCTTTTAATAAATCTAATGTAATATCTTTTTCAATTAATTTAGTTAATTGAGATAACCTTATTTCATATGTCTTAATACTTCTTGAGGTAAATCCATATTTTGGCAAACGTCTTTGAAGTGGCATTTGACCACCTTCAAAACCCACTTTGTGATAGCCACCAGCTCTAGATCGCTGACCCTTATGACCTCTTCCACATGTTTTCCCAAAACCAGACCCAATTCCTCTTCCCACTCTTTTTTTCTTAAATTTAGAGTTTTCTTGTGGTTGAATATTGTTTAATAGCATTTATTTGTTTTTATTGAATTTTAATTAAATAGGAAATTTTATTTAACATTCCTCTAGTCGATGGATTATCAATTAATTCTGAAACACTATTAATTCGTTTTAACCCAAGCCCACAAACTATATCACGATGATTTTTTCTTACCCCGATTAAACTACGCGACAATTTGATTTTGATTATTTTATTTTGCATTAGTATTTACAATTGTAATTTCATCTATCGATTTGTTTCGCTTTAAAGCAATATAACTTGGGCTTCGCATTATCGATAATCCATGTAAAGTGGCTCTAACAACATTATATGGATTTGTTGATCCAATACATTTAGCAAGTATATTATGAACGCCAAGCACCTCAAAAATAGCACGCATTGGTCCACCAGCAATTATTCCTGTACCTTCCGAAGCAGGTTGCATAATAACTTTAGATGCTCCATGCTTACCTATAACAGAGTGCTGTAATGTACCATTCTTAAGATTTACTTTAATCATTTTTTTTCTGGCCTCATCCATAGCTTTCTGTACGGCCACAGGAACTTCTCGAGATTTACCCTTTCCTATTCCGATGCGGCCATTTCCATCCCCAACTACTGTTAATGCCGCAAAAGCTAAAATTCGACCTCCTTTTACCACTTTAGTAACGCGGTTGATAGATATCATTTTTTCTTTATAGCCATCAGCATTCTCATCGCTGCTTAAAGTATCATTTTGTAGTTTTGTAGTTTTAGCCATTATAGAATTAGTTAAATATTAATACCTGATTTACGCGCAGCTTCAGCAAGTGCTTGAACTCTTCCATGAAATTTGTACCCGGATCGATCAAAAGCAAGCGTATCTATTCCTAAGGCTAAGGATCTCTCTGCTATCACTTTTCCTATAAACTCAGCAGCTTTAACATTACCCCCTGATACCAAATGTTCTCTGATACTACTTTCTAACGTCGAAGCTGAAGTTAAGATCTTACTACCGGTCATATCAATTATTTGCGCATAAATATGCTGATTGCTTATAAAAACACATAATCGATGCCTTTCACTGAGGTAAATTTTAACTGTAGTTTTTTTTGAACGTCTTAAGCGATTATCTTTTAATTTGCTCATTTATCTATTTTTTCTTTGTTTCTTTTAAGACAATTATTTCATTTTCGTAACGTATACCTTTACCTTTATATGGTTCAGGTTTTCGAAATGCACGTATATCTGCAGCAGTTTGTCCAACTTTTTGTTTATCAACGCCACGAATCAGAATTTCAGTTGGTGTGGAAGAAATTATTGATATACCTTCTGGAGCTTTATAGTTAATCGGATGTGAATAACCAATATTCATATTCAACACATTAGCATTAACTGATACTTTATAACCGACCCCAACAACTATAAGTTTTTTCTCATAACCAACAGTAACGCCATGAATCATATTTGAGAGCAATGATCTATACGTTCCTGAAACAGCCTTAGTCTGCTTACTCTCATCTTTGTTAAGAATTAAAATTTGAGAGTTTTCACTCTTTAATGTCACATTCTTATTTAGAGGGTAAATAACCTTTCCATTTGGTCCTTTAATCTCAATTTCTGATTCTGTTAGATTTACGTTAACTTTATCAGGTATAGGAACTACGTTTCCGCTAACTCTAGTCATTTTAGTTTCCAATTACGAAACAGTACATATTACCTCACCACCTATTCCTAACTCCTTGGCCTTTCTATCAACCATTACGCCTTTTGAAGTAGATATTATGGCTATACCTAACCCATTCACTACATTAGGTAATTTTTTATTTTCTTTATACACTCTTAAACTGGGCTTACTAACTCTAGAGATATTTTCAATGACGGGAGCGCCTTTATAATATTTTAATTCAATTGAAAAAAGTTTTTTTCCTTCATGTTCTTTTGTAATGAAGTCTCCAATATAACCTTCATCTTTAAGAACTTTGGCAATCATAAATTTTAACTTTGAAAAAGTAATTAATACATTACTTTTTCCAGATTGTTGCGCATTTCTTATTCGCGTCAACATATCTGCTATCGGATCACTCATTGACATAGTTACTAAAAATACCTTATTTCAAATAATTAAAACTACCAACTCGCCTTAGTAATACCTGGTATTTCACCATTCATTGCCATTTCTCTAACTTTAATTCTTCCTAATCCAAATTTTCTGTAAAAACCTCGCCCTCTACCTGTAAGTGCGCAACGATTTCTTAATCTTACTTGACTTGCATTTCTTGGTAGTTTTTGTAATTTAATCTTAGCCGCTTCGATCTCTTCTATAGATTTGCTTTTATCAGATAAAATCTCTAAAAGGTTTGATTTTACTTTACTGAATTTTGTAACAATTCTTTGTCTTTTTAAATTTCTATTGATTATTGCTATTTTAGCCATTTTAATTTTTAAACGGAAATTTAAACATTGCTAACAATGCTTTTGCTTCGATATCAGTCTTAGCTGTTGTTGTAATTGATACATTCATTCCTCTAATAGCATCAATTTTTTCATACTCAATTTCTGGAAATATAATTTGCTCTTTAATACCAAGATTATAATTACCTCTTCCATCAAAACCTCTTCCAGAAATACCTCTAAAATCTCTAATTCTTGGAATAGCTACGCTGATCAATCGATCTAAAAATTCAAACATACGATGACCTCTCATCGTAACCATACATCCAATTGGATAACCTACTCTAACTTTAAAAGTAGCTATAGATTTTTTTGCTTTTGTAATAATCGGTTTTTGGCCTGTAATTTTTTCTAAATCGTTCAATGCGTTATCAAGAACCTTTTTATCTGCCGTTGCTTCACCAACTCCCATATTAATTGTAATTTTTTTGATTCTCGGGACTTCCATAACTGATTTATAATCAAATGTTTTAATCATCTCAGATTTTACAGTTGAATTATAATATTCATATAGTCTTGTCATTATCAATTACCTTAATCCAATTACTTACCTTTAATTGTCTCGCCAGTAGATTTATAAAATCTAATTTTTTTATTATCATCAGAAATTCGAAATCCTATTCTATCTGCTTTTTTTGTGGCTGGATTATATACCGCTATATTTGAAACATGTATTGGTTTTTCAAATCCAACGATTCCACCGACTATACCCTTGTTAGGATCGGGCTTAACATGCTTCTTAACAATGTTGACCCCCTGAACAAAAACTTGATCATCACTCTCAAATTGTTTAACTGTTGCAATTTTTCCTTTATCTCTGCCGGTGAGAATAATAACCTCATCGCCACATCTTATTTTTTTCATTTTAATAACTCTTGACGTTAAATAACTTCAGGGGCTAAAGATATGATTTTCATAAAGTTAGTATTTCTTAACTCACGAGTAACAGGACCAAATATCCTTGTTCCTATAGGTTCATGCTTATTGTTAAGAATTACGACAGCATTTCCATCAAATTTTATCAAAGAGCCATCACTACGTCTCACACCCTTAGCAGTTCTTACTATAACTGCATTATATACTTCACCTTTTTTTACTTTCCCACGAGGTAAGGCATCTTTAACAGCAATTTTAATAACATCACCGATTGATGCATATTTCCGCTTTGAACCTCCCAGAACTTTAATACACATAACTAATCTCGCACCTGTATTATCAGCCACTTTAAGAATTGTTTGAGTTTGGATCATTTTTGTCTATTTCCTATTTTATTGATCTCAAGCTTGATAATAATCATAAAATTCTATTTTCTAGCAATTAAGTTTATTGCGCGCCAAGATTTAGTTTTGGATATTGGTTTTGATTCTTGTATTGTAACAAGATCACCTACTTGATACTCATTATTCTCATCATGTGCATGAATTTTATTCGTGCGTATAATTGTTTTTCCAATTAAATGATGTTGAATTTTCCTCTCAATAAGAATTGTTATAGTTTTATCTCGTTTATCACTGACTACTCGCCCAACTAATGTTGGAGCATTACTATTGGTAGTATTCATTTTTATAATTAATAACCTATCTAGCCTGTAATTTAGTTTTAATTCTAGCGATTTCTCTACGAGACAGTTTAATCTTTGATAGATCTTTTAATTGTTGAGTCGCTTTCTGTATACGTAATTTAAAATTAATAACTAATGATGAAGCAAGCAATTCGTTTAATTCATCTTTAGTTTCAAGATTACTTTGATTCATGTAAATTAAGATCCAATATGTCTAACAATAAAAGTTGTTTGCACAGGCAATTTTGCAGCTGCTAGCCGGAAAGCCTCTTTCGCTAAAGCCTCATTAACGCCATCCATTTCATAAAGCATTTTTCCAGGTTGAATTTCTGATACATAATATTCTGGATTACCTTTTCCTTTACCCATTCTAACTTCAGCCGGTTTCTTTGAAATTGGTTTGTCCGGGAAAATTCTTATCCAGATCCTTCCACCTCGTTTTATATGTCTACTAATGGCTCTTCTTGCTGCTTCAATCTGCCTCGATGTAATTCTTCCTCGACTAACTGCTTTGAGACCATACTCACCAAAACTAATTTTATTACCGCGACATGCTATTCCTTTGTTTCGGCCTTTATGTTGCTTACGATATTTGGTTCTAGCTGGTTGTAACATACTTTAATTATCCCATTTAGCAATTTATCTTTTTTTGTTTTATAAAGTGATGTTAGGAAACTGGCCCTTTACTATTTAATTCACTTTCTAATAGTTTCGATTGTAGTGACGAGCCTTTATAAATCCAAACCTTAATACCGATTATGCCGTAAGTGGTTTTAGCTTCTGATGTTGCATAATCAAGATCAGCACGTAGTGTATGAAGTGGAACACGTCCCTCTCTATACCACTCTGTTCGAGCTATTTCAATTCCATTCAATCTACCGGAGCTCATGATTTTAATCCCTACAGCACCCACTCTCATTGCATTCTGAATGGCTCTCTTCATAGCCCTTCTAAACATTACACGTTTTTCTAATTGCTGGGCAATATTATCTGCAATTAGTTGCGAATCAAGCTCGGGTTTTCTAACTTCTTCAATATTAAGATGCAGGTATTTGCATCAATTTTTCTAACTCTGAGCGCAATATTTCGATATCTTCACCTTTTTACCGATAATTAAGCTGGCCTGAGCTCATTATAGTAATTCGCGCATTTTTTGCTGGGCGTTCTATTATTACTTTACTTACTGAGGCATGATGTAATTTCTTTTTTATTAACTTTCTTATTCTAATATCTTCTGTTAATAGAGATGGAAAGTTTTTATCATTGGCGTACCAACGTGATATCCAATTTCTCTGAAGTGATAATCTAAATCCTATTGGATTAATTTTTTGGCCCATATTAAAATTCTCTTCTTCTACTTAAATGCTTTATCACTTACTGTAAGAAAAATATTACTAGTCGGTTTCATTAATCTGTTCCCTCTTCCTTTGGCTCGTGCCCTAACGCGCTTCAATAATGACCCTCTTTCGACGTGGATTACAGATACATATAGATCATCTATATCTGCGCCTTCGTTATGCTCAGCATTAGCTATAGCCGACTCTAGCAGCTTTTTTATCAATTTCGCCGCTTTCCTGGGACTAAAGTTTAATAATGTTACTGCCTTCGATACTTTTAATCCTCTTATTTGATCCGCAACCAGTCGGCCTTTTATTTCAGATAATCTGGTACGAGATAATACTGCTGTAGCTTCCATTAAATAATCCTATATTTTATCTCTTTGAACTTGTCGCTTTCCTATCCCCAGAATGACCTTTAAACGTTCTAGTATGAGAAAATTCCCCTAGTTTATGGCCGACCATATTTTCCGTTACAAAACAGGGATATGTTGTCTGCCATTGTGAACAGCAAATGTCAGTCCGATAAAGTTTGGCAATATTGTTGATCTTCTTGACCATGTTTTAATTGGTTTTTTATCATTTACAGCAATAGCTTTTTGCACTTTGTCTATAAGATGAAGATCAGCAAACGGTCCCTTTTTTACAGATCTAGCCATAGTTATCTATCCTTTTTTAGCATATCTTCTTCTAAGAATCATAGAATCAGTTAGTTTAATCTTTCTTGTTCGATAACCTTTAGCTGAACTCCCCATGGGCTTACCGGATGTCTACCAGCAGCTGTTTTCCCTTCGCCGCCACCATGTGGATGATCGATTGGATTCATTGCTACTCCTCTGACAGTAGGGCGTATTCCTTTCCACCGCTGTACCCCGGCTTTTCCTATGGATTCTAGATTGTGCTCTTCATTACCAACTTCACCTATAGTTGCTCTACAACTAACATGAACTCTTCGAATCTCACCTGATCGTAAGCGAACTTGAGCATAACTTCCCTCCTTAGCAAGCATTTGCGCAGAAGATCCCGCAGATCTTGCAAGTTGAGCGCCTTTTCCTGGTTTCATTTCAATACAATGTATAGTGCTACCAATTGGAATATTAGACAATGTGGAGAAGTTACCAATCTTGATTGAAACATGCAAGCCATTAACTACTACATCGCCTTTCTAACGCCTTTCGGTGCAATTATGTATCTTCTTTCGCCATCATTATAGCATAAAAGAGCTATATAAGCACTGCGGTTAGGATCGTATTCTATACGCTCAATTTTAGCTTCTATATCATCCTTATTCCGAATGAAATCGATATAACGATAACGCTGCTTATGTCCGCCTCCCATATGCCTAGTCGTTATTCTTCCTGTATTGTTTCTTCCAGCAGTACTTAATTTTCTTTCTGTTAGCTGATAATGCGGCTTACCTTTATGTAAATCTCTGTTTTTATTGCGCACAACCGCTCGCAAGCCAGGAGATGTCGGCTTTAATTTGGTTAAAGTCATTTTATTTTTCCGAAAGTTTTATGTCAGTATAATTTAAATTTTGACCTTGCTTTACGCACACATAAGCCTTCTTATAGTCTGGCCTTTTACCAATAAAACGCCCAAAACGTTTATTCTTCCCTTTAATATTAACCGTATTCACATCAACGACATCAATATTTTCTGCTTTCCATATATATTCTATTGCTGCTTTTATTTCTGCTTTATCAGCATCCTTTCTAACCTTAAACAAGTATTGATTATTTTTCTCAGATATCAAAGTAGCCTTCTCAGTTATCAACGGTTGGATAATAATACTTAAGGCTCGTTCAGGCGTTATTCTTATGTTTCTCACGCTAGTAACTCCTCAAATTTATTTACTGCTTGTAGGCTAATTAACACTTTTTTATGTTTAAGTAAAATAACCGGATCTGTATGAAGTGTATCTGTAATCGTTACTGTTGGTATGTTCCTGGTTGAGAAATATAAATTATCATCAATATCTTCAGTAATAATTAATAAGTCATTATCTAAGTTAATAGAATCCAACATGACTAAGAACTCTTTTGTTTTGGGATTTGACAGTAAAAATTTATCAAATATACACAATTTGTCCTCACTATATAATTGGGAAAGTATTACACTAATTCCTTTCCTATACATTTTTTTATTAATTTTTTGCGTGAAATTTTCAATAGGTAAATTAGGAAATATTCTCCCCCCACCTCTCCTAATTGGATTTGACCCTGTTCCAGATCTTGCTCTACCTGTTCCTTTTTGTTTCCATAATTTATGCGTCGATTTTTGTACTTGAGACCGGCTTTTCTGCGCACGAGTACCACTTCTTGCATTCGACATATAAGCAACTATCAATTGATGGACTAGCGCTTCATTATATTTTGTGCCAAATACTTGCTCTGGTATATTTACCTTGGTTGTTTTCCCATCAGAGCCTATAAAATTTGCTTCCACTATACACCTTTAATTTTTATGTAAATAATTCGTTATTTCCTAATTACTTCACATTTCACGCTCTTTTTCACAAAAACTATACTATTAGTATGGCCAGGTATTGATCCTTTGACGAACAGCAATCCCTTCTTTTCATCTATTCTTAAAACTTCTAGATTTTGTATTGTGCATCTTTCGCCTCCCAGTCTTCCTGTCATTTTTTTCCTGGAAAAAACACGCCCAGGGTCTTGTGCCATGCTTATGGAGCCCGGGACTCGATGAGACTTTGAATTACCATGACTAGCTCTATTTGATGAAAAATTATGCTTTTTTATCGTTCCCGCATAACCTTTCCCAATACTGTTACCCGATACATCAATATTATCGCCAACATTAAACAAACTTACTTCTAGCTTTGTACCTAATTGATAATTCTGAATATCTTCAGCTACTATTGGAAACTCTCTACTTATCCTTCCGATCTCAATTTTTGCTTTTGTGAAATGGCCAATCTTAGCTTTAGTAATTCTATGTGCTTTTTGTAATCCGTACGTCAGTTGTATAGCTGTATAGCCATCTACTTCTTTGGTTTTAATTTGTGATACTCTGTTATTAGAAACATCAATTAACGTTACTGGCAAACTATCGCCGTTATCAGTAAAAATCCTTGTCATACCAATTTTTTTACCGATTAATCCTTTTTGCATTTACTATCCTTTACTCTTAATACTTACTTAATTACGTTTCGTTTATATTAAATTAGCAAACTGCTATTTGATCTCTACATCAACGCCAGCGGGTAAATCAAGTTTCATTAACGCATCAACTGTTTTATCTGTAGGATCAAGTATATCCATTAACCGTAAGTGCGTCCGTATTTCGAATTGATCCCTTGATGTTTTGTTTACATGTGGTGATCTTAAAACATCAAAGCGCTCAATTTTTGTTGGTAGTGGTATAGGGCCTTTTACTACGGCACCTGTACGCTTTGCTGTTTCAACTATTTCTATTGCAGATTTATCGATTAATCGATAGTCAAATGCTTTCAGACGAATTCTAATTTTTTGATTTTGCATATACGCTTCTTTACTTCATTTTCTCTCGTAATATTTTGATAATTTTTTATTTTTCGACTATCAAAACTAAATCATTCAAGTATTTTAGCGACAACCCCGGCACCAACTGTTCTTCCTCCCTCACGAATCGCAAACCGCAAACCTTCATCCATCGCAATCGGTGCAATCAAATTAACAGCTACTGAAATATTATCTCCAGGCATTACCATCTCTGTCCCTGATGGCAGTTCTATCGAACCCGTAACATCAGTTGTTCTAAAATAAAATTGCGGACGATAGCCAGCAAAAAAGGTGTATGTCTACCACCTTCCTCTTTACTCAAAACATATATCTCAGCCGTAAACTTAGTATGTGGTGATATACTCCCAGGCTTAGCTAATACCTGTCCACGTTCTACTTCCTCTCGCTTCGTGCCTCTTAATAAGATACCTACATTATCACCTGCCTGACCTTGATCAAGCAACTTCCTAAACATCTCCACACCTGTACATACCGTCTTAAGTGTCGGCTTCAAACCTACTATCTCAATTTCATCACCAACTTTTACAATACCTCTTTCCACACGTCCGGTCACTACAGTACCACGCCCAGATATCGAAAATACATCTTCTACCGGCATGATAAATGCGCCATCAATTGCTCGCTCAGGCTCAGGTATATAACTATCCAATGCTGCTGCCAATTTATGTATCGATGGCTCACCTATTTCGCTCTGATCTCCCTCTAGTGCTTTCAGCGGATCCCTTAATAATCGGTGTATCATCTCCAGGAAAATCATATTTCGATAAAAGCTCGCGTATCTCCATTTCCACCAGTTCTATCAACTCAGCATCATCAACCATATCTGCTTTGTTCATATAAACAATAATGTAAGGTACCCCGACTTGCCTAGCTAGCAAAATATGTTCACGCGTTTGAGGCATAGGACCGTCAGCTGCTGATACAACCAGAATTGCACCATCCATCTGCGCTGCACCTGTAATCATATTTTTCACATAATCAGCATGCCCCGGACAATCAACGTGCGCATAGTGACGCTTCTCCGTTTCATATTCCACATGCGCCGTGTTAATCGTAATCCCTCTCGCCCGCTCTTCTGGCGCCGAATCAATTTGCGCATACGACTTGGCTTCACCACCAAATTTCTTCGATAACACCATCGTAATTGCCGCCGTCAAGGTCGTCTTCCCATGATCAACGTGACCTATCGTCCCCACATTCACATGCGGCTTCAGTCGCTCAAATTTACTCTTCGCCATAATTCTGTTATTACCCTATATTTAATTAACGATGAAAATTAAAATTATTTATTCTTATTAATAATAGCTTCGGCCACGCTCTTTGGCGCTTCAGAATAATGTTTAAATTCCATTGTATAAGTTGCCCTACCTTGTGTAGCTGACCTCAATACGGTTGAATATCCAAACATCTCAGCAAGAGGCACTTCGGCTTTAATAATTTTAAAACCAACTGTATCGTCCATCCCTTGAATCATTCCTCGCCTAGAGGACAAATCACCAACCACGTTCCCCATAAAATCTGGCGGAGTTTCGACTTCAACTGACATTATTGGCTCTAAAAGTATAGGATTCGCTTTTCTCATACCATCTTTAAAAGCAATTGAAGCCGCCATCTTAAAGGCATTCTCATTCGAATCGACATCATGATACGAGCCATCAAACAATGCTATTTTTACATCCACCACAGGATATCCAGCTAACACGCCATTTGTAAGAGAATCAACCAATCCTTTTTCAACGGCTGGAATATACTCTCTCGGAACTACCCCTCCCTTTATTTCATCAATAAATTGAAAACCCTTACCTGCTTCATTTGGTTCCATTCTTAACCAAACGTGTCCGTACTGTCCTCGCCCACCACTTTGCTTGATGAATTTACCCTCAATTTCTACTTTTTTCTTAATAGCTTCCCTATATGCCACTTGAGGCGCACCAACATTGGCCTCTACGCCGAATTCTCTTTTCATACGATCTACAATAATTTCCAAATGGAGCTCACCCATTCCGGATATGATCGTTTGACCAGATTCTTCATCAGTTCTTACCCTAAACGAGGGATCTTCTTGCGCCAACCTATTAAGCGCTATCCCCATTTCTCCTGATCATTTTTCGTCTTTGGCTCAACTGCAACATGAATTACTGGCTCAGGAAAATCCATTCTTTCTAATGTGATTATATGTTCTGTATCACACAGAGTATCGCCTGTGACCACCTCCTTCAGCCCAACTGCTGCCGCTATGTCACCAGCACGCACTTCTTTTATCTCATCTCTTTGATTGGCATGCATTTCTAACAATCGACCACCTCTTTCTTTTCTCTGCTTTACTGACTTATATACCGTATCACCTGAATTTACTACTCCTGAGTAAACACGAAAGAAAATTAGCTGCCCAACATATGGATCAGTCGCTATCTTAAATGCCAGACTTGAAAATGGCTCTTCATCATTTGCATGACGCTCGTCTTTGTCACCATTTAGTTTTACTCCCTGAATTGCTGGTTTATCTAGTGGAGAAGGTAGAAAATCTATTACCGCGTCAAGCATCGCTTGAACACCTTTGTTCTTGAACGCTGAACCACATAACATGGGCACAATTTCATTTGCAAGCGTTCTGACTCTTATTCCTTTTTTTATGTCCTCCGCAGCTAATTCGCCACTCTCTAGATATTTATTCATCAATTCTTCTGAAGCTTCCGCTGCCGACTCAATCATAGCTTCTCGAGCCGCTACCACCGCATCCATCATATCTTTAGGTACATCGCGCTCCTCATATCTCATTCCTTGAGAAGCCTCATCCCAATAAATTGCTTTCAGTTTTATTAAATCTACAATCCCTTCAAATTTATCTTCAGCGCCTATCGGCAATTGGATCGGAACTGGCACCGCTTTAAGCCTTGATTTAATTTGCTCCTGAACTCGATTAAAATTAGCCCCTGATCGATCCATTTTATTTACAAATGCCAATCTAGGAACTTTATATTTATTGGCCTGACGCCAAACCGTCTCTGTCTGTGGCTGAACCCCACCTACCGCACAAAAAACTGTACAGGCACCATCCAGAACCCGCAATGAGCGTTCTACTTCAATCGTAAAATCCACATGACCGGGTGTATCAATAATGTTGACACGATGCTCTGGATAATTTTTGGCCATTCCACTCCAAAAGCAAGTCGTTGCAGCAGATGTTATTGTTATACCTCTCTCCTGCTCTTGCTCCATCCAATCCATGGTTGCAGCACCGTCGTGTACCTCACCCAATTTATGAGATACCCCGGTGTAAAACAAAACTCGCTCTGTAGTTGTTGTTTTTCCGGCATCTATATGAGCCATAATGCCAATGTTACGATAACGCTCTATAGGTGTTTTTCTAGACACATCAAACCTTACTAACTGAAATTAAACTAAATTTTCTAGTGCTTTCAAAAATCTTTAAAAAGACTCTAGAATCGATAATGCGAGAATGCTTTATTTGATTCCGCCATTCGATGTACTTCTTCTCTTTTCTTTATCGCACCACCACGTCCTTCCGATGCCTCTATTAACTCCACAGCCAAGCGCAAATCCATTGACTTCTCATTTCTTTTACGAGCCGCATCCCTGAGCCACCGCATAGCTAACGCATTACGCCGAACAGATCTCACCTCGACTGGCACCTGATAATTTGCCCCGCCGACTCTTCGACTCTTCACCTCAACAATTGGCCTTATATTACCTAAAGCTATTGTAAAAACTTCAACAGGATTTTTTCCCGTCTTTTTCTCTACCTGCGATAGCGCTCCATAGATGATTCTTTCAGCAACAGACTTCTTACCACGAGTCATCAAAACATTCACAAATTTTGCCACCTCGATATTGCTATACTTCGGATCTGGCAAAATCTCTCGCTTCGGTATTTCTCTCCGCCTTGACATTTACTTACCTTAGAAAAATTCAAATATCATCAATTAACTTCTGTTTAGGGTATTTTATTTTGGTTTTTTAGAACCATACTTAGAACGCCCTTGTTTTCTATCTTTTACTCCCGCTGTGTCTAAACTACCGCGAACAGTATGATACCTTACACCAGGAAGATCCTTCACACGCCCGCCTCGTATCAGCACGACGGAATGTTCTTGTAAATTATGTCCTTCCCCGCCAATATAACTCGTTACTTCAAAACCATTAGTTAACCTAACTCTTGCAACTTTTCGCAAAGCAGAGTTTGGCTTTTTAGGTGTTGTTGTATATACACGTGTACACACCCCTCTTTTCTGAGGACAACTTTCCAAGGCCGGCACTTTACTTTTAACTCTTTTGTCTTTCCGCGGCTTTTTAATTAATTGACTTATCGTTGGCATTTTATAATCTAATGACTTGCTTCTCTTATTTAACTTATTTTAACTTTCTTGGCAATTTGCTCCGCTTGCTTCCTAACTACACCACTACCATTTCCATCACCATCTTGGTGTTAGCAAGTATGCTATATCCATGAACTTGTATTGCCAGATACAAAAGACTGGGGATTCTATGGGGTTTAAACCCATCTGTCAAGAATACACATCAAGCCGCCTCGTTTAATTCTATAGCTGTCAATGTAATCGTTAATTGCTCAGGCACGTATGGCCATACCAGCACCAATTTAACTGCTTGCATAATCTTTTCAAACCCGCCTTCAGACTGCGATACTGAATAGAATGGCATTGCCTCGAACTTACTTTCACATGTCACAGTAAGCAATAACTTGCCTCTTAATGTACTGTCTTCTAGAAGGATATTGGTAAATCCCATCAAATCTATTCTCTGCCCGAATCCACCCAGAACTAACTCATCTATAACATACTTTCCACCAACGCCATCGCAACTAGGCATGGCCAAGTTCAGTTCTGTCTTTAGATTAGCTTCTATACGGGACTTAGAAGTATACGTTATCAGCAGTTGATTTTCAATTAATTCAATCTTTTTATTAATTTTATAGCCATTGAATTCCGTTTGAAATTTTATACAGCTATCCTGCTTTGATTCTAATTGATAAATCATTGAATGATCATTGATTGATTCAATAAAAAGAGTTTGCGCGTTCATTCCTCCTTCTAAATCCGCTGAGTTTATTTGATGTTTAAAACTCAAACGATCATGAGCTGATGCGATACCTGACTCACTTTGCCGTTGTAAATTTGGTATGTCACATTTAATTTTACGATAATAATGCTCTTCCTGCCTACGAAGCGTATCACCAAAATTATGCTTAAGCTTATAGGCGTCAAATTCACAAATGCTGGCAGTCCCATCCAGCTTTGAAATTACTTGCAACATTCTATTATTCAAATAGATTTCTTCTACCCCATCTAGATCTGTATCTTCCTTATAGATGGCCGGCCTTGGCACAATTAGATCCAACATCGCTTCAAGTTCTACGATATTATTAAATACTGCGCGCCTCAGATGTGGAAGATATAGACCACCAAATAATCCATGCCAATATGCATCATTGGCTTGTGACGCATAAAGTTTCTCTCGTATGCGTGCACTTTGTTGTTTACCTGGAAGCAAAGCAAAACGCTGTGACAAACTCAGCATTCGTTTATGCATCCAATTCGATTCAGGATAACGTGAAAAAAAATTTTTCCAAATCCCTCCTCTTAGAAAAGGTTTATTGTGCTCATACGCTCCTGATGCTTTAGCCTGTTGAATTAAATCAGCATACCTATTTGCTTGCTCTGCAGGCAATGTCCACTCATTCATCTCAATATAAGAAGTTGTTGGGAGATAAATGATGCCACGAGACTTTTCCGAAGCATGGTAATCACAATAATGACTTGTTGTTATTCTAGAAGAACTAAGTGCCCCCTGTATAAACTGTTCTAGCCATCCTTTTTCATAAACCCATTGATAGGTCTCAGGCCAAATTCCAAATTTTTTCAGCTCAGCTTTCGTTTTTCCTGCACAGAGAAAATGATAATCATCTACAATGACGTAGTTTATTCCACAATCGGCTAATGCTGGAATAACAGTAGATTCCCAAACTCTCTCTGTTAACCAAGCTCCCTGAGGCCGCTGCCCTAATTTTCTACTTAACTTTTTTGAAAAAGTTTCCAGCTGTCCGATTCGATCACGGTTTGGTATTGTTGCTAGAACAGGCTCCGTATCACCGGCACTAAATAATTCCACCTGACCTCGCTTCACCATTGCTCTAAGTAACTTCATATCTTCTGGATGATGCTCGAATAAATAGTCGAGTAACCATCCGGAAAAATGCACTGCAAATTTAAAATCAGGATAGCGATGTACTACATGCAGAAAAGGTTTGTAACAGCGAATATGTGCGTCCTCCAACACCTCTGGAAAATTTCCAACGGGCTGGTGGGCATGCACACCAAAAAGCAATGATACAGATTGTGACATGACTCAATTTCCCTCTCGAAGGGTAGAATAATTACTTGAATCTGAATAGACTCATGCTCGATATAACATGACTGGATTCTGGGTAATTACTCAACAAAAAAATGATTTAATTCGAACGCCTCATTGTTTCTATCATGCGAGCATTGCTGTTTCCATAGCTAATAGGCTCTGATAATACACTCGGTATCGGTTGCTTAAGCTGGCTATAGAGATTAGCAAGATTCTTGCGAAATAAGCGATCGAAACTTGCGACAGCCTGTGAAGAATTGTAATCACCAAACCACCAAAACCAATCCGAACTTTCGCACGAAGCAAGCTGCCGTTTGGCCGACTCTTGTTCTTCATTTGTTAAATCACCCGCTTTCAATACTTCGTCATAACGCTGCTTAGCCTTGCACAGGATATCCCAAGCCAAATTTTTGTCATGACTACCGATCCATGTCGAAAAGTTTCCATAAACCCAGCTCCCAGCAGCCAAATTAGGCAGAAAATCAATTTCAGCACCCGATTCTTTTACAAGCACCAAATAATCTCGAAACGTGGTCGCTTTAACTGCTAAGTGATTCCCTATCATTTCATAAAGATCGTTTAGAAAATAGTATCCATTATAAGGATAAGATTCCCATGCGTTTTCTCCATCCAATATAATTGTCACCACTGAATTCTCAACATGCTGCACCTCATGATGAATTCCTTCCAATGAATGCACAAAATTTTCAGCAGCATCTCGACCATACCATTTAGCATACTCAAATCCGATCATATCCGATAACTTATCATCACGAAAAAAGCAAATCACATCTTCTTTTTTCGTCAACACCTCATAAGCTCGATATAAATACTGACTCCTCTCCGGCAGCTGTTTATCGGGGTAAGATTTACGTAAGCTCTCAGCTAACACTCCTTCTCCGCTTGCAATCCATTTAAACCCTGACGCAGCAACAATTTCTAGAAAATCCTTCGAAATTCCACCTTCCGCAGGCCATATACCCGTAGGGTAAGAATGAAAGCGTCGTTTATGGATTTCTTTGGCCGATTCTAGATGATAAGCCACTCGCTCCCGTCCACCTGGATAATTAGGGCTTGACGGTAGAACAGCATCAGGAAGGCTATCATAGGTTGATTTAAAGTCGATCAATAACGGTGAAAGTGGATGATAATGTGGGGTAGTTGATAACTCGATCTGCCCTGAAAAGGCGAGTTTACGATAGCGTGGTATCAAATCCTGAATTAACGTTCCGATCAATTCAAATAGCTGCTTACGATCATTAACAGTAAAACCCTTACCTTGCTGCATCAGCTTGCCGACTAATTCACAATTCTTCCGAATACTCTCACCCGTCCAAGCCAAGTGGTACCAGGTTAGCAAATCTGCAAGATACTGACCTGAAACGTAACTCATCTCCGTATTACCATGCTCCATATGCGTTTCATAAAGATCCCGTAAATGCCGGTAGGCTGCGTATGGCTTAAGCATCGTATCATGATTACTTTGAAAACACTGATTCAAAATAAGCATTCGATCTTCTATTGAAATCAAGTCTAAATCAGGGGCAATCAATAATCGGAGTAACGGATCTCGCAATGTTCCTTGTAAAAACTGATCGGAGTAGTCTTCAAGTTGCTCAAGCAGTATAGGCACAAAATTGATCACTGCCTTTACCCTTGGATGCTTTTCTAAGTGATAAGCCATATCGGTGTAATCTTTAATGGCATGCAAGTAAACCCATGGAAGTAAAAACTCTCCAGTTTCATGATCGCGGTAGTCAGGTTGATGCATATGCCACATTAAAATTAAATTAAGTGAGTTCATTCCAATCGATCCAACAATAAATTTAAAAATTTCTCACTTAACGCAATTCATGAACAATACCACGAATACCTTGCCCAAGCATTTCAGGGGTGATTAACGTAATTCCTTTTTTTGTCACATGAAATCGCTTGCCATCTTCTTCAGCATCAAAACCTACCCTAAGTCCTTCTGGAATGACACAGTTTTTCTCAACAACAACATTTCTTAGTCGTGCATGTCGCCCAATATCAACGTTAGGAAGTATCACCGAATCTTCGACTACCCCAAAACTTCGAACTTGGACGTTGGAAAATAACAAAGAGCGCCGAATCGTCGCCCCACTGATAATACAGCCACCCGATACCATGGAATCAAGCGCTTGTCCGCGCCGATTATCATCATCAAAAACAAACTTAGCGGGAGGAAGTTGCTCTTGGTATGTCCAAATAGGCCAGTCTTCATCGTAAAGATTAAGATCGGGCGTCACGGTTGTCAGATCGATATTAGCCTCCCAATAAGCATCAATCGTTCCAACATCTCTCCAATAGGGCGCTCCTGAAGCCATGTTGACACAGCTATTGGTAAAGCGATGCGCATACACTCGATATTGGCTGTTAACTAAATAAGGAATAATATCTTTTCCGAAATCATGTGCTGAAGCATTATCATCATGATCTCGTATCAATTGCTCAAATAAAAACTGTGAGTTAAAAACATAAATCCCCATGCTAGCGAGTACGCGTCCCGGCTGCCCTGGAATCGCAATGGGGTTTTCCGGTTTTTCAGCAAAGCTCGTTATGTGCCATTGCTCATCAACGGCCATGACACCAAACGCTCGCGCTTCTTCAGGCGAAACCTCCAGGCACGCAACAGACATATCCGCACCCTTTCGAATATGTTCTTCCAATAATTTGCTGTAATCCATTTTATAAATATGATCCCCCCCTAAAATCAACACATAGCCAGGATCATGATTGCGCAATATATCTAAATTCTGAAACACGGCATCGGCAGTCCCTTGATACCAGGTTTCTTCTGTTCGTTGCTGAGCAGGCAATAATTCAACAAATTCTTTAAAGCGACCATCAAGAAAACTCCACCCTCTTTGGATATGGCGAATTAAGCTTTGAGCTTTATATTGAGTCACCACCCCAATTCGGCGAACACCGGAATTCACGCAATTAGAAAGCGGAAAGTCAATAATACGAAACTTACCGCCAAAGGGTACAGCAGGTTTTGCGCGCCAGTCAGTCATGTTATGCAAGCGACTGCCGCGGCCGCCGGCTAAAATTAATGCAAGGGTATTTCGTGTCACCATACAACATCCCCCCTGGATAAAAAAGTTTACTTTCCACCTCTGAATAATTAACCACTTGATTTATAGACCAAAAAACGTATCTTTAGAATATAAGATCAGGTATCGCTTTCCCATCTCCACAGGCTGATTTAAACTGTGGCTGTTCATCGAATTGTTTATTCTTCTATTGTTTCATCTTACTTGATCCCTAATAGCATTACTAGCCATGAAATCAAAGCAGTCATCAACCATTTCTTTTCCCTTACAGCATGAGCTGCTTACAGCCAGGCTTCATGACCCATTTGCTTATTTAGGCGCGCACCAAGTTTCCAATGAAACCATCGTAAGAACATTCTTACCTCATGCAGAAAAGGCTTGGCTGCAAACTAAAACAGGCTTTACTGAAATGACTTGCACTCACGCTGATGGACTCTTTGAATGGCATGGTGAAGATCCAATCCCAAGATTTTATCGCATAAGAATGCTTAAAAAAAACGATACGGTAGTGGAAAACTTACATGAATTTTATGACCCTTACTCGTTTCCACTCCAAATTTCTGATTTGGATTTGTATTTATTTAATGAAGGTAAATTGCACCAAACCTACCGAATGCTAGGGGCGCATCATTTGACGATCAATGACATTGCGGGAATTCGCTTTTCAGTTTGGGCTCCCAATGCCGAGCGAGTCAGCGTCGTAGGAGATCATAATGACTGGGATGGGCGCGTACATCCCATGGCCGTTCACCATCAAAGTGGTGTTTGGGAATTATTTATACCAGGATTTCCAGACCATGCAATTTACAAATATGAAATCCGTAATCGCCATACAGGTAAGATACTGTTAAAAACTGATCCTTATGCAAATTTCCATGAAATTAGACCAAACAATGCCGGGTATACACCCACTAACCCCAGTTTTACATGGAGTGACGATGTATGGATGAATCAAAGGAAAAATTGGGATTGGCTTCATGCGCCACTTAATCTATATGAAATTCATGTTGGTTCATGGAAACGACACCCCGATGGTACGTTCTTTAACTATCGTGAGTTAGCGCATCATTTAATTCCTTATTTACTTGAAATGGGTTATACCCATGTTGAGTTACTGCCCATTTCCGAACATCCACTTGATGAGTCCTGGGGTTATCAAACAACAGGTTATTTTGCAGTAACGAGCCGCTATGGTTCACCAGAGGACTTCAAATTTTTTGTCGACGCCTGCCATCAGGCAAATATAGGCGTTATTCTAGATTGGGTTCCTGCGCATTTTCCTCAAGATAATTTTTCATTAGCACGATTTGATGGAACTGCACTTTACGAGCATGAAGATCCACGGCTTGGATTTCATCACGACTGGGGTACTTTTATCTTCAATTATGGTCGAAATGAAGTTAAATCGTTCTTGCTATCCAGTGCACATTACTGGTTGAATAATTTTCATCTCGATGGATTACGGGTAGATGCCGTGGCATCAATGCTTTATCTCGACTACTCCCGTCAACACGGTGAATGGCTACCGAATAAATTCGGTGGCCGCGAAAATCTCGAAGCCATCGATTTTCTGCGCGAACTCAACATCATGGTTCATGATGCATTTCCGGGCGCACTCACATTTGCAGAAGAATCAACTGCATGGCCCGCGGTTTCACGCCCAACTTATGTGGGAGGACTCGGCTTTTCGATGAAGTGGAATATGGGTTGGATGAATGATACGTTGAGTTACATTCGCCACGATCCGATTTACCGGCGATATCATCATAATCAGCTTACCTTTAATCAGCTCTATGCCTATTCTGAAAACTTTGTACTTCCCCTCTCTCATGACGAAGTCGTTCATGGAAAAGGGTCATTATTAGGTAAGATGCCGGGAGATGCTTGGCAGAAGTTTGCAAATTTAAGGCTATTATTAACTTACCAAATGACTTGCCCAGGAAAAAAACTAAACTTCATGGGCAATGAGTTCGCACAAGCGCGCGAATGGCAAGTCAGCCAGCAACTCGACTGGAATCTACTCGACTATAAACTGCATCGCGGCGTACAATTGGCTCTGCATGACTTAAATCATCTATACCTTAAAACATCGGCACTACACGAACTTGATTTTGAACAATCAGGTTTTTACTGGGTAGACTGTAATGACGCTGATCATTCAATCATCAGTTATTTACGTTATGCACAAGATGGATCATTTAGACTTATCGCGCTAAATTTTACACCTATACCCCGGGAAAATTACCGTATCGGCGTACCAGCTCGTGGTATTTATCAGGAAGTTTTCAATAGTGATTCAATCTACTACGGCGGAAGCAATATCGGTAACCCCAAGCAAATCATTTCTGTTGGGGAACCCTGGTTAGATTATCAAGATTCCTTGATTATCACATTACCTCCTTTAGCTGGAATTATTTTAACCCTTACTCCTGCTTGATAATTGACAAATTTTTAAAGAACTCCTCTTTAAACTGGATCTCAGACCACCATATAATAAAAGTAACTCATACTCAATATTTAGGACTGACCATTGACATGACTACGCAAGCAAATGCAATTGATTTTGAAAGCTACGAATTGCTACAAGATGAAACTTGTGCACAAAGAATCGTTGCTGCCAAAGAAAAACTTGGGAAAAAAACCGTTATTCTGGCGCATCATTATCAACGGGCGGATGTCTACCGTCATGCAGACTTAACCGGTGACTCACTCAAACTTTCCTATCTAGCAGCCCAAACTGATGCAGATTACTTAGTTTTTTGCGGTGTACACTTCATGGCAGAAGTAGCAGATATCCTCTCAAGTCCACAACAAATTGCGATCTTGCCCGATCTTTCAGCAGGATGCTCGATGGCAGACATGGCGAATCTTACTAAAGTAGAACGTGCCTGGCGCGAACTTTCGGAAATACTTAATCCGGATGAAAAAATTACCCCAGTCACTTATATTAATTCCAGCGCTGATTTAAAAGCCTTCTGTGCTGAGCATGAGGGTATTGTTTGTACTTCAAGCAATGCGACTAAGGTCCTACAATGGTCATTCGAGCAACGTGAAAAAGTTCTATTCTTCCCTGACCAACATTTGGGGCGTTGGAGTGGCTATAAAATGAACATACCTTTGGACGAGATGCTGGTATGGGATTTTGATGAACCGATGGGTGGCTTAACTAAAGCACAAATTAGCAAAGCAAAAATTTTGTTATGGAAAGGCCATTGCTCCGTTCATCAAATGTTTCAACCTCAGCACATTATCCGTTTCCGCAACCAATATCCAGATGGTATCGTAATCTCACATCCAGAATGTAGCTTTGAAGTATGTAAAGCATCAGATTATGTCGGCTCTACAGAATACATCATCAATACCATCCGTGAAGCGGCTCCTGGAACACGATGGCTAGTGGGCACAGAATTAAATTTGGTAGGGCGGATTGCCGAAGAATTCAAGGCTCAAGGAAAAATTGTGCAGTTTATGTCTCCGATGGTTTGTATGTGTTCAACCATGGCTCGAATTGATCCACAACACCTGGCCTGGTCGCTAGAAAACCTGGTGGCTGGAAAAATCGTAAACCAAATCAAAGTACCCGATCAGGAAGCACAATTAGCTAGACTTGCACTTGAAAGAATGTTACTGATCTCAAAATAGTAAAGGTGTAAATAACCCTTTGAATACTGCGCTTTGTGCTCAGGGAAATTCATTTATTAAACCAATTTATGACTAATGCCTTACACATCGCAACGTATAATATTCACAAGGGGTTTTCCTTTTTTAATCAACGCATTGTTTTACATGAAATGCGAGATAAGCTGAGAGCACTAGGTACCGATATCATTTTCCTTCAAGAAGTGGTAGGCGCGCATCGCAAACATGCGATGCGCTATAGCAATTGGCCTCCAAATTCTCAGTATGAATTTCTAGCAGACTCCGTCTGGCATGATTTTGCCTACGGTAAGAACGCTGTTTATGATGAAGGCCACCATGGTAATGCCATTCTCAGTCGATTTCCCATCATCCGCTGGGAAAATATTGATATTTCTGCACATCGCTTTGAACAACGTGGCCTACTACACTGTGAGATCGATATTCCAGGATGGCAAGAACCGCTTCACTGTATTTGTGTGCATCTAGGCTTATTTAAACATGGTCAAGCGATACAGCTTCGTGCCATTGAAAAACGGTTGACTGAAATCGTACCGCCAGCAGCCCCGCTAGTCATTGCAGGTGATTTTAATGATTGGCACGGATCCGCAAAACGTACCCTGACCGAATCGATGAAACTAACGGAAGTGTTTGAGCAAGCCCATGGCCGAACGGCACGGAGCTTCCCTTCTCTATTTCCATTATTGCGCTTAGACCGTATCTATGTCAGGGGTTTTCAAGTAAAAAATGCCGTCATTCACCAGAGCCCAACTTGGGCGAGAATATCAGATCATGCGGCGCTCTCTGCAAATATTGTGCGTCGATGAACAATCCTGATTTTATTGAACACAATAAAATCATATTACTGAACAATGGCTCCCAGTATTTCCCCGCTTTAGAATCGGCTATTGAGCAAGCCAAATACGAAATCCATCTACAAACTTATATTTTTAAGTACGATGCCACCGGAATCATCATATCGGAAGCGCTAATCCGGGCTGCCAAACGCGGCGTAGCTGTCTATCTACTCATAGACGGGTTTGGGTCACTTGATTTTCCTAATAAAATTCTACAAAACTAATAACGGAAGGTGTTCAAGTACTAATCTACCGTAAAGAGCCGTTTACCTTTAAATTCTTTACGCATCGCTTACGGCGTATGCATCGTAAACTCGTAGTAGTCGATGCTCAGATTGCCTTCATTGGAGGCATCAATATCATTGATGATCATGACCCTGGAATGAGTAAATCATTACCCCGTTTCGATCACGCAGTCAAAATTGAAGGTCCACTGTTAGCAAACATTTATCCTGTTGTAAAACGGTTATGGATGATCGTTACGTGGGCGCACTTCAAAAAGCGATGGATTAAGCAGCTCGAATTAAAACCTCAGCTCAAATCAAGAGGCACTCAGCGTGCTGCACTGGTTATTCGCGATAATATTCGTCATC
Source organism: Nitrosomonas sp. (assembly GCA_016710135.1). Taxonomy (GTDB): domain Bacteria; phylum Pseudomonadota; class Gammaproteobacteria; order Burkholderiales; family Nitrosomonadaceae; genus Nitrosomonas. The sequence continues at coordinate 51,503 of JADJLM010000002.1, read as the reverse complement.
GACGTGATATCGAGCAAGCATACTTAAAAGCAATTGCCACCGCAGAAGAAGAAATCATTATCGCTAACGCCTATCTCTTACCAGGAAGAAATTTTAGAAAAGCGCTGATCAAGGCAGCCCAGCGCGGAGTCAGAGTTATATTATTGCTCCAAGGCAAAATTGACTACCGTATTCAACATTACGCCTCACATGCGCTATACGGAAACTTACTTGCGGCTGATATCAAAATCTACGAATATCATAAAAGCTATTTACACACCAAAGTAGCTGTCGTTGACAAATACTGGTCAACTGTCGGTTCGTCCAATATTGATCCCTTTAGTTTGCTGTTAGCACGGGAAGCCAATATTATCGTTACGGACCACGCATTCTCTTTAGAGCTACGTGCCAACTTACAGCAAGCACTGCAAGAGTCTAATCCCGTTTCAGCACGATATTGGAAAAAACGCACTTGGTCAGACCGATTGCTAAACTGGATAAGCTATTACATGCTAAGATTTTTGCAAGGAACGCTCGGGTATGGGCAAAAGAGCACCCGCATTTAGTCGCGGAAAATTATTTTTCCTGAATTGTTGATAAATCCATTAAAGCACCTAGAATCGGTATATTGATACGACCGATGAGCGGTAGCTTAATCGCAAAAGGATCTGGATCAATACCAAACGTTAACCCCAAGATATTGAGTTCAAATCCTTCAACTTGACTCACAGTCACACCAAGCAGTCCAAACATTGACCACTGCCATCCGTGGCCGCTAGGCGCTGTCGCTACCCATTCTTTTCCTAGAAAATCTTTACCGATGGCTGTTGGTGGTAAATCCAAATCTAGTTCAGGTACTGCGCGTGAAATCCAAGCTGTAAAGGTGTTCGAATTAGGCCCAGGCCATATCCAATACTCGCGATGATAGGGATATTGGTGCGCTGCTTGTTCAATCCGCTCAATCAACGCATCGACACCCTCTCCACGTTTTTCAATGAGCAACTGTGGTATATTTCCAAACCAACGGCGATCTGGTATTTGCTCATGAATTGCAATGACTGACCCACCTCGTCTTAAATACCAGCCGATTACTTCATAAACGGTATAGGCGTTAGCATTTGATGGTTTAACTGCAATCCAGGTATGAACCCCGAAATACCCACGCCAACCATAGCACGGGCAGGCTCAAAATCTGGAATTAATGCTAGGGTTTGTGGATCTGACCAATCCAACGGGCTCACGACTTGCTGTACGCCAGTTTGCATTAACGTGCTCAGTAAAATAGTGCGTAAGTAGCAGAATAATCAATGCTAACCCTAGAACAGGCTTAAACACTTGCTAACGTGAGGGATGATTAAATCAAACTGATTAACAACAAATCATCCTCAAGAAATCAGGATTATCGTGTTGAGACCAGAATCGAGGCTCGGCTAACAACTTCGGCCTGATAAGGATGCGTTGCTTTTTTATAGCGCCCTCTAATTTTTTCCACATAATTTAGTGTTTCCCGATAAGGTGGAACACCTCGATACTTCTCAACGGCACCTTCTCCAGCGTTATAGGCTGCGACTGCAAGCGTCACATCGCCTTTGAAAAAGCTAACAACCAGCGTAAGTAAGCCATCCCGCCCTTGATATTCTCTTCTGGATCAAATGAATTCTTTACCTGAAAGCGTTGTGCTGTTTCTGGTATCAATTGCATCAATCCTTGCGCATTCTTTGGAGAAATCGCCTTAGTATTGAATGCTGACTCAATCGAGATAAGTGCCAAAACGAGTTTAGGATCTAATTGATAGTGCGGTGCTAATTTATGAACCAAATGAAGCACAGGGCCCTCTGGATAGATATAGTCACTGTCTTCGTCATCAAATATTTCAATGCTCGGAATCAAACAAGCAGGAAGCGGGACTGGTAATATGGCCGGCGTATACTGAATCATTTTCTGTGCATAATGATGCCCCTGCTCTGCAGCCATCTCAAATAACTGTGCTGCAATACTATCATCACGTTCTACACCACGCCCATTTGCGTACATCCAGCCGAGTGCAAATTGCGCATCTGCCAATCCTAACCGTGCTGCCTCGCAATACAACTCTGCCGCCTTGGTTTTATCTTCAGGAAAACCTTCAGCATGTTCATACTTGACCGCTAACGCAAATAATTCATTAGGATCCTTATCAATAACCGGCAAATCCTCTAAAAACAGTTCTGATGAACTTTGATTTGCAGAAGCTGCGGTAATAACTAATGACAGAATAGTGAGTAATATTAGTTTTCGCATAAAAAATGGTCTTTCTGGCAAATTCCGAGTAAACGCTACACAGTTGAAATTAATCGAAAGAATTCAGCCGCCTTTCTAATACTAGAAATGATACATACCAGAAATTCAGTGCGAATGAATGCTATTTTACTGCGTCGGCTACTAAACAGCAAAACCTGAGCTATTTGATCTGGTAACTAATAATCTTTTGGTAATTAATTAAGCAGCTACTATGCCAGCGATAATAAATCATTCTAAATCAGATAGATAACCGCACCACAGCAAATCAATTGGAGAAAAATGACAAATTTTCCGACACTTGCTTTATGTTAAACCAATTTACACAGCATCGCTCATTAAACGACAGATTGATCGTAACTGTCGCTGTGAAAAATCACAGCAACTTAGAATGATTAGGTTTTACTACCTTCCTTTTCATTGTTTTCACTCGGCCAAATAGTAAATGGAAAAGGACGCTGCACGGTGTTAAACGTCAAATATAAAACGATCTGATACACGTAAGCCGCAAGATACTTTCCTAATCTGAGTAAATGCGTGTTCGTTTTGCCTGTTACCAAAATAGAAACATACTGAAAAAACATAATCATGATAATTAAAGATTCAACGACACCGGAAACAAAAACAAACCCCTGCACCCAAGTTTCTGTTCGTTGCAATCGTTGCTTGACTTCTTCTTTCATTCTTTTCCCAGGGAGTAGCATCATATCCATACTATGCGTTGAAAGTAGACTACACAGTAAATGAATTTATAAAGATTAGCAAAGCTCTTTATGGATCAGTGTGAATAAAAAACAACCAAGTCAGCAATAGTCACCTAACCCCTTAACACAACACCTCATGGACAGCCTTTACATCCCTTAGTACGCGTCATAGTAAAGATGGCTTGATCGAGATTAGCGCCGCTAAGATCAGTATTACTCAAATCAGCGCCAGTAAAATCAACGCCTTGCAGATTAGCATTCACCAAAGATGCATTTTGTAAATGAGCAGAACGTAGATTTGCACGTTGAATGTTGGCATTATTCAAGGTCGCTCCAATAAACTTAGCATTGGTCAAATCTGCACTCGTTAGAATGGTATCGGTTAAATTCGCACCGCTAAAATCAGCATTTTGTAGAATCGCACTTCTTAGATTTGCTCCCACCAGTTGCGCATCATTAAATCGTGCTCTTCTTGCATTCGTTTTGATTAGCGAAGCCTGATTTAGAATTGTTCCGCGTAATTGCGCATCAGATAAGTTTGCTTCATCGAGTACCGCTTTAGTTAGATTGGCTCCAGATAATATGGAACGGGTGAATTGTGAGTTCGCCAGGTTCGCATTCTGAAGATCTGCCCCATTTAGACTCATATCAACACAAAACGTACCACGCCGAATACTACACCCTTCAATATTACGTGCACTTTGTTGCGCAAGCACCTCCATAGCCAGAAATGGAAGTAGTAACAACCCACCACTAAGGACGCTAGTGCATAAGCGCAAACAATCTTTCAGAAGCAGACTTAGACGAATCGATAATGAATCGAGGTTGCTAATTAACATAAGCGAGTGCAACTCCATAAAAACGTTTTGTAATTAATCGGCCAAGGTATAATGTTAACGGACTGCCTACCACTGCGATTCTTGCTCGGCTGCGCAAATGTACTGAGGATTTTAGGGGATGTCAAACCTTTCATCCGCGATAATGCATCACATCGAGTAAATCAATCTTGAAATAATAAAGCACAGCAATTCACCTCATTTTTAGCGATATACTTTGGCACTAACACAAATTATTAATTCACTCTTTGCCCTCATTCATTTCTAATGAGAATATCGCTAAAACCCATTAAAGGTATTTTGATTTACACCTTTGTTTTATTCATCCTTTCGCTAATATACTTCATCTATGCTTTTTCGGTTTATCCGAGTCGCGAAGAGCAAGAAACTTATCTGCATGAGATCGGTGAAGTGCTCGGAAAAACAGGGTTAGCGTTACTCGGTTTAGTCTATTTTCGTACTTTCTTAAAGCTCCTGCTGGGAAAAGGAAAATTAGCCCAGCGTCTGCTCCCTGAATATCAACCGCCATTCGATGCAAGTTTATTTGATCAACTGCTTGGTTTTCTCAATCGCACGCATATTTATGTAGGAATTGCAGCAGTAGCCATTATTTTGTTACATGGTGCCATGATGGGGTTGACTCAACAGTTACATATTCTCTTTTTTCCAATTTTACTCGCTTTAATCATATGGCAAGCGCTATTTGGACTATTTCTTACGTGGCGTTATAGTTCTGCAGAATTAAAGCAATTTTCATATTTAGTTCACGCCCAATTTGTAACTGGAATCGCCATCGGTATTTTTGCATTTTTTGGACACCTTCTGATCGATGACTAAACTATAAAAACAGCACCGCAGATAGCGTGGCAAAAACCCAACACTTACAGCGGTTTTGAGCTAACTCGGTTTGTTCATTGCTTAAAAATGCTATAAATCGAATCAGAAGCGCAGCGTGAACTGTAATCCTTACTCAGAATCATATGAGTAAAAATAAACGCGTAGCGAGCCTATTGTTACTAACTAGCCTTGATACCTTTTTATCAGACTGCTGAACGTTGGTCGCAGCCAGTGTAGGTGCTTATGGTGGCTACAAAATGAAAGAAAAAGACTATGCCTTGCAAAACCCAATTACGAAAGAAAAAAATAAAAGAAAAACTAATCCATAACAATAAATTCGTAAGGTGATTCGATGTTTTCCTTATCATTACGCTTATCAGCTACCACGGGCTTAATCACTATCTTGCTATTAAGTGGCTGCCAATCACTGTTCATGAGCAGCGCGCCTCTTCCGACGCCTGTTGCTAAGCCTCTACCTGTTCCCATTGCCAGTCATGAATTTAGCTTCGACCCCGCTCAAGAAGACATCGTAGGAACCATGCAACTAACAACTGTCAATGAAGGAGATACGCTTTCTGATATTGCTCGTCGCTTTAATCTGGGCTATGAAGAAATCATGAGTGCAAACCCCGGGGTCGATCCTTGGATACCAAAAGTCGGAACTCCTATTGTGCTTCCCACTCAATTCATACTCCCTGAAGGTCCGCGCCGCGGTATTGTCATCAATCTCGCTGCCATGCGGTTATTTTATTTTCCTCCTAAAGCCAAACATAGCAAGCTGCAAAAAGTCACACATCCCTTAGGAATTGGGAGAGTTGAATGGAAAACACCGGAAGGTATGACTTCGATCATTTCTAAAAAAGAAAACCCGGCTTGGATACCGACCGCGTCTATTCGGAGAGAACACGCTGCCAATGGCAATCCGCTACCAGCCATCGTTCCTCCTGGGCCAGAAAATCCAATGGGAACCCATGTGCTAAAGTTAGGTTGGCTCAATTACGCGATTCATGGTACAGACAAACCACCCAGTATCGGTTTACGGGGGAGTCATGGCTGCCTTCGGATGTATCCAGAAGATATAACCGGGATCTATGATGCCGTTCCGATTGGGACCTCAGTACGCGTCATCAATCAACCCTACTTACTGGGATGGCGGGGGTAATCATTTATATTTGCAAACCTACCCAATCCTGGAAGACGACAAACGCAATCATAAGCAACGGCTTCGTCAAGCATTAGCGAATGTACGCTCAACCGCAAAAGCTAAGCTAGGTGTACGTCCACAGAATAAGATCAATCCAGCACTCCTGAAAGAAATCATCCAGAGTACGCGCACCGTTTCTTTGCCAATTACGCAGACATCAACCACGTTGCGCTCGTCACTCGATCAACACGCGCTCAAAGTTCAAAACACGTTACCGCGCTACGCAACTTGGGCCGGCGACTTAAGCCAGCAGCTTACGATTGCAGAAGTCGTAAAGATGGCTGAAGGCGAACCTTAACCAACCATGGAATGTGATCCATTAGCGCAATGGTTTGACAACATCACAGTATTCGCTGACCCAGCGCCCGGTTGTCTCAGCATGGGCGACAATCGGGGAACCCTGAACCACACTATCAAATTCAGCTTGCCCAGAAAAGCTTTCTGGTGTCATGAAAACACCCTCTGCATAACCATCGCCTTTAAACTGAGCGTTACTGCAAGTAAGCTCCATCTGATAGCGATTCCCTGTTCGGGAAGCATTCTTAACCGTGCAACCTGTCTGATTTTCAAAAAGATAAGAAGGCACTTCTTGCTTCGCCATTTCCGGCGTAATACACATTGTCGAGTTTGCGGCACCATTACTGATCTGAGGCATTTCTAAGCCATACTGCTTGGCCAAGCGGGTAATTTGCTGCATTTGCTCTGCAGGAACATGTGGTATCAACTGCAGCAAATCAGATTTCGTTGTAACCTCCCACAACCCGGGCCGAATCACGCTGTCAGCAAAAACTGAGGGTAACGTAGCAACTGAACACCCAATCAATAACATAATCTTTCGCATAACATCCTCTTTAATAAATATACTGATAAAAAGCAATCTACCCAGATAACATTAGAAACCGCCATCTTAACAGAGTAGCTTCATTGCTTTCTTTGAACTTGCTAGCAGTGTCCAGTTCTATCAAGCACTTAATTTAAATTTAAAACCTGAGAAACGATAGTTTACTCACAGAACTAAAAACAGCACGCTATGTCGAAATTTAGGTCATCCGTATGAAAGACAAAACAATGAAAACAATCGTTGCAGTCATCCTATTATTCATTATGATAGTCACCACTTTAGCAATTGGAAAAACCGTAACACAAAACCTCGGAAAATCAAATCAAGTCATGAATTCAAATACGGACTATATTGTGCTAGGTATGGGTTGCTTCTGGGGTGCTGAAAAGCGCATGAGTGAAGTTCCTGGTGTTATCGATGTGGAAAGCGGCTATGCAGGTGGCGATATCGCCAATGCAAACTATCAGCAAATACTCGCGCATGAAAAAGCGCTTCGTGCTGGAAAATCTGGAGCTCGGAATCACGCCGGAAGTCATCAAAGTGACCTTCGATCCAGAAAAGTATCGCTCGAGACTGTGCTGGCAAAATTTTGGGAAAACCATAACCCCACCCAAGGCGATCGCCAAGGTAATGACATCGGCAGCAACTACCGCAGCGCCATTTATTACCACAGCGCTGCTCAACAAGACCTCTCAAGAACTACCCAGCAGACCTATCAACAAGCGCTCACTACCGCAGGATATGGCGCCATCACCACGGAAATCTTGCCTTTAAAAAATTACCTGACAGCAGAAGAATATCATCAGGATTACTTGAAAAAGAATCCCAATGGCTACTGTGGGTTGGGTGGTGTCGGGGTAAAGTATCCGCAAGCAAGTGTAAACCTTAGCCAAAATCATAGCGCAGCAGATACCAAAATTGCTGCACTGCTCAAACCGCTCAAGAGCAGCGAGCTAAATCACGCACAACAACTGATCATTTTCGAAGCGGAAAATTGTGAATATTGCAAACTGTTCGATCAAGATATCCTTAACAACTGGCAAGCGGAAGTGCCCGTGGTTGCAACCCTAAACCCCAATCCTCCTGAAGGCTGGACATTGGAAAAATCGCTGTTCGCCGCGCCTACCATCGTTTTATTTCGCAACGGCCAAGAAGTCACGCGCTACACCGGCTATAACGGGGAAGTAACCAATTTCTGGAAATGGCTAGGATTTCAATTGTTATCCCCCGAGCAACAAAAAATCGCGTTTCAGCACGGCACGGAGCCTCCCTTTACCGCACCCAATCTCGATGAAAAACGACCGGGCCGCTTTGTCGATCCCATTACGGGCGTCACTCTATTTCTGAGTAAGACAAAGTTTGACAGTAAAACCGGTTGGCCAAGCTTCTTTGATCCCGTCGAAGGCTCAGTAACGCTACATAACGATGATTCGCTCGGTATGCAACGGATTGAGGTCCGCAGCGCAAGCTCCGGCATTCATCTCGGCCATGTGTTCAACGATGGCCCTGCACCCAGCTATAAACGCTATTGCATCAATGGTAACGTATTAAAATTTGTACCGGACTAAAAATCGGGAGCGTGTTTGCGGTTACGCTAGCAGCATCAAACGCTCCCGCCGACTGCGCTATCACCTTGTGCCGCGGGGTTCTACTACTTCTTTCCAAGTATCTCCTTCAGCAATTCATTCTGCATCTGACTTTCCGTAAATGGCTGCCCCTTCATCAGTAGAATTCCTCTTCGTTTTATGATAAAAATTCTACTGTATTGCATCTTTAATATAGAGGAGAATTCCCGAGAACTTCATGATGCCGCCTTATTCAGAAAACATCAGATCCTGATGTGTCTGTACACCGTCACTCGCGTCCGAAACGGGATGCGCTCAATTTCACATCGGCACGTGCCCAAGCCTGTTCAAAACGTGCTGTGATGATTGCCGCCTGATCATCCTTCTTTTGTGCGCGCAATGCCTGTATCAAACCGTAAAGCGCCCATCCATTATTGCGATTACGCCGTAGATCTTCCCAATACACCGTCTCTGCTTCGCCTGTCCGTCCTGATTTCAGCAGAATAGCACCCAGCGCCAACCGTGGTGGCAAGTGAAACTCCAACGGCTCCGTATACACCAGGGCATCTTCCAGACGCACTGCATTTTCAAGATGTGCAATGGCTTGATCGAACTGTCCGCGCGCAGCAGCAATCTCGCCTGCGAGTACCTCAGGCGCTGCGCTCAACACAGTTCTAGTTGTATTTTTTGAAAGCAGAGGACCATCCAGCAGCGAGTCTTTCATGATCTTGCGCAGTGCCGCCAGTTCCTGCTCGGCTTGTTGCAATTGCTCTGTCGCGACCAATGCGAGGCCGCGCACATAGTGCCAGCTTCCCGTCAAAAACAGATTGGTTGATGGCGGCGCAGGCTCGGCAAGAATTTCCTGCCAATGACCAAACCTCGCAAGTGCCCAATAAGGAGTAACACGGAAAACTGCTGTCAATGGTATCGCCTTCAGCACTTCATCATCAATTTTACTGGCAACTTCGCGTGCAGATTGGATGGCAATCTTGCTCTGACCATCCACGCTAGCTGCAAACCAAAGAAAATGGATGTTGTGCGGATAGTACACCATCGGATACAAACCTTGCGCGTAGCACTGCGTGATGTAATCTTCATCCGCCGCGATTGCAAGTTGATTACTCTTCATTGAATCGGCATACCTACCTACGCGCTGATAAATATGCGATGACATGTGTATCAAGTGCCCCGCTGCAGGCATCAGCGTCAAGAGTGTATCCGCTGCTTTTTCTGCGCGTTCGGGCGTACTGGTTGGCTCTATCAGGTGAATATACATATGCAGCGCACCCGGATGTTTTGGATTGCGCCGCAGCACTTCTTCGGTCAGTGCAACGATTTCGGCTGTCCCCTCATAGGGCTGACCATCCAGCATCCAGTAGCCCCAAGGTCGCAGATCCATCATGGATTCCACATACAGCATAGCAATATCCGCATCATCCGGGAAACGCTGATGCACTTCCCGCATGGCTTCCGCGTAAGCCTTATTATTCGTCTCCCGTTGTTCAGCCTGCCCCGAGTAACGTTTTTCGAGGGCATTGATCAGTGCTTGTTCTCTCGGTGGCGCATTCGTCATCAATGACTTGGCCCGCTGCACGATCTCCAGCGCCTGAGGTTCTTCGTTCGGTTCCATCAAGGCGTTGATGTTGGGGCCAAGCACGAGCGCCTGCCCCCAGTACGCCATTGCAAGCCCGGGATCTAACCGCGCCGCTTCGCGGAATGCCCGGCGTGCTTCGGCATGATTAAATGCATAGGCGAGATTGAGACCCTGGTTGATGTATTGTTGCGCTAACGGGTTGTGCGTGCTAACGGGAAATGTATGTTCCCCTAAGTTGTGCAGCCTAGGTGCAAACTGACCGTCGGCACTTGATTTCTGCCCCCCATCCGATTGCATATAATGCTGATGACCACCTCCCGACTCTGCGGGAGCTTCATGTTTTTTAGTCACGCTTGCCGCTGTATTCTCAGCAAAAGACTCAGAGATACCAACGACAGTCAAAATTAGAATAAATATCGTGGACCGAATAACGTAAGATTGCATGGACATTACCTCCTTTTAAAATGCTCATTTTCATGAGCGATTGTAATTTTCCATCTCTATTCAGCGGTAGCCGGATCAATCACGGACTTGATTCGTAAAACACGATTAGCAGGAAACTCACCTTGCTCGGCGTGCGCTCTGATGGTCACTTCGTCGGGCGCAATATAGATGCAATAGACTTTATCATCCGTTACATAGCTTTCCAGCCACTGGATTCGCGGCCCCATGCTGCTCAGTACCCCGCATGATTTCTGCGAAATGGCTTGCAAGTCTTGTTGTGTCAGTGAACCTGCCCCGGGAATTTCCCGTTCAATGATGTATTTTGGCATTTTATCTCCTATTAAATAAAATTAAAAAAATATGACCGGTCGTATTTATTTAAGTAAAAAAAATTATGACCTGAAATAATCTCCCAGTAAATCCTGACAACACTGCTTAATCGGAGCGGATGATTTTTCTATCTTCATTCGCAATAAAGCACCTTGCCACGTATTCACCAGCAAATCAGCCATTTCTTCCGCTGATTTATCCAGTCTTACCGTGCCTTGTTGCTGCGCTTGAGCCAATCCAAGCTGTAATAAATCCCGATAACGCTTGACTGCGGATTGAAGTGATTTCTGGCAAACTTCACTGGTATCCCCTATTTCTCCCATGAAATTACCCAGCAGACAGCCACCTTTAAACTCATTCTTTTCAAGTTCTACAATGAGTTCATCAAAATAGCATCTGATTGCACCGAGTGCATCAGCACCAGAGTTATTCAAGTGGGCTGTTAACTGCGTAATAAACGGCTCAGTGTAGTGCTGAATGACATCAGCACCAAAATCCTCTTTACTGCCAAAGTAATTGTAAAAAGAACCTTTGGGAACATTTACCGCATCCAGAATTTCCTGCAGCCCTGTGCCATGATAGCCCTGATTCATAAATAGATTAACACCCTGGTTTAACAGATTCTCTCTATTGAATTCTTTCTTGATTGATTTAGACATGATCGCATAATACGACCGGTTGTCTTTGATGTCAAACAAAACCTATCAAGAATCAGTGCCGCTGATATTTGATGTGTCAACACTTTTGAATCGCCCCGGGTTTTCTGGAGATAAAATGATTTGAGAGGAGGAGGAAGAGATGAAGAATCAAATCAGTTATTCACCGGAAGTACGAGAACGAGCAGTAAGATTGGTATTCGAGCAACAAAGAGAGCATGAATCGCAATGGTCAGCAATCAAATCGATCGCATCGAAGATTGGGTGTGCGGCAGAAACGTTACGTACATGGGTAAGAAGAGCGGAGACGGATCAGGAATTCGAGGTGGTATATCGACATCGGACCGGGAAAAGCTCAAGGAATTGGAACGGGAGAATCGTGAATTAAAGCGTGCCAACGAGATATTGCGTAAGGCATCGGCTTATTTTGCCCAGGCGGAGCTCGACCGCCAGTCGAAATGATGATGTTATTTGTTGATAGAAACAAAGCGGAATATGGGGTCGAGCCAGTCTGTAGACAAATACAGATTGCCCCGTCGAGTTATTATGAACACAAAAGGCGCGAACGAGATTCGGATCGATTACCCGATCGCATTAAGCGCGACATGAAACTGGAACTTGAAATACAACGGGTTTGGGAAAACAACTTCCGGGTTTATGGTTTCCGCAAAGTATGGCGACAGTTGATACGTGAAGGTACGCGAGCTGCCCGTTGCACTGTCGAGCGACTGATGAAGAAGCTGGGAATACAAGGCATCAAACGCGGCAAGAGATGTTGGACAACTATTTCCGGATGATTCGCTCTATCGGCCAGCCGACAAGGTCAACCGGCAATTTACCGCAGCCCGGCCAAATCAATTGTGGGTTGCTGATATTACCTTTGTTGCAACGTGGACGGGGTTTGTTTATGTTGCTTTTATCATTGATGTTTATGCTCGGTATATTGTTGGTTGGCGGGTTGGTCGATCACTACAAACCGACTTAGTGCTCGATGCCCTGGAACAAGCATTGTGGGCACGGAGGGAAATCAAGGGACTAATTCATCATAGCGACAGTAAGAATACGTGTACCAGATTTCAATAATGAGTTGACTCAATCATTGACTGAGTAATTATTGGAGCTCTGGTACCGTTAGGGTTATAAGTTTCCTGACTCCCACAGCGATCGACCAACATTTGTGTCATTCCCCGGATCTGTCGGTTACTTGGCAACATCTGACGGTGAGGTTTCACCTCACCTTTGCCTGTGACCCAAGAAGGGCCTGATCGCTTATCTCTTTACTGTCTTGTCCCGGCAATCGGTTTCCGGTGAATCCCTATTCAATAACATTATTCGAAAATGGGGAGCTGAAATGAGTAATCCATCATCATCCAATCATCAGGGCATCGTCGGAGGAGTCGACACGCACAAAGATCTTCATTTCGCAGCCGTAGTCAACGCATATGACCGAGTACTTGCTAGCAATTCTTTTCCAACAACACGCCACGGTTATAAATCAATGTTGAATTGGATGCAGTCATTTGGTGAAGTCAAACGTATTGGCGTAGAGTGTACAGGGACTTACGGTGCTGGTCTGCTAAGGTATCTACAACAATTTGGTATCGAAATTTTAGAGGTCACCGCACCTGATAAAACAGACCGGCGCAAGCGCGGCAAAGACGACACAATCGATGCGGAAAATGCGGCGCATGCAGCATTCGCTGGTATACGCACCATCACACCTAAAACGCGGGATGGCATGGTGGAGTCGTTACGAGTTCTCAAGTTATGCAGGAAGACCGCCATTGCAGCTCGACGTATCGCACTACAAATGATCCAAATGAATATTATCTCTGCACCAGAGGCGATTCGTGAATCGCTACGCACAATGACTCGAATGCAATTAATCCGTACCCTTGCCGCCTGGCGACCAGATCTGGGTGGGTATCGTGATATTTCGACTGCATACAAAATTGCATTCAAATCGCTTGCGCGGCGATATTTGGAATTACACGATGAAATTGCGGATTTGGATGTAATGATTTCAGTCATTGTTGATGAACTCGCTCCTGAACTGATTGCAGGCAAAGCCATTGGATATGAATCTGCGGCACAACTACTCATTACCGTTGGAGACAACCCGGAACGCTTAAAATCTGAAGCTAGCTTTGCGGCGTTGTGCGGTGTCAATCAATTCCTGCCTCATCCGGTAAGGTCAACAGACACAGGTTAAATCGTGGTGGTGATAGAGCAGCTAACAGCGCGCTGCATATTATTGCTATAGGGAGACTAAGAACAGATGCCAGAACTAAAGAGTATGTCGAAAAACGATTAACTCAGGGTCACACGAAACTTGAAGCGCTTCGCTGTGTTAAACGCTATATTGCAAGAGAGGTATATTACACTTTGAGAAAACGAAATAATGTTGTCAACAGTACTCAAATTACCACTTGACACTTAGAAGGGCATCCGCGGTTGCCAATATTTGTCGATTCGCTATACGGAGCGTCTGGTTGAGGCCAATATTGAAGCTTCTGTTGGTAGTGTCGGAGATTCTTATGATAATGCGCTGGCTGAAACAATTAACGGATTATACAAAACCGAGGTTATTCGGCATCGCGGTCCATGGCGCAATATTGATGATGTGGAGTTTGCAACCTTGGAATGGGTAGATTGGTTTAATAATCGCCGATTACTGGAGCCGATCGGAAATATTCCACCGGCTGAATTTGAAAAGGCATATTATTACCAATTAGAGGAGTCAGCTAATGTGGCTTGACTCAAACTAAAAAGTCTCCAGAAAACCCGGGGCGATTCAGTATTTATCAGCAAACTTTTATTGATACTTACTCCAAGGTAGTGCATTGCAAGCTCTATACGGCCAAAACATCAATTACTGCAGCCGATATCCTAAATGACAAGGTGCTGCCATTCTATGCGACACAGGGTTTACCCATGTTGCGAATATTAACGGACAGAGGTACGGAGTATTGCGGGCGGGTTGAACAGCATGATTACCAGCTATACCTGGCAATCAATGATATCGACCATACCAAAACAAAAGCCATGTCACCCCAGACCAACGGTATCTGTGAGCGATTCCATAAAACCATCTTACAGGAATTCTATCAAGTGACTTTCCGCAAGAAGCTATATCACGATTTGGAGTCACTGCAAAAGGACCTAGACAGCTGGATCGATTATTATAATAATGAAAGAACTCATCAGGGAAAAGTCTGCAATGGAAAAACTCCTATGGAGACTCTGCTCAGTGGGAAAATGATTTGGAACAGCAAAAATCTGAACCAAATCTAATCTGACAGACATCCAATCAATTCGGTAACTGTACGATCTGATCTGAGCTAGTACAGATAAGGTCACTCCTACAAAATAATTAAATTTTGTGAGTTATCCACAGCTTTTGCGGAAAAAAATTTGTTACAAAAAATCGTTCGAAACTGGTGCCCGGAGCCGGAATCGAACCGGCACGGACGGATAAGGTCCGAGGGATTTTAAGTCCCTTGTGTCTACCAATTTCACCACCCGGGCAGTATTTAAATCAATGTCGCTGCTTTTATTTTGCTCAGGATGAGCTTTGATGAAAGCGAATAAGAGAGGAATTATACATAGAAATAATCGCTTTAGAAACAACTAGCCTCTTTTGAACGTTCTTAGATCATTAAATTAAATTCAGCACATCTAGTTAGGGAATCTAGAGCCCTGTTGATTCTGGCTAAGTATAGATTCAGCTAGTGTTAGATCGTCAATTTTGTCAACATCAATACCGGCGCGCCCATCATCAAGCATCACGACTTGAATATCGACACCGGATTTTTCTGATATTGCAGCCAACGCTTTTCGCTTGGTTAACATTCCTAGCAGATACAACAATACGGTTTTGAATCCGAGAACTCGTGCAACGAGTTTCCAGGGTTTTTTACGCAAATTTTCCGCTTGCTGCCAGAATCCAACCAAGGCACGCCCCTTAGGATTAAAGGTATAAAGATTACAACCACGAAATCCACCATCACGTAAGCGGATGATTGTGCGTCTGCTGCCAGGAAATGCAGCTAATAGAACCTCTTCGGTGATTGCACCCACGGTGACATCACAATTCACTCTCATAGAGGCTTGCAAGAAATTTTGTACGATTTCAGGCGATAATAACGCATGATCAGCAGTCGTCAGAAGCACTGGAATATCGTGCGGTATCTGGTTGATCGCATTTTCAGCGCTGCGACTCGGGGAATCCAGGTTAGGTATCCAATTGACCAAACCGGATGAAATACGTTGCCTTAGCTCCGGGCAATGCACGTGCAAGCTTTCCGGGGGGCCGCAAAGGATTATCTTGTTGATCAGATCACAGCTTGCGAGTGTGTCAATAACACGAATTACCATGGGTATACCGCCAACAGGGGCAAAAGCTTTACATGCAGCGCCTGTATGTTGTGTGATCGGATCCTTGTTGGTGCGGTCAGCAGCCAGAACTACTGCAGTGTAGCGTTGTTGATTCATTTGGAAATCATCATTCAGCGTGATGCACGATTGTTAAATGGGCGGAAAATAGCTCAAAAGTTATTTTATAAGAATAAACCTGCAACGGATCAGTTGCTTAAAATTATATTTGGATGTATGAGGCATTCATAGTTTCCAAAAAATTCTTTTGGGAACATTACGCGAGACGGTATTCTCCCATGTAAAATACCAATTAATGACATGAATGATTCAAACTTTTTCTGGGTGGAGAGGGAAGTGGAAGTAACCAATATTAAAGCCTATATGCAGTCAGTTGGGTTAAATGCACGCAATGCCTCACGTGCGGTAGCCAAAGCAGATACTTCAACGAAAAATCGCGCATTACAGGCGATGGCTGAAGCCATTCGACGCGATGAACAAAAATTGCTCGATGCCAATCAGCAGGATCTAGATACGGCACGATCCAAGGGGTTGAGTAGCGCAATGATTGATCGTTTAACCCTTTCTTCCAAGGGCATTCAAAGCATGGCGGAAGGATTGTTGCAAATTGCAGCGCTTGCTGACCCAATTGGCGGGATTAGTAATTTAGATTTTCGTCCCTCCGGTATTCAAGTGGGAAGAATGCGCGTGCCGCTGGGGGTCATTGGCATCATTTACGAAGCGCGTCCCAATGTGACTGCCGATGCTGCAGGCTTGTGTCTCAAAGCAGGTAATGCTGCAATTTTGCGCGGTGGTTCGGAAGCTATTCATAGTAACCAAGCGATTGCCGCTTGTGTGAAAGAGGGACTGGTCGTTGCAGGATTACCCGAAACTGCGATTCAAGTCATCGAAACCCGGGATCGCGAAGCGGTGGGTGAATTGATTACGATGAAGGCTTTTGTCGACGTGATCGTGCCTCGAGGTGGAAAAGGGTTGATCGAACGCATTGCGAATGAAGCGCAGATTCCAGTAATCAAACACTTGGACGGGATTTGCCATGTGTATATCGATGAGCAAGCCGATATCGATAAAGCCATTCGCGTTGCTGATAATGCCAAGACACAACGTTATGGCACCTGTAACACCATGGAAACCTTATTGGTGCATGCAGGTATTGCACAGCAAGTTTTGCCGACGCTCTGTAAAATTTATTTCGATAAAGGTGTGGAGCTCCGTGGGAATCAGGCCGCATGCGCGATCGTATCACCGATGAAATTAGCTACCGAAGAAGATTGGCGCACTGAGTATTTGGCCCCCATTCTTAATGTGCGAGTCGTTGATAACTTAGATCAGGCTATCGATCATATTACGGTGTATGGTTCTCAGCATACTGATTCCATCATTACAGAAAACTTTACTCACGCTCACCGTTTTTTGCGTGAAGTGGATTCCAGTTCCGTGATGGTTAACGCATCCACGCGTTTTGCGGATGGATTCGAATATGGTTTGGGCGCGGAAATCGGGATTTCAACGGATAAAATTCATGCGCGCGGCCCGGTTGGATTAGAAGGCTTGACCTGCCAGAAATTTATCGTGCTAGGCGATGGCCACATTCGTCAATAGTGCGCTGCGATATGTTCAATATTTTCGATTGTTTAGACTGATATAAAAAACTGCATGGCAAATACGCTCACGATAACCATTCCTGACATCGGCGATTTTAAAGATGTTCCAGTGATCGAAGTGTTGGTCAAACCCGGTGATACGGTAGAAAAAGAAACTTCGCTGATCACCTTGGAAACCGACAAAGCCGCGATGGAAGTACCTTCACCCCAGGCAGGCATCGTCAAAACCTTGCATATCAAAGTGGGGATAAAGTATCGCAAGGGAGTGCTATTTTAACGTTGGAGCTATCAGCTGTCGCTGAGTCCTCAAGTGAATCTGTGGTTGCATCCAGTCAATCAGCCCAGACCATCCAGCCCGATACGCAATCAACCGCGAAAATATCAGGGGATATGCATGCTGAGGTAGTGGTGCTCGGGGCAGGGCCGGGCGGATATACCGCTGCTTTCCGTTCTGCTGATCTTGGTAAAAAAGTAATCTTGATCGAACGGTATTCAAGCTTAGGGGGTGTTTGTCTCAATGTCGGTTGCATTCCATCCAAAGCCTTGCTGCATGTGGCTAAGGTGATTGCAGAAGCGAAAGCAGCTTCGAAACATGGTATCGATTTCGGTAAACCGAATATTGATCTCGACCAATTGCGCACTTGGAAAGAATCGGTCATCAATAAATTGACCAAAGGCTTATCTGTCTTGGCCAAACAGCGCAAAGTGCAGGTGGTCCAGGGCATAGGTCGATTTCTCAATCCCCATGCGCTGGAAGTTGCTACGCCCGATGGGAAGAAAATCGTTACCTTTGATCATTGCATCATTGCCGCTGGCTCAACAGCAACTCGTATTCCTGGGTTTCCTGATGATCCGCGATTGATGGATTCGACCGATGCCTTAGCATTAACCGCGATTCCTAAGCGCATGCTGATTGTTGGCGGGGGAATCATCGGTCTTGAAATGGCCAGTGTCTATCATGCACTAGGAAGTCAAATCACTATCGTGGAGCTCATGGATCAACTGATACCGGGCACTGATGTCGATTTAATCAAACCGCTACATAAACAATTGGTAAGCCGTTACGAAGCAATTTATTTACAAACCAAGGTCAGTAAAATCACTACCGAGAAAAAAACGCTGAAAGTGACCTTTGAAGGAGCTCAAGCACCAGCGGAGCAAAATTACGATGGTGTTCTAGTCGCAGTCGGTCGCCGTCCCAATGGAAAAATGATCAATGCCGAGCTAGCAAACATTCAAGTCAATGAACGCGGCTTTATTCCGGTTGATTCCCAAATGCGCACCAACGTGCCGCATATTTATGCAATCGGTGATATTGCCGGTGAACCAATGTTAGCGCATAAAGGCACTTACGAAGGTAAACTGGCTGCTGAAGTAATTGCTGGGCATAAGGTTGCCTTCGATGCAAGTACCATTCCATCGGTTGCTTATACCGACCCTGAAGTGGCTTGGATGGGTTTAACCGAAACGGAAGCCAAGAAGCAGGGCATAGACTATGAGAAAGCTGTATTTCCCTGGGCAGCGAGCGGGCGCGCGATTGCGATGGGTAGTGAAGATGGTTTGACGAAACTATTGTTCGATAAAACGTCGCGACGTATCTTGGGTGCTGGAATGGTTGGTGCTCACGCAGGTGATTTGATTGCTGAAGCCGTTTTGGCTTTGGAAATGCATGCCGATATGCAAGACCTGAGTTTAACGATTCATCCCCATCCAACGCTTTCGGAAACGCTATTTTTTGCTGCAGAAATGGCTGAAGGCACAATTACTGATCTCTATATACCAAAAAAATAATCACGAATGAGATCGATATACAGTATGGTGTTAGTACTGAGGGTTATTTAACCTGCTTTTTTCAATAAGTTATGTGAGTTTTCTCACTGTGATTGATGCGGATTGGAAGGTATCTTTTGCTTGATCGAGCTTGCTTCTGCTGGCTGGTCTGCAAATCACATTTAATTCGCAGCAAGATAACTTGGAGGAAATCAAAAATGCAGAAACTCATGAGTGTAGCTATTTTGGGAGCTTTCATGCTAATGCAGGCTTGTACTGACAACGAACCACCTGAGCCCTCACCGCTTCCTTTGGTATGTGGTGGCATTCAGGGAAAACAATGTTCCAATACAAATCAGTACTGTAATTTAGGCGTTGGTAGTTGCAGTATAGCGGATGCGCAAGGAATCTGTGCTGATAAACCTACCATCTGTCCTGAAGTTTATCAACCAGTCTGTGGTTGTGATGGAAAAACCTATGGTAATACCTGTAAAGCTGCAGCAGTAGGTGTATCCATTGATCACGAGAACGAGTGCGAAACAATGCCACAGGCGTGTGGAGGAATCGCAGGACTTCAATGCCCTCAAGGTCAAGTCTGTAACGATGATCCGAGGGATAGTTGTGATCCGGAAAAAAATGGAGCAGATTGTCCTGGGATATGTGAAGCGCCTCGCGTCAATTAATGGTTGGTAGTAAATGAGCTATTTTTGGTTGATTGGTTTTGTTTTGCTTACAGCATCCTGTACTCATCTTGCGATTGAAGACTGTGGAAACCAGGTGCTAGGCGTCAATGAGGCGCGGATTCGCTCATCACATTTCAGGATGCTGCTTGAAGATCCATCTGCTGCAGCGCATCGGTTTCTTCCCACCGCGGTAATGTCAACTTTGGCTTATGCAGAAGATCGTGATTGTGGTAAAGAAACCGCAAAGATAACGAACCAAGAAAGAGAATCGCTTGAAAAATCCTACAGGCTGAACGCTGGATCGAAGTAACTGAGATCGAATGGGTTCCAGCTTGTGAGGACGATGCTGGTTTGTTTTACCGCGTTTGGAAAAAAGAATTCGATGACACGATACAAGTCGTCGTGGCTTTTCGCGGCACATGGGAGCTTAAAGATTGGTTTTATGGCAACATGCACTGGTTGACGCGGTTTTTACCGATTGAAGATCAATATTCTTCTGCTCGGAAAAATATGCAGAAAGTTTTCGATTATTTTGGTGAATCGAAAAAAACAGTGCAGTTTTTTACGACAGGGCATTCTCTCGGAGGAGGTCTTGCTCAACATATGCTTTATTCCAATCCAACCAAAATCATCCAAGCGATCGCATTCGATCCGAGTTTAGTCACTGGTTTTACAGATCAAACACCGGAAGATCAAGTTTCAGCCTGTGAATGCGATTCTTCAGCGCTGAATGGGGAAACTCGTATTTATCGGGTCTATGATGCCTATGAGATATTGGCGAATCTGCGGATTTTCCATAAGTTTTTCTTTCCACCCGAACGCCATATACAAGAAGTGCGCTTTCCCAATGAAGCGTCTCATTCCATGAAGGGTTTGGCATTTTATTTATTCGATCAAGCAAACGACAAAGGCACTGATACATATGCTAATCCCTGGTATTCAGGGAAGGGAAATTATGATGGAACTCGATCTTGCACCGATGCTTTTGCCAATAAACAAAAAAAGAGCTGTAGCATCAAAGTCACTGCCGATGATTGGTTTAAATGTCCGCAGTAGAAACAATTTTCCTAGCAATGAAGACTTAAACAGTTAAGCAGTGAAAATAATCACAGTCGAATAGGGTAATAATGTGGTTAGATAATGATTGAAACGATCAATCGCTATTTTGCAATCGTTGATCTGGAGCACTCAACTTATATACTCATTGAGGAGGAGACCGATGTCACTTAAGCAATATGGTGTTTTAAAGGGCAGAGTAATTGCGCGTCGATTAGGTTCTGGTTCATCGCCACATTACCAAGTTCATATTGTCGATGATAGGGGTACCAATTTTCGGATTGCTATCAATGTAAAATGTACTAGCTCAGATCAGATCGTACAGTTACCGAATTGATTGGATGTCTGTCAGATTAGATTTGGTTCAGATTTTTGCTGTTCCAAATCGTTTTCCCACTGAGTAAAGTCTCCATAGGAGTTTTTCCATTGCAGATTTTTCCCTGATGAGTTCTTTCATTATTATAATAATCGATCCAGCTGTCTAGGTCCTTTTGCAGTGACTCCAAATCGTGATACAGCTTCTTGCGGAAAGTCACTTGATAGAATTCCTGTAAGATGGTTTTATGGAATCGCTCACAGATACCGTTGGTCTGAGGTGACATGGCTTTTGTTTTGGTATGGTCGATATCATTGATTGCCAGGTATAGCTGGTAATCATGCTGTTCAACCCGCCCGCAATACTCCGTACCCCTGTCCGTTAATATTCGCAACATGGGCAAACCCTGTGTCGCATAGAATGGCAGCACCTTGTCATTTAGGATATCGGCTGCAGTAATTGATGTTTTAGCCGTATAGAGCTTGCAATGCACTACCTTGGAGTAAGTATCAATAAAAGTTTGCTGATAAATACGACCAACACCTTTTAGATTTCCCACATAGAAGGTGTCCTGTGCGCCCAAATAACCAGGGTGCATCGTTTCTATTTCACCGCTGGCAATATCATCCTGTTTCTTTTTCTCCAATGCTGCGATTTGTGCATCATTCAAAATGATGCCTTCACTGGCGATCTTGGTTTCCAGTGCAGCAAGGCGATCTTTGAAGTTTGCTAGCTGGTGGCGTAACCAGATCGAGCGCACACCACTACCTGATACATAAATACCGCTTTTGCGTAATTCGTTGCTGGTTCGATGCTGGCCATGTGCCGGATACTCTACGGCATAGGCTACCACCGCCCGCTCAGTGGCTTCATCCACCCGATTCTTAAAGTTAGCAACACGACGATCCTGATTGATCAATGCTTCCAGACCGTTTGTCTCAACTAATTCCTGATAGCGATAAAATGTATCTCTCGAAACTCCCATTATCTTGCAGGCTTTTGAGATATTCTGAAGTTCTTCAGCAAGATTGAGCAACCCTGCTTTATGTTTAATGATTGGATTGTTAGTATGCAACATGAGCGTTACCTCCATTTATGTTTGATTTTAAATTTCAACACCCATATCAAACTCGGTAACGCTCCCGATTTCAAGCCCTTTGTACGATTAGATCTGAACTAATACATGTAAAATCCAAACTGGCACCCTCGGAATTGATGTACCACATCAAGCAGCACTTTACCCATCCCATTACGGACAAGCTGGTTGATTTACCGAGTGGCTTCAATCCACTTTCATCTACGCCATCATCGGGTGCGCTTGATTTCATTAGAGGCAATTTGTTCCAACCGGGATTGATGACGCCGCTGCCCCATGATTTGCCGGGTCCGGATAATGATCTCAATGAAAAACTGGATCAGATCATTCAGCGAGCGATGGCTGACGAAGAAGCAGCCGTTTATGCGTTTGGAGAAAGGTGGGGGCCTGAGCAGGGTAAAGCTGATAAGTATTTTGGCTTTGTTCCCGGTAACGGAATTCATGATATCCATATGAATCAAGGTAATGTGGGGAGCTTTATCGCTGATGATGGTGTTTGGCAAGATGGTGGACTTCTTCTGCACTTCCCGCTTCAACAGCAATGGACTGCGGTATTTCTTAAATTCCAATCACAAAGCTGGCATACCGATGATACCACCGGCCACACCATCGCTGCTGATGATGACAATGGTGGTGCCGTCAATCCTGACCCAATCATTCCCAATCCAACCGAATCATTGCCGGACGGATTGGTTCGCATTGTTGCGGCCTTGATCAATTCAAAGCAATCTCCGGAAAAAGAATGGATTCACATCCTCAATACCAGTGATCGTGTCATCGATCTCGCTGGTTGGCATTTGGTCGATAAGCAAAAAGCTAGAATGCCATTGAGTGGCAAGCTGGAGCCGAGCGCAATGCTGCGTATTGATATACAGCCGCCAGTCGCGTTATCGAATAAGGGCGGTATCATTACGTTGTTGAATCAGAAAGGCTTGAAAGTACACGGGGTCTCCTATACTAAGCAACAAGCGAATCAACCTGGTTGGACGGTTGTTTTCTGATAGGTTTGCATCAAGTCAATCCCGCTCTCCTGGTTTTTTATGTGAATTTTCCAGGGGGTGCGGCCAAAAGCGCTGCATGGCCATAAAAGTGAATGAAGCCGACCAAGTGATTAACGCCAGGCCAGTCAACCCTTCTGCAGCGGTCAACATGCGAATTGCGCCCACCGGAACCAGATCGCCGAATCCAACCGTGGTATAAACGACCGACGAGTAATAGACAAAATCGATCAGATTGCTCTGTTCAATGCCTTGAATATGGCCCAATTCAATTCCATGCTGCACTAGGATATAACCAATCGCGAAAATCCAAATTTCGAGAATATGGGCAATTAGCAATCCAAACATTGTCAATAATACCCCAATGCGTTTGTGCACGTGCGCACCCAAGGTTGATCCTAACCATCGCAATGCCTCATAGTGCAAGATTACACATAGTGAAACGATGCAGGCCGCAATAATCAAAATCGTAAAATAGTGCATAGGGGCAAGTTAAGCCAGAAATAGGCTAATTTTACAGGGACCGCGCCGCGAGTAGGCGTTCAATTAGTCAGGGAATTGGTTTTTTTGAATGGTGGCGGGATCGTGTAGGAAAAAGGGAAATCTCCCTCAGCGTTAACAATGTGGTCTGAGGGAGTGGGTTTATAAAACAGTGTGGAAATTAGTGGCCGGATTCACGCATATGTTTCATGGCGTCTTCGGTATGTTTCGCTGCTTCACCCGCATGGTCCATTTCTGCATGTTTGATCGCTTCTTCCAAATGTTTGATCGCTTCATCCATGTGTTTATGTGCATCCGCATGTTCTTTGCCAGCTGCTTTGGCATGCGCCAAACTTTCTTTGGCATGTTTCAACAGCTCTTTGGCGTGCCCCATTTCTCCATGCGCCTTCGCTTCACCGGCATGTTCCATAGCTGCGGACGTATGCCCAGCATCGGCTGCTAGTACAGGTGTGCTAAGTAACATGGCCAACAACCCCATCGCGATGGTATTTCGGACTAATTTCATCGATAACTCCTTTAATGATTAATAATGATTTATGACTACTGACTTCCAATGTAATTGACATTGGTTTACTGGATTAAGTTCTATGCTAGGCCATCTTAATTCGATGCCACAATAAGTACTAGCCCTTATAGACGATCGGAGCAGGAACCGATAAACTGATCCATTTAGCCCACCAGCATCGATCGGCAAGATGGGCCGAAATTTGCCACCATCAATGAACAGACCGAAGAAGGCGCAGAAATCGTGCAAGCGGTGAATGAAACAACAGTGACGGAACTGGGTTATTTCCTCAAGCCGTTTGAACTGTTCTGTTCCACGCCATAGCATGCAATCAATCCGATAGCCATCTGATCAAGATATCCATCATTTCATCTTGCCGGTAATTCTCCCCTATATTAAAGGTGTAGTACAGTAGAATTTTTTATCATAAAACGAAGAGGAGTTTTACTGATGAAGAAGCAGCGATTTACGGAAAGCCAGAAAGACCTCTGCACAACCGCGAGAATTTAGCTGTAGTGACAGAGAAAAATTTCCAAATGACGCTGATTGCACGTCATTTTGGTAGAAAGTAAAGCTTTTCTCCTTTTTTTAGGGGAGTCATCCTCCTTATGCAACATATTATGAATATTACGACTTCGGTTGACAGTTCTGATAAATTAAACTGTTTTCAAGGAGTCGTTGATGAATCTATAAGCACAAAGAGATATATCTCGCAAACTCAAAGTATTTGAACATGCCGCTGGCTTTCAGAACAATTATCAATGCACCGAACGTAATCATAGTAGGCGCTACGACTTACACCCATGAGTTGGCACATCAGGCCAACAGGATAGGTCTTTTTCCTTTGGGTAATGAACGAATACTTCACTTCGTTTCTTTCGCGAAAAAGACCGTCGCTTCCTTTAGTATTTCCCTCTCCAGCTTGAGCTGCTTGACTTGCGCCTTCAACTGCCGAATTTCTTCTTGCTCCGGCGTCAGTTTCCCATTACCCCGGAATGACTGATCAGCATCATCTGCCTGGTATTCCCTGATCCACCTCCTCAGCATATTGGGTGTAATCTCAAGGTTTCGAGATACTTCTGACGTCGTGTGGCCCTGATCCAATACCAGGCTGATCGCATCTAATTTAAATTCTTTTGTATATTGTTTTCTTGTTAGCATTTCTTCCTCCAATTAAGCTATTTTCTCTTAACTGGAGTGTTCGGTTTCAGTAAATCACGTCACTGTACTAACTAGTAATCTGATCTGGTTCAACAATCGCCGGTTATTGGAGCCGATTGGAAATATTCCACCAGTAGAATTTGAAATGGCATACTATCGCCAATTTAAGAAATCAGCTAATGCGCCTTGACTCAAACCTAATAGTCTCCGGAAAACCCAGCGCGATTCAACCGGAATAAGTTGCTTGCGATGGCCGAAGATAAGCTTGGAAAAATACTCAATTTTATTTGACACAGCACCACTAAAGTGACTCGATTCGACTTGCAGGATACTTCTGATGGATATAAAACCCAAAACCACGACATTAGAAAAATAAGATGAGATCAATTTTCTTTCTCCTTAAAAGAATTTGGCCGGCCATCGTTATGTTTTTAATACTTACCTTAGCCTTTTATGCCTACGTTGATTCTGAAAAGCAAGTTAAACGCATGTATCACCAACGTCTGAATGCCATTAATTTAGCAAATGAATTACGCCAGAGCTCGAATGAATTGACTCGGATGGTCAGAACTTATGTTGTGACAGGCGATTTACGTTTTAAAGAATACTTTCAAGAGATATTGGATATGCGAGATGGGATTAAACCGAGACCGGCACAAGACAGCTTTATTTATTGGGATTTTGTGGTTGCGGGTATCCAGTTATCGCATTCCGGAGACAGACGAAAGGTTTCATTATTGGAGTTGATGAGACGATCGGGTTTTACCGATTTGGAGTTCGCCAAGATGCAGGAATCCAAAGCATTGTCAGATAATTTGACCGAACTGGAATTTGAAGCAATGAAATTAGTTGAAGCAAAGGACCATCCAAATATTGAATCCGCCCGTGCCAAAGCCATCCAAATGTTACATGATGAAAATTACCATCAGGCCAAGGCGGCGATCATGAAGCCGATTGACGGGTTTTATCATTTGGTGGATGCGCGTACCCAAGCCGCTATCGTTACCGCTAATCATCATGTTTTGATATTCAGGATACTGTTCATTGCAGCGAGCTTATGGGTCGCTTTCATAATATTGCGATTTTCAAAAACGTTGTTCATGACATTGGGGGGGTCAGCAAAAGAAGTTCATATGCTGATCCAAAGAATCGGTAAGGGTGATTTTAATTCAAAAGCCCCAGTCGAATATGGCATGAAGAATAGTGTTCTCCATGGTCTGTTGGAATTACAGAAAAAATTGCAGATTCATGAAGTGGAGCAAAAAAAGAATGAAGAGAGTTTACGTATTGCTGCAATCTGTTTTGAATCACACGATGGTATTCTGATTGCTGATGTTAATGGCATTATCTTAAGTGTCAACAAGGCGTTTACAGATATTACAGGCTATACGGCTGAAGAAATTGTGGGTGAAATGCCACATATTCTTGATTCCGGTCGTCATAGCCAAGAATTTTATCGTGAGATGTGGGATTCCATCGGTCGTACTGGCTATTGGCATGGAGAGATCTGGAATCGACACAAAAATGGTGAACTTTTCTCCAAATGGCTCAATATTACTGCTGTAAAAACAAATGATGGAACTGTTTCGCATTACATTGGTATCTACTCTGATATTTCCGAGTACCGGCAAGCACAGGATAAAATCAGAAAGCTGGCATTTTTTGATCAATTGACCGATTTGCCCAATCGATTTCTGCTGAATGAACGTCTCAATCAGGTTTTGTATGCCGCCGATCGCAATAAAAATCACTATGCTTTACTTTTTATCGACCTTGATAATTTTAAATCTCTAAACGATACGCTCGGCCATAGCATGGGCGATCTGCTATTAAAACAGGTAGCGCAACGTTTGTCTCTCTGTGTTCGAAAGGAAGACACCGTAGCGCGGTTGGGTGGTGATGAATTTGTTATCCTGCTGATGAATCTGAGCAGCAATACGAGTGATGCGATAATCCAATCGGGAATGGTATGCAAGAAAATCATTTCGATGTTTAGCCAACCTTATCAGCTGAATGATTCTTCATTTCGTTGCACATCCAGTATTGGTGTGACTTTGTTCAACGATCATCAGTATCCTGTTGAGAATCTGATGAAGCAGGCTGATCTCGCATGTATAGATCAAAGAGGCGGGACGCAATACCTTTCATTTCTTCGACCCAGAAATGGAGTCTATTGCATTGAAACGATCCATCTTCGAAAAGGATTTTCTTGCCGGGATTGAACAAAATCAATTTGTGCTATATTACCAAATTCAAGTGACGGATAACGCGCAGGCGATCGGTGCGGAAGCGTTATTGCGCTGGCAGCACCCGCATCATGGCATGATGCTTCCGGGCGATTTTATTCAGTTAGCTGAGGAGACCCGAGCGGTGTTGCCTTTAACACAGTGGATCATTGAGGCCGTTTGCAACCAATTGGCCCAATGGAGTAATCAGCCTGAGTTTTCGCATCTTGTTATCGCAATCAACATCAGTCCGCAGCAGTTCCGGCAGCACGATTTTGTGGATCAGGTGCTTAGTATCGTTAGAAAAGCCGGTATCAATCCACAGCGATTAAAATTGGAATTGACCGAACATTCGTTGATCCGCAATATGGATGAAATGGTTGATAAAATGTCCGCATTAAGGCATGCGGGCATAAGCTTTTCTCTGGATGATTTTGGTACCGGTTTTTCTTCCTTGTCTTACTTAAAACGTTTACCACTGGATCAGTTGAAGATTGATCAATCCTTTGTGCGTGATGTATTAACAGATCCCAATGATGCTGCCATTGCAAAAGCCATCATCACGCTAGCTGAGAGCCTTGAGCTGGGTGTTCTTGCGGAAGGTGTGGAAACTAAGGAACAGCGTGATTTTCTTGTTAAATCCGGTTGTCATGCCTATCAGGGGTATTTGTTCAGCAAACCGCTACCACTTGAAAGTTTTGAGGCATTAGTTCGGAAAAAATTCTCTGTTTGAATCACTGCTGTCCTGTAAACGAAAAAGTGCTGGAGGTAGCGCAAGCCGCTGCTAACACTGCTTGATAAAGCGATCAAGAACAAACCGCTAATAAAAATCACAATGGGTCATCCAGCTTTTTTCTGCTTTTTCTTTCGTTTCCTCAATGTAATTAGTCGATCCTGAAATATCCACAAGCACTTGATTCTATGCAGCAAAGATCTTTCTTTTGATGAGCATAACGACCAGGAATGTTAAAATAGCATCTATTTCTGGTCGAAATGGTGATTAAAAATGCTAAGACATAGCAGTACGATTCATCAACCGAATTTGTTTGGAACAGATTTGCTGATACAGTTGGATGTCAATGATCCATTGTTGCAGCTTGCAGACGCGATACCGTGGCAATAATATGCCTTTTCAAATTCAGCCGGTGGAATATTTCCAATCGGCTCCAGTAATCGGCGATTATTAAACCAATCTACCCATTCCAAGGTTGCAAACTCCACATCGTCAATATTGCACCAGGGGCCGCGATGCCTTACGACCTCAGTTTTGTATAACCCATTAATTGTTTCGGCCAGTGCATTGTCATAAGAATCTCCGACACTGCCAACAGAAGCTTCAATATTGGCTTCTGCCAGACGTTCCGTATAGCGAATCGACAAATACTGGCAACCGTGGATGCCCTTCTAAGTGTCAAGTGGTAATTTGAGTACTGTTGACAAAATTATTTCGTTTTCTCAAAGTGTAATATACCTCTCTTGCAATATAGCGTTTAACACAGCGAAGCGCTTCAAGTTTCGTGTGACCCTGAGTTAATCGTTTTTCGACATACTCTTTAGTTCTGGCATCTGTTCTTAGTCTCCCTATAGCAATAATATGCAGCGCGCTGTTAGCTGCTCTATCACCACCACGATTTAACCTGTGTCTGTTGACCTTACCGGATGAGGCAGGAATTGGATTGACACCGCACAACGCCGCAAAGCTAGCTTCAGATTTTAAGCGTTCCGGGTTGTCTCCAACGGTAATGAGTAGTTGTGCCGCAGATTCATATCCAATGGCTTTGCCTGCAATCAGTTCAGGAGCGAGTTCATCAACAATGACTGAAATCATTACATCCAAATCCGCAATTTCATCGTGTAATTCCAAATATCGCCGCGCAAGCGATTTGAATGCAATTTTGTATGCAGTCGAAATATCACGATACCCACCAGATCTGGTCGCCAGGCGGCAAGGGTACGGATTAATTGCATTCGAGTCATTGTGCGTAGCGATTCACGAATCGCCTCTGGTGCAGAGATAATATTCATTTGGATCATTTGTAGTGCGATACGTCGAGCTGCAATGGCGGTCTTCCTGCATAACTTGAGAACTCGTAACGACTCCACCATGCCATCCCGCGTTTTAGGTGTGATGGTGCGTATACCAGCAAATGCTGCATGCGCCGCATTTTCCGCATCGATTGTGTCGTCTTTGCCGCGCTTGCGCCGGTCTGTTTTATCAGGTGCGGTGACCTCTAAAATTTCGATACCAAATTGTTGTAGATACCTTAGCAGACCAGCACCGTAAGTCCCTGTACACTCTACGCCAATACGTTTGACTTCACCAAATGACTGCATCCAATTCAACATTGATTTATAACCGTGGCGTGTTGTTGGAAAAGAATTGCTAGCAAGTACTCGGTCATATGCGTTGACTACGGCTGCGAAATGAAGATCTTTGTGCGTGTCGACTCCTCCGACGATGCCCTGATGATTGGATGATGATGGATTACTCATTTCAGCTCCCCATTTTCGAATAATGTTATTGAATAGGATTCACCGAAACCGATTGCCGGGACAAGACAGTAAAGAGATAAGCGATCAGGCCCTTCTTGGGTCACAGGCAAAGGTGAGGTGAAACCTCACCGTCAGATGTTGCCAAGTAACCGACAGATCCGGGGAATGACACAAATGTTGGTCGATCGCTGTGGGAGTCAGGAAACTTGGCAACCCTAACGGTACCAGAGCTCCAATAATTTGTATTAGTTCAGATCTAATCGTACAAAGGGCTTGAAATCGGGAGCGTTACCGAGTTTGATATGGGTGTTGAAATTTAAAATCAAACATAAATGGAGGTAACGCTCATGTTGCATACTAACAATCCAATCATTAAACATAAAGCAGGGTTGCTCAATCTTGCTGAAGAACTTCGAATATCTCAAAAGCCTGCAAGATAATGGGAGTTTCGAGAGATACATTTTATCGCTATCAGGAATTAGTTGAGACAAACGGTCTGGAAGCATTGATCAATCAGGATCGTCGTGTTGCTAACTTTAAGAATCGGGTGGATGAAGCCACTGAGCGGGCGGTGGTAGCCTATGCAGTAGAGTATCCGGCACATGGCCAGCATCGAACCAGCAACGAATTACGCAAAAGCGGTATTTATGTATCAGGTAGTGGTGTGCGCTCGATCTGGTTACGCCACCAGCTAGCAAACTTCAAAGATCGCCTTGCTGCACTGGAAACCAAGATCGCCAGTGAAGGCATCATTTTGAATGATGCACAAATCGCAGCATTGGAGAAAAAGAAACAGGATGATATTGCCAGCGGTGAAATAGAAACGATGCACCCTGGTTATTTGGGCGCACAGGACACCTTCTATGTGGGAAATCTAAAAGGTGTTGGTCGTATTTATCAGCAAACTTTTATTGATACTTACTCCAAGGTAGTGCATTGCAAGCTCTATACGGCCAAAACATCAATTGCTGCAGCCGATATCCTAAATGACAAGGTGCTGCCATTCTGTGCGACACAGGGTTTACCCATGTTGCGAATATTAACGGACAGAGGTACGGAGTATTGCGGGCGGGTTGAACAGCATGATTACCAGCTATATTTGGCAATCAATGATATCGACCATACCAAACAAAAGCCATGTCACCTCAGACCAACGGTATCTGTGAGCGATTCCATAAAACCATCTTACAGGAATTCTATCAAGTGACTTTCCGCAAAAGCTATATCACGATTTGGAGTCACTGCAAAAGGACCTAGACAGCTGGATCGATTATTATAATAATGAAAGAACTCATCAGGGAAAAGTCTGCAATGGAAAAACTCCTATGGAGACTTTGCTCAGTGGGAAAACGATTTGGAACAGCAAAAATCTGAACCAAATCTAATCTGACAGACATCCAATCAATTCGGTAACTGTACGATCTGATCTGAGCTAGTACAAATAATTACTCAGTCAATGATTGAGTCAACTCATTATTGAAATCTGGTACACGTATTCTTACTGTCGCTATGATGGATTAGTCCCTTGATTTCCCTCCGTGCCCACAATGCTTGTTCCAGGGCATCGAGCACTAAGTCGGTTTGTAGTGATCGACTAACCCGCCAACCAACAATATACCGAGCATAAACATCAATGATAAAAGCAACATAAACAAACCTCGTCCACGTTGCAACAAAGGTAATATCAGCAACCCACAATTGATTTGGCCGGGTTGCGGTAAATTGCCGGTTGACCTTGTCGGCTGGCCGATAGAGCGAATCATCCGAAATAGTTGTCCAACATCTCTTGCCGCGTTTGATGCCTTGTATTCCCAGCTTCTTCATCAGTCGCTCGACAGTGCAACGGGCAGCAGCTCGCGTACCTTCACGTATCAACTGTCGCCATACTTTGCGGAAACCATAAACCCGGAAGTTGTTTTCCCAAACCCGTTGTATTTCGAGTTCCAGTTTCATGTCGCGCTTAATGCGATCGGGTAATCGATCCGAATCTCGTTCGCGCCTTTTGTGTTCATAATAACTCGACGGGGCAATCTGTATTTGTCTACAGACTGGCTCGACCCCATATTCCGCTTTGTTTCTATCAACAAATAACATCATCATTTCGACTAGCGGTCGAGCTCCGCCTGGGCAAAATAAGCCGATGCCTTACGCAATATCTCGTTGGCACGCTTTAATTCACGATTCTCCGTTCCAATTCCTTGAGCTTTTCCCGGTCCGATGTCGACATACCACCTCGAATTCCCTGATCCGTCTCCGCTCTTCTTACCCATGTACGTAACGTTTCTGCCGCACACCCAATCTTCGATGCGATCGATTTGATTGCTGACCATTGCGATTCATGCTCTCTTTGTTGCTCGAATACCAATCTTACTGCTCGTTCTCGTACTTCCGGTGAATAACTGATTTGATTCTTCATCTCCTCCTCCTCTCAAATCATTTTATCTCCAGAAAACCCGGGGCGATTCAATCCTGCTTTATGTTTAATGATTGGATTGTTAGTATGCAACATGAGCGTTACCTCCATTTATGTTTGATTTTAAATTTCAACACCCATATCAAACTCGGTAACGCTCTCGATTCCAAGCCCTTTGTACGATTAGATCTGAACTAATACAGATAAATCATCCGTTGGTTTCGTTTATATACAGAATATTGATCATTATTCCCTGCAGCGAATCCAAACCCGCACATCATTGATGCGCATGTAACGTACGATAAAGTTTCCTTGCTTCTTCTTCCTTCAGCGTGTCATCGATTTCGCGTAGAACGCTTTGAAGGTCGACTGGTTTCTCAATACATTCGAAGTGTCCGGTCAAAACGCTTTCCGGATGGAGTTTTCCGCTTTGGTAGAGTGACCATATCTCCATACCATAACTGGTGGCTAGCAATTCAGGCGCAAACTGACCGAAATAAATTGCCAAGTTCTCGACATCACGCAGCAGCATTCTACACGCCTGGTTATTGGCAGATGCATCGATAGCTTGTGGCAAATCGATGATAACAGGTCCGGCGCTATCGACCAGCACGTTATACTCAGATAAATCGCCGTGAATAATTCCTGCACATAGCATGCGAACCACTTGCCTAATTAATAGGTGATGATATTCACGCGATAGCTCTGCAGTCAGTACCAGTTCATTGAGCCGCGGAGCTGCGTTACCATTACAATCGGTTACCAGATCCATCAGCAATACGCCCTCATGAAAATGATACGGCTTGGGTACACGCACCCCCGCGGCGGCGAGTCGATACAAAGCATCCACCTCGGCGCTTTGCCAGGATTCTTCCTGTGCTTTGCGCCCATACCGGGTACCTTTTTCCATGGCGCGTGCACGCCGGCTGTTTTTTACTTTGCGGCCTTCGGTGTAATCCGTGCTTTGGCGAAAGCTGCGTTTGTTGGCTTCTTTGTATACTTTAGCGCAACGTATCTCCTCTCCACAACGAACCACATAAACCGAAGCCTCCTTACCGCTCATTAATTGACGGATAACTTCATCGATAAAGCCATCTTGGATCAGGGGTTCAATTCTTTTTGGGGTTTTCATGGGTGTAAATAGTCGACCCTGAAAAACTGCATCAATTTTATTATGGATCAGCAGTTTCAAAAAGCGGCGTGTTAATAAAGACAAAATCGAGCAATTTGATCTTTTTCCATCAAAGAATTTGCGAAAGCCTGCAGTTTTCGCCACGGGAAGAAAAACCAAAAAATGGCCAATAGCCATTGTTTTAGATTCAGGCGGTAGCAGCCATTAGCAGATTGATGTGATCACCGATGGCGCCTTTCAGGTAATTTCTGGCCATTCGATAATCCGATTTCAGGTGGCTGATAATGGGTTCAATCGCCGCGCGCCTTCTGCATTGTTTCCGCTTCTTGTCTCTTTGGTAGCGTGTGTCTCGTTTTAATGCTCTTCCAGGTAGAACGATTTGCGTTCCATTGACTTCACGTTTGCCACGGTAGCCACGGTCGCATACAGCTTGCTTGGCCGCTTTCCCGCGCGAAGTCTCAACATGATGCAATATCTCTGGTAATGTGTGGCTGTCATGCAAGTTTTGTTCGTGACTGACAACCCCAACAATCAGGTTACCTTTCGCTGTGCTGGCTATCGATGCCTTGCTGCCGTATTCATATTGTTTGTGGTCTTTTCCCTTGCCGATACAGTACACTTACAGTTCGTGCAAGGAATAAATTTTATGCGTGTCTTTGATTTTCTGTTTCAGTACGCTCATACAGTAGAAAATCCTTTTGGTAGTGCTCGAATAGGCAGCATTGTGGCAATTTTCTCCTGAGCTCCGCATCAAAACACCTGCAATGGTTCTGAGTCGCTTCAACGCGCGTTTCGCCTTTGCTCTTTTCTTCACATGCCGGTAGTGCCGAATATCCAAGCGCAGTGATTTCACTTGCTTAATGAAAGTGCGCCGCTGTGAAATACCATGGGATTTGGCAATCTTGTTGAGGCGATTGATAATCTTGATCGCTAGTTTGCTGTCAGTCGGGTATGTGATGTTCTTCTCTTGCACTGTCGTGTCAACATGAACCACATCTTCCAGTGCCGATTCCCCATGCAAACCAACACTCATCTGAAAAATCCGCTCCATGCCCGGCACACCTAGGCGCTTACGAAAATGCACCAGTTCCGTGCTATGACACGGCAATTTCTGCTGGAACTCTTTCATGCCGCAAAAAAGCCTGGTAGTAAGGATTGCGCTTCCACTGCAATACTACTGATTCGTCACTCAAATTCTCTAACTGCTTCAAGATCAATAACCCAAACAGCAACCGGATCGGCTTACTCCGCGCGCCTGTCGATTTCGTGTAGTGAATCGAAAATGCTTCGTCAAATTCTTGCCACGGTATCGCGTCTGCAAGCTGCAACAATGGATCATTGACATCCAACTGCATCAGCAAATCTGTTCCAAACAAATTCGGTTGATGAATCGTACTGCTATGTCTTAGCATTTTTAATCACCATTTCGACCAGAAATAGGATGCTATTTTAACATTCCTGGTCGTTATGCTCATCAAAAGAAAGATCTTTGCTGCATAGAATCAAGTGCTTGTGGATATTTCAGGATCGACTAAATACTATGCTTATATTTTGATATTCATCTTAAGGGAACATGACTAATTCACCGCACGAGCGAATCGCTTTGTTGCGCGGTACTCGCTCCTTTGTCTATCTGATTATATGTCTCAGTTGCTGCGTTTCGTGCGCCTCGTGCTTCATCGCGTTCATCGAATTAATCAGTGTTTCCTTAGCAGGCCGTTGAAAAACTATCTGTGTTTGCAGCTACGGTGCTAGAAACAGAACTTGAATGATGCTATTTAGAATGCTTAATTATATATTGTACCGATTTGCCAGTATTTCAATAGGGTGTTTTTTATTTCAGTCAGTAATGTTAGCGGATACACAGAAAGTAATTAAAATATTCTGGATGTATCGGTAAAAATCTTAATTTACGACCTGATCTTGGAATTCTCGATGCGTTTATCTCATGGATGGCGGGTGATCCTCGGGTTATGAATCGTCATGATGGCACGCAATCCGGCCAAGCTCAAATAATCGGCTACAATGTGGTACTGAAATACGTTATCAGTATTAAACTGATGAAACCATAGTCCATTCGTATATGCCGATTCCCTTAGAATTCTGGGTGCATCACGCCATTTTCTACACGTTACTTTTTTTGATTCATTATGCGTGTGGATTACTGGTCATTCATTGCAATGTTAAAGTTAACTACACGCGCAAAGTTAACCATTTCGCATTCTTCTTGCTTCCTTCGTTATTGTCATTAATCATTGAGTACCCGTACAGTCCAGCCACGTTTCTCATCGATTTAATCTGCGCATTTGTTTTTCTGACATGCTTCATCGAACCCATGCGAAATAACTTCCGGGTGCTGTTCGTCATGTTCAGCTCGTTTGATCGACCGGAAGATAGGCCATTCACCTTGGTTTGGTTATACACCCAGTTTATTGCCAGTTACTTGGTGTTGATCCCGTTGCTGGTTTATTTCGAAAGTCGAGACATGCTGCCGCTCGTTATGATCATCATCATTGCCAACGGCATCGGCGATGGGCTTGCCGAACCCGTCGGCATACGGTTTGGCAAGAAAAAATATACCACTTATGCACTTTTTACCAATCAGAGGTATGTTCGAAGCTATTTGGGTAGCGTATGTATATTTGTGACGACGGTGATTGCAATACTGGCGTTTCACCAATATTTCAGTGCTACTCAGCTAGTGGTCGCCTTACTGGTCATGCCGATCCTGATTACGCTAGCCGAAGCATTTTCTCCCCATACCTGGGATAGCCCGCTTATCTATGCGGCTGGAGGAATTTCATTGATGGGTGTTTTTCATTAGCAGTGTTGTGGTTCCTAACGTCATTCCAACCCTATCAAACTATGTCTTTATTACGAAACTAAGAAGTTAAAACTTTGCTCAGTAAATTTACTGCACGCCGACTCGCATCTTCAAGAAGCTGGGGATGCGCCCACTTCTTAGCCTTCAACCCGAGTATTTGGTCGATAAACATTACCGAGGTTTTAGGGTCAGTATGTGCCGCAGCCACTTCACGTAAAAAAGAAACTAAACTAATTTCATTTTCTATAATGCATCCTATTAAGTGCTCAAACTCTTCAATCGAAACAATCACAATATTGGTCAATGGGAGTATTTCTAGCTGTTTATCTGTTGGCGTATTTTGTTTAGACTGGTTTAGATCAAAGATGTCTTCCTTAAGGAAGCTCTGATTAAGTCACTTATTTCAGTTTTAGTGACAAAGCTATCGTCAAAGTAGTTAATATTGACATTATTGTACGACTGATAGCTGCAATTTTTAGCAGATTACACACTTTTCTGTTCCCTGATGCAGATTTTCAGGGATATTGGACGGAATTATCCCGTGGTTGGCATCAACACCTTGCGGACAAGGTAGAGATTAGCTAAGGTGTATTAGTTCCGATCTGATCTGACACATCACTTGCAAAAGTGAGAGTTATCGGTTTTGATAAAGGTATCGAATCTTAATCAAAACAAAGAGGTAACTCTCAATGACACATACTAACAATCGTATTATTAAACACAAAGCTGGATTATTAAATTTGGCAGAAGAATTGGGTAATGTATCCAGGGCCTGTAAAGTCATGGGCGTCTCACGGGATACGTTTTATCGCTATCAAGACCTTGTTGAACATGGTGGTCTTGATGCGCTGATAGACAAGGATCGAAGAGCCCCAAATATCAAGAACCGTGTTGATGAAGCGACCGAACGAGCAGTCATAGGTTATGCAATTGCGCAGCCTGCACATGGGCAGCATCGAACCAGCAATGAGCTTCGTAAGAAAAGTGTATTTGTATCGGGTAGTGGCGTGCGCTCTATTTGGCTACGTCATAACCTGGAGAATTTTAAAAAGCGCTTAAAAGCACTCGAAGACAAGGTAGCTAATGACGGCATTATTCTTAGTGATGCGAAAGTTGCGGCCCTTGAAAAGAAGAGACACGACGATGAAGCCTGCGGTGAAATAGAAACGGCACATCCAGGCTATCTAGGCTCACAAGATACGTTTTATGTCGGGAACCTCAAGGGCGTTGGCCGTGTTTATCAACAAACGTTTATCGATACCTACAGCAAAATAGCCTTTGCCAAACTCTATACAACCAAAACACCGATTACAGCAGCTGACTTACTCAATGATAAGGTATTGCCATACTTTGAACACTACGAGCTACCCATGTTGCGTATCTTAACGGATAGGGGTACAGAGTATTGCGGTCGTGTTGATCAGCATGATTACCAGCTATATTTGGCGATTAATGATATTGATCATACAAAAACAAAAGCCATGTCGCCGCAAACAAACGGGATCTGTGAACGATTCCACAAAACGATTCTGAATGAGTTTTATCAAATCACATTCAGGAAGAAACTTTATTCAACTATGGAGGAACTACAGAAAGATCTAGACGAATGGATGGAATACTATAACAATGAACGAACTCATCAAGGAAAATGTGCTGTGGACGAACACCATTGGATACATTACTTGATGGCAAATCAATTTGGGCGGAAAAAAATTTAGCTCAAATCTAAACTGACAGACACCTAAAAAAAACTGGTAACTGTCAGATCAGGTCTAAGCTAGTACACATGACATATTAGACTGAGTGTCCCAGCAATTGCCCTTCCGGCTCATGCTTTGTTGGATGCCATGCTGCTTTAGTAATTGTCGATGGCTTTCCGAGGCGTATTGGCTACCTCGATCGGTATGCCATAACAAACCTTTGCCGGGTTTACGTTTCCCAATAGCCATCTGGAGCGCATCGTTGACTAAATGTGTCTTCATATACGCGGCCATTGACCAGCCCACGACCTGACGAGAGAACAAGTCGATCACGACCGCCAGATACAACCAGCCTTCTAGAGTATAAATATAAGTGATATCACCCACATACACCTGATTTATCTGATCGATGGAGAACTGACGATCCAAATAATTAGGCGCGATAGGCAATTCATGCTTTGAATTGGTAGTGGCTTTAAATCGACGTCTGGTTTTACAGACCAGTCCGGCTTATTCGCCGCCGCCCCACGGATAGGCCTTGGTGAAACATAGCTATTTTGAGACGGCGGGTGCCATATGTATTCCGACTTTTTTCAAATACTTTTTTTACAATACCGCTGAGTTGCTCATCTTCTCGTTCCCTGAATGAAGGAATTCGATGCAGCCAATCATAGTAAGCACTCTGTGAGACCTGTAAAAACCGACACATCGATAATATGGTGAATTCGCCCCGATGCTGTTTGATCCAGGCGTACTTCACCGTTGTTCCTTGGCAAAGTACGCGGCAGCCTTTTTTAATAGGTCGCGCTCCTCTGTCAGCCGGATAACCTCTTTCTTCAGCCGCTTTAACTCTTCATAGAGATGTTCGTCAGTGCGCACTGCCTTTATGTTATCAACTGGTCGACTGTATTTATTGATCCACGTATGCAAGGTGTTTTCATTCACACCAATTTCCCTAGCGGTTTGGGCTACCGGTTTATCCGATTCAATGGCCAACTTTACCGATGACTCCCTAAATTCAGCTGTATAGACTTTGGGTTTTTCTTGGTTCATTTAAATACACTCCTTCTTTCAATTACTTTAAGGAATGTGTCCGGTTTAGTGTAGCCACATCACTTCCTTAAGGCAGCGTTTACCTGGACTTCGGTACGATCTTAAATTTATACTTAAATAGATATACATGTTATTTTATGTGTCTCGACTCGCTCTACTAAAAATGTCCCGTGCGGAACTGGCGAAGGGTTTGATAATGGCAAACACTGATTTGAGATGTGCAGTATATGATTAAAGAAGAAGCTATCCTTATACTTGCTAAAACCTATCCATCACCGAGTGCTAAATATGCTGAGATTTCTTGTATTGCAGGCATCAACAAAGATGGATCAATGCGCCGTCTTTACCCTATACCTTTTAGAATGCTCGAAAAGGGTAAGCAATTCAAAAAGTGGCAGTGGATTCAAGCTAAAATTGAGAAAGCGAATCAAGACCATCGCCCAGAAAGCTATAAGCTATACACTGATACTATTCAATGTCTAGAACAAATCTCTAGCAAAAATGGATGGAATGATCGCCTAGAGTGGCTTAATAAAGTTCCTTCATTTCATAGTGTTGATAGCATAAATACTGCAAGGGCTAATGGTAGATTATCAATTGCTATGATTCATCCCCAAAAATTAATTGAGTTAGAAATTAAGAAGGCCAAATATCCGGATTGGACTGATGAAGAGAAAAACAAACTAATTAGTGGGCAAATGCAAGGAAATCTATTTTCTGAGTCAGATGCACAGAAACAAGTAAAAATACTTAAAAAAGTACCGTTCGATTTCTACTATAAATATTTGTGCGACACACCAGATGGCGAAAGAGAATACACCCATAAAATTGTAGATTGGGAAGCAGCTATGCTTTTCTGGAATTGCTTTAAAAACTGTAAAACAGAATGGGAGAAACCATTTCGTGAAAAATTATTGAATGAGTTTAGAGAAAACAAAGAGTTGATCTTTTTAATGGGTAATCAACACCGCTTTCAAAATCAATGGCTGATTGTTAGTCTAATCTATCCACCTAAACGAAAGCCAGTTGAGATGAAGCAAGGCTCGTTGTTTTAGCGTTAGATGTTACAATATGTCTAATTTCAGCTCCGTAAAAATCACGCACCGCATTGGCGACCATAGACCTATGGCAAAAATTAAAATCTGCTTCATAGCAAAGCAATGCGCAGTTTGAAAGCGCTGCTAGGTCAGATAATTCAGTAATGGCTAATTTTTGCGTACTCAGGTATTTGAGAAAGCCTTCGCTATAAAATTTCCAATTCCCATCTTGCCGATAATGCTCACGGATTGTTTTGGGACAGCCAAGCTGGGCCATATGAACATATTCAAACCCTGAGAGATTGAGTATGTTACTTAGCGATTTTTTTGAAAACCCTGATTTACGAGACAGTGGGATTTCTCTCACATCTACTATGGTTTCAATATTGTAATCTCTCAGTAGTTTTATAAACTCTTCAATATCAATACCTTCATATCCTATTGTGCTAATTATCATTTTAACCATCCTCCCCCGAAGGATTCTATCAGATTTAGGATTAATCCACACCGCAATCTAGATCGGTTTTTTCATCTTCAAA
Source organism: Nitrosomonas sp. (assembly GCA_016710135.1). Lineage (GTDB taxonomy): Bacteria > Pseudomonadota > Gammaproteobacteria > Burkholderiales > Nitrosomonadaceae > Nitrosomonas. The sequence goes on along the minus strand of JADJLM010000002.1, from coordinate 10,735 downwards.
ATCTCGATAGTGCTTGACATAACAACGGTATAAAAATTTACCTTACCCGCACTTCAGCGCATCTTGAGTCAAAACTAGACCAGATTTAGACATGATTTAGGCCAGGTTTTTTTCCACAAAAGGAAAATAGGCCTAGATTCCATGCGGTTCTTCGAGGTGCCTCAAATCCTTTTTTGCGGAATGAGAAATATATAGCCTACGTCACATAAAATGATTCGATTTTAAAGAGCTGCTCAACGGTTTTGTTTTGTTGTTTTCTGATTGCTTTGGCTTGTGCCCATTTGTGCTCAATGGGGTTAAGGTCTGGTGAATACGCTGGCAGATATTCAAGCGTATGTCCAGCTTGTGTGATTGCATTTTGAATATCCTGCCTTTTGTGAAAGGTCCGTTATCCATGACCACAACTGATGCTGGTGGAAGTTTTGGCAACAGATCGTGTACCGTCCAGCCCAAAAAGTATCTGCATCAATATTGCTGATGAACAACCCCACCGTCAGAAGACATTTGCCGATCAACGCGCCGATCACATTGACGCGGCCTCTGGCATGCCAATTACACACACCGTGACACCGCTTGCCAATGGGCGCATACCCATGTGTTCGTGGCATATCGTGAGCAAAACCACTCTCGTCAATATAAACGATGACGCGATTTTGAGCTTTGTACGTCTTAATCGTCTCCTGGAAGATGTGCCGTTTGTCTTCGTCCGCTTTGGGATGCCGCAGTGTTTTTTTAGCTGATGTTCATACGCCGCAGCGCATGGCCAATACCTTTTTCGCTTACGCCTAATCGACGAGCTCGTTCTGCTTGATAGGCGTCTGGAAACTCCCGCATCTCGGGCCAACGCGATCATGTCGATCTTCGTCGCCGGTTTGTTACGGGTCTGCTTGGGATTGGGATTTTTACCCAGCGTGTCACGCTGGCAATTCCACAAAACGTGCTGCCGTCTGTGCTATTGTAAGCCCTTCTTTCTTACGTACAGACAAAACTTTGCAGCGAAATGATGATGGATAAGTCATCTACAGATTATAATCACTTTATTTGAGCTTTGCTATAGGTAACTATTTGATTTTATTGATTATATAGGTAGACTTAAAATCCATCGGACCTTATCCGTCCGTGCCGGTTCGATTCCGGCTCCGGCACCAAACCCGATTTATCACAGTGACTTACTGTGCCTTAGCATCAGAACTAAATTATTTGGCGCTCGCCCTACCCCATCGCTTTACAACGACCCATAGGGAACCTAGCCCACATACAAGCGTACCGGCAAGTGCCAGATACGCTTGGGTTTCAGTCGCCATAAAGATAGCAACTGCTGAGCCCGTGATAAAAACTAACTTTGCAACAAAAGATCGATGCGTAGGCGCCATGTAAGAACCGACCATGACTACAAAAATAGCCGATAGCGACGAAGAAAAAATCACTACTGATTCAAAAAAAATGGAATACCAATTCGCATTACACCAACCTGACACGACTCGCCCAGCAGGACAAAATGCTTCACCAGCTGCAAGGATTGCGATGCCTAAGAAAACAGCGGTATACCAAGCTGCCCAAGTAACTGGTACCAAGAAAATCCAGCGGATAATAGTACTATCAAGCTTCATAATATTTATGGGTAGCAATTAGCAAACCACTCGCGCAACAGAAAAATAATCTGATTCACAACGCAGTAAATAGAGAATTTTAGGTTAGTCGCTTTTTCAAAAACGTCTTTCAATACCCACGTATATACCGCGCGGAATCATTGCTGGGATAGAAGGGATAAAATCTGATTGCGATTCACGATGATGCTTGCTGAACAAATTTTGACCGACAATAAAAAGCTCTGTATTTTTTACGGGTTTCCACGATAGTTTTGCATCCATTGTTACATAGCTGGGAATATTGAAGAAAGTCAAAGCGCTGACATAGCGCAGCCACAGGTTTAATTGCAACTGCTCTGAGAAATCGTAATGTGAGCGGATCGAGAGCTGATGATTCGGGTTGGCTTTATCAGCGCCAGCAGAAGATGAATCCATTTGTCGAAACTCAGGATTTGAATTCGTGTGAATATTTAAATAAGAATAGCTGCTTTGTAAGCGCCATTTTTTGATCGGGCGCCAGTCAATTGAAGACTCAAAACCATACGAGTACGCTGAAGTGGTGTTACTGAATATTACCGGTAATATCCAATGCGGTACCACGCCTGTTCCAGGCATGATTTGACCAAAGCGGAAATCTCTTAATTGACTATAGTCATTAAAAAAGGTTGCCAAATCAATCGATGCATTTGCAGATAACTGGTGTCGATAGCCCATTTCATAGGCAATTAGTTTTTCTGAAGCAAACTGATTACTCCCTTGGACTGCCATGAGCACAGGAATAGGTAATCCGGGTAATCCTGTGAAAGATTGCAATGTCCGGCCAGCGATGGTTACATCATTTTCACCACGCGACGGGATTCGTACTGCGCGAGATACCGATAGCCAAATAGAGTGATACTCGTTGGGCGTCAACATTAAACGGCCACTGGGTTGTATCTCCAGTCCAGTAAAATCATTGTGATCAAGGCGTGTACCAATTGACAATGACAATTTTTCAGGTATTACCGTAATTTCGTCACGAATAAAAGCGCTGAAATTATGATTGGTTTTTTGTGCGGGGTTAAATTGCGTAAGTTCAGTTTCCGCGACTTTATTATGGTACAGCCGATAATTCAGCCCCCACGTGACATCGTGACTTTTTAGTATAGGCAATCGATGCTGAAAATCGATATCAAAGCTTTCAGCATATTTTGTCCATGGAGTCAGCTGATTATGCACACGATCGTAGTAGGTTTGCAGCATGATCGATGATTGATCAGAAAAATTACGATCCCACCGGAAACGTATATTCCCCCCCTTTTCTGTCGTATCAACAACATCTAGTCTATTAAAAGGAGATACTAACGTAGGCTGTAATAAACTATCGCCAATTCGATTAATAAAAACATCGCCTTGCAACGTCAGTTGATCGATGCCACGGGTATGATCCAATCGAAATCCAGCCCTGGCTGAACGCCAGTTGTCCTGCAGATTACTTCCGGCCAGTGAATGCGTATTATCTCGACTAAACCCTTTAGCGTATACCCGGAACGGCGTCGCTTCATTGATTTTCCCTCCGTATCGCATTCCAATGAACCCCTGTTCAAAACTCCCACCGCCTGCAGTAACCATGGTACCTTGGGTATCGACGGCTTTTTTAGTAATGATATTGATAACGCCATTTACCGCATTGGCTCCCCAGACCGTAGCACCAGGACCGCGAATTACCTCAATTCGTTCGATATCCTCCATCAGCGTGTCTTGTTGACTCCAAATTACGCCCGAAAATAACGGTGTATAAACACTACGGCCATCCATCAACACTTGCAATTTGTTAGCGAAGCGACCATTAAAGCCTCGAACACTGATTGACCATTTATCAGTACCCACACGAGCAACTTCGACACCAGGGGCCATGCGCAGTGCTTCTGGAATGCTAGTCGCACCAGAGCGGCGAATATCTTCTTGTGTAATAACAAAAATTGCGGAGGGCGTGCCAGATAATTTCTGCTCACGCCTTGATACCGATGTGATTTTAATCTTCATCAATTCTTCGATACTTAAATCCAACAGCGGATCCATCGAAGCTTTGCTTACTGGTATTGAAGTACTTGAAGCTATGGCGATATTTGCAAAACTGAAAGAGACGATAATCAACATTAGCCTATAGCAATAAGCCAAAGCTAATTTTTGCAAAAAAAACATAAGCCAATAAAGATTAATTGATTCGGAATATCAAATTGTATCCAAGTACACAATCGATCTAAGCTTAGATCTGGTAAGTTTTTCCCTTTTTTTTAGCTATAAAGGAATGATTTAGTAAGATTTAGAAAAATTGAATTATTAAACCTGAAGGCCTTGCAACTTTGCAAACTCATTTAACGCTTGCTTCCAATCCACAACCACAATTCCAACATAATTCAAAATTCGCTGGATTGGATTCACTACAATTTGAGCAGTTTACGTATCTAGGGTCGATCGAAGTGTGCTCATATTGATCGATGATGTCCTGCGCCTTCTCAAAATCATCATCGCGTACCACCCAAACCTCAGGGTAAGCATGGGTAAAGGGAATTTCTCCTAAACCGCCTTGTGAGAAAGTATTCATCAGTTTGGCGGGAATATAGGCTTGCTCTAATAATTGAAGGATCATCTGAGCTTCAATCAGATTATTAGCTGAATACGCTTTTTTCATCGTAGAAAGTTATGGCTACATACGATTCGATTTCCCAAGTACATCAGCGGTACCGCGATTAATACACGATTTATTTATGACTTCTTTGCGGTAAAGCTTTCATAAATCAGTAATGCCGCACCGATACAAATTGCTGAATCGGCGATGTTGAATGCAGGCCAATGGTAGTCACCAATGTAGAAATCAAGAAAATCAACGACATGGCCTAATGTAATGCGATCATATAAATTTCCCAGCGCACCGCCGAGTACCAGACTCAACGCCCAGCAAAACAATTTATTTTCAGCGTGCTTGTAAAGTAAATAAATAATGACTGCGCAGGCGATAAAAGCGATGCCACTCAACAACCACCGCTGCCACCCGGAGGCATCGCCCAAAAAGCTAAACGCAGCGCCCGGATTATATGTCAGCACCAAATTAAAAAAGGAAGTGATAGGAATTTGTTGGCCAAAAACCAACGCGGATTCTACCCAGTATTTTGTAACCAAATCGAGTGCTAAAACAATGAAAGCGATAACCAAACTGAGAGAGAGTTTCATGATAATGAGTAGGTAATCAATACAAGAAAGTTAGACATGTTTACGATGTTCACCCGTGCCATATAAATTGGAAACACAGCGCTGGCATAACGTAGGATGATCTGCATGGTGGCCGACATCTTCACAATAATGCCAGCAGCGCTCACATTTTTGATGTGGGCTTGGCGAAACCGTAATACTGATATCGTTTGTATGCGCTACATGATGTAAGTGAACTTCAGAAGTAATCATGACAAAACGTAAATCATGCCCCAGTGATTGTAATAACGTGAAATCCGCCTCAGCAGCTTGAATGGTGACAATGGCTGCCAATGAGGAACCAATCTCTCCTTGCGCGCGTGATTCCTCTAATTTTTTCAATACGTTTGAACGCAATTGGCGCAAGCGGCTCCAGCGTGCCAATAAAAAATCGATTTGATCACGCGCTTGCACAGGAAATGAATGCCACGACTGTAGCAACACACTATCCTCAGGCTTATTCGTCAGCTGCTCCCACACTTCTTCTGCGGTAAAGCTCAATATTGGTGCAAACAAACGTACCAGACTTTGCGTGATATGGTAGAGCGCATTTTGTGCCGAACGCCGCGGAAGATTCTTCGAACCGGTAGTGTATAGGCGGTCTTTTAAAATATCTAGATAAAAGCCGCCCAGGTCCTCCGAACAGAAGTTATGTAAGACATGCACGCTTTGATGAAATTCATAACGTTGATAGAGGGTCGTCAGCTCACTTTGCAACGCTTCGGTATGCGCGAGCATATAACGATCAATTTCCAGCCATTGCTCAACGGGTAACTGATCTGTTTGGGGATTAAAGTCCGCGATGTTAGCGAGTAAGAAACGTAAGGTATTGCGAATCCGTCGATAGGTTTCGACGATTCGTTTTAGAATCTCGTCAGAGATAAACAGCTCACCCGAATAATCGGTAGAGGCGACCCATAAGCGCAGAATATCAGCACCTAACGTGTCGACAATTTTTTGTGGCGCAATGACGTTACCTTTGGATTTGCTCATTTTATGGCCTTGGCCATCTACGACAAAACCATGAGTGAGTAACGCATCATAAGGGGCGCGATGATTCATTGCACAACCCGTCAAGAGTGACGATTGGAACCAGCCGCGATGTTGATCAGAGCCTTCTAAATAAAGATCGGCTGGATGATTCAAGTCAATGTTACGCCTTAGAACCGTATCATGGGTAGTTCCTGAATCAAACCAAACATCGAGCGTATCGGTTAATTTTTGATATTGATCGGCTTCATTTCCTAGCAAAGTAGCAGGATCTAAACTAAACCAAGCTTCAATTCCTTGTTGCTCTACTGCGTTAGCGACGGCTTCCAGTAATTCAACAGTGCGCGGGTGTAAATCTTGAGTTTCCTTATGCACAAAAAATGTCATCGGAACGCCCCAATTTCGCTGGCGTGAAATGCACCAATCAGGACGATTCTTGACCATCGCTTCTAAGCGAGCTCTTCCCCAAGCTGGATAAAATGTCGTTTGATCAACGGCTTTAATCGCTAATTCACGCAGCGATTCATATTGAACCGTATTTGTACCCTGCGGTTTATTCATACCGATAAACCATTGCGGCGTTGAACGAAAAATAATCGGTGTTTTGTGTCGCCAACAATGAGGGTAGCTATGTTCAATTTTTTCAAAATGGATGAGATGTTGGCTTTGTTTCAGCGACTCAATCACGACATCGTTGGCTTTCCAAACAAACATACCGCCGACCAATGGAGTTGATTGAGTGAATTTACCGTCATTCCCGACAGGACTATCGCTGGGCAAGCTGTATTGCTGTCCGATGAAATAGTCATCCAAGCCATGAGCAGGCGCTGTATGGACTAAACCGGTACCGGCTTCCAACGTTACATGTTTACCACAGATAATTTTCACCGTCCGCGCATCGAATGGATGATGTAACGCTAAATGCTCAAGCGCACTTCCTTTACAACTCGCTAATGTTTTCCCATTGATTTGATACCGCGTCAAACACGCTTGTTTCAACTGCGCTGCTAGAATTAGCAATCCACGGGGCGTATCGACCAGTTCATAATCAAAATCGGGATGCACGCAGACCGCCTGGTTGGCTGGCAGCGTCCACGGCGTAGTAGTCCAAATGACAGCATAACATTTCGCTCCTTCAGGAATGGTTATGGAGAAATGCTTGGTAAGGGCATGTGCGCCAGAAGCATCAGCAATAACCTCAAATCCCACATCAATCGCAGGAGATATTTTGTTTTCGTAATCGACTTCTGCCTCAGCGAGTGCTGATCCACAATCGATACACCAATTGACAGGTTTTTGACCTTGGTAGAGATGGCCATTTTGATAAATTTTACCCAGCGCCCGGATAATATCGGCTTCAGTCTGGTAATTCATGGTCAAGTAAGGATTATCCCAATCGCCAAGCACACCTAGGCGGATAAAATCAGCTTTTTGCCGCTCTATTTGAGCTTGTGCAAACGCACGACAAAGCGTGCGGACTTGATCTGCGGGTAAATGTTTGCCGTGCTTTTTCTCAATTTGATGTTCAATTGGCAAACCGTGACAATCCCAACCCGAACATAGGTGCGTCAAAACCGGCTAAGGTTTTACTTTTGATAATGATATCTTTGAGAATTTTATTAACCGCATGACCAATATGAATATCACCATTTGCGTGGTGGGCCATCATGAAGAATAAATTTTGGCCTTCCTTGACTCGCTTCTCGAATTTTTTGGTAAAGCTTTTTTTCTTGCCAGGCTTTAAGCATCCCTGGCTCACGTTTGGCCAGATCACCTCGCATTGGGAAAGGAGTATCAGGTAGATTCAGTGTATTTTTGTAGTCAGTCATGAAATGGAGCTCTCTGTTGGTGCAAGGCAAGTATTAGTGAAGCATAAAATACTGCTTTGCATTCGTAATATCTTGTTTAATTTGTTCAATCAATTTTTCGAGATCCGTATATTTTTGCTCATCTCTCAGCTTATGCAAAAAATTAACTTGTAAATGATGACCATAAATCTCTTGGTCAAAATCAAACAAATGAACTTCTAAAATTAATTTATCAGACGTATGTGTTGTTGGCCTGACACCCAAGCTTGCCACACCTTTCATCACCTTGGGTAAGTTCGACGTTGCTCGACTGATCACTTCTACCACAAAGATACCACGCAAGGGAGGATGATTATGTTTGAAATGGATATTCGCGGTTGGAAAACCAAGTTTCTTCGCTAATTTATCCCCATTGACGATGCGACCACTCATGCTAAAGGGTCGGCCCAATAATTGTTGGGCGAGTACCATGTCACCCATTGATAGCGCTTCCCGAATGGCTGTGCTGGAAACCCGAATATGGTTAATCGAGAAATCAGCCATGACTTCCACGTTGAACTGTCCCGTTTGCTGAGCGTAAGCCTCGAGCATGGCAACATCCCCGCTACGTTTAGTGCCAAATCGAAAATCATCACCGACCAACATCCACTGAACATTCAATTGCTGTATTAATATGTCAGTAATAAAAGTTTGTGCTGAAATTTGTGCAAATGCGTGGTTAAAGTGACAAATTTGCACGCGATCGATGCCCAATTGCGCAAAAATTTCCAACTTTTCACGAAGACTGGTGAGTCGAGCCGGCGACTGGTTAGGCATCAGAAACTCACGCGGGTGCGGCTCAAAAATCATGATGCAAGAGGCAATGTTCAATCGCTTTGCAGCTCGCTTGAGCCGCTCTAACATCGCTTGGTGGCCTAAATGGACGCCATCAAAATTACCAATCGTCAATGCAAGCGGAATTTTATGCTGCGTGGTAATGCTATGAAAAACGTGCATAGCGGTTGCTAAGATAAAGCAAGCACTTTTTGTTTCTCACTCGATTGGTCGCTATCTAGCCCCCTTTTAGACACAATTACTGGTGGTCTACTAAACAGCGAGTGATGTCGCGGGTTGATCAGGGTAATTACTCATCTGGTAACCCAGCCATAATCGTCCTGCAATAAAGGTAGCAACCATATCTGCATGATATTTTAAAGTTGAATTACCGAGTTCTTGCGTTGTTTCTTTGAACAGGCTCAGCCAACGATTGAACAAATCTGCATTGAGCGCAGGGAGCGCAATATGTTTAGGCATGGGAGCACCACGGAATCGATTAGTCCCTCTCAACTGCGCTGACCAGAAGTTGGTCATCTGAACAAAGTGAGCATCCCAATCGATGACATGACCCTCAAAGATAGGACCTAAATCAGGATCTTTCCTTGCTTTAGCATAAAACTGATGAACAAGGTTTGAAATCTCTTCTTCAGTGTAGAGGTCTGGATTAGGAGAAGGTATTGGTTGCAGTGTCGTCATATCAAGAAAAAAACAGTTATCAAATAATATCAGTTAATGAGATTGCTCAGTTATTTTGGAAAACTCGACTTATCGCACGGGATATGTGACGATATGTGAATATTTTAAGTGTTTCCTTTGCCTGCTAGTTTATCGATTACTATCAAAATTGTCTAACTGCAGACTAGTGCATTGGATGGATGACTAATCTCCATGCACTTCATTTTCGTAATTTGCAATTTGCGCTCGTGATAAATTTTATGAAGAGGTAAAAGGATGAAGCAGTTACACGGAAAATCCTTGTTAGATGATGCAGCCCTCAATAAATCAACCGCATTTACCCGCGACGAACGGAAACGCTACGGGTTAAGCGGCTTATTACCTTACCGGATCACCGATATCAATACCCAAGTTGCGCGCGCGCTCAATAATATGCGAAGTAAGAGTAGCGCTATCGAAAAATATATTTTTTTGAATAGCTTACTTGAGCGTAATCAGTGCCTATTTTACCGAACCATGATTGATCACATTGAAGAAATCATGCCGCTCGTTTACACGCCAACGGTTGGAGAAGCTTGCAAGCAGTTTGGCCACATATTTTCAGAAAACCTCAAGGTTTTTATATCACCCCCGAAGACAAAGGCGAAATTGCATCGATACTCGGTAATTGGCCTGAAACCGATATTCGCATCATTGTCGTTACCGATGGTGAACGAATTCTGGGTCTCGGGGATTTGGGCGCCAATGGAATGGGGATTTCTATCGGTAAAACAGCTTTGTATGTCGCTTGTGCGGGCCTTCACCCCGAAAATTGTTTGCCTGTCATGCTCGATGTAGGGACCAATAATCAAACATTGCGCGATGACTCCTTTTATATGGGATACCCATACCCACGCATCACGGGAGATGATTATTTATCCTTGGTTGACGAATTTGTGCAAGCGGTGCAAGCCAGATTCCCCGATGCAGTGATTCAATTTGAAGATTTTCATAACCAACATGCTTTCCAACTGCTGGATCGCTATCGTGAACATATCCGTTGCTTTAATGATGATATCCAGGGCACCGCCGCCGTAACGCTTTCGGGAATTTATACTTCAAACCACATTACGCAGAAGCGGTTTACCGATTTGAATATCATGTTGCTTGGAACCGGATCAGCAGCTAGCGGAATTGCAGGATTACTGGTATCCGCTTTTTGTGCAGCGGGGCTGACTGAAGCAGAAGCGCGATCCAAGCTATGGTTTATTGACCGGCAAGGGCTGGTTACATCAAGCCGAGAAACCGTCAAGCCGCTCATCAAACCATTTGCGCACCCCTGCTCACCAGCGACATTCTTGGAAGCCATAACCCAAATCCGCCTGATGTACTCATCGGTGCTACAGGCGTGGCTGGACTTCAATCAGGACATTATCACCGCGATGGCAACCGTTAACGAACGCCCCGTAATAATCGCGCTATCAAACCCAACGTCTCACACTGAATGCACTGCAGAAGAAGCCTATCGATGGTCTAATGGCAGAACGATTTTTGCCAGTGGAAGCCCATTCCAACCGGTCATGTACGCTGGAAAGCTGCTCAAACCGGGTCAAGGCAACAATGCCTATATTTTCCAGGAATTGGCCT
>JADJLM010000001.1 GCA_016710135.1 Nitrosomonas sp. | reverse complement strand
GTGTTATGCACCTGGCCGTAGCAGTGTATCCGGCGTTATAGGTGCCATGCTGGTTGCAATGTTATTGGGTCCCATCGCCGGACTCTCGTTGTCACTCGTCGATGGAGATTACCTTCTGTTCAAGCAATCATCGAAATCCTTAATTGGCGGCGTCAGTATTGTTATTTTCTGCGCATTTATAATTGGCTTTATCCATGACGACATGCCAGTTAGTAATGAATTGCTGATTAGGACAAATCCCAATTATTTAGATTTAATGATTGCGCTCGCTGGTGGTGCTGTCGGCGCTTATGCGGTTATTACGCCGCGAATACCGAATGCGGTTGTCGGAGTAGCGATTGCGACCGCCCTCGTGCCACCCTTATGTGCTGGAACGATCTTTTTAGCGCGCGGTAATTGGGATCATGCCTTCGGTGCTTATCTACTGACTATCACCAATATTGTTGCCATTCAATTTTCGTCATCAATCGTGTTATGGCTCTCAGGTTTTCATAATGCAATCGACCGATTTTACAGCAATAATAAAGTGATTTGGTTGAATGGAATCAGCATCGTATTAATGATATTGCTATTTGTAACGCTCAGCGCCAATACCAAGATATTGGTGAGTCAAGTGATTTATGAAACAAAAGTACGCAATATTTTAGTTGAGGAATTTCAGAACTATCCCGGCGCTTATGTCAGTGACGTGCGGTTTTCACCAGAAAATGGCAAAAATATCATCCGAGTAGTAGTGCGCAGTCCAAAGATTATTTCCGCACAAGACATCGCGATGATTGAATCAAAACTTCCGGGCTCATCGAATAATCTGCCGATAGAACTGAGGCTCCGCCATATAAAGGTTTCGGTTATGACAAAAGACGGGCTCATTTATGATTCCGAAATATCTCAGCTGAGCGAATAAGCGAGACGACACTTGAGAACGCTGTTTTGCTCGTATCGATTAAATAATATTCCTATGAATTTGGTCACGTTCTTAAGTTTTATCAGCATCTTCATGCGATTTAACAAAATAGGCTAAAGCCACCCCATCTTCAGGTTTGTAGAGTTGCTCGTTGGAATACAATAGCAACTTACTTTGTGGAGATAGACTACCGAGTAACACCTAGTTTTCTCCAAGTGCGTCAAGGCGATTTTTCAACTGGTCGGAATTGTAATTCTTACTCAAGCGGGTTGATTGCATTGCCCAGCCATTGCGCAATCGTTGATGCAGCGTATAAAAATCAATTGAAGAATTAAAAGCTATATAGTCGGTCTTGCAAAACGCTTGGGAAGTACTGTTGAATGATTATGTAGATCACAAGGAGATAAACCTAGTAGTTCTTGGTACGCATGGATGCAGTTGATTTCTTAAAAGTATGCTTGGAAGTACATCCGAGAGTCTATTACATCTTCTAGAATGCGATACTATGGTCGTGCAGAGTCGGTAACATCCTGTAGACGTGATGGTGATTTCCTTTCTTTCTGAAGCGGGTAAATCACGTTAAGGCGGATAATGACTCGACCTAGGGTAGTGAGGTGTAGTATGAAACTCAACAGCTCTAGTATGAATTTAAACCTATCATAAATTCACGCATTAAATAAGAGGGTATCGTGATTGATTCTAAGAACCACTCAAATACTTCCTGGCACAGTCAATCGCTTGATGAGATCATGGCGAGTTTTGAAACTTCAGCAAGTGGACTTTCTCAAGCCGAAGCAATGTTACGGCTGCAACGCGATGGCTATAATCGACTGACTCCAGCGCGCCAAATAAGTAGCTTGATACGGTTTATGCTGCAGTTTCATAACGTATTGATTTATGTACTGTTGCTTGGTGCCTCTATAACTGGATTTCTCGGGCATTGGGTTGATACTGGGGTAATCGTAGGGGTTGTTTTCATTAATGCTATCATAGGATTTATACAAGAAGGTAAAGCAGAAAAAGCATTAAGTGCAATTCGACACATGCTGTCGCTTGATGCAATGATACTTCGGGATGGCAAACGTAAACAAATACCCGCTGAAGAATTGGTGGTCGGAGATATCGTATTACTCCAATCTGGAGATAAGGTGCCTGCTGATTTGAGGCTACTTCATGTTAAAAGTTTACGCATCGAAGAAGCAGCGCTTACCGGCGAATCCGAAGCGGTTGAAAAATCAACTGCAACAATAGCGGAGCAGGTTGTAATTGGAGATCGATTTAATATGGCCTATTCGAGTACGCTGGTCGTTTATGGTCAAGGCACGGGAGTTGTAGTCGCGACCAGCGATCAAACAGAAATTGGTCGGATTAGCCACTTGTTGGAGCAAGTGAATGTGCTGGAAACGCCACTACTCAGACAAATGGCGAGTTTTGGGCGCTGGCTCAGTATGGTGATTGGCGTACTGACCCTCTGCATTTTTGCTTATGGTCTATGGATAGGAAGGTACAGTACGCATGAAATGTTTCTTGCAGCTGTGGGTATTGCAGTAGCAGCGATACCCGAAGGACTCCCTGCAATCATGACCATCACACTTGCTTTAGGCGTGCAACGGATGGCTAGGCAACATGCGATTATTCGCCATTTGCCGGCAGTAGAGGCGTTAGGGGCTGTTACCGTGATTTGTACGGATAAAACGGGCACGTTAACGCGCAACGAAATGACCATACAGCGAGTTACTACGACCCATCATCAATTAGAAGTCAGCGGCGTAGGGTATCAACCTCGAGGTGGCTTTAGTGAGAATGATCAAGCGGTTTTTCTTGATCCTCACCTCGATGCGCATCGAGAACTCTATGACCTGATCCGAACGGGATTGTTATGTAACGACGCACAACTACAGCAAAAGAGTGAGGATTGGTGTGTGGAAGGTGATCCAACGGAAGGTGCATTAATCACACTGGCGCTAAAAGCAAATCTTAAACCGATACTGGAACATGAATCATTACCGCGAACCGATACCATACCGTTTGAATCGCAGCATCGTTTCATGGCAACGTTACACCATACACATACTGGTGTAGCAATGGTATTAGTTAAAGGAGCACCTGAAACGATATTGGCAATGTGCTCCAGAGAAGGGGAGTGGCATCACAATCGACCACTGATTGCGTACTATTGGCAACAAGCAGTGAAAGCATCGGCGATGCAAGGGCAGCGTATCTTGGCGCTTGCGGCTAAAAGCGTCGATATCCAGCAAACTACGTTGGACACTGAACAAATGTTAGGTGGATTTACGATTCTGGGGTTAGTGGGAATCATCGACCCGCCGCGTGAAGAAGCGATCAGAGCCGTAAGTTTGTGCCAATCGGCTGGAATTCGCGTAAAAATGATCACAGGTGATCATGCAACGACAGCCCAAGCGATTGGAATACAGCTAGGTATCGGTGATGGTCGCTCATCGTTAAGTGGTCAAGAAATCGAACGGATGGATGCGATAGCGCTGCAATCTGCAGTATTGGAAAACGATGTATTTGCACGTGCTAGCCCAGAGCATAAGTTACGATTGGTTGAGGCGTTACAAGCGAAAGGAGAAATTGTTGCCATGACGGGCGACGGTGTCAATGATGCACCTGCATTGAAACGAGCGGATATTGGTGTGGCCATGGGAAAGAAAGGAACGGAAGTGGCTAAGGAAGCAGCGGAAATGATTATCACAGATGATAACTTTGCTTCAATTACGCGCACAATCGAAGAAGGTCGCACGGTGTACGATAATATTCGTAAAACGATCATGTATATTATGCCAACCAGTGGGGGAGATGCCGGTATGCTGGTTATCGCAATCCTTCTCGGCATGACTTTGCCAATTTCTCCGGTACAAATTCTTTGGGTTAATATGGTAACGGCAGTGACCCTTTCTTTATCGCTCGCATTTGAGAAAGCAGAGCCAGGAATCATGCGGCATCTACCCCGTGATCCAAGTGAACCGATTTTATCTCGGTATATGGTCTGGCGAATTATTTTAGTTTCGGTGTTACTTACGATCGGAGGATTGGCTTTATTTTTATCAGGACAAGCGCAAGGCTTGAGCCTAGAAGCTTGCCGTACTATTGCAGTGAACGCATTAGTAATGGGTGAAGTTTGTTACTTATTCAATTGCCGTTATTTATCTGCTTCCGCATTATCTTACCAAGGTATTTTCGGCAACCGTTATGCGCTATCAGCAATTGGCCTATTGGCGATTCTCCAATTGATGTTCACTTATCATCCTCTTATGCAGCAATGGTTTGGAACGGCAGCTATCAATCCTGCGGCTTGGCTTAAAATACTTGCACTCGGTGTTGGCCTTTTCTTGATCATTGAGTCTGAGAAATGGTTGATGAGGCGGTATCGGGTAGCTTCGCCTCTAAATTCAAAGTATCAATAAGATGTTTCTTTTGAAAAATCGTCCCAGACATATAGAGGGCTTATCGATGGTTTGGTAGGAATAAAGAAAGTAACTGCATTAGCGACACCCACTAAACTACGGCCCGCCGTGTGCATGACTCCCATACCAAGACCAAGTGTTAAGCCATAAAGTGGGCCCTCTTTTTGGCTGAATAAAACGATATTCTTGGGTAATTCGATCCAACCCGTGGTTGCGTTGATGATTCCATTTGCGAATTTATCGGCTGAATCTTGAAAATAGCCGTCATTCGCTGCAGCTTGGTTGGAGAAAAGGAAAAAGAGCGTAGCAAGTAAAGAAAAATGAATTATCTTTTTCATGGGAGATTCCTGAATTTAGCTGAGTTTCAATTGGATAAATTTTCTGATACGTACATTATATTAGCGTAAGCATGGGTATTTATAAATTTATAATAATGAATAAATGTTGCAAAAATTATGCGATTACTTTTTCTCATTGATCAGTGTTATTGGTTTGAAGTTATATCAGTAGGCTTGTGACATCAATTTGTAAAAAAACTGCTATACGCTTGCCTTAGCTAATACTGAGCTAGAAATCATTCTACTTTTCGATCTACATTAAAGGCTAAAGGCATTTCATTGATAAACGATTGCTCATTTTCAAAGCAGGATGCATTAACTGCTACCCATGAATTTGAAAAGATACTGATCCTATACAACCCGATCTCAAGTGCAGGTAACACCGCAGAATTGGCTGGCGATTTTGAAGATTTCTTCATCAAACAGCACTTTTCAGTACTGATCTATGAAACAGCTAAGAAAATGAAATCGTATCAACGTATTGCGGCCGATATTGCAGCAAGTAATTTAATCGTCATCATTGGCGGCGATGGAACGGTCAGGAAGCTGCTGCCTTTACTGAGCCAAACTCGTAAGCCTGTCTATGTAGTACCAGGCGGTAATGAATCGCTGATCGCACGATCCTATGGAATGACCACGCAATGTACTGACTTGTTGCAAGCTATGACGACAGGGAAATATCTGGAGCAGTATTATGGCTTAATTTCGGGCGAAGGGATTCAGGGCAAAAAACCTTTTTTATCATGGCATCAATGGGGTTTGATTCACTCACGATCAAGCGCATTGGTAAACGCAAAGGACCAATCAATGACGCAGCCTATGTCTGGTGTGGTTTAAATGCATTAGTTTCACTGCATCACCCCGTGGTTTCGGTTATCGTGGATGGAAATACCGTGATCGATCAGCAGTCAGGATATTTAATTGTAGCGAACAGTTCTGCCTACGCGAGAAATTTACAGCTCGTGCCTGAAGCAAATCCATCCAATAAGGAACTTGTTCTAGGCTTCCTACCGAAAGCTAAACATCAGCATGAATTGATTAAGTTGACTCGTATGATGCAACACAAACCAGCCGGATTACCCCTGCAATATTTCTCGGGTAACCAGATAGCGCTGACACTTCATTATCCTTCTTATCCATTGCAGGTTGATGGGGATTATTTCCGCAATCGTGACATCCAAGTAGGTACTACGATCGAGTTTAGCATTCATCCGGAGCCAATCCGGGTTCTCGTGCCTCCTGGTTATTGCATCCAATCAACGGCTATTAAAAGCGCCTAGTTTGACTAAGAGGTAATCTGGTAATGGCTATTCAGTCATGACGGAATTACCTCGGCCATGACTTGCTGCAACTGCTTAAGATAAGCCGAGTGATGTACTTCAAGTGAATGTCTTGGCCGAGCTAAGAATTGTTTTGACCAATTAGAACCTTCAGCTAAAGCGAGTGAACGCCAATTTTCGGGGAGCTGGATTTGATGTGTTAATAGCAAACTGAGTAATTTCGCTTGAACTTCGGTCAGTGTCCAAAGACAACCTTGCGGTTGTAATAAACCGATAAAGCATAAATTGGCATGCTCCGGGTGAAACATTCGTAAGTGTAGCGAGATTGAGAGCGCCTTTTCCCAATTAATAAACCCTGGCGGGAAAAAGGGGAAGGTAATTTGATAGCCAGTGGCTGCAAGGATAATATCGTAGGGTGCAAATGATCCATCAGCAAAATAGACAGTTTGATCGACAATGTGTGTGATTTCCTCTCTGGGTATTATTTTCCCTGCTCGAATGCGCGGTAATAGCGCTGAATTCAGGGTAGGGTGGGCCTGTGTTGGTGAAAAATCCGGTTCAGGCAATTGATAATCTTGATAACGACCGATTAGCAGGCGTAATATTATTTTCTGAATTTTGTCTTGAAACCACTGGGGAAGCCATTCAAACCCTGTGGCAAAGGTATCAGTCGGTTTTCCCATAATATATTTGGGAATGATATATTGGGGGGATCGTAGGCTTAGATCAACTCGGGTGGCAACATGGCTGATATCTACCGCACAATCACAGCCAGAATTGCCAGCCCCGACTACGAGCACACGCTTATTGTTAAAATCATGGTTTGTTTTATATTCATGCACATGACGATAGCTACCCTTGAATTGATCCTTCCAATCCGGGTGACGTGGCGCTGTTAAGTGACCATTGGCAACGACCAAATAATCGTAGATTTGCTGGGTGCCATTACTCAAAGAGAGCAACCAGCGCTCATTCGGTGCTTTTTCAGCATACTCAACGCAGCAGTCAAAGTGAATGAATTTTTCTAATTGAAAATGTCGGGTATACGCTTGGAAATACGCTAGGATTTGTTCGTGGCTTGGATAATCGGGATAACCAGCGGGCATGGGAAAATCGCTAAACTGCGACATCGATTTACTTGAAATGGTGCGTGTAGCTTTATAAATGCTGCTGTGGCCAGGGATATCAGAATAAACCCAATTTCCACCGACTTGATCGCTTTTCTCAAAGCAAGTGATATCTGTTAATCCCACGCTAACAAGCTGCTTAATAGTGCAAAGACCTGAGCAACCGGCTCCAATGATAGCAATTTTCATACGACTTGGTTTCAATGCGAGTTAAGTTCGGTAAAAAAATGATGTGGCTTGTCACAAAGCAAGGCAGTTTGTTTTGCGCGTTAATGAAGGGCAGTAAAGAAAAGTATTGCATTCAGAGCAAGCTTCCTTTAGTATTAATGAATACCCACTGTATCGTATAAGGAGTAATAGCATGCAAAAGTATCTCGGTTATCTACTAGGAATTGTATCGCTTTTTCTGACAGGGTGTGGCTATAACACACTGCAGTCGACCGATGAGCAAATCAAGGCAAGCTGGTCCGAAGTGGTCAATCAATACCAACGCAGAACAGATCTGATACCTAATTTAGTCAATACCGTGAAAGGCTTTGCTGAGCAGGAAAAAGACGTATTGCTCGGTGTGACTCAGGCGCGTTCCAAAGGCGGTGGAATTCAAGCAACGCCCGAGCTTGTCAATGATCCGGAAGCATTTGCCAAATTTCAAGCTGCGCAGGGAGAATTATCCAATGCGCTGTCGCGCTTGATGGTGATCGTTGAAAATTACCCGCAGCTCAAATCGGATGCTAATTTTAGAGAGTTACAAGCGCAATTGGAGGGAACTGAGAATCGCATTACTGTCGCGCGTAACCGTTATATCAAAGCGGTTCAAGAATATAATGTGACGGTACGCTCGTTTCCGAGTAACTTAACCGCAATGCTGTTCGGATTTCAAACTAAGCCAAATTTTACCGTGGAAAACGAAAAAGAGATTTCGGTTGCGCCTAAAGTCGATTTCAGTGCACCTGCAAAAGCACAATAATTGTTACATGATCGTGTGATGATTATGCTGCCTTATTCACGAATGGTTTTACTTTCAACCGTGAGTGGATGGTTGCTAATCGTGTTGTTTGGATTCGTTTCGATTGCTAATGCAGAAGTTGCTATTCCGCCACTTAAATCGAGAGTCACGGATTTAACGCACACATTATCCATACCGGAATCAAATCAGCTTGAGCAGCAATTAGCGCAATTCGAGGCCAGCAAAGGAAGCCAGATCGCACTATTGATCGTTGCATCGACGCAGCCCGAAACCATCGAACAATACGCCATCCGTGTGGTCGATTCCTGGAAATTGGGAAGAAAGGGCATTGATGATGGGGTGCTGTTGCTTGTGGCAAAGAATGATCATACCTTGCGGGTTGAAGTTGGTTATGGATTAGAAGGCATCCTGCCTGATGCGCTGGCAAAACGTATCATCGAAGAAATCATCGTACCCGCATTCAGACAAGATGATTTTTTTGGTGGATTACAAGCGGGTGTGAATCAAATCATCCGAGTCATTCAGGGAGAATCATTACCACCGCCTAAAAAGTATCTCCCGGTCTGAATGTGATTCTGGAAAACAGTATTCCCATCTTGGTAGTTTTTTTGGTGTTGGGTAAAGTACTGCAAGCGATGTTTGGACGTATGCTAGGTGCGAGTGCAACAGGCACGATTGCTGGGTTGATTGTTTGGCTGATTTTTGCTTCGTTAGCTGCCTCAGCGTTGGTTGCATTGATCGTGTTTGTGATTAGCTTGTTTGAAGATGCCGGGCGTGGTATTTATCGTGGTGGACGCGGTAATCATTGGCCGGGTGGGGGATCGGGCGGTGGTGGTTTTGGCGGAGGAGGCGGATTCGGCGGCGGAGGTGGCGGCTTTGGAGGTGGCGGTGCTTCTGGGCGTTGGTAATCAAAAAAAACTATGAACTTTCTACGAATTTCACGACATCTCATGACAGGTCAACTCAGTATTCGCCGTACTTTCTCAGAGGCGTCTCTGGATCGGATTGAGCAAGCGATCATGTCCTCTGAGCAGCGACACGATGGGGAAATCGTATTTGCGGTGGAAGCAGCATTGGATCTTGCATCGTTGTTAAAAGATAAATCAGCACGAGATCGTGCCGTCGATGCTTTCTCGCTGCTGCGGGTATGGGATACTGAGTTTAACAACGGTGTGCTTATTTATTTACTCATGGCAGACCGCGACGTGGAAATCATTGCGGATCGCGGTATTCATGCCAAAGTGAGTCAAGCAGGCTGGGAATATATTTGCCAAGCAATGGAGGTTGCTTTTCGTCAAAGCCAGTTTGAGCAGGGAATATTGACGGGCATCGAAGCGATCACACAGCAGTTACAGACTTTTTTCCCCGCATCAGATCGGGGTCGGATCAATGAGCTGCGGAACAAACCTGTCATATTGAAATAAAGCCATGAAGGCGCGTAAACGCTAAGATAGACTACAAGATATCGCCGTCCACGTAATACCAACGCTGCTCAAGCTGGATAAAGCGACTGATTTCATGAAGACGGTGCGCTTTGCCATTTACTTTATAACGCGCGATAAATTCAACGATCGCTTGACCGGGTGTGGTTAGTTCATGGCGCTTGACTTCCAGCTTCAACCATCTAGTTTGAGTATCGGCGACCAAGTCGAGCTTCTCCGGGCGAGTCGATGGATGCCACGTGGCGAGACACATAGTCCTCACGTTTAAGCACATAAGCGCTATAGCGCGAGCGCATCAACGCTTCAGCTGAGGGTGCGAATTCTCTTCCATCTAGATACGCACTACAGCATTTAGAATAATTTTTTCATTATTACAAGGACAAAGTAGGGTGCGTATCATCGTATCGATATGTAATTTCAACTATTCAGGTAACTCAAAGCCAATTTGATCAATACTGATCTGGGCACGCTCAAAGAAATCTGGTCCAAGCACTGAGATAGGTTGATCGCGACAAATTAAGTTAGCTTGCCGCTGGCCATTTTTTCTACGGTAACCCCTGCTTTCTCACCCCAACCACGGCCAATAGCGGTGTAAATAACATAACGATAGTGATCACGGGTGAATCGAAGGTAGGCGCCACCTCCACCTGAGAATGTCAAAATATTCCCTGTTATTTTGCTGTGCGACATTATTTTTTTACTTGGAAAAATAAGCTCGGGGGAATTAATGGGGCCGAAACGGTATTGCAGATAGGTGGTTTGTGCACTGAAGTTTTGGGAAGCACAAATCGATACGACTTTTTTACCGATACTGCAATTGAAAACAATTATTTCCTGATGAGTGCAGTGTGAATTGGCAGAAATTACCGACTGACTGATTCCAAGTAAGGCTAAAACCAGAATCGACCTAACTTTAATCACAGTAATAAAACCCAGTCATGTTCCAATTGTTCAGGAAAGGAGCCTATTTCCTATGTTGTAGGCCTCTGAGAACTCGGCTAATCCATGTTTTCCGCCATTGACGACTTTCCTCGCTCCGGCCAAATCATGATCGTCTAAGCACGCCTTAATTTTACGTTCACCATTTTTTAAAAAGCGGGCTAGCAGTTGTGCGGCGATATGGAGGTCATTCGCTAAACCAGGATTATTGATTAGATCTTGGTTGATTTCTTTGCCGTATTTTGCATAATTGGCTCGCCCGGTTAATTGTATAAAACCCCGTCCTTTATAGCGATTTCCATCGGGCTTGCCTCGATTACCTAAATCTTTGCGGTTATCGTATAAATCAAACGGGTGACCATTGGGGAGGTATTATATTTGGATTTACCTTCGCTAATCGGCTCAAAACTCGCGTTTCAGCGCGGATTGTGGCAAGGGCCATGAGTACCATCTGCTTGTTTACTAGCCCAGCCTGCTCTAAGGCTTCGAGCACAAACGGCAGGTTTGTTTTGATATGACTGACTGGAGTTTGTGGAAACATTCTCGATACATTGATTGTGGATACACTTTGCAAATCAAAGGTTTCAGGCTGATCTGATTCAAGTAATCCCAGCGATATCAGCGTTTGGGTACCGACTACCCCGTCTGCCGCTAGACCTTCACTTTTCTGGAAAGCAATAACAGCAGCTTCAGTGCCCGGGCCGAATTCACCATCAAGTGCGCCTGGATTAAACCCCTTATTTTTTAGTGCTGTTTGGATGTGTTTAATATCCTTACCAGAATCGCCTTCTTTGTAGAGAGTCATGGTATTTTCCTTTAAATGAGACCAGACAAAATATTTTATTGTTATTTTAATTTCAACAATCGCTCAAGTTTGCCGCGCCTCAAGAACCAGCGATCGACAACTGCTAGATGAAACTTTGCCAATAAGCTGCCAACGGTTGCAACTAAAAATTTGATAATATTTGTTGCTTTATTACTTGGACTTAGCAAATGAACCATCGGTATCAAGGCGCTGATTAGTATTACTATAAATAAGCTGAATAATTTCCCCCATGTGAGCGATCCTAAATGGAGCGTGTCAGTGAGTGGTGTGCTCCATTGCTGATAAAGAAAAGTGAGTATGCCTGCTATTAACAGCGCTAATAATGTCCAAACGATGATGCGATAATCAATTCGTAAGTCATAAATTTTAAAGAACACTTTGCGTGCAACGTGGAGTTGAAAATGTAAATCCTGGCTTTGTTTGTTAGCATCAGTTTTGAGCGCCATGATGGGTTCTAGTTTACGGAATGGCCAATCGGTTTCTGGTGCGTCGATATCATACCCACCCCAATAATCGGTATAACCTACTTTCTGATGCTGCATTTGCAACAATTCTAACTCTCGTTTGGCAATGCGGTAGCCGCTTGCCATGATGGCATAGGCTTCAACCTCGGTAAATGCATCAAGATCGGTACGAATCCCTGCAATCTTCTTTTGTAGTTCCCGATCGATGCCATATGATGTTTTATGATCTTGCGGTTGCACAGAGATACGAGGATCTTGGCAATTGATCCAATCCAATGGTTGGGATTCGAGCTCTTTCTTAGTGTGCACAAAAAATAAACCATCGAGCGCATGGCTATCCAGGCGGCTGCTAAGATCTTGGTACTCAGCCTCCCGTACTCGATCTTGTAAAATAGAACTAGCACGGAGAACTACTCCAGGCGGTGAGTCAGAGGGCATATCATCATCATCCATTTGACCGCAAGCATCGCTACACAGAATGCGCGTACAACCTTCATCGAGTAATCCGGCAACGCCTTGGTTATCGTGTACACCGCCATCGACTAGGCGCACGATTTTGTCTTGATACAAATCAGCAATTGTTAACGGTTCAAATAAACCAGGTACGCAAGCCGAGGCCGCCACGGCGTAGCCCAGGCGATATTTTTGTAGTGTTTCGTTAGGTGTATGTTCATAGTACATACGGCGATAGCGTGTATTGTTATCGATTTCACCATCGATTTGACTGGGTGGTTCACCCATGGAGCGTGCAGTAAACTGCCAATTATGTCCTGAATTGAGTGAAGTGCTATTGATCACAAGTGCTGGGATTTTAGCCCGGCGTAGCCAATTATAGTGCTTTGGTTTATGAGTCTGAATATCTGCTTTCCCTTCGGGCATAATGAGTAATTCAGGCATGGTGCGTGGGATATGACTTGTATGCCCATCGTCAACGGATTGATAAATTTCTGATTCGTACAACTCCCCGAGACGGTGGCTGCGCGAATAATGTTTTTTGCGGAAGAACACATCCAGGTTATCAGTCAAACTCGCAAATGTTTGCATTTTGATATTGGTTTGCACGCCTTTCAAGAAATTGTCTTGTACGCGTCGCACAATTTCGATGTAATCATTACGTGTAATTGCTTTGTCTGGCTTGCTCTCAAGCAATTTTTGCACTTCCAAGTAATAATGGGCACCGACAATACTCCCGCCGGATACTGTAGACAATGCTTCAATACCGCGTAACGCATCGATTTCAGCGAGCCTAGCCATGACACCCAAATGAAAAAACGAAGCTCGAAAACCACCGCCAGATAGCGATAATCCGACTTTTCCGGTTCCCGATAGAAAGGCACGTCGAGCGCTTTCTTCATCAATGATCAACGCGAGTGTTTGCCAAGCTGGTAGCCAATTTTCAGGTTGATCACTTTCATTGGGAATCGCTAAACCATGTAGGTGTGCGATTTGCAGCAATTGGCTGAATATGGTTTGTTTTTTCCAATTGATTGCATGAACCACATTGGCTTTTTGCAACCATTCCTTGGCTTTATCATATTGCTGCAAGCCAAAATAAATTTCTGCAAACGTGACTTGTGGCCAAAAATAGCCTGACTCTGGTAATTGTTCGAGCTCAGTTTGCCAAACTGGAATTTGTAATACCATATTTTGGCGTATTGCAGCAGCTTGCGCAGAAAAAATGCTGGCTTCGCTTTCATTGAGTTTAATTCCACTGCGACGTGTAATTTGTTTAGCGCGGTCAGCTAAGATATCGAGAATCAGTGCAGCATTAGCTCCGCCATAGCCTTTATCCTGTTGAGGATTACGTTCAAATGCTGCACGATAAAAGAATAAAGCTTCGATGAGATCTTCTAACTGACCAAAATGCTGCCACTTTCTTTTATAGATACTCCCTCCTAAGGCTAGCGTTTCTGCGTTACGATTGGTCGAATCGCGTAACCCGATTTCCTCAAGTAATAGCAGCGAATCGATAAATCGCGTACGAGGTGGCAGTTCAGGGTTTTTATACGTAAAGAAAGCTTGCTTTTGGGTAATCCAAACCTCATCCTGCGCAGCATCGGTTTGCCACCAATTTACTGCGGTGGATTCTGATTGGAATTGTCGAATCGAGCGATATTTCTCGCGTGCTTGGCTGAGTAATTGTCGAGCCGGATAGAAACATTCTTCCGTTTCTAGCATCGCAACATAGGCTTTAATTTGCTCGATAGAGTCTGGATAATCGCGATTTTGGATCGCTTCTAGAATGGTCGCTAATTGAGGGTTTGGGGTTGAATCGTGGGCCATGAGCAAGCTCCTTGTTCGATAACATGCGTTCAATCAAAAGCATCTGCTACTGTTGTTCTTTGATAATGGAGTACGCAGATGATATGTTGTGTTCCTGCTTTACTATGCTACCGTATTTTACGGTGATTTGACGTGAAGAAAATCATAAGGCCTATTCTGCGCTAAAAACTAACCATAACGACGATTTCCGTCATAAAATCCGGGTTGTTAAGGTAAAGATTGTTAAACCATGAATGAGCGTAATTGGGATCGTTTGCTGAAATCGATAGAAGAGGGACTAGTTGTGCCTGTAATGGGTCCACAATTGATCACTTCTCTTAACAGCTCATCTTCGTTTCAGTCGCAGATTGCCCAACAGTTACTTAAAATGTATGACTATGCGTTAGGTCATGATGTGCTAATGCCACACCAAGAGCTGAACGATGCTGTGACGCGCTTGAAACGCGATCATCCTATTCAGGATCTTTATGGTGATATTCATGATGTCATTGGACAATTAACGCCTAATACTGATGCAGAGCTTCCCGAAGCAATCAAACAAATAACTGCAATTCGCGATTTTCGATTATTTGTAACTTTGACACCCGATGATTTACTAGCACGCAGCTTACAAGCGCAAGTAACTGTCAATGAAATTATTCATTCGCCTTATTTACCGACCAGCGAGGGTTCTGATTTGCCCAATGATTGGCGTTCTCGACCGGGAGAAGTTTATCTATTGTATTTGTTTGGTAAATCAAGATCTGCGCCAATGTTTGCGATTCATGATGAGGATATGCTGGAATATGTGCATAATGTGATCGCAAGGGGAAGCCATGTCCCGGTTAAATTTTTTGCAGAATTACAACAACGCAATTTGCTATTGATCGGCTGCAATTTTCCAGAGTGGCTGAGTCGTTTTTTCTTGCGATTGATGAATCAAAAACGATTGTCAGATACGCAACGCAAACGTGAGTGGTTGATCGATGCGCTACAGCCAGAAAAAGAGCTAATCTATTTTTTAGAAAGCTATAGCGAAGGAACCGAAGTTTTATCCGACATCTCTCCGCAATCTTTTATCCAGCAACTTTCTCAGCGTTGGTTAGCGCGTCATGGTGCAGATGAGCAAGCGCCAATATCTCAAGTTGAGATGGTGCCTAAAAATACACTCTTTTTTATTAGTTATTGTCGTGCACCGGATCTGCTTGCAGCAATACAACTGGTAGCGGCACTGAAAACATTGGGTGTTGCAGAACATGAAATATGGTTCGATAAATCGGCGATCGAACCAGGTCAAGATTTTCGGGAGCGAATTCTAGACGGTATTCGTACTTGCCGCTATTTCATTCCGCTAGTTTCCAGCGCTGCTGATCAATTGGATGAGAAATTCTTCCGGCGTGAATGGAATGAAGCGATCGATCGAAGCAAATCAATTCAAGGGCGTATCTTTATCGTTCCTATTATCGCTGATCAGAATTACGATCCAGAAGGTTACATTCGGGTTCCATTGGCCTGGAAGGATAATTTGCATTTCGGCCATGCACCACTGGGTCAACCCAATGAGCAAACCAATGCACTACTCAAAAAATTAATTCGATCGGAGCGCCAGCAGAGTGGCTAGGTTATGACTTTAGAGCAAGTTTCATCATCTTTACAATCGATGAATGCCCAGATGCCAGTCACCTTGTCACCCCAATCCCCATGGCCAGGATTGGCAGCGTATGAGGAAGAAGCGCACGATTATTTTTACGGACGCAAGGAGGAAGCGGCCGAGTTATTGCGCATGATTCGCTTATCTGGATTGACCATGCTTTATGGTAAGTCAGGTTTAGGAAAAACGTCATTGTTACAAGCTGGACTTTATCCACTGTTACGTGCAGAACATTTTTTCCCGATTCATTTACGCATCGATTTCAGACCTTCTGCACCTTATCCACCTCTAGAGCAAGTATTGCAGAAGTTATTAGGTGCATTAACGGGGGCAAACGCTGATTTTCCAACTCCAAATGAAAACGAGGGATTATGGCGTTATCTCCATCGGCGAGATCTTGAAATTTGGAGTAGTGATAATTATTTGCTAAAACCTGTTCTCATTTTTGATCAATTTGAAGAAATTTTTTCGCAAGGTGAGCATTACCCCGAACAAACACGATTAACACTCAACGCATTAGCTGACCTGATTGAGAATCGAATTCCACAAGAATTGACAATAGGTGATAAACATCGGAAAACCCTATCGGAATTGGATTTACAGGCGCAACGCTATCGAATCGTGCTTTCGTTTCGTGAAGATTTTCTTCCTGAGATTGAGAATTGGAAGGAGCAAGTGCCTTCATTGCTCCGTAATCGCCTACGTTTATTACCGATGTTTCGGGAACGTGCCATTGAAGCGGTTAAAGCTGCCGGTGCCGAGGTGCTAGCCGAAGGTGTAGCTGAACCGCTTGTTAATTTTGTAGGGAATCTCGAGGCATCTAAGCTGAAATCATTACCGATTATTGAGCCCGTTTTACTAAGTTTGTGTTGTTATCAGCTCAATCAGCGACGTTTACCAAACCATAAAATCGATATTGAGTTATTACAACAAGTGGGGCAGGATATTCTGCAGGATTTTTACCACGAAGCGCTGGCAGGTATGCCAGAAACAGTATCCGAATTCATTGAAACCCATTTGATACAAGGGAGCCGGTATCGAAGTAGCTATCCAGTTGATCAAGCGTTACAAGATAAATTTTTAACAGAAGAACAATTGACTCGACTGACTAGTCAACATCGCTTACTGCGCATCGATCAACAATTAGGGATTAATCGCATTGAACTTATTCATGATCGATTAGTAGGTATTGTGAGTCAGGTAAGGGATGAGCGTTTAAAGAAACTTGAGATTGAGAAGATTCGCGCAAAAGAAAAAGAGCGGCAACGCCAACTGGCGTTATCTACTGCGCTTGAAAAACAAGCTGCTGCAGAAGCTTTGGCTGCAGAGCGGTTAAAAGCAACTAAACGTGCGCAGGCTGATGCAATTCGTCTTCGGAAACAAGCAAGACAATTACAATGGGCTTTGTTGAGTGTTTTAGTACTAGCTATTTTGGCTGGCTATGGTTTTTATAACACGCAGACTGAGAAAAAAGAACGAAAACTGGCGCAACGGGAATCAATCAGCCTTAGGTTGGTATCGGAGAGCCTTGATATTACCAATGGGCTGCGTCCGGGTGGAGATGAGCGGGCGCTGTTGCAATTGCTAGCAGCAAAGCAGATTACGCCGAATCATCGTAAGGTCGATGCGGCGCTGATTGATCTCATGAATAAAAGAGTAACGACGGATAAAATATGGAATATTGGTGCGGCATGGTTTGCAATCACCCAGGTGCAGGATAAAACCTATGTTCTTACACTGAACAATGAAGGTAAGTGTTATTTCTGGGATCTTTCAGAAATATGGCCGAGTGAACCCTTTTTGACATTAAGTGATCCCGATATCGCGGCATTGGCTATCTCCAATGATAGTCTTCAATTTGCGATCGCTGGCCATAATGGGGAGATTCAAGTTTGGCATCGATCCACTAAGTCCCTAGTAAAAACTTTTAAAAGCCTACAACCTGTTTTTAGCATCAGCTTTTCTCCTAATAGCCAACAACTCGCAATCGGCAGTAAAGGGGTGATTCAATTGTGGGATTTGACATCAGGAACGATGCTTCATGAAATTGCTAATTCACAAGATGGGGCGATTCGCGCGATCGCTTTCTCAAGTGATGGACTTGAAATCGTTTCCGGGGGAGAAGATAAGCGCTTAACTGTTTGGAATAGCCAAACAGGTCGTGCGGTTGGTGAGCCGATTCGAGGGCACTCAAACACTATTCTAAGTGTTGCGTTTTCTGCTGATGGAACACAGATTGTATCGAGTGGCGAAGATAAATTGCTGCGATTATGGGACCGCCAGACTGGTACACAGCGAATCGACTCCTTACGTGGCCATGAAGGAGTAATTACTAGTGTTGCTTTCATTGAAAATACGCAGCAAATCGTTTCTGGTAGTCGAGATGGCACCATTCGTTTATGGTCGATTTATGATTACCCCATCATCGATACCCCTTTATTGGGACATGAAGATATGGTAACGAGTGTAGCCTATAGCCCAGATGGCAAGAAGATTGTGTCGGGTAGCGATGATAAAACACTGCGATTATGGGATGCTTGGACAGCACAACCCCTTGGTGAACCATTACAAGGACATGAAGGAACACTTAATGGTGCGGTCTATAGTCCTGATGGGTTACGCATTGTTTCTGGTGCCAGTGATGGTACGTTACGATTCTGGGATGCGAAAACTAGGTTACCGATTGGTGAACCCTTAAAAGGGCATCTCGAGGGTGTAGAAACGGTTGCGTATAGTCCAGATGGCAAACTCGTTGCATCTGGGAGCAAAGATAAAACCATCCGATTATGGAATGCTCATACAGGAAAACAGGAAGGGGAACCGTTATCCGGGCATGAAGAAATGGTACGTAGCGTAGCTTTTAGTGCCGATGGAAAAGTCATTGTATCCGGTAGTTATGATCATACCTTACAGCGCTGGGAAGTCGCGACAGGCAATAAATTGGGTAGTCCGATGGAAGGCCATACTGGGCACGTCGTTAGTGTGGCAGTTAGTCCTGATGGTCAATATATTGCTTCGGGTAGTAAAGACAAAACGATTCGGTTATGGGATGCACAGACGGGTGAGTCGATTAATGAACCGATTCAAGGCCATGAAGCACGTATCAATAGCGTTGCTTTTAGCCCCGATAGTCAACGTATTATTTCCGGCAGTCACGATATGACGTTGCGCCTTTGGGATGTGAAAACGGGTTTACCAGTTGGTGATCCCTTATCAGGACATCTTGGTGCGGTTACGAGCGCTGTGTTTAGCCCAGATGGTTCCCACATTTTATCGGGGAGTGCGGACAAAACGTTGCGCCTGTGGATGGCTAACACGGATTGGGTAGATGAGCTTTGTAATAAATTGACGCGTAATATGAGCCATGCGGAGTGGCAAGAGTGGGTTTCACCGAATATTAAGTATCGGAAACAATGTTCCAATTTACCGATTTATGAATCCAATACCTTGATTGGAGAATCGGTCAAAATGCTTTCTGAAAAGGGGGGATAGAACACGCCAAATCTTGCGTTTCTTGTAATTCGAGTTTTTGCTAGTAATCTTCATCAGATAATTAAAAACGATAGTATTAATGGGAAAATTATTATTACCGACTATCTGCATGTAAATGCTTTTATCTTCAACTTATTGATTGTAAAGTAATTATCATACTTCTTCTCAACTATATCTAATGAAAAGTATTACCCCTTTCTAAATATTCTCATTATATAAAACTAATACTTTGCCCAATATACGGAATACTTCCTGTAGCAGTATACTGTTCGCGTAATCCAAGCCTAAGCGTTTGTTTCTTAATTGCTAGCTTGTATTTATTTAAATGAGACAACAAAAGAGATTAGTCTATGGCGACAAATATAGGTAAAGGTGTCACCAGTTACGTGCTACATAATTTAATGAACGTAATTAATTATTAGGAATAAGTAATTATGTTCAGAATTATGTTCAAAAGAATCTATGTTGCGATTGATCAAAGTGAATTTTCAGGGAAAGCATTAATAGCTGCTATGAAAATTGCTCAAACTTCCAAAGCGTCATTATGCCTGGGATATTGCATCACTAATGACACACTATCTAGTCAAGAAACAGCACTTAATTTTTTAGAAGGCATTAAATCTCAAATTAGTGATTTAGTCGAGATTGAAATAAAATTGCTGTTGCTGATGCGCAATATGGCTTGAATGGAATTAGTACCGCTATTGCTCAATCTGCGAGTAACTGGCAATCAGATTTATTAGTGGTCGGTACTTCAAGTCAAGAAGAGACTAAATGTTTCTTTCTGAGTTCTGTAGCGGGAGAGCTAATTAGTAAAGTCAATTGTTCAGTAATGCTGATAAGAATCAATTGATTCTCCAATGTTTTGTCAAATGCAAAGTAAAACGCTATAAGTGGCTCGTCTAAACCCGTTTAATTTTTGAAAAACTGATTGTTAAGTCCAATCATTTCAATATATTTATATACTCTCCAAGAATTTAAAATATAATCTATTGGCATTCTAAAAAAAATATATAACCATATGATTATTATGGTTCAATTTCTGCTGTCTTAGAAAAAGCTTAGCTATTATTTAAGGAATAAACCTATATGACACAGCATCTCACTAAATCTGCTGCACGAAATATCTTTTATGGGGGGTCAGTTTTTTTTCTACTGATATTCATAGCGTTAACGATCCATAGTCACTTTTATGTAATTACTACTGCCACGGATGAATCTACATTAACGGAGTCAGTCATACGCGGAAAACATGTCTGGGAGCGTCATTCCTGTATCAATTGTCATTCATTAATTGGTGAAGGCGCTTATTTTGCACCTGAGCTGGGGAATGTTTGGATTCGCTATGGTGGACAACAAAACCCTGAAAGTGCAAGAGCTGGGCTTAAAGCATGGATGCGCGCACAACCTACCCGTATCGAAGGCCGACGACAGATGCCTCAGTTTAATTTGTCAGAACAGGAGCTCGACAATCTCATCGATTTTCTGGAATGGACTAGTCGCATCAATACACTCGGCTGGCCTCCTAGCATTTCTGGGTAATTTTGTCTGAATCATTTTATATGTATTCATTTTTTTGTAGTACAGGAGACACATATTCATGAAGTATCAAACTCAAGCATTAGCTTATCCTTATTTTGTCGCTGCACTAGCATTATTCCTGGTGCAAATCCTGGCAGGAATAATGGCTGGTTCGATTTATGTATTTCCTAATTTCCTATCTGAAATTTCACCGTTTCATATCTTGCGCATGATTCATACTAATGCGTTACTAATCTGGCTGCTGTTGGGTTATTTTGGCGCGAGTTACTTCCTGATACCGGAAGAGAGTGAGCGGGAAATTCACAGCCCCAGATTGGCCTGGTTACAGCTCGGGGTTTTCGTTTTTGCTGCGCTGGCAGCTGTCGCTAGCTATCTCTCGGGCGTGCACGAAGGCCGGGAATTTTTAGAGCAACCTTTGTGGATCAAAATCCTGATAGTTATTGCATTTCTAATTTTTATTTATAACGTTACCATGACAGTACTACAAGGGCGCAAGACTGTGGTATCGATTGTATTACTGCTAGGATTATGGGGCGCAGCCATTTTTTTCATGTTTGCATTTTATAACCCGGACAATCTTTCAGTAGATAAACTTTACTGGTGGTGGGTAGTTCATGTGTGGGTCGAAGGTGTCTGGGAGCTCATCATGTCAGCTATGCTAGCATTTCTATTGATCAAAATGACGGGAGTCGATCGCGAAATCATCGAGAAATGGCTGTATATCATTGTCGGCTTTTCCCTATTTAGTGGCTTGCTAGGGACTGGACATCACTATTATTGGATTGGTGCGCCGGAATACTGGCATTGGATCGGTATCGTCTTCTCCTTCCTTGAAGTCGTTCCGTTTTTTGCCATGATTGTGTGGTCGTTTTATCTGGTTAGAAAAAGCGGTCGTAATCACCCCAATAAAGCTGCTTTGTTGTGGAGTTTAGGTTGTCCAATCATGGCGTTCATTGGTGCTGGGTTACTGGGATTGATGCACAGTTTTCCATCGATTAATTTCTATACGCATGGCACACAACTAACGGCAGCACATGGACATCTGGCATTTTACGGTGCCTATGTGATGCTGAATTTAGCTTTCTTTACCTATGCCATGCCCATTCTCCGCAATTCGCAGCCATTCAATCAGAATCTGAACATTTTGAGTTTCTGGCTTATGAATACTGCCATGGTTGGCATTACCTTCGCTTTGTTATTCGCAGGCATCTTGCAAACGGATTTGCAACGTGTGATGAATCTCGGTTATATGCAGGTGCAGTCGCAGCTTGAATTGTTTTATTGGTTACGCTTGGGTTCCGGGGTCCTTTTCATTGTTGGTGCGCTGATATTCATCTATTCGGTACTAGGACCCAACCGTGAAGCATTTGTTGCCGGAAAATTCCAGCACCATAACGCCTGATGGCAGATGATTCGGTGCTTTCCGTAGCAAAGAATGCAGTATCCGCGCAGCCTGCCAGTGAGATTCCTTTCTATCACGAAACCGGCAATGAATGTGCTTTGTTTACAGCAGCCTACCGCGAAGGGTTACCGCTACTACTCAAAGGACCTACCGGTTGCGGCAAAACTCGTTTTGTTGCTCATATGGCAGCTCGCCTCGGTCGACCGCTCCATACTGTTTCATGTCACGATGATCTAACCGCAGCAGATCTGACCGGGCGGTATCTGCTGCAAGGTGGCGAGACAAAATGGCTAGATGGCCCACTAACCCGAGCCGTACGTGAAGGCGGTATCTGCTATCTGGATGAGATCGTCGAGGCGCGTAAGGATGTTACGGTTGTTCTTCATCCGCTCACTGATGATCGCCGAATACTACCTCTAGAGCGTACCGGAGAATTTCTGCAAGCACCGGATGATTTCATGTTGGTCGTATCTTACAACCCTGGTTACCAGAATATTCTAAAGTCACTGAAACCTAGCACACGTCAGCGCTTTGTTTCGATCAGTTTCGATTTTCCTCCTTCCGCTATTGAAGCTAGGATTGTCGCTACCGAAAGCGGTTTAGCAGAAGAACAGTGCCGTCTTTTAGTCGATTTGGCACAGCGCATACGAGCGCTGAAGAACATTGATCTAGAAGAAGTCGTTTCCACGCGGTTGCTGATTTATTGCGCCACACTGTTAAAAAATGGTTTCGATCCCTATCAGGCTGCGCAGGCTACACTGATTGAACCGCTATGTGAAGATGATGATGTAAAACAGGGGCTGCTAGCATTGGTACACGCTACATTTGGCTAACCCGTGAATTGGTTAGATTTTACTGAGTTAGAGGAACAGGTTGGCCGGTTCTGGCATCGGATTGTCGGTTCAGCAGAGAGTTACCCGTACTACCCACAGGCGACTATAACACTGGATCAGGTACGCCTAGCACTGGGTGTTTTCTTTCGTGGATTAGGTGGTGCTTCAGGTGTCGCTATTCAGAGCGGATCTCCACGGTCATTGGGTCATCGTTTAACGCTGCGTCAACGACTGGGGATGATGCAGGAATCACTGACTGATATTAACTGCAATACGCAGCGTATGTTGTTACCGGCCTCGCTGGCTTATTTTCCAGATTCGAACCTGAATCGTTTACATTATTTCTGGCTTGCAGCATTTTTTGCTGCAGCCCGAGAAGTCTTGTGCCAGTTGGGAACCACTAAAACAACCCAACAAATAGGAAAATCTTGCGTTGATCCCCTGCAAAATGATTTAGTTTTTCTGCATCAGGTCTACTGGGTCAGTTCTACCGTTTGCAGGCTTAGCCCTGGTTTGCTAACCGTTTACCAACAACTGTGCAGTGCTGTCCTTGAGCAACGACCACACCGTGGACTTCCCGACCAGGAACGAGTAATTGAAACTGTGATCCGAAGGTTACTTGGGCAGCCAGATTCCTCTGACGAAGTAGATGCTTGTTGGTTTGCCATACAACAAGCCACTCCCGACTTCTCATCGTGGCGAGCTGGGAAAAACTACCAAACTTTTCTATTGGTACCGCTTTGGGGCAACATGCACATCAATCAAGCAATCGATTCCACTAAACTTGATGGATCCAGCGATTCTATCGGTAACAGCAGCGAAGCGTGCACTTCGCAGCACAAAAAAACTGCGCGCCGGGGTAATCAAGATCAAAGCAGGCGTGACGACCCTCTACTTTTAAACCGTTTTGAAAAATTGTTGAGTTGGTCAGAAATGGTCAATGTTAACCGACCTGTCGAGGATGATGATGAACAATCCGCAAAAGCCGCTGAACAAGCGATTGAAACTATCGCATTGAGCCCACACGAGCAGCAAGCAGCCACACAACTTAAATTTGATCTGGATCTTGCTCCGAGCGATATGAATCCGGAAATGCTGATAGGTGAATTTACTTATCCGGAGTGGGATTTCAAACGCGTGCAATATCATCCTCAGCAATGCCGGGTAATTTTTCAGCGCGCGCAATCCAATTGTGAGGTGTGGGCACCGGATCAACAAACCCAAAAACGCTTGCGTAAAATCCGTCGCCAGTTCGAAACGCTACTACCCAAGCGAGAATTACTTCGTAATCAGTATAATGGCATCGATTTAGACATGGATGCATTAGTGAGATCTCACTGTGATTTTCTGGCGACCGGTAATTATTCTGAAAGTGTTTATCGCGGTACTCGCAAGCAGTTACGTGATCTGAGCGTTGCTATTTTGATTGATGTTTCCTTGTCCACGGATAGTTGGATCGATGGCAGTCGTATTCTCGATATTGAAAAGGAAGCATTAGTTACCCTTGCTACCGGACTGACTGCTTGCAGAGATAGCTTTGCAATTTACACTTTTACGTCGCGTAAGAAAGATTATGTTTGTGTCACCGAAGTAAAGAAATTCGAGGAATCATTCAATTCACCTGTGTTACAGCGTATCGCTGCTTTGCAGCCCGGCTACTATACTCGTATGGGCACCGCGCTGAGGCATGTGCAACAGTTGCTGAGCCAGCGCCAGGAACGTCATCGCCTACTTTTAATGCTGACCGACGGTAAACCGAATGATCTGGATTATTATGAAGGGCGCTACGGTATTGAGGATACTCGGCAAGCTATTTTGGAGGCTCGACGTAGTGGATTATCAGTTTTTGGAATCACGATCGACAACAAAGCACAGGATTATTTTCCCTTTTTGTTCGGTAGAGGAGGCTACACTATCGTATCTCGACCCGACCGATTATCACATTTGTTGCCGGCTATTTATCAGCAGCTAATCAATTGATGGATTTCAACCAGCCTTGTAACTTTTGCGATTCCGCTACATGGAAGTGGGCAATAAGTTAGATAACCTTGGTCAATTTATTGAAGCTTTGAGAGTTTTGAGGGAGCGCGATGTGAAACGAGAAATACGATACGGTATCTGGTTTTATTGAATTATTACGGTTGCTTGTTTGAACGGGGACGAAAATAGCTTGAATTATCATAATAAGCAGCATTTGCATTGTCGGAAGACCAATCTGGGTAGCCTAGTAGGGGAATGGGGGTTAAATCAGTGGAGGTGATTGATTTAGTTGAGAGTAAGCGTAGCAGTTTGTCATCAAGACTTGTGATTTGACTTACAAGATCTTGCTGATAAAACGATGGTTCAACGTCAAAAATTAGCCCTTTGCCTGTCATGCCGACGTAGGGAGATAGAGCTTTTTCATAAAGGCTATGTCCAAATAGGAAAAATTTCATATGCTGGAGCAAGTCACTACGATTTTCCCAAAATAATGTTTTCCATTCAAAATTTTTCAGTAAACGTGTTAAATTTTCATGACTACTCGTTACCAAAACACCGGACTCATCAAGTAGGGTAATAGCGTCCCTTAATCGGCCTCGATTTGATTGACGCTGTTTCTCAGCTATTTTTAGTGCATGGTAATGAAGCGTATTTAGTTGTGCTTTTGAGTGAGGAAAGGTTATCCAAACGAGTGCGTTAAAAAGGTCGTGCCAATTGTGTGTTCTCGTTTGCAATTCACCACATAAGTAAGTTCTCGGCTCATATCGTTGCTCGAATAGTTGAATCGATGCAGCTTGTGGTACAAGTCGTAAAGTAAGATGAGTGTGTGTTTGAATGGATGGTTTCTGAATCGAAAGTAAGTGATTTAATTGATCAAGGGTTGGCCATTGCTCTAATTGATTAAGGTGTTGACCGACTCGATGTAAGGGTTCGAACACCGGTGAGCGATCGAGGAAATAAGGATTCCATTGATCAGAGCTCATTCAGGGAGTGCATGAACCCGCAAAGCGAGTAAGATACTTAGTACAGTAGCAACGGCTGCAATGACGCCCACAGTGTCGTAATGAATAATGGCACCTGTAGCAGTAGTACTCATGATGGAACCGGCAAAAAGTGAAGCAATGCCTGCTGATAGTTGCTGAATTGAAATATTGAAGCTAAGAAAGCTACCACGTAGTCGAGGAGTAACACTTGCGGTGACTAAGGCCATGGCGGGAACAAATCGACCTGAAACGAGCATCATGAAAAGCGTCGATACCGTTATTGCTAACACAGCCGAGGCTGTACTCAGATGAGTAATCATCAGAATAGGAAATACTGATAGTGCAGCCGCAATAGTAAATATTTTATGTTTACCATGCCGATCGGACAGTTTGCCGAATAACCGTGCTGTATAGAAAGTTGCTAATCCCCCGCAGAAATAAAGATAAGGAATATCGACTTCAGACATGCCAATATTGGTTATCATATAAGTCGTGATGAAGGGGCTTACCGAAAAACCTGCAAACATCAGCATGGCGATCAGCGCAAACGCATATAAATGATTACGGTTATAAAAAATTGTGCGTAAATGCTGTGCAGGATGGTGCTGTTGACGATACCTTAAATGAGTACGTAAAGAAGGAAGCAACCCTATTGCCAAAACAGTCATTACTATACTGACTAGTGTAAGAAACAGAAAGGGCGCACGCCAACTAAACAGGTTGACCAATAATATGCCAAAGGGCATTCCGAAAACTGCTACAGCAGAAAAGGCTGACATGACGGTACCGGTTGCGTTGCCACGTCGATGCGCAGGAGTTACATCGGCAATGATGGTAAAAATGGTGGCGCTGAGTACGCCACTGAACCCGCCTGCTACCATTCGTGCTAATAACAATAAATAATAGTCAAATGAGAGCGCACATAGCAATGTTGCCAAACCAATACCGCTGCAGAGAAAAATAAGGAAGCTTTTCCGATCGTAATGATCAATAATGAATGAAGCAAAAAAACTGAATACGCCAGCACTAAATGCATGAATCGAAATCAATAAGCTAAATTCTTGCGGTGTGAGCTCAAACAATTTCATTAACTGTGGACCAAGCGGTAATAGCATCATAAAATCCATGATATGGATAAAATGAATTCCTACCAGTACAGCAATAATGGGACGTTCCTGGAGGGGTGTAAAATGAGGAACAGTACCTAACTCGACTAATTCAGAGCTTTCACCCGTTTGCAGAATTTGTTCAGTATCGTGCATTTTGTTCTACCGGTTCGCAGTTGTTATGCGCAAAGCTAGAACAAATAACAAGGTATATTTTAATTTAATCAGCAATAAAGGAATATTGAACATGTGCCAGAAGTGTGTGGTGACGAACGAGCATTGTAATTCAAATCATCTGGTTTCGATTGAGCAAGATAAGCAGAAAGATCCAACTAAACGTGAATTAATCAAGCAAGCTTCAGCAGCGTTACTGTCATGGGGATTACTTGCAACCGGATTAGTTAACGCCTCTGAGACGAAAGCAGTGGCTGAGAAAAAAAGAGTTATACCCAAACCAGAAAATGTATTAACACCGGATCAAGCATTGGAAAGGTTGATGCAGGGCAATGAGCGTTATGTATCCGGAAATTCTAAACCATTAGATTTTCATGATGTTAAAGCCTCATTAGTTAAAGGCCAGAATCCATACGCAACTATTCTAGGGTGCTCTGATTCTAGAGTGAGCCCAGAGCATTGCTTTGATGAAGCGCTGGGTGATTTATTTGTAGCGCGTGTTGCTGGTAATTATCTAACGAATGATAATTTAGCTACCATTGAATATTCAGTTGCGATACTCAATACACCATTAATTATGGTGTTGGGGCATGAAAGTTGCGGTGCTGTTAAAGCAGCCATTGATGCCGTAGACCATTACAGCGCTTTTCCAGGTCATATCCAATTGCTTGCAAGCGCGATTGCACCAGCAGTTAGAAAAGTCAACGATACATCAGAAGATCGATTGATCAATGTTACCAAACAGAATGTCATTATGACAGTTGAACGGCTTCGTAATAAAACACCCATTCTTGATTATTATCATGATCGTAAAAAATTGAGAATTGTCGGAGGTGTCTATTATCTTGATACTGGGAAAGTTGCGCTCATTGCTTAGTATCGTGTTTTCTCTGGATTTGGCGCTTTACTAAGCAATGTTCAGTGCTATTACTCGTATCAAAATCGAGTCCAATCTTCATGGATAATGACACCACTATCGATAACAAAACGGTAGTTATATTGTTTGATTTTGTAAGTCCAAATTTCCCGTGAGCTATAATAAGGGGGATAAATACTGCGATGGGTTACAACCGGAATGCGAGCGATTGGCTGACCCAAATTCACGACCAGTTTATCGACTAAATCACCTTTAGAAATTAAAGCTCCATTGGGGGCACGGAATCCACATAACAAAAGTACCATAAACATCAATAAAATTAATTTTCTCATGATAATCTCCTCGCAATTGGTTGTTTGGTAATTCCGATCACTACTTAATCGTTAGTAACAACAATACGGGATATCTCCTGAATGCAAACTGAATAATCTGGTCTTTTGTAGCTACTTAATTCCAATTACAGATAGAAACAGTAATAATATAATTTTTACCTTTGGTAGAGGCCATCATGGCACGGAAGGCAAGTGGGACGGAGCAACTTGAGGTAGCGATGGAACGGTTAAAGAAAGCCAAGACTGCGGCAGAACTCCGAGCTGCGCAAGCGATAGTGCTGCCATTGTTGCTAGGTTTAAGTCTGGAGCAGACGGCGCTTGCCATTGGACGCTCGGTAGGAGTCACTTGCAGAATGCGCACCCGTTATGATCCAGCGACGGGAGAAGAGAATAAAACCACGCGCAGCAAACGTGAATTACGTAACCGTGCCAAAGCTAGTCTGGAGCAGGAAGCTAGGATTCTGGATGAAGTGCTGAGTGAGGCGCTATCGGTGGCGTGGTCATTGTTCCGCCCTTGAAGCCAGCGGTTGAAGCTAGGCTGGGCAAGTCACTGGCGTTGTCCACTCTGTACCAGATGCTGGCACGGCATGGCTGGCGCAAACTGGCTCCGGATAAAAGCCATCCACAAGCCGACCCAGCAGCGCGCGAGGCGTGGAAAAAAACTCCCCGAGCGGCTAACCGAGGAAGTGGCGGCTTTTGCGGTCCCGCGCCCGCTGCGCCTAATGTTTCAGGATGAAGCGCGTTTCGGCCGCATCAGCGATGTACGGCACTGCTGGGACAAGAAGCCCCATCGTCCCATGGTACGTGCCATGCTGACGCAACAATACACCTACGCCTATGGCGCAGTCAGCCCACTAGATGGGTGATTTGATTCCCTAATTCTGCCCTGGGTGAACGGGGACTGCATGCAACTCTTCATGGGTGAAATCGCGGCACGTTACCTGCATGAAAATATCATTATGGTGATGGACGGTGCAGGCTGGCACAAAAGCCAAACCATGAAATTGGCAGAGAATATGCGAATCCTGTTTCTACCACCTTACTCGCCAGAACTCAACCCGCAGGAACATGTATGGGATGAATTGCGGGAAAAATTCTTTCATAACCGCGCCTTCGATAGTCTGGATGCGCTTGAAATACATCTGGAATGTGCGCTAAAAAGCTTTGAATTAAACCAGGAAACTATGCGCAGCATTGCCGGATGGGATTGGATTATTAATGCTGTTTTAAAATAGAATTGGAATAAGACCTAAACTAGGGTCTCTGGTTGCGCCAGATGACAGCAAGAAGGCTACCTAATAGCGAGTGCATTAGGACCGAAATCGCGCCAACTACGGGTGCGAGCGGGAGCAATGGAAATGCTTGCTTTGACAGCACAATGGCC
Organism: Nitrosomonas sp.; assembly: GCA_016710135.1. Classification (GTDB taxonomy): domain Bacteria; phylum Pseudomonadota; class Gammaproteobacteria; order Burkholderiales; family Nitrosomonadaceae; genus Nitrosomonas. The sequence continues at coordinate 1,309,422 of JADJLM010000001.1, read as the reverse complement.
AAACCGGAATTTTGCATACCTACTTCGATCGAAATGGTACGCATGCTTCGTCCATTATGATTTGATAGTTTAGCTAGACTATAGCCCAAGAAGAAACCACCTGCATGGAGCAATGCCGTTGCTAATATGAGTTCACCGATATAATTGAGAATTCCTTCTGCTTGGCCAGCAAAAACAGTTGCACAGATCATGCAGACAGCAATGACGGCCAATAACGGTGCAAAAGGAATTATGCGCTGCACAGTATTAGGGAGCCAGTGATTGAGTGCGATGCCGAGTGTGACCGGTAAAATAACGACTTGTAGGGTTTGCTTAAATAGCATCCAGGTATCAACTGGCACTAAAGTACCAGCGAATAATTTAGTGAGTAGTGGCGTGAGTATAATGGCAGCGAGCGTCGAACAAACCGTCATGACGACCGATAGTGCGACATCTGCTTTGGCAATGTATGAGACTAAATTCGAGGCGGTTCCCCCGGGACAGCATCCGACTAGAATTAGACCAATCGCAAAGTGAACAGGTAAATTCATTAATGTTGCAATTCCCCAGGCGAGTGCCGGCATAATGGTATATTGCCCAAAGAGGCCAGTTGCAACAGCCTTGGGCATACGACCAATTCGACGAAAATCATCGACGGTAAGTGTCAGACCCATACAAAGCATTACAAAAGCTAAGATAAGCACGACAGTTGATCCTTGATTGAGGGGTGTAAACCATGCTGGATTGAATAGCGCAAGCGTTGCCGATATCAGCATCCACAATGGGAAAAGCAAAGTTAGTTTTTGAAGCATATCAAAGAAGGTAGGATTAAAGCGTAGGTAAATTTGTAGGGGAAAATAACAGCGTGCAGTGCTGACCATACTGACTAACAACCCGTTGCGCATGGAGTCCAGCACTAATTGCCATTTGCTGTAAAGTAGAAAAGGTTTCAGGGTAGTCGTGATCATGCACGTGGGTACAAGCTTCCTCAAGCTGTTCCGGTGGAACTTTAATCCAGGTTTCGCGCATGAATTGCAGATAGCGATTTAAATAGGTTTCACGGTCTTGATGTTCTTCGCGTACAACATCTACCAGAATTAGCCATCCTCGTTTTGATAGGGACCGACCCACTGCATTGAAGAATCGCACTTTATCTTCTGGTGTTAGGTGGTGAACAGCAAATCCACTAAAAATAATATCCCATTGATCTTGGGTTGATTCGATTGATGCTAACAAATCGTTATGTGTTAATTTAACCGGACAAGTGAGTTGAGCCAAATAGGTTTTGGCCTCGGCTAACGCTGTCTCCGAAAGATCAACCCCTTCATAATAGACCGGCAGGTATTTCAGTAAACACGGCGCCATGAAGCGGGCGTTTCCACATCCAAGATCAAGTATGCGATAGTGAGCAATATCTTGCCGTAATCCAAGCAGTTGTTGCACGCTATCATAGATTTCCTGGTGAAACATATAGTTATAAGCGGTAATAAGATCATACAACGACCAAGATCGAGTAAAAATAGTTGTTGGTTGGCTGGTGCTCATAAAAGTCAATTAACAATAATCAGGTTTTAGTCTGTCTATTCTTTAGTGTTTTTATCCTCACTGTCAAAAATAATTAACACCAACGCGGTAAAGTTATTTTTACCGTATTTTTAAATAGGGAAAATTCCCCTCAAAGGAGAAGGAAATGAATAGCGTGCCCTTGGAAGCAGGTAATACTGCGCCTATCGAATTTAAACAAATTACTAACGAGGCATTTGCTGTAATGACTGTGTCGGAGCATGGACTGATCTATGATTGTAGCCAGAAGGGAGCAAATCTCCTTGGTTGGTTACAACACGATTTAATTGGACGCTCAGTTGCAGATGTAATACCGAAATTGGCTTCCGTTACTTTATTAAAACAGGGTAGAGCGAATACTTATTTGCGGTTCTTATCACGAATAGGTCATCATTTTGAGTTGATCGGAAAGAACGGTAAATGTGTTACGGGGCAAATTTCTTTCAGTGATGTACAACAGGAAGGAACGCAGTGTTTGCTTTTGACAATACAATTTGATTAACGCATGTGTTATGTATCAGGCAGAGATTCTATAGGCACGGCGTATCTCGATGTTGCGTTTAGCTTCATATTACATTGAATAACCCACCGGTACATCCTGCCATTTATGAATAAATGGTATCTGCTCGGTTGCTGTAGGGATAATACCGAGTAGCATCACACCAGTGTAATATTATGTCAAATGGTTAAAAATACCAATCTATCCTATTGCTCTTCAAATTCATTTGACTAAAAATAAGATTTTTTCCGTTTCGCAAAAGGATTCCAATAACCATGACAAAAACCGAGCAACATAATTTTTCCTACCTTCTGGTGGGCTTGCTATTGCTTTTCGTGTTGCCGCCGAGCCTGCGCCTGTATTTTGGTACGACCATCGAACTGAATGTAATGCGGGCTACGCTGCTAGTCGTGTTTGGATTGTTCAACATTATTAGTGTGTGGAGTCTTTATCAGGCTCGATGGATATTTTATTTCGGACTTGCCCTCGCCGGATTGAACATTGGGATTGCGGTGATAGCTTTGTTTTTCCACAGTTTAATTTTAGAACTTAGTTCCTCCATTTTTGTGCTGCTGTTCTCGGTGTTGAGCTGTTTTATCGCGGGACGACATGTCTTTAGTTTTCGGGATACCGATGCAAACAGCCTGATTGGGGCGATATGCGTGTACCTATTGTTAGGTTTGATCTGGGCGATGGTCTATGTGGTATTTCTGGATCTCTGGCCACAAAGCGCATTCCAGGGGATTGTGTTCGATGGTAGGTCATCGCAATTCGACAATATTTTATATTTCAGTTTTGTAACGCTGACTACTTCCGGTTTTGGCGATATTACACCCATAAATCCATTGCTTAGAACTATCGTCTATCTTGAAATGGTTGCAGGCCAGTTTTATATGGCCATTTTGGTATCCAGCTTGGTTGCTAATTTTGTGGGGCTACGCATGACCCGCTGAGGTTTTGTAAGAATTTCTAGCATTGCTCGCATTGCGATGGAACCCTGAAAATCATCGTCGTCACCCTGGAAAGAGCGACAATTACTAAAATTTTTGGCTATTTTGGCTTATCCTCTCTTTGCTGCTGATCAAAGACAAATTTTGCAAACTTCAGATGACTTTCTGGTCAGTTTGACAACCAAATCCTTTCTCGATAAATTCGGTTCTTATGAGAAAGGGCGTTTATTTTTTCTATACGTAGGAAGTCACGGTGAACATCGTCGATAGCGTGCGCTGTCCCGGCGAGTACGTCTGTACCAGTATCGTGCATACCTATGGCAACACCTGGCACAAACGCGAGCTTCCGCTGGCGCCCTGAACCCCGATGCTACGAACCACAGAATGTGAGGTATGCTGATTTCCATGGAGTCCGAAGTTTCATAAAATGAAGGGATGAAATGGAGGATGGAGATGGAATTCACGGAGTACAGACCACGCCATATCGCGTTCGAACACTGCGCAAGAAATTGGGTTTGCGTTGTAAGCAACAGTTAAAATTCAAGGTAACGACTGATTCTAAACATAATTTACCGGTTGCACCCAATATTCTGAATCGGGAATTTACTGTTAACGCACCTGGTATTGTGTGGGTCAGTGATGTCACTTATATTTCTACGAATGAGGGCTGGTTGTACTTAGCTGGCGTAAAGGATCTGTTTAACGGGGAGCTGGTCGGCTATGCCATGAATGAGAAGATGACAAAGAGTCTGGTTATGCAGGCATTATTTCGTGCAACTGCAAGTAAAAACCCGGATAAGGGGCTAATTGCTCACTCCGATCGAGGTAGCCAATACTGTGCGCATGATTACCAGAATCAATTACGGCAATTTGGCATGATCGCTTCCATGAGTCGCAAGGGTGACTGTTATGATAATGCACCGATGGAAAGTTTCTGGGGAATACTTAAAATAGAGCTGGTGCATCATAGAAGATTCAAAACACGACAATACGCAGCAATACTATGCAAATCTGCTTGCCGCTTAAACCGATGGACTCCGTTTTTGACAGCACACCTCAAATGCTCACGATACACTAAGGAAACTCTGAATAAGTCTCAAGAACTTGTAGAATATTCGGTAGATTGTAACCACTGTAAGGGAGCGCATTGATGAAACAATTAGGCTTGTCGATTCCATTATTTATCAAGAAACCAAAAAGTAACTCGCCGGCAAAAGTTTCTCGAAGAAATGGAGCAAGTGATTTCTTGGGCAGAGTGGACAAATCGGATCGCGCCGCACTATCCGGTAGCAGGATTAGGACGCAAGCCATTTGAGCTGGAAGCGATGCTGCGAATTCATATGATGCAACAATGGTTTGGTTATTCAGATCCGGGCATGGAAGAAGCGTTACATGATGTGCCGATGCTGCGTGAATTTGCAGGCCTGGATGCAGGAGAAGATGCCATGCCTGATGAAACGACGATCCTCAAATTTCGTCACCTGCTGGAGAAGCATCACTTGGCACAAAGCCTATTTGCTGAAACAACTGCTCAGTTAGCCCAGCAGGGATTATTGCTGCGTCAGGGCACGATAGCGACGCCACGCTGATAGCGGCCCCGCCATCGACCAAGAACCGGCAACGCAAACGTGATGGCGAGAGAGTTCGACTAAGAAAGGCAGCAACTATTACTTTGGATTAAAAGCACACATAGGCGTAGATGCTGATTCTGGCCTGGTATGGCCGAAATTACCACGGCCAAAGTAGCCGATGGCAACATGATTGATGCACTGGTACATGGCGAAGAGGCGATTGTATTGGGAGATCGAGCTTATACTCGTAATGATCGCAATCTGGAAGCACAACGACAGCCGGAAGAGCCAGTCTGGGGTATGCCATTCAAACGCAAGCGCGGTGAGGAATTGCCCGCAGAACATGCCGTACTCAATCGCATGCTGGCTTCACTCCGTGCAAAGGTGGAGCATCCGTTTCGCATTGTCAAACGACAATTTGGTTATAAAACCTGTTACCGAGGATTGTTCAAGAATGCACAACAGCTCTACTTGTTGTTTGCCTTGGCTAATCTTTACCATGTCCGTAAGGTGTGGATGCCAACCACGGATAATTCCGTCCAATACCCCTGAAAATCAGCATCAGGGGGCTGAATAGTATGCGATCTGCTAAAAATTACAGCTATTAATTGCACAATAATGCCTGTATTAGCTACTTTACTGATAGCTTTGTCGACAAAACTGGAATAAATAACTTAATCAGAGCTTCCTTATAAATACAATTAATTAATTGATCATAATTCGAGATGAAAGAATACATCAAGTGGTTTGATGAATTGAGTATGGGTGATACTGCCCTAGTAGGAGGTAAAAATGCGTCACTAGGAGAAATGTTTTGTCATTTGACTCAATTAGGCGTTAATGTGCCTACAGGATTTGCAACGACTACTGAGGCTTATCGGGATTTTTTAGAAGCGAATGACATCAGTCATCGTATCAAACATTTACTCGATCAATTAGATGTCGATGATGTCTCAGCATTGGCGCTTACTGGTAAAACCATTCGAGCGTGGTTGATCGAAGCTGAGTTGCCGGATCAGCTATTAAAAGCTATTTCAATTGCCTATGAAAAGCTTGAGAAAAGTGATGGCGGTGAAGCAGTTTCATTTGCTGTTCGATCATCAGCGACGGCAGAAGATCTTGCCGATGCCTCCTTTGCGGGTCAGCAAGAAACGCTACTTAATGTGAGCGGGTTACCACAAATTATTCATGCAATTAAGATCGTGTTTGCATCGCTCTACAATGATCGAGCGATTGCATACCGTGTCCACCAGCATTTTTCGCATGATAAAGTTTTTCTATCAGCAGGTATTCAGAAGATGGTACGAAGTGATCTGGGGGCTAGTGGGGTAATGTTTACTTTGGATACGGAATCGGGTTTCCAAAATGCGATTTTTGTTACATCCGCATATGGGCTTGGAGAAACGATCGTGCAGGGTATTGTCAATCCTGATGAGTTTTATGTCTATAAACAAGGGCTGCGTTCTGGAAAATCAGCAATCTTGTCACGACGGCTTGGGACAAAATTGATCGAGATGGTTTATGAGAATCTCTCTAAGCAAGATACGTTTACCGTGACTCGGGATGTTTCTGTTGAGCGTCGTCAACGGTTCTCATTATCTGATCAACAGGTTGAGCAATTAGCTCAGCAGGCCTTATTGATTGAACAGCATTATGGAAGGCCTATGGACATTGAGTGGGCTCTCGATGGACTCGATGGAACGCTATATATTGTCCAGGCTAGACCGGAGACAGTTAAAAGTCGGGCTGGCACATCGCTAGAACGATACCAATTAACTCAAAAAGGAACGGTTTTATCGGAGGGTCGAGCAATCGGACAGAAAATCGGTCAAGGAACAGCCAAGGTAATTTTTAGTATTGATCAAATGCATGAAATTCAATCAGGTGATGTATTGGTTACTGATATGACTGATCCCGATTGGGAGCCCATCATGAAGCGCGCTGCAGCGATTGTGACGAACCGTGGTGGAAGAACCTGTCATGCGGCAATTATAGCAAGAGAAATGGGAATTCCGGCTGTTGTTGGTTGTGGTGATGCGACTTCTCAGATAAAACCGGGTAGTTCAGTTACGATTTCATGCGCAGAAGGGAATACCGGATATGTTTATGAAGGCTTATTAGCATTCGAACATTCGGTGGCGGATATGGGTCAGTTACCGGAACTGCCCATCAAGATGATGATGAATGTGGGCAATCCTTCTCATGCATTTGCTTTTTCTCAAATTCCTAATCAAGGTGTTGGGTTAGCGCGCCTAGAGTTCATTATCAACAATATGATTGGCATTCACCCTAAGGCCGTATTGGAGTTTGATCAAGTGCCATCACACATACAAACATTGATTCTGAATCGTAGTGCGGGGTATGCGAATCCTATTCAGTTTTATGTTGAAAAATTGGTCGAGGGTATTGCGACACTTGCTGCTGCTTTTTATCCTAACCCTGTGATTGTGCGTACATCCGATTTTAAATCCAATGAGTATGCGAATTTAATCGGTGGTGATCAATATGAGCCACGAGAAGAAAATCCAATGATTGGTTTTCGTGGCGCTTCTCGTTATATTTCACTGCAGTTTCAAGCTTGTTTCGAGTTGGAGTGCCAAGCACTGCGCAAAGTTCGTGATGAAATGGGATTAACCAATGTGGAAATTATGATTCCCTTTTGCCGGACGCTAGAAGAGGCTCAAGGTGTTACAGCATTATTGGCATCTCAAGGACTTTCTCGAGGAAGTAATGGTTTGCGTGTAATCATGATGTGCGAAATTCCTTCAAATGCCTTACTCGCCGATGAATTTTTACAGTTCTTTGATGGTTTTTCGATTGGATCCAATGATATGACACAACTGTGTCTTGGACTTGATCGCGATTCGAGTTTAGTTGCTCATGCGTTTGATGAACGCAATCCTGCCGTTAAAAAAATACTGAAAATGGCCATTGACGCTTGCCGGGCCCAAGGTAAGTATATTGGTATTTGTGGACAAGGACCCTCTGATTACCCTGATTTTGCTGCTTGGCTCAATGAGGTTGGTATTAGTAGCCTATCACTAAATCCTGATTCGATTGTTGAAACTTGGCTTTATTTGGCAAGCTTGACAAAATAAAATCAAGTGTGATTAAACAAAGGCGTACTGTTTTTTTTCTTTCTGACCGAACCGGGATTACTGCTGAAACATTAGGTCATAGTTTGTTAACACAATTTGATGGAATCGAGTGGGTTAAGATTAGCATCCCATTTCTTGATGAGATTGGGAAAATCAAAGCAGCCATCGATCAAATCAATCAAGTTGCAGTGCAAGAGGGCGTTCGTCCTTTAGTTTTTAGCACCTTGCTCAAACCTGAGGTTCTAGCGCAAGTTCGTCAAGCCAACTGTTGCGTCTATGATTTCTTCGCAATGTTTATGGGCCCGATCGAGCAAGAACTAAATCAATCTTTTTCGCGTATTGCTGGGCGCTCTCATGGCCTTCAACACCATCTGGCTTATTTTAAAAGAATAAATGCCATTAATTATGTTTTGGCGCATGATGATGGCGTTAGTCCTAAAAATTTTGCTGAAGCAGATATTGTCTTGATAGGTGTATCTCGAACTGGCAAAACACCAACTTGCCTTTATTTAGCGATGCAGTACGGAATTGCAGCTGCAAATTATCCACTGACTCAAGAGGATATGGGTTTGATGCGATTACCCAAGGTACTGGAATCCGTTCAGGATAAATTGTTTGGCTTAACGCTTAGCGCTACCCAACTTCATTTGATCAGACAAGAGCGTCGTCCGAATAGTGAGTATGCTTCACTCGCACAATGCCAGCACGAAATTCAATGGCAACAATCATTGTTTAAACTGATGAATATTCCCTATTTAAATACCACCGCGATTTCGATTGAGGAAATCAGTGCGATCATTTTGGATCAGCGTGGATTAAAACGCCAGCTTTATGGGTTATAGCAGAGGCGTCAAAGCGATTATGCCTAAAAAAGACATTGGTGGTTGATACACCTTGAATTAAGGTAGTGAAAAAAATCAAATTCATTGGCTAATGTTAACATTTTAGTTATAGATCAATAAAATTGCTCCGGCTTGTTGACATTTCACATAGGCGCCACTAGTCTATCAAGAAAACAACAAAATAAGGGTAAAGAATGAATAATTTAGAAAAAGATAAGCGAAAATATTTTCGAGGACTTTTATTTTTTCTGAGCTTGTTATTTTTGATAAACCCACTAAAAGCGCTAGAGCTTAGTCCTTATGCAGATGGCCCTCTGCTCGAAATAATTACTCAAATGCCTGAGGGTACATGGAAAAAAGTCAATGCAAATTCTTTTTCAGAGGTCTGGACACCGCCTGAATTAAGGCCGCTCAATCTTAGTAGTAATCCTCCTCCCAGTAAGTTGATTTCAGCATGGAGTAGTTTTGCATGGGATAGTAATAGAGGAGATTTAATTCTTTATGGCGGTGGGCATGCAAATTATTCAGGTAATGATGTCTACCGTTGGCGATCTCGAGATCTAAAATGGGAACGCGCTTCGTTACCGAGTCAAGTTACAGTTATTGCAGGAACTGCAGCATCAACTGCAATTGACGGTGTAGATGCTGCCCCCGCTTCAGCGCATACTTACGATAACAGTGTTTTTCTTCCAATTATAGATCGATATCTTGTATTAGGTGGAGCTTTGTATAACACGGGTGGTCCCTATATTCGCCAAAGTGAAACCGATCCCACAGTTACCCGGATAACAGGCCCGTATTTATTTGATCCGGAAAAAGCTTCAGCAAATCAAGTGGGTGGTACTACGGGATCCCATGTACAGCGTGTTTATGCTTTTCCTGAAATCACTGGTGGTGAGATGTGGCAGAACAGAGATATCCACAAAAACTTAGCGGCATCGATCTTACCAAAGCATCATGTTAATGGATGTACAGCTTATGCAAATGAATCAGGGGTGGATACTGTTTATATTAGTGCGAGTGGAAGTATACATGGCACGGGACAGTCGCTGTTTCGCTATCAAATTACTGATGTTAACTCACCTTGGACTGATAAGATTGATCGAGTCGGGATTTATTGGGGTGCACCTTCAGATCAACCGGCATGCGGGTATGATTCTGATACTAAAATTTTCTTGAAAACAACAGGTGTTAATACAAAACCTTTATATTTCTGGGATTTACGACCAGACCGTACTACGAATAAAGACCAAGCAGTCGTGGTTGAAGGTTCAATTTCCAATCTGGTTCAATGGTTAAATAATTATACAGCTTCAACCGGTAAATCACTCCGGCACTGCGCACTTGATTTTGATCCCAATCGTAAAAACTTTTTGTTGTGGTGTGGAACTGCCGATCTTTGGCGGATAATACCACCAAGTCCCCTTTCTACATATGGCTGGAAAGCTGAAATGGAACCCGCTATTCCCTCAAATCAAGTACCTCCACTCAATGTGGGCACAGGAATCCTAGGAAAATGGGATTATATTCCTGGATTCGATGTGTTTATGGGTTTAGAAAATGAAACGACTGGAAACGTGTGGGTTTATAAACCGATCGGATGGGTCACGCCAGATCCAGATGGTAATAATGGTGGGGGAGGTGGTGGAATAAACCAATTGCCAACAGTCTTGCTTACATCGCCAATTAATAATCAAACAATAAGTATTGGAACTCCTGTAACGTTATCTGCAGTTGCTAGTGATAGCGATGGTTCTGTTATGGAAGTTAAATTTTTTGCGAATAACGTACTTGTTGATTCGTTGACAACTGAGCCCTATTCCACGGAATGGATTCCTTCGCAGGCTGCAGAGTATATTATCAAAGCAGAAGTAATTGATAATTTGGGCGCAAAAGTAACAAGCGTTCCAATTACAGTTAATATTGTACCCAACACACCGCTAACTACGACTTTACTACAACGTGATTCTGCCGGAACTATCGGTACTGCTGATACATATTTGTCAGCTTACCATCCCAGCAATAATTTTGGTGGTTCTCAGAATTTATATTTCAGTGGTAAAAACTATGTTCCTTTGATTAAGTTTAATATTTTCTCACATGAAGGTGGCCCGATACCAGATAACGCAATCGTAGAATCTGCAACGTTGTATTTGTATAAAGGTTCAGCTTACGCCATTACAGCTTCACTCCATGCAATGAATAAACCGTGGAATGAAAAGGAAGCGACTTGGACTAAAGCTTCAAGTAGCTTATCTTGGAATGCTTTAGGTGCTGCTGCCACTGGGTTAGATTATGTTGCAATTGCCGATGCTCAAGTAAATTTACCTTGGACTACAGATATTTGGATCACACTTGATGTAACTCAGAGAGTAAAAACATTTTCGGCAGGTAGCGTTAATTATGGGTGGAGATTGCTGTTTAATTCTGGTGATTCGGTTAATAACATTCGATTTAATTCGAGTGAGAAGAGTCCAGAATTAGATAAACGTCCTAAGCTGGAGATTAAATGGCGTATTTAATCTTACGCCAGATAAGCTGCATTTTTGTAGCTAGAGAGTGAGTCAATTTTACTAGGCACTAGATCAGTTTTAACTGTTTAGCAGTTAACCGATCTAGAGCTTTCTTTTTTTGATAAAAATAGCGATCACTACAATCATTATTTACTATTTTAAATTGTAAAAGAGCAACAATCGCTAATAAAAATATATGCCTACCATAAATAAAATTCCCCGCGTGGGTTTTATTTCGCTTGGTTGTCCCAAAGCAACTGTGGACTCGGAACGAATATTAACGCGCCTACGTGCTGAAGGTTATTTGATTTCACCCAGTTATCAAGATTCTGACTTGGTCGTTGTTAATACTTGTGGATTTATTGATAGTGCAATTGAAGAATCACTGGATACCATTGGAGAAGCGTTAAGGGAAAATGGTAAAGTGGTTGTCACCGGATGTTTAGGTGCAAAAGGAGATACAATTAAACAGGTACATCCCAATGTACTTTCAGTTACCGGCCCACAGGCGACGGAGGAAGTGATGGAAGCAATTCATATTCACCTACCTAAGCCACATGATCCCTACGTTGATTTGGTACCTCCTCAAGGTATCCGATTGACTCCGCAGCATTATGCTTATTTGAAGATTTCTGAAGGTTGTAATCATCGTTGTTCTTTTTGCATTATTCCAAGTATGCGAGGAGATCTCGTGAGTCGACCGATTGGAGATATCATGCAAGAGGCGCAAGACTTGGTGGAGGCAGGGGTCAAAGAATTACTCATCATTTCACAAGACACAAGTGCATATGGCGTAGACTTGAAATATCGTACTGGTTTCTGGGGAGGAAAACCGATTAAAACACGCATTACAGAGCTTGCAACTGCGCTAGGTGAGCTCGGTGTCTGGGTGCGGTTTCATTATGTTTACCCTTACCCTCATGTAGATGAACTAATTCCTTTGATGAGCGATGGAAGAATCATTCCTTATCTGGATATTCCATTTCAGCATGCAAACGCTCGAATTCTAAAATTGATGAAGCGACCAGCAAATAGTGAAAATGTTCTCGCACGAATTCAGCAGTGGCGTACTATTTGCCCAGAGATTACTTTACGGAGCACTTTTATTGTTGGCTTTCCTGGTGAGACGGAGCAAGAATTTCAGGAATTACTGGATTTTCTTGAAATAGCCCAGCTCGATCGAGTAGGTGCTTTTATGTATTCTCCCGTTGAAGGTGCTGCCGCAAATAGTTTACCTGATCACATTCCGCCTGAAATTCAAGAAGAAAGATTAGCTCGACTCATGACTTTACAAGAAAGAGTCAGCTCAGATAAGCTGAAACAAAAGATAGGTAAGACTTTAGAGGTGCTGGTTGATGAAGTGGATGCCGAAGGCGCAATTGCGCGTAGTCACGCAGATGCACCTGAGATCGATGGAGTGGTATATATCGATGCTGATCATAAAATGATTCGACAAGGGCAAATTGTCAATGTACGTATTATTAATTCAAATCAACATGATTTATGGGCAGAGCTTGTTTAATGAGATTTGGGCTGCTTTAAATTAGGAGAATAGTTTGGAGTTGATTTTATGGAGACATGCTGAGGCAGAGGATGGAGTACCCGATGCTTCGCGGAAATTGACTGAAAAAGGAATGAAACAGGCTCAATCCATGGCGCAATGGTTAAAACCCAGATTGCCAAAGCATACCCGTATCATCGTGAGTCCCGCTAAGCGAACTCAACAAACTGCTGCTGCGCTAAGTGATATATATGAAACGGTGGAAGCAGTGGGTACAAGTACTACAGCAGATAAATTACTTACTGTCGTCAATTGGCCCTATGAAGAAGGTAGTGTGCTTGTGGTTGGACATCAACCGACATTAGGGCAAATTGCTGCATCAATATTAGGTAATCATCACACAGGTTTAAGTGTGAGAAAGGGTTCGATTTGGTGGTTTAGCTCAAAATCAAAAAATGTATCTTCGAGTGGGAGTCTAAGGTTAGTTATGATTCCAGATATGCTTTGATTAAAAGTAGGACGTAAAATTGCTTGATTTCTGAACACGTTAATTTTATGTTTTGTGTTAAGTGAGAAAATAACTGAATTTATGAGATTTTTCTCTGTCGAATTATTACGAAATCGCTTGACTAACTGTTTGCATCTCATTAGATTGACTATTTAATCATAAGCCCTAGGGAGGATAAGTTTTATATGGATATAGATATCGTTTCGGCTTTATCTGGATTAATCGATTTGCCGTGGTGGGGATACATCGTCGTTACATTGGTGTTAACACATATTACCATTGCGAGCATTACAATTTTTTTACATCGTCACCAAGCACATCGAGCTTTGGATTTGCATCCGATACCCAGTCATTTTTTTCGTTTCTGGCTCTGGCTTACAAGTGGAATGGTAACCAAAGAATGGGCAGCCATTCATCGTAAACATCATGCAAAATGTGAGACATTAGATGATCCTCACAGTCCACAAATTTATGGAATTAAGAAGGTTTTACTAGAGGGTTCTGAGCTTTATCGCAAGGAATCAAAGAACCTAGAAACACTGGACAGATATGGTCATGGTACACCGGATGATTGGATTGAACGTAACGTATATACCAAGCATAGTGTCGCCGGCGTCGCTTCAATGCTAATTATTGATGTTGTTTTATTCGGACCAATCGGAATTACGATATGGGCGGTCCAAATGCTTTGGACTCCTGTAATGGCAGCAGGCGTTATCAATGGTGTTGGGCATTATTGGGGGTATCGTAATTTTCGTGCTGAAGATGCAAGCCGTAATATTGTACCGTGGGGAATTTTGATTGGCGGAGAGGAGTTGCATAATAACCATCATGCTTATCCAACTTCTGCACAACTTTCTAATAAATGGTTTGAATTTGATATCGGCTGGATGTATATCCGTATTTTAGAAATGATGGGGTTAGCGAAGGTTAAGAAAATTGCGCCTAAATTAAATCTTAATGAATCTAAGACAGCTTGTGATCTTGATACCTTGCAAGCGGTCATTGCACATCGTTATGAAGTGTTGGCTAAGTATACCCAGTCACTGAAAGCGATTCTAAAAAACGAAATGGAGCAATTGTTACAAGTTGCAGCACACCATGGCATCGATGGTTTAACATTGAAACAGTGGGTACTGGCTGATGCTAGGACTTTACAAGATGAAGAACGTAATAAGCTGAGTTTGGTGCTGAGTAAAACGAAGCAACTTGATAAAGTTTATACGATGCGTGAAGAGTTATCTGCAATCTGGCAAAGATCATCTGCTTCTAAGGATGAGCTAGTGAAGCAACTAGAAGATTGGTGCCATAGAGCAGAACAAAGCGGTATTGAAGCACTTGAGAAATTCTCGCGTAGACTTCGCTGTTACGCATAAAATTTGTATCTTTTTATCTCGAGCAAATTAGTAATTTGCTCGAGATATCCTGAAGCTAGATTGTTACTGTCTTTTTAGCTCCACGTAAGTCACGCTAATTTTTTTCCAATCCCGAGCATTCCTTAATTTTTGTATTACTTCATCCAAGCAACGATAGCAAAAATTGATTCTCTTACGCTATAATAGTGCAACTGTGTTGCATTAATTGCATTATGAATTTAATTGAAAGAGCAAAAGAGTTAGTAACTCGTACAGGAGATCGAGCGACTGCCAATCGAGTTAGAACACTTTCCGTTTTGCTGGCTGCAAAGCGGGCACTAACTCATCGTGAAATTGCAGATCAACTACTGGACGCAAAGAAACAATTGGATCGTGTAACGCTTTATCGCATCTTGGAGTGGATGAGTAAAAAGAGTTTGGTTCATAAGATTGCAGGCGATGACAGAGTCTGGCGTTTCCGAATCAATACAGAAATTCGTGCCCACCAACATGCGCATTTTAAATGTAACCGTTGCGCAAAAGTAATTTGTTTAAAAGATTCTAAGTATAATCCTACGCCTTCATTACCAGTTGGTTATTTACTTCAAGAAATTGAACTAACTATTAAGGGAGTGTGTTCGGAATGTATTTAGTGATCAATTAGATCAAATTTTCCATGATTTTGTTTTCTTTACGCACACCAATAATGCAACTAAGTTGCATTATTGGTGTGCGATGTTATTAATAAATTTGATTCATATGATGATAAGAAGAACGACAAACAGCTTTCGATTAAGTCGCAATACACCGCAGCGTTGGTTAATGTTGAGTCTGGTGGGATCTTGCTGGCTGAGTGCCGTTGCTTTTGCGCAAGTTGAAGACACAAGAAAAATGATCAGAATGCCTGAGCTCGTTATAACATCAACCCCATTTAAGGATCGGAGCGAACTCAACATGACGCAACCGACGAGTATCTTGCAAGGCGATAATCTTCGTCGTAAGCGTGAAACGAGTTTAGGAGATACCTTAATCAACGAAGTTGGAGTGACTTCGAGTTCATTTGGTCCTGGGGCCGGCAGACCCATCATTCGCGCCCTGGATGGTCCTCGGATTCAAGTATTAGAAAATGGAATTGGAAGTTTGGATGTATCTTCGCTGAGTCCAGATCATCCTGTTGCCATTGAAACCCTCAACGCATCTCAAATCGAAATCCTTCGTGGGCCGGCGACACTACTATATGGCGGGGGTGCGACTGGTGGAGTTGTAAATACCGTGAATAGAAATATCCCTAACCAACTGTATAAAACGCTAACGGGTAGTTTTGAAGCTCGGGGGAATACAGCCACTGAGGAAAGGGCTGGTTCAGTTAATTTAAACAGAAGTTTTGGCTCAATGAGCTGGAATGTCAGCGGGTTTAGGCGTAATACCGGCGATTATAATATTCCTGGCCAAGCCAATATCAGTGGAATTAGTTCAGAAGCTGAAAGCGGTTCGAGTGCGCATTCAATTAACAATCGAACCCATGAGTTGAAAAATAGTGCTGCCATGTCACAAGGCGGATCGATTGGCGGTAGCTATGTCGGTGAAAGAGGGTTTCTCGGTGGTTCAATTGCGTTGATGAACAGTAAATTTGGCATACCGAGCTTAGAAGCACCAACCATCGATATGACGCAAGCGCGTTACAATCTTGCTGGAGCGCTTGATAATCCCATTAAGGGCTTTGAAAAACTCAAAGTACGAACGGGTTACAATGACTACAAGCACGACGAACGCGAACGTACTGGAGAACTGGGTACCCGCTTTAAAAATCGTGAGTTGGAAACACGCGTTGAACTACTGCACACGCCGATCAATGCGCTAAAAGGTGCTGTAGGGGTACACTTTCAAGATCGGACTTTTTCAGCACTTGGGGAGGAATCCATTGTGCCGGTTACCCATGCACGTTCGATCGGAACCTTCCTTTTAGAGGAGCGAAGCTGGGACAGACTGAGGGTGGAGATGGGTGGGCGCTATGAACATGCGACACGTAATCCACAGCATAACGTCAACCCTGCGCGGGTATTTGATTTGTTCAGTGGTTCTATCGGTGGGTTTTGGAATGTAATCCAAGACTACAACGTGGGATTGACCGCAACACATGGGCAGCGTGCGCCAGCAATCGAAGAGCTTTATGTAAATGGCGCGCATCATGCGACGGCAACGTTTCAAACTGGCGATGCTACATTGCGTAAAGAAGCATCCAATAATATTGATTTATCCATCAATAAAGCAACTGGCCCAATACGGTGGAAAATTAATGGCTTTTACAATCATTTCAACGACTACATCTTTTTAAGAAATTCCGATCGCGATCGGAATGGCATTGCTGACCGAGTCGACGAAGAGGGAATCCTTGATCCGGCAGGGGAGTTTTTGGTTCAAGATATGACGCAAAGAAATGCAACCTTTTACGGGGCAGAAGCAGAAGCAAATTTAACGCTTAAACCTGAGACGTTAGAGTTACGGTTCTTTACTGACTATGTTCGGGGTAAATTGAATAATGGCGGAAATATTCCCCGTGTTACACCGCAACGCTTTGGGATGGAACTCAATTATGTAAAAGGCCCCTGGTCGGGAAATTTGACGACAATCTATGTGCTACGCCAGAACAAGCGTGCAGAACTAGAAACCAGTACCGCCGACTATGTATTGCTCAATCTTGAAGCAAGCTATCGGATTAAACAGACCAAAGTAGATGGTATTCGGCTTTTTATTCAAGGTAGGAATTTGCTCAATGAAGAAATACGCTACCATACCTCCTTTTTGAAGAATTTTGTGCTGCAACCCGGTGTTGCGCTTATTGCGGGTGTAAGAGGAGATTTTTAGGGGGGGGGTGTTCGATGGAGTTTCATTCAGAGCAGTTTATGCTTGTATAACATGTACTAGCTTAGACCTGATCTGACAGTTACCAGTTTTTTTTAGGTGTCTGTCAGTTTAGATTTGAGCTAAATTTTTTTCCGCCCAAATTGATTTGCCATCAAGTAATGTATCCAATGGTGTTCGTCCACAGCACATTTTCCTTGATGAGTTCGTTCATTGTTATAGTATTCCATCCATTCGTCTAGATCTTTCTGTAGTTCCTCCATAGTTGAATAAAGTTTCTTCCTGAATGTGATTTGATAAAACTCATTCAGAATCGTTTTGTGGAATCGTTCACAGATCCCGTTTGTTTGCGGCGACATGGCTTTTGTTTTTGTATGATCAATATCATTAATCGCCAAATATAGCTGGTAATCATGCTGGTCAACACGACCGCAATACTCTGTACCCCTATCCGTTAAGATACGCAACATGGGTAGTTCGTAGTGTTCAAAAGTATGGCAATACTTTATCATTGAGTAAGTCAGCTGCTGTAATCGGTGTTTTGGTTGTATAGAGTTTGGCAAAGGCTATTTTGCTGTAGGTATCGATAAACGTTTGTTGATAAACACGGCCAACGCCCTTGAGGTTCTCGACATAAAACGTATCTTGTGAGCCTAGATAGCCTGGATGTGCCGTTTCTATTTCACCGCAGGCTTCATCGTCGTGTCTCTTCTTTTCAAGGGCCGCAACTTGCGCATCACTAAGAATAATGCCGTCATTAGCCACCTTGTCTTCGAGTGCTTTTAAGCGCTTTTAAAATTCTCCAGGTTATGACGTAGCTAAATAGAGCGCACGCCACTACCCGATACAAATACACTTTTCTTACGAAGCTCATTGCTGGTTCGATGCTGCCCATGTGCAGGCTGCGCAATTGCATAACCTATGACTGCTCGTTCGGTGGCTTCATCAACACGGTTCTTGATATTTGGGGCTCTTCGATCCTTGTCTATCAGCGCATCAAGACCACCATGTTCAACAAGGTCTTGATAGCGATAAAACGTATCCCGTGAGACGCCCATGACTTTACCGGCCCTGGATACATTACCCAATTCTTCTGCCAAATTTAATAATCCAGCTTTGTGTTTAATAATACGATTGTTAGTATGTGTCATTGAGAGTTACTTCTTTTGTTTTGATTAAGATTCGATACCTTTATCAAAACCGATAACTCTCACTTTTGCAAGTGATGTGTCAGATCAGATCGGAACTAATACAGTTTATGGGATGCTGATAAATTGATTCTAAAAAGAGTTGATAATCCCATTTCACGAAATGCAGTAACAAGTCTCGCATTTCATCCAACTCGACCTTTAATCGCTTATGGATACCGCGATGGGAAGGTGGCACTGCGTGATGTTATCAACCAGAAAACTAAATTCTTAAATGAAGATATGACAGATATGCCCTATGTTTCAGGCTTATCATTTAGTTCCAACGGGAATCAATTGGGATCGGTAACTTTTTATGGTAAGTTCCTAATATGGGACACGCAAACATTTCAGTTGCTTAGAGGTCCCGAAGTGCTTTGGTCCGATTATTCAAATGCACCTGTTGATATCAATCTCCCTATGCAAAAAATTGCTTCCCCTTTTTCATATGGAGTTCGTGTTTGGGATATTGCGCCATCAGGCACGGAAGGTCCACGCATTTTGCCCTTGCCTGTTCCGAAGCGAAGCGGAGAATTATTATTTTCCCAAGGTGGAGAGTCATTGAGCATTTCCAAGGATGGGAACCGTATAGCAGTTGTGGTCGAAAACACAGGTAACATTTATCTCTTAGATGAGTTGGACGGTCACCCTCTGCCTACCCCGATCATCATGAATAGTAACCCGTGGTTACCTACACTAGCATTCGATGCGGCAGGGCGACGACTTGCATCTGTAGGCGGTTCTGACGGCTATTCAGCTTTCATTCTGGATGTTAACCCTGAATCTTGGGTAAGTATCGCGTGCCGGATAGCCAATTGATCGTTTACTGAGAGAGAATGGCAACAGTATATCGCACAAGAAGGATCGCCGCCTAAATGTCATGATGGGTAAGTTATTTGTCTTAATTTCCGCAAAACCTTTGTGTCTGCTTACCTTATGTAGTTGTGTTGAGCATAGCTGATTTCAGCCCATGGCGTTCCAGAATTTCTTATTCGGGCGAGTTTACCTACGTGAACGCATGTGGTTACTCAAGGATAAAAATGAGGAGTGGAGTTGGAGTTGTCCTTTTGATCGGACATATTATGTTCTAGTTCAAAGGGGACAACTCCAACTTCATTAGTCCCCCTTCTTCTTTCCTCTAACTCTCGTTAAAACGAAACCAACTATGCTGGCGCCGAAGAGAAATATGGTGACGGGTTCCGGCACTGAAGCTGCCGGGGCCGGAGAGAATGTCATTAGAACCTGCCTCCAAGAATGGTCGCTGGCCAAGAAATCAAAGCTTACACCGCCGAAGGTCCAAGCGAGAGGGCTAATCGGAAGAAGGTCGTCAGTCAGCATTGATGTGTCTCCAAGGAGCGAGACCGAGAAATTTATGGGGTTCGGGAGGCCTACGTTGCTGGAGAAACTGTCGACACCGTTGACATAGGCGAAGAATTGGTCGTCGGGGTTCGGTGTATTATCGAATGCTGAGATTTGCATATTATTACTATTCCTCGACACCGAGAGCCCGAGCTGCGGGATGTCGACGGAAAGCGCGCCAATTCTGTAGGTTCCGTACTGACCGGGATCGGTGTCTGGCTGGTTCGTGTCATAGGCAATGAAACCTGTAACCGTTTGACCAAGCTGAAACGAAGGCGCGAATTCCCACAACCCGATCGAAACAGGTACTCCGTTAGTGTACTCGCCTATCACGTCCAACTGCACACCGGAGAAATTCTGGGTAATAGGAAGTGCATGAGTTTCTGTTGACCAAATCAGCGGATACAGTAGAGCTAGGGCGGCAAGGGCTGGGTGAAGAGTCTTCATTGTCATTCCTCCTGTTATCGTGAGTTGATTCAGCAGGCCTATCCCGCCGAACTTCAATTAGACGTCCGAAATGACGCAATATATTATGTCACAGATGATATCTAATATGGGATTGTTCATGATATCATCCTATATCTCATAGCGAATAGCCAATTTGAATAAGCGTTTACGTGCGATACATGATTGCACGCTTGATTCTTTGTTTCCTTAGAAACTTCCAATTGGTGTCACTGGCTGATCCTTTGTTGCTAACATGCAATCTATCGCAAATTTGGCGTAGCTCAGTAAATTTCAGGGTATTCTTAAAAAATTGCAGGATTTTTGGTTAAAGCAACGAATACGATATAACCGAATACCATCAAAGCCATGATCCAAGCGGTAATTTTAGTTCTTCGCGTTTTACCAAAACGTAGGGCAACCATACCGAGTAGGATGTAAGCCAATAGCCCTAATACTTTTGCCGTGAGCCATGAGTTTTCAAGTGGACTTTGCTGGAGAGTGATCGCGAGCATGATTGCGCTTAGCAGCAAGACGGTATCACTTACATGGGGTAAGATTTTGACCCAACGCTGCTTCAATTGGCCCGATGCATTGATCATCCATAGACCACGGAGTAAAAATAGGCAGAAGCTGATCGATACACTCGTGACATGGATCAGTTTTAACAAGGTATAGCTCATCAGAAACCTAGGGGAAACCAGCCATGGCTGCCTGCAACGGCGCCTGCTGTGGTAATTAAGCTAATACTCAGCATGACCCAATGCATACGGAGTATTAAATTAAATGTTGCTTGCGGTTTTACACGGGCTCGGTTGATAAACCATTTGTGGAGCACGAGCGGTTCCAGGATGTACAACATGATTGAAAACATTATCCATACAAAAACCATCGCATGCATCCACCAGTATCGAAGTTCAGTGAAACGGCTCCAGGCATCTAATAGATAAATCATATAAAAGCCACTGATACCAACGATGAGCGTTGTGAATCGTGCCTGTGTGGCAAAACGGCTTTCAACTTGCTCAAAAAATTCTATTTGCTCGTGTTCAGATTTAAATTGTTGTACTGCGGGCAGTAAAACAGTTGTCACCATTGCGACACCGCCTATCCAAAGTACAACACCAAGGACATGCAAGACTCTAGCAACATCGGCATCGATGAAAAGATTGGAAACCCAAGCGCTCCAAGTCTGCCATTGATCGTCTGTCACGACGGCAACACGTCCAAACTCACTCCCATGTTCACGCATAAATTTAATTTCTTCCCAAGCAACATCGACAGAATAATCAACCATATCACGCCAGTCGAATAATAAATTTGCACGTCCATCGAAATGGTATTGATGCAATACTTTATCCTCAAAATCTTTATAATCCGCGAGTGTAAATTCCCCAATAACAGCCAAAACTACGACGTTCTGGGTTTTTTCAATATTTATCATGATTCAAATACTCCCAAGTTCTATTTTTATGAATGGGTATCACGCATTCGTTGATTACGAATTGCGGACACCCTTGGGTATCACTCGGATACTTAATATTCCACCTAAAACGATCAATCCCATTCCTACCCATGCTGAAATCGGTAGTACCTCCTCCCAAAAATACACATCCCATAGTCCAGAGAATAATACCGTACTATAGGCGAGTGCACCAATGACCATTGTTTTACCCATTCGATAGGCACGCGTCAAGGCTAGCTGCGCGAATGTTGCTGTTAGCCCGACGCCGATCAATAGCAATAGGTTATGTGCTGTAATGGTGCTGAATTGAGTCAGGGCTAACCAGGTACCGGTAATAATGGTTGATATCAAGGTAAAATAAAAAACAACGAGCCAATCCGATTCGCCAAGTTTTCCTAGTTGCTTTACATTGAAGTGCGCGATACTAGCCAGAAAGCCAGAGGTGACACCTAACAAACCCGCCAATAACTGGCTTTCATTAAGCGTGGGTTGTAACAATAATAAAACGCCGGTAAAGCCAAGCATCACAGCACAAGCGAGGGGCCAATGCAAATGTTCTTTGAGTATAAGGGTCGCTAAGAGAATTAAAAATAAAGGCCAGGTATTATTGAGTGAAACTGCTGTCGCTAGGGGAAGTTGAGTGAGGCAATAGAAAAAGAGTAGCAATCCGCCTAATCCAAACAATCCACGCCAGCAATGAGTTTTCCAGTGTATAGTCGCCAAAGGCATACGGCAGGCGGTCAGAACGAGGAATGTTACGATTAAACCAAACAATGAACGGTAAAATACCAATTCAGTGCTGGTAAAATGCGCTGCGCTTAATTTGACAAGCAAGCCCATGCAAGCAAACATGAAGCCTGCTACGAGCATCCATAATGAGTGCATGGGAAGTTTTAATCGTTTCTAATAGAAGGAACTGTAAGCCTTTCAGCGTAAATAGGGCCCAATTTCACGTCTTAGAAACTGATGAAAATGAGCCATGCCTTCTTCCATTGGGATTTGATAAGGGCCAAATTCATTGATGCGTTGCTGATATAAAGCACGCCGCCCCTCAGTCATCCGTCGGCAAATTTCGCGGTCTTCCAGAGCAGTTTCTCGATAAGCAGCCTGCTCTGCTTCAATAAATTCACTTTCAAATAATGCAATTTCTTCAGGGTAGTAAAACTCGACAACGTTGGTGCAACTTTCAATTCCGGTCGGGATAATCGTGCTTACAATCAAGGTATGTGGGTACCATTCCAACATAATGTTCGGATAATAAACCAACCAGATTGCGCCATGAGAAGGATCTTGATTATCGTTGTAACGTAACACTTGCTGATGCCATTTTTCATAGATCGGAGATCCAGCTCGATCGAATCTTCGATTAGCCCCCACGACTTGTACACTATACCAATCGTTAAATTCCCAGGTAAGATTATTGATATCCACAAAGTGACCTAAGCCTGGATGATAGGGCTCGACATGATAATCTTCTAGGTAAACCTCAATAAATGTTTTCCAGTTGCACGCGTAATGATCGATTTGAACATGATTTAACACATGATTGGAGAAATCAAAATCTTTAAATACACTCAAATTGGCAAGATCTTGGTTTACGTTTCTTGCGCCAGCAAACAGCATTCCGTTCCATTGCTGCAAGCTGGTTTTTCCAAGATCTAAGCAAGGGTTTCTACTAAAATAGGGAGCGCCCATTAACTTTCCATCCATCGCGTAGGTCCACCGATGAATTGGGCACACGATATTTTTGGTATTGCCATGACCCTCAAGCAAGATCGCCTGACGATGGCGACAAATATTTGAGAGTAGCTCAATCCCGTTTTCATTGTGCACTAATACCTTCGAATCATTCAGCCATTTCAAGACATAGTAATCGCCCGGATTCGGAATCATTAATTCGTGGCCGATATAGCCAGGTCCTTGCTCAAACAATCGTTGCTTTTCAATCTCGTATATCTGTTGATCGAGATACCAATCGATAGAAAGTGACAGAAATTTTTCAGTTAAATGGGGTAATTCAGCAGGATTCGACATATACAATCAGTTAATTATCAAATGATGGTATCAAATTTCAAAGTTTGATTGACCAACTAAGTGTGTAAGCATTCAAAAAAAATAAATTACATCTATACTTTTTACTGGGTGTGAATTTATCATTCAGCCAGGTTTTGTTTTGAAGGTTATAATAATCCTAAAAATTAACAAGAAATCTGAGCCCGATATTATCTTATTATTTCATAAGATTACAATTTTGGGGACTCTGCATATAATCGCATCTATCGATTAACTTAATTAGGAAGAATCACTTTGATGAAATTGAATCAACAAACGAGAAAAATAGGGTTAATTATATCTGGTCTATTCATTCTAAACCTGACTGCCTGTGAGGATAGTAAAGAAGTTGTTGAAGTGAAAACAAAAGTGGCTGCAAAAGGACCTACAACAGGGGTTCTTAGCGATGGGTTTGCAATTTCAGGTGTGGGCTATAGTACGGCCTCTGGTTCAGAGGGTGTAACGGATGCGCGCGGTGTTTTTCACTATCAACATGGCGATAATATTCGATTCAAGTTAGGTGAATTGACCCTTGCTGATATCAAAGGATCAGCAATTGTTAGCCCAATTGATTTGGCTGCGGGTAATGAAAATAAACTAAAGAATTTGCTGATTTTACTGCAATCATTGGATTCAGATGATGACGTGACGAATGGCATTTCAATCTCATCCAAGGTTGCCAATGCAATTAAATCATCCATTAACTTGGAGTCCGATCCAACCACTTTTTCTGACAATGCTGTTCTTAAAGCAGCGCGTGAAGCTGCTGAGTTACCGGGGGAAGCTAAATCATTGGAAGAAGCCAGCGAACAATTCTTGACTCGTGGCATTAATCTGCTAAGCAGCCATATTTGGGTAAAATACGATAATCAAAGTGCGAGTGTCCTCCAAATCGCTGAAGATGGCAGTGGTGAATACTTACATGGGGAGGCAACTGCAGACGATTCCTGCGATGAAAATCGGGTTTGTGGTGGTGAGACAATTTTTAGAACAGGGGTAGAATCTGGTACGACCAAAGCCGAAGCATTTGATACACGTGGATTCAAACTGGTGGGGTCGACCGCAATTGATACCAATCTGAGAGCAGGACTGTCGCATCCCCGTGCAACCTGGCGGATCAACACAGATGGTGATGAATTGATTATCTCTGATATCGTCGTTGCACAACGCGAAAGACAGCAAAGTAGCTTATTTGGTGAATTATTTCATATTGCCAAGCCAATTGAACTTAGCGCAGATGATGAGCCTATCGCCACGGAAGTGAAAGAGCGGCGTTATTCCAAGATGGATAATACCGCACAGGGAATCGTCGGCGCATGGAGTTTAGATAAGAGTTCAGTCAAATCAAAATTATTCTTATTTTTCCCCAATAATCGCTTTATGCTGATCGACCCAACTGGTCAAACCGTTCAATTGGAACCGCTCGAGTGTGGTAAACCCGGTATTGAATATGCTGCGTTTAATTATGATGGCGCGAGTAAAGCATTAAAAATTACAAGCTTTATCTTTGACACCAATGCCTGTGCCGGTTTATCAGAAAGTGCTGATAAATCGGTTACCTTTGATATCAGCTCAGATGGTAATACAGCTACTTTGACAAAGCAGGGTAAAGCCGCTGTGAAATTGACGCGTGTATCGAATTGATGTCGTGAGCGTTTAATTTCTCGATCCAGTAATACATTGAAAGGCAAGAGTGATCTCTTGCCTTTTTGTTTTTTAAACTTGGTCTTGCAGTTATTGTGATTAGGTATCGGTAAAGTGACGATTGTTCGAGTTGCGCTAAATGTTCCAATTGATAGCTTGTTCGATTATCGGTTACCCGATGCTTCACAGCAGGATATCGGCCTACTGGTTCGCGTTCCATTTGGAAAGCGGCACATGATCGGTGTCATTGTGGAGAAAGTTCAAGACACCCAGGTTAAGCCTGAACAATTAAAAGCAGTCGATGAAGTTTTAAGATCGATCCCACCTTTGCCAACCCAATTGCTTAAGCTGTTTACTTTTTGTAATCACTATTACCACCATCCGATTGGGATGATTATCATGGGGTGTTTGCCGGCAAAACTACCAAGCACAAAACTGATAAGCAAAATCAATGCTGAGCAAACTCTTTTTATGCTTACAGAAGCAGGTCGAGGAATCTCGATAGATTCACTACCTGCGCGCGATAAAGCGCAACGTAATTTGCTCACGCAATTCCAAGCAATGGGCATGGTAACGAATAAACAAGCCAAAGTGATTTCACAACGGGCGCCACAGTTACTCGAATTATTTTTGACGCGTGCGTGGATCGAAAAGCGATACACTGTGATGCCGTCTCAATCTAAGGTATTGCCGCTACCCACGCTCAATCCTGAGCAGGCTGATGCAGTCAATACAATTGTGGCTGCACTCCATCAATTTAAAACTTGGTTACTGCATGGTATTACCGGGAGTGGTAAAACAGAAGTCTATTTGCAGGTTATCGCCGCTGTTTTGCAACAGGATCGCCAAGTCTTAATTTTAGTACCCGAGATCAATCTAACACCCCAGCTTGAAAAAGGATTTCGCGATCGCTTTCCTGCTTTATCCGTAATTTGTTTGCACAGTAAGTTGAATACCACAGAACGCACACAAAACTGGCTGCTAGCTCAAGCTGGTACAGCTAACATCATCCTTGGCACGCGGCTGGCAATATTTACCCCACTACCCAAATTAGGGTTGATCATTATTGATGAAGAACATGACCTATCCTATAAACAGCAGGATGGCTTTCGCTATTCAGCCCGCGATGTCGCAATTTTTCGTGCCAAACAGACTCATATCCCGATCGTTCTCGGTTCTGCCACACCTTCGCTAGAAAGTTATCATAATGCGTTAACGGGACGGTATTCGTTATTATCGTTACGAACACGGGCAATTAAAAATGCAGCATTGCCCGTGATTCAATTGATTGACACGCGGAACAAATTGCTTCAAGAAGGCTTGTCCGAACCATTGTTGAACGCACTTGAGAAGAACCTGTCCCAAAACCGGCAAAGCATGGTGTTCATTAATCGGCGGGGTTATGCACCAATTCTGCTGTGTAAATCATGCGCCTGGATGGCGACTTGTTCACGGTGTTCAAGTCGTTTAGTGCTTCACCTGCAGAAACAATTGTTGTGCTGCCACTATTGTGGCCATCAACAACCCGCTCCCTATGCTTGTCCGCACTGCGGTGATCCCGATCTGTTACCGTTTGGCCAAGGGACGCAGCGGATAGAAGCAGCTTTAACCAAGCATTTTGCAACGGCGAGAATTGTTCGTGTCGATCGAGATAATATCCAGCGCAAGGATGCGTGGGCCCATATACGCCAAGCGATTCATGCAAAGCAAGTTGATATATTGATTGGAACGCAATTACTTGCCAAAGGCCATGATTTTCCAGAATTGTCACTGGTTTGTATCCTAAATGCAGACGCATCACTCTATAGCACGGATTTTAGAGCCGAAGAACGGCTATTTTCCCAGTTGATGCAAGTTGCAGGCCGCGCTGGTCGCGCCACCACAGCCGGAGCAGTTCTCATACAGACTGATTTGCCCGATCACCCCCTTTACTCAGCATTAATCAAGCACGATTATGATCATTACGCAAAAAAGTTGCTAGCAGAAAGACAAACCGTCGATTTTCCACCTTATACTTATCAGACGCTCTTGAATGCGGAAGCACCGAAGCTAGAAAGCGCGCTAAACTTTTTAAAGCATGCATTAGCTATCGCGCCCTCATCACAGTCCATTCAAATTTATGACCCGGTTCCAGCGCAGATGCCAAGACTCAAAGGTTATGAACGAGCACATGTTTTAATTCAATCGCATTCACGAAAAAAGCTTCAAGATTTTTTGAGTAATTGGTACACCGAGCTCTCGAAAATAAGTAAAGCAAAAGTCCGCTGGGCTATCGATGTCGATCCCCTCGAATTTTAAGGGACCTAGCTTGATCTTCGAATGTACTAGCACGGAGTAACTTAATTTGCTTTACTTCTACACCTTATATCAGGGTAGATTTAGTGAATTAAACAGAAGAATCATTGCTGGTAATTGATGAAGCATCTATAATCCCAGCACTTGCATGCAGCAAAGCTGTTGTAGCTCAGTTGGTAGAGCAACTGATTCGTAATCAGTAGGTCGGAGGTTCGACTCCTCTCAACAGCACCAAAAATCAACAACTTAGCGTAACTACTGATTCCTTTTTACTTCGATTGTGCCAAATTTGTGCCATTGAGCACACCATCCAAGACCCGAGCATGTTGAGCAAATTGCTCTGGTGCTAAATGAGCATACCGCCTTACCATCTCAGCAGATTCCCATGCCCCCATTTCTTGAATGACATTGAGCGGTACGCCGTTTTGGGTCAGCCAGCTTGCCCAGGTATGGCGTAAGTCATGCCAGCGAAAATCTTCAATTGTATTAGTTCAGATCTAATCGTACAAAGGGCTTGAAATCGAGAGCGTTACCGAGTTTGATATGGGTGTTGAAATTTAAAATCAAACATAAATGGAGGTAACGCTCATGTTGCATACTAACAATCCAATCATTAAACATAAAGCAGGATTGCTCAATCTTGCTGAAGAACTTCAGAATATCTCAAAAGCCTGCAAGATAATGGGAGTTTCGAGAGATACATTTTATCGTTATCAGGAATTAGTTGAGACAAACGGTCTGGAAGCATTGATCAATCAGGATCGTCGTGTTGCTAACTTTAAGAATCGGGTGGATGAAGCCACTGAGCAGGCGGTGGTAGCCTATGCAGTAGAGTATCCGGCACATGGCCAGCATCGAACCAGCAACGAATTACGCAAAAGCGGTATTTATGTACCAGGTAGTGGTGTGCGCTCGATCTGGTTACGCCACCAGCTAGCAAACTTCAAAGATCGCCTTGCTGCACTGGAAACCAAGATCGCCAGTGAAGGCATCATTTTGAATGATGCACAAATCGCAGCATTGGAGAAAAAGAAACAGGATGATATTGCCAGCGGTGAAATAGAAACGATGCACCCTGGTTATTTGGGCGCACAGGACACCTTCTATGTGGGAAATCTAAAAGGTGTTGGTCGTATTTATCAGCAAACTTTTATTGATACTTACTCCAAGGTAGTGCATTGCAAGCTCTATACGGCCAAAACATCAATTACTGCAGCCGATATCCTAAATGACAAGGTGCTGCCATTCTATGCGACACAGGGTTTACCCATGTTGCGAATATTAACGGACAGAGGTACGGAGTATTGCGGGCGGGTTGAACAGCATCATTACCAGCTATATTTGGCAATCAATGATATCGACCATACCAAAACAAAAGCCATGTCACCTCAGACCAACGGTATCTGTGAGCGATTCCATAAAACCATCTTACAGGAATTCTATCAAGTGACTTTCCGCAAGAGCTGTATCACGATTTGGAGTCACTGCAAAAGGACCTAGACAGCTGGATCGATTATTATAATAATGAAAGAACTCATCAGGGAAAAGTCTGCAATGGAAAAACTCCTATGGAGACTTTGCTCAGTGGGAAAACGATTTGGAACAGCAAAAATCTGAACCAAATCTAATCTGACAGACATCCAATCAATTCGGTAACTGTACGATCTGATCTGAGCTAGTACAACTTATATTTAATTCTCACCTTTCTGGGCAACAAAAAGTATTTGCTCAAACCCCAGGTAACCTAGTTCTTCCGACCAATATAAGTAGGCTGATGCAGATGAAAATCCTATTTCACATAATTGATCGAGTAGTTCCCATCCGAAATGATAAAAACACAAAACACCTTTACTGTTGAGCGGATCACCATGATATTCCGGTGGTAAGACGTGTTCTATTGTTCCATCTGTAGCTAACCGTGCTCGTACTATGTTTTTCTCCGAGCCGCGGTTGAATGGTACTGTAAAGATTAACCTTCCTCTGGGCTTAAGGCAACGCAGGGTTTCTTGGAAAGCAGCTCGGTAATCAGGAATATGCTCGAATACGTCAAAGGATAAAATATAATCAAAAGTATTCGCTTCGAAGGTTAAACTTGTAAGCGTTTCATTTCGAATACGATTGTTATCAAGACTTCCATAAGGTACTGTATTTTGCTAGATACTCACTGCCAATAACGCTTGAATAGTTTTGCTGGAACCATTGATAGAGGGAGTTTTTGCTCAGTTAAATAGATATTATCATTGAGTTTAGGTTTACATAGTTGTTCAAAGACTTGAATGGCCCCGCGCATCCGATTGTTCAAATGGCAATATGGGCATGCCATGTGTTCCCGCCAATTTGGAATTTTACGGCCATCGGTATTCAAGAAAGCATGCGCAAGATTGCTGAAAAAATCCACATTTTTGTTACAAACGAAGCAAAAAGCCAGGGTAAAAAACCTTGCTGATCGCCTATTAATTGATTCTCTCTACTCGTACGATCGGCATATTCGGACGCCATCTTTTCGTGATATGCCACATATTCTGCGAATGAGGAAATTGACTCTAGATTTAACGGGTGATCAGATTGGTTGCGCTGTCGATGATCATTTTGTGCTATTAATTTATTCTTACTCGCTTTAATGCGAAACACTTGGCTCCAAAAGAATTGTGCGCGGTTACGAATTTTTTTAATTAACGTAAATATCATCTTTTAAATTGCGCAATATTGCTTGTCTTGATTTTGTATTATTTACCTTTGCGTTTGGAGGTTACTTTCGCATTACTGAATGTTGCATCGACCTATAAGACAAACGTTGATACACCATCAGTGCCAACTGCTAATTCACGATACATTTGCTCTTCAATTTCTGTTAGACCATTATCAGTTTCCAGGAGATGAATAACGACTGCGTTTCTGAGAACGAACTGAGATACGCACTACAACTATGGATTCCATGAAATTCAGCATACCGCATGTACCACCCGGGTGATTAACTAAACACAGCCGCGCAAAGTTCTCATTATTAATCTTCGCTAGTCTAGCGCCTAATTAATTATTTAGAAATGTGCTATTTGAAATAGTGGGTGAAACAGGGTCTGCAGTTTTAGCATTTCGTTTTTCGTTGCGCATGATATTCTGCCTAAGACTTTCCGGGCCACGGATCATGGCATCGAAGAAGACACCGAAATAGCTTTTATCGATCAGTGCATTCTGACGATTAATTTCCGGCAGCATTAGCACATGAAGCCTCTGAAGATTATACCAAGGCACTGCAGGGTATACGTGGTGTCCGATATGATAGTTAATATTGTTCCAGAACCATGAATTCATTGGATTACTAATGATGGTGCGAGTGCCGGCAAGTTGGCCAGCATTCCAGGGTGTTCCATAGTGTTCTGCGACAAACCGCACGCTATTGAAAAATCCAAAGAAAATAAGCGGCCAGAACCAAAGTGCAAAAACCTCAGCTGCAATCCCTTGACGATTGGCCCATTCAAAAATAATGACGGTAATCACCGTATGTAGCGCTATTTCGCTCCAATGAATGAGCGCTTTAACCCCGCAATTTCTGTATGGGGAAAATAATAACAAACTGGACAGCTGTCAGTAGTACACCAATGACAGCATAAGCATAAAAAAGGATGTAATCCCCGATTCCTCGCTTACCCATAGTAAACGCATCCGGATCTTTATTCGAACGATTGAAACGATGATGTAGGAGATGGTCTTCTTTGAAAGCGGTAAAGAAATTACCAGCGGTATCATAGTAAAAACACCGAATACCCAGTTCTTCCACTTGGTCTTAAATAGAACGCTGTGCGTGCAATCATGCATAAAAGTTACAATACCCATTTGCATGTAACCCATCGCAAGATAACAAAGCCAAACAATGGACCAATGCGGGGCGTACCAAGCGATTATACCAAGTACAATCCATATCCCATAAAACAAAGGAATTTTTAGATTAGGTTGCCAACGGTGCTGATAGAGTGCTCTCAGTTCAGCTTTATCAATAGAATTTTCCATAAGGATAGTTGGGACTGTAACATACTAATGCACCCCAAAACCCTATGTCTGGAAAATAAAATAGTAAAGCAAAAATCTGGCGCACTATTTTTGCGCTCAAGCCAGATTACAAGCAAGCTGAAACGCCGGAGGAAACTTCGTCGAGCAGCTACGGATCGCGTTGAGGATTAAGAATTGGGCATTATTGTTGGGAATGCCAGGGTGCGATATTGCGTTCGCTCAGCAAGCGGTGTTTGCTAATGCCGGTTTCGTCAAATTCAGCTTCTTCGAATGCATTGATTTGAAAAACATTTCCAGAAGGGGTGTGAATCTTGATGTGCCCATCGGCAACTGCAATATGACCCGTGCCGTCTTTATGTAATTGGATACTGAAACGAGTACCGAAATCCTTGATGATGGTACTACCAACTTTTATTTCCAATTGCTTGATTGCATGTTTTTGAATGTCAAAGTAAACATTCCCTTTGAACAGCTCGACTTGTAATGGTTCACTCTGCTTGACAGCAACCGAACTCCGTATATTCAGCGCCATATTGATACCAGGCGCCAGTGGGGTGGTTAACGGTGCTTCCGATTTGGTTTCGTAAAAACGAATACTCGGCGGTTTACCCAAATACCAAGTCATCAACCCCAAAAACACACAAAAACTTATGATCGCGCAATGCACGAGAAAGCGTTTCCAACTAAAAACAAAAGTATAGGGCTCAACAACCGGGGGTCTAGGTTCCTGCATTTTTTTGAGTAACAGTTAAAAGCTAAAATTATATACCGATGAAGCGAGTTGCTTGTCTCAATGTGATGAAATGCGGTAAGTCATTGTTGTATTACATGGAATCTCAGGCAATATCATTTTTGTCAGCAATTCAAAATCGATGCCAAAGCAGAAATTGCTGCAGCGCTTTATAGCACATCGGCAGCACCAGCAGTCGAGAAGCAAGCTGCAGATAATTTATGTAAGAATTTTTCCACGAGTCAACTACTTCGCTATCAATCTGCGCATCCTGATGCTCAGCAGTGGAACTGTACTGCGACAGCAGGTGGGGGGCGGGGTAAGCTGTAGCTTTAAAGGAGAGAGAATGCCGCAAAGACGGCCTTTGTCGTCGTGATTTTACAGGCCTTTTGAGTCGCCTTGTTATACTTGATGTCACTTTTGGGCGTATACTCAAAAAAAATGGCGATAAGGAGTAAGAAATGACTGATATTGTTAATTTATTGGGTCAAGAAGCAGATCAATTATTAGCGCACGTTTGTCGAGGCATCCCTAAAACAAATCTACAAACCCCCGGGCCTGATTTTATCGATCGGGTGTTACTGAATAGCGATCGTAAGCCTGGCGTACTGCGTAACTTGCAGGCGCTTTATAACCACGGTCGCCTGGCGGGAACGGGATATCTTTCATTACTGCCGGTGGATCAGGGGGTTGAGCATTCAGGTGGTGCTTCGTTTGCACCGAATCCATTGTTTTTCGACCCTGAAAATATTGTTCGACTTGCAATCGAGGGAGGGTGTAATGGGGTGGCATCGACTCTAGGCGTATTGGGTATGGTTGCACGTCGCTATGCGCATAAGATTCCGTTCATTCTTAAGATCAATCATAACGAATTGTTAACTTATCCCAATCAATTCGACCAAACGTTATTTGCTAGTGTCGATCAGGCTTTTGAAATGGGTGCCTGTGCGGTGGGGGCAACGGTTTTTTTCGGTTCTGACGAATCGCGGCGACAAATTCAAGAGATTTCTGAAGCCTTTGCTCATGCGCATGAGTTAGGAATGGTTACCATTCTTTGGGCCTATACCCGGAATGCAGCGTTTAAGACAGCCGAAAAAGATTATCACGTGAGCGCCGATCTGACGGGGCAGGCGAATCACCTGGCTGCGACCATCGAGGCGGATATCGTCAAACAAAAAATGGCTGAGAATAATGGGGGTTACACTGCGCTCAAATTTGGTAAAACCAATGCGAAGGTTTATAGCGAGTTGACCAGCGATCATCCGATTGATTTAGTGCGTTATCAAGTGGCCAATTGTTATATGGGGCGCGCTGGCATGATTAATTCGGGCGGTGAATCTGGCAAAGATGATTTGCATCAAGCGGTGCGAACAGCGGTGATCAATAAGCGGGCAGGCGGAATGGGGTTAATTTCTGGTCGAAAAGCTTTTCAAAAGCCATTTGATGAAGGTGTAAAACTGCTCAATGCCATTCAGGATGTTTATCTTAGTCAACAAATTACTGTGGCGTAGTAATTTTGTATTTGCTTAATTATCGAGGTGCTGTGCTTCAAGCTAGAAGCACAGCATGGTCCTTAACCGGTTGTTACATGGCTGCGCTAACCGCGCTTTTAATTTTTTGAATCGCTTTCGCCTCAATTTGGCGAATACGCTCTGCTGATACCCCTAATTCATCTGCAAGTTCATGCAGTGTTGCCGTATCTTGTTCCCTTAACCAACGTGCTTCGATAATATGGCGGCTGCGTTCGTCTAGGTTCGCGAGTGATTCTTGTAGTTTATCGTGATATAAGCGCGTCACTTGTTCTTGTTCGACTTGTTGCGCAGGATCAGAACCATCCGTTAAATAATGAATTGGGCAACTGATATCATCCTCATCGTCACTGCTTGGTTCTAGTGAAACATCCCGACCGCTAAAGCGAGTTTCCATTTCGACTACTTCTTCTGGTTTGACGCCCAATTGTTTTGCTACTGTATTCACTTCAGCCTGCGTCATGGTATCCAGGCTTTTTTTCATGCTCCGCAAATTGAAGAAAAGCTTACGCTGCTGCTTCGTTGTAGCAATTTTGACTAATCTCCAATTACGCATGATGAATTCATGGATTTCAGCTTTTATCCAGTGAATCGCAAAAGAAATTAAGCGTACTCCACGTTCTGGATCAAAGCGCTTAACAGCTTTCATCAAGCCGATATTACCTTCTTGAATAAGATCGGCATGCGGTAATCCATAGCCTAAATAGCTACGCGCGACAGCAACGACAACGCGTAAATGGGACAAGACCAATTTATGCGCAGCTTCAATATTGCTATCATCTCTCAGTGAGCGAGCTAAGCTCGTTTCTTCTTCTTGTGACAGAATGGGGCAACGATTTACTGCTTGAATATAACTTTCAATATTACCACCCACCGCGACAGAACGCAGTGCACCGATATCAGTCATATTATTCCTATCTCCTTTACTGTTGGTATAACTATTTTCAAACAACTCGTTTTTATTTTAGCACTCACCATATAAGAGTGCTAATAATTTTTAAGGTTCCTGAAATGGAATTTTTTTTGTTGAGAATAAATTGAATGCTATTCAATCAAAAAAATGATTTTCTCTATTTTTTGCCTTGTTTCAGCCAAAACAACTTACGATAATTTAAGTTAAGTGGGTGACGATTTAGGGAGAAAGGGGAGATGGATGCAGCAGCGTATCTAGTAATTCGATCCAATGTTTGACCGGTAGTGATGTTCCACGCTGAATATGCATCAAGCAGCCAATATTAGCAGTAACGATTTGTGCTGGCTCATTTGCAGTTAATGCAATTACTTTATCTTTTAGCAGTTGCTGAGATAATGTTGGTTGCAAAATCGAGTAAGTACCTGCTGACCCACAGCAAAGATGGGGGTTATCAACCTGACACAGCGTGATTCCAACTGAATTGAGGATCTTTTCAACGACACCACGAATTTTCATGCCATGTTGCAATGTACAGGGTGAATGAAAGGCAAGCTTGTTGGGGCGATTTAGTGACGCTTTTTTCAATAATACCGTTAAATCTTCCAATTCAGCCACAATTACTTCACTAATATCTTTTGCTAGTGCAGCAACAATCTTGGCTTTTTCAGCGTAAGCTGTATCGTATTGTAGAAAGTGCCCATATTCTTTGACGGTGACACCACAACCACTGGCTGAAATCACAATCGCTTCTATCTGCCGCGATTCAATCAAAGGCCACCAAACATCAATGTTATGACGCATGGCATCCAAGCCTTGTTGTTGCGCGTTGAGATGATAAGCCAACGCACCACAGCAGCCAGCTTCTGCTACATTGATCAAAGAAATTCCTAATTTATCGAGAACACGCGCTGTCGCTGCATTAATATTGGGAGCCAATGTCGGTTGCACACAACCATCCAGTACAAGCATTCTTCTCTTATGGGGAGTATTGTGCCAATCAGCAGCCGAACTATTCATTGGAGGAATAGATGATTTGATCTTGGCAGGCATAAAAGCACGCAATAACTGCGCTACTTTTACCGAAAACTTAAATACATAGCGACTGGTTAGGAATTTACGGATCACAAAGCGTTTCAGCTCGTTATAGTTACTACGCGCCACTTTCTCTTCTACGATACCGCGACTAATATCTAGTAGGTGGCTATAACGAACGCCAGAAGGGCAAGTTGTTTCACAAGCACGGCACGCGAGGCAGCGATCCAGATGTAACTGGGTTTTTTGCGTAACCGTATGGCCCTCCAAGACTTGCTTCATTAAGTAAATTCGGCCTCGTGGGCTATCCAGCTCATCACCTAATAATTGGTAGGTTGGACAAGTTGCAAGGCAAAATCCGCAATGTACGCAGGATCGAAGAATTGCCTCTGCTTCCGTACTATTTTGATTTTTCTTTACAAAATCAGCGAGATTTGTTTGCATTGTTTAAAAATCGGAATATATCCGCCCATGATTAAAGATACCAAGCGGATCAAATCGTTGTTTTAATCTTTGATGAATTTTGAGCATTGATGGGGAAAGTGGATGAAAGGCTTGGATGTTTGTTTTATTCCCATAAAACAATGTCGCATGCCCATGCAAATCGCTAATGTGTTGACGAAGGGTTTGATCATTCTCATGCCCATCGGTCGCTAGCCAACGTAAAGCACCTCCCCACTCAATGAGTTGCTCTCCTTCCAACGCGATAGATGGTAGGGTGGGTTTAACGGATAGTCGCCAGAGTCGTTTGCCCGAAGCAAAAAGGAGTGAGTATGATCACGTAGCGATTGCCAGAATAAGTCACTCGATTCAAGTATTTCACCACCAATTTTTGGTAAGCTGCACGAGTTCCTGCTTGTGAGCCTGATAACCTAATGAATAATTTATTTTCATGATAGCAGCTTGCTGAAATCGGTAGTGGTTTGCTTGTCCATTGATGTATTTTTCAATAGCTTGTGATTGATTCATCGCTAAACAAATACTTAATTCGACTTCTGGTCTCGGCAATACTTTTAATGAGGCTTCCAAATGACCCCTAAGGTTCCTAGTGAACCAACCATCAATCGAGAAACATCATATCCTGCAACATTCTTCATGGTTCGACCCCCGAATCGCAAATCATGACCTTGACCATCGAGCAATCGAATACCAAGCACAAAATCGCTCACTGACCCTCGATAGGCTCTCCTGGGGCCTGACAAACCGGCTGCAATCGTCCCGCCTAATGTAGCATTCTCTGTAAAGTGAGGAGGTTCAAAAGCAAGTATTTGATTGGACTGTAATAACAGTGGCTCCAATTCAGCGAGTCGAGTACCTGCTTTAACAGTGATAACTAATTCACTGGGATCATAATCAACTACCCCTGAGTAGGGAGTAACATTCAGCACATCCGTCTCAGCAGGGTTTGTAGCGTTTCCATAAAAATGCTTACTGTTACCTCCTTGAATGAGCAAAGCGCTTCGGGTACTTGCTGCAGAATGAATATGCTGGATAAAGTGGTCAACTAAATTTTGCATGAGCTTGCTCGAATGATCTGAGTTTGTAACCCAATTGTTGGCTAAAATCGAGGTATTGCAGGAAATTTATCTTTCCCTTGATGAATATGCATTCCTCCCAATTCAGCACAACGATGCAAGGAAGGAATGGCTTTACCCGGATTTAGTAATTTAGGAGGATCAAATGCGGCTTTAATTTGGTGAAAAAGATCTCGTTCCTTATCTTTAAACTGTAAACACATTTGGTCGATTTTTTCGATGCCTACACCATGCTCGCCGGTAATGGTGCCTCCAACCTCGATGCACATTTCAAGAATACGCGCACCGAACACTTCCGTTTTTGCTAGTTCACCGGGCTGATTCGCATCATACAAAATTAAGGGATGGAGATTGCCGTCTCCCGCATGAAAGACATTCATACAGCGCAAGCCGAATTCAGTCGAGAGTGATTCGATACCTTGTAAGATCTGAGCTAAATGTTTACGCGGAATCGTGCCATCCATGCAGTAATAATCGGGTGATACGCGTCCGGCAGCAGGAAAAGCTGCTTTACGGCCTGCCCAGAAACGAAGACGCTCGTTTTCATCACGCGAAGTGCTGATTTTAATTGCACCACTTTGCTGCATGATGGTATTGATTTTATTGATTTCTGCTTCCACTTCTTCGTGCGTTCCATCGGCCTCGCAGAGCAATATGGCTTCAGCGTCAAGATCATAGCCTGCATGCAAAAAATCTTCTACTGCGTGGATGGTGATTTTATCCATCATTTCCATCCCAGCAGGAATAATGCCAGCGCTAATGACTTGTGCCACCGCATCGCCTGCTTTTTGCACATCGTCGAAGGCAGCCATGACTAGCTGTGCTTTCTCAGGTTTAGGAATTAATTTAACGGTTACCTCGGTAACAATGCCGAGCATGCCTTCGCTACCTGTCATCAAGGCGAGTAGGTTATAACCAGGGCTATCCAAAGCTTCGCTACCGATTTCAAGGATATCACCTTCAATGGTTAACACGTTCAGTTTAAGAATATTATGGACAGTCAACCCATATTTTAGGCAATGCACTCCGCCTGAATTTTCTGCAACATTGCCGCCAATCGTACAAGCAATTTGCGATGAAGGATCAGGTGCATAATAAAGTCCAAATGGTTCGGCTGCTTGGCTAATTGCAAGATTACGTACACCTGGTTGAACTCGAGCAATCCGCACAATCGGATCGATTTCAAGGATACGTTTAAGCCTTGCCAAAGATAATAATACACCGCTACTGATCGGTAATGCGCCACCAGATAAACCAGTTCCTGCTCCACGCGCAACTACTGGTGTCTGTGTTGAATAGCAAATTTGCAAGATCTTGATAATTTCTTCTTCAGTTCTCGGTAAGACGGCAACCATCGGCATTTGCCGATAGGCAGATAAGCCATCACATTCGTAAGGTCTTAAATCTTCAGATTCGAATAGTACTGAGTCGACAGAAAGGAAGGTAAGAAATTGGTTAATTAAATCTTGCTTAGACATCGTTAATTGGGGCGAATCTCGTGGTTAGCCATTATCTCAAGGATACGAATCAGTGCGGAATTATCCCATTTATTTCCTTCATGAGCACGGCACGCATTATACAAAGCTTGGGTAACTGCGGTATTTGGTAAACTCATTCCAAGTGCTGAAGCGCATGATAGCGCGATATTCAGATCTTTTTGTTGCAACGCTATTTTGAAACCGGGTTCAAATACCCGATTGATCATTTTGTTGCCGTGTACTTCAAGCACACGAGATGCTGCAAATCCACCCATTAAGGCCTGCCTAACTTTTTGTGGATCGGCGCCTGCTTTCGATACAAATAATAATGCTTCTGCCACTGCTTCGATGGTCAATGCGACGATAATTTGGTTTGCTATCTTGCAGATTTGTCCTGAGCCTATATCTCCAATTAAGGTAATCGTGCTGCCCATTAATGCCAATAGCGACTTTACTTCATTAAACACCGATTCTTGAGCACCAACCATGATGGTAAGTGTTGCATTTTGTGCACCGATATCCCCTCCAGAAACTGGTGCATCTACATAGCTACAGCCATAATTACTGAGTTTATCAGCAAATTTCTTGGTCTCGATGGGTGAAATAGAACTCATGTCTATCACTATTTTAGTGGGGGAGGTCGAATCGGCGCTTAATCCCTGTACAACCCCGTAATTACCAAATAGCACGGCTTCAACATCTGGTGTATCCGGTAGCATAGTAATGATTACCGTTGAATTTTTAGTAACTTCACTGGGTGAGGAGCAGGCTTGTCCTCCGAGTGCAATGAGCGCTTCCGGAACACCACTACGAGAGTGTAGAAAAAGGGTATGCCCTCCTTTAATTAAATGACTTGCCATGGGCTTTCCCATGATACCTAAACCAATGAATCCGATTTTCAATTCTTATTCCTTTGCGGAAAGCTACCTTAATTTTCTTGTAGCCATAATGTTGTCGCAAAAATTTGCCAACCATCGCTCTTGATAATATCGATTCTGCCACAATAATAAGATTTGTTGCTTAGCTCAATCATTTTATAAATTCTTTTTACTCAAAAAGAGGATTTCGTATTTGATACTGGCAATAGGAGTAAATTGTTTGAAAAAAATGAAATTATTTATATGTTATAATTTTAACCAGTTACATTGATAGTATTTATTTTGAAGAGGAAGAAAATCTTATGGTAGCTAAAGCAATTTTTTATCACGCAGGATGTCCCGTTTGTGTTGCAGCTGAGCACACAGTAGCGAATGCAATTGATCGTTCAAAATATCAAGTTGAAATTGTTCATCTGGGCACAGACAAATCGCGTGTTGCTGAAGCAGAAGCTGCTGGCGTTAAGTCGGTACCTGCTCTCGTAATGGATGGAGCTGCATTCCACATTAACTTTGGTGCAGGCATTGAAGTTTTGAAATAATAAGTTTAGCAATTAAACATTTTAAATGTACAAAAAACCCCGATAAGGGGTTTTTTGTTTTTTAGCGATTATTCTTCTAGCGTTTTCCTTCTCAAATTAGACTATGAAGCTGTTTGGTCTCTATCTTACAAGGGCTGGGTACTGTATTTTTTGGATAATTTAGCTGATACCCGCTCCATGCGCTTGTTGATCTGCGTGATAACTAGACCGTACCATAGGTCCGCAAGCTGCATGACTAAACCCTATTGATTCTGCGAGGCGCTCAAACATTTTAAACTCTTCTGGCGCAACATAGCGCAAAACTGGCAAATGACCTATGCTCGGTTGCAGATATTGGCCTATCGTTAGCATATCAACGTGATGTTCTCGTAGATCATGCATGACTTGCTTTATTTCATCGTCAGCTTCACCTAAACCAACCATTAACCCTGATTTGGTCGGTATATTAGGAAAAGCAAGTTTGAAATCGCTAAGTAACTTTAGTGAATGAAGATAGTCAGCGCCTGGACGACATTGTTTGTAAAGGCGAGGCACTGTTTCTAAGTTATGATTTAGCACATCAGGAAGATGTGTAGCAAGCTTTTCTAGTGCTACTGCTAATCGACCTCTAAAATCAGGAACTAAGATTTCAATTTTTGTTTGCGGAGAATGTATTCGTATTTGTTGGATGCAATCAGCAAAATGTTGAGCTCCCCCATCTCTTAAATCATCCCGATCCACGCTGGTGATTACTACATATTTCAGTTTAAGTGCAGCAATGGATTGAGCAAGATGAAGTGGTTCCTCAGGATCGGGTACTGAGGGTCTTCCATGTGCCACATCACAGAATGGACAGCGGCGTGTGCATAGATCTCCTAGGATCATAAAGGTAGCTGTTCCTTTACCAAAACACTCACCAATGTTTGGGCATGAAGCTTCCTCACAGACTGTATGTAGTTTGTGTTCTCGCAACATCCGCTTTACTTCATTGAACGTTTGGCTATTCGAAGAGCGTACCCGAATCCACGACGGCTTACGTAATAGTTCGCTGGGTTGCTGTGTATTGATCTTAATGGGATTCCGTGCCGTTTTGGCATTCCCTGTTTCTCTGGTGGTCATGGTTTATGATTTTCCTTATTCGGATAGTCCTATTATTAATTTTTCAGCAATTTTATGACTGATAACATCGATATCATCAGGAACACCTAAATCAACTAATTGTGTCATTTGTAGTCCTTTATAACCACAGGGATTGATTGCAGCAAAGGGTTCCATGTCCATATTGATGTTTAATGCTATGCCATGATAGCAAAAGCCATTCTTAATTTTTAATCCCAGTGACGCAATTTTTGCACCATTAACGTAAACACCGGGCGCTTTGGGCTTGCTTTCGGCCTCAATGGAATACGCCGCTAATAAATCGATAACAGACTTTTCAAGCCGGGTAACTAATTCTCTTACGGTTAATCCAAGCCGACGAAAGTCAAGTAATGTATAGATAATAAGTTGCCCAGGCCCGTGATATGTAACTTGTCCACCTCGGTCGGTATTAACCACAGGAATATGGTTTTTGTAGAGCAAATGTTCCGGTTTACCTGCAATCCCCTGTGTATAGACTGGAAAATGCTGAAGAAGCCAGATCTCATCGCTTGAATCGGTGCCGCGATTCGCTGTAAGAGCTTTCATAGCTTGCCATATCTCACAGTAATCCCGCATTCCTCTATGTTTTATTTGAATAGGAATGAATATTTCTGATTGTAACTTAGCAATTGTTCTCACAGGATTGTTAAAATACTAGCATTACCTTGGGATGGTCATGAAGCGCTTGGTAGAGATTATCTAATTGAGCACGCGAAGTTGCTAAAATTGTACAGGTCAAGCTTAGATATGTCCCGTTTTTACTTAACCGAACTTCCATCATCGCATCGTTGAAATCTGGCGCATGAGTTTTAACAATGCCCAATACCACTTGGGTAAAGCCATTTTGCGATTTACCCATAATTTTGATTGGAAAATCACAAGGATATTTAATGAGTGAAGACTCTTCTGCATCCATGGCTAATATATATTCCTACACTTAAGTTTCACTCATCTAGGAGCTTGAAACTTGCTTACCTCGCATAGTTAGTTCTTTATAGTGCTGATAGAGTTGGTTTAGCTTGTGGAAGAAGGGACCTGGCCTGCCTTCACCGATTAATTTACCATCCAACGAAACAATCGGCATGATTTCTTTTGTCGAAGAAGTCAGTAGAATTTCATTGGCTGATCGCAATTCTTGCTCAGTTAATGGCCTTACAGTATATGGCAAAGAATGGGTTTCTACTAATTCAAGAACGACATCATAGGTGATACCTGGCAGCATTAAGTGACTTTTAGGAGGCGCTAATAATCTGTCTTCTTTAATGATAAAAATATTGCTAGCTGCGCCCTCAGTTAAAAATCCATTTCTTAACAAGATGGTTTCCGTTGCGCCTGCATCAATTGCGAGTTGACGTAGCAATACATTCGGTAGCAATGAAATGGCTTTAATATCACATCG
This sequence comes from Nitrosomonas sp., assembly GCA_016710135.1. Classification (GTDB taxonomy): domain Bacteria; phylum Pseudomonadota; class Gammaproteobacteria; order Burkholderiales; family Nitrosomonadaceae; genus Nitrosomonas. The sequence goes on along the minus strand of JADJLM010000001.1, from coordinate 1,266,575 downwards.
TCCCCAGCGATTATCTTCAGCAGTAATGGCTAATACGCCTTTCTGAAGTAATTCTTCAGGTGGCGTTAGCAGTGGATTACTCATCATAAATATCGTAGGAGAGGTATTGGTGGGAAACGCGTGATCCCGTTTTGCTACACCCCGGGTAATGTGTAAATAAATATATTGATCATCGCTATCGTGATAATCAATTAGTTTTGTAATTAAATTACACCATTCATCATTTGTATGTGGATTACTCAGCCGTATCCCATTTAAGCTATCCTGCAAACGCGCTAAGTGATGCCCCAATCGAAAGGCTTTACGAGAATATACTGGTATAACTTCATAGACACCATCACCAAAGATAAATCCCCTATCCAATACAGGGATATAGGCTTGCTCAATTGGTAGAAAATTTCCGTTCAGATAAATCATCATTTATTAATTAGTTAAACAACATTTGAACACTATCCCAAGCACGGCCAAAAATACCTGCAGTGTCTACCGGCTCTAAAGCTACCAATGGATAAGCTGCAATTTGTTGATCATCAATACTAAATCTCACCATACCAACTTCTTGACCTCTATTGATAGGCGCAATCAACGGCTGTTTATATTCCATTTTGGCTTTTAATTTTTCGGATTGACCTTTAGGAAGCGAAAAATAAATATCATAATCAAAGCCTACATTCAGTTTATTTTGTGACCCTTTCCATACTTGGATAGATGAAATGTGTTGATGTTTTTTATACAGTTGTGCTGTATCAAAGAATTGGAAACCAAAATTCAATAGACGCTGACTTTCCTTACTCCTCATATTCTCCGATGCAGCGCCCATTAGTACAGAAATCAAACGACGATTATCGCGTTTTGCCGAAGTAATTAGGCAATAGCCAGCTTTATCGGTCCAACCTGTTTTCATACCATCTACATTGGGATCCAGCCATAATAATCGATTTCGGTTTGATTGCGTGATTCCATTGTAGGTAAATTCGCGCATCGAATAGAGCGAATAGTATTCCGGAAAATCTCTAACTATTGCAGAGGCTAGAATCGATAAATCATGCGCACTACTATAGTGATTGGGGTGCGATAAGCCAGTTGAATTCATAAAATGAGTATTTATCATTCTAAGACGCTCAGCTTCTTTATTCATTAATTGCGCAAAGATATCCTCAGAGCCTGCAATCAATTCTGCAAGGGCAACGCAGGCATCATTACCTGATTGCACAATCATGCCATTAATCAGTTCTTTGACTGTAACTGGCTTGTTAGGCTCAATAAACATTCTTGAACCAACCATCTTCCATGCGGTAGTTGAAACTGGGACAACCTGATCCATTGAGATTCGTTTTTCTTTAAGTGCAGAGAAAACAACATAGGCTGTCATCAATTTAGTCAGTGATGCAGGTTCATAACGCTCATGTGCATTTTGACTGAGAAGCGTTTGTCCACTTTGATAATCTAGAAGTGTGTAGGATTTTGCTGTAATTGACAATGTAGGTAGTTGCGCAAACGAGGGTGTAATGACCAAACTCACTATGAGCATAACCCAAAGTTTCATTATTTTAAGAATAAAATTCATTTTTCTTGCTCACTCAATTTCAAAAAAGCTACCTCAAGCATTATTTGCATTATTAATGCGCTGATCTCAGGTTAATAGTTGTTATATACCTACTATTATCTCAATTTTGTTTAATAAGAAACTGCTTGAGACAAATCCCATTTAAATTTAAGCATACGGATGCCGTAGTTTTATTTACACATTCGATAAGTAACCTATAAGGTCATATGATAGCAAATTAAACCATCGTTAATTTGTTGTTATTAAACATTCTATGAAACACTGTGATATTGATTACAAGAAGATTGCTACTGCCCAACCGGGAATTATCACAAAGATCATTGAAATCAATGAGGAATCACGGAATTGCTTTAAAGAAATAGATACTCTACTGCGTTCTGACCAAACCATTGCTGCATTTATCCTTCGAGTAGCTAATTCACCAATTTATAGCCGAAATCAAGTTATCAAAACACTACCGATTGCTATCAGTTTATTGGGTATAAGTATTATCCGATCTCTGGTTATTTTAGCGTTTTCGAGAGCTGTTTTTGCTAAAAGTCGAAATGAGCTCATATGCAAGCATGTTTGGCATCATTCGCTATTAACTGCGATAGCAAGTCATCACATTTGTTATAAGCTCGGCAATCAGGAAGCAGGAGAGGAGGCATTTGTTGCTGGCTTACTTCATGATATAGGGAAAGTGCTACTTTTTACCCATGTCCAGAATGAATATATGGAAGCGCTAAATTATGCGCTTGAGCAGCATTGCCCTTGTGCTGATGCGGAACAGAAATTCTTAGGGATAAATCATCGTCAAGTCGGTGAAGAGGCAATAAAAGTATGGAAATTGCCTGAACAGTTTAGTCGCTTCGTTCACAACGATCTAGATCGGTTAGCTGTAGACCATATTCAAGATAAAGTTCTGCTGAGTCTTGCGGCTGCTAACAGCATAATCAAAGGCAGGGGTTTTGGTGCCAATACAATCGACCCATCAATCCAAAAAGAAAAACTCATGGAATATGGATTAAGTGAGGAGCTTTCGAATCAATTGCTTGATGAAGCTTTCTTTGAAGAATTACTCACAAACGATATTTATCAGTTTTGCGCAAATGCCCATAACTAATCTCTCTTACGAAATAAAAACGTTCTTACCAAGTTCACTTGAGCTAGGTAAAGATATTATTCAGATTACATCACTAGAACAACATATTTGGAGTGATATTGAAAATAAAATCTTATCTCGATTAAATTACCTGAAGTGTCCACAATTACTCGATTCAACATCACTATTACTCCACAAACTAATTTCCAATATGGTGAATACTATGCATCATAGGGTATTTCAACAATTTGTTGAAAGCGATTTATACCTGGGTGCTGTCAACGGAGATAATTTCTTTGAAGAGCTTTATCAAAATGAAATAGAAGAACATGGTGATAAAAATATAGCTTCCTACTGTAAGAAGAATGACATCCAAATTACATTCGGCTTTCCAGATGATTCGGAGACGTTATTGACCCTTCGCTACCCTATTTGTTGCGATAGCGCAGTATATCTCGACAGTAAACTCTCTGAAGCATTAGGATTTTCTTTAATCAAGCAATATGCGGGGGAGGCCAGTACTAATTATTATCTTGCCAAATTAACAAGAGTAAGTTCTGAGTATCAGAACTCACCTTTTCCAGGATATTTTCCACTGTTATTAACACGAGCATCTGAGTTGGATAAAATGAAAGCTATCTTCTCCAAACTCAGTTATGGCATAGTTTGTTTCTCTAGTACAGGTGAAATTTTATCGATCTCTTCATCAATTCTCGATAGTTTAAAACTAGACAATTCTTCTTTATCGATTCAAGCTTTCAGCAGAATTATCCCTTCTCATTTCTACAATGATGTAATTTGGGGCTTAGCGTTAGAAACAACTGAAGGAATCTTTGAGAATTACCGGGTACGAATAAAGCTTCCGAACGACCCTGGTCAATCCATTCTTTTTAATATAAGTGGCTACCGTAGCCACGATTCAACCATTCAATCCTTATGGCAAGTTGTGTTTCTTGACCCTAAATCAGTTGATTCACTAACTGAAGGATCAATATTAAACGAAGCAAGAGTCCATAATATTACTCGAAATTATGTGCCACAACTTGTAGAACAAAAAGCGCGTGATGTAGTAAGGCTAGGCGGGAAAGAATTAACGAACGAAGAATGCTATATCACGGTTCTATTTTGCGATATTGTTAACTTTACTACTTATGTTGAAAATAACGAAAAAGAAGAATCGGTTATACATACGCTTAACTTAGTTTTAGGAAGAATATCTAGAACTGTGAATCAATTTGATGGATTAATCGATAAATTCATGGGAGATTGCGTCATGGTTTTATTCAAGAATCGATTAAATGCTGTTCTAGCAGCACTCGAAATACAGAAGCATTCTCTTTATATAAATAGTTTAAGAAAGAATGCAGGAAAAGAAATGTTACTGCTGAGAATAGGTATTCACTGGGGGCAAGTTATCATTGCGAATATCGGCATCTCAGGTAGGCTTGACTGGACTACAATTGGTGACGTAGTCAACACTGCTTCGCGCTTAGAAAAGAATTGCCAACCGGGAGCTGTGTTAATCAGCCAGATATTGTATGAAGTTATTTCGACAATCGAACAACCGGGTATTAAATTTGGCGATATTTTTAATATTAAACTAAAAGGAAAACGAAAAGAATTAGCTGTTCGTTATGTACACTCAGATGATTAATGTGTACTAGCTCAGATCAGATCGTACAGTTACCGAATTGATTGGATGTCTGTCAGATTAGATTTGGTTGTACTAGCTTAGACCTGATCTGACAGTTACCAGTTTTTTTAGGTGTATTAGTTCAGATCTAATCGTACAAAGGGCTTGAAATCGGGAGCGTTACCGAGTTTGATATGGGTGTTGAAATTTAAAATCAAACATAAATGGAGGTAACGCTCATGTTGCATACTAACAATCCAATCATTAAACATAAAGCAGGGTTGCTCAATCTTGCTGAAGAACTTCAGAATATCTCAAAAGCCTGCAAGATAATGGGAGTTTCGAGAGATATCTTTATCGCTATCAGGAATTAGTTGAGACAAACGGTCTGGAAGCATTGATCAATCAGGATCGTCGTGTTGCTAACTTTAAGAATCGGGTGGATGAAGCCACTGAGCGGGCGGTGGTAGCCTATGCAGTAGAGTATCCGGCACATGGCCAGCATCGAACCAGCAACGAATTACGCAAAAAGCGGTATTTATGTATCAGGTAGTGGTGCGCTCGATCTGGTTGCGCCACCAGCTAGCAAACTTCAAAGATCGCCTTGCTGCACTGGAAACCAAGATCGCCAGTGAAGGCATCATTTTGAATGATGCACAAATCGCAGCATTGGAGAAAAAGAAACAGGATGATATTGCCAGCGGTGAAATAGAAACGATGCACCCTGGTTATTTGGGCGCACAGGACACCTTCTATGTGGGAATTCAAAAGGTGTTGGTCGTATTTATCAGCAAACTTTTATTGATACTTACTCCAAGGTAGTGCATTGCAAGCTCTATACGGCCAAAACATCAATTACTGCAGCCGATATCCTAAATGACAAGGTGCTGCCATTCTATGCGACACAGGGTTTACCCATGTTGCGAATATTAACGGACAGAGGTACGGGTATTGCGGGCGGGTTGAACAGCATGATTACCAGCTATATTTGGCAATCAATGATATCGACCATACCAAACAAAAGCCATGTCACCTCAGACCAACGGTATCTGTGAGCGATTCCATAAAACCATCTTACAGGAATTCTATCAAGTGACTTTCCGCAAAAAGCTATATCACGATTTGGAGTCACTGCAAAGGACCTAGACAGCTGGATCGATTATTATAATAATGAAAGAACTCATCAGGAAAAGTCTGCAATGGAAAAACTCCTATGGAGACTTTGCTCAGTGGGAAAACGATTTGGAACAGCAAAAATCTGAACCAAATCTAATCTGACAGACATCCAATCAATTCGGTAACTGTACGATCTGATCTGAGCTAGTACATTTTAGGTGTCTGTCAGTTTAGATTTGAGCTAAATTTTTTTCCGCCCAAATTGATTTGCCATCAAGTAATGTATCCAATGGTGTTCGTCCACAGCACATTTTTCCTTGATGAGTTCGTTCATTGTTATAGTATTCCATCCATTCGTCTAGATCTTTCTGTAGTTCCTCCATAGTTGAATAAAGTTTCTTCCTGAATGTGATTTGATAAAACTCATTCAGAATCGTTTTGTGGAATCGTTCACAGATCCCGTTTGTTTGCGGCGACATGGTTTTTGTTTTTGTATGATCAATATCATTAATCGCCAAATATAGCTGGTAATCATGCTGGTCAACACGACCGCAATACTCTGTACCCCTATCCGTTAAGATACGCAACATGGGTAGTTCTTAGTGCTCAAAGTATGGCAATACTTTATCATTGAGTAAGTCAGCTGCTGTAATCGGTGTTTTGGTTGTATAGAGTTTGGCAAAGGCTATTTTGCTGTAGGTATCGATAAACGTTTGTTGATAAACACGGCCAACGCCCTTGAGGTTCCCGACATAAAACGTATCTTGTGAGCCTAGATAGCCTGGATGTGCCGTTTCTATTTCACCGCAGGCTTCATCGTCGTGTCTCTTCTTTTCAAGGGCCGCAACTTGCGCATCACTAAGAATAATGCCGTCATTAGCTACCTTGTCTTCGAGTGCTTTTAAGCGCTTTTTAAAATTCTCCAGGTTATGACGTAGCCAAATAGAGCGCACGCCACTACCCGATACAAATACACTTTTCTTACGAAGCTCATTGCTGGTTCGATGCTGCCCATGTGCAGGCTGCGCAATTGCATAACCTATGACTGCTCGTTCGGTCGCTTCATCAACACGGTTCTTGATATTTGGGGCTCTTCGATCCTTGTCTATCAGCGCATCAAGACCACCATGTTCAACAAGGTCTTGATAGCGATAAAACGTATCCCGTGAGACGCCCATGACTTTACAGGCCCTGGATACATTACCCAATTCTTCTGCCAAATTTAATAATCCAGCTTTGTGTTTAATAATACGATTGTTAGTATGTGAATCGCCCCGGGTTTTCCGGAGACTTTTTAGTTTGAGTCAAGCCACATTAGCTGACTCCTCTAATTGGCAATAATATGCCTTTTCAAATTCAGCCGGTGGAATATTCCCAATCGGCTCCTGTAATCGGCGATATTAAACCAATCTACCCATTCCAAGGTTGCAAACTCCACATCATCAATATTGCGCCATGGACCGCGATGCCGAATAACCTCGGTTTTGTATAATCCGTTAATTGTTTCAGCCAGCGCATTATCATAAGAATCTCCGACACTACCAACAGAAGCTTCAATATTGGCCTCAACCAGACGCTCCGTATAGCGAATCGACAAATATTGGCAACCGCGGATGCCCTTCTAAGTGTCAAGTGGTAATTTGAGTACTGTTGACAACATTATTTCGTTTTCTCAAAGTGTAATATACCTCTCTTGCGATATAACGTTTAAGGCAACGAAGTGCTTCAAGTTTAGTGTGACCCTGAGTTAAACGCTTTTCAACATACTCTTTAGTTCTGGCGTCTATCCGCAATCGTCCTATAGCAATAATATGCAGCGCGCTGTTAGCCGCTCTATCACCACCACGATTTAACCTGTGTCTGTTGACCTTACCGGATGAGGCAGGAATTGGATTGACACCGCACAACGCCGCAAAGCTAGCTTCAGATTTTAAGCGTTCCGGGTTGTCTCCAACGGTAATGAGTAGTTGTGCCGCAGATTCATATCCAATGGCTTTGCCTGCAATCAGTTCAGGAGCGAGTTCATCAACAATGACTGAAATCATTACATCCAAATCCGCAATTTCATCGTGTAATTCCAAATATCGCCGCGCAAGCGATTTGAATGCAATTTTGTATGCAGTCGAAATATCACGATACCCACCCAGATCTGGTCGCCAGGCGGCAAGGGTACGGATTAATTGCATTCGAGTCATTGTGCGTAGCGATTCACGAATCGCCTCTGGTGCAGAGATAATATTCATTTGGATCATTTGTAGTGCGACACGTCGAGCTGCAATGGCGGTCTTCCTGCATAACTTGAGAACTCGTAACGACTCCACCATGCCATCCCGCGTTTTAGGTGTGATGGTGCGTATACCAGCGAATGCCGCATGCGCCGCATTTTCCGCATCGATTGTGTCGTCTTTGCCGCGCTTGCGCCGGTCTGTTTTATCAGGTGCGGTGACCTCTAAAATTTCGATACCAAATTGTTGTAGATACCTTAGCAGACCAGCACCGTAAGTCCCTGTACACTCTACGCCAATACGTTTGACTTCACCAAATGACTGCATCCAATTCAACATTGATTTATAACCGTGGCGTGTTGTTGGAAAAGAATTGCTAGAAGTACTCGATCATAGGCGTCGATTACGGCTGCGAAATGAAGATCTTTGTGCGTGTCGACTCCTCCGACGATGCCCTGATGATTGGATGATGATGGATTACTCATTTCAGCTCCCCATTTTCGAATAATGTTATTGAATAGGGATTCACCGAAACCGATTGCCGGGACAAGACAGTAAAGAGATAAGCGATCAGGCCCTTCTTGGGTCACAGGCAAAGGTGAGGTGAAACCTCACCGTCAGATGCTGCCAAGTAACCGACAGATCCGGGGAATGACACAAATGTTGGTCGATCGCTGCGGAGTCAGGAAACTTGGCAACCCTAACGGTACCAGAGCTCCAATAATTTGTATTAGTTCAGATCTAATCGTACAAAGGGCTTGAAATCGGAGCGTTACCGAGTTTGATATGGGTGTTGAAATTTAAAAATCAAACATAAATGGAGGTAACGCTCTATGTTGCATACTAACAATCCAATCATTAAACATAAAGCAGGGTTGCTCAATCTTGCTGAAGAACTTCAGAATATCTCAAAAGCCTGCAAGATAATGGGAGTTTCGAGAGATACATTTTATCGCTATCAGGAATTAGTTGAGACAAACGGTCTGGAAGCATTGATCAATCAGGATCGTCGTGTTGCTAACTTTAAGAATCGGGTGGATGAAGCCACTGAGCAGGCGGTGGTAGCCTATGCGGTAGAGTATCCGGCACATGGCCAGCATCGAACCAGCAACGAATTACGCAAAAGCGGTATTTATGTATCAGGTAGTGGTGTGCGCTCGATCTGGTTACGCCACCAGCTAGCAAACTTCAAAGATCGCCTTGCTGCACTGGAAACCAAGATCGCCAGTGAAGGCATCATTTTGAATGATGCACAAATCGCAGCATTGGAGAAAAAGAAACAGGATGATATTGCCAGCGGTGAAATAGAAACGATGCACCCTGGTTATTTGGGCGCACAGGACACCTTCTATGTGGAAATCTAAAAGGTGTTGGTCGTATTTATCAGCAAACTTTTATTGATACTTACTCCAAGGTAGTGCATTGCAAGCTCTATACGGCTAAAACATCAATTACTGCAGCCGATATCCTAAATGACAAGGTGCTGCCATTCTATGCGACACAGGGTTTGCCCATGTTGCGAATATTAACGGACAGGGGTACGGAGTATTGCGGGCGGGTTGAACAGCATGATTACCAGCTATACCTGGCAATCAATGATATCGACCATACCAAAACAAAAGCCATGTCACCTCAGACCAACGGTATCTGTGAGCGATTCCATAAAACCATCTTACAGGAATTCTATCAAGTGACTTTCCGCAAGAAGCTGTATCACGATTTGGAGTCACTGCAAAAGGACCTAGACAGCTGGATCGATTATTATAATAATGAAAGAACTCATCAGGGAAAAATCTGCAATGGAAAAACTCCTATGGAGACTTTACTCAGTGGGAAAACGATTTGGAACAGCAAAAATCTGAACCAAATCTAATCTGACAGACATCCAATCAATTCGGTAACTGTACGATCTGATCTGAGCTAGTACAAATAATTACTCAGTCAATGATTGAGTCAACTCATTATTGAAATCTGGTACACGTATTCTTACTGTCGCTATGATGAATTAGTCCCTTGATTTCCCTCCGTGCCCACAATGCTTGTTCCAGGGCATCGAGCACTAAGTCGGTTTGTAGTGATCGACTAACCCGCCAACCAACAATATACCGAGCATAAACATCAATGATAAAAGCAACATAAACAAACCCCGTCCACGTTGCAACAAAGGTAATATCAGCAACCCACAATTGATTTGGCCGGGCTGCGGTAAATTGCCGGTTGACCTTGTCGGCTGGCCGATAGAGCGAATCATCCGGAATAGTTGTCCAACATCTCTTGCCGCGTTTGATGCCTTGTATTCCCAGCTTCTTCATCAGTCGCTCGACAGTGCAACGGGCAGCTCGCGTACCTTCACGTATCAACTGTCGCCATACTTTGCGGAAACCATAAACCCGGAAGTTGTTTTCCCAAACCCGTTGTATTTCAAGTTCCAGTTTCATGTCGCGCTTAATGCGATCGGGTAATCGATCCGGAATCTCGTTCGCGCCTTTTGTGTTCATAATAACTCGACGGGGCAATCTGTATTTGTCTACAGACTGGCTCGACCCCATATTCCGCTTTGTTTCTATCAACAAATAACATCATCATTTCGACTGGCGGTCGAGCTCCGCCTGGGCAAAATAAGCCGATGCCTTACGCAATATCTCGTTGGCACGCTTTAATTCACGATTCTCCCGTTCCAATTCCTTGAGCTTTTCCCGGTCCGATGTCGATATACCACCTCGAATTCCCTCTGACTGCGTTGCAAACTGTGACCTATAGTCTACCGGACTCAGCCTGTTCAGTTTGAGCTTTATTCGCTCATGGTTGTAATAACGAATGTAGTCATGCACTCCTGCGTCAAGCTGCTCAATGCTGTGGAATTCAGTGAGGCGGAAGAATTCCGCTTCTTGGTGTGCCGAAGAAACTTTCGATAGCAGCATTATCGAAGCAATTGCCTTTTCGCGACATACTTTGTGTAAGACCGTATTTGGAAATCATTTTACGATAAGGAAGCATTTTATACTGCCAACCCTGATCTGAATGTAATATGGGCCTACTTCTCCTGTCAAGCCTATCGAGTGCGCTCTTGAGCGTTTGATGACCAACTCGAATACAGGTCTCTTACTAGTGTGACAAGCGACGATTTCTCCGTTATACACGTCCATGCTTGCAGAAAGGTACAACTTTTGTCCCTTCACGTTGAATTCAGTGATATCAGTTACCCATTTTTCATTAGGGGCCGAAGCATTGAGTTTCGTTGCAGGATATTTGGCACACTCACATCGCCTTGACCACTAGACACGCGGAATTTTTTGACTCGAATCAATGATTTCAATCCTAGCTCTTGCATAAGGCGCTGTACGGTCTTGTGATTGATCTGCTGTACAGATTTTCGTAATACAGCAGTGATTCTCCGGTAACCATAACGCCCCTTGTGTTTGTCATAGATAGCACAGATATGTACTTTGAGTTCTTTGTACTTATCATCACGCTCTAGCACCTGACACTGATAATAAAAAGTGCTGCGTGAAAAGCTTGCTACCTGTAGCAAAATCGCCAATTTGTAATCCTGCCTTAATCCAAGGATGATTCGCGCTTTCTCAGCGTTGCTAACTTTTCTCCTGAATTAAGGCATGCAACTTTTTAGATAGGCCACTCCGTACAGAGCCGCTTCGTTTTCGTTACGCAGGGCTTGCAGTGTATCGATATCGCTCACCTGGATGCTATCGAAACGGTGGTGGGACAACGGAATATTTTGGATCACCTGAGTACACCTCCTGCGTTTATTCTCAAGTGCTAGTAAACCACCAGCATCAAATTTCTTTCGCCAGACAGCAACTTGGTTGGGATTACGGATATCGTATAGTGTCGCAATCTGACGGCATGAAAGCTGCTCACGTTCTTGGCGATACAATACCTGCTTAAAAACCAGCGCTGTAAGAACCGCGCTTCGGACGTAAACCATCTACACCGTGGGAACGATATCTGCCCACCCAGGTACGAACTTTCTCTTCGGGAATTTCATACTTACGACCGAGTAACTTTGCTCCCCCCTCTCCAGATATGTAATCTTGAACCACCTGAAGCTTGAACTGTTCATTATACTTTGACATGCTAACCTCCTTCTAAGATGATGTCCAACTTCTGGGGGTCAGTTCAAACCCGGGGCGATTCAATGTGTCATTGAGAGTTACCTCTTTTGTTTTGATTAAGATTCGATACCTTTATCAAAACCGATAACTCTCACTTTTGCAAGTGATGTGTCAGATCAGATCGGAACTAATACAAATAAGTAGAGGCACTATATTTGTACTAGCTCAGATCAGGTCTAAGCTAGTACATTTATATATTCCATTTTTCTGAGCCCATATATTTTCTCATTTGTTTTTCTCCATGCGTGTAAGTAGAAAGTATTCTTGTATCTGAGAGATACTTGCTGAAATATATCCTATTATTTTAAGTGCTCGTATTTTACGAATATCAAAAATAATGGGATAAACCTTTGCTTGTTTGTTCAACTGAGATTGGAATTCGTCACTGATAATAGCTTCCAATGACGGGAGCGTATTATGGCAGAAGAAAGTGATTTAGAAAAAACAGAAGAGGCAACGCCCAGGCGACTTGAAAAGGCCAGAGAAGAAGGTCAAGTTGCGCGCTCACAAGAATTAACCACATTTGCTTTATTGATGATCGCTGGAGGGGCTTTGTGGATGCTCGGATCAAGTTTTATTACGAGCTTAATGGAAATTTTGAAACGTGGCCTACAAATCCAGCCTGAAGCGCATATAGATAGTGCGTTATTACCGGTTCGGTTATTTCAACATGCGATCGACAGTTTGATCGCATCAATTCCTTTATTTGCAGTTTTCTTTGTAGTTGCGGCGATAGCACCAACTTTGCTAAGTGGATTGTTATTCACTACAAAATCCTTAATTCCCGATTTTAAACGCCTCAGCCCAATTCAAGGCTTTAAAAGAATTTTCTCCATGCATGGTTTTGTTGAGTTAGTGAAGGCCATTGTAAAACAATCGTGGTTGGCGGAGTTACTGCATTATTAATTTGGTACCACAAGGAGGCAGTAATTGGTTTGATCGTACTGCCAATGGATTTGGGTGCGTCAAATATGGGTAGCGTATTGTTGCTGATTTTTATGCTAATTGCTGCTGCCATGGTGTTGATCGTTGGCATCGATGTGCCTTTGCAAAGTTGGCAGCATAAGGACCGCCTGAAATGACCAAAGAAGAGATTCGCAAAGAATCAAAAGAAGACGAAGGAGATCCTTTTGTTAAAGCCCGTATCAGGAGCCTACAACGAGAAGCAGCTCGTCAACGGATGATGGCTGAAGTACCTAAGGCTGATGTAATTGTTACTAACCCGACCCATTATGCAGTTGCGTTGAAATATCATGGAGAATCAATGCGTGCTCCAAGAGTGGTGGCCAAGGGGGTGCATTTACTTGCACTACGGATTCGTGAGATTGCCGAAGAAAATCGTGTGCCGGTACTCGAGGTGCCACCCCTTGCGCGTGCGCTGTATCACCATACTGAATTGAATGATGAAATTCCTGAAACACTCTATACCGCTGTTGCGCAAATATTAGCTTATGTTTTTCAATTAAAGCGCTACCAGACTTATGGTGGCATGGCACCCCAGCTACCGAGTGATTTGTCAGTACCACAGGAGCTTGATCATGCTTAATGAAGTCGTAAACGTTGTTCAACAAATTAACCGGTTCTAAATCATCAGGGAAATCCTTATCGTTATGATAAATCACTCTTTATCGCTGACATCGTTGATCGATAAAAATAACTTGCAAAGCATTGCAGGTCCATTATTGATCATTATGATTCTGGCGATGATGGTATTACCGTTACCGCCCTTTTTCCTTGATGTATTGTTTACATTCAATATTGCACTTTCAATTATCGTGCTACTTGTAAGCCTTTACACCAAGGATGCTTTAGATTTTGTAGCATTTCCAACGGTACTGCTGATTACCACGTTATTGCGATTATCATTGAATGTCGCTTCGACCCGGGTTGTATTAATGGAAGGTCATAGTGGTCCAGATGCTGCGGGTAAAGTCATTGAAGCATTTGGGCATTTTCTAGTTGGTGGTAATTTTGCAGTTGGAATTGTCGTGTTTATCATTTTGGTGGTGATTAACTTTGTTGTTATAACCAAAGGTGCTGGCCGTATTGCTGAAGTGAGCGCACGTTTTACGTTAGATGCGATGCCAGGCAAGCAGATGGCAATCGATGCTGATTTGAACGCAGGTTTGATCGGAGAAGCTGAAGCTAAAAAACGGCGTGCAACGATTGCGCAGGAAGCTGATTTTTATGGATCGATGGATGGTGCAAGTAAGTTCGTTCGCGGGGATGCAATCGCCGGTATCCTGATTATGGTTATTACCATTATTGGCGGACTGGTTGTCGGGGTATTTCAGCACGACCTTGATGTGAGTGAAGCCGCAAAGAATTACACGATATTAACGATTGGTGATGGATTGGTTGCGCAAATACCTTCATTGATTATTTCAACAGCAGCGGGCATGGTGGTCAGCCGCGTGAGTTCTGATCAAGATTTGGGTCAACAAGTAGTTGGTCAGTTATTTAATAAGCCACAAGTCTTATTTCTAACCGCAGGTATTTTAGGGGTCATGGGTTTGATTCCTGGCATGCCTAATTTTGTCTTTCTATTGCTGGCATCCATCATCGCTAGTATCGCTTATTTCAAATCCTCCTATCAACCAGAATCAGAAACTGCTCCTGAAGAGATAACCTCATCACCGATTGCTGAAACTGAAGGACGGGAAGCAAGCTGGAATGACGTGATGCCAGTTGATATGCTGGGTTTAGAGGTTGGTTATCGGTTGATTCCACTAGTCGATAAAACGCAGCAAGGTGATTTATTAAAGCGGATTAATGGCATTCGCAAAAAATTTGCACAAGAAGTGGGATTCCTGCCACCCGTTGTTCATATTCGGGATAACTTAGAGTTAAGACCCAATGCTTACCGAATTACGCTGAAAGGCTCTGTCATTGGGCAAGCAGAATCCTACAATGGCATGTGTTTGGCGATTAACCCCGGTCAGGCGACAATCACATTACCTGGGGTGAATACCAGTGATCCAGCTTTTGGATTGCCTGCTGTATGGATTGAACTTACTTTAAAAGATGATGCTCAGGCAAATGGCTATACCGTCGTTGATCCAAGCACCGTAGTGACTACTCATGTAAACCATCTGATGCGTTCCCATGCAGCAGAACTACTGGGTAGAGAAGAGCTGCAGAAGCTGTTTGATCACTTGGGTCGCAGTATACCGAAGCTAACAGAAGACTTAATACCGAAGTTATTACCTTTGGCAACGGTTCAGAAGGTTCTGCAAAATTTATTAGATGAAGGGGTTCATATACGGGATATTCGTACCATTATCGATGTGCTTACTGAACATGCTGCTCGTACGCAAGATATCAATGAATTAACAGTGTTTGTTAGAGTTGCGCTGGGACGCTCCATTCTGGAGCAACTTTTCCTTCAGGTGCGGAATTACAAGTAATGAGTCTTCATCATGATCTGGAAAGTATTTTAATCCAAGTTGCACAATCAGGGCTTGTTGCAGGTGCCGGAATAGAGCCAGGTTTGGCTGATACGTTATTGAAAGAAGTTAGTAAAACCGTCGATCAGCATGAGCAGCTTGGAATTCCTGCAGTTTTGCTAGTACCCGATTCAATCCGATTGCTATTAGCGCGTTTCCTGCGCCGTTCATTGCCACAACTCAAGGTGATTTCACATTCTGAAGTAGTAGATTCTAGAAAAATTAAATTTGTATCGATCGTTGGAGGGAATAAATGAAAATGAGAAGATTTATTGCGAAAACTTCACACGAGGCGCTACGCAATGTTAAGGAAGAGCTGGGTGCTGATGCGGTTATTTTGTCGAATAAACAAGTGGATGAGGGAATCGAAATTGTCGCATTGGCGAGTAATGAGATGTCAAGCTTGGTCAATAGTCCCGAATCCAAGTTTATCCCTACACCACCGCTAGTGGAAAAGAAAGAGGAAGCCATATCGGTTACTAACCCTAATATCGAAGTGCTAGAAGCGATTCAACAAGTTAAGAAAGAATCAAGCATTTCTGAAGCGCTTGCATTGAATATTATTAATGAAATACAAGCAATGCGCCATACACTGGAAGATCAACTGAATTCAGTTGCTTGGGGAAGTCTATCGCAAAGTAAGCCTGAAACGATGAAGTTGATGCGAACACTGCTAGATGCGGGGTTTAGTCCTTTATTATCCCGCCATTTACTTGAGAAGCTTACAAAAGGAGGTAACTACGAAGAGAGCCTAAAACAGACTGTTGCGCTACTGACGCTCAATTTACGGACGGCAACGAGTGATCAATTGATAGAGAATGGCGGTGTTTATGCGCTGATTGGCCCTACTGGAGTTGGAAAAACAACTACGATTGCCAAGCTTGCTGCTAGAGCTGTCATTAGGCATGGCGCAGATAAGGTCGCACTACTTACTACTGATAGTTACAGGATCGGTGGACATGAACAGTTGAGGATTTACGGTAAGTTATTGGGAATTCCAGTTCGAAGCATAAAAGACATTGATGATTTGCAATTAACGTTACTTGAGTTACGGAGTAAACATATTGTACTCATTGACACGGTTGGCATGAGTCAGCGTGATCAGATGGTTAGTGAACAGATGGCATTATTGCGTGACTGTGGAACAGAAATTAAGCATTTACTCTTATTAAACGCCACAAGCAATGGAGGGACCTTAGACGAAGTGATCTCTGCCTATCAATATAATGGGATTGAAGGTTGTATTATTACCAAAGTTGATGAGGCGGTGGGTCTAGGTACAGCGCTTGATGTTGTTATTCGGCGTAAGCTTGTGTTGCATTACGTAACTAATGGACAGAAAGTACCAGAGGATCTGCATGCTGCAAATTCAAGGTATTTACTTCATAAAATTTTTAGACCCATCGCTGAAAATTCTCCTTTTTCTTTGCAAGATCCAGAATTTGCATTAGTAATGGCAAGCTATGATCGAAGTAGTGCGCAAAAATCGAAAGGATACGCTGAGGCTAGTTATGAGTAGAAAAATGATTGATCAGGCATCGGGTTTGCGAGAACTTGCTGCAATGCAAGCGCGCGACTCAGTAAAAGTATTTACGGTTGCGGGTGGAAAAACAGGTGTTGGCAAAACGAGTATCGTGGTTAATCTTGCTACCGCTCTGGCTAAAATTGGAAACCGCATTCTCATTTTGGATGAGAATCAACATCATAATAATGTTAGTGCTAATTTGGGTGTCAAGAGTCATTATGACTTAGTGCATCTAATCAAGCGTGAACAATCACTGGATCAAGTGCTGGTAAAAGCACCAGACGATATTTTGGTGTTAACGGCTGCACGCGGGATTCATTCGTTGACTCAACTATCAGCTGAGGAGCAAGAGTCGATTATTAAGTGTTTGTGTGAATTACCCATCGATGTGGTTCTCGTCGATACCATGATCGGAGAAATGGGTCATGTGCTCCCGTTTAGCCTTGCTTCTCAACAAGTTTTGATAACGGTATCTGGATCATCAAAATCGATTACTGATGCCTATACGCTTATTAAGATCATGAGTCAAGAATATGCGCGGCAGGATTTCTTAGTCATCGTAAATAAGGTCAAATCTGAGCCAGACGCACAAAGTATCTATGAAAATATCGCAAAAGTTGCAAAACAACATTTGACTGTAAGACTTGAATATCTAGGTTGTGTTTTATTTGATGAAAAATTGCATCGTGCAAGCCAATTATGTCGGTCAGTAGTCGATGCATTTCCTGCATCGACTTCTGCAATTGAGTTCAAGCAGCTCGCTGAGAAATTATTACGATGTTCCTATTCTAATCAATATAGTGGTGGTGTTGATAATTTTATGTATCGATTGATTCGAACAAGTCACTTAAACAAGGTAAAACTTTCAGTCTAATTAGCCTATGTATACAACTTCTGGAATTATTGATAAAGAGCAATTTGTGGTCGAATTTGCTCCACTCGTAAAACGAATTGCCCATCATATGATGATGAAGCTACCAGCCAGTGTCGAGGTGGATGATCTGATTCAAGCTGGGATGATTGGTTTACTCGATGCGATTAATCGTTACGAAGGTGCTTATGGGCGGCAGTTTGAAAGTTATGCAGCACAAAGGATTCGGGGATCGATACTGGATGAATTACGCGAATCAGATTGGTTACCCCGTAGCCTGCGGAAAAAAATGAGACAAATCGAAGTGGCGATGCGTTCACTTGAACAGAAGCTAGGATGCCCTCCAACTGAGCAAGAAATAGCTAAAGAATTAAATATATCCTTGGAAGAATACCATGGAGCACTTCAAGATGCGCGTGGCGGGCAATTGATCTACTATGAGGATTTTCAGAATGATGATGAAGATCACTTTCTAGATCGTTTATGCTCAGATTCTGGAAATGAGCCACTTGAAATATTAGTAGATAAGAATCTGCGTCAGCTTTTGGTATCGGCGATCGATAAATTACCGACCCGAGAAAAAGAGGTTATGGGAATGCACTACGAGCAAGAAATGAATTTACGAGAAATAGGGGAAGTACTTGGCGTCAGTGAGTCACGAGTTTGTCAGATTCATTCTCAAGCAATTGCTCGGCTACGTACTAAACTAAGAAATCAGTAAAAAGCTACTTAACTATTTATTACGAATTTAAATAGCCACTGTTTTTTAGGCTACTACAAGCAAAAGGATCATTGCTTTATAGTAGCCTAAAAGAGCATTTATATTATCGATTATTGCTTTGCGAGCGGCTTAACATCACCACATTTTACGATTGACCCATTTGTACGATCTTTGATCGTTTCTTCAGGTTTTTTGTCTTTACAGCCCATTTGATTCAATATTTCTTGTGCGCGTTGTGGTTCAAGTTTAGATTCTTTGTTTCCACTTGCAAATACAAAGGTGGACCCAGCGATTAACATAGCTGAAAGTGCAATTGCTACCAATTTTTTCATTTCTTGCTCCTTTTGATTTATTGAAGTTAATAAATACCCATCAGATACTTCCAAAACAATGACCTAGTTTGGCTATAAACTTAGTCGAACCGACTCTGTAGATCCAATCTCTACTTATACTTTCTAACACTTGTATAGCTATGATATAACAGTGTAGGCTGTTTGTCAGGTGTAAATTTTAGTGTTTTCCATCTAATCCTATGTGATTACCACCATCGTGCAGAAATACGGTAAAAAGCTACTTATCTCATTTCTTATTGGGTTAGTTGGAATTGTTTTATATCTATTACCCCTCGGGTTAGCGCTTGATGAAAAATTTGGTTTGAACGTTTTTTTTCATTTGCGTGGTGTTAACGCCACGCCGTCTGATGTGGTTGTGATTGCAATCGATCAATTTTCAGCCTCAAAGCTTAAAGAAAATAACCATATAGCTAGTAATACGATTGATCCAAGTAAATGGCCTCGTACACTTCATGCTGAATTAATTAAGCGTCTTATCGAAGAGAAAGTCAAAGTTATCGTATTTGATTTAAGGTTTAGAGGGTGTGGAAGTGACCCTGAAGATAATGACAATTTAGTCCAAGCCATTAAGAACGCGGGTAACGTCATTCTTGTAGAAGAATTAGTTGACTCCAGAGATATTGATGATCTTCCTTATCAGATGGATGAGCAGCCTGAAGTCTGTAATATTGAATCGCTATCTGCTAAAAACTTGGATCAGGATGAAAGTCATCAATATTATTTCAGTAAATCGGTAGGGCTGCGTGGTACCTGGCATCGATCTGCATTACCGATGATTTCCGATGCGGCGCAAGCAACGGCTCCTTTTGTTTTGCCCAGAGGAGTAGTTACTTATTACTGGACGTTTAAAGAGGATGCAGGCGGTATTCCTTTATTACCGACAGTTGCATTACAGGTTTTTGCGCTGGATACTGTTGATCTGTTTGCTCATTTATTGCAACAAATTGATCCTGCAATTCGATTGAATCAACCTGCTGCAAATGACGAGAGTATCGAAATTGAGTCGCTAATTTACTGGCTCCGAGGACAGTTTGTTGAAAAGCCAGCATTAAAAGATCAGTTTATTAATGCGCTAGATCACAGCACTGGAATCGATGCTCGGACAAAAAACATGTTACAAGCATTGGCCGAACTTTATGCCGGCCATGAGAAGCGCTACTTAAATTTTTATGGTCCTCCTCGATCTATTCGAACGATACCCTACTATCAAGCACTGCAGCAGGATCATTCTCAGAGCAACTCACTCAATTTAAAAGGAAAAGTAGTTTTTGTTGGCGTGTCGGCAGCTAAATTTGGTGAACAGGATAAACTGAGAGACGACTATACAACTGTTTTTAAACAATCGGACGGGTTGCAGATTAACGGGGTAGAAATTGCAGCGACTGCTTTTGCAAATTTGTTAGAAAACCGAACATTAAATCCCATTACGCAGGAATATGCAGCGATACTCGTGTTTTTGTTTGGTTTTATGGTTTGCATTTTTTTCTTCGCGTTACCAGATAGAGTTGTTTTCTCTGTGGTCGCTCTATTCCTCTTAATTTATTATTTTTCAGCCTATCAGTTGTTTGAAACTAAGAATTTGTGGGTGCCATTAGCTATTCCGCTGTTACAAACTGGCTTGGGGTTCAGTATTGCCTTATCTTTAAAATACGTTGAATCAAATAGAGAAAAAGTAAGGATTCAGCAAGCATTTGGGAAATATGTGCCTGATAAAGTGGTGAATGATTTTATTCATAACTCAGGGTTAGAGACTGCGAGAGGGCATTTGCTGCATGGTATTTGTATGGATACCGATGCTGATCGATATACTGAATTAAGTGAAAAGATGCGTCCTACTGAGCTCATGGTTCTCATGAACGAGTATTACTCAATGTTATTTGAACCTGTTAAGGCGCATAGAGGGCTCATTTCAGATGTAAAAGGTGATGCCATGCTCGCGATATGGACAGAACCTAATTTATCAAAGCTACACTGTGAGCAAGCTTGTAGAGCTGCCCTTGAAATTATCAATGCGGTAGAATTATTCAATCGAAGTCATCCAGACACAGTATTACCCACACGCATTGGGCTCCATATTGGGGAAGTGATAGTCGGCAACGTTGGGACGGTCGATCATTATGAATATCGTGCAGTGGGCGACTTGGTAAATTCAGCTAATCGGATTCAAAGCGCCAATAAACATTTCCAAACCAAGATATTGCTTTCTACTGATGTGCTCCAAGGATTGGATCATTTTCTGATTCGTCCTTTGGGAAAAGTATTGCTGCATGGCAAATCAAATCCGATAAATCTTGCTGAATTGATTAACTTTAAAGCGAAGGCGACTGTCGACCAAATTTGGCTTTGTAAAGCCTTTGCTAAGTTTATCCAGGTCTATGAAGCTCAGAATTGGATTGTTGCAAAGCAAGATTTACTCGAGATTCTAGAGAAGTTCCCCAATGATGGTCCTTCTCAGTTCTTTTTAAATCGTTGTGAAACATATTTGAAAGTTTCACCCGTCGCTTGGGATGCAATCACCTATCTTTCAGGAAAATAGATGATCGATTTAAAAGCTATGTCTTAAAACTATCATCATACTTAGTTATAAAAAGAATCAGTGAGAAAAATCACACGCTGAATAAAAAGAATCAGATATGCTATTATCAATAATGCAGGTGTGGTTTTCTCGGTGAAGGAAAGTAAGGAGGCGGACGACCTTCAAAGAATAAATAATATTAATTAGGTTGCTATTATGAAAGCGAGGCGATGGGGGACAGTTTTATTCGAGCATCAGATGCGATGGCACTCTGTGATGCTGGCACTGCTTACTCTGCTTCATTTTTCTTATTCACGGCTTTCAGTTGCAAGTGATGTGAAACCTAATTTCATCAACTGTCCAGACCAGTACGCGCAGATTGTTGCTGTAGAAGGGATAGCAGAAGTTCTCAGATCAGGGGAGCGAGCTTGGAAACGTGTCGTTAGCGGTGAAGGGTTGTGCGCTGGTGATATGTTAAGGGTGCGCGCTCGGGGTCGGGTTGCGCTGAGGCAAAAGAATGAAAGCATGTTGCGTCTGGGTGAGAAGACGACCATTATGTTCAAGCAGCCTGAAGCGAGTACTGCACAAAGAAAAGCAACGCTGCTGGAATTGTTGCAGGGTGTATTGCATGTGATAACCCGGACGCCTGAACCGTTTGAAATTAGAACGCCCTATATGAATGCGGGTGTTGATGGAACGGAATTTAGTGTAGCGGTTGAATCTGAAAGAACTCATGTTGTGGTTTATGAGGGGCAAGTCACTGCAAGTAATGATCAAGGTAGTATCGTACTAATCGACCAAGAAGTGGGCATTGCCTATAAAGATCAGAAACCCCAAAAAGAAGCGATCATTCGCTCCCTCGATGCCGTGCAATGGGCGCTGTATTATCCCGCGATTATCGATCCCCGTGTGATTGAACAACAGCTTCCTCAAGCTTTGCAATCCAGTGTTCGTGAATCGCTGGAATACTACCGCCAGGGTAATGCATTTGAAGCACTCTCTGTACTGGAAACGCTGGATCAAAGTACCCTCAACGCTCAATTACTCACTTATCGCGCTGGGCTCTATTTAACACTGGGACGTGTGATAGAAGCAAGAAACGATATCGCGCTAGCCCTCCAAACTCAACCCAATGACAGCGAAGCCTATGCGTTACAAGCGATCATTGCAGTGGTACAAAATGATAAAGAAGCCGCATTACAGCATGCGCAACAAGCCGTTGATATAGACCGCACTTCACCGACCGCACGATTGGCACTTTCTTATGCATACCAAGCCCATTTTCAAATTGAAGAAGCTCTAGGTAGTGTCGAAGAAGCCCTGCGCCTCGATGGTAAAAATGCTTTGGTTTGGGCACGCTTATCAGAATTACAGATGTCTACCGGCTATCTCGACCGTGCATTGGAATCCGCACAACAAGCAGTGAGCCTTAATCCTAACTTAGGGAAAACCCAAACCGTATTAGGATTTGCCCATCTATTACAGATCGACACCAGCAAAGCCAAAGCAACATTCGCTAAAGCCATTCAACTCGATCAAGCTGATCCCATGCCGCGACTTGGGTTAGGATTGGCACTTATTCGCGAGGGTAAGCTCGAAACAGGACGCATCGAGCTTGAAATTGCTGCAAGCTTAGATCCTGCTAATTCCCTAGTACGTAGCTACTTGGGTAAGGCTTACTTTGAAGAAAAGCGTTATTCATTAGCAGGTACACAATTTGATCTCGCCAAAGAACGCGATCCCAATGATCCCACCCCTTGGTTTTATGATGCGATTCAAAAACAAACCCAGAACCGGCCGGTGGAAGCACTACGTGATATTCAGAAATCCATCGAACTCAACAACAATCGTGCCGTGTATCGCTCCAAGTTACTATTGGACAAAGACGAAGCAGCCAGAGGCTCTAGTCTTGCTAGAATCTACGATAACTTAGGATTTGAAAAGCGCGCCATCATGGAAACGGCCAAATCATTGAGCCATGATCCGTCAAATCACTCCGCGCATCGGTTCTTGGCGGATGCTTATGTAAACATACCACGCCATGAAATTGCACGCGTCAGTGAGTTATTGCAAGCACAATTGCTACAACCGATCAATGTCAATCCCGTGCAACCCCGTCTAGCGGTCGCTGATTTAAACATTATTACCGGAACAGGACCTGCAGCATTAGGATTCAATGAATTTGCACCACTCACGGAACGCAATAAACCCCAACTGGTGGCTTCAGGATTATTCGGATCTAACAGTACACTAGGAAACGAAGTAGTGGCTTCTGCAGTTTATGACAAGGCATCGATTAGCGTGGGGCAGTTTCATTACGATACCAAGGGATTCCGGGAAAACAATGACCAAGCCCATAATGTTTACAATGCGTTCATGCAGTATGCGGTTACGCCTAAATTGAATGTTCAGACTGAACTTAGAACACGTGGAACGGAACATGGGGATTTAATTATGGATTTTGGAAGACAAGGTGATTCTACAGATCCGCCTAATTTTACTCGAAGCAGAAGAGCACTGGATGAAGATATTGCTCGGATTGGTGCTAGATATGCGATATCTCCTAAACAAGATCTACTATTTTCTGGGCAATACGTTAATCGTGATGAAAATTTAAAGTTTTTTACTAGAGATGATATAACCAGCAAGATTAAAGATGAAGGTTATCAAACTGAAGCGCAGCATTTATTGAGGGGTGCTTTTTTCAATCTTGTAAGTGGCGTTGGTGCTTATCGTACAGACGTTAACAATATTCGACATGTTGATTTTACTAGGAGAGAGGGGGAAGCGTGTAAGTCAAGTAGACTAAGCAATGATTTCTGTGATCCTGATCTTCCAGGATTTGCCCGAGAAAGAACGAATGGATATATCTATGCGAATGTTAGTCATCTCAAAAATATGAACTGGACGTTTGGGCTTAGTTATGATGCTTACAAAGAATTTAGAGATTTTGATGTTAACAGTTTAAACCCCAAATTTGGATTACAAGCAAACCTAACCAATTTTCTGCGGTTGAGGCTTGCTTGGTTTGAAACGGTTAAATCAGCATTGATTGCCAATCAAACGTTAGAACCAACTCAAATTGCCGGTTTCAATCAATTCTTTGATGATGTGAATGGCACGAAATCACAACGAAAAGGGATTGGGCTTGATGCAAATTTTACGAAAGATTTATATAGCGGTGTGGAATATTCTGAGCGTGATCTTGAGGCGCCTCAATTTAATGGACCAGGGCCTACTACTCGGAGAATACCAGATTCTATCTATACATTAAGTAGCATTGATAAGCAGCATGAGAAGCTGTTCCGTACCTATTTGTATTGGCTTCCTATTTCTAATTGGGTAGCTAGAAGTGAGTTTCAATATGAGCATTTTGAGCGTGATCAAGCAAAAACACCACCTTTAGAAGTAAATCGGATAAACACATTGAGCACTCCAATCAACATAAGCTACTTTGATCCTTCTGGCTTATTTGCTGGAATGACAACAACGTTTGTACTACAAGACACTGAACGATCAGCTACAAATTTGCCTGAAGATCAGCGGAATTCAGCTAAGTTGAATGCCGGTATGGATAGCTTCTTTTTATGGGATGCAGTACTTGGTTTTAGAATGCCTAATCGGAGAGGTGTTCTGAGTTTAGAAGGAAGAAATTTATTAGATCAAGATTTTTTATATAGGAGCATAAATTTTCAGCAATCTGAGGCAATTGCTAGTCGCTTTATTCCAAGTAGAACAGTTTTTTTACGATTAACACTTAACTTTTAAGGAGGGAAAATGAAAGCAATATCGAGTATATTCATTAGTTTATTAATCTTAACAGGGTGTCATACGTTTGGTATTCACAAAGTAGGAGGTGTGGGAAGTGGAGTAAACCAAAATTGTGCAAATAGATCGGTAAGTAATGAATGTGAAACAGCAAATTTAGCCAATGTAGTGTTAACAAGTGAAGTAGAAATTGCTTTAAAAAAATTAGGTATCCCTGATATATCATTTATAGCAGTTGTTAGTAAAGATGGAGAAATAACATTTGCTAAATCTGCTGCAACTGAGGTTAAAAGATTCCAACTTCCAAGTACATTCACTATAGAGAGTATTCAATCTTATTCTTTAATTAAATTTAAAGGATCAACTTGTAAATCTTGGATAGCTGGGCATGTTGAAGGTGGTGCATGGATAAGTGGTTATTGTGATGATTAAATACATTCTCTGATTATTATCTTCATAGGTAAGTTGTTATTTATTTTCCTGGTTAACCAGCATGAGGAGGTAAAATGAAAAATGATGAATTAGAATTAGATTCGCGAGTTTCAAATGTTTCGAGCGAGGAAATTAATGAAGAGCCGTCACCAAGGCCCAGGGGAGGTGGCTGGCATTGGGTTCCAGGTCATTCTGAAGGAGGTGCGTGGATTGCTGGTTATTGGGAGCAAGACTGACAAATAGCGAGTTTTATCCAAGTGATATAAGTGATTGACTAGCAGTAAGCTTTATACAGAATAAAGCTTACTATAGAAAAGATAAATAAAATATTTCTACTTAGAGAATAAATATGAATGCTCGGAGTGAAGAGTTTTTTGATCTCAAACCCAATATACGTTTGCGAGAATTTTTCTCTATAAAAGAGCTTCAGAATATCTTGCCTAATGATTTAGACAAAATTATTAGCGCTTGCTCTTGCTATCAGCAACATTGTAATGCTGGCGAAGAAATTCTCAGATATCAAGATCACACCAACAGTGTTTTCTTTATCTTAAAAGGAATGATTCGGATTCATTATTATTCGCTATCTGGAGATGAGGTTATTTTATGTGATTTACCCGAAGGCGAGATGTTTGGGGAACTAACCGCCATCGATGGATTAGCTCGGTCTGCAACAGCGGTTGCATTAAAAGATTCACAACTCGCTTCATTGCCGAGTAGCGCTTTTCTCGAGCTAATCCATACTTATCCCGAGTTTTGTAACGCGATCCTAAAGCGATTAGTTGGCCAGGTCCGGCGTCTAACTGAGCGGGTTTTTGATTTTAGTACCTTGGCCGTTCGTAATCGCATACATGCGGAATTATTGCGATTGACCCATAAGAACAAAGTAGCTGAGAACTTAGCTATTATTTCACCTGCGCCAACCCATGAGGAATTAGCTAATTATGTGAGTACTCGGCGCGAGGAAGTTTCACGTGAAATATCTGCGCTTACGCGTCAAGGTATTATTGAGTGTAAGGGACGGGCATGGCATATTTTGGATGTGACTAAGTTAGCGTATATGGTCAAGGATGTCCGTGGCTCATTTAATACTGAGAAAGTCTAATTGGCTATTTAGTATTATCAGTTTCTTGTAATCAGCCTTTCCTACGTCTCTTGAAAATATCCTTAGACTCCCTATGAAATCGGGCTGATCTTGCGTTACAAACGCGGATAGCTTATTTGCTGCATAACAGGCTGAGATTAAAGCGTTGAATGAATTGATTTAAGCGATTACACTAATACTACCCTTTTAATGATATCGGAATCTAGTAGGTCAGTGATTTAAAGTATGGAGACTAAATTTCAAAGCAGACGACCTAAGTATTTGAATCTCGTTAAAATCAAGCAGCCGCTTCCTGCTATCGTTTCGATACTGCACCGGATCAGTGGCGTGTTATTGTTTTTCCTGGTTTACCCTTATTGCTTTATAGCTTTCAACAAGTATTAGAGTCACCTGAAAGCTATGCTCAGTTTCAATCGGTAGTTACTAACCCCGTCATTAAATGTGGCTTCATTTTTTTTCTCTGGGCACTTGTTCATCATCTCTGTGCAGGAATTCGCCACTTAGCGCTTGATTTGCATTTAGGGAGTACATTAGAAGGCTCACGGTTGGGGAGTAAGCTGGTTATGGTGCTCAGTATCGGATTAACTGCTTTACTGGTTGTCTTATCATGGTAACGCGTACTAAACCTTTGACTGGAGCGCATTATGGGTTAATCGATTGGTTAATTCAGCGCGTTACAGCAGTATTAATGGTTTTGTATTTATTGTTGCTTGCTTGGGTATTCACCACTCAAGCGAGTGATTATGTAGGGTTGAAATCAATTTTTGCTAGTCAATGGATGAGAATTTTTTCTCTGCTGGTTTTTATTGGTCTATGTTGGCATGCCTGGGTTGGTATCAGGAATGTACTGATGGATTATGTGAAGATTACCAGTATTCGATTGAGTGTGCAGGTTTTAGTTATTACCGCTTTGCTATTTTATCTCATTTGGTTTATTGATGTGCTATGGAGATAATGTGACCATCCGCAAAAGAAAGTTTGACGTCGTGATTGTTGGGGCAGGGGGCGCTGGAATGCGGGCCGCCTTGCAGTTATCAGAAGCAGGTCTAACGGTTGCAGTATTATCCAAAGTGTTTCCAACTCGGTCACATACGGTAGCTGCACAAGGTGGAATTGCAGCATCACTGGGTAACGTGACTGAAGATAACTGGCACTGGCATATGTATGATACCGTCAAAGGATCAGATTACTTGGGTGATCAGGATGCGATTGAATTTATGTGTCGCCAGGCGCCTGAAGTGGTTTATGAGCTAGAGCATTTTGGTATGCCATTCGATCGCCTTGATAATGGAAAAATATACCAGCGACCCTTTGGTGGGCAGTCTCAAAATTATGGGGGGATGCAAGCAACGCGATCCTGCGCAGTGGCTGATCGTACTGGGCACGCGATGTTGCACACACTCTATCAGCGCAACTTGTACGCTAATACTCAGTTTTTTGTTGAATGGATGGGTCTTGATTTATTGCGTGACCAACAAGGGGATGTGCTTGGCGTAACCGCTTTGGAAATGGAGACAGGGGAAGTCATGATTCTCCAAGCCAAGGTTACTTTATTGGCGACGGGTGGGGCAGGGCGTATTTTCCAGGCGAGTACCAATGCATTCATTAATACTGGTGATGGATTGGGGATGGCGGCACGTGCAGGTATTCCACTAGAAGATATGGAATTTTGGCAATTTCATCCAACCGGTGTGCATGGCGTCGGTATTCTCATTAGCGAAGCGGTTCGGGGTGAGGGCGGATATTTGCTGAATAAAAATGGTGAGCGCTTTATGGAGCGCTATGCACCAAATGCCAAAGATTTGGCGAGCCGCGATGTGGTATCGCGGGCGCTGACCACAGAGATCAAAGAAGGTAGAGGTTGCGGCAAGGACGGAGACTATTTGTTGCTAAAACTCGATCATCTGGGACCGGAGATCATTAAATCAAGACTACCTGGTATCCGCGAGATTGCGATTAAATTTGCCCATGTGGATCCCATAGAAGAACCGATTCCCGTTGTGCCGACTGCGCATTATATGATGGGTGGAATTCCAACTAATTTTTATGGACAAGTAGTCGCACCTTATAAGACTGGTCCTGAAGAAGTGGTTTCAGGATTATATGCTGTGGGTGAGTGTGCCTGTGTATCAGTACATGGCGCTAATCGCCTGGGGACTAACTCACTGCTCGATATTGTAGTTTTTGGCCGTGCGGCTGGGAACAAAATTATCGAGGCACTCAAGCATAACCCACATCATAAATCGTTACCGGATGATATCGCTGATATCTCATTAGCGAGATTGAATCGCCTTGATACGCAAAAAAATGGTGAGAAAGTTGCAGATGTGGGCGACGCACTTCGTAGAACTATGCAAACTTATTGTGGCGTATTTCGCTTCCCGGACATGTTGAAAGAAGGGGTTAGTAAAATCAATGAAATAGCGCAGCGCGTGGCACGAACTGAAATTAATGATAAGAGCAAAATTTTCAATACAGCCCGAGTCGAAGCGCTGGAATTAGATAATTTAATTGAGGTGGCGATTGCTACCATGGTTTCTGCTGAAGCGCGAAATGAAAGTCGTGGTGCGCATACACGTGACGATTTCCCAGAGCGTAATGATGAAAAATGGTTGAAACATACACTCTATTTCAAAGAAGGCCAGCGCTTGGATTATAAACCGGTTCGATTGAAGCCATTGACGGTCGAATCGTTTCCCCCTAAAGCGAGAGTTTATTAGAAACTCAGCTTAGGTTTCATTTTTTGAATAACATGGAGGCTATAGGGATAGTTTCCATGGTTTACTATTGAGTTAACATTGCCCTCCATTATGACTAAGTATGTCTTTGTAACTGGCGGAGTTGTTTCTTCATTAGGTAAAGGAATTGCGGCCGCATCATTGGCTGCTCTGCTTGAAACACGTGGTATTAAAGTAACCATGTTGAAGCTCGATCCTTATATCAATGTTGATCCAGGTACTATGAATCCATTTCAGCATGGAGAAGTGTTTGTTACCGATGATGGTGCTGAAACTGATTTGGATCTGGGCCATTATGAGCGCTTTATCAGTACCAAAATGGCTAAGCGCAACAATTTCACGACGGGCCAGATCTACGAAAGTGTCATCCGTAAAGAAAGAAGGGGTGATTATCTTGGGGGGACGGTTCAGGTCATTCCGCATATCACTGATGAGATCAAGTTGTTTATTCGTAACGGTGTGAATGATGCTCAGGTTGCTATCGTTGAAATTGGGGGTACGGTAGGAGATATTGAATCACTGCCATTCTTGGAAGCGATCCGGCAGATGGCAGTGCAACACCCGCGTGACGATACTTGCTTTATCCATTTAACGTTATTACCTTATATTGGTTCTGCCGGTGAGTTGAAAACAAAACCAACCCAGCATTCGGTTAAAGAGTTGCGCGAGATCGGAATCCAGCCTGATGTGCTGCTTTGCCGCTCAGATCGCATGCTGCCTCAAGAAGAACGCCGCAAAATTGCATTATTTACCAATGTGAAAGAAGAAGCGGTAATTTCTGCCATCGATGTTGATTGTATTTATAAGATTCCGGCATTGCTCCATGAGCAGATGCTTGATGAGATTATCTGCCATAAGCTTAATATTCTTGCTAGGCCTGCTAATCTTTCTGTTTGGAAAAGCCTGGTTTATGCATTGGAGCATCCTACTAAGACTGTCAATATTGCATTAGTTGGCAAATATGTGGATTTGACCGAGTCGTATAAATCTTTATCAGAAGCATTGATTCATGCTGGAATTCATACACATTGCAAAATTAATATCTGCTATTTAGATTCTGAGCTCATCGAAAAAGAAGGTACAGGTTGCTTGAGCGATAAGGAGGCAATTTTGGTTCCAGGGGATTTGGAAAACGTGGTGTTGAAGGAAAAATTATGGCTATTCATTATGCACGCACGCATAAAATTCCCTACCTTGGAATCTGTTTAGGAATGCAACTTGCGGTCATCGAATATGCACGAAACGAACTACATTTAGAAAATGCACATAGCACGGAGTTTAATCCGAATACGCCTTATCCCGTTCTTGGTCTAATTACTGAGTGGCGAACCCGTGAAGGTCAGATAGAGAAGCGCTCGGAAGATACTAATCTCGGTGGAACGATGCGTTTGGGAGGACAATTGTGTTTTCTCAACGAAGATTCATTGGCCAAAAGAATCTATGAATCTGATAAAATCACAGAGCGTCACCGCCATCGGTATGAAGTGAATGCGAGCTTTATTCCCAGCTTAGAAGAAGCGGGTCTGAAAATAAGTGGCGTATCTGCTGAAGAAAGGTTATGCGAAATGGTTGAATTGTCTCAAGATGAGCACCCTTGGTTTGTTGCTTGTCAGTTTCATCCAGAATTTACATCTACTCCCCAAAAAGCACACCCCTTATTCAAGGCATATATCAATGCCGCGATTAGCTACGCAAATCAGCGTACAGATAACAATTTAAAGCAGAAAGAAATTGCTTAGAAAGAAAGCAATAGAGAGAAGAACATTAAGTCGATTATTACAAGGAAGAAAGTAGCATGAGTGCGATAGTAGATGTCATTGCGCGAGAAATTTTAGATTCTCGTGGCAATCCAACCATAGAAGCAGATGTTTTATTAGAATCTGGCGCGTTGGGACGTGCATCCGTTCCATCAGGCGCTTCGGTTGGAACCAAAGAAGCGATCGAATTACGCGATGAAGATGAGGAACGCTACTTTGGCAAAGGCGTGATCAAAGCGGTTGAAAATGTCAATACCGAGATCTCTGAAACCATCATGGGACTCGATGCGTCAGAGCAAGCATTCATTGATCAGACGCTGATTGATTTAGATGGTAGCGAAAATAAATCGAGAATGGGAGCAAATGCCATCCTTGCTGTTTCACTGGCAGTGGCGAAGGCTGCTGCTGAAGAATCCAGCTTACCTTTATATCGTTATTTAGGAGGAGTAAGAGCGATATCGATGCCAGTTCCGATGATGAATCTCATCAATGGCGGCGCTCACGCTAATAATAATCTGAATATGCAGGAATTCATGGTTATTCCCCATGGCTTTGACAGTTTTCGTGAAGCACTACGATGTGGAGCTGAAATTTTTCATACATTGAAAAAGCTCATCAGTAAAAAAAATATGCCAACAACGGTGGGTGATGAAGGTGGTTTTGCACCGAATCTGTCCGGTAATGAAGAAGGATTGCAGTTGATTGTACAAGCGATCGATCAAGCAGGTTATCAACCTGGTACGCAAGTTGCGATTGGTATTGATTGCGCAAGCTCTGAATTCTACCAAGATGGAAAATATCATCTTAAATCTGATGGTTTAAGCCTAACTTCTGCTCAATTTGTTGATTATTTGGCTACCTGGGTTGATAAATACCCAATCATTAGTATTGAAGACGGCATGAGCGAACATGACTGGGATGGTTGGAAATTATTAACTGAAAGGCTTGGTAAAACAATTCAGCTAGTCGGTGATGATGTCTTTGTGACCAATAGTCGGATACTAAAAGAAGGAATTAAGCGTGGCATTGCAAATTCAATCCTGATCAAAGTCAATCAGATCGGTACGTTAACGGAAACCTTATCTGCGGTAGAGATCGCTAAATGTGCAGGCTATACTGCTGTGATTTCACACCGTTCAGGTGAAACCGAGGATACGACCATTGCTGATATCGCAGTTGCAACGAATGCGCTTCAGATCAAAACAGGTTCGCTATCGCGTTCCGACCGATTAGCAAAATATAATCAATTGCTACGTATCGAAGAAGATCTAGGCGATAACGCAATCTACGCGGGAAGGGGTGCATTCTATCAATTAACCTAATGAAGACTGTTGCGCTCATCCTGGTTATTTTAATTGCATTTGTTCAATATTCCCTATGGTATGGTAAAGGCGGATGGCTGGAAATATTTGATTTGGAAAAGCAACTCCAGGATCAACATCGATTAAATCAGAAATTACAGAACCAGAATACTATACTGGAAGCGGAGATCATTGATCTCAAGCAGGGTTTTGATGCCATTGAAGAGTTGGCGAGAAACGAACTAGGGATGATACGCAAGGATGAAGTCTTTTTTCAAGTTCAACAACCAGCAGAGGCGCAATCGGTAACGAAGTCCAAGAAATAGCAAGTCTTAGTTGTCAGATTGCGGTTGAATTTTTTTCTGCTGGGTTTGCATAAAGGGTAAGAGTTTTATCGGTATTGTATTCGTAACCAATGTGTTAATCCCTGTTCACCTTGCCGCATTACCTGATCATGATTCCATTTGAAAATTGGTTTTGCAATGAGCGCAAGTAAATTCATCCATAAACGGTTTGTGCTTACCGTCCAGGTATAGTGCACGATAGTTATATTGTTCGCACGCATAAAATTCCAGCGCCCAGTACCGGTTACGTCACCTTCGGCTACCCCTTCCAACATAATACCGGGTATATAACGGGTAACTCGCAACGTAAACGAAAAACGATAAGGAATCTTTCCTTTCCAGGTGAAATGATGAACACTGCCAATCCCATCGGCATCACCAGCTACCAGTTTCTCAACTCGTTCAGCACCTGGCCACCATTGAGGCCAACTTTGACATTGGATAATAGCGTCACAAACCAATTCAAGTGGTGAATCGAATTGCCATTCCGTGGTAAAAGTGAATGCAGCCATCACTGACACTAATGATCAAAAAAACCTTTCGGAAAAACTGGGTTGATTTGATATTCTGACATCTCGATTCGCTCGATTTGGCTACCATCAGGCTTATAGCTGATGACCTTGAGCGGTAAGCTGGTTTCAACATCAAACCATAAATCAAAGCGGGATACGCCTTCAACGCTTACTCCTTGGTTACCTTCCACTTTGACATACAAGGTCTGCTGTTGGTCAACCAGTTCGGTTCCAATCACCGTCGTTTTTCCTTGGTTTTGCAACAGCACGACATCTTGGTAGAGTGCACCAATATCTGAACGATCAACCCGTTGCCCTGATGAACTCTGGATCCACTTATTTTCTGGGCTTAAGCTAAACGAAGGAACACTGCCATAACCGAAGAGCCATAATTTTACTAGATCAGTCACGGGGTTATAGATCAACACTGCGCCATTGAATGGTTCGATTACTTCCATACGCACCGCCCCACTCTTATCATAGTAATAGCGGATGATATCCGGGCTATCCGATTTACTTCCCACATACGATTTGATGATCGTTTGATAACTAGTTACTTTCTGATAATAATCAACTGCTTTCTCAATCGGGTTGAGATGCCCTGGCACCATTAGCGCCATTGTTAACATTAAACCTGCTAGCATGAGTCTAGACTTACTTCTTCAAACAATTAAACAACGCATACGATAACAGGTATCGATGATAATTGCATCTAACGTTCAATAGTGTTCTAATCAAAGCAATTGCCGCGGTTTTGTAATCACAACTTACCAGAATAAGCGCGGTTGTCTTGTGCTAGATCTGGTGCAATATTATTTCAAAGTAACTCACATCAATGTAAGTTACTAACTTGATATACATTCCCACCTGGGTAGTTTTTTACTTGGTTGTAGTTATCGATGTTATTGGCCATAAGGTTGGCAAGCTGATCGTTCAATGAAAATATGGCAACCGGGCTTGTAATTAACGTATTGAATATACCGGTGATTACTCGCAAGCCGCATCAGATATTTCATCACAGCGATTAAGGCAGTGAATGTCAAGAAATGTGAGTTTTCCTTGCGAGTGGTGCCTATGATAACGCGATGGCTAAAAGTTTCTTTTTTGCAGCTCATTCTCAGGTTTACGATAATCACCGGGTGTATTTATTTGTGTGGTATTACTTGACTAGGTCACACCAAATAAAGCGTAAGGATGTAAAATAAAAGAATTTTATGAAATGAGAACTAGTGTGATCAAGAATGCTCAGAAGAGCACAGATTGTGGTTTGCTTTAATTCAAAATAGTATTTTATATATTAGGGTAGCGTTAGATATTATGCTGAGCTTAACTTAAATTACTATCATGAAGCCAAGTTATTCTAAACTTAATCACTAGTCAGTTTAATGCATACTTCTAGTAATATTACTAGGTGGTGGGGCATGGGCTTTGTTAGTTGTTTAGAAATTTATTCCAGCTTGTCGTAATTTTGCAATTAGATTAATCATTACCTTGAAGCATTGAGATTTAGCAAGCTGATACCCAAATTTAAGGACTATTTTGAGTAATACTAATCTAGAATGGATTGATTTAGCGTCATTAGAGTCAGAAGTTCGTCAGCATGTTTTAAATCAGGTTGAGCGCCTAATACAAAATCACCCAGATGCTAATATAGACCATGATCCCTATTGGCTCTCAGCAAAGTGCGGGAATGATAAGTCTAGCAAACTATTGGTATGTATTACACCCGATAATGAAATGGTTGGCTATGCCCCCTTTTTCATTCATCCATCTGCACTAAGCTTCCAACTATTTGGAATTTCTGTATATGACTATAGAATTCGTCGCTACTGTATTACTGCAACTCCGCTACTAGCTGAAGGTTACCAATTCCTTTCCTCAGTTTTACTAGAAAAACTACTTATAACGTTGCGTGAAACTATTGGTGATCGTGATAGTTTGTTTGGCTTAGGTGTAGAAAAATCTTCTAATTTTGGCCAGTTCATATTAAAAAATTCCGAACTTCGTAAACATTATCAAGTTCTACCCTATGGTCAATCCTACCTTAGACGTTTGATTTTATTACCCAAAGATTTTGAAGCGTATTTAAAAGGACTGGGTAATAGTACTCGTTACGAAATGAGGAGAGCTTTACGATTACTGGAAAAAAATACTGAAATCACTACATCCTATCGCGTTTTTACTCAACCCGAAGAAGTGGTAGAGCTTTTGAGATTGCTACAGCAAGTATCAATAAAAACATATCAACATCAGCTACTTAATTTGGGTATCAATGATAATGCGGAAAATCGCTACACACTTGAGCTTGCAGCTCGAAAAGGCTGGCTAAGAAGTCTAATACTTTTTAGTAACAATGAACCTATTGCATTTCAACATGGCTTTCACTACAACAAATGTTTTTATCTAACGCATATTGGCTATGATCCAGCTTGGGCCAAATGGTCAGTGGGAACGATTACACATGCCTACTTAATTCAAAATTTAATCGAAGTTGGTGCTGAAAAATTCGATTTTTATATGGTGATAATGGAAGCAAAGCGAGATTAAGTAACAATCAGCGTGAAGAACAAAATTTCTACCTTGTTCCTCGCAAGTTTCCACTTTCTTTAATTGCATCGGCACTCCAATTTTTTAATTTTGTTATGCATAATTTAGGAACAATCATAGAAAAATTCGGTATCAAAACACTGATTCGTCGTTTTCTTAGGCGTCATGCAACATCTTCTCCAGAAAAAAATTGATTTAAAGTATATTCGCTGGATCGAAAATGGATAAGGTTGATTTGAATGAGTTTTTGGGTGAACCAGATTAAAATATTAAAGCTCGACGAAATTTAAGCCTAATTTAATCGTTACTATTGTAATTTAATAAATTTCTATAAGTAGTTATGACTCTATCCAATACAGAAACGATAAACTGGAAGCTGGTTTCAACTAGTACGCAAGCGAATATTGATCCAGAAACTTTTAAGAGAAGAATGTTACTTGATCAGGACCCCCGTTGGTTAATGACATTTGTTGTTGATGATGATAAGCAGTTAGCAAGATTTATTCTTGAACAATCTGGAATGATAATCGCTAGCGCTACTTTCTTTGTACATCCTTCAGCACTTCGTATTGCGATTAGTGATTGGACATTATTTAGTATGTCTGTAAAACGCTATACACTGTTTGCTGAAATTTGGTTTGATCAAACCGTAGATTCTGATAAGTCTTTATATTTATTAGCATTATTTAACCAGCTGCGAAAAGAACTGTCAATCAACGAAGTAATATTTTTACAGTCTGTCGGTAGCGATTCTGCATTATCGAATATGCTAGCCCGAAAATCATTATTAAATACGAGTTATCACATTCTCAATTATGGGGAACCGTATAAGCATCGTTATATCGATTTCAATAGTGATTACAATCACTATTTGAGCCAACTAAGCTCGTCCACACGAAGTGATCTCAAACGTACTCAAAAAAGGTTTGTTTCAGCTGTAAATGGTCAATATAAAACGATATGCTATCAATCGCCCGAAGAAGTCGGCGCGTTTTTAGACGCAGCGATGACTGTGTCCGCTTTAACTTACCAATACCAATTATTAGGTGCAGGACTTCGCGATCGCAATATTCTTGAAAATCGTTTTTTAACAACAGCAAAGCTCGGCTGGTTCCATAGCTATGTTTTGTTTGTTGATCAGAAACCAGTTGCATTTCAGGTTGGTCACTTATACCAACAATGTTATTACGCCCAAGAAATTGGGTACGATCCAGATTGGGCGAAACTACAAGTAGGTATTTTCTTACATACCGAAATTATCTCAAGTTTACTTGCAACCCCTGATTTAGTTAAGCGTTTTGATTTTGGAAATGATGATAATACCCATAAGCAAAGACTCAGCAATGCTGAAGCAACCGAAAGATATATTTATCTTATTCCTCGTCATTGGCGCAATGATCTCTTTGTAGCTACGATGAAAGCAACGAATCAATTATCAACAAGCATAGGTCGTTTGCTTAACAAATATGGATTACGTAAGCGTGTTCGACAATTACTGTGGAAATTAGGGGTAATGAAATAGCTTATCTATCATAGTTACATAATTAGCCAAATTCTCTTAACTAATGCGCAAAATACTGATTCATTGCTTAGAGTCAATCGGTCTTAAAGCGCTACTGAGTGAAATCTATTTCCATTTCCAAACAATAGGCGTCAAGAAGGTAAAACCTCAAATTATAAGATCATTGCCGCATGATTCAACAGCTTTTACCCAAGGACTTTCCTATTGCAATCATATGCTTTATGAAAGCACTGGTTTAATCGGAAATTCTCGACTTCGATGTCTTGATCCTGAGAGTGGTAATTTGATTCATGAAATTGCGATAGTGGGAGAATGGTGTGAAGGTATTGCGATTAGTAATAATCGTTTGATACAACTTACTTATACTTCGGGACGTGCTATTGTTTATGATGTTTACAGCTTAAAACCCGATAAAGAATTTTCATATGAAGGTGAAGGTTGGGGCTTGGCACGATGCGGTAATTTATTTCTGATGAGCAATGGGACAAATAAGCCGCTTTATCGTGATGAGAATTTCAAAATTATTTCTGAGTTAGCCGTTTGGTTTAATTGGCGTAAACTGAGTCAGATCAATGATATTGAATGCGTCGGCAATAAAATCTTTGCAAATGTACTTTTCGAAAATTGTATCTACGAGATCGATAATAAAACGGGAAAGGTGCGCCGTATCATTGATTGTCGTGGGATTGTAAAAAAATCTGGTCGTCGTAATGCACAGGATGTGCTAAATGGAATTGCGTACGTACCCTCCACTAAAACTTTTTACATTACGGGGAAATGCTGGCCAAAACTGTTTGAAATTCTGATTCCAGATTGATACGGTTAAAGTATTCCTTAACGCTAGAAAAGCGTCTGAAATAGGATTCTAAATTACCGAATATCTCCGGATTTTGTACTTGAATCAAGCGATACTAATCAATTTTTCAGTTGTCTGCATACATTTTGAGATCTAGATCATTAGACCGGGAAGCTAACGAAGTCGGTCGATGGTGTAGTAGAATTGATCAATTCAAAGAATAATAAAATCTATAATATTCACAATCTTAAATTTTATGATGATCCGAACTCGATTTGCTCCAAGTCCTACAGGTTACCTTCATATTGGAGGTGCGCGTACAGCATTATTTTCATGGGCTTTTGCGCGTAAGTATGGTGGTAAATTTGTTTTGCGTATCGAAGATACGGATCTGGAGCGCTCAACCCAAGAATCCGTACAAGCGATTCTAGATGGACTGGCTTGGCTAAATTTGGATTATGACGAAGGTCCCTATTACCAGATGCAACGATTAACCCGTTACCAGGAAGTTGCTGAACAACTATTACGCAATAACCAGGCGTATTATTGTTATGCGACCAAAGAAGAGCTTGATGTATTGAGAGAGAGTCAGCGGGCAGTAGGGAAAAAGCCACGCTATGATGGTCGTTGGCGAGATAATAAGTCGGTGCCACCCAAAGGGATAAAACCAGTGGTTCGATTGAAAAACCCGCTAGAGGGAGAAGTTGTCTTTGATGATTTAGTAAAAGGCAAGATCAGTGTGGCGAATAACGAGCTCGATGATCTAGTATTAATGAGAAGTGATGGCACACCAACCTACAATTTTGGTGTTGTATTGGATGATCTCGATATGCAAATTAGTCATGTCATTCGGGGGGATGATCATGTCAATAATACACCACGTCAGATCAACATCTTGAAAGCGCTCGGTGCATTGTTGCCTCAGTATGCACATGTACCGATGATTTTAGGTACGGATGGAGAGAGGCTTTCTAAACGGCATGGTGCAGTGTCGGTGATGCATTACCATGAGGAAGGTTATCTTCATAAAGCGTTGGTAAATTATTTGGCACGTTTAGGATGGTCTCATGGTGATGATGAAATTTTTTCTAGTGAGCAATTGATTGAATGGTTTGATCTTGAGTCAATAAATCGTGCGCCGGCTAAATTTAATCCTGAAAAATTACAATGGCTTAATCAGCATTACCTCAAAACCGAAGCAATTGCTGACATTGCTCAATTAACCATTCCTTTCTTAGAAAAAGATAATTGCCAGATTTCCAATCGTGAGTACTTACATAAAGTAGTTAATTTACTTAAAGATCGGGTTAGTACGATCAGTGAGCTTGCTGATGCTGCTGTTTATTTCTTCCGAGTATTGACACCTTCTGAGGAGTTAAGAGCGCAGCATTTTAATAATGAGACAAAATCAATCCTCGTTTCTCTAATTGATCGATTTTCTTCGATTAGCTGGGATAGGCAGTTGATCCATGATGAAATTAAGAGTACAGCAACAACGTTTGGTGTTAAACTACCCAAGATTGCGATGCCTTTAAGAGTTGCGATTACGGGTGAGGTACATACGCCTTCGATTGATGTGGTACTCGAGATACTTGGAAAAACGGAGACATTGAATCGATTAAATCAGCAAATTGCAACTCTGTAAATTTATCTATTGCTTTACAAGGATATTTAGCGTCAGTATAATCGCCTATCCTTTCAGTCTAGGGGGTATAGCTCAGCTGGGAGAGCGCTTGCATGGCATGCAAGAGGTCAGCGGTTCGATCCCGCTTATCTCCACCAGTATCTGCAATGCTTTTTATGATTTTGTCCCCATCGTCTAGAGGCCTAGGACATCACCCTTTCACGGTGAGTACAGGGGTTCGAATCCCCTTGGGGACGCCAGCTAAATTCTATTTAGATAGAATTCTCTATCAGGCTGTGCTAGTTATCGAGATGGTTTGTTAGATATCATCTTGATCAAATTTCTAGCTCAGATTGTCGTAATCCGTAGCAATATCCTAAAGCTATCCTTCAAAGCTTAGGTTCTTGGTGAAATCAATCTCTTTTGCGATTTTAAAATTATTGAGTGATGGCGAATTTCATTCGGGTACAAAAATTGCTCAGTTGCTGGGAGTGTCTCGCGCCAGTGTATCGAATGCGCTACATGGGATCGATGAGTTTGGAGTTGTGCTCTATCGAGTTACCGGTAAAGGGTATCGTTGGATCAATCCAATTCAATGGTTGGATAAGCGCGCCATTAATCAATATCTAGCTGAGCGTTCACCCCGATTTAGAATAACGATTGATGACGTTGTTGAATCCACCAATACAATTCTGCTGAATACGAAAAAAACAAGATACTCCGATCAATCGATGATTGATGTGGTGGTAGCCGAGTTGCAAACAAAAGGTAGAGGTCGCCGAGGGCGATCGTGGTTTTCTGGTTTGGGAGATAGCTTAACTTTTTCTTTGTCTTGGCAATTTCAGCAAGGAGTCAATTTTCTAGCTGGCTTAAGTTTAGCAGTTGGGGTTGGAATAATACGAACCTTTGTATCACTCGGAATAAGCGATATCGCGCTAAAGTGGCCTAATGATTTATTATCCAATACCAGTAAATTAGGTGGGGTACTAATTGAGTTACAAGGAGAGGTACAAGGACCTGCTACGGCAGTAATTGGTATCGGAATCAATCTGGCGCCATCTAGTGAGATTAAGCATTACGTTGATCAGGATATCACCGATCTTTATTCAATCACGAATGCACCAATTGATCGCAACAAATTACTAGCTTCATTATTAATTGAAATTACAGCAGTATTAGAAATTTTCGCGGATGAAGGCTTCTCTCCTTTCAAAGAAGAGTGGATCAGTTATCATGCCTACGAAGCAAAAGAAGTTGAAGTGCTATTGCCTGCTGGTTCGATTGAAAGAGGAATTGTAACTGGCATAACTGAGGATGGCTCGTTACGATTGAAAATGGAATCTGGGTTAAAAAGCTTTCATTGTGGTGAGATTAGCTTACGTAAAATTAACTGAGAGTTTTATTATTACATGTCTTACTTGCTTGCTATCGACTCAGGTAATACCGCCATAAAGTGGGGGGTGATGGATAAGAATAATTGGATTGATAAAGGGAGTGTTACGCAGACTCATCGCGATTCGCTTGGAGTCACCTGGAAGAAAATACCAAAACCATCGCAGATTACGATCTCGAATGTAGCTGGATCACCCGCAGAACAATCACTGACGCTGATATTTAAACAGCTTTATTGGACAGTAGACGTAAATTGGGTTTCCTCAAAAAACTATCAATGTGGGGTTAAAAATTATTATGACAATCCTTCTCAATTAGGAAGTGACCGATGGGCCGCTTTAATTGCAGCATGGAGAATGAAACAACAAGGTTGCTTGGTGGTGTGTATTGGAACCACTATGACAGTTGATATTCTTTCTAATCAAGGAGAATTCATGGGGGGAATCATTTTGCCTGGATTTGATATGATGCAAAGCGCGTTAGTAAACCAAACTGCGTTATTAACTTATCCCAGCAAGGGTTGTTTCCAGAAGTTGCCGCATAATACGCAAGATGCCATGACCAGTGGCGTAATCCATGCGTTGACGGGAGCAATAGAGCAAATGTATCGCACGTTTACAAAAGACTTAAACTATCATAATCCCAAATGTATTATTAGTGGGAAAGGTGCGCAAGCCGTGTTGCCTTATATTGGTATTGCCGACAAAGAATGGGTAGATGATCTCGTTCTAGAAGGGTTAAGGATTATTTCATTGGAAGATTCTAGCGCTGTATTTACCTGAACGATGATCAGATGACATCAATTTTTCAAGGGATAAGATTTTATACGACGGTCAATCACCTCAAGGATCTTCCGGAAATAGCGGGTATAGAAGTGGCATTTGCTGGCCGATCGAATGCTGGAAAATCAAGCGCAATCAATACGTTGACGAGGCGTAATCGTCTTGCATTTGTCAGTAAAATGCCAGGGCGCACACAGCATATCAATTATTTCCAACTGAATGATGGTAATTTTTTAGTTGATCTTCCAGGTTATGGGTATGCAAAAGTGCCACAATCGATACGTGAGCATTGGAGGCATTTGTTGAGCACTTACTTACAAACTCGGCCTAATTTAATCGGGTTGATACTAATTATGGATGCGCGTCATCCAATGACTGAGCTTGATCAAAAAATGCTTGAATGGTTTTCGATCACAAAAAAACCAGTTCACATTTTGTTGTCTAAATCGGATAAGTTGTCACGAAATCAATCAATAAAAACGTTAACAAGTGTACAAAATTTCTTGCTTGAACAATATCCGCATTGTACAACTCAACTGTTTTCTAGCTTAGCAACTTTTGGGGTTGAGGAAGCATCGCAGGTATTATCAAATTGGTTTAAATCAACGGGTTAATTTTGCAGTATGATCATTACTTGTGTTGCATTAGGCAAAAAAAACCCCCGGTCAAAGAGGAAAAACCGGGGGAGTTGCCTTATCTCAAAGGCCTCGCCTCAGGGAGGGAAGGCGAGAGACGATCACGTGCTCACGTCTAAACATATGAGGCGAAATTTTCTGTTAAGTTCATTTAATTTCAATTTTTTTCTTAAATTGCTATGTCACCATTAAGTCAATACCCACAAAAAAGAATGCGGCGCTTACGTCGCGATAACTTCTCAAGAAATTTAGTTAGAGAGAATTTATTACGTGTAGATGATCTTATTTACCCTGTATTTGTGTTAGATGGGCAGCATCTAAAAGAATCGGTGGCCTCAATGCCAGGTGTTTCAAGACTAAGCATCGATTTGTTGTTACATCAGGCTGAGCAATGCGTAAATTTAGGTATTCCAGCGATGGCCCTTTTCCCTGTTGTTGAAGATTCACTAAAGAATTTAACCGCAGATGAAGCACTAAACCCTGAGGGGCTAGTTCCTAGAACGGTGAGAGCGTTAAAAAAGAATTTCCCAGAGTTAGGTGTGATTACTGATATCGCGCTGGATCCCTACACGAGTCATGGGCAAGATGGATTGATCGATGAGAATGGATATGTGCTAAATGATGAAACAATTCAAGTGTTGGAGCAGCAAGCTTTGATCCATGCCCAAGCGGGCGCTGATATCGTTGCGCCTTCTGATATGATGGATGGTAGAGTTGCTGCAATCCGAAAAAAATTAGATATTAACCGATATATCCATACGCGAATACTTGCTTATTCAGCGAAATATGCGTCGAGTTTTTATGGACCATTTAGGGATGCAGTGGGTTCATCAACAAACTTAAAATCA
The DNA here is from genome assembly GCA_016710135.1 of Nitrosomonas sp. Classification (GTDB taxonomy): domain Bacteria; phylum Pseudomonadota; class Gammaproteobacteria; order Burkholderiales; family Nitrosomonadaceae; genus Nitrosomonas. The sequence goes on along the minus strand of JADJLM010000001.1, from coordinate 1,223,283 downwards.
GGTAATAAATACACGTATCAAATGGACCCCGCCAATTCGGATGAAGCGTTATGGGAGGTTGGGTTAGATTTACAAGAGGGTGCTGATATGGTGATGATTAAGCCGGGTATGCCCTATCTGGATATTGTCCGTAGAGTAAAAGAGAAATTTGGCGCTCCCACCGTTGTTTATCAAGTGAGCGGTGAGTATGCAATGCTCAAGGCAGCAGCAATCAATGGTTGGTTAAATGAAGAGGCTTGCGTCTTAGAAGCGCTGCTTGCTTTTAAACGAGCTGGTGCTGATGCGATTATGACTTATTTTGCATTAGACGTAGCCACTTGGTTAAAAGAAAAGTAGGTCGTAGAAAAAGATTGAATATGAGAGTCTAAAAGGCTTGGCTCCAGAAGTCATCATTTGATAAAAGATCTTCATCGCTATCATTGACTACTGTGGCTACAGGAGGAAGGTGTTCTTGAAAAAAGTATTCATTCATTCCTCCTGCCGATTCTCTTAATCCAGTAGCTGGATTTATTCTAGCTGTAACAATTCCTTTGGGTGGAGTATAAGTCGTGACTGGAACCTGTTTTAATGCTTTTTCCATATAATTGATCCAGATCGGTAACGCCACTTTTCCCCCCGTTTCATTTTTTCCAAGTGATTTGGGTTCATCAAATCCAACCCATGCAACAGTAATCAGGTCCTTCTGATATCCACAAAACCACGCATCGATAAAATTACTGGTGGTTCCCGTTTTTCCAGCAAGATCACTACGTTTAAGCTGCTTTGCTGCTGTTGCCGTACCGCGTTGTATGACATCTTGCATCATGCTGTTCATGAGGAACGCGTTACGCGGGTCGATAATTTGTGTTGCATTTTGGCCTGCCACTAGTGGATCAACTTGCTGAATAATATTACCTTTATCATCTTCAACGCGCGCAATAAAATAAGGATCGACTTTGTATCCTCCATTTGCAAATATGGCGTAACCGGATGCCATTTGTAAGGGAGTTACGGAGCCAGCTCCTAATGCCATGGGTAAATAAGGTGGGTGACGAGAGCTATCGAAGCCAAAACGCGTAATATAATCTTGTGCATAGCGCGGACCAATGGCTTGCAAAATTCGAATTGATGCAAGGTTCTTCGATTGAGCTAGGGCAACGCGCATGCGAATTGGGCCACTAAATTTACCATCAAAGTTTTTGGGTTCCCAGGGCTTACTTCCTGTCTGGGCGGCATCAAAGTAAATCGGCGCATCATTAATGATGGTCGCAGGTGTAAATCCCTTTTCTAAGGATGCTGAGTAAATGAAGGGTTTAAAACTTGAGCCCGGTTGTCTCCACGCTTGTGTAACATGATTGAATTGATTGAGGTAGAAGTCAAAACCACCAACCAGCGCTCGTATTTTCCCATCATTTGCGTCAATTGAAATCAGTGCAGCTTCAACTTCAGGTAATTGCGTAATTCTCCAATGATTATGATTGTCTTTCTGGACACGGATGAGTGAACCTTTGCGAATTCTCTTATTTCCTAATTGTGGGTCAGCAATAAGATATTTCTTGGCCAGTTTCAAACCGTCACCAGAAATTTGAATTGATCGACCATTTTTTAGAATCGCTTCAACATGATTTGAACTGGAAGATAATACAGCTGCGATTAGTAGATCATCACTATCGTTGTGTTCTTGTAAAGCAGATATAAGCGTTTTTACTGGATTAATATCACTAAGCGGAATGTTCACAAAGGCTTCTGCACCTTTGTACCCGTATCGAGAATCATAATCTAAAATTCCTTTACGGACAGCTTCATAAGCTGCCACTTGATCAGCTTTGTGAATGGTAGTGTAGACCTTTAGTCCGCGGGTATATACGTCTTCTCCATACTGTTGAAACAACGCTTGACGTGCCATTTCTACAATGTAATCCGCAGGCATGGCATTAATACGTGTTTGTCGGTGAATTAAAATAGATTGTTTCTCAGCTTCTTCGTATTCTTTAGCTGAAATATAGTTAAGCTCGTGCATTCTTTTCAACACGTAGTGTTGCCGAGCCTTCGATCGTTTGAGGTCAACGACTGGATTTAATCGTGAAGGTGCTTTGGGTAATCCTGCGAGCATTGCAGCTTCTGCAAGATTGATATTGATAAGCGGTTTTCCAAAATAAGTTTGTGCGGCTGCTGAAAAGCCGTGACTTCTTTGTCCTAAGTAGATTTGATTGATATAAAGCTCTAGTATCTTGTCTTTTTCAAGACTATGTTCAATCTTAAAGGCAAGAAGCGCTTCACTAAATTTTCGAGTTAAGGTTTTTTCTTTAGTTAGAAAAAAATTTCGAGCCACTTGCATGGTGATGGTACTTGCACCCTGTAATACACCCCCACCCGAAAAATTGGAGTATGCGGCTCTGAGTACACCGATGTAATCAACCCCTCCATGCTGATAAAAGCGATCATCCTCTGCAGCTAAAATTGCTTTCTTTAAAAATGCGGGTGTTTCACGAATATTTACGAAATCCCTTCTTTCTTCGCCAAATTCTCCAATAAGCAACCTCTCTGCACTATAAATTCGTAGTGGTATTTTCGGTCGATAATCAGTTATGACCTCAAGGGAGGGTAAAGTTGGGATGATGACAAGCGCTGCAAATACAATTAATAAAAGGCCAATCAAGCTGATGGCGAGAAGGGCAATAAAGGGATAGGTTAACCAACGCAGTGACATGAAAGGGATTGCTTAATAAAGGGAGAAGAACAGATTTCCAATTTAGAGGGTATTACTACTGTTTTTAATCAAATTAAATACTGATGGAATCTGTCAGAATGCTCAGCAAGTTAGGTGAAGCTACGAATAAGGATAAGCTAAATGGAATTAATGATAAGCAATGATCTTATTTATCAGAAATAGCTGCCTTCCAAGTGTAACTCTAAAATATTGTCTCAAATAAATCAATGTTCGGAAAAACTTTTAATCTTGATCTTAATCTTTTTTCACCTAAATCGCCCAGATTATTAGGGATTGATATTAGTTCATCATCGGTCAAGATAATTGAGCTTTCTAAGATCAAGAAGAAATCAACCAACATGTTGCGCTTGGAACGTTATGTCATTGAGCCGATGTCCAAGGAAGCAATCATCGATGGCAATATTCAGGACCTTGAAGCTGTCGGTGAAAGTATTCGTAAGGGATGGAGGAAGTCGGGTTCGCGCCTAAAAGAGGTCGCTCTTGCTTTACCCGCTGCGGCGGTCATCACTAAGAAGGTCGTGTTGTCAGCAGGCCAAAGAGAAGATGATATGGTTTTTCAGGTTGAAGCAGAAGCCAACCAATACATTCCTTTCTCCTTAGACGAAGTTAATCTTGATTTTCAAGTATTAGGGCCCGTTCCTGATCATCCAGAAGAGGTTGAAGTGCTCATTGCTGCTTCTCGCAAAGAAAAAGTGGAAGACATAGTAGCAGCAGTTCAAACAGCTGGTTTAAGAGCTGTTGTGATGGATGTTGAGCCTTTTGCGGCTCAAGCTGCTTTTGAGTTAATGAAGCATCAATTGCCAGAAAGTGGGGAAAGCCAGGTAATTGCATTGGTCGATATTGGTGCGAGTATTACACGGATAAATATCATACATGACGGTGAATCGGTTTATGCTCGTGATCAACCGTTTGGTGGGGATCAACTTACCCAAGAGATACAGAATCAATTTAATTTATCGATCGAAGAAGCTGAGGCAGCAAAGCGTAAAGGAACGCTGCCAGAAAATTACAACCAAGATGTATTACAGCCCTTTTGTGAGACGCTCGCATTAGAAATTGCGAGAGCATTCCAGTTTTTTTTTACGTCAACACAGTATATGCAAGTGGATTGCATTTTCCTTTCAGGAGGGTGTGCAACGATTCCGGGTTTAGAAGCCATTATTGCTGAGCGTACGCAAACGATTACGCAAATAGCGAACCCTTTCTTAAACATGGAATTATCAAACCGAGTTTCACAACGTCAATTAAAGCAGGATGCACCATTGCTTTTGATCGCTTGTGGCTTGGCAATGCGCAGCTTTGATCCATCATGATCCGAATAAATCTCCTCCCACATCGTGAGCTAAAACGTAAAGCTCGTCAGCAGCAGTTCACGATTCTCGCTGGAATGACTTGTGCTCTGGGGTTATTCATTATCTGGGGTATGTATGAGTATATTGACAAAGAGATTGAATACCAGCGCGGTCGTAATCAGTATTTACAAAATCAAATTGCTATTCTCGATAAACAGATCGAGGAAATTAAGCGCATTAAAGAACAGAAGCAAGAGCTGATCGCCCGCAAAGGGGTTGTTGAGGCGTTACAACTCGATAGATCAAAAGTGGTTCATGTATTGGATGAAGTAGCGCGGCTGATGCCGGATGGTGTTTATCTCAAAAGTTTAAAACAAACTGAGCAACATATTCATTTATCGGGTTATGCGCAATCCAATGCATGGGTTTCCACCTTGATGCGCAGCTTGGATGCATCGCCTTCGTTTGAATCACCATTACTGATCGAAATTAAGGCGGCAACTATTAATAATAGCCGCTCAAATGAATTTGATTTAAATGTCAGATTGTCAGAGTCACCTAACAATTTAACTGAAAGTCATCTTAATTGACAGTTAATTAGCTTTGATACTACTAGACGGGATATGAGCATACTGGAAGATTTACAACGAATTAACCCAAATGATCCGGGAAATTGGCCAACAAAAATTAAAGTAGGCGCGCTTATCATTTTACTCAGTTTGCTGATTTTTGCTGGCTATTTTTTTATATGGGAAGATCAATGGATTGAGCTTGAGACTGCAGTAGCTGAGGAAGAAACACTCAGGCAAAATTTTTTAACCAAAAAAAGAAGTGCGGTCAATTTAGTGGTAATGCAACAACAGCTTATTGAAATTGAAAAATCGCTCGGTGCAATGCTCAAACAACTTCCTAACAAATCCGAGCTGGATGCGTTGCTTGTGGATATCAATAGGGCTGGATTGGGGCGTGGTCTGCAATTTGAGTTATTTAAGCCTGCTGCGAGTGAATTAATTAAAGAATTTTATGCTGAATTGCCAGTGACAGTCCGAGTGACTGGGAACTATCACGATATTGGTGCTTTCGCAAGCGATGTTTCTCAGTTATCGCGTATTGTAACGTTACATGATATCGAGATATTACCTGGAAAAGATCAACAGCTTGTATTAAGTGCCACAGCAAAAACATTTCGCTATCTCGATGATGAAGAGCTTGCAAATCAAAGTAAAGCTCAAGGTGGAGGCAAGAAATGATTGATAGAACTCGTTTATTATCAATTGGATTTGTTATCGCATTAGTCGGTTGCGAAGCAAACACTTATTCTGATCTTGAGGAATTTGTGAATAATTCAGGTGAAGGTCTATATGGAACCGTTGAGCCATTACCTGAAATTAAAACCATTGCCTATTTTACCTATGCGGCATTTGAATTGCCAAGCCCTTTCTCACCCAGGAAGAATAACCAAGTAAAGGAAAATCAAGGATCGATTCAACCTGATTTTAAACGTCGAAAAGAGGTGCTGGAGAGCTTTCCTTTGGAAAATTTAGCAATGGTCGGGACGTTACAGCGTGGTCGGCAGATTTATGCATTGATTAAAGCCCCCGATAGCTCACTTCACCGTGTCAAGATTGGGAATTATTTGGGTCAAAATTTTGGATTAATCACAGGGATTTCTGAAGCTGAAATCAAATTGAGGGAAATTATCCAGGATAGTGCAAGTGATTGGACCGAACATCCTAGTACACTTATGTTACAAGCTCAGGAGCAGAGATAATGGAGACAATAGTAGTAAAAAAATATTTTCAGAAATGGTTTCCCCTACTGCAATTATTACTGATAGGTATTTTTTACCAGAGTTCTTTCGCAGTGGCTGAGATGAGTGAGGGAGATCAGACTTTTCGTAATAGTATTATTGCCATCAATGCCGTGAATGCTTCTAATGGCCAGATTACTGTCAAAATCACACTTGACCAACCACTGGGTTCTGCACCGGTAGGATTTTCATTGACCAATCCAGATCGAATCGTATTTGATTTCACAAATAGCATTAATGGATTGGGTCGTAATATGCAGGAAGTTGGCAATAGCGATTTGCGGAGCATTAATATTGTTCAGACAGAGAACAGAAGTCGTTTGGTCATGAATTTATTGCGTCCCATGACTTATCAAGCAAAAACCCAAGATAATCATGTTGTTATTACACTTAAAGCCGTAAATTTAAGTAGTGTGGCAGCTACGTCAACGCTATCAAAGATTATTAATTCAAATGAAAATATCCTAAAAAGTTTACAAGATATCGATTTTAGGCGTGGTGCAAATGGTGAAGGGCGTATCGAAGTCCTACTGTCAGAACCAGGGACTGCGGTGGATGTTCATACACAAGGGGAAAGAATCGTTGTCGAATTTGTTAAAACCTATTTACCACCTAATTTAGCGAGAAGACTGGATGTACTTGATTTTGCTACCCCAGTCCAAATTATCGAGACGCTTACCAAAGGGGACAATGTTCAGCTCGTTGTTGAACCTAAAGGACGTTGGGAGCATACATCCTATCAGTCTGGAACACGTTTTTTTCTGGAGGTAAAACCGATTATCGAGAGTGAAGATGTGCCAGCACATAAAAAGCTTATGAATGGGGGTTATACAGGAGAAAAATTATCTCTGAATTTTCAAAATGTAGAAGTCCGCTCAGTGCTAGAGGTAATTGCAGATTTTACTAACTTAGACATCATTGCAAGTGATTCAGTCAAAGGAAGTCTTACGCTTCGATTGAAAGATGTTCCTTGGGATCAAGCGCTCGATATCGTACTGCAATCTTATGAGCTCGATAAGAGAAGAGTTGGTAACGTTATTTTCGTTGCGCCAAGAGAAGAATTGGCTGCTCGTGAAAAACTCGATCTGGAGTCTCGTCAACAAATTTCAGAATTAGAACCAGTTCAAACTGAAACGTTTCAATTAAATTATCGTACTGCCAGCTCAATTCCATTGACCGGAATATTAAGTCAGCGTGGAACGGTTGAGATGGATGATATCAGTAATACCTTAACGGTGACGGACATTCCGATTCGGCTGGCCGAAGTCGCCAAGCATGTCAAAAATCTGGATACATCTGTTCGTCAGGTTATGATTGAGGCTCGGATTGTCGAAGCGACAGAGACATTTAGTCGGACATTGGGTGCGCGATTTGGCTTGCAGAATGCGACCCAGATGGGTAACCGTAACCTTGGAATTTCAGGTAATTTGGATCATTCTAGTGGACTGGCATCTGGATTGCTTAGTCCAGGTGGTGGGCAGAATTTAAATGTCAATTTACCCGCAGCCACCCTGGCTGGAGCGGCAGGAGGGCCGGCTGCATTAGGGTTGAGTTTGATAAAAATTAATAATGGTACGCTGGTTAATATGGAGTTATCAGCTTTGGAATCAGATAGTCGGGGGCGGGTAATTGCAAGCCCACGACTTGTGACAGCAAATCGTGTTGAGGCGGTTATCGAGCAAGGTACCGAAATTCCATTCCAGATAGTAAGCCAGCTAGGGAGACCGCAAATCCAGTTTAAAAAGGCTGTGCTAAGCCTTAGAGTGACACCTCAGATCACACCAGATGATAATGTAATCATGCGATTGCGTGTGAATCAGGATACCCGTGGACAAGATACGCCGGCTGGCCCTGCGATTGATACCAAGCAGATCACGACAGAAGTATTGGTTGATAATGGAGGAACAGTGGTTATTGGTGGTATTTTTGAATCAGCAGATCGATTAAATCGCAATCAATTACCGTTATTAGGTGATATACCGATCTTGGGTAACTTATTCAAAAATAGTCTAAGACGGGAAGATCGGAGAGAATTACTGATTTTCGTGACGCCCCGCATTCTCAATGAAAATTTAAGTATGCGTTAAAAGGGAGTGCTAGGTTCATTGATCACAGTTATCTGCTGATTCATCCAGCGCATATCCCAATTGTCGCCAAGCTTCATAAACGATAATAGCCGCAGCATTTGAAAGATTTAAGCTACGTCGATTCGGTAACATCGGAATAAAAATTTTCCGATCATCGGGGAAGCTCGCTAGTATCTCAGCGGGTAACCCACGACTTTCTGAGCCAAAAATAAAGGTGTCCCTCCTTTTGAAAGCTAACTTGATCCAAACGTTGTTTTCCCTTTGTCGAAACTGCAAAAATCCTTTTGTTTGTTAAACTACGTATACAATCTTCCCAATTGTTATGCGTGATCAAATTGATAAATTCATGATAGTCCAATCCGGCACGAAGCAATTGCTTATTATTCAGTTGAAAACCAAAGGGTTTAATGAGATGTAGGTCAGATCCTGTATTCGCGCAGAGTCGAATGATATTGCCGGTGTTAGGTGGAATTTCTGGTTGATAGAGAACGATATTAAAGGCACTCATCGGGAAACTGTGGCAACGATTGACTGGTACTTTGGTTTTTTGGGGAGAGCAGTGATCGTGCCACGACCCATACACTGACCTTAGCAGCGCCTCGTTTGATTATCGCTTTTGCTAAAGCATTAGCTGTAGCGCCACTTGTCATTACATCATCCAATATTGCGATATGTTTATTTGTTAGATCGGATTGACACGTAAAAGCATTCCGAACATTTTGTTGTCTTTTTTTCCAGGGCAATTCGATTTGTGAAGGTGTATTTTTGACACGTAAGCAAATGTGGGAGAGAACTGGAATATCTGTTTGCTTAGAAACATAGCGACTAATTTCAATGGCCTGATTGAATCCTCTGGTTTTCATTTTTTCGGGATGAAGCGGCACAGGAATGATGGCATCAGGAAGTCGATTGTGATTGATCTTTGATACAATAAAATTAGCCAAAATAGGTGTTAAGGTGAGGTCCAGTCCATATTTGAGCTTCTGAATCATAACATCGACTGGGAAAGCGTAACGATACCCTGCGACGATATTATGCCACAGCGGCGGAGTATTGAGACAAGTGCCACAATGTGTAAAAGTTGGTAAAGGAGTTAAACAAAGTGAGCAGCAGCTTGGATTGAGCTCAGGTAAAGCTGTTCTGCATGCCGAACATAGGTTGTCATGTTGCTGAGCTGAGCATAATACACAACGATGCGGCAATATTAATTGCCTAATTATTGAGCGATTGTTAATTAATGTTGAGATAAAATTTGACAACTGGTAGCTAATCCTTGATGATTCCACGCAATTCAATTCCCATAAGCTTACATAAGGGAATCTTTAGTAATTTATTAACTGATTTGTTATTTATATAGTATGAATCCTATTTTAAGTAGTATTGATCAAAAAGAGACCGATTGTGTGCACCTTCAGCATAAAGAGGCACGATGGAGTATCGAACAAATTCAGGCTTTGTTTGATTTACCTTTTAATGATTTGATCTATCAGGCGCAGTCTGCGCATCGTCAATATCACGATGCTAACACACTTCAACTTTCGACTTTGATATCAGTTAAAACAGGGGGGTGTCCTGAGGATTGCGGATATTGTCCTCAAGCAGCACGCTATCATACCAATGTTGAAGATCAAGACCTGCTTTCAACCGAGGAAGTGGTTTCAGCGGCAAAAATTGCCAAAGCAGAAGGTGCTACGCGTTTTTGTATGGGAGCTGCTTGGCGAGGACCTAAGCAACGCGATATAGCAAAAATAGCTGAAATAATCCGAGATGTTAAATCACTTGGCCTCGAAACCTGTGCTACATTAGGTTTACTCAAACCAGGCCAGGCCGAACAACTTAAGCAGGCTGGGCTTGATTATTACAACCATAATCTTGATACTTCACCTGAATACTATCAAGAAATAATTACAACACGCGATTATAGCGATCGAATCCACACGCTAGAGCAGGTTAGGGAAGCGGGAATCAATGTTTGTTGCGGTGGAATTGTCGGTATGGGGGAATCACGCGAAACCCGTGCAGCATTAATTGCTCAATTGGCAAACCTTGATCCCTATCCAGAGTCAGTACCCATAAATTATCTTGTGCAAGTTGAGGGGACGCCGCTTTATGGTACTGAATCGCTTGACCTACTGGAATTTGTACGTACGATTGCTGTTGCACGAATCACCATGCCTAAGGCGATGGTGAGGTTGTCAGCGGGAAGGCGCATGATGTCAGAAGCGATACAAGCACTTTGCTTTCTGGCAGGCGCTAATTCTATTTTTTATGGAGATAAATTATTAACCACGGGTAACCCAGCCATCGAATCGGATAGAGCATTATTTGAAAAATTAGGCTTGCGCACTGTGTAGTCAATGCTTGAAGAACTGGTTCAGAGGCTTGAGCAGCGTAAAAATGAAGGATTATTTCGTTATCGCTTGACGCGACAGGGTCCGCAAACACCTCATATTAAAGTTGCGACACAATCTAATCTATCTTTTTGTAGTAATGATTATTTAGGGCTGGCTAATCACCCAGAGGTGGTTGCAGCACTATGTCAAGGATCGCTTCAATATGGCGCTGGTTCCGGTGCGTCACATCTCATCAGTGGTCACTCTGAAGTTCACCATGACCTGGAAAATGCGTTGGCAAAGTATACCGAATTGCCAAGAGCGCTATTATTTTCTACAGGTTATATGGCCAATATTGCTGTTGTAACGACTTTAGTAGGGCATCATGATGCAGTATTTGCAGATAAGCTGAATCATGCATCACTCAATGATGCGGCACTGCTCTCCAAAGCAAAGTTGATTCGATACCCTCATCTTGATTTAGAAACGCTAGAACGTGCACTTGCTCAAACTCATGTTCCAAACAAGCTTGTACTAACCGATGCTGTATTTAGTATGGATGGTGATATTGCACCAGTTAAAGAATTACTAACGCTCTGTCAGAAATATAACGCTTGGTTATTGATTGATGATGCACATGGTTTTGGCGTGCTGGGTCATGCTGGGAAGGGAATTCTCCATCATTGTGATCAGATTGATCTAAATTCGCCTCATCTTATTTATATGGCAACACTAGGTAAGTCGGTGGGGGTTTTTGGTGCATTTGTTGCGGGCCAGCCTGAACTAATTGAAATGTTGATTCAGTTTGCACGTACCTATGGTTATACCACAGCAATGCCTTCTGCGCTGGCTTGCGCAATCATGCAGAGCCTGATTCTGCTTGAGCGAGAAGCATGGAGGCGAGAGAAACTAGCTCGACTCATTATTTTGCTTAAAGATCATTATCAATCTGCGCGTTGGTCATTGCTGCCTTCATTCACACCGATTCAACCATTGCTGATTGGGGAAAGTAGTACAGCAGTTTTGTTAAGTGAAATGCTTCGGAGAGAAGGGATATTGGTTCCGGCGATTAGACCGCCAACGGTGCCGGTTGGTCAGGCACGCCTGCGTATTTCGCTATCAGCGAGTCATCGTGAAGCAGAAGTCATTCAATTAATCGAAGCATTACAGCGAGTGGAACGAATGATTTGGATTGGATCAGCATAAAAACATGTTAAGTAGCGAACTGATATGCATCGTTTATATATAAAAACAATTGGAGAAGGGCCTGATCTTGTGATGCTTCATGGCTGGGCCATGCATAGTGGTATCTGGAGCAGTGTGCAAGCGCAGCTATCCAGCAAATTTCGCTTGCATTTGATTGATTTACCGGGGCATGGACATAATACTGCTATACCTGCTTTTTCGCTTGAAGAAATGGTTAAAGTGATTGCAGCAAACTTACCTTCATCGTGTATTTTATGTGGTTGGTCATTAGGTGGGCAGGTTGCGATCAAACTTGCATTGGGTCTGCCAAAACAAATCAATAAATTGGTTTTAGTTGCTACAACACCGAGCTTCATCAAACGCGAGCATTGGCAATGGGGCATGGAAGAAACCACAGTTCAGCTCTTTATGAGTAAATTAGTAAAACAATATGTTCAAACAATCAATCGATTCTTTACTTTGCAAATGAAAGGGAGTTGCGATTCATCCACAATGTTAACGCAGCTCAGAAATAATTTCTTTGGATCTTTAAAACCCAACGAGCAATCACTTAAAGCTGGACTGCAAATTTTAGTAACTACTGATCTCCGTGAAGAAGTAAGTAAATTAACGCTACCTGTCCTGCTAATTCATGGAAAAAAATGATGTAATTACTGACTGTGAGGCTGCAGAATGGATGCACCAGCAGTTGATCGATTCAAAATTGGATTTATATCAGCGTTGTGGACACGCTCCCTTTTTATCTTACCCTAACCAGTTTGTGGCTAGTTTGTATGATTTATGAACATAGTTTAGATAAGCGCCTACTGCGACAATCATTTGAGAATGCAGCTAAGACTTATGATCATGCAGCAGTTTTACAACGCGAAATATGTGATCGGATGCTGTCTAGACTGGATTATATAAAATATCTTCCAGATTTTATCTTGGATATGGGAAGTGGTACCGGTTATGGTACCCGAAAGCTACTAGAGCGTTATGATCATTCTAAAATTATTGCGCTTGATATTGCTTTAACTATGCATTTACAGGCTTGTCAGCCGATTTCAGGATGGAGAAAATGGGTTTCATTTGTTAAGCGTTATCCTATTGATTATGTGACTGGTGATATTGAACAACTACCTTTGCAGAAAGAATCTGTCAATATGATTTGGTCAAATTTGGCACTGCAGTGGTGCAATGATTTAAAGCAATCCATGACCGAGTGTCATCGCGTCTTGACACCGGGTGGGTTGATCATGTTTAGTACTTTTGGCCCCGATACTTTGTATGAATTAAGAAAAGCGTTCAAAGCCGTTGATTCACATCACCATATTAATCATTTTATCGATATGCATGATATCGGTGACATATTGGTTCATGCGGGTTTCGCCGAGCCAGTCATGGATATGGAATACATTACGCTGACTTATCAGGATGTAGCAAGTATCGTGCGTGACCTCAAAGCGATTGGTGCTCATAATGTTATGATTGGGCGTAGAAAAGGTCTTACAGGAAAAGGGGTGTGGCAGCAAATCATCGATCGTTACGAATTACTACGCCAATCCGGAAAATTACCTGCAACCTATGAAGTAATTTATGGCCACGCCTGGAAACCTGTCTCAAAAGCAGCTTTACTTAAAGCTACAACAAAGCAAAAACTGGGAAATCAGCGAGCAGTAGCGTTATGTCAATCGGCTTCTTTGTGACAGGGACTGACACCAATATAGGGAAAACATTAGTTAGCTGTTCGCTCATTCATGCTTTTGCACAAACAGGGCGGTCAGTTGTTGGCATAAAGCCGATAGCAGCAGGTTGCGAGAATGGCCGGTGGCTTGATGTTGATCAGCTAAGTGCAGTGTCTACGAAGCAATTCGATTGTACCGTGATTAATTCTTATCGGTTAGTGGCAGCGGCAGCGCCCCAAATTGCAGCAAATTATGAAGCGATTGATATCGATATTACAGTAATTCAGCAAGCATTCCATACTGTGCAAAAAGCGGTAGATATCGTTATTGTTGAAGGTGTAGGCGGGTTTGTTGTTCCACTAACTTCTCAAACAGATACGAGTGATCTGGCAGTCGCATTAAATTTACCAATCATATTGGTAGTTGGACTGCGTCTCGGTTGTTTGAATCATGCTTTGTTAACTGTAGAAGCGATTCGTGCGAGACATTTGCCACTTGCGGGTTGGGTAGCGAATACCATCGATCCTCAAATGGCAGATATTATTGGTAATATTGAGGTGTTAAAGCACAGACTGGCATGCCCATTAATTGGGATATTACCCTATAACCTACATATTGATGCGCGTGAATCTGCAAATTTATTGAATATTAACCCGCTTCTAATGTGATTCAATCAAATGCTATCGATCGATTGATTTAAATTTTTCTGTCGCTTTGATTAATGCGGATCGGATCCCTGGCTCCCAGGCAGAATGTCCGGCATCATCAATAATGAGGTACTCAGCGTTAGGCCAGGCATGATGCAAATCATTTGCACTGATGATTGGGCAAACTGCATCATATCGCCCTTGCACAATGATTGCAGGGTGGTGCTGGAGCTTACTTATATTGTCGAGTAATGAGCTTTCAGGCAGAAAGATATTATGTTTAAAGTAGTGTGCTTCCATACGTGCCAACCCTAATGCAACCTCGTCACTTGAGAAATAACTGACTGTTTCCGAATTCGGCAGCAAAGTGGAGCAACGGCCCTCATAGCGCCCCCAAGCTCGAGCTGCAGGCATATGAATAGCAGGATCAAGATCCATTAGACGAGTATAATAGGCGGCCAGTATATCTTCTTGCTCCGATAGCGTTAATTCCGATACAAATTCTTCCCAGGGCTCTGGAAAGAAAGTACGTAACCCATAGAGGAACCAGTCTATTTCACTTTTCCGGCATAAGAAAATTCCACGTAAAATAAAGCCTAAGCAGCGATCAGGATGGTTTTCTCCGTAGGCTAGCGCTAAAGTGCTTCCCCATGATCCGCCGAAGATCAACCAGCGGTCGATACCGAGATGCTTCCGGAGTGTTTCAATATCTTCAATTAAATGGAGTGTAGTGTTGTTACGGATTTCGCCGAGCGGTGTGGATTTACCAGCGCCTCGTTGGTCATATATAACAATTCGATAACAAGTTGGGTCAAAGAAACGACGATGCTGCAGTGTGGATCCTGCTCCAGGGCCACCATGCAGGAATAAAACAGGAGTACCAGATGGGTTGCCAGACTGCTCCCAATACATCGTATGCATGGTATCAAGTGGTAACATGCCCTGATTATAAGGATTGATTTCTGGGTAGAGTTCAAATAGCTTCATTTAGGATTACCCTTAGATTTTTTGTCGGTAATAATTGATTGCTAAGTTATTCGAAAAGACGATTAAATTCCGAAGAGTTTTAGTGTTTAAGGGATAAAAGTTACTGTTATAGTCTGTAGATGAATGTAACTTAGTATACCAGGCATAGGAAGTAATTTATGATACATACGCAACGACGAGAACAGGAATTATCAATGTTACGCTCAGAGATAGAAATGCTAATGAATGAGCGACAAAGTCTTTTAAAGACGGTAGGGGCAGCAGCAGTATTTATTGCAAATCTTGATGATAGAATATTAGTAGGTGATATTTGTAAATCGGCGAGGGTACTTTCAGCTAGCTTAAATGATTTACCTGAGGAAACATTGTCCGATGCGCTTGAAAAGGTAAATTCTAAATCCATCAACTGTGAGTGATCACGATACCACTAATCCATCACCCAAAATTGGCCTTGTTTTAACAGGCGGGGGTGCGCGAGCTGCTTATCAAGTTGGAGTATTGCTTGCGATTGCTGAAATGATTCCGGCGCATGCACGTAGCCCGTTTTCAATTATTTGTGGTACATCTGCTGGTGCAATCAATGCTGCTGGTTTAGCCATGTCAGCCACACATTTTTCCACCGGGGTAAGGCAACTACAGAAAGTTTGGAGTAGTTTGCATGTTGGTATGGTGCATCGTGCAGACTTGTTGGGTTTGATGCAAAATACTCTTCGCCTATTAGGTTCTTTATTTTCGAGTGGATTAGCTCGGAGACCTGTATCGTTATTGGATAATGCTCCATTACGATCAATGCTGGCTTGCCGACTTCCGTTTAGAGGTATCCAGCGAAGTATTCATGCAGGAGCTCTGCATGCGCTGGGAATTACGGTATGGGGTTATACATCGGGGCAATCTGTTACATTTTTTCAGGGAAACAAAAGTATTCTTCCTTGGAAACGTTCACAACGAGTAGGAGTAGCATCTTTTATCGGTATTCAGCATTTACTTGCCTCTTCATCAATTCCATTTATTTTTCCTGCAGTGCGGGTAAATCGAGAGTATTTTGGAGACGGGTCCATGCGTCAGTTTGCGCCACTTAGCCCTGCATTACACTTAGGTGCTGATCGCGTGCTTGTGATCGGTGTTAATCCCAAAGATATAGTCGTTAGTGAACGGGTCAAAGTAACGAGTTACCCGCCGCTGGCCCAAATAGCGGGGCATGCCATGAACAGTATCTTTGCTGATAGCTTAAATGTTGATTTAGAGCGCCTAAATAGAATTAATGAAACACTTGCGTTCATCCCTCCAAGTGCTAGAAAAGAAAGCAGCCTGACATTACGACCTATTCAATCGATGGTGATTTCGCCTAGCCAAAAAATCAATGAAATTGCCTTGCAACATGCTCACCATCTTCCTCATACGATGCGCTACCTCTATCGGGCAGTAGGCGCAATGAATGCGAGCGGATCAGGATTGTTAAGTTATGTTTTATTTGAGGCTTCTTTTTGTAATGCTTTAATTGATTTGGGATATCGTGACGCAATGCAATTAAAAACTGAGATTCTTAAATTCATACAATAATCTGAAGGAAATGGAAGATGACAATTACTGATCCTGAGTTTTGGGTCGCGGCACTACAAATCATTGCGATTGACATCGTGCTAGGAGGAGATAATGCGGTAGTTATTGCTCTAGCTTGTCGCAGGCTGCCAGAAAAGCAGCGTAATCAAGGGATTTTTTGGGGTGTTTTCGGCGCTATCTTTATACGTGTCATATTAGTATTTTTCGCACTGAATCTTTTGACCTTGCCTTTTTTAAAAATCATTGGCGCGTTGCTATTGATATGGATTGGAATCAAGTTATTAATGCCCGAGTCTTCGGATAATGGACACCAAATCGATGCCGGTACAACTTTACTTGGAGCGATTAAAACAATCATTATTGCTGATACGGTGATGAGTTTAGATAATGTAATTGGTATTGCGGGCGCTGCAAAGGGTGATATTGGCCTTGTTGTTTTTGGATTGCTTGTGAGTGTGCCTATTATTGTTTGGGGAAGTAAATTCGTTATGAAGCTGATGACTCGGTTTCCTGTAACGATTGTGATTGGAGCTGGTTTGTTGGGTTGGATCGCGGGTGATATGTCAACCACAGATACTGTTACAAAAGTTTGGATCGAAGATAACGCGGCATACCTTCGTTGGGTTGCACCAATTGTAACGACACTAATTGTAATTATGACTGGAAAATGGCTGGCAACCAGAGCAGTTAGAAAAACAATAGTGTTAACTGAAATGGGTGGTGATAACAACAAGTCAGTTTAATGATTTTGGATTCTGTGAAAAAACACACAATGTTTGAGGAGATATCATGTTAAAAATGCTGCTGCCTGTGGATGGTTCTGATGCTTGTAGTAAAGCAATTTCCCAATTTATTCCTATTCTTGATTGGTACAAAGAACTGCCAGTGATTCATTTGCTGAATGTTCAAAGTCCATTACATGGCGATATTTCAGTGTTTGTTAGTCAAGAAAATATCAAACAATATCATCAAGAAGAGGGATTAAAGGATCTGGCGCAAGTCCGTGAATTGTTAGATGCAGCAAAGATTTCATACCAATATCATATTGCTATTGGGGAGCCAGCTGAAACTATTATGCAATTTGCTCAAGCACATCAATTTGATCAAATCGTTATTGGACCAAGAGGATTAGGCGTAGTAACAGGTATGTTACTGGGTTCTATTGCTAGCAAACTGATTCATCTGTCTGATATCCCAGTTTTGTTAGTCAAATAATTAGAATCTGACGTAATCCCCTGTTTATTATCGAAAGCAGTCATTAAAAAATCAGGTTAAATATTCGGATAAAAGGGGGGGTATATTTTGAGGCTTAGAGTATTAGGTTGTAGTGGAGGGATAGGCAAAGGATCAAGTACCACATCAATGCTACTCGATGATGACATTCTGATTGATGCGGGAACGGGTGTTAGTAATCTGACCTTGGATGAATTAGTAAAATTAAACATATTTTTGTTACGCATTCTCATTTAGATCATATCGCTCTTATCCCTTTTCTCATTGATACTGTTGGTTGTTTGCGAGAATTTCCATTGATTGTTCATGCAATAACTCCCACGTTAGAAGCCATCCAAAAACATCTTTTTAACTGGGAAATATGGCCAGATTTTACCAAAATTCCAAATGGAGAGGATCCCTACCTAACTTATGAATCTATAGTGATTGGAAATGAAGTTGATTTAGAGGGGAGAAAGATTACACCATTACCCGCTAATCACGTTGTGCCGGCAGTTGGATTTCATTTGAATTCAGGTATGTCTAGTTTGGTTTTTACAGGCGATACCACGACGAATGATGCGCTGTGGGTAGAAGTAAATAAGATTCAAAACTTAAAATATCTAATTATTGAGGTTGCATTTTGCAATGCTAAGAAAGATATTGCAATGCGATCAAAACATTTATGCCCAAGCATGTTAGCTGAAGAGTTAGAAAAGTTAGAACGAGATGCGCAAATCTTTATAACTCATCTACGACAAGGTGAAGCGGATTTAACGATGCAAGAAATTGAAAGATGTGCAGGACGATTTAATTCGCGCCGATTAACGAGTAATCAGATTTTTGAATTTTAGCATTTTGGATAAAGCAGCTATGAGCAAACCGGTTACGCTAGAACCAGCTTCTAGCCAAAATTTAAATATCAATTCTCAATTAGATTTTTCTAAACGTTTGCAGGCGGTTGCAGGAAGAGTCAACGCAGCCAGCAATATCGATGAAATCATGCTTGAAGTCAGTAAAGATATTTGCACATTATTTAATGCTGATCGTCTGACGATTTATACAATCAGCGAGGATAAGTCTTACATAATTTCACGGGTAAAGACTGGTTTAGATTCGTTCCAAGATTTGAAACTACCGATCACCGAGCAAAGTATCGCAGGTTTTGCAGGTTTAAATAAAAAAATTGTTAATGTAGCAGATGTATATGATCGAGGTGAACTGGTGAAACTCAGTTCACAACTTCACTTTTTAAAAGAGGTTGATAAGCGAACTGGTTACAGGACTAAGCAAATGTTAGCTGCTCCGATTTTAAATGTAGGTGATAACGAACTCATTGGAATTGTACAGGTAATTAACAATAAAGAGGATAAACCGTTTTCACAAATCGTTGTTGCAGGTATCAGTGAAATTTGTCAGATATTAGCAGTAGCTTTTAAACAAAGGCAGAAGCAACAATACCTAGCACGTTCAAAATATGATCATTTGATCTCAGATTCTATTATTTCAGCTGCGGAGCTAGAAATGGCTGCACGGACTGCAAGAGAAAAAGGCGGTGATCTTGAAGATGTTTTAATTGGTGACTTTCAAATCAAGCCTTCACAGATTGGTGAGGCTTTGTCGCTATATTTTAAGGTACCTTACGAACCTTATCGGGCGGACCGAATTAAGCCAATGGAAATTCTGAGAAACCTTAAACGTGATTTTGTGGAAAGTAATCAATGGCTCCCAATTAATGATACAAAGGAAGGCCTCATAGTATTAGCGCTTGATCCAGAAAGAATCAAAGTGCTCCGAATGGTTAATCAGGTATTTCCTAAGCACAAGATAATTTACACCGTATGTACTCACCCGGAATTTAAAGCAACTCTTGATTTGTTTTATGGGGGGCTTATATTGAAATTCCAGCGAGCTATCGTAATCCATTGGTAACGCGTCTCAAGATTATGTGTGATCTGGATATTTCAGAGAAGAGGAAGCCTCAGGATGGGAAAATAAAATTTAAGAAATTTGCGCCACTTGATATCGAATTAAGGGTTGCAACAATTCCTTCCGCAGGCGGCTTAGAAGATGTAGTCATGCGTATTCTTGCGGCTGGTGAGCCGATACTGCTTGATAAAATGGGCTTTACGCTACGTAATCTTGATGAACTTAAGACAATTATCAGCAGGCCATACGGCTTATTTTTTGTTTGTGGGCCGACTGGTTCAGGAAAGACTACAACATTACATTCAATTCTTAAATATCTGAATACACCCGAAACCAAAATTTGGACAGCGGAAGATCCTGTTGAAATTACCCAGAAAGGATTGCGGCAAGTTCAGATGAATGTCAAAGCAGGTTTGACTTTTCCAGTCGTAATGAAATCATTCTTGCGAGCAGATCCAGACATTATTATGGTAGGCGAGATGCGCGACAAAGAGACAACCAGTATCGGGATTGAGGCTTCGCTGACTGGGCACTTGGTTTTTGCTACTTTACATACAAACAGTGCGCCAGAGTCTATTATCCGTTTGCTGGATATGGGAATGGATCCATTTAATTTTTCAGATGCCTTGTTGGGTATATTAGCGCAACGCTTAGCAAAACGATTATGTAGTAAATGCAAAAAATCTCATGCGGCAGGAAATGATGAAATTCAATCGCTTTTAATAGAGTACTGTGAAGAACTCAAGAATATTGAGCGTTTTAGAACCAATCCTGATGCTGCATACAAACGGATTGAGGGAGATTGGATTAAGCAATATGGAAATGAGCAAGGGCAAATTACCTTTTATCAGCCAGTCGGTTGTGATAGTTGCAATGGAACAGGGTATTCTGGCAGAGTTGGTTTGCATGAACTGCTTACTGCCAGTGATGCATTGAAAAAAAATATTCAGGAGCATGCACGTGTGGCGGATATGTTAGTTACTGCATTAAGTGAAGGAATGCGTACGCTAAAGCAAGATGGAATTGAGAAGGTATTGCAAGGAATTACTGATATTCATCAAATAAGAGCAGTTTGCATTAAATAGCATGTTACCCAGTTTTGTAGCCATCAAAAGTAAAAGAAGGTTATTTGGCTAAAGGCTACTGATAAAAGCAAAAAAAGCTCGAAGATTTGCAGATAAAAGTTATCTGTTGAAAATGTCTAATTATTTATTTGAGAATAATTTAATTTGCATTATTTTAAATCTTTTATACGAAAAAAAATTATCAACAGTTAAGCGTTTAATAATCTATATATTTCGATCGTATACAATTTGTTTTTTGTATTTTCTAATTATTAAGGCGCTATCATTTAGCTAATCACCATGATTTTGATAGGGTATTTTCCCTATAAAAATCATGATTTTCCCTTGTTTGAGCATACTCTGCGTGATAGAATCTTAGCCTGGTTCATAATGGTAGTCTGGTAAAAAAAACTATCTAGATATCTATCTGATAGATAACTTTGTTTTAGTTTTATAGTTAAATTTTTTTTAAATTAAGTGGTGTTAAAAAAAATTAGCTATTGAGGGTTTTGAAGTTTTAGGTTTGTCAAAATAGACAAGTAAGTTTGTATTAATATGTGGGGGGGAATATATGAGTAGTAAATCAGTAGCAACTCGAGTGGGGGCAGTGCTTCTTACTTTTTACTCGGGCTTAGCGATGTCCAGTAAATATAATTTTCCAGAGCCGCAATCG
The DNA here is from genome assembly GCA_016710135.1 of Nitrosomonas sp. Lineage (GTDB taxonomy): Bacteria > Pseudomonadota > Gammaproteobacteria > Burkholderiales > Nitrosomonadaceae > Nitrosomonas. The sequence goes on along the minus strand of JADJLM010000001.1, from coordinate 1,202,106 downwards.
GCGATTGCACAAGACGTCTATGATCAGCACATTTTTGTGATGTGGATTTGTTTGGCAATTTTTATTGCGGTTTTTGGTGTGATGTTTTATTCAGTTCTTAAGCACCGTAAGTCTTTAGGATATAAAGCAGCAAATTTTCATCACAGTACTTTAGTAGAGATTATCTGGACAGCGATTCCTTGCGCCATTTTGATTGTGATGGCGTTGCCGGCAACTAAAACAGTACTTGCGATGAAAGATACTTCAGAGCCGGAAATAACCATTAAGATAACTGGTTACCAATGGATGTGGGGTTATGATTATCTTCAAGGTGAAGGTGAAGGAATAAGCTTTTACAGTAAATTATCAACACCGAGAGCGCAAATTGAAAATAAAGAACCGAAAGGCGAGAATTATTTATTAGAAGTGGACAATAATCTCGTTGTTCCTGTCGGTAAAAAGGTTAGAGTCATCATAACGGCTAATGATGTGATTCATGCTTGGTGGGTTCCTGCATTTAGCGTAAAACAGGATGCAATTCCAGGTTTTGTGCGTGATGCGTGGTTTAAAGCTGACCGGATAGGAATATTCCGTGGGCAATGTACTGAGTTATGTGGCAAAGATCATGGTTTTATGCCGATTGTTGTTGAAGTGGTAGAGCCAGAAAAATATGCGCAATGGGTCTCTGAGAAACAGAAAACTTCAGCATCAGCAATGACAACAGCGGCATTAAATTAATATTTGGTATTTTGTAATAAATCATAAATAGTAGAAACACTAAGGAGAATAAATCATGGCAGTAGTTCAAGACGTTCATGGTCATGGTCATGATGACCATCACCCAACGGGGATAATGCGTTGGGTCTGTACAACAAACCATAAAGATATTGGAACCATGTATCTATGGTTCAGTTTTGCGATGTTTTTGGTTGGTGGATTCTTGGCAATGGGAATAAGAGCCGAGTTATTTATGCCGGGTATTCAAATTCTAGAACCAGAATTGTTTAACTCCTTTACAACCTTACATGGTTTAATTATGGTGTTTGGTGCCATCATGCCTGCATTTGTAGGGTTGGCAAATTGGCAAGTACCGATGATGATTGGTGCTCCGGATATGGCTTTTGCTCGTATGAATAACTGGAGTTTCTGGATTCTACCTGTAGCGGCTTCTTTGTTGGTCAGCTCATTCTTTGTTCCTGGAGGTGCAGCTGCCGGTGGTTGGACATTTTATCCACCGTTATCAACTCAAGGTGGTATGGGTGTTGATATGATGATTTTTGCAGTCCATTTATTGGGCGCGTCATCAATCATGGGTGCTATCAATATTATTACGACCATATTGAACATGCGTGCGCCTGGAATGACGCTGATGAAAATGCCAATGTTTGTATGGACCTGGTTAATTACAGCTTATTTACTGGTATTAGTAATGCCGGTATTAGCTGGAACGGTAACTATGTTATTGACGGATCGTAATTTTGGTACAAGTTTCTTCAATGCAGCAGGTGGCGGTGATCCTATATTATTTCAGCATATTTTCTGGTTTTTTGGTCATCCAGAAGTGTACATTATGATTCTGCCGGCATTTGGGGTTGTATCTGAAATTATTCCGACATTCTCACGTAAACCATTATTCGGATATTCTTCGATGGTTTATGCGACAGCTTCAATTGCAATTTTATCTTGCGTCGTTTGGGCTCATCACATGTTTACTGTGGGTATGCCAACAGTGGGTCAACTCTTCTTTATGTATGCCACGATGTTGATTGCTGTACCAACCGGGGTAAAGGTATTTAATTGGACTGCTACAATGTGGCGCGGATCTATGACTTTTGAAGTACCCATGTTGTTTTCAATCGGGTTTATCTTCTTGTTTGTAATCGGTGGTTTTAGCGGTGTAGTCTGCGCAATCGTGCCAATCGATATTCAAGTTCAAGAGACTTACTATGTGATCGCACATTTCCACTATGTATTAGTATCAGGCGCACTATTTGCAATTTTTGGTGCAGTCTATTACTGGCTACCTAAATGGTCTGGTCGTATGTATGATGAAAAATTGGGTAAATGGCATTTCTGGTTATGCATGTTCTTCTTCAACCTGACTTTCTTTGTACAACATTTCTTGGGATTAGCGGGTATGCCACGTAGAGTTCCAGATTATGCGTTGCAGTTTGCTGATTTCAATATGGTGTCAAGCATTGGTGGTTTTGGGTTTGGTTTAACACAGCTATTATTCCTCTATATTGTGATTAAGTGTATTCGTAGCGGAGAAAAAGCAGCTAGTAAACCGTGGGATGGTGGAACAACTTTAGAATGGACACTCCTTCTCCTGCACCATATCATAGCTTTGAAACACCTCCAGTCATTAAGTAATAGTGTGAGGGAAGTATGGATTCACAGGGCGATAAAGCTAAAAAAATAACTTGGAAAAATGTTAAAACCGCATTTCTCCTACTAGCGATGATGATTTTGATATTTACTGTAACCGTTATTATCAAACAATAATGTATAACGTATCCAAGATTAATATAGCAATGCTGAGAAAATTACTCATTTTCTCAGTGGTTATGTTTGCTTTTGGGTATGCATTGGTACCGTTTTACGAGAAATTTTGTGAAGTGGCCGGTATCAATAATCTACTGAAACCAGATGTGGCTGATAAAGACATCAAAGTCGATACGACACGTCTGGTAATGATTCAATTAGATTCGAATGTACGTGGATTGCCTTGGCAATTTAAGGCATTGCAGCCAAATATCAAAATACACCCCGGTGAATCCATCGAGGTAATGTATGAAATTAGAAATAATTCAGATCAAGAAACAAGTGGTCAGGCAATACCGAGTTATAGTCCTCGTGTTCTTGAAAAGTATTTAAAAAAATTTGAATGTTTCTGTTTCACAAAGCAAGTACTAAAACCAGGTGAAATTAGACAAATGCCAGTTAAGTTTGTAATCGACTCGCAAATACCTGCAGATATAACGACAATGACGATTTCTTATACCTTTTTCTCACTGGGTGCAGTAAATTAAAAGATAAGTATATTAAAGGAGCGTGTAAATGCGGGAAATAGAGAAAGAGAAAGAGAAAGCTTCACTATGGCAGGTTGCTAAAGCAGTGTTTTGGTCGTTTGCTGGCGTACGAAAAAAAAGTGATTTGGAAAAAGATGCAGAAATGATTCAACCCTACCAAGTGGTAATAGGGGGATTAATTGGTGGATTGGTTTTTGTAGTAAGTATTTTATTAGTAGTTAAATGGATAACAAGCTAATTGATTAAAATAAATTCAGGAGGAAAATGATATGAGTCACGGAACCGGACATTATTATGTACCGTCACCATCCAAATGGCCCATTGTAGGGTCATCAGCACTATTATTTCTAGCATTTGGTGCTGCACTTACCATGAACAAGGTAGAACCAGGTTATTGGATGTTAGCAATAGGTTTTGCAATACTAACCTATTTATTATTCGGATGGTTTGGTGAGGTTGCTAGAGAAAGTGAGTCGGGTAAATTTGGTGAGCAAGAAGATAAATCATTTCGTTGGGGAATGAGCTGGTTTATTTTTTCAGAAATAATGTTTTTTGCAGCTTTCTTTGGCGCACTCTATTACATGCGACAGCTTTCAGTACCTTGGCTAGCAGACATGGAACATCAGCTGATATGGCCAGGCTATACTGGAGGTTGGCCAACAGCAGGTCCGGGAATTACTGAGACATTTACCCCAATGGGTGCTTGGGGATTACCGGCAATTAATACAATGCTATTGTTGACTTCAGGCGTAACAATTACCTACGCTCATTGGGCGCTTAAGAAAAATGATCGTAGCGGTTTAAAAAAATGGATGCTCGCAACGGTAGCACTTGGTATCGCATTCTTGTGTTGTCAGATCTATGAATATGGTCATGCATATGCTGATTTAAACCTTAAATTAACGACTGGCGCTTATGGTTCTACCTTCTTCATGTTAACCGGATTTCATGGTTTTCATGTGACAGTTGGTACCATTATGTTAATAGTTATTTATTTCAGATGCGCAGCAGGCCATTTTAAGCCAGAACATCATTTTGGATTTGAAGGTGTTGCGTGGTATTGGCACTTTGTTGACGTTGTTTGGTTAGTTTTATTTATATTTGTCTATTTGCTATAAATAATAATCGTTGTAAAGAAAAATAATAAATCATACTGATAGATATTTTCTATCAGTATGATCTCTCTGCAAGATTAAGAATAATAATTATAAGTAGAAGCCTAAAGTTGATTGATGAATGATTATCAAAGAATATCAATTCAAACCAAGATGGTGGATACTTGTTTTATCAGTAGCGTTAATTATTGTTTTTACGCGACTAGGTTTGTGGCAACTATCTCGTGCAGATGAAAAAGATTCGAAACAGCAATTATTAGATCAATTAGCACATGAAGCTGTTTTAACGCTCCCTTCTTCACGCATTGAATTGAGTGATCTATTATTTCGAAATGTAGAAGTAAAAGGTCAATTTATCGCAAGCCAAACAATATTCCTGGATAACAAAATTTATCGAGGAGCAATTGGCTATCACGTGTTAACACCAATGCGAATTGAAAATAGTGGCATGCACGTGTTAATTAATCGTGGCTGGGTAGCACTTGGTAAAAATAGATCTACTTTACCAGAAATTTTTACGCCAACGGATATAGTTACTATTTCTGGCATTGTTCTTTCTCCTACTATAAGGACGATGAAAATTTCGGATGAAATTTCTATAGGTAAGGTTTGGATAGCGCTTGATTTTGAAAAATATCAAGCTGTCAGTAGATTAGAATTACAGCCTGTTTTGCTCGTACAGCTAGATAATTCAGTTAATGATGGATTGAAACGTGAACTAGAGCGACAGGATTTAGGCGCTTCTAAAAATATGAGCTACGCGTTCCAATGGTTCTTTTTAGCAATTACCGTTCTTATTTTATTATTAGCATTAAATGTCAAACGAAGTAGCCCGCAGCAATAGGATAAAATTTATAGCATTAATATTGCTTATGCTATCTCCCGTAGTGGCATCAGTGATTTTGCATAATGTTAAATTTCGGCCAGAGAGCACTGTTAATTATGGAGAGCTGTTAGAAGTTAAGGCTATACGTGGACAAGCTCATAATATTGAAAATAATACGATATTTCGAGAAAGACAATTACATGGAAAATGGTCATTTGTTATGATTGATTCTGGTGACTGTGATGAGTATTGTCAGAAGAAGTTGTATCAAATGCGTCAAGTACGCTTAGCCCAAAATACTGAAAAAGATAGAATAAATAGAATTTGGATTATTGATAATCAAAAAATACCGAGTCAGGAATTAAAAAAGGAATTTGAAGGAACGGCGCTATTAACTGTTGATGATGGTGAGTTTATAGATCAATTTCCGGCTAATTTTTCAAATAAAGATCATATTTATATCATTGATCCTATGGGAAATTTAATGATGCGTTACCCTCGAGATGCGAACCCATCAAAGATGGTAAATGATATCAAGCTGTTATTGAAACTATCTCATTTAGAGCATAAATAAATTGAATTGTATTTTAGGAGGGTAATTTAAGATATGAGTGTTAATACAAGTATAAGCCAATCGGTTACAGAAAGACTTCAGCAATTTTATCGATTAACAAAACCTCGTGTTGTTTCATTGATTGTTTTCACTGCTGTGATTGGGATGTTTCTAGCGGTTCCTGGCGCAGTGCCACTTGATACTTTAGTGCTTGGAACGATTGGAATTGCTTTCGTTGCTGGAGCTGCAGCTGCTTTAAATTGTTTAGTTGAGCAGAAGTTTGATGCGGTCATGGCTAGAACAAAAGGGAGACGTCTTCCACAAGGAAATGTAAGTGTACCTGAGACTTTATTTTTTCTTGGATTAATTGGTGGGTTAGGGCTATTTATTTTACATCAATGGATAAACCCACTGACGATGTGGCTAACATTAGGTACATTTGTTGGCTATGCAATAATTTATACGGTTATCCTGAAACCTCTGACGCCTCAAAATATTGTAATTGGTGGCGCTTCTGGTGCCATGCCTCCTGTTTTAGGATGGGCTGCTGTAACAGGCGAAGTAACGGCAGATGCTTTATTGTTATTTTTAATTATTTTTGCATGGACTCCTCCCCATTTCTGCGCGTTAGCGTTGTACCGTAAAACGGAATATGCGCAGATTGGTATGCCTATGCTTCCAGTAACACATGGTGATAAATTTACTCGTCTTCATGTTTTACTTTATACCTTAATTCTATGTGTTGTAACGATACTGCCTTATGTTTCGCAGATGAGTGGGTTGATCTATTTGCTTAGTACGATAGTATTAGATGCGGTATTTCTTTATTATGCTATAAAGATTTATTTAAATTACAGCGATCAGCTCGCTCGCTCAGCATTTAGATATTCAATTCTATATTTGGCTTTATTGTTTACGGCATTGCTCGTTGATCATTATTTTTATATTTAATACTGAAAGATAAGCAGGCAATTAACACAAGAAAACCTCACATAAGAGATAATTCTTATGTGAGGTTTTTTTTAATTGTAATATTTATGCAGTGAAAAGCTGAACTCAATCATCAGCTTATTAAAGAAAAATTTTCCCAGGATTTAGTATGTGATTAGGATCAAATAGATTTTTGATACTTTTCATGATTGCTAACGTGGGGTCGTCAATCTCTTTATATATAAACGCTCGCTTTTCTCTGCCAATGCCATGTTCGCCCGATAATGTTCCTTTAAGAGCAATCACTAAGTCAAATATCTCATCCAGACAAGCCTCTGCACGTGAATTTTCATCTGATTTATTGGGATCGATAAGTAGATTAACATGGATATTACCATTGCCTGCATGCCCAAAATTAACATTTGCTATTTGAAATTTAGTACAGATTTTATCTAAATCATCTAGAAATTTAGGTAGAGAATTTACTGGAACCACAACATCTTCATTAATTTTCTTAGGCGCGATCTCTCTTAGGAGAGGTGATAACGCTTTCCGAGCCTTCCATAAATCATGGGGATTAGTGCTGTGCTCAATAGATAATATTCCATCGATATTACAGCTAGACTTTATGGTCGCTATTGTTTCAGGTAATTCATTTTCTGAACCATCTACCTCAATGATCAACATTGTATTGGCTTTGGTTGGTATAAGTTCAGAAAATCGATTCCGAATAAGATTTAACGAGTGCTTATCTAAAAATTCAAGTGCACTAGGTCCTTGAGGTAAACTCATAATAGCCACAATGGCCTTAGCACAACTGTTTGTATCTTGAAAATAAGCAACTAATCCACTCTGATGCTTGGGTAGTGGCGTTAATTTCAGTGTGGCTTCAGTAATAACAGCTAATGTCCCTTCTGAACCGATCAACAATCGTGTCAAGTCATAGCCAACCACCCCTTTTGTGGTGTAACACCCTGTTTTCAAGATGCTTCCAGTAGCAGTTACAGCTTTTATCCCTAAAACATGATCACGTGTCGTTCCATATTTAACAGCATGAGGACCACCAGCGCTTGTTGCTAGATTTCCTCCTATACTCGAAAAATTGGCACTTGATGGGTCGGGTGGCCAGAAAAAACCATAAGGTTTTACTGCATCTTGGATCTCCTGATTTAATACGCCTGGTTCTGAAACGATGACACGGTTTCCTGGGTCTATACTAAGTATTTTTACCATTCGCTCAAGTGATAACACAATCCCCCTTGATCGGGAGTGCTACCACCCGCAGTTCCAGTACCTCTTCCTCTTGGTGTAATTGGTATTTTGTATCGATTACATAATGATACGACTGTAGCTACCTCATCAGTCGAAACTGGGAAAACAACGGCCTCGGGAGGAAAAATTTTCCGGCTATTGTCATACCCATAAGTGTAACAATCTACAGGATCAGTATGGAAACGTTCCGAGGGAATAATTTTTTGGATTTGCGCAACTAACTCAGATGACAGCACTGAATAAACGAACCAGGAATAAACTAGTAATACTAATTTAGGTATTCAAACACTTTTACAACGCGAGTTACGCCCGATGTTGTGCTGGCAATTTGTGAAGCATCTTCACCTTCTTCTCGCGTTACCAATCCAAGGAGATAGACCACACTATTTTCTGTCACCACTTTTACATAGTTAGCCCGGAATTTTCTTTCATTAACAAAACGACCTTTTACTTTAGAAGTAATGATTGAATCATTAGTTCGAGAAGAAAGCGCACTATTCTCTGCGATAGTGACTTCATTGAAAACCTTGCGAACATTATCAATACTCAGTGCGAGTTTTTCAATCTCACTTTTTGTTGTTTCGTTTGGGACTTCCCCAGTGAGGAGCACATTTCGATTGAAACTCGTCACATTAATATGAACAATTCCACCAAGCTGCTGAGTAATTCTTCGGCTCGTCTTTAATTCGATAGACTCATCTTCAATAAAAATACCTGTACTTCGGCGATCCTCACTCATCAAAGCGCCTGTACCAGCACCCACACCAATACCTGTCGCTACAAGGGGTACACAGCTAGAGAGCGATAAAGTGCAAAGCAGAATAAGCGTAAGAGGGGTTAATAAGCTAATTTTCATGAAATTCATAAAGTTATCTTTGCAGACCATCAATTTCTGGCATTCATTCAGGCGATATAACAACCTAAATCATTATCTCCTGCTAGAACGTTAGCATCAAGCTAAATGATTTGAGTTAGTTATTAATTATAAGCTGGTATCGGCTCAAACTTCCAGATTATTCTGGAGGTATATTTGAAAAGTAGTCCCCCGCAGATGCCGTTAGACCGAGATCTTGAACCTTTGAGTCCAAGGCGGCTACGAACAGTTTGCATCAGGTTCATCTAAAAAGACGATCACAACAGCATTAATCGAGCTCGCAGCCAAATTTCAAGAATTGGTTCAAAGAATATGAGCCCTCACGAACACCGCAGGGAAAATCATTAAAAGCACAAACTAACAACATTGGCAATAACTGATGATGCGCTTACATAGTTTTACGTAGTAACTTCAAGAAGCTAATTCATTAGACTGCTTACTGAAATGATTCTACGCTTTAATTTATCTATGTCAAAAGTTTTAAGTTAGGTGCATGCGAATAACATTTATATGTATTAGTTGTATTAGTTCAGATCGGAACTAATACACGTTACCTCCATTTATGTTTGATTTTAAATTTCAACACCCATATCAAACTCGGTAACGCTCTCGATTTCAAGCCCTTTGTACGATTAGATCTGAACTAATACATATTAGACTGAGTGTCCCAGCAATTGCCCTTCCGGCTCATGCTTTGTTGAATGCCATGCTGCTTTAGTAATTGTCGATGGCTTTCCGAGGCGTATTGGCTACCTCGATCGGTATGCCATAACAAACCTTTGCCGGGCCTACGTTTCCCAATAGCCATCTGGAGCGCATCGTTGACTAACTGTGTCTTCATATACGCGGCCATTGACCAGCCCACGACCTGACGGGAGAACAAGTCGATCACGACCGCCAGATACAACCAGCCTTCCAGAGTATGAATATAAGTGATATCACCCACATACACCTGATTTATCTGATCGATGGAGAACTGGCGATCCAAATAATTAGGTGCGATAGGCAATTCATGCTTTGAATTGGTGGTGGCTTTAAATCGACGTCTGGTTTTACAGGCCAGCCCGGCTTCCTTCATTAACCGGCTTATTCGCCGCCACCCCACGGATAGGCCTTGGTGAAACATAGCTATTTTGAGACGGCGGGTGCCGTATGTATTCCGACTTTTTTCAAATACTTTTTTTACAATACCGCTGAATTGCTCATCTTCTCGTTCCCTGAATGAAGGAATTCGATGCAGCCAATCATAGTAAGCACTCTGTGAGACCTGTAAAACCGACACATCGATAATATGGTGAATTCGCCCCGATGCTGTTTGATCCAGGCGTACTTCACCGTTGTTCCTTGGCAAAGTACGCGGCAGCCTTTTTTAATAGGTCGCGCTCCTCTGTCAGCCGGATAACCTCTTTCTTCAGCCGCTTTAACTCTTCATAGAGATGTTCGTCAGTACGCACTGCCTTTATGTTATCAACCGGTCGACTGTATTTATTGATCCAGGTATGCAAGGTGTTCTCATTCACACCAATTTCCTTAGCGGTTTGGGCTACCGGTTTTATCCGATTCAATGGCCAACTTTACCGATGACTCCCTAAATTCAGCTGTATAGACTTTGGGTTTTTCTTGGTTCATTTAAATACACTCCTTCTTTCAATTATTTTAAGGAATGTGTCCGGTTTAGTGTAGCCACATCATTGTTTCCTGGCATCTCTTGGGAAAATAAGACAGTTTCAACAATTAACTGTAACATAGCCAAAAATAAGGTGAAGTTATGAAAAATGATTTGAGTGTTGCACAAGTCGATCAAAAGGCATTATCGCTATCACTCTCGATGGCGAATCGGCACGGACTCATTGCAGGTGCAACCGGAACCGGAAAAACGGTCACGCTTCAAACATTGTCAGAGCAGTTCTCCCAGGCGAGTGTTCCTGTATTTATGACAGATATCAAAGGTGATCTGTCAGGATTGAGCCAGAAAGGAGGGGGAAATAGCAAAATAGAAACTCGAATCAGAGAATTGGGGCTCGATCACTTTACTTATGCCAACAACCCTGTTGTTTTCTGGGATGTTTTTGGAAAGAAAGGCCACCCCATGCGTGCTACAATCTCTGATATGGGGCCGTTATTACTATCACGCATGCTGAATCTCAATGAAATTCAGACCGGTGTATTGACTGCGGCCTTCGAAGTCGCCGACGACAATGGCTGGTTGTTACTCGACTTAAAAGATTTACGCGCAATACTTCAATACACGTCGGAAAACTCGCAATCGCTGGCAACTACCTATGGCAATATTTCTGCGGCGAGTGTTGGCGCGATTCAGCGTGCTTTATTGCAATTAGAACATGAGGGAGGAGCGTCCTTATTTGGTGAACCCATGTTGAATTTTGCTGACCTAATACAAACCGATCAGCATGGCCATGGTGTGATTAATATCCTATCCGCTGAGAACTTGTACAATACGCCACGAGTCTATGCCACCTTATTGCTCTGGTTATTATCCGAACTATATGAAAATATGCCGGAAGTAGGAGATATTGAGAAACCCAAATTAGTCTTTTTTTTCGATGAGGCGCATTTACTTTTTAATGACGCACCTAAGGTATTTTTGGAGAAAATAGAACAAGTGGTTCGTTTAATTCGCTCAAAAGGAGTTGGAGTGTACTTTGTCAGCCAGAATCCTTTGGATATTCCTGATATGGTTCTCGGCCAATTGGGGAATCGCGTGCAACATGCATTAAGAGCATTTACGCCACGTGATCAGAAAGCAGTTAAGTCAGCAGCTCAAACATTTCGAGCTAATGTGAATATTGATATCGAAACAGCGATAACCGAACTTGGTGTAGGAGAAGCGTTGATTTCATTTTTGGATGAAAAAGGGCGTCCTAACCCGGTAGAAATCGGCAAAATATTACCCCCGGCCAGCAGAGTAGGTGCAGCAACTGAATCTGAAGTTAATCAAGTGATTAAAGAATCAGTGTTTTATGGTTGTTATGAAAATGCGATCGATCGGGAATCGGTATATGAAATCCTTAAAGTACGCAATGCTAGTCGAGCACAAAACTCTGAAAAATCGGATGAAGCTCCTGGGTTTGATTGGCGTTCAATATTGAGCGGTACTTCCAATAGCAAATCGTCAGGGCGGCAGACTCAAGGTATTGTGGAAACTGTTGCCAAGAGTATGGCGAGGACTGTGGGTAATGAGGTAGGCCGGCAAATTTTGCGCGGTGTATTAGGATCAATTTTAGGGGGACGTCGTCGTTGAGCAGCCAATGCGACTGCTAGTTCGAAGTCGGAATACTAATTCGGGTATGGCTGCTATCAATCCAACCGATTTGTCCTGATTGTGTTTGAACTCGTAACCAATTTGCTAAATAGGCATTTGTTGTGAAAGTGGTATCTTTTTGCAGTTTTTCTATTAGCATTGCAGTATTTGCCGGTTCTGCAAGGATCGGGCTATTTTTTTGAGCATGAATTGTAATCGATGCCTTGAGTGAATAAATGGTCGATTGAGTTGTAAGTTTACGTGCCGTATTTTTAATCATTTCGATAATGGCTTGTGATTGGGTTGCAAAATGCATGGATGCTGCATAGTCGTACTTCTCGTATGCTTGAGAAGCTGCACTGAGTAACTGTTGAGAATGATTGAATAGTAATTGATCCGATTGATCTGCATTGATTAGTAGGGATTGTTTGAGATTTTCAGTTTCTGCTTCTACTTCGGCAATTTTGAAGCGGCACTCGGTTGTGATGCGAGTCGATATAATTTAGCTTGAGCTTGTGTTGCTTCGCTGACATGCCCATTATTTGGTGATTTTTGATCTTTCAATTGTGTTTGATAACTACGAAGCAAATCACTTTTTTCTTTCAGTTGTTTCTTTAGTCGATTGATTTCAGCTTCACATTGCTTAGTACATGGTAATTTCTCGGGAATTGGTATCGTTTCCAATTCTGCTGAGTGACTGAGATCAACGGCTGTTTCAGTCTCTAAACTTGGCTTCGTTTGGGATTGAACACACGCACTTAGGATAAAGCTCAACAAAATAACGATTGTTGCCGGTCTAGCTTTCGTTACGTACCGCAAGTGTTCGAGATTCCTAAGTAGACTCAACATGATTCAACCTGTTAATTAGAAATTAATAGCAAAATGATTGGAAAGTTTAAAGCTGAAATACTAGAAATCGTTTCAACGACTTAAAATGATTTCTAGAACAAATTTACTGCCGATATAGGCGAGCAGTAAGATGATAAAACCAATTAGTGTCCAGCGAATAGCAGTATGGCCGCGCCAACCATACAGCTTTCTTCCGGCCAGCAGAGCAGCAAAAATTCCCCATGAAATAAAACCAAAAAGTGTTTTATGTGAAAAAGTGATCGATTGTCCAAAGACTTCTTGTGAAAAAAGAACGCCACTAAGCAGTGTGAGTGTTAGGAGTACAAAACCAGTCCAAATAATGTGAAACAACAACTTTTCCATTGCAAGCAACGGTGGTAAATTTGTGAGTAATGGTGCTAGTGTTGGGTGATGTAGGCGATATTCTTGGATCGTCATGAGTAAAGCGTGCAGTGCTGCAATAGTAAATAGGCTATAAGCCAGCATAGCGACCAACAAATGCATTTTGAATGCAGTCATTTCGGTATTAGCTAAGGGTCGTGCCGATGGAATCACAAGCGGCAATAGCACTGCGACTGCCCCGACAATCGCAATCGGTGCAAATAAATTTTGTAGGCCTTGTAAACGTGGAAAGAAACCAGTAAACCAATAAATTAAACCAGTCAACCATACAATTGAGGAAATAGCATTGCCTACGCCAAAACTAAGGCCTGTTTCAATAAAAATAGAATGAGACAGGGTTAATCCATGGAGAGTAATGGGAGCCAGCATGATGAGATGCGCTGGCCAATCTTCTTGCGATGAATCATTGCGCTGCTTGACTGAAAAAACCGATTGATGTTTCCATCGCGTTTGCCAGAAATACCAGCCCGCAAACGTGTAAAATAGGAAAGCGAGGATATAAACTAATGTGCCAGTCATTCGAAGTAGAATATAGTCTAACCAGAAATTTCGGTGTACACAGTCTACAATGGGACGGTCTAAATTTAAAGCGTAAAAATTAATAATGAATAATTATTTGAGAGAACACTATGTTTGAGAATCTTACTGAACGTTTGTCCGGTGTTATTAAATCGCTACGCGGTGAGGCAAGGTTAACCGAAGAGAACATTCAATCCGCTTTACGGGAAGTTCGCATGGCTTTGATCGAAGCCGATGTTGCGCTGCCTGCAATCAAAGATTTTATCGAACGCGTCAAACAAAAAGCAGTTGGTCAAGATGTTCTAGCAAGCCTTTCACCTGGGCAGGCATTGATTGGTGTGGTGCATCAAGAATTGGTCAACATTATGGGTGGTGATAAGGCCGAATTGAATCTTAGCACATCGCCACCAGCTATTATTTTAATGGCCGGACTACAAGGGGCAGGTAAAACAACCAGTAGTGGTAAGCTCGCCAAGTGGTTGATCGATAAAAAGAAAAAAGTTTTACTGGTATCTTGTGATATTTATCGCCCTGCTGCGATAGATCAGTTGGAATTGTTAGCTAAACAGGTGGGTGCTGATTTTTTCCCAGTACAGGCCGGGCAGAAACCTAAAGAAATTTGTAATGCGGCCTTAGATTATTCACGAAGAAATCATCATGATGTGATTATCGTAGATACTGCAGGGCGTCTAGGTATTGATGAGTTCATGATGAAAGAAATCAGTGAGCTCGAAGCGTTACTTAAACCCATTGAAACCTTTTTTGTGGTCGATGCGATGCAAGGCCAGGATGCTGTTAATACCGCCAAAGCTTTTGCGGATGCACTACCATTGACCGGTGTTATTCTAACTAAGTTAGATGGCGATATGAGAGGGGGGGCAGCGCTGTCAGTTCGGCATGTGACCGGTAAGCCCATTAAGTTTGTAGGGATTGCTGAAAAACTAACGGGTTTGGAACCATTTTTTCCTGATCGGATGGCTTCTCGTATTTTAGGGATGGGGGATGTGTTGGGCTTGATTGAAGATGCCCAGCGTAGCTCAGACCAGAAAGAAGCTGAGAAACTGATGAAGAAAATGAAATCAGGCAAAGGCTTTGATTTGAATGATTTTAAAATGCAGTTTCAGCAAATGAAAAAAATGGGTGGAATGAGTGCAATGCTAGATAAGTTACCTCATCAATTGAGTCAAGCGGCGCAGAACGTTAAAGTGGATGATCGCATTATCAACCGAAACGAAGGAATCATTAATTCTATGACGCAACTGGAACGCACTAAGCCAGAATTAATTAAAGCATCACGTAAACGCCGCATCGCGGCTGGTGCGGGAGTTTCGGTGCAAGAAGTCAACCGGTTACTGGCGCAGTTTGAGCAAGCTCAGAAAATGATGAAAATGGTTAACAAAGGAGGCATGGCTAAGATGATGCGTGCCATGAAAGGTATTATTCCACAATTCCGTTAAGTTTTGGATAGGAGAGAAAACGGTATTACTCAATTGCATCAGGTACGTTTTCAAGTCCAATGATTTTATTTCCTGCAGTAATCTTTCTGCTGACGAACCAATCGTGGTTCATTTCAAGTGCGTATTTAGCCGGTTTAATTGAAGAATGTGTCACGGTAGAAAAGGGTTTCATCACTTCAATATTAAGGATGATGCCCTTTTCACTAATAAAAGCAACACTCAAAGGTAGTGGTGTATTGAACATCCACATGCTGTAGAAGTCAATTTTGGGAAAGATAAATAACATACCCTGATTTTCAGGCAGCGTAGCACGATTCATTAATCCTTTTGCCCGCGTATCGTAAGTATGAGCGATTTCCGCATGGAGACGATGCTCACCAATAGATAGCGAAACCATGGGGTTTTCAGCAACTAATTGTGGGCTCAGTGTCAAACCGACACAAAAGCTGAGCACCAATAGACTAAACCTGATCATCGCCCAGTGCTGCCAAAACCACCTTCACCGCGATGACTTACTGCAAAATTTTCTACAATATTAAATTGTGCTTGTACGACGGGGATGATAACCAGTTGTGCAATTCGTTCTAAGGGGTTGAGTAAGAATTCAGTTTGCCCACGATTCCAGCACGATACAAAAATCTGTCCTTGATAATCGGAATCAATCAAACCAACCAAATTACCTAAAACAATTAAACCAGAACGGGGCAGAACAACGGCAGCAAAGCTGGGATCCTCAATATGGATGGCAATTCCGGTAGGAATCAGTTGCGTCTCACCAGGGCGTAATATTAGTGGTTGCTCGGTACATGCGCGCAGATCCAGTCCTGCCGAACCCGGTGTAGCATAACTAGGTAGTTGAGTTTGCAGCCGCGTATCCAGTATTTTTTATATCAATTTTCATGAGTTGGGTTAAGGCGTCAGTGCAATTTGGGATGTTTTTAAATGGATTTTAATACAAAGTCAGGAGTACATGCTTAAGTAACAAGAGATTCCCCACAATTAGCTTGTGGGGAATAGGGCTTTGTTTTCGACAAAGTAGTACTTAAATTACCGACTTTTGCTGGTTAATGCACCCAAGAATGCTTTAACATCGTTAATAAAACCAGGGCCTACTTCGCGCCCCAGTTGATGTTCAGCCATTTCTTCAATTGCTTGCTCCAACGTGGCGACGGAACCATCATGGAAATAAGGGCCAGTTTGGGTAATATTTCTAAGACTTGGTACTTTAAATACTTTTTTATCTATTTCCAAGCTAGTTACTTCATATCTACCGAGATCTTTGGTTTCATAGGATTCAACCAAACCGATTTTCTTGAATGAATTACCGCCGATAGCTACGCCGTTATGGCAATTTGCGCAACCCATGTGGACAAATTTTGTCAAACCACGTTTCTCAGTGTCATTGAGTGCTTTCTCATCACCGCGCAGATAATCATCGAAACGAGAAGGAGTTAATAAGGTACGCTCGAATGCACCGATTGCTTTTCCAATATTTTTATATTGAATTGGGTCTTTTTCATCTTTGAATGCGTCAGCAAACAAGACTTTGTATTCATCAATTCTTTTTAGTTTGTTAACGACGGCTTCTTTACTAGGCATACCCATTTCGATTGGATTCAGAATTGGGCCAAGCGCCTGTTCTTCCACATCTTTAGCACGACCATCCCAGAATTGAGCAATATGAAGTGCAGCGTTAAATGTCGTGGGGGAATTCCTTCCACCGCGTGTGCCATCATGACCGGGTGAAGTAGGTTGGCTATCAACACCAAAATTGTTTAATTGATGGCAAGAATTGCAAGAAATCGTATCATTGATCGAAAGCCGTGGATCAAGATATAGCTTTTTGCCAAGCGTAATCAAAGCTGCATTTTTCTTTTCGTCGATGATTGATGCCGGTAGCGGCTCAAAGAAATGTTTTAATGTAGCACTATCTAATTGATGATGCCCTCCATGCATCATCATACCATCCTTATTTCCCATACCATGGTGACCACTACCATGACCATGCATATCACTATGCTGGTTGTCTTTGGGGGAGGATTCACTGGCATGATCGTGACCACTTTGCGCGTACCCATAGGAACTAACTATCAGTGCTAAAAATAATATTATTTTCATATATTCTCCAAGGAATTAATGCTAGTTGTTTGTTGCTTCATGTAAAAACCATTATATGGATTCTAAATCAAATTAAGCGAAGGTTTACAACGCAATGAGAGCTACTTAAATGCTTCAGGTACCTTGTTTTTCAAATAATTGCCCAATATGTTTAATGAGCTGGCGGGCAAGTTCAGATTTAGGAGCATGTGGTAATACGTGTTTGCCGTGATCATCAAACAAAATTAACGTACTTTCATCTGCACCCATCGCTTGTTGTGCAAGATTTGCTACGATCAAGGGTAATCGTTTTTGTTGCCGTTTCTTTTGGGCATATTGATCGAGTTTTTCCGTCTCAGCCGCAAAGCCAACGCAAAATGGTGGTTTTTTTAAGTGGGCTACGTACTGAAGGATATCGGGGTTAGGAACTAATTCAAGCGTTAGCGGTTGATTCGATTTTTTTATTTTTTGAGATTGATAGGTTTTAGGGCGGTAATCTGCAACCGCTGCTACACTGATAAAAATATCACAGTTCTTTACTTCCTTTTTGACAACCGCGAACATTTGATCTGCGCTGGTTACGCTGATAAATTGTTGTACGGTCGGTCTAGGCAAATGAACTGGCCCAGCAATAAGGGTTACTGTAGCGCCTGCATTGCTAGCTGCACTTGCGATGGCGTAACCCATCTTGCCTGAACTCAAATTAATAATGCCGCGAACCGCATCGATAGGTTCATACGTTGGACCTGCAGTAATCAGGACCTTTTTTCCATCGAGCCATTGGGGTTCAAAGAAGCCCTGTAAGGCTTGTTGTAGTTGCGCGGGCTCGAGCATGCGCCCCAACCCATTTTCACCACAAGCTTGATCACCCATAGCAGGCCCCCAGATGGTTATCTGATCTGCTCGCAAGGTATTGAGGTTGCGCTGTGTCGCTGGGTTTTCAAACATCTGTTTATTCATGGCTGGCGCGATGATCAAAGGGCAATTGCGCGCTAAGCAAAGCGTAGAAAGTAGATCATCCGCAATACCTTGTGCCAGTTTTGCAATGAAATTGGCACTGGTCGGTACAATGAGTATCACATCGCTACTACGGGTTAATTCAATATGGGCCATCGAATTTTGTAGGGAGTCTCCCCAAAGTTCAGTATATACCGGATTCCCTGTTAACGCATGAAGGGTTTCTGGTCCTAAGAAACGGCAGGCAGCTTGGGTCATCACAGTTTGGATGATTACCCCTTCTTTGATTAGGAGTCGAGCGAGCTCAGCTGCTTTATACGCTGCGATGCCACCGGTTATGCCCAGTATCAGTTTTCTGCCTGTAAGCGCGCTGATTGTGTTCATACTGCACAAAATTGATAAGTCGTAATGGGTTATGAGAACGCATTATTGATGCTGTTGTATCACATATTACGATGATTTTTGACCTTGTGTAGTTTTATTTAGAATGACCGATTACATGGCTCATGGTTAACTCGATAGAGAAATACAATGGCAATTAGTGACTGGCCGGAATTAGATCGTCCTCGTGAAAAATTACTGCATTATGGTCCTGCTAGCCTTTCCGATTCAGAATTACTTGCCATTTTCTTACGCACTGGTATTACTGGAAAGAGCGCCGTCGATCTCGCTAGAGAATTACTGAATCATTTTGGGAGTTTGGCTGAACTATTCAGCGCGGATCAGCAATCATTTTGTCAAATACCGGGATTAGGTGTGGCTAAGTACGTACAACTCAAAGCGACACTGGAAATGGCACAACGCGCACTAGAATTCGGTTTAAAACAAAGTGATGTCATGACTTCACCGCAGCAAGTACGCCAATTTTTGCGACTTAACCTTGCGCATAGGCAGCATGAAGTGTTTATGGGTCTCTTTTTAGATGCCAGAAACTGCGTTATCCAAAGTGAGGAATTATTTAGTGGAACATTGACCGAAACTAGTGTTTATGCACGAGAAATCATCAAACGCGCGTTATTTTACAATGCTGCAGCCATCATTTTTGCCCATAATCATCCATCAGGGCATGCCGAACCCAGTCGTGCTGATGAGGTATTGACTCAGTCGTTGAAACAAGCGCTTGCCTATGTGGAAGTTAAAGTTCTGGATCACTTTATTGTGGGTTCAGAAGGCATTACTTCATTTGCAGAACGGGGCTTGCTTTAATAACCTTTTTAACTCAATGAGTTATGAATGGAGTACGTGTTAAACGGAACAAAGTATTAAAGTTCTCAGTTGTCGCGGTAGCGATTTCATCAAGGCTGGTTTCCCGCAACCGGGCAATTTCTTCGGCCACATGTTTAACAAACGCCGGTTGATTCGTTTTTCCACGGTGTGGAACGGGGGCGAGATAAGGCGAATCGGTTTCAATCAACATGCGGTTTAAGGGCACTTTTCGGGCGACTTCTTTTAACATCAAGGCATTTTTGAACGTGACGATGCCTGAAAAAGAAATATAAAAATTCATCTCGATTGCACGTTGTGCAACATCCCAATTTTCCGTAAAGCAGTGCATTACGCCACCAATTGCTGCCGCACCTTCTTCTTGCATGATGCGCAAGGTATCTTGCGCGGCTTCTCGGGTATGAATGATGAGTGGTTTCTGGCTTTCCTTGGCCGCTCGGATATGGCGGCGAAAGCGGTCGCGTTGCCAATCTAAATCACCCTTAATCCGAAAATAATCCAACCCCGTTTCACCAATAGCAATGATTTTAGGGTGCTGGGCGAGTTCAGTGAGTTGAGAAACAGTCGGCTCGGTAATATTTTCATAATCAGGATGCACCCCAACTGAAGCATAGAGGTGGTCGTGAGTTTCAGCAAGCGCGCGTACCCGCGGAAAATCCTCCAGATTAACGCTGACGCAGAGCGCATGGCTTACCTGATTCTGTGCCATATTGTCGAGTAATTCGGGTAAATTTGCAGCAAGGTCAGGAAAATCAAGGTGACAATGTGAATCAATGAACATGGTGAAATAGATCCAAAAGAAAACGATTAAGTGCCGTGATGAATTCGAGTTGCATCTGCCCAGCAATTGGGGGTTTCATAGAGTCGCACCCGCTCTAACTTTAGCCGATCTCCGTAATTTTCTTGGAATGCTTGATCTAATATCAAGAACGCAGTGTTGGCTAAGTTTTCAGCAGTCGGTTGAGAATCCAGAATAATAGTTTTATGGTTTTGCAAGGAATGCAAAAAATCGACTACAGTTGTATCGTTTTTATAGACGAGAAAGGCATGATCCCACCGATCGACAATTTGTTCCCGTACAATGCGTTTAACCTCAGAAAAATCCATGACCATGCCTTGTTCTGGCACACCTTCCTCGGCGATAATATTTCCCGATAAGGTGACCTCGATGGCATAGCGGTGACCATGTAAATGTCGACATTGGCTGGTATGGGTGGAAATTCGATGACCGGCATCGAATTCTAAACGACGTGTAATTAACATAGGGGAATTATATCATTGCCAATCAAACGAAAACCTTAACAACGCAAGATCATCGCCGCGATATTGTCGGGATGACTTATGTTTACCCTGTGATCTCACGCCGCTCGGGCGGGGTATCGATCGGCATTAATCTCAATCCCAATAATGCGTGTAATTGGCGTTGTATCTATTGCCAAGTGCCGAACCTGACCCGTGGTACTGCACCAACCATTGATTTACCATTGCTGGAACAGGAATTGAGGATTTTTTTGCGAGAATTGCTGGAAGGAGATTTCATGTCCCAGCAAGTGTCACCCGAATGTCAGCGAATTAACGATATGGCGTTATCGGGTAACGGTGAACCCACAAGTGCTAAAGAATTTGTTGACGTCATCGAAGTTATCGCGCGCGTGAAACGCGATTTTGCCTTAGCTGAATCGATCAAACTGGTGTTGATTACCAATGGGAGTTTAATCAACCGCATCGCCGTGCAGCGCGGAATTGCCCGTATGGCAACTCTCAATGGTGAAGTTTGGTTTAAACTCGATAGCGCTATTCCAGACCGTAGGCAATTGATTAATGGAACAAGTATCAGTAATGGCACGATTAAGCGTCATTTGAAAATAGCAGCAGCGCTGTGTCCCACCTGGATTCAAACCTGCGTGTTGCAAATCGATGGTCAACCACCCAGCGAAAGTGAGGTTAACGCTTATTTGGATTTCATGCAGCAAACACGCGATACAAAAATCTTGTTACAAGGTGTCTTGCTCTACGGGTTGGCACGCCCGCCAATGCAAGGGGAAGCCGATCGGCTGTCGAAAGTATCCGATCAGTGGTTAGCACAACTTGCAGATAGAATTAAGGCATTGGGTATTGAAGTTAAGGCGTATTCCTAGGATTTATCATCGTGCGATTGATATAACTGCCTCTTACCATGGGATTTTTCTCGACATTAGATGGACTGCAAAGCAGGCGACTGTATCGGACAGTCAGACTGGAAGCAGCAACGACTGGACAAAAAAATCGGAATTACTCGATGCTGTCAATAGAGCCTCTCAGCATGTGCGCAATTATTTATGTAACAGTTTCTATTGATGAGCGCGCGTGATCTTCAACGTAATTCTCAAAGTGATCGAAGATTTGATAACTGATGTGAATCTTAAAACTGAGTAAAGCCCATTTGTTTGTGAAACTGTACGATCGGGTTGAAATCAACAAACAAACGCTATAAATTCTCAAAAGTACTAAGGCAGTGAGTAGGTAAATTGACTGAGCCTCAAGTTACTTAGCGCCTGAAAAATCTAACAATCTGTAACAGCTTGACCTGATGTGATGTTTATCACTGATTCTGGTTGGAATCCATGCTAGCATTAATATTGACAGGCATAAGTCGATTATTTTTTTGCATGCCTTTTAAATAATGTGAAGAGGAGTTAACTTGTCATGAAATCGCGAACCGTAGTGCGCTATTTAGGGGGGAAATCTGCACTATTATTGATTTTTCTAGTACTACCTTTATTGGTTAGCTGCGCAATTTCCAATGAAGGTGCCACTGACTACCGTTATATTAATCGAGGTGCTAGCCCTAATAATCAGCAAGGTCAACCTTCTGGTGATTTTAGTAAAGTGAAATACATTCAACCTAAGGAAGCTAATTCCGCGCATATTGTCAAAGCGGACGATCCTCTACTAATATCCCTTAAGCAAGTGTTTATTAAAGATTTTTCTGAATTTCGCAGCCCATTACGAATTATTCGGAGAATGGAACCGGCGAATGGTGAAATTGCAGTTGTCGTCAATGCATTTGAAGTTGGGAGTGGCAAGAAGCTTGATTTTGGTCCCAATGGAAAGAAAAATGCACGTGTTGTGTTTTACTCAGATGATGTATGGGAAGGACAGTTCTTAAATTTGTCGAATTTGAGTTCAATTTATGGACCACTTTCTTATGGCGGAAAACCATTCGTGTTGGATATTTATATCGTAGAACTTGATACACCGGGACCACAATTACGGCAACTACTAACTAATCTAGCAGCAATTGGATCCACCTTTTATCCACCGGCGTCACCTCTTGCTGGGCCATTAGCTCAGTTAGCAGGTACTTTAATTACCGACGATCAAGACGATCGAGCTTATCATTTTACTGCTGAATTCAAATCAGCGAAAGGAAGTGTGGCTGATCTTAGTACAGGTATTTTACTGACAGGGGACTATATATTTATTCGTGAAAAGAACAGATATCAATCTACGGATTGGGATAAGCTTGAGTACGATGAAATGAGCGGTAAACTCATTTATAAAAAAAATAAAGCTACTAATAAACCATGTAAAGAGGTACCTGGAGAGTACCCACCAGAATGCTATTACCGGGAAAATTCCTATATTGTCGTTGAAGTTAATAAGGCTGAGTCACCAATAGAGAATGATGTGCATCAGGCAATGTTTCAAACACTTTCAACACTTTCTCAGGAAATAGCCCAAGAAAGAGCGCCAATTTTTCGTGAAGCAGCCCCAACCGATAGCCTAAATCAATTAGCAGCGCAGATAAAAGAAATGAGAGCTGCTGACCTAATGGTCCGCCAGTTAAAGGTATTAGCTGCTCAGGATGAGAATAGTGATAAGAAAGATAAAAATATTGCACTCAATCACTTCATTAATCTTTGGACAGAAGGGGAAGATTCTGAAAATCCACCGCAAAAACCAAGATATCCAATTAGTGGTAAAGAACAAAGAAAGGTTGAAGATCTGTTAGTAGGAGTTTTGTCTAATTGCAAAGCCGGTAACGGGTATACAGATGAGAAGATTATTGGGTACATGATTAAACTACGCGAGCGTAAGCTCGACGATAAAGTTTACCAAAAACAAGTGGCAGACATATTGCTGTGCCGTGGCTTGACTTAAATTAATGTGCACTTCACTCCCCTCTGCGGAATTAGCGAGGGGAGTGGGATTCACTGGCTGGAAGCTTTCTCCCGAATATCCTGGGAATATCTCATTTTTTTCATTACATATCCTCTTCTCATAAGAAATAAAGTCTCCGGAAACCTGAAGCGATTCACATTGATATGGATCAAAGAAGCTCCCTAATTACCAACTTAATCCTTATTTTGCAGAGTGGAATAACAGTGTAGATTGAGTGGTACATTTTTTGTCCAAGCACGAGTCGATTAGCAGTATTTAGGGTCAGCGCATTACGAATGAGCTTAGGGTGAATTGCGCTTTATCTGTAAACATCAATAAATTTTTAAGGATAAACAGTTAGCAATGCAAAATTCAATTGGGGAACAGTTGGTTCAGGATGGGTTATTGACATCTTCACAGCTAGCGCAAGCTTATACCTAGCAAAAGCATAATGGAAGGCAACTAGCTTATGCAATCACGTATTTGGGTTTTGTAACGCAGGAACAATTGGCTCAATATTTGAATTTAGAATTACCCGTGCCTCAGAGAATAGAAGATACTGGACTTTCTGAAGCTTTTTTAACGGATTTGCTTCTAAAATCAGCCTACCTAGAATCAGGTATTTTTTCTGTGCAAAGTATTGCAAATGCTTTGTCACTGCCTTTTAGTATCGTGAATCAGCTTGTTGAATTGATTCGTATTGATCATTTAATTACGGTGCGAGGGGCGACGAATTATACTAGCGCACAAACGCTAGAATTGACCCAACGGGGTAGAGAGCGAGCTGAAGCCGCCCTACAAATTAGCTCCTATGTCGGCGCGGCACCTGTGCCCCTTGAAATCTATACGCATATATTGAATAAACAATCGGTACGATTGATCGAGTTAGATCGCGAGTGGGTTTATTCATCTCTATCCCATTTGGTCTTGAGCGATCAGTTAATCAATCAATTAGGCCCAGCTTTTGCTTCGGGTCGCTCCATATTTTTATATGGACAACCCGGTGTGGGTAAAACAAGTATTGCAGAGGCATTGGGTAGCAGTCTGCCAGGAGAGGTCTATATTCCTCAAGCGTTAGAAGTGGGGGGGCAGATCATACGATTCTTTGATCCAGTGACCCATGTCAGCATCGAATCTGATCAGGCCGATCACGCGCTTCAGCTAGATCTGAGTAAGAAGTTGACTTACGATCCACGCTGGAAGAAATGTCGAAGGCCAGTCATTATGGTCGGCGGGGAACTGACTGTAGATATGCTTGAATTAAAATATGATGCGGTCAGTAAATTTTACGAAGCGCCCATTCATATGAAGGCAAGCAATGGTGTTTTTATTCTGGATGATTTTGGTAGGCAGCGTGCCGATCCTCGTCAATTATTAAACCGCTGGATTATTCCTTTGGAAAAAGGGGTTGACTTTCCATCGCTACATACTGGATTAAAATTTAAAGTTCCGTTTGATCAAATTACTGTTTTTTCCACGAATCTCAACCCAACAGATTTAGTGGATGAAGCATTTCTCCGTCGAATTCGCCATAAGATTCATATTTCTAGCCAAACTGAAGGTGAATATAAAGAGATATTGCGTCGAGCATGCCATACCTATGGCGTTCATTACGATAGTAGCGTGGTAGAGTATTTATTGAATAATTATTATCGTAAGCAAAATCGTACGTTAACAGGAAGCCATCCGCGCGATTTGCTCGAGCATATTATTGAATACGCTGCGTTCTTAAAACAAACGCCGGAATTTACCATTGAAACGGTTAATGCCGCTGCTGCTAATTACTTTGTGGATTTATAAACATCCTATTGGTATTTGCAATAACCCATTTTTAATGATTTCGGGTTACTGCAAACTCAGCGAGTTGCAATAAGCAGTCTTTATAAAGAGAGTCTTTTAGTAGAGATATCGCTTTGGCTGCAATTTCGACTTCATGATAGGCACGTTGTTTGGCGTAGTTAAGCGCTCCAGTTTCCTCGATTATCGTTAGGATAGAACCAAATCCACTTTCTCCTCCAGTTTCAATCGCTTTGCGAATGATGCTCGCTTGTTCCGGTGAACCTGTTCGCATCGCATAAATGAGGGGTAATGTCGGTTTTCCCTCAGCGAGATCATCTCCTAAATTTTTACCGGTATCTTGATGATCCCCTGAATAATCAAGCAAGTCATCAATGAGTTGAAATGCCGTACCGAGATGCATGCCATAAACGGCCATCGCATTTTCTTCTTCTGCTGTCGCATTGCCAAGAATGGCACCTAATCGTGTTGCTGCCTCAAAAAGTTTGGCTGTTTTATAGCGAATAACTCGAAGGTAATTGTCTTCTTCTACGTTGGGATCGCGACAATTGAGTAGTTGTAATACTTCGCCTTCAGCAATGACATTAGTCGCATCAGCAAGAACTTGCATAACACGCATACTATCGACTTCTACCATCATCTGGAACGCGCGCGAGTAGAGGAAATCGCCGACTAATACGCTGGCCGCATTCCCAAATAAAGCATTGGCTGTTGCATTGTTTCGTCTGAGTTCTGATTCATCGACAACATCATCGTGTAGCAAGGTTGCAGTATGGATGAACTCAACAACAGCAGCAAGCTGATGATGGTATTTCTCCGCGTAACCAAATACACCTGCAGATAAGATGACCAACGCTGGGCGTAATCGTTTACCGCCATTGTTAATAATATACTCACTGATTTGCCGAATAAGTGCAACTTGAGAATAAAGTTTTTGGCGGATTACCTCATCCACCGCGCTCATATCTTGAGCGATAAAATTTCTTACAGAATCGATAGACACAACTTCCCCTTGTAGAAAACACTATGGTAGGAATGTCTTAACTAGAGTGTCAAGTCAGATCATTCGTTTAAGTTTGTTTTTTTTATCACACAAAACGTTTATAGGAAGGTATAATTCATGCCAATTAGTGAAAGGGTATGAACGATATGTATGCAGTAATTAAAACAGGTGGTAAGCAGTACCGCGTTGAGGTCGGTAATAAGCTTAAAATCGAGCAAATTAAAGCAGATGCCGGAAGTGATATCGTGCTTGATCAGGTGCTCATGGTCGCAAGTGGGGATAATATCACGGTTGGTAAACCTTACCTTGAAAAAGCAAAAGTGAATGCTTCTGTTCTGAGTCATGGTCGTCATGACAAGATACGCATCTTTAAAATGCGGCGACGTAAGCATTATCAGAAGCACCAAGGGCATCGGCAAAATTATACTGAAATTCAAATTACCAATATTTCAGCATAAGAGAGGAGAATTTTAGATGGCACATAAGAAAGCGGGCGGAAGCTCACGAAATGGGCGCGACTCACATTCCAAACGCCTAGGTGTTAAGCGTTATGGTGGGGAGTTAATTAAAGCCGGAAATATTATCGTTCGTCAGCGTGGAACACAATTCCATCCTGGGGATAATGTGGGAATGGGTAAAGATCATACCTTATTCGCAAAAATTGAAGGTAAAGTTCTTTTTAGCATGAAAGGTGAACTTAATCGTAAGACTGTATCAATCGTTCCCGTTTAATTGACAAGAATGATTAAAAAGCCCCATTCAAGTGATGGGGCTTTTTTATTTGTAACTTAATTTTATAATTTGTTGTTACTTAAATTCCTAGATTTGCCATCCATTTTTTCTTGAGTTTTGATTTCTCAGTTACGAACAGCCTATGAAGTTTATTGATGAGGCAACCATATTAGTTTCTGCCGGCAATGGGGGGGATGGTGCTGCGAGTTTTCGTCGCGAAAAATTTATTCCGAAAGGAGGCCCTGACGGGGGAGATGGTGGTCATGGAGGGAGTATCTATGCCATTGCAGATCATAATATTAATACTTTGATTGAATATCGGTATACACCTGCATTTCGTGCTAAGAAAGGTGAGAATGGGCGCGGTTCCGATTGTTATGGAAAAGGTGCTGAAGATATTGTATTGCGTATGCCCGTTGGAACCATGATCTCAAATGCAGAGACGGGTGAAGTGGTGGCAGATTTAAAACATCACTTACAAAAAGAGTTGTTGGCTAAAGGGGGCAAAGGAGGGCTAGGTAACTTGCATTTTAAATCAAGTACCAATCGTGCACCTAGGCAATTTACACGAGGAGGAGTGGGGGAACAATATCAGCTTAAACTTGAGCTGAAAGTACTTGCTGATGTGGGTTTGTTAGGAATGCCCAATGCGGGTAAATCTACTTTGATTCGGGCCGTATCAGCAGCACGTCCCAAAGTTGCTGATTATCCTTTTACGACATTGCATCCTAACTTAGGTATGGTCAGGGTTGATTATCATCGCAGTTTTGTCATGGCGGATATTCCAGGCTTGGTGGAAGGGGCGGCTGATGGCGTAGGACTTGGCCACCATTTTCTTAAACACTTAGAACGAACTCGGTTGTTACTTCATGTGATTGATATTGCACCGATGAATGATACGATCAATCCTGTTCAGGAGGCGAAAGCGCTGGTTGAAGAACTTAGGAAATATAATGAAGCTCTGTATCATAAACCGCGCTGGATAGTGTTTAATAAAATTGACTTATTACCAGCGTCGGAACAAGACGCAGCTTGCCAACAATTTATTCGTGACTTCAAATGGAAAGATAAATGGTTCACTGTTTCAGCTTTAACAGGGGAGGGATGTAAATCATTGACTTATGCTGTCATGGATTATTTAGAACAAACATTTAGCGCAGCGCAACACTGATCATGAATCATACCGTACTAAGAACTGCGCGACGTATCGTAATCAAAGTCGGAAGTAGTTTGGTAACAAATCAAGGGCAAGGACTCGATCATCAAGCACTCGCGGGTTGGGCAAAGCAAATTTCTGAACTAAAGCAGCTAGGTAAAGAAATCATTCTGGTTTCTTCAGGTGCTATAGCAGAGGGAATGCAACGATTAAATTGGAATAAACGCCCAACTGCTATTTATGAACTGCAAGCTGCAGCAGCGGTTGGTCAAATGGGTCTAGCACAGGCGTATGCAGATTGCTTTAGTCACTATGACCGGCTCACGGCCCAAATATTATTGACACATGATGATTTGTCGAACCGGAAACGCTATCTCAATGCCCGGTCTACACTCAGCACGCTGTTAAAGTTAAATATTATTCCAGTCATTAATGAGAACGACACGGTCGTTATCGATGAAATACGGTTTGGTGATAACGATACACTGGCTGCGTTGGTAACTAATCTTGTAGAAGCAGAGGTGTTAGTTATATTGACCGATCAATCGGGCTTATTTACCAGCGATCCTCGTAAGAATAATAACGCAACACTTGTTCAAGAAGCGAATGCAGGAGATCCAGAAATTGAGGCTATGGCGGGTGGGGCAGGTAGTGAAATTGGACGAGGCGGGATGCAAAGTAAAGTGATTGCAGCGAAGCGAGCAGCCAGAAGTGGAGCACATACGGTGATTGCATCCGGACACGAGCCTGATGTGTTAGTTCGTTTAGCAAAAGGCGAAGCGATTGGGACTTGCTTGCTTGCTAATACGCCCGTGTTAATTGCCCGGAAACAGTGGTTGGCAGATCATCTTCAGATTCGTGGAAGTGTGGTGTTAGATAGTGGCGCAATTAGGGCATTAGTTGAAGAAGGTAAGAGCTTATTACCCATTGGTGTAATTGAGGTAAAGGGAGAATTTGATCGGGGAGAAGCAGTCTCGTGTACGGACTCAAAGGGGAATGAATTAGCGCGTGGTTTAGTTAATTATAGTGCGAGAGAAACTCGCAAAATCATGCGACAGCCAAGCCAGAATATCGAAAAACTACTTGGCTATTTAGATGAATACGAACTGATTCACCGTAACAATTTAGTAATTCTCTAATCTGTTTGAAGAATTCCTAACTTTCAATTGGTTGGAAAGAATCGGCCCATGAATAATTCGGATGTTGAAATACTTGAGAAAAAATTGTGCTACCAAGGTTTTTTTACAATGGAGCGCTACTTGCTGCGTCATCGATTGTTCAATGGAGGCTGGAGTAAGCCGATTGTTCGTGAGTTGATGGAACGTGGACACGCTGCTGCTGTTCTTCCCTATGATCCTGTGAGTGATCAAGTTGTGATGATTGAACAATTTAGAATCGGGGCTATATCTGCCCCAACTGGACCTTGGTTACTCGAAATTGTTGCAGGGATTATTGAACTGAATGAACCAGCAGAGCAAGTTGTGAAGCGGGAAGCAGTAGAAGAAGCTGGTTGCGCTATTCATGAGTTGATTCCACTCTTTGATTATCTAGTTAGTCCAGGTGGTACATCAGAGCGCATTGCGCTCTATTGTGGTCGAGTCGACATAAGACATATCGTTGGTGATTTTTACGGTATTGAGGCTGAAGGGGAAGACATCAAAGTTCATGTAATGCCGTTTGCTGAGGCTTTGTCATTACTGAATACTGGAAAAATTGCTGCTGCTAGTGCCATTATTGCACTTCAGTGGTTGGCCCTTAATCGAGATTACGTTCGTAGCTGTTGGCTTACAACGTAAGGATTTAGATGATATTACCTTACGACACGGGGATGAATACCCGCTTTGAGTGCCTGGATTGCTTCTTGTTGGCTACTCACCATGATATCTTGTGGACAAAAAATAGAATCTGGCTAACTCACGTAGCGCATGATTTTGTCCCGCGTTATTGAGTAGTTGCCATTCAGGCTGTCGTGAATGCACCCATGTTTTATTCAGGCGGCCAATCGCATAGCGCTTTCTTTCTCGAGTTCTACAACGAATCCCCTCGAAACTAACGTTTTCTGCCCCCTCTGAAGATTTTGAAATGAGTGCAAAGCGAATGACGCCATCTTCTCCGATAGCGATAGACTGCGTATCAACATAATGTTGCATGTCATTAGCAGGACCTGCATCAAATTCGACTAAATTCTCTGGTTCGGGATAATGAGGTAACTGAGTCTGAATTTCAACCCAGTTTTTATTATTATCAAACGTGTCAACGAATTTCTCATTACTTGAGCAAGCGACTAAGCCTACTAAACTTAGGATTACTAACCTCAATTTCATGGCAAGCTGAGGTCGCTAAGTAGCGCTTCACGAATAGGGTTTTCGATAGCTTCAGTAGTAGCGTTATAATCGGGATGATTCACGCCGATGCGCAATGCCGATCCACAACGAAGTGCTTGGATTTGTGCATGATTCAATTCAAAACGGAGGAAATGAACAGACGATGTTTTTACTTCATTCTCCCGGTCTAAATCTTCGTCGGCAATGGCAAAAATCTTTTCGTGTCCTTCCACTTCAACCCAAACTTTATCTTCAATGCCAATAAGCTCTGTTAATTTGATTGCTCGTTCCTCAGGATCGGTATATTCGATCATCATGGTCGCTTTCCAATTGGTGCCATCTGGAACTAAGGGATTATAGGCTGCTAATTCTTGCAAGATACCTTCTTCGTCAAATATTTTCTCAGCACGAAGCATTTCCTGAATTTGATAACGAATAGTAAGCTCATCTTCGAATAATAGCGTTACCTGCTCACCCAGTGCTAACAAGCGATTTTTCTTATGCTCAATAACCTTGGAGCGAAATTGCTGCCGAGCTTTGGCGTAGGCTTCCAATGTCATGAGACTCTCGCGAGAGATTTTTGCCATAGATTTTTTGTTTTCGTGTGATGGCTGTGGAGCCATTGATTGTTCAGATGATACAGGTTTGCTTTCCCCGTAAGCTAGGCACAACAGTGTTAACGGATGAAGTTTTTGAGCACGATGATTATCCATTCCCTGCTGAATATGTCGTGCTGCAATGGCACAATCGGAACAGATGTAATCAGGATCGGAGGCTATCATTTGATTAAAAACGGGTTTGCCAATTTTCATAGAATCTGAAAAATACTCACGTTTAACGCCCCAAGTTCCATCATGACCGGAGCAACGTTCGATGGTCGTTACTTGCGTATTTGGAATGAGCTGTAAAAGATCTCTGGTTTTCTTTCCAATATTTTGCACGCGTAAGTGGCAAGGGATGTGATAGGAGATTTTTCCTAATGAACGGGTAAAATCCGTTTTCAACAGTTGGTCTTGATGACGCAACATGAGATATTCGAAAGGATCGTACATCGTCGCTGCAACTGCTTGAACAGCTTCATCGTCAGGGAACATCAGCGGTAATTCTTGCTTGAACATCAGCGTGCAAGAAGGTACGGCAGAAAGAATGGCATACATCTGCTTGAGCGAGTTTGGCTAGAACTGGGATATTCTTATTTTTATATTCTTCGACTTTTTCTAAATTTCCTAGTTCTAACTGTGGCATACCACAACATACTTCTTGTTCAACTAAACAGGTAAGTATTTCGTTATGTGCGAGTATTTGAAGTAAATCATGTCCAATATTGGGTTCATTGTAGTTGATATAGCAGGTTGCAAAGATAGCAACTTTACCGGGTGTTCTTGCTCCTTTTTTTTCAACAAAATTAGCATTGGGTTGTGCGTAGTTACGAAATTTTTGAGGTGCGTAATCCGGTAGTTTTCGTTCAGCATGAATCCCCAACGTACTTTCCATCAATTTTCTGGCTATGGGTACTTTAGTGAGTGTATTGGTCATTTGCACAACAACGGGAATCGTTGCTAATTTTCCAACCGTATCGGTATTTGCTAATAGCTTGTCACGAAATGGCGCTCCCTGTTTTTTGTATTTGA
Organism: Nitrosomonas sp.; assembly: GCA_016710135.1. GTDB lineage: Bacteria > Pseudomonadota > Gammaproteobacteria > Burkholderiales > Nitrosomonadaceae > Nitrosomonas. The sequence goes on along the minus strand of JADJLM010000001.1, from coordinate 1,169,972 downwards.
CGGCTTTGGCGCGCAGCATTAAATGCGGAAAATCAATATTCCAGGGATGGGGGGGAACATAAGGGCATTTGGTCATGAAGCACATATCGCATAAATAGCAGCGATCCACCACTTCCCAGAATGTTTGCTTTTCTACTCCATCTAATTCACCTGTTTTTCCATCATCGATTAAATCAAATAACTTCGGGAATGCCGTACATAAATTGACACAACGTCGGCATCCATGGCAAATATCAAAAACACGACCCATTTCCTCAAGGAGCTGATCTTCATTATAAAAGTCAGCTTGTTTCCAATTGAGGGGGTGGCGTTTAGGTGCTTCGAGGCTGCCTTCACGAGTAGTCATAGCAGAAAAAGTTATAGCAAATTAGACAAAACACAGCGTAAATAAGTTATTAACTGAGTCTATCAATATTCATCAATTGACTGGATAACAATCCAAAAGCCAAGCAAAGGAATTTGCTTGGCTTAAGTTAGGCTACTGTTGATTAATAATTGAAATCATTAGTCAGTAAAATTATCCAACGCCCGTTGGAAACGGTTTGCATGGGAGCGTTCTGCTTTGGCAAGGGTTTCAAACCAATCAGCGATTTCAGTAAAACCTTCATCACGTGCGGTTTTGGCCATTCCAGGATACATGTCCGTATATTCGTGAGTTTCACCTGCAATGGCAGTTTTGAGATTGTCCCGCGAAGCACCAAATGGTAGGCCTGTTGCTGGATCACCACAGGATTCGAGATACTCCAAATGGCCATGAGCATGGCCAGTTTCACCTTCAGCCGTAGAACGGAATACCGCAGCTACATCATTCTGTCCTTCGACATCAGCTTTCGCCGCAAAATAAAGATAGCGACGATTGGCTTGGGATTCGCCTGCAAAGGCCGCTTTTAAATTTCCCTCAGTTTTTGATCCTTTTAATTGCATGACACTCTCCTTTTTGTAATGCAGTTAATTAAAATAGACAAGTTATTATTTGCACTAGGATATGCAACAGAGACGAAGTCTCGTCATCTCTGATCATGATAATAGGATTCTAACTATCCTGCTGTTGAGACTATCGAACAGACTGGTTGATGTCAACTATGGATTTGGCGTGTTAGTGATAAATAGAAATATCCGTTTTTACAGAATTAAAACGTTTGTTTTTGGCGCTATGATGAATTAATCCCTTGATTTCCTGCCGCGCTCACAGTATCTGTTTCATTGTATCGCGTGGTGAAATATTTACTCATCACTTAGATCATATCGAATGTGATGGACATACTCGAGAAATATCAATTAGCCATACATTCAATGTCGCAAATGCACTCTGAATGTGGATGGTCGAGGTCATGGAAGAGGAGCATTAAAAGACGAGATATATGCCAGAACATGCATTACAGCAAATGTAAGAATTGCTATGACAAACCAAATATTAACTCAGTTTTAGTTTGGTTTTTGAATCAAGCGAGCAACTTTAGTAAAAGTTGGATCAGTTATTATTTCCTTCGGTTATTCTATTAGGAAATGAGATTTCCAGCACAATGCACCCTATATCAGTCTTGAAAGGGCCATGAAGTTCCCCGGGAGGACGGCTTGTATAATTTCCAGCTTCAAGCCAGCGACCGTAAGCTTGATCATATAGCCGACCACTGACGATAAATATTTCTTCAGGGTAAGTATGTACCTTTCCCCCACAAGGCGATGTATCAGTTCCCGGGAGGAAGCGGGTAAGCCGAGTGTATTCGCCAGTAGCAGAATCTAAACTAAGTGTAATTTCTTCGGCCATTCCTTCCAGCCCCTTGATGGGAGTCCATTGAGTACGATGCTCGGGAATCAAAGGATTCCAGTAAGTTGTTGTCGATTTTGTCATGATTCTCTATTCCCATATCACCATTTTAAAGCGCTCTTTGACGATTCCGAAGTAATTACACTTCCAATCACTTTGCGCAAAAAAATCAAGATGGTGCCATTGATCTTTCAATTTCAGAATATTAGCAGCAGCATCATCCCAATCAATCGCTGCAAGCTTGGCTTCTAGCAGTTGTTTACGGACGGCTACTTCATCGTATTCAAAACCATCATATTCCCAATGTAGAACTTCAAAGACATTACCAAACCGATCAACGTAATCCATGCTGAAATCTAATCCCCATTTTGGGCGGATACGGATAATTTTGTAAATGAGTGGATTGGTATGTGCCCATTGTTGTAATTGGCCTAATGCTTCACCCGTATAGCCTTTACGTTCAAAGAGCAGGCTATGATTGAGTACTGCGCCTTCGATTCGATCTGGTTGTGTAAACCATGGTGCTTTTAAAGCGCGGTGATGTTCGCGGTGAGGTTCGGCTGGCACCGAATTGATTATGGCGTAACGTTGCTCTAGATCGGTTAAATCATAGCCATTTTGATCGAACAATGCTAAATCCTGAGCAGAAGGTACCGCAGTGCTTAGGAGAGGGTTTTCCCAGAAACCGTTGGGGTCAAATTGATGATGGGTTAAACTGACGTAGCTCATGTAGTAACAAATTTACTCACTAATCGTTGATAAAGTTAATTATAGTAGACAGAAAAAAGGATTACTGAAGGCCGGAAGATCGGTCATACAATTTCCGTAGCTCAGTTTTAGCATTTTCTAATATTTCTCGTTGCGATACCGGTAAATGGATTCCTGCTCGATTAATATAAAAATTGAGCATGGCCATTGCTGAAGCAAATGGATTTGCTTTTTTAGTTCTTAGATGTCTATTCATAACTCTATTGTAAGCTCGACTAGTTTGATCAGATGAATCTATTGATTGCAACAAGGCATCATTACTCACATTTTATGCACGAGATGCTTCATAGTGAATTTTAGTCGAAAGTAGGCTAGCCAAAATGATCATCAACCCACCGAGCCATTCTTTGATGGTTAATTGTTCATCAGCAAGATAATAAGCTGCGATCGTTGCGATAAATAATTCAAGCAATAATATAACAATCGCTTGATTAGCCGGAACGTGCGTTAATCCATACTGTAGCAAAATACTTAATAAGAAAATGGTTATCCCTAGTCCCAGTAAGATCAATCCGACTTCGTCGGTAATTTGACTAAAGTTAGGTAACGTTCCAGTCATACCAGTGAGTATGAGGCTCAGTATGACGACACCGAACCATATTGCTAGGGACTTTTGTTCAATCGTATGGTGTTGATCTTTGCGGATAAGCACATTGTTGAGTGCGAACATGATACCTCCCGATAGACCCATCCATTCACTGAATTGGACAGGAAATGGAAAATCATGACCCGATTGCCAAAGTATCGTTATAGCGCCAGTTAGGGAAAGGAGAATGACCCAGTAACCTGAAAAGCCGAGCCGCTCGTTTAAGAACAATCTCGCAAAGAAAATCGTCCAGAAAGGAGCCAAATAAAATAATAGTAATACCCTCACGATTTCGCCATGGATTACGCCGAGCGTATAAGCAATACTAGTCCATCCTGCAGTAATCCCGATCCAGAATAGCCAATGATCTCTGGAGGAAGCCTTATCGCGCTGTAAGGTTAGGTGTTTGCGAAGAAAAATAATACCCGCAATTAATGCGATTAAATAAGTTAAAGATGTTGCGGCCTCGCCACTGAATCCTGATTGGTTGAGTAATCGATAGGGATACCACGCAATACCCCAACAGGCAGCGCCAAATAATAATGCAAGAATAGGTAGTGTATTATTTTGTTTGGTTAACATGAATCCAGCCATTTATAATGCGGTTCTAATTTAATAATAAGTTTCACTTTAGTGAAAAGCATAAGTCTTGTAGCTGACTAATAAATATTAATCGTTAATGATGGCATAAATACAAGGTTTTAGAATTCATATCACAAATGAACCCGCTATTGAGAAGTCTTCAACCCTATCCCTTTCAAAAACTTTCCCATTTGCTTGAGGGTATTACTGCTAACACAGCTTTAACACCGATTAATCTGCATATAGGTGAACCCAAACATGAGACACCCGCATTTATCCTAACCGAATTGGGCAACAAATTAGATGGTATAGCAAGTTATCCTACAACACTGGGTTCGAAATGGCTACGAGCCAGTATTGCGACATGGCTAGTGCAACGCTATCAATTGACTGCGATTGATTCAGAAACCGAAATTATTCCTGTTAATGGGAGCCGTGAAGCATTATTCGCGTTTGCTCAAACTGTCATTGATAGTAAAACAGCTGAACAGCCGATCGTAGTTTGTTCTAATCCGTTTTATCAAATTTATGAATGTGCAGCGTTACTTGCTGGCGCCAAACCTTATTTTATCAATGCATTCGCAGAGCATGATTTTGCACTGGATTATGAACAGCTACCACAAGCGATTTGGGCACGTACTCAATTGATTTATGTTTGCTCTCCCAATAATCCAACGGGACGCGTGATGACTTTGGATGAGTGGCAACAGTTATTTGAATTATCGGATCGCTATGGATTCGTAATTGCATCCGATGAGTGCTACTCGGAAATTTACTTCGATGAGCAGAATCCGCCATTAGGTGGGTTGCAAGCAGCACAACAATTAGGACGCAGCAAGTTTACTCGGTTAGTGGTTTTTACCAGCTTGTCCAAACGGTCTAATGTTCCAGGCTTACGCTCAGGCTTTGTTGCCGGAGATTCATCGATTCTGAAAGATTTTTTACTGTATCGTACTTATCATGGGAGTGCGATGAATCCAGCAGTTCAAGCAGCCAGCACTATTGCTTGGAGCGATGAACAACATGTGATCGAGAATCGCCGAATTTATCATGAGAAATTTAAAGATGCGCTCGCGATTTTAAATGGATGTTTACCGGCAAAGATGCCTGATGCTGGTTTTTATTTGTGGGTCAGAACGCCTATTAATGATCAGGATTTCACGCAAATGTTATATCGCGATTATAATGTAATCGTTTTGCCAGGGAGCTATCTTGGTCGCGAAGCGCATGGATTCAACCCAGGAGAAAATTTTGTTCGTATTGCGCTCGTTGCTCCATTAGCCGAATGTTCACAAGCGATGCAACGAATAAAAGAATGTATTTCCCAAATTCATTAAAATTATTAAATTTATTCAAGGAATAACATGGAACAGTTGCAAGCAACAATTGAAGCAGCGTTTGAGCGGCGTGCAGAATTAACACCCCGTAATGTGGAGGCGGGTCTTAAAGAAACAATTGCTCAAGTCATTCAGTTACTCGATGTAGGTAAATTACGGGTTGCAGAAAAGGTTAATGGTGAATGGGTAACTCACCAATGGATCAAGAAGGCCGTGCTTCTGTCTTTTAGGATTGAGGATAATAATTTTATCAAAGGCGGATTTTCGAATTATTTTGATAAGGTTCCTTCAAAATTTGCTGATTATAGTTCTCGCGATTTTCGCGATGGTGGGTTCCGTGTTGTTCCTCCTGCAGCAGTTCGGAAGGGTGCTTTTATTGCGAGTAATGTGGTATTGATGCCTTCTTATGTCAATATTGGTGCTTACGTAGATGAAGGAACGATGGTCGATACTTGGGCGACAGTTGGATCATGTGCTCAAATTGGCAAGAATGTTCATTTATCGGGGGGCGTTGGGATTGGGGGAGTACTTGAGCCTGTACAAGCAAACCCAACAATCATTGGGGATAATTGCTTTATTGGCGCTCGATCTGAAATTGTCGAAGGTGTCATCGTTGGCGAGAATTCAGTAATCTCAATGGGCGTTTATATTGGGCAAAGTACTAAAATTTATGATCGAGAAACAGGGCAAGTTAGCTATGGGCGTATTCCGCCAGGGTCAGTCGTCGTGTCAGGGAGCCTGCCCTCAGAAAATAAGCAATATAGCCTTTATTGCGCAGTTATTGTAAAACAAGTCGATGCTAAGACGCGTTCCAAAACGGGGATTAATGAGCTACTACGGGGAATTTGACCGCATCATTCTTCCATAGTCATTGATCAAGTAAATCATGTCCCGTCAATTTGACTTGTTTGCTGAGAAGCATCAGGAAGAGGATCAGCAAGTACAAGAAAATTTAGCAATTTCGCTTAAGCTGGAAACGCCCTCACAGCGTTTATCTCCTGCGCAACAGCGTTTTAACCAGCTTCTTGATCGTGTCGAGCGATTAAACAAGCAGCGTGTAACACTACAACAGCTAAGCGATGCGCATCGGCCAAGATATTTACAGAAAATCACACCACTGCGACACCGATATCATGAATTACAACGTGCATTGGTGTTATGGCTTGATGAACGTCTGACACGCAAGGGGTTGACAACTAAACAGCGATCGATTGCAACAACCATATTGTGCGAACTCTGCTGTCAACTTGTGGCCGAGGGTGATAGCGATCTACAAATTATTCACGATAAACATAGCAAAGAAACGATCGCGTACAAGGAAAAAATGGCTGCTGACGAAGCACGGCAAGCGATAGAGGAGCTGCTTGGGGAACCATTGTGCGTTGATGAATCGCTTGATTCAGTTGAAGATGTATTGCGAGTTGGTATGAATCGTTTGCATGAAGCTCAAGCGAGTGAGCAGAAAGCACGTAGGGATCGCGGCACGAAAAAGAAATTAACTGCAACGCAACAAAAGATACAAGCTGAGCTTGATGAAGCAAAGTCTACTTTACGTTTTGTATTCAGACAACTCGCGAGTGCGCTTCATCCAGATCGTGAGCATAATCCAGATGAACAAGCTCGTAAAACTGAACTAATGAGTGAAGCGAATGCAGCATATGAGCGCAGGGATTTGGTTGCTTTATTAAAAATTCAGCTACACACAGCGTTAAGTAATACTGAATCCATCGCACAATTAGCTGAAGAAAAAATTACGTCACTAACCTTATTGCTAAAACAGCAAATCAAAGATATAGAAAATCAGTTAAATACAGAACGTGACAAAATTCGGCATGAATTTGGACTCAAACCCTATGAGAGTGTCAATCAGGTTAATTTAGGGCGTAGCTTCAACTTAAATACTATGCTTGCTGAAAAGAAAATTAACTTGTTACAGCGAGATTTACAGTACCTTGAAGATGAAAACTATTTTAAACACTGGCTTACAACTCAGTATCAATTGATGAATGATCAGTTGGAAGAAACTATATTTTCAGACTGGTTATTTGAGGATTTTACTAACCGATAGCTTTCGGCAGATAATTTACAGAAGGGATGAGCTTCAGATTATTGGATACAACATGATTTGAGTTGTGTCATGGGGTAGTGTGAGAAAATTTGCTCCTTAATATTTGATGATCTTGCTTGCTTCCTTTTCTTTATTTATTTGTGATGTTCGGATTGTCTCTGTTTGATCTATCAAACTTTAGCTAACAAAATGTTTTAGGGTAATATTCAATTACTGGATGATTAGAAATGCGTGTTGTTGTAACTGGAATGGGAGTTATTGCTCCAATCGGAACAGGAGTTGAGCAATTCTGGAATGCTGCAGTAAATGGTGTATGTGGAATACGTAAAATTAATAGCTTTGATGCGTCAAACCAACGTTCCCAAATTGCCGGTGAAATCATTGGATTTGATCCCGCTTCCCTGATGTCTGCAAAACAAATTGAACAATCTGATCGATTTACACAGTTAGCGTTATGTGCGGCTAATTTTGCACTTAAAGACTCTGGCGATCTTGATTGTTACTTACCTCAACGCGTAGCAGTAAGCTTAGGTTCAGGAATGGGAGGGTTTACAACTTTTGAATCTTCGGCAACACGAAAATTCCAGAAAAAATCTTTACCTCCCTTTACCGTGCCACGTATTATGGCCAATTCAGCGGCAGCTTGGATTGCAGCAAAGTATGGATTTAAGGGAGTTAACCTAACAACGAGTACAGCATGTTCATCAGGCAGTAATGCGATTGGGGTAGGGCTTGAATTGATCCGCTCAGGAAGAGCTGATGCTGTGATAGCAGGAGGCGCTGAAGCATGCGTGTTACCTTTGACGATGTCTGGTTTTGAGGCGCTCTTTGCGTTGTCAACTGGATTTAATAATGATCCCCAACATGCATCCCGACCTTTTGCAAAAGACCGGGATGGTTTTGTGATTGGCGAGGGTGCGGGTATCCTTGTTCTAGAAAAAGAAGACCATGCAAAACAACGGGGGGCACAGATTCATGCCTATTTATCGGGTTACGGCTGTACCTGCGATGCGGTACATATCGTTGCACCGGAAATGGACGGACAGGTCGCTGCGATGCAAGCGGCCATGCAAGATGCACATATTCAACCTGAAAGTGTTGATTATATTAATGCCCATGCAACTTCTACACCACTTGGTGATATCGTCGAGACGAAAGCAATCAAACAGTGCTTCGGAGCACATGCGTATAAACTATCTATTAGTGCGATCAAATCAATGATAGGACATTCTATTGGCGCATCGGCAGCAATTGGGAGTATTGCAACGATCATGGCGCTAAAAACAGGCACCATTCACCCTACGATCAATTTGATCGAACCTGATTCAGAATGTGATCTTGACTACACACCGAATCGTGCGGTAAAAAAACCGATCCAGATTGGCTTATGTAACGCTTTTGGTTTTGGCGGTAATAATTCCACGCTTGTCTTCACAACAAATTAAATCATAGGAATACAACACATGACTACGGTAGATATCGAAGCAAGAGTCATTCAGTTTATTGCTTCTAAGGCTGAAAATATCGACGCTTCAGCAGTTACGGCAGCATCACAGTTTAAAGATTTGGGTTTCGATTCAATGGATACAGTCCAGTTATTATTTGATGCAGAAGAGGAATTTGGTGTTACATTTGACGGCGATGAAGTGAGAAATCTGAGAACAGTCGGAGACATTATTGATTATATTAGTAACCATCCTCCAACAGCTTCTGATAAAGCTTAATGAATTAGCTGCTAAACGCCTTTAGTAGGTTCGATATAGTTTACCGCTGTTTTGCGATGATCTCTAGGGAAGTTTGCCCCTGGACGACCTAGGTAATAGCCTTGCGCAAGGTCAACCCCGAGATTCTTGACCATGTTCAAAGTTGCAGCATCTTCAACAAATTCAGCGACGGTGATTTTTCCTAACCCTCGCGCTACTTCTACCATAGCTTTGACAAAAATTTGATTGTCACGATTATTCGGAAGATCACGAATAAATAAGCCATCGATTTTAATACTTCTACCCCAAGATATTTGAGATAGCCAAAGGTGGAGAATCCACTCCCAAAATCATCTAAGCAGACACGGCACCCTGTTTGATGAACTGCTTCAATAAAACGTTGCGCATCTTGAACGTCAGAAACTGCAGCCGTTTCAGTTAACTCGATAATCAAACGCTTGGGATCAACGTGATGCTCATTTAGTAGATTACTAATGTAATTAGGTATGGCTGGATCATCAAATGTTCGACCAGAGATATTGATTGCAACGGGGGCATATCGGGGTTCTGATGGAGTAATTCAATACTTCGTTTTATTACCCAACGATCAATATAGACGATTTGCCCATTCTTTTCAGCAACTGGAATAAATTGCCCCGGCATGATGAGTTGATCGGGTTTATTGTTATCGCGCATTCTAACTAGAATTTCTAGGTGTTCTAGGTTACTTTGTGTTGTTTCATATACCCCTTGAAAATGAATTTCAAACAGATTTTGTTCAAGCGCTTGTATGATCCGGTTATACCATGTTAACCGATTCATCATTATTTCTGACGAATCCCGCATCGGATCATAAAGTGCCCAGGTGTTTTTCCCATGATTTTTAGCTTGATACATCGCTGCATCAGCATGTGCAATCAGATCTTCAGCCGTTTCCCCATGTATAGGGAATATCGCCACCCCGACACTGGTTGTTAGGCGTATATTCGTATCACGAAAATGAATCGGAATGGAAGCAATAGAATTGACGATACGAACGGGCAATGCGCTGATATCATCATCGGGTTTTAGTGGGCTTAAAATTGCAAATTCATCTCCACCCAGCCGTGAGAAAATTTCAGTTTGCCGAACGATGCTAGAAATCTCCCCAGATGTACGGGTTAGCACAGTGTCTCCTGCTTTGTGACCAAACGTATCGTTGATATATTTAAAATCATCCAGATCAAAATAGAGCAGTGCAAATTGATTTTGATTGCGTAATGAGGTGACAATCATATTATCGAGTTCCTCTTGGAAGCGATGTCGGTTATGCAATCCGGTAAGAGGGTCTCGTTCAGCAAGGTACAGCAGTTGCTGGGCGGTCTGTTTTTCTTGTGTGATATCTTCATATATCCAGAGACGCCCGATCAGTTTGTTTTCCGCATCATTTACTGGATACGATGATTGAGTCAGCGTTCTTCCACTATTTAGTTCTAATTCAGATAAATTAGTAATTTCTTCTGAATTAAGTAGATTTAATAAATATTTTGAAGCATGCGCTGGCTTTGAGAATATCTCATTAGATCGTTCCACAAGCGCTTGGATTGGCTTATTCAATAAATAGTCATGTTCATTGATGTTCCACATTCTCATGAAAGTCGGATTGATATATTCAATCAGCCTATCGTTATCTTCGAATAATATACCGATATTCATTGCAGAAAGTAGGGCGCCTAAACGACTTTGTTCACGCTCTGCTAAAGTTCTTAATTCACGCTGAAACTTTTCGGAGTTTCGTAATTCTTCCAAGGCAGTGTTTAATTTTTCTTCAGCTTGCCGCTGATGCGTGATGTCAAGCATGACACCTTGGAGTAACACAGGTTTACCTGCCACATCTTTCAGCCAAACTGCGTCATCCCTTACCCAAGTGAGCCTGCCATCTTTTTTGTATATTCGATATTCTGAATAATAAGGTGACCCAGTTGTTAAACTGACGGATAGGCCTGACAATACTTGCTTTCGATCTTCAGGATGAATTTGATTTAACCATAGTTGCGGATCGGCTAACCATTCATTAACGCTGAATCCCAGTTGAGTTTCAAGCTGCGGACTCACATACACAGTATGTATTTCTGGGTCTATAGCAATTGTGTAGGTTACTGCCGGAATCTGTTCTATCAAGGCTCGGTATTTTGATTCGATATGGAGTCGATCCGTAATATCACGAGCGCAACCTAATATCGCCGTAATATGTCCTTGCATATTGCGCAGTGGGATTTTAATCGTATCAAACCAACGGAGCTCACCATTTGCTAGTAGGGCTTGATCAGCTGGATTATGGACGATTTTGCCAGAAAAAGCTTCGTCATCATCTGCATGGAATCCTCTAATGTTTCGTGCTGGATCACCATAACATTGGTAATTAGGCCAGAAATCTGTATCAGGTTTACCTAGCATTGCTGCTGGGTCTAGTCTCTGGCTAGCAGCTAATGATTGATTAACAAGTAAGAAACGATGCTGCTTATCTTTTACAAATATCATATCGGGAGAAGCATCAATGACCGTGCGGAGTAAATTTTTAGCTTGAGTAATTTCTTCAATTGCTTGTTTACGTTCATTGATATCTTGTATTGTTCCAACCGCTTTGATAGGAATACTATTACCATCAAATGTCGTGATCTCAGCTCTGACTCTAACCCATTTTATTCGCGCATTGAGTTTAAAACGGAACTCAATATCGTAAGGTTCTCCTCTGAGAAAAGCTTGCCAAGCCAGATTAACATTTTCTCGATCTTCAGGGAGCACGTGAGCTAAAAAACCACTAAAACTGAAGGGTGCTTGTCTTTCCGCTCCAAATATTCGAAAAGCCTCCTTAGATAATGTAAGGACGTCATGTATTAGATCAAAATGCCAACTGCCTAATTTTGCGATGATTTGTGTTCGGTGAAGCGCTTCTTCATTTTGCTGAAGTACTAATTCTTTAGCTTTAAGGTCGCTAATATCAGTATGTGTTCCTAGCATTCGAAGTGGGTGTCCTTGATCGTCCCATTCGACCACTTTTCCGAGCGATAAAATCCATTTCCACTCCCCAGTTCGTGTTAGTTGCCGGAATTCCACTTCGTAATTGCTTTTTACACCATTAATATAATCTTTATAAATTTGATAAGTACGTTCGCGGTCTTCTGGATGCATCCGTTCAAGCCATTTAGTACTAGATTCCTGAAACGAATCCGGATCATAACCAAGCATACGAGCGTATTCTGGACTTACGATAGCTTGATCGGTTTGGATGTTTAGGTCATATAATCCTTGATTGGCTGCTTCAAGTGCTAATCGGAGGCGTGATTCACTATCTCGTAGATTTTGTTCAACCAATCTTCGCGATGATTGGATGCTTATCATCATGAAGGAAATGAGCGATGTGGTTGTAATAAAAACACATAACAGAAATTGGTCTGTACTGAAATTTCCCTTTGAGAAGGGCCCCATTCCTAGTGAAGTACCTATCACGGCTAATGATGAGATAACGATAACGGCTGTTGTCATTGCCATTGAATTAAAGCGAAGACCAATCCACAACAAGGGGAGATATACAATATAAGGGAATGTAATCGTATTCATTGGGGTTAATCCGATAAACACGATCCAAGATAATCCTATGCAACTACTGATTGCTATAATAAATTCCCATTTTTTAGTTAAGTTGAGCAGGAAGTTCTTTATAGATTGAGTAGACCAGAAGAAAAAGGGGGGGGCAAAAACTAGAATACCAATCATATCCCCTGACCACCACCCTAGCCATGCTAACTGAAGATGTTCGATCGGTATTTTTTCATTTAAATAGAAAGTCAGTGAGCCAATGCTTGCTGTGATAATAGTAGTGCCGGCACTAATAATCAGAAATCGAATAATATTTTGCTTTTCAGAAAAGTGAATAGGAAATCCTGCTGTTTTTCGAAGAATATAAGCGCCGACCAGTGGACCTAAGGTATTACCTAAAGAAACACTTAAGGCAGCTGGTAACGCTAATTCGTCGATAGTTAGCATAACAGCTAATGAACCTAGAAAAATACCAGGGCAGAAACTTAACCCCCATAGTGTTAGTACTGCTAGGGCAATTCCAGAAGGTGGCCAAAATAGGGTGATATTTGAGCCAATGTGCGGTATGCTCAAGCCCAGCATTGCTCCTATGTAATAGGCGAGTACTAAGCAAAGCATTCGTAGAATCAATGAAATCCAGAAAGAGGCTGGTCGTTGTATCATGAAGATTTAATGAACATTCGGAAATGAAAATCTATACTGAGTTAGCTAAGTAGGAATTAGATTTGCTGTATTTTCATTGATGCATAAATGAGCATAGCATTCAATGAGTGCTATGTTTATCTTTAAAATAGACGAGTTTTATATCATTATTCCAATTTTATTTGTTTTAAACATTAGGATAGGCCTATCAGGCAGATTGCTAATTTAACTAAGATTTCTGTATGAGTAAAATAAAGTATCAAATCTAATTCATTTTGAGATTCAATATAAAATTATCAGATGACTTATAAGAAAGGGGTAACACATGTCAAATTGGTTTAAGGATAACTCAAGGTCAATTGGACGAACGCCGCTCGTCCAGCTTAATCGAGTACTTGATGGTGCACCAGCAACAGTGCTGGCCAAAATTGAAGGACGGAACCCGGCTTATTCAGTAAAGTGCCGAATCGGAGTAGCCATGGTTGATGATGCGGAACGCAGAGGATTATTAGGTCCTGGGAAAGAAATCGTTGAATCAACGAGTGGAAATACAGGCATTGCCTTGGCATTTGTTGCCGCAGCAAGGGGTATCCCGCTTACATTAACAATGCCGGAAACGATGAGTATAGAGCGTCGTAAACTATTAGTCGCTTTCGGGGCAAAACTGGTTCTAACAGATGGATCAAAAGGAATGAATGGTGCGATCGCAAAAGCAAATGAGATAGTGGAGTCGGGTACAGACCGATATGTGCTTCTACAACAGTTTAAGAATTCTGCAAATCCAGCAATACACGAGCTAACAACCGGTCCTGAAATTTGGAACGATACCGATGGTGCAATTGATATTTTTGTTGCGGGTATTGGAACAGGGGGAACGATGACTGGTGTGTCGCGATATATCAAACATGCTAAAGGTAAGCCTATTCTATCAGTAGCAGTTGAACCTTCAGCAAGTCCAGTGATTTCTCAGCAACGTGCAGGCAAACCCTTAACACCCGGGCCACATAAAATTCAAGGAATCGGGGCAGGGTTTATTCCCGATAATCTCGATCTTTCTTTGGTGGATGTGGTAGAGCAGGTGTCGAATGAAGAAGCGATTGTGTACGCGCGTCGATTAGCTCGGGAAGAAGGGATTCTTTCAGGAATCTCTTGTGGTGCAGCTGTAGCCGCAGCGGTTAGGCAAGCGAAACGAGCTGAAAATGCTGGCAAAACAATCGTAGTGATTCTGCCTGACTCAGGAGAGCGGTATTTGAGTAGCGTTCTTTTTGAAGGAATGTTTAATGAACAAGGACTAAGCGTATAGTGACTAGTGTTAATAAGGTTAGCGATATTCAGCTTAAAAGCACTTACTTGGAAATCGATGAGATTGTTGATGCACTGAGGGATTTAAGGATTACCTCACTGGGGAATCGACAAGGTCATTTACGTCCTCCTAAATTACCATCCCGCAAGATTCTCATTAGTGTCGCTGAGGGACTCAATGCGGCCATGTTCCCCAATCGTTTGGGTTCGGCAGATTTAGCGGATGAGGGGGTTGATCATTATGTCGGACATACGCTCAATATGACTTTGCGCGCACTGCTGGTACAAATTCAGCATGAGCTTCACTCTAACTCTGGGCTTGAGGCGCTCGGTGATATCGATCGTGAAAAATCAGTCGCAATTACACAGGCCTTTGCTAAACGATTGCCTGCTGTGAGGAATTTATTGGAAAGTGATATTGTGGCGGCTTATGAAGGTGATCCGGCCGCACGAAGTGTTGATGAAGTACTGGCTTGCTACCCTGGTATTATGGCCATTGCCTATTATCGATTGGCCCATGAATTACATCTGCTTGGAGTTCCACTCATTGCGCGTATGATTTCTGAAATTGCACATTCGCAAACTGGGATTGAAATTCATCCAGGTGCTCAAATAGGCCCAAGATTTTTTATCGACCATGGAACCGGAGTGGTAATCGGTGAAACAGCGATCATTGGCCAAAATGTGCGCCTTTATCAAGCGGTCACTTTAGGCGCCAAGCGATTTCCGGTCGATGAGAAAGGTGCTTTAGTCAAAGGCATTGCTCGCCACCCGATTGTTGAAGATGATGTCGTAATCTATGCAGGTGCGACAATCTTGGGGCGTATCACGATTGGTAAGGGTTCTACTATCGGTGGGAATGTTTGGTTGACGCGGAGTGTCCCACCCGGAAGTAATGTTACCCAAGCACAAATGCGCTATGAACTATTTGAAGGGGGAAGTGGGATCTAATATCATTTTGCTAAGGAGAAATTGTGGTTAGTACCAAAAGTTTTTTGACGCTGGAAGATGCAAAGCTTGTTGCAGCCGCAGCTGAAGCGGAGGCGTTACGCAATAATTGGCCAGTTGTTATCGCAATAGTCGATGAAGGTGGGCATTTAATATACTTGCAGCGACTTGATAATACGCAAATTGGGAGTGTTGATGTCGCTATCCAGAAAGCACGGTAAGCGATCATTTTTAGACGCCCAACTAAAGTGTTCGAGGAGCAGATTAATCAAGGACATTTAAGATATTTAGGGCTACCCGGCGCAATACCGATTGAAGGCGGATTGCCTATTGTGATGAATGACCAGTTTTTAGGCGCGATTGGTGTAAGCGGCGTTCGGTCACATCAAGATGCGCAAATCGCGCAAGTTGGTATTAATGCTTTAGTCCCTCAGTGAAATTATTTAAAAGCCAGTTCAAAGGCTTCAATTAATTCTGCGAGACTTGATTCAGGAAGATTATTAATTCCAGCAGCGGCCTCTCGTCCACCACCACCAGGATAACGTCGGCAAAACGTTGATGCACCATAAGGATGTTCCTTTGCTGCGCGGACACTAATTGTGTAGGAACCTTCCCCATCAGGGCAAATGATCAAATGGGCACGGGCAGGAAAATCTTGTGAAAGATCGTTAGCCCAAACACCTACAGCACGACGAGCCCAAGCCGTATCTGGCAGTCGATAAATAGCCGCTGTAGATGTGACAATTTCGGCAATCATAGCTTTGGCGTGTTCTATATCTTCTGTGTAACCAGTAGCTAAAGTCGTGATTTCTGGCGCTTGATCGTAAGCTTCTCTTGGATCTTGAAATCGTTTTAGCGCTTGGTAAAGCTTAGCAGGATGAAAATGCAAATCATCGATTTGTGTTCCGTACCCATTGTAGTTGATCAATTCACCCAACTGACGCAGCTTTTGTGTATCAATTGAATTAAGCCTCGCCATAACGCAGCGTTGCTCAGCAATCTGAACTAAGTTGTCGCCAAACGCAGCGGTAATCGCCCATAATGAGTGCTGTCCATTGAGATAGCGGTCAACAAGTAGGCTAGTGCAGGTATCGGGTGATTCATCAATTAACGCTTCTAAATTGCTGCTCTGAGGTACCTGGCCGGCATAGTGATGATCAAAATAGGTAATATGTGCACCCACAGAAATTAAACGATCCAAATCACTGCGATTGCGATCCAGTGAGATATCAAGTACCGTGACTTGATCTTCCGAGTTAGCTTTAACTTTTGGAGTAAAGCGATATCGCGTTTGACGCCTGTTATGAGCTGCGATTCAACCGGATTAGCCAAACGTAATTGTATTAATGCACAAATACCGTCGGCGTCTCCATTAAAAACATCTATATGGTGAGTCATGCTGATTTTATTAAGATGGTGTTGTAAGTAACGCCATATAAGCATCGGTTACCAATTCCCAAGTGTATCTTCTGGCAATAATATCTTTGGCGTTTGAGCGCATTACTGAGCGAAGTATTTTGTCTGTATTGATTTTTTCTACTAAATTAGGAATATCTGTAGCTCTTCCAAAATAAAGTGCCGCATTTCCAGCAACTTCACGATTAAAGACATTATCGTGTGCGATAACGGCATTGCCACAACCTAATGCCTCAAGGAGAGACGGGTTAGTTCCACCGACGGAATGGCCATGAAAATAAGCCCGAGCATAGAAGCGTAAAGCTGGTAATTTGGTTTGATCATAAATCGTACCTAACATTCGAATCCGAGCGTCGGTTATCGTTAGCAATTGTTTCACATAATGAGTCCCAGTCTGATAATTACCGAGTATAACTAGGGGTAAAGTGCTATTTGAAGCTATATATCCCTGCAAAATTTCTAGCACATGATTTTCAGGCTCTAATCGGCATACCAATAGATAATAGTCATCTGCGAGTAAATCCCATTCGACAAGCAATGAAGAATCAGCCTGATGGATGGTGGGCGCTCCGTAAGGAATAACCGAAATCGGGGGGGTAGATTGATAATGTTTTTTTATATGACTTTCAATTGCATGAGCATCAGCAATAAGTCGGTTGGAAGTTAGCATTGCAATCCATTCCATGGCGCGTAACCAAAGTCTTGCAGGCAAGGACCATTTAGTTCGTTTCCACTCAATTCCATCCATATTTAGCCAAACTTGTTTTCCCCATAACCTGGGAATAAAGCAAAATAAACTTGAGCCATAACCCAACATATAAATGACATCATGTCGATTTCGTGCTGCAATCAAGCAAAGCAGATCGAATAGAATAGTACTGAATGGTCCTAATCTTGGGGAAGGCACATAAATTAAGTGAACTCCTTTATGTGTCTCAATTGCAGGACTATTACACCCTTTTTCACAATAAACAGTTACCTCAAGCCCTCTTTGTTGAAGCCGCTCGGCAATTTCTTCTGCAAACGTTTCAAAACCACCATAACGTGCTGGAATACCGCGTGTTCCTAGAATTGCAAGGCGTATCAAGTTGTTAACCTTTTATTTGGGTTGCGGTAATACCGTTGCGTCAGGATTTTGAAATAATTTTCCTGAAGTTTGAATAATCCAATTTACGAGTTCCATTTCGTTGCGGGGTAAATAAAACCAGATTGTTGCCATCATTCCGTAAGCATTATGATTTTTTGCATAGCGGCTGAAGTTACGAATTGCTCTCTCATTCTTCCAGGTAGTAGCAATTACTCGAAAACCTTCTTGCTGTAAAGTACTGAGGGAAGGAAATTCTGTTTGCTCATCAAAATAATGCCAATCACAAATGACAATATCTCTTGGTAATTGATCGCGTAGGTTTTTTCCGTAGCCAGGTGAATTACCATGCAAGTGCTTAGCTAACATATTTGGAAATTCATTAGAGCTTATAAGCATATCCCCCCACATCCAGGTTTCTATACCTTTTCGTTTGAGGTAAGCATGAACTTGAGTTACATTCTTTAGGAATAACGTTGCTGGTAGCATTTCTTCACCAGAACGGAGCCATTTTTTTGCTGAATAAGGCAAATGTCCTGCTACTTCATCATGGCCGATATGAATGGCCCTAGGTTGAATGGCTTCAATAATTTCATCAATAAATGTAAATACTACTTCGAAAGTTTTTTCATTGCGAGGATCATAGGTTGATTTATTGAACATTAATTGAGGGTGTAAGTTCTGAAAGAACCTTTCCTGGTGGGTTAGTAAGTTAATTTCTGGAACAATATCTAGACTGCGTGCACGTGCGTAAGATACCCATGAAAGAAATTCTGCTTTTGACCAAGCATTACTTATTGGTTTCCATGGTGCATGTTCAAAAATTAATCCATCAGAAAGTACTACTTGAATTGTATTAAAACCTGAAGCTTTTATCTGGTCGGTGATTTCACGTGCTTTATCTAACGATATATTATGTAAAGTAAGATGTGTAATTCTTAGTGTTTTATCGTTTTTATCCTGTAATACTGCTGATGGAGTAGCTAATGCTTCTGTAATAAATAAGATTAGTAATAATAAAACAATTACTTTATCCATAATTTCTTTAAGTTGTTGTATTTAAGAGGATAATCTATGATTAAGTAAATTAACTTACCACACAGGAAATTATAGACACTTATTTTCAATAATACTTCTATTTGGGAAGTTGGTGTATGTATATCTATAATGAATGATCTCCACTAGTAAACTAAACACACTTAACTATATGATTATAAATATTTACTCTAAGAAGCTAGCTAAAACATAGCAACTAAATTACAAATTCTGATGTTGGAATGATTTACTGAAGCAGTAAACAACAGTGGTGCGTGTAAGTTAATGTAAATTAATTGTCTCATTATAAATACCTAGTAATTTTTGATAGTGATTTGCTCTTGATAGCTGTTTTTTAGCTTTTTCTAAACCTCGACACCCCATTGCTAAAGCTTGGTCAGGCTCTCTAAGTAGCTGTTCTATCGCTTTCTGCAACGCATGAGAAGATCCAGGCTCAACTAATAAGCCATCTATATTATGTGTTATCACCTCAGGGAAAGCACCAACGTGAGTTGCAATAACTGGGCGACCCTGTGCTATTGCTTCTAAGCAAGTTAAGCCAAAAGTTTCATTAAGCAACGAAGGGTTGATGAGTGCAATACATCCACGGTAGAGCTGATTCAAAGCTTCACCCGTTTTAAATCCAAGCCACTCGACATAATTAGCTAGCCCTAATTTGGCAGCGTAATCTTTCCAGTGATCTAGATTATTGCCAGTACCGACAATTTTTAAGTTAGGAACTGGTTTAGGAAGTCTGGCATATGTATCGAGCAGTATACCAATCCCTTTTTCCTCTAAAATGCGACCAACAAACAAGAAATAATAGCCAGATTGATCAGGTGGGTGTTCAGCAACTGTGCTGGTAAAATGATGAAGTGTCGTTATTTTTTTTTCAGGAATGCCTAATCGTACAAGTTGATTTTTTTGGTAAGCGCTAACTGCTATGAAATGATCAATTAAATTCACTGCACCTAGCGCGTTAGATATATACGATTCTGTCATCGAAATAAACGAACGAGCAAAACTTTTTCGGTTACATTTTCGAAGTACAGCGTGCCAGAAATTTTTTCCCTGGCACGCATCACAAAATTGTCCATTTGCAAATAAACCATGCGTTGCACACACTAGTTTGTATTCGTGTAAAGTTTGTACGATGGGAATACCTGCTTCATGAAATGGGCGTAGGATGCTTGTGGTTAGTTGACCATAATAAATATGTAAATGGGCAAGATCCGGTTTGAATTGCTTAATTGCAGTATATATACCTTGCCTTGCTACAGGAGAGAATAAAAATTGCAAAATATTACTGAATCCACCCACTTGTTCGGTATCTACTCCTTTCACTGCTGGTACAGCTAACAAATTCTCA
Organism: Nitrosomonas sp.; assembly: GCA_016710135.1. Classification (GTDB taxonomy): domain Bacteria; phylum Pseudomonadota; class Gammaproteobacteria; order Burkholderiales; family Nitrosomonadaceae; genus Nitrosomonas. Next base: position 1,149,785 of record JADJLM010000001.1, on the reverse strand, counting down.
TCGACATTTTTCGGATTCATGGTTGAGAATGTTTTAACCTCATGACCCGCTTCTCGCAGTAAATGTGTAATTTCGAGAAAATACCGATCACTTCCCCCTTTTGGGGTAATGAAAGTTGTTAATTTGTAATATTCTCATAGCCAATCGCGCAGCCGAATAAGAGATTTAAGTGATAAAACATTGAGTGGATCATCTTTCATCAACTCTGAAGACGCATAGCGAAAACCTTCAACAGAATCAGCATGAAAGCCACAAAAGCGAGCTTCTAATGTTGATAAACTTACTACATTCTGAAGTGCTAATTTACTTTGGGTTTTATAGTGGCGTAGTGCAGCTCTTTTTTTACTGGCCTTACCTTCGACTACAAAATCTGCATTACGCAATGGGAATGTTAACCAAGTGCTTCGATACCATAGTAGCTTACTCAAAGAGATCTGGTTATAAGCAACTTGAGCTAGAACAGCGTGATCTGCTGTTTTATCATTTGGTGCGGGGCATAAAATTAAATCATATTTGTCTTGGAGTTCTGTCATGCGTTGTATTAGCGATACACGATGATTTATTAAATTACCATCAGGGAAGTCCCATTGAAGATAATTGTTGATAACAAGCGCCTCAGTAGCTTTACTGGATTCCCTGAAACGCTTAGTAGCCATTTCAGTAGATAACTCTTTTGTTACATAAATTAAATCTATTGTAGTTGTTGGTCCCAGGCGCTCTATGAAGTGAAAACAACCAACAACTTCATCATCAGGGTGGGGAATAAGCAGGCAAATTTTGGAGCTAATTTTTCTGGAGAGAGATTTAAATTAACTTTGCTTAGAGGTTTACGTTTCGTAACTAGTAATAGAATAACAAAGGCTCTAATAATGATTTGTTTGCAAACTACTTTGAGTGAATTTGTCATCTTGATGAAACATAGAACTTTTTAGAAAAATCTTCAAATCTGTTGATAACAACTACGAGGCCAGCGAATACCCAGAAAATAAATGTAAAAGCTCTTAACTCTAATATACGTTCTAAAAAAATGCCTCCAATTAAAACTAGTATACTAAGAATAAATATTACTTTAATTCTTCTATAATAGAATATTGTGAAGTTGAGTCTTATTAAACTAACTCTAAGTAGTTGACTGAAAGCAATAATTACTAGAAGTGCGCCAATTGGACCATAATAAATAACTATTGCAACAATATATACATCTTCAAAGGCTTTCCAGCCAATTAATTTAGCAAAATTACTATTTTGCTGGGCAAGGATCTTTTGAGCATTTTCTGGGTCAGCTCCGTAGCCTATCAATTTGGCAGAAATAAGAGATTCGACACCAACTTCTTGAATAAACCACCCTCTTGAGCTTGTATTGGTATTTTCCCAATACTCATTGGTAAACAGTTGAGCAACTGCTTCTGTAGGAGACAGTCGTTCATTCTTGGCATCCGTAAATTCTGCAGGTGCAAAAGCAGAAAGTAAGATAAATAAAATTGGAGCAAGTAAAAGACTAAATATAATATACCGCCATGCAATATTCTTATATCCCATAAACCAAGCAGCAAGAATCGGTAAAGCTAAGGCTAGTATTAATGGTCCACGTTTATATGAGAAATAAATTCCTACCACTAATATGATATACCCTATCCATAATAAATATTTTTTGGAGAATGAGTGTCATGTAAGATTACTAATAATATTGCACTTACAAGTAGCAAAAAAAAGAAAGGGCTGCTGGTCTGCCGAATGTTCCATAACCAGCACCAAGTTTAGTTTCTTTTCCTTCTTTAAGTAGCTGAATTCCATTGGTGGTATCCTCAGAAAGCACCAATGGGCTAAAATATTGATTCCTAAAATCATCACCTAAGAAATGCTGTAATCCAGTTAGAATCGTCTGTAAGATAGCTAAACAAATGAGTAATTTAATGAATCTATTAAATTGCTTCTCAGTTGGAATCCATCCTGATATCACAATGATGTAGTAGATAACTGTATATCTTAACATCGTCCTGATATTAATTGCTCCTTGTACCAAGGACCCTTCATTGGCTAGTGTTGAGATAAACGCTACACAAAGAAACAGCACTACACAATAATCAAAAAAAGTCAATTGGTAGCGTTTTACGCGTTTATTGTTTAACTGATGCACAATCACTATAAATAAAACACAATAGAGAAATATTTCTGTTGCAGTTTTTGCTATTAAATAAGATGTTGGTCCCAGTGAGAGGCGTCCGTATATGGTTTCTTCGAAAACAAAGATAAAAATATAAACTGTAATTAATCTAGCAATAAAAGGTTTGTAAATTGATGGTGAGGATGCTAGATCTAATCTGCGGAGATGCTAGATAGTCTTGATCACGGCTCATACCATAAGGTCTAAAAAAGATGAGAAGAGTAGCGCTTAAATAAGTAAGAAACTATTACAAAGTGTAAATATTTCTAGTTATCAAAATTTTTGATTAACTGTTGGAGCAACACTTCATCATCTTTAAAAAAATTGATTAATTGTGATTTTATGCGCTCATCAATCGGCGGTATATTTAGCGCTTGCTTGTTGTTAGCTTTTTCAAGCAGCGACCTGATTTTATTTTTTAAATTTGTAGAGAAAAATGCTGAGATTCCTTTTCTTGTAATTGGGTTTTGGTGTTCTAGCCAAGCAATTATTTGATTCTTTTCAGTTGATGTTTCATTATGGCGAACCAAAGTATTCACTTTTACAGAATCTAACTCTAAAAAATTGAATAGTGTGTTGACTGTATCAGTTGGTTTTTCCTTAAATTCCTCATATGCCACAATCTTAATTTGAGGGGGTGTAAAGAATTTTAATAGTTGGTTTATTTGAAGACCATAAAGACCACGATGCAAATAAGCATGATAACGAAGATGGTAATCAATATTAGTTTTAAGCGCTCATTCTCAGCCAGAATTGCTTCTTCGAACGTCATTTTGTCTTCACGTCCCATTTGCAAAGCATACCAATAAGCTGAATAAGCACGATCAACTGGATTGCGCAGTACTGCAATGAGCTTAAGATTGGGATTATGTTGATAAAGTCGCTCAGGAACATGATTCCAATACATGCAGCCGACACTCTTGGCAAGGATAATTTTCCGATTTGTATTAAAGTCAAAATAATCTTTGAATGATTGATTCCACCCGCTATGGTAAATATCATCATTAACAAAATAAGGCATTTCCATAACTTTATGAGATGCTATTTCGGGATGTTCCGATAAGTATCGGAGTAAGGAGGTAGTGCCTGCTTTTTCAACACCTACAATCATTGCGTCAAGTCGTCGAGTCATACAAAGTCCTCTAGATGATTTTTTGGACAAGTACCAATTTTTTCTTCGAGAGTAGTTTGATTTATTTCGTGCATTATTATTTCTTTGATGTTTAATGGAACTACCAATTCCTCAGCTTGCCTACTCTGTCTAAAAAGGATTTGCTTTAATAACTGGTTAGGTTTCTTCATCAGATCAAAGATGACTGGGTATTGATGTAGAGTATGAATGAGTTTTTGGCGCAATGAGGAATAGAATCTTATGATTGAAGTGTTGCTTACTGTTTGACTTACATTTTCAGCTCTGAAGGTATACGAATCATAAAATTTATCTTCTAGGTCAGAAAATGCGCAAAGTTGAGCCATCACTTTACGAGGGTTGTTCTTCAGTTCATTAAAATCAATGATTAAGCATCGACTCTGAAATGCTCTATAAAATTCCTGGAGGTATTTGTCAAATTTGCACTGCTCCAGCGCACGAAAAAAAATAGGTAAATCTTTTTCAATTGGTTTACCAGCTTGCACCATCACATATTCTTCAAAACTCATTTCGTTTGAGATCATTCCTTCTTGTTTTGCATACTTAAACCATGAAAGCATTCGTTCTACAGGATCGCGCAGAATAAAAACAATTTTTGAATGAGGAAGTAGCTCGGCAATCTTCAATGCGGTTTTTGAATAGAGGTAATCAGGCGTAGCATCCACTCTAAGCATACGTTTATTATTGTGGCATTGTTTAAAAAAAGACTGCATATTGTTTCTAAATTTTTTCCATTATATTGCGCAGAGCTGGATAAAGGATAATCCCAATCAAGAAAGAAGCGAGTTTCTTTTGGTGAGGAGGGACATACATCTGGATGATCGGATAACCATTTATATAAGGATGTGGTGCCTGCTTTGGGTGTGCCGCCAATAATCAGATATTGATGATCTGCTACGCTCATTTTAGTTTTCCTAAGAATGGGATCATGATTATCTTAGTTTTTTTCCAAACAAAGTAAACTGCAATCAGATTAATTGCGGCAACAGCAATTGCTGTCGCAATTGCTGCACCAATAATACCAGTCCAAGGAATTAAGGTAAGACATAGAATAGTTTGAATGATGACGCCAAAAATTGTAATGTTTCTTACTGTCAGCTCATTGCCAGTTACAATTAAGAAATGATTCACAGAGCCTGTAAAAGTGTTAACAAACTCACCTGTGGCTAATATGGTAAGTGCAAGCGCTCCTACCATAAATTCTGGACCAAATAGTAATAAAACCCATTCTCCACCAAAAATTAATAAAAGAAAAATAGGGCTTGCTAGTAACGTAATCATTAGTGCTGAGCGTTGAGCGGTCAATTCCATCACTTTCTTTTCATTATTAGCATAGAGTTCTGCAAATTTAGGTGCTAAGACATTGTTGATTGATGTCAACATAAAGCTAACTAACATTGCAATTCGACTTACTGCTCCAAAAATACCAACTTCCTGATTATCAGCCCATACCCCAAGAAAAATAAAAAGGAGCCCATGGAAGTAGTGCACGATTCATTAAAGCTGTAACAAATAAAGGTTTACAACTTATTAATAAAGTCTTGAGCGAGTAAAGCATAGGCTTACCCTCGAGCTTCATAGTATTTTTAAGCCAAAATGAGAAACCTAGCAAAGTAACTATTATTGTTGCGATAAGATAAGCCCATATACTGCCTTCTACACCACCGAGTTTGGTGAGTGGGAAAATTAACAGTATTCCAACAATCGGTATTCCAATACTTTGAACAAGCAGTGCATCACGAATACACTTTAATCCTTTGAGACTCTCAGCCTGAAGATTAAGAATCGCGAAAGGAAGGATAGCAAGACTCATCCACTTTAGAGGTTCAACTAAGGTAGGTTTATCAAAAATTTCAATTGCAATCCAAGGTGATAGCCAAAATCCTAATAACGCAAGTGTTCCAGAAGCAATACTTGCCATAGTCATTCCAAGTAAATAAACACCTTTGACTTGGCTAATTTCCCCTTTAGCCATGTGAATGGCAATAAATCGTAATAGCGTGTTATCTAATCCTAAGCGACCGATAACTGAGCCGATTGTGGTAAAGGAAAGGGCTAGAAAAAAAAGACCAACACCTTCTGCACCCAGAAGGCGAGCGATGATTACATTAAAAATAAAAGCGAGTCCAGCGCCTATAACTTTTAGTCCAAACGCAAGCAGCGTGCCTTTGGCAACCTCATTCATGTGCTCTTCAGTAAAGAAATCGCTTAATTTGTTTCTCACTCTGTTAAACATTAAATGGTCACCGAGGTTGGGCTTCTTTGCTCATAAGTAATGACATAAGGTACTAATGAATTAAAGCGATTAGAGAATTCTCTACAGATTTTATGCTCTGAAAGTTTTGATGATCAACTTATGCAGCCTGACTTCATTAATATTAATTACCGATTAAATTATGTTTTATAGATTGAATTATATAATTTGAGTTGGCAACAGATGAGCTGGAGGACGCTATTTTTAGTATGCACATCCAGAAAATAGTGCCTATCTTAGTGTTAAGAATAAGCTCCCTTCAGTTTTTCCTGCTGCTTGTAGAGTGTAAAATCAAGTTGATGTCGCTGCAATAATTTATAAAATTCAGTTCGATTTCTTTTAGCGAGTTTGGCGGCTTGGGTTACATTGCCTGAGGTAATTTTCAGTAATCGTACTAAATAATCTCTTTCAAATTGTTTGCGTGCTTCTTCAAACGAGATCAATTGGGTTTCTTCTTTGTGCATGGCATCATAAACCAGATCATAGGGAATAATTTGTACCGCACACAGCACAACACTTTGTTCGATTACATTCATTAATTGCCTAATATTACCAGGCCAAGAGGCGCTAAGAAGGAAATTAATTGCTTCAGGCGCAAATCCATTAATATTTTTCTCATATTTATTCGCAAATAGTCTGAGAAAATGATTGGCTAATAATGGAATATCTTCACGACGCTGGGCTAGCGATGGAATTGTTAATCCGACGACATATAATCGATAATAAAGATCTTCTCGAAACACGCCTTCGGCAATGCCTTCTTTTAGATCACGGTGTGTAGCAGAGATAATTCGCACATTGACGGGAATCGTCTGCATTGATCCTACAGGTCGAATAACTCTTTCTTGTAGAGCATGTAATAATTTAACTTGAAGTAGGAGCGGCATATCTCCAATTTCGTCTAAAAATAACGTTCCTCCTTCTGCTAATTGAAACAACCCTTTGTTATCTCTGATGGCCCCTGTAAAGGCACCTTTGACATGACCAAATAACTCAGACTCAAGTAATTGTTCAGGTATGGCAGCACAATTAATCGTTACGAAAGGTTGGTTTGCGCGCTTTGAGGCTTGATGAATCGCCCGTGCAAATAGTTCTTTTCCGACACCACTTTCCCCATTAAGCAATACACTGGCATCTCCATCTGCTACAAGTTCAACTTTTGTGAGTAAATCCTCAACTTCTGCACTTTGAGTAATTATAGTTTTTCGCCATGAAGCTTCAGTTTGATCGCTAATAGAATTAGTACATGATAACCGAAGCGCTTGATCAACTTGATCAAGCAAGGTTTTAGGATCGTAAGGTTTTGTAAGATAACCAAAAAATGCCCCGCTGTACGGCATTTACAGCATCTGGAATAGTACCGTAGGCGGTTAGAATGATAACGGGTAATGTCGGGTTGGTGCGGTGAATATGTTCAAATAAGGCCATTCCATCTAACCCACTCATTTGCATATCGCTGATGACAAGATGGGGGCGAGTGAGATCTAGGCAATTTATTGCAGCTTCTGCGCTATTGGTAGTTATCGTTTCAAATCCAGCGGCTGTTAAACGTATTGATAATAATTCAAGTAGGTCGGTATCATCATCAACAAGTAAGATCTTTTTTGCAGTTAACGTATCACATTTACTCATTGTGGTATCTTTCCTCGAAATAATTGTCTTTCCATACTTTTAATTGCATCGATTTTATCTTGGAGTGCTTTGATTCTTTCTTCCGAAGCTTTTAACTTTTGTAAAAGGTTTTGGTTATTATATTTTGCAGATCGCAGGTCCTTAAGAGAAGTAGTTAATATTTTTCTAAAACTAGTTAAATTAGGAGATAGAGGTATGTCCTCAGGCCAATTCGTTAATAAATTCAACGCTAACGAAGTATCTCTGAAATGGGTGTTGGGTAAAATTACGAGAAGGATATATTTAAACCGGTTTTCTGCATTTTTATCATTTCGATAATGATGCTTTGCATAAGCGTATTCCCATTGAAGTTCAAATGGTTTTTTATCTTGCAGCATCTGATAGTAACGCATTAAATTTTCGATATCGCTCAGAAAAGCGGAGGCAGTTTGTTCTGTATAAATTACTGGCATTTCTGTTTTCTGAGCAGGACGCAGTGCGCAACCGGCTATAGAAAAAATAATTGCAAAATATACAAATAACCTAAATTTACTCACCAATTACCGTTCCTCAGGATCAACGACCGGGAGTGTTAAACGAAAATGCGCTCCGGGCTTATCAGGATGTTGAATAAGTTCGATATTGCCGCCATGAGCATATGCGTATTCTCTTGCTATGGATAATCCAAGGCCTGTTCCACGAATTTTACTGATGGGAGCTGTGCGACCCTGGTAGAATGGCTCGAATATTTTATCTTCATCCGCAATATCTACACCAACACCTGAATCGATGATATCAAGCCAGATGCTATGGTCGAATTGCTTAGCATGAATTTTTATACAACTTCCTTCTGGCGAAAATTTTACAGCGTTGGAAAGTAAATTATCGATAATAGTGCTGATTTTTTGCTTATCACATTCTAAAATTAACTTTGGACAATTTAAATCGATCTTAATTTTTCGACTGATGATCGAAAGATTCTGGTTTTTTATCACTTCTGTAATAATGTATGCTAGATTTGCGCGATGCTTTATTAAAGCAGTTTTATTGGATTGAAGTGCGCTAAAATTTAACAAATCCTCAATACGTTTTTGTAATTGAATACTACTCGTTTGAAGAATAGTAATGATTTGATTTTGTTTCTGGTTAAGATCGCCCGTTACTCCTTCAGCTAGAAGATTGACGCCTTCACGAATGGCGCTTAAAGGTGTTTTGAGTTCATGTGAAACATGTCGTAAAAATTGAATCTTTTGCTCTTCGAGCTTGAGAAGCCGACGACGCATCCAATCTAGTCGGGAGCCTAAATATTTGAGGTTTTGAGGGCCATCTACTCGTACTGAGCGCGAAAGTTTTCCCTGTCCCATATCATAGATTGCTTCATCGATTTGTCGAAGTGGTCGAGCAATAAAAACTGAAAAAATCAGCGCTAGAAGAATAACAAATGGAATAAGGATAAGTAGTTCCCATTCGACCAAGGTCCGTGCGTGTAGGGCTAAATCACTCATTTCATTAACCTTACTTCCAATTAATTGATAATTATCAGTGGAGAAATCTTGAGCAAGAATGAGCAGGCTAGCAAAGCGATCAAGTAAATATTTAAATTCTTGAGGTGTATCAGATAAACTAAGAATTTCGCGATAAATATTTGTCTCGTACAATCTTAGTTTTTCGAGTAGCAGCTGTTGCTCGACATAAGGTGACACTTCTAATAGTGTAGTAGCTGTTTTTTCAAAGTTGCTATGAGCTCTAAAATAGCTTTCGAGCAAAGATGAATCTTCTAAAATAATAGTATGCTGAACACTGCGTTCCATTACGATGATTTCATCGATGAGGATACTGCTTCCATAGGTAATTTGTGTAGCGCTATAAATTGTATTTCGGCTCTGATCAGCTAATTGATCGATCCGAATCGCGCTATAAACTAAAGCGGCGATCAAAGGTAGTCCGACAATTGAAAACCCAAGTAAGATTAACTTCAGAAAGGATTTTGGGTTGTGTCTTAATTCTGCTTGGTAAGCAAAATCAGTTTTTCGGTTAGTTTTAGTTGTGACGGGATCTGTAGAAATTCCCATTGTTAATATCCTATTATTTCAATAAGAAATTCAGCTTCATATCTATATTTGCCTTTAATCTTTAATGATTAATAAGTTATACAACTACGCTACATTCAGTCGCCTTGACTTTTCGAGTATATAACAACCGCTTATGATGCCATAACAAAATTTTAAAAGAAGATGGCAACGTGGGTTGCATTAGCTTTTCGGTTTAATTGCATAGCGAGTAAGGTGAGTTATATTGGCTTTTAATAATCTAGTGGCGCTATCGTATAACTTAACCTTTTGCAATTGCATACAAGTTCATACGATCTTGAGTTTTTTTGAGTGAAGCGGGTATTGCCATAAACTAATCAACGCCAGCATTCCTTCATTTGAGTAGTTAATAGTCCTATGTTAACATTCTACTCAACGTGCCTTTAAGTTTTTGTGTTAATGGGTTTGGGCGCTTTGATAAAAAAGAAAAGGGTTGCTGTATTGAAGATTTAGCTAATACTATTTCTTTTTTTGGTAAATCGAGTTTTTAGCTACCTTATTCGGTATAGAATATTGATTAGTATTTAACATAAACTTAACCAAAAAATACAAATTGCATTTACAACAAATCCCAATAATCTCATTATTTATGTAGTGGTTTGTTTGGCTTGTCTTTAGGTCACTAGTATAAGAAGAATAAAATCAATTTTTATGATTAATACAATGCTTGGTAATTATTTCCCAATATTGCTTTTTATTGTTGTTGGATTATTGATAGGTATTCTATCGATGTTGGCGGGGTGGTTTTTGGCGCCTAATAACCCGGATAATGAAAAGCTATCACCCTATGAGTGTGGGTTCTCAGCTTTTGAAGACGCTAGAATGAAGTTTGATGTTCGATATTATTTAGTCGCAATATTATTCATTTTATTTGATCTAGAGATCGCTTTCTTATTTCCCTGGGCCGTTGTATTAGAAGAAATTGGATTTTTTGGTTTTGTTGCTATGCTGGTATTTCTGGGCATTCTTACCGTAGGTTTTATCTACGAATGGAAAAAAGGCGCTTTAGAGTGGGACTAAACTTATGGATAGTACGATAGATCGCGGATTTATAACAACAAGTTTAGACTCAGTCATCAACTGGGGTCGGACAGGCTCGATGTGGCCGATGACTTTTGGATTGGCTTGTTGTGCAGTTGAGATGATGCAAACGGGAGCTTCGCGTTACGATCTTGACCGATTTGGAATTGTCTTTAGACCAAGCCCTCGGCAATCGGATGTTATGATAGTGGCGGGAACGCTTTGTAATAAAATGGCACCGGCTTTAAGAAAAGTTTATGATCAGATGGCCGAACCACGTTGGGTCATATCCATGGGATCATGTGCCAATGGAGGAGGGTATTATCATTATTCTTATTCGGTCGTAAGGGGTTGTGATCGAATTGTACCTGTTGATATTTATGTTCCAGGTTGTCCACCAACTGCTGAAGCTTTGCTTTATGGTATTCTTCAATTGCAGAATAAGATAAAAAGAACTAATACTATTGCTCGTTAAATACCAATTCTATGTCAATGAGTCGCACTGAGAAACTTGCGTCGTCGATTGCTAATATTCTAGGCAATAAGTTAATCGATCAGACCATTCATCTTAACGAATTAACTGTAGTGCTAGAATCGCAAGATTTGCTAGATATTACGAAAATTTTACGAGACCATCCTGATTTAGCATTTGATATGCTGGTTGATCTATGTGGTGTTGATTATTCAACTTATACCAATACAGACTTTGCCGGAAAAGCACGCGGGAATCGGCGATTTGCTGTTGTCTATCATTTATTATCAACCAAACATAATTATCGCTTGCGTGTGAGATCTTTCCTTAATGATGATGAATTGCCGATGATTGACTCAGTTATTGATATTTGGCCTTCTGCGAACTGGTTCGAGCGTGAAGCTTTTGATTTGTATGGGATAGTTTTTGTTAATCATCCTGATTTGCGGAGAATTCTTACTGACTACGGATTCATTGGAAATCCGTTCCGTAAAGATTTCCCGCTATCTGGTCATGTTGAAATGCGATATGATCCTGATCAGAAACGAGTTATATATCAGCCCATCACAATAGAGTCACGTGAAATAACGCCTTATATTATTCGCGAAGAACATTATGGTGATTAGTCATGGTTTAGATTAATCGGTATGCAACTTTTTTTAACTATAAAAATAAAATAAGCATGGCTGAAATACGAAATTACACCATGAATTTTGGCCCACAACATCCGGCTGCTCATGGTGTATTACGCTTAGTAATGGAGCTTGATGGCGAAGTAATAATCAGAGCTGATCCCCATATTGGGTTATTACATCGTGCAACAGAAAAATTAGCAGAAAGCAAGACGTATATTCAATCAGTTCCTTATATGGACCGTCTGGACTATGTCTCCATGATGGTAAATGAGCACGCTTATGTAATGGCAATAGAGCGTTTGCTCAAAATTGAAGTGCCATTACGAGCCCAATATATTCGCGTAATGTTCGATGAGGTTACGCGGATATTGAACCATCTTCTGTGGTTAGGCGCGCATGCATTGGATGTCGGTGCAATGACTGTCTTTTCTCTATGCGTTTCGTGATAGAGAAGATTTAATGGATTGCTATGAAGCAGTATCTGGGGCGAGGATGCACGCTGCTTATTATCGACCTGGGGGTGTCTATCGTGACCTACCCGATACAATGCCACAATATCAAGCAACGGATGGAGTGAGCGATCTTCAAGTCATCAAACAAAGAAATGAAAATCGGCATGGATCTTTATTAGACTTTATCGAAGATTTTACTAATCGATTTCCTGGATACATCGATGAGTATGAAACTCTGCTCACGGATAATCGGATATGGAAACAGCGATTAGTCGATATTGGTATTGTCTCCCCTGAAAGAGCTAAAGCTTTAGGGTTTACAGGCCCTATGTTGCGAGGCTCAGGCGTTGAATGGGATTTGCGAAAAAAACAACCTTATGAAGTCTATGATCAAGTTGAATTTGATATACCTGTAGGGGTGAATGGCGATTGCTATGATCGATATCTTGTTAGAATCGAAGAGATGAGGCAATCGAATCGCATCATTAAACAGTGTGTTGCTTGGCTTCGTGAGAATAGTGGGGCAGTGATCGTCGACAATTATAAAGTTGCGCCTCCTCCACGTGCCGCAATGAAGCAAAATATGGAAGAGTTAATCCATCATTTTAAACTTTTTACAGAAGGTATCCATGTGCCTGCGGGTGAAGCTTATGCTGCAGTTGAACATCCTAAAGGGGAGTTTGGGATTTATATAATCTCAGATGGAGCAAATAAACCTTATCGGTTAAAAATTCGTGCGCCAGGCTTCGCTCATTTGGCAGCATTAGATGAAATGACTCGAGGGCATATGATTGCAGACCTCGTCGCAATTATTGGAACGCAAGATATTGTTTTTGGTGAAATTGATCGGTAAAAATGTTAAGCGCTGAATCCCTAAAAAAAATTGATAAAGAGATTGCTAAGTATCCTGCTGATCAAAAACAATCTGCAGTAATGTCAGCACTTGCGATTGCTCAGGATGAAAAAGGCTGGCTCTCAAGTGAAACAATGGATTTTGTGGCAAATTACTTAGGTATGCAGCCAATCGCGGTCTATGAAGTTGCCACTTTTTATAATATGTACAACTTGAAGCCAGTTGGTAATTATAAGATTACAGTTTGCACTAACTTACCTTGTGCTTTGTCGGGTGGTAATGATGCGGTAAATTATTTAAAGCAGAAACTTGGTATTGATTTTAACGAAACCTCCGCGGATGGAAAATTTACCTTAAAAGAAGGCGAATGCATGGGGGCATGTGGTGATGCGCCAGTATTGCTAGTTAATAACAAACGTATGTGCTCTTTTATGTCAAATGAACAAATTGATCGACTGCTAGAGGAATTAAAAAAATGACTCAGTATCCACAAGTTATCCTCGCAGGAATTGATTTCTCAGATCCTGACACTTGGAGATTGAAGAATTATCTTAAACGAGGCGGATATAAAGCATTAAGAAAAATTATTAGCGAAAAAATATCACCTGAGGCTGTTATTGATGAAGTAAAAAATCTGCATTACGGGGTCGTGGGGGTGCTGGTTTCCCAACTGGGTTGAAATGGAGTTTTATGCCTCGTCAGTATGAAGGGGAAAAATATTTAGTTTGTAATTCAGATGAAGGTGAACCCGGTACCTTTAAAGATCGCGATATTATGCGATTTAATCCCCATATTCTAATTGAGGGTATGTTAATTGCTGGCTACGCGATGGGAATTAGAACGGGATACAACTATGTTCATGGGGAAATTTGGGATGTCTATGAACGTATGGAAGAGGCAGTTGAAGAAGCGCGTTCGGCTGGTTTTTTAGGGAATAACATTTTAGGATCAAATTATAGTTTCCAACTTTATAATCATCACGGTTATGGTGCATACATATGTGGCGAAGAAACCGCATTGCTAGAGTCAATAGAAGGAAAAAAAGGGCAGCCACGGTTTAAACCGCCTTTTCCTGCAAATTTTGGCTTATATGGAAAGCCTACGACGATTAATAACACAGAAACTTTTTCCTCTGTACCATGGATTATTCTGAATGGGGGTGAAAAATATTTAGAACTAGGTAAACCAAATAATGGTGGAACTAAAATTTTTCTGTGTCAGGACATGTCAACAAACCCGGAAATTATGAAATACCAATGGGAACTCCTTTTGCAGAGTTATTGGAATTAGCAGGGGGAATGCGAGGCGGACGAAAACTGAAAGGTTGTATACCAGGAGGTTCATCAATGCCCGTCTTACCTGGAGAGGTAATGATGAATACGAGTATGGATTACGACTCAATTGCGAAGGCAGGTTCTATGCTTGGCTCGGGTGCTGTGATTATTATGGATGAGACAACTTGTATGGTCAAAGCACTAGAAAGATTAGCCTATTTTTACTATGAGGAATCCTGTGGTCAATGTACGCCTTGTAGAGAAGGAACAGGATGGTTGTACCGAATTATTAACCGAATCGAACATGGTAAAGGCAGGCAAGAAGATTTAGATTTGCTTGATAATCTTGCAGATAACATACAAGGAAGAACGATTTGCGCATTAGGAGATGCCGCAGCAATGCCTGTACGGGCTATGTTAAAGCATTTTCGTGATGAATTTACTTATCACATTGAATACAAAAAATGTATGGTGTGAGATAAGTAATTGAGATATTTTACCTTTCAATAATAGGAATTTTTGAGTTAGTTGATCGATGATTAATATCGAAATTAATGGAAAACAATTGGAGGTGCCCAAAGGGAGCACCGTAATGGATGCTGCAAAACAGCTTGGGATTTATATTCCACATTTTTGCTACCATAAGAAATTATCGATAGCAGCCAATTGCAGAATGTGCCTGGTACAAATAGAAAAGGCTCCTAAACCTTTACCAGCGTGCGCTACTCCAGCAACAGAAGGTATGAAAATATTCACTCATTCTGACCAGGCTGTGTTAGCGCAGAAGGGTGTTATGGAGTTTTTATTAATCAATCACCCACTTGATTGCCCGATTTGTGACCAAGGCGGTGAATGTCAACTGCAAGATCTGGCTGTCGGTTATGGTGAAAGTGCTTCCCGCTATCAAGAGGCGAAACGTGTAGTTACGAATAAGAATCTTGGGCCACTTATCTCGACCGATATGACTCGCTGCATACATTGCACACGTTGTGTGCGATTTGGGCAGGAAATTGCCGGGATTATGGAACTTGGCATGAGTGGTCGTGGTGAACATTCTGAAATTCTATCGTTTGTTGGGAAGACGGTTGATTCTGAGCTATCGGGGAATGTGATTGATCTTTGTCCCGTTGGAGCATTAGTTAGTAAGCCATTTAGATATTCAGCTCGAACATGGGAGTTATCTCGTAGAAAATCAATCAGTCCTCATTGTGGCCTAGGCAGCAATTTGGTTGTTCAAGTTAAGCAAAATCGTGTTATGCGAGTTTTACCTCGGGAAAATGAGGAAATCAATGAATGTTGGTTATCAGATAAAGATCGATTCTCATATGAGGGCTTGAATTCTGAAGATCGTTTAACTAGACCAATGATCAAAAAAAATGATCAGTGGATAGTGTGTGATTGGCAGGAAGCCTTACTGTTTGTTGTTCAAAATCTGAAAGTCTGTATTGATAAATTTGGTAGAAAAGCAATTGGTGCGCTTGGCTCCCCTCACAGCACGCTTGAAGAACTTTATTTGTTACAAAAATTGGTAAGGGCATTAGGAAGTAACAATATCGATCATCGTTTACGGCAATCTGATTTTCGTCTTGATAGCTATCAGCAGGGAGTTCCATGGTTAGGTATGCCTATTGCTGAAGTTCCGAATTTAAAATCAATATTAATTATTGGCAGCACTTTGCGGAAAGATCATCCACTTCTGGCTTTGAGAGTACGTCAAGCAGTTAAGAATGGAGCACAGCTAAATATCGTTAATTTGGCTGATGATGATTTACTGACGAAAGTCGCTCAGCGCGCAATTGTTGCTCCTTCCGAGTTGGTAAGAACATTAGCGCGAATTCTTAAAGCAGTAATAGAATATCGTTATGTTGAGAGTACGGATAAGATTAAAGAAGCGCTTGCAAAAGTAAACGTTACAGATACAACAAAAGCGATCGCGAATAATCTGCTTTCCAATCAACCGACTGGAATTTTTTTGGGAAATTTATCTCAGCACCACCCTGATTACAGCGAGATTCATCTGCTTGCACAAGAAATAGCTAAGGTTACCGGTGCTAAATTGGGAATTTTAGGAGAATCAGCCAATAGTGTAGGTGCATACGTAGCAGGTGCAATTCCTAATAGAAACTTAGGTGGCTTAACAAGCAATAGAGAAGAATCCGGATTAAATGCACTTCAAATGCTGAGTTCTGAAACAGCGTTGGCATGTAAAGCCTATATTCTAATGAATTTAGAGCCAGAGTATGATACATACGATCCTCAATCAGCCCTTGAGCGGATTAAAGAAGCAGAATTTGTTGTATCGCTCAGTAGTTATAAAGGTAACATTACAGATTATGCTGATGTTATTTTGCCTATTGCGCCTTTTACTGAAACATCAGGGACATTTATTAATACAGAAGGGCGTGTTCAAAGCTTCAATGGGGTTGTTTCTTCTCTGGGAGAAGCAAGACCGGCTTGGAAAGTTTTGCGAGTATTAGCAAACTTACAAGAATTGGAAGGTTTTGACTATGAAACATCTGAGCAAGTTTGTACTGAACTTTTGTCGGATTATGGTAATGTAACTGATCATTTAAACAATGCGGTCAATGAATTTACAGTTAACTTAAATGAAGCTAGTTTGAATAGTATCGAACGGATCGGAGAGGTAAATATCTATCAGTCGGATCCTATCGTAAGACGTGCTGCATCTTTACAGTTAACACATGATGCTCATTATCCTCGAGCGGTCATATCGTCTTCCTTAATGGAAAAATTGGGACTGAAAGTCGGCGATAAAATAAAAATAAAACAAGGAATTGGCGAATGTCAACTGGAGGTTGAACAGAATGAGTCGATTCCCGATAACTGCATTCGTATCGCAAGTGCTTTTAATCAAACTGCAACATTAGGTGGTATGTTTGAAAAAGTATCAGTTGAGCGATTGTAATCGAGCAAATTAAGGTCTGTTAATGGAATATATACAACAATGGTTTGAACAACTTTTTGGTACCGCACTGGGATCAACATTGTTTTTGTTCGCTGAAAATCTAGTCTATATTTTAGCAATTGTTATACCGTTGCTTTTGGGTGTAGCTTATTTAACATTTGCAGAAAGAAAAATTATTGCTTATATGCAAATTAGGCTCGGGCCTAACCGAGTTACCTTCTTCGGAATTTCCTGGTTGAGAGGTTGGGGGCAACCAATCGCTGATGCGGTGAAAGCAATTATGAAAGAAATTATTGTTCCAACTGGAGCTAATAAATTCTTATTTCTTCTTGCTCCAGTGATAACGATTGCTCCTGCGCTGGCAGCTTGGGCTGTTGTTCCTTTTTCTCCAGAGTTAGTTTTGGCCGATATCAATGCGGGCTTACTTTATATTCTAGCCATGACATCGCTAGGCGTATATGGGGTCATCATTGCTGGGTGGGCTTCTAATTCAAAGTATGCTTTCCTAGGATCGATGCGTTCAGCTGCCCAAGTAGTTTCATATGAGCTCGCAATGGGGTTTGCATTGGTTTGTGTGTTAATGATGTCCAGTAGTTTAAATCTTGGCGCTATAGTTATGGGGCAACAAGGTGATAGTTTTCTGAATTGGTATTTAGTACCGTTGTTTCCGATGTTTCTAGTATATTTTATATCAGGTGTTGCTGAGACAAATCGTGCTCCCTTTGACGTAGCGGAAGGTGAATCTGAAATCGTAGCTGGATTTCATGTGGATTATTCAGGTATGGCCTTTACCGTCTTTTTTCTGGCTGAATATGCAAACATGATATTGGTCGCCACTTTGACAAGTGTCATGTTTTTGGGTGGATGGTTACCGCCATTTAATATCGTACCATTCACTTATATACCAGGGATTATTTGGCTATTGCTAAAGATTGCTTTTATATTATTTTTCTTTTTATGGTTTCGCGCAACATTTCCTCGGTATCGATATGATCAGATCATGCGACTAGGTTGGAAGATTTTTATCCCAATTACTTTGATTTGGATAGTTTTGGTCGGAATGATTATGCAGTTACCAGCTTCAGTACGAGATACTTTTCCGCTTAATTTATGGTTTAACTGAGAGATATAAATAATATGGAACGAATCAAGCATTTTTTTAAATCGTTTCTTTTATTCGAGCTGTTAAAAGGAATGAAGGTTACTGGGCGATATTTATTTGCGCCCAAAATTACTATTAATTATCCTGAAGAAAAAACACCACAATCTCCCCGATTTAGGGGATTACACGCGCTGCGTCGTTATCCAAATGGCGAAGAGCGCTGTATTGCGTGTAAACTTTGTGAAGCGGTCTGCCCTGCTATGGCAATCACAATTGAATCTGAACAGCGTGAAGATGGTACTCGTCGCACAACACGATACGACATTGATATGATCAAGTGCATTTTTTGTGGTTTTTGTGAAGAGGCTTGTCCAGTTGATGCAATCGTTGAAACGCGTGTACTTGAGTATCATGGTGAAATTCGTGGCGATCTAACTTATACAAAAGAAATGTTGCTTGCTGTTGGAGATCGATACGAGCAACAAATTGCAAAAGATCGAGAAGTAGAGGCACGCTACCGATAAATTTATTTTTATTATGAACGCACAAGATACAATTTTTTATTTCTTCTCAGCCGTTCTGATTTTGTCAGCGCTTGGTGTTATTACATTCCGTAATCCGGTATATGCTGCATTGTTATTAGTATTGGCGTTTTTCTCTGCTGCGGGTATATGGTTATTATTGGAAGCTGAGTTTCTAGCGATCGCGCTAGTCTTGGTTTATGTTGGCGCAGTGATGGTTTTATTCCTGTTTGTAGTAATGATGCTAGATATTAATCTAGAAAAGTTGCGAGAAGGATTTTGGAAATGGTTTCCCTTTGGAACCTTAATAGCTGGAGTTATTGCTGTTGAGATAAGCCTAGTAATGATGGGAGATCAATTCAAACAGATGACCTCACTTGAACCAAAGGCTTCAGATTATAGTAATACGAAGGAACTAGGCCGGTTGATTTATACTGAATATGTTTATGCTTTTGAGTTAGCGGCAGTTGTTTTGCTAGTAGCAATGGTTGCGGCAATTGCATTAACTTTAAGGCATCGTACCGATAAAAAATCTCCTAACCCATCTAATCAGGTTAAAGTTAAAAGGGATGATCGTATTAGAATGGTTAATATGGCACCTGAAACAAAAGAATAAGTGTCATTGGTTGATATAAAGTATCTGCCCGGTATATAAAAAAATAGGTGAAAATTTTGGTCTCTTTATCTCATTACCTCATACTTGCTGCAATCTTATTTTCTATTGGTGTGATTGGAATCTTTCTTAATCGAAAAAATGTAATTATTATTTTGATGTCAATAGAACTCATGTTGCTGGCTGTTAATATCAATTTTGTTGCTTTTTCCCATTTCTTACAAGATACAGCGGGTCAAATTTTTGTTTTCTTTATTCTGACGGTTGCAGCAGCAGAAGCAGCCATTGGTCTCGCAATTTTAGTGGTATTGTTCCGAAATCTTCGAACGATTAATGTGGATGATTTGAGTGAACTCAAAGGGTAACTTTTATAAAAAAATTATTACAAATTTAATCTATTAGCTCAATGAAAGAACTGTATTTGTTAGTGCCGTTGGCACCATTATTAGGAGCCATTATAGCGGGATTGTTTGGACGCTTAATTGGAACCAATTGGAGTCATCGAGTAACAATTCTATTGGTTTTTGTATCGCTAGTTGCATCATTAATCATTTTTCAAGATGTCATTCAAGCTGGAAATATTTTTAATGGAACAATTTATACATGGTTAGTATTAGGTGAGACAGAATTCGAAGTGGGTTTTTTGATTGACCCGCTTTCAGTAACCATGATGGTAGTAGTTAATCTGGTTTCGTTAATGGTGCATATTTACACGATTGGTTATATGCAGGGTGATCCAGGTTATCAACGTTTCTTTAGCTATATATCACTATTCACCTTTTCAATGTTGATGTTAGTGATGTCTAATAATTTTCTTCAGTTATTTTTTGGTTGGGAAGCAGTAGGGTTAGTATCGTACTTATTGATTGGGTTTTGGTATACCAGGCCTACCGCAATTTACGCAAATTTAAAAGCATTTCTTGTCAATCGTGTCGGTGATTTTGGTTTCCTTCTAGGAATTAGTTTGGTACTGGCTTATTTCGGTACGCTGGACTATGAGATCGTTTTTGCTCATGCTGAGTATATGGCAAAACACTCAATCGAAATTATTCCAGGACAGTCTTGGATGTTATTAACGGTAATTTGCTTGTTATTATTTGTTGGTGCAATGGGAAAATCTGCGCAGTTTCCACTACACGTGTGGTTACCTGATTCGATGGAGGGTCCTACTCCAATATCTGCATTGATACATGCTGCGACTATGGTGACTGCAGGGATTTTTATGGTTGCGAGAATGTCTCCTCTTTTTGAATTATCTGAAACGGCTTTATCGACAGTTATCGTTATTGGTGGAATTACGACACTATCTATGGCACTAGTTGCAGTGGTTCAGAATGATATTAAGCGAGTAGTAGCATTTTCAACACTATCACAGCTTGGCTATATGACTGTAGCTCTAGGAGCATCGGCGTATTCAATCGCAATTTTTCATCTTATGACGCATGCGTTTTTTAAAGCAGTCCTGTTCCTCGGAGCAGGTTCTGTGATCATAGCAATGCATCATGAACAAGATATGAGAAAAATGGGTGGATTAAAAAAATATATGCCTATAACTTACTGGACTATGTTTATAGCTGCGCTTGCGAGCGCTGGCATTCCTGGTTTTTCAGGATTCTTTTCGAAAGATGCCATCATCGAAGCAGCAAAATTTACTGAAATTCCAGGAGGTGGATTTGCTTATTTTTGCGTCCTGGCAACGGTATTTGTTACTGCACTTTATACTTTTCGGTTGATGATTATGACTTTTCACGGCAAGGAACGTATGGATCATCATACACGCGAGCATCTTCATGAATCCCCTTGGGTAGTGACTATTCCACTAATTGTATTAGCGATTCCAACAGTAGCTTCAGGGTGGGTTATCGGGTCTTTAGTTTTTGGTGATTACTTTGGGGATTCAATCTACTTTTTATCTGCGCATGAGACAATGATTAAATTAGAAGCTGAATTCTCAGGTGTGTTTGGAATGATGTTTCACGCGTTTGGAACCGTTCCATTCTGGCTTTCACTTGGTGGAATTTTTACAGCTTGGTATCTCTATGCGTATAAAACAGAAATACCACTTAAGATTAAGTCGCTATCAGGGCCAATTTATAATTTGCTTGATCGGAAATACTATATTGATGAGCTTTATTCTTTAGTATTTGCAAATGGAACACGGGCGCTAGGAACCATGTTATGGAAAATAGGGGATGTGAAGATTATTGATGGCCTGATTGTAAATGGCTCAGCTAAATTAGTTGGATGGATTGCTTCCTGGGTCCGCTTTTTTCAATCAGGTTATATTTATCATTACGCATTTACGATGATTGTAGGAGTTTTTATATTGATGAGCTTATGGTTGTATCATTCATAATGTTGATTTCATTCATCTTTTCTCAATTTTACATATCATTTCCGCGTTAAAGAGAAAATAATAAACGCTAATTTTAATCAAATGGATTTGTCATGCTGTTTGGATTTCCAATTCTAAGTATAGTTATCTGGTTACCTGTAATCTTTGGTCTCTTTGTATTAATCATTGGGAATGATCATAGGTTGGTATTAGTACGTTGGATTTCTCTTTTAGGTTCAACTTTAAGTTTTATTGTTGCGCTACCTTTATATACGGGATTTGATTCCACCTTAAGTAGCATGCAATTTGTAGAACAACATATTTGGTTTGAACGTTTTAATGTTTATTATCATCTTGGTATTGATGGAATCTCCATGCCATTGATACTGCTTAATTGCTTAATTACACCTTTAGTTGTAGTTGCCGGTTGGGAAGTGATACGAAATCGTACTTCACAATATTTTGGTGCATTTTTAATTATGTCAGGGATTGTTAATGGCGTATTCGCGTCATTGGATGCAGTACTATTTTATACTTTCTGGGAAGCATCCTTGATTCCAATGTTTATTATTACTGGTGTTTGGGGCGGTCCAAACCGTGTATATGCTGCAATTAAATTCTTTCTGTATACGCTTCTAGGCTCATTGTTGATGCTGATTGCTTTACTTTATTTATATCATGAATCAGAAGGCAGCTTCTCAATATTAAGCTACCACCAACTACCTCTAACGATGACGCCGCAAATTCTTATATTCCTAGCATTCTTGTTGGCGTTTGCCGTGAAGGTGCCAATGTGGCCAGTACATACATGGTTACCGGATGCACATGTTGAGGCTCCAACAGGTGGTTCTGTTGTACTTGCAGCAATTTTGTTGAAATTAGGTGGATACGGATTTTTAAGATTTTCATTACCGATTGCACCTGATGCAAGTCATTATTTAGCTGAATGGATGATTATCTTGTCGCTGATTGCAGTAGTCTATATCGGCCTTGTTGCGCTAATACAGCAAGACATGAAAAAGTTGATTGCCTATTCATCTGTATCGCATATGGGCTTTGTCACTTTGGGATTATTCTTATTCAATGGGTATGGAATAGAAGGTGCAATGGTACAAATGATTTCTCATGGCTTTATTTCGGGTGCGATGTTTTTGTGTGTTGGCGTTTTATATGACAGATTACATTCACGGCAAATTGCTGACTATGGTGGTGTCGTTAATCGGATGCCAATTTTTGCTGCGTTCTTCATGTTGTTTGCAATGGCTAATGCAGGATTACCGGGAACCAGTGGCTTCGTGGGGGAATTCATGGTAATTATGGGCGCTGTTAAAATTAATTTCTGGTATGCATTTTTTGCTGCAATAACACTTATTTTGGGTGCAGCGTATACATTGTGGATGTATAAAAGGGTAATTTTGGGGGAAGTATCGAATAAAAATGTGGAACAACTTCAGGATATTACGTTACGAGAGAGTTTCCTGTTAACCCTATTGGCCATAGCAGTGTTATGGTTTGGATTATATCCATTCCCGCTAACAGAAGTGATGCACGTAACAGTTGATAATTTACTGGAACACGTAATGAACAGTAAGTTATAACCTTGCTACTATATAAGATAAAACAAGAATTTAGATCAAAAAGGATAATAGATGGCGTTTCTGTCACCTGATTTTTCACCTGCATACCCAGAAATCTTTCTGCTCATAATGATTTGTATCATTATGTTAGTGGATCTTTTCTTGGATAACGATCAAAGATATTTTACATTTATCCTTTCACTGATTAGCCTAGCTGGCTGTGCAGTGATAACTTTCGTTACCTTATCCAGCGAAGTTCAATATACCTTTTCAGGTATGTTTGTTGATGATCTAATGTCAGATAGTCTGAAACTCATGGTATATCTGACAGTAGCTTTGGTCCTGATTTATTCTCGTAACTATATTCGTGTAAGAGGTATGTTTAAGGGAGAGTTCTTTAGCCTTTCTTTATTCGCTACCTTAGGAATGATGGTTATGATTTCTGCAAGTCACTTTATAGTTTTTTATCTAGGGCTTGAGTTATTATCACTTTCTTTATATGCAATGGTTGCTCTTCAACGTGACTCCGCACTAGCAACTGAAGCAGCCATGAAGTTTTTTGTATTAGGCGCGCTGGCATCTGGCTTCCTATTGTATGGAATGTCAATGATATATGGCGCTACTGGTGAACTGCATACAAGCAAAATCGCTGAAGCAATTCAAACAAAAACGATCGATCATCAAGTGCTAATAATTGGCTTAGTCTTTATTGTGGCAGGCCTCGCTTTTAAATTGAGCGCTGCTCCATTTCATATGTGGGCACCCGATGTTTATCAAGGATCTCCTACTGCAGTAACACTTTTTATTGGCTCTGCACCGAAATTAGCTGCATTTGGATTTACTATTCGATTATTGGTTGATGGTCTTGGTGCTTTAGCAGCGGACTGGCAAGGGATGCTGATCATACTGGCTGTTGCTTCAATGGCGATTGGTAACATCGTTGCAATTATGCAAACCAATATTAAGCGTATGCTTGCTTATTCTACGATCTCCCATATGGGATTCGTTTTACTCGGTTTCATTGCAGTAGACCATAATGGTTATAGTTCAGCTATGTTCTATGTAATCGCGTATGTACTCATGACAGTGGGTGCATTTGGAATTATTATGATCTTATCTCGAGAGGGTTTTGAGGCTGAGAATCTCAGTGATTATAAAGGCCTTAATCAGAGAAATCCGTGGTTGGCATTAATCATGATGTTTTTAATGCTATCGATGGCTGGTATTCCACCTATGATCGGCTTCTACGCAAAGTTATCTGTGTTACAAGCGATTGTAAACACTGGGTTTATTTGGTTAGCCATAACGGCAGTTGTGTTGTCATTGATTGGCGCATTCTATTACTTACGTATTATTAAACTGATGTATTTTGAAGCGCCTGAGCACAATGCACCCGTATTGCCTTCATTTGACGCGAAAATACTGATCAGTATAAACGGATTGGCAGTTTTAATTACGGGTATTTTTCCTCAAGCCCTTATGGGTCTTAGTCTTCAGGCTATTCAAACATCAATGTAATTCTCTAAGTTTTAATTGTTATCCTGATAACTGATTCGGTATATAACACCGGCTAGATCGTCAGACACTAATAATGCACCATCTGGCATTATTAGTAAATCAGTCGGTCTTCCCCAGGCTTTTTGGTCATTCAACCAACCTTCAGCAAATATTTCTTTTTTTACTACCTGATTATTTTTTAACTGAAAGTGTTGTAGGCGATATCCAACAGGCGCTCTACGATTCCATGATCCATGTTCAGCGATAATTAGTTGATTATGGTATTCAGGGGGAAACATATGCCCAGAATAGAACTTAATACCATGGGGACTTACATGAGGTTCTAATACAGTAATTGGTAATTGGGTTTTGTTGCAGCCGCGTTTTGCACCAAATTTAGGATCGAGGATATTACTTGCATGACAATAAGGAAAGCCAAAATGTAAACTTGGGGATGCGGCATGGTTAAGCTCATCGGGTGGGAGGTCTTCTCCCATCCAATCTCTGCCAATATCAGAAAACCATAATTCATTTGTTTCGGGATGCCAGTCAAAGCCTAATGAATTGCGAACCCCTTGTGCATAGACTTCAAAATTGTTCCCACTAGGACTGAGACGGGCAATCAGTGCATAGCGCATTGGATCGGCCTCGCAAGCATCGCAGGGAGAACCAACTGAGATATACAATAAATTATCTGGGCCAATAGCCATATATCTTGTGCTATGAAAATCTTCCTTAGGGAGATTTTCATAGATAATGACTGGCTCATTAATACGATCAAGGTTACCTTCAATCTGATCAAATCGAAAAACTCGATTGAGAGCAGTTACATAGAGCGCACCTTCATAATAGGTTATTCCACTTGGGGATTTAAGGCCATTTGCTATGATGCTGATTTGTTTTTCTTTATCATCTGATTGTGAGATAGCATAAATGCTTCCGGTTGCCTTAGAGCTTGCGAATACGGTTCCTTGTTTACCGATAGCGAGTGATTTTGCATCCGGTATGGTTGCCCATAGTTGGATTGAGAAGCCGGGCGGTAATTTTATTTTTTCTAAAGGTAAATTCGTTGATTGTTGCGAGTTTGAAGTTTCAGCATAGGTAAAACTGCTAATAAGCAGGGGTAATATAATAAAAAAAATTTTATGCATCATGAAATATTATTTAGTTTAGGCAAAATTAACTAAGAAAAAGAATAATAAAATGCTAGTTTCTTGATGTTACCGATTCAGTACTTGAATTTTGATATTTTAACCATACAATCTTACCGCGTTTTTAAGGAGAAAATACATGCAAGCATCAACACAACAGAAAGAAAGAATGAATTTTCAGGCTGAAGCCAAGCAATTACTTAAGTTAATGATTCATTCTTTATATAGCAACAAAGAAATTTTCTTAAGAGAATTGATTTCAAATGCATCTGATGCGGTAGATAAACTACGCTTTGAAGGGCTAACTGATTCGGCCTTATATGAATCGGACTCCGATTTTAAAATTCGAGTGAGCTACGATAAAGATGCTAGAACCGTGACTATCAGTGATAACGGGATCGGTATGTCGCGACAAGAAGTCATCGATCACATTGGAACAATTGCAAAATCAGGGACTAGAGAATTTTTCAATGCGTTGACGGGTGATCAAGCCAAAGACGCGCACTTGATTGGTCAGTTTGGGGTCGGTTTTTATTCTGCTTTTATTGTGGCAGATAAAGTAACCTTAATAACAAGAAGAGCAGGATTAACCGCTGAGCATGGTGTTCGTTGGGAATCACAAGGGGAAGGAGATTATGAATTAGAAACGGTTGAGAAGAAGGATCGAGGTACAGAAATTATTTTACATTTGAGAGAAGGTGAAGATGATTTCTTAAGTGGTTTTCACTTGAAATCAATTATTCGACGTTATTCAGACCATATCACCCTACCTGTGGTGATGAAGAAAGAAGAATGGGTTCAAGAAAGTAATGAGTACAAAATTACCGATGAAGATGAAACCATTAATCAAGCGAGTGCACTATGGGCTCGATCTAAAAATGAAATTACGCAAGAACAATATGAAGAATTTTATAAGCATGTAGCACATGATTACGAAGCACCGCTTGCATATGTACATGCGAAAGTTGAAGGCAAGCAAGAATACACGCAGTTATTATATATCCCTGCACGTGCACCTTTTGATTTATATGATCGCGAGCATCGTCACGGGATTAAGTTATATGTGAAGCGTGTATTTATCATGGATGATGCGGAAAAATTACTTCCCAATTATCTTAGATTCGTGCGTGGCATTATCGATTCCAATGATTTGCCATTAAATGTTTCTCGAGAGATTCTGCAAGAATCCAAAGATATCGATAACATCCGGGCTGGATCTGTCAAAAAAATACTCGGTTTAATAGAAGATCTAGCTGGTAGTAGTAAAGAAGAAGACCAAACTAAATTTAAGACATTCTGGAAAGAGTTTGGTCAAGTCTTAAAAGAAGGGGTAGGGGAGGATTACACAAATCGAGAGCGTATTGCAAAATTAATTCGATTTGTGACTACGAGTAGTAATAATGATGAGCAAACCGTTTCATTAGATGACTACATTGCTCGCATGAAAGAAGGTCAAGAAAAAATATATTTTGTAACTGCAGACAGTCTAAAGGCTGCAAGAAGCAGCCCTCATTTAGAAATTTTCCGTAAGAAAGGAATAGAGGTTTTACTGCTATCCGATCGGATCGATGAATGGTTGATCTCAAATTTAACTGAATATGCTGGTAAGACTTTACAGTCTATTGCAAAAGGAAATCTTGATCTCGGTAAACTTGAAGACGAGGTTGAAAAGCAAGAACAAGAGAAAGAGGCTGAAGCACACAAAGATTTAATTTCTAAAATGAAAGAAGTATTGGGTGAACGAATTAAAGACGTACGTATCACTTATCGCCTGACAGAATCGCCGGCTTGCTTAGTGGCAGATACATATGATATGAGCGGTAATCTTGAGAGATTACTCAAATCTGCAGGCCAAAAAATCCCTATTACCAAACCGATTTTAGAAATCAATCCGCATCATCCAATGGTTCAGCGCTTAAAATATGAGGAAGAGAAATTTTCTGATTGGAGCAATATTCTCTTTGATCAAGCTTTGCTTGCTGAAGGAGGGCAATTGGAGGATCCAGCAGCTTTTGTAAAACGATTGAATGATTTACTTTTGCAGAATATTTAGCTTGGAAAGTAAATTAGAATAATGCTTCATAATCAATCAGCAAGTTAATTTTCTTGTAGTGAGGAATAGCATTGGGAAGTGTCAAATCTAGTTTGAAAATTAAGGATACTAAAGATTATCAGGCTAGATTGCTCACACCTTTCGCGGTACTGGGCATTCGAACAGAAGAAGATTGGTTAACAGGTATTGATTACTTACCTCGAGATACATCTGAGCAAATTCCCCGGAACGCGTTGGCTAAAGAGGTATGTTCACAATTAAAGGCATACCTTAAAGATCCCAAATTTACGTTTGATTTATTGCTGCATATTAGCGGTACTCACCATCAACAACGCGTTTGGTCGAGTATTCTCGAGATCCCACCTGGAAAAACGATAAGCTACGCAGAAATTGCAAGCCAGATTCACTCGGCTCCGCGAGCTGTCGGTCAAGCATGCGGTGCCAATCGCTTGCCTATTGTGATTCCCTGTCATCGGGTTATTGCGAAAAATGGTAGCCTTGGTGGCTTTATGCATGCCAGTGATGGCATGCCGCTCGATATAAAGCGTTGGTTACTTAAACATGAAAGCTTATGAATCCAAGTGATAGGGATATTAAGTTCATTGATGAATTTATCGATTCGATATGGTTAGAAGATGGCTTGTCGAGAAATACCCTTTCAAGTTACCGAAGTGATTTAAAACAGCTATCGTTATGGAGGCTGAAAAATAAAAATGAACCGTTATCATCGATAGCAGGGCTTGATCATTCAGACCTACTTGCATTTTTAGCTGATCGTGTCGCAATCTTAATCAAAGCGAGTTCTGCTAGTCGAGAATTATCCACAATTAAACGGTTTTATCAGTTTTTATTACGTCAGCAAAAAATTACTATCGATCCTAGCCTAAATATCGATCGACCAAAACTACCACGGTTACTGCCAGTAAGCTTATCTGAATCTGAAGTAGATGCACTTCTGAGCGCACCTGAAATTTTAAAATTACAGGGAATTCGTGATCGAGCAATGCTAGAACTGCTCTATGCTACAGGTTTGCGTGTTTCAGAGCTGGTATCGCTTCAATTAATGCAGATCAGAGTCGACATGGGGGTCGTAAAGGTACTGGGTAAGGGTAATAAAGAACGATTGATTCCATTCGGTGAAGAAGCGCTTTATTGGATTAATCGATATATAACTGAGGTTCGCAGCAACTTATTGATAGGAAAAAATAGGATAACTGATAAAGTTTTTATTACAAATCGAGGTGATGCGATGACTCGTCAAGCGTTTTGGTATTTAATCAAGCGCTATGCTCAACAAGCAGGGATTACTAAATCACTTTCTCCACACCAACTGCGACATGCTTTTGCAACTCATCTCTTAAATCACGGTGCTGATCTAAGGGTTGTTCAATTGCTACTTGGTCATGCAGATATTTCGACGACTCAGATATATACCCATATCGCTCGTGAGCGATTGAAACAATTACATGCACACCATCATCCAAGAGGCTCTATTTCAACAGTAAATTGATTTTATAAAGCACCAATTTTGTTCATTTTTTAATAATTGAAATATTGCTAGAAGCAGTATGATGGTTATTAATTCTTTCTAAATTAGCTTGGAATAAGATAGGTTTCTTTAAAAAACAGTTGATTGGGGAAAAATGAAGAATGGAATGATGTTTGTAGAAAAATAAGGCCAATTATTCTTAATGCTATTTAATTCTTTTACCTTTATATTCTTTTTATTTGCCCATTACCGTTGCGGGTTTCTTTTGGCTAAGTCGCTATAGTTATACTTTATCAGCCGGGTGGTTAGCATTTGCTTCGATAGTTTTTTATGGGTACTGGGATTATCACTACATCCCACTTCTTCTGAGTTCAATCTGCTTTAATTTTTGGATGGGACTCAAGATTGCAATCTCAGATAAACCATTCCGGAAGCTTTGGCTTATTTTTGCGATTATCTCAAATCTAGTATTACTCGGGTATTTTAAGTACGCAGATTTTTTTATTTCTACAGTTAACTACATTAGTAGTGCAAATATTGAAACTTTGAGCATTATCTTGCCTATTGGTATTTCTTTTTATACATTTACTCAAATTGCATTCCTCGTGGATACATATGAGGGAAAAGTTAAAGAATATCGCTTCATTCATTATTTACTATTTGTTACTTATTTTCCCCATCTTATTGCTGGACCGGTATTGCATCACAAAGAAATGATGCCTCAATTTGCTGATTCGAGAATATATCGTTTTTCTCAATCTAATTTTGCAGTAGGAATAACAATATTTTGCATTGGTCTGGCAAAGAAAGTTTTGATTGCAGATAATCTTGCTCCCTACGCAAATAATTTATTTAACGAAGCGAACGCTTCTCCATCATTATTAATAGCGTGGGGAGGTGTATTAGCCTATACGTTCCAACTCTATTTTGATTTTTCAGCTTATTCAGATATGGCAATTGGTTTGTCACGATTATTTGGAGTGAATCTTCCGCTAAATTTTAATTCACCCTATAAATCAAGAAATATTAGCGAATTTTGGCGAAGATGGCATATGACTCTATCGAGTTTTCTTAGAGATTATCTATATATTCCACTCGGTGGTAACAGGGTAGGGTTATTTAAGCAGTATCGAAATTTAATGACTGTCATGTTATTAGGTGGTTTATGGCATGGAGCTGGGTGGAGTTTTGTTATATGGGGTGGACTTCATGGAGCTTATCTAATTATTCACCATGGATGGGTCAAATTTTCACAGAAAATACAATTTCCAGTAACAGCAATGTTATGGCAGATCGTTGCTATTGGTCTAACATTTATGTCAGTTTGCATTGCCTGGGTTTTTTTTCGTTCAGCAGAGCTAGAAGATGCATTAGAAATTATTTATGGGATGTTTGGAGTTTTTGGTATAGAACTACCTGATGCAATTGGTAGTCGACTTACAATATTAGCTCCATTCATTCAAGAATTAGGCATAACATTTTATCTAGGAGGGGGGAAAATTTTTATTGAGACTTGGTCTTGGATTGCTTTAGCTGCACTTATTGCTTTCTTTTTCCCTAACACACAAGAAATTATGCAAAATTTTAAACCTGCTCTAGATTTTCAAAACTCGAAAATTAAAAGTCCAACTCGAAATTTGCTAGGTTATTTAGTTTGGCAACCATCACGCTGGTGGTCAGTATGGATCGGGGTGATTACCGTGATAAGCCTATTGTCATTAAATCGTCCGAATGATTTTTTGTATTTTCAGTTTTAATTCAGAGTATGGAAGAATTACAGAATTCGCAGCGATATCTTTGCTGGCTATTAGTGATTACGATTGCTGGTAGCCTAGCGGTAGTAATTTTTGTACTTATTGTTGATCCTTACCGCCAGTATGGCATTGTTCAATATCGTGGATTTAATATTATTAAACCCACATTAGAGCGCTATCAGAACGAGATTAAATTATCCCAAGTAAAGCGGCTGAAGCCTGATGTACTTATTTTAGGCAATTCTCGCGCTGAGATCGGATTTGATCCTGATGCACCAGTGTTTAATCAAAAAGGGCTATCAGCCTATAATTTAAGTATACCGGGGATAGGAATTGAAACTGTATATCAACAGCTTCTTTATTTGACAAAAAATGGCATTAATCCGGGATTGATTTTTCTTGGTCTTGATTTTTTAGATTTTATTGATTTACCGTCTCAGCAGGAAGTCAATGCATCAATTGATCCTTCTCAGTATTTAATCGATCAACAAAGAAAAATTGAAAGTTGGTTCTGGCGTTTTGATAGCATGTTTTCTCTAGCTTCCGTTAAGGATGCCTTTCGTACACTTGCTATTCAAAACAATGAAGAAGCTGCAATCATTACTTTTCATGGGTTTAATCCACTTAATGAATATAAACCAATTGTACGAGCTGAAGGGTATTACAAATTATTTTCAACAAAGAGCACAAGAAAATGTTAGAACTTATCTTAAAAAAGCGCAAGGCTCAGTGTCACCAATGAGTTTGAATTACTTACAGGCTATATTTAACCTAGTAGAGGAGAATAATAGCAAAATTATTCTTGTGATTTACCCCTATCATGCCCAGATACTAGCACTTTTTGAAGTGACAAATTTATGGCCATTGTTTAATCAATGGAAGTCTTTAGTAGTCAATGATCTTATTAATATGAATCAATACTCAACGCAGATAGAATTATACGATTACAGTGGTTATAGTCTCTATCACTGTGAGCGAATTCCGCCAATGGGTGATCTCTTATCTACTACTCAATGGTACTGGGAAGCAGGTCATTTCAAGAAAGAACTCGGGGATATTATTCTAGAAGAAGTTCTGAGAAGCAATGAAACGATTCTCTCAAAAGTTATGAGTATGAATTATTCACAGACATCATTTGGGATAAGATTGCTTGATCAAAATAGTTTCCTATTGAATCAAAATCGTATTATTCAACAACGTTTAATGTGTGAGAGTAATTACCCCGAGTTATTTACTGATGCTGCGATATTAGCAAGGGCATCACAGTAAATTATGTACGCAATTTTGAAAAGTATTCCAAACTAACTTTAACCGGTTGTGCCTTGTACAGAATTGTTGAGTCTATAAGTGTTTCCTCAAGTCTTTACCAAGGAATAATTTTCCCATCATAGGCAAAAAATTTTCCAGAGTCGGATAATTTTAGATTCGATAATATACGCTGCATACCGAGTACACTTTGTTCAGGGTTAATTAATGCATCTGGTCCACCTATGTCAGTTTTAACCCACCAGGATGCAGAATCACGGTAGTAATTCCCTGTAGTTTTAAGTCAACTGAAAGACTTTTACCAACCATATTGACAGCTGCTTTGCTTGATCGGTAAATATAACTTCCTCCTCTTTTATTATCATCAATACTGCCCATTTTACTCGTGATAATCGCTATAATTTTTAATTGACTATTACTTATTTGTGCAAGAAATGCTTCTGCCATTCTTAATGGTGCCATAGTATTGATTTGAAATGCTTTGTGCCATGCTTCGTAATCAATCTTACCAAAACCGCCATCATCGGATGGTGGATAGATACCTGCATTATTGATGAGTAGATCAATAGAAGTATTTTTTAAATTGTTAGATAAATTTTTAATTTGATTATGATCAGCAACATCCAGCGGATGTATCGCTATGAGATTAGGAAAGCTATTGGCAAGTTGCCTAAGATTAGAAGCATTTTCGGGTTGACGGCAACACGCGATGACATTCCATCCGCTCTGCGCATATTGCCGTGCAAATTCAAACCCTATACCACGGTTACTTCCAGTGATTAAAGTAGTTGCCATAAATAAAATCAATTCCTTTGTTTTTTTGTTATTAGAGTTCAGTTTCTTATTGAGTTATTTTATTCGATTAACAGCCTGCTTGAATGAATTCTCTATTGTTAAAAGAGTATTTCATAAATTGGCTAGAAATAACCAATATTACAATTCTAATTGCTACTAGTATTCCCAAAAAATTCCAATAAGAAACAAGAATAAATCGATGATGTTATACTTTCCAGTTCAACAGTGTTTATGGAGAAAAAAATGAAGAAAATACTTACTTTATTTACATTAGCGGTGCTTACTTTTACTTTATTGCCAGTTGATGTTGAAGCGAAGCGCTTAGGTGGTAGTAAAAGTATTGGAAAGCAGCGTGATTCAATTAATCAGCAAGCAACACCTAAACCTGCTCAGTCACAATCAGCAGCACCTGCTTCTAATCCAGCGGCTGGTGGAAGTAAGTGGGGTGGCGCATTGGCAGGTTTAGCGGCTGGTGGGTTACTCGCCGCATTATTTATGGGTGGTGCATTTGATGGCATTAATATGGCTGATATTCTCATGCTGGTTGTATTAATGGCAGTTATATTCTTTATTGTACGCATGCTACGTAAACCAAAATCTGAGCAGCTATCGCGTCCTATGCAGTATTCAGCAGCGGGTGCGGCACAAACCAATGAAGTATTTTCTGGAGGCTCATCAGCAACCTCGTCAAGTGCTACTCATACGGCTTATGATGGTAATGCTACAACTAATTCGATACCACCAGATTTTCAGGTAGAGCCTTTCTTAAAAAATGCGAAGCTATCATTTATTAATTTACAGGCAGCAAATGATGCGGGTGATGTAGAAGCCATTCGTGAATACACGACACCAGAATTATTTGAAGCATTGAATAAGCAAATACAAGAAAGTAGTGATCAGCCACAAAAAACAGAAGTAGTTTTTATTAATGCTGATTTGTTAGATGTTACGACGACTAATGAAATGGCTATTGCAAGTGTTCGCTTTAATGGGCAGCTAAGAGAGTCACCTGATGCACTACCTGAGCCTTTTGATGAAACCTGGCATGTACAGAAGAATCTTAGAGAGAAGAACGCACCTTGGTTACTCGCAGGTATTCAGCAGCCTAATTAATATATTAATCAATCGATAAAATAATTACCCTGTTTTGAGTGAGACAGGGTAATTCGATTGTATCTCTATCTCCTCGTGATTCCAGCAGAAATTAATTTACTGTCAATGTAGTTGTTATCCAATGAGAATTGCAGTTGTTTCGGATATACACGGCAATTTACCGGCATTAGAAGCAGTTGTTTCACACTTCAAAAGAATAGGTATTGATAAGGTCATTAATCTAGGTGATAGTTTATCTGGCCCCTTATTACCGCTGGAGACAGCCCAGTTTTTAATGGCGCAGGATTGGATACATCTTGCGGGAAATCATGATTATCAAATTTTAGCGCACGAATCTGATCAATGTAGTGATGTAGATAAATTAGCCTATTCTCAGCTTTCGACTAAAGAATTAGACTGGTTAAAAAGCTTACCTAATACGCTATACCTGAATCAGGATATTTTACTTTGCCACGGCACACCAGAGAGTAGTAACAGCTATCTGCTAGAAACAGTCATGCCTTATGGAGCACGTTTAGCAACTATAAATGAAATTAAAGATCGACTTGGAAAGGATAAGGAAGCTAAATTAATTTTATGTGGTCATACGCATCAACCGCGTTCAGTGAAAGTTCTGGATGATTTACTGATTGTTAATCCAGGGAGTGTTGGATTACCTGCTTATAGTGATGGAACACCATTTTTTCATACGATTGAAACAGGAACCCCTGATGCTCATTATGCGCTACTAGAAAGAACAGGAAATCAATGGGTATCTTCTTTAGTAACTGTTCCTTACAATCATCAAGCTATGGTAAAACTAGCAGAGTCATATCACTTTATGGATTGGGCCTATGCATTAGAAACTGGTTTCATGAATTGAATATTAATTTCTCAGCAGTAGGATGTTGCCATTATCAGAAAATATGCGTAGAATCACAACTAGCCCTGTTGTGGTTATGGGTTTATAAAACTAAAGAATAGATTTTCATAAGGAGAAAAAGTTATGGAAAATAATAGAGCTACAGAAGCTAGTACGTTTAAAGTAGTAGCTATTTCGACAATTGGGTTGATTGCAATTGGTGCGCTTGTTTATATTATGACTGCAACCTAATAAGCCGCAGTTTTTTTATCACTCATATTCAGTCTATTGAGTATGAGTGATAAGTCCTTTCAAATAGTTAAGGTTTTATTTAGCTGCTGACGGTTTTTTTCAAAAAAACATATTGCTGCGGCGGCGGCAACATTCAAAGATTCACAATCCCTGTTCATCGGGATAGCAAGTGATTCACTGACACAATTCATCAATTCTTTTGAAATACCATATCCCTCGTTACCAAATACAAAGGCAATTGGCTCGTTAAGTTTTGTTTGAAATAAGCTATATTCGGAACCTGATGAAGTGGCGAATACTTTTCCATGGAAATTCCGTGCTATCTGGACTAAATCAGCATTCTCGTGAATGACTAAGAAAAAGTGAGCTCCCATAGCTGCACGCAATGTTTTAGGTGACCAAGCATCTGCACAGTTTTTTGATAAATAAACAGCCTTTACATCAGCCCCTGCTGCAGAACGCAATATTGACCCTAAATTCCCTGGATCTTGTATTGCATCAAGTAATACACAAAATTTCGTGGAGTGGGCATAGTTAGTTGCTGGTACAGTAATAAGTGCCACAATTCCTGAGGGAGAAACAACAGGAGATATTTGTTTAAATAAGGCATCACTTAAAATGATCGGTCGATTAGTCTCGGATGATTGATTAAAGTGCTCCAGGAAAGATTTTATTTCGAGCTTCTGACAAGCAGATTCACTAATAATGAGCTTGAATGGTGAACCATAGATTTGATAATAAACTTGAACAAGATGCATTCCATCTAAAACAGTCAATTTTTCGCGCTTCCGTTGTTGAGTCGAGTGTAGTAGCTTTATGAGCAGTTTGAATAAAGTATGCTCACGGGATGTGATGATTTGCATAAATAATAAATTGTAGGCTGTAAGAATTTGAGTATTGTGTACAACTGCGTTAAACAACAAATTTGAATAAGTACTTGCCTGAATAATGAATTGGCTTGTATTATCTACTCATAAAAGATCTTAGTAGTTTTATGAAACTAATGAGAGATAATAAAAATGAATAAACAAAAATATGTAATTAGACAGCAAGACCAGAGTGCTGCAGTTGGGTTTCTCGATAAGCAGATTTCTTCAGGTTTATACTGGCTAGGTGAAGATGCGTCACAAGGTATCATAGCCGAACGTGAGTATCAAGATGCCAAAGCCAACCCGAATGATTTAAATGCATGGTGTGCAAAGTGGTTACATGAGACGCAGTGGGCTCAACTTAAGAATGCCATCAGTATTGCGAGAGATCAAATAGAGAAGCAAAAATATAGGCCTCAGCTTAAGACCGTTAGCCTAACGCATAATGCTTGGGAAATCCTTTCGGAGCTTGCAAAAAGCGAGGGATTGACCTTATCGGAGCTGATTGTTAACCGGCTCGGTAATGAATGGTTGAATTCTTATGACCAAAATGGTTTATCCAATCATCACTTTATCAAAAGTGGCCAGATGTAAGTGATAGCAGTTTGATTTTGTTGAGCTGCATTTAGATCTTATCTTTAAGAATATAATCTAAGAAAACTTACTCCCTCTTCCTCAGCTAAAGCTAGATAGGAGAGAAAGAGGGTATCTCGATCAATAATTTACACAATGACTTTTATCGTGGTCCACTTTGCACGACCAAGTCGTTTTCTTAACGCTTGCAGTTGGGTTAAAGAGATAGTCTGCCTTCTGGGCTTTAAGTTGTTCAGGAGTCGGGGTGACTTTCTCAGGAATAAAGCGCTCTTGTGTCCAGAATCGAATTCGGCAAAAATCAGTTGCTTTTCCACATAAGCGGTTAATCGCAGCGCTGTAAACCGTTTTGTCCATTTCTTTATCGAGATCGATTAAAACCATATGGACAAATTTACCAGAATTTCCCATTTCAGGAGAACGGATCAATTTCCATCCTTGACCAAAAATCGCTGACTCATCAGCTTTTTCTTGGCTTTCTTCTACTGCTTGGGCAGCTGGCTCAGTTTGTTCTGAAATTGCTAAAGTAGACCAAGAAACTATGAAAATAAAAAGCATTGTTTTAATAAAATTATTATTCATTCCTTCTCCCGATTTGTATTACAAAAAATAAGCATAGCCCGTAATTCTACCTATTTCACTTTCAACAGTCAGCTAGTGACATGAAAAAATCTCATTTGCCCTAAATCGAGTAAGCATTTTACTATTGATCAATCACGATCTATTCAGACTGACCATGAAACAGGACTGGTTCAATTCAAAACAAGTTAATATCAATGAACTACTAAAAGATTCGAATCAGAACACAATCATTCTGACAGGTAATCAACGCTTGACGAGTGTGTTGCGTGGACTGAATGAACAAGTTTTTATATCGCAGCAGCTCAATATCTGGAAATCACCATTCATCATGCCTTGGAGTAGTTGGTTATTAGCTTTGTGGGAAGAATCTCTTATTACAGGACTAATGCGTGAATATGAGCAGCTTCTTTCTCCTTGGCAAGAACATATCATTTGGCAAGAAGTTCTCGAGGCGGATTTTTCTGTTAAACCGACTTATAGCACCATTCAGCTTGTTCAAAATGCATGGCAATTGGTATGGTCATGGTGTATCCCTCGAAATGAATCATTGTTTAACTATAACCAAGATAGCTTACTATTCTGGAAGTGGATGTTGCGTTTCCAATCTATTTGTAATGAAAGGAATTTTGTTTCGGTTGCCAGTATAACTAGCAAGCTTCAACAATTTTTTAAATCACAGAAACTGAAACCATCTCGGCATCTTATATTGACGGGCTTCGATGAATTAAATCCGCAGCAGCTTCAGCTTTTGACAATCTTAGATAATTTAGGTTGTCAGATTGAATGGGTAGATCACCAAACCAAAGCGAGCCAAGTTTCCCGACTTGCCTGCAAAGATGTGCATGAAGAAAGCGTATTGATGGCGCGTTGGGTACGTAAGAAAAAAGAAGATAATCCAGCAGCGCGAATCGGTATAGTTGTACCCGAATTGCATAATCAGCGTGATGCTATTCAACATGCGCTGGATGAAAATTTGATGCCAGAAATCTTTCATCCTGGAAACCCCAATCAAACGCCTCCTTATAATTTTTCCTTGGGAAAAACGCTTAACCTGTTTCCACCAATTAGCGCTGCGCTGAGCTTATTTAATATTTTTGGTTCAACGCTACGTTTTGAAACGGTTAGCCAATTACTCCGTTCCCCGTTTATTGGAGGATGGGCCCAAGAATCAGGCGCGCGGGCTCTTTTAGACATTAAGCTACGAGAAGCTGCTGAGCTCGTATTTACCATTGATACGCTAATTGATCTCTGTACGCGATTTGATCATCATAAAGCTTGTCCAATTTTTATGCAACGGTTGCAGTTTATCCAAAATTGGGTGGCGCTAAACCATAACAAAGTAAAGCCTGGGCAGTGGTCGGCGCGATTTGATCAGCTTCTCGAAATGATGGGCTGGCTTAAAGATGATGCAGTATTTCATGAAGCATTTCAATTAATTAGAGCCTGGAGAGAATTACTCGTTGAATTTGCCGCATTAGATTGGGTCATGAGTGAAATGACTGCAACCGATGCAGTTAATCTTTTGAATCAAATGACCAGTCAGAGAATCTTTCAACCCCAGGTAGACAATCCAGCTATTCAGATTCTGGGGCCATTAGAAGCTCAAGGTATAGAGTTTGATTATCTCTGGGTGGCGGGGCTACATGATGGTGCATGGCCAGTGCGTTTTGATCCTAACCCGTTTATCACGATCTCGATTCAACGTAAATATCAAACGCCACATTCGAGTGAGCACCGTGAATTAGCAGTCGCGACCCAACAAATGCATCGTATTTTAGGCAGTGCTGACGAAGCAATCGTGAGTTACCCTGAATTTGACGAAAAAAGCGTATTACGTCCTAGTCCACTTATTAAAACATTTACCGCAATGGATGCTCATCAATTAGCATTGAGTAATATCCCTCTATGGCGGGACATCATCTATGCCCAGTCGCAGAAAGAAGAAATTCAGTACGATGCGGCGCCTTCTGTGAAGATGACATCGATGAGTGGAGGGAGTCGTGTTTTTGAATTGCAGGCTGCTTGCCCATTTCGGGCTTTTGCTGAATTACGCCTCCATGCCTACCCGCAGGGAAAAGTGCAAATGGGATTGAATGCAATGGTGCGCGGCAATTTAGTACACCAAGTGATGGAGAAAATCTGGGGAAGACTTCATTCACATCAACAATTAATGACGTTGTCAGAAACACAGCTTGCAAATCTGGTACGAACGCAGGTGACGCTAGCTATTGATGGAATACAGGCTAAGTATCCCTACACGCTCACGAAGCGTTTCCGTATGATAGAAATAGAAAGAATTAGTGCACAAATTGACCAGTGGCTAGCGCTGGAAAAAACACGTACACCGTTTGAAGTCACGAGCCGAGAACAAGCCATTGAAATCGCACTTAGTGGGCTCAAAATCAAATTAAAAATCGATCGTATTGATACCTTAGACGATGGCCGCCAAATTATCATCGATTACAAAACAGGCAATGTAAGTCCAAGCGAGTGGTTTGGAGATCGTCCAGATAAGCCGCAATTGCCTCTTTATAGTCTTGCAGTGGCAAACCAGCAACTTGCAGGTATCGTTTTTGCGCAGCTACGTGTTGATCAGATCGCGTTCAGTGGGATCGTGGCTAAAGAAGGATTGTTACTCAAAGTTAAATCATTCGACAAATTCCTACAAACACAAGAAATAAGCGACTGGTCTGCAGTCATTACGCGCTGGCAATCGGTTCTAGAGAACTTAGCTCAACAGTTTTTGTCGGGGCAAGCGGATGTAAGCCCCAAGAAATACCCTAATACTTGCCAACACTGTTCACTGCAAGTGTTATGCCGTATCAATGAAGCAACGCTATTGAGCGATATTGTATTTAATCCGGAAACCGAAGAATGACGCTGCAACAGTCGATTCCTGATGATGAAGAACGTCTGCGATTGCTGGATTCACAGCAATCGTTTCTGGTGCAAGCACCTGCAGGTTCTGGGAAAACAGGATTGCTAATCCAGCGGTTTCTGGTGCTATTGACTAAAGTTGATGCACCCGAAGAAATCATTGCAATTACCTTTACGCGCAAAGCAGCGCATGAAATGCGCCAACGAATTTTGCAGGCGCTTGAACAGGATCAATCTGAAATAGCCCCAGAAGATAATTATGCGCGGCAAACTTGGGAGCTCGCACAAGCAGCGCTACGTTGTGATCAAAATAAAGGATGGCAGCTTTTAAACAACCCAAACCAGCTGCGAATACAAACTATTGATTCGCTTTGCGCCATGCTGGTTGGTCAAATGCCGGTACTATCACAACTTGGTGCTTTACCTCGCATCACTGAAGATGCTTCCGATCTATACCAAGAGGCAGCGAAGCAAACGATCGAAGCGGTTGAATCCGGTCATGCATGGTCTGAGGCCATTGCTCATCTAATCACCCTTTTCGATAATCAATTGAAACGCTTGCAGCAGCTGATTGCAGAAATGCTACAGCGGCGTGATCAATGGTTACCCAATTTTATTGATTTTTTCCATGAACCTGAAGTAAGGCCGTACTTAGAAAAAGCCCT
The DNA here is from genome assembly GCA_016710135.1 of Nitrosomonas sp. Taxonomy (GTDB): domain Bacteria; phylum Pseudomonadota; class Gammaproteobacteria; order Burkholderiales; family Nitrosomonadaceae; genus Nitrosomonas. The sequence continues at coordinate 1,108,941 of JADJLM010000001.1, read as the reverse complement.
TATTCGATTAGTGGAGGATGAATTACAAAAATTAGTAGATCAGGCACAAGCGATTGATCAAACTGAGATCATTACCTTAGTAAATTTTGCTGCAGCGCATGTTTCCAATGATAGCTCTATTTCGTGTTGTCAATTTCTTACTGCACTTCCTGGATCAAGCATTATGGATCGCGCAGCATGGGAAGGAATCGCTGTATTTTTACTGACTCAGGATGGTAATTGGCGTAAAAAAATCACTAAAAATGAAGGGTTTCCTGCGCCCAGTGAATCAAAGAATAAGCAAGAAAAAGAACTTTACAGCATCATGAAACAGCGTATGACTGCGTTGTTGCAAGATTTGGAATCTGCGGAAAGCTTTAGGAAGCAACTCGTGCAACTGCGCGCTTTACCTGCTTCACGCTATGAAAATTCTCAATGGGAAACGTTGCAGGCATTATTTAAATTACTCAAGATGGCTGCGGCACATCTGGAGCTCCTATTTCAGCAAACGGGACAAATCGATTTTCCAGCTTTATCTCTGGCAGCAAACCGAGCACTCGGTACACCCGAAGCACCAACCGATCTTGCACTTGCATTGGATTACCGCATACAGCATCTGCTAGTGGATGAGTTTCAAGATACTTCACTCAATCAGGCTGAATTATTGATGCGCTTGATCGCGGGCTGGCAAGTAGGAGATGGCAGAACCCTATTTCTGGTAGGCGACCCGATGCAGTCGATCTATCGGTTTCGTCAAGCTGAAGTAGGGTTATTTCTAGAAATTCGAGACCGAGGTGTTTTCGGGCAGATACCCATTCAATTTGTACGTTTAGCGGTTAATTTTCGGTCTCAACAAGAGATTATCGACTGGATTAATCTGCATTTTCCGAGCATTTTACCCGGTCGAGATGATGTGGCAATGGGCGCCATCGCTTATACACCCTCTATCGCGATTCATCCAAAGATAGGAGAGGATGGCGTAATTTTTTACCCTTATTGGCAAAAAGCTGAAAAAACAGAAGCGCAGCAAGTTGTCTCGATTATCCAAAAAACCAAGCAAGCTGACCCAACACGAACAGTTGCCATATTAGTGCGTAACCGAGCACATCTTGCGCAAATTATCGTGCAACTGCGGCAGCAAGGATTACGCTATCAGGCTGTCGAAATTGAACGCTTATCCCATCGCCCTGTCATTCAAGATTTACTTGCATTGACACGTGCATTACTCCATCAGGGAGACCGTATCGCCTGGCTTGCAATTCTGCGAGCGCCTTGGTGCGGATTGATGTTGCAGGATTTACTTCATTTGTCTGAACAAGCTGATCGGGTAATGCTTGATGCATTAAGAAATCCAACAACGATCGCTCGATTAACCGAGGATGGACAGCAACGTTTGGTCCGTATCCTACCGATTATCGAAGCTGCTTTGAACCAGTTGAGTAGGAGGCCGGTGAGTCGCATTGTGGAAGGATTTTGGTTAGCGCTCGGTGGGCCAGCTTGTGTGATGGATGAAATCGATTTGCAAGATGCAGCTATTTTTTTTCAGCTATTACAACAGCTAGAAGCAACCGGAGCAGCAGATGCGCTATACGACAGCGAAACCTTGCAGAAAAAAGTAACGACCTTATTTGCCTTGCCGAACCTATCGGGGGATGCTGCGATGATTCAATTGATGACTATACATAAAGCAAAAGGCTTGGAGTTCGATGTGGTCATTTTGCCTGGTTTGGGCTATTCCAGCAAAAAAGATGACCCTCAATTATTGCATTGGATGAAACATCACCTTCAATCAGGGCAGACATCGCTGTTATTTGCGCCAATTGACGCATTGGGTGCTGATTCTAATCCAATCACTGCGTATTTAAAACATATCGCTCAGCAAAAGGCGCGTTACGAGACCGGCCGCTTACTCTATGTAGCCGCAACGCGCGCCAAACACCAACTACATTTGCTAGGGCATATCAATCAACAGGATGATAGCTCTGATGCTGAAATCAAGGCACCTGCTAAAGATAGTTTGCTAGCAAGCTTATGGCCTGCTGTTAATCAACAGTTTCAGATTACCGGTGGGTCATTGGAAAATAAACTGACCCATAAAGTTAATTCAAACCCTAATAATGATTTGCTCCTACAATCTATGCAGCGCTTTCGATTGATTGGTGATTGGCGGCTACCAGTTCCTCCTGCAAGCATTCAAGTTGCAAACGAATCATTTTCTAGCCGTGAAACTGAATCAATTGAGTTTGATTGGGCGGGAGAAGCTGCTCGTCTATTCGGTAAAGTATTGCATCGACTATTACAACATATTGGCAAAATGGGCATTGAAGCGTTTAAGGAAAATGATGTTCATAAATTACAACAAATCGGGCGTGTGTTATTGAAGCAAAGTGGCATTATGGCGGATCGGTTCGATTGGGCAGTTGAACAATTATCAACAGCGTTCAACATACTATGGCAAAACGAAACAGCGAAGTGGATTCTAAGTAATCGTCATCACGATATTCACTCAGAATGGGCGTTGACTGGTTTTCACCAAGGTGAGCTCGATCATATTGTTATTGATCGCAGCTTTATCGATGCGCAGGCAGTCCGTTGGATCATCGATTTCAAAACGGGAACACATGGAGGCACTGATATCGATGATTTTCTAGGTCGAGAACTTCAACGTTATCGACCACAGTTGGAGCGGTATGCTCAATTACTACAACTCATGGAAACACGACCTATCCGGTTAGGTCTTTATTTTCCAATTTTGGGGAAATGGCTGGAATGGGAGTTTAAAGATGTATAACCGCGGAAGAGTTTTACAATATCAGTATAAGTTAATAATTGGTGAAATTTCCGCTGATCAATGCCATGCGAATGTTCCGCCTTGCTATTGAGTCGAGGTGTTCTGGGTTTGATGTAAGCATGTTATGCCGCTCATAAGTTTCAACTTTAAAATCGAGAAACTTCGCATCAGCTTGTGCATGATGTCCCGGTACCTGCTTTTCATAACGAATTGTCGGAATCGATCAGTTTGGTAGGTGATTCAGGTTGTGGCGTTTTAATACGCTATATACACCACCAGAAGATGTCTTGATATCGTGATAACGAGCCAGATACCAACAGCGGCATGTTCAAATACTTTGAGTTTGCGAGATATATCTCTTTGCGCTTATAGATTCATCAACGACTGCTTGAAAGTAGTTTAATTTATCAGAACTGTCAACCGAAGTCGTAATATTCATAAGCAAGCTGCTTTTTCCAGCAATAATATTGAGCACTTTTTCAGGAACGGCCATTTAATATCTCGCCGTTCATTGTAGGGGGTTTATTAAGCTAAAATGGAATTGTGGTATCGACAGAGAATAAGAATTGGTCTTTTTTACCGTCGAATGGGCGGAATGCCATGTCTATGCCAGCGGATCTATCGTAGCGAATATTTTTTCGGATAATGACATTTTGTAATGGCTTCCAGCTGATTCCCAGTCTTTTTGCGGGTCTCCAATTCAAACCTAATGTTACAGCATAGTAGTTTGCAGGAGCACTGATAAAAGGAACGTTACCTGCGTAGCTGACACCATTGTTATTTAAAGCAGATAAAATTCGATAGGGGGAAAACACTCGCCAGCCGTTGCGATCATGAAATCGTTCAGCCCGTATGCCTATCGATACATCGCTAAGTAGTTCATACGTTAAATGGGTATTGACACTGTACCATGCAGCATTTCCTATGCCATCGGAAAGATTGATGTTGCTTGCCCAGCCATTTGTATGTTGCAAAACAAAGTGAGTTTTCGATGTTAACCAATGCTGAAATACTGCGCTATACATCAACCAGGGCTCGTTTACAGCAGTTTGTCCATAGGTTCCACCCAGCGTAGCAGAAGTTTTTCTGTCATTGCTATACCAGAGAATTTGTGTGAGGCCACCCCAATTACCCAATTGCTTGTCAAAACCGCCATCCCAGCCGCCGGTCGCACTGCCGGTCGTAGCGCCTCCCCGGATAGACCAGTTTTTATTGATCGTATAGTTGCCTAAAAAACCGGTATGCGTGAATGGCTCACCACTGTTGAGAATATAGGCGCGAGTATAAAAAAAGTTATCGGGAGCGGGAACACTTTCATAACCGAGAGGTGTGTAAAAATGTCCGACCTTGATGGTAAGGCCCTTCCCAACTGGCACGTAAGCTTCGAGATAAGCTTGTGGGAGAGCTATGCCGTAAGTTCGAGTTGAATTACAACATAAATTTAGGTCCCAGTTACCTCGATCGGAAGGTTCTCCGGTATTTTCATCAAATGCGGATATGCCGAATGCTTGTGTATAGATAGCATCTGTTCCGAATAGGAAATCGAACCGGCCGCCGATATCCCATGATTTGCCTTCGGATTCTACCGGGCGTTGTATGAATAAATTGAGTTGATTTAATTGAAATCGATTGGCGCGGTCGGCAAAAGTTACTGTACCGTTGAAGCCGTCCGAAGGGTTGTTGGCATTGTAAGTAGCACCACCATTGATCCAACCGCCAAATTTAAAGCCTGTTTGACTGTATAGACTGGTTGAACTACTGGCATATCCAGCATTTAAATTCAACATAACCCCCAGAAAAAAACCTGCAACAGCGGCGGAATTCTTTAATAAATGATAGATTTTTGCCTGTCTCATGGTCTTGATCAAAGTAATCTAAAAATTAAGAAGGTCTGAACTTTATCTTAATTGCAATCCTTGCAGATACAAGGGAAACCATTATTTTTCACTCAGAATAACCATTAGAAAACCTTGAAAAACTCGTCCAATTTCTTATTTCAGTGTAATTTTGGAATTGTTAGTAAGACTTTTAACGTTCTTTAGCTATTTTTCTGTAGGGAGATGGATATTTCCGGAAAACCCGGGGCGATTTAGAAATTTATGTAATTTTGCAAAAATCTTTTGGTTTCTAATTAAACAGCTTATCAACACAAATTTAATGAAATTGATTAGTTTCATCCAGCTGCTGTGGTCTGGCTAGCCAGAATCCTTGCGCATAATCGACATTCATATCACGCAGCAATTGCAGGGTGGCTTCATCTTCGACCCATTCTGCAATGGTTTTAAGTCCCATAACATGTCCAATGTTTTGAATCGATTGCACCATGGTAAGATCGATGGGGTCGCTGGTCATATCTTTGATGAGGCGGCCATCAATTTTCAAAAAATCAATGGGAATTTCTTTTAAGTAACTAAATGATGAGAAACCGCTGCCAAAATCATCCAAAGAGAACAGACAACCTAATCCTTTTAAAGTGGTAATGAATTGCTTGACGTGTTTGGGATCAGCAAGTGCCACGTTTTCGGTAATCTCAAAACAGAGGCTTGCAGGATGATTTATATGGGTTTTAATTTGAGTCACGATGAAATCGAGAAAATCTTCACTACAAATCGCATGGGCGGATAAATTGATTGCGTAAATGACTTTAGTACTGTGTTGCAGTTCAACTTTAATGAAAGCTATTGCTTTTTCGATAACCCAGCGATCAATGAGTATCATTTGATCATATCGTTCAGCTGGAGGGAGGAACGCGCCAGGCATGATCAAATTACCTTGTTCATCTCTTAATCGTAATAAGATTTCGCCATGCTTCTCAATCGTTTGGTCGTTATCGGTGGCAAGAATCGGTTGAAAAAAAAGGCATAGCCGGTTTTCGATGACGGCCTTTTGAATGCGCGGCAACCATTGCATTTCGCCAGTACGTTTCTGTAATAAATCATCATCACTTTGATATACATGAACTCGGTTACGCCCGGTTTCTTTTGCTGCGTAGCAAGCATTATCGGCTGCACTTAGCACATTAGAAAGGTTTTCTCCACTACGGGTGATCGGATATAAACCAATACTAACGCCAATCGTAAAACTTTTATCTTGCCAGTGAAAACGGTAATCCTGAATTGCTTCTCGGAGCGTTTGTGCAATTTTAATTGCATCTTTTTTCGAGCAATGCTCCAGAATGATGCCGAATTCATCACCTCCCAAACGTGCAAGCGTATCGCGGGTGCGTAATTGGCTTTGTAAGAGTGTTGTGATGTGACGTAATAATTCATCGCCTGCACTATGACCACAGGTGTCATTGACGACTTTGAACTGATCTAAATCAAGATAAAGTAGGGCATGGACATTATCTTCTCGAGCAGCACCGAGAATTTTAGTGAGTCTGTTTTCAAACGCTTCTCGATTGAGTAATCCTGTTAAAGGGTCATGCGATGCTTGATAAGCGAGTTTTCTCGCTAAATTACGCTGCTCGGTGACATCACGGAAAGTGAGGACGATACCATAAATGTTTCCTTCATCGTTATGGATTGGCGCAACTGAATAATCGACTACCGATTCCTGTTGATCTTTGCGGATCAATAAACATTCTTGGCTTTTGTTCGGTGTTGTTGCAGTCGCTAAGCAATCGGAAAGCATATTGACTAAGCATTCTTGCGTTTCCTGGTCTGCTGTTTGAAAAACGTTATGTAATGGAATACCTATCGATTCGGCATTGTGCCAACCGGTTAGTGATTCTGCGATCGGGTTCAAATAAGTGACATTACCCTGTGCATCTGTGGTAATGACGGCATCACCGATACTGGCAAGTGTGACTCGAAAAAGTTCTTTCTCTCGGCGCAAGGAATCGTTTGTTAACACTAAGTCATGAGTGCGTTCCATAATGTGTTGCTCAAGTTGCTCGTTGATAGCTTGTAGTGTTTTTTGTGCTAATTCTTTTTCTATAATTTGAGTTTGCAATGCTTCATTAATCGTTTGCTGCTCATTTTTTGCTTGGAGAAGATCACTTAGTAAATCTGCATTATCGAAGCGTAATCGGAGTGAATCAGTAATCATCAGGTGCAGTCGCTGAGAAATTGCCCAAAGCATGATTAAGAACAATAAAAAGGTCGAAGCAATTGCAATGTGAAATTCACTTCCTAGCGAGAAAACCTCATGGCAGATCGGTAATGTAACGGGAATAGAAAAAGTGAGAAAAGCACCGCGATAGGAAGATAAAGTGGACATTGCACCTGCCACCATTCCACCGAGTAGATAAATCAGAAAAAGTTGGTGTAGTAGGCTATCTTGTATGAAGAAGATTTTTCCAGCGATACCCCACAATGTGCCTGATAAAAAAACACCAAGTATAAAGAACCGCCCCCAAATAACAGCATATGCACTGGGTGGTTTTGTTTGATGGTAACGCAGAACAAAAAGATAACGAGCTAACGTTAAAATGTAAACCGTAATGATCCAGCTAATCAATTGATTAGCTGGAACATTGCCCCAGAGAATCGATACCAGAATAACCGAATTAAGTAATGTTGCTAAGAATGCGCTGGGCGTTTGCTGGAAAAGCAGCTTGATTTGCCCTGCTCGAATTTCTTGAGCATGATTATCGAAAGAAGTGGGGAGATTCTGATCGGTCAAAGTAAGTAGCAATTCCTATGGTTTAGCTAACATAGCGTATAAGTACCAACATGATGATTATCAAGGTAAAAAACTGTTGGAATCAACGCATAAAGCAATATTCAATGATGTGATTCTTACGAGGATATGCCCATTATTGCATAACTCATTGACGTAACAATAAATGTACCGCAGTATTATGTCATCCAATTATTTAGAGAAGTAGAAAATACCTGCTGAGGTATATTTAATTAACTTAGCAGCGTACAGATGTCATTTTGACATCAAATGAGTAAATAGATGGCTTTTAGGTATCATTTCTTTCGATACGTCTCTGTAAGTTTCGTGTTTACCAGCATTTGCTGGACTAATACCGTAATGGGCGCAGGGTTTGCCATTATGGAGCAAAGTGTAATGGAGCTAGGGCGAGCTTTTTCAGGTGCACCGACCAACACCGAGGATGGGAGTATGGTCTATTTTAATCCTGGTGCCATGAGTCAGGTTCGCGGCAAACTATTAACGACTGCGGGTTATTTAGTTATTCCATCAGCAAAATTTAACGATGAGAGCTCTCAATTAAATCCATTAGTAGGCGGTTTTCCATTGCGGGGAAACGAGGGTGGTAATGCGGCAAATCTAATTCCAATTCCTAATGTTTACTATGTGCAGCAATTAACATCGAAAATATCATTTGGATTGGGTGTCAATTCCCCCTTTGGTATGGAAAACCATTATCGTTCCGATTGGAAAGGACGTTATCAAGCTGTTACTTCTGAGTTAGTTACTGTCAATATTAACCCCTCACTTGCGGTGAAGTTGACTGATAAAGTGTCGTTGGGTGCCGGTTTAAATATCCAATACTTAGAAGCAAAATTATCTAACGCAGTTGATTTTGGGACTATCTGTTTGCAAGCAATTGGTCCTGGTGCTTGTATTAATCGAGGATTACTACCGCAATCAGCCGATGGATTAGCAACTTTGAAGGGAGACAGTGTCGGGCTTGGCTTTAATCTCGGGCTTTATTTTGAACCAAGTCAAACGACTCGACTGGGAGTAAGCTATCGATCGAGGATTGAACATGAAGTCAAGGGAACTGCAAATTATGCGGTACCTGACCCCGCCTTAGTTTTAACGCGCGGTGGGCAGTTTGTCGATGCGCATGCCCAGACACGAGTTACCATGCCTGATCAAGTGATACTAGGTTTTTCGCAGAATCTGGGGACACGGTGGAATTTAACGGGGGATGCTTTATGGACAAATTGGAGTTTGATTCGAGAATTGCGGACTGATTTTGTTTCACCCCAGGCGGATACGGTTCAACAACTCAATTGGGAAGATACTTGGCGATTGGGTTTAGGGCTAAGCTTCACACCCGAAGCGCGGAAATGGACGATTAGAACAGGCTTCGCTTTCGATCAGACACCCGTACCCAGCGCTGATTTCAGACCTGCACGCATTCCTGATAATGATCGGTATTGGTTGACGGCGGGTTTTAGTTATCGAGTATTATCCAATGTGACTCTGCATGGTGCTTATGCGCATTTGTTCGTACCAGACCCGGCAATCAATAGCAAAAGCGCAACAGGTGATCGCCTAAGTGGTCAATATACTGGACAAGTTAATATCGTTGGACTCCAGTTAGACTGGCGTTTCTAACATTCATCTTGATGTGTGTTTGGGAAAGTTCCTTTTTATTCCCAATTTGATTGAGTGCACTGTGTTTTACACTGCTAATTGCTTATTTCTAAACCCATTCAATCAATAGAAGGAATCCAATCATGAAAACGCAATTACTAATTCCAACCTTGATTTTTTTTCTCATCAATTTATTTTTCTCAAATGTTTTTGCAGAAACGCCAGTAAGAAAAAGCGTTGAAACCAGGAAAGTCGATCTTGATCGCGATCGTGAAAATAATATGAGCAATGCTGAGATGAAAGAGTATCAAAAAAGTAAAAAAATTCAAAAAACAAAGGATCAAGAAAAACAGGATTCGTCGCATTTTGATGAGAGCAAGCATCGACAAGAGTTAGAGCAATCTTATAAAAAACAATGGGAAGAAGTTGGGAAAGGTAACGGTGATCCTCGTCTTGTGATTGGACGGTAGATTTGTAGATTGTAATTAACCGCATTATTTATTGATCGATTCAGTTTTTATTCATGTATCTCTCTGTAGAGTGATGTTCATTGCAGAATTTTTTCTGTTTGATGAACATACTTTAAAGGAGAGACCACATGAGCACGCAAGTTAATCGAGTTAAAATCGCTCATTTCATTACGCTGGCGTTTCTAAGTATGGCGCTAATTTTCCCAATCGCAGCCGTAGCAGGAAGGGGCCATCATCGTCACCACCATAAACATCACCATCATGATCATCATTTACATGGTCATGGAGGTTATGGGGGTTACGGATATTACGGAAAACCCCGATACAATAACTATCGTTATACCGAGCGCCATTACTATAGCCAACCTTATACCTATTATGCGCCTGCCTATAGCGGCTATTACTATGAAGCTGTTCCAGGTAATTTTTACTTAGGGATCAATGCAGGAAATGGAAATTTCATGCTAGGCTACTAAAATAGTGTGCAAACATTTGATAATTCCACCAGTGAACATTTATCTTGATTTACACGGTGAGTGATGAAATTTCAAAACAATGTGTTGGTTGTGATGATGTTGATAGTTTTAGTATCAGGGAAAAGTTTTGCTCAGATAAAGTTGACGAGTGAATTAAGTCATGAACAAGCGGAAATTTCGCAACAGCAAGCGGTCTCTATTGCTCAACGCAATACACAAGGTCGCTTGCTCTCTGTACAACGAGCTGATGATCACTACCGCATTAAGATCCTCAATCACAAAGGAGCTGTCCATATTGTGACCATCAATACAAAAAGTGGCGAAATTGATTTGTCTCGATAGAATAGCATTTAGCTTTTAATCGTTACTATTGGCTAACTCATCATGCGTATTTTAATTATTGAAGACGAAATTAAGCTGCAGAGACAAATACAGCTTCAACTTGAAGCGCAGGGACATGTAGTTGATACATGCAGCGATGGTAAAGAAGGTTTATATTTTGCAAGTGAATATCCTCTGGATGCCGCCATTATCGATATTGGCTTGCCTGATCTATCAGGATTAGAGGTCATTGCTGCGTTGCGAAAACAGGGTAACTTGTTACCCATACTCATCTTAACTGCTCGAAATAGTTGGCAAGAAAAAGTTAAGGGATTGGAGATTGGTGCTGATGATTATTTAACCAAGCCTTTTCAGATGGAAGAGCTATTGGCTAGGCTAAAAGCCCTGCTAAGGCGTGCGGCTGCAATTCCAGATACGGAAATCAAAAATGGTGATATCTTACTAGATATGGAAGCGCAAACTGTAAAATTAAATAATCAATTGGTTGATTTAACCGCTTTTGAGTATCGGCTCTTGGAGCATTTAATGCGTCATCAGGGCGAGGTAATTTCAAAACAAGAATTGACTGATTATCTTTACCCACATGATGATGATCATGACAGTAATGTTTTGGAAGTCATGGTTGGACGATTAAGGCGCAAGCTCGATCCTAATGGCTCACTCAATCCGATTGAGACCTTGCGTGGAAGAGGTTATCGCTTCACTGCTATTGCTAAAACTTTCTAATGGCTTCACTGAATCAGCGTGTCCTTGTTAGTGCATCCTTGGTTGTTATTCTATTTTTAGCAGGTACTGCAGTTACCCTGGAACAAGCTTTTCATGATAGTAGTAAAAGAGCTTTGCAAGATAGAATGTTGGGTAAGCTCTATTTATTGATGGGTGAGGCTGAAGTCAACGAAGCTGGGTTGTTTCAAATGCCTGAAGAAGTGCCAGGGCTGATCGAATTCGAGCAATTGAATTCAGGGATTTATGCTTATGTTTCAGACCAAGCAGATCGAGTGATCTGGGAATCCAAATCATCGCTTAGTATTGAGCTGCCTATACCTAAACACCTCGCGGAAGGTGATGAAGTATTCGAGTCGATTACATTGGCTCATGTTCCTTACTTTCTTTATAGTCATGGGGTAGCGTGGGAAACCGAGAGTGGTGGGCATTATCCGTTTACCTTCCACGTCATTTTTGATAGTACTTCTTTTGAAAAGCAGATCGATCGATATCGGAGTGACCTCTGGGGTTTATTTGCTGTGATGGCTATCATGCTCCTGATTACGCAGATGATGGTGTTACGATGGGGACTTAAGCCGATGCGACAAGTATCAGCGGAATTGAATGCGATTGAATCAGGTTTGCAAGATAAAATCCAAGGAGATTATCCTATCGAACTGAAGCGCCTGACGGACAATATTAATTCTTTTGTTTATCGGGAGCGTAAGCATCAACAACGTTATCGCAATGCACTTGCAGACTTGGCGCATAGTCTTAAAACGCCGATCACTATTGCAAAAGGAGCAATTAGCACCGAGAACGACTCTCACGCGCTCATCGATACTATCGATGAGCAGTTGGATCGAATGAACAATATTGTTCATTATCAATTACAGCGAGCCTCAACTGCTGGTACTTCTTCGCGGATGAGCTATCTTGAATTACATCCCATCGTTGAGAAACTCATTCGCACGATTGAGCGAGCGCATTTAGATAAACATCCGTGCGTACAGTATGTAATTAGCCCCGATATCCGTCTAAGAATGGATGAAGGAGATTTGATGGAATTATTGGGTAACCTCATTGATAATGCTTATAAATGGTGTCGTCATGCCATTACTATTAAGGCGATACAGGAAAGTAATCATACTATCATCAGTATCGAAAATGATGGGCCAGGAATCCAATCTGAAGCGGTTGATAAAATTTTAGAGCGTGGTGTTAGAGCAGATCAATCAATCCCAGGGCATGGAATTGGTCTCGCTATCGTACGTGATATCGTACAAGCCTATGATGGAACGCTGTCCATCCGGTCAAATGGAGATACTGGCGTATCGTTTGATATATATCTTAAGTGACTGATATTGTAATCTCAAAAAGTTGGAGCTCTTGATAATTTTCTACTAACGAGCGTGGATACCTATCTAGGGTATGCGATAATTATGAGCTAGTAAAAATCACCCGATTATTCAAATATAAGCGCTATGTCTCAATTTTTTGCATTGATTCCAGCTGCAGGTTCTGGCTCAAGAATGGGTCACCAGCTGCCCAAACAATATCTGCCTTTGGTTGAGAAGCCAATGATTTATCATGCATTACATACGTTAGTAAATTGTTCTAAGATTACGCGTGTTTTTGTAATTCTTGCGCCTGATGATGATGTGTGGGTACGTTATGATTGGACAACATTCAAAGACAAGCTAGTGGTCGAGTATTGCGGGGGGGATGCGCGTGCTGAAAGCGTGCTCAATGGTTTGAACGCGATGTATTCAAGTGGGAAGGTTGATGGAGATGATTGGGTATTGGTCCATGATGCGGCACGGCCTTGTTTAAGCGCTCCGCAGCTTGATCAGCTTATCAACGAGCTATCCTATGATGGGGTTGGGGGGTTATTAGCAATTCCAGTTTCGGATACCCTAAAGCGTGCTGACTCCGACCATCGAATTGCCTCGACCGAGCCTAGAGCGCATTTATGGCAAGCACAAACTCCCCAAATGTTCCGTTTTAATTTACTGAAAGACGCATTAAGTAAAGTCGATAGTCGTCAAATTACTGATGACGCCAGTGCAATCGAGGCACTTGGATTAAAACCCCGGCTAGTATTGAGTGATGCGTATAATTTTAAAGTGACTTATCCTCAAGATTTAGCCTTGGCGGAACTCATTTTGCAAAAAAGAGAAATAAAATGAAGAATCTGCGAATTGGACAAGGTTTTGACGTACATCAGTTGGCAGAAAATAGGAAACTCATCATTGGTGGCGTTACGATTCCTTATGAGAAAGGGTTGTTAGGGCATTCGGATGCAGATGTGTTATTGCATGCGTTATGCGATGCGCTGATTGGGGCAGCTGCTTTGGGGGATATTGGGAAGCATTTTTCAGATAAAGATAGTCGCTACAAAGATATTGATAGTCGCGTGTTACTTCGCGAAGTACATCAGCTAATCAAGCAAAAACACTATGATGTTATCAATATTGATGCAACTATTATTGCTCAAGCCCCTAAAATGGCACCGTATATTCTTGCCATGATTGCTAACATTGCTGAAGATCTGAAGATACCTTCAAGTGATATTAATATCAAAGCCAAAACAGCCGAGGAGCTTGGTTTTATTGGCCGTAGAGAAGGCATCGTTGCAGAAGTTGTGTGCTTAATTGCTAAAACTGATGAACTTGATTAGCACATGATTGAGCTGCAATCGGAGAAATCTTCTATTAAGGTTTTTTTTGCAATCTGGCCTGATTTGCACGTAAAAGCACAATTGGGTCGCTTAGCAGGAAACCTTGAGCATCTTTGTGGTGGCTATCGAACTCATTCGCTTAAGTTACATTTAACACTGGTTTTCCTTGGTAATATTTTGACCACGCAGCTTGCTCATGTTCAAGATATCGCAAGTCAAATTAAGCTACCTTGTTTTAGTTTAATCATCGATACGATCGAATATTGGGCGCACAATAAAATTGTTTATGCAGGTTTCTCGGATAACCCTGTCGTGTTGATCGAATTAGTTAAACAATTACAAGATGATTTGCAACGAGCTGGTTTTAAATTGGAACAGCGCTTGTATATTCCACATTTAACGTTAGTTAGAAACGCGGCTTGCCATCAACTCCCTAAGTTAAAGACACCGATTCGATGGAATATCAATGAATGGATGTTAATTCAGTCAGTAGCAACGAGAGCAGGCACAGCCTATTCTCAATTAGACAGCTGGAAGTTAACGGTGAAATAAAGGCTTTGTGTATTTGCCCAAGCTATTTCTAAGTTGAATGAATATTTTTGCATTGGATACTTCTACTGAATATTGTTCCCTAGCGCTATGGCTCGATGGTGAAATATTGAGTCGCAGTGTGCTTGCTGGACAAAAACATTCTGAGCTAGTTCTACCGCTGTTAAATGAAATGCTGGTTGAGGGCGGAGTAACCTTATCGCACCTTGATGGCTTTGCATTTGGCGCTGGTCCGGGCTCTTTTACGGGCTTGCGTATTGCCTGTGGTGTAATTCAGGGGTTGGCTTTTGCGCTAGATAAACCAGTTGTCGACATTAGCACACTTGAGGCGCTTGCACAGCAAACCGTGTCAGTAAACGTGATTACAGCTTTAGACGCTCGCATGGGAGAAGTTTATCTTGCAGCTTATACTAAGCATCCAGATGAACAATGGATTCCAGTCCAATCACCGATGCTGTGCCGACCGGAGTCTGCCCCTCAATTATCTGGAAATAATTGGATTGGTTGTGGAAGTGGTTTTGATCGATATCCCGATCTATTAAAAAGTGCCTATCAAGATCAACTCAATAAAGTTCTGATAGGTTGCTATCCCCACGCAAGGGAAATTGCACAACTTTCTATTGCGCGATTTGAACAAGGTTCAGTACTTTTGCCAGAGCAAGCGGTACCTACTTATATTCGGAATAAAGTTGCGCTTAAGGAAAGCGAGCGATGAGCTCATCATTAACACCGATACCAATTATTCGTGAAATGTCCTTGGTCGATGTTGATCGTGTCATTTTAATTGAACGAGAAATTTTTTTATTTCCCTGGACACCGATTAACTTTGCCGACTCGATTAAGGCAGGATATCAATGCCGTGTTATGGAACATTATGATGCAGTAGTTGGCTATGGTATTTTGATGTTGGGTCCTGATGAAGGCCACCTTTTAACAATTGGTATTGCGGCAAAGTGGCATCAGCGAGGTCTTGGAACACAACTATTGCAATACTTTATCGATTTGGCACGATCGGAGCGATTAACTTCATTCTTACTCGATGTTCGTGAATCGAATAAGAGCGCTATTTATCTCTACCAGCGTATGGGGTTTAAACAAATTGGGGTACGCAAAGGCTATTACCCAGCAATGTGTGGTCGTGAGGACGCACTTGTGATGAGATTAGAATTGTGAATCAGCACCGCAAAGAAATAATGCATGAGTTAGGCTTAACGCCTATTTGGAGAAAGAAGCAAAGTGGGGTTTCTACAAGTGTAAATACTAACTTGCATTCGACGATTGCTATCGATGATTCCGATGATCATCGGTTTGATCGCGATAAACACATTCTTAATTTGAATTGGCAGCAACTGAAAGCTGAGGTTGAGAATTGCCATGCCTGCCCACTGAGTCAAGCTCGACTGCACACTGTTTTCGGTGTGGGCGACGAGCAGGCGGATTGGTTATTTATCGGAGAAGGCCCGGGCGCGCGCGAAGATGAAATAGGAGAGCCTTTTGTCGGGCAGGCGGGCAAATTATTAGACAGTATGCTCGCTGCGATTCAATTAAAGCGCGGTAGTAACGTTTATATTACCAATATCGTTAAGTGTCGACCACCGAATAATCGAAATCCTGAATTTAATGAGGCTGAACAATGCAGCCCTTATTTAAAACGACAAATTGCCTTAATCAAACCCAAATTGATCATCGCGCTGGGCAAAGTTGCGGCGCAAAATCTACTAACCACCAACGATAGTATTTCAAATTTACGCGGACGGTTGCACTATTATTCAGATATCCCCTTAATCGTGACGTACCACCCCGCTTATCTGCTGCGATCACTCATGGATAAATCCAAAGCTTGGGAAGATTTATGTTTTGCCAAAGCCACGATGGAATCGCTGAAATAGGTTCTGGTTAATCGCTAAAAACCCTAAAAATCTAACTGCCTAATAGAATAAATATTCTCCTACTCAACGGTATCAATTAGATAGGGTCGCTGCTACTACATTAATGACCGATGCCGATTTGCCACGTTTTAAATCTGGCGTACTTTAATATCCTCATCCAGTTGAATACTGCAATGACATACACGGCTTGGTAGATTTCTATTCATCATCCTGTTCTTCCAAATTCCTGGATTTTTCATAAATTGATTTGGTTCTAGGCTTATGGGGTTTTGTGTAACACTTGCATCAACGTGCTACTAAATATTGAAAAAAAATCGAGTTATGATAAATTCATTAACTTTTGTGAAATCAAAAGTACAAGAACAAACTCACCATGACAGATTTTTTTATTAGCTACACGAAAACAGATCTAGAGTCAGCAGAAGAAATTAATGAAATTCTAAAAGAGGCCCAATATAAGACATTTATTCAATGCGCCGATATTCTCGCAGGTGTTAACTTTATGGGTAAAATCAAAGAGGGCCTGGAATCTTGCGATTATTGCATTGCAGTTTTGTCTCCAGAATATCTTGGAAGCAAATGGGCTACAGCAGAATTTGAGACAGCTTATACTATAAGTATAAAGAAAAAAGAAGGATTTCTGATTCCAGTAAAAATTAAGGAAACAGAAATCGAAGGATTATTTCGAACAATTAATTACATTGACTTGGTTAATATCACTGAAAGAACACAACGAAAGCAAATCCTATTAGAAGCAATAAAAAAAATTAAACCCCCTCGACCAGAAGATCAAATAGAAGTAGAAATATTTAATTTTCCATGGAGTGATCATCCTAAATTAGAAACTCCTTACCATCTAAATACTTTTACACCTGATGATGAAGAACTTTTCACCAAGCGTAATATCCACGTTGATGTTGTAACTAAACTTTATGACAAAATAGTTAAAGACAGGTCTAAGTTAATCTGTCTCGAAGGCCCATCAGGTTGCGGAAAATCATCACTTGTACTCTCTGGTCTAGTTCCAAAATTGAGGAAAGAAGGGAAATGGAAATTTGTTTATTTTGAATTTACCAAAGATCCTTATCAAGAGCTTGCCACTGGCCTTACTGCTATATCACGCAATATACCAACGCTTGCAGATAAATCTGATGAAGAAGAAGTGGCAATTAAGTATTTAGCTAATGACTTGAGGGAAAATCAGAATTTATTACAGAATAAATTGGAGTCTATAAATTCAGACAAAGAAACGAAATTATTGCTTATTGCAGACAAGATTGATGGACTTTACCAGCCAAAATTTCAAGAAATCCGTACTAAATTCCTCGAGTTAATATCTCAAAGCATTTTAAACATAAATTCGTCATCAATCGCACTCATAGCAGTTATTGATAAAGCAGCAATTCAAATTGACATCGATCATAAAACCTATGAAAACACGTTGGGTAAAACAAACAGAACTGTAGCAATTCCAAAGCTCAATGATAAACAGTTAGAAAATCTTATAAAAATACCAATTTCAGAAGATAAATTTAAAGTTGAATCCTTCGATCAAAAGGTGATTAATTTAATCATCAAAGACTTAAAAAAAGAAAAACAGGGGCATAACCTTGTTTTATTGGGTGCAATCCTGAATGGAATATGGGAAATCAAGGAAAAGTACCAATTAAGTAAAATAACTGAAAGGGAATACGATGAAAGTGGCGGGGTTAATAATGCTTTAAACAAATTAGCATCAGAAATTTATAATGCTATCCCCGAAGAACCAATTGAAGAGAGGAAAAAAACTGAAAGATTTTTTCTTCGTATGATCGAAAGTATTAATAATGAAACTAATAAGCTTGTCAGTAGAAGCATTTTGGTTCGATCACAAGAATACTCCGATCAAATTGATAAATTTAGAAAAATATTAAAAATATCCGGTGAGTTGAAAGAAGATAAGCTTATTAAAGTTGAATTCTTTCATTCAAAACTAGCAGAAAGTTGGAAAGATCTTCTTACATGGGTTAGAAAAGAGCAAGCTTTTGATACTGCAAAAACAATTGAATTAAGAGCTGAAAAGTGGTGGGTAGTAATAAAAGACAGTAACTGGTGGACTAGGATTAAGAATCACTTTTCTTTTTTTCTCTCAGTCATAAAATGGTCTTATAAGTCAGAGAATGATGTTTATAAGCGTTATGAATACCTATTTTCCAACCCTGATCATGTTAAAGATTTTTTGGATTGGTCCATAAGGTGGAATTGGCTATTTAAAGCCGGTAGCAGTGCTGTTGTGCTTCTTTTGGTTACCACTATTGATAATATTTACTCTAATTGGGATCTTAAGGACAAAAATTTTAGCCGTGGTGAGAAGCAACTCTTTTCTACCAATGATTCTAATAAAAAAAGAGGAATTGAGTATTTCTTGGAAGAAAAATATGAAGAAGCTGAAAAACAATTTGATATCTCAAGAAAACATGATTCGAATGATCCTGAGGTATTAATCTATAGAAATAACTCGAAAGTATTAAAATGGGAAAAAGAGCACAAGATTGAACCTATTTTGATTGCCGCAAGCGTTCCAAAAGATGGAAATGAGAAAGTAGCCCTTGAAATATTACGCGGTGTAGCACAAGCTCAAGAAAAATTAATTAAAGACTTCGAAAAAAATTGCATAAAAAAGAATAATTTTTCTAGTTGTACTAGTGGAATTGCCGGTCGGACACTTCAAGTAATGATCATCAATGATAAAAATGAAATAAAAACCGCTACTCAAGTTGCCCAAATACTAATTGATGATAAGGAAGTTATCGCTGTTGTTGGACATAACGTAAGCCAAGTTTCTAGCAAGGCGGCTATTGAGTATCAAAAGGGTGGGTTAGTCATGATATCACCAACAAGTTTTGCACTTGATTTCCCCGCTCTCGATAAACTTTATCAAAGAAGCACTACAGAAAATTATATTTATAGTGCAACTATTAGCGCTGAAGATTTAGTTGATAAATTGTATGAACATATGAAAACCGTGCTTCCTAAAAAAGAAAACCACACGCTTCTTTTTTGCTTTGATGACAACGCAGTTGATCAAAAAAGATTTGTGGAGAGATTTCAGTTAAAGTCAGTCAGTTCTTTTGATATAAAAGCTGGCACTAAGCCAGATAGCCCACTAAATAACTACCTGCCTGAGTCAATATCCAATTTTTTAATGCCTAAAGAAAATTCGAATCAAGTTAATTGCGATTTTAGCAATAAAGATTTAGATATTGATAGAGTCTTAGATATAGCAGAAGAAAGATTTAATGAAATAGATGCTATCTTTGTCGCTCCCTATGTCAATCATATTGGAGATAGTATCAGTTTAATAAAAAATATTAAAAGTAGAGCTGAATTAAAGGATAAAGAAATATTTGCTAGTCCAACTCTATACACAAATCAAACGCTTTTGTCGGGGGAAGAAAATATGGTGGGTATCACAATGCCAGTTAGTTGGCTTCCTGGAAGCAATCAGGGGAATTCATTTGATTTTGAAAACCATGCAATAATGATTTGGATTGATAAGAATAAATCAAAAGTAGAGGAAAATGAGCGTATTAAATTATTAAATAAGGCTGGAGTAACGTGGAGAAGTGTTGGGGCATATAACGCAACGAACGCAATAATTGAAGGCATCGACCCGTCTAATGTTAATTCCAGCGAATTGAGAAAATCTCTAAGTCAATCACTATCCTCAAAAGTGTTTAAAACTGGAATACCTGATTCGATAGAATTTTATAAATCTTGTGAAACGGATAATAAAAAGAATGAGGAAGCTTGCGCAATTGGAAAAATGAAAGCTAATAATAAACCCGAGATAGTTCAAATCGAACGTGAGAACCCGGAAAATCTTACTGGATATAAATTTGAAAAGCTTGGGGAAACTACCAAATAAATAAAAGAAAATGCTCAACTTATGTGTACTAGCTGTACTAGCTTAGACCTGATCTGACAGTTACCAGTTTTTTTAGGTGTCTGTCAGTTTAGATTTGAGCTAAATTTTTTCCGCCCAAATTGATTTGCCATCAAGTAATGTATCCAATGGTGTTCGTCCACAGCACATTTTCCTTGATGAGTTCGTTCATTGTTATAGTATTCCATCCATTCGTCTAGATCTTTCTGTAGTTCCTCCATAGTTGAATAAAGTTTCTTCCTGAATGTGATTTGATAAAACTCATTCAGAATCGTTTTGTGGAATCGTTCACAGATCCCGTTTGTTTGCGGCGACATGGCTTTTGTTTTTGTATGATCAATATCATTAATCGCCAAATATAGCTGGTAATCATGCTGATCAACACGACCGCAATACTCTGTACCCCTATCCGTTAAGATACGCAACATGGGTAGCTCGTAGTGTTCAAAGTATGGCAATACCTTATCATTGAGTAAGTCAGCTGCTGTAATCGGTGTTTTGGTTGTATAGAGTTTGGCAAGGCTATTTTGCTGTAGGTATCGATAAACGTTTGTTGATAAACACGGCCAACGCCCTTGGAGGTTCCCGACATAAAACGTATCTTGTGAGCCTAGATAGCCTGGATGTGCCGTTTCTATTTCACCGCAGGCTTCATCGTCGTGTCTCTTCTTTTCAAGGGCCGCAACTTTCGCATCACTAAGAATAATGCCGTCATTAGCTACCTTGTCTTCGAGTGCTTTTAGGCGCTTTTTAAAATTTCTCCAGGTTATGACGTAGCCAAATAGAGCGCACGCCACTACCCGATACAAATACACTTTTCTTACGAAGCTCATTGCTGGTTCGATGCTGCCCATGTGCAGGCTGCGCAATTGCATAACCTATGACTGCTCGTTCGGTCGCTTCATCAACACGGTTCTTGATATTTGGGGCTCTTCGATCCTTGTCTATCAGCGCATCAAGACCACCATGTTCAACAAGGTCTTGATAGCGATAAAACGTATCCCGTGAGACGCCCATGACTTTACAGGCCCTGGATACATTACCCAATTCTTCTGCCAAATTTAATAATCCAGCTTTGTGTTTAAGGAAGCTCTGATTAAGTCACTTATTTCAGTTTTAGTGACAAAGCTATCGTCAAAGTAGTTAATATTGACATTATTGTACGACTGATAGCTGCAATTTTTAGCAGATTGCATACTATTCTGTCCCCTGATGCTAATTTTCAGGGGTATTGGACGGAATTATCCGTGGTTGGCTCCACACCTTACGGACATGGTAAAGATTAGCCAAGGCAAACAACAAGTAGAGCTGTTGTGCATTCTTGAACAATCCTCGGTAACGGGTTTTGGTATAACCAAATTGTCTTTTGACAATACGAAACGGATGTTCAACCTTTGCGCGGAGTGAAGCCAGCATGCGATTGAGTACGGCATGTTCTGCCGGCAATTCCTCACCGCGCTTGCGTTTGAATGGCATACCCCAGACTGGCTCTTCCGGCTGTCGTTGTGCTTCCAGATTGCGATCATTACGAGTATAAGCCCGATCTCCCAATACAATCGCCTCTTCGCCATGTACCAGTGCATCAATCATGTTGCCATCGGCCACTTTGGCCGTGGTAATTTCCAGGCTATGCACCAGGCCAGAATCAGCATCTACGCCTATGTGTGCTTTTAATCCAAAGTAATAGTTGCTGCCTTTCTTAGTCGAACTCATCTCGCCATCACGTTTGCGTTGCCGGTTCTTGGTCGATGGCGGGGCCGCTATCAGCGTGGCGTCAACTATCGTACCTTGACGCAGCAATAATCCCTGCTGGGCCAACTGAGCAGTTGTTTCTGCAAACAGGCTTTGTGCCAAGTGATGCTTCTCCAGCAGGTGACGAAATTTGAGGATCGTCGTTTCATCAGGCATGGCATCTTCTCCTGCATCCAGGCCTGCAAATTCACGCAGCATCGGCACATCATGTAACGCTTCTTCCATGCCCGGATCTGAATAACCAAACCATTGTTGCATCATATGAATTCGCAGCATCGCTTCCAGCTCAAATGGCTTGCGTCCTAATCCTGCTACCGGATAGTGCGGCGCGATCCGATTTGTCCACTCTGCCCAAGAAATCACTTGCTCCATTTCTTCAAGAAACTTTTGCCGGCGAGTTACTTTTGGTTTCTTGATAAATAATGGAATCGACAAGCCTAATTGTTTCATCAATGCGCCCCCTTGCAATGGTTACAATCTACCGAATATTCTACAAGTTCTTGAGACTTATTCAGAGTTTCCTTAATAATACGATTGTTAGTATGTGTCATTGAGAGTTACCTCTTTTGTTTTGATTAAGATTCGATACCTTTATCAAAACCGATAACTCTCACTTTTGCAAGTGATGTGTCAGATCAGATCGGAACTAATACAACTTATGCCTAACTAATGAGCATTTTTAGCCTATTTTTATATCGCAGCGGTAACAAAGATAGTTTCCAACAGTCTTGCTAATGAATTTTACGCATACCAATGAGATGTAGCGAGTCTTCTTTACTCTGATTGGTTAGGTGCCATTTGCGAATAATTGTCATTGATATCGAAACGAACAAACCAAATAAGATGATCACGACATAGATATGTACATCAAGCCAAATTAACAATGCATACAAAAGCAGCATAGCGAGAATACTCAAATTTTCATTGAAATTTTGGACAGCAATTGAATGCCCTGCACCCATGAGGATGTGACCCCGATGCTGCAGTAATGCGTTCATCGGCACTACAAAAAAACCAGCGAGTCCACCGATAAGAATGAGCAATGCTATCGCGATCCAAAGACTAGAGACAAGTGTCATGATCATCACAACAATGACCATGAGCATCCCAAGAGGGATTACTTTTACGGATTGACGCAGCGAAACGATTTTGGCAGCTAGCACGGCGCCGATTGCAATACCCAATGCAACAACACCTTGCAGTTGTGCGGCTTGATTCAGTGGAAAATCCAACGCTGCCTCAGCCCATTTTAAAACTATAAATTGTAAGGTTGCACCGGCGCCCCAAAATAAGGTGGTAACGGCGAGTGAAATTTGACCGAGCTTATCAGCCCAGAGTAATTTGACGCAGTGTGAGAATTCGTGAACCAAAAAAACAGGATTAAATTTGAGAATACGATGATCAACACCCGTGTCGGGAATAAATAAGTTAAATATGGCTGCAATCGCATAAGAAACCCCAATAATAATAATACTTGCCTCTACCGCAGAATCGATTCCAGTATTGATCAGAGGGAAATCAAAAGAAAGCATAAGCGTAGCAACTGAAGGCGTTATTAAAACACCGCCGAGTACTGTTCCAAGCACAATTGATGCGACGGTGAGGCCTTCAATCCAGCCATTGGCAGTCACCAGTTGTTCTGGCGGTAATAGCTCCGTCAAAATACCATATTTAGCAGGTGAATAAGCAGCAGCACCGAGTCCGACGATCGCATAAGCTGCCAATGCAAAATATTGATGCATTGCGAAGAACAGTAGCGAACACCCAGCAATTTTAATCGTGTTGCTGACAAACATTACGCGTCCTTTTGCCATGGAGTCGGCAAACGCACCGACAAAAGGTGCTAGAATGACATAGAATAAAACAAATACAAATTTGAGCATGGGAGTGAGGTATGCGGGTGCATTGAGATCAATCAATAACGCAATGGCAACCACTAACAGCGCATTGTCAGCCAGTGACGAAAAAAATTGTGCCGCCATGATGGTATAAAATCCGCGTTCCAAGCTTATGCTCCTTAAAGTTGTTATTTTAAAAAAAGTATCTAAAATTGAGGTGAATGCAATGTAGATTATTAATCTGATGTAAAAATAAATTGATTAGGATTAAGCATTATCCTTGATTATCTTTTGGGGAATTCATATACATTATCAGTAATTTGTTTCGTAAATTGTTAGAACGATCAAAGCGATTCATAAGTCTAAAGAGTACTGTAAAACATTGACTGTTTCTGCTTTGTTTTGTAACTGAACGTGATATTAATATATCGTCTTCAAATAAAGTGTTAAGGAGGTTTGCAAAATGGACAGAGAACTTTCTTTTGATGCTGACAATTTTGATTTAGGTGAACTTAAAGAATTAGAGGATATTGTAGCTGATGGCATGATTCCAGATAGTCGAATCGTTAAAATTATCGATGAAATCGAATTTGCCAAAGAGGATAATTTTGATATTTTTGAAGATCTTGAAGATACAGAAATTTCATTAAGTAGATTTAATTTAGATTAAATGGTTTAAAAATAGATAAGACTGGTTTAACGGCTCCTATGCCTCAACTGGCCTGAATAGCTGGCTTATCTATTCGAATCGGTAGTAGGTTTACCTTCTTCTATATTTAAACAATACGACTATAAATAGCTTAGCTAGTCGTATAGTCTGTTATTGCTGTTTCCATCGCGTAATTCTTCCATTACTTTCAAGTCATTTTACAGACTGAGAAAGAATAAGGCTTGTAAAACATAAGTTGACGCTAATTTTGACTTTCGGTAAAGTCAATCAACATTGAGGGTAGGGCAGAAAACTAGCCCAATAATTTGTTGAAATAATTCAAATTAGCGAAGCAATTGGGTCAATAAGCAATATTGACTACACTTGCTCGTTAATGAATCAGCGTGTATAAAACATACGCTTTCTAATTGAAGCCTACTCGCCACGTATTTGATACCAATGGATCACTCTTTCTTCAACTTATACCATCATGGTTTTGTCCGTGTCGCAGTAGGAGTCCCGGATGTTCGGGTTGCTGATCCGGTATTTAATGTCAATGAAACAATTCATTTGATAGAACAAGCTGCTAAACAGCATACTGCATTGATACTTTTCCCTGAATTAGGGCTAACCGCATATACTTGCGAAGATTTGTTCCAACAACAAGCATTAATAAATAGCAGTATTGATGCGCTTCAAACATTACTTGATCAATCAAAGCACATCAATATCATTACTGTTGTTGGACTGCCACTGCAAATTAATCAATTATTATTCAATTGCGCAGTTGTTATTTATTGTGGACGTATTTTAGGCGTTGTACCGAAAACCTATCTTCCAAATTACCGAGAATTTTATGAGCTCAGACAGTTTTCACCCGCAAGCGTCGCTTCCTTCGATAAAATTTCATTATGTCAGCAAACCGATATTCCTTTTGGGGAACGACTCCTATTTAGCGTAAACAACCAACCAGGTTTTAAATTTTTTATCGAAATTTGTGAAGATCTTTGGGTGCCGATACCGCCATCGAGCCAAGCTGCATTAGCTGGCGCTTCTATTTTACTTAATTTGTCTGCTTCCAATATTACAATTGGTAAACACGAATATCGCCAAAATTTAGTTGCTAATCAATCAGCGCGTTGCCTCGCGGCGTACCTTTATGCTACGGCAGGGGTCGGCGAATCATCTACCGATCTGGCATGGGATGGACATGCGCTAGTTTACGAGAATGGAACTTGCTTGGCTGAATCAGAGCGTTTTCGACAAGGCTCTCAATTTATCCTGGCTGATCTAGATTTGGATCGCTTAAAGCAAGAACGCATGCGCCAAACAAGCTTTAGTCAGAGTGTTCAATATTTTAAGGAATCGATACGACAATTTCGCGAGATTACGTTTGATATCCATTTTCCAGTCGCCGAACGCTTGCTCTGTCAAAGACATTATGGTCGTTTCCCATTCGTACCATCCGATGCACATCAACGTGATAAATATTGTTTGGAAGCTTTTAATATTCAAGTTCAAAGTTTAATTAAACGATTAAAACATACCGGCATTCAAAAAATTGTCGTGGGAGTATCCGGTGGACTCGATTCGACCCATGCGCTCCTTGTTGCTTGTCGCGTAATAGATGCGTTACATTACCCGCGCCATTATGTTTTAGCTTATACGCTGCCAGGTTATGCGACCAGCAACCAAACAAAAAACAATGCGCTTGCATTGATGAATAACTTGGGCTGCACAGTCAATGAGATCGATATCCGACCCAGTTGTGAGCAAATGTTAAAAGATATTGATCACCCGTTTAGTCGAGGTGAACCCGCTTATGATACGACGTTTGAGAATGTACAAGCAGGTGAGCGAACTAGCCATCTTTTTCGCTTGGCCAATTATCATCATGCGCTCGTACTGGGAACAGGTGACCTAAGTGAATTAGCGTTAGGGTGGTGCACCTACGGGGTGGGAGATCAGATGTCACATTATGCGATCAACGCAAGCGTTCCCAAAACACTGATTCAATTTATGATTCGTTGGATCGCTGATGCGCAATTATTTAATGCTGAAACAAGCAAACTACTTAATGCGATCTTAGCAACAGAATTTAGCCCTGAATTGATTCCCGGTAAAACAACGGATGATCAACCCTATCAGAAAACCGAATCGATCATTGGTCCCTATGAATTACAGGATTTCCACCTTTATTACACGCTCCGATTTGGCTATCTTCCTACAAAAATTGCTTTTCTGGCATATTGTAGTTGGAGGGATCGTTCTGTAGGTAGTTGGCCTGGAATTCCTCATGATAGGCAGAACCAATATACGATTGGGGAAATTAAACATTGGTTGAAAGTTTTTCTATTCCGTTTCTTTCAAACCAGTCAATTCAAGCGAAGTTGTATTCCGAATGCGCCCAAGGTTGGCTCAGGGGGGTCGCTTTCTCCTCGTGGGGATTATCGAGCACCTAGCGATAGTGAAGCAACAATTTGGTTAAATAATGCTGAATTGATTCCAGATGTAGCCCCCCCTGATATTTTGAAACAATAATGTGCAAACACTAACATGTTTATTCGAAAGCATGATTTTATAACCCTGGTAATAAATTTAGTAATCGTTCCGCGCAAGCGTTTAACCACCAATCTTCGGCGGTTAATTTGCTTAATTTGCATTTTTACGCTTGCCGGTTGTCTGTCACCGATTGCGTTGAACCGTGCCGTGATTGCTTATGATGATGCCGTGACTGATGTAGTATCACAACAATTATTAATCAATATCGTTCGCGCTCACCACCACCAGCCTATCCATTTTACCGGTGTTTCCAATATTACTGCAACGTTTACATTCCAAGCTAGCGCTGGTGCTGCGCCGGCCGCAGGTGGCTTGGCCGGTTCATCGATATTGCCAATTTTTGGTGGCAGTATGGCAGAGAGTCCTACAATTAGTATTGTTCCAATCGAGGGAGAAGATTTTACGCGACGATTACTAACACCGTTTCCACAAAGTGGGTTGATATTGTTGCTGCGGCAACATTTTGATGTTGATCTGTTGCTACGCATGATGGCCCAGGAAGTTCGTTTGCAGAATAAGCCTTACCATAGCGATACGTATCACAATAAGCCCGCCGATACGGCTGGGTATGAGACGTTTCGTCGTGTTGTATTACATTTATCAGCGATTCAAGATCGCAATCAACTTTATGTTGAACCGCTTCCTTTAACGCATACCTGGAAAATTCCAGCGGCTACCATTGCACCGGATAGCTTTCAATCGTTACAAAAAGAATTCGTTGTTCACTATGATAGAACTGACGATACGTTCACCCTTCATAAACAAATTCTAGGGCCTATTTTGATTACCAACTATGACCCAGATACCCTTTCTGAAAATGAACGCGAGTTATTAAATGAGCGAGCGCGGGAGTGGGATGCGAGTGATGTCGCTTTTGATATTCGGGCGGGCTACTATGGAGGGGAATGGCCCATGGTCGGGATTTTTCGACTCAGGAGTTTTCATTCTATTCTGAGTTTTCTGAGTAAGGCGTTAGGTAATCAAGCTGGCTTTTATGTTG
The DNA here is from genome assembly GCA_016710135.1 of Nitrosomonas sp. Classification (GTDB taxonomy): domain Bacteria; phylum Pseudomonadota; class Gammaproteobacteria; order Burkholderiales; family Nitrosomonadaceae; genus Nitrosomonas. Next base: position 1,081,094 of record JADJLM010000001.1, on the reverse strand, counting down.
AAAAGGATGCGAGAACTCCACCTATTTTGAATAATGAGAATCCCAATCTTACAATGGAACTGATTCAGTCAAATACATCCCCGACAGGAGTCGATTTTTCCATTCGCTGGAATAATAAATTTTATGCGGTCAATACAACGGGTTCCCATGCTCGCTGGAATCGAGATGCTTTCCAATTATTATTTCTATTGTTTCAAATGACAGTGACCGACATGCCTCGGGGTGGCGTTCCTAGCATTACGATTGCAAAATAATAAAATCAAATATTCGTTATCGAAGCTTCTAGATCCCTCCATCAGTCATTAATGTTTAGCGTAATTTGTAGATAATACAAAACTTGCTCGGGTAAATTATCTGCTAAACAATCAAATGCAGTTAATTGCGTCATACTGCGTAACCAAGTCAGTTGACGTTTGGCTAATTGACGTGTCGCTGCTACACCTTTTTCTCGTAATTCTATTAAGCTGAGTTGGTTATGCAGATACTGATAGACTTGTCGATAGCCCACACAGCGCATCGATGGCATTTCTAGCGTCAACGGAAATTTACTAAGAATTGATTGAACTTCTTCTATTAATCCCATTGTTAACATCATTTCAAAAAGTTGTTGAATTCGTTGATGTAATACAGTGCGATCTGCTGGCAGTAGTGCGATGGAAATCAATTGATAGGGAATGAATACAGGTTTAGAAGGAAGCATGAGCGCTGACATGGGTTTTCCGGTTAGGTAGTAAATTTCCAGTGCGCGTTGTATCCGTTGACTGTCGTTGGATTGAATACGTTCGGCGCTAGTGGGATCAACAGACTGTAGCAAGTGATGCTGAGCAGACCAGCCTTTTTCAGCAGCACTCGCTTCGATTTCTTTGCGAATTTGCTGATTTGCTGGTGGGAGATCAGATAGACCTTCTCTCAATGCTTTGAAATAGAGCATCGTGCCGCCTACTAACAATGGAATGTTTCCTCTCAATGTTATTTCTTTCATGGTGTGAAGCGCGTCATTACGAAATTGTGCAGCAGAATATTGCTGATCGGGATCAATTAAATTGATCAGATGGTGGGGGATTTTAGTTAAGATATGTGGGTCGGGTTTTGCACTACCAATATCCATATAGCGATAGACCTGCGCAGAATCAATGCTAATAATCTCAACTGGGAAATGGTCGCTGATCGATAAGGCTAGGTTAGATTTGCCGCTTGCAGTAGGCCCTAAGATAACGATAGCAGGGGGTAATAATTCTAAGGATGGCGGGTGAGTGAGCATTGATTATAATAATTTTTCTAGATTAATGGTGTTACAACCAATTAAGAGCGTACTGTTATAGACTGTAACAATCATAATTGATCGTTATCAGTTACAATAGGAAAAAACTGATGATTATGTTCAATTGTGATTTCGCAATTAATGAATGGCATCAGTACGATATCATTTCATTTTTATAGGAAATTGTAGTGAAAATATTTGCGATATTATTATTGATATTGATTCTTTATAGCCTTGGTTCCGCATTGTATTTCATGCTAAAAGATGATGGGAGCAGCACGCGTATGGTTAGATCGCTCACCATTCGGATCGCACTATCTCTGATTCTGTTTATCACACTCATGATCTCAACGTATTTCAATTATATTTATCAAGGATGAAATAGTAAAAGCGTGAACGTTTCCATTTTGTATTAGGTACGTTAGCGGAAGCGTCCAATGACTGGTTTGCGGTAGTTACGCTTCCTGCCTATGCTACAAAAAATTAGAACCATTAATAGTGTAGCTATCCCTATTGATCATCAAGAATAACAAATGTGTTGAATCAGACAAAGTTGTCACATGATCAAGCTTGAAAACAACAATAAGCTATAACCGATTCAAAATGGCTAGTTAAGTGAACCGTAAATTTCCTACTCGTTTATGCCCCATAGCACAATATTAATTACGACGATTGTCGTTAGTTTGGGTCTTGCTCTGATCATGGGCATGATCGCACACCGCCTGAAACTTCCGGTCCTGGTGGGGTACTTGGTTGCCGGTATGATGATTGGTCCCTTTACGCCTGGGTTTGTAGCTGATCTTACTTTATCTAATCAATTAGCAGAAATTGGGATAATTTTACTGATGTTTGGCGTTGGTTTGCATTTCTCACTCAATGATCTATTGGCGGTTAGAAAAATAGCTTTACCGGGTGCAATTGCTCAAATCATGGTGGCGACTTTACTGGGTGCTGGTGTTGCCATGACTTGGGAATGGAATTTGGGAGCCAGTATTGTATTTGGTTTAGCACTTTCAGTGGCGAGTACTGTGGTGTTAATCCGAGCGCTCGAGCAACGTGGTTTAATGAAATCAATTAACGGTCGAATCGCTGTCGGTTGGTTAATTGTCGAAGATTTAGTCGTGGTTTTGGTTCTGGTATTACTTCCTCCTCTTGCAGGCTGGTTGGGTGGTCATGGAAGTGAATCGAGTGCCAGTAATAGCCTAATCGATTTATTGATCGTATTAGCGATTACGTTTATAAAAGTTTCGATATTTATCGCTTTCATGCTGATTGTAGGTAAACGATTATTTCCGTGGTTGCTGTGGCATGTTGCGAGTACCAAATCCAATGAATTATTTATTTTATGCGTTATCGCTGTTGCAGTAGGCATTGCCTACGGCGCAGCCAAATTATTTGATGTTTCATTTGCATTAGGTGCCTTCTTTTCTGGCATGGTGATGCGGGAATCAAGCTTGAGCCATCGGGCCGCGCAAGAATCGTTACCGCTACGGGATGCGTTCTCAGTGTTGTTCTTCGTATCGGTGGGCATGTTGTTCGATCCTAATATTTTAATTGAAGAGCCGCTACGTGTGCTAATTGTGGTTGCCATCATTCTCTTTGGTAAATCCTTAGCTGCCTTTATACTTGTGCTGGCATTCCGCTATCCGCTCAATACAGCATTGACCGTATCCGTGAGCTTGTCTCAAATCGGTGAATTGTCATTTATACTCGCTTCACTGGGTATGTCATTAGGGCTCTTGCCGTTGGAAGGTTACAGCCTGATATTGGCTGGTGCGGTTATTTCCATTACTTTTAATCATCTGGCTTTTGAAATCGTTGAGCCTATACAAAATTGGATCCGCTCCCGCTCCAAGCTTGCGCGTCGACTAGAGCGCGCAGATGATCCCTTAGCGGAATTACCAACATCGGTTGCATCGACACATGTTACAGGCCATGTTGTCATCGTTGGCTATGGTGCGGTGGGTAAGCGTGTTGGTGAAACCCTTGCGAGCAAAGGTACCCGTTATGTGGTTGTCGACCAAAATCGCGAAATTGTGGAGCAACTCAGGAAACATCATACGCATGCGGTTGCAGGAGATGCTGCTGATCCAGCTGTATTAATTCAGGCTCATATTGCTCGGGCTAATACGATGATCATTACGGCTACAGATGTACTCCGAATTCAGCAAATGGTTGAAACGTCGAAAATATTAAATCCTCAAGCTGAAATTTTAATCAGTACCCATGATCCTGAAGCAGCTACGAAGCTGGAAAAAGAGAATATGGGATTGGTATTTCTCGATGAGCAAGTGCTTGCTCAAAATATTACACAGCATTTACTAAAAAATTTGCATGAGCCTGCATCTCATTGAGCCTTAACCGATTCTCGACATAGATTAAAACTCCGAAACGCTTAACCTCGCGGTGGTACCGACTATATAAAATAGTGGAGATCTCTATGTGTCGACTCTACTAATTAGTCGACCCTGAAAAACTGCATCAATTGTTATTATGGATCAGCAGTTTCAAAAAGCGGCGTGTTAATAAAGACAAAATCGAGCAATTTGATCTTTTTCCATCAAAGAATTTGCGAAGCCTGCAGTTTTCGCCACGGGAAGAAAAACCAAAAAATGGCCAATAGCCATTGTTTTAGATTCCAGGCGGTAGCAGCCATTAGCAGATTGATGTGATCACCGATGGCGCCTTTCAGGTAATTTCTGGCCATTCGATAATCCGATTTCAGGTGGCTGATAATGGGTTCAATCGCCGCGCGCCTTCTGCATTGTTTCCGCTTCTTGTCTCTTTGGTAGCGTGTGTCTCGTTTTAATGCTCTTCCAGGTAGAACGATTTGCGTTCCATTGACTTCACGTTTGCCACGGTAGCCACGGTCGCATACAGCTTGCTTGGCCGCTTTCCCGCGCGAAGTCTCAACATGATGCAATATCTCTGGTAATGTGTGGCTGTCATGCAAGTTTTGTTCGTGACTGACAACCCCAACAATCAGGTTACCTTTCGCTGTGCTGGCTATCGATGCCTTGCTGCCGTATTCATATTGTTTGTGGTCTTTTCCTTGCCGATACAGTACACTTGCGGTTCGTGCAGGGAATAGATTTTGTGCGTGTCTTTGATTTTCTGTTTCAGTACGCGCTCATACAGTAGAAAATCCTTTTGGTAGTGCTCGAATAGGCAGCATTGTGGCAATTTTCTCCTGAGCTCCCGCATCAAAACACCTGCAATGGTTCTGAGTCGCTTCAACGCGCGTTTCGCCTTTGCTCTTTTCTTCACATGCCGGTAGTGCCGAATATCCAAGCGCAGTGATTTCACTTGCTTAATGAAAGTGCGCCGCTGTGAAATACCATGGGATTTGGCAATCTTGTTGAGGCGATTGATAATCTTGATCGCTAGTTTGCTGTCAGTCGGGTATGTGATGTTCTTCTCTTGCACTGTCGTGTCAACATGAACCACATCTTCCAGTGCCGATTCCCCATGCAAACCAACACTCATCTGAAAAATCTGCTCCATGCCCGGCACACCTAGGCGCTTACGAAAATGCACCAGTTCCGTGCTATGACACGGCAATTTCTGCTGGAACTCTTTCATGCCGCAAAAGCCTGGTAGTAAGGATTGCGCTTCCACTGCAATACTACTGATTCGTCACTCAAATTCTCTAACTGCTTCAAGATCAATAACCCAACCAGCAACCGGATCGGCTTACTCGGCGCGCCTGTCGATTTCGTGTAGTGAATCGAAAATGCTTCGTCAAATTCTTGCCACGGTATCGCGTCTGCAAGCTGCAACAATGGATCATTGACATCCAACTGCATCAGCAAATCTGTTCCAAACAAATTCGGTTGATGAATCGTACTGCTATGTCTTAGCATTTTTAATCACCATTTCGACCAGAAATAGGATGCTATTTTAACATTCCTGGTCGTTATGCTCATCAAAAGAAAGATCTTTGCTGCATAGAATCAAGTGCTTGTGGATATTTCAGGATCGACTAATTAACCGTAACAGCGACCGCTATGGAAAGAAATTCTAAAATTGCAACTTATTGGAGTCAACCCGCTGATTTTATGTTGAAATTGCTAGATAGCAATCCCTTGGGTCTCGACCCGGCAACTGCAGCGAATCGCTTAGCGCAAATTGGCTCCAATCGACTAAAAACCAACCACTTACTCAAGAGTACCTTACAGCTTTTTATAAATCAATTTCGTAGTCCTTTGGTTTTAATCCTAATTTTTGCTGCAATTGTTGCACTGTTAGTCAAAGATTGGTTGGATGCACTGATTGTACTCGCCATTGTCGGGATGACAGCAGTACTCAGCTTTATCCAGGAACACCGTGCAACTCGTGCTGTTGAAAAACTTCGCCAGCAAATTGCGACCAAATCAACAGTACTCCGTGGAGGGCAAACCATCGTTGTTCCTTCTGATGCCATCGTGCCTGGCGATATCATTCTACTTTCAGCCGGTAATTTGATCCCTGCTGATGGAATCTTACTCGAAGCAAAAGATTTTCATGTTGCACAGGCTTTATTAACAGGAGAAACATTTCCTGTTGAGAAAAGACCAGGTGTATCAGAACCGACGGCAAGCCTTGTTGATCGCAATAATTGTATTTTTATGGGCACCTCGGTTCGTAGCGGGTATGCAAAGGCACTTATTATTCAAACAGGTGTTACGACTGCCTATGGCAAGATTGCTGAAACGCTATCACTACGTCCTCCTGAAACGGAATTTGAACGCGGGATACGTCATTTTGGTTTGTTGCTCGTGCGCGTCATGGTGATTATGATCATTGTGATCTTGGCGATCAATATCGTATTACAACACCCTACGATTGAGACAGTATTATTTGCGCTCGCCCTGGCGGTAGGACTTTCACCTGAGTTGCTGCCCGCCATTCTTACCATTACTTTGGCACGAGGTGCCAAAGTAATGGCTGCGCAAGGTGTTATCGTCAAACGTCTCAATGCTATTGAAAATCTCGGAAGCATGGATGTGTTATGTACCGATAAAACCGGCACTCTGACTAAAGGCGTAGTTCAGCTCGACCAAGCGCTCGATAGTGCAGGTCAATCCAGTGAATTCGTATTGCGATTGGCCTATTTGAATTCCAAGTTACAAACCGGTATCACGAATTTACTCGATGAAGCCATTATCGTAGCGGGTGAGCAAGCGAATAAAACCTTAACGGGTTATCAAAAATTAGATGAGATTCCTTATGATTTTGTCCGCAAACGCCTTACCACCGTAGTCAAACAAGAAACGGACGCAACTGCATCCATGATTTGCAAAGGCGCATTTCAATCGATTTTAGAGATCTGCGATCAAATTCAATTAGCTTCTCAAATTGAACCATTAACTTCCGAACATCAGCAACTATTGCTACAACACTATACGAAATGGAGTATGCAAGGTTACCGCGTGTTAGCGATTGCCCAGAAATCAGTTGCAATCAATACCAATTACACACGTGACGATGAACATGGCTTTGTTTGGGTTGGTTTTTTACTATTTTTCGATCCACCGGAAGCGGGAATTACCGATACCCTCAATGCGTTAACACGATTAGGTGTCCAGCTTAAAATCATCACCGGAGATAATCGTTATGTCGCTTGCCATGTCGCTGAAGCGGTGGGAATCGATACCCAGACGATAGTAACGGGTCAAGCGCTAGCTGATATGAAAGATGAAGCCTTATGGCATCTTGTGCCTCAAGTAGGCGTTTTTGCAGAAGTTGATCCGAATCAGAAAGAACGAATTATTACCGCATTACAAAAAACAGGCCATGTCGTGGGTTATCTTGGTGATGGCATCAATGATGCACCTGCTTTGCATGCCGCTGATGTCGGTATATCCGTTGAGAATGCGGCCGATGTGGCCAGAGAAGCTGCCGATTTTGTTTTACTGAAGCATGATCTCAAGGTGTTATGCCAAGGAATCGATGAAGGTCGCCATACTTTTGCCAATACACTCAAGTATATTTTCATCACGACCAGTGCCAATTTCGGCAATATGATCAGTATGGCGCTGGCTTCGCTATTTCTCCCTTTTTTACCCTTGCTTGCTAAACAGATTTTACTCAATAATTTTTTGTCGGATATTCCAGCGATGGGTATTTCAGGTGATCGCGTCGATCGAGACTGGGAAAGTACCCCCCATCGTTGGGATGTGACTTTGATTCGAAATTTTATGATTACTTTTGGCTTAGTTAGTGTCGTGTTTGACTTACTCACATTTGGTGTATTGCTTTATCTAGCAGGGGAGGTCGAAGCGATATTTCGCACAGGTTGGTTTGTCGAATCCTTATTGACGGAATTGCTAATCATTCTCGTCATTCGCTCTTATAAACCGTTTTATCGAAGTCAACCCAGCCGTTTTCTCGTGTGGAGCGTCATAGGAGTCGGGTCGGTTGCCCTATTGTTACCTTATTTATCGATAGGGAGCATCTTTGATTTTGTACCACTTCCGCTACCAATAATCATCGCCATTTTGATCATTACCATACTCTACGTAATTACCTCAGAACTGGTGAAGCAGTTATTTTTCAAACGGTTGAATCGAGATCGGAAGCATATCAAGTTGCCCAGCTAACTCTGCGAGTGTCTTGACACCCTTGATCGTAGCTATTGCCGCCTTGGCTTTGAATCCCACTGCGTGATTTTCCTTCTTGCCCTTCTCATAAGCTCGCTCCCCAGAAACATTTTTCACCGATCTGGTAGACGATCTAAATATATCTCATGAAAATTTTGTGTAATAATCAATTTACCTTCTGGAACTACTAGGAAAGCTTTTTGCAATATTTAATTAATCTTTCTTGATTCATCTGGAAGCAGGTTTTTCGAAGTTCAACTTTATCATAAGGTGTGATAACTATGACCCCTTTCCTGGGAGAATTGATCGGTACTTTTATTTTAGTTTTATTGGGTAACGGTGTGGTTGCCAATGTCGTGCTGAATAAGTCCAAAGGCAGTAATGCCGGGTGGTTAACTATAGCCGCTGGTTGGGGAATTGCGCTTTTCGTGGCTGTTTATGCCGTGGCTGCTTCCAGCGGCGCGCATTTAAACCCGGCGGTGAGCATCGGTCTTGCTGCTGCAGGTAAGTTTGCATGGAACGCAGTACCGATTTATGCAGTCGGGCAAATACTGGGTGCGATGTTGGGCGCATTGGTGGTATGGGTTACTTACCGCCAGCATTTTGATGCAACGACTGATCCGGATATGCAGCTTGCGGCATTTTGTACCGGTCCGGCGATCAGAAGCCCATTCAATAACATCATTACGGAAGCGGTCGGTACATTCATGCTGGTGTTCGGCGTGATGATGATGGCTGCGCCGCAGGAGGGCCTTGGTACATTGAATGCTTTACCAGCTGCTCTACTATTGTTTGGTATTGGCTTATCACTCGGCGGTCCGACCGGCTTCGCTGTTAATCCAGCACGTGATCTGGGGCCGCGCATTATGCATGCAATCCTCCCAATGGCCAACAAACGCGATAGTGATTGGGGTTATGCGTATGTTCCTGTTGTCGGTGGGGTTATCGGTGGATTGATTGCCGCGGTGGTTTATTCGATGCTATAAAGCTTTTGAGTGCTAGCTTACGGTAGCTTGCACTCAAATAGAGACAGTCATGCTAACGCTATCAATGATCCAAGCAAGGGACTCTGTTCATGCATTTATCACGGATCCTAACAGCGTTGACATGATTGATTTAGGTACTTTGGGTGGTGTACTTGATTGTTGAATATGGAATAAGCTGTTTATGTCGGGTACGTTTCGATCGATTGCTTTATCAGGGACTCAGCAGGAATACCCAGTTCCCGATGCAATTTTCGGATCATTGTAAGAGTCAGTGATCGTTTACGGTTTAATATTTCATAAACGCGGTTACTTTTCCCGATCATGGGTTCCAGATCTTTTACTGTTAAACCTTTCTGTTCCATTTCAAATTTAATGGCTTCTACGGGATCGGGGAGATCGAGTGGAAAATTTTTACGTTCATAGGCTTCGATCAATGTTACCAAAACATCCAGTTTTTCACCTTCAGGCGTATTAGGCTCAGCAGACATCAAGGTTTCGATTTCTTTTAACGCTACGCGGTAGTCTGTGTCAGTTTTAATAGGTTTGATTTCCATCATTAGGACTTTGATTAAATAGTTTGTGCATCAATTTGGTCATGCTGAGCATGTGTGCCTATAAAACGGATATACACGACACCATAAGCATAGTTGATCCATACGATAATTCGGTATTTATTGCCTGCTATATTAAAAACAACTCTGCCGTCTTTGAGAATACTGGCACTTCTGAAATCAACTCTAACTTCTGCGGGTGATTTCCAGTTAACCTTCAATACATGCTTGTACCATGCAAGCGCTGGTTGAATTGCATCGCTGTGAGACGAATCATTTTCCCAAAATGCTTTCAAAGTTGATAACGCAATCACTCTCATTAGTGGAATGATAATCCCATTATGGGACATTGACAACTGCTTGTAACTACTAGAGTTCCACAATTGATTTTCCAACTTGCAAACAATTAATTGATATAGAAGCACAAAATACTTAGGAAGTAAGGTAGCAATTAAGCGCAACTGACTGTATAAATTATTTGAATAACCTTGATCGTAATTTAATACTACATATTTTGGTAGCTGACTTATTTTTTTGTCTAGCTCAGAAATGTAAGACCAGGTAACAATATATGGTAGTTTTGGTTAGTAGCTAATACAGTTGGTGATTTCTTAAAAATGTGTCGTCTTTCAAGACCTGACTCCATTTACGTTGCATGATCAGGCTATGCAGCTGTTTGAAAAATACAAGCCTTCATTGCAAATGATCAGCAGAAAATTAGGCGGCAAACGGTTCCAGGAAGTGTTGAGCGATTTGGAAAATGCACAACTGGATTTTTTGAATATGAACGAGATTTCATCGAACAAAGTATGGATCGAAAAACTTGTAAAATATTATTATGATCCGCTTTATCTGAATTCTCTTGAGCGCCGCCAAGTGATTCCCTGTTTTAAAGGTTCAAAAAAGGATGTCATTGATTATCTTCAATACCGACACCAAAAGTATTAAATGCTATCTAGCAGGTACACGGCATTTGTCCCACTTCGTCATCAAATACACCACTGGTCCGGATTCAACGCCGATCCGATGCATTCAACTTGGAGAGATTAAATGAAACGACGCACTTTTCTGCAAGCTGCCCTTGCGACCCCATTCATATTCGGATTGCCAGCCGTGCGCGGCGCGACTGCCTCTGCACAAAATGAGGGCTGGCGTACTTTCGAACTGGCCACCAAACTGGAAATTGCCAATCCTTCCGGTGTCTCACGCGCCTGGATCCCGCTGCCTTACACGGCCAAGACCGACTGGCATACGCCGCTGAGCAATGCTTGGACCGGCAACGGACAGATGAACGTTATTACCGAGCCGAAATACGGTATGGAAATGCTCTATGTGGAATGGAAAGAGCACGAAGAAACTCCCGTACTCGAAGTCATCAGCCGTTTTGCGACACGCGACCGCACCGTGGATTTCTCTGGATCGAATCCAAATGTCCCCAGCCTGTCGCAAGCCGAAATGAAACTCTACACCGAGCCGACGGAGCTCATTCCGACTGATGGCATCGTGCGTGACACCGCGCAAGACATCATCCGGCATGCTAAAACAGATATCGAAAAAGCGCATGCGATCTATGAATGGGTCGTGGACAATACCTTTCGTGATCCCAAGATCATGGGTTGCGGCTGGGGCGACATCAAGACAATGCTGGAAACGCGCTATTTCGGCGGTAAATGTGGCGACCTCAACGCCCTGTTCGTCGGTCTGGCGAGATCGGTCGGCGTAGCGGCACGCGATATTTACGGGGTGCGCGTCGCACCTTCGCAGCTTGGCTACAAGAGCCTCGGACTCGGCAATGCTAACGCAAGCAAGGGACAGCACTGCCGCGCGGAATTCTTCGCTCAAGGTATTGGCTGGGTACCGGTCGATCCCGCCGATGTGCGCAAAGTGGTGTTGGAGGAGCCTCCCGGCAATTTGCAGCTCAATGATCCGAAAGTGGTGGCGATGCGCAAGCGGTTGTTCGGCACCTGGGAAATGAATTGGCTCGCCTACAACACCGCCCATGATGTTGTCCTGCCCCATTCCCAAACCAAGATTGCGTACTTCATGTATCCAAACGGGGAAACCGGTGGGGAAGCGTTGAATCCACTGGCCCCTGATACCTTCCGATATACCCTAACAACACTCACCAGTAAATTTACGTGATCCTTACTCACTTACATCACGTGAAATACTGATTTCAAATGCCACGCCCTTGTCTAGCTATAGTTAGCAATTTCTAAAAGGTATATCGTATTTCAAGACCTGACCCTATTTGTACGCTATTTGTACGTATCTGCGGCCTACGCTAGGAGTTTTCAGCAAGGTGGATAAACGAAGACGCGCCAGCTTTGTCAATTCGTCAACGCTGGTGATAAAGCGCAAGAACCAAAGATTATCTGCATCTTTTGTGATGTCCAGCAGACCGGGACACACTGCGTGAAGATCGCCCTGCAGACGACTTTGCAGGCGGCTCTTTTTCCACCAAAGCGCGGCGGCGGCGACTCAGCCGTTTGAGCATGTCGTTTTCTCGTGGTGTCGGCATGATTTCTTGGAGAACATCTTTGGCCAACGACAGGTGATCTCGTAGCTGGAATAGCTCCAGGCTTTTACAGGCATCAATGCGGTCATTCTTGACCGCGGCCGGAAAGATTTCCTTAAAGCGAGCCAGTTTCAGATTATTGATGTTGTACAGTTGATAACCGCGCACCTTTATCAGACTGTCCAAAGGGCGTGCATAGCCATTGTAGCCTTCCATTGCTACCGCTACCACACCACCATAGTGTTGGCGATGATGCTCAATGCGTCCAAAGAATTGTTTAAAACCTTCCGGGCGGTGGAGAACGGCAAACTCATCCAGCACATCACCATTGGACAAGCCTATTGCCACACTGTGCTGACGGCAACCAATATCAACACTGACATAAATTTGTGGAGAATTGCTTATGATCATAGGCCTCCGCACTATTACAACTAAACCGATAAATCATCCGTCGGTCTCGTCTACATACAGAGCCACAATCTATTGATCGACACCATCCCGAATGACGCACCGGATGACGCAGGAGGACGGGAACGGCATTTCAAGTCTAGCGAACCAGAATCCCCGCCGCTGACCCCATGAGCCACATCCCCATCCGTTTGCTATGTTAAACTACGGTTCTGTGACCTGCCATCCTGCAAAATACGATGGTAGACCCCATTCGTGCATTAAGTGGCAATCAGGCGAAGCTAACTGTACAAATCGATTGATTGAGCTAGAATGCAATTCATTGTTACGTTTTGATGAATACTAAAAGGAATATGAAAAGCCAATTAAGGCAATTCGCGGTAATAGGATTGGGCAGATTTGGTTCGGCAGCTTCACTAGAACTGATGCGATTTGGCCATTCAGTTATTGGGATTGATATTGATGCAAGAATTGTAAACAAACTGGCTGACCAATTGACCCTTGCAGCGATAGCAGATGCTACTGATGAGAATGCCCTTAAAGACTTAAATATTTCAAATTGTGATGTAGCTATCGTAGCAATTGGCGAGAGTTTAGAAGCCAGTATACTTTGTGTGTTGTTGCTAAAAAATATGGGTATTAAGGAAATTTGGGCCAAAGCTTCTTCAAGACCACATCACACTATACTTTCAAGAATTGGGATTTCGCGTATTGTGCACCCTGAAGAAGAAATGGGTATGAGGGTAGCGCAATCACTTAACTACCCTATGGTTAGTCATTACATGCCGATCGGTCCCAATTTGTATGTGGTCGAGATAAAAATAACAGAAAAATGTCACAATACTTCTATCAGTGATTTATTAGAAGATGTTCGTGATCCTATTGATCCATTATTAGTGCGCAGAAAAAGAGAAATTATAAAATCTATTGGATCAAATTTTATGCTTGAATTAAATGACTCTTTAGTGCTATCTGGCTCGTTGGATGCTCTTGCTTCAATTGCTCCAAAGCTATAACGATAATGAAACCGTGGGATCCTCATGTACTTCCTTATAAACATATCACCGTAATAAAAAAAAACTTACTCAATCTTAGCCCTCCGGCAGTTTTATTTCTTGGCTTTGCGCTGCTCATTGCGATCGGTACCGTATTACTAAAACTGCCCGTCGCCTCGTATGATGAAACCAGTTGGTTACAGTCAATGTTTACAGCAACTTCTGCTGTAACGGTTACGGGGTTGGTTGTACTCGATACCGGCACCCATTTCACCTTGTTTGGACAAATTGTTATTGCGCTGCTAATTCAAACAGGGGGCTTGGGATTTATGACCTTTGCAATTGTTGCGGCCGTGAGTCTAGGCGCAAAGCTAGGAATAGGCCAGCAGATAGTCGCACAAGAAGCATTTAACCAGACTAACCTGGAAAAGGTGACTTTTATTGCAAAATATGTGCTGATTTATTCCTTGTTTATAGAATTTACTGGATTCATGTTGCTTGTTTTAACCTGGTTCAATGAGCTGGGTTTAAGCACAGCCATCCACCATGCTTTTTTTTACACCATTTCCGCATTCAATAATGCTGGTTTTGCCTTAAGCAGCAATAGCCTGACACCTTACTTTAATAACTTATCAATTAATTTAGTGATCACAGCGCTTTTTATCATTGGAGGTATAGGTTTCTTAGTTCTAATTGATATAAAAACCCAGAAAAATTGGCATAAGCTGAATGTAAATACCAAAATTGTATTGTTGAGCACGCTCATAATTAATATATGCGCATTCGCACTCATATGGATTCTTGAAGCACAGAACCCTGCAACCCTAGGCCTGTTATCAATCCCAGATCAAGCGATGACAGCCTGGTTTCAGGCAGTAACCCCCAGAACGGCGGGTTTTAATACCGTGCCGATAGAAGAATTAACGCAAGCCACAACGACTCTCATGATTTTATTGATGTATATTGGCGGGGGATCGTTAAGTACCGCCAGTGGACTGAAGGTCGGTACTTTTGTTGTTCTGATAACGGCAACTTATGCTTTTTTACGGCGAAGAGATGACGTTGTGATTCTTCAGCGTACCGTACCGCCAACGCAAGTCATGAAAGCCCTTGCACTGACTGTCGTTTCAATCATTATGATATTTCTTGGAATTTTTATCCTGACACTGACTGAAAAGGTACCTTTCATTGACATCGTTTTTGAAGTTGTCTCAGCTTTAAGCACCGTTGGATTGTCCAGGGGATTAACCAACCAATTAAGTGTAACAGGTGAAATCGTTATCATTTTTTTGATGATTATTGGTCGTGTAGGACCACTGACTTTCGCTTATTTCTTTGCTTCTCCAAAGAAAAAATATATCAAATATGCGAATGCTGATATTCAAGTCGGTTAGTTTTGTACCACTAATTTCTCGGAGTCATGGGGCGTCAGCGAGTTGGGTAAAACTGTAAATGACTTAGCTTTAACGAGATTTGGTACTTCAAGCGCGCTGCAATGAGCTATTTAGCAAATTCCATCAAAGTTAGAAGCTTGTTCTCCAACAATACTCAAAAAAGGTCTATTATCATATTTTGCAGGATGATAAGTCACAGAGCTATAGTCTAATATAGCAAACGGACGGAGATGTGACTCATGGGGTCAGCAGCGGGGATTCTGATTCGCTAGACTTGAAATACCGTTTCCGTTCTCTTGCGCCATCCGGTGTGTGGTTTGGGGTGATGTCGATCAGTAGGGTGACCCCATTGCTGCTGATGCTGGAATGCTTTGTCGAGCGATTGGCGGAAGTACGTCTTGAAACAATATATCCAGTAATTGACCACCTTCTGGCCGACTCCAATCCTGGGCAAGTTCAGCGATGAGCGTGTTTGTTGCTGTAAGTAGTCGACCCTGAAAAACTGCATCAATTGTTATTATGGATCAGCAGTTTCAAAAAGCGGCGTGTTAATAAAGACAAAATCGAGCAATTTGATCTTTTTCCATCAAAGAATTTGCGAAGCCTGCAGTTTTCGCCACGGGAAGAAAAACCAAAAAAATGGCCAATAGCCATTGTTTTAGATTCCAGGCGGTAGCAGCCATTAGCAGATTGATGCGATCACCGATGGCGCCTTTCAGGTAATTTCTGGCCATTCGATAATCCGATTTCAGGTGGCTGATAATGGGTTCAATCGCCGCGCGCCTTCTGCATTGTTTCCGCTTCTTGTCTCTTTGGTAGCGTGTGTCTCGTTTTAATGCTCTTCCAGGTAGAACGATTTGCGTTTCATTGATTTCACGTTTGCCACGGTAGCCGCGGTCGCATACGGCTTGCTTGGCCGCTTTCCCGCGCGAAGTCTCAACATGATGCAATATCTCTGGTAATGTGTGGCTGTCTCAAGTTTTGTTCGTGACTGACAACCCCAACAATCAGGTTACCTTTCGCTGTGCTGGCTATCGATGCCTTGCTGCCGTATTCATATTGTTTGTGGTCTTTTCCCTTGCCGATACAGTACACTTGCGGTTCGTGCAGGGAATAGATTTTGTGCGTGTCTTTGATTTTCTGTTTCAGTACGCGCTCATACAGTAGAAAATCCTTTTGGTAGTGCTCGAATAGGCAGCATTGTGGCAATTTTCTCCTGAGCTCCCGCATCAAAACACCTGCAATGGTTCTGAGTCGCTTCAACGCGCGTTTCGCCTTTGCTCTTTTCTTCACATGCCGGTAGTGCCGAATATCCAAGCGCAGTGATTTCACTTGCCTAATGAAAGTGCTCCCGCTGAAATACCATGGGATTTGGCAATCTTGTTGAGGCGATTGATAATCTTGATCGCTAGTTTGCTGTCAGTCGGGTATGTGATGTTCTTCTCTTGCACTGTCGTGTCAACATGAACCACATCTTCCAGTGCCGATTCCCCATGCAAACCAACACTCATCTGAAAAATCCGCTCCATGCCCGGCACACCTAGGCGCTTACGAAAATGCACCAGTTCCGTGCTATGACACGGCAATTTCTGCTGGAACTCTTTTATGCCGCAAAAGCCTGGTAGTAAGGATTGCGCTTCCACTGCAATACTACTGATTCGTCACTCAAATTCTCTAACTGCTTCAAGATCAATAACCCAAACAGCAACCGGATCGGCTTACTCGGCGCGCCTGTCGATTTCGTGTAGTGAATCGAAAATGCTTCGTCAAATTCTTGCCACGGTATCGCGTCTGCAAGCTGCAACAATGGATCATTGACATCCAACTGCATCAGCAAATCTGTTCCAAACAAATTCGGTTGATGAATCGTACTGCTATGTCTTAGCATTTTTAATCACCATTTCGACCAGAAATAGGATGCTATTTTAACATTCCTGGTCGTTATGCTCATCAAAAGAAAGATCTTTGCTGCATAGAATCAAGTGCTTGTGGATATTTCAGGGTCGACTAAGTACTACTCCCTCGCGTTCCATACGCCGCCGTGACATATCTTCGGAAAGTTCGTATGGCGATCCTGAAGCGTCCATAACCGCCTGTACTTGGTAAAACCCTCGTGACAGGCACTAATTGTCGGATATACTAGACACACATCAGTAGTTACACCTGCCATAATGAGATTCCTGCGATCTGTGCCTTCGATAGCCTTTTTGAACTGCGGATCATTCCAAGCATTAACAATCTCGGCACGTTGAACCCTGGTAGCAAATGCCTTAGGAAGAATTTGTTCGAGTTCTGGAAGCAAAGGTCCTTGGACATTCTGTTCCTGCGAACTCGTGAGAATGACTGGAATATTCAGAATCTTAGCTGCTTTGGCGAGGCCAGCGTGTTCCGCTTGACCATATCAAGCGGGATGTTTTTGATGAGTTTCATTGTTCCGACTTGATGGTCAATAAGTAACAAAGCACTATCAGCGGATGAAAATGTACCTATCATTTGTGATTCTCCTGAAACTAGCGATAGTTAAAAATATCAGCTTTACGTTTTTGCATTATTTAATAAGGTAATAAGCATTACCATATTTCGCCGAATGGCCTTGCTTCAACCTCAAAAGACCACGCAGAACGAGGCTGAGTACACAGATGATAAATCGTTGCTGCGATGTCAGCAGGATTCACAAAAAAATCATCGTTTTTATCAGGCATTTTGTTTCGACTAGCAGGTATGTTGACAATGCCCTCAACAATAAGTAATGAGACATGAATACCAAAAGGCCAAAGGTGACGAGCCATTGACTCAGCCAAAGCACGTTGAGCAGCTTTGGCTGGAGAAAAGGCGGCAGTTTTTGCATTGCCACGTCGTGAGGCTGTTGCACCTACAAAAACAATATTGCCGGAACCAGACTCTTTCTCATTGCAGGAATAACTTGTTGTGTGGCTAGTAAAGCGCCAAGTGCATTAACTCTCCAATTTGATTCAAATGCAGCAGCACTAATTTCCTCAACTGTACCCCATGAACCGGCCCTGCATTGTAAATCAAGCTGGCGATTTCACCTAGCTGAGCGCGTATTTGTGGCAATGGTGCAGCTATTGCGCGTAAATTTTCTGAAAATGGGCATAAGGTAGCATTGCTTGCACGCACCTTGGAATTCACATCGCAATTAGCCTGTGAATTAAATGACGCTATTGCTGTAGCCTGCGATGTTACCAATGAGCACGATGTTCTATCAGCGTTCTCACAACCAACACCAATAACAACGCATACGGGTTTATTCATTATTTATAGAATTCCTACAATTTTTTCATCTCTATCGGGTTTAATTCCTCACTCCTTGGGGCGGGGTCGTTCATTAGGGGATTATCCATACTATCTCCTTATCTTTTCTGATAGCTCTCCAAAATTTAATTGTTATCATATCAAAACTGTTTAGCTCCACAAATAGAATGCTAATTTTGCCCAATTACAATATTAGACAGCTAGTTGAATATTAAAATCATGAGGTTGCCGGGAAGCTACATCTTTTGGAAAATTGAGATTTTCAGGCTATTGATTAATAAATCATTGGTTCTTTTTAGAAATGACTACCTTGGCTATTTACCAACTTATAGAGGTATTTCGTGCTACGCTTTACCATGAAATATTCTTATGATTTAGTCTAAATTGGCTTGCCATGTAATTTATTGCACTTGCGACATCAACTCATCGCGGTAAGAATTAATACGTATAATGATTAACATTTTTTATCCTGTTTTTATCGTGCTGGTTTATTTTTCTTAAATCATGATCAAGAGACAATCTATAAAGAAGCTCCTTGATTTCATCGATGACAGTCCAACGCCATGGCATGCCGTCGCAACGATTGAAGCTGCACTAATTGCTGCTCAGTTTATTCGGCTCGATGAAACTGTGAAATGGTCCTTACAAGCCGGTGGACGCTATTATGTGATTCGCGATGATTCTTCGATTATTTTATTTGTATTGGGGCAAAAGTCGCTTGCGGATTCGGGTTTTAAAATCGTGGGCGCTCATACGGATTCACCCGGATTGCGGATACGACCGAATGGTGCTCAAGTCAGCAATGGGTTCGCTCAGCTCGGCGTTGAGATTTATGGGGGGCCGATTCTTGCAACATTTACCGATCGTGATTTGAGCTTAGCGGGAAGAGTCAGTTATAGCGATGAACAAGGTTACATAGCGCATAAGCGTATCCGCTTCGGTCAATCGGTGCTTCGCATACCGAACTTAGCTATTCATATGAACCGTAGCGTCAATGATGAAGGGCTGAAGCTACATAAGCAGACTGAATTGCTGCCGCTATTTGCCCAATTAACTGAGGAGCAACTACCCAACCCTTATTTCATGCAGCTATTGGCACAAGCAACGAACCTCGATACCGATCAAATGCTATCTTGGGATTTAGCGGTTTACGATACCCAGAAAGGTACTTTCTGGGGCGCTGCAAATGAATTTTACGCAAATAGCCAAATCGATAATCTGGCATCTTGTCATGCAGGGTTGCAAGCGTTATTGGATGAACAGGTACTCAATCAATCCCAAGGTACTTTGGCTTGTGCATTTTTCGATCATGAAGAAGTCGGCAGTGAGAGCCATATTGGTGCGGCTGGCAGCTTTTTATCGGATTGTTTACAGCGCATTACCTTGGCCTTAAACCTTGACCGCGAAGATAGCGCGCGCGCATTAGCCCATAGTTTTTTGATCAGTGCCGACATGGCGCATGCTTACCACCCAAACTTCCCGGCTGCGTATGATGTAAACCATAAAGTCTTTGTTAATCGAGGACCTGTGATCAAGTCCAATGCCAATCGCCGTTATAGCTCCGAGAGTATTTCGATTGCGCAATTCATCCGATGGTGCCAGGATGCTGATGTGCCTTATCAGCATTATAGTCACCGCAATGATTTAGCTTGCGGGAGTACCATTGGACCGCTTGCTTCCGCCAAATTAGGTATTCGCAGCATCGATATTGGGTGTCCGATGTGGGCGATGCACAGTATTCGAGAAAGTGCGGGTGTCTACGATCATGAGTATCTGATTAAGGTGCTGAAGCAATTCTTTTTAAGTGTTTAGTTGATAAGTAATGCGTTGAGTAAAAATGAGTAATCCTATTCTCTCCCTAAAACCAGCACAACTTTATCAAGCTTGTGATCCTGGTCAATTTAACTTTACAACAACAGCTGAATTAGCAGATTTGACTGAAGTAATTGGCCAAGCGCGCGCCATGGATGCAGTGCGTTTTGGTTCAAGCATTCGACAAGAAGGCTATAACCTTTTTGTAATGGGCCCTTCAGGAATGGGCAAACACAGCTTAATACAACAATTCCTAAAAAACAAAGCCAGTCAAGAAGCAGAATCTATGGATTGGTGTTATCTCAATAATTTTGATCAACCGCACCAACCCAAAGTACTTAAGCTACCTTCGGGTAAAGGTGAAGCATTGCGGCTATCCATGGAAGGGCTTGTGGAATATCTTCGTACTGCAATTCCTGCGCAGTTTGAAAGTGAAGAGTACCACAATAAAGTCAATGCAATTCATCAAGCATTTAATGAACGTCAGGAAAAAGTAATTAGTGAACTTGGGGAAGAAGCAGAGAAACAAGAGATTGTGTTGTTACGTACGCCTGATGGGTTTGCCTTAGCACCAAGCCGCAATCATGAAGCCATTCCGCCTGAGGAATACGACAAACTACCTCAAGCTGAAAAAGAGCGTATTTTAACTGCGATTGCTGGATTGCAAGAACGCTTGGAAAAAGTGCTTAGTCATCTTCCGCAGTGGAGAAGAGAGCGCAGTGAGCATATTAAGCAATTGAATCGGGACATAATGCTTTCAGTTGTTGCCCATGTAATTGATGAATTGCGGGCGCAATACACTAATTTACCCGAAGTGCTAAATTTTCTTGATGCAGTGCAGCGACATGATTTTACATGTAGACGATTTTCGTAAACCCGATGAATCGATCAATATTTCTGGTATTCCGGTTGTAGCCCACCAAACTTTTTTAAATTATCAAGTCAATGTGTTGGTCTCGAATCAAAATTCCTCGGGTGCTCCTTTAGTTTGTGAGGATAATCCAACCTATAGTAATTTGATTGGTAGAGTAGAACATACTTCTCAATTTGGTGCGTTAGTAACAAATTTTACCTTGATTAAGCCGGGCGCATTGCATCGAGCCAATGGCGGTTGTTTGCTATTGATGTGCATAAAATTCTCATGCAGCCGTTTGCTTGGGATGCACTAAAACGTGCTTTACAGACACGGAAATCCGTATTGAGTCGTTAGGCCAAATGTATAGCTTGATTAGTACAGTTTCGTTGGAGCCTGAGCCAATCCCGCTGGTAGTAAAAGTCGTACTATTTGGCGATCGGTTACTTTATTACCTCTTACAGGCTTATGATCCTGAATTTAATGAGTTATTTAAAGTTGCTGCAGACTTCGAGGAGGTTATTGACCGAAGTATAGAGGTGCAACAGTTGTATGCACGGCTCATTGCAACCTTAGTGCGCAAAGAATCCTTATTGCCTTATGATCGTGATGCCGTTGCACGGGTAATCGAGCATAGTTCGCGGTTAGTCAGTGACTCAGAAAAGCTTTCCATGCAGATGCGCAACATCGCTGATTTGTTACGAGAAGCGGATTATTGGGCACGAGATGCGGGTCACGCAACCGTGTTGGCGGGTGATGTACAACACGCCATTGATACACAAATTCATCGCCAAGATCGTATTCGGGATCGCTTATATGAAGCAATACTGCGCGGTACTTTGATGATTGATACTGCTGGTGCTGTTATCGGCCAGGTCAATGGATTGGCGGTCATTGAATTGGGTAGTTTTGCTTTTGCTCAACCCACGCGCATCACAGCAACGACTCGACTGGGTAAAGGGGATCTTATCAATATCGAGCGAGAAGCGGAACTTTCAGGCGCGATTCATTCAAAAGGAGTGCTGATTCTTGCTGCATTTTTGGCCGCGCGCTACGCTAAAAATCAACCACTTGCACTATCAGCCAGCCTGGCATTTGAACAATCCTATGGAAAGATCGATGGCGATAGCGCTTCATTAGCAGAATTATGTGCATTGCTTTCTAATTTAGCGCATGTACCTATTCTTCAAACACTTGCAATAACAGGCTCTGTCAATCAGCTAGGACAAGCACAAGCGATTGGCGGCGTGAATGAGAAGATTGAAGGTTTTTTTGATATTTGTGTCGCACGTGGCTTAACGGGGCAACAAGGTGTACTGATTCCCGTTTCAAATGTAAAACATTTGATGTTACGTCAAGATGTAATTGATGCAGTCGCAAAAGGCCTTTTCTCGATTTATGCTGTGGAAAATGTCGATCAAGCGATATCGTTATTGACAGGTATCTCTGCGGGCGAAATGGATGAGAAGGGTGTCTATCCTGATGGAACGATCAATTATTTAGTCATCGAGCGTTTAGTCGAGCTTACTAAAATCACTAAATCGCTATCACAAACAGAGAAGGCTGAGAAATAATCAATTGGTTTTTCTTGATGAAACTTAAAAATTAAGCTTATTTGTATTAGTTCAGATCTAATCGTACAAAGGGCTTGAAATCGAGAGCGTTACCGAGTTTGATATGGGTGTTGAAATTTAAAATCAAACATAAAGCAGGATTGCTCAATCTTGCCGAAGAACTTCAGAATATCTCAAAAGCCTGCAAGATAATGGGAGTTTCGAGAGATACATTTTATCGCTATCAGGAATTAGTTGAGACAAACGGTCTGGAAGCATTGATCAATCAGGATCGTCGTGTTGCTAACTTTAAGAATCGGGTGGATGAAGCCACTGAGCAGGCGGTGGTAGCCTTACGGTAGAGTATCCGGCACATGGCCAGCATCGAACCAGCAACGAATTACGCAAAAGCGGTATTTATGTATCAGGTAGTGGTGTGCGCTCAATCTGGTTACGCCACCAGCAACCAAACGTCAAAGATCGCCTTGCTCCACCGCAAACCACGATCGCCCATCAATTACTGCAGCCGATATCCTAAATGACAAGGTGCTGCCATTCTATGCGACACAGGGTTTACCCATGTTGCGAATATTAACGGACAGAGGTACGGAGTATTGCGGGCGGGTTGAACAGCATGATTACCAGCTATATTTGGCGATTAATGATATTGATCATACAAAAACAAAAGCCATGTCACCTCAGACCAACGGTATCTGTGAGCGATTCCATAAAACCATCTTACAGGAATTCTATCAAGTGACTTTCCGCAAGAAGCTATATCACGATTTGGAGTCACTGCAAAAGGACCTAGACAGCTGGATCGATTATTATAATAATGAAAGAACTCATCAGGGAAAAGTCTGCAATGGAAAAACTCCTATGGAGACTTTGCTCAGTGGGAAAACGATTTGGAACAGCAAAAATCTGAACCAAATCTAATCTGACAGACATCCAATCAATTCGGTAACTGTACGATCTGATCTGAGCTAGTACATTTAATTGAACATATCAATCCTGGTATAGCCTACGTCACATAAAATGATTCGATTTTAAAGAGCTGCTCAACGGTTTTGTTTTGTTGTTTTCTGATTGCTTTGGCTTGTGCCCATTTGTGCTCAATGGGGTTAAGGTCTGGTGAATACGCTGGCAGATATTCAAGCGTATGTCCAGCTTGTGTGATTGCATTTTGAATATCCTGCCTTTTGTGAAAGGTCGCGTTATCCATGACCACAACTGATGCTGGTGGAAGTTTTGGCAACAAATCGTGTACCGTCCAGCCCAAAAAAGTATCTGCATCAATATTGCTGATGAACAACCCCACCGTCAGAAGACATTTGCCGATCAACGCGCCGATCACATTGACGCGGCCTCGGCATGCCAATTACACACACCGTGACACCGCTTGCCAATGGGCGCATACCCATGTGTTCGTGGCATATCGTGAGCAAAACCACTCTCGTCAATATAAACGATGACGCGATTTTGAGCTTTGTACGTCTTAATCGTCTCCTGGAAGATGTGCCGTTTGTCTTCGTCCGCTTTGGGATGCCGCAGTGTTTTTTTTATAGCTGATGTTCATACGCCGCAGCGCATGGCCAATACCTTTTTCGCTTACGCCTAATCGACGAGCCCGTTCGGCTTGATAGGCGTCTGGAAACTCCCGCACATCTCGGGCCAACGCGATCATGTCGATCTTCGTCGCCGGTTTGTTACGGGTCTGCTTGGGATTGGGATTTTTTACCCAGCGTGCCACGCTGGCAATTCCCACACAAAAACGTGCTGCCGTCTGTGCTATTGTAAGCCCTTCTTTCTTACGTACAGACAAAACTTTGCAGCGAAATGATGATGGATAAGTCATCTACAGATTATAATCACTTTATTTGAGCTTTGCTATAGTTTTTATATCAATGAAGCGAATAACCCAGACCAGATCGTATCTTGGTGGGAATTGTTGTATTTTAGTTTTACGTGTTTGACGAGTGTCGGTTTTGGAGAAATTACCCCAGTATCCGATTCGGCACGTTCGATTGTGATTATCGAGCAAACATCGGGCGTGCTGTATTTAGCAATTTTAATTTCCCGATTAATGTCGATGCGTATAAAGCGAGAGTAGGGTGATTATTTTTAATCATTTTTTACTTATTCATCTACCGTATGTTCGGTTTGATTAATTAGCTCATCTAACGGAGGTAATTGATCAAGTGATCGGAGATTCAAGTCATTTAGAAAATTGGATGTGGTTGCATAAAGTTGTGGTCTCCCAGGAACATTGCGTTGCCCAATAACTTCAATCCATCTCCGTGTTTCCAATGTTTTAAGTATCGTACTAGAAACGGTTACACCTCTAATTTCTTCGATGTCACCTCGAGTTACCGGTTGACGGTAAGCGATGATTGCAAGTGTTTCCAATACAGCACGTGAATAGCGCGGTGGTTTTTGTGGGTTGAGTTTTTCCAGATAAACTTGTATTTCGGGTCGACTTTGAAAGCGCCATCCACTTGTAACCTCAACAAGTTCAATCCCTTTTTCTTGCCATTGATTGCTGATTTCATCCAACATGACGAGCAATTGTTTACTATTGATCGATCCATCAAATAATTTTTTTAATTCGGCGATAGGAAGTGGTTCCTGGGAAGTCAATAATGCTGCTTCCAAAATTCGAATTTGATTAGATTGGTTGGATAATGAGGCAGATTGAGGAACGGGTAGGGCTAGGCTAAACTGATCTGACATAGATTACACCAAATACCTCAGTTTGCTCGATTTCAATGAGCAGTTCTTTTGCTAATTCTAGTATGGCAAGAAAGTGCGCAATTACTTCTCCGATTGCTGCACTAGGAGAAAGTAGATCATAAAAGGAAACCGTACCAAGCTGCTTCAGTTTCCGTAAAATTTCACTCATACAAAAGCGTACGGATATTGCCTCAAACTGCACATGATGTTGCGTATTAAGCTTTGCTCGCTGAAGTAAGGCTAGCCATGCATGTTGTAAATCGTCGATGCTGACGCGGGCGAGTTGTTGGGTAGCGGTTTGATTAAGTAAAACTTGTACTTTCATAAAATCGCGCTCGAGTTGCGGCAACTCATCCAGTCGAAGTGCCGCTTTTTCATTTGTTCATAGGCGAGCAATCGACGCACGAGCTCAGCACGAGGATCCGATTCTTCTTCGGGCATATGATTCGGTTTGGGAAGTAACATGCGCGATTTAATCTCGATTAGCAATGCAGTCATCAGCAAATATTCTGCAGCTAACTCTAATTGGTCAGCACGCATTGCTTCAACATAGGCCATATATTGCTGAGTTAATTCGGCCATCGGGATATCTAAGATATCCAAGTTATGTTTGCGAATTAAATAAAGCAGTAAATCAAGCGGCCCCTCAAACGTATCAAGGAAAATTTCTAATGCTTCGGGTGGAATATATAAATCATGTGGTAGTTCATGCAATGGCTGGCCACAAATTTTTGCAATAGGCTGCGTTTCAATGAATGGATTTAATTCATCCATTCATTGACCCTGCTGTTAAGTCAATTAACCGATGAGTAATAAAAGCGTTCAAGAATAATTTAACCCCATGACTTGCCTAACGTCACGCATGGTTTCTTCTGCTAACTTATTGGCTTTTTCACAACCATCCGCTACGATGTTTCTCACTAAGGCCGGATCTTCTTCATACATTCTAGCACGCTCACATATCGGGATTTGCTCTGCTAAAATTGCGTCAATAACAGGTTGTTTACATTCTAGGCAACCAATACTGGCATTTTTACATCCTTGTTGTACCCAATTTCTGACTTCATCATTCGAATAAACCGAGTGAAAAGACCAAACTGGGCATTTAGCGGGATCACCAGGATCAGTACGGCGAATGCGAGCTGGGTCTGTCGGCATGGTACGAATTTTTTTGCGGATACTATCGGCATCTTCACGTAAGCTGATGGTATTATCATACGACTTAGACATTTTTTGCCCGTCTAATCCTGGCATTCGGGATGCTTGGGTCAATAGGGTTTCTGGCTCTGCTAAGATGACTCTACCGCCACCTTCTAAATAGCCAAACAGCCTTTCTCGGTCGCCCAAGCTTAAATTTTGTTGCTCATCGAGCAGCGACCGGGCCTCTTCTAATGCGCTTTCATCGCCTTGTTCTTGGTAGCGTGTGCGTAGATCACGGTAAAGCTTGGAGCGTTTTGATCCAAGTTTTCTGATAGCTTGCTCGGCTTTTTCTTCAAATCCTGGCTCCTTACCAAAGATATGATTGAATCGACGGGAAATTTCGCGAGTAAATTCGAGGTGAGGCGCCTGATCTTCACCAACAGGAACGCGATTAGCCCGATAGATAAGGATATCCGCACTCTGCAATAAAGGGTAGCCTAAAAATCCATACGTACTTAAATCTTTTTCAGTAAGCTTTTCTTGTTGATCTTTATAAGTAGGAACCCGCTCGAGCCAACCCAATGGCGTAATCATGGACAGCAATAAATAAAGCTCAGCATGGGCAGGTACTTTAGATTGAATGAACAGGGTGGCTTGGGCTGGATCAACGCCTGCAGCTAACCAATCGATGATCATCTCCCATGTATGTTGTTCGATCATTTCAGGTGAATCGTAATGTGTGGTTAATGCATGCCAATCCGCCACAAAAAACAAACACTCATATTGTTGCTGTAGAGTTACCCAATTTTTAAGAACGCCATGGTAATGCCCCAAATGCAAATGACCCGTTGGGCGCATACCTGATAAAACACGATCAGCAAACATGATTAATTTTCCAAATTAATTCGTGATAGATTGAATTTTCTTATCAAATATATAGACCAAATATCCACGCAATAACATACTTCATATATAAAATAAAGGGCCAGACGATGGCTCCCAGTATACCGGTGATTAATAAAAATAGAAGAATCATGAAACCATAAGGTTCAATACGTGAGAACATGTAGGCAAGTCGGCTTGGGAGTAAGCTAATTACCATACGACCTCCATCAAGTGGGGGTAAGGGTAATAGATTTAGCACCATTAGGATAAGATTAATATCGATCCCAGCTTTACCCATTAATATCATCGGTGTTGCATAAAAATTATCAGGAAAAGACATGGCACCTAATTTTAGAATAACTGCCCAACAGCACGCCATAAATAGATTAGCGGCCGGTCCAGCTACAGCAACCCACAACATATCGCGCTTCGGGTGGTGTAATTGACCAAAATTCACTGGAACTGGCTTTGCCCAACCAAATAAAAAACCTGTTCCCATTGTTAATTTACTAATGATAAACAAGGTTAGTGGAACAATGATCGTACCCATTGGATCAATATGTTTGATCGGATTTAAACTAATTCGCCCAGCTTGATAAGCAGTTAAATCGCCAAAGTGTTTAGCAATGTATCCATGAGCCGCTTCATGGAGTGTTATGGCAAAAATGACAGGTAATGCGTAGATTGCAGCCCCTTGAATAATACTTTCAAAAGTGTCCATTAGCTAGAAAGTCCAAACGGTTTAAGGCTTCCTTTTCCTTGTCTAATGAGTGCTGGGGCATCGGTTGTTAGATCAATGACCGTGGTCATTTCAATACCACATGAATTCGCGGCCAATATCAATTCAACTTGGTGTTCAAGTCGATGTCGAATATCTTCAGCATCAGTGAGTGGCAACTCATCGCTAGGTAGGATGAGTGTCGAACTTAGAATCGGTTCATTAAGTTCTGCGAGTAATGCATGAGCTACGGGGTGATCAGGAACTCGCAGTCCAATGGTGTGTCGCTTAGGGTGTTGTAAACGACGAGGCACTTCTTTACTCGCTTGCAGAATAAAAGTATAGCTACCTGGTGTATTGGCTTTGAGTAACCGAAATTGACTATTATCGACTTTTGCATAGATCGCAATCTCAGCTAAATCGCGGCAAACCAGAGTGAAATGATGATGTTCATCAACTTGGCGAATAACACGGATACGACTCATGGCATCTTTGTTGCCAATCTGGCAACCGAGTGCATAACATGAGTCGGTCGGATAAACGATGATGCCTCCCTCTCGAAGTATTGTAGCGGCTTGCCTTAATAATCTAGGCTGCGGGTTCTGTGGATGAATTGCAAAAAATTGTGCCATTTTGAAAATGAATCAGCTAAATTACGATAGTGACGATTGAAATAAACTAAACTAAATTCCCCAATTTTGCCATATTGGTGTGCAGTTAGCAGGAAGCGGAGGTATTTGTCCCAAATCAAAGTGACTTTCACCGGGCCCATGAAAATCTGACCCACAAGAGGCCAATAAATTTAGGCGGTTACTATAGTGAGCAAATAACTGTATCTGTTCGGGTGAATGACTCGGGGAAACGATTTCAATACCTAATCCCCCTAATTCTCGGAATTCGTTTAGCAGCGACTCTAGTAATCGTTTGTTTAATTGATAACGACCAGGGTGGGCAATTACTGCTTGACCACCACTACCGTTGATCCAATTTATAGCATCATTCAGCGAAGCCCACTGATGAGAAACATATCCAGGCTTTCCTTTAACAAGATATTTTTTAAAGACGCTTCTAACATCTTTTGCATAACCTTTCTCAACTAAAAAACGGGCAAAATGGGTTCGTCCGATTAATTTACCTTTACTCGCATAGGCTTGGGCACCTTCAAAACCCCCATGAATACCAAATTTATCCAATTGCCTTGCAATATTCTGAGCACGACCTAAGCGACCCTCTCGAATTGTGTTTAGGCCATTAACTAAAGCAAAAGAATGAGGATCAATTCCTAATCCTAAGATATGCAGTGTTTTGTTTTGCCAAGTAACAGAAATTTCAACACCAGCAATAAATGTGATATTTTTCTCGCGCGCAGCTATGCTAGCTTCTTCTGCCCCTGCAACATCATCGTGATCGGTTAACGCTAATACTTGAATATGTCGGGATGCTGCGTGCTCGATGATTTGAGTCGGAGTAAATAACCCATCTGAAATCGTTGAATGGCAATGCAGATCAATCTTTAACATCAAACCAGTTATTACAATTTAGTGAGTGCATGATAGTAAATAATAAATATTTTATGAAAAATCAGAAAGCTAAATCACTGCTTAGCACGTAAGATAACCATTATTTTAACTGAAGAGCGAATTTATGAATCAATCTTTATCAATTTGGAATCATTTAGCTGCAGCACCTCATCGGAGCCTTTTTTTAGTAGGTGCGATGCAGGGTACGTTTACACTCCTATGGTGGATATTAGTG
The DNA here is from genome assembly GCA_016710135.1 of Nitrosomonas sp. Classification (GTDB taxonomy): domain Bacteria; phylum Pseudomonadota; class Gammaproteobacteria; order Burkholderiales; family Nitrosomonadaceae; genus Nitrosomonas. Next base: position 1,051,678 of record JADJLM010000001.1, on the reverse strand, counting down.
CTTTTGGGGCGCTATGGGTTTTTACAGATCTCAACAGAATGGGCCATTGCACCAAGCTGGGCACACGCTTATTTAATGATTTATGGATTTTTCCCTTTCTTTATATTTGGTTTTTTATTCACAACATTTCCTAATTGGATGAATGGAGAAAAAATCAAACCAAGTCAGTATTTATCAACTTGTATTTTTATGTTGATCGGCGTGATTTTATTTTATTCCGGATTATTTATGGGAGTATGGCTCGTTTTAATTGGAATAAGTTCCATGCTAGTTGGGTGGGGTGTCGCTATTGCTGCATTGTTAAAAATCCTTTTTCAAGCTAAAACGGAAGATAAACGTCATGCAAGTATTGCAAGTGTAGCATTTATTTTTGGCTGGTTAGGGATAGCATCGTTCTTCCTCTGGCTTTCAACAGATGACGTTATATACCTTAATTTTGCACGGCAAGCTGGAATTTGGTTTTTTTTATTACCAATATTACTCGTCGTTTCACACCGAATGATTCCTTTTTTCTCGAGTAGAGTATTAGAAAATTATGTGATGGTCAGACCTTATTGGATTCTATGGGTGATGCTTGCATGTTCTTTAGGACATGGTTTACTGCTGTTATTTAATCAGCCAGAATTAACATGGGTATTTGATTTCGCTTTAGCCAGTTGTGCATTTTATCTGTCGATCGTCTGGGGGCTTAAACGTAGTTTTAGTGTCAGCTTGTTAGCGGTTTTACACATTTCATTTGCCTGGTTAAGCGTCGCAATGTTCTTATCAGCATTACAAAGTTTGGTATTTTGGCTAAATTATGAACCCATAATACTTGGTCTTGCTCCTATTCATGCTTTAGTGATCGGCTATTTCTCAAGTATGGTATTAGGAATGGCATCCAGAGTAACGCTTGGTCATTCTGGTCGACCGCTTGTGTTAGATCCATTTACTTGGGCGCTCTTCCTCGGTTTTCAGTGGGCAACTTTTTTTAGAATATTACCGGATATGATCTCAAGTTTATCTGATCAGCAATTATTATTATATTTAATTGCAGGATGTATTTTGCTGGTTTGTTTTATTGCATGGGCACTTCGTTTTGCACCTATTTATTGGAGGCCTCGAAGTGATGGTAAACCTGGTTAAAAGTAAAACTAAATGATTAATAGTGTGTGAAATTGTATAGCTTACCTATATTGTGTTTAGGGTTAACATGTTACAATAACCCGGTTGCGGTATAAGTTTAGTTTGAATAAGAAATACAATAAAAGTTCTTAAATTAATTCGTAATAAAAATAGTTCATAAAATCAAAAGAATAAATTGGTTGTTTTGGATAAAAGTAGATATAAATAAATCTAATTCTTAAAATTTAGTTGATGGTAGAGGTGAAATGAATAGTCGACGACGATTTTTGGTAGTGACGACATCCTTAGCAGGTGGTGCTGCATGTGCAGGGATTGCAACACCATTTTTGCTAAGTATGATGCCGAGTGAGCGTGCCAAGGCCGCTGGAGCACCGGTGGAAGTTGATATAAGTAAACTTGAGCCTGGCATGCTATTAATGGTTGAATGGCGTGGAAGAGTAGTATGGATCCTCAAGCGGACTGAGGAAATGTTGGGGACGTTGAAAAAATTAGAAGATCAATTAGCTGATCCTATGTCAGAAAAAGATCAACAGCCTATATATGCAAAAAATGAAACACGCTCTATTAAACCTGAGATATTGGTAGTTGAAGGTGTTTGCACTCATTTGGGATGTTCGCCCGTATTTAGGAAAGATATTGCTCCTGCGGATCTAGGGGCTGATTGGTTAGGTGGGTTCTTTTGTCCTTGCCATGGTTCTAAGTTTGACCTGGCTGGCCGTGTATATAAAAATGTTCCGGCTCCGACTAATTTAATAGTACCACCGCATACTTATTTAAGTGAGAATCAGCTTATTATCGGCTCTGAAAGTAAGGAATCTGTATAAATGAGTAAACAACAAAATTCTATCATTCAGTGGTTTGACGATCGTTTTCCATTACTTTCCACATGGAGAGAGCACCTATCTGAATATTATGCTCCCAAAAATTTTAATTTTTGGTATTACTTTGGTTCATTAGCGGTACTAGTACTTGTGAATCAGCTCATTACAGGTATTTTCTTGACGATGAGTTATAAACCTGATGCAAGTATGGCATTTGCTTCTGTTGAATATATTATGAGAGATGTTGATTATGGCTGGTTGATTCGCTATATGCACTCAACTGGCGCATCAATGTTTTTTGTGGTTGTTTACCTGCATATGTTTAGGGGCATGATGTATGGCTCCTATCGTAAACCAAGAGAGCTCTTGTGGTTAATCGGGATGTTCATTTTCTTTATATTGATGAGCTTGGCCTTTAGGGGCTATATCCTACCTTGGGGACAAATGTCTTACTGGGGTGCACAAGTTATTGTAAGCATGTTTGGAGCTATTCCTTATATTGGTGATACGCTTTCGCAAATGATCTTAGGTGATTTTACCCTTTCAGATGCTGCGCTTAATCGATTCTTCGCTTATCATGTAGTAACGCTGCCGCTATTACTGCTGGTTTTGGTTTTTGTGCATATCGTTGCTTTACATGAAGTTGGGTCAAATAATCCTGATGGAATCGAAATCAAATCGCATCTTGATCCTAAAACAGGCACTCCAGCCGACGGAATCCCATTCCATCCTTATTACTCAGTTAAGGATATTTTTGTAGTTGTAGCATTTTTAATCGTTTTCTGTGGCATCATCTTTTTGCTCCCGAATTTGGCGGTTATTTCCTGGAGTATAATAATTTTATCCCAGCTAATACGCTACAAACCCCAGATCATATCGCACCTGTCTGGTATTTTACGCCTTATTATTCGATGCTTAGGGCGGTAACGGTCAACTTCTTGGGAATTGAAGCTAAATTGTGGGGTGTTATCTTAATGGCAATGGCAGTGGTTATTTTTTGCTTCCTACCGTGGCTTGATCGTAGCCCTGTCAAATCGATCCGATACAAAGGGCCTTATTTCAAGTTTGCATTAACCCTTTTTGTAATAAGTTTCTTTGTGTTAGGTTGGTTAGGTACTAAAGCGCCAACCCCATTGTATACCTTGTTAGCGCAAATTTTTACGGTTATTTATTTTGCTTTCTTCCTTCTAATGCCGTGGTATAGCAAGATAGATAAAACAAAACCAGAACCTAAAAGAGTGACAAAATGACATTAATTCGATCGTTTCTTATTATCCTTTTATTTTTTCCAATTGGAATTAATGCTGGAAGCGTAGATGTACAGCTTGATAAAGCGCCCATTGATACGAGTGATAATGCTTCAATAAAACGAGGCGCTCAATCCTTTGTCCAGTACTGTTTGACATGTCATGGTGCAAGTTTTATGCGTTATAACCGCCATCAAGATATTGGGTTTAGTAACCAAGAGTTACTGGATGATATCATCCAAACAGGTCAGAAAGTGGGTGATTTAATGGTTAGTGCGATGAAGAAGAATGAAGCAGAGGGTTGGTTTGGAGTGGCGCCACCTGATTTATCTGTAATTGCACGGTCAAGGGGTGCTGACTGGCTTTATACCTATTTAAGATCTTTCTATCGTGATGAATCAACTGCGACAGGTTGGAATAATTTGATATTTGATAAAGTTGCAATGCCTCATGTTTTCTATGAATTACAGGGACAGCAAATACTAAAAGTTGACGGAAAGGAATCAAAGATTCTTGAGCTGACTAAACCTGGTTTGCTTCCGAAAGGTGAGTACGACAAGTTTGTAGCTGATCTGGTTAATTATATGGTTTACCTCGGAGAACCTCATGCTGCTCATCGTGTCGAATTAGGAATGAAAGTTATGTTGTTCTTATTTGCGATGCTTGGACTGACATACTTACTATATAAAGAATATTGGAAAGACGTGCATTAATATCTAGTAAAGTAATAATTTGTATTTCTTTTTTTATTGACCTATATAGTATAAAGATTGTTGAAAAGTTATGATGACACTCTACTCAACGGCAACGTGTCCTTTTAGTCATCGTTGTAGGATAGTTCTACATGAGAAAGATATGGATTTCCAGATCCATGATGTTGATCCTAACAATAAACCTGAAGATCTCGCTGTAATAAGCCCTTATGGACAAGTTCCCGTGTTGGTTGAGCGGGATCTTGTTCTTTATGAATCAAATATTATTAACGAGTATATTGATGATCGCTTTCCTCATCCACAATTGATGCCTGCAGAGCCTGTTATGAGAGCTAGGGCTAGATTATTATTACATCGCTTCGAGCAAGAGCTGTTTTGTCATATTGAGACCGCAGAGCAGAATGATCATAAATTAACTGATTCAGCTCGAAAGACTATTACAGAAAACTTGACGATGATTGCATCACTTTTCGATAAGCAGAAGTACATGTTGGGCGATGAATATTCGATGTTGGATGTTGCAATAGCACCATTGCTGTGGCGACTTGAGTATTACAGTATCCGCTTACCTAAGCAAGCAGCGCCTTTGCTTAAATATTCAGAGCGCTTATTTAGCAGACCCCTGTTTATCGATGCATTAACGCCATCAGAAAAAATGATGCGAAAATAACTTTTATGTTTTGTTTATGCTTTTGTTAGTTCAGCAGGGGCATTCATAAATTTAGTATTGATTTTCATTGCAATTGCGCCAATTCCGATAAAAGCTACTCCACAAATAATAAGCACAATAGGCCACCCAAGTACATCATTAAAGTGTGTATACGTGTAATGACTAATATAACTTAGCATAGCTAAAGTACTTACGAGCAACAGTGTTCTGTTTTGAGCTGTGATGCTCACGTAGATAAGTATCGCAGCCAGGCCTAAAAATAACACTTCATAAGTTTGGTTTTTGAGAAAATCAAAAGATGTAATCAATAAACTAAGCGAACCCCAAAAATACCAGAACGACGATATGGCTTGATGAATTGAATGGCCAAGTGCCCATGATATTAACATCAGTGATAATCCAATCATAAAGTATATTGCGTTTCCATCTACTTCTAACAACTCCAGTGCTGTGATAAAAAAAATGCTCTCGAAAAAAATAGTTGTAAATGCGAGGGCTGTTTTTTTCTTCTGCAAAAATATAAAACCTTGCTGGATAAGCATGATGAGAGACACGAATAGCACGCCATAGAGGGGATCACTTCCATGCGAAAGCTCATCAAGCATTACAAAAATTCCAGTTGGTTGGAATAAAGCTGCAATTAATAATAAAGGTGTAGCGGCTCGCTCATATTTCGGATTATCTATAGCAGCAACGGCGACTAGGAATATTATAAAACCTGTACCGAGTATCGCTGCTATTCGTTCAATTGAAGCTAGTTGCTCCCATTGCATTCCAATAAAGATACAGATTCCTGCAAATACTAGAATACTTCCAACATAGCCGAAAATTCTGGAAAGTATCCCCGTTGTTTTCTGCTTAGTGATGTTTTCGGTATCAGTTAGTGCAGCTATTACTTCTTGAATTGATAATTGATGATTTTTTACAATATCAATGATCGCTTGTAGAGCTTCTTGCTTGCTCGGCATAAATATGCTCATTGACCTGATTGAATGATCCAGCCTATAAAACTAAGGTTGCCATAAGAAAATTCACTACCGTAATCAGCAATGGGAAAGCTTCTTCCCCCAGCTTTCTTAACGCGGTGAAGATATTTCCCGGTACTACTACCAAATAACTCACCTAATAAGCCCCGTGAACGATAACTTGCAGGTTCTAATTCATAACCATCGGGAGATTTGCTATTAGTATCGATCAAATACGCTGAAAATTCTTTTACTAAAATTTCATTTTGTAGATTGACCAAATGATCAGGAATACTATAGTGGATTTTACGAGTGCTTTCTTTTTGTCCGGTATAAATGAATAATTCTCGGACATTTGCACCTTCATGCTCTTTTCTATTTATCAATTTCATATAAAGTTTTTTGTCTTTAACGAAAAAATCGACATGAAAGGGTGAGTGATTATCATAACGCATGACGCTGAATACCAGTTCATAGCTTGGTGGCTCATCGTTTTGTTGTGGAAGGTATCTTGCAATTAGAAAACTAAGCACCAAGACGACCGGTAAACCTAATCCTATGATTAATGCAAAGTTTTCTTTTAGGAAATTTTGTTTCATCAAAATTCTTCAATGTAAAGAATAAAGCTTACTATGCTTGAAAGCGATTAAAAGTCACAAAATGGCGCTTATTTTGTGTTAATTAAACTGTATTGAATTACCTCGGTAAAGAGAGTACGGTGACAATTAATATAAAAATTTATTGAGATAGAATTGAGATGCCACACCACATTGAATTACCAATCGATGGAATGACTTGCGCTGCCTGTGCGACGAGACTCGAAAAAAATTTGAATAAATTACAAGGGGTTCATGCGTCCGTTAATTTTGCCAACGAAAAAGCAAATGTTGATTATGAGGAGTCGTTGACGCAACCCCAAGCGATTATTCAGTCGATTCAGGATTCAGGATTCAATATATTGCCACAAGTGGTTCAGCTCAAGATAGACGGTATGACATGTGCCGCATGCAGTGGGCGTGTTGAATTTGCCTTAAATAGATTACCTGGTGTTGTATCAGCCAATGTAAATCAGGCGACGGAAGTAGCCTATATAACTTATATACCAGGTACTGTTTTACTCGAAAATTTAATTAAAGCCGTAGCTGATAGTGGGTATCATGCTAATACCATTAGTCAAATAAACCACGATAAAGATAATGCGCGGAAGCAAGCTAGCTACCAAGCAGATCTTAAATTATTTTGGTTCTCAGCAATTTTAACGATACCGCTAATGTTGCAAATGCTGACGATGTTTTCTGACCATCATAGTGAATGGCTGCCTCGATGGCTGCAGTGGCTTCTAGCAACACCGGTACAGTTCTGGATTGGCTCACGCTTTTATAAAGGCGCCTGGCATGCCTTAAAAGGAGGGGCTGCAAACATGGATGTCCTCATCGTACTGGGTACTAGTATGGCTTATTTGTTTAGCGCGGTTGTTACGCTATATGGCCTGGAACAACATGTTTATTTTGAAGCAAGTGCAGCAATTATTACCCTCGTATTACTTGGAAAATTGATGGAGTCTCGTGCTAAAAATAAAACTTCTACTGCAATTGAAGAATTAGTTAAACTCCAGCCTACAGTAGCTCACGTACAAATGACAACCGGTGAAATTATTGACTTGGATATCAATCAACTCCGTGTAGGTGATATTTTTATTGCTCGTCCAGGTGAAAACTTACCTGTCGATGGAGTTGTAATTGAAGGGAATTCTGCAGTTAATGAAGCCATGTTGACGGGGGAAAGTTTGCCAATGACAAAACGTGTAGGGGATAACGTTTATGCTGCTACCATCAATCAGTATGGATTATTAAAATGTCGAGCGACAAGCGTTGGGTCGCAAACACAATTATCAGAGATTATTCGTTTAGTTGAACGAGCGCAGGGATCAAAGGCCCCGATCCAGAGAATGGCTGACAAAATAGCGGGAATTTTTGTGCCGATTGTGATGGGAGTTAGTTTGTTAACATTATCGTTAACTTGGTGGTTAGAAGGTGAATTTGTCTTGGCACTAATCAATGCAGTCTCAGTGTTAGTTATTGCTTGTCCCTGCGCGTTAGGTCTTGCAACACCAACCGCAATCATGGTTGGTACTGGACGAAGCGCTCAGGTTGGTGTATTGGTAAGAAATGCTGCTGCCCTTGAGCATGCAGAGAAGATTCAAGTGCTAATTATTGACAAAACCGGTACCTTAACTAATGGTAAACCTGTGGTAACCGATCTTATTCCGGCTGCAGGAACTGATCAAGCAACGTTATTACAAACTGCAGCACTCATTGAGCAACATTCTGAGCATCCACTTGCCAAAGCAATACTTGATCGAGCTATTGGTATCGATAAGCAGACACAGAAAATTACGAATTTCCAAGCGATTGCTGGTCGTGGTGTTAAAGCTGAGATTAACGGCATAGCGTATATACTTGGATCGCCCAAATTCTTGCAAGAACAAGGTGTTGATTGCAATCATGTAGAAGCCATGAAATTGCAATTAGAAGGTAAAACGTTGGTAGGGATTGCAGCTGAATCTCATAATCGCTATCAAAGTTTAGGGTACATTGCTATTGCAGATCAATTACGAGAGACTTCGAAGCAAGCCATTCAACGCATACAATCAATGGGGATCGAAGTGATTATGCTAACGGGTGATAATGTTGCCACAGCAACCGCGATAGCGAAACAAGCAGGCATCATACGCTATCACGCTGAAGTACTTCCACAAGATAAAGCAGCCGTGGTTGATGAAATCAAATCACAAGGAAAATATACTGGGATGATTGGGGACGGAATAAACGATGCACCAGCTTTAGCAGCGGCCGATGTTAGCTTTGCTATTGCGGCAGGATCGGATATTGCAATTGAAGCCGCAGATATTACACTAATGCGCAATGATTTGATGAGTGTTGCTGATGCAATAGCGCTTTCGCGCGCTACTTTAAGAAAAATCCGCCAGAATCTTTTTTTTGCTTTTATTTATAATATACTTGGTATTCCATTAGCTGCTTTTGGCATGCTCAATCCAGTAATTGCGGGTGCTGCCATGGCAATGAGCTCTGTATCGGTTGTAAGTAATTCATTACTGCTTAAACGTTGGAATACCAATCACTACAAATAATTAAAGGATCGTTAATTTAAATCGGAGCGACAAAGTGGAAAGTAAGACAGTTTATATCAAAGGAATGAATTGCATGGGTTGTGTTAGTAGCATCAAGAATGTGTTAGAGAAACTTCCTGGTGTTGAAAGTGCTGAAGTATCACTAGAAGATGCCTGTGTTACGATTCAGTACGATGCTGTTTCAATCAGTGTTGATCAACTCAAAAAAGCCATTGATAATGCCGGTTTTGAAGCAATCATCTAAGTAAATCTACTATTTGTTGCGATTCAGGCAACCAGAAACGTGATATCGATAAAATTCACCTGTTAGCCCAAGAATATTCGCTTCATTCTGACAGATACTTAATTTTGGATGGTTCGCAGAGCTATCGTCTGCAATACGAGAAGGCAGTTGTTTTGCTTGAGGCGGCTTTTCATTTGTAAATTGATAGTGATTACCTGAAGGCATAGAATCAACGGTTAGTATGACAGCTAGCGTACCAGCACTACTGAAGCCAAGTTTGACTGCTGCTGCTTTAGATAAATTGATAATCCGATCTCCACCACCTCTCCATCGATCATTAATACGGACGGTAACCATTTGCTTAGTTTTCTGATTGATTACATGGATCTGGCTACCAATCGGTAACGTACGATGCGCCGCAGTAAGTTGGCTAGGATCATAAAGTTCACCACTTGCAGTTATTTGACCTTCCATTTGGCTTGCATAGTAGGTTGCTATCCCAGTTTCACTAGGCCATTCTGGCTTGGTAGGTGGTTTATTATTCGCTACGTGGTTTTCTGGCTTAGTTAATGCCGCAACTGGCTTATCGAGTTTAGCTTCATTGGAATTAGGTATTGAAGTAGAACCATCGATTTTATCGAGTGCAATTTCATTATTGGGATTTTCAATCGGTAATGTGGGAACATCATGAATAGTGCGAGAAGTACTTGCACATGCACTAAGAATTAATAAAGCACAAATGATCCAGAAGATTTTCATGGTTGTTATTATTATTTTGATTGAAAATTAAGCGCTAAGAATTTCAATAATACCTGATCAACCGTTAAAGTTCATTCATTATCTAGAAACGCCATTCCCCTCCGACATAAATACCTCTCGGGACATATAAAGGTAAAGAAGGGATAAAATCGGATACAAATTCACGGTGATTCTCGCTAAATAGGTTTTGGCCCACTAAAAAAACTTCTAAATTTCGAATAGGCTTATAAGCAATTTTAGCGTCCATGGTGACATAACCAGGTATTCGGTAAAAATCTACGCTACTAATATAACGAAGCCAAAGATTAAACTGCATCCGCTCGCTTAGATCATAGTGAGAGCGAAATGAGATTTGGTGGTTAGGGCTTACTTTGTCTGCTCCTCCGGTGGTAGGATCAATTGATCTAAAAATAGGATTAGAATTGATACGTATGTGAAGATAACTATAATTACCTTGTAAACGCCATCTTTGTGTCGGTTTCCAATCGGTTGATAATTCGACACCATAGGTATGTCCCGAAGCATTGTTATTTAATCCTACCGGGTAGATGAGATGCAAAGGAAAACTTGAATGAACAGAAATATCCTTAAAGACTGGTGAAACTAAGTCACGGAGTTGACTGTAATCATTATAGAAACCTGCAATATCAATTGACGCATTTTGAGAAAACTGGTGTCGATACCCTAATTCATACGCAATCATTTTTTCTGAATTATAGTTAGAGTTCCCTACAATTTGGGCTAGAACAGGGAACGGAATAATGGTATTGGTTCCTGGAACCGAGTTGAGTATACGCGTGTTCAACACAATATCATTCTCTGCTCTCGAAGGGGTTCGTACGGCGCGAGAAACGGATGCCCATATCGAGTTTTCAGAGTTTGGTGTCCACATCAAACGCGCATTAGGTTGAATTTCAAATCCTGTAAAATCATTATGGTCGATTCGCGTTCCTAACGTAAATCGCAAATATTCTGGTATTAATGTCATTTCATCACGCACAAATACGCTGGCAAGATGATTCGTCTGCTGACGTGGAGAAAATGTAATCACTTCTGTATCAAATACTTTATTGTAGTAAAGTCGGTAATTAGCTCCCCAAGTCAAATCGTGACGGTCCAAAAGGGAGAATCGATGCTGAAAATCGATATCAAAACTTTCTGCACGGAACTGAGTAGACGTTAGCAGTTTATAATCAACCCGATCGTAATAAGTTTGAAACATGATGGATGATTTTTCTGAAAGCGTGCGATCCCAGCGTAATCGGATATTACCCCCTTCATTATGCCCACGTGCGGCTGTTGACTGGATAATTGGCGGACTCAATAATGTTTTATCAAATGTGTCACCGATTGAGTTGTAAAAAATATCGCCTTGTAAAGTAAATTGATCAATTCCTCGAGAATGATCTAGGCGAAATCCTCCTCTGGCACTGTGCCAGGCATCATTTGCATTGACGCCTGATATTGAGTTCATCTGGTCTCGTGTGAATCCTTTCGTATAAAAACGATAATGAGTGTTATCATTGATTGATCCCCCATATCGTGCGCCAAAAAAACCACGCTCAAAGCTACCCCCCCCCGCAGTTAATAATAAGCCTTGAGTTTGAGCAGCTTTTTTAGTGATAATGTTGATGACACCATTTACTGCATTGGCTCCCCATACCGATGCATTGGGTCCACGAATAACCTCAATACGTTCAATATCTTCTAATAACGTATCCTGTTGTTCCCACTGAACACCTGCAAATAAAGGGTTATATACGCTCCGACCATCCATCAGTACTTGCAGTTTATCAGCAAAACGCCCATTAAGTCCGCGTATACCAATCGCCCATTTATCGGTGCCAGTACGCGCCACCTCTACACCAGGTACCATACGTAATGCCTCAGGAATACTGGTTACACCGGAGCGGCGAATATCATCTTGGGTGATTACAAATACAGCTGAAGCAACTTCTGCAAGCCTTTGTGAGCGCCTTGAGACCGTTGTGACTTCTAAACTCATCAGCTTCTCAATATCCATATCCATTAAGCTATTTTTCTTTGCTGCGAAACGTTGTTCATTTCATGTGCGGCAAAAACCATCGTTGCTAGATGAGTAAATACAATTACCGAGAGCATGTTAAACAATAAGGGAGCACGCAATGTTGACACGTTATTGATATACCTTCGTAGCAAGTTGTAATAATTTTGAGCTAATATCCAATTTGGCATTTCGCACCGCCTGGAGATTAATTTCAAAAAGAATCCGATTCTGTGCCAAGACCATATTGATCATGATCCCTTTGATAGCGGCATCGGGGGTATCGGCAATAGTGAGTATGGATTGACCTTGAATAAAAGCTAAAATAGACGGAAGATTGCTGATATTTGATTTTGATACAAATAAAATTTGGCAAACCTTAACTTTTTCAAGCTGAGAAAACCGTAATACATGAATAGGCTTGCTATTAATCTGTTTTATTTGTAGGTGATCGATTTCTTGTCCAAAGTAATCTTCACCATAGATACAGAAATTTAATGGTTGGTTAATTTCATACGGCCATTGGGTAAAGGCAATGAAATTGTAAATAAATGCGGCTTTTACTTGATATTCATCAAGTGTATTTGCGCTCGAAGGAGAGGTGAATATCAGTAATAACAATAACCATGCTTTCAATAATAATCGTTGCAACGTTATTGAGTTAGTTCTCGCGCTATTTCCTATTAATTGAGCAAGCATTGATGAATTGAATACGCATTGAATGACTATGGCTTGGCCACACGCTATATTGCAATTTGTATTAGCTTTGATTACTGCAGTTAATAAGCTTATTCTCAGCCGCTAGAAATACTTTGTTCCTTCCCGCATTTTTTGCAGCATAAAGCGCCTTATCCGCTAGGTTAATTAATTGGTCTGGATTTTCAATGCCGGCTTCTTTCTGAGCAATGCCAATACTAATCGTTACTTCAATATGATTCTCATCTATTTTGATAGGTGAGATTTAGTATATTGTCGTAATCTTTCTGCAAATTGGATAGTTGATTTCATCTCAATGCAACCACTGTGGCAAATAATTAGAAACTCTTCTCCACCCATACGGCAGAATGAATCTCCTTTACGCGCATTTGATCGGATTAGTGTAGCAATCTCGATCAATACACGATCACCCGTCGCATGACCGTAAGTGTCATTAATTTTTTTAAAATAATCGATATCAATTAGCATGGCAGCCATGGATTGATTGGAACGTTCACTATTACTCCAAGTTTCAGATAAGACATTCATTCCAGCACGACGATTAGGCAGTTCCGTTAGCATATCGGTTAAGGCAATGTGCTCTAGTTTACGATTGGTTACTGCCAATTCTGCTGCAAAACGTTTGAGTTGCTCTCTATCACGTTCCCAGGACTCTTGTAGTTTTCGATAATGCCAAGCTGCCCGGAGTCGGGCACGAAAAGCTCTAAGGTTAATTGGTTTAGATACATAGTCATCTACTCCCGCATCAAATGCTTCAACAATATCTTCTTCGTTTTCTAGACTAGTGAGCATAATTATGTAAATGTTTTGCCCCCAATCGGTTGAACGAATAGTGCGGGTTAGCTCCAGTCCATCCATGGCTGGCATAATCCAATCAGTAATAATAATGTGGGGCTGAACTTCTATCGCAAGTGATAGTGCTTCTTTTCCATTAATGGCTGTATGGACAGTATGTCCGAGTATATTATTTAAAATACCTTCTGTAAGGAGTCGGCTAGACGGTTCATCTTCCACTAGTAAAACGCGTAACGTAGCAGCATCAATGGACTCTTCGGGTCTTGGCGCTGGAGTATTCGCCATTTTCTGGAACGAAGGGGGTGCCACAGCGGGAAGTTTGAGCATTTCACCCCATTGTTGCCAGTTATGCATAATTTGATCAATAAAATGACCAAATGATTCGGTATCCAATCCAATCTTACTCCCCAATAACATCAGATCAGCGGTACGTTTGCTATGTTCAGATTCTGGGCTGATACCTAAATTTGCAATTTGCATGGCGAGGTAGAGAAGGTGAACGATTTGATAGGGACGCGATCCTTCAGAGAAACCTGATTTATGGGGTGATTCATGGTAGTAGATAGGCTCTACCATAATATTGGGAACGCCAAAATTAATTAACATGGCTGCAGTTAACTGGTTATGGTCTACTTCCAGAAGTTCTTGCTCTAATACTGTGAGTGATGTGATAGTAGCTTGCTTTTCTAGAATTTCAGTATACTTACCAGGATAGATCGTTGCGAGTGCCAAACACCCAATTCGCGTCATTAAGCCACAGGCAAACAATTCATCAGGAGGGCAAACTCGTACTGATTTTCCGAGCTCTTGCATCGCTATTGCCATCAATAGTGAATGTGACCAAAATTGCTGATAATTAAAACCTTTACAAGGCCCATCTTGATATTGATCAATCAGTGAGAAGCCTAAGGCTAGTTGTTTGACAACCGTCAGCCCAACGCGAGAAACTGCTTCTGTTACTGAAGTAATCGGACGTGTAGATTGATTCGCTAGATTCGCTTTATGAATAAGTCGCCCTGACAAGGCAGGATCGGTTTGAATGAGTTTTGTGATTTCACCGAGCGTGGCATCTTCCTTCCGGCAAACTTCAAGCAATGCAAGGGCTACACCTTTGGGGCTAGGAAGCAAAGTACTAATATTTAGTTGCTTAATATCCGCGATTTTCATAATGAATATCCAAAGGATTCACTGCATTGATAGACCAAGACTTATTAGAGAGCTGAAGAATATCGTTCTTACGCACCGGTTTACTAAAATAGTAACCCTGCAACGTTTCGCACCCTAGAAATTTAAGAATTTCCGCCTGATTGATTGTCTCGATACCTTCAGCGGTGATATGAAATCCTAAATTTTTGGATAACGTAATAATTGATCTAACAATCGCTAGACTGTCTTTATCATCGAGTAAGCCACTCACAAAACTTTGATCCACCTTGATGCTGTTAATGGGTAAGCGTTTTAGATAATTCATGGAGGAGTAACCTGTACCAAAATCATCAAGCGCAATGTGAATTTTATTACTTCGTAACGCTCGTAGCGTGGTTAGCGTATTCTCACTATATTCCATCAGCGCACCTTCAGTAACCTCGAGTGTCAATTTCTCAGGTGGCAACCCTGTTTCAGCTAGAATAGTGAGAACTGATTTGATTAAATCAGGATTTTTAAATTGAAGCGGAGATAGATTTACAGCAACTTTTAAATCATCCCCATTTTTTAACCAATGCGCTGCGTCACTACAGGCTGTTCTTAAGACCCATTCCCCAATTGGTATGATCAAGCCATTTTCTTCGGCTAGTGGGATAAAATCCAAAGGAGAAATTAATCCTTGTTTCGGGTGCTGCCAACGAATCAACGCTTCAGCAGATTTAAAACACGATTTTTCAATATCAAATTGAGGTTGATATAGCAAATGAAATTCATTATTTTTTAATGCATTACGCAAATCATTTTCTAGATTTAAACGTTTCTCCGCTTCTTGTGTCAACGCAACACTATAAAACTGGCAATTATCTCGTCCTTCCGTTTTTGCATGATACATTGCTGTATCAGCATGTTTAAGTAATGCATCGACATCTTCACCATCATCGGGGTATAGTGCAATTCCAATGCTTGTGGTAAGCACCACATCGCGACTGTCTAATCGGAATGGTCGTCGCATCGTTTCACGTATTCGATGTGCAAGCGTTAATGCATCTTCGGCACGTGTAAGATTGGGAATAACAACTGTAAATTCATCTCCTCCTAATCGTGCTAATTCTATCTCTGAGCCTGTTGTGTTGCTACGTGATACAAAATCGGAGGAACGCGTGCTACTTTGAAGTCGATCCGCTGCCCACTGCAAAATGACGTCCCCAGTGTTATGGCCCATTGTGTCATTAATGCTTTTAAAACCATCGAGATCGAGGAACAAAATGGCAAGCTTAGAGCCAATATATTTTGCGCGTTTGATTTCTCGTTTTAATCTATCAATAAACGATTGACGATTAGGCAGTCCAGTTAAGCTATCAAAATAAGCTAATCGAAAGATACGATTTTCAGAATCTTTTCGTTCTGTAATATCGCGTACTAAACATAAGATCTCATTCGAATCAATGGCTACAACACGACTTTCGTAATACTTTTCACGATTATTATTACCATTTAATTGATATTCATTATCGCCGTTTAATTGATATTCAAAGTGTTCAACCGTACTATATTTTCGAGCCCTTGTTGCTGCCTCCAAATGAGCTTGGGTAATGTTTACGGGCATGTACTGATTTAAATTATCTCCTGTTTTGAAATTTAAGAGAGCATTCTTATCAGAACTACTTTGTGTATCAACAATATGGCCTTCATTATCTAATATGAACATCGTGTCAGGAATGGCACTAAAAATAGCTTTGCTTCGAGCGTTTGCATTTTTTAAATCCAGCAAATTGAGGTAGGCCCGCCTGAGATACAACAAGCGATAATTGATGAGATTCCAGTTAATAGGTTTTGCTATAAAATCGGTAGCCCCCACTTCAAAGGCATGATCGATTGATTGAACATCATCCATACCAGTGACCATGATAATCGGAAGCTCATTGCCGATTTGCTTACGTAAGTAGGTACACACCTGGTAACCATTCATCTGAGGCATTTCAACATCTAACATCACCATATCGGGTGAGGATGTATCAAATAACTGAATCGCTTCTTCCCCATTACTTGCTAAAATAACTTCAAAACCTGCTTGTTCCAAAGCAGCTTGCATCAGAAAGCGGATCGTTACATCATCATCAGCAAGGAGTATTTTAAAGGGTTTGCTCATTGTGATTGATTAATGATCGCTTTAACTTCGCTTATTACTTCATGATAAATAGTTAACATTGTTGAATGCAACGATTCAGCCAGTGCCAACTCTCCATCCTTACTATATGCTTCAATTTGTTTGAATATCGTTGATAATTCTTCAGCACCAATGTTAGCTGAACTTGATTTTAACGTGTGTGCTGTTTTCCTGATAGTTTCAATATCTTTGTCATTGAATGCTTGGTCAAGTGATTGGATATATTTATCTGCTGATTCAAGAAAAGCGCATAAGATTTTATTGACTAGTTCATGACCATTTGATGCGTCAAGGCTTCGGATTTGGTCTAACAGTACAGGATTAAGTAAAGGCATTTTTTTTGTTTCAGTATTTTCTTTTGATGCATGAGATTCTGATATTGTGGCTGTCGGGTTAGATTCAATATTTGTTTGCCATTTCGTGAGAGTTTGATTTAACTGATTTAATGTATAGGGTTTTGAAAGAAAATCATCCATTCCGGCTTCGATACAATGGTTACGATCATCTTCTGTGGCATTAGCAGTTAACGCGATAATTGGTATTGTATGGCCGTATTGTTTACGAATCTGGATAGTCGCTTCAAATCCATCCATGGTTGGCATCTGGCAATCCATCAGGACAATATCATAATATTGTTTTTTGATAAAATCTAACGCTTGCTGACCATCGTTAGCAATATCTACCTTGAAACCTAGCTTAGTAAGCATCGCTTTAGCTACTTCTTGATTGACTAAATTATCTTCAGCAAGCAGCACGTTGCCTTGTGCTAGATTTTTTGCTGGTAATAATGAGGTAGATTGTTTAATTGGTACTTCTGGATTTACTGATTTATCAGAGCGCTGTAAGACATCTAAAATGATTTCGAGTAATTCTCGTTGTCGTACTGGCTTATTTACGCATCGTAAGATACCAACATTTTGTCGTTCTAATTGTGAGGCGTTACTATAGGTGGAAGTAAGCATCATTAAGCGGGTTTTGCTGAGATTAGCATCAGAAGCAATGATTCTGGCAAGCTGAAGGCCGTCCATTTTAGGCATGTGCATATCGAGAATTGCTAGCTGATATGGATCATTATCTTCTATTGCTTTACTCATCATGATTAATGCGCGTTCACCATTTTCAGCACAATTTACGCTTATATTCCAGCTTTTAATTGTAGCTCGAGGATTTCTCGATTTGTTTGATTGTCATCGACTATCAATACGCTGGTATTATGCAGGATTTCTAGATTCGGCAAAGCTGCAATTGCAGCAAGTGAACATTTCTTCATCTTCATATCGATCCAGAATCTAGAACCCTGATTTGAGCCACTTTCAACCCAAATTTGACCATCCATTAACTCTAATAAGCGCTTGCAAATGGTTAACCCAAGTCCTGTTCCTCCATATTGACGAGTTGTTGAACCATCAGCTTGCGAGAAATGTTGGAATATTTTGTCATGGTATGCTTCGGGAATGCCAATCCCTGTATCTTCAACACAAATGTTAATATGAATCTGTGCCTCTGATTCTTCTATTATGCGTGTACGAATAATAACTTCGCCTTGACTTGTGAATTTAATTGCATTATTAATTAAGTTCGCAAGAATTTGCTTTAGACGAAATGGGTCACCTTTTATCGCAATCGGTATATTGGGAGGTATGAATTGTGCCGCAAGCTCTAGTCCTTTTTCATCTGCTGGTTGAGCAAACATGATAAGCGTATCTTCGATTAATTTGACCAATTCAAAATCAACCGTTTCAAGCTCCATATGACCGGACTCAATTTTAGAAAAATCCAGAATATCGTTAATAATGCTGAGTAAATGCTGACCCGATCGTTGAACCGTATCTGCAAATCGATATTGATCTTTCGATAGTTCAGTATTTAGTAATAATTCAGTCATTCCTAGTATGCCATTCATGGGGGTACGTATTTCATGACTCATCGTGGCGAGAAATTCACTTTTGGCTTTGCTCGCGGCTTCTGCTGCCTCTTTCGCGAGTACTAATTCTGATGTTCGTTTTGAAACTTCATCTTCTAAATGATCGAGATGGTTTGCTAATTTAGAATCTCGTTCTTGAATGACTTCCAACATATTATTGAATCCATTCGCTAGCATATCGAGTTCTATGATATTGCTTTTAGGAGTCCTTGCCTTATAGTCTGCTCTGCTCGTAACATGTTCAATAACAGCTGAAAGCTGATTGAGCGGATTTAATACTGAGCGATTTAAGTGTTGTAATAATCGATGGGCAACATAAAGTGCAATGGCTGCAGCGGCAATCGTGATTAAAACCTGCCATAGCATTTGCCAATATAAAGGCGACATGGTGACTTCTAAATAGAGCGCTCCTAATGATTGATCATTAAAGCGAATTGGTTGAAGCAATTTAATATATTGCGCATCGATTAAGATTTTTTCTTCATTTAAAGAAGTAAAATTAGGAAAAGTTTGGTGATCACTAGGATATTCTGCAAATTGATGATGATTTTCACTAAAAATAGCCGCTGCATTGATACGACCTAGATTATTCAGTGAATAGAGTAATGTTTTTGCAGAATTTTTATCTTGGAACATCAAGGTTGCGGTTGCATTTTCTGCCAGAATCCTTGCGGTGGATTGGCTTGATTCTATGAGTGAGTAAAGATTAATGATAAAGCTGCTTAATATTACTAGTCCGGCAAGTAGAAACATTGCTGTACTTTGAGAGACTAAGCTAATTTTTTGTAGCTTATTTTTAAGTGTTGTTGCAGAAGATAATCGGGGATTCATTATTGATAAACCTCTTTAGCAAAGCGAAGTAATTGTGAACTAAGTATTAACTCTGCCGTGCGAGCGGAAGCTAAATTCGCTTCGAACGTAATTTTACCTGCATCAATACTCATATTAATTACAACTCCCTTCTGGCAGGCTCCTACACTATCGGCAACTGTTAAAACGGGTTTATTGCTTATGCTACCAAGAATTTTTTCAAGCTTATTATTGGTAGCAGACTTGGAAATATATAAAAGATGGCATTCGTTTAAACTATCGGAATCAGACTTCGATAGTATGGAAACTCGCAAATCTTTTACCTTTTTTTGAGTGATGTAATCGAGGTAAGGATTAAATGGATTGTCATCGAAGAAACACATATTAAAAGTACCGTGTTTATCAATCTTAGGCCACTCAGTGAAGTTCGCAAAATTATAAAGAAATGCGGCTTTTAACCGGTATTCGGCTGGTTCTTCGATTTGTCCAAGAGAATGAGGTGAATAAAAAATCACAAAGATAAACCCAATGCATGATGTTATTAGATTTGCTGCCAGTATAAGCGCATGATAGCTAGAATTTCTCTTACATTTAAAAGGTTTTTCTAGCTTATTTAAGGTGATTGACTGCATTATTTGTTACTCGTTTTGCAATCAATATTGGTAATCGGGACAACCATTGTTGATCAGAAGCGATACTCAAGCCTAAGTCGAATAGTTCTACCCGGCTGCATTAAGCTATTGTGCCAACTTGAATCAGGAACTGGGTGTAAATAATGTTCGTTAAATAAATTATAAACGGCAAGCGATGCTTCCAACCCTTTTACCCACTTAATATCAGACATTAGATTTAAGTTAGAAAGGAAATAGCTATCGGTATTTGGTCCATTTAATGTTTTTCGTTCGCCAAAATATTGAAGTTCATAGCCGGCTTTTAGACCATTCATGAGTGGAATTGGAAGTAACACGTTGATTTTACCCAGTAGCTGTGGTGAATTAGCAATATGCGATCCTTTTTGTGAAGCGTCCTGGATACCAAAACTACTCCGTAGGCGAGCACCCCAATTCCAGGTTTTATCAAAGTATAGCTCTATACCCCTTGCCCGAACTTTGTCATGGGTTTGCTGATACTGAGAAGCTTCCAGCAACGGATTAAAGCCCAATGCGATAATGTTGTAAACATCCCAGGCATATAGCGAAGCCCGCAAATTTAGATTGGGTTCAGGAAAGTAATCTGCGACCAACTCGGCTGCATCAATGGTTTCTCCTCTTAACCCTGGGTTTGAGATTTGAGAAACGCCATCTCCATAATCACGCTCATAGGAATTGGGGGATCGGTGTGCACGACCGTAAATGGCCTTGAATGCAGCAGTAGGGGTGGCTTGCCAGATTAGGGCGCCACGAGGACTAAGGCGATTACCGATCCAGTTGTTATAATCGTAACGCACACCTAGCGTTGATGAGATCGTATTCGTGATCCGCCATTCATCTTGAAGATATATTCCTGTTCTTACCACTGAACTTGACAGAGAGGTTATCAGCGGGGTTTTCTAAATACTCAAATGTTTGTTTAATATGCGTATTATTCTGATACTCTACACCAGCCATTAATTTGTGATTAGCGATTGCGCTTGAAACAAACCTTAATTCAGCACCATGCCAAAAACTTGGACCTGTTGATAACGTTTTTTGCCCTTCATAAACTAATGGGCTATCGTAATCGTATTTACCGATGAAAAGTCGCCCTAGTACATTAAGTGTGTCATTGACAAAATTATCGTTATATTGCAATTGAGAATTTAGACGCCGATCTTTAAGGTATTGCCCAGAAATGAGCGGGTCTGAAAAATAAATTGCCGTGGGATCGTCTTTTTTGCGATTACCGTAGATAAAATCAAAGGAAACTGGCCCTTTTTCTGCTCTAGCAAAAACCTGCTTAACATTCTCACCATCTAAATGGCGAGCAACACCCGAAACACCTGCATCACCATAATCAAAAAAAAGATTGTCTCCTCTCGCTTGAACGCCTGAAAATGAAATTAAAGCATCAACACCATTATCGAATCTTTTCCCTAACGTAGCGCGTTCTTGCGGCATTACTTCAGCAGTTTGATAAGATCCCGAAAGTTCAATGCCATTTACATTAGAGCCTTTTCGGGTAATTATGTTAACGACGCCTAACATGGCATTTTGGCCGTAGACTGCACTTCCTGGCCCTGGAATAAATTCAATTCGTTCAATCAAATCAACATCAAGTGGGAAATCACGCCCCGTTGGGCCCTGGTCATAAGTGGCATCATTGATCCGGTTACCGTTAATTGAAACTAAAATGCGAGTGTTAAAGTCCCCTAGAATGTTAAAACCTCTTACACCGATATAGTTATAAGTGTGATCATAAGTTGAAAAAATACCAGGAAGACTCGTTAATATTTCACTTAATGTTCTCCAACCATAAGATCTAATATCGTTGCGAGTAATGACAGTAACGGCTGCGGCTACTTCGCTTTGTTTTTGCTCATATTTTGAGGCTCCGGTAATACTTATATTCATCAGTTGTTCTAGACTCATATCTTCGAATTGCCTGGAAGCTAATGCCTGAAATGAAAATAAGGTAAGAAACAAACTTAAATAAATACCGCGCATGATCGAAACTCAAGATTAATGTTCACCAGGATTAATACCCATATAAAGTAGTAATGGGGGTTAATTGGCTAATTTATCAGTTGCAGCGCAGTTTTATATTGAATTGAAAAACCTGAAACTAGGCTTATTTCACTGTACCCACGGCATTCGCCGACGATGTGCTTCGACCAAATTTTAAGAAGTAATTGACCCATCGTATTGAAATACGATGAAATGTATGTGGATGGTAATCTACCCAATATTATGTAATCAATGCTATTGCGATGGAGATCGAATGATCACACCCGAATGAAATTGGATATTATTTTGACGACGCTCTTCCAAGAAGCGTTTTAAAGGATCGTGTATCACTTTGAAAGCAATATCATTCCAAGGAATCTCGTGTTCATGAAATAATTTGGTTTCCAGGCTTTCGATTCCTGGAAAAAAATTGATATCGATTAATCTCGCACGAAATAAAACATAAACCTGACTGATATGGGGCAAGCTATAAACTGCATAAAGATTACCAATTTCGATATTTGCGTTAGCTTCTTCATTTGTCTCGCGAATAGCAGCTTCCGCCAATGTTTCATGATTTTCCATAAACCCTGCTGGAATCGTCCACAATCCGATTTTTGGCTCTATTGCTCGACGACATAATAAGATTTGATTGTTCCATTCTGGAATACACCCTACTATAATTTTAGGGTTTTGGTAGTGAATAGTATGGCAAGCGCCACATACAAAGCGGGGTAGTGAATCGCCATCCGGAATTCGTAATTCAACAGGAGCACTACAATGACTACAAAAATTCATGTGCTTTCTGCTTTTATTTTTAGTTGGAAACCGACCTCGTAGAATGAATCAAGTACGATTGCTAACCAAGAAAAACTGTTCGGACAGTATATTACCTGACTGATCCATCGCAGAAACACGCCAGCGACCTAAGCGTGTTTTAGTTAAAATCTTACTCGCGTGGGCTTGCCAGTCATTAGCATTGATTGAAAACGGTATTTTAGCAATCTGTTTATCTTGATAATACCAATGCACAAATATTTTTTTCCCTTTTAAATTACGAATATGTAAAAAATAATAAACAGTTTGATTCGCTCCACGCTGGAGCTCAATATGGTCAATTGAGTTAATAGATTCTTGTTTTTGGGGAGATGTGGTGAGTTGTGCTTTTATGAGATGATTCGAGCGAGCATGAGTTGATTTTCTTGGATTGCTGACCATTCAATTTCAATGCTTTGGATTCAGGTTTTGATAAAGGAGTAACTATCGCTAGTTTAGCGTTATTTTCACTGCTAAGAACGGTATTACGAACGGTCTCAATTTGCTGACCTAAATTACTAGCGATTGCAGTACCGCTGATTGTTTCAGGTGAGGTTGCGTCGGCCGTCGATTTTAAATCAGAAAGTTCTTGATTGCTATCAGCGGATTGATTCGTATCTTCATTTAAGTAAATTAATGATTCATCTGATTCCTTTTCACTGCTTGTCAATATCCAATAACTAAAAACTATCACCATAATTAACAGCAGTATGGCTGCTGAAATCTTAAACCAATCAAAAGGTAGTTTTTCTTCATTATCGCTTCCATTTGCTTCAGAATTGTCGGCAATAGCAGATGCAGGTGGCTGAGGAATTTGGTTAAGCTTAATAAGAATTTTAAGTTGCTGATCATTCATTTTTTGCAGTATATCGATAGTATGGTTTAAGAGACATTCTAAGCAATTGTTGCAGATAGATGCTTGTAGATCATTGACATGAAGTATTGATCCCGCCGGTCGAATAATTAGTGGATTATATCCAAATTCTGTGGGACTTAAGCTAACAATACTCAAACACTACCGTTATCGGTTGAGTCAATCTAAAGCAGATAGAAGATTTTTCGTAATTTTTTTGTGTTTTTTCTCACGGTTAATTTGAATTCTTCCGTATAGATTGATGGTAAGCGCATTGCACTTCATTATGAAATTCTTATATGGAGAATATTTAAAATGAGACCACAAATTATTACTCAACTATCCGATTTCCCAGAGTTAATCGATGAGCAAATCCCAGATACTCGAGTTATGAAAATTATTGATGATACCGATTTTATTGATGATAATTTTGAAGTGGAAGAAATAGAAGTCAACAAGGTAATAAATGACCTGTTGTTACATTAAATTAATATCAATCGAGCGATGTGCTAATGGCAGCACAAAAAAATCGCTTATTTCCACCGGATTCGTAGCAATTCTAAATGCATATTGAGAAGTTTTAAAAAAGTTAAACTTCTTCTTCAGGTGGAAGTAAGCGAGCTCCATCCTCTAGCATAATTGGAATGCCATCACGAATAGGAAAAGCCAATCGGTCACGCTTACAAATCAGTTCTTTCTCTATTTTTTTATATACCAAAGAACCCTTACATAAAGGGCAGACTAAAATATCTAATAATTTTGTATCCATAAATTTTTCTCTTAGTTTATTTAATAACATTACTTGTAGCGCAGTGTTTGCAACGATCGATTCTTTCAAAATCCAAAAGCGATCATCTATAACGCTCAGACATTTAACTGCATCTTCCTCTTTAATCAAGATAATATCTGCATTAAGTGAATCAATATAACGTTTGGTAAATTGTGATTCATTTAGTATCGATTGTTTGCTCACAGCAAGATTCAAGTAAGATAACTGGTCAAAGAAACTCTTGGCATACTTAGTACCAGCGATTGCATGTAGTCTGTTACTCGATGTGGTAATTTTTAAAAATGATCGCTAGCATGATAAAAATTAATAAATTTGCTACTGCTCGTTTTGGCATAGTAAATTTTTGAGCTATCGACTTGATCAAAAGATTGTTGGTTTTTTTTCGTGTAAAACAACTGCATCGGCACAATTCAATCGAGTGAGATTATCTCGAAGTGGGCCTGCTGGCAAAGTAAAGCCATTGCCATAATAATATTTATCGGTATCTAAAACTAATATTTCTAAATCACGAAACAAATGATAATCATGTAATCCATCATCGCATATCAATATGTTCCGATCAGGGTATATCTTTAGTAGATCCAGTCCGACAGTACCGTTATCCTGCCCAATCCAAACGGGGCAATTATATTTATTACAATGAAAGGCCAGAAATAAAGCGGTATCCCCAACTTGACCTATATCGCTTGAAGAAGTCACTTCAGCAGATAATTGCTGATAGCCATCAGGGTGGCTACAACTAATAACAGCAGGACGTAAACCGTTAGACGTTAGGAAGTTGACCAACCAGACAATCAATGCCGACTTGTCAATACCGTTGACCGTTATACTATCAACAAGGATAAGCGGAATAGGGTATCGTGATGTTGAGAACAAGCCATAGCGATATGCAGCGCGCTTAAGTTTATACGACAGCTCAAGAAGTAAACTTGCTGGCCATAAAATTGCATGAAGTGGTGTTAATCGCCGCCAGTATAACTCCGACCAGCTTACCTGCATAAATTCAACTAAATATTAAGATATTAAATGACCAAATTGGATTTGGCTAAATTTTATTGTGTGTACCATCACAATAGGGTTTATTAGCAGTTTTCTTGCAGGTACAAAGCCAGGCAGATTTAGTTTGTTCAACACTAAAGGCTAGTGGGGTTATACCAGTGCCTTTATGTGAACCATCGCAAAAAGGCTGAGACTTGCTTAAACCACATGCACACCAATAATATTGCCGATTTGCTTCTAGTGTTACTTCAATCGGCGAGAATTTTTTAACCTCATTCATTGAATATCCTTCTTAACCAAGTTTTTAATTCTAAACAAATAGTTTAAGTGCAACGTCGCTGCCAGCTGGAATATTATGGGCTGACATTGCGGCTTGAATATTTTTCAATTGCTGTTTACTCCGCTTTAGACCATTATCACTCAATGGCACACGATTGTCGTCCACCATGATGCCATTTAAGGTTGATGCGAAAAGTTTAGCGAGATGGGCCATTTGCTCAAAAACTTTTTCACCATTTGCAACACGAGGTACATCAAATAAGAAAGTAATACCATGAGTGGTGAGCGTTCGCATGTTGGCGGGAGAGAATGGTGTCGTTTCATAATTACAAAGCGAAAATAATATTGCGTTATTTTCATCACGAAATCTAAACATACCTTCTGATTCGAGTTTAAATCCTGATGCTTCAGCCATTGCTCTAATTTTAGTACCTACAAAAGCACCGCCATCTTTACTGACGACATTGATTCCTAACACAACATCCACATCAGCACAGAACTTATCAAGTGTTATCGCATTCGCGTGAGATTGAGCAATATCAGGGCACTCGGCATTGACATTTAATTGTGATGCAAAATCCTCAACCATATCCCGAAATTTTGATAAATTGACCTCACTTACTGGTCCCGCCCGATCCGCAAGTTGGAGGCATCCTTTCAATTGAGAATAGAATCCTCGACCATGCAATATTTCAATAGTAATTTCTTCCCATGCTTGTGCATCGCGATTAAGACCGTACCATGTTACAGGTTTACCGAAATCAAATTTTTGTTGGAGTAACTCAGTTAATTTGTCATGAGTAATTAAGTCGGCTGCGGTAATTGCTGTGATGTAATTGATTACGCTATCAATATGAATTGACTTTTGCTCAATTGTCGGTGTTACAGAAATATTTGTAGAAGTTATAGAATTATCTTCAGAAGAAGGAGCGATTGGTGCAATTGATTCTAATTCGGGCTCATTAGATTGATGACCAAATTTAGGTTCAATCCTTTCTTCTTTCGATACAAACTTACTCGGTTTTAGTAGTGCATCTTCATGATCATGTTCAAATGCTTTCTTAATATTTCGTTGATATCGGATCTGTTGTACCCAATTAAAAATAGCAACACCGGCGATAATAATCGCGCCAATTATGATTAGGCTAATTTGTAAATCACTCATACTTTGATCCATTCATATTATTAAACTTGATTCAGCTTTTTTAAATGTCAATTATAGCTACTAATAAGTAATCTGATAGTAAGTTTTAGACGAGTCCTGCTTCATGATCTTGCATAGAATTTATCGTATTATCAAAATTAACAGAAACGATTCGTGAAACACCTTGCTCTGCCATCGTAACGCCAATGAGTTGTTCCGCCATTTGCATAGAAATTTTATTGTGGCTGATAAATAAAAATTGCGTTTCATTAGACATGCGCATAACGAGCTCACAGAAACGCATTGCATTAATATCATCCAGTGGTGCATCGACTTCATCAAGTAGACAAAATGGGGCTGGATTCAGTTGAAATAACGAGAAAATAAGCGTAAGCGCGGTTAACGCTTTTTCGCCCCCAGACAAAAGATGAATTGAGTTATTTTTTTGCCTGGGGTTGTGCAATTAATTGGATCGTAGCATCAAGAATCTCTTCACCACTTAGCGTTAACTTGGCACTACCGCCACCAAAAACTGAAGTAAATAATTCATGAAATAATAAATTTACGCGATCAAATGTTGCTTGCAAGCGCTCGCGCGTTTCTCCATCAATTTGATGGATCGCGTTCTCCAAAGTCATAACTGCATTTTCTAAATCGGTAGACTGTAAATCAAGAAATGTAAAACGACTTTGAATCGCTTGCAACTCTTCGATTGCTGCAAGGTTTACGAGTCCCACAGACGCTAGCTCTGTATTGATTCTATTTAACTCAGTTTTTAATACTGATGGTTTAACTTTTTGTATTTGGGGTAGAAGTGCGTTGATATCGGAGCCGCTCTCAATCAATTTTTCATTAAGCTGATTTTCTATTAAATAGGCTTCTTGATGCTTGAGTTTTAATTCATTAACTCGCTCTTTATATTGATTGATAGTTTGTTCTGCATGCATTCGAGCCAATTCAGAGTTGCGTATTATTTGAACAATTTCTTCAAGTGCTTGACGGTATTTAGTAACCGATTGCTCACACAGAACGCGCTCATCGGTTTGCTCATGAAGGTAAAGTTGTAGATCCTTATTCTCAAATAAATACAGCGATTGCTTTAGTTTTTCGATATTACTCAGAAATACTTCAGAAGATTGATCAAGATTATTGACATTATTTTCATTTTGAGTAATTTTATTTTGGCAGTCGTTGAATTGCATCACAGAGTCTCGCCATTTATTTGATAAATGTTGCACTAACTGACGATGGGCAATAAGTTCTTTTTCTGCTGATTCAACGGATTCATTGAGCTGATCGATTTGAAAACTCAATTGTTCTATTTCAACTTTATACATTGCTAGATTCGATTCTACTTCTTGCTTTTGTATTGTTTCAGTCTCTATTTGCATTGAAATATCCATCAATTCCTCATCGATTTGCTGATTTCGATAGTGAATTCGTTGCGTAAATTCAGATAGTTTTACTAATTCCAGGGATAAATCATGCTTAGCTTGTTTTGTTTGAGATAGCTCATGTTGCAATGTTGAGCGAGTTTGTTTACAACGTTCGTTGTTTTTCTCTATTTCTGAATAGATTTCATTGATATCGAGAAATTCTTTATGGTGTTGGTCAATCAAACTATTAAGTTGAATTATCTCGCGTTGGCGCTGTAGCACACCGTGAAACTGAGCATTCGGTGCGTAATAAAATAAACTATATTGTGAAATTAAATGGCCTTCAGAAGTAATAAATCGTTCAGTTGGCGCCAATTCATGCCGGAAACGCAATCCCGTTTTGATATCACTTATCGTAAATACTCCTTGTAACCATTGTTTTACGATTTTTTCGATACCTAAATGAGTAAAATTAACAAGTGAGCTCAGAGATTCTTCTTTCGGAAAACCGTTTTCGTCAGTATTGTTTGTGAAATCAATCGGTAAAGCGCTATTTTCTATACTCCCATTATTCAAACATTCTTCTATAACATGCCATGGTCCAGGAGCTGTACTAGTCCATTCTAGTGTAGCTTCCAAGCGATTTACTAAAACTGCGTTAAGTCGTTCTTGTAATAGGGATTCCAATGCACCTTCCCAACCGGCTTCAATTTCAACGTGCTGCCATAATCGTGGCAATTGATCAAGTTGATTATGGGTTATCCATCGCGTTAATGCTTCATTATTTTCTAATTGGTGTTGCAATCGAGCTAATGCGTCATGGCGTGCTTTTACTGACGTTAATTGTTGTTGCACATGTTGAACTGTCTGAAGTGTTTCTTTCCTGGATTGCTCCAAAGTGATAAGCTGATCATCGATTTCGGTTAACGCAATTTGTTTTGACTCAATATCAAGCGTCACTTGCTCTAGCGCGGTTTGCAGAGTAATAATTTTTTCTTGATAACTATCAACCTGGGTATTTTTTTCTTGGATTAATCGTTCTCGTTTTTGATTCGACTGATGAATGGTTTTTTCACAGTGCGCTAATTGATTGAATAAAAATTTACTGGTCTCTTGAGTAACAGCATATTTTTGTTTTACAAGAGAGAGTTCATTTTGCGTGATTCGGAATGCATGTTCTAGCTCAGGTAATGTTTCATTTTCTGTCTCATACTGTTGTCGGCTTTCTTTTTGCAGGTTATCGATTTCTTCTTTATTAAGATATAAATGCGTTAATTCATTTAATGCTTGATTTTTATTTGATTGATTGCGTTCAAGCTGCATATTTGCTTCATCAATCTGGAGTTGGATAGCTTGCTTGTTTTCTTCTCTATGTCTTAATTCTTGCTCGGTTCGAGCAAGCTTCGCTTCAATGGCATATAACGAAGCTTGTGCATGTTGATGATCATCACTGATAGCGGAATGTTGAATTCGCAGTGCCTCAAGGTTTTTATCGAATTCATGTAGATTACTAGCTTCCTTTTCAAGTTTAAGGGTTAATTGTTCAATTTCAGTTGATGCTTTAATTCGTAAATTAGTTGCTTCTTGCTGACTATGGAGCCATAGCAAACTATTAACCTGGCGTAATTCTGCTTGCAATGTATTAAAGCGTTGCGCAGTAGCAGCTTGTTCTTTAACGTGAAGTAATTGTTTCTCAAGCTCTTGTAAAATATCTTTTACACGCAATAAATTCGATCTTGCGTCAACTAAACGTAACTCCGTTTCATGGCGACGTTCACGATATTTGGCGATACCTGCAGCCTCTTCTAGAAATGACCGTAACTCTTGAGGTTTGGCCTCTACAATGCGAGAAATCATTCCTTGTTCAATAATGGCATAGCCGCGACTACTTACACCCGTTCCCAAGAAAAGATCAATAATGTCCCGACGTCTGACATGCGTATTATTGATGAAGTAAGCAGAATCACCGTCTCTTTGCACGACACGCTTAATGGAGATTTCTGTATAAGATGACCATTGATTTGTAATTTTACTTAAGGTGTTATCGAAAATCAGTTCGACGCTGGCTCGACCAACTGGTTTTCGATTGATAGAGCCACTAAAAATTACATCTTGAATCGAGTCGCCGCGTAAAGTACCAGCACGTGATTCACCTAAAACCCAGCGGACAGCATCAATAACATTCGATTTTCCACATCCATTTGGCCCAACAATACCAACTAGTTTTCCTGGAATCGTGATCGTAGTGGGTTCAACAAACGTTTTAAAACCAGCAAGTTTGATTTGGAAGAGGCGCAATTGGGAGGGTAAATAGTTGGTATAATTCAGGACTAAATCGTTTTACCTTATTTTATCTGAATTCACTTAATCAATCCTAGATGGAATGTAATGCATGCTGAATAAACCCTCCAAAAAATGGAAGCTTTTGATAATCCTTTTTCCGAATCGGGATTATCGTATTCATATGGAGATACCTGAATTTACGTGCCTTTGCCCTAAAACGGGGCAACCTGATTTTGCACGTCTCATATTGGACTATATACCCGATAAAAAATGTATCGAGTTAAAAAGCTTGAAGTTGTATATCTGGTCTTTTCGTGACCAAGGTGTATTTCATGAAGCAGTTACCAATCAAATTCTCGATGATCTCATCGCGCTTCTCAAGCCTCGATTTATTCGAATCACTGCAAAATTCTTTGTTCGAGGTGGAATTTTTACGAATGTAATCGTAGAACATCGCAAAAAAACTGGAAACTACCTTTACCCGTTATATTAGAAGCCATTAACGAACAATCTAATACACACTAAAACGTTTAGCATTGCGCTAACTCAACGGTCAATTTTTGTATGAAAAAATTCAGATATGAACATGATTCAATGGGTGAAATTCAAGTATCAGAAGATGCTTTGTGGGGCGCGCAAACACAACGTTCACTGCTTAATTTTAAAATCTCCACCGAAAAAATGCCTATTGCTTTGATTCAAGCCTTGGCTTTAGTTAAGCGTGCAGCAGCCAAAGTGAATCTGGAGTTAGGACTACTTGAGAATATACGTGCACAAGCAATTATTGCTGCAGCAGATGAAATAGTTGCTGGCCAACATAGCGCTGATTTTCCATTGGCTGTTTGGCAAACCGGCTCTGGCACACAAACAAATATGAATGTGAATGAAGTAATAGCAAATCGCGCTTCAGAAATATTAGGAGGAGGGCGGGGCAATCTACGTAGAATCCACCCCAATGATGACGTTAATAAGGCTCAATCTTCAAATGATGTCTTTCCAACCGCAATGCACATTGCCGCTGTTCAAGCGATTTGTAATCACTTAATACCTGCGATAGAACTACTTCGGAATACACTAGCTTTAAAAGCAGAATCATTTAAGCATATCGTCAAAATTGGACGAACACATCTGCAAGATGCGACTCCATTGACATTAGGTCAGGAATTCTCAGGATATGTAGCACAATTAGATCATGGGTTGACTCACTTAAAGGCTGCTTTACCTCACTTAAATGAAATCGCACTAGGCGGAACAGCCGTTGGAACGGGATTAAATACTCACCCAGAATTTGCTCACCGAGTTGCTACAGAGATAGCGTGCTTAACTCAGTTTCCTTTTATATCAGCACCTAATAAATTTGAAGCGCTGGCTGCTAACGATGCACTTGTGCATGCACACGGTGTTTTAAAAACGTTAGCTGCATCCTTGATGAAAATTGCTAATGATATCCGCTGGTTAGCATCTGGACCTCGTTGTGGAATCGGTGAAATTAAGATACCAGAGAATGAACCAGGTAGCTCGATCATGCCAGGCAAAGTCAATCCAACTCAATCAGAAGCGATGACGATGCTATGTTGTCAAGTAATGGGTAATGATGTTGCAATTAATATGGGCGGTGCATTAGGTAATTTTGAGCTGAATGTAATGAAGCCATTAATTATCCATAATTTTCTGCAAAGTATACGACTGCTAGCGGATGGATGTATTAGTTTTAATGAACACTGTGCAAGCGGAATTACTGCTGACACTGACCGCATCGATCAATTAATGCGAAATTCGCTCATGTTAGTGACTGCATTGAACCCTCATATCGGTTATGACAAAGCAGCTGAAATCGCAAAAAAGGCTTATCGCGATAATAGTTCTCTAAAAGAGGCAGCAGTAGCACTTGGCTATCTATCGGTTGAGCAATTCGACAGTTGGGTCATACCTGAAAAAATGGTCGGTTAATCAGGTATGGTTAGTACCAATCCCATATTAATCAGTATCATCTTACTGATCATTAGTAATGTTTTCATGACTTTTGCTTGGTATGCGCACCTAAAAGAACTCAATTCATCACCGTGGTTTATTGCGGCGTTGATCAGCTGGTCGGTCGCTTTTTTTGAGTATCTCTTTCAAGTTCCTGCAAATCGAATAGGTTACACTGTTTTAAGCGTTGGACATTTGAAAATAATACAAGAAGTCATTACACTCAGTATTTTTGTACCATTTGCTATTTTCTATCTCAAAGAACCACTTAAGTTAGACTATTTATGGGCGGGATTGTTGCATGGTAGGTGCGGTTTATTTTATGTTTAGAGATAAGCTTAATTAGACCATTGTAAAAAACGGTGCGCAAAATAATACACCTCACTTAAACTTGAGTTCAAGCATAGCGAGCCTCACTGGAATCCATAGTAAAGCGTTAACTCAGTAATCAATGAAACCCAAAGACTTAAAAAACTTGATAACTGACAAGCTATGGTAATTTATAAAACTTCCAAACATTCCAACTGAGGCTAAATTTCTATTTAACATAACTTAAACTCCCGGCAATTTTGAGTGACAGAAATAAACACTTAATTGCGTATAATGTATATTATGTTAAATAGGAGAAAATGGGCTAGACGGAAAGTTGACGCTTTAAAAAGGTTTTTTCGATAAGATTCGAGGCGTTTTTCTGCCTGAGCGTTTCTCGTATTAGCAAGAAATCTACAAAGTAATCTTATCTCCTCTTTATCAACGCCTAGACTTTCTAGGCGTTTTTTTTCTTTAGCTACAAGCCTGTAATATTTTCTAATAACAGCCTTATCTCGATAACAACGAATAAACCAGTAATAGTTATAAAGTTTGGCATCCATAAAGATAAAAATAATCACGTCGATACAGATAAAGATCCAGATCAATCAAGATAACGATGTTTCATATTTTTTTACGTGACAATAAAAAAAGAATTTATCGCTCTTTTAATACAAATGACAAAGACCAAGCATTGAATGCTTTTGAAACATTAATCTATAGAAAAGATTTAGACGGCATGAAAATAATAGCAATGCTGCAACATAAAAAAACAATGCTGATGTTTCATAGATTTGATGTTGATGAAAACCATAAAAACCACATCAGAGGAAAAACGCTAGCAATCTACAAAAAGTTAGGATTGCTAAAACCTTAGTCATGTAAAGGGTAGATACTTTGTGATAGTGCATCTAATCCGCTTCGCGGTTTAACCCGCGACGATCACCAACCACCCCCTCCCTACGTTTCGCTACGCTCCACTTCGGAGGGCACCCTGTTGGATGATCTGCTAGGCGGGTTTGGGTCATAGGTTGGCCGAGTGCTCGGCCAACCATTAGCAACGGCAGAACGGCAAGTTTCATCGGGTATGGATAACCTTTCTACACTTGAACCATAACAAATACATTTCGTTTCAGTAGCAACGCATGAATAAACTTTTTCCCAATCGACCTGATTTGAAACAATTGTCAGAGTAACTGGCTTAATTTCTTCAATTTGCTGATTAATTAAAGGGGTGTCAGTCAACTGAAAGGCACTTTCAGTCAATGGAGAAGATTGACTTTCAACTTGTTCGATAGGTTTTTCTACTTTATCCATGACTGAGCTATAAGCTTTATATACCAAAAAAGGCATGATCAGAAACAATAAAGGGATGAAATAAACCCCAACAGGTAAAGCCTTTTGAGGTTTAACGTGTAATGTTGCACTTCGATAAGTTCCAAATGCTTCTTTAGGTAGTTTATAAGGTCGCTTAGTAGCATTTAACCTACTACTCATTGCCCTGGGTGTAGAACAATATTCAGGCCATTCGAAAGTATGACGACCAAACCAAGCCGACCTAATATGTATATGACGATCTACAACAGCTAGAACGTTTTTATGGATCAAATGAGGTGCTTGTGTAATAAGTACGAAACTGATCCCGTGTTTTCTATGCAGCGTTAAGTATTCAATGTCAGGGGTAACTTTTGTACCAGATGCAGGCCAGCAGTACTGAACCTCATCAATTACAATCATTGATCCTTCCTGAAAGTTAACTAATGATCGTTCTCTTTCCTCATCGGGAATATTAACTTCAAGCTGATTTTTATATTCTGTTTCATGCCACTTATGAATATCTTTATAACCAACTCGAACAGTTGGAAACTTAAGTTCAGGAATTGCTGCGGTATAGACTACCCTTTCCTGCTTACATGCTTCTCTTATTTCATGCCAGACCGCATATATTGTTTTTCCGCCACCTGGAACGGCTGTTATTAATGTAATGCTCATGTTGGCAATACTCCAATACGTTTAAGAGTATTAAAAGTTACCCTTGCAACCATAGCACCAGCAATAATTCCAAGACCGTTTCCGATACCGGCTAAACCAGCTAGTCCAAAGATCATAGAAGGTAAACCAGTGAAATAGGATTGAGCCATCCCAATAGCTGCATTTAATGCAGTAGTAACAGCAGTAAAACTGAGTATGCCTAATCCAAGACTAGTAAGTACCTTTTTAGCTAAAGGTGAAACAGCAGCAGCAAGAAATGCTACTAATGGTATTAATATGTTCATTAATCAATCCTCACTCCGGAAATTAAATAAGCAGCAATAACAGCAGCCAATACAAGGGTTACAGGTTGTATTCCCGATGCAAAGTCGCAAGCCGGTTGCATATCATAAGTAAGTGTTCCGTACTTGTAATTAATTGTTGTGTCTGGTGGGCAAGTTCCCCCGCCCCAGGAATTAGTAGTGAATGTTCCAGGTACTTCAGCCGTCTGTAAGTTGCTATCTGGAACCTGATCGAACTCAATAATAGGCGGTTTAGTGTCAGGGGTTTTCGGTGGTGCGTCGCTGTTCGTTGATGTTGAACCAGTGACTTGATTGGAGTTGTTATATGTGGTGGTAACTGTTGTTTCTGTGACGTTGTAGTTATTCACAACGGTACTAGTGGATGCGTTTGTGATGTTAAGGGTAGTTGTAGTTGTTTCAGTTCGGTGACATTTCCCGCAGAATCCTTTAAAGTTGTAGTGGTTGTCGCAATCGGTTGTTGAATAGGTTGAAAAGTAGGAACATCGATCTTGACAGACCCACCACAATAATTATTGGAGCAATTGCACCGTCAACATTCAATTTAGGTTCTGCATTTGTCCAATCTGTTTCGGATGGCGTTCTTGGATCACCTGAAGGAGGGTTAGAACAATTTTTCCAGCCAGCGGCAGCATAAGTCCATCCAACGGTACCTGCAAGAACACAATTTTGACTCATAAAAGTAGAGTCATAATCAGGAGATCGAAACCAATAAATTGTGCCTGGATTGTTATTTCGTACATTATTACAATCAGTATTTGTTCCAGATGGCCAGCCTATAGCTTCCTCACAACTACCATATTGATTAGGATAAGTACCGGCAGGTGTATATTGAAAACCGCCAGTATCATTATTCCAACAAATTTGTGCTAAATCACAAGCTAATTCAACTAATGTAATAGCTGTCCCTATAGCTGGTAATGATTTTAGTAAACCAGTTGCCGCTTTACCAACTGCATTATTAGAAAGAAGAACAGGTAAATTTTTTTCTACCTTTACAGGAAATTGACCTTTAGAGGTATTAAATGTTGGCTCTAATAATAACTTTACGTTTGAACCTGTAAGCTTTTGCCAGTTCTCACCTACTTGGGCCTTGTACCAAATAGCACCATTATTAACAAAAACGCCACTGTTATTAATGACTTCCAGTGGCGAAAAGGTTTAGTGCTATTAACATTAGTATTATTATTCAACAATAGCCATACAGCCCCCAATATGGCCATAAATATAGCCAGCTCATTAATATCAATAATCATCGCCTCATTACCTCAATCATTTTTCTGAATCCCCAAGCAACAACCCAAACACCAGCAACTAACCAGGCAAGCTCAGAAGTACTATTTACTTCGATATCACAAGGTGGATAAGTAACAACCGAAGTTTGAGTAACTATTGCCCCAGTGCTGAATGTTTCACGAATGAAGTTAATGCCGCCGAGATTATTTGCATAACAGTAATAAATAAAAGAACCATCAGCTTGCACTCCACAATAGGAAGCAAAAAGATGATCAGCCTTTTGTAATGTATCAACACATTTACCTTGTACTAAATAGCCCATGATTTACCTTTTTTTGCAGAGCGATCAGGAACCGTAAAAAATAGAAATTCAATCATGGGCTTTTCACATTAGTGAATAACGCGACGGAGCCAGTTAAAGGCAACAATAACAATAACAACGCCTAAAATAGCGGCCCCGATTGTAGTTACGTCGGCGGTTGCATCAGAAATACCAGTTGTAACGCTTGCAGGCACAGCAGCATAAGAAACTGAAGAAACAGTAGTTAAGCCGAAGAAAGCTAACACTTTTTCTTTACCTGATTCATAAAGATTTTTTGCTGATTGATAAGCTGATTTGAAAAATTTAATCATTATAAAAACTCCAATAAAAGTTAAAAAAAGGCATGGTCTAGAACATACCCCCAAGCCCATAAAGGCTTGAGGCTAGGCACTATTTAAGAAGAGGTGTTGCCATGCTGAGGAAGTAATAAAGAGTAAAAAGCCAAAATGCGGTAAAAGTAGAAATGAAGAATAAATATGGTTTCATAATTGTTTCGCTAAGATGTCATTGAGGGATTGGATAAATTTATTGATTGTTTGAGTAGATGAAATAATGTCAGGATTTTTTCGACCACTTTGATAAACATCTTGTAATATGCTAATCAAATCACCGTAATAACCCTCAACTCGAATATATGAAACAAGTGGTGGCGGTAAGTGGTTATCAATAAGCTCAATAAGATCATCACGATTTAAATTGTCACCTTGTTTAATATCTTCAATCATAAAAAACTCCAAATATTCGATGAGTAAGGAAATACGTTATCTAATATGCTTAACATTGCTAAAAAGACCACTGATTGAATCGATAAAAAAACTAGTTCTGCTTTCATAATTTCCTCCAAGATTAACAGAATAAATTGACTCTGTAAAGAATAAAACGACTCTGTTAACTGAAACTTTAATCTTTTTTTAAATCATTTATTTACAACTAATTTGAGGGGTTCGACAGTGTTAAAACAGTCTTGAAATTGATACCAATCAGGCGGTGATAAAGGTTGCAGGTTTATTACATTGATCTTTACAGGGAATTTAACCAGGTTTCGCGGTTCCATTATGTCAATACCGTAATCTCTTAAAACCCTTGCATGGCGGTATAGAGTTCCATTAGTCATAAATGATCTAACATCTTCACCAGCAAGCCATGCAGCCGCAGTCATGCGATAACGAGCAGGCAATGAATCAAGGATGTCAGGCTCATCGGAACGATCTACACGGCGGAAAATCTCGGTTTCTTGTTCGTATATATCCTCAAGTTTGCCTTGGGTAATATTTTCGATTCTATCGAGGCCTTCTGCTTGTAATAGCCTACGCTTAAGTTCTACTTCGACGCGGACTACTCCATTATCTCGACAATATTGATAAACAGGATCGTCTTTACTCATGCCGTGTTTCTCCATTTCTATATGTTTGATATAAGCTTTTAACATATGACGGGTATTTGACCACCAAACAGACTCATCACCGGCCCTTCCCTTTTTCATTCTGGATACTGACTTTTCAGAAAGCCATCGGATAAGTGCTCGGGCTTGAGATTCTGAACCTGTGGCAAAATTAGCGGTGATGTCCAGACGTGATACTTTAGCTCCTTTCCGTTCTTTGAGATCAGGCGAAAACCCGCTTGTTGTAAAAACAGGAAGTTCTTTTGCCAGGATGATTCTATTAGCTTTTTGCAGAGTTTGCCCCCATCCCAAATTGAAAAGATTGTCTGGGCGTGAAAATCTCCCGATATTGCCGGACAGAGACACATGACTACTGTCACATTTGATTTGGAGACTTGTATCATATGATCCGCCAATACGCGAGGGGCTAGCTTTTTCAAAGCGTGGTATTCCGAATCCGTCATAGAATACGACCGCCCCACCCGCGATAATGGGGAGGCTTTCGCCTGCATGTATTTGACTAATGGTAAGCCAATCGATGAAGATCGAAGGTTGTTTCTCATTGCTCATTTTTCCTTTCCTGGAAGGGATGGCTTTTACTTAAAAATTCCCAAACTGGGAATGAATGGCATAGTGTTACTAGCCATTAGACCCGAATACCTGAAATGACCGTATCGACTTTCCCGCGATAATTAGCAAGGTCAAGAACAAGTTCAACAGAGCAAGGGAATTTCAATCCAGCAAATTGAGGTAATGCTTCAGGTAAAACACCCATTTCTGAAACATCAAACCCGTACCCAGTGATTTTTACATTAGCATTTGAAACGTTTTCAATTGGTAGTGCTATGAGTGCATTACATATCTCAAAAGGTGTTCCTTTCTCTTTAGAAATTCCGCTGATATGTTTTACGCCTAAAATCTGAGCTTTCATTGTCGTTTTCTCCTTTAGTTGTTTAATTGCTCCCCTTCGCTCGCTCGGTCGCTTCGCTCCTCGCTTGCTTCGGGTTGCTACCGTATAAATTTATTCTGTGTTACGATAAATATTGATTATCAGAATAAATTGACTCTGATAATACAGAATAAAACGACTCTGTCAATAAAAACTTTAGGAGATAGGAAAAAATGGAAATGCGAGAACTAATAGAAATAGCCGAGAAAAAAGCAGGAAGTCAGATTGCTCTAGCTAAAATGCTCGGTCAATTTGACAGTAGCATAAGACAAGTAAAAGCCGGAAAAAAAGGTTTACCTGATGCAGTATGTATTGAACTAGCTGATTTTTTAGAGGTTGACAGATTAGCGGTGATCGCTGCAAGTAATCTGGTTACTGAGAAAAACGAGAAAAGGAAAAGGATATTCAAGGGTTGCATTAAAGGGCTAGAAAAAGCCACAGCAATGGGGTTAATAATCGCGACAACTACAATATTGACACCCTCACCCGCAGAAGCCCACAGCATGGGGAATACAGAACCCAGTAGGATGTATATTATGTTAAATTAACTAATTAATTCTCTAAAATAAATAACTCTGAAAATAGATAACGCGCCTTCTCTTTATCAGACATTACTAGTTCTTTTTATATTAATATAGCTTCCCATATATTAATCGTCCATTTTCATTATTTATTAGGATAAGGCTGTATTCGTGTTTATTAGTGTTTTGGATCTCTTTAAAGTTGGAATTGGCCCTTCTAGCTCTCATACCATGGGACCGATGCGGGCTGCTCATGATTTCCTATCGCGTATTTATGAAATAAGCCCCTCATTTTCTCGCCGATCAGTTTATAGTGTTCGCTGTATTTTGAAAGGATCACTAGCTTATACCGGCAAAGGTCATGCGACTGATCGTGCGGTTACACTGGGCCTTCATAATTATTTACCTGAAGAGCTTGCTAAAGAAGATGTTAATGCATTAGTAACGCGACTTGAATTGGAAGATACGCTCGTACTTAAGAATGGGGTTAAAGTTAAATTTAAATCCGATGAGGATATTATCTTTGATAAGGGTGAGCCGCTTCCTCAGCATCCCAATGGAATGATTTTTACTGTAACTGATGAAAATAAGAAAATTTGGCTTACCGAAACATATTTCTCAATTGGGGGAGGATTTATCAATACTTTAGCAGAAATTGATCAACTCAACGCACCACTTAAAATGGAAACTGCGGCATCGTTCCCCTATCCATTCGATTCAGCAAGAAGTATGCTGAGAATGTCTCGTGAAAGTATGTTTTCTATTGCTGAAATGAAAAAAATCAATGAGTTACAAAAAATATCTGCTGATGAACTAAATCAAGGATTAGATAAAATTTGGTCTGCGATGCAGCAATGTGTTGAAAATGGACTTCAAGCGGAAGGTCGACTGCCTGGCGGACTTAAAGTTGAGCGACGCGCTAAGAAACTGTATAACCAGTTAAAGCAAGACCCAGCTAAAGCAACATTGAATGATTGGTTATGCGCTTATGCTATGGCGGTTAATGAAGAAAATGCTGCTGGTCATCTGGTTGTAACTGCACCAACTAATGGAGCAGCTGGTGTCATTCCTGCCGTACTCTATTACATGACACACCATGAAAATGGAAGCATAGAGAATGTTAGAATTTTTCTATTAACTGCTGCAGCAATTGGAGGCATTATTAAACATCGCAGCTCAATTTCAGGTGCTGAAGTCGGTTGTCAAGGGGAAGTTGGTTCTGCAGCCGCAATGGCAGCCGCTGGATTGTGTGCAGCTCAGGGTGGAACTACGCAACAAATTGAAAATGCAGCAGAGATTGCGCTTGAACACCATCTAGGTATGACTTGCGATCCTGTCGGTGGTTTAGTTCAAGTTCCTTGCATCGAACGTAATGGGTTTGGTGCCATTAAAGCGCATACAGCCGCAGCGCTAGCAAGACGAGGAACCGGAGAGCATTTTATGCCGCTAGATAGCTGTATTGCTGCAATGAAACAGACAGGTTTAGAAATGTCGCACAAATATAAAGAAACATCACTCGGTGGTTTGGCCGTCAGTGTCACCGAATGCTAATTCACTACTATTAAAGACAATAAGCTAGGTTAGCTATCACTCACAAGAGCCCTTCATTTTATCAATCAGCCATTAAGGTTGTTCATGTCTGAAATCATATCACCAATAGAATTAGCCACAGAGCCCATTATTACCCTTGAATTCAATAACTATAAGATAACAATTCTAGGTACAGCACATGTTTCTCAAGCAAGTGCGGATAAAGTTAAGGAATTAATTGCCACTGGAGAATATGATGCAATTGCAGTAGAGCTATGCCCTAGTCGATACAAAGCAATTGTTAATCCCGACGCATTAGCGAAAATGGATTTGCTCCAAGTCATTAAAAAAGGTCAAGCGAGTATGGTTGCTGCGAGCCTAGCTTTGGGGGCTTTTCAACAACGAATGGCTGAGCAATTAGGTGTTGAACCTGGATCAGAGATGAGAACTGCGATTAAGGATGCAACTGATGCTAAATTACCAGTATTGTTGATTGACAGAGAAATTGGCACAACACTAAAACGTATTTACTATAATGTTCCCTGGTGGAGAAGATTCGAGTTATATAGCGGATTACTAGCGAGCATTGTCACGCGCGAATCTGTCAGCTCCGAAGAAATTGAAAAATTAAAAGAAGGTGATGTTTTAGAAAGCGCTTTCTTACAATTTTCTCAAGATCAGAAAGATTTGTTTAAACCATTGATTAGCGAAAGAGACGAGTATATGTCAGCACGCTTGATCAAGGAGTGCAAGGAAAATAATTATAAACATACCCTTGCCATTGTTGGCGCCGGCCACCTCAAGGGTATCAAAGAAATTCTAATCAATCGTAGCATCAATGATACGGATCGAAAACTTGAAGAACTTGATGCGATCCCTAACACTGCTTCCTGGTTTAAATATCTTCCTTGGATGATTGTTGCCTTAATCTTGATTGGTTTTGCTTTTGGCTTCGATCGTAGCTCAGATATGGGCATAGCGATGATCATCGATTGGGTTTTTATTAATGGTGGATTAGCGGCTTTGGGTGCTCTTATTGCCTTGGCGCACCCATTGACTATCCTAGCTGCTTTTCTGGCTGCACCGATCACCTCACTAAATCCCATGATTGGAGCGGGTATGGTGGCTGCTACTGCAGAAATATTCATTCGTAAACCCCAAGTAGAAGATTTTAGTCGATTAAGAAGTGACGCTGCTACTTTAAAAGGATGGTGGCATAATCAAGTGACTCGAATATTGCTTATTTTTCTTCTTTCGTCTTTTGGCTCAGCAATGGGTACCTATATTGCAGGCTTCAGAATATTTGAAAGACTATCAAGTGGTTAATAGGATAAGATAGTTCAAATCCACAAAATGCGGGTATCCTCTACTCCTCTACCGGCTTCAATTCTATGCTTAATTTTTTTGAACGCCTAATCAACCCATTCCCCCCTGAGCACCCTACTCAACCACCTGATGGGCCTTTTCAATTTTGCAGACACTATATTCGAGGTATAGAACGCTATCTTGTCATTATGGCCATACTTACCATCGCAGTTGCTGTGGGTGAAGCGATGCTCTATGGTGTTCTTGGAACAATTATCGATTGGTTATCAGAAAAGAATCCGAACAGTTTTTTGCAAGAAGAATATTACTCACTTGTTGGATTGTCGATTTTTATCCTGGTATTAATGCCTTTGTTAGTGATCGCTCACTCACTTGTTATGTATCAGACATTGATGGGTAATTTGCCGATGATCATTCGCTGGCAAGCGCATCGCTACTTAATCAACCAAAGCTATGCATTTTTTCAGAATGAATTCAGCGGTCGTATTGCAACTAAGGTTATGCAGACTGCGCTTGCCGTTCGTGAAACGGTAATGAAAACAATTGATGTGCTGCTGTTCGTATCGGTTTATTTTGTTACAACACTTTATTTAATTGCAAGCGCTGATTTTCGCTTATGCTTACCATTATTTTTCTGGCTTTGCATATATTTTTGTACGCTTTATTTTTTCATTCCAAGACTTAAGGATATTTCTAAGCGTCAAGCGGATGCGCGATCTGTCATGACGGGTAGGATCGTTGATAGCTATACCAATATCCTGACATTAAAACTATTCTCACATACGCATCGTGAATCAGAATACGTTAAATCCAGTATGGTCGATTTTCTTGGGACGGTTCACCCACAAATGCGTTTGGTAACTTGGCTCCACTCTTGTGTTTGGAGTAACAACATGTTGCTGGTGTTTTGTATTGGCGGCTTAGGCATATACTTATGGATTGATGGAAATATCACGATTGGCGCGATTGCTGTCGCACTAAGCTTGGCGATTCGATTAACGGGTATGTCGCACTGGGTTATGTGGGAGATTAGTGCATTATTTGAAAATATTGGTATCGTACAAGACGGTATCGATACATTATCTAAGCCTCATACTGTAACTGATGTGAAAGATGCAGCTTTGTTAACAGTTAAATC
This sequence comes from Nitrosomonas sp., assembly GCA_016710135.1. Classification (GTDB taxonomy): domain Bacteria; phylum Pseudomonadota; class Gammaproteobacteria; order Burkholderiales; family Nitrosomonadaceae; genus Nitrosomonas. The sequence continues at coordinate 1,008,266 of JADJLM010000001.1, read as the reverse complement.
AGGGTCAATTCACTTTAAACAAGTTAGTTTTTCTTATCAACCAAATTTACAGAATGAAGTTAATCAGCAGCAAATTTTTAAAAACTTTGATTTGACGATCACTGCAGGAGAAAAAGTAGGAATTGTCGGCCCATCCGGGGCAGGTAAATCGACGTTAGTCAATTTATTATTACGTTTTTATGATGTTCATCAAGGTAATATATACATTGATGAGCAAGATATCAGTTTAGTTACCCAAGAAAGTTTGCGAGCGTATATCGCAATCGTCACTCAAGATACTTCCCTGCTTCATCGATCGATTCGGGATAATCTTTTATTTGGCAAACCGGATGCAACTGATAAACAATTACTAGAAGCTTCTAGATTAGCTCACGCACATGAGTTTATTACTACGCTTATCGATAGCAAGGGCCGCAGTGGGTATGATGCGTTTGTTGGGGAGCGTGGTGTCAATCTATCGGGCGGCCAGCGACAACGCATCGCCATCGCACGTGTTTTACTTAAAAATGCCCCAATTCTTATCTTAGATGAAGCTACCTCTGCTCTAGATTCAGAAATTGAGGCAAGTATTCAGGAAAACTTATATCAATTAATGCAAGGGAAAACGGTTATTGCGATTGCGCATCGTCTATCGACAATCGCAGCGATGGACCGACTCATTGTCATGGATAAAGGACGTATCATTGAACAAGGTAGTCACGCCGAGCTTTTATCGCATAATCAACTTTACGCAACACTCTGGAACCACCAATCAGGCGGGTTTCTGGGTCATTTATAGCGAGTAATAATAACTAAGTTTTATCCACCCAATATTGCACAACCATACTTCCAATGATATCCCCTTCAACATTAACCATCGTCCGAACCGTGTCTAATAATCGGTCGATTGGCAATAGAATCGCGATCGCTTCTACTGGTAGCCCCACAGCCTGAAGTACCATTGCCATGGTGATCATTCCTGCACTGGGTATACCAGGAGCGCCAATAGCAGCAAACATCGCAGTAAAGAAAATGATCAACTGTTGAGTAAGATTCAAATCAACACCGACAAGATTTGCAATAAATAGTGCTGCGATTGCCTCATAAAGTGCGGTACCATCCATATTCATGGTTGCCCCCACAGGTAATACAAATCTTGCCACATCGGGTTTTACATGGAGATATTGTTCCACACAACGTAATGTTACAGGCAATGTTGCAGCGCTAGAGCTTGTCGCTAAAGCTGTAATTAAAGCCTCACGCGCACCCTTCCATAATTTAATGGGCGTAGTTCTCGTCGTTAAAAAAAGGATAAGTGGTAAAATAACCAATCCATGAAAAAGCGTGGTGCCAATAACAACATAAACGAATTGAATGAGCGTCATCAGCAATTCAATATCTTGAGTAGCAATTAGCTGGATTAATAAAGCCATAATACCAAATGGTGCAAGTCGCATAATCCAATTAACGAGCATTAGGATAAGCTCTAAAAGCTCTTTCATTAAATTCAGAATGTTTGTATAACGATTTCCTCCCACTACCAGCGCAATGCCAAATATCAATGCAAAAACTACAATTGCCAGAATCTGACCTTGGGCCATTGCGGCCAATGGATTAAGAAATAATGAATGTAGAAATTGTGCGAAAAATGCTTGCCAAGTCATTTGCTTAGCTTCAGAAGCTTGCATAATATCTTGGAACATAGCAATTTGTAGTTCTTCACCAGGTCGCAAGCTATTAGTAACGAATAATCCAAGTAAAATCGCGAGTATCATAGTCAAAATAAAATAGGTTATCGTAACAACCCATACTCGGTTGATTTGTTGATGAGTTTGCAGATTAGCCACACCCACTACAATTGAAGTAAAAACCAGTGGAACAAGCACCATTTTTAATAAGTCGATAAATAATGTACTTATCAAACCAACAAAGTACAAACTTTGTATTGCTAACGGTGTAGTTTGATCTAGTGTAGCTAACCCAACGCCAACTACTATTCCTAATAGCACTCCAAGCGCAATCTGGCTATTAAGCGAAGTTCTTGTCATAATTGATGATGGTTATTGAATGTGATGTATTAATTAGGATTTAATACTCGACCTTAACGATACGAGTTCCTGCCAATCGATCATGTAAAAATTGCCGATCACGATCAAAAAGTGCCCAGATGATTCCAAACCCAAAAGAAGTAATTCCAATTACTGCGAATAGATAACGTGAAATCGCTTGCTTTATAGTAAGTGCTTTACCGTCTTTTGATACAACACGAATTTTCCAGGTTTGCATTGCGAGCGTTTGCCCACCGTGTGTCCAGAACCATATGAAATAGATACCAATAATTGATAATGAGTAGAATTGATATATTGGTCGGAAATAGGTAAAACTGGTATCTTGTACAATCACAATAAAAATTAAACTTGCAACAAACCAGATAGCTAAAAGTAACAAAAAATCGTAAACCATGCACAGGGTTCGTCGCCAGAAAAATAGAGTTTTGTTATTCATTGAATGAGTTAAATTAAACAAAATTAATAATCCACATCTATGATGCTAATATGAAAAGGATCTGATCTTAATAACAAATTCATACTACACTAATTTCATCAATTCCTTTTCTAAAGTCTGCCTGCTTACTGCTGCAAAAGAAGTTATTAGGAGCACATGAGTGATTGATAATTATTATTGTTTGCGTTAGTATTCGTTATTAATTCGAATAATAACCCTATCCAATCATTGCTTTAAAAATAACTCATTGAATGACTGGTGCAAAAAAATAAATCCATTATCACTTCGATATCGTTTAACAGTTTGTTACTCGTGTTGATGATTCATGCAGGACTACTCTATGCAATGTGGCATCATCGATTTCCACAGCCCTCATTGCAAACTGTTACTTTGTTTGCAGAATTAATTTCATCGCCACAAAAAGTTGAGCCAGCGAATCCTACAAAAGTCGATCTTAAAGCTGAACCTAAACCTACTCCACCTGAGAAACCTAAAGTTACCAAAAAAATTCAACCTAGCAGCAACAAGTAGTATCACATGCGCCTGCAAAAGCTAAAGATGTAACGATACCGCTACCAGTAGTAAATGAACTCATTAAAGAAACTGACTCGTCACCACCTCAAGAAGTAAAACCTGCAGTTGCTTCTCGGCCGCAACTATCACCCGATCCGGTAACATTATCTTCAGAATTATCAGTTTCTTGCCCCGAGCTTAATGCACCTGATTACCCAGCTATTTCACGCCGGTTAGGGGAAGAAGGTAAGCTGATGTTACAAGTAGAACTTGATGAATCTGGACGCATAAGCAATACTCGTATTATCAACAGTAGTGGTTACTCTCGACTGGACAACGCAGCATTGGCCGCAGTAAAAACCTGGCGCTGCCGACCGGCTGTTAGAGATGGTCAACCGGTGAAAGCTATCGCATTACAACCTTTTAATTTTGTTATTCAAGGAAATTAATTTAATGGAAAATGGATTAGGATTTTCTCATTTTCTTGCTCAGATTGATCAAATCGGAACAAGTGTACTTATCTTATTACTTTCACTTTCTGTCGCAAGTTGGTATTTGATTATTTCAAAAAGTGTCAGTAACTTTATTGCCACACGGCGAGCTAATTTATTTCTAGAAAATTTCTGGAAGCTGAATTCTTTACAAGAATTGCAATTAAATATAAAAAACTTACCTAATGATAACGCTTTCTCCGAATTAGCAAAGCAAGCGATTGAAACGACCAAAAATTCTCAGAAAGTGGGTTTGGAGAAGATAGCCGCGAGTGGAGTTAACGAATTACTCACACGTACATTAAAAAATGGATTGGAACAAGAATCAACTCGCATCGAAAGTGGCTTAACCATTATTGCTTCTGCGGGTTCGGCCGCACCTTATATTGGGTTATTTGGCACTGTATGGGGTATCTATCATGCATTAATCCAGATTGGACTATCTGGGCAAGGTACCCTAGATAAAGTAGCTGGGCCTGTTGGTGAGGCACTAATTATGACTGCTTTAGGGTTGGCCGTTGCAATTCCTGCAGTATTAGCCTACAACGCCTTTATTCGGCGTAATCGAATATGGATGTCTAAATTGGATGATTTTGCGCATGATCTTTATACAATTATCACCGTAGATAATCAATCTAATAAGCAACCCGAGGCAGCGATCCAAAATCAACCTCACTCTTTTTCTGTAGTAGTTGATACACCTGTTTTTGAGGCCAAACAGTAATGTCATTTATTAATCAAGAACGGTATCAAGGGCAATCGACGATGTCAGAAATTAACGTTGTCCCACTAGTTGATGTAATGTTGGTCCTGCTCATCATTTTTATTATTACTGCACCTTTACTTACCCATTCAGTTAAAGTTGACCTACCAAAAGCAGCGAGTAATCCTAATATCACGCAACCTGATCACATTGAATTTGCAATTCGTGCTGATGGTAGTTTTTTCTGGAACGGTGAAGCGATTTATTTTGATCAACTTAATCAACGATTTGCCGAAGCAGTGGCACTTTCTCCAACAACGGAATTGCATATCCGAGCGGATAGACATGCGCATTATGAGTATGTCGCCCGAGTGATGAGTATTGCAGCTAAAGCCGGTTTATCTAAAATTGGATTTATTACAGATCCAACGCTAGAGTAATGATTGCATAACGCTATACACGTTATGATCATGGAAGATCTACTTAATTTTTAGAAACATAAAAAATATCCTTTCCTTTATGGCTAGAGAAAAAGCCGAATTTAATATACCTACATTAAGTATATTGCTAGCGCTTATCACTAGCACAATAATTTATTTCATTCCTAGGCCAATTTCTACGCAATTTTACGAAAATTACTCTGAAAGCTACCAAATAATAGAAGTAAGCCCTCGTGTTTTTATATATTTAGATCCCGATAGTTCAATTACAATACGAAGAAATGAGCCAATACAAATAGAATTAATACGGGGCGAAGCTTTTTTTGACATACAAAACAAATCAAAGACCTTAGATCAGTTAGAAGTTCCTGAAAAACTGCATCAATTGTTATTATGGATCAGCAGTTTCAAAAAGCGGCGTGTTAATAAAGACAAAATCGAGCAATTTGATCTTTTTCCATCAAAGAATTTGCGAAGCCTGCAGTTTTCGCCACGGGAAGAAAAACCAAAAAATGGCCAATAGCCATTGTTTTAGATTCCAGGCGGTAGCAGCCATTAGCAGATTGATGTGATCACCGATGGCGCCTTTCAGGTAATTTCTGGCCATTCGATAATCCGATTTCAGGTGGCTGATAATGGGTTCAATCGCCGCGCGCCTTCTGCATTGTTTCCGCTTCTTGTCTCTTTGGTAGCGTGTCTCGTTTTAATGCTCTTCCAGGTAGAACGATTTGCGTTCCATTGACTTCACGTTTGCCACGGTAGCCACGGTCGCATACAGCTTGCTTGGCCGCTTTCCCGCGCGAAGTCTCAACATGATGCAATATCTCTGGTAATGTGTGGCTGTCATGCAAGTTTTGTTCGTGACTGACAACCCCAACAATCAGGTTACCTTTCGCTGTGCTGGCTATCGATGCCTTGCTGCCGTATTCATATTGTTTGTGGTCTTTTCCCTTGCCGATACAGTACACTTGCGGTTCGTGCAGGGAATAGATTTTGTGCGTGTCTTTGATTTTCTGTTTCAGTACGCGCTCATACAGTAGAAAATCCTTTTGGTAGTGCTCGAATAGGCAGCATTGTGGCAATTTTCTCCTGAGCTCCCGCATCAAAACACCTGCAATGGTTCTGAGTCGCTTCAACGCGCGTTTCGCCTTTGCTCTTTTCTTCACATGCCGGTAGTGCCGAATATCCAAGCGCAGTGATTTCACTTGCTTAATGAAAGTGCGCCGCTGTGAAATACCATGGGATTTGGCAATCTTGTTGAGGCGATTGATAATCTTGATCGCTAGTTTGCTGTCAGTCGGGTATGTGATGTTCTTCTCTTGCACTGTCGTGTCAACATGAACCACATCTTCCAGTGCCGATTCCCCATGCAAACCAACACTCATCTGAAAAATCCGCTCCATGCCCGGCACACCTAGGCGCTTACGAAAATGCACCAGTTCCGTGCTATGACACGGCAATTTCTGCTGGAACTCTTTCATGCCGCAAAAGCCTGGTAGTAAGGATTGCGCTTCCACTGCAATACTACTGATTCGTCACTCAAATTCTCTAACTGCTTCAAGATCAATAACCCAAACAGCAACCGGATCGGCTTACTCGGCGCGCCTGTCGATTTCGTGTAGTGAATCGAAAATGCTTCGTCAAATTCTTGCCACGGTATCGCGTCTGCAAGCTGCAACAATGGATCATTGACATCCAACTGCATCAGCAAATCTGTTCCAAACAAATTCGGTTGATGAATCGTACTGCTATGTCTTAGCATTTTTAATCACCATTTCGACCAGAAATAGGATGCTATTTTAACATTCCTGGTCGTTATGCTCATCAAAAGAAAGATCTTTGCTGCATAGAATCAAGTGCTTGTGGATATTTCAGGATCGACTAATTATTGGGAGTACTCGCATAATTAATATGGGTACTCAGTTTAATATTAGAATACAAAATAAGGGAAGCGAGATTGCAATTACCGATGGGCAAATTGAATTACAATTGTCATCTCAGAAATACCTCATTGGCTCAGGAAGAAAAGTTGAATTTGATAATAATCAAATCATTACAGATAGTATCATCAGTCGAACTGAATTATCTCCTTAGTTGAAATAGTGATGTTTTTAAGACTCAATAAATGATAATTAGTTAGTAAGCTACTTCAATCTTTTGGAACATATTTCGTGTCATGCGTAATACAAAAGAACCTTCGTTTACATCCCAAGGGTGAATCTAGGTAATTGATAGATATTATCGTCTGATTGAGCAGCACCCCATGCGGTTGACACTGCTGCATCAAATCCTATTTCTTTTACCATTTTGACATGATCAAGCTGATAATCTTTGTTCGGCTTACCATTTGGGTACGCAAATAAATTAACAGGTGCTTTGATTATTTCTTCAAGCATTTTTTTTCCTTCAGCGATTTCATTATAAGCGATTGGATTTTCGATTCTAGCAAGAATTGGATGGCTTATGGTATGTGCACCGATTTCCATTCCTTCACGATGTAGTTGTCTAACTTGGATCTGATGTCATCATTAGATCGTCTGGTAATTTTGCCGCGATGAGTGCGCTTAACTTGTCTACAATTTCTTGTCTTTGTTCTTGAGGCATATATTTTAGCTTCTCAATTAATAAGATTAATACTTTCTGACGTTCAGCCAGGGACTTTATCGAATGATTTCCCATACCGAGCTGGGTAAGGTCTAGTATATCTCCTTGAGCATGGCGAATTGATTCTATAATCGTATCATTCCACATTCTTCCACCGTCAATTACGCCAGCTGAAACAAAGAAAGTAGCCACCGCAGAATATTTTTTTAGAATTGGTAATGCAATTTCTGCATTATCAGCGTATCCGTCATCAAATGTAATACAAACTGCTCGACTTGGTAGTATATTTGTTTTAAGCATGCTCACCGCTTGGGATAATGGAACAATATTAAAATTTTGAGACAAAATCCGCAGATGCTTATCGAAGCTTGTAATATCACCTTTCTGACCGAGCAATAGGTCGGGTTCAAGCAAAACACGGTGATAAATCACAATGGATAGCTTCGCTCGTTTCCCAGCAGGTGAAAAAATAGACGGTAGTAATTTCAGATACGATTTCATTTTAATGCAATTGAGCTATGACTGTCATGGTTTGATATCATTTGGTAAAGATTTTTCAGCGGTAATGATAAATGCGTGACAAAATACACTACCCATGAATGGAACATGCTTAAAAATCCATTTCGCAAATGGCGCTTCTAGCATCCACTGAAAACGATACAATCGTGCTGGGAACATCGGTAGCCAATATAGCTGAATATTCTTCAGATTATGTTTTCTCATTAAGTTAATTATATTACGCGGTGTTTCATACCGAAGATGTCTTGGTTTTCTTTGTAGCCAGCGCAGAATGCATTCAGCGACATGAATAATGCACCATTGATTTAAGGCATCAATCCAAACTTCCCCCCCCTCCTTGGTAGCTAGAGCTAATTCGGAAACTACAGCGCTAGAATTTTGAAGCGCTTGCGTTACACCAAAACAAATAGCGCCATCAAAACTATTGGCACGTAGCGGGATTTGGGTTGCATCTGCGACACACCAAGCGATTGAGGCATAGCCTCTTAATTTCGCTTTTTTTAAGGTAGGGTAAGAATAATCTAAACCGATAACGCACATCCCTTGATCTACAAGAAATTTAGAGTAAGTTCCTGCACCACAACCAAGATCAAGCCATATTCCTTGTTGCTGAAGAACATTATGATTTCTCCAGATTTGTGAAAAATTGCGTAACCGTGTTTCTAATCCAGTAACAGACCAACCTGCAATCCCCGCATCATCTTCTGCATTTGTTGCAAATTTTTCAAACAGCTTGCGCCATTTTTCCTCAAATTGGTGCCTTGCTGGTAATTTTGGCATTTTTTAGAATCGAGTGTTCTTGATCAGTTATTTTGGTAGGCGTAGTCTCCGAAACTGACTGTTGCACTACTCTTAATAAAACCGCCAATATAACAAAGTAGTGATAAAGAAGGTCGAAATATGACAATCCTAGGAAAGCACCACCAACAGCATACCCTACAATACTAACTTGGATCATAGAAGCAAGATCATATGCCCACTTATTCAATAACGATGTTTTAGAAATTTTTATAATTTTACTAGCTAATCTCCAAGCAACGATGAGCAGGCTTAAGTAAATCGCTAAACCAATAAAACCATGCTCACCAAGTATCTCAAAATAAATACTATGCGCATCTTGATATCTCCCCCCCTCTGCAACAATATCAGGAGCATAAGTCAAATAATTTTCTTTGGTAAAACAATCAAATCCTCCACCCAATGGGCGTGCTAACGCGAGTTTAGTAGCAAATTCCCAAGCCAGTAATCGTCCTTTAGCTGAACTATCTCTTTCATCTTCTGAACTATTAATTGTCCCCATCCGTTGATGCCAAGAATCTGGCATAAAACTATATAGAAGCGGTGAAAATACAATAATTATAATGAATGGAGCAAGCTTCTTCCGACTTTTCAACCAAAGAAAAGTACTAATAGCCACAATTGCCAATAATGCACCGCGCGATTGAGTGCCCAGAATGGCTACAGGGATTAGTATCATTGCAAAAACAAGACCAGATCGTAACCATGGTTGTATTGTATTAAGGTACAAATACCAAAATAATGGAAGCACTGAAACCAATGCTAAGCCAATTTCTGTATTGCCAGAGATAAAACTTCCTGCCGGACCTAATACGTGTTGACTACCCCCCGTTGTTAGCGTAAATACACCGCCTTTGATACCATAGTAACCTATTGATAAAGCGATAACCCAAATAAAATTATGAATTTTCTCTTTATCATTAATTATCCAAGGTATCATCAAAGCAATTAATTGTATTTTGATAATCTTTTCCCACTGAGTCCAAGAAATATCCGGTTGTATAGAAAAAAAAGTGGTAATTAGAAACCAGATATTTAGAATAATTAAAAGGCTAAAAATTGGTGACCAAAAATAAGTAATATTTTTACGAGCAATAATAAGCGATAAAATAATGGCAGCTGCCGCAATGACTCCAAAAGGGAAATTATATGCAAACCCCCACCCTAACCGATGCGGGTTCATATACCCAATCCAAGCCCATAAATAAACCCCAATCTGAGGTTTCTTAAAAGCAAGAGGCAAGGCTCCAAAGAAAATAATCGTAACTAATATATCTCTCATGAGCCAATCATTGATCTATTGAAGCGATTTAGTTGAAAACTCTAACCAACTAGTTAGCAATTTATTGTACCTTAGCCCAATATCGATATAGAACCGCAGGGAATCGTACAAAATATGATCGATTAGAATTACTATTACCCCACTGTAAAGATAGTTTCCATAATTGGAAGTAAAATTTGTTGATGTAACTAGACATAAATTCATGATTCTGGCTAAACAAATCTGCGAATTGTAAGGCTAGATTGATATCTTGCTTTTTATCTTCCTGGGTTGATTCCCACTGATACTCTAGATTCTCTGGTATAGGTAAGGGGCAAGGAACATGGCCTGGATAGGCCTGCCATGGTATTTCCAGAACCTTGGAACTGAATTGCTCTAGCCAGTCGAGATAAAAAACATGTCGAAGGAATCGATCAATCGGTTGCTGTACTATTTCAGCTATAAAATTAGCATCAAAAAAAGGCAATTCAAATTCAATACGATCCAAATCGATATTCTCAAAGTGCTCAACCATATGACGACGCTGATCATTAAGAAGTAAAAATAAGTAAAATTTACGACCTAGATCTTCAGGTTGAATCGAATCTAACTCAGTGTGAATACCGTCTGCAAGGAGTTGTTTTACAGACTTCGAGAAAGTATGCTTCAGTAATTTAGGGAATATGCCCCATCGATTATAAGAAAAAAAAAGCCGCATTGCAGTAACCAAATCTTTTTTTCGAGCTGCATCAACAATTTCTGAGTTTTGGTAAATATGACCAAGCCCCATACTACCACCATCGCCAGACCAGATTACTTTCGGTCTCATAGGATTCCATGAAAGGTATTCTTTGGAATTTATCCAATTAGTAGTAGATAGTTTATGATATGAATCCCCAATAGTTGTTTTACCTCTAGGAAGATGGCTATGATGTGTACCCAACAAATCAGCTGCCAATTGACCAAATACCTGATCCTGACTTCCCTGTTGAGCAAAATTGGCGGTCAATACATCTGTATTAAGTTCTCTTAGCGCTGCGACAATTGCGCGTGAATCCAGGCCGCCACTTAAAAAGGCTGCAACAATTTTCTGATCCTTCAATCGAATTTTAATCGACTCGATGAAAGTTGTATGAAGTTGTTTAGCAAGATGTAAATCTTCTGTTCTTTTTGAGGGTAATTTATTCCAATCCCAATATTTTTTTCTCTCAATTTTGTCGGTATCAAAACACACAATCTCACCCGCATAAAGTGAGAAAATATCTTTATATGGTGTTCGATCTGATAATGGATAACCAAAGCAAGCGATTTCAGTGATACCTTTTAGATCGATTTCTTTTCGATAAAAATGTAAAGACTCAAGAATTCGTAATGCAGATGCAAAAATAATAAAATCAGAATATACCCAAAAATAAACTGGTCTCACACCAATTTTGTCAGTTATGAGAAAGAGTTTGTTACTTGCATCGTCATAAATAGCGGCGCAGTAAGTTCCTCTACAATTACGAAGAACATCCTGCTTATCCTTACTGATATCAGAGGCTAGGAATTTCAAACTTTCGAAACGTGAATAGGCGCTTTCAGAGTTCTGTTGCAATATTGGATCTCCCGCAATAAACCCCGATAGTTGGGAATCTCTAAAATAGCCAGGCTCATCTAATGCGCCGATATCAATTTTGGCGATATAAATATTATTTTTTTTATATTCAATCAATGCATTTTTATCATCAGGGTAGCGGGAAATAGCTCCTTGCAACACTTCGATTATTGAGCTTGGAATACCTGAGTTAGAGTGGCGCGCAAAGATCCCTGCAAAAATAGTCATTAAAAGTCCAATTTAAGCGTGATATATAAAAATTTAACTGAATAATAGCATCTGATAGGTAGTTTTCTTATTTTAAAAAGAAACCTTATTCAAGGTATTTGTACTTATCTGGTATCAAATAACTCTTTTGATATGTTATTTACCAGCAACTAAATAGTATTCCATTAACCAAAATCCCATTCCCATCCAAAAGAGTAAAGCGGCTACTTGTACCCTGTAATAAGTTATAGCGAGAAAATATTTACGAATTAATAATAGGCAAAATTCTTGAAAAACAAATAAAACCAGTAATAGGTAACTTACTTTCGTTCGATAAGAAATAAGTGGAACCCTCCGAGTACTTTTCTCATAAGCAGATTGTACCAACTGATTAATTGCTGAAATTTCATCCCTAGGATAAGGGATATCAGTAAAATTAATCATAAATTCTGAGCTATTTGATTTATTCTTCTTAATTAAATGTATTTGTTCCTTGGTTCGATCAAGCAAAAAGTTAATCTCACAGTTATTAGATATATCAATTTGCCATTGATCAATGTGATTAGTATTAGAAAATGAAACGGTTGGATTTACTATATTGGGTAAATGTGCATTATCGTGCAAAATAAAAATTGCTAATTGCCAGCCATTCTCAGAATTTGAATGAACCGCAATCGTGTTAGCAGGCATTGGCGTTTCGTCGATTACTACCCACCCAGCAAATGGATCAATGCTGCCAGATAAGATATTCGCTTCATTATCTGAGCTGGTTCTAATGATAGCGCTAATTGATTGATTTTTCTGAGTATCTGAAACCATAAAGCTATTAGCTCCATCTCTTTTTCGTACTATCAAATCAGGAGAGAAAGTCCAGTTAGTCCGTGTATTCCGCTGAATGGAATCATTGAATTTATCTAATACAATCCAAATATTTTTTTCAATTTGCATCACTTCACGCCGCACTGAGAAATTTTCTGGGCCATTTCTTATCATCTCTAGATAGAAAAATTCATCATTAGCAGCAAATTTAGTTGATTTTGCAGTGCGGGTTGAAGATTTATTTTCATCGATTAAATGAGGCGCATTACTACCCTCCCAAGATTCGACTTTTAATCGAAGCGGATGCCCATATGGCCAATAACCCACATTCGTTATCCAATTTCTCTCATTAGCCCAAATCAAAATACTCAACTCATCCGCTAGTTTATGCCCTAGGCCTGGAAAATAAGACCAAGTTGCTACAAGCTGTGATTTTAATTGGGAATTAATACTTTGATCTGGTGGATACCACCAAATTGCGTACCCAGCTTCTGGATATAAAGATAACCCAGCTCGATCAGATTTATTATCTTCTCGACGTAATGGACCTGCAGCAGAATCTTCTAGCTGAAATGTTTTGGGAGGACCAAGCCAATCAGCAATACTTCGGGTATCACCGAACATTGGTAACGTGCCATCAGGGCGCCGCAGTGTATCATAAAAATTTACAGCCTTATGATACTTTTCCCACCATTTTTCTGGAATTGAAAGTCCGTTAAGTGTATAAAGGCGCATCACCATTGAAAAGAGTCTAACACCGCCGTAGTTATATTCTGCGGAATGTAACAAAGTAACTCCTTCTTCATTAACATAATAAGGTAAATGTTCTGAAAGGCGTTGAATAGCTACATTTCTGAAGTGTTCACTTTCCAGTAAAAATGGGAAAGCAACACTTATTTGAAGTAACCCAATATTTTGAATAATACCGTGACCTGTTCTCCACGAATAATGCTCGGGTTTAGCTAATAAATGACCACTTCTAATAATTAATTCAAATAGCTGCCGCGCCAGAGTTACTTCAAAATCATCACGATCACGATAAAATGACCAGAATTTAATTAAAACTGGAATTCTGGCTGCTATTGCATGATCATTCCATAAGAAACCGATATCAAGGAAACGTGATGATTCAAAATTACAAAAAGCCTGAATTGACTTATATGCCGCGATATAGAATTTATCTTGATTGGTAATACGATAGGCTTCAAGCAAATAATCGACTGTAATGAGGCTTGCGAATATAAGTTGTTGCTTAGCTGACCCCCTACTTAGATCACTCGCATCAAAGATAGGTGACACGGCAATATCATCAAAACCTGGTATGCTCAAAATACCATTTAAAGCTTTGTCAGCAAATCTAATTATTTGACTATCATCTAATGGATTTGATGGAGGTTTAAGATCCATTCGATTTAATTCAGTAAGAACATTTTTAGAAGGCGAAAGCCGCGATTGGGTGATGATTTCAATCGAAGGTGTTTTCAGATTGACGTGCCACATAAGGAATTCGGGTGTCCATATCCAAATTAGCACTAGAGTAACAACGATTATTCTAGTTAGTAGTAAACCGTACTTTATATTTATTTTTGACATAATAACAATAAAGCGTAGAAATCCGCAAAGATAAACCTACTTAGAAGACGCGTTATCTATTCTTACTCATGGATATATAAGCATAGAATTCACATAAAGTAGATTTTGCTAGTTTTTTCTAAATAATTCGATAAATTCTAGGTAGCCAGCTTTATTAAATTTTATTGTTAACCCATAATAAACTAAAGCACCAGAGATAATCATGATAGCGAGTTCAAGTAATTTATTTAGATTATTTCCTAATAACAAATTTACGCCCCATACGACAAAATACATTCCAATACTTGATGCCATAATTGGGAGAAGGACATGGAGTAAGTCTTTAAGGCTTAATCCTATAACAATGAGTGATCGATGATAGTTAATAAAAAGTATGATTGGGAAAAAAGTTACCCAAACCAAGGCTACGCCGGTAATTCCCCATTGAACTCCTATTAAAAGCGCGATCGGCATTAATACTGCAGATAACAAAACGTTTTTTAATGCGATTTGAGGATGCCCCAGTGCATCTGTTGCTGATGGAAGAAAATTAGCTATAACGCGAAATGGCATCACTAGTGTTAGTAATTGTAATGGCAATACTGCAGCAAGCCATTTTTCCCCCAAAAATAAGGATACTAGCTCATAGGCAATACTAGATATTCCCCATAATACAGGAAAAGCAATGAGCGATAGTACACGAATCGACTTTAATACAAAATTGCGAAATCTTAGTTGATCTTCTTGGACTTTTGTAAATATTGGAAATGCTACTTGCCCGATTACTGATGAGATTCTCTGGACAGGTAAAGATGCCAAATACATTGCAACTGAATAATAACCCAATATCTCCTTACCGAGTACTTTACCTACAATTATTACATCTACTTGATTGTAGAAATACCAAAGAACACGTGTTAGCGTAATGTTTCCTCCAAAAGTCAGGAAACTTCGCATACCGCCTAAAGAAAACTTCGGGCGTATATAAAAAGGGGTTAGTACATTAAATGCAATCATCTTATACACATTGACCAAAAGACTACCATAAATGAGTGCCCAAACCCCATAATTTAAGTAAGCTAAAATAAGAGTAACTAAGCTACCAATAATGGCTGCAATAAAATCAATTAATGAGAGTTGCTTGAATTTAAGTTCTCGATAAAGCAGAGCTTGAGGAATTGTGATTGCTATTACCGTGAAAAACTGTAGTGATAGCACTCGAATAATTGAAATAAGTCGCTCATCATCAAAGAATTCAGCTATCAGAGGCGCAAGCAAATTGAGGATCGCGCATAAAACTAAGTTTATAATGATGATAATAGCAAAAATTTGTTGCAATGCAGTATCACTCAACTCCTGCTTTTGTACCAGCGCTGGCGCAAGGCCAGCTTCTGAGAGCATCAGCATAAATGCCAGAAAAACGGTGGCCATTGCCAATAACCCATAATCTTCTGGATGTAATAACCGCATAACGATAAGCGTGATTCCCCAAGTAATCGCCTGAGCAGCTAATCTTCCGCCTGCTGTCCATTTGATACCTGAAATTGCCTGTTCACGAATTGTCATTACATTCAGATGAATAAGAAGGAAACACGATCAACGTGTTGTAACGCGTTAGTAAGTAGAAGCCTATATATTGATAATAATTCTATCTCTGAACGAGTTAACTTAAGATCTGAGTAGATTATTGTGCCTTTATTTATGATTTATCGTATCATCGGTACCTTGCTCAAAATGAAAGCGATAACGGTCTTTAACCTGATCAATCGCCCATGCGAAAACATATTTCCTGAAATGACTAGGTCTATCGAGGGAGTTATTTGAAACAAATCGCCAAAAATAAGGCATTTTCAATAACACGTACTGGATAAAGTAGTATATTTTTTCTATAACTTGTTCATAATGTTGATTAACGATAGGTGGAATTCGCCCGCGTTTAAACCATTCAGAGCGATGGTTAATTAACCAAGTACGGTAATTTTGCAAAGTATTAGCGCTTAAAAATTCGGTTGAATCAACCGCGCTTGCTTTTTTAGTTATTCCAAAAGTATTGCGTGGGATTCCAGCTGATTCAGCTATTCTACGAGGAATAGGTCGGCTATAGCCTCCAGGAATATCCCACGGTTTCATCTCTTCGGAGTTACTAATTTTATTAATAAAGCGAATTTGTTGAACACCCCAGAAAGTTATGGGGCAATGTATAAAAGCTTTCCAAAGACGGTACTCAGTTAATGAAAGCCCTGATGAATCACCACGAACTATATTCTCACTAAGATCTTTAGTATCTTTTGACCAGAGCTTATCACCATGGTAGCCAGTCAATAAAACTTTATTAGTCAAAATGTCACCAGCGCTCACAATCGGCACTGCTTCTGCTGTACCATCAGCGGCTAAGAAAAATAATTCTTCTCCATTTAACTGGCGCCATGCATTACGTTCAATTTTTATTGGATTGAGCTTTAAATAAGCTGCAATTTGATCTCCATTCTCTGAATTACCAAATCGATCTTTGTCAATACACAGTGCATCTTTAGAGCCAAACTTACTAGAGAGTGCTGCGATTGCAGTTGAATCATAACCAGAAGATACTGTAGAAAGTAATTGATATTTTCTTTTCCTAGTTGGATCAGACATATTCTCTACAAGTCTACTCAAGTTACTTTGTAGAAATTGTTCATATTGATTAAAGTCAGAAAAAGCTCGATCAACGGCTTTTCTAACCACATATGATATTCCTAATTCATTCCAAATCACGAAGCCAAACATAGTAATATGAACGTCGCCCAATGAAGTCTTGAGCGTTTTTTTATATTCCGAAATTCCTTCTAGTATCGTTGTGAAATCTTCATAATATTCGGGGTAAGTTGGATCGATTTTGGTTCCTGAGATGGCGAGCAAGCACGCAAGAGAATTTGAAACAAAAAATTTCTCTTCAGTTTCTAAAGATAAGATTCTATCTACTGTATTACCAGGGGATACAAAAATAGCCGAATTTCCACGTATACGAGAACCTGTTCCAGCAATTAGATCTGTTTCATCAAAATTACCTTCCAGAAAATCCCCAGGCCAAACTGCTTCGCAAAACCATTTTTGATTTATTTCTACACCATTACCGTGCCAAACAGTGATTTTATTATCTTTCTTTGTGCACGCCGAGAACCAGGCTAAAGGTGGCCAATCATTTATGCAACGATATTCAAAACATAATTCTGAATAAGATTTATTTGTAGTTTGCATACTTATATCTCCATTATTTAATTCAGCTGTTTTTATGGGGTCACAAACTAGATATAAATTGAATTTTAACCATGCTTTATTCGTACCACATCAGTTTCTGATGCAGTTTAACGACTTCACCAATAATAATTAGTGTTGGAGGAACAATATGTGCATTTAAAGCAAGTGAAGGAAGCGTATCTAGCGATCCAATTACGATACGCTGATTGTCGGTCGTGCCTTGCTGCACGATAGCTGCAGGGGTGGTGCTGTGCAAACCATGAGCAATGAGCTGTTTACATAAAATAGGTAATCCCAGTAAACCCATATATACAACAATGGTTTGCTGTGGTCGGGCTAAAGTTATCCAATCAAGATCTAAGTTATTATTTTTAAGATGTCCTGCTACAAAAGTGCAGGATTGTGCATAATCACGGTGTGTTAATGGTATCCCTGCATAAGCAGCTACTCCTGAAGCGGCTGTAATTCCTGGCACTACCTGAAACGGGATACTATGCTCAGATAGTGTTTCAATTTCTTCTCCACCACGACCAAAAATGAAGGGATCGCCCCCCTTTAAACGTAGTACACGCTTTCCTTCTTTGGCGAGACGCACTAATAACTCATTAATCGATTCTTGCGATAACGTATGATTATTACGCTCTTTACCCGCATAAACTCGGGTTGCATCACGTCGTGTGAGGTCCATTATACTTTTCGATACAAGGCGATCATAAATAATTACATCAGCCTGTTGCATTAACTGCAAAGCCTTTAACGTTAATAAATCTGGATTTCCAGGGCCTGCGCCAACTAAATAAACTTCACCCTGCGGTAGATTTCTTGAATCATCTGCGATTGATTCTACAAGATATTGCTGAGCAGCCTGATCTTTTCCTGAAAGAACCAATTCTATAAATGGGCTTTGTAATAGCTTTTCCCAGAAAAGTCTGCGTTGTTCCGGAAAATTAAATTTTTGTTTTACTAAATCACGAAACTGCCCTAGATATTCTGCTAATTTACCATAAGTACTGGGTATTAAAGCTTCCAGGCGGGTACGCAGCATTCTGACTAAAACGGGTGATTTGCCACTACTGGAAATTGCGATTACAACGGGAGAACGGTCAACAATTGCTGGCATGATGAACGAACATAGGCTCAAATCATCGACAACGTTAAGAGGAATATTCGCTTTAGGGGCTTCTTCCCAAATCAATTGATTTACTTCACGATTATTAGTAGCTGAAATTACTAAAGCATAACTCATGAGATATTTAGGATGAAAAATATCTCGAATGTAATTAATTTGAGATTGAGATAAAAGTACTTCTAGTGCTTCACATAAATTTGGAGAAATAACTGTGATAAGCGCATTTGCTTTAAGTAACAACTCCACTTTTCTAGCAGCAATTTCTCCACCTCCAACTACTAAACAATTGCGATTCCGGATATTAAGAAAAATTGGGAAAAAATCCATATGATTACCGAATGGAACAGCTTGGTAACTTAAATTTTTCGTTAATTAAAATTCTTAGCAACTAAGAAATTATTCAGTGTTCAATTAAGAAAGTCATTGATCAGGAAGCATTGAGTAATAATTTACATTTGTCTTTCTAATTTAAGTAATTCTTCAATTCTTAGATCAATTTTACTCTCTCCGCCAAATACGGTACCAATCTTTCTTTTTTCCAAGTGATCGAAATTAAGTTGATAAACTTCAGCAGGTAAGGGAAAGAATTTTACTTCTTGTACTAAAGTAGGCGCATTCTTCATATAAAAATTGATAAATTCTCTGACTTCCGGTTTATCTAATGCCTGTGCATTAACATAAACGAAAATTGGTCGAGATAGCGGTTGGTAACTTCCATTTTCAACAGCTTCGGCTGAAGGAATTACGCCACCTTTACCATTGTCAACAGCGGCAGCGCTTACTTTCTTTTGATTCTCAATATAGTAAGCAAATCCAAAAAACCTAAACTATACTTATCACTTGCTATACCTTGGACAAGAACGTTGTCATCTTCAGACGCAGTAAAATCGCCTCGACTCGATTTGGCCTTTCCTACGATTGCTTCAGTAAAATAATCAAATGTTCCAGAATCTGCGCCTGCGCCGTATAATTTAATTTTTTCATCTGGCCAAGATGGATTAATCTGATTCCATTTAGTAATTTTACCTTGCGCAGAAGGTTCCCACATGGTTTTTAATTCAGCAACTGTAATTGTTTTACTCCATGTGTTTTTAGGATTTATCGCGATTGTCAATGCATCGAATGCAACGGGTAATTCAATATATTCAACACTAGCTGCTTTGCAGGCTTCCATTTCTGCTTTTTGAATAGGTCTTGACGCATTAGCAATATCGATTTCAGCACGGCAAAACTTTTTAAACCCTCCACCTGTTCCAGATATTCCAACAGTTACCCTGATTTCGCCTTTTTTCATTGCTTGAAAATCTTCAGCAACTGCTTCAGTAATGGGATATACCGTACTAGACCCATCAATCATTACAATCGCTCTTGCGCCAAGCTGACTACTTAAAACTAGTAATAACCATCCACCAATAAAGCTAATAAAACTTCTTTTATCTAGTATTTTCAAAATAAATCTCTCCATATTAAATCAGGTTAGCCAAATTGATCGTAATCACCGTTTATCTTTCCTAAAGCTTTAGGAAAGATAATATTAATTAATTATTATTACAAAATTGTTACATGTAATAATTTATTATCCGCTTTTAATTTATTAACAATTATTCATTACGATCGTTTCGATTCCCGTTGAGCAATTTCTCGTACAGCATTAGCAATTTCTTCAGCCCAATAATCAACTTTCTGCTGATTGCTGCCTTCCACCATTACTCTGATCAATGGTTTAGTCCCAGATGCGCGAAGTAATACTCTGCCCTCACTGTTTAAATCACTCTCGGCTTGTTGTACAACAGCCTGAATAGATGCATTACTGATATGATTAAGTCCCTTTGCTACTCGAACATTAATCAGGCGTTGTGGAAAGAGTTTAATATCACTAGAGGCTTCCTTTAAGCTTAGCTTTGAATCGCGAAGTGCGTGCAGAACTTGGAGCGCAGAAATAATCCCATCGCCAGTTGTATGCTTATCCAGACATACGATATGACCAGAGCTTTCCCCGCCAAGTTGCCATCTGTTTTTATTGAGTAACTCAAGTACATATCGATCACCGACATTAGATCTCTCAAATGGAATATCAAGTTTCATCAATGCTTTTTCTACAGCCAGATTAGTCATTAATGTTCCTACTACTCCACCTCTTAGAGCGCCCCTACGATAACGATGCTTAGCAATGATATAAATTAGAAGATCACCATCATAGATAGCACCATTATCATCAACCATGATTACTCGATCACCATCTCCATCTAAGGCTATACCCAGATCAGCCCCATGTTCTTTGACAGCTGACTGTAAAGTAGCACAGTGGGTCGCACCACATTGGTGATTAATATTGAATCCATCAGGATTTGCACAGATAGTTACTACATCTGCACCTAACTCATGGAGTACATGTCCCGCAATATGATAAGTTGCGCCATGTGCACAATCGATAACAATTCGTAACCCCCTTAAATCTAAATGATAAGGAAAAGAGCTTTTACAGAATTCAATATACCTTCCTGTTGCATCTTTTAAGCGTTGAACTTTACCAAGCTTTACTGAAGGCATCGTTTGAATCGGTATATCGAGCCCCATTTCAATTTTTAATTCCATTTCATCAGGTAATTTTGTACCTTCAGATGAGAAAAATTTAACGCCATTATCAACAAATGGATTATGTGAAGCAGAAATTACAATACCTGCTTGCAGTCGTAATGCACGTATTAAATAGGCAATCGCTGGTGTTGGTAGGGGGCCTGATAGAAGTACATCCACACCTGCCGCAGAAAAACCGGCTTCTAAAGCCGATTCTAATAAATAGCCAGAAACACGCGTGTCTTTTCCAATTAACACAACCGGTTTCTCACCTTTTTTTAAATGCCAATCTGATTCTAGCAGTACTTTACCCGCCGCATAACCTAAGTGGAGAATAATCTCAGGTGTAATTGGAAATTCACCAACACGTCCTCGTATTCCATCTGTCCCAAAATATTTTTTTTTCATTAGTCAGATATTTTGAATAAGAAAGTTAGATATTCATTAATAGAGAGTATTTATTTAATATCTTGATTTAATGCATTAAAAACCAAGATTGCTTCTTTTGTTGCCTTGACATCATGTACTCGTAAAATTTTTACTCCCTTCGCTGCAGCTAATACAGCTGCAGTAATGCTTGCATAAGTACGATGATTAACGCCATTCCCAGTAATTGTTCCAAGCATCGATTTACGCGATATTCCCACCATAACTGGGACATTAAAAGTAGTAAATTGATCAAGTGATCGAAATAACGCTAAATTATGTTGTAAGGTTTTACCAAAGCCAAAACCGGGATCAATTACTAATTGATCATCCGTGATACCAGAATCTTGAGCAACCCGAATTTGCTGCTGTAAAAAACACTTAACCTCAGAAACAACATCTGCGTAAAGTGGATTATCTTGCATAGTTTTGGGCATTCCTTTCATATGCATCAAGCATACCATAACTCCACTCTCAGCGATAATTTTTAATGCACCTTCCGATCTAAGTGCATTGATATCATTAATCATTGAAGCACCTGCTTGAATAGATGCCTGCATTACTTCTGGTTTGGTCGTATCGACTGAAATAGGAATAGTTGAGGATTTTAATGCTTCAATGACAGGAATAACGCGTCTTAATTCCTCTTCAAGATTTACACAAGTGCTGCCAGGTCGAGAGGATTCACCTCCAATATCAAGCAGGTCTGCACCATCTTCTATCAATTTAATGGCATACTCAATTGCTTTTTCTGACACGGCATGACATCCTTGATCAGAAAATGAATCAGGCGTAACGTTTACGATACCCATAATCAATGGCGTATCATTTTTTATGCTTCTTATTAATCTGAGATGATCACTCAAGGGACAGAATAGACTAGAGAATAGAAGAATATTTACAATTTGAAGCTATCGAGAAATAGTTAGTAGTAATCACATATATAAATTATTTCTTGAAAATTTTATTCCAGAGAAAAATGTAATTTTCCAATAGCATCACAACTCAAATACAAAAGAAAATTCTAATAAAAAAACCGTAGATATATTAAATATCTACGGTTAAATTAGAAAGTACCTGGATAATAAGGAGTTTATACTTCTTGCGCGGATCCTTCGTTCGCTGCTGCAGTTGAAGTAGGCTTATTATCCTCTTTTGGTGTTGCAGATGATTTAGACTGCGGTGGTTGAGGGGGGCGTGGCGGTCTATTTTCCATAATAGCTTTAATTTGCTCGCTATCAATAGTTTCCCATTCAAGTAACGCTTTAGTCATCGCTTCAATTTTATCTCTATTCTCTTCGATCAGTTTCCGTGCAAGTGCATATTGTTCATCAATAATGCGGCGAATTTCTGCGTCAACTTTTTGCATCGTAGCTTCGCTTACATTTTTATGAGTCGTTACTGAACGACCTAGAAAAACTTCACTTTCGTTTTCTCCATAAACCATCGGACCTAACGCATCTGACATACCCCATTGCGTAACCATTCTTCGCGCAGTTTCTGTAGCGCGTTCAAAATCATTTGAAGCACCTGTTGTCATCTGATTCATAAATATTTCTTCAGCAATGCGTCCACCAAACATTACAGAAATCGTTTGTAAAATTTGATCGCGATCCATACTAAAACGATCCTCAGTCGGCAATTGCATTGTAACGCCTAACGCTCGCCCACGAGGTATAATTGAAACTTTATGAACAGGATCAGTTTTTGGTAATAAATAAGCAACAACCGCATGACCAGATTCATGATAGGCGGTATTTTTGCGCTCATTTTCTGGCATAACAACCGAACGCCGCTCGGTTCCCATTAGAATCTTATCTTTTGCTCGTTCAAAATCTTCCATATCAACTAAACGCTTATTAGAACGTGCGGCAAAAGCGCAGCTTCATTAACTAAATTCGCCAAATCAGCGCCAGACATACCGGGAGTTCCCCTCGCTAAAACACCAGCATGAACATCAGGAGAGATTGGTACTTTGCGCATGTGAACTTGCAAAATTTGTTCTCTTCCTCGGATATCAGGAAGTGGTACAGTCACTTGACGGTCAAAACGACCTGGACGTAATAACGCGGGATCAAGCACGTCAGGACGGTTGGTTGCAGCAATTACAATCACGCCCATATTACCTTCAAAACCATCCATTTCGACAAGGAGCTGATTAAGCGTTTGTTCACGTTCATCATTGCCACCACCTAGACCTGCGCCACGTTGACGACCTACTGCATCAATTTCATCTATAAAAATAATACAAGGTGCATGCTTCTTTGCTTGTTCAAACATATCTCTTACTCGAGAAGCGCCTACACCAACAAACATTTCCACAAAATCAGAACCAGAGATACTAAAGAAAGGCACCTTAGCTTCACCAGCAATCGCTCTAGCTAATAATGTTTTACCCGTACCTGGGTTACCAACCATCAATACCCCTCTTGGTATACGCCCACCTAATTTCTGAAATTTGGTAGGATCTCTCAGAAACTCGACTAATTCTGCTACTTCTTCCTTTGCTTCTTCACAACCTGCCACATCGGCAAAAGTCACATGATTACTATTTTTATCCAACATCCTTGCTTTGCTTTTGCCAAAGGAAAAGGCACCACCACTTCGCCCCCCTCCTTGCATTTGGCGCATAAAGAAAATCCATACCGCAATTAATAACAACATTGGAAACCACGATACGAAAATACTCATTAGTATCGAAGGTTCTTCTTCAGGTTTAGCTTCAACAATAACACCTGCTTTAAGCAAATCGCTGACCAACCAGGGATCTGATGGTGCAAATGCTATAAATTGACGTCCGTCTGATTTAGTACCTTTTAATGTGCGCCCATCAATAATTACCTTTGCGATCCTGCCCTGATTCATTTCATTGATGAACTGTGAGTACTCCATTGGTGATTGCGCTGACTGACGTACAGTAAACTGATTGAATACTGTCATAAGAACTATAGCAATCACTAACCAAATAGCCATATTTTTTATTAAATTATTCATAGTAGGTCCTAAATTTACACATTAAAGTACCAGAATGTTTATTCCTATTATTCGTATTATTAATAAATTCGTTTAGTATTCTTTTAATTTATTAATAAATTTAAATTATTTCTGCGAGATAAGTTGCAGTCTAACAGATAATTTTACCTAATCCTAACAAATACAATTCTTTACTTTTGGAACGTGAGGCTTTTGGTTTTCGTATCATAACTTTGTTAAAATGAAACCTCATATCTCGAATATATTGGTCAACATAACTTCCTTGAAAAATTTTGACAAGAAAACTCCCTCCTGGTTTCAATTTATTATTGGCAAAGTCTAAAGCTAACTCAGCAAGATTGATACTACGCGCTTGATCACTCATTTCAATTCCCGCAAGATTCGGTGACATATCTGAAAGAATAAGATCTACCAACTTTCCTTCTAAATGAAACTCAATTGCTTCACAAACCTTTTCCTCACTAAAATCACCTTGAATAAATGTTACCCCATCTAATGGCAGCATATTTAATAAATCAAGTGCAATAATCTTACCGGATTTACCGATCCTTTCGCGGCACACTTGAGACCAACTGCCTGGTGCTGCGCCCAAATCGACAATGATCATTCCCGAACTAAAAAGCTGATCACGCTCAGCAATTTCGATTAATTTATAGGCCGCACGCGACCGATAACCAGCTTTCTGCGCTTGTTTAACATAAAAATCATTGACATGCTCATGAATCCACGCCCGATTAACTTTATTTGATTTCATAAGAAAACTGAATAATTACCGATGATAGCCACTATATTCAAAACTATCACAATCATCAAAGTAACATCTTATTTATTATTTCGAAGCTAAAAGAGATATGGAGCTGAGCGCTTGCAATCTGCTTAAGGAAGCTCTGATTAAGTCATTTATTTCAGTTTTAGTGACAAAGCTATCGTCAAAGTAGTTAATATTGACATTATTGTGCGACTGATAGCTGCAATTTTTAGCAGATTACACACTTTTCTGTTCCTGATGCAGATTTTCAGGGATATTGGACGGAATTATCCCGTAGTTGGCATCAACACCTTGCGGACAAGGTAGAGATTAGCTAAGGCAAACAACAGATAAAGCTGTTGCATTCTTGAACAATCCTCGGTAACGGGTTTTGGTATAACCAAAATTGTCTTTGAGACATACGAAACGGATGTTCAACCTTTGCGCGGAGTGAAGCCAGCATGCGATTGAGTACGGCATGTTCTGCCGGCAATTCCTCACCGCGCTTGCGTTTGAATGGCATACCCCAGACTGGCTCTTCCGGCTGTCGTTGTGCTTCCAGATTGCGATCATTCGAGTATAAGCTCGATCTCCCAATACAATCGCCTCTTCGCCATGTACCAGTGCATCAATCATGTTGCCATCGGCCACTTTGGCCGTGGTAATTTCAGGCTGTGCACCAGGCCAGAATCAGCATCTACGCCTATGTGTGCTTTTAATCCGAAGTAATAGTTGTTGCCCTTCTTGGTCGAACTCATCTCGCCATCACGTTTGCGTTGCCGGTTCTTGGTCGATGGCGGGGCCGCTATCAGCGTGGCGTCAACTATCGTACCTTGACGCAGCAATAATCCCTGCTGGGCCAACTGAGCAGTTGTTTCTGCAAACAGGCTTTGTGCCAAGTGATGCTTCTCCAGCAGGTGACGAAATTTGAGGATCGTCGTTTCATCAGGCATGGCATCTTCTCCTGCATCCAGGCCTGCAAATTCACGCAGCATCGGCACATCATGTAACGCTTCTTCCATGCCCGGATCTGAATAACCAAACCATTGCTGCATCAAATGAATCCGCAGCATCGCTTCCAGCGCAAATGGCTTGCGTCCTAATCCTGCTACCGGATAGTGCGGCGCGATCCGATTTGTCCACTCTGCCCAAGAAATCACTTGCTCCATTTCTTCGAGAAACTTTTGTCGGCGAGTTACTTTTGGTTTCTTGATAAATAATGGAATCGACAAGCCTAATTGTTTCATCAATGCGCTCCCTTACAGTGGTTACAATCTACCGAATATTCTACAAGTTCTTGAGACTTATTCAGAGTTTCCTTAAGATAATTTTGCAAAAAATCATCAATTTGTAACTATAGAAAACAAATTTGTTGGGGTTAATCAGCTAATTATTAATGTTAATGTTGATTTAAAAATTTAGATATACTGAACACTCAATATTTCATATTCTCGAACTCCCGCAGGTGCAACGACTTCAATGATGTCTCCAGTATATTTTCCAATCAGAGCACGAGCAATTGGCGAGCTAATAGAAATTTTTTTCTCTTTGAGATTTGCCTCGTCATCTCCAACAATTTGATAAATTACAGTTACATTCCCCCCGAAGTCCTTCAATTCGACAGTTGCACCAAAAACGCAAGCACCATCAGCGTCAATCAACGCTGGATTAATTATTTGTGCATTTGCTAATTTACTTTCAAGCTCAGCAATTCTACCTTCAATAAAACCCTGTCGTTCTTTAGCAGCATCATATTCAGCATTTTCTGAAAGATCTCCATGAGATCGAGCCTCAGCAATCGCAGCGATAACAGCAGGACGCTGAATCGTTTTCATTTCGTGAAGTTCTGCACGAAGCTTTTCAGCGCCCGTAACGGTCAAAGGGATTGAGTTCATTATAAATTTTATCCTTTCTGATAATAATAAAATCTCAAATTACTGTATTGATTGCTGATGCATCATCTGCATACTATAAGCGCGCAACTCACGCATATTAGAAATACCCATATAAGCTGCCCTAGCTCCAGCCATTGTGGTGTAGTAAGTAATTTTTGCAAGTAAAGCTGCATGTCGAATAGAGTAAGAATCTTGAATAGCTCTTCGTTTATTCGCTACCGTATTGATGATCAAACAAATTTCGCCATTCTTGATCATATCGACAATATGAGGACGTCCTTCTGCTACTTTATTTACCTTATGAACATTCAAACCCGACTCAATCATGACTTCAGCCGTTCCTTGCGTTGCATAAATTGTAAAACCAAGCGCTATAAATTTCTTAGCAAGCGTAATAGCTTCAATCTTATCACTTGCACGAACACTAATAAAAATCTTGCCTGAGGAAGGTAACTTTATTCCTGTCGCTAACTGCGATTTTACAAACGCCTCAGCAAAGGTATTTCCAACACCCATCACTTCGCCAGTAGATTTCATTTCAGGCCCTAAAATAGTATCTACCCCAGAAAATTTGGAAAATGGGAAAACAGCTTCTTTGACGGAGAAGAATGTAGGTTCAACATCTTTTAAAATGGCTTGATCAGATAAGCTTTTATCAACCATACAACGTGCTGAGATTTTTGCTAGTTGAAGTCCTGTTGCTTTTGATACAAAGGGTACCGTACGTGAAGCTCTTGGGTTGACTTCTAATACGTATACAATACCATTCTGTATTGCAAATTGCACATTCATCAATCCGATCACATTCAATGCACGAGCCATTACTTCTGTTTGCCGACGGAGCTCTTGCTGTAATTCAACTGAAAGACTGAAAGGTGGAATCGAACAAGCTGAATCGCCGGAATGAACGCCAGCTTCTTCAATATGCTCCATAATGCCACCAATGAGTATCATTTTTCCATCAAAAATCGCATCAACATCAACCTCAATCGCATTATTTAAATAATGATCGAGCAAAACAGGTGAATCATTCGTCACTTTAACCGCTTCTTGCATATATCGCTCAAGGTCTTTTTGTTCATGCACGATCTCCATCGCGCGGCCTCCCAATACATAACTCGGGCGCACAACTAAAGGATAACCAATTTCTGTTGCAGCAACCAATGCCATTTCAATATTACGTACTATTCGATTCATCGGTTGCCTCAAGCCATGGCGATTAAGCAAATTTTGGAAACGTTCACGATCCTCTGCACAATCGATCATGTCAGGGTTTGTGCCAATAATTGGTACACCAAACCGTTCAAGATCCCTAGCCAACTTTAAGGGTGTTTGTCCACCATATTGAACAATTACCCCATCTGGTTTTTCAACAGCAACGATATTCAAAACATCTTCAAGTGTAAGTGGCTCAAAATATAAACGATCGGATATATCGTAATCTGTTGAAACAGTTTCTGGGTTACAGTTGACCATGATCGTTTCAAAACCATCTTCACGCAACGCTAGTGACGCATGAACACAGCAGTAATCGAACTCAATTCCCTGTCCTATGCGGTTCGGCCCCCCACCCAAAACCATAATCTTCTTTCTTGTGCTTGGATTAGCTTCACATTCTTCCTCATAAGTAGAGTAAAGATAAGCAGTACTCGTGGAAAACTCGGCGGCACAGGTATCAACACGTTTATATACCGGACATATTTTTTCATTTAGCCGACGTGTGCGTATTGCTAACTCACTTGAATCGAGTAACTTTGCCAATCTACGATCTGAGAATCCACTTCTTTTTAATTGGCGCAACAAGTCTGTATTAATAGAATTCAAAGTCGTACCAGTCAAGGATTGCTCTTGCTTTATAAGATCTTCTATCTGATGCAAAAACCAGGGATCAATATGTGTTAATTGATAAATTTCATCAAAAGACATGCCTTGTCGAAATGCGTCTGCCACATACCAAATGCGCTCAGGACCGGGATGTCCCAACTCAGCAGCAATTAAATCTAAATCAGATGATTTTTCATCCAAACCATCGACACCAATTTCAAGTCCGCGCAAAGCTTTTTGGAATGATTCTTGAAACGTGCGTCCAATAGCCATAACTTCACCTACAGATTTCATCTGAGTCGTTAATCGATTATTGGCCTGAGGAAATTTCTCAAATGCAAATCGAGGAATTTTCGTAACGATGTAATCAATCGTGGGTTCAAAAGAAGCGGGTGTAACACCACCCGTGATATCATTGCTGAGCTCATTCAATGTATAACCCACAGCAAGCTTGGCTGCAATTTTAGCAATAGGAAATCCGGTTGCTTTGGAAGCAAGCGCAGAGGATCGAGAAACGCGTGGATTCATCTCAATTACTAACATACGACCATCAGCAGGATTAATTGCAAATTGAACATTCGATCCACCCGTTTCAACACCAATTTTACGTAACACCGCAATAGATGCATTGCGCATGATTTGGTATTCTTTATCAGTGAGTGTCTGGGCTGGCGCCACTGTAATCGAATCGCCAGTATGAATACCCATCGGGTCTAAGTTTTCGATCGAACAAATAATAATACAATTATCATGCTTATCACGAATAACCTCCATTTCAAATTCTTTCCAACCAATTACTGATTCTTCAATGAGTAATTCATGGGTAGGTGATGCGTCAAGTCCACATTCACAAATTTCTACAAATTCTTGTCGATTATACGCAATCCCCCCTCCTGTTCCCCCGAGTGTAAATGAAGGACGAATGATTACCGGGTAACCAATCATTGCTTGTACTTGCAACGCTTCTTCCATACTGTGGGCAATCGCTGAGCGAGCGGAATTTAATCCAATTTGCGCCATCGCTTGTTTAAATTTCTCGCGATCTTCTGCTTTATCAATGGCTTCTCGCGACGCACCAATTAACTCAACACCATATTTATCGAGCACTCCATATTTAACCAAATCAAGTGCACAGTTTAGAGCTGTTTGTCCACCCATTGTGGGTAGTAGTGCATCTGGGCGCTCAATATCGATAATTTTCTCAAGCATCGGCCAGGTTATCGGTTCGATATAAGTCGCATCAGCCATTTCTGGGTCTGTCATGATCGTTGCTGGATTTGAATTGACCAGCACAATCCGATAGCCTTCTTCTCGTAGCGCTGTACAGGCTTGAACGCCCGAGTAATCAAACTCACAAGCTTGACCAATAATGATAGGCCCTGCTCCAACCACAAGAATCGATTTAATATCAGTACGTTTTGGCATTTTTATAGCAGCAATAAAGGTTTAGTCTAAGCATTATTCGCAAAGTGACCTTGTTGCTTTTTGTATTGTTTGATTCGATCAATAAAACGATCAAATAGATAGCTCGCATCATGAGGTCCGGGGCTCGCTTCTGGATGGCCCTGAAAACAAAATACAGGGCTGTTAGTTAATTCGAACCCTTGCAAGCTTTTATCAAATAACGATAGATGGGTTACTCGGATGTTTGCTGGAAGTTGATTCATATCAACCGCAAATCCGTGATTCTGACTCGTTATGATAACTTTTCCACTATCAATATCCAGCACAGGGTGATTTGCACCATGGTGGCCAAATTTCATTTTTATCGTTTTTGCACCACTTGCAAGTGCTAGGATTTGGTGTCCAAGGCAAATTCCAAAGATTGGAATTTTCATATCAATTAATTTTTTCGCTGTATCAATCGCGTAATTACAAGGCTTTGGATCTCCCGGGCCATTAGATAGAAAAACCCCATCAGGGTTGGAAAGCAAAATTTCTTCAATGGAAGTTTGAGCTGGATAAACAGTTACACTACAGTTACGGCTTGCTAATCGACGTAATATGGTTTGTTTGACGCCGAAATCGAGTGCAGCAATACGGTAATTCGTAGTTGGTTGTGGCAAATAGCCATAGCCTAGCTGCCAATCCGATTCAGTCCATTCATAGGCGTGCTGACAGCTGACTACTTTTGCCAAGTCCATTCCTACCAATCCCGGAAAGGCTTGTGCTCGATGCAGTGCAGCTTCGATATCAATATCATCGGTCATAATACAACCAGCTTGCGCGCCCTTTTCTCTTAGAATACGGGTAAGTTTTCGCGTATCGATACCTGCAATCGCTACAACATTATGCGCTTCCAGAAATGTTGATAAGGATTCTGTTTTTCTCCAATTACTCGCAGAAAGCGATAAGTCCCGAATTACCAAACCTGCGGCAAAAACCTTAATGCTACCAGCCGATTCAATATCTTCTTTATTTGACCCAGTATTACCAATATGAGGATAGGTCAGCGTAATAATCTGCTGACAGTAAGATGGGTCAGTCAAAATTTCCTGATAACCCGTCATGGCAGTGTTAAAAGCAACTTCCCCTACAGTTATTCCTTTTATTCCGATTGAAATACCTTGAAAAACTGTACCATCAGCCAAGACAAGGATGGCACGAGGTTGCTGCAACACAAAACACTCCTTTTAGGATATTTTTAAAAAACTATTGCACAAAATTAACAATAGTTAATACACAATTATGCGAATTATACGTGATAAAGGGAGAGTTTTCTAACCTTTCCCCTTAAAATAAAGGAAGCTGTTTATGCGAGGCCACGTCAATGCTAGAAATTATTACGATTTAAAAAATCAACTGAGCATTAAAGCGTTATGGCCATAAATAGTAACCCAATTAACCCGGAGCATACCAGTACCGGAATAACGCCGATTTGAAAGCGGAATAATGCGATAATAGCCAAAAGAGTCATCAAACCTGCCATCCAATCAAAGCTTTCATGTGCACTAGGAAATAAAACATGCCAAGCAAAAAATAACGCTAAATTAAGAATAACGCCTACCACAGCAGCTGTAATCGCTGTCAATGGTGCTGTAAATTTTAAATTTCCATGTGTTGATTCAACCAAAGGCCCGCCTGCTAGCACAAAAATAAAACTTGGCAAGAAAGTAAAATACGTGACAATAACTCCAGCAATTATGCCGGCTAGCAATAATTGATCGGGTCCCAATAATGCAAGATTCCACCCTGCCACAAACCCAACAAAAGTAACAACCATGATAAGGGGTCCAGGCGTGGTTTCCCCTAAAGCGAGGCCATCAATCATCTGATACGGCAGTAGCCATTGATAATAATCAACTGCGCCTTGGTAAACGTATGGCAACACGGCATAAGCGCCGCCAAATGTTAGTAAAGCAGCTTTGGTAAAAAACCAACCCATCTGCGTCAACGCATGCTGCCAACCTAAATATTGCATCATCAAACTCATGGGAATTAGCCAAAGTAACATGCCAATTACAACAATCTTAGCCAGATGCGCCCATCGAAAAAAGGTGTGCGATAACCGTGGCGAATCATCATCGATAACTGCTGGTCCAAAAGATTGATTCATTTGCTTTGTAGGATGACTCCCTAACTTAAAGTAATCAGAACCGAAACGTCCTCCCAAATATCCAATCAACGCTGCTATAGCTACGATTATTGGGAATGGTATTTTAAGTGCAAAGATAGCAATGAAAGCTGCGCATGCGATTGCCCAAAGCAGCCCATTTTTGAGCGTACGCGATCCAATCCGGTACGCTGCATGGGTAACGATCGCGGTAACAGCCGGCTTTATCCCATAAAAAATACCTGAAATAACGGGAGCATCCTGGAATGCAAGATAGATCCACGTGAGGACAATTAAAATGAACAAGGAGGGCAGAATAAAGAGCAATCCTGCAACAATTCCACCCCATGTACGGTGCAATAACCAACCGATATAGACTGAAAGTTGCTGTGCTTCAGGTCCAGGTAATAGCATGCAATAATTTAATGCATGCAAAAAGCGCTGTTCAGAAATCCATCGACGATTTTCGACAAGCTCGCGATGCATTATGGCGATTTGCCCCGCAGGGCCACCAAAGCTAATAAATCCTAGTTTTAACCAAAACCGAAAGGCATCCCAGAAATCAATCGACCGAAGCATTCTCGGTTCTTGTGATTCAACCATATCGATACCCTTCCCCATTCGCCATTTAACTTCAAAAAGGTATTAGTCTATATCGATAATGATATTACTTGGGGCTTTTTAAGAAATTGATCGGGATTAGTATGACAAGCCATCCATACTTCTTATTGTTCGATACTGATCATGCGCCGAATTTCATCAGTCTTAAAACCTAGCGCCATCGGCTGGCTCACATTGGGTAAGGTAATCACATCATATAATTCGGTTACAATTCCATCCATGCGGAACCAGTGCACAATATCGCCACTACACAAATTAATGATCAGGATACCGCAACGCGGCTCCACATTTCGCTTTTTAAATTGAGCATCTAATGGTAAATCTTTGAAAGTCTTATCAGTTCTTGGCTTGGATAAGCCTATCAATGCATAATTGCCATGAAAACTCAAACCTCGAGCATAACCAGGGCAGAAGCATAAGGATTCAAAGCATCCTATCTTGGGATCAACGAAACCAAATTCACCGGTTCCTGAGTTCAGTAACCAAAGCTTTTCTTGGTACCAGCGTGGAGAATGAGGCATCGATAATCCGTCGCAAATAATTTCATTACTGCGTACATCGATCACAATGCCTCCTCCCATACGATGGCTGCGCCAGCCATCTACCATATCGGACTGACCGATGGCCGTCACATATGCAGGCAGCCCATTTTGCATCGCTAAAACATTCAAGTGGCAACGATCTTCTGCTGCTAACTTACTAATAAAACTAGGTTTCCAGATAGGTTTGAAGCTATGCGTGTTACTCAAGGTTGCCAAGCAACTAAACAACGTATTAACAAATATGAGCGTTCCTTGTTTATCAATCGCCATATCATGAACATCAAGGTCACCAGTGGTATAACCCAATTGAGGAACATATAACCGATCATACCCGCTTTGTCGCTGACCGGATTCAAGCATGTTCTCGAATCGCCAAATTTGATAAAGGCTACTCATATAAAACCCATTGTCAGTCGTACACAGTCCCATACAGCGGTTGAAACTGCGTTCAGAAACTGAAAGTTCCCGATTAGTGTTAAGTCCAATCAAACAAAGTTTACCTACCTGATAGGTGGTAAACGCAATTGAGAGATTCTGCTCAGCTAACCATGCAGTAAATTGACGAGACAAGTCAATTTCGAGAATTGGTGCTTTTGTTGTTTCGCTTGCCAGCATTGAAAATCGACGGTATTTCTAGATTAACTCAATGGTCTGATTAATACCGACTCTGCTAGCGATATCTTGTACAAACTCAGTGCTAGCAGTTATGGCAGTCGTACTTCTGCCAAATAGTACATAACCTACACCAGAATTAAAGACAACCCCATCGCCAAATGGTGCCCTAATAATCAGGTCATCAAAGCCATCATTATTGATATCACCCGCACTACTGACTGACTTACCTAAAGCATCTGCCGTCGCTAATCCATTGATGATAAAACCTCATTAATACTCAAGTTGGCTAAATTGATCGATGACTCGAAAGCAGAAGATTTACCAAAGATTACATAAGCAGTACCTGAAGAAACACCATTCGGATCTGCACCGAATGCGCCAATAATCAAATCATCAAGCCCATCCCCATTAAAATCACCTGCGGTACTAACCGATCTACCAGCCTGATCACCTGCCGCCGCTCCTGCAAAGCGAAAACCATTATTACCACTCAGCTCAGATAGCTTGATTACAGGGTCAAATCCAGAAGCTTTACCAAATACAATATAAGCTGCACCAGAGCTCTCCCCGCTTGCGTCAGCATTTCTGGCCCCAATAATTATCTCTTCAAAGCCATCTCCATTAATGTCGCCGGCATTATCCACAGAGTAGCCCGCTTCATCACCTTCGGTCACACCTTCAATGCTGAACCCATTGTTACCATCCAAGCTAGCTAAATCTACAATTGCATCAAACCCAGTTGCTTTCCCAAATAATACGTAAGTTGTCCCGGTACCACCGTAATATGACCCACCAATTAAATCATTAAACCCATCCCCATTAATGTCGCCGGCGCTAACACCATTTCCAAATGAGGCGCCTGTTACCGATCCCTGAATTTTAAAGCCATTGCTGCCATTCAACTCGGACAAATCTAGATTTCCATCAAAACCAGTGGTTTTTCCAAAAATCACATAGCTACTACCAGAAAAAGCCCCTGCAGGCTCAGTAGAAATCGGTGCGCCTATAATTAAATCATCAATATCATCTCCATTGACATCTCCTGCGCTATCGACCGACCAACCCAGCAGCAAATCTGCTTCATCCAGGCTCATGCGGAACCCATTGCTACCATCCATGCTTGCTAAATCGATTACCGCATCAAACTCAGACGATTTCCCAAATATGACATAAGTGTACCCAGTATCTAATTTTGGAATATCAGATAATGCCGCAGAAACGACTAAATCATCAAATCCATCACCGTTAAGATCTCCTGCACTACCGACCGCTTGACCAGCACCATCGCCCCCTGCCACGCCGTTAACCCTAAAACCATTGCTACCGTCCAAGCTAGATAGCGGTAGTGTTGCACTGAAGCCAGACGCTTTGCCAAATACTACAAAACTAGCGCCAGCATAGAAATCATCAAAGTTATGCGGTGCACCGATAATCAAATCATCAAAGCCATCACCATTGACATCACCCGCACTACCAACTGACTCTCCTGTATCATCACTGCGTACGATGCCATCCAATCGGAAACCATTTGAACCATTGAGTTCCGCTAAATTTATCGATTCGCTTGGATTATTCAAAAGATTATCAATCGCAACCTTGGCAGTTTCGATCGAAGCAGCGTCGGCAGTTACGCCTGTAAAAATCTGCTGAAGCGTCGCCAAGTCAGTTGAAGCGCCATTTTTCTCAATAGAATAATAATGGGAAACCTCAGTTCGGTTATCAAAACGAGCTGCTGCAAGACCCCAAACAGGGTCAGTTTGATCTAAATCATCCAGCGCCTTAATCGCCCATTCAACGACATCACCGAAGGTTTTCCCTGTTGACATTTGATCTAGCATGGCTTCCACTGTGCTTGCTTTATCATCAGCCGAAACACTGTCCGCTAATAAATTATTCACAACTTTATTGATATTCTCGGTTCTAAAGTGCAATGTGGCCTGACCCCAATCAGGGTCGGTGACAGAAAAAGAAGAGAGCGCATTAGCAATCTCTGCGATGATTTGGTTTTGTGTAGTGCCAGCCGTGATCTTGCTTACAATAAAATTAACAGCAATCGTTTTAGAATCGGATGAAGCTCGATTACCGATGAGATCATCAACGAAAGTTTGAGCAAAAACATTGGGTGCTAAATCATCGGCGTAACTTTTTCCTAAGAATAACTCGGTACCTAATAACCCCTGGGCAATACTTGCAATTGAATTTCCAGCTTCGAGTTGTGAACCCAATGCATCAAGATACACCTTACCAAGGGCTGCATTGAACATTGCCTGGGTCATTTGCAATAAAGCGGTTTGTTGTTGTGCTGTCAGTGCCATGTATTATTTTCTTCCATTTAGAGTGATGGGATTTTTTATTAAGGCTGCGGCCATACTTGCGTTCCATTGAATTGAATCGGCAAGTCGCGATTAATTTGTGCGGCTGACGGTGTGATTGATACAGTCTGACCAGTACCACAAGATTCCGGCAATGGATTCGTTTCCAAATCACGATTAACCACGAAAGACACTGGGAAATCATAAGCGTGTGTACCTGGCACCCCATCATATTTTGACCCTACCGCAGGAACCCAGAAACTAGTAGCACCTTCTTCATTTATTCCATCAATACTGGCTAGTTTACAAACCTCAACCGCAGCGGCCAAAAACCTTACCGTCTTGGCGCACGATTCAGGCACAAACAATATCGCACTGGAAACGAAAGGAATGCGAGCAAATAAATGGGAGGTCATCGTTCTCCCTCCCCCCGACCAAAACCCTACTACATTGCCATTGGCATCACGCTTAACATCCTGTTCGCTAAATACTGATCGATCCTGATATATTTGCAAAATACCTCCCCAATTCGCGATAAAGTCACTCAATGCACCGGTATACGGATTACCATTGACGACGATAGTCGAATCAGCCCCGTCTGGAAATACGATGCTAGAACCAATTACATCTGCCTCACCACAACCATGTGTGATAACCAAGTAATTCTGAGAATTATTTCCTTCGAGGATTTGGGGAGGTTGAATTACAGTATGTGCCAGGGTTAATTGGCTAAATAAGCTAATCAATATCGCGCTTAATACACTTGCAATCGATGACGCACCCAATGCTTCAAGTCGCATTTCACTACCCCTCTAAAATATAAGAATTTATTTATATGCTACGAAAAGCTTACAAAATAACTATCCGTAGATCTCATAATGATAAAAATAGGGCTAATTACCCTGAAATAAGCTTATCCCGTTAGATTGGTTATACTTATATTCCCTGAATTAGGCAATGTGACAAATTGTCGCAGGAGACAGTTTGCTACAACAAACCATTGAATCTAGTTTTAAAGGGGGAAAAAACTTATTAATTGCTAATCGCTTTTTTAGCGACTTGAGCTTGAAAATTCTGGATACTCTATAAACCAGAGTATCCAGGACCGACGACAAATCATAAGAATTACAGCGTAGCTAAAAATGCAACGAGATCTGCTTTCTCTTGGGTTGTTAAACCCATACTAAAACGATTGTTATAAAACTCCACGACTTCTACTAAATTAGCAGCAGAACCATCATGAAAATAAGGGGGGCGTGACGCAACAGCGCGTAGAATCGGTCCTTTAAAACGACCAATATCTTTCCACTTCCCGGTAATCAACGCACGGCCAGGATCTATTGATTTAATGATTTCACCCGTCGCTTTATTTTGTAACGTATATAAAGGCATGTCGGGAGTACGCCGTGATTCATCGGCGATGCCAATATTTAATGGCATCGGTGTCGAGTGGTTTCCAGAATTGGGCGTATTATGGCAAGTGGTGCAAGTACCCGGCAATACTGCTACGCCTAGATCATCATTAATGCCACTGACACCGGTAATTTGGATCGGTTTGCGATTGAATAAATCTTCACCTCGTGCAATCGCTGCGCGGGCACGCTTAGTCTGATCGCTGTGACGTGATGTGTAGCGACTCCAGCTATCATAAAGTGACATCACATCGGAGTTAAAGGGCACAAGGGTTTTATAATCACCGACCAGCGTATCGTTGATACCAAAGTAGTAATCTTGTTTAACCAATTTCTTTGGCCCACCTCGTCCTTTCTCTGCTGTTAGTTCCCCAGCTTTCTTGTCATAGATCTGCGCTGTAAATAACCCCAGTTCAAATGCTACGATGGCATCACGCTCTTCTTGCGTTAGTTCTCTTAGCGCTTCTGCATGCCCTAATGTAGCGTGATTCGATTGAGTAGATAAATCAAACGATACCGGTGAAAAACAAACCGCTGTCCCATAGATACAGTCAGTTGAATTAGCATCTCGGGTCGTTTCACGAGCATCCCACATCACCGTACTTAAAAACTTAAGATTAGTGGTTGGCATGGGTCTACGGAACAGTGAAAGTTCATTCTCGTTTGCAAAGCCATAGGGGTCATCGGCTTCGACTAAGATAAACTCAGCATCAGCCGGAATACCAATGCCTACCCGAATATTTCCCTTGTTAAGCAGCATGCTATAGGCTTCGCGTCTTTTCTCAACCGTTGAAACATCCGCCGTTGGGGAATTAGCGCCATCGACCAAACGAAAAATCGGATCGAGTCCGGCCGTTTTATCAAAAATCGCTTGAACACCCCGTGGTGTGATAGCCCACCCTTGCGAAGGAATGTGGCATGAAGCACAGCTACGTCCGTTGCTCCCCAAGTTTTTAAAAAATGGATTATTGAGATCAATAAAACCTGCAGTACTGTATGTCGCATCTTTTCCATGCGCATTCGTCGAGGAAAACATATTGGGCAACTGATTAGCGTGTCCATGCTTGTCATCTGCTGACAGCGGTGTTAGCGCCAGCAAGAATATAGTGGACGCCATAATTCGTATTGTCGATTCAATACAACGAGTACTAAACATTTGATCTCCTGTTTATTTGCCATTTATTTGAGGCATATAACTTTGATTCTGATAGCCAACCGAGTTGATTTAAATAATTCACTCAATTAAGTTTTTCTTGAAATTATCCACGTGCCGTACT
Source organism: Nitrosomonas sp. (assembly GCA_016710135.1). GTDB lineage: Bacteria > Pseudomonadota > Gammaproteobacteria > Burkholderiales > Nitrosomonadaceae > Nitrosomonas. The sequence goes on along the minus strand of JADJLM010000001.1, from coordinate 969,096 downwards.
TTAGGTCAATGTGGCAAATTGCCGCATGCGACGATTTGCCACATTGATTTCTATCTCAATCTCTTCAATACTATTTCTGAAATCATTCTTGAGTAAACGTCAAGGGTGATTTAACGAAATATCAACTATTAAAAATAAAAGGAATTTCTCAAATGAATCATCAAAATTCTCAAGATAGGATATTTACACTCAGCACGATCGGAATTGTCACTGTGCTTTTGTGCGCAAGTTTTCAGGTATTTGCGGACGAAAACAAAAATGATGGCAAGCAAAGTGGAAAAGTAGTCTATGCAGATCCTGTCCCCAACACGCCTGATCCGTGTGATGGTGGTATTGGTTATCAATGGACAGTCACCATGGAAAACCATAAAGATGAAGTGCAATTTATCGGTCACGTTGGTGCTAAAAGTTGGAATGAACCTCCTCCCCTCTATGAACCGCCTTATAGCGGATGGACACATACCTCCAATTGGGTGGCACTCGAGCTCAAACAGCGTTCAAAGGTTGAAGTGACCATCGAGCGCCAGGAAGGCGTAGCTTACGGCAATAATGATGGTAGTTTCTCAACTGCACGTAATGCTTTAGTACCGGCCCTTTCTGTCTACAAAGGATGGCAAACTGCTGGCTGTGACGAGCATCGCTACAATAATGCCGGTAATATCGACTGGATGACGACAGCCGAATTCATTGGCAATGCACCGAATACAGCACTTAGATCAGCAGTTAAATACAGGGCTGTACTCGAAGCTGGCAAATACTCAATCGCAATTGGGGGCAGCCCCAAAGTATTGGAGGAATACCCAGCCGGTAACTGTGATGCGGCTGATCCAGTTTGCTATGCCTATACCGGAAGACATGGTTATGAGGCAACAATAGCGGCCACCCCGTTAGGTAAAAATAAAATTAGACACTTAGTTCCCCGCTTAGTGTAATGGTTGGGGGAGTAATTCTAGTTTTATAAAGGTAGTGCACGCTGTAATACATCGTTTTAATTTAACTATCTTCACCGTTCACTGGTGGAGATAGTTAATTCAGACTATCAATAATAACAATAAAAAACCACAAGATGCTTTTGCCAGTTTCTTATTTAGTAAATATTATCTTTTTTATCTTCCTGATCTTATCAACCAATGCATTGGTAGCTGAAGATCCACCACGCCCACCTTCGCTCAAAACAGTTACAGTCTCAGAACCTGATAATCTGGCTGAATTTATCATTGATAAACACAGAGCAATTGAACTCGGTAAAGCATTGTTTTGGGAAATGCGCGTTGGAAGTGATGGCATTACTGCCTGTGGTACTTGCCATTTCAATGCAGGTGCTGATAGTAGATCCAAAAATCAAATAAACCCCGGCTCTAATCAGATAACAATCACTGGATCACCCGATCCCGATCTAATATTTGATTTTCCACCGAATCATCAACTGACAAAAAATGATTTTCCTTTTCGGAAACTCAGTAATCCACTGGATCGTAATTCATATCCTGATTTTGATTCGAATGATATTGTTTCATCACAGGGTGTCAATGCGGCTCAATTTTTGTATGTCAAGAAAGGAAAGGCACGTGACATCGTATCGCCCAAATTAGATCAAGATGGTTTCCTAATCGATAATGAGAATGTACGTCGCGTAGCATCGCGCCACGCACCCAGCATTATCAACGCAGTATTCAATTTTCGTAATCTAAATAATGGGAGTGCTCAGAACGAATTCAACGGCGTCAATAAATGGGGAGACCGTGACCCCACTGCAAAGGTTTTCAAGGCCAAGTTTCCTTTTGGTAAGCTTGAGCCGATCAGCATTAGAATTAAGCACTCGAGCCTCGCTTCGCTGGCTGTGGGCCCTACCGTTAGCGATCGAGAAATGAGCGCGACTGGTCGGACTTTTCCCGATATTGGTAGAAAATTATTAAGTATGCGACCGCTTGAATTACAACGAGTACATCCTCAAGATAGCGTACTCGGTCAATATAGCCGTTGGCCCAAAGCCGGCCTTGATATCAGGTCTTATCAAGCCATGATTAAAGCTGCATTTCATCCTCAATGGTGGAGTTCAAATAAAAAGATTCGCGTCTCAGGCAAAAAATCTTCTGTTGTTCCAGATGAAAATCAGTCTCACAACGATGATTATGATTTGATGGAATATAATTTTTCTCTGTATTTTGGCTTAGCAATCCAGGCTTATTTAGCAACCCTGATTGCAGATGATACGCCTTATGATCGATTCATGATGGGAGAAACTCATGCCATCAGTGAAGCAGCAATTCGTGGTGTGGATTTATTTCGTAGTCAAACACGCGGCAGGTGTATTAATTGTCATGAAGGGGCTGAATTAACAGGCGCTTCGATCACACGAATAAGTACGAGCCCAATTCGGGTTCGAGATGAGCAAGCTTTTGATCGAGGTTTCAATAATATTGGTGTAAGACCAACGACTGATGACATTAGTCTCGGTGGGCTAGACCCCTTTGGTAAGCCACTCTCTTATACTCGCAAAAATCCTACGACAATACCAAATTGTACTAATAACCTTCCTTGCCCTGTCGTTGCTGATGGTTTCATCAAAGTACCTGGTTTGAGAAACGTTGAACTTACAGCACCCTATTTCCACAATGGTGGAACATTAACGTTACAAGGCGTGCTCGATTTCTACAGTCGCGGAGGGGATTATCCCAATCTTGAACAGCTCGATGGCTCTACAATCGTTCCACTTAATATACTAATGAACACGGAAGTAGAAAAAGCTGATTTAGAAGCATTTTTACGATCGCTCACCGATGAGCGTGTCCACTATCGGAAAGCGCCTTTCGATCATCCTCAGCTTTTTATTCCTGTTGGTTATAAAACAGATTCTAATAGCGTAGAGAATATTAAGGAAATTTTTCTAGAGATTGAGGCAGTCGGTCGTGAAGGGGGAAAACCATTAAAACAATTTTTACGCTGAGCCTCATTGCGCGTCATCGATTAACTTTCGTTTCTTGCCTACGCGACAATATGTCACATTGATTTATTACTTTACTCAAGCATATCATAGTGTATGTTTTTCATAGCTTCCCTTATCCTTTCCTCTTAAGTAGAGGTTGATTAAATCAACTGGAAATTATTATTTAGTTCCGGTTGATTTAATCTCTTTTTCTCTTAAGCCTGTCATTAATGATCTCAATGTTTTACTTCGCTAGCGCCGGAAACTTTGCAATGATTTGCTTTAGCTCTTTTCCGCGTTCTACGCTAATCGGTAACCATGTACCCGGTGCCTGACGTTTAACCACGGTAACGATATCATTTGTATCTTTCACTGCGCCCCCTGCAATTTCACGGATAATATCCCCTGTCAGCAGTCCTGCCGATTCAGCAATACTCGCTTTTTCAACTTCCATAACACGCGCCCCTCCTTGCTCTACCATCATTTCATAGCGAATACCTAGCCGCTGAAAAGAAGGAGGCACCTCAATATTTTGGGGTGTTAATCCAAACACCGCATCGGCATAGCCGTTGGTCAATTGTTTACAGGATTTGTTCGTATCCCAGGGAATCAGCGCGGTCACGCCATTGACTCCAAGATCTTTTAATTGATGAGGCACGCCAAAACCATGCAAAATATGCCCTGTTCCCATGATACCCACTACCAGAGAACTTTTGCGTTTATCGAGTAAATCTAACGCCACTTTGATTTCTTGAGCCATCGCACGATCCCATAATTGCTGACCGACTACAAATCTTAAAAAGTCGGGGTCATATTTATTGGATTTACTTTGTTGTTTATGTTTACGATCATGTAACTCATAAATTGGTAAAAGAAAATCAAGATAAGCAGGGCTTGGTGGTGCAGGTCTAGTAACCCCTTCTCGCTCATTTTCCGGTACGCTATCAAAACCCTTCTCCGAAACTCGTTTTCTTAATTCGCTATCAATATTAAGTGCTCGCATAGGAATACGATTCATACGTGCAAAATGAAACAGCGGCAAATAAAGACTTGCATCCGTTCCCCAAACTGAATTCCAGTTCGTTTTATGTAGAAAATCAGCTTCTGATAATTCACCAGCGATCCATTGATCAAGCACCTTCTGAGTACTTCGAGGGAACATTTCGAAACCAATGACCATATCAGGTCGTACCGCATGCAATGCAGCAAGTATTTGTAGCTGCCAACGATGATGTTCGCGGTTAACATGAGTTTCACCCAGCAAAATTACAGAATGTTGATTAGCGCGTGAAGCAATTTCTGTAAAAGAAGTTTTTAAACTTTTCCCGGGTATTACCCAATTTGCCACAGGGACACATTGTTTTGCAGATAAAGTCGCTTGCAAGTTCTGAGTTGGTTTGATGAGAGGAATGATTTCTGCAAATGTGGTTGAGGATAAAACAACGATGAGAACAAACCATGCACTCATTGATAAGTTAATTTGTAACTTATGCTTATTTTTATTATTGGTCATCAATTAATCTCTTTGAGAGTTATATTGTAAATGGGTTAGTAAGGATGACTCACTGAACACGAAATTAGTTCAAAGCTTACCCAACCCACTGGCGCGCATTGCTAAATATTTTCATCCAAGGTGAATATGCGGGCCAATCTTCAGCATGCCAAGAATGCTGAATCGTACGAAATACCCTTTCTGGATGTGGCATTAAAATGGTAAACCGACCATCTATCGAAGTTAAGCCAGTTACACCTAAAACTGAACCATTGGGGTTAAATGGATATCGCTCGGTAGGATTACCAAAATGATCAATATACCGCAAAGCAATATATTGGGATGCAGTTGTTAATTGTTGAGGGGATTGAAACATAGCGAATCCCTCACCATGTGACACAGTAATTGGCAGTCGACTGCCTTCCATGTCTTTAAACAAAATAGAAGGATTCTTGGGTATTTCCACCAATACAAAGCGTGCTTCAAACTGCTCAGATTGATTGCGCTCAAAACGAGGCCAGTGGCCAGTTCCAGGTATGATTTCTTCTAAATTACTCATCATTTGACAGCCATTACACACTCCTAAGGCAAAGGTATCTTGGCGGTTAAAAATGCTTCCAATGCATCGCGCGCAATTGGATTAAATAAAATTGATTTTGCCCAGCCCTTCCCTGCACCGAGCACATCTCCATATGAAAAACCGCCACAGGCTACTAGTCCTTTATAGTCTTGTAATAAATCACGCCCAGCAAGAATATCGCTCATATGTACATCAACCGCTAGAAAACCGGCTTGATCAAAAGCAGCAGCCATTTCAACCTGCCCATTAACGCCTTGCTCGCGTAGAATTGCAATTTTAGGGCGAGACTGTATTTGAACCGATGGGAATGTAATATCGTTGTGTACATTAAAGGTTAACTTTGAATGCAATCCCGGATCGGTAGCATCCAAGATACGATCATATTCTTGCTGTGCACATACTGGATTATCGCGTAAACGTTGCATGTGATAGCTCGTTTCTGACCATGCGCGGTGCAAATCGATACGTTTCTCTCGAATAATAGCGATATTGTTACGCAAAATTTGAATTTCATCAGATTGATTCAATTTTCCAATCACATAACAATGATCAGCCAACTCAACTTCAGCAAAAGCCTGTAATACAGCTTGATGATGGGTATGTTGAATTTGAATGACTGCACCTAATTCTTCATTGAATAACACGCGAAGCATGCGTTCAAGGAAGCGACCTTGCAGGACTTCCGGTTTTATTTCAGCTTCATCGAGATCATTTGCAGACGCGTCAAAACACAGTTGATCCAGATTAATCGTAATCCCAACATGTCCAGCAAAAACCATTTCGCACAGCGTTACAAAGAGCCCGCCATCAGAACGGTCATGATAAGCTACGATCAGATTCGCTTCCTTGAGTCTCTGAATGATCGCAAAAAATGACTTAAATTTTTCTATTTCAAATGTGGTTTCTATATCTGGCGCTTGATCACCTAATTGATTATAGACCTGGGCTAATGCAGCGCCTCCCATTCGATTTTTTCCAAATCCTAAATCAATTAAAATGAGCTCCGTTTCTCCCAAGTCATTGCGCAGCTGTGGCGTCAGCGTTTGGCGAACATCCTTCACCCGCGCAAAAGCAGAGATAATCAATGATAATGGAGCTACGACTTCTTTCTTCTGATTCTCACCCACATCATTTTTCTGCCTCCAAGTCGTTTTCATGGACATAGAATCCTTCCCAACCGGAATACTTATACTCAGTTGAGGGCACAATCCGATAGCTGCAGCATGAACCGCATCGAACAATGCGATATCTTCATTCGCATGCCCTGCTGCAGCCATCCAATTAGCTGATAATTTAATGTAATCTAATCGGTCGATTGATGCGGCTGCGATATTAGTTAACGCTTCTCCAATAGCCATTCGAGCTGAAGCTGCTGGATTAATGAGTGCCAAGGGAGTTCGCTCTCCGATAGCGAATGCTTCACCCAAGTAAGTTTGATAACCCATGGCTGTTACCGCAACATCAGCAACCGGAATTTGCCAAGGACCCACCATTTGATCACGGGTGGTCATACCTCCAATACTGCGATCACCAATCGTTATTAAGAAGGATTTATCCGCAACAGTCGGTAATCTTAAAATTCGATAAATCGCATCCTTCAGTTGGATGTAAGAGAAATCGATCGGTTTGAGTGGATTATCAGTATGCACGGCAGTTCGCTGCATTTTAGGTGGCTTGCCTAACAATACAGAAAGCGGCATATCAATCGAGGGTATTGTTGATTGCGTATCAGTAAGCAATAGTTGATCTGCTTGTTTAGATTCTCCTACCACGGCATAAGGACAGCGTTCTCTTTCACAAATCGCGTGAAAAAGACTCAAAGATTCGTGTCTAATCGCAAGCACATAACGTTCTTGAGCCTCATTACACCAAATTTGCAAGGGTGACATACCTGATTCTTCTGATGGAATAGCGCGTAAATCAAACTTACCGCCACAACCTGCACCATACACAATTTCTGGCAGAGCATTTGAAAGGCCCCCTGCTCCCACATCATGAATGGAAAGAATTGGATTGATCCGTCCAGTTTTTCTAATTGCCAACAACGATCAATAACTTCCTGTGCACGTCGTTGCATTTCTGGATTGCCTCGTTGCACTGAATCAAAATCGAGATCTTCCGCATTGGCACCTGTATCCATGCTTGAGGCGGCGCCACCTCCCAATCCAATTAACAAACCTGGTCCACCTAATTGGATGAGCAAAACATCCGATGAAAAAGATTGCTTAGTAGTATGCTTATCAGAAATTTGACCCATTCCACCAGCGAGCATGATTGGTTTATGGTAGCCTCGCATTACGCCACTAATCCGCATTTCAAAAGTTCGGAAATAGCCAGCTAAATTGGGTCTTCCAAACTCGTTATTAAAAGCAGCGCCGCCTATTGGGGCTGCTATCATGATATCCGAAGCAGATGCAATCCGATCAGGCTTGCCATAACCAGTTTCTCCCAATTCAGAGTCTACTTCCCAGGGTTGAATAAATCCTGGAATGCGAAGATTTGAAACAGAAAAACCCGTTAACCCTGCTTTCGGTTTTGCGCCTCTACCAGTAGCGCCTTCATCACGAATCTCCCCACCTACCCCGGTTGCTGCACCAGGAAATGGTGCTATTGCGGTTGGATGATTATGGGTTTCAACTTTCATCAATAAATGAGTCAATTCTTTTTCATAACCATATATATTTGACTCACCTGGATAAAAACGATCGATAACATCTCCTTCAATCACTGCTGCATTATCAGAATAAGCAACCAGTGTTCCCTGCGGATTCTGGTGATGAGTATGACGAATCATCGAAAATAGTGATTGCGTTTGAGGAACACCATCGATTGTCCAATCTGCATTAAAAATTTTATGGCGACAATGCTCAGAATTCGCTTGCGCAAACATCATAAGCTCTACATCAGTTGGATTACGCCTACCTTGCTTTAAGAAATAATCTGCCAAATAATCGATTTCATCAGGTGATAAAGCCAACCCCATAGTTTGATTAGCTTTTTGTAATGCCTGAATGCCAGATACTTGGACATCGATTGTATTAAGTGGTGCAGGATCAACATGCTGGAACAATCTAGACATCGCCTGCAAAGAAGGAAAAATAGACTCTGTCATACGGTCATGTAGCAGTGTTTCAATTTTTTTTCTAGTTTCATCTGCTATATCAGATTGAAACTCAATATAGAATGCAATGCCGCGCTCGATGCGTTCGATATTTTGTAATTGGCAATGATGCGCAATATCTGTCGCTTTCGATGACCAGGGAGAAACTGTTCCTAAACGAGGTAATACCAGGAAAAATCCATGAGCAACATGCGGTGGCGTTTCAATATAATGACCGTCCAGTAATTGCTGTAATCTTATTAATTCGTTTTCAGTTAAGTTTTGCTTGAGTGAGCAAAAATACCAATATTCCGATTCAATCTTTAAGAATTGTGGTGCGATGGAACGAATCTGATGTGATAATTTTCCCAAGCGGAAAGGAGAAAGCGCCTGCCGACCACGAAATTGAAGCATTAACATTGAATAATGAGAGTAGTTAAACACGTAATTTTACACGAGAAGCGATTATCGAAATGAATAACCCTACCGCCGTTTTCTCTACTTCACAAATTCGTGAAATTGAACGTATTGTATTGAATCAATCTAATGCCCCATCGCTTATGGAACAAGCGGGTTTTGCTGCAGCAACGCTTGCAAAAGAAGCAATGTTAACGAGTACGACGCAGCGTGTTTTGATTGTGGCTGGACCGGGAAATAATGGCGGAGATGCTTTGGTTGTTGCTCGATACCTCAAGAGCTGGGGGTATCAAGTTACAGTAATCTTTACAGGAAATGAATCTAAACTTTCCGTTGAAGCGAAGCAAGCCTTTGAAAAGTGGATTGCGGATAAAGGTACGATTGTTGAACATATTCCAGCAAATCAGCAGTGGGACATTATTATCGATGGCCTTTTTGGAATAGGGCTGACATCTACGCGGCCTTTGTGTGACGATTATCAAGCGTTAATCCATTCCATTAACCAAATGAAGCTTCCTGTTCTTTCACTTGATGTACCGAGTGGTCTCGATGCAGATAGTGGCAATATCGCAGGCGCTATTATCAAGGCAACTATAACTGCTACATTCATTGGATTCAAGCCAGGACTATTAACTCATGATGGCTGCAATTATTCTGGAAGAATTGTGCTTTGCAATCTTGGCCTTGATCTAGCGTCTTTGGTTACACCTCACGCATGGTTACTTAATTTTTCGCTTACTCAATCCTATTTACCGCCCCCAAGGCGCATTAATAGCCATAAAGGAGTCTATGGTAGTGTCGGTGTTATAGGTGGATCAACGGGCATGGTCGGTGCAGCCTTACTCGCTGGATCAGCTGCATTAAAAATAGGAGCCGGTCGTGTTTATATTGGCTTGATTGCAAAAGAAGCTTTGAGCGTCGATGTGCAACAACCTGAATTAATGCTACATCCCATCGATCATTTGTTTGAGTTAAATCAAATCAATAGCTTGATTATCGGGCCTGGTTTAGGAACTGAACTAGCGGCTTGTATTTATTTGGAAAAGGCATTACAGCTATCTATCCCAATCTTACTAGACGCTGATGCGTTAAATTTAATTGCATGTTACCCTGAGCTTCAGGAGCTAGTCTGTACTCGCCAATTCGCCACGATTCTCACGCCTCACGTAGCTGAAGCTGCACGTTTACTCCAAGTCGATATTGCAACCATTCAGGCAAATCGTATTAGCGCGACTGAAAACTTAGTAAAAAAATTTAATTGCGCTGTTGTGCTAAAAGGAGCAGGTAGTATTTGTAGTTTCCCAAATGGAGATATTTATTTTAATACGACTGGAAACCCCGGTTTAAGTAGCGCGGGTACAGGCGATATTTTGTCCGGTATGATTGCTGCCTTGATTGCTCAAAATTTAGAACCAGAAAATGCACTGTTACTTGCCGTTTATTTGCACGGCGCGGCAGCTGATGCATTACTTAAGACACTGTATGGTCCGGTCGGTATGACTGCCACTGAAATTATCGACTCAGCGCGATGCCTTATTAATCAATGGATATATGGAGTTGATGCTTCTTCCAGCTATCTTCGTTTAAGTGAATGAAATGAATTTACAATATTCAATATTGTTGTTCATTCACAAATTTTTTCTACTATTTTGCAGTTCAATTATAAGATTGAAGATAAATGGAGTTAGGTCGCCTGATCTGGAATTAATTAGTCGATCCTGAAATATCCACAAGCACTTGATTCTATGCAGCAAAGATCTTTCTTTTGATGGGCATAACGACCAGGAATGTTAAAATAGCATCCTATTTCTGGTCGTTATGGTGAATAAACAACCCCGTGACAAGACCATGGGGTATTAGAAAAGCTCAATTTGACGTAGCTCTTCTTTTGGTTTGCCTTGATTTGTACTAGCTTAGACCTGATCTGACGCAAATAGATGATTTAACACTATTTGCGTCAAACTAATTCAATTAGAGCAGCTCTATTAATTAACTGCTTCTAAACTAACGCGAGCTTTACCTTTCTTTCTAAAACCAAGCTCGTTTGCTGCGCGACTGGTTACATCAATGATATTACTATTTTTGGTTGCCATGCGATCATTGATCTTAACAACCACGTTACGATTATTTTCTAAATTTGTGACTTTAACTTTAGTACCAAATGGATACTGTTTGTGGGCAGCTGTTAATTTCTTTTGATCAAAAACTTCACCACTTGCGGTTTTTCTACCTTGAAATTTATTGCTATAGTGAACAGCAGTACCTTCTTCAGCAAATACGGTTATTGGAATTAATAATAGACTGCAGATGCCAAGACCCATAATCAATTTTGATAGAAAACGTTTATTCATTTTATTATTCCTTCTAATGTTGAATCGTTTATGTTACTTGGCCATTCTAACTGCTGTTATAAGCTAAAACAAGAAATCCATATTACTAACAATACAGTTCAAAATTTTTGATTACCTACCCATTCGTAATGGTTATTTGTTTGAGTGTGTCAATTCGTTTAGACGAGTATTCAATTTCTTCTTACAATCCTCTTCTTTTCCAATTAAATCGATTATTCCTGCAGTACGAATACATTCATTATATTCGAATAACGCTTCATTTCTTTCTTGAGCTAATTTTATTGAGTTTGATAATTGTTGAACTTGGTTTGCTACCTGATCAAAGTTAATACCACCGAGAGCAGCTTTCATTTGATCAATATTTTTCGTTGTTTCATCAAGTTTTTGTAGAGACTCTTTGTTAGCTAGGTTAATTTGGTCTAAAAAAGTCTGTTTTGCTGTACGTGTATAATTTTGCAATTCATCCGTATTATGCTGTGTAATTTCAGTTAATTTTGCTTGATAAGTATTCAATTCATTTTGCACAAACGTATTAATTTCATTTTGAAAATTTTCTAATGACTGATTCAGTGTTTGATTAAAGAGTTGAATCTTATTCTCAATGAGTTGGCTAATGGTCCCATCGATACGACTAAGAATATCGTTTGCAATTTTCTCAACAGGTTGTTGTGTTTCAGTTATCTCTTGCTTGAGATTAGATAGCGCTAACTTCAATTCATCGACAATTATTTTTTGTTTATGCTCTTGCTCTGCCAACAATCTTTTTTCATTCTCGCTTAGTAACCACGAAATATACAGCAGATCTTTCTTCTCTCCAGAATGAATCTCTTCGAGTACATTGGAAGATACTTCTTTATCGATTAGGTTTCCAATGTGACTTAAATTTGCCGAATCAAGCAGTAATTTTAAGTTCGTTTGAATCTCATCAACATTGCTCTGAGCCTTAACGAGGTTATTAGATTGGCGATAAAGCTCATAGGGCAGATAAAAAATGGTAATTAATAAACAAATCCATAAATTGAACGATCGCCAGGTTTTATTCTCGAGAGAAACTGCAACACCAAACAAAACCAAGATTAAAATAATTGAAGGCGTCAAAATGGATGCAAGTTCAATCAAAGTTCTATCTGTTATAACATTGATTGAAAAGCCACTGACCCATTTTCCAATCAAATTATTTAATTGCTCGACTCCCATTTGCTACCCTCCCCTATGAAATCTTTTTGCTTATATTATTGATATTGATAATTGCGCAATGAATTGTAAATATTTTACCTTACCTAAATATGTAAAGCGCGCTTATCAACACCCAGTGCAGCTTCATGTAATACCTCTGATAATGAAGGATGTGCATGAATAATACGGGCAAGATCTTCACTACTTGCTTTAAATTCCATTGCCACAACTGCTTCTGCGATTAATTCTGAGACAAAAGGACCTATCATATGAACACCTAGAATTCGATCGGTTTCAGCATGCGCTAAAATTTTGATAAAACCATGTGTCTCACCTAATGCTCTTGCCCGACCATTGGCCATAAACGGAAATTGACCTGCCTTATAGGGTATATTTTCAGCTTTTAGGGATTGTTCGGTTTTACCTGCCCACGCAATCTCGGGTGATGTATAAATAACCCATGGGACAACATTCAAATCAACTTTTGGTAAAAAATCGTTACTACCAACTTGTTTCTTAACAGAGTCAATTAGCTCTGCAACAGCAACACCTTCTTCTGATGCTTTATGAGCCAACATAGGTCCTCTTACCACATCACCTACAGCAAAAACATTAGGTAGATTCGTGCGACAATAAGCATCAACTTCTACAAAACCCTGAGCATTCACAGAAAGATTATTAGTATCACTCGCTAAATTCTTTGAATTCGGTACCCTGCCAATTGCGACCACGAGTTTATCAACTTCGAGCTTCTGCGATTCTTTATTTGAATCTGTATAGGTTATAGAAATTTGCTGTTTATTTTGTTTGATTGCGTTGATATTCACTCCAGTCTGGATCACCAGGCCCAGTTCTCGCGTAAAGACTTTTTGTGCCTCTTTAGCAACTGATTCATCCGCGCTCGGTAAAAAATTAGGTTGTGCTTCTAGAATCGTGACTTCTGACCCTAAACGTCGCCAGACGCTTCCCATTTCCAACCCGATAACGCCTGCGCCAATTACTCCAAGACGTTTAGGTATCTCAGATAAAGCGAGTGCGCCAACATTATCTAAAATGCTATCATTATTAATCTCAGCTAGTGGTAAAGGACGAGGTATTGACCCGGTTGCTAAGATGACAAACTCAGCTTGAATGACTTCACTTTGATCACCATTGCTTACTTGGATATTCCATAATTGATTCTCGTTCTGGCGATCAAGCAACGTTCCCCTGCCATGCATCGAGGTGATTTTATTTTTTTTGAAAAGCATGGTTATTCCACTGGTAAATGCTTTTACAATTTTATTTTTACGGGCAATCATTGCCGGTGCATCGATGGAAAGGTTTTCTAATTTAATTCCATGCTCACTAAATTTTTTAGCAGCACGTTCATAATTCTCCGAAGACTCCAATAACGCTTTGGATGGAATGCAACCCACATTCAGACAAGTTCCACCCAAACTAGGTGTTCCTTCACTATTTTTCCATTCATCGATACATACTGTGTTTAGCCCGAGTTGCGCGCAGCGAATTGCAGCAACATATCCACCCGGTCCTGCACCGATAACAGCGACATCAAATAATTTAGCCATGATTTTTTATAAATTAATAAATGATTAGGTATAAAGTGTCTGAAATAGTTAAGTAAAGCTTAGCTCAATGTTATCTTTTCCAATTTGATCAATTTCATTTATAGCTTGTACAAAGTTTGCTTCCTCATGCAATCTAATCAGTGAAGAAGCGTGAGATCGACCACGCATACGGGCTAATCGGGCAAGGCTGATTGCGGATATTTTCCATTCTAATTTGTCTAGAAGTAAATCGCAGGATAAAGAATCATTACATACTAATACCATATCACAACCTGCTTCTAGCGCAGTTCGGGCACGGTCAACGATATTGCCGTAGCCTTCCGCACCCTTCATACTCAAATCATCGCTAAATATACATCCCTCAAATCCTAATTCATTGCGTAAAATATTTTTTAACCAATAACTCGAGAATCCTGCTGGATGTTTATCAACATTGGGATAAATAACATGGGCAGCCATCATTCCAGTTATCCCAAAATCAACTAGCTGCTTAAATGGAATGAGATCTTCCATCGCAATATCTCGGTAAATTCGGTGATCAATGGCAAGTTCAAGATGCGTATCGGCTTTGATAAATCCATGACCTGGAAAGTGTTTCCCGACAGCAGACATACCGTTCAACTTTAAGCCTACCATCAAACTATGCGCTAACTCTGCAATAGCTGAAGGTGAACGATGAAATGCTCGATCTCCAATGACGCAGCTTTGTCCATGATCGATATCGAGCACAGGTGTAAAGCTAAAATCAATCCCACAAGCTGACAACTCAGCAGATATCACAAATCCAAGCTGTTTAGCCAAGTGTTTCGCTTGTTGTGGACGACGCTCCCATATTTTTCCAAGCTCATGCATGGCAGGTAAGCGCGTAAACTCTTTCTGGAATCGCTGTACTCTGCCTCCTTCATGATCAACCGCAACCAACAAATGTGGATTCCTTATTGAACGAATCTCTGCAGTAAGTTCTGTTAATTGTTTACTCGATTCAAAATTACGCGCAAAAAGTATGACGCCACCCGTTAAAGGATGCTTTAATCTCGCAATGTCTGTTTGGGTCAATTGCGTGCTTCCAATATCAAGCATCAAAGGGCCAAGTGACATATTTATTTTTCCAGTATCACAAAAGCGGTTGCTAGATTCAATTCATCACTAATTGATAAATGGTGGTGAGTGATTCCTTCGTTTTTAATGAGTGTAGCCAACTCTGGGTGAAATTCAAAATAAGGCTTACCTAACGAGTCATGCGCAATTGCTATATTGGTGAGTGTAACCGGAGGTCTCAAGCCCGTTCCCATGGCTTTTGACAGCGCCTCTTTAGCAGCAAAGCGTTTGGCTAAAAACATGACGGGTTGATTATTATTGACGTAATCCTTCCACTCCCATTCCGATAATAAGCGTCTAGCAAACCGTTCCCCATATTTCTCGAGAGACCATGTTATACGAGAAGGTTCTACAAGATCTGTGCCTATGCCATAAATCATTGGCTCGCTTCCTGAATTAATGTTTTCATTTGCTTTACAGCTTGTTCAAAGCCTACAAATAGGGCGTGCGATACAATTGCATGCCCAATATTCAATTCTGAAATACCTTCAATGGCTGCGATAGGGCGGGTATTATCGTAATGTAGACCATGTCCTGCATTTACCTTCAGCTTGAGGCGATTACCGTACGCTACCGCTGCACAGATTTTCTCTAATTCGCTTTGCTGATCATCGTAATCTTTAGCATCGGCATAGGGTCCCGTATGGATCTCAACCGCAGGTGCACCCGCTTTAACAGCAGTTTCAATTTGATCCAATTCGGCATCAATAAACAATGAAACAAAAATTCCTGCATCAGCCAATCGAGTACAAGCGGTTTTGACTTGCTTAAAATACCGAACAACATCTAATCCCCCTTCTGTAGTCAATTCTTCACGTCGTTCAGGCACTAAACATACATCATGAGGCTTAATTCGACATGCAAAAGTAACCATTTCTTCAGTGATCGCACACTCTAAATTCATACGAATCTTAAGTTGTTGTCGTAATGTTTCAACATCATATTCTTGAATATGGCGCCGATCTTCCCTTAAATGGAGGGTAATCGCATCAGCCCCCACTGATTCGGCTATTAAAGCCGCTGCGACTGGACTTGGATAACTTGTTTTTCTTGCTTGCCGCAACGTTGCGACATGATCGATATTAACACCTAGTGCAACCACTTAAGATTTTAATCCTATTCTATTAATAAATAGCTAAATTAACCTTCATACCCAAGCCCACTTAATGTTCTTGCGTCATTGGCCCAACCTGATTTCACCTTTACCCAAACTTCTAAATAAACCTTACTTCCAAATAATTTTTCCATATCTTTTCGAGCTAATGATGCAATTTGCTTTAATTTTTCGCCGCCTTGTCCAATAATCATTATTTTTTGACTGGTTTTATCAACCAAAATACAAGCATAAATTTTTCGAATATGAGTTAGCTGCTCGAATCGATCAATCGAGACATTCGCTGAGTATGGAATTTCATCCCCCATTAATCGAAACAATTTTTCTCTTATCATTTCAGCGGCCAGAAAACGTTCATTACGATCGCATATTTCATCTTCACCAAATAAAGGAGAATTTTCAGGAAGGTAGGTTCTAACTGCATCAAGCAGCTGAGTCAATTGCATTTTTTTGATGGCGCTAATTGGAATTATTTCGGTAAATGGATATTTTGTTGAAATTTGAGCAAGAAAAGGTAGAAGCTTTGATTTATCACTCAATTGATCGATTTTATTAATTACCAATATAACAGGTTTACTGGCGGGTAACTGGCGCAAAATCAGCTCATCATTACTATCAAAACTGATCGCTTCTATGACAAACAACACCACATCGACCTCGTTGATGCTCTGAATCACTAGTTTGTTCATTATAGTATTTAATTTATTGGAATAGCGAACCTGGTAGCCAGGTGTATCTACAAAAATAAATTGTGATTGTTGATCTGTCAGAATACCTTTAATGCGATGACGAGTAGTTTGGACTTTTTTAGATGTAATACTAATTTTTTGTTGGATCAAAAAATTAAGTAATGTGGACTTACCTACATTGGGTTTACCGATAATTGCAACATAACCAGTTCTAAATTGAGGTAAGTTGTCCATTAGCGGGTTATATAGGCTGAATTATTATTGAATTCTTCTAATCTTATAGCAAAACAAAAGCAGTTTAATTAATTTCAATCAACTTGTTTGAATTGCTAGTGCGTAAGCTTGTCTTGCTGCATCCTGCTCAGCCCTTCGACGACTGGTTCCTTCACCGACAACCCTAATATTAAGTTTAGTAATCACACATTCAACCATAAATTTCTGACGATGCGCTAAACCACTTATCGCAAGAACGATATATTCTGGTAAATCAAGTTTTAAACTTTGCATATATTCTTGTAACGTTGTTTTAGCATCTTTATCGATTACATTGAAATCTAAAGTTTGTAGCAGAGGTGCGTATATTTTTTTTATGCATGCTTCAGTTTTTTTAAAACCACTTTCAAGAAAAATGGCTCCAATCACAGCTTCGAGCGCATTTGCAAGGATAGAGGGGCGATTATGACCACCACTTTTCTTCTCTCCTTCTCCTAAGCGAATTAAATCAGCAATTCCAATTGATAGTGATAAATCAAAAAGTGTGCTTTGGTTAACAAGATTTGCTCTGATTCTTGATAAATCTCCTTCTGCACTAGTAGGGAATTTCTTAAAAAGTAATTCAGATATGGCGCAATTCAATACGCTATCTCCTAGAAATTCCAGACGCTCGTTATTGGGCAATCCAAAGCTTCGGTGAGTCAAAGCTTCCTGCAGCAGTGTTAACTCTTTAAATGAGTAACCGATTGTTTCAAAAAAAAGATTGAATCTTGTTTTTCAGATAATTTAGGAGAGTGATTAGGAGGGGACGTCAGAATCATTGATTACTTGCAGCAGTAAAATCAATGTACAACGAAACATTTGCTAATAATGGAATTTTCACAGAATAATTCGTACTCAGTACAACTTTGTCACTCTTTTTGTCAATAATGATATCTTGTCCGTTAATCGCCTTGATATTGTCGATACTTGCTCTTCTCGTAAAAGATTGGCGAATTTCTTCATTATTTGTTTTAAAATTAGACTCAGTTGCCACTGCAAGTAGAGTTCGTTTAATTGTTGCATTTTCAATATAAACAGGAATTAATTTCATTCCTACAATAGACACTAAAATTAATACAAATGACCAAATCAATAATCCTGACAAGCTGATTCCTTGCTGCTTTCTCGGTGTTGAAGGATACATATAATTCCCCATTTCAATTAATAATTAGCTTTATTATTCAATCGAAAGCCCAATTCTACTGAGATCACTAAAATTCCACCAAACTAGAAATGCTTTTCCAACGATATTCTTCTCTGGCACGAATCCCCAATATCGACTATCGCTGCTTCCATCTCGATTATCCCCTAATGTAAAGTAATTTCCTTCAGGTACATTGCAAGTAAAGCCAGTGCGATCAAACACACAATTTTCTCGATATGGAAAAGAGTGAACAGCTGATAAATGTAATGGAGGAATATCATGATTAATGATGATACTGTAACTACCTGCCTCATTAATTTCTTTAAATCGCTGTGCATAGATAAATGAAAGCCCTGATTCGATATATTTATAATCCCCATCTTGCTCTAATTTTAGCGGAATGCCATTGACACTCAATTGTTTATTACGATACGTAATAGTGTCACCAGGAACACCTATTACACGCTTAATATAATCTATCGAAGTGTCCTCTGGAAACCTAAACACCAAAACTTCACCGCGCTTCGGCAAATTGATATCAATTATCTTCTGATTAATTACCGGTAAGCGAATACCATAGATATATTTGTTTACTAAAATAAAATCACCAACCAACAGCGTCGGAATCATAGAACCTGATGGGATTTTAAATGGCTCGACCAAAAATGAACGAAGGCAAAATACAATTAAAATAATTGGAAAAAAACTTTTAGGATATTCGATCCACCAAGGTTCAGCAGAATCAACTTTACGTTTATGTTTAAGTATAAAAAAATCAATCAGCCATATCGTACCCGTTATGACCAGGAGGATAAGAAGCACTAAAGGAAAATTCATTTATCGTTAAAATCAGAAGTGATAATTAAAACCAGGTTACTAAATAATCATACTATTCAATATAGACATTCTAGCTTGTAAATTGCATATTTTGTGGCAATTAGCTATTTATCAACCTGCAAAATAGCTAAAAAAGCTGATTGAGGAATCTCTACGTTACCAACGCGCTTCATACGTTTTTTACCTGCTTTTTGCTTTTCAAGCAGTTTGCGTTTCCGTGTAATATCTCCACCATAACATTTTGCCAATACATTCTTGCGTAGTGCTTTGATATTTTCTCTAGCAATGACATGTGCACCAATTGCAGCCTGTACAGCAATATCAAACATTTGACGCGGTATGAGTTCGCGCATTTTTTGTGCTAATTCACGACCCCGATACAGACTATTTGAACGATGGACGATGAGCGATAATGCATCAACTTTCTCAGCATTAATCAATATGTCGAGCTTTACCAGATCCGATGTACGAAATTCTTTGAATTCGTAATCAAGAGATGCATAACCACGGCTAACTGATTTTAATTTATCAAAAAAATCCATAACTACTTCATTTAAAGGCATTTCGTAGATCAACATCACTTGTCTTCCCATATACTGCATATTCTTCTGAACACCTCGTTTGCTATTACATAATAGCATCACAGCTCCTACGTATTCTTCTGGTACTAAAATAGTCGTAGAAATTATCGGCTCTCGAATTTCAGCAACTTTTGAAAGATCTGGCATTTTAGAGGGGTTTTCAATCTCTGTCTCTGATCCATCTCGCATCAATACTTGGTAAATAACAGTCGGAGCTGTTGTAATGAGATCCATGTCATATTCACGCTCTAACCGTTCTTGCACAATGTCTAAGTGCAGGAGGCCTAGAAAACCACAGCGAAACCCAAAACCTAATGCTTGGGATGTTTCAGGTTCATACTGCAATGATGAATCATTCAGTTGTAATTTCTCTAGCGCCGCCCGCAATGCTTCATATTGATTTGATTCGACAGGATAAAGGCCAGCAAAAACTTGAGGTTTGATTTCTTTAAAGCCAGTTAAAGGCGCATTCGCCGGACGATCTGCCAGTGTTATAGTATCTCCTACTTTTGCTGATTTTAACTCCTTGATTCCAGAAATAACGTAACCGACTTCTCCTGCACTAAGCGTATCGCGATTCTCCGCTTTAGGAAGAAATACACCAACTTGTTCACATAATTGTGTGGCTTGAGTCGCCATTAGCGTAATTTTGTCTCCGGGTTTAAGAGCGCCATCCACTACGCGAACCAGAACAACAACTCCTACATAATTATCAAACCAAGAATCAATGATCAGCGCTTTAAGGGGAGCACTGCTATCTCCTTGCGGTTCTGGGATTCGATCAATAATTGCTTCAAGCATCTCTTGAATACCTTCGCCCGTTTTAGCACTCACTCGTAAAGCATGCTCTGCATCGATACCGATAATATCTTCGATTTCGGATATGACTCGATCGGGGTCTGCTGCAGGCAGATCGATTTTATTCAAAACAGGCAAAACCTCAACCCCTTGCTCGATAGCAGTGTAACAATTCGCTACTGTTTGTGCTTCAACACCTTGTGAAGCATCTACAACTAGTAAGGCTCCTTCACATGCTGCCAATGAACGGGAGACTTCGTAAGAAAAATCAACATGCCCTGGTGTATCAATTAAATTTAATAAATAGGTTTGACCGTCACGACCTAAATATTTTAGAGCGACTGTCTGCGCTTTAATGGTAATACCACGTTCCCGTTCAAGATCCATAGAATCAAGAACTTGGTCTTCCATTTCGCGTTCCGAAAGGCCACCACAATATTGAATAATTCGATCTGCTAATGTGGATTTACCATGATCAATATGCGCAATGATGGAAAAATTACGAATGTTTCGCATTCGGAAAGAAAAACGCCTATTTTAGCTGAGTTATGATGGATGCGTGTAAGCAAGCCTTGCTAAATGTTATGCTTACTTACACAATTTTGTTGAAATTCGTTGGTGAAGTGGATTCTACCTAATTTTATGGAAATAAGCATCTAATGTAGCAATATCAAGGTAGTGGTGACAAATTTCACGTTGATCATCATCAGTACTGATTAATACTGGGATAAGTTCGTTATATCGCTGGACGAGTATAGGATCATCATCAATATCAATAATTTCCAAATCAAATGTAACCTTATGTTGGTACTGGCGTAATAATGCAATCATTTCCTGGCATAAATGACATGCTTCTCTTACGTAAACAATTAAATTAGGTTTACTCACAAATATTATCTTTAAATTTAAATCAGTTTAGTTATCAAGCTTCATTGTAATAAATGTGGTCATATCACCTCGCTTAATCAATAACGCAATATTTTTTCCCTTACTAATTTTGTCTAGCATGTGGTTAAACTGCTTAACGTTTTTTATATCTTGACTATTCAAGCCAAGAATAATATCTCCAGCACGAATACCAACACGACTGGCAGCTCCAGGTTGAACTTCTTCAACAAACAATCCCCCATCTAAACCTAATTGTTTCTTTTGTTTATCTGTTAATTCGCTTAAAGCTAGACCAAGTCGATTGGACTTATCAGGTGCTTTACCTTGTTTTTGAATACGTTCATTCTTGTCTTCAATAGGCATTTCGCCAACAAGAACTGTAAACGTTTTAGTTGAGTTTTTACGCCAAACTTGAGTAGGTACTTCTGTTTTCGGTTTTGTATTGCCAACGATACGGGGAAGATCGCTTGAACTCGTAATTGTTTTCCCATTAAATTCCAGAATGATATCCCGAACCTCTATTCCCGCTTTATCTGCGGGTCCTCCTTTTTCAACCGATACGACCAATGCACCGGTAGCTTTTGATAAACCAAACGACTCAGCTAATTCTTCAGTTACTTCTTGAATCATGACACCAATTTTTCCACGCGATACTTTTCCATGCTCTTTTAATTGATCTGCGATTTCGGTTGCCACATTAATCGGGATCGCAAAAGATAATCCCATAAACCCACCTGTTCGGCTATAGATCTGTGAGTTGATGCCAACAACTTCCCCTTTCATATTAAAAAGTGGACCACCTGAATTACCTGGATTAATTGCGACATCGGTTTGGATAAAGGGCACATAATTTTCTTGAGCCAACGACCTCCCTTTAGCGCTAACGATACCCGCTGTTACGCTATTTTCAAATCCAAATGGAGAACCAATAGCAATAACCCACTCCCCTACTTTTAGATTTTCAGGATTGCCTTGAGTCACAACAGGCAAATCTTTTGCATCAATTTTAATCAATGCAATGTCCGTTTTACGATCAGAACCAATAACTT
Source organism: Nitrosomonas sp. (assembly GCA_016710135.1). GTDB lineage: Bacteria > Pseudomonadota > Gammaproteobacteria > Burkholderiales > Nitrosomonadaceae > Nitrosomonas. The sequence continues at coordinate 947,030 of JADJLM010000001.1, read as the reverse complement.
GTGCGTTAAATTCGCGTTTATCATTAAGCTTAACTGTTATCTCATTGGCTGATTCGACAACATGAGCATTAGTTAAGATATAACCGTCCTTACTGATAATAAATCCTGACCCTAGGGATCGCGATTCAAATTTTCTGGGTGCAGAAAATGGTTGCATGTGTCTTCGGAAAAAATCATAAAAAGGAGAGTCTTCAGGCAAGTTTGGGATTTCAGGAAAAATCTGTCCCCCTGATATCTGCTGCGTTTGGATAGTACTAATATTAACAACCGCTGCTCCATATTGCTCAACGAGTCCGGTGAAGTCAGGTAATTCTTTTGCACTTACAAATCCAATTGAAGAAAAAAAACAATAAACCAAGAAGAATTTTTTGCATAACCTTTGTTATTTTAAATCGGAATAAAGTTACAAATAAGTTTAAGGGTAACCGTGTGAAGTATAAATAATATAATCAGAAATCTATCTATTTAGATTTTAGCTTAGAGAAAAGCAAAGACGAGCGTTAATCACTTATTAATTGTTTCAGTACTTTTATAGCCTATTTGTTGATTCAAAATTGATGCTATCTCGTATTTCCTGCTTCTGGGGTTTGATATTCACTTGTTAAAGGTCCGTACATCGTACCACTAGGGAGAAAAACTTTCCGGGCTAACGGCTGAGTCTGATTGTGGAAATAATGGTATTCGAATGGTGGGAGAGTGTAAGTAAATTGAGGGTTTGGTTGAGATGTAGGAGATTGAGAAACTACAATTTTTTCTTTGGTTTTATCAGCTACAGTTATGACTGGTTGAGTATTTTCTGTCTGTAGCAACATCCAACTACTCACTAATATTACTACTGAGGCTGCTGCTGATAAAGTATAAAACTTACGCTTAGCTACTCTCGATACATTCGGTACAAAAATAACAGGCTCATGACTAAGTTGATTTCTAATTCTATCAGCGATATCAAATGATTGAAATGAGGTCGGTCGTCGAATCGCATCGCTAATCATATGATATGTTTCCCAATCCTTGATCAACTCACCATTTTTCTTAAACTCTGCAAAAACGGTATCTATATTGCTATGATCTAGCTCACCATCCATTAACTCAGACATTTTTTCTTTCATTTCATCCTCTTTATCACCATCTTTTATCTTTACTTGTACCTAATAAAGGGCGTAATTTCTCTGCAATTGCTTCACGTGCTCGAAAAATTCGTGAACGCACTGTTCCTATCGGGCATTCCATCATTGATGCAATATCTTCATAGCTTAACCCTTCAATTTCTCGCAATATAATCGCTGTTCTTAGCTCTTCAGGCAGGGAGTCCAGCGTTTTATTAACCGTTTGAGCAACTTGCTTACTCATTAGTTCACTTTCAGGCGTGCTGACTTCCTTATACTTAGTCGCTTCCTCGAAATTTTCAGCATCCTCATTATCAAAATTACCTTCAATCGTCAGTACTTTTCTACCTTGTGAAACAAGGAAATTCTTTGCTGTATTAATTCCAATTCGGTATAGCCAAGTATAAAAAGCGCTATCACCCCGGAATGAAGGCAGTGCACGATACGCTTTAATAAAAGTTTCTTGAGCAATGTCTTCAACCTCAGCAGGATCACGAATAAGCTGTGACAATAAACGAGCCAACTTACGTTGATATTTGACAACTAATAAATCAAAAGCTCTTTTATCGCCCTGCTGAACCCGTGCTACGAGCTGTTGATCGATTTCACGATCACTCATACTTCTTGTTTCCTAAACATTAAGATACTGATCCCTTCCTAAACTCGTTTTCAAACAGAATTGGGAAGTATACCTTTTTTCAGGAAATGATCGTGTACGACCTATCATTTAAAAGACAATCTGTGTTATGGATTAGTTCACTGTGGCAAATGCTAAATAATCTAATAAATTAGGTGCTTATTATGATTTACATGGCGCTAATCTACCAAAAACTGATTATTCAATTTCCAGGAAAGCTTTTCACCTGCCATTAAAGGGATCAATTGTTCATCACCAAACCGAATTTGCTCAGGTATTACCAAATCTTGCTTGAGCAGAGTTACTTGATGTTTGTTTCGTGGTAGTTGATAAAAATCAGCACCATGAAAGCTCGCAAAGGCCTCAAGTTTGTCTAACGCGCCGGCCCGATCAAATGCTTCAGCATAAAACTCAATTGCTGCATGTGCAGTATAGATACCAGCACAACCACAATGACTTTCTTTATTTGTTATCGAATGTGGTGCACTATCGGTACCTAAAAAAAATTTGGGGGAACCACTAATCGCTGCTGCAACAAGTGCTTGTCGATGTTCCTCCCGTTTTAAAATCGGTAAACAATAATAATGTGGCCGAATTCCACTCGTAAAAACCGCATTGCGGTTAAACAATAAATGGTGCGCCGTGATGGTCGCTGCAATATGGTTAGATGAACTAAGGATAAATTCAACCGCTGCGCGTGTTGTAATATGTTCCAAAATAATACGTAAAGCTGGGAAACGTTGAATCAAAGGCGATAATACACGATCAATAAAAACCGATTCACGGTCAAAAATATCTACTACGGGGTCAGTTACTTCGCCATGTACTAGCAATGGCAACTCAAGTCGTTCCATGATTGCTAACACAGCAAAGCATTTTGAAAGATTAGTAACACCTGCATCTGAATTTGTTGTAGCCCCTGCCGGATAGAATTTTACTGCATGAACCACACCACTCTTCTTGGCTTTTTCTACTTCTTGCGGAGTAGTATTATCAGTTAGATAGAGCGTCATAGTTTGGCATAACAATTGCCCGTGCAAAACGTCTTGCTGAATCAGGTAATACGCTTTGCATTTGCTTATCATCCCGCAAATGGAGATGCCAATCGTCTGGTTGGGTAATCGTTATCGTTTGAGGAGGCATAAGTCTTATGGTTATCAAATTACGCTAGTCACTTTTAATCGACAAAGCATACGCGTAGAGATTTTTCTTTTTTTCACCAGTAATAGATACAGCAAGCTGTACCGCTTGTTTTAACGGAAATTCATTCATCAACACCTGAACCGTATGCCGTACATCTTGGGAAAGGGTCGCTTTATTTTCCTCAAAAACGGGAGGTAACAGCAATACAAATTCACCTTTTTGCTGATTCTCATCTGCCAATAACCATTGCAAAGTATTCTCTAGATTATCCGTATGAAACGTTTCAAATACCTTTGTCAACTCTCTTGCAAGAGTAATTTGGCGATGAGTTCCGAAGATAACAATCATATCTTTGATACATTCAACAATTCGATGAGGTGCTTCATAAAAAATTAGTGTACAAGGGGGAAATGTAGTTAACGATGTTAAGCAGCGTTTGCGCTCACCCGACTTCACTGGAAGAAAACCATAGAAAAAGAAGGAATTAGATCGAATACCTGATGCGGATAAAGCGCAGATTGCAGCATTTGGCCCGGGTATTGGTACAACTCGATGACCCGATGATCTCAATAAATGAATCAACATAGCGCCTGGGTCAGAAATACACGGGGTACCTGCATCAGTTACCAATGCAATGTTTTGGTTGCTTGCGAGTAAGTTAGCTATTTTTTCAGCGACTAAATGTTCATTATGTTGATGTAGCGTCATTAAAGACGTATGAATGCCATGATGCGATAATAAATGCCGGGTCAAATCGATATGCTCAGCTGCAATACAGTCAACCGAGGCGAGTATATCCAGTGCACGTAAACTAATATCTCGCAAATTACCGATGGGTGTTGCTACTACATATAATGTACCGTAATCCTGCTGCATTGACTTTGTTTGCTGGTGCTGTTTAATATCATTAAATTGTCGCACACACTCGATTGCTTTAGAAAGCGAAAGAACTCTAACGGAATCGTATCTGACTTAATATGAATGGCAGCGAAGCTGAAAATTTAGCCGCACATTACTTGCAACAACAACATTTATTCCTTATTGCAAGAAATTATCGGTGTCGCTATGGCGAAATCGATTTGATCATGCGCGATCAATCAATGCTTGTTTTTATCGAAGTCAAAATGCGTACTCACCATTCCTTTGGTGGCGCTATCCAGAGTATAACCAAATTAAAGCAACAAAAACTCCTATTAACTGCAAATCATTATTTAGCGACTCTAAAAACAATTCCACCTTGTCGGTTTGATGTTGTACTGATCACTGGGCAAAAGGATCAAGAAATTGAATGGATAAAAAATGCTTTTGATGAATGAAGAGCTCTATCCAAGAAGTGAGGAATTTAACCCCAAGTGATTAAATGCTAAAAATCTCAAAATTAAGGCTTGCCGATCTTTTCGGTGATCAAAGAAATCTATTAGCCTAAATCACATAGAAACATACGCATTCAATAATATTGAGCAAACTCAAATGGGTATGGAGTACGCCCATTTATAAGCACCCTCTAGATTTTTATATAAACCGTCCAGAATATATTTAACAAGATATGATCTTCTTATTTGAGTAGGAAAATCACCCAGATATCATATGTAATTCAAATTTATTCATATATCATTCAGGTTATTAAGCTATTCTATAAGGGAATATTTTTTAAATAAGTTTGTGATCATGTTTGAGCCTATCAAAATTAACTGCAATGAGAAACCTATTAGATTGAGCTTAATCTCGTGGATTAATGCAATTGATGAACTATTTAGCCAAAAAAACTATAAACGTGCATATGAGCTCATTCAAATCGCTTTAGCTGACTTCAAGGATCATCCAAGACTATTGGATAGATGGTTTATTGTTAACGAGAAATGGAATTTACCTCTAATAAGTGGCAAGTTTCATTTATTAATACCTGAAGAAGGTGACTTCCAATTTTTACAGCAGTGTTATGGAAATAATGACTTCATGGAACAATTCTTACCAATGGGACGAAAAAATCAGAGTAATGAAGCAATCTTTAATGCGCTGAAACATAACAAATTTCCGGTTGCTCAATTTAGAGCGATGCATCGAATTATCAAAAAGAATCAGGCTATTGATCAAACTGAACCAGGTTCACAGTATCGTGAAAATTTAAAGTCAATTGGATTAGTCAGTTTAATTGATATTCAAATTGCTCATCGGCGAGCAGAATTGCTCATGGGATTTCCAAATGAGAGTGATCGCCAATTCGCTTCTAGCGTTGTTATGTTACTCATTTTCGATTTTGCTTTTAATCAAATCGGATTACAGAAATTAACTTCATTAGTATTAGCCAATAATACACACTCTCAGAGAAGTACCGAGGCTATTGGATTTTTACGAGAAGGTTTTAAGAAGAAGCATTTTCGTCATCCAAAATCATATGAATGGTTGGACTGCTATGAGAATGGGTTAAACGAAGAAAACTTTCGAACAAACTCAACTATAGCTCGCATATCGGAGCGCATACTGAAAAGAAATATTACATTAAACAACTCTATGTAACTGCTTGAGGATTAATCAATTTTTGGAGGTAAATCTTTTTATCATTTATAAAATTTAAATTTTGCTGAGAAGTGCTGCTGAGAAATCATAATTAATCTAATGGAGATATGGCAATGGCTGATTATATTGGTACTAATGGAAATGATACGCTTGTTGGTTTAGATAATGAGTCAGATCACTTATTCGGTAAACGAGGCAATGATTTATTAATTGGTGGTGACGGTTTTTTTGGTTTTGATTTCGTTCATTACGAAGAAGCAATCTCTGCTGTTAAAGTTAGTCTTCTCAGTGGAACAGCTTCAGGGGGTGATGGTAGTGATACATTATTGGGAATAGAAGGAATCGCAGGCAGTCAATTCAACGATACTTTAATTGGTGATGAGAATTTTAATACTTTAATCGGCAATAAAGGTAATGATATCTTACTTGGCGGGGGTGGCTTTGATACAGTTGATTACACTAATGCAGCAGCGAAAGTGACGGTTAATCTTACCCTAGGTACTACTTCTGGTGGGGATGGCAATGATACATTAGATAGTATCGAATCTGTCATTGGTAGTAACTTTAGCGACAGTCTAATTGGTGGAAATGCTGATGTTTATTCTCTATCTGGTGGCAAAGGGAATGATTCGCTAGTGAGTGGGAGTGGGTATCATAATTCTTTAAACGGTGGTGAAGGTGACGATTCGCTAGTGAGTGGGAGTGGGTATCATAATTTTTTAGACGGTGGTGAAGGTAACGATACGTTAATCGGTAGCAGTGAAAGTAATGACGAAATGATCGGTGGCAAAGGCAGCGACATTATTATTGGAGGAGACGGGTTTGGTTTTGACCAAGTTTTTTATTTGGGATCTTCCTCATCTGTAGTGATTAATCTCGCCAAAGGCACTGCATCTGGAGGGGAAGGAAATGATGTTTTAAAAGGTATTGAAGGCATTATAGGTAGTACTTTTAACGATACGATTCTCGGTGATATTAACCATAACAAATTAGATGGCTATGACGGAAATGATACTTTATCAGGGAATCTAGGTGATGATAGTTTATTTGGTAGTTACGGTAATGATTTACTATTGGGTGATGACGGAAGCGATCAATTATATGGTGACTCTGACAATGATACATTGAAAGGAGGAAATGGTGATGATCAACTGACTGGCGGATGGGGCGATGATGTTCTTGTTGGGGGAAAGGGCTTAGACTGGGCATTCTTCGAAGAATCGACCAAAGTAGATCTTAGTACTGGTGCTGCATTTAGCGAAAGCGGTGTTGATACGCTAAGTGAAATAGAAGCCATTATGGGAAGTTCTTGGAATGATACTTTAAGTGGCAACGCTGAAAACAATACACTAGACGGGAATTGGGGCGATGATTGGCTTTCCGGAGGCCTCGGTGACGATAATTTATATGGTAGCAAAGGTATTGACTGGGCCAGCTATAACGACGCAGAATCTGCTGTTACGGTTGATATTGCTATGGGCATTGCTACAGGGGGAGCTGGTGTTGATTTTTTACAAGAAATCGAGAATGCAAGGTAGCCAATATAACGATACCTTAACTGGGGATTTTAATAGCAATACAATTGAAGGTGGCGCTGGTAACGACTTAATTAATGGGGGTGGCTACTCGGATATATTAATTGGTGGTTTAGGAAATGATAACTACGTTGTTGATGACATGGGTGATATTGTCACGGAAAAATTGAGCGAAGGAGCCGATAAAATTAGTAGTAGTGTAACCTACACACTCCCAACTAATGTCGAAAATCTCAGTCTAACAGGATCATCTTCTATCAATGGTATTGGAAATTTTGGTAATAATGTGATTATTGGAAATTCTGCAATTAATCAACTCAGAGGTGGTAATGGGAACGATACACTAGATGGAAAAGCAGGGAATAATGTTTTAACGGGGGGAATAGGAAGTGATATTTTTAGATTTACAACAATCAATCACATTGACAAGATAACAGACTTTAACGTGCTTGATGATACAGTTCAACTTGAAAATGCTGTATTCACAGCACTGGTGGCCACTGGCACTCTTGCTGCTGATCAATTTAGAGTTGGTACTCAGGCATCTGATGCGAATGATTTCATTATTTATAATAGCACCAAAGGTGAGTTGCTGTACGATGCCGATGCTAATGGCGCAAATTCGGCTCAAGTTATAGCGACCGTTGGTATTGGACTCAGCATGACAAATGCAGATATTGTAGTAATTTAGATATATTGGCTCTAGGTTAAAGGATATATTTTATTAACCTAGAGTCACAATTAATAAATACCTTCATTACTTAAAGATTAATACTACGCCCGCCATCTACAGCAATAATTTGGCCTGTCACAAACGGAGCATCGTTAATCAAATAATTGACTGCTTTTGCGATATCTTCTGGCTCTCCGCATCGTTTCAATAATGTTCGATCAATTATTTCTTGCTGTACTGATGCATTTGCCCAATCACCAGTTAATGGCCAAAGAATCGGACCTGGTGAAACGCCATTGACGCGAATATCAGGCGCTAATTCTAAAGCTAAAGAACGAGTTAACGCTGCCAATCCGCCTTTGGCGCAATTATAGATCACATGATTTTTCAGGGGGTAATCTACATGAATATCCACAATATTAATGATACAACCCTTTTGTTTGATTAAGTAGGGAGCTGCTGCTTGAGATAAAAAAAGAGGTGCCTTAAGGTTACTACCGATTAAATCATGCCAGGCTTCATCAGTAAATTTTCCTATTGGTGTAGAAAAGAAACTCGATGCGTTATTCACCAGTACATCGAGTTGACCAAAGTGGAGTACTATTTGCTCAATTAGATTTGGAAACTGATCGACGTTGAGTAAATCAGCTTTGATCAGTAAAACTGATTGCGGACGTATTGCTTCAAGCGAGTCACGAAATACTTCAGCTTCTTCTTGAGAAGAACGGTAATGAATGACTAGATTAGCACCTTGCGCATGAAGCTGGCGACATATAGCTGAACCCACACGCTTTGCCCCGCCCGTGATCAAAATAACTTTATTATTTGATGTCATTCATTTTCCCCTTTATTCATCATTTATCCCTCGCTATCATTCCTTGATTCGCTCATATCGATAAACACACGATTAACTTATATGCCTCTACCAACGTTACCTCAACCGAGTCAGGAAGGGTTGCACCATAGCCAACGTTTACAAAATCACATTGTAAATAAGATTCATGAATCGGGGGGATGGATACCTTTTGCTCAATTCATGGAATTAGCTTTATATACTCCTGGTTTGGGCTACTACAGCGCAAGGAACGCTAAATTTGGATTGAGTGGTGATTTTGTCACTGCACCTGAAATATCGGTTCTTTTTGGAAGAACACTGGCCAAACAAGTAATGCAGCTATTTCGCCAAATCGGCAAAGCCTGTATTCTCGAATTTGGAGCTGGGTCGGGTAAATTAGCACTTGATTTATTAATTGAACTTGAGCAATTCGATCAATTACCTGAGCAATATTTTATTCTCGAAATAAGTGCAGAATTACAGCAACGCCAACGGACCTTATTTGAAAGGCATGCACCTCAACTCCTCGATCGGATTACTTGGTTAGCTCAATTACCTGATCAATTTTCAGGCTTAATCATTGCGAATGAAGTTCTGGATGCGATGCCTACCCACTTAGTCGTTTGGCAAAAGGAAGCACTCTGGGAACGTGGCGTTAGCGTCAATCATCAAACATTGTCTTGGGTAGACAAACCTTTGAATCATGATGAATTACTAATCATTGCAAGCCAATTATCTACACTCATCGAAAAGGATGCACCTGATTTTGTGAGCTATTTAAGTGAAATTTCACTTGCCAATCGATATTTTATTCGCAGCCTGAGTAAAATACTGCAAACTGGATTAATTTTGCTGATTGACTATGGTTTCGGTCAGCGCGAATACTATCACCCTCAACGATCGATGGGTACTCTCATGTGCCATTACCGCCATTATGCACATGATGATCCATTCTACTTACCCGGGCTGCAAGATATCACGAGTCATGTTGATTTTTCGGCTATTGCTCAAGTTGCATTTGAAAGCAACTTACAATTGTTAGGCTACACAAATCAAGCCCATTTTCTAATTAACTGTGGTATTACAGAATTATTATCGAGCGTAGCAGTAGCAGATGCACTAAAATACTTGCCGCTATCAAATCAATTACAGCGATTAGTAAGCCCAGCCGAAATGGGAGAGTTATTTAAGGTAATTGCGTTGGGCAAACAATTGAATGAGATACCGATCGGTTTTACCAGAGGCAGCTTATTGCATTTGTTATGAGTTTACGATCGCAACCGAAGAAAATTGGCCACCAAGTTCATTATCAGCATGTTGAACTACTGAAAGCAATGTTGAACAAGCGGCACGCATACTGGGTGCCAATTGCAATAACGTATTAATATTAATCGAGCGGCGTAGCAATAAACTCACCAACTGAGGAATATTTACGCTTCCATCAGGGTAAACCGCATTCATTAAAACAGGTGGCGGTGAAAATTCTAAAGGATCCGTGATGGCACGTACTGCAACGAATGGTATTCCAGCTTTTGCGGCCACTTCAGCGATCGCGCCACTTTCCATATCCACAGCGCAGGCGCCATGTTTCTTCGAGAATGCGCGCTTCGCTGTTTCAGATGATAACATTTGACGACTTGTGGCTAAAGTGCCTCCTGAAACATTCACATGGCTAGGTAGAAGTTGCTTAATACGCGCCCGCCACGCCAGTGCAACTGAAACTGGGGTCGACTGTTCATTTTGGATGTATTCAGGTAAAACAAGATCACCCGGTCGTAATGTTTCACTCAATGCGCCTGCAACACCTAAACTAACTAACGCAGATACACCTTGGTCGCGAAGTCCGGTTGCTGCTTTACGAGCAGCAGCATCACCAATTCCGCAGATCCAAATGGCTGTACCTTCCCTTAAGCGAACCATTTCATTGAATGGAAGACGCCTTGGTGTCACGCACTTCGCTTCAGCGCGCATCGCAGTCACGATACCAATTAAACTCACAACAATTACCTCTCAGTAGTCAATTTACGATAGCGAATTAGCGCCCATAAGGGGAAATATTTAGAGTATCCGTGATATTTCAAATAAAAAACCCGCGGAAAACCAGGTGCTGTAAACCAAGGCTCATACCACAAATGATCATCAGCTTGAGATCTCATTAAATAACCAATTCCTTTCTGAACTGCTGCACTATCCACTTCACCAGCTGCCATCAAACCTAACAATGCCCAAGCTGTTTGAAACGAAGTACTTACGTTAGATTCTCCAGCTTGCTGTGGATCAAGATAAGTGTCATTGGTTTCTCCCCAACCGCCATCAGCCCGTTGTTTGGATTTTAGCCATTGTACGGCTTTGCGGATCGCATCATGATGACGATCCACTTTCGCAAGTTGCATCGCTTCCAATACCGACCAGGTCCCGTAAATATAATTACTTCCCCATCGACCAAACCAGGACCCATTCGATTCTTGCTCATTAAACAGATAAGTTAAACCACGCTTAACCGCATGCCGGTGTTGTAAATCGCCATATAAAGCCAAGAAGCCTGTGCAGCGCGCTGTAACATCGCTTGAAGGTGGATCAAGTAGCGCACCATGATCAGCAAGTGGAATCTCATTCAAATAGTAATAGGTATTATCGATATCGAAAGCTGCAAATCCGCCATTACTTGATTGCATACCCGCAAGCCAATCCGCTGCACGCCGCAAACTAAACTGATATACATCCGGATCGGCTTGATACAACGCCCATGCTGCTGCAGCAGTATCATCTAAATCGGGATAATGAGGATTTGCATACTGAAAAGCCCACCCACCGCCTGGTAAGTCAGGTTTTGCTTCACGCCAATCACCTGGTTCATCCAAAATTTGCCGTTGTATCGTCCAATCCAAAGCTTGCCTAACCGGATTCTGATCTGAATGAGCATCTTCTTGCAGCGATAAGGACGCTAACACTGTGTCCCAAATGGGTGAAGTACATGGTTGACACCACGCTCTTCTACCTTCATCAACTAATAATCCCTGCAAAGCAGCTCTACATTGTTTGCGGTAAGGGTGCTCTGCATCATATCCGAGTAATGCGATGGCTTCATAGGCATTAACCATCGCTGGAAAAATAGCACCTAAACCACATTCACCATTTAAGCGTTCAATAACCCATTTTTCTGCCCGCCGTAACGCAATTTTCCTAATGAATGTTGGTATCAATGGTTCTAGCTTGAAACCCAATCGTTCCACATACAACAGAATCCGATTAAGAGATGTACGAACAGGAAAATAATTTTGTTCTTCTTCAGGTGGAACAGTAAATAATTCTCTGATATTGATCTTTCTAGGATTAACCGCCTTCGCTTTTAGCGTACAAAGAATAGATAGTGGAATCATCACTGTTCGCGACCAATATGCTACTTTTCTTAAATGAAATGGAAACCAACGCGGTAATAAGATGATCTCTGCAGGTACGAATGGCACACCTCGCCATGGTATTTGCTGATACATAGCAAGCAGTAAGCGCGTAAACACATTAGCACAAGCTGCACCGCCACATTCTAGAATTGCTGCACGCGCACGTTGCATATGCCTTGCATCGGGAGAATCACCGATCATTTTTAATGCAAAGTAAGATTTAACGCTACAACTTAAATCAAATGTTCCTCCATAATAGAGTGCCCAACCACCATGCACCTCACTTTGCTGCTCTCGAATAAAAATAGCGAGTTTTCGTTCTAACTCGATATCAATTTCATCCATGAAATGCATCATGAGTATATATTCTGCAGGAATTGTGCAATCTGCTTCCAATGGAAAGCACCAATGCCCGTCTTTATTCTGCAAAGCCAATAATGCATTACGGGCTTTGGCAATACATTGTGCTAATTCGGATTGATCGATATCGGTTGATGATACGGGTGAGGTTTCTTTCGACTTAAACCATGTATCTTTCAAAGCAATCTTCTTCAAATTAATTAAGTCATTAAATTGCTGTGATATTCTAGACATAAATCAAAACCTTGCTGATAACTGATTGTAATTAAGGCATTTTACAAGAAACGTTAAACCAGTCACTGTTTATTGATGAAAAAAACAACGGATTGTCGCATATTCGATACAGCTAGGTAGAGAAGCATGACAACCATTAATTCTTACTGCCTTTGGTATCTTCTATTTTTTCTTTCTTAATTTCATCCTTCGCTTTGTCCTTTTCATCAGTTTCCTCTTCCAGATCATCGTATTGCTCGATAGGTGGATTACCATCATGAATTAGATATTCGCGCTGCTGAGAGTATGCTTCTCGAACAAATAAGTAAGGATCTAACGCTGACTCGTCTCGTATCTTCATCGGCCCAGCCAATCTTGCACGCTTATCGACAAGGCGTAAAAATAGAACTGGGACCACTACGGGGCCACCAACCGCATAGCTTGCATATAATAATGCATCTGTAAAAAATCCGATTGGTAAATCAAAAATATCTCGGCGATTACTCGGACCATAGATGGGAACAAAAAGGTAAGATCCTGGATCAACCCCCCAAACTGCAAGTGTTTGCCCAAAATCTTCGTTATTTTCCTTAAATCCCATATGGCCTGCCATATCTGCTAAGCCAAAGATACCAATCGTTGAATTAATCACAAAACGAAAACTATCTTGAAATCCTGGCGAAATTTACCTTGCAAAAAGGCGTTCAAAGCGACATTGGGATAAGATAAATTGCGATAAAAATTGCTTATGGGTCGTTGAATTGCATAGGGAACATAATCGATATAGGCATCTGCTATTGGTTCCAGAATAAACCGATCGATACTATCGGTAAATGAGTAGGTTTTGCGGTTTGCAGATTCATAAGGATCAACAGAGGCTTCTTCGGAATGCTCAGAATTGAATTCCTGTCGAGCAACTTGTTGGTTGTCAACCAATGATTCCTGCTTAGGTATCGACTTACAACCCATCAAAGCAGTAATAAATAAGCTCAATAAGATAATCGCCTTGCAACGTGCTTTCATACTACAGAATTCAAAAATGATCGATAAAAACTAAATCTAATATATTAACTTAATGATATTTAAAAGATTATCTAAAGACTGCGCATTTAAGCACGCAATCTTTGAGGCATTGATCGTGTTACATAACCTTCTTGAAACAACCAATTTACTTGATCAATCAATGCTTGGCGGATCGAGTGTTGTTGAAAACCTAATTCACGTATTGCTTTGTCACTTTCAAAGAATAACGAACGACCCGCTAATCTTACACCGGTTAACGGTGCTTGAGGCGGCTTACGTGTAATATAATCTGCTATAAATTCTGAAGAAACACCAACAATTAATGCTAACCAATGCGGAATCCTAGTTTTGGGCATTGCTAATCCACTAATTTCTTCCAATAATTGCAGTAATTCACTTAATCGGATATTTTGATTACCAAGAATATAGCGTTCCCCCGGACGACCTCGTTCTGCGGCTAAAATATGGCCGTGCGCTACATCCCTTACATCAACCACATTTAATTTACAGTCCAAATAAGCTGGAAGTTTATGATTCAGAAAATTTAGAATCATCTGTGTCGGCGGCGTTAATCGATGATCACCCGGTCCTATGGGTAAAGTTGGGGAAACAATGATAACCGGCAAGCCTTCTTGCGCCGCTTTAAAGGCTTCCTGCTCTGCTAGGAATTTTGAGCGGCAATACGGTCCCGGCATATCCTCCAGAATCGGTATTACGGAGGAATGAATAGGTTGATTTTTCGAAGGTATCTTGGAAAGAATTGATTCAGTCGATGTGTGAACTACTTTTTTTATATTTGCGCGCTTAGCTTCAGATAGTATGACGCGAGTACCTTCATGGTTTACCTGATCAAATGTTTTTTTATCATACGCCCATAGATAAGGATTAGCAGCTAAATGGAACAAATAATCGACTCCCTTTAGTGCATAGCGAACGGTATCCACATCAGTGATCGAACCGCGGATTACTTCTACTTCTTTAGGAAAGTTAGCATCGGAAATTTCCAATACTTTAACAACCCCACCTTGATCTAACAATTGGTTTACTAAATGCATGCCGATAAATCCACCGCCACCCGTTACCAATGAGCAAGTTTTATTTTTCAAAATAAATCCTCTTTATTCCTATTATGTGCGCAAAAAAAGTTGAGACACACTCAGAGCTATAATTATTTGTGAATTCTCTAAAACTGCTTATATTAAGTGATTGTTGATATTAGTAAATCAATTTTTACTATAATACGAGGGATAATCAACCAATGAAACTAAAGCCATGCAACGTGGATTTGCTACAAGCTAGATTTTTCGATCACCGTGAACAACTTCAACTAATTTTAAAGCTTGTAACTCCATTTCCAAGACTAGTGCATCAACTTTTGCACGGAAGTGTCTATAAAAAATCATGCTCGGGATAGCAACTAAGATTCCAAATGCCGCATTATATAAAGCGACGGAGATGCCATGAGCAAGTTGAGTTGGATTACTCCCCGTCGGTGAGTTAGAGCCAAAGATTTCGATCATACCAATGAGGGTTCCAAACAACCCCATCAGGGGACTTAGGGATGCAATAGTTCCCAATGTCGTCAGATAACGATCTAATTCATGCGCTATGACACGTCCCGCCTCTTCGATCGATTCTTTCATCACCTCACGGGAACTTTCGATATTTCTAAGGCCAGCTGCTAATACACAGCCTAAAGGAGAATTCTCTTGTAACCGATTCAACATATCAGCGCTAATACCTGACCGGCGATAATCATGCAATACTCTGGATAACAAATTTCTGGGTGATACTTTACTTAACCGCAAGCTCCAAATTCGTTCTCCAATAATTGCAACCGCTACGATGGAAGCAATAATAATTGGCCATATTGGCCATCCCGCAGCCTGAATGATCGCTAACACAAAAAAATCTCCTGATGTAAAAAGGTTCTATCAAGCAAATACCAGCTATTCTAACTTGCCTTTGCAATGAACTCTACTTCTACTAGCTAATTGTTATCAATTAAACCGAGTATTAAAGGTATCAACCCCATTTTATCTATGTCTTTCAGCAAGAAAAGGTTAAAGCTTCGTCACAATCTCAGCAAGTTGTTACCACCGAAAGTGCCCACCTCGAAATCCTCCCCTATGTCCACCAATGAAATGTTTATGGCCACCACTGAAAGGACGATGCCCACCGATAAAATGACCATGTCCACGATTAAAATAATGGGGTGTTACATACATATGCCGATGACTTGTATAGTAGCCAGGGTTGACATATACCGGTGGGCGATAGCCATAACTAAAAGAAACATTACCATATCGCCCATTCACGCCGGAGAAGTAAGGGGTCGTTACGCACCCGTTCAATAACAGCACGCCAACTAACGCTAAGGTTAAGGTCAATTTTCTAGTCGTCATGATTCATTCTCCTCAAAACGTAAGGGTTAACCGAGTAACCCTTAAACTCCACCGCTTACTAAATCCTGATCGTCTCAGGTTTTAGTGCTATTGTGAGTCGCTTGAGCTGAATACCACCTGAACAAGCAATTCAGGTCATGATAAGGTCTTAGTATTGAGAATATTGGTAGTAATTTAACAAGCTGCGGTTGACTTGTAGGCATGCCATAAAGTAATGGTACCACCCAGTGTTCGGAAATGAAGGGAGTGTGGCATTAAATTAAAACCAGCACCTTGAATTAGTTCAGGTAAAAGCCCATGAATATGTCCATCAATTTCCTCAAACCAGCGAATGATCAATGAAATCATCCACATTGATATACCCTGCGGTTGACCAAAATCAACAAGATGTAACTGACCCCCTGGCTTTAATACACGAAATGCTTCGCGCAGCATTTGTTGCTTAGCGAGCATTGTTAAATGATGTAACAGCAAACTACCGATCACGTGATCAAAGCTATGATCGGAATACGGTAATGCAATTGCTGAGCCTTGCTTTAATTGAAGTTCAATATTATTTTGCTCGATTTTTTGCCGTGCAATCTGTAATACTCGTGGATCGATATCTAAACCATGAACAATAGCTCCCGGCTGAGCCTGCTTCACCCGAATACTATGAGTAGCTGTCCCGCAACCAACATCTAAAATATCTTGCCCAGATCGAATATTGGCTTGCTTAATTAATTGATCCGTTATGCCAGATTCTGGAAAGATCGATCGCATCACCGGATCATACCAACGGGTTAACCAGTGATAATGTAAAGCAGGTATAAAATCACGCTGTTTTTTCATCGTACAATTAAGTTTTCATTTTAGAATTAATTTATCTAACCAATCCAAGCTATATACATGGAGGCTCTGAATATATAACCACTCCTGCGTTTCGGTGACGCCAGTTGTTTCAGAGTAACTACCAGATGGATCTTGAAGATCCGCAGCAATCTGCCTAGTCCTGGAAGATTGTCGAGCAACGCCGTCGCAGCAGAAAACTCATCTTCAATTGAAATTGTATTCACAAGTATTGCAATTTTCCATATTACCCGACCTGTGGCGGATTACTCAACGATATCTAATAGGGTCGCTTCGAATGTTCTACCTCAATCAACTGGCGCAAAACGACTGGATGAATCCGTGAAATAAATCGTACCATTGCTTGCAATCACGGCACTATTGAGGTAGCGAACTGGGTTACCCTCAACTTCGTCGATCAATACTTCGATGGTTTGATTGCAACCGATTAGCTGAGTGAATAAGTTATGAGCAACATTAGGATTACTATGAGGATTTTCATTGCTAGTTCACTTCATTCCTACTAAAAAATATTGACACGCCCCTTAAAATGTACAAAAGTCCTGAAGTTCTAAATAAAACAACCTAACTTAATTTTATTACATTTCAATTTTGATATGCTGCGTAAAATTTTAATTGCGAATCGAGGTGAAATCGCGGTACGCATTATTCGCGCTTGTGCAGAAATGGGCATACGCTCGGTCGCCATCTATTCTGAGGCTGACCGTTTCGCACTCCATATCAAAAAGGCTGATGAATCGCATTATATTGGCAATGAACCGATGGCGGGTTATCTCAATATCCACGCCTTGGTTGATTTGGCGCTCGCTACGGGTTGTGATGCTATCCATCCCGGTTATGGTTTTCTGTCTGAAAATGCGCAGTTTGCTAAGGTTTGTCAAGAGCGCGGCTTGGTGTTCATCGGTCCAACGCCTGAAGTGATTCATCGCATGGGTGATAAAACCGAAGCACGCAATGCCATGAAAGCAGCAGGTATTCCGGTTACACCGGGTTCCGAAGGAAATTTGAGTTCCGTCAAGGAAGCGCTTAACGTTGCTGAGCAAATTGGCTACCCTGTCATGTTGAAAGCGACCTCTGGCGGCGGTGGACGCGGTATCCGTCGTTGTGACACCGCACAGGAGCTAGAACGTAGCTATACACGCGTTATCTCTGAGGCTACCAAAGCGTTTGGTCGTGCTGAAGTTTTCTTGGAGAAATGTATCGTCAACCCCAAGCACATCGAAGTACAGATTCTTGCAGACCACCATGGAAATGTGATTCATCTCTACGAACGTGATTGCTCGATTCAACGCCGTAATCAGAAACTTATCGAAATTGCGCCGTCCCCTCAACTCGATGAAGCGCAGCGTCAATATATCGGTGGATTAGCCGTTATCGCGGCCAAATCGGTTGGATACACTAATGCCGGTACCGTCGAATTCTTGTTAGATGAGCGAGGGCGGTTTTATTTCATGGAAATGAATACGCGCGTTCAAGTCGAACACACCATTACCGAAACGATCACTGGTGTGGATATCGTCGAGGAACAAATTCGTGTCGCAGCGAGGTTGAAGTTACGTTTCAAACAAGATGAAATCGTACGTCGCGGATATGCAATCCAATTCCGCATCAATGCGGAAGATCCTAAAAATAACTTTCTACCCAGTTTTGGTCGTATTTCACGCTACTATGCACCGGGTGGGCCTGGAGTTCGGACTGACACGGCCATTTATACCGGTTATGAAATACCGCCATTCTATGACTCCATGGTGGCTAAAGTAATTGTAAGCGCGTTGACTTGGGAAGACGTCATCAAACGAGGTGAACGCACGCTACGCGACATGGGGTTGTTTGGCATCAAGACCACCATTCCTTATTATTTGAAAATCTTAAAACATCCACAATTTCGAGCAGCGTGCTTCAATACCAGCTTTGTCGAGCAAAACCCACAATTGATCAATTATTCTGATAAACCTCGCCCCGAGGTGTTAGCGAGTGTCATTGCTGCAGCGGTTGCATCGCACACAGGGCTCTAATGCAAAGAAATTATCAATGAGCAAAGAAAAATCACTACAGACCGTTCATATCACTGATGTCATATTGCGTGATGCCCACCAGTCGTTGATTGCAACTCGGATGCGTACTGAAGATATGCTTCCCGCCTGCTCCCTGCTGGATCGTATCGGTTATTGGTCATTGGAATGCTGGGGGGGAGCTACATTTGATGCTTGTTTGCGTTTTTTGAAAGAAGACCCTTGGCAACGGCTGGCAACATTGAAAGTAGCGCTGCCGAATACCCCACTGCAAATGTTACTTCGGGGACAAAATTTATTGGGCTACCGCCATTATTCCGATGATGTCGTGCATGCCTTTATTCAACGTGCCGCGATAAATGGGGTTGATATTTTCCGAATTTTTTGATGCGCTCAATGACGTGCGTAATCTAAAAACTGCTATTGAAGCTGTTAAAGCCACCGGTAAACATGCTCAAGGTACGCTATGCTATACCACGAGTCCTGTACATGACGTCTATAGCTTCGTGAATTTGGCCAAAGAGTTGGCTAAACTTGGCTGCGATTCGATCGCCATCAAAGATATGGCTGGGCTGCTTACACCGTTTGCTACCTATGAACTGGTTACTGCATTGACTGATGCGATTGATCTGCCGATTCACCTGCACTCACATGCCACAGCGGGGTTAGCTGAAATGTGTCAGCTCAAAGCCATTGAAGCAGGTTGTCGACATATTGATACCGCGCTTTCTTCCTGGGCTGGCGGCACCAGTCATCCTCCAACTGAAAGCTTAGTGATGGCGCTAGAAGGCACACCTTACGATACTGGTCTAAATTTACAGAAACTGCAGGAAGTAAACGATTATTTTGCCCAGGTTCGCAAAAAATATCACCGATTTGAAAGTGAATTTACGGGAGTGGATACACGGGTTCATGTTTTCCAAGTGCCTGGCGGTATGATTTCCAATTTGGCCAATCAACTACAGGAACGTAACGCGCTCAACCGCATCACCGAAGTTTATACAGAAATTCCTCGGGTTAGACGCGATTTGGGTTACCCACCCCTCGTCACTCCAACTTCGCAGATCGTGGGAACGCAGGCTGTACTCAATATTCTTACCGGTAAACGCTATTCCACCATCACCAATGAAGTTAAGCGCTACTTACAAGGGGGTTATGGTAAAGCGCCCGCCCCGATTAATGCCAGTTTACAAAAGCGTGCGATCGGCAAAGAAGATACCATCGATTGCCGCCCTGCTGACTTGTTGAAACCAGAACTTGAGCAGTTACGCAAGGAAATCGGGCAACTGGCCTTAAACGATGAAGATGTTCTCAGCTATGCGATGTTTCCTGAAATCGGTAAGCAATTTCTAGAACAGCGCTCGTCTGGGCAGCTTGTTCCCGAGCCACTCGAAGTCGCCTCGACCATTGTCAATGGCGTACAAAAAGCACCGACTGAGTTCAACATTGCGCTACATGGTGAGTCTTACCATATCAAAGTTACCGGCACCAGCCCTAAAAGCGAAAGCACGCGTCATTTCTATTTCATGGTCGACGGAATTCCCGAAGAAATCTTGGTTGAAACGCTTGATGAAATCGTACTCGATGGCGGCACGCAAGGTCCCGTGAAAAGCGCAATTGCCAGTAAACGCCGCAGCCCTACAGAAAAAGGTGATGTGGTGGTCAGCATGCCGTGCAATATTCTCGATGTACTGGTTAAAATCGATCAAAAAGTCACGGCAGGGCAACCGGTATTAGTCACTGAAGCGATGAAAATGGAAACGGAAATCACCGCCCCAATTTCCGGTGTTGTGAAAGCCGTGCATGTCGTCAAAGGCGAAGCGGTAAATCCCAATGAAGTGTTGATTGAAATTGTGGCTGGGTAATCCTTAGCGGAATCGTTGCCGAGTTGCCACCCAGATTAGATTCTCTTAGACAATAGATAACAATTTTGCGCAGGGGCTACGCCCCTGCAACCCCAAAAGCACAAAGAGACAAACCCCAAAGCACAAAAATCAAAAATCCCTGGCGACGCGAAAGCCGGTATTGAGGTTCGATACACCGGAACCGTCCCCGTAGCGGTCAGCCGAACGCAGGCCCCGAGGACCGCTGACCCACGACCCGCCGCGAACCACTCGGTGCGAGCAATCGCCGCCGTTCCTTTCTAACCAAGCCGTGCCATCGAGTGGTGCATTGGTATAATCACCGTGCCAGCAATCCTGCGTCCATTCCCATACATTGCCGGCAGTATCGTACACGCCAAAGGCATTGGGTTTGAAAGAGCCTACCGGTGCGGTTTGTTTGTTATCCCATTGACTACCACAACCATTACAAACTGCGTTATTCTGCCCAATGACATCACCCCACCAATAGGCAGTACTTGTGCCAGCGCGTGCCACATATTCCCATTCTGCCTCTGTCGGTAAGCGATATTTTTTACCCGTTTTTTTCACTAGCCATTGCACGTAGGCTTGCGCATCATCCCAGCTCACGCTGATGACCGGCCGATCGTCGCGTCCCCAACCTTGATCACTCGGTAATTTACGGTTGGTATCTTTGGAAAACGCGTCGTATTGTGCAAATGTGACTTCATAGCGACCGATTTCGAATGGGTAAGCAATGGTAACCTTACGCTGTGGACTTTCATCGGATTTTCGGCCTGTTTCCGATTCCGGTGAGCCCATGATAAAGCTTCCAGGTGGAATACGCACCATTTGGGGTTCAAAAGAAAATTGAGATTCATCACTCGTATTAGGTGGTAATGCTTTAATTGCTTGAGCAAGTTGATCTGAAGTTTTTTGAATGTTATCGAACAAAGGTTCGAGTGCTTCGTATGTTATACTAGCTGGCTTCTCAGATTTCTGTTTTAATTGATCAGTAGTTAAACTTGTTTCGTTTTCTATAGAATTTCTAGAAAGTACCGAGTCAGAATAATGATATAATAAGCCGCCCGCCAGCAAAATTAACATACTGATCACTAGCACTCCCGTAAGCTTATTCAGTGAAAATTCTTTCTGCTGATGTGCAGGATTAGATAGCTTGTGAAAATCCTGGTTACCTATCGTTTTTTCCAGAATCTGTATTAATTTATCCACATCACTATGAAATCGAATATCGCTAATTTCATGTGCATGTCGTCTGGCAAGTGATTCAAGCGGTTTAGGCAATTGGGAAGATAATGGCATCTGAGCACCACCCACCAACACTGGAATGACACGAATTTTTCGTTCTAGTAAAGTTGCAATCTCAAGTCGTACCCAATCGTCTGGATTATCTAGTCGTTTTCTCCCACTGCTATCTCTGATAACTAACCAATGTTTTCCAATCAATACCATAGCCACTTGAACCGACTGAAGCTTTTGTTGAATGACTTCTGCAAAATCTTCTCCTGCTTCAAGTAGATCGATATCCATGAACAACTGATCTTTACCAAAATGATGTTCAAGTTTATCAAATAATCGACCAGCATAGCCTGAGCTATCATCGCGACGGTAACTGATGAAAATTTTCGACATGGATTATTGTTAGCAAAATTAACAAACGATCGCACTTACCTAGAATTTGATTATTTCTAGGGTGATTGCTAATTTTACAGGTTTGTCATTGATTTGAGTGTGCTTTATATCACAACTTTGGTGGCCTCGATCGAGGCATATTGCAGACTTTGTAGCACTACTGCTGAATTTAGAGCAATTACTCAGCACTATCTGTCTATCGATTAGGCGATTTTGTTAACCCGGCATTGACCGAGAATTATTTTGTGCTTGTCGCTATGAAGTAATGCTGAAAATTGCGCGGCACTCACTGGTTTACTGAATAGATAACCTTGCACGATTTCACAGTTAAGCGCTTTGAGAAAACTCAATTGCTCAGGCGTTTCTACTCCTTCCGCAATGATACCGTAACCAAGTTCATGACCCATTCTCACCAGGGTACTGACCAACGTGAATGCTTTCTCATCAGCAATCATTTTATCGATAAAATAGTTGTCGATTTTCAGATAATCAGTCTTGAAATGATATAACGCAGCAAAAGGCGAATAGTCATTCCCAAAATCATCGATCGCAAGTAACACATCCAGCGCTTTTAGGTCTTGAAAAATTGCAAGATTGCGCGGATCTGTTTGTACCATGCTTGCGCTAATATCCAATATCAATTGTTGCGGTTTGATTCCAGCTTCTTGGAGGATGCGCTGCACTAACGCGACACAATCGGTATCGAGAAAAAAATGTCGGGAAATATTAACGGTCATGCAAAGACGATGAAATCCTTCGGATTGCCAAGCAATGAGTTGTTGACATGCTGTTCTTAACACCCATTCGGTTAATGGCTTGATCATGCCGATACGTTCCGCTGTCGGGATAAAATCGCTTGGTGGAATTGAGCCGCGTTGAGGATGATGCCAGCGCGACAAAGCTTCTGCTCCGAAGGTTTCACCGGTAACCACATTCACTTGCGGTTGATACACCAATGTTAGCTGCTGTGATTCGATCGCTTCTTTAAGTTTTTGCTCGATTTGAAAACGATAATGCGCTTTATGGGTTAGTTCAGTGCGATAAAATGCATACTGATTCTTACCACCATCTTTCGCGGTGTAAAGCGAAGTGTCTGCTGCTTTTAACAGTGCAGCGGGATTATTTCCATCATCAGGGTAATACGCAATGCCAATGCTACAAGAAGGTGAAAAATTTCGGGAATAGATCGCGATGGGTTCAGTAGTCACTGCGAGACAACGCTTTGCTACACTCGCTGCATAATCTGCTTCGATTTCCTCAACCAGTACACAAAATTCATCTCCCCCCAATCTCGCGATAAAATCAGTTTCACGGCACGTATTTTTTAGCCGCAACGCAATGGTTTTAAGCATGGCGTCACCGGCATCATGCCCAAAGCTATCGTTGACCCATTTGAAATTATCGAGATCGATATACAGCAATCCAAACCGCCGATTATAGCGGTCCGATACCTTCATGATTTCTTCCATGTGTTGAATCAGTGACGCACGACTTGCCAACCCAGTTAATTCATCGCTGTAGGCAAGTGCCCGAATGCGTTTTTGTGCCTGATCCCGTTCCATGACGATTCCGGTCAAGCGTGCAGCAGAGATTAAATCCTTCAATTCCTG
Organism: Nitrosomonas sp.; assembly: GCA_016710135.1. Classification (GTDB taxonomy): domain Bacteria; phylum Pseudomonadota; class Gammaproteobacteria; order Burkholderiales; family Nitrosomonadaceae; genus Nitrosomonas. The sequence continues at coordinate 923,217 of JADJLM010000001.1, read as the reverse complement.
CTCATTGGGAAGTGCGGGATGGTTATAGTACATCCCAAATGCACCCAATACTTTACCACTTGAATTCTTGATGGGTTCAGACCAACAGCAACGCATGCCATGCGGTAACGCAAGATGCTTAATGTCTGCCCATTTAGGGTCTGTTTCAATATTTTCAACTAGAACACGTTTCCCCGTAAATGTCGAAGTTCCACATGAACCCACATTGGGTCCATTTCTCAAGCCATGGACTGCTTCGCAATAAGCTTTGGTGAGGCTGGGCCCTCCCCCATGCAGCAAAACATTACCGCTTAATTCGAGCATCGAGCAACGTAAACCTGGGTATCGAGACTCATACATCAACGCAATTGCATCGTAAATTTCCGATGCTGGACGCCCTATTGCAATCATCTCAAGGATTTCAGCATGCTGGTTATTAAACGCTTCTGATTTTTTACGCTCTGTAATATCGACATGTGTACCGACAAGACGAATCGGTTTACCATCGGGATCGCGTCTTACTAAAAATCCGCGAGAAAGCACAAATACATCATGACCTGCTTTGTGACGCATACGCATTTCTGTTTCAAATGAAGGTATTAGGCCATTTCGATAATCTTGCACTTTTTTCAGCACTATATCCTTATCATCGGGATGAACCAACCTTGCCCAGGTACTTATATTATTCGTCAGTTGATGGGCCTCATAACCCAACATACTTTTCCAACGCGGCGAGTAATAAACTTCGTCCGTTTCTAGATCCCAATCCCACAATCCATCATTGGCACCTCGCATGGCTAATGAGAAACGTTCTTCACTAATGTATAGTTCACGGGCTCGCTTTTCCGTCATCCACTTGACGGCAGCCAATTCAGCGCGTAATTGCTGTATCTCTTCAAGCAATTCAGAATAGGTTTGCTGTGTTGTACTCATGATCAATTCAATAATGGGGTATCCATCTTTAAATCGTTTCTACAAACGATTCACAAGCAATGGAAAATTGAGGTAAGGCATCATAATTCACGTTATTTCTACTTAATTTAAAATAAACCACTTACAGTTTAATGTTAATAGTATAAATTGTAACGAGCAATCAAAAACGAAAGAATTTTATAATTGATGTGTTATTCAGTGTTGTTTTTAAGTAAACCAAGAAATAATAGTGATATCGCTTTGAAAATTTCATCCCCTTTTTTACTTAAATAGCGATTCAACCCATTCTCTGATAACTTGCTAACTATCGATCAACGATTCGCTTTCATTTTATGGACACCCTTGAGCAACAATTATCTGAACGATTGGGACGTATTCATGCGCGGCAGCGGCTTGGAATCGAAAGCGATCATAAACAGCAAATTTTTGGTAAAGGATTGAATTTTTTTCATCCAGAAAATTGGTATTCCGCGCAGATACTGATTCGATTCGCCATTCAGTTGGTTGGTTTATATGGGCGCGGCCAGCGCAATGCGCGCAATTTACAAGTTCGACAGAATACTTTCCACTTAACCCATTTACCCGAAGCATTCCATCATTTCCGTATTCTGCATTTGACCGATTTACATGTGGATATGGATGATCGCAACCTGAATGCGCTCATAGAAACTGTCATTGATTTACCCTACGATATTTGTGTACTCACTGGAGATTATCGCGCGCAAACCTTTGGCACAATCGATAAATCGATTGCGGGGATGCAACGTTTGATTGCTATGCTCAAACAGCCGATTTATGGTGTGCTTGGCAATCATGATTCCATTCGTATGCTGCCAGCGCTAGAGTCAATGGGTGTAACTATGTTGATGAACGAAACAATCAAACTAGAAAGAAATGGGGAATCGATTTTTCTAGCTGGCGTCGATGATCCGCATTATTTCCGAGTCGATAATCTTGAAAAAGCGGCCCAAACTATTCCTACCGGTGCAGTTTCACTATTGCTTTCCCATACCCCAGAAATTTACCGCCAAGCTGCTCATACTGATTTCGATATAATGCTATGTGGGCATACCCATGGTGGGCAGATTTGTTTGCCGGGCGGTATCCCTGTTACCCTTGATGCAAGCTGCCCTCGCTATTTAGGGGCAGGTAAATGGCAATATCGCATGATGCAAGGTTACACTTCAGTAGGCGCAGGTACTTCAATTGTCAATGTTCGATTTAACTGCCTTCCGGAAGTCACCATTCATCAACTGTTGCGGAGTTAATAAGGAGTTTTACGTATCTTCAGCCAAAATAAGATACGTGACAGCATCAGTTCTACACAGAAAAACACCAACACAACCCAAACGATTTGTGACCAGCTAAGTGTTATCCAAAGCTGGATTCCAAGTAGCGGAAACAAAGATTCTGGAATTTGATCGATACCCAAAGCCATCGAACTGGGTTTGAGTCCTAATCGTCGTTTGACAAAACTGGAAGTTAAATCACCAGCCATCGATAACAACCCGAACGCAACACTCATTGCCAAGGGAAATTGCCATAAACTACCCACCCCAATCGATACCAGTAGTGCAGCTAGAATTCCCCGAATTGTCTTTGATTGTCCCAATAACGGTTGACCGTCACGCCACGAACAATTTCCGTCGATAGGCCTATTGAAGCGATTTCCTAATATTTTCGCTAGTAGGATCGGCGCACCGTTAACGCAAATCAACAAAACTAATAATGTGCTTTCCATCATTACCTTTTCTTTATGCGTTGATGTTATCAATCATTTTAGAGTTACTCATTTTTAATTGAAAAAATTTTGTTGACGCAGAAATTATCACACATACACTTAATACGTGGGAAATAATCACTCTTTTGATATTTATTTTTCAGAACGCCACTTTTTCATAATTAATAGGAATAAAAAATGAAAACTACGCTATTTAAGGAAGCTCTGATTAAGTCATTTATTTCAGTTTTAGTGACAAAGCTATCGTCAAAGTAGTTAATATTGACATTATTGTGCGACTGATAGCTGCAATTTTTAGCAGATTACACACTTTTCTGTTCCCTGATGCAGATTTTCAGGGATATTGGACGGAATTATCCCGTAGTTGGCATCAACACCTTGCGGACAAGGTAGAGATTAGCTAAGGCAAACAACAGATAAAGCTGTTGTGCATTCTTGAACAATCCTCGGTAACGGGTTTTGGTATAACCAAATTGTCTTTTGACAATACGAAACGGATGTTCAACCTTTGCGCGGAGTGAAGCCAGCATGCGATTGAGTACGGCATGTTCTGCCGGCAATTCCTCACCGCGCTTGCGTTTGAATGGCATACCCCAGACTGGCTCTTCCGGCTGTCGTTGTGCTTCCAGATTGCGATCATTACGAGTATAAGCTCGATCTCCCAATACAATCGCCTCTTCGCCATGTACCAGTGCATCAATCATGTTGCCATCGGCCACTTTGGCCGTGGTAATTTCCAGGCTATGCACCAGGCCAGAATCAGCATCTACGCCTATGTGTGCTTTTAATCCGAAGTAATAGTTGTTGCCCTTCTTGGTCGAACTCATCTCGCCATCACGTTTGCGTTGCCGGTTCTTGGTCGATGGCGGGGCCGCTATCAGCGTGGCGTCAACTATCGTACCTTGACGCAGCAATAATCCCTGCTGGGCCAACTGAGCAGTTGTTTCTGCAAACAGGCTTTGTGCCAAGTGATGCTTCTCCAGCAGGTGACGAAATTTGAGGATCGTCGTTTCATCAGGCATGGCATCTTCTCCTGCATCCAGGCCTGCAAATTCACCAGCATCGGCACATCATGTAACGCTTCTTCCATGCCCGGATCTGGAATAACCAAACCATTGCTGCATCAAATGAATCCGCAGCATCGCTTCCAGCGCAAATGGCTTGCGTCCTAATCCTGCTACCGGATAGTGCGGCGCGATCCGATTTGTCCACTCTGCCCAAGAAATCACTTGCTCCATTTCTTCGAGAAACTTTTGTCGGCGAGTTACTTTTGGTTTCTTGATAAATAATGGAATCGACAAGCCTAATTGTTTCATCAATGCGCTCCCTTACAGTGGTTACAATCTACCGAATATTCTACAAGTTCTTGAGACTTATTCAGAGTTTCCTTAAAGTATCAACCCTTGTTACTACTGCATTTGCAGCAATGGTATTGTCGCTACCCGTCAGTAGTGTTGAAGCTGCCGATATCCTCGTACAATGTGAAAAACGTTCCAACCGATCGAAAGTTTCTGTTGATGGAAACAATTTAATTCCAAGTAACTACAGTGCGAAAATTACCTCAGGTAGTAATACCAAAATATCTGCTTACAAACCTTCAGTCGGTGATGAAATTGGGTTTGATTTTGATAGTGATCGTAATGATGTAGCCGCAGGTGCTATCCGTATCTCAAGCAGTTTTATTCAAAATGGACAAGTAACCGGTGAATTAATTAATGAAAAGGATTTACGGTTGCATCAAGTACCAGTGCTTGCCGCATTAAATAACGATTAGCTTGATATCTTTTTTGAGCCCTGAAATGTCCCCTCTATTTTTCAGGGCTTTTTTTAAGCAATCAGTAACTTAAATATTGCGGTGAGATAAAGGTAGCTCAGTCTGATGAAGATCTTTCAATGATTGCATTTGTGAAAGCGCGACTAAAGAACTAATCCGTACACCGAGTAGACGTACCTTTTTATTTAATGTAACGCGTCGTAAGCAGTGACGTACTGCAGATAAAATTGAGGCTTCATCAATGATTGGTTTCTCTAATGTAATATCGCGCGTAATCGTATTAAAATCCTCGAAGCGAATTTTGATGCCGATTGTCCGCCCGTGATAAATATTACGATTAAGATCATTGGCAACACGATTACAGAGCGAAACCAATTCACGCGTTAAAATAGATCGATCACGAACCGGGTGCAAATCTCGCTCAAATGTTGTTTCACGACTAACCGATTTGGGTTCTGAATACGTTAGAACGGGACGCTCATCGATTCCCCGAGCAACTTCATACAACCAAATTGCATAATTATGGCCAAAGTGGAGTTGTAACCAATGCAACTCCGCTTCGGCTAGCTTCCCAATCGTAGTTATTCCCAATGTGCTAAGCTTTTTCCCCGCTTTAGGACCAATACCATTTATTTTACGAACCGGAAGTGGCCAAATACGACTTGGAATATCTTCCTCATTCAGTATGGTCACACCATCCGGTTTATTGAGATCCGATCCAATCTTAGCGAGTAATTTGTTCGGGGTAATTGCGATCGAACAGGTCAAGCTAGTTGTATTCAGTACCGCTTGTTTAAGCTGTTTTGCAAGTGTATGACTATCATCCGGCAAGTTAGTTAAATCAATATAAATCTCATCAATGCCAGAATCTTCAATTGCTGGCGCAATTCCAATCACGGCTTCTTTGAATAATCTGGAATAGTGACGGTAAGCGGCAAAATCCACCGGTAATAAGATTGCTTGGGGCGCTAATTTTGCCGCTTTCATCACGCCCATTGCAGAATAAATACCCAGCGCACGGGCTTCATACGTGGAAGTAGTAATTACCCCACGGCCTGTATAATCACTCAAACGCAAAAATTGTAGCTGACCATCTGCTGCGACTCGCGGCTTATGTTCCGCCCGACCTGCAATCACAACAGGTAATCCTTTTAACTGTGGGTAGCGCAATAACTCAACAGATGCATAGAATGCATCCATATCCAGATGAGCAATACGCCGGGGTAATTGAGTCACTTCGATTAAATTAATTTACTGTAAAAACTCCCAAGAGATTTTATCTTGTTAGCCTTTGAGAAGTCATCCATTGCAAAACAACATCGCTTTGTTTTTCCATATAGCAATTTGTGGTAATGTGCCTTCGTTCTTATTCACATTGATCAGAACATTTATTCATAATAATAAGGAGTTGATTCATGTTCACAAAAATCGTCAAAGCATTAGGTTTTAGCTTACTACTTGCGAGTGTTATGGTAGGCTGTAGTACAACCCAGAAAATAACGAGCTCAGTAAGAACATCTACTGAGCAACTATTAATCAGTGAAGCTCTAAAACGCAGTCTTCCTAAGCAAGCCAATGCGCCATTACCGATTCCACAAGGTTCGGTGGTAAAACTCGATGTGATAGGGCTCACTACTGATAAAGATATAGTTAAAGGTGCTGTCGCTGGTTGGCTTGGGCAACACGGCTATATCGCCCAAGACGAACCTGCAACCTATCGCATGAATATCATGGTGGATTCGATTGGCTCAGAACAAGCTAATACCTTTTTCGGTATCCCCCCGATCACTGCTTCGTTGATTCCGATCTCATTACCCAAACTTGCCTTTTACGAAGCAGATTACCAAACAGGATATTCCAGAATTCATCTTGATATTTTTGAAGTACCATCCGGTCGATTTGTTGGATCAACCAGCCCTTTCATTGGCGATACCTATTTTAATGCCCATACCATACTGTTTTTATTTAAACTCAAGAGAACAGATCTCACTTCACCACCAGAAGTTGGTACTTCCATAGGGCAGTAAGCCAAGCCTTGCTTAAATTTATCTGCCTCAGAAAATATATCATTTACTGAGGCAGATAAAAGCTTAGTAATTTTAGCGTGCTATTTGAGTGCATGCGGAATAGCCGCTTTTAAATAATAAATCATTGACCACAGCGTCAGAAATGCAGCAAGGTAAATAAACCAAGTTCCCACGAGATGAGAATTAAATGAGTCTGCTACCGGTTCATGATATAGCAGCAACGGAATTGCAATCATTTGTGCAGTCGTTTTGATTTTTCCCATGAATGAGACTGCCACACTTTTTGCTTTACCGATTTGAGCCATCCATTCGCGAAGTGCTGAAACGGTAATTTCACGACCAATAATGATTAAAGCAATAGGCGCATCTAAGCGTTCTAAATGCAAAAGAATGATAAGGGCTGCTGTCACCATTAATTTATCAGCTACAGGATCAAGAAAAGCGCCAAAAGCTGAAGTTTGATTAAGCGTACGCGCGAGGTAACCATCTAACCAATCAGTAATCGCTGCTACGCTAAAAATAATAGTAGCCACCAAATTCTGACCAAAGGGCGATAACCCAGGAATATAAAAAATCCCGACGAATAATGGAATCGCAAAAATCCTAAGCCAGGTTAAGAGGTTAGGTAAATTAAAGGGCATTAGATAATCTGTAAGAAAAAGTAATGACTAGTTAAGATCATTTGAATAACGAATATACTTATATGCAGCGTATCGTCAATGTAGCTCCTGATAAATACGTTCTGCCAAAGCTTGGCTTATACCTTCTGTTTGCTGTAATTCTTCAATACTTGCTGTTAGCACGCCTTTCATTCCACCAAACCGCCCCAGTAAACTCTGGCGACGTTTAGCGCCAATGCCTGCAATCTCTTCAAGCCTTGAGACTGTTCTTGCTTTATTTCTTCTCGCACGGTGACCTTGAATCGCAAAACGATGCGCTTCATCCCGAATTTGCTGAATTAAATGTAAACCGGCATGATCGGCTGGTAATTTTAACGGGTTTTCTGCTAATGGGAAAACCAATTGTTCAAGCCCTGGTTTACGATCTTCTCCCTTTGCTACACCTAGAAAAGGAATATCTGCCAATCCTAATTCAGTCAGAGTTTCCTGTGCCGCGCTGACTTGACCTTTACCGCCATCAATTAAGATAAGGTCTGGAATCTTGCCATGCCCTTCAACAATTTTTACATAGCGTCGTTGTAACGCTTGTTTCATTGCAGCATAGTCGTCGCCCGGCACGATACCTGTAATGTTATAGCGACGATATTCATTATTTTGCATGGTAAAATGATCATAAACGACGCAGGCTGCAACCGTAGCTTCTCCTGCAGTGTGACTAATATCGAAACACTCGATTCGACTAAGATTCGATAAATTTAATGTCTGCTGCAGAATATGTAACCTATCCTCTTGACTTGCCTGCCGCTGCAATAATTGCTTTAACGCCAAATGGGCATTAGCTGTAGCCATATCCAACCACATTCGACGTTCACCGATTGGATTACTGACTATCGCTACTTTCCGATTTGCTTGCTCGGTCAGCAAAGACTGCAGCGCCTTCATTTGAATTTTGGTGTCAATAATGATCATGGGTGGAATACTTCGATTTAAATAATGCTGTGCAATAAATGCTTCAAGCACATCGACCATCTCATAGCCATGGATATTCTGTGGAAAAAAACTTTTATCTCCCAAATGTAACCCCCCCCTGATCATCACGAGATTAACACAGATTTTCTCTGAACCATCCAGTGCCTTAACGCCTGCAATAACATCAGCATCAAGCGATTTAACGCTGTCAACAAATTGTTTTTCTTGAATTTTTCGTAAAGCCTGCATCTGATCACGGAAAACAGCAGCTTGCTCATAGTTCATCCGATGAGAAGCCTGTCGCATTTTTTCTGCAATCGTATTAATTACCTCACTTTGCTTACCTTGGAGAAAGAGAGTAGCACTTTTAACATCAGCCAGATAATCAGATTGCTTAATTAAATTAACACAAGGGCCGCTACAGCGCTTAATTTGATAGAGTAAACAAGGTCCAGTCCGGTGATGAAACATACTGTCTTCACAAGTTCGAAGCCGGAACACTTTTTGCAACAGTTGAATACTTTCACGTACAACTCCGGCATTGGGAAAAGGGCCGAAATATTGGTGCTGATGATCAATAGTACCCCGATAAAAAGCCAAACGGGGGAACGCATGTTGGCTTAATTTTACATAAGGATACGATTTATCGTCTCGAAACAGAATGTTATAGCGAGGAGTTAAGCTTTTGATCAGATTATTCTCAAGCAGCAAGGCTTCGGCTTCCGATCGTGTAACCGTTGTTTCAATTCCTGCAATTTGCGACACCATCAACTGAATACGCGGCCCTAGCGTTGATTTCTGAAAATAGGATGAAACTCGTTTGCGAAGGTCGATCGCCTTACCGACATAAATGACCTCCCCCGCTGTATTTAACATTCGATATACACCTGGTAAATTTGGAAGCGCAGCAGCGAGAACCTTGCCGTCAAATATAGCTTCAGACACGATGTTTAATGCTTATTATTCAATCGTCACCTAGTAATTTGCCAGCAATGGCCCACGTATCATGCGGCATTTCATCAAAAGAAATATACGTATACGATTTGGGTTTATTAGCAACGCGTTCTAGCGTATCTGTAATTTCTTCAGCAATTTTCTGTTTTTGTTCACGTGTCAAGGTACCAGCAACACGAATATTTACATAAGGCATTCGATTTCTCCTAAGTTTAATGATTGGGAATAGCTAAATCTGCACAAATCTCTGAAAACACTTGCTCGAACATCGCCTGAGTCAAACGCTTGGTTTGGGTATTGTAGCGACTACAGTGATAGCTGTCGTAAAGCCTTAATTCATTGGGCAACACATAAATTGCACCATGACTAAATGGGTAGTATTTTAATTTTAAATTTAGCGCCAATAGTACTGCTTGGTGAGCCACATTCCCCAGCGCCAATACCCCCTTGCCGTTTGATTTAATGAAATGCGCTATCTCATTCGATAAATAATCATTACATTGTTTGATTTCACAGGGCTTAGGTTTATTTTCAGGTGGCAGACATTTTACTGCATTTGTAATGCGAGTATGGAAGAGGCACAGCTTATCAGCGCTCGAAATTGATTCAGGCTGATTTGCCAAACCAAATTTGAATAGCGTTTGGTAAAGCAGAATACCTGCATAATCTCCTGTAAAAGGCCTACCGGTCCGATTAGCACCATGCATTCCCGGCGCAAGACCCACGATTAATAACTTTGGATTTATATCACCGAAGGCAGCAACTGGCCTTGCATGATAGGTAGGGTATTGCGCTTTTACATCCGCTAAGAATGAGGCAAGACGACTACAACGTTGACAATCATTCAGCAACAGATTATCACTCATCGGTAGAAAATTTAGTTTGATCCTAAACTACGCTGTCTTTGAGTTAGAAAAACTTAGCCATTAGATAAATATAACCAACAACAAAAATTGTTGTGACAATGATGGCAATTTTTTTCAGCATAGATAATTTCCTTTTATTCTTGATTTAATCGATAACAGATATTTTATTATCAAATCTGCACAGATTGAAAAAAGCGCTTCATCCTCATTTACTAGAACTGGCAATAATTATTGATCACAATTATCTTAAACCCACGTAAAATAAGTCACTTTCGAACATACATGTACTAACCTACTCGTCGCTAGGTTTTTTCCCGAATAAATTGAATCTACTCAAAGCATTGGCTACCGTTAGTAGCATGACATTGATTTCCCGTATTCTAGGATTCGTACGAGATGTATTGATCGCTAGAATTTTTGGTGCGGGTGTAGCAACAGATGCTTTTTTTGTTGCGTTCCGAATTCCCAATTTACTCCGCAGATTATTTGCCGAAGGAGCTTTTTCACAAGCTTTCGTTCCTATTTTAGCTGAATATAAAAATAATCGAAGTGAAACTGAAACACGCGAATTAATCGATCATGTGACGACACTATTAGGCGTTACACTTTTTATTGTCACACTGATTGGCATTGTAGCTGCTCCCTTGATTATTTATATCAGTGCTCCTGGATTTTCGGGTGACGCTGAAAAATTTTCACTCACTGTCACGCTTTTGCGTATCACTTTCCCTTATATTTTATTTATTTCATTAGTTGCTCTGGCGGGTGGGATTCTAAATAGCTACAGTAAATTCTCAATACCCGCATTTACACCCGTTTTATTAAATTTATCATTCATCGGTTGCTCATTATGGCTTGTTCCTTATATTGATCCCCCTGTGCTGGCACTCGCATGGGCTGTTTTCCTAGGAGGAATATTACAACTTCTGTTCCAAATTCCTTATTTAATTCGAATTAAGCGGATGCCACGCTTTCGATTCAAATCTACTGATACCGGCGCAGGACGAGTACTAAAGCTGATGCTACCCGCTATCTTTGGCGTATCCATTGGGCAAATTAGCTTATTAATCAACACGATTTTTGCTTCTTTACTCGTCACAGGAAGTGTTTCATGGCTTTATTACGCAGACCGATTAATGGAATTTCCCGCAGGACTGCTCGGTGTCGCACTAGGTACAATTTTACTTCCTTCGTTATCGCGCCATTATGCAAGCCGCAGTAATGAGGCTTATTCTCGCTTACTTGACTGGGGGCTACGTTTAACTGTCTTGTTAACCCTGCCTGCAGCTTTCGCATTAGCCTTACTTGCAACTCCGCTGATTACGACACTGTTTCATTATGGTGCATTTACAGCAGAAGATGTTTGGATGACACGGCAAGCACTCATTGCCTATAGCTTTGGATTACTGGGGCTCATCATGGTTAAAGTGCTTGCTCCGGGTTTCTATGCGCGACAAAACATTAAAACGCCAGTCAAAATCGCTGTATTAACGCTCGTTGCCACACAAGTCATGAACTTGATATTTATCATTCCACTGCAGCACGCTGGCCTAGCTTTAGCAATTGGCTTGGGTGCTTGCCTCAATGCAGGGCTACTCTACTATAAGCTGCGCAGTAACGGTATTTATCAACCTTTACCTGGTTGGTTTAAATTTATGGTTAAAATTTTGGTTGCTGTGACTGTTATGAGTGCCACGCTTTGGTTGAGTAGTGGAAATGATAGCTTATGGCTACAGATGAATGCCATCAACCGTACACTCCATTTAACCTTCACGGTCTGTATTGGCGCAATTGCTTATTTTTTGACGCTATGGCTATTGGGATTTCGATTAAAGGATTTTTCTCAACTTAGTTCTACTTGATTGAATCTATTTTTGCTTTTGATGCTTGTCTCCTTCGATCAAGGCATAAGCAGAGTGATTATGTATGGACTCAAAATTTTCAGATTCGACGACATAGGCATCGATTCGATCATCGTGATTTAGTATTTCTGCTACATCTCGTACGATGTCTTCGACAAATTTAGGGTTATCATACGCTCTTTCTGTAACATACTTTTCATCAGGGCGTTTCAGTAACCCATATAGCTCACAAGAAGCTTGCTCTTCAGCAATTTTGATAATATCTTCAATCCAAACAAAACTATTAGTACGAACTGCAACAGTAACGTGCGAACGTTGATTATGAGCACCATAATCAGAAATCTTTTTTGAACAAGGGCAAAGACTCGTAACTGGAACCACGACCTTCATTGTAAAACGATACTCTCCCTGTTTCACTTCACCAATAAATGTAACTTCATAATCGAGCAAGCTTTGTACGCCCGAAATCGGCGCAGATTTATTAACAAAGTATGGGAAACTCATCTCAATATGACCTGAGTCAGATTCAAGTCGGGTAACCATTGCTCTTAATATTTCTTCGAATGATTCAACCGATATTTCACGTTCATGGCTATTCAATATTTCCACGAAACGCGACATGTGGGTACCTTTAAAATTGTGCGGTAAATTAACATACATGTTAAATATTGCTACCGTATGTTGAACACCTCCGCCCTTATCTGCCACCTTGACCGGATGCCTTATTGCTTTAATGCCTACTCGATCAATCGCGATTCGACGCGTATCGAGCGAGCTCTGAACATCAGCAATTGGCATATCAATCTGCTTATTCATATTGATCCTCTGGAAATATTCTTGAGTCCTTTTCTGAGAGATAACCGCCTATTACAGCACTTAATATTGATAGCACCTCAAGCAATGTGACTACCTTCTATTAAAAATAGTTCTCAGTAATCACTGATTTACCTACTACCACTGAATTAATCACTTAACTTGGCTTGGATCGATTTTAGAATACCCGCTTTATCCAACCCACAATCTGCCAGCATTTGCACTGGATCACCTTGGTCTAGAAAAGAATCTGGTAATCCTAATTGTAGAACATTCACAATGACACCTCTCGCCATGAGCGATTCAAGGACAGCACTTCCCGCTCCTCCCATGATAGTATTCTCTTCAACAGTTACTAATAATTCATGCGTTTTAGCTAAATCACTCACTAGCTCATCATCCAATGGTTTTACAAAACGCATGTTGACAACCGTTGCATCCAACACTTCTCCTACGTCTAAACAAGGGAAAAGCAAGGTTCCAAAGACTAAAATTGCAATTTTATTACCTGAGCGCCGAATTTCTCCGCGACCAATCGGCAACGCATTCATTTTCTTCTGAATTTTAACCCCAATACCTGAGCCACGTGGGTAGCGAACTGCGGAAGGTGTGTTGAGTTGGAAAGCTGTATACAACATTTGCCGACACTCATTCTCATCAGCAGGCACCATCACTGTGATATTAGGAATACACCTTAAATAACTTAAGTCAAAGCTTCCCGCATGAGTAGGTCCATCAGCACCGACTAATCCAGCCCGATCGATTGCAAATACAACCGGTAAATTTTGAATCGCTACATCATGTATCAGTTGATCATAAGCGCGTTGCAAGAAGGTTGAGTAAATTGCCACTACAGGTTTTAAACCGTCACAAGCAGCACCCGCCGCAAAGGTAACAGCATGTTGCTCCGCAATACCAACATCAAAGTAGCGATTAGGATACTCTTGAGAAAATCTAACTAAACCCGATCCTTCGCGCATTGCAGGGGTAACGCCAATTAAACGTGTATCTGATGCAGCCATATCACATAACCAATCTCCAAATACTTGAGTATAGGTTGGTTTACTTGCAGTTTTAGCTACAATGCCTTTTGCTGGATCAAATTTACCAACGCCGTGATATAAAATCGGACCATCTTCAGCGAGCTTATAACCTGCACCTTTGCGGGTGACCACATGTAAAAATTGTGGGCCGTCAAGCTGCTTAATGTTATTCAGTGTCGCCAATAATACATCAAGATCATGCCCATCTATCGGTCCAATATAATTGAAGCCAAATTCCTCAAATAAAGTACCTGGGGTCATCATTCCTTTTACATGTTCCTCTGCACGTCTCGCTAATTCTAAAACTGGCGGTACTACACCAAGTACTTTTTCACCCGCCCTGCGCGCAGTGGCATAAAATCGTCCGGACATCAATTTAGCCAAATAATTATTGAGTGCGCCGACAGGAGGCGAGATAGACATATCATTATCATTCAATATCACGAGTAAATTAGCATCCATCACACCCGCATTGTTGAGCGCTTCAAAAGCCATACCCGCACTCATAGCGCCATCCCCAATAATAGCAATGGCTCGCCTAGTCACCTCGCCCAATCGTGAGGCAACCGCCATGCCAAGCGCAGCACTAATCGATGTGCTTGAATGAGCGGTTCCAAATGCGTCATATTCGCTCTCATCACGACGAGGAAAACCAGCAACGCCTCCTTTCATTCTTAACTTTGCCATTCCAGCACGACGGCCCGTAAGAATTTTATGGGCGTAAGTTTGATGACCAACATCCCAAACTACTCGATCGTAGGGCGTATTAAATATGTAATGTAATGCGATAGTCAGTTCAACCGTGCCGAGATTAGAAGATAAATGTCCTCCCGTATTGGCGACCGATTCGATTAAAATTGGCGTAATTCATTCGCGAGCTGAGGAAGTTGCTTACGATCTAACTTCCTAAGCTCTATAGGACTATTAATACGATCTAGTAATGGATACATTCAACACAGAATAAAATTATTTTCAAAAAATAAGAAGGTAAACTTATCAAAACTAAAAGTGACGTTGAATGATGAAATCGGTTACTTGTAACAAACGCTGGGTCGATTTTATCTCACTTAACGCTTTGTAAGCATCTTGTTGTAGCGATACAGCCAACTCGCGCGCGTGCTTAACACCTAAAATACTGACATACGTTGGTTTATTTTGTTGAGCATCCTTTCCTGCCGTTTTTCCCAGTGTCGCCGTCGTTGCTTCTGAATCGAGAATATCATCTACCACCTGAAAGGCCAAACCAATACATTTTGCAAAATGATCTAATCGACTTAAATCGTGTGAGGAAAGTTGATCACCACAATGTGCCCCAAGCATGACGGCTACTCGAATTAACGCTCCCGTTTTATGAATATGCATTAATTCAAGTTCTGGCAAGGTAATGGATTTTCCGACACTCGCCAAATCAATGGCTTGCCCGCCAGCCATCCCTCTCGAACCTGATGCTTGAGCCAGTTGCTTAATCATTTCCAATTGATTGTTAGGACTATCCGTTAGAGGAAATTCCGCCATCAGCTGAAAAGCGAGACTTTGCAGACTATCACCGACTAAGAGTGCAGTTGCTTCATCATATTGAATATGGCAAGTCGGTTTACCTCGACGTAAAACATCATCATCCATGCAAGGTAAATCATCATGCACAAGGGAATAAGCATGAATCAATTCAACAGCGGCTGCGACGATTTTAACGCGAGATGAATCTGCACCACTGAGCTCACCCGCTGCAAAAGCCAGCAGTGGTCGAATACGTTTACCGCCCCCGAGTACAGCATAGCGCATCGCATCATGTAAGCGCTCCGGGACTGTTTTATCGACCGGGAGTCGCTCTTCTAAAAACAACTCTAATCGATGCTGACAATTTTTAACCCATTCCTGAAAACTAACGCTCATTGATACTTTCCGTTTCAGTAAAATCCTGTAAATTACCGCTTTCGAGTACACGAATTTGTTGTTGCGCATCTTGCAAGGTTTTTTGGCAATACTGCAACAACTCCATTCCTCGTTTATAGGCTGCTAATGATGCTTCCAGCGTCATTTGACCACTCTCCATCTTTGTCACAATAGTTTCCAGTTCAGCAGATGCTGCTTCAAAGCTTTCTGGCTCAGCAATTAATATCTCAGTTGATTTCTTTCTCATGATTTTTATTGGAAAATCGTATGGATATCCTGATCATATCCATAAAATGCATATCAATTTTCATTTTTTAGCTTGTTAAAGCATTTTGTTTCTTTAATGGTAAAGAGAGTAAAAATTGGTTATTTTAACCTGCATAATCAGATTCATGCTATTTTGATTCTAAATCATCGCTAAAAATAACAGAAGATTAGCTCACTTCAGAGGGCCTAACAGAAAATTTTTATCAACTAATAGAATAAGCAAATAAGAACCATTTCCATATAAAATCAAAGCTACTATCTTCACTATCTGTTCTAAACCATGCGTTCTAAAACATATTGCTACTCGCTATATCCTATGGCAATATCAAGCAAAATTGATAATTAAAACTTACTCAATATAAAAATTGAGTGAATAAAGTATGATGTTTTTGTTTTGTGTATAACCTATTTTTAAGAAAAATCGAGGATACTTTGGAAAATTCGCTTGATCAGATTATTCGATATTTTGAGGAAGTGCCCCTTTGGCCATTTGTTTTATTAGCCGGACTTTTCTTGCTTTCACTGAGTATTGAGTTTATTAATCGTAGGCGACGTACAGACGCAGTTGAATATTTTGATAGCACTTTCCTAACAGAATTATCGGGTTTATATCCCAAGGCTACTAAATGGCCTGAAGATCTAGCTGATCATCTTAAAGAGAGTTTTCCGGTGATGCGCGATGCGTTTGAAAATTTAAGAGGATTTCTACCTCAGAAGCAATTACGTGAATACAATTTAGCTTGGAATAATTTTTTTGATTTCTGCCGCACCAATGGTTTAAGCCACCGCGATGTCAATGCGAAACCTGCATCTGATCAGTCCTCAGAATTTAATCAATCAATCCAAGACATCGAAACATTTCATAAGCTAGTATCAGACTTACTCGCTTATACCAACCAATTTAAGTGATGATACGCAATTATTCATTGAATGTTATTGATGAGATCTAAGTTAAATAAGAAAAAATAATTTAGTCTTATTTTTTTAAATTGATCGCCAAAGTTTTTATATCTATTTAAATTGAGCTGATGAGTGAGATCGTTGTTCGTCCCGTCGATACTTATCACAGGATGGGGCATTTTATTGAGGTGCTTTGGTATGTTTATAAAGATGAGCCCAACTGGATCCCCCGCTTCGATTAGAAAGGCGATTTCATTATTCAAAGTTTAATCCCTTTTTTGAGCACGCGAAATGGCAAGCGTGGGTAGCTTATAAAGATAGCTACGCAGTAGGGAGAATTAGCGCACAAATCGATTTTCTGCATCGGCAACGGTATGGTCAGCATACAGGTCACTTTGGTGCACTGGAATGCATTAATGATGAAGCCGTATTTGCAGCACTTATTAATAGCGCTGAGCAATGGTTAATTGAACATAATGCTTACACAATTACTGGCCCATTCAATCTATCAATCAATCAAGAATGTGGCGTGTTAGTGGAAGGTTTTGATACCCCTCCTGTTGTTATGATGCCACATTCGTGTAAATGGTATGACTCCTTGTTACAGCAACATGGCTATCAATCAGCGCGTGATCTTCTTGCTTATTGGGTAGATATCAATTTCGCTGCGCCTAAAGCGATGCAAGCAGTCAACCAACGCTATAGCAATCAAATTAAGCTGAGAACGCTCAGACGGAAGCATTTTAGTGAAGAAATGGAAGTTCTAAGGGATATTTTTAATGATGCTTGGTCCGAAAACTGGGGATTTATCCCTTTTACTAAAGCAGAATTCTCCGAGTTAGGTAATAGCTTACGCTGGCTGGTTCCTGAAGATTATATTCAAATCGCTGAACTAGAAGGTAGGCCCGTTGCTTTCATGGCAGGTATCCCTAATCTAAATGAGATTTTCTCAAAACTCAGTGGGAGTCTCTTTCCCTTTGGTTGGATTCAATTAATTAAACTACTTAAATCCCGTACAATTACAACAGGTCGTATTCCGCTGATGGGGGTAAGAAAGCAATACCAAAAAACACCCATTGGGCTCGCGCTTGCTTTTGCAGTAATTGATGCTCCTCGGCAAATTGGGATTACACATGGCATTAAAGCGGTTGAGATGTCATGGATCCTCGAAGATAATACGCCCATGCGTAGTATATTAAAAAGCATCGATAGCAAAAAATATAAACGCTATCGATTATATGAAAAAACGCTAGCAGCATAATATTCCGATGAATTCAAACCGAAACCATACCACGCTGGTTCTTGTGGCAGACCCTTCCGCAACTAATCTTATTGCGCGTAGAGCACAACCATCTTATAAAGCTTTTTCCCCTATCAATAGAAAATCGATGATAGTAAAGGTGTTAGATACGCTTTCTGCAAGTAAAATGTTCAAACCATTACGCTAGCTGAAAATACTTCGTAAAGAGTGTACGTTTCTTTCAGAGTGAACAGATGAAAATAATAGAAAAATACATCACTCGGGAATTATTGGTCCCTTTTCTTGTCGTCATCGGGATTCTGATTGGTCTATTTTCTAGCTTTAGTATTGCGCGTTTTCTAACTAGTGCGGTAACCGAGACACTTGGTATGGTAGCAATGCTAAAGCTCGTCAGCCTCAGAACCATAATTGCTTTGGAAGTACTGATTCCAATCGCTTTCTACGTTGCTACCATTTATGGACTCAGTCGGTTAAATAAAGATCAAGAGTTGAATATCATTCGCTCATCAGGATTTGGAGACAATCGCATCCTATTCACAATTTTAATAATTGCTTTACCAATTAGTATCATTAGTGGCGTTCTTTCCTTGTATGCGCGGCCTTGGGCATATGCAGAAAGTTATATCTTAGATGCCCAAGCTGCAGCAGAATTAAACGCTGATCGATTTCAAGCAGGTCGATTTTATGGTAGCGAAAAAAGTGGACGCGTTATTTTTGTCCAGTCTAAAGATGATACAGGCCAGCACATGGAAAATATCTTTCACTTTATAAAAAAAGAAGGCAATAGTGAAATCATCGTTGCAAAACAAGCGCACCAACCCTACCAAACAACATTGGATCAAAGACCTCAAACATCATTATTCGAAGGCTATATCTATCAACTCGATAATAACGAACACAAAGATAATGCCATAAAATTTGAGAAATTGACTTACTATAATGAGAATGAGAGTGTAACGAATTATCGTCGTAAAGCTGCATCAACACGAGAGCTTTGGAATTCGGAGCAGCCTCGTGACATTGCTGAATTACAATGGCGACTATCGCGCCCCATTGCGACAATTTTACTGACACTCATCGCCATCTCTTTTACACGCACGATTTCTCGTCAAAGTAAAAGTGACAAAACCTTCTTAATCGCTGCCATGGTTTTTGCGCTTTATTATAATTTGAGTGGACTTGCACAAACTTGGGTGGAGCAAGCTGTTATTGCTAAGGTACCTGGAATTTGGTGGCTTTATATTTTGATATTGATTGCAACCATTATGGCGCTACCAAGTGTTCGACATAAGATATTTAATTTTTCGTGAAAACCGCCTACAGCTACATAGCAAAACAAGTAATCTTCGGCATGCTGATTGCTACTTTTGTATTATTACCATTATTTAGCTTTTTTGATTTATTAGATCAGCTCGATGATGTGGGAAAAGGAACATATCGTACAGCTGATGCTTTTTGTATGTTTCTTTGTTATTACCTCGTCGATTTATTCAAATTGCACCTTTTATCGTGCTTCTAGGAACGGTAGGCGCATTAGGAAAATTAGCGATTAATTCTGAATTGGTAGCACTACGAATTGCCGGGCTTTCCCCTATGAAAATCTGCTATGCACCGATTTTTATTGGTTTAGGGCTATTGGGTTTAATCGTCATACTCGAACAATTTATTGCCCCTCAACTCCAGCAGCGAGCAATTGCTCAGCGTTCCATCGCATTGGATAAAAGCGCCGAATTAGGAAAAGGATTAGGCATCTGGGCGCGGGATGAGCATCATATTCTCCGGATTGGAGAAATGCTGCCAATAAAACGGGCGACCGATATTGAAATTATGTATTTTGATCCAACGAATGGATCCTTAGCTACCCATACTTATGCAGAGTACGCAGATATCTTTGACGACTTCTGGCAGCTCAACGAAGTTACAGTTAAAACATTTTCTACAAACAAAATTTCTTCAACGCAAGCAAGTTCAGTAGAGTGGCAATCTTTCTTAACTGCTGATGATATCGTCACGTTGACAAAACCACCCGAAAGCTTATCACCTACTGAATTGATGCGGCATGCTGAATTTCTACAATCGACAGGTCAAAAAGCGAACGCATACATTATGGCTATTTGGCGAAAGATTGGGGGAGGCATCATGATTATTGCCATGATCTTACTTGCGGTCCCTTTTATATTTGGTTCCATTCGTGAAGGACTTGGCGGTAAATTAATACTCGCTTCTGTGATCGGAGTCAGTGTCTATTTACTGGACCAAATTATTGCTAATGCAGGATTACTACTACAAATGAACCCCATCTTAATTTCAGTGATACCTAGTTTGATACTTATCAGCATTGCCATCTTTTTCTTGAAACGCGTCCATTAAGCTAATTTGAAAACCCATCAATACACCATGTCAAACATTACCTACATTTACATCCATGGCGATAGTGAAATCAAACTATGGGGGCTGTCGGGTCGCGAACGATTACAACGCATGGTGCTGTCATGCCAACAAATTAAATTAATTGATGATCCATTTAAAACACCAGATGATTCGGCTATTCTGCTATTAAGAGCAGATCAACTGTTTGATATTCGCGTGATTTCTACTTTAATCCAACTACAGGGTGAAATCGTATTGTGCAATCAAACAGGGATTCCAGTTGCGTTGCGAACGGTTGGAAATCGGGTTCCTAGTCGAATTGAGGCACTACGTCATACGACACGTCTTTCTGCAATTCATGGAATGAAACAATATTCCATTCAAGATTTACAAGTCGGCATTCAACAAAAATTAAAGAAAAAAGAACACCCTTATGTTTTACCAATAGCAGTCAATCAAAAGAAAACACTTGAATGGGAACTTTTTGCTGGTTCTTATAAAGGAGTCACAGATCTCGTCACGAAATGGTTATGGCCTATCCCTGCATTCTGGGCTACTCATTTGTGTATTCGCTGGAAAATAACTCCTAACCAAGTTACCGTATTAAGTATTGTACTTGCTTTACTAGCAGGCATTGCTTTTGGGTATGGTTATTATGCCAGCGGCTTGATTATGGGTTGGATCATGACTTTCTTGGACACGGTCGACGGAAAGCTCGCACGGGTCACGATCACCTCGAGTCGAATCGGCGATGTTATGGATCATGGCTTGGATCTCATTCACCCTCCCCTATGGTATCTAGCCTGGGGTATTGGTTTAGCTGCTGCCGAGCTACCATTAAATAATCTAGAGTTTCTTGTTTGGTTAATATTCATCGGCTACATCGGTGGGCGAATTTGTGAAGGATTATTTGAATTTTGGTTAGCGCCTTTTACACTATTCATCTGGCAGAGAATCGACTCTTTCAACCGCCTTATCACAGCAAGACGCAACCCTAATCTAATTTTATTAACGACTAGTTGGCTTGTTGGACGTCCTGATATCGGCTTTATACTGGTCGTAGGCTGGCATCTACTATCGACTGCATTTCTCGCATGGCGACTATTCAAAGCATGGCAAGTAAAACACGAACAAGGCACGCTCATATCATGGATGGAGACCATCGATCCGGTGCTTGATCGCAATCAAATTGCAGTCAAAGTTTTTACACGGATACCCCTAGCAGAGAAAGATTACCAGAATCGTGGACGCGCTTAATTTACCCCTTACATCTCTGCGCATTGGTCTCATTTATAATCCGTTAGGTGGTTTAGCACGAAAGCATCGTCATGTGATATCGACTATCCTGGCTGAATTACCTAAAGTTTCAGAGTGGCAGATATCAACCGGTGAGGATTTCGATAGTGCAGTAAATGCGCTCATTCAAACAAAAATTGAATGGCTCATTATTATTGGTGGCGATGGAACTATTCAAGGTATTTTTACGCGTATCTTTTCAAGGCTGCCATCTAACCGATGGCCTTTCATTTCGATTATCCCTGGTGGAACGACCAACATGACAGCCTTTGATCTGGGAATTCATGAAAAACCGAACCAGATCCTGGAACGCCTTAGACAGCATTTAAATCAAATGACAAACAATCTGACACTCAAAACAATCAATAAAGCCGTGATGCGTATCGAGCAAACAGGTCAACCAGCGCTATATGGCATGTTCTTCGGACTAGGACTGATTGCCCGAGGTGTAAAATTCTCGCGAAGCCGCATCAAACAAATTGGTATCACCGGTAATATTTTTACCAGCATCATCGTTCTTCGTTCTTTGATTGGTACTTTTTGGGGTCGCCCCCATCCCGCTTGGGCACCAGTACACATCATGCCACCGCAAACAACCGAAGCTAATGAACCACAGCCTTATTTGTTAATCATGATTAGTACGTTAGATCGCATCTTAATGGGAATACGCCCCTATTGGGGACAAGAAAAGGCGCCGCTGCATATGACATTTATCAAGCAACACTGTATCCGATTCTGGCTCGCTATATTGCGAATTACCCTAAATCAAGGTCAATTGCTCAAAAAAGAGCACGGTTATCTGAGCTACAATACCGAATCACTTGAATTACTGCTAGACGATGAATACATTGTGGATGGTGAGCTTTTCTATGCTGCGAGTCACCAAGGACCTCTAAGAATTTCAGCAAAAGAAAAGGTTAAATTTCTTATACTCTAAGGTTATAAGCCGTGACGAACAAAATTAGTATGACGCCTCCGCAATTACCATCGGCGCTGATTCAAGAAATGGCAATACTTAGCGCTCAAGCGGTTTCCATTGAATTTAATGCTTTCGCTTCAACACTCAAACAACGCTTCGGGGATTCTTTGGATGCCATCCTATTATATGGTTCTTGCCTGCATACAACGGATTTAGCTGAAGGTGTCGCTGATTTTTATGTGCTCGTTGATGATTATCAGAATGCTTATGCAGAACACTATCTCAAGTTCTTTAATCGCATCCTTCCCCCGAACGTTTTCTATCTTGAAGTCAATTACCAAGAAAAAATCTACCGTTCTAAATATGCTGTATTCACAACCAGCCATTTCGAAAAGGCGGCTAATGATTGGTTTCATCCTTACATTTGGGCAAGGTTTGCCCAACCCTCACGCATTCTCTATGCACGAAATGAAATCATTCGCCAAAGAATCAATACAGCTTTAGCTCAGTCAGTTGTTAAATTCCTTAGAACAACGCTAGCCGCACTGCCAGAAAATACTTTAACGGTTGAAGCAATTTGGACAAATGGCCTCATGCTAACGTATGCAGCAGAGCTACGTACTGAAAAGCAAACACGTGCCCAAAAATTAACTCAGCTCAGCTTGAGTGAGTATACCGGCCTAACTGCCACTGCACTTCCCGCTTTGCAAGATATGATGGAAAAATCTGAATCTCAACATTGCTATCATATCCACTCAACACGATTCAAAAATAACGTTACAAAATTCCAGTGGTGGTTGAGACGATGGCAAGGGCGCGTGCTTTCTATTTTGCGGTTAGGTAAAGCAACGTTTACTTTTCGTGATTGCGCCGATTATGCTGCATGGAAAATTGAACGCCATACTGGCGTCCGAATCGAAGTGACTCCCATGCTAAGACGCCATCCTATCCTCTTAGGTTATAAAATCATTTGGAAACTCTTTCGTAGAGGCATTGTTCGTTAACAATTTACTCACTATAAATTACCATATCCATAGGAGAATTTTATGATCCCATTATGTCGTTGGTCAGTATGGTTCGCATGCGGGTTAATATTAGTGTTAACCGCTTGTTCAACCATGTATTACAGCGGGCTTGAAAAAATTGGCATTCCTAAGCGTGATGTTCTTGTTCACCGTGTCGAGAAAGCACGTGATACCCAAGAAGAAACCAAAGAACAATTCAAATCAGCCTTGGAGCATTTCACAGTAGTTACCAACTTTAAGGGTGGAGATCTCGAAGCCAATTACGAGAAACTCAACACTGAATATGAAGCAAGTGTTGCCAAGGCAGAAGAAGTTCATGATCGAATCAGCGATATTGAAGATGTTTCGCAAGCATTATTCAATGAATGGGAGCAAGAAATCGCGCAGTATACGAATCAAGCCATGAAGCATAGTAGTCAGCAAAAGCTAGTAGCAACTCGTTCACATTACAAACAACTGATTACTACCATGAAGCAAGCAGAAGCAAAAATCCAGCCTGTTCTTGCTGTATTCAAAGATCAGGTCATGTTTCTTAAGCATAATTTAAACGCAAAAGCGATTGCTTCACTTAAAGGTGAATTAGGAACACTGCAATCTGACGTAAATACTTTGATTTCATCGATGGAAAAATCGATTAATGAGGCTAATTCATTTATCAGTAAGATGGAGCAAAATTAATGGAATTTAATAACTACGGATAAAATTCCACCATAGCTAATGAGGCAAGCCAGTAAAACCTGCTTGCCTCGATAAAAGTTACGAACTTAAATAAAGCATCCCGCTGCAAGTAGCGGAGTATGAACTGCGCTTTTCAATCTACTGGTTTTCAACCAGCTTTCGCCCCAAGGGGCGGGGAATTTAACCCGCAGAGATTAAATTTAGGGGACGTGAAAAAGAATAGATCAGAATTGCTTCAAATCGTATTTCAGAAGATGAGCACTAACCCTGTACTCAGGAATATAGATAGGTACTGAGTAGATCTCCCAATTCAGCAAGTTAGAATAATGCTTAGCATGTTTCTCAGTCGCAGTACTTAATAAGCGTGTAATACCTTCTGATAGCATAAATTGGTGAATATAGGACCAAAAAAAAATAATATCTTTCAATGTCATTTTACTATTTCCAACAAATCGTCCAACTGAACAACAAGATTCTCCACGCATTAATTCTTCTAAAAGACTATCCATTACTGTGTAGGGAAAAATCTTGCCATCAGTTGCTTTATCTATACAAACACCTGAAATAAGTACATCATTTTTGCTAAGACTTAGAACTTTGGTCGTTTCACCAATATCTACTGGATAACCCAACGAGCAGTAACGTTCTAGTAAAAAATTAACAATCTCTATTGTTTTATTATGATTGATTGTGTACATATCGGCTCCAGAAGGAGCTTATAGAACTTTTACCACAAGTAATATCCCCACTCCAGAGTTTGATCTCCAAGAAATAGAAATAAAACAAATTTCAATAACTAATTAAAAATAATCCAGCGATGATACAACGCGTAGCGTAATGGTGACATAAGTTTTATTTATCTTCAACTCATTAAAATAACACGCTATTTACTTTTTAGTCCTGAAAGCAGAGTAGCAACGCCAATGAAAATAAAAGCGATTAATGACCAGTCGGGAATCGTCAGAAGTATAAATTTCCAACTCGTATCTGCGCAGTCACCATTAGCTTCAAACATCATAGGCCACCATTGTGCAAGCGGTAACGCATTTAAAAAAGCTTCCTCAGGACTAATTCCACATTCAAATGATTCAGGAAAACGAATTAACCAAGCATGCCGAGCGGCAATAACTGCGCCTGTTATTGAAAATAAAACTATCAAGCCGCGATAAATTTTTAGAAGACTTGAACTGGCTTGATTTAAATAAGCTACCAACGCTGTTATTCCAATTATCCAATAAACAATTCGTTGCGCTACACACAATGGGCAAGGAAGTAAATTTTCAAATAATTGCAAATAAACTGCGTAGCCAATCAATCCAGTGCAACTCAGAAAAATCATCAGAAAAATATAACGCATATTAGATCATGATAATTATCGATTAGGGGAAACGGTAGTTAATTCAGCCGGAGTAGAATTTGAAGATCGGGAGTCTCCTTTACGCATACTCCCCTCTATCATTCGGTATTCGAGTAAGCGGCATTCTAATGCGCCATTAAATAGAGGGATTCGACGCGAAGGATTCAGTCGAATTAATTTAGGTAACGATGAATCTGCAGTCAAAATATAAACACACCATCCGCTAAATTTCTTTTTAAGCCGATCTCCTAATTTAGGATAAAAATCAGCAAGTAACTGTTGTTCACTCATGCGCACACCATAAGGAGGGTTCATGACAATGATACCACCGGGCTGGTGGGGTGGATTAACTTCGAGGATATTGGCCTGTTTAAGTTGAACTATTTCAGCTAACTGATTGGAAATCAAATTCTCACGTGCATCGTCTAATGCATATCCGGATAAATCACTGCCAAAAATAAGCTGAGATGTACAAGAAGATAGCCGCTGAGCCAGTGCAGCTTCTCTTAATTGTTTCCATAATGGAGAATCAAAAAGTGAAAATTGTTCAAATGCAAAGTGTCGATTAATACCAGGTGCGATACGACAACTGATTTGTGCCGCCTCCATGAGAAAAGTACCACTACCACACATCGGATCAAATAAGGGAATATTGGGTTTCCAACCTGCTAGCGCAAGGATACCGGCAGCCAAATTTTCTCTTATCGGTGCATCCCCAGCACTCTTTCTCAAATTGCGTTTAAATAATGTCTCACCAGAAGTATCCAAATAAAGTGTAAATTGCTGCCGATCAAGAAAGCCATGAATTCGAATCGCAGGGTTAGCAGTATCAACGTCTGGACGGGTATTTTTTGCTTTCCTAAACTTGTCACAAACCGCATCTTTTATTTTGAGCGTAACAAAATCAAGGCTGCGCAAAGCGCATTTTATGGCACTGACCTTAACACGAATCGTTAATTTAGGAGAAAACCACGTATGCCAAGGCAATTGAAACGCAATTTGATAAATATCCGCTTCACTACGGTAATCTTGTTGAGCGATCCTCCAGAGAATACGGCTAGCAATACGACTTTCCAGATTAGCTTGATAACAAGTTTGCCACCCCCCCTGAAAAATAACGCCACCTTGAACTACTTCGATGGATGTTGCACGTAATTGTGCTAATTCAGTAGCAAGTGTTGACTCTAGACCACGCGGACACGTAGCAAAGAAAACTAAATCTTCCATCTTAAAATCAATAGCTTATATCGCCAACGTTGCTTCCATTTCATTTCTCAGACCAAATACCATAAGCAAGAATTAACCAGGCACTCATTAATGATAAACCGCCAATCGGCGCAACCATACCTAATGCTCGCATTTCGGTAAAGCTAACAACGTAAAGCGTACCTGAGAAAAACAATATGCCGGTAAACATCACCCAACCTGATAGTTTTACAAATTTTGATTGGGGCAAATGAAATAACAAGATACCAATTAAAATCAGGGCCAGTGCATGATAAAAGTGATATTGCAAACCAGTTTGGAATGTATTGAGCAATTCGCTAGAAAATTTATGCTTAAGTACATGAGCACCAATCGCGCCTAATAGGACACAAAGAAAAGTATTGATTGCTCCCAAAACAATGAATAAACGTGACATCATGATTCCAATAAATTCTAAAATAAACGAGCGATTATAAAGTTTGTCAGTCTGCACTACCCTAGCTGAAATGTCTATTGAATCTACTGGCCGATATCACTAATCTTAGCTTTTATCCAACCATCAGCCAAAACAATTTGAATTGACTCATTAAGGTCAACCTGTTGACTATCACGTAAAATTTTACCTTCAGCATTAAAAGTGATGCTATAACCTCGCTGCAATACCGATTGGGGATTAAGATGAGCAAGTTGAGTGTGATATTGAACTAACTTCGTCTCATGACGTTCTAGATAATAATTCATTGCTTTACGCAATTTTGAGGCTTTCTCAAGCTGCTGGTTAAATATATGATGAAAGTTAAATATATTTCTAAAGAATCTCTGATGTAAATATCTATTTTCAGAATTAATTTTTTCAATTTTTCTACCCCAGCACAATACCAATTTTTCACGCAAATGTTGTAAGTGTTTTACTTGATATTTGAATGATTCCCGGGGATCAATTAAACGATGACATAATAAATCCAATGATTGCATGCGACGTTCTATCCCTTGCTTATAAGCACGCATCATTCGATGGCGTAAATGATTTAAATGCTTTGCTATCTCCCGAGCATCAGGAGAAACAATTTGTGCTGCTCCTGTCGGTGTTGGGGCACGCTTATCTGCAGCAAAATCAGCAATAGTAAAATCAGTTTCGTGCCCGATACCCGTTACAATGGGAATTTTGCTATGAAAAATGGCATAAGCCACGATCTCTTCATTAAAAGCCCAAAGATCTTCAATTGAGCCTCCTCCCCGACAAAGCAAAAGCACATCGCATTCTGCCCGTCTACCTGCTAATTCGATTGCAATCGCGATTGATTTCGCTGCATCCTTACCTTGTACTGGAGTCGGGTAAATAATGATCGGTAAGGATGGCATTCGACTACGTAATGTAGAAAGAATATCATGCAATGCAGCGGTATTTAGCGATGTAATAATCCCAATCTGCTTAGGAAACTCCGGGAAGTTTTTTTTATGAATGGCATCAAAGATACCCGCAGCTTGTAATTTAGATTTTAGCTTTTCGAAAGCTTCGTATAGATTTCCCAAGCCAGCTTGGCGAATATGTTCTACTGTAAGCTGAAATTCACCTCTTGCTTCATACAAGGTTACAAGTGCTTGAGCCTCAATTTGCATGCCATCTCTAAGTGGCCAGTCTAAACATTGATTTTATGACGAAACATGACGCAACGGACTTGAGCATCATTATCTTTCAGTAAAAAATACCAATGCCCTGATGGATATTGTTTTAAATTAGAAACTTCACCTCGGATCCACAGTAAAGGAAACGACAATTCCAATAATGCTCTCGCATAGCTGTTAAGCTCAGAAACACTTAATAAAGTATGAACATTAAATGGCACGGTTGCATGATGACTCATATAACAAACCTAGTTATTCCAGCTTTGGGAAACTCTATAGAGAAATACAACTATAAATAAAATCTTGATATATACATTCTTGACCTAATATTTATTGAGATTAATTGCTATTTTCATTTATCTTAATAGGTATTAGATACGATTCATTGAGAAGAGTAAGTAACAAACTTAAATTAGCTATTTAAAATTTTTTTTATGGAGGGTATATGAAAAACTATTTAAAGCATTATGCGCTAGTATCGTATTAGGATTAACCGTTGCATCCAATGTACAAGCAGGTTGAACAAAGCTTCACCGTTGTTATCAATGGCTATGATACGACTATTCCAGAACTCAATATTGAAGGAGTTACTGTTAAAAATATCCGTGCCTTCAATGTGCTGAATGAGCCTAAAACATTAACTGTACACAAAGGCACATCGGTCAAAATTACCGTAGAAAACAAATCTCCAATTAGCGAAGGTTTTACCATTGACGGTTATGGAATTCAGGAAGTCATTAAAGCAGGCGAAACCAAAACAATTTCGTTTGTAGCCGATAAAGCAGGTGCTTTCACGATTTGGTGCCAACTACATCCTAAAAACATTCACTTACCTGGTTCTTTAAATGTTATTGAATAATTAAAAGAACTAAGAAACAAAATTGTAGCAATACAATAAGATTCTTGTTTTTTTCAATCCTAGAAACCAGATACCATCAGGTTTCTAGGATTTATCATCATACTGCGCACTCATCAGGACCACATGTATTAGATTGTAAATTCTTTCGACCTTCTTGCTGACTCGATGACGTAAGTTTAGCTTCATCATCCGTTTCTTCAGCTAATAAAGTGCCAATTGAGTAACCAAGCACAAAATCAGTAACATGGCCAAATTTATGCATTCGTAAATGGCCTGTTTTATCGATCAGAATCGTTGTCGGTGTACCTTGCATTTGATATGTCATCATGGTGTGAGGGATAACATGATGTTCATTGGGTTTATCAATTCCAATTGGAAAATTTAAACGATACTCATAAGCAAACACTTCCAATGCATCTCGCCCCATTACGGCATGGTGCTCAAACACGGTATGTAACCCAATCACAGCCACTTTACTGGGATCAAACTCCTCAAAGATTTTCTTGGTCTGAGGAATACCATGCTGAACACACCCTGGACAAAGCATTTGAAAAGCATGTATCAATACAACTTTTCCTCTCAATGAAGCGAGTGCTATAGGTTCAGCAGAACTTAACCAACCAATTGCTTCCAATTCCGGCGCTATAATTTTTCAGTTGATGATTGATGAGTACTCATTTTGTAATAAACTCTAATTCAAAGACACAATTATTTATATCAAATAAGCGAAGGGCAATTCTTTTTTGTAATTTTAAAAAGAATTGCCCTTTAGCAATGGCTAGTTTTACCATGAAACCCTTATTTTGATGGGTTCCACAAAATAACAATTAAATTACTTCTTAGCTTTCCCTGCACGTAAAACAGGGTAGTGCTGCGTAAACACATTATCTTCAGCTGCATTGGCTTTATGGCATGCAGCACATGCCTCATCTGGCTGAGCTGCAGCACTTGCACTTTCATAGCTCGCAAAACCAAAATAAGCCCAGTTATTAGGGCTATTTGCAAAACGTTTAGAATCTTTTACTGTCGCAGCAATCCCTAAGAATTCACCTTGGAAATAGCCATTTCCACTAGAAGATTCTTTGGTACCAACACTCACCATTTCTTTAACGATAATCGTACCGTCTCGGAAGGTTCCAGTTTGTTTCCAATGAGCCCAACTTGCTGGATCGATATAGACATTATGGAATTCAGGAAATGCTGGATTACCATCATTCATATCCTTAGGTGTGACAGGAGAACCGACAAAAATCCATTCACGATAATTTTTAGGTGTTAATAATTCCCCATCTTTATTAAAATGAGCATAAGTCTTATGATGACCATGGTGCCCATCATGTTGACCTGCAAGAACCTGACCAACCGCCAACCCTGAAACAAAAACTGAAACGAGGCTACATATTAATATTTTTTTAAACTGTGACATAATTAATCCTTAAAATGTAAGTATAAAATTCACAGAGAACAGACAAACAATAAGACTGCTCTCCTGCCTTAATGGTAGTCAGGGTAACGAAACTCGTCAAGGTAAGTTTCGTTTCAATTATTTTTCACTTATTGAACAACAATAAAATCTCGTTGGGCGATCAAATCGGTTGACCCCGATTTCATCCTTTTTGATGTTGGATTGAGCAATTTTTCTTGTTAGCAATTTGTTCACCGACAGAAACCATGGATACGCCTCTCGCCCTATGGATGGAGTTAATTTTTAACGCAGTCGCTAATTAATCCATTCACCCAGAGACCATGTCATAGCAACATTCGTTGCAATTGACAAAGAAACAACCAGCATGGCCACGCGGTAATCGATTACTATTAAAAAAATGGATATCTATAGTCAGTTTGATAATTAACTTCCTAAATTTTGTAATGCTTCGAGATTTCCTTTGGCTTCTTCATTACCTTGTGCAGCTGCCTTCTCAAACCAGTGCTTAGCTTTTTCAACATCTCTCGTAATCCCTTCACCAACAAAATACATAACACCTAAATTATTTTGCGCATCGACATTTCCTTGCTCAGCGGCCTTAGTAAACCATTCTACGGCTTTAGCAGGGTCTTTTGGGACACTCTGGCCTTCTGCATACATTAACCCCAAGTTAAATTGGGCTGCAGCATGTCCTTGCTCCGCTGCTCGATAAAACCATGCAGCAGCTGATTCTAAATCATAATCAAGAATTTTTCCTGATGCGTCTCTCGAGATCGCATGCCCCGTATAAAAGAGTGTTCCTAGACTGTTTTGTGCTTCCGCATTACCTGCACTGGCATCTTCACGTAATTTTTGGAACTGTTCATCCGGCGATAATGTACTATCACTTAGCGGTGA
Source organism: Nitrosomonas sp. (assembly GCA_016710135.1). Classification (GTDB taxonomy): domain Bacteria; phylum Pseudomonadota; class Gammaproteobacteria; order Burkholderiales; family Nitrosomonadaceae; genus Nitrosomonas. The sequence continues at coordinate 891,656 of JADJLM010000001.1, read as the reverse complement.
TATTTTTTTGAGAAGGTCTGCTTTTTCTTCAGATGATAAGCTTTCTTGGAGTACGGATGGCAATTCAGTAATACTCGTTACCTCATCCATTAATTTCATCGAAGCGCTGCCAGTGCCACTTTTATTGGTCGCCGACTCATCACTACAACTGGTGAGTAGCACAATAAATAAAGTACTAACCAAGCTATAAATAAAAAATTTAGAATAAATGTTCACAATTGACCTATACCTATTGTCCAAAAAGTTAATAAAGTCCAAGTTCTACTATAGAAATATCAGTTCTACAAACTGAAAACTCTTCAATGCTCGCTTCTTCAAATTACCGAGCACCTGCTTGCACGAGCAAATCGATGACGCCTTTATGATTATATCTCTTTGCCAGTAATAATGCTGTCGCACCGTTTTCTGCCTCAGCATTAATATCCGCCCCACTAGCAATTAATGTTCGCGTGGTCCCTTGATGGCCATTTTGGGCTGCGAGTATCAAAGCTGTAACACCATTTTCAGCCCTACTATTGATATCAGCGTTGGCTTTAATTAATTGCTGAAGGATAATTTGGAAACCATTCTGAGCAGCTAACATGACAGCGGTTAAACCTTTGTTGGATGTCGCATTCACATTTGCCCCGGCATTGATTAAGATTCGTAAGATTTCTATTCGATTTTTATACGAGGCAAGTAGTAACGGGGTCATACCATCTCCATTTTCTGCACTAATATCTGCTTTTGCTTCCAGTAGCACACGTACTACTTGCTCACGATCATCTTCTGCAGCATACATTAATGCGGTGTAGCCTCTTTCATCCCTGACCTGGACACTTACCCCATGATCTAAAAAGAACTGCACAATTTTATCGTGCCCATTTTTTGCCGCAACCAGATAAGCTCGTTGCATAGCTTCTAATTCAAGTTGGTGTTCTGCTTCTGCAAATAACGTTTTGATGCGACTAAAGTTACCACGTGCCGCCCAATTTACTAACTCGTCACTTTCAATATTGGATGACCACACAGGATTTAATTCTAAAGAAAGCACTAGAACTGTTAATAACAACACCTTGGCTAGCTTTACGACGCTAATCATTCATTTTCTCCTTACTATCTCTCTTCTCTATTAATCTTAATTTTCGCTAATCGCAAAAATTCGTTGATATTCCTTAATGGCAAAACGATCAGTCATACCTGCAATATAATCAGCAATAGCTTGATGGCCATAGTTAGAAAATTTTTGCTGATATTCGTTAGGTAAAAGTCGAACATCAGCACTAAAAGCATCAAAAAGTCGAGTGATCGTATGCTGTGATTTATTACTCATCCGCATCACTTGAAAATGCTTATAAAGATTTTCTCTTAAGAAAGATTTTAGTGCCTGCTGTTCCTTACTTATTTTTCCACTAAATTCAATTAATGGGAGCGCAGCTCGCACCGCTTCAGGGTTTGCTGGTTTGATTGCTGCAATGTTTTGTTTACTCTGCAACGTTAAATCAGTCACTAGGCTATTGATCATACTACGCACTGTTTCATGGATTAGTCGCCTACCTGATATTTCTGGATATTTCTTTTGAACTTCATACAAATGCCGAGCAAAGATATCGATTCCCTGCAGTTGCGCTAGCGTAATCAAGCCAGAACGCAAACCGTCATCGACATCATGATTGTTATATGCAATTTCATCAGCGAGATTTGTAAGTTGCGCTTCAAGCGAAGGTCTTTGTTTTAATATAAAACGTTTCCCTACCTCACCCAGCTTTCGTGCATTCTTGAGTGATGCATGCTTTAAAACCCCTTCTCGAGTCTCAAAACAAAGGTTTAATCCATTAAAAGTAGCATAGCGTTCTTCTAATAAATCAACGACCCTGAGTGATTGAAGATTATGCTCAAATCCCCCATATTCTTGCATACAACGATTAAGTGCTTCCTGCCCTGCATGACCAAATGGGGTGTGCCCTAAATCATGAGCTAAAGCAATGGCTTCGACTAAGTCCTCGTTTAACTGCAAATTGCGTGCAATAGAGCGCCCAATTTGAGCGACTTCTAAGCTGTGAGTAAGCCTCGTACGAAATAAATCACCTTCATGATTAACAAATACTTGTGTTTTATATTCCAGCCGACGAAACGCGGTTGAATGAATAATCCGATCACGATCACGCTGAAACTCACTACGTCCTACAGGAGGATCTTCCTTAAATAAACGTCCTCGTGAATGTTGGCAAGATATGGCATAAGGCGCTAATTCAGTCATTTGCCCCACAAGCTAACATCGTCTCAATCACAAGGGATTCCGGAATATTATCGAAGATCGCTGCTTGACCAATCCGGTTAAGCAATATAAAGCGCATTTTTCCACCTTCTACTTTTTTATCTAATTTCATCAAATCAAAATAGCGATTTGGAGAAATCGCAGGCAAAGAAACGGGCAGATTTGCAAATTTAAATAAATACCGAATACGCACGAGATCCATTTCATTGATTAGATTCATGCGTTTAGATAATTCAGCCGCGACGATTGTTCCAGCCGCAACGGCCTCACCATGTAACCATTGTCCATAGCCCATTGCATTCTCAATCGCATGACCAAAGGTATGTCCTAAATTTAACAATGAACGAACACCATTTTCATGTTCATCTGCTGCCACGATCTCAGCTTTAATTTCACAGCTGCGACAAATTGCTGTGTTCAGCGTGGTTAAATCCCGTGTAATCAGCTTATCCATATTTGCTTCGAGCCAATTAAAAAATCCGACATCACGAATTAATCCGTATTTAACAACTTCAGCAAGACCAGATCGAAACTCTCGATCTGGTAGGGTAAACAATGTCGAACTATCCGCTAGCACCAGTAATGGTTGATAAAATGCACCAATCATATTTTTACCTAATGGGTGATTGATTCCTGTTTTACCCCCTACTGATGAATCTACTTGGGCTAATAAGGTCGTTGGGATTTGAACAAAGGGTATCCCCCGCAAATAAGTAGCCGCAGCAAACCCAGTTAGGTCGCCGATTACGCCACCACCCAAAGCGATCAATGTTGTTTTACGTTCACAATTTTGCTTCAGTAATGCATCAAAAATTATATTGAGCGTTTCCCAGTCTTTGTAATTTTCTCCATCCGGTAGAATGATTGCTACAGTACTAATTTGATGATGCTCGAAAGCATTTTTAATTTTTTTCAAATAAAGGGGAGCAACGGTTTCATTAGTTACAATTGCAACACGTTTTTGCTTAAGGTAGGGCAAAATATACTCGACTTGCTCCAATAACCCACTTCCGATATAGATTGGGTAAGATCGATCGGACTGCGGTGATATGAGTTGAACTTTGATCGTTTCGATGTTTGCCATGAATTTCGTACAATGTGTTGTTATTTTAATACTGTTATGTTCTTTCGTTTGCATGCTCCAAATGTGCAGCGTGTTGTTGTTTTACATCGTACATCCGCAGCTTTCGAATCAGTTTATAAACAAGCGATCTGACACCTTGTTTCCCACTATCAATAATAATATCTGCTGTATTCCGATAGAGAAAATCACGATGTTCTAACAATTCAGTGAGTCGCGCATGCTGATCTTCAGTTTGCAATAATGGCCTATTCTTATCTGTACGAGTTCTTCGCAATAATTCATCAACAGATGCACATAAATAAATCACAATTCCATTTTGTTTTAATAGCCTACGATTTTCTTCGTTAAGAATTACACCACCACCAGTTGCCAAAATAATGTTCTCGAGCTTAACGAGGTCTCGCAGTGCCTCCGTTTCACGTTTACGGAATCCGGCTTCTCCTTCAATTTCAAAAATTAATGGAATCTTTACCCCAGTTCTTAACTGAATTTCATGATCCGAGTCCACAAAAATTTTATTTAAGTAGTTTGCTAGCGATTTACCAATCGTAGTTTTCCCCGCCCCCATCATTCCAATCAAAAAAATATTTTTTTTGATTGATTGTATTTCAATATTTCTTTTATTGAGCGCTTTGGAAAAATGCATTTAAATTGATAAATAATCAAACGGTTTGGGAAGAAGATAATAAGCTCATGAATAAAAAAATTCAAAACTTTTTTAAGTAAGAAAAATAAAAGTGAGTCGTTGCGATAAAAAAAGTAATGTGAACAATCAGAATAGCTCGAATGATTCTGTGATTAACCCCGCAAACGGAAAGTATACTATATTACGATTAGGGATTTAGCCGAATCAAATATCGTGTTCTCTTAATAGTCATCGAAGGGAACCAAGCGCCTATTCATTAGTCAACTTGATCTAAGAGCCTCTACTAAGTACCCCACCAAGTTAATATTCTTCAAAATTCCTTAAAAGGTATAATAACAAATTAAGAAAAGCGAAAGTTAAGTTGATTATTTCTATGGATACCACTTTTTTTCAGAGAACACCTATTCTCGATGGCGACGACCCCGAAGCGAAACGCGATGAGATACGTCGTTACTTTCATACGACTCTCGATCGGTACGAGCTACTTTTTGAAACTTTGGTAAGCGACGAAGCTTATTACATTAAGCCTATCACGCTGCGCCATCCGCTTATATTTTATTTGGGACATACAGCTACTTTTTTTACGAATAAGCTAATTCTAGCCCGAGTTATCACTCATCGAATCAATCCCAGGTTAGAATCGATGTTTGCGGTGGGTGTCGATGAAATGAGCTGGGACGATCTAGATACGACCCATTATGATTGGCCGAAGGTTGATGAAGTACGTCACTATCGCAGCATAATGCGGGAAACTATCGATCGGCTGATAACGGAGCTACCAATTACATTACCAATTGGGTGGAATAGTCCTTGGTGGAGCATCATCATGGGTATCGAACATGAGCGTATTCACCTTGAAACATCTTCAGTGCTGATTCGTCAGCATGCTTTAAAATATGTTAAACCGCACCCCCAATGGGAGCCTTGTCGGAAAACAGGAATCGCTCCAGAAAATCAATTGATAACAGTGCCAGCTGGATCGGTGCAAATCGGTAAAAGTATAGCTGATACCACCTATGGTTGGGATAATGAGTATGGTTCACACCATACTGAAATCCCAACTTTCCAGGCTAGCCGTTACTTAGTCAGTAATAAGGAATTCTTGAGCTTTGTAGAAGCTAATGGCTACACTACTGATCAGTATTGGGAACAAGAAGGCCTCGGCTGGCTTCGGCATTCACAAGCACAGCATCCAACTTTCTGGATAAAGCTAGATAACCATTGGCATCTCCGCCTCATGACAGAAATCATCCCAATACCATGGGATTGGCCAGTAGAAGTAAATTATCATGAAGCCAAAGCGTTCTGCAATTGGAAATCAACGCGTGACAAATTACCGGTTCGCCTACCTACTGAAGATGAATGGTATCGACTATACGATAGCTCAAATTTGTCAGATATACCCACCGCCCAGCTTGCATCAGGCAATATTCATCTTGATTATCATGCTTCAAGCTGTCCGGTCAATGAATTCAAGCATGGTGATTTCTTTGATATCGTTGGTAATGTATGGCAATGGACAGAAACGCCTACTTATCCTTTTACAGGATTTGAAGTTCATCCTCACTATGATGATTTTACGACCCCTACTTTTGATGATCGACACAATCTCATCAAAGGTGGCTCATGGATTTCGTGTGGTAATGAGTCATTAAAATCATCACGTTACGCGTTCCGTCGACATTTCTTTCAGCATGCTGGATTTCGCTATGTTGTTACTGAAACACCTGCCCTGATGCAAAATTCTTACTATGAAACAGATAAGTTAATGTCTGAGTATGCTGAATTTCATTATGGAGATAACTATTTTGATGTGCCGAATTTCCCAGCCACATTGGCCAAAATGGCCATTATCGCTATGGGAAATCGACCTGCTCACAAGGCGCTTGATTTAGGTTGTGCTTCGGGGCGCGCAACGTTTGAACTAGCAAAACACTTCGATCACGTTACGGGTGTTGATTTTTCAGCTCGCTTTATCAATCAAGGAGTCCAATTAATTCAGCAAGAGCTACTGCGCTATACCCTCACAGATGAAGGTGATTTAGTTTTTTATAAAGAGAGATCGCTCGCTGGCTTAGGGCTTGAAAACGTAAAGAACAAAGTTGAATTTTTTCAGGGAGACGCTTGCAATCTCAAATCCATCCTCACCGGATATGATCTGATACTTGCTGCAAATTTGATTGATCGCTTGTATGACCCAACCAAATTCCTTGCAAATGTTCATGAGCGCATCAATTTAGGGGGATTACTTCTTATCGCATCACCTTACACTTGGTTAGAAGAGCATACCAAACGAGAGGCTTGGATTGGTGGATATAAGCGAGACGGTGAAAGTTTTACTACGCTAGATGGATTAAAAATGATTCTCGGTGACCATTTCAGGCTGATTCAGGGTCCCCAAGAAGTTCCTTTTGTGATTCGTGAAACGAGACGGAAGTTTCAACATACGTTATCTGAAATCACTATCTGGGAAAAAATGGCTTGAGTATTAATTTCGATGAAATTATTCCTAGAATTGGAACAAACTGTACAAAGTTTGACAAACGTTTAGCAGTATTTGGAAATAGCCACGTTATCCCACTGTGGGTGGCTGATATGGATTTTGCTGTTCCTTGTGAAGTGACTGAAGCGCTTATCAGCAGAGCCACACACCCCATCTATGGTTATACGTTTGCGCCAGATAGTTTATACGAGGCTTTAATCAACTGGGTTAAGCAACGTTATGATTGGTCAATTAAACAAGAATGGATTATTCTCTGTCCTGGCGTGGTTCCATCGCTTACTGCTGCAATCCTAGCGCTTTCTCAAACGCATGAATCAACGATTATTCTTCCACCTGTTTACTTCCCTTTTTTTTCGGCAGTTACTAAATCGAATCGACCGCTAAGTTTGTGCCCTTTGCATTATCGCAATCATCGCTATGAAATCGATTTCGATCGTCTAGAAGCATTAGAAAACAACTCGCGGATATTATTATTTTGTTCTCCCCACAACCCTGTAGGTCGGGTGTGGTCCCGATTTGATTTAGAACAATTAATTAAAATCGCTCAGAAAAAGAACTGGATTATCATCTCCGACGAAATCCATGCTGATCTAACCTATCCAGATTACCAACATATTCCGCTTGCACACTTGACAGATGAGACAGCGAATATCATAACTGCCATAGCACCGAGTAAAACGTTTAATATACCAGGGCTTAATCTTGCGGCACTGATCGTTTCCGATGTAAAATTTCGTGAGGCAATCCTCAATTTTTTTGATCAGTTACATATCAATCCAGTAAACCCCTTTAATATCGTAGCATTTGAAACAGCTTATCAAAAAGGAGCTGGTTGGCTAGATGAGCTGACCAGTTACTTGAGCTGCACGCGCGATCAAGTTGATGATTATCTAACTAAATACTTACCCGATATACAACTGGTTAAACCAGAAGGAACTTATCTATTGTGGCTTGATTGCCGTCGGATGAGTATGACGGATTCTGAACTCAAACGCTTTTTTGTTCATCAGGCTGGTGTTGGCCTTAGTCCAGGTATTTTATTTGGCGATGAAGGGAGCGGTTTTATGCGTATGAACATTGGCACGCCTCGATCTAATATCTTGGCGGCGCTTGAGAAAAATTAAAAGCCTATGTTTAGCTACCGCTCTCTTGTTTTACTTTAGTCGATTCAAGAATGAAGAAATACTAGAACTACCCCAAGGTAAGATATCTTCATCTCTTATGAGCTCTGGTAATTTCTTAGCTGACATTTCGCAAACTTCATCATCACCTATTAATAATAATTTCATTTGCGCCTCAAGCACGCAACGAAGCTCCCACAATTGCCCATCAGCACGACTTATATTTTTTGTGATAATGCCGATGGCACCGTCGCAGCCATCTACTTGCCCTTGACATTCTGCCTTCCATGAATTTTCCCACGACTTCTTTTCAGACATAAAAACAATATTCAGCTCCGGATGTGTTTGCTTTAATTGTTCAATCAATTTATCTCTAAGTTCAGTATCTCTAAGTGCAAAGCTAATAAAAACGCGATTTGTCTTATCCATAGGTTTCCTCTCTGACTTATTATTGTTCTAGTGTATTTTTCTCAACGATATCTCTTATTGCGCTCTTGGGCAGCTAAAATCAATATAGCATTCACATTATCAAGCGTCAACGCCGCCCCTTAAGCAGTCCTATTCCAGCAATCGCCATCAAAACCGAAACAATAGGATTCAGTAAGTTAAAGAAAGCATAAGGTGCATAATCCAGCACTGCGATACCGAGTGTCACCGCATAAAAAGCACCTGCTGTGGTCCACGGAATTAAAGGGGTTGTCACGGTAGTGCCTTCTTCAACAGAGCGCGAGAGAATGGCATGGTTTAACTCTAGTTTTGTGTAAAGCGCTTTAAATAATTGGCAATTTAGAATAATCGAAATATAAGCCTCGCCCATCCCTAAATTACTAACCAATCCGGCTGTGATTGTCGTAGCAACTAAGCTACCAACCCGTCTAATTTTGCTAATAAAACTATTGATTAATACCGTCAAGAATTTGGCTTGGTAAAGAATACCGCCTAATGCGAGTGCCATCAGCGATAATATCAATGTCCACGCCATACTATAAATACCCCCTCGGCCTAATAAGGCATCGATGCTTTCTATTCCTGTATTAGCAGGCGTATTTAGCCAAAGAATATTTAATACTTCAACGATCGGTTTATCCTGATACAGAATCGAAATAATAACCGCAATCACAATACTACAAGTCATACAAATTGTAGGTGAAAAACGAAGAAGGCTAAGAACCAGCATACAAGCTAGCGGTAATAAAGTAATCCATAAATTAAGGTAAAATAAGCTTGCCAAGGCAGTTTGAATTGCTGAAATTTGTTCGATTGGCATTTCAGATCCATTCAATTGCCATCCAATCACACTAAATAGACAAAGTGCCAAGATGAAGCTAGGTAGCGTTGTATACAACATCGCATGAATATGCTGATAAAGCCCGACTCCTGCTGTCATTGCAGCAAGGTTGGTCGTATCCGATAATGGTGATAACTTATCACCAAATGTAGCACCTGATACGATCATTCCAGCGGCAAGAAGAATTGGTATATGGATCGCATCAGCTATTCCTATTAAAACAACACCTACCGTTCCAACAGTTCCCCATGACGTTCCCGTCGCAACTGACATCAAACAACACAGTATTAAGCCTATTGGTAAGAAAATTGTAGGAGTTAATAAGGACAAGCCATAGAAAATAAGGCTTGCAATAGTGCCACTGTACATAAAACTAGCGATCACCATCCCCATCAAAATGAAAATATAAATAGCAGGAAGTGCATTATGAATACTATCACTCATCATGCGCTGGATATCGGTATAGCTGTAATTGAGGTAAGCAGCGTGAATACTAACCCAGATTATGCATATAAAAATAAGAACATGAATTGAAATCCCTGCCATAAGTAATCCTAAAGCGATTGTGAGAAAGATTCCAACAATACAAATCAAAGCATGTAATCGAGAGGGTTCGCGAGGTAGTTTAGTCAAAGTGAGTTAATTGGATAACATCCTTCAATTCATAACAGCGAAAGTGAAGCTTTTAAGCAAGGATAATAGAAAATAATTAATGGAAGGACCAGAAGAGTGGTATAAGCAGCGCAGCCCCAGCGCCTAACAAAATATTGAGCGGGATTCCTAGTCGTGCAAAATCACTAAACTTATAGTTCCCTGCGCTATAAACGAGCGTATTCGTTTGATAACCAATGGGTGTTGCAAAACTCATACTTGCAGCAAACATTACACCCACGACAAAAGGTCTTGCATCTACCCCCATGTGATCGGCCATTCCAATGACAATTGGTGTCATCAAAACTGCTACAGCATTATTACTGAGTACTTCAGTAAGAATTGAAGTAAGGAAGATAACAGCAAGCAATATCCACCAGGGATCAAGACCTTGGCCTACACTAAGCAGGCTACGCGCAGCCATATCTGCTAATCCAGAGTCGCGCATCGCAATACTAATCGCCAACATACCAAATATCATTACGATGAGTGGCCACTCAATTGCCTTATAAGCTTCATCAGAACGGATACAACCTGTCACTAAAACGATTGCAGCACCGATAATCGCTAAACTCTCTATTGGTAATACTTTAAACGCAGCAAGTAGAATGACACCTGCCATGGTAGCTAGGGCAATCGGTGCCTTATTTTGCCGGGTACTGGTTACTTTCCCTTCTGTCAATGCAAATAAATCACCATTTTCACAAAAACGTTTAATTTGTGCAGGTGTTCCTTCGACCAATAAAACATCGCCAAATTGTAATTGGAAATCATCAACAACATCACCAATACTCGCATCCTTACGATGAACAGCAATCAAATGGATTCCATAACGTGCGAGCAGATCCAAGTCACGAATCGGTCTTTGCACATACCGTGAACTAGAACCTACAATCGCTTCAATAATAACCGCATCTTTACGTCTAAGTGTTTCAAAATCAGGATTAACATTATTTTGTAAACCTATCCAATCTGAAGAATGCAGATCCATCATGGCGCTACTTTTACTATGCACAATCAATCGATCTCCCACTTCGAACCGAGTGTTTTCTGTAGGAGAAGTAATTGCTTCATCCGCTCTAAAAATTTTAAGAATCGTTACCCCAACTTGGTTTAATTTAGCTTCAGCCAACGTTTTGCCAGCAAGCCGCGAATTTTCAGGTACAAATAACTCGGTCATAAAAGCGCGATCGCTTGCCCCCATGAATTGCTGTGCGAGCGTCTCTCGCAATGGTAATAATCTTGGGGCGAGTAGAAAGATAAAGAGATAGCCAATTATTCCTATTACAATTGCAGGCACGGTAATTTCAAACATACCAAAAGGTGCCAAACCCATATCACGCGCGACACCATCGACTAGAATATTGGTTGATGTGCCGATTAAAGTCATCATTCCACCCAGTATCGTTGCATAAGATAAAGGAATTAAAAATCGTGAGGGTGATGATTGAATTTTAACGGCCACAGCGATTACCGCAGGCATCAAAACCATGACAACTGGGGTATTATTAATAAATGGTGATACAGCTAACGCTGTCAGCATGATCATTGCTAATAATTTTTTTTCATTTCTTCCCGCAATACTCGCAATCCACCCAGATAATTTAGCAACACAACCAGTTTTCTCGAGTGCGGCGCTAATAATGAATAATGCTCCCACTGTAATAGGTGCACTGTTACTAAAGACGCTTAACACCTGCTTGCTATCCAACAACCCCAGAATCATCAAAATCGATACGGCAACAACAACAGCAATATCGGGTTTAACCCATTCTTTGATAAACGCAAAAAATAAACCTAGTATCGTTAAGCCAACAATAATTGGATCAATAAGCTCTGAAGTCAAAAATCACCCCATTTTTCATTGCAGAAAATTACAAAAATCGTACATATATATAAGTTAAAGTTACAAAAACTTAACTATCACTGGATTATAGTTATGAAAATATTACGCTTATACTGGATTGTAATTTGCGTTAGCTAAGATTACTAGTTGATTCTCATGAAATCACTTGCTCTTAAGAAAAACCAAGGTATAGTGTTTTAAAGCAATGATTCCAATAGGAATGAGTTACCTAACTATTATTCATATAGTGAGGTTCAATTTTGGTATAACCGTGGATCTAATGGTCCCACGGTTACACATTAATTATTAGGCTGAAGGTCAATGGGCCATATTTCACCCTTTAATTTATTGTGGGATAGCAATCAAACCTATTAATACTTCTATCAGAATTTAATAAAGGAACTATTATATGACAAAGAAAATTGCCCATATTGATGATGATCCCGATATTCGGGATACGGTAAAACGCGTTCTAGAAATGCATGGTTATCAAGTAGAGAGCTATCATACATCAAGTGATTTATCAACTCACTTAACGATGCCGCAAAAATTCCTGATTTAGCTATACTCGATGTAATGGTCGAATCAATGGACGCTGGTTTAACGACTTATATCCAGCTACATGATCGCTTTCCTAAAATGCACGCAATTTTTATGACTTCTCTAGGGGACACGATCTTGCCTTATTTTGAAAACAAATCGCAAGAATGGGTGTGTATTCTTGAAAAACCAGTCCAACCATCTCTATTACTTACCATCATCCAGGATAGACTCGGTAAAGCTAGCTAGTTACCAAATATTTACCTAATCAGGCAATTACTATGACATCTGCTAATTTTTCTTGGAATCGACCTACTGAGGAATTAAGTTCTACACTTGAAAAAAAGATGACTTATCAAAAATTAGGTGATGGGATCCTAATTAGTAACATTCGATTATTTATTATTTTCAGATGGGCTATCGTTCTTGGGTTAATTTTATTCCAAATTGTTGCCATAGTTGCTTCTGATACGCTTACCCAATTAGGAATAAAAGATCAAGAAGATTGGCCACTTGCTATAACGGTCATTTTGACAATTACAAACATCGCCTACGCATATGCGCTTGATTACTGTCAGCCTTCAAAATATAACACGCCCAGTATAAATATCTGGGTACAGATTATTATTGACTTACTGTGCTTATCCGTTGTCGTCCATTTTGTTGGTAGCACTGAGACGCCCGCTCCATTTTTTTATATTCTCCACATTGCCCTAGCATGTATATTCTTCTCAACTTTAGAAAGCTTGTTTGTAACAGCGATTGTTTCTGCGATGTATTCAATTCTATTGGTTATAGAAAGCGGAATGATTTTCCAAGTACCTCAATCCATGTTAATTGATGCTCACTATTCGGGAGAAAAACTACATAAAGGCCATATTCTAGTTTGGATGACAGCACTTAATACACTTTTCTTGACAGTTTGGTATGTTGTTTCACGCCTGGCTATTATTCTAAGACAACATGAACAGCGCCTGCGTGAAGCTTATGAGCAAATTCATCAAACGCAAATTGCTAAAGATCAATACGCCATGCTAATGACTCACCAACTAAAAGCACAATTAGATGCGATTCGTAGCAAAATCAATTTAATCAATGGCGGTTATTGTGGCCCAGTCCCACAAGAAATAGCAGATGTATTAGATCGTATTGATAAGCGTGGTTCGAGCATGGCGAAACTTATACTCGATGTACTTCGTTTAGAAAGGTTAAAAACTGCAGGAAGGAATCTTGAAGCAATTGAATATGTAAGTATTTCATCTATTATTAATAAATCTGTAGAGAAACTCATACCGGTCGCAGATGCAAGGCAGGTAGAATTGATATTATCAATAGAAGATTTTCGCGCTCATGGCATTGCAGATCAAATCGAAATATTAATCGAAAATATTGTTTCAAACGCAATTTCCTATTCTCATGTAGGAAAATCTGTAGAAATCAGTTCAATAGTCAATAAAAATCAAAACACGGCAGTCGTATCAATAACTGACCATGGAATAGGAATTGAAGAAAAGGACTTACCCAATATTTTTAATGAATATTTTTATTCTCCAAGAGCGGTACTTCATAATCAATCATCGAGTGGTATCGGTTTATCGCTTGTAAAGATTGCGGCCGCCAATAATAACCTGCAACTTAAAGTTACTAGCGAACCTGAAGTAGGCACTACTTTTTTTATAATCTTTACTGACATACAACAAGTTGAGACTCACTGATTTGAATGTAAACGATCAATTAATTCCGATATATGCCAGCTTTTACCTTCTTTTCTCAATTTCTCATGTATGACAAAGAATTTATTATGCAATTAGACCATACGATAAAAGTTTATCTATCAACTAATGAAAGATTCAAGATTATTACATTAATGACGTAAGATTGTTCAGATTCTAGCATTCACGAGGGGATTATCTTGAAAATAAATAAAGTAAATCAGTTATCTACCAATAATAATACCGTAAACAAAGGAAATCAAAGTGAAAAGGTCAGTTCAAGTAAATCTGAAGGAGTGGATGACCAGCAATCAAATGTTCATTTAAGTCCAACTTTTTCAAATTTGAGCGATACCTCAGCGATGAATATCAGCAAAATTGCTGAAATTAAACAAGCAATGACTGAAGGACGTTTCAAAATCAACCCAGAAGTGGTTGCTGATCGTCTATTAGAAACAGTAAAAGAGCTTATTCAGAACAACAAAAAAGTGTAATGCAGCGCTTGATTGCTAAAGACAAAAGAAAGTTACTTGATATCTTAGTGGCAGAACGTAAGGCTATACTTCTAATTATTGATACACTTAAGAAAGAGCAAGAGTCTCTAATTAACGGGAAAGTTGATGATATTTTTAAATTTGCTTCCGAAAAAGATTTCCAACTATATCATTTAAGCAGTCTTTATAAGCAACAATGTGAACTTCTTCAATCTTATGTTTTTTGCACTAAACCAGATAAGAGTATAAGCTACGATTCTACCTTCAATCAGCTATGGATAGATATCCTCAACCTCGTTTCATCTGCAAAACAACTTAATAGCGCAAATGAAACTATTGTTTCTATGAATCTGCAATATTCACAGAATCTTTCTTTTGTCCTTCATAGTAATTACCAAAATCATGTGTTATATAACGCTAGGGGCATAAAAACGTAGTAAAGTAGCCTTCTAAAATTACTTCTCGTTAAATAAATAAAATAATTACTTACTCTCATAAACTAAATTCTTGAGATCATGGTCTAGCAAATGAGTTAATAATCCTTGGCTCGACTCCTCTACTAAATCTAGAACGCGTTCAAAACCATAGCTCCCTCCATAGTAAGGATCATCAATTTCCTGGAGGGTATCCCACTGACTACTATATTTCATAAATAAATCGAGTTTATAGTGATGCGTTGGAGGACAACGATCTCTAAGAATCTCAAGGTTATCTTTATCCATTGCTAGAATATAATGAAATCTTACAAAATCTTTACTTTCTACCGACCGCGCTTTCAACTCATGCATGCTATAACCTCTTTTTTTTGCCACATTCTGCGCCCTTTTATCTGGAGGTTCGTTGGTATGATAGGCGTGCGTGCCCGCAGAGTCCACATATATAAGATTCTCAAGCCCAGCCGCCTGCACATATTGCTTAAATACTGCATCTGCTGTTGGTGATCGACAGATATTGCCCATGCATACAAAAAGAATATTGACTTTTTTATCGTGAATCATTTAGTTTTTCTTAATATTATTCTTATTATTAGATTAGAAAAAGTTACCAAGGAGTAAATTAATCTACTTACCCACCGCTCAGCTTATTATTCTAGAAAAAATTAAGCTAACTTTCATCAACTATCCACAAAAAATATCAATCTGTCCGTATTCACTTCAAGATCACAACTCTTCAAAATAGCTTAGTTGTACTAGTTTAGTCTGTACTCGCTCCAATTTTATAAAACGCTAAATTAAATTTTAATTCGATCATCCTTTTAGTTTTTCTCTCAAAATTGTATTAACTTGCATAGGATTTGCTTTACCCTTTGAAGCTTTCATAACCTGCCCTACCAAAGAATTGAAAGCTTTTTCTTTACCATTTTTGTAATCATTAACTTGTTGAAGATTCGCTTCTAAAACAGCATCAATCAGTTTCTCTATCTCGCCTTGATTCGAAACCTGTATTAAACCCTTAGCAGCAATAATCCTGTCTACATCTCCAGCATGTTCTCCTTGCCACATACTCTCAAAAACAATTTTTGCCGCTTTGCCTGAAATAGTTCCATCAATAATTCTCTGAAGCAATCTACTCAATTGTTCAGGTTTAATAGAACAATTTAATATCTCAGAATTTTCCTTATTAAGCTTGCCAATTAATTCACCCATAATCCAATTTGCACAAAGTTTGGGCTGATCCGGCAAAGATTGAACCATAACTTCAAAATAATCTGAGACTGCTTTGCTCGTAGTCAACACCGCGGCATCATAATCTGATAGGGCATAATCACCCTGATATCGAATTCGTTTCGCCTCAGGTAATTCTGGAAGCTGTTGCTTAATTTGTTCAATCAATTCCGGTGATATTACTAACGGTAACAAATCAGGATCTGGGAAATACCGATAATCATGTGCATCTTCTTTACTGCGCATAGTTCGAGTTTCATCTTCATTGGCATCATAAAGCCGCGTTTCTTGTATTATCCTACCACCATCTTCTAAGATCTCGATTTGTCTCTTTACTTCATATTCGATAGCTTTCTCAAGAAAGCGAAAGGAATTTAAATTTTTGATTTCACAACGTGTACCCAATTTGTCAGTACCATAGGGCCTTACTGATACATTAGCATCACATCTAAATGAGCCTTCTTGCATATTCCCATCACAAATTTCCACCCATTGAACGAGTGCATGCAATGATTTAGCATAAGCTACTGCTTCAGCACTACTTCGCATATCAGGCTCCGAAACAATTTCAAGCAAGGGTGTTCCAGCCCGATTTAAATCAATTCCACTCATCCCATGAAAATCCTCGTGTAATGATTTTCCAGCATCTTCTTCTAAGTGAGCGCGAGTGAGTCTAACAATTTTTGCTTTATCGCCAATTTGGATCGTTACGCTACCACCTTGCACAATCGGTATTTCATATTGACTAATTTGATAACCTTTTGGTAAATCAGGGTAAAAATAATTTTTTCTTGCAAAAATCGAAGGCGAATTAATTGCTGCTCCGACTGCAAGTCCAAACTTTATCGCACGCTCTACTGCTCCAATATTGAGAACTGGCAAAACACCTGGTAGCGCAATATCAATCCCACAAGCCTGAGTATTGGGTTCCGCTCCATAAAGAGTGGGGGCACCAGAAAAAATCTTGGCCTTTGTGGAAAGTTGTGCGTGTACTTCAAGACCGATAACTGTTTCCCATTGCATGAACAATAAACCTTTTTAACAAATAATCGATTACTCAGGTTATTTTATTGGAACTTGTAAATGCCAATCAGTTACTTTCTGATACTGATGTGCAACATTTAACATTTGAGCTTCCTTAAAATAATTCCCAATAATTTGTAATCCAATCGGCCTACCTTTCTTCCCGAAGCCTATAGGAATGGACATACCAGGCAATCCTGCCAAATTCACAGAACTAGTATAAATATCTGACAAATACATTTGAATAGGATCATCACTTTTCTCTCCTAAATCAAATGCAACTGTAGGTGTTGTTGGACCCATCAGCACATCGCACCGTTTAAAAACATCCGTAAAATCATTTGCAATCAAACGTCGCAATTTCTGAGCTTTAATATAGTAAGCATCATAATAACCATGTGAAAGTACATAAGTCCCAATCAGTATTCGACGTTTAACCTCTTGACCAAAACCCTGCGTTCGAGTTTTCTTATACATATCATCAAGATTTACGTATTGTTTAGCGCGATAGCCATATCGCACTCCATCAAACCGCGATAAATTACTGGATGCTTCAGCCGGCGCGATCACATAATAAACAGGAATCGAAAGTCCAGCGTTTGGTAGTGAAACCTCAATAACACTCGCACCAAGTTTCTGATATTCTTCAATCGCTTGAGTAACCGCGTGTGCCACCTCGTCGTTTAAACCTTGATCAAAATATTCTTTGGGCAAACCAATACGTAATCCAGCAAGTGGTTTTTCTAAATCACGGCGGTAATCTTCAATCTCTCGCTGTAAACTTGTAGAATCACGCTCATCAAACCCAACCATAACATTTAGCATCAATGCTAAGTCTTCAGCTGATTTAGCCATAGGCCCGCCTTGATCAAGGCTTGAAGCAAAAGCAATCATCCCGAAACGGGAAACAAGTCCATAGGTAGGCTTGATACCTGAAATACCGCATAATGCGGCGGGTTGTCTAATTGATCCACCAGTATCCGTACCAGTTGCAGCTGGCGCCATTCCTGCCGCAACAGCACAAGCAGACCCCCCTGAACTCCCTCCTGGAACAGCATGAATATCCCATGGATTCTTAACAGGACCAAAAAAAGAAGTCTCATTACTCGAACCCATCGCAAATTCATCCATGTTAGTCTTACCAATATTAACAGCACCAATTTGATTAAAGCGTTCAATAACCGTAGCATTATAAGGCGCTGTAAAATTAGCTAACATCTTTGATCCACATGTAGTTAACCAGCCTTTAGTACAAAAAATATCTTTTTGAGCGATCGGAATCCCTGTCAATGGTGAAGCATTCCCAGCCGCAATTAATTGATCGGCCATTCGCGCTTGTTCAAGACTCAACGCCTCATTGATTGTAATAAATGCATTGAGCTTAGCATTCAGAGATCGAATTCGATTAAGGTATTCTGTTGTTAATTCAACACTCGAAATTTTTTTATCGTTTAATTGAGCAGATAAATACTTAAGGCTTTGACCTAACATAACACTTCTAAAATAAAGAGAAAAATAACGGAGCAGTACTCAGCATGAATTATTCAATGACCTTGGGAACTAAATAGAGCCCTGTTTCTACTTGCGGTGCAATCGATTGGAAAAGCTCATGCTGATCAAATTCAGAAACGACATCTTGACGTAAGCGCAATTTCATTTCTTGTGCATGACTCATCGGTTCGATAGCTGCGGTATCTACTGTTTGCATTTGTTCGATTAAATTGAAAATATTGGATAACTGTCCTAATACGGCTTCTGCTTCGTCGGTTTGGATTTCAATCCGAGCTAAATCCGCAATTCTATAGACATCAGTAAGTAAAATTTTCATCTGTGATTCGGCGCTTTATCTTAAAATGGGTAATAGAGTATCATGACATATCTGATGAACGCATATATTTTACACGTCACACATTAGTATTGCTGCAATAGCATTTATTTATCAAAATCTGTCATCTTTAATGGAAATTTCACCAATATGTTTAACCTCCTGAACAATAACTTTTTAGGGAATTACTTTTCAACTGATATGGCAGTCGATTTAGGTACAGCCAATACCTTGATTCATGTCCGGGGGCGCGGTATTGTTCTGAATGAACCCTCTGTCGTTGCTATTCGGCAAGAAGGCGGTTCAAGTGGTAGAAAAGTCATTCAAGAAGTCGGTTTAGCTGCAAAACTGATGTTAGGAAGAACTCCCGGAAACATTACCGCCATTCGACCCATGAAAGATGGCGTAATTGCTGATTACACCGTAACTGAGCAAATGCTCAAGCAATTTATTCGTAAAGTAAATCCACCCAGACGCTTTTCTGCAAACCCCCGCATTGTTATTTCAGTTCCCTGCGGTTCAACTCAAGTTGAAAGGAGAGCGATCCGGGAAGCTGCAATTGGTGCAGGCGCTAGAAAAGTCGAACTCATAGAAGAACCTATGGCCGCAGCTATTGGAGCTGAGTTACCCGTTGAAACTCCCACCGGATCAATGGTCGTCGATATTGGCGGAGGAACGACTGAAGTTGCAGTTATTTCTTTGGGTGGCGTTGTTTACTCGAATTCCGTTCGTGTAGGTGGAGATAAATTTGATGAAGCTATTATCAATTATATTCGGCGCAACTATGGAATGATGATTGGTGAAGCAACGGCTGAATTAATTAAAACACAAATTGGTTCTGCTTACCCTGGCTCTGAAGTTCGTGATATTGAAGTTAAAGGACGTAATTTAGCAGAAGGAATACCTCGGAGCTTTACAATTTCCAGTAATGAAATCATGGAAGCCTTAACTGAACCGCTTAACAATATCGTAAGTGCCGTCAAAACTGCTCTAGAGCACACACCACCCGAGCTAGGCGCTGATATTGCAGAAATGGGAATGGTTATGACGGGAGGAGGTGCACTACTTAGAGATATCGATCGATTGCTAATGGAAGAAACTGGGTTGTCAGTCGTGATAGCAGACGATCCGCTGACTTGTGTCGTTCGGGGAGCAGGCATAGCGCTAGAAAATATTGACCACTCTATTGGAATTTTTGCTCGTGACTAGTAAATGCATAAAGTCATGGCGTCATATCGTCTCATCAATCTAAGTAAAATCAGTGTTTATATCAAATAAACGCAAGATACATTTTTTAGTCTAGAGCAGAGCAATTAATGGAATCAGTCCCACAGTTTTTCAGGACGGGCCCCGGTCCACAAGCGCGTTTATTCTTTTTTTCCTTGCTATCCATTTTACTCATGATTGTTGATTTACGATTTGAAAGCTTACATAAAATGAGGCAAGCAATCAGTGTCATTCTCTATCCCTTACAAAGAATTGCTTTAGCGCCTGCTAGTCTCTATGATCAAGTCGGTACCCTAATTGAAGATTTACGTTTATCGAAAGAAATTAACTATCTCAGACAACAATATTTTCTTTATCAGCAGCAATTTTCACGATTACAAATTCTTGAAGAAGAAAATACACACTTAAGGCGATTATTAAATGCTGCCAAACAAACTGAGGTTAAGTCGGTTATGGCAGAAATTCTTTATATTCCCCGTGATCCTTTCAAAAGGAAAATTATTTTGAATAGAGGCACTTCAGATGGAATTGAAGCTGGTCAAGTTGTGGTTGATGATTTAGGCGTCATTGGGCAAGTCACTCAAATTTTTCCATGGTCTGCTGAAGTAACCTTAATCACAGATAAGGATCATGCTGTCCCAATCCAAGTTGCTCGAAATGGGTTACGTTCCATTATTTCCGGCGTTGGTAAAAACAATGAATTAGAGTTACGCTATTTATCCATTAATGCAGACGTACAAGTTAACGACTTATTAGTTACATCAGGAATTGGAGGAGTTTACCCACCGGGATTACCTGTTGCAAAAGTAGAAAAAATCGAGCACGATCGATCCTATAATTTTTCCCGAATTACCTGTATACCCATTGCAGGTGTCGATAGGAATCGGCATGTATTAATCCTTTCGATGCCTTTGTCCGAACCAGAATCAACGAATAATAGTAATACCACAGAATCAAAATCGTAAGACTAAAGGCAAATAGCATGTCGAAAGATTATCTCGAGAAGGAATTACCACTAGAAGCAAAGCGTCGCTTTATATTCATAAGCTTAGTTATTGCGTTCATTGTCAATCTTTTCCCATTACAAGAAATAATCTTTTTATTACGTCCTGATTTTGTAGCGCTAACATTACTTTTTTGGAATATCAACCAGCCCCACCAAGCAGGAATGAGTGTGGCTTTTACTTCAGGGATTATCATGGATGTATGCAATAGCAGCATCTTAGGTCAACACGCGCTTGCTTATTGTTTTATGTCATTTCTCGCAATCATCTTACATCGGCGCCTGGTATTGTTTAGCATCTTTCAGCAAGCACCGCAAATTTTTTGGATTTTGCTGCTTACTCAAGTAATTATCTACATTTCAGGAACAATAACAGGCTCATATCACTCCGATTGGTATTTCTTTCTTTCCAGTGTAACAGGTGCTCTAATTTGGCCAATCATTGCGTTAATATTAGGTATATTACAGAGACCTGAAATAGATCCTAATGCGTTATGAATCAAGTCATCGAATTACGTAACCATTTACTTGAGTTACGTCATTTTCATATAAGACTTGCTGTCGCCGCGATTTTCGTTACGCTATTATTTCTCGTTCTATTTTCGCGTTTCTTTTATTTGCAGGTTCTGCGAAGCGATCATTTTACCACCTTAGCTGAAGCAAACCGCATAACCATTTTACCTTTAGTCCCCAATAGAGGATTAATTTATGATCGACATGGTGAGATTCTTGCACAAAATCTAACCACCTATGTATTAGAAATTGTTCCTGACAAAATACGCGATTTAGATTTGGTAATCGATGAGCTTTCCAAACTCATTGAAATAACACCCGTCGATCGCCGGCGTTTTGAAAAATTGCGCAAAGAAAATACTCGATTTAAAAACCTACCCATTCGAACTCACCTATCCGATGTGGAAGTTGCACGTTTTGCAGCCAATCGTTATCGATTTCCCGGTATGGAAATTAATGCGCGCTTACTTCGTCACTACCCTCATGCAGAATTAGTTTCGCATGTCATCGGCTATATCGGGCGTATTAGTGATAAAGATCTTGAACTACTTGAAAGCAATAATGCGTTAGAAAATTATCGCGGGTCTTCTCATATAGGAAGAATCGGTATTGAACAGAGCTATGAAAAAGAATTACATGGCATTACCGGATTTGAACAAGTAGAAACAGATGTTGCTGGTAGATCAGTCAGAACGTTATCACGAATATTACCCATCGCTGGAAGCGATTTAATTCTTTCCCTAGACTTAAAACTTCAGCAAGCAGCAGAACGTGCATTTGGAGAATATCGTGGGGCTCTCATCGCAATGGATCCCAACACTGGCGAAATTTTAGCATTTGTCAGTAAACCTGGATTCGATCCCAATTTATTTGTTGATGGTATTGATCACATCAATTGGAAGCTGTTGAATGAATCGATCGATAAACCCCTCAATAATCGTGCATTACGGGGTGTATATCCCCCTGGTTCTACTTATAAACCTTTTATGGCGCTTGCTGCATTAGAATTAGGCAAGCGATCACCGGATTATGCTATCAACGATCCTGGTTTTTTTAGTTTACCGGGTAGCAAACATCGATTCCGTGATTGGAGGGCTGGTGGTCACGGTAGAGTAAATCTTCACAAATCACTCGTAGTTTCCTGTGATACCTATTACTATATGTTAGCCAATGACCTCGGCATTAACGCTATTCATAATTTCATGGGCCAATTTGGATTTGGTAAAAAAACCGAAATTGATATTCCAGGTGAAATTGTTGGATTATCACCTTCCCCTGAGTGGAAAATGAAACGCTTCAAACAAAATTGGTTTCCCGGTGATACTATATCAATTGGTATTGGGCAAGGATACAATTTAGCAACCCCGCTACAATTAACATTTGCTACCATGATTCTTGCAAATAATGGTCATGCCTTTCGTCCTCATTTTGTTAGGCAAATACATGACAGTAAAACGGGGCGTTTATACGAAAATATGATCAAACAACTTTACCCTCTTAATTTAAAAAACGAAAATTTGATGCGTGTTCGGAATGCTTTGGTTGATGTAACACGTCCAGGCGGTACTGCTGCAAGGGCTGGCGCTAATGCCAGTTATACATTTGCTGGAAAAACAGGCACCTCTCAGGTCATCAATATCAAACAAGGTGAGCGCTATGTTGCAAGCAAAATAAATGAGCGTCACCGCGATCACGCGATGTTTATTGCTTATGCTCCTGCTGAAGCGCCCAAAATTGTGGTAACGGTTTTAGTTGAAAATGGCGGTTCTGGCGGATCTACTGCCGCACCCATTGCCCGGAAAGTGTTTGATTATTATCTATTAGGGCAAATGCCAGAGCCTCTACAATCGGATAGCGTTAATAATCGCCGTGACTAATTCACGTTTCATCATAATTTGTTAATTACAATCGTTTCGATAACTCAGATAACCCACTAACCCTTTAACGCTCCCGAATGGAAAGCATTAATCGATTCTGGCAATACTGCACGCGCTACATTGATGGCTTCTTACTAGGTGCTATTTCTTTATTGATGATAACAGGCCTAATCGTGCTCTACAGTGCAAGTGGCGGTAACTTCAGTCGGGTAAGTAGCCAATTTGTAAATATGCTTATTGCTGTTTTTATTATGTGGAGTATCGCAAACATCCCACTCCAACAATTAATGCGACTTGCGCTACCATTATATTTTATCGGTATCATCTTATTAATTGCTGTAGCACTCTTTGGTGAGGTTCAGAATGGTGCACGACGCTGGTTAAATATCGGTATTACTCGCATCCAGCCTTCTGAATTGTTAAAAATAGCGGTCCCGCTTATGATGGCTTGGTATTTTGAAAAAACAGAAATAAAGCTACGTCTTCGGGATTATGCAGGCGGTGCACTTATTTTAATATTACCGATATTGTTAATTGCTCGCCAACCTGATCTTGGGACTGCAATATTAATTAGCGCGAGTGGATTTTACGTACTCTATTTTGCCGGGTTATCTTGGCGAGTAATGGGAAGTCTTGCTGTTATTGCGGCGGCGGCAATTCCTTTATTCTGGTCATTGGGGATGCGCGATTATCAACGTAAACGTGTCCTAACGATGTTAGACCCATCCCAAGATGCGCTTGGAGCTGGCTATCATATTATTCAATCGAATATCGCGATTGGGTCGGGTGGTATTACTGGGAAAGGATGGCAGAATGGTACGCAATCTCAACTTGACTTCTTGCCTGAGCAAAGTACGGATTTCATTTTTGCTGTATTCTCAGAAGAATTTGGGTTGATAGGCAATAGCTTATTACTGTTACTTTATCTCATCATTATCGGACGTTGCATCTATATAACTGCCAATGCACCCACGCAATTTACGCGTCTTGTTGCGGGTTCGATTACACTGACTTTCTTCACATACGTATTTGTTAATATGGGCATGGTCAGTGGTATCTTACCGGTCGTGGGTGTTCCACTACCATTAATTAGCTACGGTGGTACGTCATTGGTTACCATGCTCTTGGGATTTGGTATCCTCATGAGTATCCAAACCCACCCTAAGTTAGTCAAGACATGAGGCGCTTTAAATGCATTTAAAGAAAGATTTTTTTAATAACAACCTTAATTGGCTTAGCTTCTTCTTAGTTATCATACTCCTTCATGGTTGTAGTAGTCCTTCTCCTTACGTTCGCTCAGGTGAAAAAATATCGCTGGTTCCACCTAACTCGCCGACAGTAACACAAGGCAAGAATTATTATCTTGATGACGGCCCTGAAGAAAATCCACCAACCAACTTAGACGCCATCCCCAGCGCAAATCCTCAGCCAGAAACAATCAGGCCTGCTAACATGCGGTCTTATATGGTTTTTGGACAAACCTACACACCGATGAAGCGTATCGAGCCTTACAAGCAACAGGGTATCGCGTCTTGGTATGGCCGCCGTTTCCACGGCAAACCGACTGCTTCTGGTGAAGTTTATGACATGTATGGCATGACAGCTGCTCACCCTACTTTACCGATCCCCAGCTATGCGCGTATTACAAATCTGAATAACGGTAGATCCATTGTTGTTCGAATCAATGATCGAGGCCCTTTTTTGCAAATCGACTTATTGACCTATCCTATACCGCAGCCTACCAACTTAATATTCTTGCAAATGGGAGTGGGCCTGTTGAAGTAGAAAGTATCATTCCTCAAAATGATCAATTTGTTTCAAATCGTTTGAATCAGCCGATAAAAACTACACCTATTAACCAAGTTAACCAAATATTTTTACAATTAGGTGCATTTGGTTCAAAACATAATGCAGATAAATACTTGTCACAAATCCGCCAGGAACTCGCATCGATTGGAGAAAACATAAATATCACGCAAGAAGGGAATTTATATAAAGTACATATAGGACCCTATACCAATCATGCCTCAGCTAAAGAAATCGCTCATGAAATTTTGCAGCGCATTGCGATTAAACCCTTACTTACTATGCGCTAATAATTCAATACCTTGTAGCTATCACTGATACCAATAACGTCGTTTGCTTTCTCGCCAACTTTTAGCCGCAAAACCATGTTGAGAGAATTGCAGTGTAATGGCTCCATGGTGATCGCTACGCATCATCTGACTTCCGATTGCCTGATAACGTTTAACCACCGCTTGATTAGGATGCTTTAAATGATTGCGGTAACCCACTGTAAAGATAGTTAATTGCGGATTAACGCTTTCAATGAAAACAGCCTGAGAAGAAGTTTTACTTCCATGATGCGGTGCAATCAAAACAGTTGATGGCAATAGATGAGAAAAGTATCTTAATAAATCTAATTCAGCTTCTTTTTCAATATCTGCTGGAATAAGTATACTGTACCCCGCCGCAGTAGTTATCTTTAATACACAGCTCGAATTATTCTGCCTACTTCGATATACCCTCTGTTTAAACTCAGATGATAAAGGATAAAGAAATTCAAATAAAACACCATCCCATATCCAGGCATCACCCACCTGACAAAACTGACGATGCGGAACAGCAGATAAGACTGGATGACCTAAGTCTACTGACGACACAATCGTTTTAACGGGTATCCCTGCTAAGATTGATATCAATCCACCACTATGATCTGAATCAGCATGGGAGATCACTAACTGATCGATATATTGAATCCCTGCACCGCGTATAAAAGGAATAATGATCCGTTCACCACTATCGCTATCCCCATAACGCGGCCCAGTATCAAACAGTAGCACATGATTTTCAGTTTGAACCACAATGGATAATCCCTGCCCCACATCTAATACCGTTACCCATAATGCCCCTTGATTTGGTTTGGCGGGTGAAATTAGAAATAAGGGTAGTAAACCGATAATACCCAACCATCGCGAAGGAAAACCCGACGTTAAGAATAAACGCTTTCCGCCAGGTAGAAAGAACCAGGCGATTCCCAGCAATCCAACCACGATAGCCCATAAAGGAGGCTGATGCTGTTGCCAAATAGTATCGGCTAACTCACTAAGCCCTTGCAATAACGCCATGCCTCCTGTTAATGCAAGGTGGGCTGGAGCCAGTAAAAAATCGAATAGTGGTATCACTGAAATCACCGCCAGGGGCACCACAGCGATGCTGACGAGAGGGATCATAACTGCATTGGCAATCGGGGATATCAGTGAAAATTGATGGAAAAAGATCAGCGAGCAAGGGATGAGGCCGATGGTAATGACCCACTGAATAGTGATCCAACTGCTGATTTTATGGGACTTTAAATTGCCAATTCGATTACTTGCAATATAGGCAATCCAGCCCATTGCGCCAAACGATAACCAAAACCCGGGCGATGTAACGCTCCAGGGATCTAATAGCACGACGATAACCAATGCCCATTTGAGCAGCGTAAAAATAGCAATGCGACGATCCTGCCATAACCCGATTGCAACCACGAAAAGCATTAAGAATGCACGGCGTGCCGGTATAGCAAATCCTGAAAGTAATACATATCCCAACGCAATGATCAGTCCTGCACCTAATGCAAATTTACGCGCTGGTAATCGCGCGATGAGCCATGGAAACCGACACCATAGCCAATAGAAAAAAGTAAACGCAATCCCAGAAATCATTGTGACATGCAGCCCAGAAATTGCCATTAAATGGCTAGTGCCGGTCTGGATAAATAATTTCCATTGATCTTTGGGAATGGAACGTTGATCACCAATCGCCAGTGCGATCAAAACTTCGGTATAAGGATGATCCGATAACACCGCTTTAAACCGCTTACGGATTTGATCTCGCAATTGCTCAATGAAATAAAATAGTTTATATACTTTTTCATTGAGACGAATATTCTGATCTGAATAGCGAACATAGCCAATCGCCCGGATATTACGTTCTAGATACTTTATTTCCGTATCCGCCACATAAGGGTTAGCATTTCCATGAGGGCGCTTTAACCGAACCACCAATTGCCATCGCTCCCCAGGTTGAACTGTAATCATTCTTTGCTGATGTTGATACCAGGTAATTAAAATATGCTCGGGTACGTGAGCACCTTCCGTTTGAATTTTTTCGATATCAAACTGGAAGCGCGTACCTTGCTGATTGATTTCTGGTATCTTTGCAATCACCCCGGTCACGACAATATCACGACCTTCCCACGCTTCTGGTAATTCATCCGCTAAACGCCAATGCGCATTAAACGCTGCCCAAAGAAAACCTAAAGCAAGAAAAAAACAAAAAATAAGGAGCGCGTTAATCAATCTTGCAAGCGGAGCGCTGTAATTGGCAGAGTAAATAATTAAAACTGCTAATAATGGAATTGTCCAAGCGACTGAATTTTCTGGTAAAGTTGCTTGCTGCTGTAGCCAACAAACACCTGTCACGAATCCTAAACTTTTAAGAGGATTAAGTAACTGCGTAACGATTTCAATTACCCTAATCTTTGTTAACATTGAAGCGAACGTTAAATACTGCGTTTGCAAGTAAAAATAAAAGAAATTTCAAAATTCACACGACTGACATTAACGCGAAATAACAATTTACGGTTAAAATGCACAATTTAATAATAAGAGGCTAGCTATGTTTCGAATTGCTCCCAGTATTCTGTCTGCAAATTTTGCAAAGCTTGGTGAAGAAATCACCAATGTATTAGATTCCGGTGCAGATATTATTCATTTTGATGTAATGGATAATCACTACGTACCGAATTTAACAATCGGCCCACTGGTGTGTGAAGCAATTCGCCCGCTTACTAAAGCAATGATTGATGTTCATTTAATGGTAGAGCCCGTTGATCGCATTGTTCCTGATTTCGCAAAAGCTGGCGCAAATATCATTTCATTTCATCCAGAAGCTTCTAATCATATCGATCGTACGATTGGTTTAATTAAAGAACAAGGTTGCAAAGCAGGGCTAGTTTTCAATCCCGCTACCCCATTAAGTTACCTCGATCATATTTTGGATAAACTAGATTTGATTTTAATCATGTCAGTTAACCCCGGGTTTGGTGGTCAAAAATTTATTCCGGAAGCGCTTAATAAACTCCAAGCTGTCCGTAAACGAATCGATACCAGTGGTAAAAAAGATATCTTGCTGGAAATCGATGGCGGGGTAAAAGTAGATAATATTGCTGAAATTGCTCGTGCAGGTGCTGACACTTTTGTTGCAGGTTCTGCAATTTATGGGGCTGGAAAGGATAGTGACCCGCATCGTTATGATACGGTACTCGCTGCCATGCGCAGTGAATTGGCAAAAGTAAAAGCATAAGTGATCAGTTCAAAAGATTTACTGTTGATCGTATTCAATCATAAAAATAACAATTTCCTATGACACACGCTGCTCCCCATCAACAGATTTATCTAAAAAAAGAACTGCCTCACCCACTTGCCATTAAAGCTGTCGTCATCGATCTCGATGGTACCTTGCTGGATACTGCCATGGATCTGGCGACAGCAGCCAATCTTATGTTGGTCGAATTAGGAAAACCGGAATTACCGTTTGCAACCATCCAATCTTTTATTGGGAAAGGGATACATAAACTTGTCAAACGTTCATTAACCAATCACTTAGACGTTGAACCTGATTTAGCCTTATTCGAGAAGGCGTTACCCATTTATGAATATCATTATCGAGAAAATCTCAGTAAACATACTCGCCCCTATCCAGGGATTGTCGATGGCTTAAAAGCACTGCGGCAAAAGGAGTTTCGTTTGGCTTGTATCACCAATAAAGCTGAAGCATTTACCCTACCCTTATTACAACCAACTCACTTATTCGATTATTTTGAACTGATCTTATCGGGCGATAGCTTATCGAAGAAAAACCTGATCCACTGCCTTTATTACATGCGTGCCAATTTTTTCAGATTGAACGCCATCAATTATTACTGATCGGTGATTCGTTAAATGATGCCACCGCAGCACGTGCAGCAGGTTGTGCAATTTTTTGTGTACCTTACGGTTATAATGAGGGACAAGACGTGAAGGCGCTCGATTGCGATGCAATCGTGCCATCGATTATTGCCGCAGCAGAAATCATTGAAAGCGCGTAACACCGCAGCCACTCACTGTCAATTTCCTTGATAACACTCAACTCCTCAACACGATTTAACTATTACTATTCTGCTAATCTGTATAAATCATGAATGAAGATAAATTTAATGAGCTAGCAGCACAAGGTTATAACTACATTCCTTTCGTGCTCGAAACCTTCGCTGATTTAGACACGCCACTTTCGATCTACCTCAAATTAGCTAATCAACCTTTCTCGTATTTGCTTGAATCGGTGTTAGGGGGTGAACGATTTGGTCGATACTCCGTGGTAGGCTTACCAGCTAGAACGCGTTTAGAAGTTTTTAACCAGCAAATCAACGTTATTAATGGTACCGAAAAAGAAATTCATCAGGTAACTAATGTTTTGGGTTTTATTGAGTCCTATTTAGCAAATTATAAAATTGCACCAAATGATGACTTTGATTTACCTCGATTCTACGGGGGATTGGTAGGTTACTTTGGCTACGATACGATACGCTATATCGAACCCAAGCTTAGTCATTGCGCAAAACCAGATACACTCAATACGCCTGATATCCTGCTGCTCTTATCGGAAGAACTCGTCGTCATTGATAATCTCGCTGGAAAAATTTATCTTATTGTTTTCATCAATCCTAATACCGATCGCGCTTATCAAACAGGTAAAGAGCGAATAAAAGTGCTGTTACAACAGCTCCGGCAGCCGATTACAGTTCCTTTCGAATCACCTCACTCACCCGGTACTGCAACCAGTGAATTTTCAGAATCAGCGTTTATTCAAGCCATCGAACGGGCAAAGCAATATATTGTCGATGGGGATATCATGCAAGTAGTGCTTTCACAGCGCACTAGCTTACCTTACGCAGCTTCCCCGCTTGCCTTGTACCGGGCATTACGCAGCTTAAACCCATCTCCTTATATGTTTTACTACCATTTAGGAGATTTTCATATTGTAGGCGCCTCACCTGAAATCTTAGTCAGACTTGAGAAAAATGTAGATACAGTCCGCCCTATTGCTGGAACCCGCCCGCGGGGTAAACATTTCCAGGAAGATCAAACGTTCGCAACCGAACTATTAGCTGACCCCAAAGAACGTGCAGAACACGTCATGTTGATGGATTTGGGGCGCAATGACATTGGTCGAGTTGCTCAAACGGGCACCGTAAAGATAACCGAAAATATGACTATTGAACGATACTCCCATGTAATGCATATCGTTTCCAATGTCGAAGGGCAACTCAAGCCAAATTTAACTGCGATTGATGTATTGCGTGCAACCTTTCCCGCTGGCACTGTTAGCGGCGCACCTAAAATTAGGGCGATGGAAATCATCGATGAACTTGAAATCTCCAAGCGTGGTATCTATGCAGGAGCCGTAGGTTACCTCGGATTCAATGGTGATATGGATCTTGCTATAGCCATTCGCACGGGTGTTATTCAGAATGGTAAATTATATATACAAGCCGGTGCTGGTATTGTTGCTGATTCAGTGCCGCATAATGAGTGGGTAGAAACACAAAATAAAGCGAAAGCATTGCTACGGGCAGCAGAAATTGCTGAAAAAGGGCTTGATAGTAAAATAGAGTAGCGCAAACTACTTTTGGACAACGATCGAAGATTTATTTTAGCGCATCGATAAAAACAATCTGGAGAAGTGACCGAGCGGCTTAAGGTGCACGCCTGGAAAGCGTGTGTACGCTTTAAAACGTACCGCGGGTTCGAATCCCGCCTTCTCCGCCAATTATATTTCCATACAAATCTATAACAGTCCAATTAACATAGTGTTTAAGCAGTTATTCATGAATTTCAATTCCGTATTAATCCAGAATAATCCGCTAGAGGCCGATAAAAAAATGTGGTAAAAAGTGTGGTAGCTATTTTTACCACACCAAAAGTTACCACATTATGGCTTTGAAAGAATTACTGACAGACTTAGCTTGCAAGAATGCAACAGCTGAAGGTACTAAAATACGTAAATTACATGATGGCCAAGGGCTTTATCTTTGGATATATGAAGATGGTCGTAAATATTGGCGATTACGTTATAAAATTCACGACAAAGAAAAATCCCTCTCATTAGGTGTTTACCCTATCGTAGGATTGAAACAAGCCAGGCAGCTTGCGCAAGCTGAACAAGTAAAACTGAAAAGTAATATTGATCCTTCTATTGATCGCCAGATCAAAAAACAATATGCCTCTAAACTATTTTCAGTTTAATCTGGGTGTGACTCAAACAGGCATTGAGATGTATTAGTTCAGATCTAATCGTACAAAGGGCTTGAAATCGGGAGCGTTACCGAGTTTGATATGGGTGTTGAAATTTAAAATCAAACATAAATGGAGGTAACGCTCATGTTGCATACTAACAATCCAATCATTAAACATAAAGCAGGGTTGCTCAATCTTGCTGAAGAACTTCAGAATATCTCAAAAGCCTGCAAGATAATGGGAGTTTCGAGAGATACATTTTATCGCTATCAGGAATTAGTTGAGACAAACGGTCTGGAAGCATTGATCAATCAGGATCGTCGTGTTGCTAACTTTAAGAATCGGGTGGATGAAGCCACTGAGCGGGCGGTGGTAGCCTATGCAGTAGAGTATCCGGCACATGGCCAGCATCGAACCAGCAACGAATTACGCAAAAGCGGTATTTATGTATCAGGTAGTGGTGTGCGCTCGATCTGGTTACGCCACCAGCTAGCAAACTTCAAAGATCGCCTTGCTGCACTGGAAACCAAGATCGCCAGTGAAGGCATCATTTTGAATGATGCACAAATCGCAGCATTGGAGAAAAAGAAACAGGATGATATTGCCAGCGGTGAAATAGAAACGATGCACCCTGGTTATTTGGGCGCACAGGACACCTTCTATGTGGGAAATCTAAAAGGTGTTGGTCGTATTTATCAGCAAACTTTTATTGATACTTACTCCAAGGTAGTGCATTGCAAGCTCTATACGGCTAAAACATCAATTACTGCAGCCGATATCCTAAATGACAAGGTGCTGCCATTCTATGCGACACAGGGTTTGCCCATGTTGCGAATATTAACGGACAGGGGGTACGGAGTATTGCGGGCGGGTTGAACAGCATGATTACCAGCTATACCTGGCAATCAATGATATCGACCATACCAAAACAAAAGCCATGTCACCTCAGACCAACGGTATCTGTGAGCGATTCCATAAAACCATCTTACAGGAATTCTATCAAGTGACTTTCCGCAAGAAGCTGTATCACGATTTGGAGTCACTGCAAAAGGACCTAGACAGCTGGATCGATTATTATAATAATGAAAGAACTCATCAGGGAAAAATCTGCAATGGAAAAACTCCTATGGAGACTTTACTCAGTGGGAAAACGATTTGGAACAGCAAAAATCTGAACCAAATCTAATCTGACAGACATCCAATCAATTCGGTAACTGTACGATCTGATCTGAGCTAGTACAGATGAGTTGGTTCTTTACTAAAGCTGCATTGATGACTTTTGGCGGAGCTTATGCGGTATTACCTTATGTTTATCAAGGTGCAGTTGAGTATTATGAATGGCTAACACCTACGCAAATGATTGATGGATTGGCACTTGGTGAAGCAACACCAGGCCCACTCATCATGGTGGTTGCATTTGTAGCATTCATTGGGGGCTATACGAAAGCGTTATTTGGGTCTGATATGCTATTTATAGCTGGGGCAATGGCTGCGGTTTTAGTTGTATGGTTTACATTTTTGCCGTCTTTTATATTCATCCTCGCTGGTGGTCCTTTGGTTGAGTCGACACACGGGAATATAAAATTTACCGCGCCACTAACCGCTATAACGGCTGCAGTTGTAGGTGTTATTCTCAACTTGGCTTTGTTCTTTAGCTATTACGTAATGTGGCCGCAAGGTTTTTCTGGTGCTCTCGATTGGATATCAGCCTTGATCACCCTGATAGCAGCAACTGCTTTATTCCGATTCAAACGTAATGTGATTGAAGTTATTACAGTCTGCGCAATTATCGGGCTAATTCTAAAAAATCTTATATAAGATAAGGAAAAGAACTATGAAATGGATCACGCGTGAAAGCCCCAAAATTGACCGTATTGCCTGCCCTTGGTTAATTGCTCGTTTTATCGATAAAGAGCCTGAGTTTTTATTTGTACTTGCTGACCGTGTAGTAATCGAAGCCAAGTCAACCCGCGCTATTCCATTCGATATCCCAGGCGTAGAATTATCTCATGTCGGTAATGAATCTAGCTTTGATGCGTTTCTCAAAAAGTATAATTTGACCAGTCCAGCGCTCCAAGATTTAGCTGCGATAGTACGCGGTGCAGATACTGATGACCTTGATTTAGCTCCACAGTGTGCAGGTTTATTGGCAATATCGTTAGGTTTATCACATAACTTTAAAGATGACCATGAAATGCTTGCACACGGAATGGTAATGTATGATGCGCTTTATGCTTGGTGCTGCCATGTTCGAGGAGAACGGCATAGCTGGAACTATTAAAAGTCTTTGACCGTATCTAAAAATCTAGTGCAACATCGTCAGTAATTGTTGATTTATGAATAAAGTTTAACAAGATTAAGAAATTAGATATTCTGTAAACACTGATATGCGGTGCTTGAAATAAAATGAGTCCATTTATTATCACGTTATTTATGTTAGCTTTCGTGTTTGGCGGCATTCTTTTGGGCCTATGGTTGCAAAAGATTTTACCAGAACAGCTCTTAACCACAGAAACCAAAGATATTGTTGGCCGATCAACTGCTGTAATCGCCACTATTTCAGCCATTGTTCTTGGCTTACTAGTCTCTTCTGCCAAAGATAATTTCACCCGGTTCGATGACGAGCTTACTCAAAACACAGCCAGAGTAATCATGCTTGATCGAATTCTAAGTGAATATGGCCCACAAACTGATAATATTCGAGCATTAATCAAATCCAGTTATGCCAGAAGAATTGAACTGCTATTTTCGAATGACGCTACAGCAAAAAATGCTATAGACAACTTGCATGCAATTGCCCAGGAAGAAAACATCAACTCCAAGCTCTTTGCATTAACGTCGGTTAGTTCTGTGCAACAAGGGCTGCAAGCACGTGCGATAGAAATGAATAGCGAGATTAACATGACTAGAACTCTCATACATTTGCAACGAGAGGATTCAATTCCAATAGAGTTAATAATCGTACTAGGCACATGGTTGTCATTAATCTTTACTACATTTGGCCTATTTGCTCCGCGCAATGCAATAACAATTGCAGCATTACTAGCGTGTGCCATATCGATTGCAGGCGCCACTCTTCTTATTTTGGAAATGAATGCGCCATTCGCTGGCCTAATTACTATATCCAGTACGCCAATGCATGAAGCGCTTCTTTATTTAGGTCGATAACCATATTAAAGACTCCTGTGCCCCTCTGCCAGCACAATAACCAACTAAATAAAGGTAGTTAGTCGATCCTGAAATATCCACAAGCACTTGATTCTATGCAGCAAAGATCTTTCTTTTGATGAGCATAACGACCAGGAATGTTAAAATAGCATCCTATTTCTGGTCGAAATGGTGATTAAAAATGCTAAGACATAGCAGTACGATTCATCAACCGAATTTGTTTGGAACAGATTTGCTGATGCAGTTGGATGTCAATGATCCATTGTTGCAGCTTGCAGACGCGATACCGTGGCAGAATTTGACGAAGCATTTTCGATTCACTACACGAAATCGACAGGCGCGCCGAGTAAGCCGATCCGGTTGCTGGTTGGGTTATTGATCTTGAAGCAGTTAGAGAATTTGAGTGACGAATCAGTAGTATTGCAGTGGAAGCGCAATCCTTACTACCAGGCTTTTGCGGCATAAAGAGTTCCAGCAGAAATTGCCGTGTCATAGCACGGAACTGGTGCATTTTCGTAAGCGCCTAGGTGTGCCGGGCATGGAGCGGATTTTTCAGATGAGTGTTGGTTTGCATGGGGAATCGGCACTGGAAGATGTGGTTCATGTTGACACGACAGTGCAAGAGAAGAACATCACATACCCGACTGACAGCAAACTAGCGATCAAGATTATCAATCGCCTCAACAAGATTGCCAAATCCCATGGTATTTCACAGCGGGAGCACTTTCATTAGGCAAGTGAAATCACTGCGCTTGGATATTCGGCACTACCGGCATGTGAAGAAAAGAGCAAAGGCGAAACGCGCGTTGAAGCGACTCAGAACCATTGCAGGTGTTTTGATGCGGGAGCTCAGGAGAAAATTGCCACAATGCTGCCTATTCGAGCACTACCAAAAGGATTTTCTACTGTATGAGCGCGTACTGAAACAGAAAATCAAAGACACGCACAAAATCTATTCCCTGCACGAACCGCAAGTGTACTGTATCGGCAAGGGAAAAGACCACAAACAATATGAATACGGCAGCAAGGCATCGATAGCCAGCACAGCGAAAGGTAACCTGATTGTTGGGGTTGTCAGTCACGAACAAAACTTGCATGACAGCCACACATTACCAGAGATATTGCATCATGTTGAGACTTCGCGCGGGAAAGCGGCCAAGCAAGCTGTATGCGACCGTGGCTACCGTGGCAAACGTGAAGTCAATGGAACGCAAATCGTTCTACCTGGAAGAGCATTAAAACGAGACACACGCTACCAAAGAGACAAGAAGCGGAAACAATGCAGAAGGCGCGCGGCGATTGAACCCATTATCAGCCACCTGAAATCGGATTATCGAATGGCCAGAAATTACCTGAAAGGCGCCATCGGTGATCACATCAATCTGCTAATGGCTGCTACCGCCTGGAATCTAAAACAATGGCTATTGGCCATTTTTGGTTTTTCTTCCCGTGGCGAAAACTGCAGGCTTCGCAAATTCTTTGATGGAAAAAGATCAAATTGCTCGATTTTGTCTTTATTAACACGCCGCTTTTTGAAACTGCTGATCCATAATAACAATTGATGCAGTTTTTCAGGGTCGACTAGTTAAAAGACGATTGGAGCAAAAGATACAGATGAGTTTTGGAACACTGGAATTGGCAGAGCGATTGAAGCGAGATAGTGTACTGTTGAAGATTGATTCGCTGATTGACTGAGAGGAATTACGTCCGAAGCTTATACGGGTTCATACAAGTACTGGTCAGGAAAGCGCGGAAAGCTTCTGTGGCAACCTTAAACCGGAATGCTGTCAATAGTTGCGTTACCAAACCCACTACGCAGCAAAGCAGGACATTTTGTATGTATATCGCTGTGTTTTATAACAACCAAAGAGACCGCGTTCATACCAGAATTACAAAAAAGTCCAAGTCAATATAAAGCAGAAACGACGAAATCTTCCCAATTGCGGCATCCGGCCTTACTTGGCCCAGGTCAGAATCACCCAAAGACATCAGCGCTGACCTCGCTAAAAACTAAGCTGAATATGTAGTCGACCCTGAAAAACTGCATCAATTATTATTATGGATCAGCAGTTTCAAAAGGCGGCGTGTTAATAAAGACAAAATCGAGCAATTTGATCTTTTTCCATCAAAGAATTTGCGAAGCCTGCAGTTTTCGCCACGGGAAGAAAAACCAAAAAATGGCCAATAGCCATTGTTTTAGATTCCAGGCGGTAGCAGCCATTAGCTGTACTAGCTCAGATCAGATCGTACAGTTACCGAATTGATTGGATGTCTGTCAGATTAGATTTGGTTCAGATTTTTGCTGTTCCAAATCGTTTTCCCACTGAGCAAAGTCTCCAGGAGTTTTTCCATTGCAGACTTTTCCCTGATGAGTTCTTTCATTATTATAATAATCGATCCAGCTGTCTAGGTCCTTTTGCAGTGACTCCAAATCGTGATATAGCTTCTTGCGGAAAGTCACTTGATAGAATTCCTGTAAGATGGTTTTATGGAATCGCTCACAGATACCGTTGGTCTGAGGTGACATGGCTTTTGTTTTGGTATGGTCGATATCATTGATTGCCAGGTATAGCTGGTAATCATGCTGTTCAACCCGCCCGCAATACTCCGTACCCCTGTCCGTTAATATTCGCAACATGGGTAAACCCTGTGTCGCATAGAATGGCAGCACCTTGTCATTTAGGATATCGGCTGCAGTAATTGATGTTTTGGCCGTATAGAGCTTGCAATGCACTACCTTGGAGTAAGTATCAATAAAAGTTTGCTGATAAATACGACCAACACCTTTTAGATTTCCCACATAGAAGGTGTCCTGTGCGCCCAAATAACCAGGGTGCATCGTTTCTATTTCACCGCTGGCAATATCATCCTGTTTCTTTTTCTCCAATGCTGCGATTTGTGCATCATTCAAAATGATGCCTTCACTGGCGATCTTGGTTTCCAGTGCAGCAAGGCGATCTTTGAAGTTTGCTAGCTGGTGGCGTAACCAGATCGAGCGCACACCACTACCTGGTACATAAATACCGCTTTTGCGTAATTCGTTGCTGACCATGTGCCGGATACTCTACTGCATAGGCTACCACCGCCTGCTCAGTGGCTTCATCCACCCGATTCTTAAAGTTAGGAACACGACGATCCTGATTGATCAATGCTTCCAGACCATTTGTCTCAACTAATTCCTGATAGCGAGAAAATGTATCTCTCGAAACTCCCATTATCTTGCAGGCTTTTGAGATATTCTGAAGTTCTTCGGCAAGATTGAGCAATCCTGCTTTATGTTTAATGATTGGATTGTTAGTATGCAACATGAGCGTTACCTCCATTTATGTTTGATTTTAAATTTCAACACCCATATCAAACTCGGTAACGCTCCCGATTTCAAGCCCTTTGTACGATTAGATCTGAACTAATACAATTAGAAGAACTCAGGTTTAAAGCTACTATTCAATCTTGGATATTTTCGTAAGCCTCTTCAAATCTATGAGCCGACTATTTTGCTTGCTTTGCAATATGTGTTGACTAGTGATGGTGTTCAGAATTATGCTCATGCCCCGGTACAGCATGCCGAGCATGATCACTTAGTTGCGCATCAAACCATTGATGGATAGCACTCTTAAGTTTCTGGATTTCTGTAGCGTATGTAATCTCAGCACCATCTGGTAATTCTTTATAACTTATTTTTATTTGGCCATCATTGGCAGCTTTCAAATCAGCAAGCCCAGGCATATTCTTACCATGAATTTTTTCTGGATTAGAAAAATTACTTTGTTTAAATTCCGCTGCAATTTTAGACAAATGTGATCGAATCAAGTTAATTTGTTCAGTATCAGATTTATTTTTCACAATAACCTGCTGAATCCCTCCATCATTCGTTTTAGAAAAAATATGTAGTGTTTTCTCTAGATCAAATGGCATGACGTGCGCGCCACGCTCTGCAACCTCATCGAGCCGCTTTTCGTCTGCTGGCTCCTGACTGTAGGTTAGGGTTGTAATGAAAAATAACCCCAAAAAAAGTAATAACAAATTGATTCATTTTAGTCTCTCCTTATTAAGAAATTTCTTTAGAATTCATATCAACTTTTTTGCAAATACAATTTTTCTGGAAATAAAGCTGAAACTAGCGACAGTAATTAACTTTTAATCGGGCAAACCTGGCTTGCTGCTAATTTTGCTCGTTTCCTTGCTTCCTCTGTATTAGCGCCATTCGCAAGTGCAACCCCCATCCGTCGTTTCTTAAAGGATTCTGGCTTACCAAATAACCGTATATCGCTTTGTGGAACACTCAATGCTTCTCCAAGGCCTGTAAAAGCTATACCTTTCTCTTCCAATTGACCATAAATTACCGCGCTCGCGCCGGGTGCTGAAAGTGTCGTATCAACCGGCAAACCCAAGATTGCCCTCGCATGCAAATCAAACTCGCTTTGCTTCTGACTACACATCGTCACCATCCCCGTATCATGGGGGCGAGGGCTGACCTCACTAAACCATACCTCATCACCTTTGACAAATAACTCAACGCCAAAAATACCGAGACCGCCTAAATTATCTGTAATTTTCTTGGCAAGTTCACGCGCCCGCACCATCGCGATTGTTGTCATTGCTTGTGGCTGCCAACTTTCAACATAATCCCCATTAACCTGGACATGACCGATGGGTTCACAAAAATAAGCTTGCACCTCGCCGCGCTCATTGAGTGCGCGTACCGTCAATTGCGTTATTTCGTAATCAAAATGAATCACGCCTTCTACAATGACACGTCCTTGATCCACTCTTCCAGCGTTAGCCGCATAATTCCAAGCTGCTTCAACTTCTTCTACATTTTCGATGCGCGATTGTCCTTTTCCTGAAGAAGACATCACTGGTTTAACGATACAGGGATAGCCAATTTTCTGATCAATCGCAATACGTAACGCATCTAAGCTATTGGCGAATGCATAAGGTGATGTTGGCATCGCTAAAGTTTCAGCGGCCAAGCAGCGAATGCCTTCGCGATTCATGGTCAATCGAGCTGCTCTCGCAGTTGGAATTACTGTCGCAAGCCTTTCTTGCTCAATCTCTAGTAATACTTCTGTTGCTATGGCTTCGATTTCAGGAACGATAATATCGGGTCGCTCTTGCTCAATTAAACTGCGCAGTGCTTGAGGGTCAGCCATATTAATAACATGGGCGCGATGCGCAACTTGATGCCCAGGTGCGTCTGCATAACGATCGACAGCAATCGTCTCAACACCGAAGCGTTGTAATGAAATAATGACTTCCTTTCCAAGCTCACCGCTACCTAATAACATCACTTTTGTTGCTGCTGCACTGAGCGGTGTACCGATCGTCAATCGTTTGTTCATACTATAAAACCTCTAAAAATTCTATCCTTCTTATCATCAAAAACACCACCTAAAAGATTCGTGATAGCAATCTTTCGACTATTTTCTCGCTGATACGCGATGCAGATGAACATCTAATTGCGGAAAAGCAATTTCAATTCCTTCAGCTGCAAATCGTCGATTGATCTCCATATAGGGTGACTTCATCACTGAGTGTCCAGTTAATAAATTGCTGGGTAATAAAAATCTTATTGGGAACGATAACTTCTTTGCGATCTGCGTCGATGAGCGTTGTGGCGCGAATATGAATTTTACTGACCGTACCTGTTACATCACTTAATGTCACAGTATCTCCGATGCGAATCGGGCGTTCAAACAGTAAAATTAGGCCTGATACGAAATTCGCTACAATTTCCTGCAAACCAAACCCCACCCCTACTCCCAGTGCAGCAACCAGCCAATGGATATTAGACCATTCCACACCGAGTTTCTGTGACATGATCGTTATTCCAAGGATAATGATTACATACTTCAACAATGTCGTTATAGCATAGCCTGTTCCGGTATCCAGCGATAAATGGCGCAATACCAGAATTTCCAAAGTACCAGGTAAATTATGTGCAGCGATAAATGACAGCACAAGGATAATCAGTGCAACCAGGAGTGTTTCAAGTGTAATTAGCCGGACAATGGTCTCTCCCTCACTCACCGCGGAAGTCTGCCAAATCACGATTTTATCTATAAATCCTAGCGTAGGTAGCAAATCAACCCATATACCACTTAAACCGAGTAATAAAAGACCCCAAACACTGATGGTTAGCAATGTATGAGATTGCTTACTAATCGTCTCGACATCCATGTAATTCTCATCGACCCATTCTGCTTCTGCCTTACCTGAAGTCGCAGTGCGTAGCGCTATCATTTCTCCTCTTTTTTCAATCGCTCTTTTATAAGCAATCCTACGCTGTGCTATTAATAAACCACGATAGGCTTGCAGAAAAATAAAGCTACAAATCATAACCCAAACTATTGTTTCAAAAATAAGTATGGCTTGGTACAAAGCAGCAAAATAATATCCAGTTGCTGCAATAGCAATTAAATACAGGAGCTGCAAAAAGAATAACGATGCCCATAGCTTGGGATTTTTTAGTGAATTAAGCTGCTTATCTCGCTACAGTGATTTTCCGACTTTGGTTACACCTATCCAATCTAAGGACAATAAAGCCAGCAAGAAACACGCCGTGATAAAGCTGATTCTTCCCACAACATGGCGCACCATGTCTTCACCAATGGCATCCGTAAAAGCAGTAATCAAACAAAGAATAGCGATAGCGGGCCCGTAATGTTTGATGCTCACATGTAACCACTCTACAAAGTCTATTGGAAACTTAAAGTGTTGACTAAGTAACCCGGATGGTCGACTGATTTGGAATGTCACATTCCCGAAAATAGCTGCAATAGTTGCCACATAAAAAGTTTGAGAAAAGGCACGATTTATTTCAGTATTAATACTGTGTTCGAGAACGAGATAAATGAAGAAAAATGGTGACGCAAACAACAGCGATTGAAATATGATAAAAACTAACAGTCGCACCGAGTAAATTATCTTATCTTGTTTAACTTTCCCCCATGCTTCCTTTCCAGCTTTCTCCCACACTAAATAATGTGGCCATGCAAACCACCAAAATATACTTAGTAAAACAAATACAAGGATAGTAATAATGAACGATACTAAACCGACACGATCGAGTAGTTTTGAAAAAGCACTCTGCGTTTTATCGGTAACGAACCAGGTAATTGCTTTATCAATATCGTTCGTAGTTAATTGGTAAATGGGCTTTGCATTACGAGTTAATAATAGATTTTCTTTAAGCAAACTTTCGTACTGATCAATTTTCTCTAATAATTGGTGTTGCAAGCTAGCGTACTGCTCTAATTCTTTTAGATATTCACGCAAGATTTCTATGAATTTATCGATAACCTGCAAGCGAAACGTTTTAAGTTCCTGAAATGCTTTCATAATATCTGGATAAGCAGCGCTATCCGGATTGATCGTATAACCCTTAGTGATTCTTTTTAAATAGGCTTTATCATCCTGCATTTGAAGCTTTTCTTGCTCCAATTGAAACAATTCTAGCTTTGCAATGTTAAGTTTTTTTTGTGTCAGCTTAGTATTAGGTTTCGTTAAAACATACTTAAATTGCTTCCTAATTTCTGAACCCAGTGCTTCATCATCGTCATATAAAGTGAGTCTTTGCTGCAACGCAACATAATTATTGATGATTAGATTCAGCCGATTTTCATTTCGTGCTTTTTGAACGATTAATTTAGATGATCGTTCTATATAGTCATTCAGTGCTGTCGCGAGTATTTCATTTTGTTTGACGATA
This sequence comes from Nitrosomonas sp., assembly GCA_016710135.1. GTDB lineage: Bacteria > Pseudomonadota > Gammaproteobacteria > Burkholderiales > Nitrosomonadaceae > Nitrosomonas. Next base: position 849,182 of record JADJLM010000001.1, on the reverse strand, counting down.
ACAAGAAGAATGGGGTGCTTCCACTCGCTCTCTTCTAATACCAGTCCCGATTTCTCGACAGCAATCTCTGTTTCGGCTTTTCGTTTTAAATTAATTTCTATCGCTAACCATTCTGACTCTTCAATTAATTGCTGTATCACTGGTCTAAGTACGAATTCTTCTTGAAGTGTGGCAATCTCGGCAGCTTTTGGTAACGCGAGTGCTTCTAACTCAAGCATCCTAACTTTGTCAGCTAATGCTTGGCTTAGGAATGTTTCATAAATACGTAATGCCTCCACAACCTTTGCATCATTTAAATCAAGCTCAGGGAGAAGCTCCGCTGATTCGGCGTTGCGAGCACTGTTCGCAGCCGCCAGCTCGTTGCGATTGGTAACAGTTTGCTCTCGCAGTGTTGTTATCTCAGATAGGATTTTTTGCTGTTGATTTTGGTACTCTGACAATTTAGCCTGTGTTTCAATATTTCTTTGTACCATTTCACTTAATGCAAGTTGCTTCAACTCAGAGAGATTGGGTTGAGCTAAATTCACATTGTTTTTTTGCTGTTCTAGATTTTCTAATTGCTGCGGGAAATTAGCTAATTGCTCAGAATAGTGCTGCGTTTTAGTAAGGTAAGTTTGATGATCAAGCAATACTTGTTGTGATTTAAGATAGATCTCTTTGAGATTCTTCTTTTGGATTGTTTCATCACTACTATTTAGTGCTTCTAACTTACTCTGAATCGATTGAAGTTGATCGCTTAAATCGATCGTATGACTTAATACTGAAGTCGAAATGAAACAAATGAAGAAAACGATAAAAGTAAATAATCGAATCATTTAAGATAGGATTTGAACACCGTACGATACAGTCTAATAATAGCGGCTTGACGTTGGTAAAAAATCCACTTCAATCGATTATTTTTCATTGTTACTAGCGCTTGGTTTGTTTTCTTGCTTTATAACCAGATCATCTGATTCTGAAAAATCTTTCTTTACTGACATTCCTGCAAGGAATAACCCTAGCTCATAGAGTAAATAAAGTGGGATCGCTAATAAGAATTGTGAGATAACATCAGGAGGGGTAAAAATCGCGCCGACGACAAAAGCACCAACAAGTACATACTGCCTTACTTCTTTCATCTTAGATAGTGAAATAATTCCGGTTCGGGCCAGTACAACAACAAATACAGGCACTTCAAATGTAATACCAAAAGTCAAAAACATCGTCATGACAAAACCAAGATACTCTCCAATATCTGTCATGACAGCCACCCCTTGTGGTGCAAAATAAATAATGAATTCAAAAACTAGAGGTAAAGCTGCAAAATAAGCAAAGGCCATGCCGATAAAAAATAACACGCTGCTAGCCACGACCAATGGTAAAAATAATCGTTTTTCATGTGCATATAACCCAGGCGCGACAAATGCCCAAATCTGATAAAGTGTATGGGGAAGCATTAATACGAATGCCGTCATCAGCGCCACTTTCATCGGCACAAAGAATGGTGTCGCCACTGCAGTTGCAATCATTTGTCCACCCTGCGGTAGCTTTTCAAGAAGAGGCTGAGCTAACAATGTGTATAATTCACGGGCAAAATAAGCACAGGGAATAAAACCGACAACTAGTACCGTAACAATCCGGATTAACCGAGTGCGCAATTCAACCAAGTGTGAAATAAAACTTCCTTCTTCATCCATATTCTTTATGATTGACTTTAGAAAAATCTCTTTGAAAACATACCGTTATTTTCCAATACGATAATCCTAATCATGACGGGCTGGATCAGCTGTCTTTGAATTAGAAGTCGTTTGAGGCACAATTGGTGTAGCCTCATGTCGTGAGTGATTCGAATTAACGGGTGAAGTGTCTTTGAAATTTTTATTGTGGCCGTCCAATGAAGTGGGTTGAACACTTGCCTGGATTTGCTGAATTTCTTGTTTTATGGATTCTTCAATTGATTGAGCTGTATCTTGAACCGTGTCTTTGATACGTCTTAACTCGTCTAATTCTATTTCATTTCGAATATCATGTTTAACCGTTTCAACATAGCGACGCGCGCGACCTACCAGAAATCCTAATGTTCGAGCTACTCGTGGAAGTTTCTCTGGGCCAATAACAACCAATGCCACAACTGAAATGACTAGCAACTCAGCGAAGCTAATATCAAACATAGGCCTAAAACCCTTCCAGGAAATTTAGAATTCAAACAACTCTAAGTTCAAGTTTTTATAGCAGGATATTGAATTTTAAAAAATTTAAAACTAAATTCAATTTACTTAGTGGAAATTACTAAACGTTTTATGACTTAGTCTCGCTCTTTTCTTTTATAACAGTTTCTTCGGTAGATCGATTAACAATTTGCTGTTGTGTTACAGAGGATTCCTCTTGCTGTTCCCCTTCGTTTCCCTTCATGCCTTCTTTAAACCCTTTGACCGCATTTCCGAGATCACTACCCAAATTACGCAGTTTTTTAGTCCCGAATACTAGAACCACGATTGCAAGTACAACCAGCCAATGCCAAATACTAAATGTCCCCATTTTTATTTCCTCTCAATAGAATAATACTATTGACTACGGTGAATCATAGCAGGTAAGACGTTATTACTGCTTATCACATGGATATGAAGGTGAAAAACTTCCTGCCCCCCTACTTCTCCTGTATTAATGATAGTACGAAAACCATTTTCACACCCCTGTTGTTTAGCAAGCTTAGGTGCTAAACCTAACATCTTTCCCAGTGTAAGCTGATGCGCATCATCAACTTCATATAGCGAAACGATGTGGACTTTAGGGATAATTAAGAAATGCACAGGAGCAGCAGGGTTAATATCATGAAAAGCAATGCAGTATTGATCCTCATAGATAATTTTTGCAGGAATCTCTTTTCTAACAATTTTACAAAAAATACAATCGCTCATTTACGCTTCCGTATTACGCTGCTTTTTTTCTTCTATCCCCGACAGTCCTTCTCGCCGCGCTAACTCAGCCAAGACATCTTCAAGTTTCAGATCATGATGCGCAAGTAGAATAAGGCAATGAAACCACAGATCAGCAACCTCGTAAACAATATGCACCGTATCACCATCTTTGGATGCCATAATCGTTTCAGCCGCCTCTTCAGCAACTTTCTTTAAGATTTTATCTTGTCCACTATTCAATAACTTAGCAACATAGGAAGTTGACGGATCAGCTGTCTTTCTGCCATCAATGACAGTTGCTAGATGATGGAGTATGGAAATTTGTGACATCTATTGATAGATTTCTGAAGGATCTTTAATGATGGGCGCATTAACTACCCACTGATCTCGTTCCAATTTATTAAAAAAACAACTTTTTCTACCGGTATGACAGGCTATCCCACCGATTTGTTCTACTTGGATAAGCAGAACATCATCATCACAATCTAGATAAATTGCTTTGACCTTTTGTGTATGCCCAGATTCTTCACCTTTTCTCCAAAGCTTTTGCTTCGAGCGAGACCAATAGATCGCCACTTTTGTTTCAACCGTCAATTTAACCGCCTCTTTGTTCATCCAAGCAAACATCAAAATAACTCCGGTTGTTTCTTCTTGCGCAATAACGGGCACCAGCCCATCAGCAGTCCATTTGATTCTATCAACCCAAGAAACTGACATTCTGATCCTTGAAAATTAAGAAACGATGACAATCCAGTTACTGTTATAACCGTACTTCAATACCATGCTGAGATAAAAATTCTTTTGCTTCAAGTATCGTATACTGACCATAATGAAAGATACTTGCGGCAAGCACAGCATCAGCATGCCCTTGAAGAATTCCGTCCACCAGGTGATTCAAATTTCCCACCCACCACTTGCGATTACAGGCAAATTAATTGCATCTGAAATCGCTCGAGTTAAAGCAAGATCAAATCCATGCCGGGTGCCATCCCGATCCATGCTTGTCAACAATATTTCACCAGCACCCAATGCTTGCATTTTTTAACCCATTCAACCGCATCAAATCCGGTAGCATTTCGACCAGCATGGGTAAAAACCTCCCAGCGTTGAATTGGACTATTTTGATCGCTAACCTGCTTTGCATCAACGGCAACTACGATACACTGAGCACCATAATAGCCTGCTGCGTCTGCTACAAGTTGTGGATTCAACACAGCCGAAGTATTGATACTGACTTTATCAGCACCTGCATTCAGTAATCTTCGCACGTCCTCTACTTTACGTACGCCACCACCGACCGTCAACGGTATAAAAACTTGTGACGCAACATCTTCCACGATATGCAAAATCAAATCTCGATTATCTGAACTTGCGGTTATATCCAAGAACACGAGCTCATCAGCTCCTTGTTCATCGTACCGCCGTGCAATCTCAACTGGATCACCTGCGTCCTTCAACGATACAAAATTGACCCCTTTAACAACGCGCCCATTATTAACATCAAGACAGGGAATAATCCGCTTGGCAAGACCCATTGCCCAAAAACCTTAGTAAAGAAAAATATTATAGAAAGAAAAGTAAATAATGAAGTAATAACTAGATCAAAGGTCGTGTAAGTAAATTAGGCCAATACACTTAATTTATCAGCTAAGTCTTGGGCTTGTTTAAAATCTAATGCTCCCTCATACAAGGCCCTGCCGGTAATTGCCCCCATCACACCTTCCGCTTCAATTTCACAAAGCGCTCTGATATCTTCTAAATTAGAAATACCACCACTTGCCACTACGGGAACAGTGAGTTTCCGAGCTAACGCAACGGTTGCTTCAATGTTAATTCCGGTCAGCATACCATCGCGCCCGATATCGGTATAAATAATAGCTTCTACACCATAGTCTTCAAATTTTTTGGCCAAATCAACAACATCATGGCCGGTTACTTTCGACCAACCATCAACAGCCACTTTACCATTTTTTGCATCAAGACCAACCATAATTTGGCCTGGAAACGCGTAACAAGCATCATGCAAGAAACCTGGAATTTTCACTGCAGCAGTTCCAATGATTACATAAGTAATTCCTTGATCGAGGTAACGTTCTATCGTTTCTAGATCACGTATTCCTCCACCCAGTTGGGTTGGAATATTGCCATCTATCGCTTTAACAATCGAGCGAATAACGGATTCATTCTTTGGTTTGCCAGCAAATGCCCCATTTAAATCAACCAGATGTAAACGACGTGCACCTTGATTTAACCATTGCAGTGCCATATCGTCAGGGTTTTTAGAAAAAACGGTGGCAGCTTCCATATCACCCTGTTTTAGTCGCACGCATTGACCATCTTTCATGTCTATCGCAGGAATAATCAACATATGTTAGGATAAATTAATTGATAATAAAAAGACTGAATGAAACGATGAGTTGAATTGTACTAATGACTGGAATGTGGTTTCCATTTAGCAAAGTTACTTAATAACGTTAACCCAGCATTTTGACTTTTCTCTGGATGGAATTGTACTGCAAAAATATTATCCTTAGCGATTGCACATGTAAATGGGGTAGGATAAAGCGAGTAGGCTGCAGATAGATCTGGATCTTCTGATTTAACATAGTAGCTATGAACAAAATAAAAGCGAGCATCGCTTTTAATTCCATCCCATAGTGGGTGATCCATCGTTTGATAGACCTGGTTCCAACCCATATGCGGTATTTTTAACTTTCCACCTTGAATATCAGTTTCACAGCTGGTTGAAAAGTGCACAACTTTCCCAGAGAGAACGCCAAGACCTTTTACGTTTCCTTCTTCACTTTCATCAAATAGCATTTGCAGGCCAATACAAATGCCTAGAAATGGCTTATTCCTGGCGGCATCAATAACAACCTCTTTCAAACCAAATTTATCCAACTCTTGCATGCAATGCGGCATTGCTCCTTGACCGGGAACAACGATATGCGAGGCTTTGTCTACAGTCTCCGGGTCACTGGTAACTTGAACTGTGGCATAGGGGGCGACTCGTTCAAGCGCCTTCGATACTGAACGTAAATTCCCCATTCCGTAATCAACAATCGCAATAGCTGTCATACTTAATTAAAATTAACGCGGTTACGAGTAGCGCTTACAATGAGCCTTTAGTGGACGGAATTAGATTAATTGCGCGGGAATCAGTTTCAATCGCCATACGTAATGCTCTACCAAAAGCCTTAAAAACCGTTTCAGCTTGATGGTGCGCATTATCTCCAGAAAGATTATCAATATGGAGTGTAATCATAGCATGATTAACTAATCCTTGAAAAAATTCGCGAATTAAATCAACATCAAATTCACCGATGCGAGCACGAGCAAACACGATACGATAGCTGAGGCCGGGCCGACCTGATAAATCTAAAACAACTCTGGAGAGCGCTTCATCCAGTGGAATATAGGAATGGCCGTAACGACGCACACCTTTTTTTTCACCCCAAGCTTTTGCTAACGCTTGACCAAGCGTGATTCCAATATCTTCAACCGTGTGATGTGCATCGATATGCAAATCTCCTTTTGCGTCCACAGTAATATCAATCATCCCATGCCGTGCAATCTGATCCAGCATATGATCTAAAAATGGTATACCAGTATTCAGTTTTGAATGACCACATCCATCTAAATTAACCTCTACGCTTATCTGCGTTTCCAATGTATTTCGAGTAACTTTAACCTGGCGCATAAAAATATGATTAATTAGGCTTTACGATAACTACTAATTTAAAAGTTCTTATTTTCAAGTATTTGTGAAAGAGCATAATAGAATTGAGCATTCTCATGGGGCGTACCCACGGTAACGCGCAAGCAGTCTTTTAATAAAGGATTGGTACCATCCAAATTTTTAATGAGAACACCTTTCTGCTTGAGTTCCGTATAGACTTCACTCGCTCGCTTGGTACGAAATAAAATAAAATTAGCTTCTGACGGAAAAGTCGTTATTCCACTTAAATCACTAAGTTCTGATAATAGCTTACTTCTCTCTGTCTTGATGACTGTTGTTTGTTTTAATAAGTCATCATAATGTTGTAATACCTTTTCAGCAATTAATTGCGTCATGACACCAATATTATAAGGTAAGCGCAGTTTCTCAAACTGCTCAAGCCATTCAGATCTCCCAATCAACAACCCTAATCTTAATCCTGCAAGCCCGAGTTTTGATAAGGTCCGCATCAACAGTAAATTAGGAAACTGCGCTAGCTGATCCATAAAACTGACGCCAGCAAAGGCATGATAGGCTTCATCGATAATCACGATACCAGGCGCTTCCTGAATAATTTGATGAATCGATTGCATATCAAATAGATTACCTGTTGGGTTGTTTGGATAAGCAAGGAAAATAATTGATGGTTGGTAGCGATTAATCGCTGTAAGCGTCGCTTCAAGATTTAATGAAAAATCCTCATTTAACGGAACTCCTACATAGCTCATCCCTGAAAAAGTTGCAATGATACGAAACATTGCGAACCCTGGATCAAGCCCTAATAATACTGCGCCAGGTTTGGCGGCTGCCAACGCAATCATCTGAATAATTTCATCGGATCCATTGCCCAGGAGGATCGACATATCATCAGGCACCGATAATGTTTTTCTTAAGATATTCTTTAATACGCTCGCTGTTGGGTCTGGGTATCGATTGATGGTTGCATTTTCTGCTAATTGAGCAATTTCTTCTCTGAGCGTTAATGACAATGGATAAGGATTTTCCATCGCGTCTAATTTGATCATGCCTTTAGCAGGTGGCACATGATACGCAGAAAGTTCAAAAATTTCTGGCCGTATAACATTTTTGAGCAAAATAGACATGTATCAAGTAAAGGAAATAGCGTTAACGATTATCAAAAAATACAAATATAGGTTCTAGATTAGAAAGATCAACCAAGTCATTATGGTTATCATAGAAAACAAATAGCAGCGATTACGATAGATATAATCTCACTGGTTATCTAAATAAGTGGCTAAATTGAAATATAAAATCTAAGTAACCCTGGTATTCATTTATCTTCTTTATCCTGCAATCCAAAAAACACACAGGCAGTTACAATGATTAGAATTGGAAACATAACATAGTAACCAAGCGCTTGAGAAGCATCTATATCCTGTTGAGATGGCACTGGGCTCGTCATAATTTTATATCCATGCATTAGCGCAACCAAACAAACGATAACTAGCGCAGCAATTCTCCTATTTAGCAACCTGCGGCCAGCTAGTAAATTAAAGCCGTGAACGACAAGATAGCCAATAAAAAAAATAAAAGTATAAAAAACTAGTGCTCCCATTGACGGTATCCCTTATTATTTGCGCTAATTCTCAGCTGAGAACTGAAATTTACTAAGGCTGCTAAACTAAAAGCGCCGCAGCCACTCTGCGACCCTCTGTTGACAAAATATTGTAAGTGCGGCAAGCAGAAAATGTGTCCATTACCTCCAATCCAATTCTTGAATTAAGCATCGATCGGATTAATTGAGGATCAGGAAACCGCAGCGTTCCACCTGTGCCCAGCAATATTATCTCGGGCTGATACGTAAGAATTTCATCAAAATCGTTAATAACGAATCGCCCAGGATTTTGTATGCACCAATTCTCAATGATACGATCTGGAAACACAACTAAATTTCGATCATAACGTATCTGATTGATAACAACGTAACCAACTCCATAACCTGAGAATGTGTTTATTCCTTCAACATTGGAAAGGTGAAGCTTCATTAACGCGCTCCTTCTTGCTTATAAAGCATAATCATTATTTAATTTAGCCACAATTCAATCGAATACATATTTTGCAATAGAATAGCTGTGTCGGGTAACATAGCACCGATGTTTGTATTAATCCAGCCCGTTCACAACTAACGATACCGTATCTCCATTTACTACTTAACTACCATGCAGCCGATCAAAAAATCCAGCAAGCTTGAAAATGTATGTTATGACATTCGAGGTCCTGTACTGGATCGCGCAAAACAAATGGAGGAAGAAGGATGTCACATCATTAAGCTGAATATCGGCAATCCAGCTTCCTTTGGGTTCGAAGCACCTGAAGAAATCTTACAAGATGTCATCCGTAATCTTTCAGTCGCATCTGGGTATTGTGACTCAAAAGGCTTATTCGCAGCACGAAAAGCAATCATGCATTACACGCAGGAAAAGCATATTGCTAACGTGCAAATGGAAGATATTTATGTAGGTAATGGTGTTTCGGAACTCATCATGCTAACCATGCAAGCTTTATTAGAAAATAATGATGAAGTTCTAATACCTACCCCAGATTACCCGTTATGGACCGCTGCTGTTTCACTTGCAGGAGGAACTGCTCGCCATTATATCTGCGATGAACAGTCAGATTGGTTTCCTGATTTAAATGATATCCGTGCCAAAATTTCCGACAAGACGCGCGCTATCGTGATTATCAACCCCAACAATCCCACAGGCTCACTCTACTCCAGAGAACTGTTATTGGAAATCATCGAAATTGCTCGACAAAACCATTTAATTGTTTACGCTGATGAAATTTATGACAAGATACTCTATGAGCAAGCTACGCACACTTCAATCGCATCGCTTGCCGATGATGTTTTATTTATTACGTTCAATGGTCTTTCAAAAAATTATCGAGCTGCAGGCTTTCGCTCTGGTTGGGCTGTTGTTTCAGGTAATAAACAAGATGCGCAAGATTATATCGCCGGCTTAAATATGTTGGCTTCAATGCGATTATGCGCAAATGTTCCTGCTCAATTCGGAATCCAAACTGCATTAGGTGGATATCAAAGTATCCATGATCTGACGATGCCAACCGGTAGACTTAAACGACAGCGAGATCTCGCCTGGCAAATGCTAACCGATATTCCGGGCGTAAGCTGTTACAAGCCACAATCTGCATTGTATCTATTTCCTTATCTTGACCCTAAAATTTATCCAATTCAAGATGACGAGCGCTTTGTCCTTGAATTATTGCTAGAAGAAAAAGTGTTAGTTGTACAAGGAACAGGGTTTAACTGGCCACAACCGGATCACTTTAGAGTCGTATTTTTACCGAATAGTGACGATTTAAGTGAAGCCATTTCACGGATAGCTCGCTTTCTCGATCGTTATCGAAAACGGGTCAAAACTTAATTTAACCACCTATCGATTCAATAAATTAGCGTATCCTTGATGCATTGAATTAAAATACAAAGCATTAAACGCTAGCTATTTACTTAAAGATATAAGATGAAATCTATTAATGTTGGGTTACTCGGAATTGGAACTGTGGGTGGTGGCACCTTTACCGTTCTAAAACGAAATCAAGAAGAAATCGCGCGCCGTGTAGGATGCAATATCATCATCCAAATGGTTGCGGATAAAGATATCGAAAAGGCACACCATATCGTGGGCAGCCAAACAATAGTTACCGCAAACGCTCATGAAATTGTGGCTAACCCTGATATCGAAATTGTCATTGAACTCATTGGCGGTCAAACTATCGCCAAGGAGCTCATCCTACAAGCCATTAATAATGGTAAGCACGTCGTTACTGCGAATAAAGCCTTACTTGCTAACCACGGTAGTGAAATTTTTTCAGCAGCACAGCAAAAAGGTGTGATTGTTGCTTTTGAGGCCGCCGTTGCTGGAGGAATTCCGATCATAAAAGCACTGCGCGAAGGCCTCACAGCTAACCGAATCGAATGGATAGCAGGTATTATCAACGGGACGAGCAATTATATTCTTTCTGAAATGCGTGAGAAAGGATTAGCATTCAGTACTGCACTGACCAGCGCCCAGCGGCTCGGTTACGCAGAAGCAGATCCGACTTATGATATTGAAGGAATCGATGCAGCCCATAAAATTACCATTATGGCTGCTATTGCGTTTGGTATCCCTGTTCGATTTGAAAAAGCTTATATTGAAGGTATCTCCCAATTAAATAATGAAGATATCCGCAATGCTGAAGAATTAGGCTATCGAATCAAATTATTAGGCATTACCAAGCGGGTAGAGAAAGGAATCGAATTACGAGTTCATCCTACATTAATTCCTATCAAACGTTTGATTGCTAATGTCGAAGGCGTCATGAATGCCATTGTGGTTAAAGGAGATGCAGTAGGCCCAACTTTATATTATGGTGCTGGCGCTGGTGCAGAACCCACTGCCAGTTCAGTGATCGCTGATTTGGTCGATGTTGCTCGCCAACTCACGGTAGATCCCAAGCACCGTGTTCCCTATTTGGCTTTCCCTCCCGATTCACTCTCTGATACCCCCATTGTCTCAATGGAAGATGTACAAACTGCATACTATTTGAGACTTCAAGTCATTGATAAGCCTGGCGTGCTAGCTGATATCACCCGTATCCTTGCCGATGCGGATATCTCGATTAGTGCTATGATACAAAAAGAACATGCTGAGGAAGAAGATCGAGTTAACATCATTATGCTAACTCATACCACTCAAGAAAAGAATATCAATAGAGCAATCGATAAGATTGAAAAACTACCTAGCATGACAGATAAAGTCGTGCGTATTCGTTTAGAAGAATTAAACAAATAAATTAACTTGGGGAAATAGCATCATCTTTTCCCATCCCTCTTTTCTAGATCGGTCATACACTATGCGTTATATCTCTACCCGAGGCGGCATATCACCTCAAAATTTTAGTGAAATTCTGTTGAGTGGGCTTGCTCATGATGGAGGTCTTGCTGTACCTGAATCCTATCCTCAGATTGACACAGCAGAGCTGGAATCGTGGCGCTATTTAAGCTATCCAGAGCTAGCTTTTGAAATTCTGTCTCGCTTCATGGATGATATTCCAACCGCCAATCTCCGAGACATCATCACTCGAACCTATACTACCAAACTATTCGGTAGCACAGATATTACACCCATTAAGACACTAGAACCGGGATTCCACATTCTATGCTTATCAAACGGCCCAACCCTCGCCTTCAAAGATATTGCGATGCAATTCTTAGGAAACTTATTTGAATATACTCTTGCAAAAACAGGCAGTGAACTCAATATTTTAGGAGCAACCTCAGGAGATACTGGTTCAAGCGCAGAATATGCAATGCGTGGGAAGCATAGAATACGGGTATTCATGCTTTCCCCTTATGGCAAGATGAGTCGCTTCCAAACTGCCCAGATGTTTTCCTTACAAGATGAAAACATCTATAACATTGCAATTCGGGGAAACTTCGATGATTGCCAAGATATTGTGAAAGCAGCAAGCAATGATCACCTTTTCAAGAAAGATCATCACATCGGTACCGTAAACTCAATCAACTGGGCAAGAATCGCAGCTCAAATTGTCTATTACTTCAAAGGGTATTTTGCTGTTACGCAATCAAACGATGAATTGGTATCATTTGCAGTACCATCCGGTAATTTTGGAAATATTTTTGCAGGACATGCAGCGCGAATGATGGGGCTACCCATCAAACATTTGATTCTTGCAACGAATGAAAACGATGTGTTAGATGAATTTTTTCGAACTGGGCTTTATCGTCCTCGAACCACGTCAGAAACACAACATACTAGCAGCCCTTCCATGGATATATCCAAGGCATCAAATTTTGAGCGCTATGTGTTTGATCTGGCCGAGCGCGATTCAGCCAGAATCAAAGAATTATGGCAATCCGTTGAAAATGGAAATGGTTTTGATTTATTTGGAACTGCCATATGGGTCAAAGCAAAAGATTTAGGATTTCTTTCAGGATCCAGCCATCATACTAATCGAATCGAGACTATTCGAACCATTTATAAAACTTATGGCGTATTAGTTGATACCCATACTGCAGATGGTATCAAAGTTGGGTTAGAAAATCGCGAATCAGATATACCGCTGATATGTTTAGAAACTGCTTTGCCTGTTAAATTCTCAGATAGTATTCAAGAAGCCATCGGAAAAGAACCTGAACCAGCACCTGGTTTTGAAGATCTTGAAAAGCTTCCGCAGCGATTCATCGTAATGGATAAAGATGTTAATGAAGTTAAGCAATTTATTTTAAGTAAAGTAAGGTCACAATAAAATGGTCAAATTCATTCCATAAGATCGATATTGTCACTTTCTTTCATTTTAAATTTATCATAATCTGATATGCTGATTAATTAGTTTAATGTTTTAGCTCATAAAGGTGGTCAATGATGCGATTCTTAATTAGTCGTTTTAATCCTGATAAAGATGAAAAACCTTATATGCAGGAATATGAAATTGAACTTGAACCCACAGATAAAATGCTTTTAGATGCGTTAATTCGTATCAAATCCATTGATGATAGCCTGAGTTTGCGTCGATCCTGTCGGGAAGGTGTATGTGGTTCAGATGCAATGAATATCAATGGTCGCAATGGACTTGCCTGTATCACGCCCATAGCCACCCTCAAAGAACCGATCGAGATTCACCCATTACCGGGTCTGCCGATTATTCGTGACCTGATCGTCGATATGTCTCAGTTCTTTAAACAGTATCATTCGATAAAACCTTATCTCATTAACCATGAACCTCCTCCAGAAACTGAACGGCTACAATCACCAAGTGAAAGAGCAGAATTGGATGGTGTTTATGAATGTATTTTATGTGCCTGTTGCTCAACTTCATGCCCTTCTTTTTGGTGGAACCCCGACAAATTTGTAGGGCCTGCTGGTCTCCTACAAGCTTATCGCTTTCTTGCTGATAGTCGAGATCAAGGAACTGCTGAACGACTTGATTATCTTGAAGACCCATACCGTTTGTTTCGTTGTCATTCCATTATGAATTGTGTTGATGTCTGTCCAAAAGGACTCAATCCAACCAATGCGATAGGAAAAATTAAAAGCATGATGCTCAATAAAGTAGTATGACTAAGCGCATCGAGCGGATACGCTGGCGCTGCCGAAGAGGTTTGCTCGAGCTTGATTTACTCTTACAACGATTTATGGACAAATACGGATCCCAATTGAATGAGCAACAAATAAGCCAATTTGAATCACTGTTGTCACTCTCAGATAAAGATCTATTAGCTACAATCTGCTCAAAACCTGGAACGGTTGATAAAAGCTTAAAACCGCTTATACAACTGATTCAACAAAGTTAAATGCTTAAATCTTTAAAAGCACAGAATAGTTAATAATAAATCAATAGTGAGATCGTTTCTCAACCCGAAGAGAAGGAGAAAACCATATGACTGAACAACGTAAAGCAACCTTACGACTTGGTGAGAATACAGAACCCATCGAGTTTCCCATCTTATCGGGTAGTATGGGACCTGATACCATCGATATTCGGACATTGTATGCTAAATCGGGTTTATTCACTTATGACCCCGGTTTTCTATCGACTGCGAGTACCAAATCGAATATCACCTTTATCGATGGCGACAAAGGCATACTACTTTATCGAGGTTATCCAATCGAACAACTTGCAACACGTTGCGATTTCATGGAGGTATGCCACTTACTATTGACTGGTGAATTACCGACAGATAATCAAAAACAGCATTTTGTGAACACCATAAAATCTCACACTATGTTGCATGAGCAACTCGTTCGGTTCTATACAGGATTTCGAAGAGATGCCCATCCTATGGCCGTTATGGTTGGTGTAGTAGGTGCTTTATCTGCCTTCTACCATGAAGCAATGGATATTTCAGATGCATTACATCGCGAACAATCCGCTTTCCGTTTGATTGCCAAATTGCCAACTATTGCAGCAATGGCCTATAAATATAATATCGGCCAACCTTTTATCTATCCACGCAACGACTTAAGCTATGCAGCAAATTTTTTGTACATGATGTTTGCGACACCAGCAGAAAAATATGAACCCAACCCCGTTATTGTTAGAGCCTTAGATCGAATACTGATTCTTCACGCAGATCATGAGCAAAATGCATCCACTTCAACGGTTCGACTCGCCGGTTCAAGTGGTGCCAATCCATTTGCCTGTATATCAGCAGGGATTGCCTGTCTGTGGGGACCCGCTCATGGTGGTGCAAATGAAGCGTGCTTAAATATGTTAGAACAAATTGGGGATGTTTCGCGCATCAATGAATATATTAAACGCGCAAAGGATAAAACGGACGGATTCCGATTGATGGGATTTGGTCATCGTGTCTATAAAAATTTTGACCCGCGTGCAAAATTAATGCGCGAGACGTGTCATGAAGTATTAAATGAAATGGGTTTGCATAATAATCGTCTTTTTAAACTCGCTTTGGAGTTGGAAAGAATCGCACTTGAGGACGAATATTTTGTTGCTAAAAAACTTTATCCAAATGTTGATTTTTATTCTGGCATCGTGCAACGAGCGCTCGGTATCCCAACATCGATGTTTACCGCAATCTTTGCAATGGCACGAACAGTGGGTTGGGTAGCTCAGTGGAACGAAATGATTGCAGATCCAGATCAAAAAATAGGTCGACCACGACAACTCTACACAGGAACTGGGCATCGCGATGTCCCCACTGACAAAATAAATAACTAACTTTTATACTACAAGAATAGCTCAAAATTAATCTGAATCAGCATGCTAAACATGCTGTTTTTTTTTACAAATCGGTTTTCAACATAGCTTGAAAATAGCTTCACAATAGCGTAAAACTATTTTCGGCCGGATTAAATGGATTGGTGCATGATGAGACAATTTATCGAAAGTTCATTTCTGTTTGGTAACAATGCTCCTTTTGTTGAGGATCTCTACGAACGCTACTTAAGTAGTCCTGAATCCGTTTCCTTAGAATGGCGCAATTTCTTTGATAATCTTCAGCAAACCATTGCAATCAGCACAAAAGATCAGCCCCACTCCTTGATTATTCAATCAATCGTTAACTCAGCTACCAAGATAGCTCCAATTCAGAGTAAAAATCTTACGCAACCATCATCTGATCAACTTTACGATGAAACTAAAGAACGTAAGCAAATTTCAGTATTACAGTTGATCAATATGTATCGATTCTTAGGTGTGAGATGTGCCAGACTAGATCCTCTCAATCATCAGCCACCACTCGATGTTCCAGAGCTTGACCTTACCTTTCATGGATTAACAGAAAATGATTTAGATACGATCTTTAACACGGGTTCACTAGTCGGCCCAGAACACGCATCACTTCGAATCATATTACAAATTCTTCAGCAAACCTATTGCAATACGATCGGTACCGAATATATGTTCATTACCGATTTAAAGCAAAAACGTTGGATTCAGAGCCGACTAGAAGGCGCTTGTGCACAACCCAGTTACACAAATGAGTATAAGAAACATATTTTAGAACGTTTAACCGCTGCAGAAGGATTAGAAAAATACTTGCATACTCGCTATGTCGGTCAGAAGCGTTTCTCAGGCGAAGGCAACGAAAGTCTTATTCCATTATTAGATAAACTCACCCAACACGCTGGATTGCTAGGTATCCAAGAAATTGTTTTAGGTATGGCGCACCGTGGTCGATTGAACGTACTCGTCAATACACTTGGCAAAATGCCATCAGATTTATTTCTTGAATTTGAAGGTAAGCATGTTCAAACACTGATGGCAGGGGATGTTAAATACCATCAAGGTTTCTCTTCAGCAGTCATGACTCCAGGTGGTATCGTGCATCTAGCGCTAGCTTTCAACCCTTCTCATCTCGAAATTGTGGACCCCGTTGTTGAAGGCTCGGTTCGGGCACGCCAGCATCGACTAAGTGATAAACAAGGACAACTAGTTATTCCCGTATTAATTCACGGTGATGCTGCTTTTGCTGGACAAGGCGTGGTGATGGAAACGTTTAACTTATCACAGACTCGTGGCTATGGTACAGGAGGAACGGTCCATATCATCATTAACAACCAAATTGGATTTACGACATCAGATCCTCGCGATAGTCGCTCAACGCTCTATTGCACTGATATCGCCAAAATGATTGAAGCACCAATTTTTCATGTGAATGGCGATGACCCTGAAGCTGTCGTCATGGTCACTGAAATTGCTTTAGATTTTCGCATGCAATTTCACAAAGATGTCATCATTGATCTCGTTTGCTTCCGTAAGCAAGGTCACAATGAACAAGATGAACCAATGGTGACACAACCTTCAATGTACCGGATTATTAATAAACACCCTGGCACACGAAAATTATACGCAGACAAATTACTCGCCTCCGATGTTATCAAAGAGACCGAAGCAGACGAGATGGTTCAGGCATACCGAGATGCGATGGATGCTGGTGTTAATCCAAACAAAACTATTCGCTACGATTATAAATCTCCCCACGCTGTTAATTGGGTTCCTTTCCTTAATCCAGGAAAATGGAACCAATCAGTAGTTACTGCTGTACCCATAAATGATTTAATGGCGATAGCTGAGCGACTCACTAACATTCCCGCAGGTTTCAAATTAAACTCACGTGTTGAAAAAATTATGGCTGATCGGCGCGAAATGGGTAAAGGGAGTCAATCCCTTGACTGGGGAATGGCTGAAAATTTAGCCTATGCAACACTTTTGAAAGATAATTTTCCAATTCGGATTTCTGGACAAGATAGCGGGCGCGGAACCTTCTTTCACCGGCATGCCGTGTTACATGATCAAAATCGAGAGCAAGAACAATGGGAAAATGGTACTTACATTCCACTGAGACACATCGCACCCAATCAACCTGATTTTACCGTTATTGATTCCATACTTTCTGAAGAAGCGGTACTAGGATTTGAGTACGGCTATGCATCTGCTCAACCCAATGAATTAGTCATTTGGGAGGCTCAATTTGGTGATTTCGCAAATGGCGCTCAGGTGGTTATTGACCAGTTCATTACCTCAGGAGAAGCCAAATGGGGACGGTTATGTGGTTTGGTCATGTTACTGCCCCATGGTTATGAAGGTCAAGGTCCTGAGCATTCTTCAGCACGATTGGAGCGCTATCTACAACTCTGTGCTGAGTATAATATTCAAGTCTGTATTCCCTCTACACCAGCTCAAATATTTCATTTGATTCGAAGACAGATGATCCGCCCCATGCGAAAACCATTAATTGTCATGATGCCCAAAAGTATGTTAAGAAACAAAGAATCTGTTTCTTTGCTTGAGGATCTTGCTAACGGCCATTTTCAACCGGTTATTCCAGAAGCTGATAAAATTACACCGAATCAAGTTAGACGAGTCATATTCTGTAGTGGAAAAATTTATTATGAGCTACTCGCATATCGGAGAAAAATGGCCATCACCGATATGGTACTAATTCGTGTAGAGCAACTTTATCCATTTCCACACGAAGATTTTCAACATGAAATCGACCGCTATGAGCAAGCGAAGGAAATTATTTGGTGTCAAGAAGAGCCTGGAAATCAAGGAGCCTGGCATCGGATTCAACATTATATTATTCGACACAAGCGCCCCGATCAAAAACTTGGCTATGCGTTACGCCCATCCTCAGCTTCCCCATCAGTAGGTTATTTGACATTGGATCGATTCAGGCAGAATGAGCTTATCGAGGCAGCCTTCAGAGACAAAATTTAATAAGGAAAATAATATGCTTATTGAAGTCAAAGTTCCCCAATTATCCGAATCAGTCGCTGAAGCTACTTTGATTTCTTGGCATAAGAAACAAGGTGAGAAAGTAGTTCGTGGTGAAAATTTAATCGATATTGAAACTGACAAAGTTGTACTCGAACTACCCGCAACGCATGATGGTATGTTAATTGAAATACTCAAAAATGATGGCGCAACTGTCAAAAGTGACGAAATTATTGCCAAGATTGAAACAGAAATAACCTCCACGACCTCCAACGATTCCAACTTATCGTTAAACCCAAGCGCTGTTGAGCCTATACCAGAAGCTGAGCGTCCAGTAACCAAAATACTCATGCCGGCTGCTAAAAAAATAGCAGAGGAACAGCAGCTAAAGCAAGATGAAATCAATCTAATTATGGGGACGGGTCGAGATGGTCGCATTACTAAAGAAGATATTGCCAATCATCTTAAAAACAAACCTCAGGCTTCTGATATTACCTCTATCCCCGACAGTACGCTAACTAAAGCAGCTAATTTAATGCAGTTAGTTAGTCATGATGAAAAGCTTGAGCAACGTGTTCCAATGACTCGTCTCAGAATGCGGATTGCAGAACGACTCGTACAATCTCAATCAACAGCCGCTATTCTGACTACTTTTAATGAAGTCAATATGCAAGCTGTGATTGATCTGCGCACGCGATATAAAGATAAGTTTGAGAAAGAACATGGTGTCAAATTAGGTTTCATGTCTTTCTTTGTTAAAGCAGTTGTTGCTGCACTAAAAAAATTCCCGGTCATTAATGCTTCGGTCGATGAAAATGACATCATCTACCATCACTATTACGATATTGGAATTGCTGTTGCCAGTCCACGCGGACTCGTTGTTCCAATTCTTAGGAATGCGGATCAACTAACACAAGCAGAAATTGAAAAACAAATTACCGACTTTGTCACTCGCGCTCAGAACGGTAAGCTCACTATTGATGAATTATCCGGAGGAACATTTTCTATTACCAATGGCGGTGTTTTTGGATCAATGTTATCCACTCCAATCATAAATCCCCCTCAAAGTGCTATTTTAGGAATTCATGCCACCAAGGAGCGCCCTGTCGTTGAAAATGGTCAGATTGTGATTCGGCCTATGAATTATCTTGCGCTTTCCTATGATCATCGCATTATTGATGGTCGAGAAGCCGTTCTCTCGCTCGTAACGATTAAAGAAGCCTTAGAATATCCGATGAGCCCCTTATTCGAATCTTAAACTTATAATAAATAGTGAGCTCTCCTTAAGGAAACTCTGAATAAGTCTCAAGAACTTGTAGAATATTCGGTAGATTGTAACCATTGCAAGGGGGCGCATTGATGAAACAATTAGGCTTGTCGATTCCATTATTTATCAAGAAACCAAAAGTAACTCGCCGACAAAAGTTTCTCGAAGAAATGGAGCAAGTGATTTCTTGGGCAGAGTGGACAAATCGGATCGCGCCGCACTATCCGGTAGCAGGATTAGGACGCAAGCCATTTGAGCTGGAAGCGATGCTGCGAATTCATATGATGCAACAATGGTTTGGTTATTCAGATCCGGGCATGGAAGAAGCGTTACATGATGTGCCGATGCTGCGTGAATTTGCAGGCCTGGATGCAGGAGAAGATGCCATGCCTGATGAAACGACGATCCTCAAATTTCGTCACCTGCTGGAGAAGCATCACTTGGCACAAAGCCTGTTTGCAGAAACAACTGCTCAGTTGGCCCAGCAGGGATTATTGCTGCGTCAAGGTACGATAGTTGACGCCACGCTGATAGCGGCCCCACCATCGACCAAGAACCGGCAACGCAAACGTGATGGCGAGATGAGTTCGACTAAGAAGGGCAACAACTATTACTTTGGATTAAAAGCACACATAGGCGTAGATGCCGATTCCGGTCTGGTGCATAGCCTGGAAATTACCACGGCCAAAGTGGCCGATGGCAACATGATTGATGCACTGATACATGGCGAAGAGGCGATTGTATTGGGTGATCGGGCTTATACTCGTAATGATCGCAATCTGGAAGCACAACGACAGCCGGAAGAGCCAGTCTGGGGTATGCCATTCAAGCGCAAGCGCGGTGAGGAATTGCCCGCAGAACATGCCGTACTCAATCGCATGCTGGCCTCACTCCGCGCAAAGGTGGAGCATCCGTTTCGTATTGTCAAAAGACAATTTGGTTATACCAAAACCCGTTACCGAGGATTGTTCAAGAATGCACAACAGCTTTATCTGTTGTTTGCCTTGGCTAATCTTTACCATGTCCGTAAGGTGTGGAGCCAACCACGGGATAATTCCGTCCAATACCCCTGAAAATTAGCATCAGGGGACAGAATAGTATGCAATCTGCTAAAAATTGCAGCTATCAGTCGTACAATAATGTCAATATTAACTACTTTGACGATAGCTTTGTCACTAAAACTGAAATAAGTGACTTAATCAGAGCTTCCTTAATACAGGATCTCTACATTCTCAGATTCAAATAGCTGAGAAACTGATTCAATAAAAAAATCACTTAATAAAACGTGCCATGTATCACCTAATTCAATTTCACACTTTGCTTGCTGATTTTGATAAAGAACCGTCACAGGGCACCGCACTAACTGTGCTTCAACAAGATTACCTTTAGCAACAGACAAATTAGTAATAATCAATTCCTTCAACTTAGGAACAACCAGTTTACAATCAATCATTGACTGATTAATCGTGAATCGAATCTTATTAGCGTATTGAGACCGTGCACTAGTAAGATCATATAATTTTTCTGCAGTAATTCTAAGTTCGTTAGGATCATTCATACTATTACCGATAACTGCTTTAGCAACTAATAATTGATCTTCCTTCAGCCAGCCACTATGCTCACTTAGTAGTTCATTATAAATCACGATATCGACTCGCGCTCGGCCATCATCCAGTGTAACAATGGCCATTTTTCCTCGCTTAGTCATTTGCGTCCGGACCGCATGAATCATACCAGCAATCAATTGTGATTCACGCTGAGGACGAAGTTTATCTAAACGCGTCGTGATAAATTGATTAAGTTCTTTTAGATAAGAAGTAAAGGGGTGACCACTAAAATAAAACCCAAGACCCAATTTCTCATTTTGTAACTTTGCTTTTTCAGACCAAGCTACATGTTCGAGCAACGTAGGCAACTGAGCGGTAACTTCTGTTTCACTGAATAAATTAACTTGCTGCGTTGATAAGCTCGATTGCTCAGCGAATTCCATTGCACTGCCAACCGATGCAAATAGTATTGCACGATTTAACTGAATACCATCAAAAGCACCGACTCGGATTAAGGATTCGATGCTACGCCGATTCACAACCCGGCGGTCTACGCGCTTACAAAAATCAAAGAGATCAGTAAACAAACCACCCCGTTCACGCGCTTGCACAATAGCTGTAATCGCGTTTTCCCCTGTGCCTTTAACAGCGCCTAATCCATAGCGAATTGTTTTTGCATCGGTGGGTACAAACCGATACATCGAGAAATTGATATCTGGCGGTAAAACGTTAATTCCATTTACTTTGCAATCCTCATAGAAATCATTAATCTTGTCCGTATCATTCATTTCCGCAGACAAACAGGCAGCTAGAAAAGCCGCTGGATAATGCGCTTTGAGATAAGCGGTCTGGAACGCAATTAATGCATAAGCCGCCGCATGGGACTTATTGAATCCGTATCCCGCAAATTTCTCCATGAGATCGAATAGCTTAATGGCGTTCTGTTCAGTCAACCCATTTTTGATTGCGCCTCCAACAAAAATATCACGCTGCTGAGCCATTTCCTCAACTTTTTTCTTACCCATGGCGCGGCGCAACAAGTCGGCTCCACCCAAACTATAACCACCAATGACTTGCGCAATCTGCATCACTTGTTCTTGATAAATCATCACACCATAGGTTGGTCCTAATATGGGCTCAAGTCTTGGATCCAAATATTCGACACGTTGAATCCCATGCTTACGCTCTATAAAATCAGGAATCAAATCCATAGGACCTGGCCTATAAAGTGCGACTAAGGCAATTAGATCTTCAAATCGATCGGGTCTGGCTTTTTGCAATAAATCTTTCATGCCTCGCGATTCAAATTGAAAAATCCCCACCGCATTGCCTTTTCTTAATAAAGCATAGGTTTCAGGATCTTCCAAAGCAATTTGACTCAAAGAGATGCCGCCGGTTGATTCAGGCTCGGTTTGATATTTAATATCATGGAGCCGTTGCTGATTGATGTCACTGATTGCTTGATCAAGAATTGTCAGTGTTTTAAACCCAGAAAATCAAACTTAACGAGTCCAATTTTTTCAACATCATCTTTATCAAACTGACTTACCACAGATTCACTCGCTTCCGCACAATAAATTGGGCAATAATCAGTAATTTTCCCAGGGGCAATCAGCACGCCACCAGCGTGCATGCCCACGTTGCGCGTAATACCTTCAAGACTCTCAGCTAGCTCTAATAAATTCCTTACATCCTCTTCTTCTCGTGCGCGCATCTCAAGCTGAGGTTCAATAGCGCATGCTTTCTTTAATGTCATCCCTAATTCGAAGGGAATTAATTTTGCAAGTTGATCAACAAAATTGAAAGGTAAATCTAGAACACGCCCAACATCGCGTATCACTGCTTTTGCAGCCATCGTCCCAAATGTCAAAATTTGGGAAACGCTTTCTATACCATATCGTTTTTTCACATATTCAATAACTCTTTCACGACGATCTTGGCAAAAATCAATATCAAAATCAGGCATCGAAATACGTTCCGGATTTAAAAAGCGTTCAAACAGCAAATCATATCGAAGAGGATCTAGATCAGTAACCCCTAACGAGTAAGCCACCAATGAACCTGCCCCCGATCCCCGACCAGGGCCAACAGGAATATTGTTTTGCTTTGCCCAATTAATAAAATCCGCAACAATAAGAAAATAACCAGCAAATCCCATCTGAATGATGGTATCCACTTCAAAATTCAATCTTGTTTGATAGATTGATAATTTATCGTTGAATTCATTTTCTGGTAAACCTTGCAAGCGCTGCTTTAAACCTGATAGTGCCTGATTGCGTAGATACGCTTCAATGCTGATGGTGTCAGGTACCGGAAATAACGGTAATCGATTAATACCCAGTTCAAGCTGCAAATTACATCGTTTCGCAATTTCGACACTATTGGCCAGCGCTTCCGGAATATCCGCAAACAAGGCTTGCATTTCGCTTTGTGTCTTAAAATATTGCTGATCAGTAAATACACGAGGGCGCCGCCGATCGGCTAACACATAGCCTTCCGCAATACAAACTCTGGCTTCATGCGCTTTATAATCTTTCGCATCTAGAAATTGAATGGCGTGAGTTGCTACGATCGGGATTTTTAATTGAGAAGCAAGTAACCTCGAATTTCGAATAAACCGTTCTTCGTCAACCCGCCCATTTCGTTGAATCTCAAGATAAAATCGATTAGAAACAACCCAGACCATTCGCTACTGATCGTTTCTGCTTGCTGTAGGTTATTTTGCATTAACGATTGACCGACTTCACCCAAATGCGCGCCAGATATTGCAATCAACCCCCAGTTCCCTCAACAGAAGGATGAAACCATGCTTTCTTTAACTCTGCCCTACCTCGGAATAAGTTCTCACGATAGGCGCGCGACAACAGACGACATAGTAATAAATAACCGGAGAGGGTCTGACATAGTAGTAAAATTCGGAAAGGGCTATTGCGATCGGCTTCATTACTAACCCAGACATCACAGCCGATGATTGGTTTTATCCCTATTTTTTCTGCACTTTGATAAAATTTAACGAGTCCAAACAAATTACTCAAATCAGTAAGCGCTAAAGCTGGCATTTGCTCTTGAGCTGCCTTTGCTAATGCCTCATCGATCCGAATAATACTGTCTGTTATCGAATATTCGCTGTGCAGTCGTAAGTGAATAAAAGCAGGATTTATAGG
Organism: Nitrosomonas sp.; assembly: GCA_016710135.1. GTDB lineage: Bacteria > Pseudomonadota > Gammaproteobacteria > Burkholderiales > Nitrosomonadaceae > Nitrosomonas. The sequence continues at coordinate 824,862 of JADJLM010000001.1, read as the reverse complement.
CATAGTGCTACAATTTACATTGATTAATTAATTATCCAAGCCAATATTGGTCATTTTACATCATGCAAACTTTGCCAGAGTTATTACTCCCAGCGGGCTCCTTAGAGAAAATGCGAACTGCCTACGCTTTTGGGGCTGACGCAGTTTATGCAGGTCAACCGCGCTACTCATTACGAGCTCGCAATAATGAATTCTCACTTGAGCAACTTCGTACTGGAATTATCGAAGCACATCAACTCAACAAGAAATTTTTTGTCGCGAGTAACCTCATGCCCCATAACCGTAAAGTTAAAACCTATATGGCGGATATGGAGCCTGTCATTGATTTAAAACCAGATGCGCTGATCATGGCTGATCCAGGACTAATCATGATGGTACGAGAAAAGTGGCCTGAAATTCCTATTCATCTCTCAGTGCAAGCCAATACGGTAAATTATGCTGCCGTTAAATTTTGGCAAAAAATTGGTCTCGTTCGTATTATCCTATCACGCGAACTCTCTCTGGAAGAAATAACTGAAATCCGGCAGCTATGTCCTGACATTGAACTTGAGGTATTCGTTCATGGCGCATTATGCATTGCCTACTCCGGAAGATGCTTATTATCTGGATATTTTAACCACCGTGACCCCAACCAAGGGACTTGCACTAATTCTTGTCGATGGGACTATAAAGTCAAACCTGCTCAAGAAAACCCAGAGGGCGATATCCAAACACTTCAAAAAATTGACTTCGACTTTAATCAAGCCATTTCTCAGCCCGCACTTGATGACTCCTTGCCGATGCGCCACCCTGCGGCTGATCATGTTTACTTGATCGAAGAAAAGAAAGACCTGGTCAACTGATGCCTATCCTAGAAGATGAGCATGGAACTTATATCATGAACTCAAAAGATCTACGCGCAGTTGAGCATATTGAGCAACTCATTCATATTGGAATTGATTCATTCAAAATAGAGGGCCGTACTAAATCAGCCTATTATGTTGCACGGACAGCACAAATATATCGAAAAGCCATTAACGATGCCGTCGCAAAACGCCCTTTTGATCACACTTTGCTTGGTCAACTCGAAAATCTGGCAAATCGTGGGTATACCGCTGGCTTCTATCAACGCCATGCAAGTCAAGACACTCAAAATTACCTACGCGGTCATTCCGAATCAAATCAGAGCCAATATGTCGGGGATATTACTACTGCCGATGAATCCAAGGGAATGGTTGAGATTCTTGTAAAAAATCGTTTTGGTATTGGTGACCGACTAGAAATTATTCATCCATCGGGAAATCGTATTATTGAGCTTGACTATATGCAAGATCATAATGGAAAAACCATCAATGTTGCTCCAGGTAGTGGCCATCGCGTTCGTATCCCATTAACCGGGAATGTCGAAAAAGCCTTTATTGCAAAATTACTCTAATGTTAATACTGCAGCCATTTTAAATTTTGTGTAGTCTCGCGTAAAAAGCCCCAGAGACTACACGTATGCTTCCCAGAAAATGATTACTTTCTTTCCTTAAAAAGGTGCTCCACAGGTACCACTACACATCAAATTAATCAAAGGATACCTTTTATCATTGATGACTAGCCGATTAACCCAATCTTTTAAGAAAATACCACTCGCACTGTTCTCAGTATAAAAGATATCAGGTGAGAACACATCAACTAAACCCGCGTGATAGGTTCCTGCGCTTACGTAATACTTAGCGTTGCTATTGAATAATACATTCACGTTAAATGAAGCCAACATTCTCGAATTCCACTCGACAAAGACTTCAGGCGTTAAGGAAGCTCTGATTAAGTCATTTATTTCAGTTTTAGTGACAAAGCTATCGTCAAAGTAGTTAATATTGACATTATTGTGCAATTAATAGCTGTAATTTTAGCAGATTGCATACTATTCTGTTCCCTGATGCAGATTTTCAGGGATATTGGACGGAATTATCCCGTAGTTGGCATCCACACCTTGCGGACAAGGTAGAGATTAGCTAAGGCAAACAACAGATAAAGCTGTTGTGCATTCTTGAACAATCCTCGGTAACGGGTTTTGGTATAACCAAATTGTCTTTTGACAATACGAAACGGATGTTCAACCTTTGCGCGAGTGAAGCCAGCATGCGATTGAGTACGGCATGTTCTGCCGGCAATTCCTCACCGCGCTTGCGTTTGAATGGCATACCCCAGACTGGCTCTTCCGGCTGTCGTTGTGCTTCCAGATTGCGATCATTACGAGTATAAGCTCGATCTCCCAATACAATCGCCTCTTCGCCATGTACCAGTGCATCAATCATGTTGCCATCGGCCACTTTGGCCGTGGTAATTTCCAGGCTATGCACCAGGCCAGAATCAGCATCTACGCCTATGTGTGCTTTTAATCCAAAGTAATAGTTGCTGCCTTTCTTAGTCGAACTCATCTCGCCATCACGTTTGCGTTGCCGGTTCTTGGTCGATGGCGGGGCCGCTATCAGCGTGGCGTCAACTATCGTACCTTGACGCGGCAATAATCCCTGCTGGGCCAACTGAGCAGTTGTTTCTGCAAACAGGCTTTGTGCCAAGTGATGCTTCTCCAGCAGGTGACGAAATTTGAGGATCGTCGTTTCATCAGGCATGGCATCTTCTCCTGCATCCAGGCCTGCAAATTCACGCAGCATCGGCACATCATGTAACGCTTCTTCCATGCCCGGATCTGAATAACCAAACCATTGTTGCATCATATGAATTCGCAGCATCGCTTCCAGCTCAAATGGCTTGCGTCCTAATCCTGCTACCGGATAGTGCGGCGCGATCCGATTTGTCCACTCTGCCCAAGAAATCACTTGCTCCATTTCTTCGAGAAACTTTTGCCGGCGAGTTACTTTTGGTTTCTTGATAAATAATGGAATCGATAAGCCTAATTGTTTCATCAATGCGCCCCCTTGCAATGGTTACAATCTACCGAATATTCTACAAGTTCTTGAGACTTATTCAGAGTTTCCTTAAATTGAACCATTCGTTTGGATCATTGATTCCCTGATCGGTTTTTTCATAATATTGAGAAATAACACTTGAACACCATCCCAAGCAGTCGTGACATACGCAAATTTACTTCTGTAAAAATAACGTTCAATACCCGTTGCCAAATTAGTAAAAAAATTTAGATCGTTATAACTACTAATCTGATTAATTCCTGGTATCCAAGTCGCTAAAGTATTCTCTGTTCCCCATGGACCATTCGGCTCAAAAACCGTATTCAAAAAATTATTGGTAAATACACCCGCGCCCGCATCAGAGAGTAGTGAAATTTTTGTTTTATTTGGATAAATGCTATGCAATCGAGAAAAATTCATTAGCGCTCCATATGCACCGGCACTCGATCCAGCCACTAGCACTTTTTCAGTATTGAATCGATCCGGTCTATGCTTTAACCACTCGCGCACCGCCATAAAATTATTGAAACCCCGGTGCTGTACCATGATAGGATTACCAGCGTTAATGATTCCCAACGGATCAGCATAAACTTTATCGTTCGAACCAATATGTGCGTCACCCGTACAATAGGGAATAAAGACCATATTCCAATCTTTCAGCGGGTTATCTGCACGAGCAAAATCAAGCATTCCCCCTACACTTTCTGGATCATTCTCAAAATCCATGGAAGGATTATAGGCAGGCCGTGTTGTGCTTGAAACTGGAACCGTTAGGGATGTTGTACAGGTTGCATCATTCCAGCAGGCGCCTCCCCCATTAAGGAAAATCAGTGTTTGTGGTTTAGTCCCTTTCCGGTAATAAAAATGAAATGGCTTATTAGGTAATCCTGCTTCATCAGGTAAATAACTAAATGCACAACCTGGCTTGATATAGCCTACGTCACATAAAATGATTCGATTTTAAAGAGCTGCTCAACGGTTTTGTTTTGTTGTTTTCTGATTGCTTTGGCTTGTGCCCATTTGTGCTCAATGGGGTTAAGGTCTGGTGAATACGCTGGCAGATATTCAAGCGTATGTCCAGCTTGTGTGATTGCATTTTGAATATCCTGCCTTTTGTGAAAGGTCGCGTTATCCATGACCACAACTGATGCTGGTGGAAGTTTTGGCAACAGATCGTGTACCGTCCAGCCCAAAAAAAAAAAGTATCTGCATCAATATTGCTGATGAACAACCCCACCGTCAGAAGACATTTGCCGATCAACGCGCCGATCACATTGACGCGGCCTCTGGCATGCCAATTACACACACCGTGACACCGCTTGCCAATGGGCGCATACCCATGTGTTCGTGGCATATCGTGAGCAAACCACTCTCGTCAATATAAACGATGACGCGATTTTGAGCTTTGTACGTCTTAATCGTCTCCTGGAAGATGTGCCGTTTGTCTTCGTCCGCTTTGGGATGCCGCAGTGTTTTTTATAGCTGATGTTCATACGCCGCAGCGCATGGCCAATACCTTTTTCGCTTACGCCTAATCGACGAGCCCGTTCGGCTTGATAGGCGTCTGGAAACTCCCGCACATCTCGGGCCAACGCGATCATGTCGATCTTCGTCGCCGGTTTGTTACGGGTCTGCTTGGGATTGGGATTTTTACCCAGCGTGTCACGCTGGCAATTCCACACAAAACGTGCTGCCGTCTGTGCTATTGTAAGCCCTTCTTTCTTACGTACAGACAAAACTTTGCAGCGAAATGATGATGGATAAGTCATCTACAGATTATAATCACTTTATTTGAGCTTTGCTATATCTTTATACTGCCCGTTATCATCCAGTATCGTTAACTCAGTGTTGGATACTTCTATCTTCTCCCATCCTACCGCATACGCTTCTGAGAAAAAGAAAATCAGTAATATCAAAGTAATTCGATCGAACCTTAGCATATCACCTCCCCTTCGGTAGATTGACTATCAATATCGATATTCACAGCTATAACTTCCATAGCTGTTAGATCCCATGATAATACTAAGTCATAAACTTTGGTAAAATAAACTTATAAGTCACTGATTATTAAAATTTACCCCTTCAAAGAAACGAAGTATACGTTCGGGCAGCCACATCAATTTACCGGGAAATGAACCATGTAAGAAACCAACATGCCCTCCTTGTTCAGGATACTCCAGCGTTACCGCCGAAGAAACCGCTGAATACTCGGGTAATGCATGTGCTGGTAAAAAGGATCATTTTTGCATTCAATACAAGCGTGGGTACCTCAATAGAGCTTAACCAAGGTTTGCTACTCGATTTTTCCCAATACTCATCGGTATCTGAAATCCATGTAAGGGCGCTGTCACTAAATTATCAAATTCATATAATGTTGAACACTTAATGACTGCTTCAATATCAAATAAGCCTGGAAATTTTTTTGCTTCTCCCATATCTTTTGTTTTAACGAACTTAAAAAGTGCCGCGTATAGAGCTGATTAAATCCCTTATCCAACACGTTACCAGCAGCAACTAAATCCAATGGAACCGATATGGCAGCTACAGCCACAATGTGCTGATTTGCCACTTTCCCTTGCTCTCCTAACCATTTTAATAATGCATTACCACCCAATGAAACTCCAATTGCATAGACAGTACGATTTGTTTTTTGTGACTGCGACTGTATTGAAGCAATACGCTTTAGCATCAGTCAATTTCTGCAGAATCTCCCGCATGATAAGCACGTGGCAACCGATTTAAATAACCTGAGCATCCTCGAAAATGAATAACGACACCATTCCACTGGCGACGCTTTAAATATTGCATCATACTCAATGCATAATGGCTGCGTGAACCGCCTTCTAGTCCATGGAACAATACGACGAGTGGCTTATCCACCTCACCATCCACCCAATCTACATCAACAAAATCACCATCATCAAGCTCCCATCGTTCCCGTCGATATGGAATCGATGCTGACTGACGTATGAGGTAAGGGTAGATGGTTTGTGCATTGCCACCCCACAGCCATCGTGGTGGTTTATATTTTGTAGGTTTCATTGATTCTTAAACAATAAATTTGAAGCAGATTTTCTTTTCAGTTAGAATGTGAGGACGCATAGGCGCGTAGCTCAGCTGGTTAGAGCATCACCTTGACATGGTGGGGGTCGTTGGTTCGAGTCCAATCGCGCCTACCACGCTATAATCAATTAATTCCATGCCACCGCAACAATTTCTACACCACAATCAATATTATTGCTGCGGTGGCATGGATTGGCCTTGTTCCAACTGTACGTCAGGAACCTTGTTTTGGATTGTTGATTGTAATCGTTTTAGCGGAAACCACACCTTAAAAGTGCTCCCTTTTCCCAATTCACTGATGATATCCATACGCGCTTGATGTCGATTCAAAATATGCTTGACGATCGCTAAACCAAGACCAGTTCCACCCGTTTCACGTGAACGACTCCGATCAATCCGATAAAATCGCTCAGTCAAACGAGGTATATGCTGAGGTTCAATACCGATACCACTATCCCGAACATAAAACAAACCCTTCTCTTCTCCCCAAGACAAAACGATATCACCCCCATTAGGGGTATAGCGAACTGCATTACTGACTAGATTTCCTAAGGCGCTTCGTAATTCATCCCCACTGCCCAGTACATTCATATTGTCTTCTTTTAACTGCAAGGTAATTGTGTGGCGTTTTGCACTTAAAGATTGAGCTTCATGAAGTAGATTTAGAAGTAGCTCTTTCATATCTACTTCTTCTTCACGCAAAATATTTTGTCCATTTTCTAATCGAGAGAGTGTCAACAGATCTTCTACCAGTCGTTGCATTCGCCTACTTTGTTGGCTCATCAGTCCAAGCGCATGTTTCTCCATATCGCTATCTTTCACCCCATTATCTTGAAGCATTTCAAGAAAACCATTAACTACCGTCAAAGGTGTTCTGAGTTCGTGTGAAACATTAGCAATAAAATCCCGGCGCATGATCTCCATCTTTTCAAATCGCGTAATGTCTCGACTGATCAACAATTTTTCCTCATCCCCGTAAGGCACGAGCTGTAACGATAGCATGATCGCTTGATAGCGCGATTGCTTAATTATAACCGGTTTACTAAAATCTCCCGAAGACAGATATTCCACGAACTGCACCTGCCGCACTAAATGCGTAATGTGCTGTCCTATATCCATTTTTAGATCTAATCCTAGATGTTGTTCCGCAACAGGATTACACCATTCAATTCGGTCGATCTTATCCAAAATCACAATGCCATCGGGCATAGCGGAAGTGGCTCTTTGTAGGCGTTCTAGTGCTCGACTCAAGCTTTGCCGATTACGATAATAACGCCGCATATAGCGCGTCAATCGTACAAAAACATCACCCCACGCACCAAAATTATTCGGTACAGGAGCCATTGCCGATGAAGCGGGATCATAACGTTGCAACCAACGGTCCAACGTAGCCAATGAAACGATATGGTAAGCCACCATGATCAGTAGCATTGAACTTAAGAAAATCAGCGCTGCGGTCTCATCAAAGAAAAGTCCTAGTAATACGGAAACAATAATTAGCAATAAGATTCCGAGAAATCGATGCCCCATTTCAAGCACGTGTTAATTCCCAAGAAAGGTAGGTTTTGGCTACAGAATCTCGAATTCCCATTTATTCTAGAGTAGGATATCTAAGAAATCGATCTGAAATGCAGATAGGTCATCGCACATATTGCTGACAAGCAATGACTTCTAAACAATGAGTATTTAACTCTAAAAATTATCAAGATGACTTAAATGAACTGGGGCATTATATAGTAGCTTAAGTCTGAGCAAATCGTACACTAGTTTCGTTCAATCGATAACAGCACGTTATAAAACGAAACGCATCTACTAAGGGATATCAACCTCACATTGGTAAGAAAATCGATAACCGGCACCCCGCACAGTTTGGATCAAATCATCTTTACCAACATCTTCCAAAGCACGACGTAAACGACGAATATGAACATCAACGGTTCGATCTTCTACGAAGACATGATCACCCCAGACACGATCTAATAACTGCCCTCGGGTATGCACCCGTTCCGTATGCGTCATGAGGTAATGCAACAATCGAAACTCCGTTGGTCCAAGATTCACCTCGATTAATTTAGATTTATCAGCTCTATCAGTTACCGTCACCCGATGGGTAGCCGGATCTAATTTTAACCCACCTGTTTCCACAATTTCATCTGAAGCTTCTGGCAGCCGTCTACGTAGCACTGCTTTAATTCTTGCTACTAATTCACGTGGTGAAAACGGTTTGATTACATAATCATCTGCACCGACTTCTAGACCCGATACTTTATCACTTTCATCAACCCGAGCTGTTAGCATGATAATTGGAATGACTTTGGTGCGAGCGCCTTGCCGCAAGTAACGCGCAAAATCAATACCATTTGTTCCAGGAAGCATCCAATCCAATAAAATTAAATCAGGTAACACATCGTTCACCATGATCTTTGCTTGCTCAGCACTTCCTGCACACGCTACAATAAAGCCGTTGTTGCGCAGATTATAGGAAATCAACTCCTGTATCGCGGGTTCATCTTCTACAATTAAAATTGTTGCAGCCATTGATTGACTCCACTTAAAAATGAGTTTTTAGTAAGTCTCTCAATAGTATAAAGCTAACATTACAACATTGTGACAAATACAAATTTGTCATCTAACACGGATTATCAAATTTTTATGGCGGGCTTGAATAAAAATACACCGATTCCAACAGAAATAAAATTTCACAAACAATCAAGATTGCTTGAAATCACATTCAATAACAACCAAAGATTTCAGTTTTCCAGTGAGTTCTTGCGCGTTTATTCGCCCTCTGCTGAGGTTCAAGGTCATGGACCAGGGCAGGAAACACTACAAACTCATAAGCAAGATGTCACCATTGTGAAAATCGAACCCATTGGACAATATGCCATTCAGCCGCATTTTTCCGATGGGCATAATACGGGCATTTATTCCTGGGATTTACTTTATAATTATGGAATCAATCAAGAAAAAATGTGGCATCATTATCTTCAACGACTTGAAGCTGCTGATATCAAGCATGATTAGCGCGCATGCTTTTCTTTGGCCCTTATTAATATGTAAGTAGATATGACCAAAACAACTCACTTCGGTTTCAGAACGGTTTCAGAATCAGAAAAAGCCCATAAAGTTGCTGACGTATTTGACTCCGTGGCAGCTCGTTACAACCTAATGAACGACCTCATGTCAATGGGCTTACATCGCATATGGAAACGTTTTGCAATTGATGCCAGTGGCGCCAAAAAAGGAGATCGTGTACTCGATATCGCTGGTGGCACGGCTGATTTGTCAGCCTTATTTCTTGAGCAAGTTGGTGAATCCGGTCAAGTATGGTTAACTGATATTAATAATTCCATGCTGACCATTGGACGCGACCGTTTATTAAATGAGGGTAAAGCAATCCCTGCCACTCAATGTGATGCGGAAAAGTTACCGTTCCCTGACAATTACTTTGATCATGTCTGTGTTGCCTTTGGCCTCAGAAACATGACTCACAAGGATATTGCACTCAAGGAAATGTTACGCGTACTCTGCCCAGGCGGTTCAGTTATCGTATTAGAATTTTCCAAAATTTGGAAACCACTACAACCGCTTTATGATATTTACTCGTTTAAAGCGCTGCCTTTCATAGGAAAATTTGTTGCGCAAGACGAAGAGAGCTACCGATATCTCGCAGAATCGATTCGCATGCACCCTTCTCAAGAAGAATTAAAACAACTCATGCAAGACGTTGGCTTTGAACGCGTTGAATATTTTAATCTCAGTACGGGTATCGTTGCACTTCACCGTGGTTATAAATTTTAGTCATTTGCTCTGTATCCAGCAACGACCCACCCACTTCACCCGAAACATTAACCCATAAATGGGGCAAGCCAAGGATAGCAAGCCAATCCTTCGCTTCTTCATCTTTTAACATACCAATTGTTGAGGCGCTTCCGGCAACCACGCAGAAATCACCGACGACACTTACTGCAGCCATTTTTTGACTGGCCAACCCGTTTTAGGATTCAATACGTGCCCATAACGGATACCATTAATCGTAATACATCGCTCATAATCTCCGCTACTGGCCAAGGCACCCGAATGTAACGCTAATGTATGCAGCAAAGTCGCGGGTTGCCGTGGATGGCTTATACCGATTTTCCAGGGACTCTCGTCGATATGAGGGCCAATGATTTTAATATCACCGCCTAAATTAACCATGCCATGTTGCAATCCCCGCTCCCAACAAATCGATGCTGCCCGATCCGTTGCATATTCTTTCACAACCCCACCCAAATCGATTTCCATCCCAGCAATTGGAAATTCAAGATAGGGCGCTGCCCAATGTACTTTATCCCAGCCTACTCGATTCAATAAAGACTGTATCGTTTGCTCATTCGGCAATTGATTCGATTTAAAATTCCAGGCTTGCCTTAATATCCCTGAGGTAACATCGAATAGCCCATTACTCGCATGGTAGCAAGCTTCAGCGTAATCCAATAATCCTGCAGTTTCCGAATCTACCTGGATAGATCCACCATGAGCTGCAATACGATTAATCTCTGATAAGAAGCTATCGTCACGATAACGTGAATACGCGGCCTCCAATCGACGAACATCCGCAATGGCTGCTTCGGCAACCTGGGATACCTCACTTTCTATGGCCCCATAAAGCTGAATCTCGCAAGGCGTACCCATTGCTTTAAATGCATATTGATAAAGTTTCATCACCATCAAAAACTATAATGCCACGTTGCGGACAAAGCACCCTGACGCTCAAGTTGATAGCCATTGAAATCATCACGCAACGGCTGTAACCATTCAAACGCAACATGATTACCGACCAATCGCCCACTCGGAACCCTGGCATTGATTCCAATCCCCAAATCCCAAAACTGCCCCCCCTGATTATGCGGAAAATCCATTGGACCGATGCGCGCATTAAACGTATTGAAGTCACCCTGAATAGACCCTCTGGAGGTATAAACACCGCGTACTGACGTTGCTAACCAGTTCGTTAAGCGATATCCCCCCCAAGTCGAGGCTTGGAAAAGATCGCCTAGTCGATAACCAGATTCATTTTGATTTTCTAAACGCTTCACACCATATAGCTGACCACCCCAATACCATTGAGAATGACTGCCGGTATAGGTCAGATTGGGCATGAAATCCCAAGTCCCACTACCAAGCTGCATATCGAAATGGATGATACCGCCATCAATCTTAGCCATGCGTCTGACTTCCTGATCAACACTTCCAGTCGGCGCGCTAAGCCCCAACCCGATATGAAGGCGGTGATTAGGCCTATCGAGTAGTTTGATCAGTGGCATCATTATGGTATCAGCCACGCCACCCGTTGCGTGGGGTGTGCCAGGATGGTCATGCCCTCCTGGTGCAAGCGACGGTCGACCTTCGAGTGGACGAAGATTCATCTCCATATCCATGAATTGCGGCATCAGCATCAAATTCAACCAGCGTGTTGGCGCATACATGATGTCCAACATATGCATCCGCATATTCATATAGTCAGGTGCGAAGCGGCAAAGGACCAAATCACCGCAAGCTTGATTGACAATTTCCAAATCACTAGCAGCATGCGATCCGCGCAATATATCGCCTGTTTGGCGCGCATACATAAAACGGTAGCCGACCATGATATCACCCGCTTTATCGAGCGTATGACCAAACATGATCCCTGCGGGAATGAAGGTATGATCGTGTTGTGCCGCATGGTCGTGCGCTGCACCTGACGCAGAGCGGTTTCTGCCAATCTGATTCACATTAAGTGTTTCAAGTCCAATTTTAAGCGCGGCATTAGCAACATAGTAATCAAAATCGGCAAAACTACTATTCCCTCCCCCAAATGCAAACGCACTAGCACGCGTATAGTATTCAAACCCCGCCTCAAGTTCGAAACCACGTGCAAATCGTTTATTGAGGGATATTCCCCCACTCAAAGAACCAAAACTTGCCAAGCGGTGATCACTTGCAAAGTCTTGTGGCAGTTTCCGGGGATCATAGGTAATTGCTTGAGTTTCACCGGCACTATTAGTAATCGTTTTTAAAAATGCCTGATTCGAAAAAAGATAAGGCTGATAAAAATCTGCAGCACTTTGTGAGTAATAACGTATCCGTGGGGTCAACGTCCAACCTTCAAATAGCGGCTGAATCCAGTCACTCTCAAAGGTATGCGCATTAATCCCCCAATCATCGAATGAAAATTTATAATTCAAATGTAACGCTGCATCCAAAGGGCTGATATGTTGCACAAACCGATTGCTAATCGCTAATTGATTTCTATAATCAGGCCGTTGCTCTAACACAGCTCGCACGTTACCTCGAATGGAATCAGCGGGATTCGGGCTAATGGTATCGGGATCGATAAAAATAACGGTCGTGGCCTTATAGGGATTTTCCATAAAACCGCTACTATGCGTATACCCAATATTGGCATCGATTAGTGAATTTTTTCCCAACACTTGCGTTAACCCGATATTGGCTGCCCAATCTTGCCGGTTACCCCTTAAAATTCTCAATCGATCCTGAAAATCAATTTGCCCGTTATACGCAAGCGGTGTGACATAACTCAACGTATCGTGATCGAGAATCGCGGAAGTATCGCTCGTGGTATAAGCCCCGCCCCATTTTAAACTAGTCAATTTTTGATTGAAGTCAAAACGGCCATTGATATTGCCATAGCTTGATTTATAGTCTTTCTCGTGCGATAAACCACCCCCGAAATTCACTACTGCATTGTCCCACTCGTAACCCATTCTAAAATCTCCTTGTTTACGGGTTTCAGGCGATGCAGTAGATAGCACTAATACAGAACGAGGATCAACCACACGCCCTGCAATTGGATCTTGTCGAAGCGGGTCTAAATTGTGATCGAAATCCTCAATACCGGTAATATAGGGGGATGCGCCGGAAACGACCTCACCGGTAGGTAGTATTCGGGTAAATTCTTTATTTCCTGCCGTTGAAGCAAATGGCGTCATCGCAATCGGAGTTGCGCCAGACCAGGTATCTTGTGTGTAACCAAATGAAAACCGAAGTCGATCGGTTAACAGAAATCCACCTGTCCCATGTAAAGTATCGACCATGATAGGATTGAGATCGCTACGTGTTCCCAATAGATCACGCTTTCCTTCTTGGTAACGAGTATATTGAAAATTGATATTAGCTCGGCTTGGATCAGCGGCTTGACCGGTATGAACGACTAAACCCGGTAATAGCAGAGCAGCCGAGGTTAGCGTTTTAAGGGTCTTACTCACTCGAAGATGGAGTTATATTAGTAGAAAAACTGAGCTAGCTCTCGTTAGAAACACCCACATCCACCACCGCCGCCTGCTGAATTGGTACTTGCTGCAGACTCACGGCTTCCATAATTATGCTGACGAATACCACTTTGGAGTGGCTGAGGATCCAATGCCATATGGGGTTTAGCAAGAATACCGCGCTCCCATGGCGCAACATTGACGCAACCAGTCAATAAGAAACTAATGAGCAGCAACGCAATAAATGTTGATCGTTTCATTGAGCTAGAAATTGTAACAACGATGAAACCTAATTGACCTTGCCTAAGGTAACGTTCTCAGCAAGTAATTGTTTAATTAAGTGACGCAGCTTATCTGCTTCACCCGTACGAAATCCTCGATGGATATGGCGCACTAGGCCATTCTTATCGATGATGTAGGTAGAAGGCATGGCAATGACGCCAAAATCCTGCGCGCATTGCTTCGTTTCGTCCATGAGTATCGAGAAATTAACAGGATGTTGGATAAGAAAATCTTTAGCATCTTGCTGGTCCTCATCCAAATTAACGCCAATTACATGTAACCCTTTTTCTTTAAAATCATGCGTTAACTGCGTCATAAAAGAAAACGATTGAATACAAGGCGGACACCAAGAAGCCCAGAAATCAACGTAAACTACTTGGCCTTTTAATGTGCTCCAGTCCTGCGCATTTTCCCCATCGAGTGTTGTCAATTTACATTGCGGTGGCGGAACATCGCCTTCAAGATGCGCAAAACTCGGCGATACAGTAAAACAAGTTAAAGCAACCGCGAGCATTAATCCACACAGCTTGTTGGATATTTTCATTGTTATTATTCGCTATCAAAACCAATACGACATTATGCGGGAATCTATCGCGCTATTCAAACTGATAGACGCCGATATCGGTTCCCGTATGCACATCATTGGCAGTCATGCAGTGATATTCAATCGAGAAATCACGGGCGCCTGGCGCTGTTTTATTGACCATGATCAGATAAACCCCATTTCCGCCTTTAACACTAATCACCGGACTATTGGTTCCATCACCGGAAATAGAATCAGTAACACTCATCGCTCGGTTTCCTTTCAAAATTTGTAAATTAACCAATAACCCTGGAACGGGAGAAGAATGATCTCTAACACTCGCAACCAACTTATCTGCAGGACCATTACCATCATCAAAACAGGTTACGAATCCATAGCCGGTAAATGTCGCACTATTACCTGCCGGATCCATGGTTGCTGCCGCATCATGGGCATGACTTGATTGAATCAGTCCAAACAAAGCAACCGTAGCGATAAATCGACTCATGAATTTTTTTCTACCAAGCAGATTCCATTGTTCCATGATGCGCTCCATAAAATTGATTTGATCAATTTTCTGCTGGTATTACTAACATAAGCAATCCCAGCAGAAAAACAATTCGATCGTGTTATTTCGGCCAAACTTGTTGCCCGTTATAAATGATCGGCATATCGCGGTTAATTTGTGCTGCAGATGGTTTCACTTCCACATCGACACCTGCGCCACACGACTCAGGTAATGGTTTTTTGGTTAAATCACGCGTAATCACCAATGATGCAGGACCATCGTCAGTTGCGCTTACGCGATCATAGGGTGTTCCTAAATTATTATGTGTCCATAAATTAGCAACACCGCCAGCCTCACCCGTTCCAGCACGTAATTCATCAATCCCGGTAATTTCACAAATGTCTACGATCGAAACGTAAAATTTTACACTTTTTGCGCAAGACGCTGCAGCAATATTCACAGCACTTGCTCTAAATGGCACGGTTGAATAGAGATTATTTGGCATTCCCTCACCACCACCCGCCCAAAAACCAACGACATTTCCATTCTGTGTTTTCTCATCACCCACGGCGAAAACTGCTTTATTCATTATCATCTGATTGGTATTTCCCCAATTCTCAACAAAATCAGTCAATGATCCTGTATGCGGTTGCCCACCCACAAGAATCGTTGAGTCCACGCCATCAGGAAAGACCACTGAGGTACCAATCGTTCTTTTGGTATCACCACAAGAATGCGTAATCACAACATGATTGATCGTCCGTGTCCCTTCAACCATGGTTGGAATATCCAACCGCGTATGGGCCAACGCATTCATTCCTATTCCAATCAAAGCAGTTGAAACTGCGGAAAGTACTAACGCCCTTGCACTAGTCATTTGTTTCATTTTTTCCCTCATCAAATTTTTATCATTCATTTTTTAACTCTTTTATTAACCATTCGCGAATCAGGTTGCTTCGATTATCTGCTTTTACACATTGCTTAACAATGCGGCAAATTGTCGCACCCCCATAGAAAAACTACACAGACAATGGGTGCAAGGATAATCCATGTCTGTGTAGGAGGGAGGAAAAATAATTATATTAATAAACCAACTGAGTTAATTTTTTGGCCAAATTTGTTGACCGTCGACAATGACTTTCATGTCGCGATTTAATTGTTGCGCAGATGGCTTAACTACCACCTCTAAACCCGCACCACAGGATTCAGGCAATGGCGCAATCGTACGATTAATTTTTAATGTCGCTGGTGAGTCAAACCCATGTAGCCCTGACCCATCAAAATTAGAACCTACAGCCGGCGTCCATAATTGAACTGTCGCATTGCTAAATCCATTATTATCGGTAACCTCACAAACATCAGCAATACCTAAAACAAAAGTAACGCTTTTCGCACAAGAAGTTGATTCAATCACTACACCAGCGGTTGCAAAAGGCAATAATCCACGATACCCTGCTTTTAAGCCATTACCGCCTGCCGCCCAGAAACCTAATTTATTTCCTAATGAGTCAGTTATATATGATTGCTGTGTAAACACACTACGATCTTGAATAATCGTGACAGGACTTGCCCAGTTAGTCACAAAATCACTGAGTTGCCCGTTGTGCGGCGCACCATCCACGGTAATAATAGAATCTTTGCCATCTGGAAACACCACAACGGTTCCAATGGTATCAATCGTTGAATTACCATCCGATTCATTTTGGCAACCATGTGCAACCACGACATCATT
This sequence comes from Nitrosomonas sp., assembly GCA_016710135.1. GTDB lineage: Bacteria > Pseudomonadota > Gammaproteobacteria > Burkholderiales > Nitrosomonadaceae > Nitrosomonas. The sequence continues at coordinate 808,598 of JADJLM010000001.1, read as the reverse complement.
GTAGTTACTACCATGGAATGCAGCATTTTCATCGATGACAGGTACTTTTAAGCGTGTATGCGCGAATGCGCTTTGGGCCAGCACTGCTGACACAACTATTGATAATCCTTGTGTAATTAATTTCTTGCTTATGAATTGATTCATTGAGCGATCCCCTCGTTATAAAAAGCTTTATTTTACACTCATGGTGATTATTATTCTTGTCAACGATGAAACAATCAATGCGGCAAATTGTCGCACCACCCTTGCTACAGGGATTCCAAGCAATCGATTCAACACCATAACTATTTGATCTATCGATGATTTAACGATCGATAGTGCTTGTTTCCTCATTTCTCTAAATGACCGAGTGCGACAATTTGTCGCATTTAAATTTCCAGTAACCCGCTATACAATGGCGCTCCCAAACTGATAAAGAATGCCAACATGCAATCCATGCCTCGCTCACTATTTTCAAACTTCTGGCTGTACTGCACGGTTTTCTTTACGGGCGCGGCGGTAATGATCATCGAACTACTCGGAACCCGCTTAATCGCCCCGTTTTACGGCGCTAGCTTATATGTCTGGGCTTCACTCATTTCAGTAACAATGATCGCGCTAGCAATTGGCTATTTTGTCGGCGGGTACTGGGCTGATCGTGCTAAACAGGTTGGTTTGGCGCTAATCATTGGATTAGCAGCGCTGCTAACCATAACGATTCCGTGGTTGATTCAACCCGTGTTACTTAGCACCGATCACTTGGGATTGAAACTTGGGACTTTCATTAGTACGCTGATTCTTTTTACCCCCAGTCTAACAATGCTTGGCATGGTTGGCCCCTTTGCCGTTAAACGCATTACAGCAAACTTGGCCGGTGTTGGAACCAGCACGGGGTCGATTTATGCCGTAAGTACCGTAGGTAGCGTGATTGGAACACTTTTTCTGGGTTTTTATTTATTTCCACAGATCGGCTCACGTGAAATTATCATGGGCCTTGCAGTAGGACTTTTTGTACTGGCTTTTATTGTTGCAATTTTTGAACGACACTTGATTCCACTGATCAAAACACTATCGTTTGTAGCCTGTTTTTTCTTCATGGGGGTATCGATACTCCTGGCGACCACACCGTTATCCAATGAGCGTGTCAATCAGCAAGATAACGCTTATCAAACACGCTTTGAGCGTGAAAGCTTGTATGGGTGGGTAAGGGTCATTGATAATCCTTCACTCAACCTACGTCTATTAACCGCCGACGCGTCAACAATTGGCGCCGCTAGTATTAGTCATGGTGAGAATGTATTAACGTATCAGAAAATCGTCGAAATGATTCCAGATCTTGTGCCCAACATGAAACAAGCCCTGCTTATTGGACAAGGTGCAGGACATATGGCAACTACCCTTGAACGCAAAGGTATTCGTACCGACACCATTGAGATTGATCCTGCCGTCGCAGAAGCAGCACGTGATTAGTTGCGAGCAAGCAACCACTCACGATCGAACAAAGTTCGCTGAACTCACAGCAATTAATATGGTTAAAACAGCGCATGGTTGCAATCGATCAGCGCAAAGGAATTGTCCTGACCGATAATTTCAATCCTTTAGAATATTTGCAAGGGAATAAATCGGAACACTACCGAAGGATGATGGTAGATATGATCGGAACTCAATTTTTTATCCGGTAGTTAATTTATCGAATTTGCTTTCTGCAACATTTCTGCTGCATGCTGCTGCGTAATCGATGTTATCGTTGCCCCTCCAAGCATTCGAGCAATTTCCTCGATACGTTCTTGCTGATTCAAGTCTTGAATATGACTTGAAATGCCCTGAGTGTGTTTCATATCGTTTATTTTGGTAATAAGCCAGTGATGATCACCCATCGCAGCAACCTGGGGCAAATGGGTAATACATAAAATTTGATGGGTGCTTCCTAATTGTTTAAGTAATGTGCCTACCATCTCGGCCACACGCCCACCGATTCCGGCATCGACTTCATCAAATATCAGTGTAGGAACGCGACTCACCTTGCTAGTAATGACTTGTATCGCTAAACTGATTCGAGACAGTTCACCCCCTGATGCTACTTTGGTCAAAGAGCGAGCTGGGGTATCTTTATGCGGCGATACTTGAAACTCGATCTGCTCAAACCCATTTGTATTACCCTGATCGACTGGAATCAGATTGATTACAAAAATCCCCCCTGCCATCGCCAAATTTTGTATGCTTTGTGTCACTTGCTTTGCAAGCGATTGCGCTGCCCCAGCGCGTGAAAGTGTCAATTGTTGCGCAACTGCTTCATAGTGCTGTCTAGCACTGGCTTCCGCCTCGATCAAATCTTCACCCGAGAATTCTCCACATAGCACCTGCAAGCGGTCATGTACTGACTGCAGTTGTGCGGGCAATGATTCGATATCACAGCGGTATTTTCGTGCCATGGCGTGAACTGCAGCGATTCGCTCCTCAATATCTTGCAACCGCTGAGGATCTAAATCAAGCCGCTTCTGATACTGTTTCAATTCATGAATCCCTTCTTGCAATTGAACCGCAGCGGACTCCAGTAGCTGATAAGGGGATTGCAATTGCGCATCGTAATCCAGCGCTTGGCGAAGTCGAGTCAGCCCTATTTGCAGTTGCCCCAGCAGTGCAGTATCTCCTTCCGATAGCAGATCAATCGAATACTCAGCTGCCGCTTGCAAGCTAGCGCTGTGAGATAAGCGTTGATGATCGGCTTGTAATGATTGCCATTCTTCGAGATTGAAATTAAGGCTAGTCAGCTCATCCACTTGCCAGGTCAATTGCTCTTTTTCTTGTGCAAACGCTGATTGATTAACTTCCCAAGCAAGGCGTTGCTGATTTAAGCTATGCCAGCGCTGGATAGGCCGCTCTGACTTGCGTCAGCAAATCATTGTTTCCAGCAAATCCATCGAGCAAGACACGCTGCGCATCACTGCGCAATAACGATTGGTGCGCATGCTGTCCATGAATATCGACCAATTGATCGCCGATAACTCGTAATTGCTGTAAAGCAACTGAAATACCATTTATAAAGTGGCGTGATCGCCCATTAGCTTCGATGACACGTCGTAAAATACAACCTCCCGAATCATCCACCAAATCATTTTCTTGCAGCCAATGTTGGGTATCCGGTAAAGACTCAATATTAAATTCAGCGCTGATTTCAGCACGTTCACAGCCTTGCCGGATATGATCAGCATCACTCTTGCCACCCAGAGCAAGCATTAACGCATCGATCAGAATCGATTTGCCGGCACCTGTTTCGCCCGTCAGCACGGTAAAACCTGACTCGAGATTTAATTCAACGCGCTCGACAATAACGAAATTTTGTATGGTTAAATGGGTCAGCATGCTGACAATCAGTGATTCTTATGGGGTATTTCACTCCACCTTAATTTCTCGCGCAGCATGCGGTAATAGCTATGGTTAATTGCATGTAACAATTTAACGACTTGAGGAAAACGTCGCACCAGTATCCGATCATGCTCGCCGAGATCAAACCAAGAGTGGCTATCTGAGTATATTTTAGTCTCGGTATTGTAATTCAGCATGATCTCAATTTCTGCGTCGGGTCCAACGACAATCGGACGGTTACTCAAGGTATGCGGACAAACCGGAACCAATTCGATTAAATCAAGACTGGAATGCAATATTGGCCCCCCTGCTGAGAGTGCGTAAGCAGTAGAACCTGTCGGTGTGGCAACGATCAGCCCATCCGAACGCAACGAATAAACATACTCACCATTAATGCGCACTTGAAACTCAATCATCCCGGTACTTATCCCGCGATGGACAACAATATCGTTAAAAGCCAGTGCTTTATAAACCACTTGATCCTGTCGAATTACCTCAGCGGAAAGCAACACGCGTTGCTCAGTAATATACTGCCCATCTAGCATTGCCCCGAGTGTTTCAATCATAGTATCGACCGTTAAATCGGTTAAAAAACCCAATCTACCTTGGTTTACGCCAACCAATGGAACATTATACGGTGCCAATATTCGGGCGATATTCAGCATCGTTCCATCTCCACCAATGACAACAGCCAAATCAGCCTCGGCACCAATCTCTTCCAAGGTCAAAATGGGGAAGTCGGAATGCTCCAATTGAGCCGCACTTAATCGATCGATAATTACACCAAATTGGCGACCAGCAAGGTATTCCGCGAGCCTCATCATAGGCGTAAGAATTTCTGGATTTTTATGTTTTCCAATTAATGCAATTTTATTAAAACAAGTGCTCATTATTATTGAAACAAATTGGGACAATTCATATCTATTACTAAGCTAACACCGGCAGCGTTATTATTTTTAATATTAACGTAGTCAACTCGAAAGGTAAAAGAATAATGCAACGACAGCCCAACAAAAGAGTAAGTTAAAAATGCTAGGGATAAACTGGGGTTAACTTACGCTCGGTATGAGTTTAATCGTGTAAAATATCCGTTGATATGCTAAACAATCGAGCAAAATCATTACTTAAAGCACTAGTGGAGCACTTCATTGTTGATGGAGAGCCGGTAGGGTCGCGTTCGCTCTCAAAACTTTCAGGATTAGACCTTAGCCCCGCGACAATTCGCAATGTCATGGTTGATCTTGAAGAAATGGGATATATTGCGAGCCCGCATACTTCAGCAGGTCGTATACCGACCGCACTCGGATATCGTTTTTCGTCGATAGCTTAATGGTCGTTAAAACATTAGAAAGCTATGAAGTGAATCATCTTGAAAATCAACTGCATCCAGACAACCCATCACGATTGATTAATGTTGCATCCCAACTTTTGTCCGAGTTGACGCGATTTGCTGGTGTAGTCATTACCCCCAAACGATCTGGCAGTGCCGTTTTCCGCCATATCGAATTTATGATGCTGTCTGAAAAGCGTGTGTTACTCATTCTAGTGACACCGGAAGGCGATGTACAAAATCGTATCATTTTTACAGAAGCGAGCTTTAGTCAGACTGACTTGATTGAAGCCAGTAATTTTCTGAATCTGCATTATGCAGGTTGTACACTCGAAGAAATTCGTTCTCGCCTGCAATCAGAATTAAAGCAACTCCGCCATGAAATGATGTTGCTCATGAATGCTGCGATTGATGTCAGTAATGAAGTCATTAAAGAGAATAGTGAAGCCGTTGTAGTCGCGGGAGAACACAAATTACTTGATGTAAAAGATCTTTCAGGCAATCTTTCCAATTTGAAACAACTGTTCGAATTATTTGAACGTAAAACCAAATTATTACAACTGATGGACCTCAGCCGTCAGGCTCATGGCGTCAAGGTCTTTATCGGTGGAGAGTCGAATGTGACTGCATTGGATGAGGTGAGTGTCATAACTGCACCTTATGAAATCGAAGGTACAATCGTCGGCACCGTTGGCGTCATCGGACCCAGACGGATGGCTTACGAACGCGTCATTCCCATTGTCGATATCACCGCACGATTACTTTCAAGTAGCCTTTCGCAACATTGATTTGATTCCACGCTCAATCCTCTTAAAACTCAACAGCCATTGCTATTCTATAAATTACAAGAATAAATCATGATGTTACTCGAACCCCTTTTCAACACGGTACACCCAGTAAAATCGGGGTGTTATTAATTAATTTAGGAACACCAGATGCACCCACAGCAGAAGCGTTAAAACCTTACTTACGCCAATTTCTGAGCGATCCTCGCATTATTGAACTACCACGCTGGATTTGGTGGTTTATTCTAAATGGTATTATCCTCAATACGCGCCCTAAGAAATCAGCAGAAAATATGCACTAGTATGGACTGATGAAGGCTCTCCCCTTAAAGTTCACACTGAGCGACAAACTAAGTTGCTTGCCCAAGCGTTAGCCGCATCGATCTCTCCAACTCCCATGGTGGAATACGCGATGAACATTGGCAATCCTTCTATCGCACATGTTTTAGCTAAGATGAAGGCCGCAGGCTGTGATCAAATCTTGGTGCTACCTCTTTTTCCGCAATATGCGGCAAGTAGTATCGGTTCCGCGATGGTGCATGTTTTTGCTGAATTAGCTAAACTAAGAAATATGCCTGCTGTTCGGACGATTAAACACTTTCATGATGATAAAGGTACATTGTCGCTTTGGCTCAAAATGTCCAGGATTATTGGAATAGCCATGGTAAACCGAGTAAGCTCATCATTAGCTTTCATGGTGTTCCGCGTAAAACGCTGGATAAAGGCGATCCTTATCATTGCGAATGCCAAAAAACGGGAAGGTTATTAGCTGAAGCCTTAGCCCTTCCACCAGAGCAATATCAAGTTTGTTTTCAATCGCGCTTTGGCAAAGCCAAATGGCTAACACCGTATACTACTGATGTTCTGGAAGGACTCGGCAAGCAGAAACTCAATCGAGTGGATGTGGTTTGCCCTGGTTTCGTTGCTGATTGCTTAGAAACATTGGAAGAAATTGCCATTGAAGGTAAAAAAACCTTTACTGAAGCTGGAGGAAATGAATTTCATTATATCCCTTGCCTTAATGAGCACCCTGCTTGGATCAATGCACTAACTCAGATTGCACTGAACCACCTCCAAGGTTGGTTAGTTCCAGAATACACCGCTGAAGAAACTGCGCTGTGTCGTGAACGCGCTACTAAACTAGGTGCCAAGTGTTAAGCTCAGCTTCTTCCATCTCGGCTATCACAGACCTAACACCTCGTAGTATTACCATGTAGGTTGTTTATTCAAGCTATATCTAATGCATTAATCTATAACTAAAATTACTTGATTTCACCTGATCCGCGATAGTCAGTCAAAATCCCAACAACGATGATAATTGCTCCCATAACAACATAAAAGTTACGTGCAACCTCATCAGCGTCGAAACCAAGTACAAACGGAACCACGACTAATACTGGACCGACGATCCGTTCAATCCAACCATGTATATAAAATGGGATAATTTTAGCGATCCCAAAGGGAAAATCAGATGCTAACGTTACAATTAGATGAACAACAGCTAGGCCATAGGCAAGATAGGCTGGTAGACCACTTAATCCAAGGACTGTTGGTGCTAGAAGAAAAATTACTACTGTTAAAAAATCTAAGTACCCATGTATTCGCGGTGAGAATATTTTCATAAAAATTGATTCCTTGTCAGATTTAACTACCTCAATAGTAGTCACGAGTTATAGGTTAATACAATCCGACATTTGCTTCTGTTAGCTAGGCAACATTCTTTTACATAAAAATAGCTTACTTCGCATAGCAAAAATCACGTAAAGTAGCATCATTTATGCAAATCTGGTCACGAGTATAGTCCAACATCCCACGGCTTCTAAAATTATTAAGAATGGTGCTAACTACTGAGCGGTTAGCACCAGCTAGATCAGCAACTTGTTGTTGTGTAAGGTATATCTCAAGCGCATAACCATGCGTACAGCGACTACCAAATACTGAGGCTAGTTCTAAAAGCGTTTCTGCAACACGCATTTCAACAGATTGTGTCAAAGTTGTACATAACTTACGCGTACTGTTTTGCTGGTGAATATAGTTTCTTCCTATTACCCACCAGGCTAACGCCGGATAGTCAGATAGCATCATCTTGAAATCATGGTAGAAGAAGCAGAAGCAACTTACTTCCCCTAGTGTTTGAGCAGTTTCCATCATAACCGACTGACTGGAATGTTCGTATAAATTCCCAATCACATCTCCTTTTTTCATCAGCGCAACAGTTACTTCAGAACCTTGTTTCGTTAAGCGTGATAACTTGACAACACCCTCTGTTATCAACCAAACCTGTTCACATTTCTCTCCCTGGCGAAACAATAGAGCTTTATTTATCACCTGAGTCGTTTTTAGTGATGAATATTTATGCATTAATAGCTTTAAATTTTGATCAAAAAAAGCATTGAGTGATTCAACGCTAGAAAAATAATCCGGCATGATTCCTCTTAACATGAATTTAGGGGGATGATATTTTCCGAAACTAATCTAATGTTCTCTGGTATCTTATTTCTCAGGGCTCACAGACAAATTATAAATTCACATTTTGTATTTTCTTTATTAGCAAACTGTCTCAGAAAACAATAAAACCAAGTTATTTTGATTAAATAAAAAAAATATATTGTAGTGCTATTAATTCAAATAAGTTTTTTCTAAAATCAGGAATAAATTATATAACTAATTGTTTTGCATCCCATAAAACAATTTTTTTAGCGTTAATTGATAAATCTGTGATAATCGCTCGATATCTTCTATTTCTACAGATTCATTGATTTTGTGTATCGTCGCATTACGTGGACCAAATTCAACGACTTGCGGACAGATTTCTGCAATAAATCGACCATCTGAAGTACCTCCGGTTGCAGAAAGCGCTGGTATTATCGTGGTTACAGTTTTAATGGCTTCCGTTAAAGCATCGGCCAACTTCCCTCTTGGTGTCAAATAAGGCTTACCAGATAACTCCCATGTTATCTGGTATTCAAGGCCGTGCTTGTCAAGAATTTCGCAAAATTTCCTTTGCAGTGATTCTGGTGTACTGGCCGTAGCAAAGCGAAAATTGAATATTAAATTGACGTGACCGGGAATCACATTAGTCGCTCCCGTGCCTCCTTGAATATTGGAAATATGCCAAGTTGTCGGAGGAAAGTATTCATTGCCATTATCCCACACGGTTTGTGCGAGTTCAGTAATAGCAGGAGCAGTAAGATGGATCGGATTTTGGCCAAGTGGGGTACGCAATATGTCCTTGAATACCTTTGATCGTTAAATTGCCTGATAAGGAACCACGTCGACCATTCTTAATGGTGTCTCCAAATTGATCCGTACAAGTCGGCTCCCCGACGATACAAAAATCGATCAATTCACCGCGTGCCTTGAGAATCTCGACGACTTTAACCGTGCCATCAACGGCAGGTCCTTCCTCATCAGAGGTAATCAACAGCGCAATGGACCCTTCAGGTTCTGGGTTTGATTCCAGAAATGATTCAATCCCAGTAATAAACGCTGCCAGAGAAGCCTTCATATCAGCAGCGCCCCGTACATACAATCGGTTATCCCGGATAGTCGGCACAAACGGATCACTTTCCCATTCACCCACAGGGCCTGTGGGAACAACATCCGTGTGCCCCGCAAAGCAGACTAACGGTTGTTTTGTACCACGACGAGCCCATAGATTCTCGACATCCCCAAAATTTAGCTTTTCGATCTCAAATCCTAACGCTTTCAGACGATTTTCTAGTAGTTTTTGGCACCCGTCATCACGCGGCGTCAATGAACGTCGTGAAATCAACATTTGTGTGAGCGTAAGAGTATCACCTGACATGTATTTTCCTTATTTACGTGTTAAACGCTACTTTAATTAAGTTGAGGTCCGAAAGACCTTTATTCATGCTATTTCCTTGTTAGCGAGGCATTGCTTACTGATCTGCACTTAAATATTTACGCAACGCATTTTGACCGCGTTCACCCCAGAAAAAATCCTTGATAAACGGATGATCAACCTGTACAACCGCTTGCAACTTCCCCAGCGCGACAATATGCTGATCTGCCAATACCGCGATACGTGTCGAAATTGCGGCTAACGTGTCGAGATCGTGCGTCACCATGACGATGGTTAGCGTTAATTCTTCCCTGAGTGTTCGAATAAGATTAACAATACTTTCACTTAACGAAGGGTCCAATCCAGCCGTCGGTTCATCGAGAAAAAGCAATTCGGGATCAAGTGCTAAAGCGCGCGCCAAAGCAACCCGCTTGATCATGCCACCAGAGAGTTCAGCAGGGTACTTATTAGCATGTTCTGCACCTACTTCAACCATTTTCAGTTTTAGCATTACCAAATCACGAATCAATGCTTCATCCAGACAATGTAATTCCCGCATCGGTAACGCTATATTATCAAATACAGTCAACGCGCTAAATAATGCACCTTGCTGAAATAACACACCGGATCGATGGCGAATATTTTTTAAGGCATCAAGGTTGCACGCGTAGCGAGAGCAGCCAAAAATTTTGACACTCCCTTGCGTTGGTGTTTCCAGGCTGAGCATTTGTCGCAGCAATGTGGTTTTGCCACTTCCTGACCCGCCCACCAAGGATAGCACCTCACCCTTAAGCACATGAAGATTAATATTGCGGTGTATAAGATGCTGACCAAACTGGGTATAAAGTCCATTGATCTCAATAATAGAACCCGACTCCATCATCACCGAGTAAACCTAAGTCCTACGTTTGAAAATAAAATTGCAAAAATTGCATCAATCAAGATTACCGCAGTAATCGAGGTCACGACTGAATTGGTGGTTCCTTCACCTAAACTCTCGGTATTAGGCTTGATCCGAAGCCCATAATGGCATGCAATGAGCGCGATCGCCATGCCACAAACCAAACCTTTGCCTAGGCCAATCCATAGGTTAGCAATGGGCACCGCATTGGGTAAGTTCATCAACGCATATTGATAATTGAGTCCAATTTGCAAATCTGCCGCAAGAATACCAGCCAGTAACGCGGAAGCACTAGTCCAGAGCACGACCAATGGCATCGCAATCCCCAAACCTATAATTTTGGGAAGCACCAATCGCATACTATGGGGAATGCCCATAACCGTCATTGCATCTAATTCTTCAGTAACTCGCATAACACCCAATTGTGCAGTCATCGAAGAACCTGAGCGGCCTGCAACCAAAATTGCCGCCAACATCGGTCCTAACTCACGAATAATACTCATACCGAGAATATTCACGATGAACACATCCGCACCAAATGTATGCAATTGTTGAGACATCAAATAACTCAACACAATGCCAATTAGAAAACCAACAATCGCTGTTATCCCGAGTGCTTGTGCACCTGTTCGATATAAATTCGCAGAAATTTCACGTAGTGGGATTTGCCGAGGATGTCGAATCAAATAGAACAAATCTAAGATAACCTGCCCTAGCAGCGTAATAATTCCGGTCAAGTGATACCAAAATAGAAAAAAACGCTTTCCCAGAAAAATGATAGGCCAAAGCAAGTCTGGTAACCGTTTTGTTCTAGGTAACGTTGGTGAGGATTGTGCCAAATGATCGAATAGTTTCTCTTGATCTATTCGAAGCAGCAAATGAGAAGGACGCTGCTTTCCCCATGAGCGCCAGATTATTGCCAATCCCACATGATCAAGCGATTCGATTCCTGTTAAATCCCATTGAATATTGGGCTGATTCGCAAAATGTTCTAGCAGAACTGTCAGCTTCTTGATTTCATTATTTAATGCTGCCAGGGTGTAGCTTCCCGTCAACCTTAATGAATGAATTTCTCCCTCAGCAGTAAACCGATACCATGGCGAAGCCTGAAATTTTTCTGAATCATTCAACATTGATGAATAAAGCTAACCTATATGCTTTTTGCCAACTCCATATAATAACTGAGGATTGCCCTGCTATTGTATAAATCAAACTTACATAATCTGCGATATAAACTAACCCAATTCATCACTTCATATCACAATAGATAAAAAAGAGACACTTACGCTATTCAGTTCACCAGACTTAGTCTAGTTTTGCTAGAATGCGCCAAAATTAAAATTATATAAATGGATTAGCTGTTCATTCATGAGCAGTCATTATGGGTTTAGCAAATACCTTGGGGAGGGCAATTCATGAATCTTTTCGGTAAAAATTGGATCAATGGATTCTTAACAGTTGCAGCATTAAGCTGTACTGTCCAAGCTTTGGCAAATGAACCTGCCAAAGCGACATCAGCCACTGCGCCCAATACAACCAATACGGCCGCAGCGGCTGCGTCAAATGCAGCACCTGAAAAATTTAATTGGGGAGGTGTTCCGCCGGTAACTCCGATGCCGCGCCCAGGGTTATTTACGATTCCACCGGCAGGACCTGGTTATTTTTCTTTATGGGATCTTATCTCAGGTAATAAACGTGAGACCGCTCCAGTAGCACCCTATGCACCCTTTGCATTATTACCGACTTCTGCGTTTGATATTGATTTCCGCTATCTGGAAAAACCGGGGCACGAAAAGGATGTCTTTGATCCGTTCAAACGCATAAAACTGGCTGATAACTGGATGCTGTCATTCGGTGGGCAATTCTGGTATCGCTACATGCACGAAACCGATAGTCGTTTAAATGCGGGGGGGCAGGATAATAAATATCATCTTTTCCGTACTCGTTTTCATGCTGATCTCTGGTATCGCGATCAATTCAGATTATTTGCTGAATTCATCGATGCACGCGCGTTGGGTCTTGATCTACCCGCACTGGCCACCGATAGAAATTATACCGATATCCTCAATCTATTTGCTGACGTTAAGCTCGGTCAACTTAAGGATGGGCCGGTATACCTACGGGTAGGGCGTCAAGAATTACTGTATGGCTCGCAACGCTTGATTTCTCCACTTGAATGGGTCAATACACGTCGTACTTTCCAGGGGGTTAAAGCATTCTGGCGTACTCCAACCCTTGATTTGGATGCGTTCTGGGTTCGTCCTATGACGGTCGAGCGCAACGAATTTGATAATTGGGACAAAGGTCGGAATTTCATGGGGTTATTTGGCACCTATAAGCCGATGAAAGGGCAATTACTTGATCTTTATTATTTAAGTTTGGTCGATAACCGAGTTCTCAATCCTTTTAATATTCAACAAGGCAATATTCTACAAGGGGATTCTGTCTTACATACCCTCGGTGGACGTATTGCGGGCGATTACAATCGCTTCCTCTACGAGTTTGAAGGGATGTATCAGTTTGGCCGCCGTTCACACCTCGATATATCCGCTTTTGCAGTAGCAACAGGGTTAGGTTACCACGTACCGTTGCCAATGAACCCTCAATTCTGGATTCGTTATGATTTTGCTTCGGGTGATGCAAACTCCCAAGATGGAAGATCGAATACCTTTAACCAGTTATTCCCGTTTGGGCATTATTACATGGGTTTCTTGGATCAAGTAGGTCGTCAAAATATTCATGACTTCAATGCGCAATTTACCTTACATCCGCAACCATGGTTTACCTTCATCGCGCAATATCATCGCTTCTATTTAGCGAATAACCGTGATTTCTTATATAACGCTGGAGGACTGGGAACATTACGCGACCCAACTGGGCAATCAGGTAGTCATGTGGGCGATGAAATTGACTTCCGGTTTAATGTCCACGTTAATCGCCATCAAGACATTCTGTTTGGTTATTCCAAACTATTCGCAGGCGATTTCATAAAAGCGCAAAGACCCGGTATTTCACCTGATTTTTTCTACGCACAATACGTTATTCGTTTTTAATTCGAGGGTAGTTAATCACAATGCGACACCTAGTAATCAGTCTTGTTTTTTCATTGTTAGCGTTCATTTCTGCACAAGGGTATGCTGAGCAACCTGCTCAGTCTTTACCTCAGAATGAAGGTATTGTGATTTCAACCCTCGATACCACAGGATATACCTATATGGAATTGGCGAATGGAAGTAAGCGTTTTTGGATTGCAGCTCCCACGACCCAGGTGAACAAAGGTGATCACATTCGTTTTGTCGAGAGTATGTCGATGCATAACTTTACCAGTAAAACATTGAACAAAACGTTTGATCGCATTATTTTTGTCACTTCAACTCAAGTTAAGCTCCCACAATAAAGCTCACTTACGTTTTTTGAGTCGTTTCGTTGCAGTTTGCTCGGCGCCCACTGCTGTCAAAGGTTGCGCAGGACCGTCATTCGATGGGCTTATTTCAGGCTCGGTATAACCGATAAATAGCTTATTCTTGAGCTTCTTGATTTCATCGCGTAATTCAGCGGCTTTCTCAAATTCAAGATTCTTTGCTGCAGCTAGCATCTGCTTTTCAAAGCGTTTGATCTCTTGCGCAATCCGGGATTCACTCATATTCTCGTAACGCGCTTCTGCCTGTGCAGCACGCAGATTATTTTGAGCTGTTTCACTGGAATAAATACCATCGATCAAATCTTTGATACGTTTACTAACGCCTTTAGGTGTGATGTGATGTATTTCATTAAACAATAGTTGCTTCTGACGCCTACGTTCTGTTTCATCAATCGCACGGCGTATCGATTTGGTAATATGGTCGGCGTACAAAATGGCTGTACCATTTATATGCCTTGCCGCTCTTCCAATGGTTTGGATTAAAGAACGCTCAGATCGTAAAAATCCCTCTTTATCTGCATCCAGAATAGCCACCAACGACACCTCAGGAATATCCAATCCTTCTCTTAGCAAATTGATACCGATCAACACATCAAATTTACCCAATCTCAAGTCGCGAATAATCTCGACACGTTCGACCGTATCAATGTCCGAATGAAGATAGCGCACTTTGATGCCATGATCGGAAAAATAATCGGTTAAATCTTCTGACATTCGCTTGGTCAGCGTCGTCACGAGCACACGCTCACCTTGTTTAGTGCGGATATTCACTTCCGACATCAGATCATCGACCTGGCTCAATACCGGTCGTACAATAATCTGTGGATCGATTAACCCTGTTGGTCGTACCACTTGTTCTACTACCTGACTGCTATGTTGATGCTCGTAATCAGCCGGTGTTGCCGAGATAAAAATCGTCTGCGGCATCAAGCGTTCAAACTCTTCAAATTTAAGGGGGCGATTATCGAGTGCTGAAGGTAATCGAAAACCATACGTCACTAAATTTTCTTTACGAGAACGATCGCCGCGGAACATGCCTCCAATTTGTGGTACCGTCACATGGCTTTCATCAATAATCAAAATCGCATTGCGGGGTAGATAATCAATTAAGGTTGGCGGAGGCTCCCCTGGCATTCTTCCCGATAAATGGCGAGAGTAGTTTTCAATCCCTTTACAAAAACCCAATTCATTCAACATTTCGAGATCAAAGCGCGTTCGCTGTTCAATCCGCTGTGCTTCCACTAACTTGGTGTTCTGATAAAAATAATTGGCACGTTCGACCAATTCGGTTTTTATTGTTTCGATCGCTTTCAAGGTAGTGCTGCGCGGTGTTACATAATGACTTGAAGGATAAACAGTAAAGCGCGCAATTTTCTGCAAAATGCGCCCTGTCAAAGGATCAAACGCTGAAATACTTTCTACAACATCATCGAACAACGTAACACGAAGCGCAATTTCAGAATTTTCTGCAGGAAAAACATCGATGATGTCGCCACGCACTCTAAACGTACCGCGATTAAATTCAAACTCATTGCGCTGGTATTGCATTTCCGTTAAGCGTTTAATGATATCGCGTTGTGAAATCGCCTCTTGCTCGCGCAAGTGGAGAATCATGCCATGATAATCAACGGGATCGCCAATTCCGTAAATGCACGAAACAGTTGCGACAATAATGCTATCTTTACGCTCCAATAATGATTTTGTCGCTGACAGCCGCATTTGCTCGATATGCTCATTGATACTCGAATCTTTCTCAATGAACAAATCACGCGAAGGCACATAAGCCTCTGGCTGATAATAATCATAATAAGATACGAAATACTCAATCGCGTTCTCCGGAAAAAACTCCCGCATTTCAGCATACAGTTGCGCAGCCAGGGTTTTATTGGGCGCGATGATGAGCGCAGGTCTTCCTAAACGCGCAATGGCATTGGCGATGGTAAAAGTCTTACCTGACCCGGTTACACCGAGCAACGTCTGAAACATCAATCCCGCTTTAATACCCGCTTCTAATTTACAGATAGCTTCCGGTTGATCGCCTGCTGGTTCGAACGGTTGGTGCAGCTTAAATGGACTGTTGGGAAAGGTAATAATCACAGGTATAATTTCATCAATTGCAAACCATTTTTTAAATTTTAACACAGCAGCATTAACTCAATCAGGAGCACAGCAGTGGAACTCTCAAAACGGGCCCAATCGATTAAACCTTCCCCTACCCTTGCAGTAACTGCCAAAGCTGCAAAACTCAAATCAGAAGGGAAAGATATTATAGGACTGGGCGCGGGAGAGCCTGATTTCGATACACCGCAACATATTAAAGTCGCTGCGATTGCAGCAATCCAAGCTGGATTTACTAAGTATACGCAAGTTGGAGGAACGCCGGCACTCAAACAAGCCATTGTCACAAAATTCAAACGTGAAAATGGAATAAGCTATTCCACCAAACAAGTTACTGTATCCTGCGGCGGAAAACAAAGTTTTTTCAATCTGGTTTTATCAACCATTAACTCGGGTGATGAAGTCATTATTCCCGCACCTTACTGGGTATCCTACCCCGATATCGTTCTGATTGCTGAAGGTAAGCCAGTTTTTATCGATACCGGGATCGCTGACAATTTTAAAATTACCGCAGCACAGCTTGAAGCAGCGATTACTCCCAAGACCAAGATGTTTGTAATCAATAGCCCAAGCAATCCATCCGGCAGTGTCTATAGCTTTGAGGAACTGAAAGCATTAGGGCAAGTGCTCCTAAAGTACCCCAATATACTGGTTGCCACCGATGATATGTACGAACATATCCTATTAACGACCGATAAATTTTCGAATATCTTGAATGCCTGCCCTGATTTATACCCACGAACCGTCGTTTTAAATGGCGTTTCCAAGGCCTATGCAATGACGGGTTGGCGCATTGGGTATTGCGGTGGGCCGGAAAATATCATTACCGCCATGGAAAATATCCAATCACAGAGCACCTCTAACCCGACTTCGATTTCGCAAGTTGCTGCAGAAACGGCACTTAATGGCGATCAGTCCTGCATGTTACCGATGATTGCTGCTTTCCGCGAACGCAATCAATTTATCACAGCCAAACTGAATGCTATCCCGGGCTTTCGATGCTTACTCTCTGGCGGTGCTTTTTATGCGTTTGTGGATGCAAACCAAGCCATTCAGCATTTAGCATCACAAGGGCTGATATCCACTACAACTGATATTGATTTCAGTGAATATTTACTAGAAAAATCAGGCGTGGCTGTGGTACCAGGATCGGCCTTTGGGTGTAATGGCTATATCCGGCTTTCGTTTGCAACGTCAATGGATAATCTCACCAAAGCGATGGATCGCCTCAAGAAATTACTATCGTGAGTGGATTTGACGCTAGCTAAGGTTATACCGCCGTTGCTATCATCGTGTAATTACGTTGCGTTAAGGGGCGTACTTTGGTGCATCCCACTTAAACGCCATGCTATACCGGACTTCTAAATTTAACTGGTTCAGCTTTATTACTTCTAATGACTACTGTGCCAGCAAGCTTGTCATGCCATCCTTGTTTTCTCTTATCAAAACCAACCCATATGATTCCAAGAAATAAAGGAATCATTGAAATATAGTAACCAAGATAGCGCCCTATAAATTGACTCGTTGAAGGCCTACCCCCAGTTTCTGCATCGACAATCATTAGTTTTGTTGCCATTTTTCCTGGGGTAGCAGATTTATAAATCCAGAAAACAATAACAGCGATTGCAGGCAATATGTAATTTAGCATCACATCCCAGAAACCAAAGTAAATAGATTCACCTACCCAGTAATCTGGGCCATATATGACGGCGAGCATAGGTAGAATTATCATTAATATTAATATTGTATCTATTAGTGAGGCCCCAGCTCTAATCCAAAACCCTGCATATTCCAGTTCGTGCATAATGTGTTTTCCTATAAGATTACTGTAAATTTGACGCCCGCAATGACGCGATATAATCCATCACAAATGAAACCAAATATACAATGATCTCCCTTATGTTCCATTCTGATTGGCTGTTTAACTGCCATCCTACCCGAGTTGTTAGATCCATAAATTACATAGAATAAAAGGATTTTAGCCTTTATTGTCTGCTTCGATTTTTGCAAAGCCCTAAACTAGCAAATACAATCTGCTAGCCAGAATTTTGTAGCCTATTCCAAAATAAACTAACATGACTACTTACGAACTCGCGTGTTAATGTTATTTTATTCACTATTTCAAAACACCAAGAAGAAGATGATGATTGGCTTATTAATTATTTCTCATGAGAATCTGGGGGAAGAATTTGTTCGATGTGCAACGCATATTTTAGGAGAGCGACCCAAAAACTTGAGCTGCCTTGCTGTTCAGCCCAATGACGATCCTGATTTAACGATAACCCAAGCAAAAGCATTACTTGCTGATCTGGATCAAGGCGAAGGTGTCATTATTATCACCGATATTTGCGGTGCTACACCGTGTAATATCGCCAGTCAGCTTACGCCAACTGGGAAAGTCGTTTGTTTGGCTGGAATCAATTTAGCGATGCTATTAAGGATATTGAGCTATCGCCATGAATCTCTCGATGTCGTTGTAACCAAAGCGCTTGATGGGGGGAAGAATGGCGTCATGCAAATTTTACCGAGCCACCCTATGCTTCGTAATGAAGTCACGATTCTCAATAAACTCGGCTTACATGCGCGCGCCTCAGCCAAGCTCACAAAATTAGCGGGGCAATTCGATAGCGAAGTATGGATAACGCGTAATGGCCGCCGCGTTAATGCAAAAAGTATTATGGGGATCATGACGTTAGCTGCCAATAAAGGTTCGGTACTTGAAATCGAAATTGCGGGTAAAGATGAAGCTGCAGCAATGGATGCGATCACAGCGCTTATCAATAATTATTTTGAGGAAGGCGAATGAGCTTTCTATTACATGGAGTTGGTGTTTCTGAAGGCATTGCGATCGGACATGCACACCTTGCCTCCCCGGCAACATTGGATGTGACTCATTACTTATTGCCTAGAAACCAAATCGATCATGAAGTAGAACGCCTCAAGCATGCGTTTGCGACGGTTCGTTTGGAACTTGAAACACTGCAAGCTTCGGTGAGTGAGGGGCCGGCATTTGCTGAGTTCAACGCATTCATCGAATTGCATCATATGATTTTGGATGATCCGACCCTATCCGATTCCGCTGTTAATTGCATTATACAAACGCAGTGCAACGCAGAATGGGCAATTCATCAACAAATGGAAGTACTCATTGCCCAGTTCGAAGCCATTGAAGATGCTTATCTCCGTGAACGAAAAGCAGATGTAACCCAAGTCGTCGAGCGTATCTTAAAAGTGTTGCTCGGGTTGCCCGGTTATATCCCCCCTCCCCTTAAGCACGATGGGTCCAGTATTTTAGTTGCACATGATTTGAGCCCTGCAGATGTCATGCAGTATAAACAACACCAATTTGCTGCTTTTCTGACAGACCTTGGTGGAATAACTTCTCATACCGCTATCGTCGCACGCAGTTTAAATATTCCATCGATCGTTGCGATGCAGCATGCGCACCAAATCATCTATAACAACGATCTATTAATTGTAGATGGTAGCCGCGGAATCGTGATCGTCAATCCAGACAAGCACATTCTAGCTGAATATCGCCTAAAGAAAAATCAACTCGACCTAGAAAAACGTAAACTAAAACGACTGAGAACCCTACCGACCATCACTCTTGACGGCAGTATCATCGAGCTGCATGCAAACATTGAGCTTCCCCAAGATATTGGGCCAGTAAAAGAAAGTGGTGCAGCCGGTATTGGTTTATTTCGTAGTGAATTTCTTTTTTTGAATCGTGATAACCTACCTTGCGAAGAAGAACAATTTGAAGCGTATCGTGTTGTTGCTGAGAGCATGCAAGAAATGCCCGTCACGATTCGAACATTTGATCTCGGTGCTGACAAAAACCTCAAACATACCATTCATCGTGCTGCAACTAATCCTGCATTAGGATTGCGCGCCATTCGACTGAGTTTAGCGGAACCCGTCATGTTTCTAACGCAATTACGTGCCATTCTTAGAGCTTCTGCCTATGGCAATGTGCGCATTCTCATTCCGATGCTTTCAGGTGACTTTGAAATCGCCCAAACGTTGCAGTGCATCGAACAAGCTAAACAACAGTTACGTGAAGCCCATCAACCCTTTGATGAAGCGATTCCGGTCGGTGGCATGATTGAGATTCCTGCGGCTGCGCTCTGCATCGCATCCTTTATACGCAAGCTTGATTTTCTATCGATTGGTACCAATGATTTAATCCAATATACGCTTGCGATTGATCGGGTCGATGAAACTGTTGCGCATTTGTATGACCCTCTTCACCCTGCAGTACTTTGGTTATTATCTAAAATAATCCATTCCGCTAATCTGGAGAATATTCCAGTATCCCTCTGCGGCGAAATTGCCGGTGATATCCAATACACGCGATTATTACTTGGGATGGGTTTGAAACAATTTTCGATGTATCCAGCTCAAATTCTCACCATCAAACAAGAAATATTGAAAAGCCATCTACCCTTGATTAGACCTCTTACCAAAAGATTCTGAAAGCAGAAGAACCTGAAAAATACGCCATCTTTTGACTCGCTTGAATAATTAATCACTCACTTTTCTTTTCACTTCATTCAGGTGAATTTCTATCCGAGAAGATCGTGTTTGCTTTGTCAAACGCTATATTATTCTTGAGAAAATACGTATGATTAACCTTTTATTGATACGCTTTCATTTGTAAACAGCTCGACGTATGCATGATTCAGATTCAATTGGGATCGTTACCCCGCAACACTTACATTTTGACTCGCCACTGCAACTCGACAGTGGTGCGATATTGGATAGTTATGAGCTCGTCTATGAAACCTATGGAGAACTCAACGCAGCGCGTTCCAATGCAGTGTTGATTTGTCATGCCTTATCAGGTAATCACCATGTTGCGGGTGTTTATGCTGACAATCCCAAGAATGCTGGTTGGTGGAATAATATGATTGGCCCAGGTAAGCCCATTGACACCAATCGATTTTTTGTCATCGGTATCAATAACATTGGCGGTTGCCATGGTTCTACTGGCCCCGCTACCATTAATACTAAAACCAACAAACCGTTCGGTGCTGATTTCCCCATGGTCACCACGATTGATTGGGCTGAAACTTATGTGCGTTTAGCGCAGAGACTTAATATTGACCAGTTTGCAGCGGTTGTCGGTGGTAGCCTAGGCGGTATGTCAGCCATGCAATTATCGCTGGATGCGCCTGAAAAAGTCAGACATGCTGTGGTTATTGCTGCTGCAGCCAAATTAACTGCGCAAAATATCGCATTCAATGATGTGGCGCGACAAGCGATCATTACTGATCCTGATTATCATGGTGGAGACTATTATGCGCAACAAACTATTCCACGGAGAGGGTTACGACTAGCACGGATGCTAGGTCATATTACTTATCTATCGGACGATTCGATGGCTGAGAAATTTGGAAGAGAACTGCGGTCTGGTTCGCTTGGCTACAATTTTGATGTGGAATTCCAAATTGAATCCTATCTTCGCTATCAAGGCGATAAATTTGCAGAGCAATTTGATGCTAATACCTATCTGTTGATGACTAAAGTGCTTGATTATTTTGACCCGGCTCGTGATTACAATAATGATCTCAGTGCCGCTTTCCACGGTGTAAAAGCAAATTTTTTAGTACTTTCATTTAGCTCAGACTGGCGCTTCTCCCCTGAACGCTCGCGCAGTATCGTAAAAGCTTTACTAGACAATAACCTGAACGTTAGCTACGCTGAAATCGCTTCCCGGCATGGGCATGATTCATTTCTAATGAAAGATGATCATTATCATCAACTGGTACGGTCTTATATGAATAACATCACGACTTAATCGCGCATAGACTCGCTTAATTACCGGTAGCTTTGACTTCATGATTATGACTGAAATAACCAATACCATTTCTCCTCAACTTAGACCTGATTTTGCCACGATTGCAGCTTGGATTAAGCCTGCAACTAAAGTACTCGACCTTGGTTGCGGCGATGGTGCGCTATTACGCTATCTTACAGATACACTCCAGATCAAAGGATACGGTGTGGAAATTGATGATACGAATATCCTTGCCTGCTTGAATAACCGCATTAATGTCATTCAGAGTGACCTAGAGTCGGGTTTATCTGGCTTTGAATCCAATTCATTTGATTACGTTATTCTGTCCCAAACTTTGCAGGCCATGCGGCATACTGAGAACATCATTCACGAAATACTCCGGGTCGGAAAAGAAGGCATTGTGACATTTCCTAATTTTGGTCATTGGAAGAATCGCTTGCAGATCCTACGGGGCTTCATGCCGGTTTCACCGATACTGCCCTATGAATGGTTTGATACACCGAATATTCATCTTTGTACACTCAAAGACTTCGAGCAATTCTGTCATCAACATCGTGTTCATATTTTAGAAAGAAGGGTCATGACAGGTAATCAGCAAACCACATTTGCACCCAATTTGCTTGGAATGCTCGCGTTTTATCGATTTACGCAGAGAAAATAAAGAAACATAACGATTGTTATTCAACTTACCTCATTAGTAAATCTTCTGCAAAAATCCGCGACATTGATTCGCTATTCATTCTTATCATTCACACCATTTTTGCTATCAGATAATACCTATTCACGATGATTCAATTAACACAAACAGTACAAAAAGGTGGATGTGCAGCTAAAGTTGCAGCGACTACATTGCACAGCATTTTATCGCGGGTGAAGTTTCCTCCCAAAGATAGCAATCTACTGATTGATGGCGGTTTATTCGACGATGCTGCAATTTACCAGATCAACGAAAACCTTGCGATGGTACAGACTCTGGACTTCTTCACGCCGATTGTGGATACACCGCAATTATTTGGTGCAATTGCAGCTGCTAATGCCATTAGCGACGTTTATGCAATGGGGGGAACACCAAAAACAGCCATGGGAATTTTAGCCTTCCCCTTGGCGACACTGGAAGATGCAGTAATCGTTGAGGTCATGCAAGGTGCTTGTGATTTATTGACTGCAGCAAAGGTTAATCTTGTGGAGGGCATTCCATCGATGACGATAGTTTGAAATTTGGACTATCAGTAACCGGTTATGTGCACCCTCAACAAATTTGGTCTAATGCAACCGCACAACATGACGACGTATTGATATTAACGAAAGCACTTGGAACCGGAACGCTGACTGCAGGATTAAAACGACAGGTATATCACGAGTCCGATATCCAATCTGCGATTGATTCCATGATACAACATAATGCCATTCTAGATTTACTCGATCCTCACCTGGCCACTGCCATTCACAGCGCTACTGATATTACCGGCTTCGGATTACTCGGACATGCTTTGCAGATGGCAAAAGCATCTAACGTTAGCCTTCATTTTAATTTTCAGCAACTCCCAATTTTCGATTTGGCATTTGCTTCGCTGGAAAGAGGCTTTCTAACCAAAGCACACCGCACCAATGCTGAATATACTCGGGAATCAGTTAGCTTACACCCTGCCATTCGTGATCACGAAAAGCTAATATTATTTGACCCCCAAACCAGTGGTGGCCTGCTCTTATCAGTTGCTGCAAATCTTGCTGAATCGATCTTGGAGCGCTTGCAAACCCGTTTCCAAGCAGCGTGTATCATTGGAAAAGTGGTTACATTAGCGTCTATGACTATCATAATCGATTAATGAGGTATGGAGTTACTTGGCCCAGAACACTACCTTTCAATTATCGTAAATAACACCTCGATTCTCGATGTTCGCGCTGAAATTGAATTTCAGGCAGGGCATATTCCCCACTCGACTTGCATACCAATTCTAAATAATGAAGAACGTGCATTAGTAGGAACACGTTACAAACAACAAGGGCAAGCAGCCGCGATTGCACTCGGTGAGCAACTTGTCAGCGATCAAGTACGGATTCAACGACTTGCACGTTGGGGCCACTTCTTTCATAGTAATCCAACAGGATTGATTACTTGTTTTCGCGGGGGCTTACGCTCAAAAACAGCACAGCAATGGCTGTTGGAATCAGGAATTCATTGCCCTAGATTAATCGGTGGTTATAAGGCGTTTCGGCGCTTTTTAATCGAACAACTGGAAATACTATCTAGAAACAGCATGTTGACCGTCATTAGTGGGCCAACAGGCTCTGGCAAAACACAGCTACTTCGCTCATTGCAGGCTTACCGCGCTGTTATTGATTTAGAAGGAATTGCGAATCATCGAGGTTCGGTGTTTGGTAACTTAGGCACACAACCTCAGCAAACTATGTTTGAGAATAATTTGAGCTACACCTGGGTCCAAATGGCGCAAACTCATTCAAGTCATTACCTCATTGAAGATGAAAGTCGCATGATCGGTCGCTGTTACCAGCCAGAGGCGCTATTCAATAAATTACGGGCATCGAATATTATTCTCATCCAAGAAGCACTCGAATTTCGGATTGAGAATATTTATCAAGACTATATCCAAAATCAGTGCTCAGAAATATTGTTTGATCGATATTACTTCGCTTTACAAAAAATCTCACGCCGCCTCGGAGGACTTCGTTACTCAGAAATACGGACCGATCTTGAATTTGCACATAAACAATGGCAGCTTGGTTTTGGGGCTGAAGCAAATAAAATCTGGATCGAGAAACTGCTGAAATATTACTATGATCCATTGTATCAGCAGAGCTTGCAGCGACGACAGCCAAAAATTTTATTTCAAGGCTCTCGATCTGACATTTTTGAATTTCTGAAAACGCAAGCAGATCAACACAAGCATTAAAAAAACCGCCAGCTATTCCTAACTGGCGGTTTAGTTAGAACCAATGGCTTAGAGATTACTGAATCGGATTACGTTGACTGTTCGTCAAGCCAGAAGCCCATTCACTCGTCAAGTTTTGCACCCAGCCGTTATAAACATTGGGTAATGCAACGAGGCCTTGACCACCATATCCGGCTAAGCTGCTAATCGTGTCATCCTTCGCGACGCTGCTACCGGCAACCATAGAGATTGACCCAACGATATCTGCATCGGATAAATCACCATCATTGTTTGGATCAACATCAACTACGATGAGACGATTTGAAAATTTGCTGGTTACATAAGCATAGTATCCACCGCCTTGTTTAGCCCCAAAATTGGCACCATGACAACCCGGATCACACGCTAGCATTTTTACAATACTGTCGGTTTTAGTATCGACAACCACAATTTGACCTCCGGTAGCTGCCAGAACAACTGCTTTACCATCTGGAGAAACAGGAGTCTGAATTGGAAGCACACCGACAGGACCTGTGATGTCACCTGTGATTGGATTGTAATTTTCAATTAAGTTAATGGTTTTTAACAAAGCACCATTATTACCATCCAACACACTCAAACTATGATGGAGAAGATTTGAAGCATATATTTTGCTTGAGTCAGGCATCATGCCGATTGCAATGGGATGCGGCCCAGGTGCGCCATTCCCTGTTTGCGTTCTTGAAACAATCTGCCCAGTATCTGCATTATAAATGCCGGCATCACTGGTATTGATATTAGGTGTAATGATGCGAGAGCCATCTGCCGATACCCAATGACCATGTGGATTAGCAGGAACTTGGCCTTGATGCTGGGTTGGCATCATATAATTGACTTCAGTAGTCCCCGCAGGGATGATTACAACCCCATTTTCGCCATTGATCGCAACGGTTAAATCATCGGAATTCGGTAATGTAACAACATGCGAAGGCGTATCTCCCACCTGGATGTTTTTAATTAACTTGCCAGTTCTTTGATCGATCAATGTCAACTTAGTATCAAACCACTGGGTTTGGTACATAACCGTATGATCACGATTCGGCCAAATGTTGTGGGGATTATTCATATTGATCTCAGGCAATGCAATTTTACGCTTGAGCGTCCAATTGGTTGTATCCAAAACTGTAATGGTTCCCGGTTTTGTTTTCCCAGCTGTTTTCTCAAATTGGGTATTAATCCATACCTCACCCACTCCTGGGGTTGCAGGAGCCGTCACAGCAGATAAGGTAATATCTTGCCCATATCTCGCTTCAAGCACATCTTTCAAATTAAGCGTTCCCAAATTAGTTTCAACGGGCACATTCGGATAATTGACATGCCAAGGTGTTGCCGCGGTATAGTCTTGCCAATTACCTTGTGTCGTTGCAACAAAGAAGGTTCTCAATAACCGAGTCGCTAAATCGCTACTCGTTGGTAAGTTTTTAATGCCTGATACTAAATCAATGGTATTTCCAAGATCCAAGCCCGTTGTTCCTGGACTATCTACGATGACTGCACCAAACATGTAGGGATGAACTTTACACGTAAAGACATATAATCCCGGAACATTCAATTGAACAATTCCACCACCGCGATATGCTTTGGTTTGATCGAATGGGATCATAAAATGATCACCACCCGGGTGATTATTGTTTCCTGCCTCGCTTGGCCACAATAAACTAGTAATGGTGTGGACACCGTGCGTATCAGACATAACGAAATGAACGCTACTGCCTGGTGGAATAACTTCCAATGATTTAGTAAACGTTACTGGACTCAATGCATCGCCACGCGCGCTTCTAAACCAACTTCCGGGTTCATCAGAAATAATAAAGGTAACAAGACCAGGATCATCGCTAGGATTCAAGAAGATAGCCCCACTCGGTGAAGCACCTGCAATACTGTTACCTGGGTCGCCTGAGTCTGCAGCCACTACCAAGAACTTACCATTCATACCCGATTCCATATGAGAAACCAAATGGCAATGGTATTGCCAAACACCTGGCCCTACCCCAGTTCCAGCTTTAATGGTAAATACATGACTATCGTGGGGATTTTTCATCAAATGAACGTCAATGATATCCTCAGCAGTCGCTGTATTTGGGTTAGCCGCTGGATTGATCCAGCGATGGGCGTGTAAATGAAACGTATGCGCCATTCCTACGGAAAGCACATGGAAACGCACTAGGTTATTCATCACTGCGCCTAATGTCGGGTTCGTCCATAATGGTTTTTGTGTACCATCACGGCTGATCTCTGCTCCCCAGAACGTAGAACCGACCATGAACATGACAAATTCTTTGTCGAGTTGCGCGCGATTAACCGCAGTAATCTTGCCATCGCCATCAACGAAACTTTGAACTTGACCATTTGCATCATCGACGACAATCGCGCCAAATAAGCCTAAAAGTTGTGATTTATCGTCAAAATAAGGGTAAGTTCCTGTTTGTTGTGTATTCAAAGTATAGCTCTTGCTCTGCCCAGGATTTGCAGGTGCGACAACACCATTCGTTAATCCTGGCGCATTAAATCCAACTTTAATATTAGTTTCATTACGAAGTTGAATATTGACGATATCGCCCTGTTTCACAAATAAAGTAGGACCAGGAATCACTGCTTCTGCTGGATAATTTGGTACTACCCCATCGCTACTGGTGTGATTATTCAATTTATAGCCATACTGGCCATTCGGTAATTGCACCGCAGAAATTGAAATCGTATGGGTTGCTGCCCATGCAATCGATGAAAACAACCATAGTGCCATCGATATAAACGTTATCGAAAATTTTTTCATTTTTTTTCCATAAATAGATGTACTCATGACCTTCTCCCAATAATCTTAGTCAACAATCAACTGACCCTTCATTCCCAGTAATTTGCTAGAGAAGGCGGTATCTAAGTAACTCGCTGATTGGGAAGCATTAATTGCAAATACATGTTTTTCTAAAGGTCCAATCGTCTTAGCACTGATTCTTCTGCGAGTACCCGGATCAATCCAGGTATAGCTGGGTAACTCAAACTGAGGAAAATTAGTACCTAATGCAATCAAATGAATCCGAATATCAGAATTTAACTGTGCATTGAGATTGGGGTTAGCGCCCAGCGCCGTTTGTACACCATTTGCATTATTAATTTCCATGCCCCAGAAAGCATCGTCACCGATATACAGTACAAATTCTTTTTGGATTTGACTCAATAGCGCATTGCCACTTCCAGTACCATTAATATCCTGTAGCAAGA
This sequence comes from Nitrosomonas sp., assembly GCA_016710135.1. GTDB lineage: Bacteria > Pseudomonadota > Gammaproteobacteria > Burkholderiales > Nitrosomonadaceae > Nitrosomonas. The sequence goes on along the minus strand of JADJLM010000001.1, from coordinate 780,941 downwards.
GCCCAGAGGCAGGGTTAACGATTAACGCGCCGAACAGCCCACGATCTTCAGCACCGTTATGACTATTCATATTATGATCATGGTAAGCCCAAGTTCCTGTAGTTCCTGGCGCAGCTATCCAACGGTAGTTATAGGACAGTACCGGCGTTGCACTTTCATCTTTATAAAGATTAATATATTTGAGTGTGCCGTCACTTTCTTTATCATAATGCACGCCATGAACATGTAAACTCACATGCTCTTGTTTAGGATTATCTGGATTGAATTGATGCATCAATTCAATTTCTGCAACATCGCCTTCAGTCATGACAATCGTTGGACCAGGTATTGTTGCCACGGTGCTGTAATTGCCTGAAAGATCAACTGTATTACCGTTACTGTCGACAACTTGGTGCTGCATCATTCGATAAGCAAATAGCCCTAGATTCCCCGTAGGATCTACTTCTTCCGCAACCATTTTAATTTGATGGGTGTTGCCTGCTAATACTGATGTCATCCCTCCTAACCCCATCAGCATGGTAGCCAGGATAAGCCAGGACGCTAATTTTAGTTTGGTTGGATGTTTTGGCATATATAATGCCTGACATGAGCCAGGCTGAAACTCATATTCAAGTTCGCTTTTCATTAAATCCCCTCCATTTTGATTAAAACAAAAAAAAGCATGCCCGACCCAAGTTTAATGAGTCATGACAAGCTGTTTTGCCACTATTTATTTCAATCTCTGTAAAACAAATTTCATTCGGAAAAAAATTTCTATCCAAATGATGATGCTTCACAGAAATTTCATTATTGTTATTATTATGATTTTTTTACAGCAAGGAATATGCCATTATTAGTTTCCGTCATGAATTCAATAACTAACGTTAGAATATTTTCCCAAAATAATTTATTCATAAGTCATTAAAATCATTTTGTAAAAAATTCCGACACTTTTTAGTCAAAATTGATCAATAAATGAGCAACTGGTGAGCATTTATAACTTTCAATAGCTTCAGGTGCGACAATTTGTCGCACCTGGGCTTAACAAATAGTTAACAAAAGTGAAGTGTAAAATTTTCTGACTGCCGCGAGCCTAAATATTGGTCGAATGCATTATCGTATTTGTCACAGATTGCCTGACATTTCTCAATGTTAGGCTCGATCTAATTGATCTAATTCGGGTTGCATCAGTGGATTTCTTATAATCAATTCGCTGGTGTGGTCTTAAATAGTTACAGAAAAGCTAATTAAAAATACTGACATCACCTCACTTGGTAGCAATTTTTAAGTAGTAAAAGCAATTTTACTTTAGACCGTGATACCATCATTCCTTCAGAAAATTTAATCTGAAAAAAATTAAAAAACAGTTAAATTTAAGACCATTTCAATATTTCACGGGAGGGAATCAATGAACTTCGAAACGGAAATGAGAGCGCGATTTGGAGGATTTTGGAATTCGCTATTGCTGTTGCTCATTATCATTATTTTTCTAAGATTTTCTGCAATTGAATTAGCAACAGAAGGATTGGGTGCGAAATTATCGCTATCACTCAAATTATTTTTTGGGTTTGCATTATTTGGCGTAGTGCTCGCCTTGTTCAAGATGTTATTTTCTTCTTCTAATCCACCTTATTATCGTCTGCCCGCTTCAGTTAATATTGCATGGGGACTCAAACGAGGCCTGGTTATCGGCGGTATCTTAATTCTGATTATTGGCATTTTGCATCATGATAATTTTTTAGGGGTATTACAACCCTTACTAGAAAAACTTGTGGGTAAAATCATTGGTATATTTGGGTAATCCGAGTACGCTGTCTGTACAAACGTTGCACGCACTTGTCATAAGTTGATGTGCAACGTCACGGTGGATTAAATCACTCGGGTAAGTCAGCGTCTTTCCATTTCCATCTGAGCCACACTCTAAGTTGGCGGAATAACTCAGCGTCAATATTATCTGGAAAGATGACGATACTGCGACTAAACAATAATTCGTTTGATTTCAAACTGAGCACGGTCAGATAAGGAGTAACGAAGCTACTCCTTCGATGTGCCAGTGTTGCTGCTGTCCCGATCGCGTCTGGGTGATACAAGTAGAGTCCCTCGATAGATAAAGTGACACGATGGCATTTGCTGATTGGAGCGATGCATATGTTCGAATATAGTAAATCAAACTAAGCGCAAGCAATAGCATTCCACTTGCCTTCAACAGCATCGAACCATCAAGCAACGCAATGATAATGATGCACCCCATGTGCGCGCACGAAAACAAGAGAGTTAGCTGTTGGGAAGGTTTGAGGTGTATCGTTAACTCATCCATCGCATTAAAGTGAAAAACTGTAGTAATGAATGAACTGAATCAATCTATTAAATACAATCTGCTCAATGTACAAAAAACACCCACAGAAACGAGGATAGTTGATCTTTCAGATCTTGGGATCATTCAATTGACTGGTGAAGATACTTTAACATTTCTGCAGGGGCAACTCAGCTGTGATGTCAGAAAATCTACACCGACTCAAGCCCAGCATGGTTGTTACTGCTCACCGAAAGGACGTATTCTCGCCAATTTTATCATTAGCACTGATCACACGGGAGTAGCCTGGTACATGCAAATGCCACGCGTGATTCTGGATAAAATCATTAAACGATTGTCCATGTATGTGCTGCGCGCCAAAGTAAAATTAACTGACTACAGCGCGCAATCGACCCGGTTAGGTATAGTAGGCAATCAAGCACGATCTTTGATCGAAAAAAGTTTGCCAACACTCGTACTACCAGATTCCATCTTAAGTGTAGCGCATGCGGATGGCGTAATCGTGATTTGCCTTGGACCCAACCGTTTTGAGATTATTGCACCTTTCGAGCAAGGTAATCACCTCAAAGTTTATTTTGATAAAGCAGCAACTTGGGTCAGTCCAACTTACTGGCAGTGGCTCGATATTCAAGCAGGCATTCCGACAATTTCCGCTGAGACCCAGGAGCAATTTGTACCACAAATGGTTAACATGGATCTCATTGGTGGAATCAATTTTCAGAAAGGCTGTTATCCGGGACAGGAAATCGTTGCTCGCACCCAATATCTAGGGAAATTAAAACGCCGCATGGTGTTGATTCGCATCGAAACCACTGAAACGGTAGCGGCCGGTGATACCTTATATAGTCAATCATTGGGTGATCAGGCCTGCGGAATGATCGTTAACGCCGTTCCAATTGAGGAAGGCATCTTTGAAGCGCTGGCCGTCATTCCGATCGATTTATGGAATTCGAACATTCAGTGGAAAAGCTTGCAAGGGCCGCTTATAAACCGATTAACCTTACCCTATTCACTACCAGAAATAACTGCAAAATGATCAATCGTCCATACTTTCGGGAATTATAGCTATAAAGATTCCGTCGATTAAACCGTACTTAGTCTTTCATGGGAAAGAAATTTTTCATGAAATTCCTATTAACGTGAGTTGACCCCATCAGTGTCAAAACTGGTGGGGTTTTTTTATTGAGCGGCTCCAATCAGGTCTATCTGATCACGTTAGTCCAAATGGCACAAATTAATGTTCATAAAGCCTGTCAGTTTGCTCGTGGCGTTCCTGAGCCTCAATACATAGCGAAGCAGTTGGTCTTGCTAATAACCGTGGAATACCGATGGGTTCTCCGGTTTCTTCACACCAACCATAAGTTCCGTCCTCAATACGCTTGAGCGCATCTTCAATTTTCCTGAGTAACTTCCGTTCTCGATCCCTCACTTTAAACTCTAACAAATACTCTTCTTCAGTACTTGCTCGATCATTAGGATCAGCGCCTGGCTCAGTATTTTGAATAGATTCAAGCGTCTTTTGGGCATTTTCAAGGAGTGCCCGCTTCTCGCTCTCAAGCCTCTCTTGAAAAAAAGCCAACTGTGCTGCGCACATATATTCACCAGCCGGAACTTCGTGGATTTCTTGTTTTTCGGATTTTTTAGAAGAATCAGGTTGTTTTTTACGGGATACCATATTTTTTAGTATTTGCTTAGAATGAAAAATTTCACTTGCACAACTTAATTAATACAACTACCAAAATCTCATACCTACTTCCTGAACTGCTACTCAAAATATCCTCCAATTTTACTATTACCTGCTGTAAAGCAACTAGATACCATATATCAGCTTACAAAAGCAATATTAACGATATTTAAAAAGATTAAAAATACTCAAACAATTAAGCGCGGTTTTCAATTCTATATTTTAATAAGAGATTATTTCAATTAATAATTATCCATATTAAGAAAATATAACTGAATAAGATTAAAAATATTTTTTAATACTCATTGAATTCTTGCACTCACTATTTACCCCTTTTAGTTATTTTTGCCATAATTTCTGATATTAATACCCAAATGCTATCTGTTCGTAACCTTAGTCTCCAACATCCAGAAAGAGTGCTCTGTGGCCCACTTAATTTTACGATTAAACCAGGAGAATTCTGGATTATCTTAGGCGAGAATGGCTGTGGAAAATCTACACTATTACAAACCATGAGTCGACTTCGAACAGAAAATAGCGGGACTATCATGTTACAAGAAAAGCCGCTAGAAAAAATTTATCAACCGATGCTTGCGCAACAGATTGGAATTTTGTTGCAAGAAGAAGCCTCAGAATTCTGGGGAAAGGTTAGAGAGTATATTCTACTTGGTCGACATCCTTACAAAAAAATGTTATCCGGGTGGAGTCATTCGGACCATGCGATTGTTGACCAAATCCTTAAGACTCATGCATTAGAGCCACTTGCCAATCGATTTTTCCATACCCTTTCGGGGGGAGAACGCCAACGAGTCCGTATTGCTCAGTTATTAGCACAATCGCCACAATATTTTTTGTTAGATGAACCGCTGCAGCACCTAGATTTACGACACCAACTCCATATAATGACTTTATTTAAAAACATTGCTGAGCAAAATTGTGCAGTGGTGATGGTTCTACATGATATCAATTGGCTAAACCATTTCGGGAATTACATCTTGATGATGTTTAGCGATGGCAACGTATTAAGTGGATCTAAAGAAATGATTTTGACCCAATCTAATTTAGATAAGCTTTATCAATGCCCTATCGCTTATTTCAAGCATCACATTAACATCCGCTAAGTCTTCGTTACTCAAACGCTGCTCAGTGTATAATACCCGATGATACTTTTAGCATCTTGTAATGATACGTAAATTTATTAAGCGCCTCTTCACTCGAGCAATATCTCCATCGGACCAGGATGTTCTGCCTCCAACACTTTGTAGAATTCCACGTAAACAGCATGGCATAACGCGAAACCAAATCAATGCCAGTGCTTTAAAAGTCACCCTTACGCTGCAACAAGCTGGGTATTCAGCCTATATCGTGGGAGGAGCCATTCGTGATCTGCTACTCGGTATTAAACCTAAGGATTTCGATATTGCTACAAACGCAATGCCTGAAGAAGTCAGAGGGCTTTTCCGCAGATCGCGAATTATTGGAAGACGATTTCGGCTGGTTCATGTGATGTTTGGCGATGAAATCGTTGAAGTATCAACATTTCGCGCAAATTATACCGCTGATACCGAAGCCGGCATGATGACGCCCAACCCTGCTGATCATCACGGTCGCTTGCTCCATGACAATATTTTTGGCAGCCAAGAGGAAGATGTGCTACGCCGTGATTTCACGATGAATGCGCTTCTCTATAATCCAGCTACTGAAGAAATTCTCGATTATTTAAATGGTTATCAAGATATTCAAGCTCGATGCTTAAGAATCATTGGTAACCCTGAGCAACGTTATCGAGAAGATCCGGTACGGATGTTGCGTGCTGTTCGATTAGCAGCAAAGCTTAACGTTCAACTCGATGAAATTACCGCAGCACCAATCGGTAATCTAGCTCTCCTTCTACAAAATGTTCCTTCTGCACGTTTATTCGATGAAACACTAAAATTATTATTATCTGGCCATTCGTTAGCATGTCTGATCGATCTACGTAAACGTGGCCTTCACCATGGTTTATTACCCATACTCGACATAGTTTTAGAACAACCGCTTGGGGAGCGTTTTATATCAATAGCCCTCAAAAATACCGATGAAAGAATCCAACAAAATAAACCGGTTTCTGCTGGTTTCATGTTTGCTATCCTTCTCTGGCACGAAACACTTTCTGCTTGGAATCGACGATTAGCGCAAGATGAAAAATCGATACCAGCACTCCATCTAGCGATGACCGAAACGTTATCTTCACAACGCGCTCAAATTGCATTGCCAAGACGGTTTGATTCCATGATATACGATATCTGGACATTGCAACCACGTTTCGAATCACGTTCAGGAAACAGACCTTATCGCTTATTAGAACATCCGCGGTTCCGGGCAGCCTATGATTTCTTATGCTTACGCTGTGAAAGTGGTGAAATTGATAAAGAAATCGCAACATGGTGGCACACATTCCAACATGCGAGCCCAGAAAATAGAGAAGCCATGCTTATCAAGGAAACACCGGTTAAAAAACGTAAACGCAACACACGAAAACGAAAACCGATTGCATCCGCTGAACATGAGAAAAACGATCAGTAGATCCAATTGCACGTAATAATGAATACTTCAAAGATTTCTCATTCACTGGGTGAAAACAAGCGAGATCATATCGCCTTTATTGGATTGGGCAGTAATCTTGAAAATCCTATTTTGCAAATTAATCAAGCGATCATTCATCTTGCTAAGCTTCCTGAGACCAATATTCTAAAACAGTCATCCCTATATAGAAGCGCTCCGATTGATGCCTTAAACCAACCTGATTATATTAATGCAGTGGTAAAACTCAAAACGTCACTGCAACCGCAGAAATTACTTGAGCATCTATTGGCGATTGAAGAAAATAGCGGACGCATTCGCACTTATCCAAATGCACCGCGAATACTAGATCTAGATCTATTACTATTTGATAACTTGCAATATCGTGAAGAGAATTTGATAGTACCCCACCCAAGGATGCATCAACGCGCTTTTGTACTAAGACCGCTTGTAGAAATTGAGAACGATAGTGTTATTCCTGGTATTGGGTTAGCTTTTGAATTATTAAATCAATGTAATCAACAAAAACTGGAACGAATCGCATAATCATGTTGCTAGGAAAATACCATTATATTGTCATTGAAGGGCCAATCGGGGTTGGCAAATCGAGTCTTGCTCAAAACATGGCCAACTATTTCAATTGTGCCACGCTATTAGAAAGGCCGAGCGAGAATCCTTTTCTAGAAAATTTCTACCACGATATTGCGCGCTATGCACTACCAACTCAATTAACTTTCCTACTGCAACGCACTGATCAATTTAAGCAGTTAATAGAAACCAATCTATTTAATAAATCCTTAATTGGTGATTTTTTACTTGAAAAAGATCAATTATTTGCAAAACTCACGTTATCCAACTCAGAATATGCGATATATCAGAAAATTTACCAACATTTACAACCACAAGCACCTAATCCTGATTTAATCATCTATCTACAGGCTTCACCGGAAACACTCATTGAGCGAATCAAACGAAGAAATCATGCATTTGAGAAAGCCATCACGGAAGATTATCTTTGGAAATTAACTAATAGCTACACACAATTTTTTCATCAATATAAAAAAGCACCTGTTTTGATCGTGAACAGTGAAAATCTCAATTTCACGAACAATACCAAAGACTTTAATTTACTACTTCAGCAAATTAGCCAAATGCGTGGTGTAAGAGAATATTTTAGTTGTAGCGAAATCCATTAATTAGAAGAATATATGAGAACAACACGAGATTCATTACAAAAAATGTATGCAGAAGGTAAAAAAATAGCAGTGCTCACTTGCTATGATGCAACTTTCGCTCACTTGCTTGAAAACGCTGGGATCGATATTTTGTTGATTGGCGATTCGCTCGGCAGCGTTTTGCAAGGACATGCCAATACTTTGTCGGTTACCTTGGATGACATGGCTTATCACACGCAATGCGTTGTAAGAGGCTCCAGTAAGGCATTCATTATGGCCGACATGCCCTTCGGTTCTTCTCAAGTTTCTCCTGAAGAAACCTTTGTTAACGCAGCACGATTGATCGCTGCCGGTGCCCAAATGGTCAAAATTGAGGGTGGGCAAATTATGGCTGAAACAATTGATTTTCTGACTCGAAGAGGGATTCCCGTTTGTGCCCATATCGGTTTAATGCCACAAAGCGTTCATCAGCTGGGTGGATACAAAGTTCAAGGTCGAACAACGAACGAGGCCGAACAATTATTCAATGATGCGATGCTTTTGCAAGAAGTCGGAGCGGCCATGCTGCTTCTAGAAACAATCCCAGCTTTGCTTGCAAGCAAAATCACCCGAGAACTATCGATTCCCACCATTGGCATCGGCGCTGGTATCGATTGTTCTGCCCAAGTACTCGTCCTACACGATATGCTTGGAATTTACCCTGGAAACAAGCCTCGCTTTGTTAAAAATTTTATGGATGGAGCAAGTAGTATCCAGACAGCGGTTGAACACTACGTTGAAGAAGTCCGAGCCGGCCAATATCCAAGCGCTGAGCATAGCTTCTAAAAACTAAAGCACTCTTCGTTCGCATTACTTCGATCTCCAATGGTAATGGAAATAATCTCTGACATTACAGCACTTAGAGCAAGACTTAAGTCAGAGCAGTCGATTGGGTTCGTCCCAACCATGGGTAATTTACACGAAGGACATTTGTCACTCGTCACCATTGCGCAACAGCACGCACGTTGCACGGTGGTTAGTCTATTTGTAAATCGTTTGCAATTCTCCCCCCACGAAGACTTTGATCGATATCCACGTACCCTACAGAACGATTTTTCTCTACTTGAAAAAGCAGGGATTGATATGATTTTTCTACCCGACGAAAAAATAATCTACCCCGTTCCTCAAACATTTCAACTGCTACTTCCCACGCTGGCTGATACGCTCGAAGGGACATTCCGCCCTGGCTTTTTTCGCGGAGTTACGACCATAGTGCTCAAATTATTCAACATTGTTCAACCCCATATTGCTGTTTTTGGCAAGAAAGATTATCAGCAGTTACATTTGGTGCGCGATATGGTTGAACAATTGAATCTACCGATAACGATCTTAGCCGGTGAAACAATCCGATCAGAAAACGGGCTTGCATTCAGCTCTCGTAATGGTTATTTGACACCTGCTGAACACACAGAAGCAAGCCATCTTTATCAAAGCTTAAATCAAATCAAGCACGCGATTGCCGCAGGTGAGCGAAACTTAAAGCTGCTAGAAGAAACCGCTAAACAGCAACTCAATCAACGTAATTGGAGAGTGGATTATCTCTCAGTGATGCAACGCAATACCCTCTTGCCAGCCACGCCTCAGGATACTGAGCTCGTTATTCTGGCTGCGGCTTGGCTAGGTACAACGCGATTGATTGATAACCTTGAAGTCACTCTCACTTCATTGCCTGATTAGTGTCTGTCTTTCATATTCGCGCTCATCTAATTTTCTGCGAATCGATGTTCACCCGCCCTTATACCTTCGTATGGGCCTCACCAAATAAGAGATACAAAACAACAGCGCACTAAATAAAACAATCGTTGTGCCAGAAGCCACATTGAAAAAATAACTTAAATACATACCCACCAGCCCAGTTATAGCACCGATCCCCACGGAATAGATCACCATACGATTAAAGCTATCGGTAATCATTCGTGCGGTCATGGCTGGTGCAATGAGTGTTGCCGCCACCATTGTTACACCGACTACATTCAATGAAGCGATCACAGAAAACGTTAATAATAATGAAAACAGCAATTGCACCGACTCCGTTTTAATACCAAAAACCTGAGCGGCTTCATAATCAAAGGTTGAGAAAAGTAACGCTCGATAGGTACAAAACAAAACGATAAACGCTGTGACCGTGACAATCGTGATCACGATTAAATCTTGATCGCTAATTCCAAGGATATTGCCAAACAAGACAGCCTCAAAATTTTGCTTAAAATGACGGAGTTTGCTAACGATTGCCACCCCTAATGCAAACATCGCCGTTGTTACGATCCCAATCGCTGCATCCAATTTAATTTTGTTATTTTTAGTAATCTTATTAATGATCAGTATCGCCAGCAGGCCCATTGCACACGCGCCCACATAAAAATTCAGGTTGAGGGTAAAGCCAACAATGGCGCCACCAATTGCTGCATGCGATAACCCATGGCCTACATAGCTCATGCCACGCAAAATCACATAAACACCGATTAACCCACACAAAGCACCCACCATAAGCGCCGCAAGCAGACCGCGGCAAAAAAACTCATATTCCAAGGGTTCAAGGAAAGTGATCATTCGTTGTTTACATCAATAAAATTCAGAGGAGTACTGTTGGCAATCAACAAGTGCCCATCATATTTGACAATGACGATATCGCCGCCATAGGTTCGCGTTAAAATTTCATTCGTGAAAATATCATAAGGACGGCCCTGCGCGACGATGCCTCGATTAAAACAAATGACCCAAGGTAGATGAGAAGCGACCGCATTTAAATCATGTGTCGTCAAGACGACGGTGATACCCTCTCGATTGAGATCACTCAGCAAATGCAACACTTCATGCTGTGTTTTAATATCGACGCCAGAAGTAGGCTCATCCAAAATCAAAAGGCTGGGATTACTAATCAAAGCACGCGCCAGAAAAACCCGCTGTCGCTGCCCCTGAAATATCGATAATATGGTGGTGCAGGCAATCGTCGACACCTAATCTCTCCGCGATCTCATGAATACGACTGCGCTCCCCTCTACTCAGCCAGGGCCAAATACGACCATTGGTATAAAGTCCCATCATGATGACTTCTTCAACGGTCACGGGGAAATTCCAATCAACGCTTTCTAGCTGCGGCACATAACCAATGGTGCCGGGCTTTATTTTACCGACTGGCATTTTATTCAAATGGATTTTGCCCGAAATCACCGGATGCGTTCCTAAGATAATTTTTAGCAACGTACTCTTTCCACACGCTGTAGGACCTACAATCCCAGCGAATTGCCCTGGCGCTATTTCGAGCGAAAGATCAGAAAAAACGATATTGCGGTTATAGCCCGCAGTGACTTGATTTAGCCGAATGGCAGGAGATGCTTGAAAATCAGAAGGAGATATTGCTGACATCGATTTCAGCCATGCACGTCTTATCCCCTCCCAGCGCATCGGTCATGATCATCATATTATTAGCCATCATGCCAATAAATGAATGATTCGGTGGAGGTGGCAGCTCATCCTCGGAAAGCTGATCAATAAATTTGACCTTTGCTTCTCGCGCAATTTGCGCCATTACCTTGCTTGGAAACACATCAGAACCAAATATCGCCGGTACATTTTCAGATCGGATTTGTTTGATGATATTAATCACTTCCTGTGGGCCCGGCTCAGAGAAATCGTGCGGCTGGATAGCTGCAATCACCTTCATACCATAGCGTGGTGCAAAATATGCAAATGAGTCATGGTAAGTAACCAGCTTACGATTCTTTTCAGGAATCGATGTAATACACGTAAATATTGCTTGGTCTAACTGATTCAACTTACCCAAATAAATATCGGCATTTCTGGCATAACTCGCTTTATTTGCTGGGTCAGTAACAGCGAGCTGATCGCGAATGAGCTTAACATAGCGCATGACTAATTCAATGTTTAGCCACAAATGAGGATTAGGATGACCGAGCTCACGCGGGAAACTAAAATCATAATACCATTCCGCGTGGCTTATCGCTTGATTACCGAGCTGTAAAATGGGCACTTGGGCTTTTTTCACTTTCTCAGCAAGCTGTAAAGTAGGAAGCTCCAGATCAAGACCATTGACGATGATTAAATCCGCCTCCTGTAATAATTTGGCGTCAGAAGGAAGCGGTTCAAAGGTATGTGAGTCCATTCCATCTGGAACGACCCCTTTTACGTCAACGATCGCACCGCCAACATTTTGTACGATGTTGGTAATCGGAGAAACTGTCGTCGCAATTTTTAGCCTTGTAATCTGATCAGCAGCGTTAGCAGCAACTTGAAAGCAGCATAGCATTAGCAACATCAGTAATCGTCGTAACATAGTGCTCCTAGAATCGCCTATCAATCCCTACGCTATTTTGATCTAAATCAAAAAGTATGAAAGAAAATTTATTCTTCATACATTATAAGATAATATTTAGCTAAATCTCACAGTATTTATACAAAACAACAAAAATCCTGGGTGTGAATTGCGATATTTTATTCGAATAAAAGCAATTTTGTATTTCACTACTGCCTTGCTGCTCAATGCAGAGCTTCTTCCTAGTAGCGAGGCAGCAGGTGTGCCAACGCTTCGGGAAATCAATGTTGTCGCTAACTCGAAAGAATTAACCGGTGTCGCAAATTCAGCCAATGAAGGAACCGTACTCAAGCGTCAGCTCGATTTACGAACCGTTTATCGACCTGGAGAGCTACTTGAGACAGTACCCGGCTTGATCGTGACGCAACATAGTGGCGAAGGCAAGGCCAATCAATATTTTTTACGTGGTTTTAATTTAGACCATGGCACTGATCTACGCATCTCGGTTGATGGCATGTTAGTCAACCAGCGCTCACATGGACATGGCCAAGGTTGGGCTGATACCAATTTCGTTATTCCAGAGCTTGCCAACTCCATACAGTATCTAAAAGGACCTTATTATGCAGATCAAGGTGATTTCTCTTCCGCCGGGGCGATTCATATGGGGTACGCTAATACCCTTCCTAAAGGCATACTCAGTTATGGCATTGGGCAACAAGGCTTCATGCGTGGTCTGATTGCCAAATCTCATCAAGTCGGCAGTGGACACGTTCTATATGCAACCGAATTACTGACCAAAGATGGCCCCTGGATCAAGCATGAAGATTTTAATAAGTTTAATTCGGTACTGCGCTATAGCCAAAATGATGGCCCGACGAAATTCAATATTACTGCGATGGGCTATGGTGGAAAATGGAATGCAACCGATCAAATCCCACTTCGCGGCGTAGTCAGTGGGTTTGTTCCTCGATTGGGCGCAATTGATCCCACCGATGGAGGGGAATCGCATCGCTTTAGTCTTTCTAGTACGTTACAACACGAAAGCCGATTGGGTGTCACGCATGTCAATTTGTATACGGTGCATTCCAATTTAGCGCTGTTTTCGAATTTCACTTATTTTCTAGATAATCCGATTCAGGGTGATCAATTTTCTCAGCTTGATAAACGCTTTCAGTCAGCGTTCAACATAGGGCACGCATGGGTTAATAAATTGGGTCCGTTCGATATCGAAAATAGCGTCGGCATGCAATTTCAAAATGATATCATCGACAATGGATTACTCACCACGCAACAGCGGCATACGTTATCGACCATCCGTCGAGATCATATCAACCAGAATAGCTTGGGCATCTACTACCAGAATAGTGTGCAATGGCTTGAGAAATTTAGAAGCGTAACTGGTGTCCGCTCCGACTATTACTGGTTTGATGTGAACAGTCAGCTGAACGTGAATTCGGGCAATCGCTTTGATAGCATAACCAACCCTAAACTGAGTTTAATATTCGGCCCATGGGTTCAAACTGAATTCTATTTCAATTATGGGGGAGGCTTTCATAGCAATGATGCACGCGGAACAACGGCGACCATTGACCCTAAAACAGGCGATTCCATTAACAGAGTCCACCCATTGGTCCGGTCCACGGGATATGAAGTAGGCGTTCGGACTGCTTTGGTTCCAGGATTGCAGGCTTCATTTGCGCTCTTCCGCTTAGATTTGGATTCAGAGTTATTATTCGTTGGTGATGCAGGCACGACTGAAGCCAGTCGACCCAGCCGACGCGAAGGATTTGAAATTTCGACCTTTTATATGCCAACCCCTTGGCTAATGATCGATCTCGATTATGCGCTGGCCAGAGCACGCTTTAGCGATAGCGATTCCAGTGGTGATCATATTCCTGGAGCCATCCGAGGAGTTGGAAAAGCGGCTATCTCAATCGATAATATTGGGCCTGTTTTTGGTAGCCTGCAATTTCGCTACTTTGGCAAACGGTCGCTCATCGAAGATAATAGCGTACGCTCAAATCACACGATGACGCTGAATGGTCAAATCGGTTATAAAATTAGTGATAATGCTCGCGTAATCATGCAAGCCTTTAATTTATTAAATACAAAAGCCCATGCCATCGATTATTACTATACTTCTAGATTACCAGGAGAATCTTTAGGTGGAATCAACGATTTACATTTTCATCCGATCGAATCTCGATCATTTCGTCTTAATCTAGTAATGAATTTTTAGCCTCACCGCTAATTACATAATTCTTATATGTCCGTTCAGGAGAAATTAAATTTATGGAACGCTTTACGATTTCAATGGATGATCAACTCTTTCAGCAATTTGACAAAGTTGCTCAAAAACGAGGCTATGATAATCGATCAGAAGCCATTCGTGATTTGGTTCGTGATTATCTTGAAACCACTCGATTAGAAAAGGATATTCATGGTTACTGCATTGCAACATTGAGTTACATTTTTAATCATCATGAGCGAGATTTAGCGAGTCAAGTCACCTCTGCGCACCATCACCATCACGATATTACCTTATCGAGTATGCATGTCCATATGGACCATGATAATTGTCTAGAGGTCGTGATCCTCAGGGGTACGATCCAAGATGTTAGGCGGTTTGCTAACCAAGTCATCGCTACCAATGGGGTACGGCATGGGAAACTACATATCGTGCCGATAGAATTTTCCCAAGAACACCATGAGCATTCCTCAGTTCCACATACACATAGTAGCCCGCTGACTTAATCATATCCAGCCAATAAAGAACCCGCCTTCTGGCGGGTTCTTTATTGGCTCCAGTTAAAGCTAGATTCAACTTTTCCAGTATTTCGACTTACCGGCTGCAAATAGAAACATCCACATCACTAAAACAAAAGGAAAAGTCAGCGTAGGTAAGCCAATCGGCGCTAAGAAGTTTGCCAGGCCTGCTTGACAAATAATCGTCAAGACTCCAGCCAATAATGCGAGCAAAGCAGTGCCGTTAGACGGTTTAAGAAAAACCCAACCCACAGCCATCATGGTCAGAACGGGATTGAACGCGTATAATCCCATCTCAACCAATGCCTTATCAGCACCCAGTAAGATTGGAACAACAACGCCGACAATGGCACCTAATAAGGCCATCAATGCACCGCGCATTGAAGTGATCGCGATACCAACTAGGAATAAAATGCCTACAATAACGCTGTCGGCAAACATCACTTCCCCTACCCCTTTGGTAATCCCTGTATACCAGGCCTCAACCGTCGCTTGGCTAAAGTTGGTAAACCAAGCCTCTATTGTCGCTACCGATGTCGTTGCGACATCCATTGGAATTCCTGGTGCTGGGAGTACAGCGCCCCGTGAAAAACCATCAAAAGAATAAACCGCAACCATGAACATCCAGCATGTCAGGACGAACGGAGATGTTGAAGCAGGAACATTATAGGGCTGTAAAATGCGCATTAAAGCCGCCAACACCACGGTGGATAAAATCGATGCTAGCACGACATAAAACCAAATTTGAGGGGTATTTTCAAGGAATAGGAGCAAACAAGGGCCGACCAGCGTACCATTGAAACCATACAGCCCAGCTTCGATATCATCATCAGAAAAACCTAATAAATAGGCGGCAACCGTACTACTAATCACACCTACCGTGGCTGCCAATCCTGCGGTAACTCCACCTATATACAGCGCGATTAAGAAAATAAGTCCGGTAATCGCATTGCAGCAAAAAAAGACTTGCCCGACCCCTCTGAAAATAACTCTCAGTGGTTTTGGAATTGCATTGTCAATAGCCATAGACCATCCCATAGTGACTAACTCCTCAAGTAGTATTTTGTAAAATAAAACTGCGATAACTCGACTAAAATCTTAACTCAGCGTGTTCAGCTAGATTGCAAGTCAAACAATTTTTACATAGTAGATTATTGCTCCACTTCATCCAGTAAACCTTGCTTCACAATAAAATCAACAACCTGATCAACACCTTCTCCTGTATGCATATTTGTGAATACAAAAGGACGATCTCCTCTCATCTTCTTAGCATCACGCTCCATAACCTCTAGGCTGGCTCCAACATAAGGCGCCAAGTCTATTTTATTGATGACCAGTAAAGCCGAACGTGTAATGCCAGGACCTCCTTTACGAGGTATTTTTTCACCGGCAGCAACATCAATGACATAGATGGTTAAATCCGATAACTCAGGACTAAAAGTCGAAGCAAGGTTATCTCCACCCGATTCGACCAATATCAGATCAAGATTTGGAAAATCATGCGTCATACGCGCGATTGCCTCTAAATTAATCGAAGCATCTTCTCGAATCGCAGTATGCGGACATCCGCCCGTTTCTACACCCATTAAGCGTTCCGGGGGCAAGGCATTGGCGCGGAGCAAAATTTCCATATCTTCTTTGGTATAGATATCATTGGTGATCACGGCCATTTCATAATGGTCTCGCATGCGCTTGCTTAATGCTTCGCATAGTGCCGTTTTACCCGATCCAACCGGACCGCCTATTCCAAATCGAAGTGGGTTTGATTGTTTGTGTACGTTGTTCATAGTGATATAGATTAAGATCGATAAACTCGGCTATATTGCGTTTCGTGTTGCATCGAAAGCAATGAAAGTCCGGGCGCCCAATTTGATAGCACATCATCCTCAAGTTGTTGTGCATGATGCGCAGCATGCTCGATCTCCGGGTGCAATGACAGGAGAAGGCTCTGCCCAGAAACTTGTCCAAGGGGTACTGATTTGACGCAAACGAGTACTTGATTTTCAACCAAAGAAAATAGCATACCCAACAGCGCGGCTTCATGCGGAATACCGAGTGCAACAGCAGCACAAGCAAACGCCGTGGGTAAAGGTACTTCTGATTGGTTCGTCAGTATGACTTTTAAAGATTCATCTGCAACATTCAGGTCAGTAATCAATTTACCAAGGGAATAGCCCATTTGTATCGTTTCTGCACGAAATTCAGCGGTATCTCTGGCTGCAACAAAACTTTCAGTCCAGTAGGCAACTTGCTCCGCATCACGAGTAGAAAATGCCTTAAGTAAGCGCCACGCAATGGGTGCTTCAAAATCGGCCACAATACTGATCGACTCAGCAATCCATTCACGCGCAGAACTCTCATTGAACACGGTTCCCTTCTCAATCGCTGATTCCAGTCCTTGTGAATAGGTATAAGCACCAATGGGAAGTGACGGGCTCGCTAACTGAAGCAGGCGTAGTAGTATTAGGGATTGCAAAATAACTCCTATGCTCTTGGATCAGACGGACGATGAATTTTTTGTCGTGCAGGAATGGGTGCTAGTGGACCATGCGCATGATAGTGCCCGTCACCATGATGATGGCCGCCACCCCCATAAGCACCTGATTCAGGTTCAAATTGCGCATTCTCTTCGGTAATCAAGGCGCCTAACCCTTCGAGCATTTGCTTTAATACTGTATCTTGAAGAATACGTAAAAAGCCATCACCCACTTGTGTTTGTGTATGGCGATTCCCCAAATGGAATGCGCAGCGCAACAAATCATGAGGTGTTCGGCATGTTATTTTATAGGTAAGCTCATGAGCAGCAACGATCTGAACCACATGCCCATCAGCACTTTTGAGCAAATCGTTATGACGAAGAACCGTACCACGTTCCGTGAAAATAGCTACTTCTTCTCCCGAAGCAAGCGTTGCTCTTAATCGACTATTCTCACGCTTTTCAAAAGGTAGAACCAATTGAGCGTAAATAGTCTCAGCATGATCGATTTTAGTATTTAATGTAATCATCTGTTTTATTCTGATTTATAGATAAGTTATAGATGATTACTATCACAACAATCTAAGTATTAATGACGGTTGTGATAGTCACTGCCAAATAACGCAGTCCATCACGCTACGGCTAAACCTAATGGGCTAGCTAGTGCATGAACTGCGCTAATTAAGCGCTACCGCTAGAATAAGAAATACCGTTGCGCCATCGGTAATACGTCTTCTGCACCACAAGTAAGTAATTGACCGTCAGCGCGCACTTCATAAGTTTCCGGATCAACTTCCATTTTCGGAGTTGCGCTATTGTGAATCATGTCTTTCTTGCGCAAGTTCCGTGTATTTCTGACCGGAATAATGTGTTTATCGAGCTTTAGCTGATCGATTAAATCCGCATTAAGCGCGGCTTGCGAGGCGAATGTGAAACACGATGTTTTGATTCCTCCCCCATATCCACCAAACATATATCGATAATGCACGGGCTGCGGCGTTGGAATCGATGCATTAGGATCGCCCATTAGAGATGCAGCAATCATTCCACCTTTTAAGATCATGGATGGTTTTACACCGAAGAAAGCAGGTCTCCATAATACAAGATCTGCATATTTACCAACTTCTACCGATCCAATCGCGTGTGAGATACCGTGAGTAATAGCTGGATTAATAGTATATTTTGCAACATAACGCTTCACACGGAAATTATCATTCTTTGAATTATCCTCCTGTAGTGTGCCGCGTTGTATTTTCATTTTATGCGCGGTTTGCCATGTGCGCAGTACGACTTCACCGATGCGCCCCATTGCTTGCGAATCTGAGGACATCATAGAGATCGCTCCCATGTCATGCAGAATATCTTCAGCCGCGATGGTTTCTTTCCGAATGCGAGATTCTGCAAAAGCCAAATCTTCTGGAATATTGGCATGCAAATGATGGCACACCATTAGCATATCCAAGTGCTCATCAAGGGTGTTCACCGTATAGGGGCGAGTTGGATTCGTCGATGAAGGTAAAACATTTTCCTGCCCCACGACCGCTATGATATCCGGAGCATGACCGCCGCCTGCGCCTTCAGTATGGAAGGTATGAATGGTACGATCTTTCATGGCAGCAATTGTGTTTTCCAAATAACCGCCTTCATTGATAGTATCAGTATGAATAGCAACCTGCACATCATATTTATCTGCAACATTCAGGCAATTATCAATAGCTGCATAAGTTGTACCCCAGTCTTCATGAAGCTTTAGACCACAAGCGCCAGCAAAAACTTGTTCTTCAAGTGGTATTGGCAAACTGGTATTACCTTTACCAAAAAAGCCTGTATTCATCACGAGCCCATCCGATGCTCTGAGCATGGAATGAATATGCCAGGGGCCTGGTGTACAAGTGGTTGCCGCTGTCCCTACTGCAGGACCTGTACCGCCTCCCAGCATGGTAGTGATGCCGTTCATCATGGCATCTTCAGCTTGCTGTGGCGAAATAAAGTGAATATGAGTATCTACACCGCCGGCTGTAACAATCAAATTCTCACCGGCAATAATTTCGGTGGCAGAACCAATCGCCATTGTAACATTGGGCTGAATATCTGGATTACCCGCTTTGCCGATTGCTGCAATCTTACCATCTTTAAGGCCGATATCCGCTTTGACAATCCCCCAGTGATCGATAATAATTGCATTGGTAATCACGGTATCCACGACATCAGCATGATTGCGTTGTGATTGACCCATTCCATCGCGAATTACTTTTCCACCTCCAAACTTCACCTCTTCTCCATACGTAGTGAAGTCTTTCTCAATCTCTATAAAAAGCTCTGTATCAGCCAAACGGACACGATCGCCAGTTGTTGGACCCATCATTTCGGCATAGGTTTGACGGGAAATTTTTACGCTCATTTTCTTACTCCTATAAAATTGCTGCGATACAAACTATTTAAGTTTACCCATCACTTTTTGATTGAATCCATAAACGATCCGGTCTCCAGCAAGCTCGACGAGTTCAACGGTTCTTTCTTGCCCTGGTTCGAAGCGGATAGCTGTTCCGGCCATAATATTCAGCCGCATACCATAAGCAGCTTCCCTATCAAATTTCATGGCAGAATTCACTTCAAAAAATGGAAGTGGGAACCAATTTGTATTGGACGATCGCCTCCATTGGAAACAGTTAAGGTTTTTGTGTTTCTACCAACATTTAATTCAATTTCGCCCGATTCAACAAATACTTCACCTGGAATCATTGGTGTTCTCATAACGATCTCCTATTTTGATGATTAAACTATCGGATTATGAACAGTAACCAGCTTGGTTCCGTCAGGGAACGTTGCTTCAATCTGGATATCCGGAATCATTTCTGGGACCCCTTCCATGACATCAGCGCGAGTCAGTATTCTCTGTCCACCTGACATCAGTTCGGCTACCGTTCGACCATCTCTGGCACCTTCCAATACTGCACAAGTAATCAATGCAATAGCTTCTGGGTAATTGAGTCGTAGACCTCGGGCTCTACGTTTTTCAGCCAATAATCCGGCGGTAAATATCATTAGCTTGTCTTTCTCTCTAGGTGTCAAATCCATAGTTTTTCTCCTGGGTAAAAAATATTTTCAGATGATTAGCACTACTTAACATTAAACAATCAACAGCTTCCCCACATAAAACCGAGCTTATGTTGTCCACATCCGCGGTACAATTGCTGGATAACCCAGTATTTCTGGTCGAAATAACCCCCATACTTTAAGCATGATCTGTCGAGCCACTTCGCTTGAGTGACCGAGGTAACGAACGACAATCACGGATTTAAGCTGGGAAATACCGACTTGCCCAGTTTTATTAGTTAATCTTTCCGCTTCCAGTCGTGCCAGATCTATTAAAGGCTGTCCAATGATTTTACCGGTAAGCAATAAAGTGGCGCAAACAGTATATCCAGAAAGTGCTAAAGCCCCTTTCATCGCCGCGTTCTCCCCTTGTAAACAGATCTGCTCCAACCAAATCATTTTCCCATTCCGCTTTATACTGGTCCGTTGCTTAATCTGGCCGTCGTCAAATGTTTCTCCATAAGCTGTTCGACCAAAACATAAGATCTCGCAGCCAACATAAATAGCATCGTCCACCAGCGTCACCTGATGATCTATATTCGCATTGGAATGATTATAAAAAATCGTCTCCTGGGGAACCCACTCTAAAGCGCCGCCTTTAGCAACATCGATGCTAATCTTCTGATGAGAAGTAAAGCCATTGGCTTTGTACCATTTTGCAGCGCCAGGCGTAGTTATTTGAGCTCTCGCAAATGCATCAACGCTCGCAGTAATTGCTAATTCATCTCCCCCCACGACGCCTCCAGGCGGATGGATAATCACTGCATGGCAAACACCACGCCCCTCTGGATAGAGCGGCTTTTGGATAAGTAACGGCCCATAGTGTTCACGTTCAACTAACCGCGTGACACCGTCAAAATGACCAAAGCGCATTGACAATCTGGCCTGTAGTGGATTATGTGCTCGTTCCATTATTGACTTAGGTTTATGTTCAGTATTTTGCTTTCCGCTAGGATAAGTCAACACGTTTGAACTACGCTGATGAGCCAACGATACTTCTGCTCGCGTTGAAAATTGCATTATTTAAATTGCTTATAAATTGACTAAGAAATGATGAGAAAATCTCAAATCTGTAGCTGGAACGAAATCTTGAACACATCGACTGCTCGCCCTGAAATACCAGTAGGCGCATAATTCAGTCCTCTCGTAAAAAGGTCGCCATGTTGGTAATACGCTGAAATACGAGCATTAAATCCATCGATAATATAATTCAGCCCAGCTTCAATTTCATCGCGATTACTACTGCGGTTAGGCTGCACGCTGGTAAATCTACCGTAGGGTTGGAATTGTCCAATCCCGATTTTGGTAGGGATCAGATATAGACCTGTTACTGTCCATGATTTACCATCAAACATACAAAAACAATCTTTATCATTAAATGCCGCCGTTGAATAGTTTGCGTAGAATTGCTTGTATTCTGCATTAGCCGTTAGTACTCCCATATTTTGCGGCAGTACTTTCTCGAACAACATATCGCCCACAAATCCTAGAAAATCACTGCGATGCGCAAGTGAACCTGCACCGTCTTTTTGATACGTCATACCGAAAGCGAGCGCCAAAATATCGCCTGCTTTACCATAGTAGGTGCCTGCCGTGTAATATCCGGGATTCTTTTCCGGGTTTAAAAAGTTATAAGTAAATCGTGCGGCTGTTAAAACATTGCCACCTTGATTGGGCCCTTCCCCTGTTGAAGACCGGAGGCCTCGAAAAATACCCATCGCATAACTAAACGTTCCTGGAACGATTCCTGGCTCAACACTTCCCCATAAAGTCGCACCATCGTCACGGCCATACATACCTGCCCCACCCGATCCATATTTTGTACTGAAATCTTGAGAGAAAAATGGGGTTTTAAAACCATCATGGGTTGCATGGAAAAAAGGTCCATTCAACTCACCCCGTTCCGTTGGGGCCAGCATTCGGCCTCCCCAGACATTGAAATAACGATTAAACTCGAATTTTGCGATTGCATCCAGAATGTTGTAAGACATCTTTGGATTATCTTTGGAAGCTGTGTTATCACAGAAGTAACACTCTGTATTGACTTCAAACTTGAGGTATTGGTGAAACTGCCCATTCAAATAAAGACGAGCATTATCTACATTGAATCCTCCACCGAGATTACCTGAATTTTGGTTTTCGACCCATAACCCAGTCCCACGAAAACCGGCGCCCAGTTTTATCCATCTCGTCTCACTTGCTTGCAATTTCAACTTGTCAGAGATCGGTTTTACCGATACATCCATCGAAAACGCCATTGGCGCTATGAGGATAAAAAAAGCAACTGCGATTAAAGCTATCCAATTTTTTGCCTGCCAAGCTCTATCCGGTGAATCATTATGATTAACCTTTTCCATAAGATCGATTATCTCCCCTGTTAATGTGCTATATGGATGCTTTGTCAAATATATTAAGACCGTGGAAACATCGTGGATTCTATACAAAAGAAGAAATTCTATGGATTCGTAATATTTTAAACTGAATACGTATGAACTCCCTGGCATTAGGTCACCAAGCTAACTCCATGCATGTGGCTAATGATAAAGAAGACTAGAGAAAATTTGAGCGGAAACCGCTCAAATTTAATTTATGATAGGACAGGCCTCATCACAGATTATGAGGCACTTGCCAAGAATTTAAGTGATGCGATTAATATTTAACTCGCACTCGATAGGTAAGTGTCGCTTCTCCCTCGGCCGGAACAGGGATCTTCCATTCAACAACATGGGCAGATAATTTTTTATGCTTCAGAGACTCTGAAACAACTAACCAATCACCAGGAATTGGCTCTTGAACCTGAACTACGACTGACTCTTTCTTGGCATTTCTGATTGTAATTTGATAGGCCGTTTCAAAAATACTCGTTTGGTGTATCGATCCCGCAATCTGTTGAAAATCAGTCTGTATCTTGTCAGCAGTTATATCAAATGCATTTCCCAATTTAAGTCTAATCTGCTCATTCTTTGGCGTATGGTCAATTTGATCTTCACCAATAAACTGATCATGTCCTTGTGCATCTTTTTTATAAACACGAACAATCCCTTTTGGCAAAGGAATGCCAAGCTGCTCGCCTTTATTATCAAAGTTAATCAACACACTTGTTTTGAGCTTTTGGCCAAGTACCCCATATTTTCCAGAATAATAATAATCCGCGCCTTGAAGTAAAAACACTTTATTGACTGGAATCTGACTAGCAGACATGAGCGCCACTTGTTTGGTTTGATTCTCGGCAAGTGTCGTCGGCCGCTGAAGTGTATAAAGATGGTACTCGAAAAATGATTCTTCTTTCATTTGGGCGACATCGGCCATTTCTGCCGACATCGCTGCCATCTTTCTACCCATACGTTGCTCAGACTGAATTCGATTAACATCCCCAGCAACCAATTGTAATCTAGCCTGAGGATAAGTTACTCCGCTTTGATTGGTGAGCGTCACCAATCCATTTAAATCGAGCTTACTATCATCTTCATTAAGCGCTGCGACATAATCAGCCCGCCAAGAGAGACCACCTGTCAAGTAAGATAGCTCAAGTTTATGCTTACCTGCTTCTGGGCTATGCAGTAATAACAATAACGTCGGTTTATCCCGCAAATTTTCTGGCACGGCAGGAAATACCATTCTCCCAGGCACCCCTGTTTCGATACGATCATTGAATTTGAGTACAATTCCCTCATTGGTCGAGAGAATAACCGCCATTTCACTTGTTTCTATACCAGTAGCTGAATTGGTTCGAACCACAGAAATTTCTTTTCCTACATGTTTCTCTAATAGCTTCTGCGGTGTCAGTAAGTCAAAATCGAAATTTTGCTCAAGAATATGGAAATTAGATTGAGATGTTTGATTACGGAGTAAAGCAGTTTCAGGGCGAATTAACGCGGAAACTTCACGCCATGCAAGCTGATTGGTGTTTGCTATCAACTCAACATTGCGAGAATCCTTAACCAAAGCCATATTCTCGTTATAAATTGTAACCGCAATACTTTCTTGATCCTGGCTCGTTGTGATTTTTTCCGCTGCGAGTAATGATGGATTACCCGAAAGGATGCTCATAATTAAAACCAAAATTGCACCAATTCCCACCCTTCCGGTCAACTTAGGAAAATATTTTCTCCCGGTTATCCTCCTCCAATTCCTCTTCGTTCTCAAAGTTATCATTACCATCAGTCGCACATTCAGAGTCTAATTCAGTTTGCCATCCAAAATCCATTTCGTTTATTTCAACATATTCAGCAGACTCTGTCGAATCTTTGATTGAACTATTCGCTAGATCCTGGATATCTGCAGGAAATTCCTGATCATATTCATTTTCCTCAGAAAATTCAGGCAACTCTTCCTCATCATTTTGTTCTATTAATGGTGAACTAATGTAGTCATCTTGAGAAAAAGGAGTTTGTATATCAGTCGTTTCTTTTTCTGATAAGTTATTACGAATAATTTCTGTTTCTGCAAGATCTTGTTGGATTCGTTGTGAAGCCTGCGCAATCGCACGTTGATCTGTTATTGCACGAGCATCAGCAGCCTCTTTTGCCATTGCTTCAACTGCTTCTCTTGCAATCGCTTGCTCAATTGCAATGGCATCACTTTCAATTCTGGCTTGAATCGCATTAAGCGCTGATACCTCAGCTTGAGCCCTAGCAAACGTTGTTGAAGCAGCGACTTCTGTTGCTTTCATTTTTTCTTCAGTTTTTACTGCAGCTACAATTCTTGCTTGCGCAATCCTAGATGCCAATTCTGTCAATTTTTGCTCATTCTCGATACGAGCCGTAATGGCAATTTTTGCTTGCATGATTGCATCCTGTCGTTTACGCGCATCCAGTGCTAGCCGTGCTTCTGTCTCAGCTAGTTCAATCGCAGCTTCAACCGCAAGCCTATCCACTTTAGC
Organism: Nitrosomonas sp.; assembly: GCA_016710135.1. GTDB lineage: Bacteria > Pseudomonadota > Gammaproteobacteria > Burkholderiales > Nitrosomonadaceae > Nitrosomonas. The sequence continues at coordinate 755,695 of JADJLM010000001.1, read as the reverse complement.
TCTTTCTTCTGCTTCAGCCGCCGCCCTTGCTTCTGCAGCCATTTTTTCTTCTGCAGCTTGTTTTGCAGTCGCTTCAGCAATAGCTCGCTCACGCGATTTTTTGATTGCCTCGGCTTGCGCTCTGATACGTTCCTTTGTTGCTTCAACTGCTGCGTTATCGGCATTCATTTTGGCACTGAGTGTCGCAACTTCTTGCTGTTCAGCTTGAGCACGACTCTCTGCTGAAAATTGGGCTTCCTTCTCCACTGTAATTCTCTGACTAATTTCTCCCAATAGCTGCGCCTCAGCTTGGGCGCGAGAAATCGCAAGCGTTTTAGCTTCCAACTCAGCTTTGCAGTCGCTTCCGCATTTGCTGCAGCGTCTTTATCTGCCTCAGCTCGGACAAACGCTGCTGCCGCGGCTTTTGCATCAGCTTCCGCACGTAATTCTGCCGCAGTTCTAGCATTTAACTCAGCATCAATCCTTGCTTGAGCCACCTGCTCTGCTTGAATTTCAGCGTTGAGTTTTGCTTCTTCAGTTTCTCTCACTTTAGTTTCAGCTGCCAGACGCTCTTGCGCTTTCGCAAGGGCTTTTGCTTCAGTTTCAGCACGTAAGCGCACTTCATCTAATGTTTGACGTTCAGTCTCTGCTTTAGCATGTGCTAGCGCTAATAACTTTTCTTCTTCTTGAATTTTTACTCTAGCAATCGCAGCCGCTTTAGCCTCTGCCTCAGTTGCCGAGAGTGCCAGTAGTCTCGCTTCTTCTTCAATTTTCCTTCTCACGATCGCAGCTTCGATCGCTCTTTCTTCAGCTTCTTCTTTTATTTTAATCTGGTCGAGAATCAGCGCTTCTTCTTTGGCTCGAGCACGCGTTTTCTCAGCAATAAGTGTTTCGGCCTGAACTTTTGCTCGAAGCGTAGCAACAATCTCTTTCTCCGCTTTGATTCCATCTTCAATAGTCTGTCGCAATTTTGCTTCGAGTTCTTTGCGTGCTTGAGCTTCTTTGCTGGCAATCGCCTCAGCCTTTGCTCTTGCACGAGCTTCCTCTGTTGCAGCAGTTTCTGCTTTAATTCGGAGCTCTGCGGCTAAACGCGCGCTGGCTTCTGCTCGAGCACGGGCCTCAGCTGCAACGGAAGCTTTAGCATCAGCTTCAATCCGTTTTTTTGCTTCCTGAAACGCAGTCTCAGCGCTCAATTGAGGTGGTTTACTATTACCCGTTGATAATAAATCATAACTTTCCGAGTCAACAGGATGTTTGTAGGTTAAATCTCCATTAAGCTTTTCACTCGGATTAAGCAGTACAACGTTTGAATCAGAATCTGAGTCAACATGAGGAGATTGAATATTTAGAATAGACTTCATCAAACGAGATTTAAATGTCATGGCAGTTTACCGTACAAAAGTATAATGTTTATCAAATGCTTAGAAAGTAATGCACGATTAAATTAAGTATTACAGTATCAATTTCTTTAGCAAAACAATTGTTAGAAGAAAGGGGGAAATACTATCTGTTTACTAAATTAACTTCCCTGAAGCGACTCCAAGCGTTACTCAGCAGGTGATGGTGTTAAATTAGCTGGCGTAATCATATCCAGCATAATTTGTAATCCATTCTGGAACATTAGTTCAAGAATAGGTAAATAATAAGGCAACACCAGCGACATCATCGCCAAGCCTATCGCTAACGTCAGTGGAAAACCAACCGCAAAAATATTCAACTGCGGAGCGGCTCTGGTTAGTATTCCTAATGCAAGGTTTGCAATGAGTAGTGTCGTTAAGATTGGAAGTGATAGTTTCATCCCCATTAAAAAGATTTCACTTCCCCAATTTGCCAAAACACTGAACGATAAGGTCGGCATCCCTGCTGTTCCAATCGGTAATATGCTAAAACTTTGCGCAAGAATGGCGATCATCTGTAAGTGACCATCGATTACAAGAAAAACTAAGAGAGCAACCAACCCTAGGAATCGCCCTATCAACTGAACTTGGCTTGAATTCTGTGGATCAAAAAAAAGAGCAAAACCGAGCCCCATTTGTAAACCAATTATTTCACCTGCCATCTCGATAGCAACAAAGATAACCCGCATGGCAAGACCCATTGCTAAACCAATAACAATCTGCTGTATCAAGATTAAAAAACCGATTTCAGATCCTGGATCTACCGAAGGTAAAGATTGCAAGGTTGGAACAATGGTCAGCGTTAATAGGAGTGCAAAACCTATTTTGACTTGTATGGGAATACTGCGATGACTGAGTATCGGCGCGCTTGAAATAAACGCAAGAATTCTGCTAAGTGGCCAGAAAAAACTAGCTAAAAATGTGCTGAGCTCGGCATACGTGAAGCTGATCATGACATGAATCAGTATCCGTAATAGCTTCTACAACTAACCTGTCGTCAGCCATGGAATATTAGCATACAGCCTTTGCACGTAATCCATCATGACACTCAGCATCCAAGGTCCCGCTAATACCATAACTGCAAACATAATCAAAAGCTTAGGAATAAACGATAATGTCATCTCATTGATTTGCGTCGCTGCCTGAAAAATGCTCACGATCAAACCCGTTACTAAGGCTGCAAGTAATAAGGGCGCAGAGACCATAAACGTAATCTCTAGGGCATGTCTACCGATGGTAATTGCACTTTCTGGACTCATTGCCTATTTCCTTTAAGTATAAAAACTTTGTGTCAGCGAACCGATCAATAAATGCCAACCATCTACCAGCACAAACAGCATTAATTTAAATGGAAGTGAAATGATCATAGGCGATAACATCATCATCCCCATGGCCATTAACACACTGGCCACAACCATATCAATGATTAGAAAAGGTATAAAAACAATGAACCCGATTTGGAAAGCAGTTTTAAGCTCACTCGTTATATAAGCCGGAACCAAAATCTTCAATGGAACTTGATCACGACTTTCGATCTCCGCACTATTCGATATTTGAGTAAATAATGCCAAATCTGCTTCTCGTGTTTGTCGAAGCATGAAAGCTTTAAGGGGTATGCTCGCTTTCTCGCCCGCTTCAAACAAATTGATTTTATCTTGTGAAAAAGGTAGATACGCTTCGTTATAAATACGATCAATGACAGGCGACATCACAAAAAATGTAAGAAATAGCGTCAACCCAATTAATACTTGATTAGGTGGAGAAGATTGGGTTCCTAATGCCAGCCGTAGCAATGACAGTACGATGATGATTCGGGTAAAACTCGACATCATCAGGATAAGTGCGGGTATAAATGTTAAGGTTGTAAATAGAAGTAGCGTCTGAATACTTAATGTATAGGCAGTTCCACCATTCTGAATCGGTGTACTGGTAAATGCTGGAAAATTTGGCTGCTGCGCAAAAACAGGTAGAGCGATCGTACAAAGGATTAATACCGATAAAAATAATCGCAATTGTTTCCATGAAAACAACACTTGTTTTCTACCCATCATTACTTTTCGCCTATATACCATACGTAGGGTTATTCATCTTGTTGCTTCTTAATATTTCTTTGTAACTGCGTGAGAAAATCATTGGCTCCGTCAGCATTTGGCTGATCACTTGCCATGCTGATTACCGACTTCTCCATTTGATACAAAAGATTAATATGCCCGGATGCGACACCCAGAATCAACCAAGCATTTGCAATTTCAACAATGACAACTCTTTCTCTTTGCCCAACAGCTGCAGCAGCAACAACTTTAATTAAGTTGGACTGATTACCAGGACCTATTCCAAACCGCTTAAGTAACCAAGCGATTACTCCAATCACAGCCAATACGAGTAATAACGCCAAAAACATATGTAACATACTGCTTGTCGTAACCAGTGATGGCATAGCAGCCATCTCAGGTTTAACAACTTCTTCCGCTTGCAGTGTTACTTGCAAATTCATCAGGATAAATAGCAGTAATAAATGAATTTTTAGCATTATCGATTAAGCTTCCGTATCCGTTCGCTTGGAGTAATAATATCTGTTAAGCGAATTCCAAATTTTTCATTGACAACTACAATTTCACCCTGCGCAATCAGGCATCCATTCACCAAAACATCCATTGGTTCACCTGCCATTCCATCTAACTCAACAATTGAGCCTTGTGCTAGTTGTAATAGATTCCGAATTGCAATTCGTGTTCGTCCCAGCTCAACCGTTAATTGAACCGGTATATCAAGAATAATATCAATATCATTCTTGGCATTATTTATCACATTATCTTTTGAGAATTGCTCAAAAACGGGTGTTGATGCTGCCAGCGCATCGCTTGTAACCGATTGGTGATTACTCTCAGGAGCCGCAGCAGACTCAGTGGCTGTGGACGCTTGCTCATCCATGGCTTGTGCCCAATCATCTGCTGCTATTGGATTCTCTGTTTGTTCGGCTTCACTCATAGCTTACTCCGTAGAATTTTCAGAATGGGAAAGAATCGATTTAACTTTCAATGCATATTGCCCATTAAGAACGCCATATTGACATTCCAGTAATGGCACGCCATCGACGAAAGCAGTAACAGTGTCGGGAATATCCAATGCAACAACATCTCCCTCTTGCATATTCAGAATCTGATTCAGGGTAATCTTTGCGTGGCCAATATTCGCTATTAGCTCTACTTCAGCGCCTTGTACTTGTTTTGTTAATGATCTGACCCAACGTTTATCAAGCTCTAATTGATCGCCTTGTAAAGTGCTACTAAGCGTATCGCGTATGGGCTCAAGCATGGTATAAGGAATACACGTATGAAACTCACCTCCTGTCCCGCCAATATCAACCGTGAATGTGGTTGCGATCACAATCTCACCTGACGTGGCAATGCTCGCAAACTGGGGATTCATTTCTGTGCGTATTTGCTCAACAGTAATGGGATATACCGATTTCCATGCTTTTTGATAGTCGTCATAAACAACTTCGAGTAATCGTGAAATAATACGTTGCTCGGTAAGCGTAAATTCCCTACCTTCGACTCGCCAATGAAAACGGCCATCTCCACCAAATAAATTATCAATAATCAAGAAAATGATCTTGGGATCAAATACAATTAAGGCTGTCCCGCGCAGTGGCTTCATACTAACCAAATTCATATTAGACGGTACAACCAGCGATCTGATAAATTCACTATATTTGACAGTTTTCATCGACCCCGGCGAAATATCGGCTGTCCGATGCATGAAGTTGTAAAGCCCAATTTGTAAGAATCTCGCAAATCGCGCATTAATAATTTCGTAAGTCGGCATGCGTCCGCGAACAATACGTTCTTGGGTCGCCATATTATAAGGACGAATACTCTCTGACGCTGCAGGCTCTCTCGAAGTCGCACTTGCTTCCTCCGGCTTATCATCACCGATACCAGCTTGGTTCAGTAATGCATCAACTTCATCTTGAGAAAGGAAATTCTCAGCCATAGGTTAATATTGATTACTGAATAATAAATGAAATGAACAAGGCTTCTTTTACATCTTCACTAAGATCTTCATCCCCCACAATCAATTGAATTTCTTCTACGATGGATTTACCCAACTGTTGTTTTCCTTCAAGATTAAAAATTTCTGAAGCACGTTTACTTGAAAGTAACAGTAGGATTTTATTCCGAATTTCTGGCATTTTTTCTTTAATGATGCCTACCACTTCCGTTTGATCGACTTTCAGAGATATTTCTACTTGAAGATAATGGCGTTCACCGTCTTCTTCTGGATGAAGATTAACTGTGAAAGGCTCAAATTTTATAAACTCGATTGGTTTTTTCTTCTTTTTCTTCTTGGGCTCTTCATCTTCTTCACCTTGCTGGCTTTGCATAAAATACCAAGTACCACCTACTCCAGCACCAATGGATAAAATTGCAACCAAGATAAGTAATACCATTTTTTTCTTACCGCCTGTACTTTCTTTTGCAGGACTTCCGGCTTCAGCGTTCGCGCTCATTTTTCCTCCTTTCTATGCAAAAATTTTTATAAATTATGTGTGAATAGGAAGAAAAACGATGTGCAGAACAGTACTCTAATCCCAGGCCTTTTTTAATTCTGCTGATTAATTCACGACAAATACGCTAGGTAGGCAGGAAAATCTGTTGAAACAAAATAATTTTTAACGACAATAGCGCAATTGATGCGCAAATTATTCCTAGAACAGCATCCCTTTTCGGTATAAAACTGATAAATCCATCATAATGGCAACTCCATAATGAAGCATTACGCCAGGCCAGATACTTTTGGTTTTCAAACTCATGATACCAAGCACAATACCGGCCACAATCGCTCCGATTGTTTCAGCCAGCGGTTTACCAAAGTGAATCATGCAATAAGGAATCATCATCACAAAGATGGCATAAAAACCGAATTTCCCTTTAGTTCCATGTAATAAGAAACCTCGGAACAAAAACTCAAGTGCGATAAATTGTAGAAAGTAGAAAAACTGCCACATAACAAAATTAGGATACAACTGCTCAGTGCGTTCAACCGTATAGAATGGATAACCCGCCATAAAGCTTTGGGTTCCTGAGAAATAGCCGATGATGGGTACCATGATGATCAGCATAAGCAAATAAGGCTTGTAGCTATCCCAGTTAAAATGAATTGCAAATCCGTATTCTGCTAGTCGCTCTTTTAAGATAAACACGATCAAGAGAATAGGAAGAATGAAATAAAATAAAATAATGGAAGCAGCCCAATACAATAACTGATGCAATTGAGCGTTGGCATGCTCAAGCATTAATGAGCTAAATATCACATTAAGCTCATTTAATTCTAAACTGTGCAGCAACGTTAAGATAAAACGATAATCGCCAAGATAACGATTCAGTGTCAAAATCAAAGCAACGGCAATACAGATCAACGCAACTTTAAAACCAGACTTCTTCCTCGGTTGTGGTACAAGTTTTAGAATATTTTGAATTTTTGGGGTTAAATCAAATTTGTACACCTTAAGCTTAAAAGTAAATAACTATCTTTAACTAACAGATAGTTTAATCATTTTGATTTAATCAAGAAAGCCCCGTAAAAGATCAATCACGTGGATTTCATTTGCACTAATTTGTATTAGTTTAGATCTAATCGTACAAAGGGCTTGAAATCGAGAGCGTTACCGAGTTTGATATGGGTGTTGAAATTTAAAATCAGACATAAATGGAGGTAACGCTCATGTTGCATACTAACAATCCAATCATTAAACATAAAGCAGGATTGCTCAATCTTGCCGAAGAACTTCAGAATATCTCAAAAGCCTGCAAGATAATGGGAGTTTCGAGAGATACATTTTATCGCTATCAGGAATTAGTTGAGACAAACGGTCTGGAAGCATTGATCAATCAGGATCGTCGTGTTGCTAACTTTAAGAATCGGGTGGATGAAGCCACTGAGCAGGCGGTGGTAGCCTATGCAGTAGAGTATCCGGCACATGGCCAGCATCGAACCAGCAACGAATTACGCAAAAGCGGTATTTATGTATCAGGTAGTGGTGTGCGCTCGATCTGGTTACGCCACCAGCTAGCAAACTTCAAAGATCGCCTTGCTGCACTGGAAACCAAGATCGCCAGTGAAGGCATCATTTTGAATGATGCACAAATCGCAGCATTGGAGAAAAAGAAACAGGATGATATTGCCAGCGGTGAAATAGAAACGATGCACCCTGGTTATTTGGGCGCACAGGACACCTTCTATGTGGGAAATCTAAAAGGTGTTGGTCGTATTTATCAGCAAACTTTTATTGATACTTACTCCAAGGTAGTGCATTGCAAGCTCTATACGGCCAAAACATCAATTACTGCAGCCGATATCCTAAATGACAAGGTGCTGCCATTCTATGCGACACAGGGTTTACCCATGTTGCGAATATTAACGGACAGAGGTACAGAGTATTGCGGGCGGGTTGAACAGCATGATTACCAGCTATACCTGGCAATCAATGATATCGACCATACCAAAACAAAAGCCATGTCACCCCAGACCAACGGTATCTGTGAGCGATTCCATAAAACCATCTTACAGGAATTCTATCAAGTGACTTTCCGCAAGAAGCTGTATCACGATTTGGAGTCACTGCAAAAGGACCTAGACAGCTGGATCGATTATTATAATAATGAAAGAACTCATCAGGGAAAAATCTGCAATGGAAAAACTCCTATGGAGACTTTGCTCAGTGGGAAAACGATTTGGAACAGCAAAAATCTGAACCAAATCTAATCTGACAGACATCCAATCAATTCGGTAACTGTATTAGTTCGATCTGATCTGAGCTAGTACAACTAATTCAAACTTCCGATTCTTTCTTACTCTGGCGCCAACTTCCCATTCTTCCGAAATGCTTCTTCATTATTAAGTATCGTATACCTCTAGCGCTATTTCTCCTTCAGTTAAGGTCTATTTTCGCTTAACTCGGGGCACAAACACTGCATTCTGGATCTTTATTAATTTTAACGATTCTTAACTGCATCGTTAAGCCATCGAGCAGCAATAAACGACCTGAAAGAGTTTCACCGATCTCAAGCAGTACTTTGATGGTTTCAGCTGCTTGAATACTTCCTACTACGCCAGCTAGCGGCGCAAAAACGCCCATTACAGCACAATTTTCATCACTGTCATTACTCTGCTTAGGAAATAGACACTGATAACAAGGGCTTTGCTGCTTGCGATGATCAAAAACCGTTACCTGCGCTTCAAATCGAATAACAGCGCCCGATATCAACGGTTTCTTATAGTGATAACATATTTGATTGATGAAATTGCGCGTAGTGAAGTTATCACTTGCATCGATGATGGCATCTACTTGAGTAATATGCGCTTGTATCACATGTTCGGTAATTCGTTCCGCGAGAGGGACTATTTCAATAGTCGGGTTGATTTGATTGAGCGCTCGCTCAGCAGAGCTTGTCTTGGATAGCCCAATCGATTGCGTCGTATGAAGTATCTGCCTCTGGAGATTTGTTAGATCAACCTGATCAGAATCGCAGATAATAAGCCTACCGATTCCACTTGCTGCAAGATAAAGTGCTGCTGGGCAACCTAATCCGCCCAGCCCTACAATAAGTACACACGATTTACTAAGTTTTTCTTGCCCGTTAATATCGATCTGAGGAAGTAAGATATGCCGGCTGTAACGAAGCAGCTGGTCGTCATTCAATCAAGTATCCTTCTTAATTAAATTTTCAGTCAGCTCTGAACGAATAGCTTTTTTCCCAATTAACTAGCTGATTTAGCTGTTTTAGTATTTTTCGTTTGCTACTTCCATTACTATTTTTCAGATAAGTAATCGCTTTAGTGAGCAAAGCATCATCGTTTGATCCAAATTCAGCAGGTGTCTTTTTTTTCTTAGCAGTATCGGTAGATTTTTTTGACTTTGTTTTACTATCAGCTGCTTCGTTTTGCTTTTTAGTTTCTCCACTATTTGTGTCATCGCTGCTTTCGCCCTTTTTACCGCGCAAATGACGACTTAGATCTGATTCACGGAGTTGACGTGAGCTTTCTTCTGATTCATCGACGATATCCGGTGTAATGCCTTTGGCCTGAATCGATTGTCCATTCGGCGTATAGTAACGTGCCGTCGTTAATTTGATCGCAGTATTGTTACCCAACGGTAGAATCGTTTGTACAGAGCCTTTACCAAAAGTTTGTGTTCCCATAACAACGGAACGCTTGTGATCTTGCAATGCGCCTGCAACAATTTCAGAAGCAGAGGCAGAACCTCCATTCACTAAGGTCACCATGGGTACCGTTTTAACTGCCTCCGGTAATCCTAATAAATAATCTTTACCAGGTCCCCGCAAATAATACTCAGGATTTGCTAATAGGCGCATTTTCGCATCCATAGTACGTCCTTCAGTATAGACTACCAACGCGTTGGCCGGCAGGAAAGCAGCTGAAACTGCAACTGCACTATTTAATAGACCACCGGGGTCATTGCGTAAGTCAAGAACAAGCCCTTTCATCGGAATTTTGCTATCTTTAAACAATTTATCAATTGCTTTCGCTAAATTCTCACCTGTTTGTTCTTGGAATTGGGTAATTCTCAAATACCCATAGCCAGGCTCCACTAATTTTGATTGAACACTTTCAATTTTAATGACGGCTCGAACTAATGTAAAAACCAAAGGTTCAATTTCACCTTCCCGAGCAATCGTAATAGTGATAGAGGTATCTGGCTTACCGCGCATTCGCTTAATTGCTTCATTTAGTGTCATTCCTTTTACGGCGGTATCATCCAGTTTAATAATTAAATCACCTGTTTTAATGCCTGCTCGAAATGCAGGCGTATCTTCAATTGGTGAGATCACTTTAACCAGACCATCTTCCATCGTCACTTGAATACCGAGTCCCCCGAATTCGCCCTGAGTACCAATTTGTAATTCTTTATATTCTTCACTATCGAGATATGCAGAATGAGGATCCAGTCCAACGAGCATTCCATTAATCGCTTCAGTAATCAATTTTTTATCATCTACCTGCTCAACATAATCGCTCTTGATGCGACCAAAAACTTGAGTAAATGCTCGTAATTCTTCGATTGGAAGAGCCGGAAGCTCGTCTTTTAGGGTTTTATCAGCGATTGCAGAAAAATTAAGGCTGATCATTACCCCCGCGATAATACCCAATAAAACCAAGCTAACTTTATTAACAAGCTTATGCATTACTTCCTCACCTATCGACTATAATCATTAATCTCAAATTCATTCTATTTTGACCCAAGTCAGCGGATCAAACGGTTTACCCTGATGTCGTAATTCAAAGTATAAACCTGATTCACTCGATCCACCGCTGTTCCCTACAATTGCAATGGTATCCCCACCTTGTACTTTATCACCAACCCGTTTATAAATCGCTTCATTATAACCATATAAACTCATGTAGCTACTACCATGATCAACAATCATTAAATTGCCAAACCCTCTTAACCAATCAGCAAATACTACTTGACCGCCTGCGACCGCCTTTACTTCATTGCCATTTTTAGAACGAATAAATAAGCCTCGCCATTTAATTCCCCCTTCCTGACGTGGACTGTCAAACCGATTGACAAGTTCCCCCCGAACTGGTAAGCGTAACTTACCTCTTAGGGAAGCAAAGTTATAACCACTCACAGTTGAATCGGGAGTTTTGTTATTCAATAAAGGAACATTTGCTGGAGCTCTCGCTGTATCGTTATCGCGCTTCGTTTTAGAAGAAAGTAATTGATTAATTTGTTCAACAAGCTTAGTAAGGCGTTGCTCATCATCTTTAAGCTTACTTAATTCACGCTGCTGCAGCATAATTTTTCAGAGAGGTTTGCTAAAATCGTCGCGCGTTTGGCTTTCTCTTGATCTAAAACTTTCTTTTGTTGAATTTGCTCCGCTTGAATTTTAGTAATTTCATCATGCTTAGTTTGACTCTCACCCTTCAATGTTTCGATATCACGAAGATACTGCTGCAAATGTTCGATACTTTCAACACGAGCTTGCTTTAAGTACCGGTAGTAATAAAGGTTCCGAGCGATATGATTCGGATCTTGTAGGTTCAATAATAAATAGAAGTTGCTGGGTCGATTATTAATATATTGGTGATACAGTAAAGAACTAAGCTGATCCGCTTGTTGATTAAGCTCTTCTTCAAGTTGACGAGTTTGGTGCATAAGCTCATTTAAGCGTTTATTTGCATCAGTTTGTTGCTTCGTAAGCTTCACGAGTACAGTATTGATTTCACTGATTGCGCGCTCAGATTCTCGCAATGCATCAGCAGCCTCGACTTTATGTGCTTCTTTAGTCGCCAATTCATCCTGAAGCACTTTTATTCGATTTTGTAACGCCAATAAATCTTCTTTACTTGGCTGCGGTGCTGCATCGGCATGCGTAAAAAGAAAAAAAGGTTGATAGGCAATCATTAACACTACCAGTAGAGGAATCGCCTTGAAAAACCAGTATCTCAAAGCTCTTCCAATACGATACAGTTGTTCCATTTTAGAGGCTGGAACTTATCAAATATTCTTGTGAACTTTACCTTGATTCGCGACTGCAAGCATTGCCTCTTCAACCTCAGCTGGGTTACCTAAATAATAATTATTGATTGGCTTTAATTGCTTATCCAGCTCGTAAACTAATGGAATACCTGTCGGAATGTTACGATCGACGATTGCTTTATCAGAAACGTTATCCAAATACTTTATTAGTGCTCTGAGCGAGTTGCCATGCGCCGCGATAATCACACTCCGCCCAGCTCGCAAATCAGGAACGATAGTTTCATTCCAGAACGGCAAGAATCGAATAACCGTATCCTTTAAACTTTCTGCTAACGGAATTTCTTCTTTTGCTAATTTGCTATAACGGGGATCAAATCCGGGATATCGTTCATCATCAACTGTCAAGATAGGTGGCAGTATATCGTAGCCTCGTCGCCAAATAAGCACTTGCTCATCACCATAACGTGCAGCAGTTTCAGCTTTATTTAAGCCTTGAAGCGCGCCGTAGTGTCGTTCATTCAATCGCCAAGAGTGTGTAATTGGAATCCACATCTGGTCCATTTCATCCAACACGATCCATAAGGTTCGGATTGCGCGTTTAAGGACAGAAGTATAGGCAACATCAAAAGTAAATCCATTTTGATGCAAAATTCTTCCCGCGGCTTTCGCTTCTTCTTGACCTCTTGTCGTTAAATCGACATCGGTCCAACCTGTAAAACGATTTTCATTATTCCAAGTACTTTCTCCATGACGCAGGAGAACGAGTTTAATCATGTCAATATCTTAAGAGTGGGTAATTTCTAAGGAGCACAATTCAATAATCGATAATTCTATTACATTTGACCTAAAAACGCAGCAAAGATAGGCATGAAAAATACTGCTTTTCTATGATTATCCTCTAATTTTTTTGGAATCAGGATCGAGATATAGATAGATAACCGGTGTAATAATCAAAGTAATCAACTGAGAAAAGATCAATCCGCCTACAACGGTTAAACCAAGAGGTTGACGTAACTCGGCACCCGCTCCGAAACCGATCGCTATCGGTAACGCCCCCATTAATGCTGCTAGTGTTGTCATCATGATAGGGCGAAAGCGGAGTAAGCAAGCAGTTCGAATCGCTTGATGAGGAACCATATTCAACCTACGCTGCGCATCCAAAGCAAAATCGATCATCATAATCGCATTTTTTTTGACAATTCCAATCAATAAAAGAATTCCGATCATGGCAATTACCGATAGCTCCATATCAAATAGCCATAAAATACCTAATGCGCCAACTGCAGCAGAGGGCAATCCAGCAAGAATAGTGATCGGCTGAATAAAACTTTCATACAACACGCCCAATAAAACATAAATCACCAATAAAGCAGCCATAATGAGCACCAACTGACTTACTTGAGTTGATTGAAAAGCGGCTGCATCGCCTGCAAAATTAGTTAATACGGATGAAGACAATTGAATCTCTCGCTCAAACTGTTTGATTAATTGAGTTGCGTCTCCGAGTGCTGAACCTACTGAAAGATTAAACGATAGTGTGATCGATTCAAGCTGATTCACATGATTCACGCTCAGCGGACCTACTTCACGGTTTATTTTAGCGATGCTCGATAAGGGGATTAGGCGCCCAGTTTGTGCTCGCAAGTGTAGATTATTCAATGCCTGCTCATCTTCCCGGAAAACATCAGCTACTTCCAAAATAACCCGATAGCTATCACTGGATGTATAAATTGTCGAGACTTGCCTCTCCCCAAATGCACTGTATAAAGCGGTACGAATTGAAGCCATATCAATTCCCAGTTGATTCGCTTTATCACGATCAATCTCCAAACGCGCCTGTAATCCTTTAAGTTTAAGGTCATTAGCTACATCACGAAATACAGGATGTTTACGCATTTGATCGGTCATCAAGGTTGCGGCGGTCTGTAATTCTTCGCTATGAACGCTGCGCATCACATATTGATATCTACTTTTACTCGGCATGCTCCCCAGTCTTAAATGCTGAGTCGGTGTTATAAAAACATTCACGCCTGGAATCGATTGAGTTTCAGTACGCAGAATCTGGACAACCTCTGTCATTGAGGGACGCTCACTGCGGGGAATTAATCCAACAAACATGCGCGCGTTGTTTACTGCACCTTCAGTAAATGCAACACTGTTATCGATCAGGGGATTCGATCTAATCTTTTCCATAGTTTGTCGAACCAACTCAACCATTGCTGGAAAAGAAATATCCTCAGCAGCTTCAATGACAATCATAATCCTACCGGTGTCTTCTTCAGGAAAGAAACCTTTAGGCAAGACCACAAAGAGAACGACAGTCAACATTAGCGTGCTTGCAGCAATTAACAGTACGATCCGACGATGGGTTAATGCCCAATCCAATAAGTATTCATACGCGATTAGAAGTCGTTTAAATCCTAATTCAAACCATTGAGTCAGTGCTAATATCTTCGCTGAAGCGTTGTGCTGTACCAGGTACCGACTTGCTAACATCGGCACCAAAGTCAATGAGACAATCGCCGACACCAATACAGCTATACTTACCACTGCAGCAAATTCATGGAACATCATGCCGATTACGCCTGGCATAAAAAATATTGGAATAAAAACTGCAACAAGCGAAATCGATATTGAAAAAATGGTAAATGTAATTTCTTTTGAACCGAGCAATGCAGCTTCTATTGGGGGAAAGCCTTTTTCGATATATCGAACAATATTTTCCAGAACCACAATTGCGTCATCAACAACCAAGCCCACTGCGAGTGTAATTGCTAGTAACGAAATGTTATCCAACGTATAACCCAATAGGCGCATCAGAGCAATTGAGCATAATAATGAAATTGGTAGCGATAAAGCTGGAATCAAAGTGACATTAGGCTTCCGTAAAAACAGAAACATCACTAAAATGACTAGGCCTACGGTAAGCCCGAAGGCAAATTGCACATCAAAAATTGCTTCACGAATGGATTGAGAACGATCCAAATAAAATGATACCTGCGCTGACGCTGGTAATTGGGCGTTAATTCCTGATAACCCCCTTTTTATGGCATCGACAGCAGCAACAACGTTAGCACCAGGTTGTGCATAAATTAACAACGCGATGGATGGTTGCCCATTGGTCCAGCTCGCCGTCTTTACAGACTCAAAACTATTCTCAACTACTGCAAGTTCAGACAATCGGATCAATCGCCCATTCTCATCTGCCGAGACAATCAGGTTAGCAAAATCGACTGCATGCGCTAATTGACGATTCGCTTGTATGGTAAGTGTCTGACGCGCACCGTCTAGGGTACCAAGCGGAGAATTAGGGTTCGCATCGGTGATGACTTTAGCAATATCATCAATCGTCAAGTTACGTGCAGCAAGCATGAGCGGATTTACACGAATTCGGACTGCAAACTTTTTCTGACCACTGATCCGAACTTCACCAATTCCAGGTAGTGTTGACAAGGCAGGAATGATTAATTTATCCGCAAGCTGGTTTAATTCAGAAAAAGGCAAGGTTTCTGAGGTGAGAGAAAGAATAGCGATCGTAGTATCGGCAGGATTTATCTTTCGATAGGATGGCATTGTCGTCATTTCAATCGGCAAGGCCCGTTGCGCCCGCAGTAATGCAGCTTGAACATCAATAGCGGCACTATCCATATCACGACCCTGATTAAACTCTAGAGTAATCTGTGTATTACCTTGAGTACTCGTCGAGCTGGTTGTGGATAAATCGGCTATTGAAGAAAACTGACGCTCCAGTGGGGTTGCAACCGCTGCAGCCATGGTTTCAGGACTTGCACCCGGAAGTACTGCGCTTACCGTGATAGTTGGGGTGTCATAGCTGGGCAATGCAGCAATCGGAATTCCACTGTAAGCAGTTAGACCAAGAACCACTGCGGTCAACGACAGAAGAACCGTCATAATTGGGCGTCGAATACACAATGCTGCGAGATTCATCGATCACCTAAGGTTGTGCAGACCGCCGCATTCCTGCCTCACTCGTAGAATGCGAAGACTCAGTAAGCTCGATCCGCTTACAAATGTTGCCGTTCGACTGCGTTAATGAGTTTTCACTAATCTTACTCCCTGAACGAAGTGCATGAGCGCCTTCTACGACAACACAATAACCAGGATCGAGGCCATCAATAATCGCGATGCCTTCCTGAATCGATCTTACAACTATTGGTTGCATAATAACCTTATCGGTTGTGTCGATCACAAATACATAGTGACCCATTGGGCCTGATTGAACCGCCTGCACTGGGATAACAATAGCATCAGGTATCCACTGCTTGATAAGGACTACTTCAACATACATACCAGGCCAAAGTTTTCCATCTGCGTTTGCAAGCTCAGCTTTAATTTGAATCGTGCCACTTGCCGTATCGATCGCGTTGTCAATAAAAACAATTTTTCCTTCACGCGTTTCCTCACCTGATGACCCAAATTGCACGACAGCTTTAATTTGGTCTGATGTTAGTGGCCGTCGCAATAAATTTAATTCAGTTTCTGGAAGCGCAAAACTCACTTGAATCGGATCAAGTTGCACTATACTTACTAACTGGGGTATCTCAGGATGAACTATGCTACCGGGGAAGAACGGTATACTACCAACTCGCCCACTGATCGGCGCATAAATTTCTCCATAGCTCAAACTCACCTGATCTGCCTGAATAGCAGCTTGATCAAATTTAAGCTGATTTTGGAGTAACTCAACTTGATTTCTCGCAACATCTAACATCGCTTGTGAAATAAAATTCTTCCTAAATAACGCTTGCTGACGATGATAGCTACGTTGCGCTATCGCTAATTCAGCTTTGGTTTTTGATAGCTGAGCATTCGATTTCGCAAGATTCGCTTCTCGGTCCCGCGTATCGAAAGAAAACAGCTTATCACCTTGCTTTACAAACTGCCCCTCTTTGATGTGAACAGATTTAATGACAGCGCTCAATTGTGGGCGTACTACAATGGTCTGCTTCGGAAGTACCGTTCCTTTAACCTTAATCTGAATTGCTACTGGCTGCTGCTCAACGCGCGATAATATCACTGCCACCGTATTTTTCGGTTTAGTTTCATTCGATTTAGGAGTGCGATCAAAATGTTGCTTACTCAATATAATGATCGCAATAACCACACCCACGACAACCCATTTGAGAAAGAACCGCTTGAATCGTCCCTTATCTTTGCTGCTGCCGTTAATCTCAGCCACGTCCAATACCTAATGTGCCGTAAACGATCAAATCAACGACTCAATCGATAATTCGACCGCCAACCATTTTGATTTTCCGATCGCATCGATTCGACAAAGCTTCATCATGGGTAACCAGTATTAGTGTCGTCCCTTTTTCTTTATTGAGTTCAAACATTAATTCAATAATCTGTTTTCCTGTTTCTGAATCTAAATTTCCTGTTGGTTCATCAGCAAACAACAATTTGGGCTGAGTCACAAAAGCTCTGGCAATCGCAACGCGTTGTTGCTCACCTCCAGAAAGCTGCCTAGGATAATGGTCAAAACGTGCACCTAAGCCTACCCTCTCGAGCAAAGCTTGGGCCAATTGTTGGGCGGAATCTTGCCCAGAGAGCTCTATCGGTAACATCACATTTTCCATGGCAGTTAACGCAGGTAACAATTGAAAAGACTGAAACATAAAACCGAGTAATCGTGAACGAAGCGAAGCACGCTGATCTTCATCAAGCAGAAAAATAGGTTCACTATCCAGAAAAACTTGACCACTCGTCGGCACATCGAGTCCTGCGAGCAAACCCAGTAGCGTTGATTTACCAGAACCTGATGCGCCAACAATAGCGACCGATTCCCCGGCACTGACTTGAAGATTGACATCCTGTAAAATGATCAAGGGTTTATCACCTAAAGCGATCATTTTATTTAAAGCAGTTGCTTGTACAATAGGCTGTTTATCGCTTTGGATTCGACGATTCTTTATGAAAATATTACTTAGCATTATTTTTCTATTCGTTAATTTTACGTTCCCAGCTTCGATCGAAGCTGATACACATCAAGACAAAATAACCATTCTAATTCTGGGCGATAGCTTGTCAGCAGGCTATGGATTATCAACTGAATCCAGTTGGGTCGCGCTGCTTAAGAACAAACTACAAAATGAATCGCCTAACTATCAAGTTATTAATATCAGTATCAGCGGGGAAACAACACTTGGAGGTCGTAACCGAATTGAGCAAGCACTCAAATCACATAGACCCAATATCATCATCATCGGTTTAGGCGCCAATGATGGTTTACGGGGAACTTCCATCCAAACCATCAATGATAACTTAGAAATGATCATCGAAACGTGTCAACGCTATCATGCTGCCCCAATACTGGTTGGAATGCAGCTTCCGCCGAATTATGGCATCGCATATACACAAAAGTTCCGCCATCTCTACCAACAACTTTCCTCACGCTATCAACTGCCGTTTATCCCATTCTTACTCGAAGGATTTGCAGATAAACGTGACTACTTTCTTGCTGATGGTATTCATCCGAATGCAGCAGCTCAAACAATTATTCTTGAAAATATTTGGAAGGCGTTGCATCCTTTGATTAAACCGCAGACTCAAAAAGAAGGTTAAAACCTTAATCTACCACAGAGAAATTATTTGAACACCCTAATCACAATTCTATTTAAGCCAATCAATAAACTCATCCCATTCTTTAGATAAGGGTGCCGTCACTTTTAAAACAACATTTGTTACCGGGTGAATAAATTCTATTGTTTCCGCATGTAAAAACATCCGTTTAAATCTTTGATCCTTTTTCATCAACTGTCGGTTAAAATCGAAATCTCCATATTTCTCATCACCTACAATCGGAAAACCGAGATGCGCTAAATGGACACGTATTTGATGTGTGCGCCCTGTTTTTAACTCAGCTTTTAGCAAACTATAATCAGTCCAATGCTGTTCGAGTGTAAATATCGTGTGTGAAAATAAATCTTTTGTATCTTGATTTCTTCCTTCCGTAACAGCAACGCGCCGTTCACCCTGCGCTGTCACAAATTTATTTAGCGACAATTTCACACTTTGCTTTGCGTTGACCCATTTTCCTTTAACCATCGCCCAGTAAAACTTCTGAACCGAGCCTTCTCGAATTTGCTGATGCAGTCCCACCAAAGCACTACGCTTCTTAGCCAACATTAAGACACCTGAAGTATCTCGATCAAGGCGGTGTACTAATTCAAGAAATTTCCACTCGGAGTAATCTTGTCGCAATTGCTCGAT
This sequence comes from Nitrosomonas sp., assembly GCA_016710135.1. GTDB lineage: Bacteria > Pseudomonadota > Gammaproteobacteria > Burkholderiales > Nitrosomonadaceae > Nitrosomonas. The sequence continues at coordinate 736,576 of JADJLM010000001.1, read as the reverse complement.
TACCCCATAACTGACTCCACTACCACCGTGGACTGCCATTCCTGCAGGTTTATTGATAGCAATCAACCATTCATCTTCATATAATTTCTCGAAACGAGTAGAATTAGCACGTGGTAGAATTCTGGTTGATTCTGATTTTAAGGTTAATTTAAGCGGTGGAATACGAACAGCGTCATGCAATTGTAGCCGGTAATCTACCGTAATTCGCTTGCTATTGACGCGAACTTGACCACTTCGCAAAATTTGATAAATGTGGCTTTTAGGCACACCTTTTAAATGCTTAAAAAGAAAATTATCGATACGCTGACCTTCAGATCTTTCATCAATATTTTCCACATAAACTGCATTTGGCATATTTTTTTTGCCTAACACTTTAATTTTACCTATACTTTTAGGTTGAGTTGTTGATTGAATTGATATACCTATATCATTTAATGCGTCAAATCATTGACATGATGACTTACACTAAACAAGATTTAGCCATGGGTAGATTTGACAACGCTGAAAAGAATCAGCATCAAATCTGGTTAATGTCGCTCACCTTATCAAGTAGCGATAATAAATGAATTGCGCGCTCAAAGCACATCAAGGATTTATTTACAAATTTTGTAGTACCTTACAGTAGGAATAACTTTGCCGAAATTTGCCATGAATAAATTCTTACCCGATGCTACAGCAAGTAGAAAATTTGACTTTCACCGCAATATCTCACTAAGCCTGTTAGTACAACAGGTTTATAAAGTATAGCGTGGGTGATTTAACGATTACAGGAAACTAAGTTAGTGTTAGTCGCATTTATCAAAAAATGCTTATCTAACTTGGTAAATTGATTACTCGAACGATAGGGAAACGACAACCCGATTGTATTTTATGATTTATGTTTACACGATAACCTGAAAATATGTCATTCCCTTTGGAACTACTTAGCTGAAATTAGCAACCTGCCCGTTAATTGAGCGCGGGAGAAAATAATGAAACGAATGTTATTTAATGCAACACAACCTGAAGAGTTGCGGGTTGCGATTGTAGATGGACAAAATTAATTGATCTCGATATTGAATCAGTTGGAAAGGAACAACGAAAAGTAATATTTATAAAGCTGTAATCACTCGACTAGAACCTGGCTTAGAAGCAGCCTTTGTCGATTATGGTGGAGATCGCCATGGATTTCTTCCTTATAAGGAAATTGATCTAACGGTCATTGAAAACCAATCAGAAACTTCAAGTCATCGCATTCATGAGCATCTTCGTGAAGGTCAGGAATTAATCGTCCAGGTCGATAAAGATGAGCGAGGTAACAAAGGTGCGGCACTCACAACTTATATTTCATTAGCCGGCCGCTATCTCGTGCTTATGCCCAATAATCCTCGGGGTGGTGGTATTTCACGGCGGGTTAATGCCGATGAGCGTGCCGAGCTTAGAGACATTATTGGCCGACTCCAAATACCAGATGGCATGAGTATCATTGCTCGGACAGCTGGGATTGGCCGCAATGAAGAAGAGCTGCAATGGGACTTAAATTATTTGACGCAACTCTGGCATGCGATCGAAGAAGCAGCAAATAACCAGCATGGTGTATTTCTAATTTATCAAGAAAGCAGTTTAGTCATTCGCGCGATTCGTGACTATTTTTACCATGAAATCGGTGAGATATTGATCGACAATCCTGAAATCTATGATCAGGCACGTCAATTTATGGCTCATGTTATGCCCAATAATGTAGATCGACTCAAGCTCTACCAAGATGATGTTCCATTATTTTCTCGATTTCAAATTGAACATCAAATCGAGACTGCCTATTCGCGGCAAGTTTCACTACCATCTGGAGGATCGATCGTTATTGATCATACTGAAGCGTTGGTGTCGATCGATGTCAATTCAGCGAAAGCCATTCGCGGTACGGATATTGAAAATACAGCATTGAATACTAACTTAGAAGCTGCAGATGAGATTGCTCGACAGTTAAGACTACGCGATTTAGGTGGACTCATCGTAATTGATTTTATCGATATGGAGGTAGCGCGAAACCAGCGGGAAGTAGAAGTACGTCTTCAGGAAGCTTTGCACGTTGATCGCGCACGAATTCAAGTCGGTAAAATTTCTCGCTTTGGTCTATTAGAGTTATCTCGTCAACGACTACGCCCTTCATTAGGTGAAAGTAATTACATAACTTGTACACGTTGCCATGGTACAGGCCATATACGAGGAACGGACTCGTCTGCTTTACATGTTCTTCGAATTGTTCAAGAAGAAGCCATGAAAGAAAATACGAATGCTTTACACGTTCAATTACCAGTCGATGTCGCAACCTATTTATTAAACGAGAAACGTGCGGAAATCCATAATATTGAAGCACGGCTCAAAAGTAAATATCGTTCTCATTCCCAATATTTATTTAGAGACGCCGAATTACAAAATTAACCGACTCCGCCATGAGGACATCAAGTCAACTGAGGCTCAAGCTAGTTATGAAATGGTTGAGAAAGTAGCTGAAGAAATAACACTCCCTTCAGTTTCTTCAGAAAATAAAGCCATACGCCCTCAAGCTGCTGTTAAGGGTATTACCCCTACGCAACCAGCACCCGTTCGTGAAGAAAAACCTATTTCTTTTTTAGATAAATTCTTCAGCTGGTTTAGACCAACAAATGAAGCACAAAATCAATCAGAAATTTCTCCCGTTCACTCACGAGAAAAATCTTCTCAGCGTGAACGCGGTAGAGGACGTAGAGAACGTGGTCGTAATGGGCGAAACAAAGAAATGCCTATCAACGATCAACGCAAACGAACTAATTTAAATGAAGTTCAAAAAGAGGCACATCATGATTCAGAAAGTATCTTGTTGCAAGAATCGAGGTCTGACCTTACTTCCAATCGCGATGAGGCATTAACAAGCCAATCAAACGAGAACCTTAATTCGCAAGTTTTGCACGATGAAATCGGACTTGCATCAAATCAACTCTCCAATCATGAACCAGGATCAACAGAAAATGGTTCTAAACCAAGCAATCAAACGGAAGAGAAAAGTAGTCGCTCGCGCAGACGCCGAGGGGGAAGACAGCGTAATCGGTCTGATCGGTCTCGGCCAATGACTGCTACCGAAACGCTAGAAACGACTTCTCATACAACAGATGCGATCACTTCAATAGCAATTGAATCCACTGAACCCTCTCCAGTAGTAGTAATTCAACCGGGTATCGAAGCTGTCAATGCAGCTAACCCTGAGCCTCAGCAACTCATAGACTCTGATACTTGGACTGAACATCGATTACAAGAATCATCGCCACCGCCACACATCGAAAAAGTTGACCTAACTGAAGCTCAAGATTTTTCTATTAAAGCGATTAGCCAAGTTAGGCAAGATCAATTTTCGGTTGATTCGGTATCTACGTCTAAACCAACTACGGTTACTGCACCGATTGTAATCGATTTACCTGATTTATCTAAGAGTGGGCTTGTCATGATAGAAACAGTTCAAGAAAAAGTATCAGAAAATTTGGATGAAGAAATTGTTTTGGCCAGAAAACCACGTCGAAAAACTACTTCAGCAAAAATAAATACTACTGAAGCAGCGGGATTATTAGTCCAAGTCGAAACTAAAGATTAATAACCAACAAAAAAGGGAATAGTCACTATTCCCTTTTTAAACTGTATTCATATAATTTAATTTCGAGAACAAGTTTTAACATAAGCTAATAACAGTTCTTCAAGAAATAACCGCGTATTTAAAGGATGTTTTGACAATTGCTGAAACTGCGTTAATTGTTTCCAGAAATCGATAAGTTGTTTTGGTTCAGTCTTTGCCACGATTGTTTTGATCGCTGTTTCATAACGACGATGGTAGTAAACCATACCTATCATTTGATGACTTACTAAGTCGTAGCACCATTTCTGTAGCCAACTAACAATCATTGATAATTCGAGCTTATAGAGCTTCTCTGCCAATGCGATAGGATCAAGCTGCATAGGCGAACTGATTCCCGCTATCAATTCTGCATGATAGGTTAAATAATCTGCCTCGAAATAGCGCTTTACCAATTGAGGTGAAGTACCAAACCAACTAAGATCGATAGAACTCTCATCAATACCTTCCTGGTGCAACCAATCCTTTACTGATAGTCTATCTGGGTGAGGTAATGTAATTCTCATACATCGACTGACAATCGTCGGCAACAAAGTTTGCAAACGATCCGTCACCAAAAAAAATAGTACCTGCGGTGGCGGTTCTTCAATCTTCTTCAACATCGCATTTGCTGCTGGAATATTCATGCAATCGGCTGGATGAATTAAAATGATTTTACGCGCTGACTGGTGTGCGGATAAATAAAGAAATTGATCGAGGTGACGCGTTTGATCTATCGTAATTTGCTGACTCAGTTTCTTTTTTGAGCTTGTTTCCTCACTCGGTTGTTTCGAATCATTGAATGTTTGTGCTGCATCTGCATCAAATTCGACCCACGCTTCTGGCTCTAATCGATAAAAATTAGGATGAATCCCTTGCTCAAACCATTGACAACTCCTGCAGTTACCACAAGCATACTGCGTTTGAGTTGGTTGTTCGCATAATAGTGATTTGGCAAGATAATTGGAAAATTCAAGTTGACCTATTCCTTTTCTCCCACTGAATATGAAGGCCTGCGCCTTAGTGATCGCGTTATTACGAATCTGAGACCAGATCGAGCGTTGCCAAGGATAAAGTTGGTTCATGGTTTAAGGCTGATCAACAAAGGCTGTAGTATTCTTTCCAACTGATCGGTAATGTCATCGATCGAATGACTCGCATCGAGAATTTGTATCCGCTCCGGAAATTGGCTTGCTCTAGTAATATACGCAGCTCTTACTCGATGAAAGAAATCATTTTGCTCTTTCTCAAATCGATCTGCAATTTTGATAGATTGCATCCGACGTCGTGCCACTTCGATCGATAAATCAAAATAGAGCGTCAAATCAGGTTGGAATTTACCCTGCACCCAACTTTCCAAAATTTGTAACCTATCGATTAAAACACCCCTTCCCCCGCCTTGATAAGCATAGCTGGCATCTGTAAATCGGTCTGATATCACCCAGTCGCCTTGATTTAGTGCAGGTAGGATCACTTTATCCAGATGCTCACGTCGTGCTGCGAACATAAGTAATGTTTCTGTTTCAGCATGCATCATCTGGCGGTGATCTAATAACAGACTACGAATGTGTTCTCCCAATTGGGTTCCACCCGGCTCGCGAGTCGTCAATACACGAATACCCTTACCGCCCAAATAATTGGCTATCCATTCGAGATGAGTACTCTTCCCTGCCCCATCAATACCTTCTAAAGTAATAAATTTCCCGTTTTCCATATGCGAGTAAGCGATAGGATCATGCTTAATTTAGATTATGATATGGCTTGTTTTATCAACATAAAAACAATTAATCGATGAAAATCAACTTGGCCGGCTACCTTCAAGATGTCATTCAAATCCCATCGCCTAATTTTGATGAGCGACCATCCGGAACCGCCATTCGTTTATTAGTTATCCACAACATTAGCCTTCCCCCTAATGATTTTAGTGGAAACGCCATCATCGAGTTGTTTACCAATCAACTCGATGATGGCGCTCATCCCTATTACGCTGGATTACGTGATTTGAAAGTTTCGAGCCATTTTCTCATTCGTCGTCAAGGTGAAATCATACAGTTTGTTTCCTGCGCTAAACGCGCATGGCATGCCGGTCAATCCTGCTGGCAAGGGGTAGAACGCTGTAATGATTTTTCAATTGGAGTTGAGTTAGAAGGATCCGATACTATTCCCTTTGAATCGATTCAATATATCCAATTAGTTGCCTTAACAAAAGCATTACTAAAAGCTTACCCAATTACGCATATTGTGGGTCACGCTGACATTGCTCCAACCCGCAAAACGGATCCCGGCCCATTCTTTGATTGGCAACGCTTTCACGAAGCCATTCAAGCTTTCACTCCGGTAACAACATCTACTTTACCTGGTATTGAGCGATCAAACTAAACCGATTTCCAGGTTGAATCAAAATAGCATCTGTTGCTGCATTAGTCGTTTCAACACAAAGCAGACGTGAATAATCATCGTCCAATAAATCAGCCATTTCCTTCGAAATTTTCTCCCAAGGATTCCATACCACTGCCGTTTGGCTACCTTGGGAACGAATGATAATTTCCCGCTTCAGCGCCGCGTCACGAATAATTAAATCATTACTAACCTTTAAATAAATTCGATCCACTTCTGAACTGATTTTTACATCACCTGATTGTAGTTTTTGGTTTCCTGCATCGACTTTATCAAGATACGATTTACCGTCCAATCCAGTAACAGTTGCATGATGAATATCCTTGACACCGAAATAGGTGTGGAACGCCTGTGTAATGGTAAATACTTGACCACCTGTATTGTGTGGTTAATTCCAGGTTCAATGTATCACTGATTGTAATGATAAGCCTCAACTGAAATGCGTAAGGCCAGATTGCTTGTGTTTCAGGAGTATCATTTAGACCAAGTGTAACTTTAACCTCACCTAGTGGATTAACCCCAGTTTCGATAACTTCCCACATCCGATTTCGAACAAAACCATGAGCAGGTCGCCCTTTCCTTCTGGATCAGCACCAAACCATGGCCAGCAGATAGGAACTCCTCCTTTAATCGCTTTCCCAGCTTGGTAATAAGCTTTGGTGCTCAAAAACATTAAATCTGCTTCCTGGTTAACCGGTTTAAAGGAAAGCACTTGACCTGCATATACAGAAATGAGCGCTTGGGCTTTATCAGTATTAATCTGAATGAACGGTAATCCCCCCTGCCCTTCAACAAATCTGACTGTATTCGTGATCCCAAAATTTTGATTCAATTGCGCGATATTCATCTTTTTTTACCTTATTTTTTGTAGCAAATAGGATTGGAATGATAAACTCAAAACGAGACATCATAAACCAGGATTGATTACTTAAGCCATCCTTTGAGGTACACACTATATGAATCATAATATTTTTAATTCACTTAAAACACTGCAGCTTCCCAGTAAATCACTTCAATACTATGCCTTATCAGCGCTTGAAGAAGCAGGACTGGGTAACATTTCACGATTACCGGTTTCGATTCGTATCATATTAGAATCCGTGCTTCGAAATTTTGACGGCAAAAAAATTACGGAATCCCACATCAAACAACTTGCTGGATGGGAACCCAACGCAGCGCGTATTTTTGAGATTCCATTTGTGGTAGCGCGTATTGTTTTACAAGATTTTACAGGGGTTCCGCTATTAGTTGATTTAGCGGCAATGCGAAGTGCCACCATGCGATTAGGCAAAGATCCCAATCGGATTGAACCTCTGGTCCCTGTTGATTTAGTCGTTGATCATTCCGTGCAAGTTGATTACTACGGTGATAAACAAGCACTTGCTCACAATATGGAAATCGAATTTGAGCGCAATAAGGAACGCTACCAATTTATCAAATGGGGTATGCAAGCTTTTGATACGTTCAAAGTAGTTCCACCAGGTATCGGTATCGTACATCAGGTCAATCTGGAATACCTTGCCAGAGGCGTTCATCAAAAACAAGGTTTGATTTATCCAGACACACTAGTCGGTACCGATTCACACACCACAATGATCAACGGTATCGGCGTTGTGGGATGGGGTGTAGGCGGTATCGAAGCAGAAGCTGGAATGCTCGGTCAGCCTGTCTATTTTCTAACACCTGATGTCGTTGGTGTCAACTTGACAGGACAATTACGTGAAGGCGTGACCGCGACCGATTTGGTGCTCACCATTACTGAAATGCTTCGCAAAGCAAACGTAGTTGGAAAGTTTGTCGAGTTTTATGGAGAGGGTACTGTCTCATTAAGCCTGCCAGATCGCGCGACTATCGCCAACATGGCGCCAGAATATGGCGCAACCATGGGTTTTTTCCCCATTGATGATACGACCATCCAATACTTTAAACATACAGGACGAGCTGCTGAGGAAATTGTAGCTCTTGAAAGTTATTTTAAAGCACAAGGACTCTATGGCATCCCTCAAGAAGGCGATATCGATTACAGTCAAGTGCTTCATTTGAATTTAGACACCATTGTACCTTCTTTGGCTGGACCTAAGCGACCACAGGATCGAATTCCCATCAATCAACTAAAAATGACCTTTTCGACACTCTTTAGCAAACCAGTCACCGAAAATGGCTACGGTAAATCACCTGAGCTGTTAACGCAGCGCTACCCTACAATTCATAAAGCGTTGAATCAACCGATTGAGTTACACCATGGTGATGTGCTCATTGCCGCAATCACATCCTGTACCAATACATCAAACCCAAGCGTGCTAATCGCTGCAGGATTGCTTGCCAAAAAAGCCATTGAGAAAGGACTATCAGTTAAACGCCATATTAAAACTTCACTCGCTCCGGGGTCTAGAGTAGTCACTGCTTATCTTACTGCTGCAGGATTACTCCCTTACTTAGAGCGGTTAGGTTTTAATATCGCAGGTTATGGCTGTACAACCTGTATTGGTAACTCCGGTCCACTTCCTGAATCAATTGAGGAAAGTATCGTAAAAGAAGATTTGATCTGTTCAGCCGTTCTATCTGGAAATCGCAATTTTGAGGCTCGTATTCATGCCAATATACGCGCTAATTTTCTAGCCTCTCCACCGTTGGTTGTCGCATATGCGATTGCAGGTACCGTATTAAAAGACCTTACTACTGAGCCAATCGGTATCGGCAATGGTAATCAACCCATTTGGTTGCATGATATTTGGCCAACGAGTGCTGAAATTCATGAGCTAATGAAATATGCCATGCAAGCAAATACTTTCCGAGAACTTTATCGTGATTTAACGAAAGATCACACACTTTGGAACAATATTACCGCTGTTTCAGGAAAATTATACGATTGGCCTGAATCGACTTATATCGCGGAACCCCTTTTTCCAAGATTTCTCACTCCAGCCAACACAGACTCATCGTTCAACTGAAATAACGGATGCACGTGCGCTTGCCTTTTTGGTGATTCCGTGACAACTGACCACATCAGCCTGCTGGCGCGATCAAAGATGTTTCACCTGCAGGTAAATATTTATTAGATCACCACGTTGTCAAGGCCGATTTCAATAGCTATGGCTCACGTCGTGGCAATCACCATATCATGATGCGTGGCACATTTGCCAATGTAAGAATTAAGAATTTGATGATACCCGGTAGTGAAGGCGGTATTGCCTTATTTAGGCAAGCCAACTCGAATGAAAGTCAGCAGATGTCAATATACGATGCTGCCATGCGTTACATAGAGCAAGCAACACCAACACTGCTATTTGCTGGCAAGGAATATGGCACAGGATCCAGTCGTGATTGGGCAGCCAAGGGAACTCAATTACTTGGTGTTAAAGCGGTTATCGCGGAAAGCTACGAGCGTATTCATCGTAGCAATCTCGTCGGCATGGGAGTGCTCCCATTGCAGTTTAAGGAAAATGATAGCATCCAAACCCTTAATATTACCGGAGATGAATTTTTCGATATTAAAGGTATTGAAACCATTCAACCTCAGCAAACGGTTACATTGATCATCCATCGACCAGGCGGGGGGCAAAGCCAAGTTCAATTAACTTGCCGAATCGATACAGCCATTGAAGTGGAGTACTACTACCAAGGCGGTATCCTACCTTATGTACTCAGGCAATTACTAAATAATTAGGACAAACTACTATAGATAAAACGCTTAAATCGTTCTTATAGTTACAAGGTGTAAGGTAAGTAGCTTTTTCTTATCGGACCTGGGGTAAAAAAAATAGGCATCTTAAAGTCAGGCTAATCGCTTAAACTATTAAGATGCCTTTGAGGAGGAAGGAAACAGCATTATTAAACAAAAGTTTTCTCTACGCATTGGTACGTTTTTTTCAAATCAATCAAAAGTTCAACACCTCTATTCAAGAATTTTAAAATTTCCGCCCATAAAATTTAAGGCTTGATACATGATCATGCAATCCGTACTAGATTGTCAACAGTTTATCGAATAAAAATCTTATTCACTGTGAGAAAAATCACTTAACTATCGCATAATCAGTAAGTTATTATTTTTTTCACTTGTAAACAACAAACTCATATAGCATACTGAGTCTTCAGAAAAATAAGCAATATGTTTAGTATTAACTGGGATTAAACATGAAAAAAATACGAATTCTGCTCATTGCTTTGCTATTGTTTTTCTCAGCAGTTGGAAGTGCTTGGTCTATGCCTTTCAGCAGTATGTATGTGTTTGGTGACAGCCTTTCGGACGGAGGGAGTAGTCCTTCAGCGGTATTGAGTATATATAAGTTATTAGGTGGAAATTGCGATCCATCCCATCCATGCCCCCCTTATTTCGAAGGACGATATTCAAATGGTGTGGTTGCGGCAGAGTATCTCGCGCAACAGATTCTTCCCAGTGGTACATCAGCTAACCATTTCTTTAATTATGCCGTCTCTGGCGCGACGACAGGGATTGGTAATTTTGGTGATAATGGTACGGCAACGACGCCTGGCTTGTTTGGATTACCAGGAATGAATCAGGAAATTGAGCTATATCTCTCGAATGTAAATGGGGTAGCCGATTCACAAGGTTTATATTTTATCTGGGGAGGCGCAAACGATTTTCTTACCGGTAACGCCCCTGACCGGGCTGCTCAAAATATTGCAAATTATGTCAGCACATTAATCTCAGCCGGGGCCGAGTCTTTCTTCATTCCCAATCTTCCAGATTTAAGCTTAACGCCATTTGCGCGGATAGCAGGGATTGAAACGATTGCACATGCTTTCACAGAAGCATTCAATACTGAACTCGCTAGGTTATTTGATAACTTAGCAGCACAGTTTCCTTTTATTAACATGATCCCATTTGACATCAATGCGATGTCAATGGAGACAATACAGCATCCCAGTCAATTTGGATTTAATGATGCGCAAAACGCTTGCTTACTGGTAATGTGCTCAAATCCTGAAACATTCGTATTTTGGGATGACCTTCACCCAACGACGCATGCACATGCGGTTTTTGCTTCCTTGTTTGCCACTGCACTCCCAGTACCTGCAACATTACTCTTGGTTATCTTAGGATTACCGTTGATTCGCCTATTTCGTCTTCCACGCTAAATCCATTTCTTTTTTCTGAAGAAATAAAGCATGAAAACGCCTAAAGTAATCATAATGATCCATATCAGCAGATAACCATATTGCCAGCTTAGTTCCGGCATATGTTCGAAATTCATTCCATAAACACCCGCTAAAAAAGTAAGTGGCATAAAAATTGTCGCGATAATGGTCAACACTTTCATGATTTCATTGGTTCGATAACTCACGCTGAAGAGATAGAGGTCAAGCATAGTCGCCAGGATATCGCGATTAATCTCGATGCTATCGATCGCTTGTACTACATGATCGTAAACATCACGTAAATACGGCATGGTTGAATCTTGTATCAACGAGGATTCTCGCCTCAATAAAAAAGAAATCACTTCGCGGAGTGGCCATACGGCTTTGTGAAGGAATAGCAATTCGCGTTTCAATTGATATAATTGTTCCATCACGTCCTGACCTGGTTGACGCATTAATACTTCTTCAAGCGTATCGATAGAGTCGCCAATTTTTTCAAGAATAATAAAATAATTATCGACTAGTGCATCAAGTAAGCAATAAGCTAAGTAATCCGTTCCGCGATGTCGAACTTTGCCTTTTCCCGTGCGCAGATGATCGCGAATCAAATGAAATACATCACCTTGAATATCTTCTTGAAAAGAAAGTAAGAATTTTTGTCCTAAGATCAAGCTAATTTGCTCAGGGATGATTTTGTTTTGGCGCGCATCATACGTCAACATTTTCAGAACAATAAACAAATAGTCACCGTAATCTTCACATTTAGGGCGCTGCACAATACTAACCAAATCTTCTGTCACCAAACGATGAATCGCAAATCCTTCTCCTAATTTCTCTATCAAGTTGAGATCATGAACCCCATCGACATTAATCCATGTAATGGTCGGTTTTTGCTTATAAAGCAGGCAGGCATCAACCTGTTGCAGCAAACGTTCCTCATAATGGGTTGCATCATAATTAATCAACGTTAAATTAATTGGGTTCTTCTCTTTTTTATCGCCGGTGTAAACCAAACTTTCAGCAGGAAGGCCAATTTTCTTAATTCTGCGTTTCGATGAACGTGACATAATGCTATGTTCTCGTAAAATCTAAATAATGAGCGCTATTTTAGCGTAGCCTGCAGTGACAATTTGATTTTTATAGCAAGCCGCATACTATGACTTATCTTGCATCGGCCTTTAAATAGTGTGTCAATGCGGCATAATCTAATACCGATAAATTCTCTGCTCTGGCACTTGGGTCTAGATTTAACGCTGTAAAATCAGCCAATGCTAGATAGCTTCTCAGGGTATTGCGTAATGTTTTCCGCCGTTGTGCAAACGCAGCAATAACAATTTTGGTGAATAATGAGTGATCGGCAATCGGTACGATAGGCATAGCGCGAGGAATCATACGAACGATGGCAGATTGGACTTTGGGAGCAGGCCTAAAGGATTCTGCCGGCACAGATAGCAATTTCTCCATTTCATACTGGTTTTTCAACATCACGGATAGCCGACCATATTCGGCGGTAGAGGGCTCAGCAACCATGCGATCAACCACTTCTTGTTGCAGCATAAAATGCATATCAACCACGAAGGCGCTGTACTGACTTAAATGAAAAAGCAATGGCGTCGAGATGTTGTAAGGCAAGTTACCAATAATGCGTAATCCCGCGCCCAATTGCGCAAAATCAAAGCGTAAGGCATCCGTAGCATAAATGGTTAATTTCTGCTCTGGAAATTCAGCATACAGCCATTGCACGATATCTCGATCAATTTCAACGACACAAAGATGATCAAGTATTTTTAGTAAAGGCTTGGTCAATGCTCCCATGCCAGGTCCGATTTCTACCAATCGGTCACTACTTATTGGATTGATGGCGTGAATAATGGCCGCAATGAGGTGATTATCAATCAAAAAATTCTGACCGAATCGCTTTCGAGGGTTATGAGGCACAGCACGTGATGTTCATGAGATGACTCGATCAAATAAATTCAAGTTACGGTTTAGGCGCTAACAGCTTTCTCTGCGAGTGTGAATGCCATCATGATCGCTTGATGGAGGCTGCCAATATCGGCATGCCCCGTTCCGACCAAATCAAGTGCTGTACCGTGATCAACAGATGTTCGAATCATTGGAAGCCCCAATGTAACATTCACACCGCTGCCAAAGCTGGCATATTTAAGAACAGGTAAGCCTTGATCATGATACATCGCCAACACACAATCATAACCTTGCAATTTTACGGGACTAAATAAGGTATCCGCTGGCAATGGGCCAATCAGATTAAATCCTTCAGTACGCAATTTTACTAATAGTGGATGGATGATTTCAATTTCTTCACGTCCGAGGTACCCTAATTCTCCGGCATGCGGATTCAATCCTGCTACAGCAATACAAGGGTGCTCAATTCTGAAACGAGTTCTAAGATCATAATCAATAATACGTAATCGTTGTTCTAATTCCTCAGCCGTAATTGCATCAGCTACCGATCTCAGTGGCAAATGTGTCGTTGCAAGCGCAACCCGCATCCCACCTCCGACCAACATCATAACCACTGGACTTTGTGTCAGGTCAGCTAGAAATTCAGTATGACCGGTAAAGGCAATTCCGGCTTCGTTAATCACGCCTTTGTGAACCGGTGCAGTCACCATGGCATGAAATTGCCGCAATTGACACCCTCTAGCCGCAATCTTGAGTGTCTCAAGCACATAATCCGCATTGGTAGAATCCAGAACACCAGGCCTAACAGAATTTCGTACCGATACAGGATAAATTTGTAAACTTCCAGCTTGCTGCGGTTTCCACTCTGCTTCAATATAAGGTTGGAAAGTTAATGAACACCTCAATCGTTGAGCACGCTGCTCCAGCATCTCACGATCCGCAATTACAACGACTCGACAGGAAAGTGAATGCTGTTGGGCCCACTGGATACACAAATCAGGCCCAATACCAGCAGGTTCTCCGGCTGTTAGCGCTAACGTTAGCATAGACTGCAATTAACTATCCTCTGTTCGGTACTCAACATACGTTTGATCACGCAATTGTTGTAACCATTCTTGCATAATCATATCCGCCTTACGATTGCGGATAGCTTGACGAGCAGCATGGCGATGACGATCTAAACTCACATCCTGAGTACGACGTTCCAGCACCTGGATTAAGTGCCAACCAAACTGGGTTTGAATCGGCTGGCTCATCTGACCAGGCATTAACGCGTCCATCGCTCTTTCAAATTCAGAAACAGTATCACCGGGTGATAGCCAACCTAAATCACCACCATTGTTAGCACTTGCATCTTCCGACATGCCTTTTGCTGTTTCAGCAAAATCAGCACCTTTCACAATGCGTTCTCTAATTTGTGAAACCACCCGATGGGCATCATCTTCTGAAGTCAATTCATTGATTTTAACTAAGATATGCCGTGCATGTGTTTGATTTACCATCACAACCGGCGTTTCCTGAGGTCTGCGCCCGAGAAGCTTTAGAATATGAAAACCAATCGGGCTTCGAACAACTGGCGTCAGCTCTCCAGGCTGCATTCTGATTAAAATATCAGAAAACGTAGGTCCCATCTGCGTAATGGGTCGCCAATCAATCTCCCCACCTTGCAAAGCATTCGGTGCATCGGATACTTCTGCTGATATTTGGGCGAAATCCACTCCTTCCTGCAAGCGTTTCAATGCATTCTCAGCTTTCTGACGCCGCGCTTCAATTTGTGCGGAATCCATTTGTTCTAATGTTTGAACTAGGATATGCGCAACACGGTATTCATCATTCCCAATCGCGGAAGTCTCTTGGGTTTTTAAAAAATTATCGATTTCTCCCTCGGTTACTGTCACTCGATTATTCACTTCGCGCTCTTTGAGGCGCGAAATCAGCAATTCGTTTTGAATTTCTTCACGAAACTCGGAAAGCGTCATGCCATCTTGTTGCAATGCATAATAAAACTCATCCATGGATAGGTTGTTTTCTTTAGCAATCTTACGAATCGTTTGATCGAGTTCAGTATCGCTGACGTTAATTCCAACTTCTTTAGCACGTTGCAATTGCGCACGACTCATAATAGTACGCTCTAACAATTGCTTTTCGATGATATCAGATGGAGGCAGCTGAACACCTTGCTTCTGAAGCTGTTTAACCGTCGTGCGAATGACTTCATCAAGCTCATTGCGGGTGATGACGTCTTCATTGACAATAGCTACGATATGATCAATCGACTGTACCGATCGTGTAGCGGGTAAACTCGTTAATACGGGTTCTTCTTGTGCAGCAGTGTTTTGGCTCATAAAAAAAAAAGTAAGCACAACGCTGACACTTAAGCTTGCAAGCGCAAAAAATAGTTTTCTCATTAAATCATCCAACAACATATTTTGACTTACTCCTATACCAATCTGATTTATTGATGACTTGTCCGAGTATAACCCGGTACTCCTTGCCGTAACGCTGCAAGGGGATTCGTTCCGATTCGCATCAAACCATTCAATTCTAGCTGCACGAAGAAAGTAGTTGATTCTTTTCCAGTAGCTCTGACGAATCGATTCATCACAAAGCGCAACGACCAGCAACATGCGTTGTATTCTAAGCCCACCAATCCAGCGAGTAATTTGTCATCATCAAGTGAGTAGTTAGCACTAGCCATTGCCTGCCAATTCTTTAGAACTGGCCATTGCGTGGAGAAATCGACTTGTTCAAAACCAGCACCAGGTACAGGAAAAAGATTATTCCCTCGTTCGATGCCTGGAATTCCGCGGGTAAAGCGATATCCGACATTAAGTACCTTACCAGGTGCGGGATGATAGCTGATACCCGTTCTAATTTTTTCAGTACGCAATTCGCTTTGGTCTAACTGAATACTACTATCCGTCGTGATAACCGGGGTAATGCGCCCCGAAATTGCCGCAATAAAATCCGATTTATCACTGGTAATTTGAGAATTGGACAATACGACATCTCGCTCAGTAAAGCGAATTCGTTGACCCGCTGCAACACGAACGCGTTCATTTCCTGTTGACTGTTCAATTAAGCGCGAGGTCAGCGCAAAAGTGACTTCATTGGCATCATTGATACGATCATGGCCACTAAAGCGGTTTTCTGTAAAGATTTGAGCAAAACTAAAATCCATCTCAGCCGAATCGAAATTGGGCAATCGATTTTGATTACGATACGGGATATAAAGATAATAAAGGCGTGGCTCAAGCGTTTGAACAAAATTAGTCCGACCAAATTTAGTATCGCGTTCGAACACGACACCGCTATCAAAACTAAAAATAGGAAGTACTCGTTGCGGGTTGGTATCTGTCACATTGTTATCTTTTAACGAATCACCTAGTTCATATCGAGTAAAATGAACACCCATCTTAGGTTTAATGTAACCATACGATGTTTGTAAGGGGACACTAATACTCGGAAACATGACTAAACGGTGACCACTTTGTGCATCAGGTACTTGCTGCGAATCAGGTCGGTAAAAATGTGTGTATACCCCAGTAAAATCGAGATCAGTCCCAAGGACATTACGTTTGGACATATTCAATGTCATTTGCGGTAAGCGCTTATAAGGTGAAACAATCGGCGCACGCGGATCTTGAATCGTTTGAAAGCCTTGAACCATGGCATTGAAATTAATTACTCCATCATGCCCAAGTGCACCGACATACGATAATCCAGCTTGCTGAGCCAAGTTTGCTCGAGATGTAAACGCAACGGAAGTTGCCAGATCTCGAAAATACTCACGATCCGAAATTTGGTTATAGTTGATATTGCCAGTCCAACCGCCTCCTAAATGGTGCATATGTTCAAAAGCAAGACCATACCGCGTTTTTCCAGCCTCTAAATCATTCGGTAAAATATCGAAATTAAGTTGGCCCCCATGACTCTGGCCCATATAACGAAGCTCACTATTTAGCATTGCGCCACGGATACTCATATTACGCGATGTAAAGGTTGCGTCTATGTTAGGTGCAATATTCCAGTAAAACGGAATCGATACCTCAACACCACTGCGAATCGTATGACCAAAAACCGGTGCGAGTAATCCGGTTTTACGCTGACCACTATAAGAAAAATTCATCCAAGGTAGATAAAGAATGGGAACATCTTTAAATCGAACTGTCACATCCCGGGCGGTTCCAACTTGCTTTTTATTATCGATTTCTAAATCGTTAGCTCGTATATACCAATCTTCGTTGCCAATCGGGCAGGTCGTATAATTACCCTGTTTCAACCGGTACTGATCGTCTCCTTCAAATAAGAATAATTGACCTGCGCCCCGACCTCCGCCATCTTTGAGAATATATTGTGGCAGACTTAGTTCACCGGTTTTACTATCCAGAAATAGCTTGAGATTGGTTCCTTCAAGAATATCCCGATCCCGTTCAAAACGGACCTTACCTGCAACTTCGACTTCTTGTGTTCCCCGATAATACTTTATCCGATCAGCAGCAATAAATTGGTCGCCTTGCAAGATTTGCGCCTTACCAATTGCTTCCATATGTCGTTCAGAGAACCCTTCGATACGATCGGCCTCAATATGGATGGGTAGCTCTTTCATCTCTTTTTTTAAATTGATTTGCTGTGCGGCCGCATCTTCAACGCTAAACACTGATAGACTTAGCAATAACCAGAAAACGATGAATTGAGACAAAGGAATATTCATTAATGCAATACTGAAGTCATTTCAAAGCCAACTTACAATGGCTCCAGGCCTAGGATAGATAACACTCATTATTGGACAACTTTATACGCGATTACTTAAAACCGCTATTTTAACTGACAATCATTTTTCATGTCTGATCTTGCAGCTATTTTTTCTGCACAAGGCGTTCTCGCTAACACGATTCCTAATTATCGAGCAAGAGTTCAACAATTAGAGATGGCGCGAGCCATAGCAAAAACCATCCAACACCAACAAATCTTAGTTGCCGAAGCCGGTACTGGTACTGGAAAAACCTTTGCTTATCTTGTGCCAGCCTTATTGTTCGGCGGAAAAGTTATTATTTCGACGGGGACTAAGACGTTACAAGATCAACTCTATAGTCGCGATATCCCAACGATACGCGCAGCACTTAAAGTTCCGGTTACAGTTGCCTTACTCAAAGGCCGTGCCAACTATGTCTGTCACTATCGTCTTGAACAAACCCTCGGATCTGATCAATATAAGCTAACAACACGCGAGGATATCATCTACCTTGGCCTCATCGAGCGCTTCGCACAAAATCACCAAACGGGTGATAAAAGTAGCTTAAGTAAAGTTCCCGAGAATGCAGCTATTTGGCAACATGTCACATCGACCCGTGACAATTGTTTAGGCTCTGATTGCCCGAATTTTAAGCAATGTTTTGTTATGGAGGCACGTAAGAAAGCATTATCGTCTGAGGTCATAGTCGTCAATCATCATTTATTCTTTGCGGACTTGATGCTACGCGATGAAGGGCTCTCTGAACTACTCCCAAACTGCAATACGGTTATTTTCGATGAAGCACATCAATTACCGGAAGTTGCCAGCCTCTTTTTTGGAGAATCGGTGAGCACGAATCAGTTATTAGAATTGACGCGTGATAGTGAGATAGAAACCAGGCTAGCTGCTCAAGACTATCAACCCTTACTCAATGGTATCGAAACACTAGAGAAAGCAACACGCGATTTACGCCTGACCATTGAGCAGGATAATGCTCGCTTATCGTTCAATCACGCGCTACGCTCTAACCATTTCAGCACTGCGCTCACACTACTTCAAGAACGATTAGCTGAACTAGTCAATCTACTTGAACATCAAGCAGTTCGCTCTCAAGGGCTAGAGCGATGCTGGAAACGGGCTACGGTGATTTACAGTAGCCTCAAACGTTGGCAAGAGCAGCTCGAACAAGATGGTTACGTGCGCTGGGTCGAAACCTTCAATCAAACGCTCCATCTCAATGCCACACCGCTCTCCATTGCAGAAACATTTAGTAACCAACTTAGTGCCCCGCCTCGCGCTTGGATATTTACTTCAGCTACGCTCGCCGTCAAGGATGATTTTTCTCATTACCAACAGGCCATGGGATTAACACAGGCTCAATCAATTCGCTGGGAAAGTCCTTACGATTTTACGCATCAAGCACTACTGTATGTACCGACCGGTCTGCCAGACCCTAATCATCAACGCTTTACGGCTGCGCTCATTGAAGCGATTTTACCCGTGCTAAAAGCCAGCCAGGGCCGTGCATTTATATTATGTACTAGCATACGCGCCATGCATGAAATTCATGCATCTCTACAAACTCAACTCGAGCAACAACAGTTGACTTACCCCATTTTGTGTCAAGGACAAGGTTCGCGATCAACTATGCTGGAGCGCTTCCGAGAGTTAGACAATGCTATACTGATCGGCAGTCAGTCTTTTTGGGAAGGGGTTGATGTAAAAGGGGAAGCGCTATCAGTTGTAATCATCGATAAATTACCGTTTGCTTCCCCTGACGATCCGATATTATCAGCGCGCATCGATCAACTTACTAGAGAAGGGCATAACGCCTTCATGGAATATCAATTACCTCGCGCCATCATTAACCTAAAACAAGGCGCTGGACGACTGATACGCGATGAGCATGATCGTGGCGTGCTGATGATTTGTGATTCTCGCCTGATCACGCACTCATACGGTAAACGTATCTGGCAAAGCTTACCTCCGATGAAACGGACACGAGATATACTCGATGTTCAGGAGTTCTTTAACCCAATGCCTAAGCAGCAAATCCATCCTTAAACCAATCTTCGAGCACTCCTTCTCATTCCCCTATTGAGTTTAGGGCCATTAAGGTTCACACTGCGTACCGGGGCAACCCAAACTAACTTCTCAATTCATAAGGGAAAACCATAATGAACAAAAATACTAAGATCATGTTATTTGGCTTTGTCAGTTTGCTTCTCCTGTGTTGCGGATCACTCGCTGTTGCTGCTGAACCGACCTCGAGTATCAATGAAGCGCGGCTTGTCGCGCAATATAATTATACGATTCACATTCTTGCCATGTTATTGGTTGGGTTTGGTTTTTTGATGGTATTCGTGCGCCGCTATGGGTTTGGTGCCACAACCGGAACTTATTTGGTAGTCGCTACCGGATTACCGCTTTATATGCTGCTGCGCGCCAATGGTATCTTTGGCCACGAATTAAATCCGCATTCAGTCGATGCTATCCTATATTCTGAATTTGCAGTGGCTACTGCGCTCATCGCCATGGGTGCTGTGCTAGGTCGCTTACGGGTATTTCAATATGCACTGTTAGCATTATTGATCGTACCGGCTTACCTTCTCAACGAATGGTTGGTATTGGACAATGCATCCGGTTTGACTGAAGGATTTCAGGATTCTGCTGGATCCATCGTAATCCATGCGTTTGGCGCATATTTCGGACTTGCCATGTCGCTCGTGCTAACCACTGCGCAGCAACGCAATGAACCAATCGTTTCCGATGCCACTTCCGATCGCTTTGCCATGCTGGGTTCCATGGTGTTATGGTTATTCTGGCCAAGCTTCGCAACGGCGATCGTGCCATTTGAAGATATGCCTCAAACGGTAGTCAACACTTTACTTGCGCTCAGTGGTGCAACCCTTGCTACGTATTTCTTGAGCACTCACTTCCATAAAGGCAAAACCTCAATGGTTGATATGGCCAATGCAGCGTTGGCTGGTGGGGTTGCGATTGGCTCGACCTGTAATGTTGTGGGGCCAACCGGGGCATTCATGATCGGTTTGCTCGCTGGCGCGCTATCAGTCATCGGCTATGTTTTCATTCAACCGTGGCTCGAATCCAAACTTAAATTAATTGATACCTGTGGTGTTCATAATTTACATGGAATGCCCGGTTTACTCGGTGGTCTGAGTGCAATTGTCGTTGTTCCTGGTATTGCGGTTGTGCAATTGACAGGCATCGGCATCACACTCGCCATTGCTATCACCGGGGGTCTTATTGCTGGAGCGATCATTAAAGCAACGGGCACTACTGAGCAAGCCTATGAAGATAGTCATGAGTTTACTCATCTAGAAGGACCGGAAAGCGAAACACGCGTCGAACAACTTGCGCTTGATGCTAAGAAAGGAGTAGATGATCTTAAACGCGAAGCTAGCAATCGAGCAGTCACTTCTCAACCGCGATTCTAATAGAAAGTCACTATAAGCACTCTCGTGATCAGTTAATGCTGTCATCGCCAAGCTAGATTGTGCGCACACGATTAGCTTGGCTGAGAGTAGATAATTAACCCGAGATATCAAAATACCCATAATCGAATCCTGGCTCCTCCAAAAGCATTGAGCGGAGGGCCAGGCTCAAAATACCGACCTAAAGCTGCATTGATCCGAGTATTTGCATTATAACGTTCATCAAATAGATTATTGATTCCCAAAAAGATCGAGCCTTCAACCCAGTGATATTTCTTTTCCCAGCCTAATAAGAATTGCCCAAGATAATAAGCACTATTAGTGACCGTATTGATATCATTCACAAAAAATTCCCCAACGCGGTGCACGTGAAATTGTGTGAAGAATCCAACCGGATGGGTATAACGTACCCTGCCTTCCCAACGATGTCTGGGTAAACCAGGAAACTCATTGCCACTTAAATCATCGTTGCCAACTCGATAACGTTTAAATTCAAAATCGGAGTAAGTGTAGGTCATATCGACCCTAAAACCATTCCATGAGGGACTCGATAAACGAGTTTCCAAACCAAAACGCTCAGACTGGCCCGCGTTACGAAAAAAAGCACGTCCTGGTGAATTAGGTAACTCAAAAGGAGTAATCTCGTTGCGAGTTCCAACATGAAATAAGGTTGCTTCATATTCAAATCCTGCCGGCTGACCGCGTATACCCATTTCTTTACTCAATGAAGTTTGAGCATCCAAATTAGGGATTGAAGCCGCCCTTACCTGCAGGATTATTGATGAGCTCAGTAGTTGTTGGCGCTTCAAATATCGTGGCAACATGGGTATAGAGCTGATGTGCATCCCCTAAGTGATATACTAAACCGGCTGTGCCACTTCCTTGCGATAAGGTTCTTGAGCCTGATTGATTATTGTCAGTGAGAAACGTGTCCTTGACTTGATAGTGCAACCAATCCCAACGCCCCCCTACGACAAAATCTAGGCGATCGAATATTCGCCATTCATTTCTCAGAAAGGGGCCGATGTTTTGCACGCGCTCGATTTGATTGAGATTTAATAACCCCCGTTCACCAAAATGATTGTTATAGCGTTGTCGATCGTCATTCTGAATACCATAGTCAATTCCGGCCAATAAGCGGTTAGGTCGCTGCCATAAAGTATGATCGCTTGAATATTGCAGCATGGCACCGCCTACCCAGCGACTAAACTCGACCTGTCCACCATTAGTAAAGGGAAGTAAGTTTTGAAAATCGCGATGAAGTGTATGCGTAGTAATCGTAATTAGCTGGCCTGGCGCAACATTTCTGCGATAACGAACGGCAAATTGCTCTTGATTAATCGACTCACTGGCATTGAATAATTGATTATTAGCCGATGCTTGTTTGGGATTAGCGCGTGATTCAGCCAAGGTTAAAGCACCCGGATCTTTGGAATCTGGTGAATAGAATTTATGAAGTAATACCATCCAATCCGAATCGGAGCCCGTCTTAAAATTGATTTTCACTTGAGAAAAGAGATTCTCCATACGACTGTGGTCTCTCCAACCGGCTTGTTGCAGGTAGGAACCAAACAAACCATAGTTAAAATTTTCGGTACGCCCGCCCGCATAAAGTTCAGATTTCACAAGTCCATACTGCCCAAAGACCAGTCGCGGCGATACTTCAAACGCATGCTGCGGATTCCGTGTCGTGATGTGAATCATGCCACCGGAAGCATTGCCATACAAAGATGCAGAGGGGCCACGCAATACTTCCATACGTTCAATCATGGCAGGATCGATTGCATCGAGCTGAGTTTGCCCATCCGGTAAAGTCTGAGGAATATCATCGACGCGCATTTGAATACCACGCACGCCAAAAGGAGAACGTGCCCCAAAACCACGGATCGCAATTCGCAGATCCTGTGTAAAATTGAATTGATTTTGGAAAAATACACCCGGTAGATTACGGCCAAATTCATCCAATGTTACGCCGAGTTGATGATCGGTAAATTGATCTCGCTTGATCGTGTTAATCGCTTGCGGTATCTCAGTAATTGGCCGATCAGACCGAGTTGCTGTGACAGTAACCGAGTCCATTATCACAACCGATGAGTTTTTTTGCTGAGCAAAAATAACCGTTGATGTCAAAAATAACCAAAGTAGTATAAAAGAAACAATTCGCACAAAAAAAGAAAAATTCCTCTGGACGTTTAATTCTAGCGATTGAGAATTTTGGTGGTAAGAATAATTTGAATTAGCTTCGTTTTATGTTGATGGCGGATAAACTCTGTTTTCAGAAGTTTCTGTTTAATTATCCATAACAATGGTCTGATTTACAGCATTTCGATATTGTGATTCAGGGATTTCACAAATATATCACTCTAACCACACTTAATTTTCATAGTAACTTATTTAAACTATGTGCTTTATTAGCAAAGTGCATGAAGTGAGTCAATATGAAAAATACGGTCAATATTCAGTGGCTTCTTGGTTTAATGCTGTTTACGATGTCCTATTTTTATTTTAG
Source organism: Nitrosomonas sp. (assembly GCA_016710135.1). Classification (GTDB taxonomy): domain Bacteria; phylum Pseudomonadota; class Gammaproteobacteria; order Burkholderiales; family Nitrosomonadaceae; genus Nitrosomonas. The sequence goes on along the minus strand of JADJLM010000001.1, from coordinate 712,835 downwards.
TTCTTATGCTCATGCCGTACCAAGCTTTGCTCGACAAACGGGAATGCCTTGTAGTTCATGTCACGTGCAATCTTTCGGTATAGGACTTACACCAGCGGGAAGAAATTTTAAGTTGCGTGGATATACTGCTAAAAAAGATTACGGTGAAAAAAGTTTTCAGCGATATGTTCCTCCCCTTTCAGCAATGATTCTCGGCTCATTTACTCATACCAATGATAACCATCCTGGTGGTGCAGCAGATCGTTTTGGATCCAATAACAATGCTACTATCGATGAAGCATCCTTGTTTCTAGCAGGGAGAATCACATCTAATGTTGGTACCTTCATACAAGGAACTTATGATGGTGTGGAAAACATTGGATTGCTCGATAATGCTGATGTCCGTTTTGCAAATCATACAAACTTTTCTAATCATGATCTTGTTTACGGTGTAACAGTAAATAACTCACCCACTGTTTCCGACCTTTGGAATACTACTCCAACTTGGGGATATCCTTGGTCAGAATCTCCTTTAGTTCCTACACCATCAGCAGGAACATTGATAGATTCTTTAGGTGGGCAGGTTGTTGGAGCAGCCGCTTATACCATGTGGAACAATCTTTTGTATATTGAAGCGGGTGGATACACCAGTTTGCCGAGAAACATTCAAAGGGGTATCGGTACGTTTGAAGGTGAAAATAAAATCAATAATGGAGCACCCTACTGGCGCGTCGCTTTGCAGAAAGATTGGAATGGACACTACGGAGCAATTGGATCTTACGGTATGCAAGCTAATGTTAATCCGCAGTGGATAAGGGGGGCTGGTACTGATAGCTATACAGATTTTGGGTTTGATTTTACCTATCAATATCTCGCAAATCCTACTCATATTTTTGAGCTGACAGCAACCTATCTGCGCGAGCACAGAGATCTAAAAGCAAGTTATGCTTTAGGGTCTGCTGAGAAAAAGCATGGTAGTCTTGATGTATTCCGAACTCGTGCGGGTTATACATACCAACAAACCTACTCGATTAATCTTGGTTTTTCTCAAAGTACTGGAACAAAAGACAATATTATTTATTCAGCAGAGGATCCTATCAGTGGCAGTGTCAGTGGAAAACCCAATAGCCAGGCGTTCACAGCGGAAGTAAGCTATACTCCATTTGGTAAAAGTACTTCTTATTCATCTACCTTCATGAACCTGAGATTATCTGTGTTGTACACACATTACTTTAGATTTAATGGAGGCTATCATAATTATGATGGCTTTCTTCGAAATTCCTACGGTAATGATTCGGTATATCTAAATGGCTGGCTAGCATTCTAAGAAAGTATTATTTGATTTATGTTTTAACGTTGATTCCTTTGACGCAACGTTTCAAACAGACAAATACCCGCTGCAACTGAGACATTCAAACTATTAACAGCGCCTACCATCGGAATACGAATCAGTTGATCGCAATTTTCTTGCGTTAATTTCCTCATACCTTCACCCTCAGAGCCTAATACCCATGCGGTAGGTCCGCTTAATTTAATGTGATCCAGGGTATCGACTGCTTCAACGGCTGCACCGATCACCCAAATGCCCTGCTGTTTCAATAGTCGGATAGTCCGTGCAAAATTGGTAACTGAGATGAGTGGAATGCTCTCAGCACTACCACTTGCCACTTTATAAACCGTAGACGTTAATCCTACTGCATTATCCTTGGGTACTACCACAGCCTGAGCACCAAATGCATCGGCGATTCGTAAGCAAGCACCCAGATTGTAAGGATCTTTAACACCATCGAGCAATAGCAACAAGGTGTTGTCGCTGATGTTATCTAGAATGGCTTCAATAGTTGCCCGATTCTGAATGCTGAGAATGCTAGCAACGACACCCTGATGATGGGTCGTTCCAGCCATTTTATTCAGTTTCACGTCATCGCAACTCGATATTCGAATACTTTGATTTTCAGCAAGTGCGATCAAATTTTGTACTCGCTGATCCTTGCGATGTTCATCTAAAAATATTTCTTGAATACTTTCTGGGTGTTGGCGAATACGGCTAGTAATTGCATGGAAGCCAAAAATAGTTCTTGCGGTAGACATGGATTAGTCGGGAATAAAATTGGAGTAACCAGTTGAATTGATACAAAAACTAGCGCTTCGTAACCTGTTTTGTTATTTTTGTCGTGCTTAATAAAAAATCGATTTTACGCTCGTCGAGATCAACGCGTGCGAGCTTCACTTGTATTTTATCGCCCAATCGATATATTTTTCGGGTTCGTTCACCAATCAACAGGTGTTTGATATTATCAAAGTGGAAGTAATCGCTGGGGAGTTCTGAAATATGAACGAGCCCTTCTACGAAAATTTGATCGAGGGAGACAAACAATCCGAATGCTGTTACGCCACTAATAACCCCATTAAAATCTTTGCCAATCTTGTCTTGCATATAAAAGCATTTGAGCCAGGTTTCAACTTCTCGCGTTGCTTCATCTGCTCTGCGCTCGGTCATCGAGCAGTGTTTTCCAAGTTCTATCCAATTCGTTTGGGGAATATAATTTGACTTATTGAGCACCGCTTTAATTGCCCGATGCACCAGTAAATCAGGGTATCTTCGAATAGGAGAAGTGAAATGTGTATAAGATTCATAAGCCAAACCGAAATGCCCTACATTTTCAGGCTGATATAAAGCTTGTTGGAGAGATTGCAACATAACCGTTTGCAACAACTGAAAATCCGGTCTAGTTTTTATTTTCGCTATCGTGCTTGCATAATGTTTAGCGCCGGGTCGATCTCCTCCCCCGAGTTGCAGCCCAAACTCTTTTAGGAAATTGCGTAATGCATCCAATTTTTCTGGGACTGGTCCTTCATGAATGCGGTACAACGTTGGCTGTTGATGTCGCTGCAGAAAATCTGAAGCACAAACATTGGCAGCGAGCATGCATTCTTCGATTAGATAATGCGCTTCATTCCTTTTGACAGGGACTATTTGAGCAATTTTACCCTGATCGTTAAAAATCATTTGGGTTTCCACCGTATCAAAATCAATGGCCCCACGTTTCTTTCGTTCTTTGCGCAGCGCCTTATACACTTTGTAGAGCGCTTGAATCTGGGGATAAAGCTCAGGGTGTTGAACGGTTGGGGTCTTATTCCCAGTTTCTAAGATAGCGGCAACCTCATTATAGGTAAACCTAGCATGAGAGTGCATAACGGCCGGATAAAACTGGTATTCTAAACACGCACCATGTGGCTCGATGAGCATTTCACAAACCATACAAAGCCGATCAACACCAGGATTTAAGGAGCATAAGCCATTGGAAAGTACTTCGGGTAGCATCGGAATAACCCGACGTGGGAAATAAACAGAATTCCCGCGTTTAAAAGCTTCGATATCGAGTGCGTCATCTTCTCTTACATAATGACTCACATCAGCAATCGCCACGTAAAGTCGAAAATTTTCAGTTTCTAATTGACAATAAACTGCGTCATCAAAATCGCGTGCTGTTTCACCATCGATAGTAACCAAAGGTAAGTGACGAAGGTCTTTGCGTTTCACCAAATCTTTTTTAAGCACTTTTTTAGGAAATTTTGCAGCGACTTTTTCTATCGCCTCATTGAAAAGATAAGGTAAGCTAAATTTCCGTAGTGCGATTTCAATTTCCATTTCAGGAGAATCATGATTCCCTAGTATTTCAATAACATGGCCGATTGGCTGCGAATAAGCCTCCGGTTGCTGAACGATTTTCACGATAACAACCTGGCCTGATTGAGCTTCTAAAGTTGCGTTAGGGGAATCAGAATTTCTTGGCTGATTCGTTTATTCTCAGCAGTGACAAAGCTAACACCCTGTTTAGTGTGAAACCGACCAACCAGCTCAGTATTGGCGCGCTCCAATACTTCGACAATTTCGCCTTCTAAGCGACCACGCCGATCTTTACCAGTTTTTCTTGCGATCGCGCGATCACCGTTTAAAACTTTCTGCATTTCTCTTGGACTCAGATACAAGTCGGGTCCATTTTTATCAACGATAAGAAAGCCAAATCCATCGCCATGACCTTGTACAACTCCTTTTATTAAATCGAGTTTATTGGTAACGCAAATATCACCTTTGCGATTACGAATGATTTGGCCTTCACGAATCATGGCAGTGAGTCGACGATTAAAAAATTCAGTTTCATCAGCAGCGATATTAAGCAGTTTACATAATGTTAAACCGTCAATCGGTGTCCCTTGATCTTCGAGTACTTTTTGAATAAATTCTCGACTAGGCAAAGCGGTTGAACCATAGCGCTGTTTCTCACGCGCAAGAAATGGATCAAGGCTACGTAGCTGATTTTTATTGCCTTTTTTCTTGATTGACAAAAAAGTTGTTTCCTATAGAATCGGCTGGCCTTATGATTTGATATAAAAGCCAAGTCATGACAATCATTGCCCAGATGGCGGAATTGGTAGACGCGCATGGTTCAGGTCCATGTGCCTTCGGGTGTGGAGGTTCGAGTCCTCTTCTGGGCACCATCATCGATTAATAACCCATTGAAAATAAATATAATCTTATTTTCATCTTAAATTTATATATCGAAACCTATGCCGAAAAAGTGTTGCTAAGGCTTATTGATATATAAAAACTAAATATTGAGAAGAACCAAGTTTTAGTTTATCCCTGATCTTATATTAGATTCATGCTGATGTATATTTTAACCATGAAATGAGAAGTAATATTAGATTAAGCGCAATATATTGCGTCATTTAGTCTGAGTATGCTGAGTTTCAAGGAATCCAAAGTTTCGTAAGATGTAGGCCTATGAAATAGGGAAACATGATGGAATGACTATTAGTATAGTTTATTATAAATGCGCTGATTGTCTTTAAAAATCTGTACATTTTTACAGGAAAAAGCGATAATTTCGCTACGATGCAAAAAAATATAACAGCCAAAAATATTTTGGTTATTCATGGGCCAAATCTAAATTTATTGGGGATAAGAGAACCTAGCATCTATGGCACTGTAACATTAGAGACGATTAATCGTAAATTACTTGAGATGGCTCAAGCTGCCAGTATACAACTCAATATTTTCCAAAATAATAGTGAAGGCATGTTAATCGATCGTATTCATTCTACGTTCCAGGATGGAACGGAGGCTATTATCATTAACCCGGCTGGGTTGACTCATACCAGCATTGCATTACGTGATGCACTTGCCGCAACCAATTTACCCTTTGTTGAAGTTCACCTTTCTAATATATATACCCGCGAATCATTTCGTCACAAATCTTATTTTTCAGATCTTGCGATCGGGATCGTTAGTGGATTGGGTTATAAAGGCTATGAGTTTGCGTTGCAATTTTTGTTAAATCCTAACTAATTTTTTATACAAGCTTAGTTAGGATAGCTATCACTGAAACGCTTTTAGGCTTTAGGTTAAACTTAAACTTCTTAAATTGTCATGAAAAAAACTGAAAATAGCGAAAAAATGCGCCGCAAAGCGCTTACTTTAGGAGAAATTCTATGGATTTAAGAAAACTGAAGAAGCTATTTGAATTAGTTGATGAACATAATATTACTGAACTTGAGATAACGGAAGGTGAAGGAAAAGTTCGTATCAGCAAGAATTCGAACCAAATTATCCAGAGCTATACAATACCTCAGCAACAACCCCTTTACCCTCAGAGTGGTGTGGCAGAAGTATCTCATAGACAAACGGCTAGCGAGTCTGCTGACGGAGATAGCGAACCAAAAACAGAGCTGCCAGATGGTCATATTGTAACCTCACCTATGGTCGGTACGTTTTATCGATCGTCTGCGCCGGGCGCAAAACCATTTGTAGATATGGGCCAAGGTATCAAAGTAGGCGATACACTCTGCATTATTGAAGCAATGAAGCTATTGAATGAGATTGATGCAGATAAAGATGGCATCATCAAATCGATATTAGTTGAGAATGGTCAACCTGTTGAATACGGTCAACCGTTATTCATCATTGGATAAATCACGCTTTCTTCCTTCAGGTTTTAATTTTTATATGAATCAAGATGTTTGAAAAAATCCTCATAGCCAATCGAGGCGAGATAGCGCTACGAATTCAACGTGCATGTCGGGCTATGGGTATTAAAACCGTAGCAGTTCATTCTGAAGCAGATGCAGATGCAAAATACGTCAAACTATCTGATGAGTCGGTTTGCATTGGTCCAGCACCCTCAGCGCAAAGCTACCTAAATATTCCGGCCATTATCAGTGCTGCAGAGGTAACTGATGCTGAGGCCATTCATCCAGGTTATGGTTTTCTCTCAGAAAATGCAGATTTCGCACAACGTGTTGAAGAAAGTGGATTTGTGTTCATTGGCCCTCGTCCGGAAACCATTCGCCTTATGGGTGATAAAGTTTCTGCAAAAAATGCCATGCGACAATCAGGCGTACCTTGCGTACCAGGATCGGATGGTGCATTGCCTGAGTCACTCGATGAAATTAAAAAGATTGCAAAATCGATTGGCTACCCTATCATTATTAAAGCAGCAGGTGGTGGTGGTGGGCGGGGTATGCGCGTGGTTCATACTGAAGCCGCTTTATCAAACGCGATTATTACTACGCGTAATGAAGCACAGACTGCTTTTGGTAATCCAACGATTTATGCAGAGAAGTACCTTGAGAATCCGCGTCATATCGAATTTCAGGTACTGGTCGATGCGTATGGCAACGCTGTTCATTTAGGTGAAAGAGATTGCTCTATGCAGCGCCGCCATCAAAAAATTCTTGAAGAAGCACCCGCTGTAAAAATTTCTTCACGATTACGCGATAAAATTGGGGAACGCTGCACTGAAGCCTGTCGCCGCATCAATTACCGTGGTGTTGGCACATTCGAGTTTTTGTTTGAAAACAATGAATTTTATTTCATTGAAATGAATACCCGTTTGCAAGTCGAGCATCCGGTGACTGAATCAGTTACTGGAATCGATTTGGTTCGCGCCCAAATCAAAATTGCGGCTGGAGAAAAACTTGAGCTTAAACAGAAAGATATCGTTTTCCAGGGGCATGCGATTGAATGCCGCATCAATGCTGAAGATCCCTACAAACTTACTCCTTCAGCAGGCCGCATTTTGCAATATCATTCACCGGGAGGACCGGGTATTCGCGTTGATACGCATGTGTACCATAATTATATGGTTTCACCCTACTACGATTCAATGATTGGTAAAATCATTGCTTACGGTGATGATCGTGAACAAGCCATCGCACGGATGCGTATTGCACTTTCAGAAACGGTGATCCATGGCATAAAACTAACATCCCCCTCCATCTTGATTTGCTATCAGATAGTCATTTCTTGGATGGGGGGGTTTCGATTCATTATCTTGAACACAAGCTTGCCTTGCATAATAAATCGGATAAAGACGATCATTAGCTTTTCTTTTACCCAAACATGTATTGGCACTCATTAACGCTGGATGTTGATGCGACCCAAGTAGAATTGGTCAGTGAAAAATGCTTTGAATTGGGTGCATTATCAATCGATATTCGTGATGCAGCAGCCGATACTGCTGATGAAAAACCGTTATTTGGTGAACCGAATATTGCCCATGATGAAATCTGGGATCACACTTTTGTATCAGCATTATTTGATCACGATGCCGATATTGCAACCATTTTGCAAGCACTCAAGCAAACATTAAATCTTTCCTCTCAACCCAAATATGCTTTGTCTCAAGTCCATGAGCAAGATTGGGTAAAATTAACGCAATCTCAGTTTGACCCAATCAAAATATCTCAACGATTGTGGATCGTTCCAACCTGGCATACCCCAGTCGATCAGAATGCAATCAACTTGATTCTCGATCCTGGCCGCGCATTTGGGACTGGGAGTCACCAAACCACGCAATTATGTCTTTCTTGGTTGGATGAACAGTTACAACCTGGTGACGCTGTACTTGATTATGGATGTGGGTCAGGAATTTTAGCGATTGCTGCTTTAAAATTAGGTGCAAGCCGTGTTATTGGGATTGATATCGATGCGAATGCAATCCAAGCTAGCCAAGAAAACGCAAAGATTAATCACTGTGATTCACAGTCTATTTTTTTCTCAACGTCACTCAATCTGCCAGTTGCTAATTTTTTGAAAAACGACACGTCGATAAGGTCGTTGCAAATATTTTAGCCAATCCACTTATTCTGTTAGCACCGCTATTAGCTAATACGCTTCGGAAAGGCGGGCAAATAGCACTTTCTGGAATATTAATAGAGCAAGCTGCTCAGGTTAATCAATGCTATCAGCAATGGTTTGATATGCACATCATCGATCAAAAAGATGATTGGGTATTGTTAGCAGGTGTAAAACACCATGATTGAAAATCGTTAGGTTATGGCTCTCGTAACAAAATGCCCGGACTGTAATACGATTTTTCGTATTACTTTTCCCGAGCTTCAGTTATTTGATGGAAAAGTTAGGTGTGGTCAGTGCGAACAGCCATTCAATGCATTTAATGCACTTATTTCAATTCCTGAAGCAGTTATTGAAATGGAAGACAGCCATCCCGCGCCTCCTATTCAAGAAAAAATTGATCACCCGCCTATCAATGTATTGCAACTTACCCCACTGAGTTCACAACCCGACGAACAAGCGACATTAACAAGCACAGTCTTAAGCGACCAAAATGCTGTACTAGCAATGTGGCCTATCGTTCACAGCTCAGTTTGGAAAAAAATTGCAACAAATTTAGCTTTAATGATCATATTGTGCGTACAACTCATTTATTTTTATCGCACTGAACTCGCAATCGCTATTCCAAGCTTTAGGCCAATTTTAGAAAAAGGCTGTGACCTATTGCAATGTGAAGTGCAATTACCAAAGTACAGCGCTTTATTGGGTCTTGAATCTTCTGAGTTACGAGTCAATTCCTATCATCAAGCTGAAATTGTGACGCTGCTTGCAACAATCCGCAATCATGCTCCTTTTCAGCAAGCATGGCCTGAATTATTATTGACACTCACTGATCTTGATGATGAACCCATTGCGAGTCGGATCCTTTTGGCAAGTGATTATCTAAACGATCAGCCCTCCCCTCAGTTTTTCGCTCCCAATAGTGAGATTGAAATCAAATCTATTTTGATAATAGCGAGCTGAAGGCTATGGGGTACCGCCTGGAATTAATCTACCTTTAAGCGAATAGGCGATGCAAGTTGAAGATGCACAAACACGCTTGCATCAACTTTCAAGTTGAGTATTGATTGTAAACTGCCCCGAAAGCACTTTATGGATAGGGCATTTATTGGCAACTCGCAACAAGTCAGTACGTTGCGTCTCAGTAAGCTGCCCTTTTAGTTGAATGCCGCGCTGTAATTGGTATAAACCTGTTTCTTCAATGTGCGTAATTGATACGAGAACACGCTCCAATGGAATTGCTTTGCGTTTCGCATAGATCTGAATAGTAAGGGCGGTACAAGCCCCAAGCGCAGAGTCGAGCATCTGATGTGGATCAGGATATTGCCCAGACCCTCCGGATTCTGGTCCTATATCTGATACCCAAGTTTTTCCATTTTCTTGTATTTGGCAGGCAGTTTTGTTGCTAGCCGCTTCCCAACTGATTTCAATGGTCATTGCGTCCTCTGATTCGAAAGTTGTGATACAGTTATAAATTTGGCCTAGATTTTTTACTCGAGAATTCTTTGAATATAACGCTGCTGGATATATTTTCCTGTCGAGTAGCTCTCATGAGGTTACGAGTAATTTCCTACTGTGTGAAATTGCTAGGTTCCTTTCTGCAGCGCTTTCAGCAGTAAATCCGCAACCGCACCACCAGATGCTGGATTTTGACCGCTTATAAGTCTTTTATCCTCAACAGCATATGCTACCCAAGGTTCCTTTGCTTTTTGATAGATAGCTCCGCGCTTAATTAATTCAGTCTCAGTCAGGAACGGCACATACTTATCGAGTTCGGCAAGTTTCTCTTCCTCATTTGAGAAACCCGTAACCTTTTTTCCTTTTATCAGCAAGGTACCATCGGATAGTTTGATGTTCAGAAGCCCTGCAGCTCCATGACACACCGACGATACGTAGCCACCGTTTTCATAGATCTTACGGCTAAGTTCCTGAAGTCCCTCGTTGTCAGGAAAATCCCAGATGACACCATGACCGCCAGCGAAATAGATTGCTACATAATCATTGGGATTAACTTTACTTGGTTCCAACGTGGAACCAAGTCGATTCATAAATTCCTTTGTTTGATACCAAGTCCAATCAGTATTATCTGCCATAGTGAGACTATGGGGATCAATTGGTGTATAACCACCTTTAGGACTAACGTAATCAACGTGATAACCCGCCGCTTCTATTTTCTTCACGAAGTGTACAGCCTCCCCTAACCATAAGCCTGTAGCTCGATTTAAGTTTGGATACTTTTCTACACTATAGTTAGAACAACAAGAATTTTTATCTTAGACATATGCTCATCTCTTTGTTAAGTCGATTCTTTGAACAAGTTGACAGTATATATCAAGGACAGCACGCTCATAAAAACCACATGATTAACATCAAGGTGTATTAGTTCCGATCTGATCTGACATCACTTGCAAAAGTGAGAGTTATCGGTTTTGATAAAGGTATCGAATCTTAATCAAAACAAAAAAGAGGTAACTCTCAATGACACATACTAACAATCGTATTATTAAACACAAAGCTGGATTATTAAATTTGGCAGAAGAATTGGGTAATGTATCCAGGGCCTGTAAAGTCATGGGCGTCTCACGGGATACGTTTTATCGCTATCAAGACCTTGTTGAACATGGTGGTCTTGATGCGCTGATAGACAAGGATCGAAGAGCCCCAAATATCAAGAACCGTGTTGATGAAGCGACCGAACGAGCAGTCATAGGTTATGCAATTGCGCAGCCTGCACATGGGCAGCATCGAACCAGCAATGAGCTTCGTAAGAAAAGTGTATTTGTATCGGGTAGTGGCGTGCGCTCTATTTAGCTACGTCATAACCTGGAGAATTTTAAAAAGCGCTTAAAAGCACTCGAAGACAAGGTGGCTAATGACGGCATTATTCTTAGTGATGCGCAAGTTGCGGCCCTTGAAAAGAAGAGACACGACGATGAAGCCTGCGGTGAAATAGAAACGGCACATCCAGGCTATCTAGGCTCACAAGATACGTTTTATGTCAGGGAACCTCAAGGGCGTTGGCCGTGTTTATCAACAAACGTTTATCGATACCTACAGCAAAATAGCCTTTGCCAAACTCTATACAACCAAAACACCGATTACAGCAGCTGACTTACTCAATGATAAGTATTGCCATACTTTGAACACTACGAACACCCATGTTGCGTATCTTAACGGATAGGGGTACAGAGTATTGCGGTCGTGTTGATCAGCATGATTACCAGCTATATTTGGCGATTAATGATATTGATCATACAAAAACAAAAGCCATGTCGCCTGGAAACAAACGGGATCTGTGAACGATTCCACAAAACGATTCTGAATGAGTTTTATCAAATCACATTCAGGAAGAAACTTTATTCAACTATGGAGGAACTACAGAAAGATCTAGACGAATGGATGGAATACTATAACAATGAACGAACTCATCAAGGAAAATGTGCTGTGGACGAACACCATTGGATACATTACTTGATGGCAAATCAATTTGGGCGGAAAAAAATTTAGCTCAAATCTAAACTGACAGACACCTAAAAAAACTGGTAACTGTCAGATCAGGTCTAAGCTAGTACACATCAAGGAGTAGCGGATAGCTTACTCTCTGCACTTCTTAAATTGCTTTGAATTACTTTTGTATTCGGATGATCTTCCCCGAGTAATTTTTTGGCAGTAACAAGCGCCTGTTTGTAATAATCAATGGCATTTTGGTAATGCCCCGATGAATACCAAGCCCAACCAAGATTATTACGATACGTGGTGACTTGCGGGTGATTCTCACCATGCGATTGCAACACAATCGCCAGTGCTTGATCGAAATAGCTAATAGCTTTTTGATGTTCACCTAAAGATTCCCAGGCATTGCCTAGATTATTTTTATCACGAGCCGTATTAGGGTGACCCTGCCCATATACCTTTAAATCAATTGCTAATGCCCGTTCATAATAGCCAATCGCTTTATTGAATTCCCCAAGCATTTCCCATGCATTGCCTAGGTTATTAAGCGTCACTGCAATAGAGGGATGATTTTCATCGTGTAGTGCAAGGTCAGTTTCAAGGGCTTGCTCAAAATATTCAATCGCTTTTCGGTGCTTACCCAGCGAATCCCATGCATTACCCAGATTATTAAGATAAGTAACGACTAATGAGTGATGCTTTCCATAAATTGCGAGGCCAGTTTCCAGTGCTTGTTCAAAATATTCAATCGCTTTGTGATATTCACCGAGAGATTCCCAAGCAATTCCTAAATCATTGTGATCTCTGGCAATACTGGGGTGATTGGTTTTGTAAGTTTTAAGGTCGCTATCGAGTACAGCTTCAAAATACTGGACGGCATCATGGTAAGCTTCGATAGATTCCCATGCGTGATCGAGTTGGTCGCGGCGTTTGGCAATACTCGGATGGTCTTCATCAAAGTAATTGAGATCCGCCTCAAGAGATTGCTCGTAGTAGTGAATGGCACGTGGATAGTCGCCCAATGAATCCCACGCCATTCCGATGTTATTCTGAATGGCGGCTACATCAGGGTGATTTTCTCCATGGAACTGAATCAAACTTTCCAACGCCTGCTCAAAGAATTTTATTGCCTTGGTGTATTCACCGAGTGCATCCCATGCCATACCCAGCCCGTTTTTAACTGCAGCGATATCAGGGTGATTTTCAGGATACAACTTACGGAGAATAGCGAGTGCTTGCTCATAGTAACTAATAGCTTTTTTGTAGTGCGCTAATTTATCACTAAAGAAACCAGCTGCACTCAAGTATGTTGCATTATTAGGAATCAAACGGATCGCTTTTTCTGCATGCTCAAGACCCGCTGTATAACGAACCGTGTCTCCAGCAAGTTTGCTGAGCTGGTATGCTGCCTCGGCAGCTAACCGAGGATTGTGTTCGTTATTTTTTTCGATTTGACGAAACAGTTGAATCGCTTGCTGATCATTAGCCTGACGTAACGCCATAATCGCATATTCCAACATTTGAATAGGATAGGCTTGGCGGAGTGCTTCCAATTGTGTTAAGCGGTCATTGATACTGATTTTTAGCAAAAAGAAACTGTTATCGATATCCTGTAAAAGCCGTTGGATATCCTGCAGCTCTATCTCAAGAATGCGCTTGGATTTAGGATCAGACCGTTTAAGTACTTCTAGGATTTCCGCTTCACGCTGCTGCAATTTCTGTTGATAAAGCTGCTTTGTCAGGTCTTGTTGAATGTGAGTCGGATTTTCAGCAATGCGTTCTTCCGACTGATTTGTAAAAAGCAGCAGGCTAAATACCGTTATGAGCCAGACAATAAAGAAAAATAATGCAACTTGCTCATTCTTCGACAACGAATAGTCATATTTCAGCATAATTTTCCCTTGCACCTTAAATCAGATTAGATTTTTAGATTCCACAGCGAATTAACATATCATAGCAAGAGGGAAAGTGCCTGTGTATGTTAAATCCTGTTTGGCTTTGGTAGCGATGAAAACTTACTAAAGCAAACTGTTTGGAATTTTCAAAAGTATTATGATGTGAAGCGGAAGAGAATGAAGAATCAAATCAGTTATTCACGGGAGCGATAACAAAATTTACCGGTCACTATTTTGTTTTGATCCATCAAAAATAAAATAAGCTTGTCAGATCCGATAATTCAGATCATGACAAGCTTTTGTATTAGTACCTCATTTCTATCTGTAAAAGCCATTATCACTACATGACATAGTTAGCATTTCACAGATTTTTCATCGTTTTTATTATTATAGTATTTCTATAAGCAATTCATATGCCAATTAATTTTATTATTTATTATTCATTGAGTTGCATAAATAATAATTTTTATCTCCGCCCTTTTAATATGAATTGAACAACGACTGTAAAATAATCCGACACTTTTCTTTGCTGAAATTGCTCAATATTTGATCAAATCTAAATTTTGGTAGGTATCAAAAGCGATAAGCGCGACAATATGTCGCACTTCACTCGCAAATTACTCAATAGCGACTTAGGTGTAAAAATTACTGACACCAAGAAAATCATTTAAAAGAATTTATTTTAATGACTGTGGCAACCTACATGCACCATAACCTGCGGCCAAACAAACTGCAAGATGGTAAACTACTAAGCAATACACAATTCTCTATGCCAACAATTTTTCTGTAAGAGACCCTCTATGATTATTGGAGTACCTAAAGAAACAAAAGACCATGAATTTCGAGTTGGATTAACACCAGGAACTGTTCACGCGCTCGTCACACAAGGACACCGTATAAAAATAGAGACCGGCGCTGGATTAGGTAGCGCTTTTACCGATGATGACTACCGATTAGCTGGTGCTGAAATAGTAACCTACCCTCTTGATGCTTGGGCTGCCCAATTAGTGGTCAAAGTAAAGGAACCTACTGAATCTGAATATGCCTATCTAAGGCAAGATTTGATTCTTTTTACCTATCTCCATTTAGCTTCAAATAAAGTGCTAACTGATAAGCTACTGGCAACAGGAACAACCGGTATAGCCTATGAGACCGTACAATTAGCGTCGGGTGAATTACCCTTGCTCACGCCCATGAGTGAAGTTGCTGGAAGAATGGCGGCCCAAATCGGGGCGCTATATTTACAAAAAACATTGGGGGGAAGAGGAATATTAATGGGCGGCGTACCTGGTGTTGCGCCCGCTAATGTAGTTATTCTTGGTGCCGGCATTGTAGGTATTAATGCTGCTAGAGTCACTGTGGGAATGGGGGCACACGTTACAATCTTAGATATCAATCATAGCCGTTTGAAATACCTTGATGATTTGTTCCGTGGACAACTCTTTACTCGCATGAACGATCCATTCAACCTCAACGAGCTGGTTTATCAGGCTGATCTTGTTATTGGCGCCGTATTGATTCCAGGTGGGCGTGCACCCTGGCTCATCACTCGAGAAATGCTGACAAAAATGCGGAAAGGTGCTGTCATTGTGGATGTTGCGGTAGATCAAGGAGGATGCGTTGAAACAACGCATCCAACGACACATAGCAATCCGGTCTACGAAATAGATGGTATTCTGCATTATTGTGTTACCAATATGCCAGGTGCTGTACCCCGTACCAGTACCCTTGCATTAAATAGCCAAACTGCAATTTATATTAAGCTACTGGCAGATAAAGGATTAGATGCAGTAAGAAACAATAACGCATTGCAGAAAGGACTTAACACCTATCGAGGATTGATTACTCACACTGCAGTTGCTGAAGCGTTTGGATTAAAATCCACTCCGCCGCTACAGGCACTTGCCTAACAATAACAGCGCAGCATAGCGAACCTTGATCATATCCGTTCTTGCTAACTGATAATTATTCTTAATCATAGTATAATTTATAAAATTCTAAATAACCCCTGTTTTCTAACTCGAGCATTTTTCTTTTTTTGATTACCGTATAAGAATGACCTTATCTCCTTTTTCTAAACAGCCACTACAGATTCTACTGCTTTGCTTAAGTTTCATCATAAGCCCACTCTACGCGCAAGAGGTCGTCGTTTACTCAGCTCGAATGGAGCAATTAATCAAACCGATGTTTGATGCATTTACTGCTGAGACAGGCATTAAGGTTAAATTTACTACAGATAAAGAAGGCGCTTTATTAGCAAGACTCCAAGCGGAAGGAAAAAGAACTCCTGCTGATGTATTGATTACTTCAGATGCTGGAAATTTATGGGAGGCCGCTAGAGCTGGGTTACTAAAACCGGTTTCTTCGTCTATATTGGAAGCCAATATTCCGGCACAACTTAGAGATCCGCAAGGTCAATGGTATGGCCTATCAATACGGGCACGTACGCTTGTTTATAACAAGGAAAAGGTTAAACCTGCCGAACTTTCAACCTATGAAGATTTAGCCAACCCCAAATGGAAAGGACGTTTATGCTTACGCTCCTCTAAGAAAGTATATAACCAGTCACTCGTCGCAATGATGATTGCTGAACATGGGGAAGCGAAAACTGAGCAAATTGTTAAGGGATGGGTGGCAAATCTTGCTACTGAACCGTTATCAGACGATACCAAAGCAATGGAATATGTTGCGGCGGGACGCTGTGATGTTACGCTAGTCAATAGTTATTATTATGGTCGATTAATGGAAGCAAGCCCTAATTTGCCGCTCGTTATTTTCTGGCCCAATCAGGAAAATAACGGCGTTCACATCAATATTTCTGGTGCGGGCGTAACGCAGCATAGTAAGCATGAAGCTGCAGCGATCAAGTTACTTGAATTTCTGTCCTCCGAGAAAGCTCAAAACCTATTTGCAGATGTTAATTTTGAGTTCCCTGCAAATCCCCAAATTAAACCGAGCCCGCTCGTTATGAGTTGGGGTGATTTTAAGAAAAACCCAATGAATATGATTAAGGCTGGCGAGCTACAAGCCGCTGCAGTTAAATTAATGGACCGTGCTGGCTACCACTAATTAGGTCAACCCATGTGAATGACAAACAATCCGATAATTTGGGAACGAAGCTTCCAGCTAACCATCTGCATCAATCGCCCAAATTAAGAAATCGCATCAGCTTTTGGCGTTTAGCACCTTTCTTCGTTGCAAGTATCGTTTTAATACCGATCATTGTTGTTACTTTTTCGATTTTTACACCAGCAGATGATATATGGCATCATCTTGTTGAAACAACACTCCCTTCAGTTCTCCTTAATACATTCTGGTTATGCCTAGGCGTAGTCCTGGGAGCGATTATACTGGGCACTAGTTTGGCTTGGCTGACTGCTATTTATGATTTTCCCGGAAGAAAATTCTTTTCTTGGGCATTATTGCTGCCGATGGCAATTCCTGCCTATGTCACTGCATTCGTTGTACTCGGACTATTCGATTACACAGGACCGATTCAAACCCATTTTAGAGTATGGTTTGGCTCAGAATTTAATTGGATTCCAGATTTCTATGGCAGAAGTGGCGCGATTCTCGTAATGATTCTAGCGTTTTATCCCTATATTTACCTTTTAGCGCGCAATGCATTTATAACACAGGGAAAACGATTACTTGAAGCAGCTCAATCACTAGGCTTAAGTCGTAAGCAAGGATTCTTTAAAGTAGCCCTCCCGATGGCAAGACCTTGGATTGTTGGGGGAGCAATGTTAACGCTAATGGAAACACTAGCTGACTTTGGTACGGTATCAGTTTTCAATTACGATACGTTCACAACCGCCATCTACAAAGCCTGGTTTAGCTTGTTTTCGCTGTCTGCAGCGTCCCAACTTGCATCGTTATTAATCATCCTTGTCTTTGTAATCATTGTTATTGAGCAGCAACTGCGTGCTCGAATGCGCTTCGCTGAATCAAAATCAAGCAGAACGACCTATCGTATTCGCCTCAAAGGATGGGAATGTCTAGTAGCCTCTATGTATGCTTCTTTGACCCTTTTGATTGCTTTTATTTTGCCTTGTTCTCAATTACTTATTTGGGCAATTGATGAAATTAACAAAAATCTCGATTCACGGTATGTCGAGTTTCTTATTCATTCATTAACCTTGTCTACAATCGCTACATTGCTCATCGGTTCAGTAGCCATTCTATTGGTTTACGCTACTCGCCTTTATTCAGATAGCGTTACACACATCGCAGTTCGTATTGCCACACTCGGTTACGCGCTTCCTGGTGCAGTGCTCGCAGTAGGTATTTTTGTATCACTGGCTTGGATCGATACACAATTCAATCAACTCATCCTCATGTTATTTGAGTTTGAATCTGGTTTTCTGATTCAAGGGACCATTGTGGCTATGCTTGTGGCTTACTTGGTTCGTTTCTTAGCTGTAGGTCATTATCCAATCGATAGCGCGATGCAACGTGTTACTCGAAGTATCGATGAAGCTGCGCGCGGATTCGGGCTTACAGGTTGGTCATTACTCTCCCGTATCCACCTCCCGATCCTCAGTTCAGGTATTTTTACGGCTGCAACCCTCGTTTTTGTGGATGTAATGAAAGAAATGCCCATAACACTGATGACCCGTCCTTTTGGCTGGGATACACTCGCTATTCGAATTTTTACCTTGACTTCAGAAGGTGCATGGACGCAAGCTGCATTACCTGCGATTGCACTGGTATTGGCTGGTTTAATTCCCATTATTTTGTTGATGCGACAAACTGAACAATAGCTATCGTGGAATCCTTATTAAAACTCGACCAAATACACCAGTCCTACCAGCATCAAGAAATCATCAAACACCTTACACTCGAATTGAGAAAAGGTGAAATCGGTTGCCTATTGGGGCCTAGTGGCTGTGGAAAAACCACAGTGTTACGATGTATTGCTGGATTTGAATCTATCTCATCCGGTGAAATAACGATCAATGGGAAAGTCGTATGCAACGCTGATTTCTATCTACCACCAGAGCACCGAAAAATTGGAATGGTCTTTCAGGATTATGCACTGTTTCCGCATCTTAATGTTTCTGACAATATTGGCTTTGGATTACAGCGACGCACCAAAGCTGAACGTACTCGTCGAATCGATGAGTTGATAGCTATCGTTGGACTGGTGGAAGCTTCTGATCGCTATCCCCATGAGCTCTCGGGGGGGCAACAGCAACGCGTTGCATTAGCACGTGCACTTGCGCCTCAACCTGACTTACTGTTGCTCGACGAACCTTTCTCGAACTTGGATATTAGCCTACGCGAACGGTTGAGTCTCGAAGTTCGAGATATATTAAAAGACCAGCATACTACAGCGATATTAGTCACTCACGACCAAACTGAAGCTTTTTCTGTTGCGGATGTTATCGGAGTTATGTATCAAGGCGAGATTATGCAATGGGATACAGCTTATAACCTTTATCATCATCCTACCAATCGCTTTGTCGCTCAATTTATAGGGCAAGGTACCTTCGTCCCAGGTCGTTTTATTTCATCTAAGAAAGTCCAAATTGCGTTAGGTATCCTGGAAAACCCTTATTATTCTGAACACTTAAAACAGTCAGAAAATACAATTGACGAGGCCGTTGACGTGTTACTTCGTCCTGACGATATCGTTTATAGCGAAACGAGTACCCTGCAAGCCCTTGTCATCAATAAAGCATTCCGTGGGGCAAATATCCTCTATACGCTTAAACTATCCGATGGACAAACAGTCCTGTCGCTGATCCCAAGTCACCATAATCATTCAGTTGGAGAAAATATCGGTATCCAATTAGCAGCGGACCATGTTGTCGTATTTAATAAAGAGAAAACATAACCACCATCAATGGCTATTAAATAGAAGCTTGGTTATGGTAGCAACCAATTCTTTTGCCAAGCACTAAATACCATGTCAGGATACGTTGCTGAGCCAAGGCTACCATTATATCGACCTAGTGCTCTGAAATAATCGCCTTTTTCTAAATCAAGATAATGCCGAAAAATGGTACACCCATAGCGCAAATTAACGCGCAAATGAAATAAATTATGTTCTTTGCTACCAATGGTATCAACCCAAAATGGCATTATTTGCATATACCCTCTTGCACCAGCCGATGAAATTGCATATTTGCGAAATCTACTCTCGACATGAATGATGCTCAGTACGAGTTGGGAGTCAAGACCGGCTCGCGTAGCTTCGTAGTGAACCGTCGTTAGGAAGCCCTCACGCTCATTCTGATCTGGCATATATTTTTCCATGCGCTCTGACATGGCAACAAGCCATCTTCTGCTCTCTTTATCAGGCAAGGTTACAAATTGCGCAATAGCCTGATCGCTAATTGCTTTCTGGAGCACAGTTCGAGTACTCGCTGATAATGGCTCATAAATTTGAGCGCCGGCATAAATCAGGCAAGACTTTAGTAAAAAAATGATTAATACTAAGTTTCGCATACCTTTGCACGAAGAAAATGAGCAGCTTCAGCGATTGGAATCATTTGAGCCGCTTGATCACGACGACCACGATATTCAGCTGCGCCTTCTTTGAGGCCACGTTCTCCAATCACAATACGATGTGGAATGCCAATTAACTCCATGTCGGCAAACATGACCCCTGGGCGTTCATCTCGATCGTCTAAAAACACTTCAACACCCGCTTGAGATAACGCTTGATACAGTTGATCCGCTGTCTGTTGCACTGATTGATTTTTATGGTAACCAATCGGGACAATCGCAACTTCAAATGGCGCGATGGTAGGAGAAAATATGATTCCGGCAGTATCATGATTCTGCTCAATCGCAGCCGCCACTACTCGCGAAACACCGATACCATAACACCCCATTTCCATTACTTTTATTTGCCCTGCATCATCCAGGAAAGTTGCTTTCATTTTTTCTGAATATTTGGTACGCAGCTGGAAAATATGGCCGACTTCGATACCGCGGCATATCTCAAGCTTCCCTTTACCATCCGGAGAAAGATCCCCAGCTACGACGTTGCGAAGATCAAAAACCCGGTTAGGCACTTTCAGATCTTGGCCAAAATTGACTTGGGTAAAATGAAAATTTTCTTCATTTGCACCACAGACAAAATTACTCATGCTTAACACTGATTGGTCCGCAATAACATACTTTTCCAAACCAATAGGCCCAATATAGCCGGGTTTACAGCCTGTTTCCGTAATAATTCTTTCTTCACTTGCCAGTTCAAAATCAACCAGAAATGGGATTTTTCTGACTTTTGTTTCATTGAGCTGATGATCCCCTCGCAGCAACAATAAAAAAAATTGTTCATCCGCAGTAATTGCAAGTGCTTTTACCGTTTTCTGAATCGGAATCCCTAGAAATTCCGCAACCTCCTGGCAAGTTTTGATACCAGGTGTGGAAATTTTATTTTTGCTCCAGTAGGCGCTTCAGATGGCATTGAATTTCCAGGCAAGGACGTGGCTAACTCCACATTGGCTGCATAATCCGAATGGGGACAAAATGCAATTGCATCTTCCCCCGAGTCTGCAAGCACATGGAATTCGTGTGAACTGCTGCCACCCATTGCTCCCGTATCGGCAGCCACTGCTCGAAAATCTAACCCGATTCGAGTGAATATCCTCGAATAGGTTTCATACATGATTTGGTACGTTTTTTCTAAGCTCGCTTGATCTACATGAAACGAATAGGCATCCCTTCATGATAAATTCACGCGCACGCATCACCCCAAATCGTGGACGAATCTCATCACGAAATTTGGTTTGAATTTGGTAAAAGTTGATGGGTAATTGACGGTAGCTTTTAATTTCACGACGAACGATGTCAGTAATCACCTCTTCATGCGTCGGTCCAAAGCAATAGTCATTCTCATGCCTATCTTTGATTTTCAGCATTTGCGGTCCAAATTGTTCCCACCGCGCTGTTTCTTGCCACAGCTCAGCAGGTTGCACAGCAGGCATTAATAACTCTTGCGCACCACTTCGGTTCATTTCTTCTCGTATTATTTGTTCAACTTTCCTTAACACTCTCAGACCCAATGGCATCCAACTATAAAGTCCACTCCCTAAGCGTTTAATTAGCCCAGCCCTAACCATGAGTTTATGGCTAATTAATTCTGCTTCTGCAGGCGCTTCTTTAAGCGTAGAAAGAAAGAAATTAGAAACACGCATAAAATTGATTCCACTTATGATTATTTTATTTAAAACGTGATTCTACCTTGAAAACCAATCATCGATACGTTATAGACGTGCTAGCCGCTTATCTTAGCTTGATAAGAATCATGCAAAGGTTAAAGCAAAAGGAAAAAGTCCCACCTTTTTGTTTTATGGTGGCTTTTCATCTTATCCAAAGTATGAAAAAATGTTCGCTAATTAACGAATTGAATGACGGATGAATCAAATGATTGATCGGAACGGATATCGTCCTAATGTTGGTATCATTCTGCTAAATTCAAGAAATGAGGTTTTTTGGGGAAAGCGAGTCAAACAAAATTCTTGGCAATTTCCCCAAGGGGGAATCAAAACAGGAGAAACCCCAACACAGGCGATGTATAGAGAGCTAACTGAAGAAATTGGATTACAGCCGAATCATGTAGAAATTCTTGGAAGAACGCGTGAATGGCTACGGTACAATGTGCCAGAATGTTGGATCCGACGTGAGTGTCGAAAAAGCTACAAAGGGCAAAAACAAATCTGGTTTTTGTTGCGGTTACTAGGACGTGATACTGATGTTTCCCTCCGAAAAAGCCCACATCCAGAGTTTGACGCATGGCGTTGGAACCAGTATTGGGTAGAGCTAGACTCTGTAGTGGAATTCAAGCGACAAGTCTATCGACAAGCATTGCTAGAATTGTCTAGACTCGTGGGACGGGATATCGGGTCGGCTCATGATTATGGTTATATAGAAAACACTCAGTCCAACACAAAAGAAGTACTATCAAATTCTTCAGTAACTATAAAAGATTAATTTCATCGATACGATGAGATAGAATCGTTACTGCCAAATTTTAATATGGCTTATTATTAGATATTATTATTCCACAGAATAATATTTTGGCGTAATCGGCTGCGCCATTACAGCCGTGCTTTTGAGGAGAGATTCTAAATGATGATGCGCAAGCTAACTGTTTCGCTATTATCAATCGGTGTAATCATGACATCAATGCATGTAATTGCTGCTAACGAACCGATTCAGCCTATCAAACCAGTAAAGCCAGAAAACGCAGAATTGGTTGAATTAGGAAAAATGCTATTTTTTGATCCCAGGTTATCCAAATCAGGCTTCATTTCTTGCAATTCTTGCCATAACTTAAGCATGGGTGGAACAGATAATATTAAAACCTCTATCGGCCATAAATGGCAGCAAGGTCCAATTAATGCACCTACTGTATTGAATTCAAGCATGAATTTGGCTCAATTTTGGGATGGACGCGCAAAAGACTTAAAAGAACAAGCAGGCGGTCCGATTGCTAATCCAGGTGAAATGGCTTCAACTCATGATATCGCAGTCAAAGTGATTGATTCTATGTCAAAATATCAAGCACAGTTCAAAAAAGCATTTGGTTCAGATGGTGTAGATATTGATCGTGTTACGACTGCAATTGCAGCTTTTGAAGAAACGCTTGTTACTCCAGGTTCTCGTTTTGACAAGTGGTTAGAAGGAGATAAAAACGCATTATCAAAAGAAGAACAAGATGGATATAACGTGTTCAAAAGTAGTGGCTGCACAAAATGCCATAATGGCCCTGCGGTAGGTGGAAATTCCTTTGAGAAAATGGGCGTTTATAAGCCTTATGAAACTAAAAGCACTGCTGAAGGCCGTAAAGGAGTAACCGGTAAAGAAGAAGATCGATTACATTTTAAAGTTCCTACTTTACGCAATGTTGAACTAACCTATCCGTACTTCCACGATGGTGGAGCAGCTACGTTAGAAGAAGCTGTTGATACGATGGCTAAAATTCAATTAAATAAAGAATTTAGCAAAGAAGAGATTGCCAATGTGGTTGCCTTCTTAAAAACATTGACAGGCAAACAACCTGACTTCAAGTTACCTATTTTACCACCTTCTAACAATAGCACACCAAGACCTGAGCCTTTTGATAAGTAATAAACTCAGTTAAGTCTTTAAAAGACTTCGTAGCGAGTTTAAAGAAGGCCACACAGAATATCAATTTTGTGTGGCCTTTATGTTTTTTTATTCTTAAATCAATTAATGCACATGATCATCAGGCGGTGGTTTTATTTTTCCTTCCTGATTCAATAGCGTGAGTTGCTTGGTTAGAACGCCTGTAATCAGCCAACCGAAGCCATCAAACTGAGTAACCCATCGGGCGCGCAGATACCCAAAACGATCGATCATGTACTCAATATGCTCCGGAGTCATCCCTTTTCCGAGTAAATCTGGAACCGCCATCGTTCTACGAAATAATAAATAGCTATCTCTAATTTCAGACCAACCTTCAGTTATGATTGGGAATGGGACGATGCGCGTTACCGCCGCCATTTCTTCGTCAGCTAGTGCTCTATTAGGAACCAGTAGTATCTCAGTGTGGTAATCATTTTTTAACGTATCGTAAAGATCGCTTAACTGAAATAATCGCTGTTGCGATTGAGGCCATGAAAATAAAATAAGCAATACGTTACTTTTCTCACGAAAATCTTTTAGGTTTCCACCAGAATGATCATGCGCGAAATAAGAAAAAATAGGCGGTGCCAGAAAAGGTTGCTTTGGCGTCACCAAACTACCTAGTAACCTTCCCATATAACCCCTTGAAAGCGCATGAAGATAATTGACAATATCCCAACGATCCTCATCAGTTAAAACCGCTGAGAACCCTGGCATACTCGTTTCTTCGATTCCATAAGACAGCCAGTGATAAAAATTACCGACGGTATGTCTAGCGGTATGCGTTTTGGTAAGTAGATCCGTTGGATCAGGTGGAAATTCTCCCGTTTCTGGATTAGCAATAAAGAGTTCAGGTGATGTACCGGTTCCTTTCCCTTGAGGACCATGGCAACCGACACAATGTGTAGCAAACAACGCGGCACCCTTCGATATCGAAATTACGTCAAATGGAACCGGTGTTTTTTGATAGGTTTCAGGATAGGCCTCAATGATTAGCGGAGGTAAGGCGATACTCAGTGAAACGAGACCCATAATAAGAGGTAGAACGACCCGCTTTGATTGATTCCATCGATTCAGTGTGCCAATCGTAGCAATTCCGATTGCTATAATGAGCAACAAAGTACCCGTCCAGAAAAAATTCTGGACTTCGGGCTCATCCCAAGTGGCGTCAACCGAAAGCCGGAAAGGATAAGGCCAATTGTCGATAATCGCATGCTTGCCTGGAAGCGTATTGGCTAATAAGGTAGCAAACAATACTAAGACAAGCGCTAGTAAAAACTCAATTCCAATCCATTTTTTTAGCTTATTGATTTCTGTTCCAATACGTTCATTTTCACGGATAAATAAAGGCAACCAGATAGAACGAATCCGGTAAGCAATCCATAAAATAATAGCAAGTATCAGTAACTTGAAGTTGAGCAACCACCCATAGCGACTGGAAACCAGTGTATGGTAATAGTCCCCAATCATGCGGTCTACTGCCATCCATCCAGTGAGGAATAGCAGCATCATGACAGGTAACGCAAGTGCTGAAAATTGTTTCAAAAAATCGGCATGCAGCACAAGCGTACCCGCGAGTGAATTCTTAAATGCATCACGAATGATATAAATGATCGCAGGCAAAGCGCCAAACCAGGCCCCTGCTAACAAGATATGCAGTGTATAGGGCGCAACTGAAACAAAAGAAATCTCTTCAGCACCCACATGGCTAACAAGCGATCCTGTGATTAAAGGTAATGCTGCCGCAAATGCGAGCAGCACGTAATGCCATCGAACACGATTCAAACGTCTAAGACGAAAAACAATCCACAGTAATAACATGGCCAATAAAAACCGTGCTACCCAAAGATGCCCTACTCGGGTTTTTAGTACGATCTCTATCCAAGCATTCAAATCCCAGGTATTAATTGCATTTCCGGTAGCCTGACCTGCGGTACTCGCTAAAATACCGATTAATCCAAATAAAATAATACTCACTAACCAAGGAAACAATTTCTCCAGTTTTCTCACCCAACTTAGCTCGGGTAATTCCTTTCCATACCAAATTATTGCTAAAAAAACACAACTCCCAAATAAAACGAGATTGGCAGCTAACTGCAGCCATCGTACCAACGCAGAAAAAATTTCGATCATTGCTTTTTACAACATTAAAATCATTGACAAAACACGGGAATAATCTAGACCTTAAGCAGAACTATAATTTAGGTACCAACTTAACACACAGGGCAAAGTAAAAAAGAAGGAGTAAGAATAAAGTTGGAAAAATAAAAAAGCAGAAGGTACCGTAAAACTACCCTATACCATAGCGTATAACAGCGTTTCGTTCAAGTGAGCTAAGCTGGAGCTCATTAGAAGTCAATCGTAAGCCACTAATCAATTTGTTACCCTAGATGTTCCATTCCAGTAAATCGATTACTATTGACCACAATGATAACCACCGAGATGATTCATGAATGATCCCATTATCACCTGCCCAAACTGTCATACTGCAATTCATTTGACCGAATCGCTTGCGGCTCCTCTATTAGCCGCGACGCGCCAACAGTTTCAGCAGCAACTTGCGCAAAAAGATGAAGCAATTTCCCAGCGAGAACAGGCAATCCGTCAACAAGAACAACTCCTGAGCGAAACCAAACGTAATGTTGACCAGCAGGTTACTGATCAAGTAACCGTTCAACTCAAAATAGAACGTGATCGTCTGATCGCGGATGAAGCTAAAAAAGCAAAATTAGCAGTCGCTTCAGAGCTCGAAAACAATCTTCGAGAATTAGCAAACCTCAAAGAATTGCTCCAAACACGCGAGCAAAAACTCAGCGAAGCGCAGGCCGCACAAGTAGATCTTTTAAAAAAACAACGCGAACTTGATGACACTAAACGCGAGCTTGAACTTACCATCGAAAAACGCGTACAACAAAATTTAACTATGATTCGTGATCAAGCCCGCCAGGAAGCAGAAGAAGGTCTCAAACTGAAAGTCATGGAAAAAGACCAGACCATCGCTGCCATGCATCAAAAAATTGAGGAACTCAAGCAAAAAGCTGAGCAAGGCTCTCAGCAGCTTCAAGGAGAAGTGCAAGAGCTTGAACTTGAAGGTCTGCTGCGCAATAAATTTCCACATGATTCCATCGAACCGGTTCCCAAAGGTGAATTTGGCGGCGATATTCTACATGCAGTCATGAGTCCCAGCGGATTGCTGAGTGGATTAATTTTATGGGAATCGAAGCGCACCAAAAATTGGAGCGAATCCTGGTTAAGTAAACTGCGCGATGATCAACGTAATGCTAAAGCTGAACTCTCAGTATTGATTAGTCATGCATTACCCAAAGGCATCGAGACATTTGATATTATCGATGGTGTGTGGGTTGTGCATCCTCGCGCCACATTACCGGTAGCCACTATCCTGCGACACATGCTGTTGCAAATGAGACAAGTCAAACAAGTCAGCGAGGGTCAGCAGACTAAAACTGAGCTTATTTATCAATATCTAACGGGGCCACGTTTCCGCCAGCGTGTGGAAGCCATTGTCGAAGCATTTACCACCATGCAAACCGATCTGGACAAAGAACGTAAAGTAATTTTAAAACAATGGGCAAAACGCGAAGAACAAATTACGCACGTCATGGAAGCAACTGTTGGCATGTACGGAGATTTACAAGGAATTGCTGGAAAATCGCTGCAAGAAATCGAAGGTTTGGAATTGGAGTATTTAGAATTAAAAAACTGATAAGCATCTTCGCTGGATAGCAAGGATTTAGTATACATTGATTTGTAGACGCTCAGACTTACCGCCTAAAATTCTAGCCAGTAAATTCTACATACCAAATTTATTACTTTTTAAGTCTTTCTATGACACTTCTGATATGAATTCAAACTACAATAACCTTTTTTCTTTTATCATTCATGCAGAATAGTATATGGCAATCGATCCAGTAATTCTTTGGACTGATGCATTCATTTATTTGCTAGTTGGAATCGTTATCACAATTAGCAATTATATTCGGCACCACCCTCATCTATTAGCACCCTGGCGTAGAGTCACGCATAGTGCTAGTGGAATGTCTGCATTTACTATTCTCACATTTTTTGTGTTAATTGGAATTTTAGACACTATCCACTTCCGCCCTGCTATCGAATCTGCTTCCAATGAAGCAAACACTAAGACATATAGTGTTGAGGTACTAAGCGTACTCGATGTTATTGCAACCCCGCTACGCAACAATGTCGAGAAAACCTATTCAGCACCATTGTCCACCTATCTCTATGCCAAGGAAACCATCGAATTACCTGATGGTGGCCAAGTAAGGGAATTCGCTAGATTAGCTTATGGGGGCGCACATCTAGTAGATCCTGAAGCCAGTCATATTCAAGATATTATTACCCGAAGTATTATCGGTGCGGGATGGGGTTTATTCGCCTGGAGCATCATAATCTTCAGTATTACCGCCCGACTCGCGTATCAGAATAAAACAAGCTATTGGCAATTTCACAAAGCGCTATGGTGTGGTAAAACTGAAACGCCATGGTGGGCTATTTTCATAACGCTCAATATCATTATCGTGTTATCGGGTGCTGTTATCGCACTTGCAACCCATTACCATGTACTAGGTACGGATAAAGTAGGCCAAGACGTGCTCTATTTATCATTGAAGAGTATACGAACTGGATTGGTTATCGGCACACTAACCACGCTAATCATGCTGCCATTTGCCTTATTTCTAGGCATTGCGGCAGGCTATTTCCGGGGCTGGGTTGATGATGTGATTCAATATACCTACACGACGCTGAGCTCAATCCCGAGTGTACTTCTTATCGCAGCTGCGGTTCTCATGATGCAGGTTTATATTGAAACACACCCAGATTTATTCGAAACCATTCTATCGCGAGCTGATTTGCGCTTGTTATTTTTGTGCATCATTTTAGGAATTACCAGTTGGACTAGCCTATGCCGATTATTACGAGGCGAAACGCTAAAATTAAGAGAAATGGAATACATTCAAGCAGCACATGCCTTTGCGGTTTCTCATTGGCGTATCATTAGCCGCCATATCCTTCCGAATGTATTTCACATCGTTCTAATTGCTATTGTCATGGATTTTAGTGGCCTAGTTCTTGCAGAAGCAGTTTTGTCTTATGTCGGTGTAGGAGTAGATCCATCCATGATCAGCTTTGGCACAATGATCAATGCAGCACGACTCGAAATGGCGCGGGAACCTATGGTATGGTGGACATTACTCGCAGCATTTGGATTTATGTTTACATTGGTATTGAGTGCAAATCTTTTTGCTGATGCAGTACAAAATGCTTTCAATCCCCGCATTAGAACATTATCACTCAAAATTACCCAACCCGAAAAGTCATCAACAATTCATAACACGATTGCAGTCAATCAGAAGAAGAACCCTTCCGCACATGAGTCCGCTACTAGAAATTAACCAGCTCTCAACAATTTTGCATACCAACAGCGAACCTGTACGCGCGGTTGATGGACTTACTCTGACAATATTTAAAGGTGAAACCTTTGCACTGCTTGGAGAATCTGGTTGCGGTAAATCAATGACAGCGCTTTCTATTATGCGGCTATTACCCGAATCGGGACAGATCATCGATGGTCAGATCAAATTAAATGATCTCGATTTGCTTCAATTACCTGAGGCCGAGATGCGAAATATTCGTGGAAAACGAGTTAGTATGATATTTCAAGAACCGATGCTCAGCCTGAATCCGGTCATGACTATTTCAGATCAGATAGATGAAGTGCTCCAGCATCACTTTGATTTACCGAGTCAAACCAGACAGCAGCGAATACAGCAGCTGTTACAGCAAGTCGGAATTTCCGATATCAAGCGCCGCCTATCTGAGTACCCATTCCAATTTTCAGGCGGAATGAAACAGCGTGTGATGATTGCCATGGCATTAGCAGGGCAGCCACAATTATTAATTGCGGATGAACCCACAACAGCACTTGATGTAACGATTCAGGCGCAAGTTCTGAATCTGATGAAAGCAATACAAACAAATAC
This sequence comes from Nitrosomonas sp., assembly GCA_016710135.1. Taxonomy (GTDB): domain Bacteria; phylum Pseudomonadota; class Gammaproteobacteria; order Burkholderiales; family Nitrosomonadaceae; genus Nitrosomonas. The sequence goes on along the minus strand of JADJLM010000001.1, from coordinate 683,241 downwards.
ACATATGTCGATTCTGTTAATTACGCATGATCTCGGCGTTGTAGCAAAGATGGCTGATCGCGTTGCTGTCATGTATGCGGGTGAAATCATTGAAACTGCACAACGTGAAGCTTTTTTTTCTAACCCACTCCATCCGTATTCACAAAAATTATTTGCAGCGATACCAGATAAAAGCAAACGCCAGCGAGGTCTTGCAGTCATTCGCGGCAATGTGCCCCCTATCGCAAAGCTTTTCAGGGTGCCGTTTTGCGGAACGTTGTGATAAGGCTGTAACACTTTGCTACGAAAGCGTGCCTAGCTGGGTTGAAATTAATACCGATCACTCCGTCAAATGCCATCTTTTCAATCAACTTCAGCACCCTGTTTCTGAGCAGGCTGTAAGTGTCGCTCAAATCACTCAACCACCTCGCTATTCCCCTTTGGATAAATTACTTGATGTTCAAAATCTGAAAGTTCATTTTCCTATCCACAGCGGTCTTTTGAAACAGGTATCAGGCTATGTCAAAGCGGTTGATGGTGTGTCGTTGTCGATATCCTCAGGAAAAACACTTGCTTTGGTTGGCGAATCGGGTTGTGGTAAAACAACGGTTGGTAAAAGTATTTTGCAACTTATTCCGGTGACAGCAGGCAGCATTCAGTTTAATGGTATGGAGTTAACGAAATTATCTCCCCAGGAATTACGCAAAGGACGATCCGATTATCAAATTATTTTTCAAGATCCCTATTCGTCACTTAATCCTAAGATGCGCATTTTTGAGATTCTTAAAGAAGGGATGGACGCTCTAGGAATTGACAAATATGATACGGTTCATCGTTCCGAATCATTGACTAATATACCCATAAGTTCAACTGAAGCTCGAATTGATGAGCTCCTTCAACAAGTAAATTTACCTGCTGAAGCTAAATGGCGATATCCTCACGAGTTCTCAGGTGGACAGCGTCAACGTATTGCAATTGCAAGAGCATTATCGGTTAACCCTAAGTTATTGATCTGTGATGAACCTACGAGCGCGCTTGATGTATCGGTCCAAGCTCAAATATTAAATCTACTGAGCAAATTACAGCGTAATTTCGGTCTAGCTTATCTTTTTATTACACATAATATATCTGTCGTTGAATATCTTGCGGATGAGGTAGCTGTTATGTATCTGGGAAGAATAGTAGAAAAAGGAACGGTGACTGAAGTGTTAAACGATGCTAAACATCCATACACTCAGGCATTATTATCAGCAGTACCAACTATCAACCCCCAATTAGACGAAGAAGAAATAGAACTTAAAGGTGAATTACCCTCCTTAAATCATACACCCTCTGGTTGTTATTTCCACCCTCGTTGTTCAAAAGCGATGGCAATTTGTCAACAATCATATCCCGAAATGACGACGTTTTCAGAAACCCATTCAACTCACTGCTATCTTTATGAACACCCCGTGTCAAAAGCAGTCATATAACAACTCAAATAATTTTAGGATTTATTGCAATGCTTGAACAGGAAGTAAAAAGACGTCGCACTTTTGCTATTATCTCCCATCCAGATGCTGGTAAAACCACGCTGACCGAAAAACTTTTGATGTTTGCAGGCGCCATTCACATCGCTGGTAGCGTCAAAGCACGCAAGGCAAGCCGTTATGCAACTTCAGATTGGATGGAAATTGAGAAACAACGAGGCATTTCGGTAGCTAGCTCCGTAATGCAAATGGAGTATAAAGATCACGTAATCAACTTATTGGATACACCGGGGCACCAGGATTTTTCTGAAGATACCTATCGCGTACTCACTGCGGTTGACGCTGCGCTGATGGTAATTGATGCGGCCAATGGCGTTGAATCACAAACTTTACGATTATTGGAAGTCTGTCGCGCGCGTAATACACCCATTCTTACTTTTATCAATAAAATGGACCGTGAAGTACGAAATCCACTCGATCTAATCGATGAAATCGAACAAACATTGGGTATGGATACGGTTCCTTTCACCTGGCCTATCGGGATGGGAAAGCAGTTTCATGGTGTTTTTGATTTACAGAATCGATGTGTAAGAGTATTCGAACCGGGAGCAGATCGAGTCGATGTCGAGCCTGAAGTTATTGACAATCTTGATAACGATCAAATGGTCGCTCGTTTTGGAAATGAATTCTTAGAGGCCAAGCAAGAAATTGATTTGATTTCGGGTGTGTCTCCTCAATTTGATGAAAGCAGCTTTCTGGCTGGTGAACAAACCCCTGTTTTCTTTGGTTCCGCAATTAATAACTTTGGTATTCGAGAAGTATTAGATGCGCTAATTAGCCTCGCGCCTCCGCCCGGACTTCGTGAAGCATTGCAGCGCACAGTGTTGCCTGAAGAAAAGAAATTTTCCGGTGTGGTATTCAAAATTCAAGCCAATATGAACCCTGCTCATCGAGATCGAATTGCCTTTATTCGAATTTGTTCAGGTGAATTTAAACGGGGAATGAATCTCAAGGTTGCGCGTAATAACAAAGAAATTCGAACCAATACGGTTGTTTCTTTCTTATCGCAACGTCGAGAGATTTTAGAAACAGCTTATCCTGGTGATATTATCGGTATTCCTAATCACGGGACACTTCAGTTGGGAGACACCCTAACTGAAGGAGAAATACTTCAATTTACGGGCCTACCTTTTTTTGCGCCAGAAATATTTCAAACTGTTGAAATTAATGATCCAATGCGCACTAAGCAGCTTAAATTAGGATTAACTCAGCTCGGCGAGGAAGGCGCTATTCAAGTTTTCCGCCCTCATCTCGGTAGTACTTTATTGCTTGGTGCAGTAGGTAATCTGCAATTTGAAGTTGTTACTCATCGTTTGCAGCATGAGTATGGCGTCGATGCCCGTATTGCATCAGCAAAATACCAATTAGCGCGCTGGATTACTTCTGATAATCCAAAAGACTTACAACGCTTTATCGATTCGAATTCACATCGTATTGCATATGATGCTGTTGATGCTCCAACTTTCCTCGCATCATTTGAGGCCGAATTAAGCGTTGCAAAAGAAAACTGGCCTTCCATTCATTTTCACAAAATGCGAGAACACGCAGGACTGGTCTTCCAGTCCTCTATGTAAGATTAAAAAAGTAAATGGGTTAACAATGATTCAATTGAACTACAACTAATACTCAACTATCCAATCTATAAAAATTATTATGTAGTTCATAATTTAATATGAGAAAACGAATGGTCAAAGCGCCAATTGTTTGGTTATTTTTTTCCTTTATCGCCTTTTACACACTTACAAATACAAAACTAGCTGAAGCACACCGAACGTTTCATAGTCGCTCTTTCACATTTGTGCCTTGGAGCTATGGTTTAGGCTACGCCACCGACGCCTACGGATATCGTAGCTATTATGGATACTATCTTAATCCTTCTTATCGCTATTATGGCGCCCCTCCTTTATATTATCCATACGGCGATCCTTTTTTTTATTCTCAGTATCGATCACCAATTTACTATCCCCCTTTAATTAGTCCATCGGCAACACCGCCTGTTTATATTCAGCAGTCAAGACCAACCATCATTCCAGAAAATAAATATTGGTATTATTGTGAAACTCCAGCAGGTTACTACCCAAATATTAAAGAATGCCAAACAGAGTGGATTAAGGTTCCACCACGATCAGCTGAGTAACTAATGCAGTTGAAGTACGTGAATAAGCAGGGGAAATAATATAAAGAAACTATTTAGGATAATTCAGAACACAACTATTGATGCGTATTCCGAATTACCTAACGGTTAGCTTTTTTACCAAATACAAAATAGTAAATTAATTCTTACGCTTTTTTATTAGATTTAAGGAAGAAGAAAGCGATACCGGCAGCGATTGCCAGCGCACCTAAGATATAAGGCAGATTTGATTTACCCCCAGTCCCTACCGCAAACGGAAACCGTGATACATATATCTTTCTCCCCTTTTATCGTCACCAGCCCTACAAACTTCCCCGGCTCCGGAAAATTATGCTCAAGTGTCACTGATCCATTCGAGTATACTTTGGGTGGTATATGAAACACCGTAATTGAATCGATATTTTCTTCGCTACCTACATCTCGAATAACTCTAACTTCAGTTGTCATCGGTCGTAGTTCTTCATTGATATAATCTAGCGCCACGACAGTTCTTCCTGTCACCGGTATGTCTTCACAGAATTCTTGCTCTTGCGAGCTTTCTGGTTGATATCCCGTAAAGTGCATGGTGTATGGCCCTATCGTTAGCTTACACAGGTCATCGGCTAGCGATAGCCCACCATGCGCTTGAATTTGCATCGAATACAGTAATCCTACTATCGCAATCACTCCAAACTTGCTACTTAATTTCTTCAACTTTTGAATCATGCTCTATCCTCTTCGGTCATCTGTAAATCTTTTTATTATATGATTATTTTATTCCCTAGAATACTTGCTTTAATCCCTTAGCGGCGTGAGGCCAGCCAGTTACGCACACGCTGTGATCGAATCACTTTGTAAATTATCCATATTAATATGATTAACGCCATCGTCGGCGCTATCGAAGCGCGTATCACCTTAGAGTAATCAATCATTTCCACACGTAATTTATAGTGAAAGTGTAATGGCGGTATTCCTTCTGCGGTTACATGGACTAAATACGGCCCTTTCTCTAATTTACTTATTCCACTTATCACTCCATCGGGATAATAATTGGCCTGTAGTTGTGTTATCGTTTCACCTTCTTTGTCGCTACCCTTCACAACTTTGATCGATACGGGCATATTACGTAGTGCTGCATCGATTAAATCTACAACTAAATATGTGTCCCCTGCCTGGGGTATTTCAGTGCAGTAATGCCCCGCTTCGTCATATTGCGGCTGGTACGTGCTTAAGTGAATCATGTTCTCACCTATCTGGCGCATACAGCTATCTTCTTCGAGTGAGACCTTTCCATGGGCTAGCGCTTCACTAGGGGTATAAAGCATCGCAATAAGAACCAAGGCCATAACCGCTGCCGTTGTCATTTGTTTTATCACGACATGCTCTCCTATTTATCTATTAAAATTCATCTGCCTATAAAAAACCGGCACATCTCTGCCTTTTGACAGAGCGATGCGCCGGTTTTGTCTTTTTTTTTTTACTTCAGCTACTAATTATAGCTTGGTAAATACTGGGATAACCGGTCCAGCAATACTATTGATATGACGGTTTCCATCTTCATCCCATGACATCAACAATCCACCAAAACGGCTTTCTGGGTCACCCAACAACGCCATCAAACGTTGAATTTCCCATAACGCATCTTTTGCTTCCATTTTGATCGTTTTGGTTTCACCTGGTTGTACAGGAGTTTCGTCATCGAATGTCAATCCAACCGCGATCAACTCACGAGGATAGCCTGAGTCAAGATATTGACGGCCAAACGCGTTGATAAAACGAATACCCGCTGTCGTGAACTCACCAAACTTAACTGCGCTATCACCATTGTTGGTCACTTCCAGGGTTACACGTAGTGCACGTCCAGGTACGTCATAGTTAGCATATGTTACTACAATTGCAACTGGATTCGGTGCAACTGGCAACGGATCTACTTTCGATTCACCCGCTTGAATAGGTACCGTGTACGGATGCTTGTTTTCTGTATAACGATAGCTACCCCATACTAACGCACAGGTTAGAATCGCCATTACCCAAGCAAGCTTCTTGTCCACCGGATCTAACAGAAGATCATCACCATATGCTGCTAAACACGCGCACGTGGTAAGAACATTGGACGCAACAAAGATACCAATCCAAACACACGCCATGGTCATCCAAATAAGGTGCCATGTCATACTATTGTCAAAGTTGAAAGATTCAGAATCAATCGTTTCACCCGTCAATAATTTGAGTGGGTTAGTAAAATCGTCCCAGCTACCTGTAATGTTCATCCATGCACCTGGACCTGCAATCGGACCCGCACCATGTACGCTCAACATCGAGTGCATATGATGACGACCTGGAATTCTCGCTTTTAGATTCGCTTTGAATTCATAGTCACGGCCAATTTGTAATGGGCCTGCAATAAACCATGGTGCGCCATTAATTGTGGTACTCAAGCGAACATATACCGGGCTTGGACTACCAACGTTAAAAACGCACGTTCTGGTTTAGATGCAGCACGTGGCCAGTCTTCTGCTAAGTGGAATTTACCTGTAATCGAAGCAAAATCGTTAACTTTGGTAACTTCCGGTCCCCATTTCATGTCGTACCATTGAACCGTACGCATCCTTAAGAACGGCTCTTGTGAACGTTCACCATGAGCAGATACTGAGCAATGTCAACAACTAATGTCATTGCTAGTGTTGCGGCCGCATAGGCTACGCCATACAACCCTAATACACTACGTTTGTATAGATTTTTTATATTCATTACTTGATCCCCTGTGCGAAACCTTCTTCACCAAATGCCGTAACGTCATCTCTTTCTACGATACGACCTCTCTTACCTTTAACATAGAAGAAAAATTACAAAGTTAATTGGATAGTGTGACCACCAGTAGAAAACCCCAGTAGCGCGTGAGCCATTCACCAACTAATAAGCACACGATACATAAGGTTGCACCGAACGGTTGACGATAGTTAACCCATAGATAGTACATAAGTGCAGAGCAGTATGTAATACCAACTATCGGTGTAACTACTGGCCACCATTGACGATCTTTCCAGTCAAGCCAGAAGTCCCAGTCACCTGCCAACAACATAAAATGCATGTGATAGGTACCTACCAGCAATATACATAAAATCGGAAAATAGATTAAATCTATTGACCGTGACATGTGGATCGCTTCTGGCGGCATTTTAGCCGCTTTCAAAATTTCATTTGTTTGGAACGTGCTCGTCAAAAAACCTTCCGGTTTTGATAACAGTGGCACAAACAGAAACAAAACGGGTATCGCTAATAACACCCATATTATACTTTCACTCATAAACAACTCCCTCCCCTTTTGTAGCTTGTAATTTGAATTTAACATGACGGCCCCTCTTTCTCTATTGGTTACATACACAACTTTAACTCAACTACTAATATTAATTCGATAGCCTTGCCTTCAGTCAGCATTCCCGTTTCCTACCAATCGGTAGGAAACGGGAAATCGTCTATAACCTTAGTCGATTAAGGTACTATTCTGTTATTCAGGATTTCTTTACTTTGGTTATTCCAGATTACGTCTGTTAAATTCGAGTAGCGGGTTATGATCTGAGCAGCAATACCGCCTGAGAATAATCCAGACCAACCCAGAATCACAAATCCCCAGTGTAATGGCGCGCTAAAGAGCTCTTCCATAAAACCAGAAAGCATGACCCCATTCGTTCAATCCAACGTTCGGCAGAATCATTAATGGTCCTGCAATCGCCATAACGAGCGGGAATGAAATCCTCTGCTATACAAAGGCAAACGTGTCATCGCATACAGGTATGATGCAACACCGCATACAATGTACATCGGGAATGAACCATAGAACACAACCACATGACTTGGTGTGAAACTGGTATCACGAATAATTACTTGGTGCCATGATGCATCTTGTTCAGTGAAGAAACTACCGCCCCAGTATACGCCGAAGAGGTATACACCTAGCCACATCATCCAGTAAAAATAACGTTTGACTTCTAATTTAGGATCTAACGTATCTAACTGTTCTTTTGTATCACCGGTTTTTAAAATCCAACCCCAGGTAATCAATGCAAATAAAGGCATAACTGTCATGTGTACACGCTACAATCCCATCCATACCTTATCAAACGCAGGTTCCATCGAATCCATACCATGAGAGTATGCAAATGTACGTTGATACCAGATCCAGAAGATCGCTACCAACAACATCGTTAACATCCCATATTTATACCATTTTGAATCGTACCACAACGACATGTCATAGCCACGGGTGCTTGACGCTGCGCTGCTCGTTCCCATTGTAGTTGCCATTTAATTTCCTCCTGTTTATTACATTTTAGTTTGAAACAGTAATACTACTTACAATCCCTCGTCCCAAATTTCCTCAGAATTTCAAGATCCTAAATGGTATCACCTACACATCAGCCATAACCACAACTACTTTAAGGCCTTTGCATTCCTTTCGACTAAACTACTCTCTTTTTTGTTCCAGAAAAAATACTTCCTAACCTCATTCTGGCTACACCCTACAGGCTAGTCACCTTATCCACTTTAGTCAAGTAGTTTTTCCACCTCATTACTATGGATTTATAAAAACTATAAGAAAATCATAGAAATATAAATATTACTTTTTCGAGTTTACTGCACCTCTATTGCCAAAATTTAGTAGAAAAAAGTGGCGCCAAACGGTTTATAAAACTTTATATAACCATTCGATATACATTCAAGATTTGTTAAGGAGAAAGATCGAAAAATATCACAACCCTGGGTTAGCAGATAAAGACTGTCAGCCTAAATCAAACTATACATATCTGATGTAAATAGAGGATATATTGTTGGGTTTGGAAGCCTGAAGCTACTTATCATGATCAAACTTTATCAATTTAATTGTATCTGGGGAATTCCTAACCTGAGTTGCTTTTGTTGCAAAGTCGAAACCTATCTCCGAACGATCAATATCCCTTATGGAGTTAAGGCAACGCTACCGTCTACCGCACCGAAAGGAAAGCTGCCGTACATTGAAGATGGCAATCCCTCATTCGGCGATTCTGCTTTTATTATTACTCATCTAAAACGCCATTACCAAGATCTAGATCAATCTCTCAATTCTTTGGAGCAATCTATCTCTATAGTGATACAACGGCTCATTGAAGAAAATTTATTTTGGATTACCTTATTCTCACGCTGGCAATATACCGAAGCCAACTGGAGAATCAATAAAGAAGCTATTTTTGGAAGCATTTCTCCATTAATTCGTAATTTCATCGCAGCCTATTATCGCCGTAAAATTAAACAACAAATCTATGGTCACGGTATTGGTCGATACACGCCCTCAGAAATTTTTGCCCGTGGCAATCAAGATATCGATGTGCTGTCGACCTTTTTAGGCAACAAAGCTTTCTTTTGTGGAAATCTTCCAATAACATTGGACACTAGCGCATTTGGAATGCTGGTCAATATTATCCAATGCCCAATCGAATCACCGCTTAAAGATCATGCATTAACCAAACAAAATTTAGTTGAATTTGTTGAAAGAACATTGAACCATTACTATCTTGATTTAAAATCAGCCTAAATTCATTGTGTTACACATGCCATGAGTCATACTGAGAATCATCGCTCTCATCGAACAGGTTGGTTACGCGCCGCAGTCCTTGGTGCGAATGACGGCATTGTCTCTATTGCAAGCCTCATAATTGGAGTAGCTGCAGCCCATACCAGTCAAGAATCTATCTTGCTAGCAGGTGTCGCAGGTTTAGTTGCAGGCGCCATGTCAATGGCCGCAGGAGAATATGTTTCAGTGAGCTCTCAAGCTGATACAGAGCAAGCAGATATTATCCTAGAACAACGCCACCTTGATGATGATTTAGAATTTGAATTTCAAGAACTAAAAACTATTTATATTCAACGCGGATTGACGTCTGAATTAGCGCAGCAAGTTGCTGAACAATTGATGTCACATGACGCGCTCGGCACCCATCTACGCGATGAGCTCGGCATTCAAGCCCATCTAGGTGCCAAACCCATCCAAGCTGCAATAACATCGGCTGCTATGTTTACACTCGGCGCATCAATGCCCCTTGTTGCCACACTTATCGCCCCCGAACCATTCATTATCATCGTAGTTTGTGGCTTATCCATATTCTCACTTGCGTGCCTTGGTGCTTTAGCCGCATATCTGGGTGGCGCAAATATCGCTATAGGTAGCTTTCGCGTCACCTTCTGGGGTGCATTAGCTATGCTTGTTACCGCCATTACGGGTAAGTTATTTGGTATTATTATCTAACGATGATGCAAATCTAGGCTATTCCATCTCATTTAACATGATTTAACCAAAAAGGAACCACTCGTTATGAAAACCCGCGCTGCGATTGCTTGGCAAGCAGGAAAACCACTGACGATTGAAGAAGTTGACTTAATGTCGCCCCAAGCTGGTGAGGTACTAGTTGAAATAAAAGCTACCGGCATTTGCCATACCGATTATTACACATTATCCGGTGCAGACCCTGAAGGCTTATTTCCTACGATACTTGGCCATGAAGGAGCGGGTATCGTTGTTGAAAAAGGCCCTAATGTTAAATCACTTCAAGTCGGCGACCATGTTATTCCACTTTACACACCTGAATGTCGTGAGTGTAAATTTTGCTTATCTAGAAAAACCAACTTATGTCAGGCAATTCGGGGTACACAAGGAAGGGGTTTAATGCCAGATGCTACCTCGCGATTTTCATTGAATGGTCAACGCATCCTACACTATATGGGAACATCTACGTTCTCAAACTATATCGTAGTCCCCGAAATAGCGCTGGCAAGAATCCGAAAAGATGCTCCCTTTGACAAAGTATGTTATATCGGTTGTGGCGTTACCACAGGAATCGGCGCCGTGGTGTTTACCGCAAAAGTAGAAGCGGGGGCAAACATTGCAGTATTTGGTTTAGGTGGAATTGGTTTAAATGTTATACAAGGCGCTAAGATGGTTGGTGCAGATAAAATTATCGGTATCGATATCAATCCAACTCGGGAAACTATGGCCAGAGAATTTGGAATGACGCATTTCATTAATCCCAATGACAGTGAAAATGTTGTCGACACCCTCATACAACTCACTGATGGAGGCGTCGATTTTAGTTTTGAATGTATTGGTAACACTAAAGTGATGCGTCAAGCGCTGGAGTGTACCCACAAAGGCTGGGGACGCAGCATTATCATTGGTGTTGCTGAAGCAGGCGCTGAAATTAGTACTCGCCCATTCCAATTGGTAACAGGTAGAAAATGGGAAGGATCTGCTTTCGGTGGCGCGCGAGGACGAACTGATGTGCCTAAAATCGTCGATTGGTACATGGAAGGCAAAATCAAAATTGACCCGCTCATTACGCATACCCTCAGTCTTGATAATATCAATGAAGGCTTTCAATTGATAAAAACTGGCCAATCGATTCGCTCTGTCGTCATCTATTAATAAAATAGCAGGCAATTTTCACATTCGATTCAATAATGACTAATAAAATCAGAGGGGATGGTGCAATTCGTCGCCAAGGACTCTACGGGAGTTCGATCGAGAACGCCTATGCAGGCGTCTTGTCTTTTCTGCGCCGAAAATATACTCGTGATTTAACGGGCGCCGATATCATCGTTTCAGGAATCCCTTTAGATCTTGCCACGACTTACCGCCCGGGGACACGATTCGGACCACAGGCTATCCGAGCCGCTAGTGTACAACTGGTTGAATTGCATCCCTATCCTTGGGGATTTGATCCATTTGATGCGCTTGCGGTCATCGATTATGGAGATTGTTGGTTCGATGCCCATAATCCACTGACAATCAAATCAACCATCGTAGCGCACGCTCAGCATATTTTATCAGCCAATGCCAAAATGCTTACATTCGGAGGCGATCACTACATTTCATACCCATTGTTGATTGCACATAAAGAAAAATATGGTGAGCCACTCGCTTTACTTCATTTTGATGCACACTGTGATACTTGGCCCGACAACGGGCCAGAAAGCCTCGATCATGGCACCATGTTTTATAAAGCGATCAAAGAGAACTTAATCAATCCAAGTATTTCAGCTCAGGTTGGAATTCGCACCTGGAATGATAATTTTTTAGGCATGAATATTATCGACGCACCTTGGGTGCATGATCACGGCATTAGCACCACCATTAAACAAATCTTAAAAATTATTGGCACCAGCCCTGTCTATGTTAGCTTTGATATTGATTGCCTTGATCCTGCCTTTGCACCGGGCACTGGCACACCCGTACCCGGTGGGCTAACAACTGATCAAGCACTGAGAATTATTCGTGGCTTAGGGTCATTGAATATTATCGGTATGGATATTGTTGAAGTTTCTCCTGCGTATGATCATAGTAGCGTGACTGCACTTGCAGCAGCACATATGGCATGCGATTTCTTGTGCCTGATGCGAAATAAAAAAATAAAAAGTTAATCTTGATGACTCTTCCTTTTGAAATTCGCAGTACACATCGTTGCTTTGGTGGCATACAAGGATTTTATCAACACCAGGCTAATTCACTCGGCGGGTTACCCATGCGATTCTCCGGTCTACCAACCTCCCCAAGCAAACGTGAATCCAGTTCCTGTTCTTTACTTCCTAGCTGGGCTTACTTGCACGGAAGAAACTTTTATGATCAAAGCAGGCGCGCAACGACTGGCCGCGGACTATGGATACATGCTTGTGAGTATGGATACCAGCCCACGCCAAACTGGAATTGCTGGCGAAGCAGATGATTGGGAAATTGGCTCAGGCGCAGGATTTTACTTAGATGCTTGCTTGGAACCATGGTTTAAATTCTTTCACATGGAAGGCTATGTAACAAAAGAACTATATCAACTAATACTTAAATATTTTCCAGCCGATCCCACTCGCATCGGTATTTTTGGTCATTCGATGGGAGGGCACGGTGCCTTGATTCTTGCATTACGCAATCCTAAGCTATATCAGTCCGTTTCCGCATTTGCACCTATCGCAGCACCCTCACTTTGTCCATGGGGTCAGAAAGCCTTTAGTCATTATTTTGGAGAAAAAAATGAGAATTGGTCTCAGCATGACGCTAATGCTTTAATTGCAGCCGGTCATAAGCTCCCTACACTATTGATTGATCAAGGTCTTGATGATCCTTTTCTCGCCACACAGCTCAATATTGATCGCTTTGAAGCAACCTGCCAATCAGCCAAACAACCACTTATCCTGAGACGCCATGAAGGTTATGATCACAGCTATTATTTTATTAGCACATTCATTGAAGATCATCTAAAGCATCATGAGGCTTTGCTCAGTAAATCGCATTACTAACCTCTGTTGTCTACCAACAAATCGTTTTTTATACGTTGTTGCCAATATTCGATCCAATCTTCAAATTCTAAAGCCAATAGAGGTTTTGAAATGAAATTGCCCTGTGCAAGATCACAACCGGTTTGCCGCAGAAAATCCCAGTCTTGTCGATCTTCAACTCCCTCCGCAACTGCCTCCATATTGAGTTGCTTGGCTAAAGCCAGACTTGCATCATAAATCACGCGCAAAGTGTCATCTTTCCATGCCTGATGAACAAATCCTTGATCGATCTTGAGCTCATCGAAAGGAATATCACGCAACTGTGAGAGTGAGGAATGACCGGTTCCAAAGTCATCAATCGACAAATGAAATCGCTTCAAACGCAAACGGGTTAATATCTCAAGTGATACCCTCATGTCACGCATCAATTGGCTCTCAGTAACTTCCAATACAATTTTATGTGGAGGAATACCAACTTGGGTAGCTAGGTCTACAACAAGATCCTGGAAATCTAGCGACGCCAAATTATCCATTGATACATTTACGGCCACACGAAAATCCAACCCAGACTGCTGCCATAGCTTGGCTTGGTTAAACGCATTTATTAAAACCAACCGAGTTAACTCATCAATCAATCCACTCGATTCAGCCACAGTGATAAATTGATTAGGAAAAATCAAACCATCCGTAGCATGTTGCCAACGCACGAGTGTTTCCACTCCAATCACTGCCCCTGTAGCAACTGAAACCTTTGGTTGATAATAATTAACCAATTCACACCTCGCAATAGCCGATCTAATGTCGTCTGAGCTATAGGTTTTTCTTGGTTTAACCGGAACAGCTTCTGAGGGCGGCGACCACTGCGCTAGCATTGCGAGTAACGCATCGGATTTAACAGGCTTTTGCAAATAACCGAGCACAGTAATTTTATGCGCTTGCACGAGCCGTTCGGTCGTTTTCAGCATTCTTTCGTCTTCACCGCTAACGAGAATTAAACTACCGGTAAACTGACATTCAACGAGATGCCGGATGAATTCAATACCGTCCATTCCCGGCATGTTGAGATCTAATAAAATCAAATCAGGTCGTGTCGATTCAACATTGAGTTGTGCTAAGGCGTCCTTTCCATTATCACAGCAAACCACGTGGATAAACCCTTGATTGGCTAACATACGAGCCAATAATTTCAGCATAAAGGGTTCATCATCAAGAATCAGTATCTTGATCGTAGATTTATCGATCATATTATTCCTTTTACGGTGTGATTCAGTCAGCTTAAGAAGGTATCTAATCAATCCAGAATATGCCTCGATGGCGTTCTAAGGTCCAAGTTGAACTCATTTTGTCCCGACAAGCACCGTAGCAAAATGAAGGTAGCAATAGCGGAAATTGAAAGCGCAAATCAAAAAACCATACACAGATAATTGATCCGTACATCTCCATTTTATCGAATTGTGGAAATACCGCAAATTATCGAAAATCATCAAAAATTCGATCGAACCAAGCCTCACGAGCGAGCTTTGCATGTTCCGAAACATCACCATAGTGATTAATTTATTGCCAATGTGCAGTTGAAAGGGGGAGCATAAGCATTCGCCATTCTTGAAAGCAAACCCACATCAGGGATAAATACCGATTGATCTGAGAGTCTCGCCATCAACACATGATATTTCTCATCGTCAATAACAATTATTTTCCAATTAAAAGGTGAAAAAGGTTACGGTAATACTGCAACTGAAGCATCTGGAACCAAGTGATTTCTGACATATTCCCTTCCTATTTTTACCGCTTGATCGTGCTTGTCTATCAACAATAATCCATATAGCGCTAGGCACAACAATATTGCAGGCAGAGATAAAGGTTTGACGCGGATACACTTTGCTCGTGACAAGACCTACAATAATTATCCCAGTTATCCAAGGATCAAGACAAACGCTAGCAGAATAAAAAAGCGTTCTGTGCTCAACGGTGCAAATACCATCAAACCATAAGCGGTAATCCAATCCCCCAAAATGTGTATCGCTATCCCTAAACAAGCGGGTATATAGAAAAGTTTCCAAGCAAATCGGCCGCGGTAAATGTAAGCCAAAGCATGCGTCATGCGACATCTTCTTTTTCACGAAAATAGCGGTGGATCTGATCCAGCGTCAGATTTAAATCTCTCGCCACATCATATAATCGTACTGCTTCCCATGATTTTTGTGCGGCAAGTGTAACCGCTGCATTGATGATTGCGTCACGAATTTCAATATGATCTGTCATTTTAATCTCCGCAAATAAGCGATTAGTAGCACTACTTTTCTTATCATTCAACAGAATTTAATCGTATTTGCTATTTTATACAGTAAATGTTGGAAATATATTGTTTTAACCACTTAACTCGTGCACTTGCTATTTTTAGGTAAATGCGAATATGGTCGATATTTTTTCTATTAGAATCAAATCGCGATTAATTAACCTGTCACAGCTAAACGGAGAACTTAATATGAAATACCAAGCAAAACGACTCGTGTTATCTTTTTGTGCAATTAGTCTACTCAGTAGCAGCTATACCGCGCTGGCTGATACTGCCAGTGATACAGAAACCTTATTAAACTGGGCTGAAAAGACCTTCCCTCATTTTTTTCCAAGCAAGCAGGCAACACATAGCACCGAACCCTGGCTATACCGCTTCTACCCTGAAACCGGAATCTACGCCGGCGTCAATAAAGACGATATCAATGTTTATACGCTAGGAGGCCCATGGGGAAGTAACCCTACACTGATCGATTCTTTATCGAGTCTCATCGCTCAAATTAATAATTCAGGCGGTAATGGAAATATCGCGAGTTGTGATACGACAAACACCATTCCCGGTATTACCTATAGCCAAAGTGGTAATGTCATTACGGTCACATCTAACGGCCAATGCGTTACTGCCCCTGATCAAAATGCAACCAATTTATGTCCTATTCCTAAGCAGACGACACCAACTGGAGTATCCATCCTCAGCACAAATACGGTAACTCGCTCTAATATTTCAGGAATTACTGCTTCGATTCCAGGCCTATTGGATCCATTTCTGAGCCTAATTAGCACCTCTTCAAATGCCAAACATTGCACTCGAAATGCGCCCAATGAAAACACCAATATCATTGTAAATTCGGACCTTTGCTTTGATATTACCGCGCAACTTTCTGATCTCATTGGGGCGATTGATGGAATTACCGTAAGTCCGCCAATCACGTTATCAACAGCTGGAACCTATACCAGTCAGGTTGTTCCAGATTGTTTCTCAACCGATGCAACAACAATCACTGATGCCGTAACAGGAGAATTTTGGGTTAAGGAAAATGGCAGTTTCGTTAAAAAATAACCTATCAATTCATTGATGATAACCAGCCATCAAGCATCGTTTGATGGCTGGGGGGTTATTAACCTAACCTTCTCAATGTCAGCAATGGTGGCTGTGCAAGCGTAAACCGCGTCCCAATCAATCCCGCAACCATCACGCCAACCATACCAATTAATAATCCGATGATCCAAATCCAAGGATTAAAGCTATAAGTAATATGTAGTGCATACTTACCGATCGTATAACCTAATACCGTCGCTCCTGCTGAAGCAAAAATACCCACTAAGGCACCCAGTATCATAAATTCACTTGCCCAAGCTCGAACTAGCTGATTACGCCTTGCCCCTAAAGTACGGAAAATAGCTGCTTCGTAAACGCGTTCATCTTGGGTCGCAACGATCGCTGCATAAAGAACCACAAATCCAGCCAGTAATGTAAAAACAAACACAAATTCAATCGCTCTCGATACTTGAAAAATCATTTTTTGTACTTGTTCAATTACTGACGCTACATCAATAATAAGTAAATTTGGATATTCTCTAATTAATTCATGAAGAATTTTGCTTTTGTCAGCAGGCAAATGAAAGCTGGTTACATAATAGGTTGGGTAATTCTCTAAGTAACCGGGTCGCGCAATCGCAAAAAAATTGACACGGAATGTATCCCAATCTACCTTACGTAGATTCGTAATGGTTGCTTCGAACAACTGGTCTGCGATATTAAAAGTCAAATGATCACCAATGTTCACTCCAATGATTCGAGCGATTTCCTCTTCCAGCGATATTTCACTCTCAGTCATCGGCTGATTCTCAGACCACCAGCGCCCGTCAGTAATCTCGTTATCAGACTGTAGCTCATTCGACCATGAAAGATTAAATTCACGATTCAGCAGTTGCTTCTTACGAATATCTTTATACTTTTCAACCTGAACCGGATACCCATTAATTGCTGTCAAACGCCCCCTCACCATGGGAAACCAATTCGGTTCTGGCATTTCATGCTGCTCAAAAAATTTAGCTAATGACGCCAATTGATCGGTTTGAATATTGAGCAAGAAACGATTAGGAGTTTCAGGCGGAAGACTCAACTGCCAATCTTTTAATAGGTCATTTTGCAACACCGTCAATACGAGCATCGCCATTAAGCCCAGCCCCAATGCAATTGCTTGCACAACACTCGTCACAATCCGTCTTCGAATGTTAGCGAGTCCATAACCCCAAGCATTGGCATTGTGTCGCCGAACAAGCAATAACAATTGAATCAATAACCAACCCAGCAAACTAAAAACCGCTATCGCACCGATAAAACCGAGCACTACCATCAACCCCAGACGCAAGTCCCCTGCTTCCCAAATGAACAAAAGCGCTAATACCAATAATCCCAAGCTATAGCCGGTCAAACTATGTAAATTGACGCTACCCATATCGCGACGAATAACTCGCAATGCAGGTACACTTTTCAAATTGAGTAACGGCGGTAGCGAGAAACCCAACAGCAGCACGATTCCCATGATTAATCCATAAATAGCGGGATCACTGCTTGGCCATGGGAGCGTTGAATTAACCAGCTCGGCCATCCAATTTGATAAAAATGCTTGCGCGATCAATCCAAGAACACACCCGATCGTACTTGCAATCAGACCAAACAATACCAAATGGTAAAAATAAAGGCTAAATAAAGTTGATTGACTGGCCCCTAAACAGCGCATTACAGCGCACCCATCTAAGTGGCGCTGAATAAAGCGGCGAGAAGACAAAGCAATCGCTGCTGCGGCAACAATTACACTCACCAAGGCAGCAAGACTAAGAAATTTCTCGGCTCGCTCTGGGGCAGCACGTATCTCAGGTCGAGCATCGCGAATGCCCTCTACACGTTGGCCTTGAACCAACTTGGGTTGCGCCCAATCTCTAAACTGTGTGACATCACTTTCTTTACCTGCCACGAGCAATTGATAACTAACTCGACTTCCCGGTTGAATCAACTGAGTTCCAGCCAAATCTGCAATATTCATCAATAATCTGGGACCCATATTGATAAATCCGACTGAATGATCAGGTTCACGGGCAATGATCGATGTTACAGCCATCTCAGCGATACCTACTTCTAATTTCTCACTCAGCGCAGTTTTCAACCCTAAAAGTAATTTATCATCAATCCAAATCGTACCTTGAGCTGGAATACCTTCTGCCAGATAGCTATGCTCCTCCATTGCGCTTTCATTCGGGCGATCCATGATTTTTAATTCCCCACGCAATGGATACCCTGGTGAAACCGCTCTGATCTCAGCGAGTAGGTTATGATCACCTTTACTCACCATGCTCGGAAAACGAATTAAATTTACGATTTTTAGGTGAAAACTCTCGGCCTGAGTCGTAAATTCGATTGGAATGGGTCGATCACTGGTTACAACCAAGTCAGCACCTAAAAGACGATTACTTTCTTGAGCAAGTGCTAGCTGCACACGATCAGCAAAAAAACCTACCGTGGTAATGCTACTGACCGCAATAATTAGCGCTAACGCCAGGATACGTAATTCACCTGCGCGCCAATCGCGACGCAACATTTTTATCGAAAGTAGAACTAAATTCATTCTCCAGCATCCATTAATTTTGATCACACAAATAATACTTTGATCACTTGAAATTGAAAAAATTTAAACCCAGATCGATCTCGATTTTAATCACAGCATTAAAACTGCCTGCCCTGAGCAATCAAATGATTGGTGAATTCGAGAAAAGCGCAGTACGTAAAACATTTTCTTAGCTATTGACAGTCTTAGGGAGACACCATAATAATGCTTTGAAAATTTCCACGACAATTGTGACACTTTGTAATCAATATCTGCATAGACTAATCTAGGTTGTATCTCTCAATTGCTGTTACTCTATCGCTTTGCTTTAAATACCCTATTAGCTGATGTGTACTAAGTTTAATTACAAATTCCTATTTCACCGTTGCTCAATCGCTCACAATCATCAGCACTTATAACCTGAAACCACATATTTGGCCATTTAGTCTATGAACATCCAAAAGATCATCCAAGAACGTTACAAAGAGAATTTTTCACTCCACGACCGCTATCTCAATAGCCAAATGGTAAAAGTGCTCAAAACAATCGGGTTTGATCGACATTATGTTAAAGCCGAAGGTGCCTATTTATATGATGAAAAAGACAATCGCTACCTCGATTTGCTCAGTGGTTTCGGTGTTTTTGCGTTAGGTCGTAATCACCCGGTTATTGTACAAGCGTTACAAGATGTATTAAGTATTGATTTACCGAATCTCGTGCAACTCGATGTCTCGATTCTATCAGGATTGCTGGCTGAGAAACTGGTATCCCTTAGTCCAAAAGGATTAGACCGTGTTTTCTTTGCTAATTCAGGGACTGAAACCATTGAGGCCGCAATTAAATTTAGCCGTTACGCGACTGGAAAACCGAAGATCATCTACTGTCGCGGTGGGTATCATGGACTAAGTCTTGGTTCACTCTCAGCAACGGGCGATACCCATTACAAAGAGGGATTCGGTCCCTTAGTTCCTGATTTTATTGAAATACCCTTCGGTGATTTATCCGCGCTCGAAGAAGCGCTTTCTCAAAGAGATGTCGCTGCTTTCATTACAGAACCGATCCAAGGTCACGGTGTATGGATCCCCGCCGATGATTATCTACCCAAGGCAGCAGAGCTCGTTCGTCACTATGGTGCATTATTCATTGCCGATGAAGTTCAAACCGGATTAGGCAGAACTGGAAAATGGTGGGCGATCGACCATTGGTCTATCACTCCAGATATCATTTGTATGGCAAAAGCACTTTCGGGGGGGTTTGTACCCATTGGTGCGCTCGTTTGTAAAAATTGGATTTTTGATCGCGTGTTCAATCGCATGGATCGCGCCGTGATACATGGTAGTACGTTTGGAAAGAATAACCTCGCGATGGCGGCGGGGTTAGCTACCTTAGATGTTTTAGAATCGGAAAACCTAATCGACAAATCCGCACAATCTGGCAGAATCCTGCTCGCTGCGCTACAACCTCTCGTCCAACAATACGAATGCGTCAAAGAGATTCGGGGTAAAGGCATGATGATCGCGCTTGAATTTACAGAACCCAAAAGCTTATCGCTCAGAATGTCTTGGAAAGTCTTGGAGGCTGCTAATAAAGGACTATTTTCTCAACTCATTACAGTGCCTTTATTTGCAAGGCATCGTATTCTGTCCCAAGTAGCAGGGCACGGCATGAATATCGTTAAATTCATCCCGCCACTCATACTTAATCAATCCGATCTGAATTGGATTATTAACGCAGTCCAAGATGTAGTCATCTCAGCACACCGCGGACCCAAAGCAGTTTGGGATTTAGGTAAAGTGTTTGCAACCAAAGCATTGCGCATGAAAGCAGGCAGTTAAATCGTCATTCAAGCTAGTAGAATTAATATTCCGCTAGCTTGATTCGTAGCAATATTCCTTATATTACCTAAAGGAAGCAATTGAAAGCATCATACTAAGCAATCACATCAAGAGATGGTGCAAAGCCTGATTGAACGCCTACCATTTTGATCTGTAAATCAGCTCCACCAATGACATCAGCCGTAAATATTCCAGTACTACCGTTATAATTCATTTGAGTGGATGCAAAAGCCTGATCACCAGCAAGCAGAAGGTTAGCATCAATCGTGGAGAGATCAATTTTGTCACCCTCACCCCATTTGAAATTGGCAATGGTATCGATCAGACCTCCGGATGGACTTTCACTCACTGAATTAAAATCAAAGATATCTGCACCAAGTCCCCCATCTTGATAATCCTGGCCTAGACCGCCTGTTAGATTATCATTACCATCTCCACCAACTAGAAAATCATTACCTGAACCACCTTTAATAGAATCATTTCCAGCATCCCCATAGAGCGAGTTATTTCCACTATTACCAATAATACTATTACCATTGCTGTTTCCAGAACCATTGATGCTAGCCGACCCTGTAAGCGTAAGATTCTCGATACCATAACCTATTGTATGGGTCACTGTGGCATAAACAGTATCAACCCCACCTAGTGCATCATTATAGGACTCCTCAGTAACGTCCCCTACATTATCAACGTAGTAAATATCATTATGATCACCACCATTCATGTAATCTGCACCATCACTACCGTTTAAAATATCATTATCATTTCCTCCATACAACGTATCGTTTCCATACCCACCATTCAAGTAATCTTTTCCTACATTACCAGATAATGTGTCGTTACCCGCTTGCCCCAGAATACTATCATCACCAATCCCTCCATCCACATAATCACTTCCATTATATCCATAGACCGTATCATTACCGCCCAAAGCATAAATTTCGTCATTTTGGGATGTTCCATTTATTGTGTTATTAGCGTTTGTTCCGTATATTATGGCCATTTTATTCTCCTTTTGATTGATAGTTAAAGTGCATATATAAACTATGCCTTTTAAAGATAAATCGAGTGATGCCAAATGACTGTGAGAAATCACACAAACGCAAATTAAAAGTAAGCTGTATTCACTTAATTAACAAAAGGACTAAAAAATGACAAGGCGAAAACATCACCTACAATCCGCTACATTCGTTTTATAAATTTGCTTAAGCATGTTTTAACTTGAGTGTTAATCACAATAAAAAATAGAAAGAAAATGATTCTTTATTTAAAAGAACAACGATTAGGCTATAGGTTAGTAGCAATCCCTAAAAAAACACAAATATTTAGACCAACTACTGCTTCGGTAATTGTTCTTTTATTAGTGATTGGTTTATTTAGTGGCTGCTCAACCACGGTCAAACCACCCACAGCTTCCGTACTCAAATCACAATCCGGTGCCCCCTATAACAGACCCTATAAAGTAAGAGGGAAAACCTATTATCCAATGGCATCGGCCGCTGGTTATCGTGCCGAAGGTATCGCTTCTTGGTATGGTTCAGAATCAGGGAATAAAACCGCAATGGGTACACGGTTTAACCCGCAAGGCTTGACAGCTGCCCACAAAACCCTCCCACTTCCCACCAAAGTAAAAGTGACGAATTTACGCAATGGTCGCTCGGTCACTGTTATTGTCAATGATCGAGGTCCATTCAAGAAAAATCGATTAATCGATCTATCTCATGGCGCTGCCAAACAAATTGGATTACAAGGATTAACAGAAGTTAGAATCGAATCGATCGGTACGGTTGCTAGTAATCCTTAAAATAACTACCAGTTAAATCAGGGTATTACTTGACTCGCATCCCAGGTTTAGCGCCTTCGTCGGGTGAGAGAATAAACAATCCGCCCGTACCATTCGGATCGCTCGCTGCGAGTACCATTCCTTCGGACAAACCGAATTTCATTTTGCGGGGTGCTAAATTAGCCACCATGACGGTTAATCGTCCCTTTAATTTTTCAGGATCGTAGGCTGATTTAATGCCAGCGAATACGGTACGCTGCTCAATACCGATATCCAGCGTAAGCTTCAGTAGTTTCTCTGCACCCTCCACATGCTGCGCATCAACAATTCGGGCGATACGTAAATCGATCTTACTGAAGTCCTCAATCGAGATGGTCTCCGCAATTGGCACGATATCCGATGGTTGGTTTTTTGATTGCACATCAGTGGCTTGCGTATCGGAAGGGGCTTTATTCGCTGCAATCATCGCTTCAATTTGTTTCGGTTCTATTCGTGTCATGAGGTGTTGGTAAGGATTGATTAAGTGGCCAGCAGGCAGCAATAAGCTAGACAAAAACTGCCCTGAAGACTGAGTTGGCCATTTTAAAGACGAACAATTCAGAAACTGTTCAATTTTTTCTACGGTTGCCGGAAGAATGGGTTTCAAATAGCTGGAAAGCAGGTAAAACATCTGTATACCCAGGCTACAAGCACGATGTAGCTCGTTGGTTTTTGTTGCATCTTTAGCGATATCCCACGGAGCAAGCTCATGAATCAATTCATTGACCTCATCCGCACGTTTCATGATATGGCGAACTGCGGTCGAGAAATCCCGTGCCTCATAAGCCTGCTCGATAACGCCAGCTTGCCAAGCTGCAAAATGCTGATCGATCGTTTGCTGCAATAATCGATAATCCTC
The DNA here is from genome assembly GCA_016710135.1 of Nitrosomonas sp. Taxonomy (GTDB): domain Bacteria; phylum Pseudomonadota; class Gammaproteobacteria; order Burkholderiales; family Nitrosomonadaceae; genus Nitrosomonas. Next base: position 659,907 of record JADJLM010000001.1, on the reverse strand, counting down.
ACCCGCAACCAGCCTGCCTTCAAATCGTTTGGTAATAAACCCGGCACAACGGCTCGCAATATTCACAAACTTACCGACAACATCGGAATTCACGCGTGCGACAAAATCCTCCAAATTGAGATCAATATCCTCTAACGTGCCATTAAGTTTTGCAGCATAGTAATAACGTAACCATTCCGGATTTAATTGTTGCTGCAAATAACTGGCTGCGGTAATAAAAGTTCCGCGTGACTTGCTCATTTTTTCGCCATGACCCGTTAGAAACCCATGCGCAAAAATTTGCGTCGGTGTACGGTAACCGGAATTTTCAAGCATTGCAGGCCAGAATAACGCATGAAAATAAAGAATATCCTTCCCGATAAAGTGATAAAGCTCCGTCGTACTGTCTTTTTTCCAGTATTCATCGAAATCAACATCATGATTAGCACAGAAGTGTTTAAAACTTCCCATGTAGCCAATTGGGGCATCTAGCCAAACGTAAAAATATTTGGCCGTCTCCCCCGGAATTTCAAAACCAAAATAAGGAGCATCTCGGGAAATATCCCAATCGGAAAGCTTATTTTCACCCGCCTGCCCCAACCATTCATATATCTTATTAGCTGCTTCAGCCTGTAAATGATTCGCTTCTCGGGTCCAGCGGCGTAAAAAATCCGCACAGCGTTCATCCGACAAGCGAAAAAAGAAATGCTCAGAAGCTTTTTTAATCGGTGTTGCACCAGAAACGGCTGAATAAGGATTCTTTAATTCGGTGGGGGTATACGCAGCACCACATGCTTCGCAGGAGTCACCATATTGATCCTTAGCACCACATTTCGGACACTCTCCCTTTACAAAGCGATCTGGCAAAAACATCTGTTTAACTGGATCATACAATTGCTCTATGGCACGTACGGAGATTAATCCTGCCGCTTTTAATTTTTGATAAATATCTTCTGAATAATGGCGTGTCTCTGCAGAATGAGTACTGTAATACTGATCGAAGCGGATATTAAAGCCCGTAAAATCGCTAAAATGCTCTCCATGGACACGTGCGATCAATGCTTCAGGTGTTAACCCTTCTTTCTCGGCACGCAACATAATTGGTGTACCATGGGTATCATCTGCACAAACATAATAAACCGTATGCCCCTGCATTTTTTGAAAACGCACCCAAATATCGGTTTGGATATATTCCACAAGATGACCTAGGTGGATACTGCCATTTGCATAGGGTAGTGCTGATGTAACGAGAAGTTTGCGTGAACTCATTGATAGACTATCTTTGTTATATTGTTTATAAACGTAAATTGTAACAAACTGGATAGTTACCCTCGATATTTGTTAACATCGAAATCTTTCATTTTAATGATTTATGCAAAAGGAGCACCGTGTGGCACTAACCGAACAACACATTGAGGAAACCCTGAAAACAGTCATTGATCAGACTACTGGTAAAGATTATGTCAGCAGTAAGGCGGTAGAAAACATTAAGATCGTTGATAACCACGTTTCACTCGACATTGCACTGGGGTACCCTGCCAAAACCATGCTGGAATCGATTCGTGAGCAAATCAGCGCAGCGTTGAAATCGATTGCTGGCGTCAATACAGTTACGGTAAACACGTTAAGAATATCATCGCGGTTGCTTCAGGCAAGGGCGGTGTTGGGAAATCAGCAACGGCCGTTAATCTTGCACTGGCACTCGCTGCCGAAGGCGCCAATGTTGGCATTCTCGATGCAGACATTTATGGCCCATCCCAACCGCAAATGTTGGGTCTCACTGGTCATCCCGAATCTCCGGATGGAAAAACCATTGAACCCATGATGGCGCATGGCATTCAAGCGATGTCGATCGGTTTATTAATCGATGCTGAAACTCCGATGGTCTGGCGCGGACCGATGGTTACGCAAGCTTTGCAGCAACTACTCAACGATACGCGCTGGCATGATTTAGACTATTTAGTCATTGATTTACCACCCGGAACGGGAGATATTCAACTCACTCTAGCGCAACGCGTGCCAGTCACAGGGGCCGTCATCGTTACCACGCCACAGGATATCGCATTACTTGATGCCCGCAAAGGCTTGAAGATGTTTGAAAAAGTGGGCGTTCCCATTCTGGGAATTGTCGAGAATATGAGTATGCATATCTGTTCAAAGTGCGGACATACGGAACATATTTTCGGTGCGGGAGGCGGTGAAAAGATGTGCGCTGATTATAACGTCGAGCTTCTCGGTGCGCTGCCCCTCGACATCAGAATTCGCGAATATTCAGACTCAGGAAGGCCAAGTATTATTGCAGAACCCAATGGTGCGATTGCGGATACGTATCGTATGATTGCCCGTCGTGTCGCTGCTAAAATTGCGAACCTTGCCAAAGATTATTCTGACGTATTTACACAAATCATCATGGAAGATAACTAATTTACTATGGCGATCAAATCGGACAAATGGATTCGCAAAATGGCAATGGAACACGGAATGATCGAACCATTTGAGCCAGGTCAAGTTAAACAAAAACAAGGTCAGAATATCGTCTCTTATGGAACATCGAGCTATGGCTACGATATCCGATGCTCCGATGAATTCAAGCTATTCACCAATTTAAATTCCACGATTGTGGATCCCAAACAATTCGACTCCAACTCTTTCGTGGATGTAAAAAGCGATGTCTGCATCATCCCCCCGAACTCGTTTGCCCTAGCTCGTACTGTCGAGTATTTCCGTATCCCTCGCAGCGTGCTGACCATTTGCCTCGGGAAATCGACTTATGCGCGTTGTGGCATCATCGTCAACGTCACACCGTTTGAACCCGAATGGGAAGGCTATGTAACGCTCGAATTTTCCAATACCACTCCCCTCCCCGCCAAAATTTATGCAAACGAGGGAGTCGCTCAAGTTATTTTCTTTGAATCAGACGAGGTTTGCGAAACATCGTATAAAGATCGTAAAGGTAAATACCAATTCCAACAAGGTGTAACGCTGCCTAAGATTTGATCTTCCTTGTCTTTTGATATATCCAATCAGTTACCCCTTAACGCATAAAACCTGTTTAAGCGTGTGCACGATCTCGACCAAATCGGCTTGGGCTGCCATGACTTTTTCAATATCTTTATAGGCACTTGGGGTTTCATCGATCACGCTTTCATCCTTACGGCATTCCACACCGGCCGTTGCTTGCACATGGTCGTCCAGTGAAACACGCCGTTTTGCTTCTCCGCGCGACATCACGCGCCCTGCACCATGGCTACAGCTACAAAAACTCTCGGTGTTACCAAGACCACGTACGATAAAAGACTTTGCACCCATACTACCGGGAATTATCCCCATCCCACCCAATTTAGCGGAAACAGCGCCTTTGCGGGTGACCCACCCATCTCGGCCAAAGTGATGCTCACGGCTGATGTAATTGTGATGGCAGTTAACGGCTTCCAACTCAGCAGTAAAAGGTTTGGCCAAAATTTTCAGCATCGCCGCTAAAGTTCGCTGCATCATCACGGCTCGATTAATACGCGCAAAATCTTGTGCCCACGAAACTGCGTTAATATAGTCATCAAAATGCGCACTACCCTCCGGTATATAAGCCAAGTCTTTATCAGGCAAATGTATGAGCCATCGCTCCATATCTTTTTTTGCTTTTTCGATAAACTCAGTGCCAATCCTGTTACCTACACCGCGTGAACCACTGTGCAGCATGACCCAAGCCTGATTAGTTTCATCCAAGCATAATTCGATGAAATGATTGCCTGTACCCAAAGTACCCAAATGATTTCTGTGATTAGTATTTTCGAGCCAAGGATGCTGAATACACAAGCGATTAAATCTATTCTGTAAGGGTATCCAGGCTTGAATGACGTCTTCGGGCAATTCACCCCAACTTCCTTTATCTCTCCCCTTTTTAATATGTTTGGAACGTCCGTGCGGTACTTGCTTCTCAATTTCATGACGCAGATTACTCAGCGTATCTGGTAAATCGCTCGCATTTAATGAGGTTTTAACTGCCATCATGCCACAGCCCAGGTCAACCCCCACTGCGGCCGGTATAACCACCCCTACCGTAGGAATGACACTGCCAATCGTGGCGCCTTTGCCTAAATGTACGTCAGGCATAATCGCAATATGCTTGTGAATGAAAGGCATCGATGCAATATTCAGCACTTGCTTCTTGGCGTTTTCATCAAATATCACCCCTTTCGTCCAAGACTTTACTAAGTGATGGTTTTTCTCAGCAATTACTTCGTACAACATTTCTTTAATTTTTCTCATACTCCAATTCCAACCTAAAGCAAAATCATAAATTCTTCTATCTTTAAATCAATCAGTTGCGGTTGTTAATTATGAATATTTTATGACCGTAATAATTTTGTAACATTCTTGGCTTATAAAGGTTGCCAGACTTTTATCTTTATTTTCTATCCTGGAATAAACCCATGAAAAGACGAATTAGCATTATTCTGGCAATCGCAACCTTCAATTTTAGTGTTTCGACTCATCTTTACGCACTCGATTTATATGTTGATACTAAAACCAAGCAAATTTTTGCTGAGCCTGGTCCTGGTAGGGTTCATCTAGGAACCTACGAGAAATCCAGAAGTTCCTCTGCAAAAACTGAAGCACCCACGAATCAAGTGAGTGCTTCAGAAGCTTCTACAGAAACTTCGAGAAAAACAGATGTAACAGAACTAGTCCCGATTTATGCGGATTCGGAAACCGATACGAGCTTAAAGCCGACGGGTAATCGTCTTGACAGAATACGGGAGAAAGCTGCGAAGGAACACCTTAAAAATCAAGTTTCTGTACTCGAAGAGCGTATGAAAGAAGTAGAAAAGATCCATGGTACATTCGATGATAGAGGTCTACATTGGGCAACCAAAGACGGTAACTTCTCAGTATCTCTCAATGGACGAATACAGCCTGCTTCTCAATACAATTTCATCAATGATCCTGACTCGGCTTTTGGGTCAAATACACCAAACGAATTAAATAGTGGCATGAATATTCGCCGTGCCCGTTTAGGCGCGGAAGGTACCTTCTTTAAAATTTGGGACTACAAGTTTGAATATGACTTCAGTCGTGGCAATGGTACAGTTGGTTCTGGGATTACTGATGCTTTTGTTCGCTTAAACCACACCGATGCACTTTCTTATAAACTGGGCTCGTTCAAAGAACCGTTTAGTTTGGAAGAAGCAGCAAGCAACCGTTATCTCACTTTCATCGAACGGCATATGTCAGTCAACGCCTTTGTCGATAACCCCAATACTTATAAAACGGGTATAGGCGCAAACTATGCGGTACAACGCTGGCAGACTGGTATTGCTTTCCAAACTGAACCGATTGGTTCATGGTCATCTGCTGCGACCTCGGTCAATGCCAATGGTAACCAGAGTCGAAATAACGGTTCTGGTGACACCGGTTGGCAAGGGATCGGGCGCGTTTCCGGAAGGCCTTGGATGGAAGACGACACGAAATTCATGCATGTCGGTGTTTCAGCGGGTCACACCGATGTCAACACCCAATACCGCGCAGATGGCACCATGGTCGGTGAAGGTCAAATCGGCGGTGGTGGTGGCATGTCGTTTTTTGCTTTCCCCGGCACTAACGTCGATCGCACTAATGTTCTCAACACCGGTAACTTAAGCACGGGGGCATTAAATGATCCTAATCGCCGCCAAGTCACGAGCTACGATCGTTACGGTGCTGAAGGCTGGTTTGTTTATGGACCTTTCTCGGCTCAGGCTGAGTATTTACGAACCAACATCAATGGGGTGGGATACGATGGCGAACACTTCACGGGTTACTATGGATTTATCAGTTATTTCTTGACTGGCGAATCAAAATCCTACCATGTTCGAAACGGTGCAGCGAATCGACTTAAACCGCGTAAACCCTTCCATTGGGATGGTTCAGGTCTGGGTGCTTGGGAAATTGCTGCCGGCTATGACTACATCGATATGAATTCTGGCGCGATCAAAGGTGGTGAAATGGATATGTTCCGATTTGGGCTGAATTGGTATCCACACTCAAATGTTAAATTCCAAAGTAACATTATTCATGTATTCAATATCAATACCGCTGGCACACCGATTACTAATACCAATGGTTATTCGGGTGGCGCAGGCGCCCGCACTAACGGTTGGAATAATGGCGATTTAAGTGCGTTCCTCACGCAAATTACCGTGGATTTCTAGGAAATTAACCTTAACTTAAAGTAACGCTATCGCATTATCCAGAAATTGGGTCACTCCGCATTCTGGATAATGTTTCAAATGATTTGAAACTAAAAACATGGTTTAATTACTATGGTGGATCATACACTTGCTGCGGGTTGCAGTAATGCAATTACGCTACTGGAGGATAAAATGTTGCAGTTCCCGCATTATCTTAAATACCTTAGCTTTACGGTTTTATTGTTTGTTTGCAATTATCTAGCGACAGTAGCTCATGCACAACCGACCATCAAGATCGATGGGTCAAGTACGGTTTATCCCATCACTAAAATCGTTGCTGATCAATTTCAGATCACAAAAAATAATACGGTAGCGACAATCGTTGATATCTCAGGCAGTGGAGGCGGTTTCAAAAAATTCTGCCGTGGCGAGATCGACATCGTTAATGCTTCTCGACCGATACTCCGCGATGAGATTCAGCAATGCAGAAACTCAGGTATTCAATATATAGAAATCCCGATTGCTTATGATGCCTTGACCGTTGCGATCAATCCCGCTAATAACTGGAGTACTCAAATGACAGCGATCGAGCTCAAGAAAATGTGGGAACCCGCCGCGCAAGGTCAAATCACTCAATGGAATCAGATTAACCCAGCATGGCCTAATGAACCTTTTATTCTCTACGGCGCTGATGAGGATTCAGGAACTTTCGATTATTTTACGGAAGCGATTGTCGGACAAGCTAAATCCATTCGAAAGGATTTTACCCAGTCAGAAAATGATAACTATTTGGTCGATGGCGTCGCTAGCAACAAAAATGCAATTGGTTTCTTTGGCGTTGGTTACTACATTGAAAACCAAAATCGAGTCACTGCGGTGGCAATCAACAATGGTAAAGGAGCGATTCTTCCTTCCGCCGATACAGTCGAAGATGGAAGCTACCAACCGTTATCACGTCCTGTTTTTATTTATGTAAATATCAAATCGGCGGATAAGCCTGAAGTTAAAGAATTTGTTGATTTCTACCTGAAAAACGCGTTGCTACTTGTCAAAGAAGTTAAATTCTTCCCGCTGCCACCAAGGGCTTATAAAACCATGTTAGAGCACTTCAATAGTAAGCGAGTGGGTACCATCTTCAATGGAAAATCGGCAATTGGCCTCACGATTGATGAATTGATTCGCCGCGAAGGGAGATTGCAATACGAAAATTACTAACTTAGCGTATCCCTCAAGCAAAAAAGAGCTGCTGCATTGCAACACCCGGATCATCGGCACGCATAAACGTTTCTCCGACGAGAAACGTATGCACTTGATGTGAGCGCATTAATTGCACATCGTTGATTGCTTTTATGCCACTCTCTGTAATCACGATGCGCTCTGGAGGAATACGATCCAGTAATTGCAACGTAGTATCGAGACGCGTTTCAAACGTCCGCAAATTGCGGTTATTGATACCAATTAGAGGGGTCGATAACTGCAATGCCAGCGTTAATTCGTGTGCATCATGCACTTCCACCAAAACTGCCATACCCAACGAATGGGAAAGTTTTTCCAGAGCGCGCATGCGTTCTAATGGATCAGTAACTCCAAGTTCATCACGATAGGGGAACAACAAAAAAGCCGATACGATCAACAAAATGCAATCAGCACCCATCGCTTTTGCTTCATAGATCTGATAGGCATCGATCATAAAATCTTTACGCAAAACTGGCAGATTACACGCTGCACGGGCCTGCTTGAGATAATCAGCACTGCCCAAAAAGAATTGCTGATCCGTCAAAACTGATAGGCAAGCTGCGCCATGTTGCGCATAACTGGCTGCAATATCAGCAGGTTCAAATCCTTCGATAACCACATCCTGAGTGCGACCCAGCGTTAGGTCAGTAGCCGCTTGATGAGAAACTATTCGCCCCCGCAATAATCCTTTACTCGGACTCGCTTGCTTAATTTCGGCAATAACAGCCGGTTGATCCTGGTTTAGTTTTGCTCGTATCGCCCCAACAAAATCACGTGATTGTTCAGAAGACTCAGCCGCTACTTGAATACTGGATAACGATTTTATTGCTTTTGCAGCCGCAACCTCTTGCGCTTTAACGGCAAGAATTTTATTAAGAATATCAGACATAGATAACGAAGTATTTAGCGCGCTTCCCGGTGGGAATAGTTTACCAATGCTTGCAGTTTTGCTTTGGCAGCACCGCTTGCCAGTGTTTCTTGAGCAACAGCAATTCCTTGAGAAAGTGAAGAAGCGATTCCCGAAATATAAATCGCTGCACCCGCATTCAGTGAAACGATATCTCTTGCTGGACCGGGCTCATTTTCGAGAACAGCAAGCAACATATCCTTGGCTTGGATTAAATCAGAAACTCGGATGGTCTCAATCGGCACACTACGCATTCCGAAATCTTCCGGTTGAATCGTGTACTCTACGCGCTCACCTTGTTTTAGTTCGCCTATCAAGGTTTTACCGGTAATCGTAATTTCATCTAATCCGTCAAACCCATGCACGACCATCACATGTCGACTTCCCAGTCGATGGAGCACACTAACTAATAGATTCACTAATTTTGCATCAAAGACACCTAATAGCTGATTTTTGGCACCGGCAGGATTGGTGAGTGGACCCAATATATTGAACAAGGTTCTCACCCCTAACTCGCGCCGAACGGGCGCAGCATGTTTCATCGCACTATGAAAATTAGGCGCAAACATAAACCCAACGCCAATGTCGGCAATCGATTGTGCAATTTGTTGGGGTGTTTGATTCAAATCAACACCAAGTGCTTCGAGCACATCCGCACTCCCCGATTTACTCGATACTGAACGCCCGCCATGCTTCGCGACGTTTGCACCCGCCGCCGCTGCGACAAACACCGATGCAGTCGATACATTGAAAGTATGCGACGTATCACCGCCAGTACCACAAGTATCGATCAAGTGATCCGTATCCGATACTTCCACACTCGTCGCAAATTCACGCATTACTTGCGCTGCTGCCGCAATTTCATCGATTGATTCCCGCTTGACGCGTAATCCTGTAATGATCGCAGCGATTAGAACCGGTGATAGCTCCCCTTGCATAATTTGACGCATCAAGATCAGCATATCATCATGCGGAACATCCTGATGTTGGATAATTCGAGTTAATATCTCCTGGGGACTCATATCATAAAAGTTTCGAAAATTTAGCTAAGCTTAGCGACTGGCCAGAAAGTTTCTGAGGAGTTGATGTCCATGTTCACTGAGTATCGATTCAGGATGAAATTGCACCCCTTCAATGGACAGTGATTTATGGCGAACTCCCATTATTTCACCATCTTCGGTCCAAGCTGTTATTTCCAAGCAATCCGGGAGACTTTCCCGCTCAATCACCAGGGAATGATAGCGGGTCGCAGTAAATGGATTGGGGAGACCTTGAAATACACCCATATTGTGATGGTATATCGGTGACGTTTTTCCATGCATGATCTGCTTGGCGTGCACAATTTTTCCACCGAATGCTTGCCCAATGCTCTGGTGCCCTAAACACACCCCCTAACGTAGGAACCTGACCACCGTATTCTTTCAACAGCGATAAGGACACGCCCGCTTCATTAGGCGTACAAGGCCCAGGTGAAATAACAATTCGTTGCGCGTTAAGCGCTTTAATTCGTTCTAGCGTGATTTCATCATTTCTAAATACCTCGACAGCTTCACCAAGCTCACCAAAATATTGCACGAGGTTATAAGTAAATGAATCATAATTATCAATCATCAACAGCATGCTACAGCTATTTCCTCTCAAGATCTCAGATAGAAAGACTAGTTTATCACAGCCTTAGGCTAACTTGAGCTGAATACAGCAATCGATTCAGTGGCTTCAGGTTTTTTTGATCCTCAGATTAATCGATTATCCATTGCGATAATCTGCTTTACTAAAGTTTGGTAAGGTCCCTTTTTGAAATGATAAAAAATGCACAACCTAAATAAAGCGCTTCTCTCAATTGATCAATTAAAGTCATTTCATTCACCAATAAGCGATTGCACTCAACTACTATAACCAACACTGGATATTCTGGATAATACTGAACTTTTTTTTGAGCGATCCAAGCTTTGGTTATTTTTCCTGTTTCTCGTAGTTTCTCAGCTAGATAAGTTTGAGTTGCGTCATCACTCTCATAGGCCATGATTTGATCTGAATCGACTAATTCGCTTCTCTCAACATCCGCCTGATGATCGATGACTAATTGACGTTCAGCCTGTTGTTGCCACCAATACGACTCCTGCTTTCGGTGATTGCGAGTTAAATACTCACAAGCATATTGGCAAGCTGGAATAACTAAATCTGCCTGTATCAGTGCTTTTTTCATTTGAATTAGCACTTCATTACTCCGGCTGCGCTTGCATAACGCCCTAAGTGAAAAGCGGCCAGCGCATGATCCGGAAAACGATCTTGGTAACTCCGGTATGCCAAGATCGCTTGATCCTTATCACCCAACTCGGCTTCCAGTTGGGCTTTTTCCCATAACGCGTCATCTGTCATTCTTACTAAACTAAAATTGCGCAAGTACTTAAGCCGTGTTTTAGCTTGCTTCACGTATTCATATCTTTCTTCCCAGCGTTTAGCGTTTATTTCCAGCCACATCTGATCAAAATCATGGATCACACGACGATATTTTGAATCAAACCAGATCTCTGCTGCTGAAATCATCGAAGGATCTGGTAATTCTGCATGAACATTCAGGGCAGCTAACCGATCGATCAGCGAAGGATCGGCATCAAATTCATCGCATTGTGCTAATAAACGTTGTTGTAGCCGCCTTTTCAAGCTTGATCTCATTGACAAATCATTCACTAAATAATGTCGCAAGCTTCCCCAAGGAGAAGGTGGTTTGGGTAAATAATCCGCTTGCTGAAAGAATGTCGACCAGTAGATTTCATCAACGTAGGGACCAATCACCTCCCGGTTGATCAGTGCCTTCGCCATACAATCGCGATGAACTATCTTAGCAGCCAATGCGTCTGCTTGATATTCGCTCACTTGTATAATTGCTGCTGAATAATCATTAAACCTTGGTAAATACCAATTAAAGAAATGTCTCAACAGCATCGGCGCTACCCCATGAGTGCGATCTAACGTGTTGCGTAACTGCTGCCAGTGCTTTCTGCTCTGGTAGATCCAATTATTAAAGCCATGATGCTTTCTAGAATAGTGCCCTAATTTATGAACCAACACTGCATTGACTTGACGATGAGAAAGAATCAATAGCAATTCAAGACCAATAACCAGGGTGTTATGAGACCAGTCCCATAAGCCTAACTTTGGTGTTTGAATGACGGTAACGTCTAACTCACTCGTCAAAATGACCTGATCGATTTTAGGCGCATGAATACATTGACTCATATCACTCAGCAAGGCGAATAACTCTGTAAAATCATTCTGTTGCAGCGTATAACCCTTAGGTTTTTCCAATCGAATTCTCGAAACTGAAAGCAGTAATAAAAGAATAAGAATCAAGGTAATCAGCACGACATTATTTAAGACGGCTGACACAGCATAATCAGCCCAAATGATAGCCGTGATCAGCACTAACCCAAGCAATGGCCCATGCACGACAGCATGACCCAGTAACGCGAACAGCCCTAATTTAAACCGATAGCTCAGCGTTAACTCACTTGCTATTGTTTTCTGAGTATGGCGAGCAGGCATACCAAATCCCAAGTTATCACTATTCATATGGATCATGAAAATTACCCGTAAAGTTCGCTAGGAAGCTCACTCAAATAATGAACGCATCCTGAAAGCTGATTTATGAAACTTTTATCGCTCGCTCTCAGCGCAACATCAAATGACGCAGCTCAAGCAAGCGACTTCTAAAAGAATACGTTGGGTCAGTCATTTGATCTGTGTGTTAACGCACAGCAATAAAACTAGAATTGGAGTTATCTTATTTTGTATGGTCAAGCTATGGAAGGTAGCACAATGTAATGATTGAATTTGTAAGCACAAACAAGTTTGCCATGATGACAACTAATTCGTTCAATCGTTATAAACATAAGGGGCTACCATGCCTAATTCCGTATCAGATCTCATTTGTGACGTAATAAATTCCATCATTTCGGACGTCTAATTCTAGTTAGGACAACAATTTGGAGGCATTCTATGCTGCACCGCACTGGACAGGGAAAGATCAATGTGGACTCGCGCTATGCGGGCCCAGGAATGATCAAAGCTCTTCTTTACAATTTCGATATTGATGGCGATACGGTCAAGCCGGAACATATTGCATTTCTTCAATCAACGGTTGTTCCTTTGTTGCAAGGTGATCGTGGTCACATTTGGATGCAGGGATCAACCAGCAAAAGCGGTTCAAACCAATATAATTTAGAACTGTCAAAACGGCGTGTTAATAACATTGCCGCCATTCTCCGGACGCAGGGTATATTTAACCGCCAGATGCAACTCGATGCAATAGGTGAGGAACAGGCGCAAACTCATGCTATGGAAGAAGAGTCAGATCGTGCTGTGGCCTTGGTGGTAATTCCAGTGGCACCCGACAGTCCGCCTCCGCCCAAGAAAATTCCACCTCCGCCACCTGTCAATTCTGAGTTTAAGATTCGTATGCTTGCCGGACTGGCAGGAACTGCGGGCCCGTTTCAGGTCGAAAATAATTTTTCAAATTGCAGATACCAAGAACAGACTCACCGCCTTTTACACCTATACGAGCGAAGGAGTTGGCGCAGGTATCATCAAAGGCTTAATATTGTCTGCGACGATGAAAGGACCGTGGAACAATTTCCGGACTACATCAGCTATCCGAGTTTCACAGTTCGAAGGCTCAGCCCGTTTCACAACGGGTGGAGTTGGTCCTTGGACTTCTAATCACCTCAACATGATGGGACTACCTAAAGGAGTTAGTACAATTCCCGCTGTACTGGATATTCAGACCGGTTTTACCATTGGAATCGGTGCATCAACTTCCGTTGGAAAATTGATTTGGGTTCCTCGTGAAGAGATGATTTACAACGGCGATTGATCTACGTAGTCGTCCCTGAAAAATAGCCACACCTCAATGTAAAGGGCAAATGGTTGTATGCGTACAAATCAAATCGACCAATAATGTTAGGATAGGCGTTTATTATTGGTCGAAATGGTGATTAATCGATGCCCACCTCCAGCAAAACTTCCCATCAATCGAGTTTGTTTGAAACGGATTTATTATTACAGCTTGATCCTGCTGATCCGCTAGCAAAGATGAAGATGAGGGTCGGGTCTTGCATTAACACATACAACTTGATATCTAGCACGATTGCGATCTTGGTTGATCAGCTAGACGCTACAAACTATAGCGAATGGAGCCAGACACAATTTAGTCTGCGCTAGTACACCTATTGAATTTAAACAGCGATCCTAGGGCAAATCTTCTCACGCTTAATCTCATGAATCCCATATTTGACAACACACCTCATTCCTGTCGCTCTCGCATTCATTCCTAAATCAAGATGACGTCATATTGTTCTTGTGTATAGGATGCTTCTACCTGCAGGCTAATCGGTTTTGCGATAAAATCGCCTAACTGCGCTAAACTTTGCGATTCTTCGTCCAAAAATAAATCGATCACCGGTTGTGAAGCAAGGATTCTGTATTCGTTGGCATTAAATTGCCGCGATTCTCTGAGCAGTTCCCGCAAAATTTCGTAACAGATGGTTTGTGCCGTTCGGATCTCACCCCGGCCCTGGCAGGTAGGACAGGGTTCACAAAGGATGTGCGCGAGGCTTTCTCGCGTTCGTTTACGTGTCATCTCAACTAGTCCGAGCGCGGTAAACCCATTAACTGTCATGCGTGTACGGTCTTTCATCAGCGCTTTATTGAATTCAACGAGCACGGCGTTTCGATGTTCCTGGTCTTCCATATCGATGAAATCAATAATAATAATTCCGCCCAAATTTCTAAGGCGGAGTTGGCGTGCAATCACTTGGGCGGCTTCAAGGTTGGTCTTAAAAATCGTATCATCAAAATTACGAACCCCAATAAACCCACCAGTATTAACATCCATGGTTGTTAAGGCTTCAGTCTGATCGATAATAACGTAACCACCCGATTTCAGATTAACGCGCCGTGACAGCGATTTCTCAATTTCGTCCTCAACACCATATAAATCGAACAAAGGACGTTCACCGGTGTAATGGTCGATCTTATCGGTGACATTGCTCATAAAATTTTGAGCGAATATTTTTAATTTTTGATGTGTCTCCCTCGAATCAACGATTATGCCTGTTATCGATTCATCCAGAAAATCTCTGAGTACTCGGTGGCTTAGATCGAGGTCTTGATAGAGCAATGCCGGAGAACTCGCTGATAAGGATTTATTTTGAATATCGTACCAAAGCTTATGCAAATATTCGATGTCTGCGCGCAAATCGGATTCACTGGCCGCTTCTGCCATTGTTCGGATAATATACCCTCCCTTATCTTCTGGGGGTAGAACCCGCTGCAACTTTTCTCGCAAGGATTCACGCTCTGCATTATCTTCAATACGCTGAGAGATACCAATATGGGATTCATAGGGTAGATAAACGAGCAGGCGACCAGCGATGCTAATTTGGGTTGAGAGGCGGGCGCCCTTGGTGCCAATCGCATCCTTGATTACTTGCACTAAGATACTAGTACCTTCGAACAGTAAGCGTTCTATCGGTTTGTCAGTATCGGTATTTGATCCAAATTCTTTGATATCCGCAACATGTAGAAAAGCAGCTCGCTCTAGGCCAATATCAATGAAAGCCGATTGCATTCCCGGTAATACTCGACTCACACGACCATTATAGATATTTCCCACAATGCCACGGCTACTGGTTCTTTCGATATGTAGTTCTTGGACCACCCCCTGTTCGATGACAGCGACACGCGTCTCTTGCGGGGTCATATTGATGAGAATTTCACTATTCATGCTAAAGCGATCGAAACAATAAAAGTATCGTCTAAGAAAAAAGCGCTATCCCTGACTCTTCAAGCAGTTGAGCTGTTTCAAATAAGGGTAAGCCGACCACCCCACTATAGCTACCATAAATGTCTACGATAAAAGCGGCCGCCAACCCTTGAATTGCGTAGGCTCCTGCTTTGTCGTAGCTTTCTCCCCCTTTGATACAAGCTTGAATCTCTCGTTTGCCAATGTCGCGAAAGCGCACTGTTGTAATGGATAACCGATGTTTAACCTCTCTTTGCATGCTCAACGCAATCGCTGTTAGTACTTGGTGCGTTCTACCTGAAAGCGATAAAAGCATTTCTTCCGCATGGGCTGTATCTCTGGGTTTACCGAGTATACAGCCATCAAGCGTGACAATGGTATCGGCAACCAGGATCGGCAAGATAGGCAATTTACGCTGAATTAATCTTTCCCAGCTGGCATCGGCTTTGGTATGCACCATCCGGTAGACGTAGTCCGCTGGAGATTCTCCTGTATCGGGTGTTTCATCAATATCAACAGAGCGATCCATCGTTTCACGCATCAATAATACACTATGCTTTATACCGATTTGTTTGAGTAATTCTCGTCTTCGGGGACTACGAGAAGCCAGATATATCTGATTTTCACTATAGATCATAATTTTAACTCAGTGCTATGGGCAAAAATAATTCCAATATTACCGTGATTATCGCCGAAACACGTTACCTATGCACGATGATAGGGATGATGCTTGAGGATAGTCATTGCACGATATAATTGTTCAGCTAATAGTACTCTGACTAAACCATGGGGAAAGGTCATACGCGAAAGGGATAAAATTTGATCTGCTTTTTGCTTGATCGCCGGATGCAACCCATCTGCACCGCCTATGATAAAGGTAATATCTTTACCCAGATTCATCCAATTTATCAAAGAAGCTGCGAGATCTTGAGTCGATAATTGTTTTCCTTGTTCATCCATGACAATGATAAAGCTAGCAGTTGGTAGTACTTTTTCAATGCGCTCATATTCTGCTACAAGCGATTGCTCACGATTTTTATCTTTAACTTGTTTAATTTCAATCAATTCGATTGATAATTCCTTCGGCATGCGTTTACGGTATTCCATAAACCCTGATTCTATCCAGTCCGGCATTTTATTTCCTACTGCCAGCACATTGAACTTCATGTTAAGGTCAAGGATGAGATTGGTAGCGTGCTGACTCTGACCATAACGCCTCTAAATTATAATAAGCACGTGTTGTAGGCAGCATGATATGGACAATTACATCACCCAAATTGACTAATAACCATTCTCCGGTCCGCTCCCTTCGATACCATATACTGCCCCACCCGCTGATTTAACTTTTTCTCGAATATGATTTGCGATGGCATTGGCTTGCCGGGATGATGTTGCGCTCGCAACAACGATATAGTCAAATAGTGAAACATTTTTTCGGCCTCAAGCACGGTAATTTCGTTAGCTTTTATGTCTTCAAGTGCTTCAAGCGTAATTTTGATTAATTGATTGGTGTTCATTTCTCTCCAGGATACACGTGATAGCGATAAATATAGTTTATTACGCTATCCGGTAGTAGATAACGTATGCTCTTTCCGGTTAGGATAGCGTGACGAATAACCGTCGCTGAAATAGCAGATGGTGTCGTAGCTGCGCAATAGATAAAACCTGATGCCCTCTGCTTCAATAATTCCACTTGATCGATCCACCGATCTCGGCACTCCCTAGCGAGCGTGTGAGGAAGGTCAGCTTGTTTATGAATCAGGTCGAAACCGGGTCGATTAACCACGATCAAATGACAAAGATCAAATAAATCACACCAATGGTACCAGTTTGGTAGTTTAACAAAAGCATCAGCACCTACGATAAAACAAAAGGCACCGCCGCTCAGCATATTCTTGATTCAATTTTTTCAAGGTCTCTACGCTATAAGTCTCACCCGACTCCCTCACCTCTCGTACATCTAATCTAAATTTTGAATTATTTTTAATTGCTTTGGTGAGCATGACAGAACGCTGATGTCGGGAGGCAAGCGGTTGATCCCGAAGTCGAGGTTGTCCGGCAGGTAGAAAGTGCAACTCATCGAGCTGCAAATTTTCTACAAGCTCTTCAGCAATCCTTAAATGACCATAATGAATAGGATCAAAGGTACCTCCATATATGCCAATCAAACTGTATGCGGTTTTCACTAAAGTATTGTAGACAGGGAAACCAGCGGTTGATGGTTGATCGATCTGCAAATCACTCAAAAAAGTGCAAGTCGCATGTCTGCAAGAATATTCGACAAATGCGAGGTAAAGGCGCTGCCGATGCACCATCAATGACTCGATGATCGTAGGGATAGCGAAAGAGGAACGACC
Source organism: Nitrosomonas sp. (assembly GCA_016710135.1). Lineage (GTDB taxonomy): Bacteria > Pseudomonadota > Gammaproteobacteria > Burkholderiales > Nitrosomonadaceae > Nitrosomonas. Next base: position 642,459 of record JADJLM010000001.1, on the reverse strand, counting down.
AATCGAGGTACAAATTCTCCATTGCGATAAACCGGTTTCAAGCTGGCTTTAGAAACGCCTAAAATAGCAACTTCCGGAGCATTAATAATCGGTGTAAACGCCGTGCCACCGATGCTACCAAGACTTGATATCGTAAAGCTTGCACCTTGCATATCCGTTGGTTTTAGTTTTCCATCCCTAGCTAGGGCTGAAAGTTTTCCAAGTTCTTCGGCGATAGTGATAACGCCTTTCTGATCAGCATCGCGAATGACCGGAACAACAAGCCCATTCGGCGTATCGACTGCGAATCCCAAATGATAATACCGCTTCAATATTAAATTTGCTTCACCATTGCTGTTATCAAGTGATGCATTAAACTCAGGAATTTTTTTAAGGCTGCCGTGGTCGCTTTATCAAGAAAGCTAAGATCGTTAACTTAGTTCCATTTGCCGCCTGGGATCCATTATGTTCTTTTCGGAGTGACTCTAGCTCGGTAATATCCGGCTTCATCAAACTGAGTAAATATGGGGAATCATGACCCAGTTCCGGTGTAAGTTCGCTCCGACAGTTGCTTAATGCGACTTAATGTTTTTAGTTCGATGGGGCCGAATTTTGCAAAATCAACGTGTGGCCACGGTAAAAGATCTAAGTAACCGCGCTCTCCTGAGTTTGTCGGCTTTGATAATTGATGCTTGACATAAGCGAGGATATCTTCTTTAAGAATTCGATGCTTAGGCCCACTCCCCACCACGCGAGCTAAATCGACTCCTAGCTCTCTCGCAAAGCGACGTACTGAAGGACCTGCATGGGGTGTAATATCTAAATTAGCATTCCATGGCCTGCTAGAAGACTGCGATTGTTGCTGCGCGAGTGCTTTACTTTCAGATTGTTCAACTGCTGCAACAGGTATTTCCTTAGAGATGCTCTGCTTTGGATTACTCGCAGTGGGCGAATCACTCACTACTTCAGTCTGAGTGAAAGTACTGCTTCTTTCCTCCACTTCGGATAGTTCCATAGTGATGATTTCAGCGCCTTCAGAAACCTTATCACCCACTTTCACATGTATTGTATTAACAATTCCGGCATAAGGAGAAGGTACCTCGATTGAGGCTTTATCTGACTCCAGTGTAATCAAGGCATCATCAATGGACAAATGATCACCCACACGAATCAACACTTCAATGACCGGAACCTCTTTAAAATCCCCAATATCAGGGACTAATACTTTCTTTACTTGTCCCACGTACGTTCCTTAGTTTAATCCAGCCCTACTGTAGTGATAAAAAGACCGTCACAAATAATATTGCTATACATCATTTATTGTGTAATAGGCTCCGGTTTTTCAGGATCAATGCCCAACGTTTTGATCGCTTGAGATACCAATTTAACGGGTATTTTTCCTTCCTCTGACAAAATTTTAAGCGCAGCAACGGTAATATAGTACCGATCTACTTCAAAAAAATGTCTAAGCTTCTCCCGTGTATCAGATCGACCAAATCCATCCGTACCCAACACGCTATAGCGCCCCGGCATAAAAGCACGAATTTGATCTGCATATAACTTCATATAATCTGTTGCAGCAACTACCGGCCCATGTCTATTTTTTTTAAACAATTTTCGATATGTGATGTTTTAGCTGGCTTGGTAGGATGAAGCATGTTCCAACGAGAAATACTTAGCGCTTCTCGCCGAAGTTGATTAAAACTCGTTACACTCCATACATCCGCAGCAACCCCATAGTTGTTTTGAAGAATCTCAGCAGCAGCAATGACTTCACGCAGTATTGCTCCTGACCCGAGAAGTTGTAGGGGAATCATTTTTTCTTTATGCTGATGGCTCCGATCTTGTAGCAAATACATGCCTTTCAAAATATCTTGATCAACTCCCTTGGGTAAATCAGGCTGGGCATAATTCTCATTCATAACCGTGATGTAGTAGAAGATATCTTCTTGCTCGTAATACATGCGGCGCATTCCATCTTGAACAATAACAGTCAGTTCATAGGCAAACGTAGGATCGTATGAAACGCAATTAGGGATAGTAGAAGCTGCCAAGTGACTATGGCCATCTTCATGCTGCAATCCTTCACCATTTAGTGTCGTACGCCCAGCCGTAGCGCCAATCAGAAAACCGCGACACCGTAAATCACCTGCAGCCCAAATCAAATCACCCACACGTTGAAAGCCAAACATCGAATAAAAAATAAAGAAAGGAACCATTTGTATACCATGCGTACTATAAGCAGTTGCCGCAGCAATCCATGATGATAAAGCGCCTGCTTCGTTAATGCCTTCTTGCAAAATTTGCCCATGCTTGTCTTCCTTATAATACATGAGCTGATCTGCGTCCTGCGGGTGTAAAGCTGACCCACCGAAGACCAAATTCCCAATTGTCTGAACATACCTTCCATACCAAAGGTCCGAGATTCATCAGCAACAATCGGCACCACATGTTTCCCTATATTTTTATCTTTAACAAGAATGTTCAGAATGCGCACAAAAGCCATGGTAGTTGAAGATTCATGACCTTCTCCACTCGCTTTTAACAATATCTCGAAGGCGGTCAAAGCAGGAATATTTAAGGGCTGCGCTTTACGACGGCGATGATGGGGAAATCCACCCAACGCCTCACGGTGGGACTTCATATAGTGAAATTCTTCTGAATCTTCATTAAATTGCAGATACGGAATTTCATCAATTTTTCATCCGGAACTGGCAAACCAAATCGATCACGAAAGGCTCTCAAGGAAATTGTTCCCATTTTCTTCTGCTGGTGTGTTATATTTTGCGCTTCACCCGATTCACCCATCCCATAGCCTTTAATCGTTTTTGCCAGAATAACGGTAGGTTGACCTTGATGTTTGACCGCAGCAGCATAAGCGGTATATACCTTGTGCGGATCATGCCCGCCACGATTTAACCGCCAAATATCATCGTCGGACATATTAGCTACCATTTCGAGTAACTCAGGATATTTCCCAAAAAAATGTTTTCTGACATAGGCGCCATCTCTCGCTTTAAATGTTTGATACTCACCATCAACGCATTCCATCATCCGTTGTTGTAGTAAGCCTTGGTATCCTTAGCTAGCAAGGGGTCCCAGTAAGAGCCCCAGATAACCTTAATGACATTCCAGCCAGCGCCCCTAAATGCAGCTTCGAGTTCCTGGATGATCTTGCCATTCCCTAAACGGGACCATCTAACTGCTGGAGATTACAATTAATGACAAAAATCAAATTATCGAGATTTTCACGTGATGCGAGTGTGATGGCCCCGAGTGACTCTGGTTCATCCATCTCACCGTCACCCATAAAAAGCCCAAACCTTACGCCCAACTGTGTCAACTAAATTTCGGCTCCCAAGATATTTCATAAAGCGCGCTTGGTAAATGGCCATGAGAGGGCCGAGTCCCATCGATACCGTGAGGAAATTGCCAGAAATCAGGCATCAACCATGGATGAGGGTAGGACGAAAGACCGTTTCCACCTGTTTCTTGGCGAAAGTTATCGAGCTGCTGGGTTGATAACTTTCCCATTAGAAAGGCATAAGCATAAATTCCCGGGGATGAATGACCTTGAGCATAGATTAAATCTCCCCATGCTGACTACTTGGTGCATGCCAAAATGATTATAGCCAACATCATATAGCGTGGCTGCTGATGCAAAACTCGCAATGTGCCCCAACATTGGTATTTCGATTTGCGCGCAGTACCATAGCCACCGCATTCCACCGCACATAGGAGCGAATTCGATGCTCGATTGCGTGATCACCGGGTGAGCGTTCTTCTTTTCCTGATGGGATAGTATTGATATAAGCGGTATTGGCACTGTAAGGCAGGTAAGCACCCGAGCGCCGCGCTTTCTCAACTAAGCGCTCCAATAAATAATGCGCCCGCTCCGGTCCTTCATTGATGATAACCGATTCAAGGGCATCAAGCCACTCTTGCGTTTCTTGTGGATCAATATCGTGTGAGTTCATATTGAGTAACTGTAATGTTCAATTGAAGGATAAGCAACATCCTTGATTTTAGTTAGCAGATTGAACGCGCTCGGCAGCTTCGATCGTGTTACTTAATAACATGGTAATGGTCATGGGGCCGACACCCCCAGGGACAGGAGTAATATAGCCCGCTTTTTCTTTAACGGAAGCAAAATCAACATCGCCACAAAGATGGCCATCGCTTAAGCGGTTGATTCCTACGTCGATGATAACCGATCCCGGACGGACCATCTCTGCGCTGATCATTTGCGGTCTTCCGGTTGCAACCACTAATATATTAGCACTCTGAGTAAATTGGGATAAGTTTTGCGTTTTAGATGCAAATTGTAACGGTTGCTCCCTTCTCTAGCAACATATAGGCCATTGGCTTGCCAACAATATTACTCCTCCCACGACGACTGCATGTTGTCCTTCGATGGTTAAATTAAATTCATTCAATAAGGTCATCACGCCATAGGGTGCAAGGATAGAATCGTGCATTACCAGTCGATAACGCACCGATATTACAGGGATGAAATCCATCTACATCTTCTCGATCGCAATCGACGCGATAATTCTCTGCGTATCAAAATGTGAGGGTAATGGAAGTTGGATCAAAATACCATGTATCTTGGGATTATCATTTAATGCATGAATATGCTCAAGCACGGTCATTTGTGATGTATCACCAGAAAATTGATAAACCTCAGAATGAATTCCTGTTTCTTTACACGCTTTCGCCTTATTACGCACATAAATACTGGATGCCGGATTATCACCGACCAAGATGACTGCCAGCCCAGGTTGGATCCCTAATTGGACAAGCTTCTGGTACGTTGCTTGAGTGTATTGCGAACTTTATAGGCAACTGCTTTTACCATCGATAATCAATGCACTCATAATTTTTTAAGACAACCTTCACCCACTGTCTTTAACAAGTCGTTGAAAAATGCTTCTGAGGAAGTAGAGCAAGGCAAAACAGCTGAAAAAGCGTAGCGCTTATATAATATATGAGGCATTTCGAGTCTGTTTTTAACACTGCAACGGCAACGTAGAAAGTATTACAACATTCTGTTAAGAACGTTCACCTTGTTTAACTTTGTTGCGATAGATTAGTAGACCAATTAGGAAGGTGGGCAAGATAAATAAACACGCTGCCACCAAGCCAGTCGCTAAAATAGTAAGTTCACTACTTTCCGGAATAAAAATTGTGACAAACCATACGGCCACCACCCCAACAAATAATCCGCCCAATAAAATAATTTTTTTACCTCGATCATAGGATCGCCATAATGCACCTGAAACTCGAGGCTCATCAATATAGTGATCAAAAACTTCGGATAAACTCTCATCATCTGGCTTAGACTCGTATCCAATATGGATAGCCAAGGCCTCATCACCATCTTTAAGTTTTGACATTTCCTTAATAAAGGCAATTTGTTTATCAGCACGTTTAGGTTTTGCCCCATCACTGATCATCATCGAATGAAGTGTCAAAAAAGCTTTCTCGCGAGCTATTTCAGGGGGCATCTGTTGCTGTTTTTCATAAAATTGCCACATCACCCCGACAAGATAGAGTTGGATTGTCATGAATTTAAATTCAGGCGCAAAGTCATATTTTCACTTTTAATCCGAGCCAGTTGCTCATTCAAAATTACTTTAGCGTATTGGACACAGTGATTTAAGAGATCGGTCTCATCCTCACTTTTTGCTTGATTTATTTGCTTATTATCCATTATTACAACCCTTAATTTTTCTTAACCGATTATTTAATGTGCACTATTATATACTTGCAAGCGATGTAAATCACATTACTGTCGAGTTAAGTATAGGTAATGTAATGACTGGTAATCTATGCGAAGTACCTAATAACGTGTTTTTTAAAAAATATCTCGTTACAAAGGGTAGTTCAAATAAATCACTCGCATGAAATCATCCCAACCTCGATATAATTTACGTTTCACTTAAATCTCTTTTGCTTATGACTGCCCTTAAACAAAATAATTTTAAAGTTCATTTCACTGAATTACTCTATCAAGCAACTGAGAAAATATTACCTCCCAATTGTGAAATTTTTTATAGAACTGGCTCGCCCTAAACAAGTAGAACATGGCGACTATTCCAGCAATATTGCTTTGCAATTAGCTCGTTTCTTGCATAAGAGTCCTAAGGAAATCGCCCAGTCACTGCTTCAGTTCCTTCCAGATTCCCCTTTTTTAGAAAAAGCAGAAGTTGCAGGCAATGGTTTTATCAATTTATTTCTCAAACAATCCGCAAAACAACAATTTTTATTACAAGTATTGCAGCAAGGCGATCTTTTTGGCGCTACTGATGTTGGGAAAAGAAAACAGATACAAGTTGAATTTGTTTCAGCGAATCCCACAGGGCCTTTACATGTTGGTCATGGAAGAGGGGCTGCATATGGCGCTAGCCTTGCAAATATTCTACGTGCGAATGGCTATTCAGTAACCCGTGAGTACTATGTAAATGATGCGGGAAGGCAGATGGATATTCTTACGTTATCAACCTGGTTACGCTATCTTGTGCTTTGTGGCGTATCAATTCCATTTCCTGGGAATGCCTACCAGGGCGAGTATGTCATCGATATGGCCAAGATGATAAAAGAAGCGCATGGCGATCGCTACGTACATCAATCACAGGCATTAATACCGCTTGCTACCCCAATCGACGCATCATCGGAATCGAATGAAGATGAGCAGTTGGATAAATTGATTCAGGCCGCAAAGAAATTCTCAGTGAAGATTACTCCTATATCCATCAGTTTGTTTTGACTGAGCAGCTCGGTGATTGCCGCAATGATTTAATGGAGTTTGGTGTTGAATTTGATACTTGGTTTTCTGAGCAATCACTCTTTGATAATGGGTTGATCACAAAAGCGATTACTACGCTCGAGAAAAATCACATGACTTATCAGCAGGATGGTGCACTTTGGTTTCGTTCAACTCGATTTGGTGATGAAAAAGATCGTGTAATCCAACGGGAGAATGGGCAGTATACTTATTTTGCTTCAGATATCGCCTATCATCTCAATAAATTTGAACGCGGATTTTCTCATATTATTAATGTCTGGGGTGCAGATCACCATGGTTATATACCACGAGTCAAGGGAGCAATGCAGGCATTATCCCTCGACCCCAAAAAACTGGAAATTGCATTAGTGCAATTCGCCGTACTTTATCGAGACGGCAAAAAAGCTTCCATGTCAACCCGCTCAGGAGAATTTGTCACCCTAAGGGAATTGCGTAAGGAAGTCGGAAATGATGCAGCGCGATTCTTTTATGTGTTGCGGAAAAGTGATCAGCATTTAGATTTTGATTTGGATCTCGCAAAATCGCAATCGAACGATAATCCAGTTTATTATGTGCAATATGCTCATGCTCGAATAAATAGCGTTATTACACAATGGGGTGAGGAAATCTCGACACTTTCCAATGCCCCAACGAATTGGTTAAGTAATGAGGAAGAATTTGCTTTGATACAGAAATTAATTGATTATCCTGATACACTTGAGGCTGCAGCAAAAGAACGGGCTCCCCACTTTCTTGCTTTCTACCTTAAAGATCTGGCAGGCGCGTTTCATAGCTATTATAATTCAACGCGTTTTCTCGTACCGGAACAGGAACTTAAGCTAGCAAGAATGGCATTAATTGTTGCAATTCAGCAAGTTATTGCTAACGGGTTAGACTTATTAGGTGTATCAGCGCCCAACGAAATGTAACTGTAATTTTATAGAATTTTATGAGTAGAGATTATAAATCAAGGAGAGGAACATCATCAAAAGGTGGTGGTTCGCTTATTCTTGGTATATTTATTGGCTATGCACTTGGTTTAATCAGCGCAATCGGTGTATGGCTCTATATTAATCAAGCACCTAGTCCTTTTTTAACTGAAGACAAAACAGCAAGTCGACCTAAAGAAGAACTTTTATCCAAACCCACTCAGACAGAAAAAAGTGCCGTTAATAGCAGTAATGTGATAGAAGAAAGTAAATCGCGCTTTGATTTTTATAAGATACTACCTGGAATCGATGAACCTAATGCCGGAAGTCTCTCAAATTCTAAAGAAGTAGCCCAAACCTCCCCTGAAACCGATAACGTTCAACGTGCAACTAACAGTTTTTTCTTGCAGATTGGTTCCTTTAAGAGTGCAAAAGAAGCTGAGAAAGTAAAAGCAGAGCTTGCGTTTCTAGGTATGATGGCTGCCATTCAATCGACTGAGTCTTCGGATAAAGGCACCTGGTATCGCGTTCGTATGGGGCCTTTTTCGGATATCCATGAAATTGACCAGATTCGGGCTTCCCTACAGGAAAATCAAATTGAATCAAATATAATTAGGTTACCGACAAGTAGTATGCCTTGATGGATCTTTTATTCTAAAATGATTTTTTACATTCCCTTTCACCATTTGCGATGATATGAAAAAATTAACTAAACTTTTTATCTTGCTTTTGATTGGCTGTGTAAGCAGCGTAGGTGCCTCGGTGGCTTTTGCTGATATTGTTGAAGGCAAAGACTATACTGTTCTTTCAACGCCACAACCGACTGATGATGCCCGCAGTATCGAAGTCATCGAATTCTTCTGGTACGGGTGCCCGCATTGCTATGATTTGCATCCGCATATCGATCAATGGCGTAAAAATGCTCCTAAAGACGTAAAATTCCGCTATGTTCCAGCAATTTTTCGCGCAAACTGGTCAGTTGCTGCTAAGACATTCTATGCCATGGAAGCATTAGGTATTTCGAAAGATCTACACGATAAAATCTATGATGCGATTCATGCTAAAAAAATTGATCTAGCAAAAGAATCAACGCTATTTGAATGGATCGAAAAGCAAGGCGTTGATCGGAAAGAATTTGTTAACGCCTACAATTCCTTTTCTGTTCAGAACATGGTCAATCGCGCATCTCAAATGACAAAGCAATATAAATTGACCGGTGTACCTGCCCTCGTTGTCGAGGGGAAATACCTAACTAGCGGTAAAATGAGCGGATTACCGCGTGATACCATTCTCGTTCTCGATGCATTGATTGAGAAAGCGCGTAAGGAAAAATCATCAAAGTAAGATTAGTTAGTTCGCGAATACCCTGTACTTTGCGATCACTATGGAGTGTCCTGCTATCACATTTGACCGTCTGTGATTGTGATGATAATAAAGTAGCAGTGATATAATCTGCAGGTCACTGCTTACCTTTCCCAGGAATTCACATGGGTGTTGCCAACAAATCGATGGCGAGGAAATCAAGCAATAATCCTCTGCCTCCCAAATTAGCTAAATTATTACGTGAAGCGGGCTGCTTAGTGCTAGGCGCGGTAGCGTTGTACCTTGTACTCATACTGTTAACCTTTAATCAAGCTGATCCAGGTTGGTCTCATAGTGACAATATTACTCAAATAACTAATACAGGCGGCAAAGCTGGTGCATGGTTATCCGATTTATTGCTTTATCTATTTGGTGCTTCAGCTTGGTGGTTAGTTGCTTTATTTATCGCAGCAATTATTTGGAGTTACCGACGCATAGACATCGTAAGTTTATTCGATCCACGTTCTTTAATCATATCGTTGATCGGCTTTGTTACTTTGTTGGTGGCAAGTAGCGGGATTGAAGCGCTTCGGTTTAATACATTAAATATCGTACTTCCATTGGCACCCGGTGGAATATTAGGAGAAACGATTAGCCAAACTTTCTCGCGATTATTGGGAGTGACTGGTGCTTCATTAAGCTTTTTTATTTTATTTGCAATTGGATTTAGCCTGTTCTCAGGAATTTCCTGGGTACGAATGGCTGAGAAAATAGGCGAAACAATTGAATTATCTTGCGTTACCTTATGGCAATCATGGTTAACATGGTTAGATCGTCGGGCAGGCAAACTATCTTCATTGCAACGAAGCGAGCATGTTGATGATTTAAAAAAAGATTTATCGACACATCCTCCCCTCAAAATTGAAATACCCGATACATCGATTCCAAAATCTTCTCGCATTCTTAAAGAAAAGCAGGCACCATTATTTTCGGAACTCCCGGACTCTAGTCTTCCTCCCTTATATTTATTGGATGAACCCAAAGTTGATGTAGAACTCTTGTCGAATGAAACCTTGGAGTTCACTTCACGGTTGATCGAGCGAAGGCTACAAGAATTTGGTGTTGAAGTTAAAGTCGTCTCTGCTCATCCTGGCCCTGTCATTACTCGTTATGAGATCGAACCAGCGACTGGCGTAAAAGGAAATCAAATCATTAACTTAGTTAAAGATTTAGCGCGTGCACTTTCAGTAGCGAGCATCCGTGTTGTAGAAACAATTCCTGGTAAAACGACCATGGGATTAGAGATTCCCAATCCTAAACGACAAGTCGTACGCTTACATGAAATTCTCAGCTCGCGGGCTTATGCTGATATGGTTTCTCCTTTGACTATTGCGCTCGGTAAAGATATCAGTGGTCGACCCATTGTCTCTGACTTAGGTAAAATGCCGCATGCGCTAGTTGCTGGCACAACCGGCTCAGGTAAATCCGTTGCCATCAATGCGATTATTTTAAGTTTGCTCTATAAAGCTACGCCAGAGCAAGTAAGATTGATTCTTGTTGATCCTAAAATGCTTGAGCTTTCCGTATATGAAGGTATTCCACATTTACTTACACCGGTGGTAACCGATATGCGTGATGCCGCTAACGCATTAAATTGGTCCGTAGCAGAAATGGAACGGCGCTACAAGCTAATGTCTTCATTAGGCGTACGCAATCTCGCTGGGTATAATCAGAAAATTCAAGAAGCACGAAAAGCGGGTCAACCGCTTGTAGCACCCACCCACATCGGATCAGATGATGCGACACAGCTTGAAGAAATGCCAATGATTGTAGTTGTAATTGATGAATTGGCTGATTTGATGATGGTTATGGGTAAAAAAGTTGAGAAACTCATTGCGAGACTGGCTCAAAAAGCCCGTGCAGCCGGTATTCATTTATTACTCGCCACACAGCGACCCTCCGTTGACGTCATTACAGGCCTAATCAAAGCCAATATCCCAACCCGAATCGCGTTCCAAGTTTCGAGTAAAATTGATTCACGCACCATTTTAGATCAAATGGGTGCAGAAGCTTTACTAGGTCAAGGTGATATGCTCTATCTTCCACCTGGAAGTGGTTATCCGCAGCGTATTCATGGTGCATTTGTAGCAGATCATGAAGTCCACAAGGTAGTAGAACACCTCAAGCAACAAGGTGAACCTCGCTATGTTGAGGCTATTCTCAAAGCAAGCGATGAAGAAGGCGACTATGCTGGAGAACCCAATGAGAATAATCGACCTACGGGAGAAACAGATTTATTGTATGATGAAGCAGTAGCAATCGTTCTGAAGTCGCGGCGGGCGTCGATCTCATTGATTCAGCGCCAGCTTCGTATTGGCTATAATCGCGCTGCTCGTCTCGTTGAAGATATGGAACGAGCGGGTCTTGTCTCTGCGATGCAAAGCAATGGAAACCGTGAAGTGCTCGTACCCGACCGCAGTGACTGAGCAACACCCATTGAGGATAATAAAATTAAATTCATCATCGCTATAATGAAGGGGAGTATCGTTCGGTTTGTAATCGTACTCATCGTATCGCTTTTTCCTCTGGGAGCTCAAGCTTCTGCTGTAGAGCATCTAAGAGGATTCATACAAAAAACACAAACATTTAAAGCAGCCTTTCATCAAAAATTACTCGACCAGAATTTTCAGGTTGTTCAAGAAGCAAGTGGTTCAATGATGTTTCAACGGCCGGGTAAATTTCGATGGATCTATGAAAAACCCTATCAACAATTAATCGTTGGTGACGGCAGTCGCGTATGGTTTTATGACCAAGATCTCAACCAAGTAACAGTACGTCAACTTGATCTCGCCATTGGCAATAGTCCCGCTGCACTACTTGCAGGTAGCAGCGCAATTGAAAAGGATTTTAATCTTACTGAAATCAATGTTGAAGATGAGATCGATTGGCTTGAGGCAACACCTAAACATAAAGAAACCAATTTTGAATTGATTCGAATGGGTTTCACAAAGACAGGTGAATTGCGAGAAATGATACTTCGAGACAACTTTGGTCAATTTACCCTACTAGTTTTTAGTGAAATTCATTTTAATCCTAACCTTGCTATTGAACTGTTTCAGTTTAAACCGCCCAGTGGAGCCGATGTAATCAGTGACTGAGTTTGATTTTTCTTCTCAGCTACCCTTATCCACTCCGTTAGCAGAACGTTTACGACCTCAATCGCTCGAAGAAGTGATTGGTCAAGCCCACCTTCTGGGTGTTGGCAGTCCCTTACGTAATGCGTTTGAAACAGGAAAACCTCATTCAATGATACTTTGGGGTCCACCCGGTAGCGGCAAAACCACTTTAGCACGCCTGATGTCCCATGCATTTGATGCTGAATTTATCGCTATATCTGCTGTTTTGGCAGGCGTGAAAGATATTCGTGAAGCAATCGACCGTGCAAAAAATATTTACCAGCAATCCGAACGGCACACCGTATTATTCGTAGATGAAGTTCATCGTTTTAATAAAGCACAACAAGATGCCTTTCTACCGTATGTTGAACAAGGCTTAATTACCTTCATTGGAGCAACGACTGAAAATCCATCCTTTGAGGTCAATCGAGCTTTGTTGTCTCGCGCGCAGGTTTATACGCTGTTCCCCTTATCTCAGGAGGAGTTGCAGCAGCTTTTTGATCGTACACATCGATCAATACTAAATACGTTGAGTTTTTCTGATGAAGCAAAGCAATTGATTATTCAATTCGCGGATGGCGATGCCAGACGTTTACTCAATTTACTCGAGCAGCTCAGTATTGCTGCTGAAGCTGAAACTTACGATACCATCGATGCCGATCAGGTACATAAAGCATTGACACGGAGCCTGCGTAATTTCGATAAAGGCAAAGATGCGTTTTATGATCAGATCTCAGCGCTGCATAAATCAATCCGTGGTTCTTCGCCAGATGCTGCATTGTATTGGATGTGTCGTATGCTCGATGGAGGTGTCGATCCAATCTATATCGCCCGAAGATTAATTCGAGCTGCAGTAGAAGATATTGGATTGGCCGACCCGCGCGCCTATAAAAAAGCACGATCAACAATTGAACATGACATTTCCCATCAAGTCCCACTCCATCTTCGCAACGCACCGACCCGATTAATGGAAGAAATGGGTTATGGCAAGAAATACCGCTACCCTCATGACGAACCTGAAGCGTATGCGGCAGGAGAAAATTATTTCCCAGAAACGCTATCACCCATTACTTTTTATCACCCAACCACGCGAGGATTAGAAAGTAAAATATCCGAGAAGCTTGAGAAATTAGCTAAGATGGATCAATATCACACAAAAAAGACGTGATCTGATCTTATCTACAACTTCCATTTCAGGTTTAAGTTAAAAAAGGATATAGAGGCACTTCACTACCATTTACACGACTCTATTCACAGAGGCAATCTAATTTCTCTACGATAAAATAGACGAGGTTAAAAAATAAGCCGATTTTTTATAAGCTAAAAAATCGGCTGCTTAAAGCATTATACGATGTGTAGCACTGGATATCGTATGGGAAACTTAGAAATTCAAAAACAGACTTGCTACTAAGTTATGCATCATTTGATCTGGGCGAGCACTATGCGGTCTGTTGATATATTGGTTCATATAACCCAACTCAACATTGGCATATTGATTGATTTTATAACCCAGTCCAACAAACCCCCGGTTTTGATCGAAACCACGGGAGATAAAACCAGCATTATTATCGATGGTCGTCATCGCAATAAACAACTCACTTTGAACAATAAAGCTTAAATCTGGATTAATTGCTGACAAAGGAACAGCCAATTTAACCAATTGGCGGAAGCGATGCGCTACATCATTATGACCTGGAAGTGGTGCACTTTGATCAAAAAATCGTTGCTCAAAACGGCTGCGTAGAGATAATCGACCAAACCAAAAATTATCAGCCCAGGTTACTTGCTCCCAAATCCGATGTTCATTGTATGGGTGACCTGTATCCTGTGACAATGGCTCAGCAGTGGGTGCCCATGCATAACCTACCCACACCACCATTTTATCGGTAACCGCGTAACCGACACCAGGACGAACCAATGATTGCGTAAATTGGGTAGCATCATTACCAAAGCGCCCTTGCCCTTCCATCCACCATCTTAATTTTTTTAATTCGGGATTCTCTGGATTAATGAAACCAAAATTACCAAGTGCGGTAATACTTCCCCACACCTGAAAATCATCTACGGTTCTATCCGCAGCAACTGGATTACTCAAAAACAATCCAATCACTACCAGTAACACAAATTTATTTATTCTTTTGAACATACAAACTCCTTGTCTTATATGTGATTTTATGAAGCCATATAACTAATATCCTGTTAGCTTTGATAAAAAAAAGAATTTTGGTATATCGCTATAAGTACTAGATACACAGTAACCTACTAACAATCAGGAAAGTAACATGACGGGTGTCAAAAAAGTGTAAAGAAATACCCTCAAAGGAAGTAGTGCTACTGTCATAAATTATTACCAGAACCTGTGATTCAAAGGCTGCCCTTACAAAGCATAGACTCAGGATAGATTCCCAAAACAAGAAAATTGTAACTACAGGTCCAATTACCTCATGCCACTACCGCGAATTCAATCCCATCTTGTGTCAAACCGACTAAACCAATATTGGCTTGGTTAATTGAGGTATTCGCAGCTATCTGGGTTAACGCTGCTTGTGTAATTTCACCTTGAGCTAACATCTCAACATAGGGCAGCTTTTCGTTCTGCGTTGGCTCGCTCCCAAATAGATTACGCCATAATAAAGTAACGAGTGCGTCATTGTTTTGAACACCAGCCACGTCCAATGCCAGCGATGCTAGCGATTCTAAACTCGTGCCTGTATCGAGCAGAGATAACCCCGCATTAACATAAACATCATTATCAATCGCGCCAGCACCAAAAACTACACCTAATAATTTTGCAACCTGGCCTGCATTTCCATCAAGATCCAGTGCTAAACCAATATCCCCAAATTCTAAACGTTCAACACCAATCAGCGTGTCTGATCCCTCCGCGCCGGTTGAATCAGACAGTGAATACCCTTCTTGAGTTTTATTGATCGCGTATTGATTGCGTTGGCCATTGTATAACGCAGTATCAATGCCTCCCTCTCCTTGTAATACATCATTACCGTTCCGGCCAATCAAATCATCAGCGCCTTCCCCACCAATTAATACATTATCATGATCATTGCCAATCAATAAATCATCATTAACGCCACCCGTTGCATTTTCAATCACCGCGTTATAGGCAATCCAGATATTTTCCACTAAATCGGGATTTTGAGCGCTATCAAATGCAAATACGCTGTTACCAATATAAGATCCTTCACCTTCTCGGAGGTCGATAATCGCAATTTCTTTACCACCCGCATAGCTAATCCAGTCATTACCACCACTATCCCAGATAGTTTCATGGTATGTTTTAGTATCATCATAGTGATAAACCGTGTCTTCTTGATGATAGTGATTGTTTGCGCCATAGATATATTGAATTGCCCAAATATCGAGAGGCATCGGTGTTGTTGGGTAGAAATCAAAGAATGAATTTTGATTTCCAGGTAAGGCCGAGTAACTCATTATGGTCGTAGACATGGTATCCAGTGCTGCTGGGAAACTCGGGTCATCAAAGGGATGTTCTAACCCTAAGGAATGACCAATTTCAT
This sequence comes from Nitrosomonas sp., assembly GCA_016710135.1. GTDB lineage: Bacteria > Pseudomonadota > Gammaproteobacteria > Burkholderiales > Nitrosomonadaceae > Nitrosomonas. The sequence goes on along the minus strand of JADJLM010000001.1, from coordinate 626,750 downwards.
GGAGTACCGTTAAAAAAGCGTAATCACCTGGTATCCATTCAACTTTAGCACTATCGCTGGTGCTGTTGATCCAAATATCCCCGGAAGCAGCTATTCCTGTTGGCAAATACGACCATGCTTCTGCATCGCCCATATCGGCTATTTCGCTGTAAGCAACTCGAATATCACCCACCGAATCGCTGGATTCAGCGATAAGATTAAACTGAACATTGGCTACGTTTGCCCATTGCTGCAACGCTAATTTGAAATAAGGTCGATCCGACTCGCTTAATGGCAGAAAGGATGAACGCCAAGGTTCACCACCCGCATTGTGCGGCCCATAACCCGTAGCAGAATCAGTTGACCACGAAGAATTCTGCGATGGGAAACTGTATGAAATTGACTGACTTGACCAACGCTGTCCAAACAATAATGGATCAATGCGATTGTCCCCTGTTTTATTAATCGAATTAACGCGACTAGAACTGGCCGGTGAGGGCATAAAACAATTTCCTATACAATTAACAACAAAAAATTCAAACCGGGATATGATGTACTCAATACAATTTTAGACCGATATCAACAAGCTTAATTTCCCAATAAGCAACTGTTGTACTTTTCATTTCCATTCAGTCGAGGCTTCTACAATAAATTGAACCACTAGTTTAGTTTCCATATAGTCTCTCCATGAGTATTCTATGTGTGCCAATACTCGATTTATTTCAGATTTTCTAACCCGATATAGATCGCGTAAAATAACTAGAATATTGATTGCATTCATATAATCTAAGGAAATTAACGATGACAGATTACCAACATATGCTGCTAGCAGTTGAATTTTCCGAGCAAGATCAGTTTGTTACACTCAAAGCTGAACGTTTAGCCACGCTTTTTAATGCGAAGCTAAGCATCATTCATGTACTAGACAATATTCCAATGCCCGATACTGCCTATGGAACTATCATTCCACTTGATACCGATACTATGAATGAATTGCTAGAAGGTGAAAAGAAGAAACTACTAAATATCGGCGATCAGCTAGGTATACATTCTGATTCCTTGAAATTAGTTTGGGGAAAACCTGAAGTTGAAATTATTCGTATCGCGAGCCAAGAAAGTGTCGATCTGGTCATCGTTGGTTCGCATGGTCGGCATGGTTTAGCGTTATTACTAGGGTCAACAGCGAGCGGTGTGCTTCATCATGCGCAATGCGATGTGCTAGCGATTCGCCTCGAAGATGGGTGGGCGGGTTCTGCAATGCTGGCACCTGCTTAAAAAAATTGCATTAAATCAGGTACGCTACCAAATTTTCCACCATGATTCCCTTCCCAGCGGGTTAGTATCGGAAAGATACTCACTTTCTGGGAAATTTCGACGCATCACACGCTCAACATCCTCTCTTAAATCATTCAGTCCTAACTTATCATAAGCCTTGGCCATGATGAACAACGCTTCTTCTGTCGAAGGCGTTTGTGGATATTCTTCCAAGACAAACTGTGCACGCCGAACTGCAGCCACATAAGCCTTACGTTTCATGTAATAACGTGCTACATAAATTTCGCTCCTCGCTACAACATTGACAAGATGGGACATGCGTTTGAGTGCATCGGGCGTATATTTACTCTTAGGGAATCGAGTAACTAATTCTTTGAAATTATCAAATGACTCTCGGGCGGCCTTAGAGTCTCTCTCACTCATATCTTGCTTAATAATCCGAGATGTAACGAAACCAAGAATACCCAGGTCATCATGAAAATTAGCGAGCCCTTTGATGTAATAGGCGTAATCTAAGTTTGGATGGTGTGGATAAAGTTGAATAAATCGATCAGCTGCCGCGATGGCAGAAGCTTGTTGCTGATCTTTATAATGTGCATAGGCAACTTCTAACTGTGCTTGTTGCGCATAACGTCCGTAGGGATAACGTGCTTCTAGCCCCTCAAATAACTTAATTGCAGCTGCATAATTTTGATTTGAGAGTTCATTTTTAGCTTCTGTATAAAATTTATTAGGAGACCATTGACTATCATCCATTTCCTTTTCTTTGAAATAACTACAGGCTGACAACCAAATAGTTAGTAACAAAATTAAACTACGCCCCATAACAAATCCTATCGATGCAATAATATCTTTAAATTATAACGCAAAGACTGGCCTCACCATGCCCTCTGAAAATAAAGGAATATCAATTGAGCTAATCGTTCCCCAAGATGTTGCAGGACTTCGATTAGATCAGGTACTCGCAAAACTGCTGCCGCAATGGTCTCGAAGTCGCTTGCAGTCGTGGATTAATGAAAAACACATCACAGTGAATGGTCAGACTACTACAGCCAAACAAAAACTTTGGGGTAGTGAAACAATCCTGATCATTCCTCCAATCGCTTCTAATGAACAAACTGATCAAGCTGAAGCGATTCCATTAGCTATCGTCTATGAAGATGAAGATATCTTAATTATCGATAAACCCGTTGGTTTAGTCGTCCACCCCGGCAATGGTAATAAACAAGGAACATTGCTTAACGCCCTGTTGCATCATTCCAGCCAGTTTGCCAATGTATCGAGAGCGGGTATCGTGCATCGTCTCGACAAAGATACCAGCGGCTTGCTTGTCATTGCAAAAAATATTGAAGCTCAAACCAGCTTAGTTCGTCAGTTACAACAACGCACCATGAAACGTGAATATTTAGCCATTGTATGGGGTGAAGTTAAGCAGGAAGGTTGGGTTGACGCACCTATCGGAAGACACTCCATCCATCGCACGCGAATGGCGATTACAGCAAAGGGGAAACCTGCTCGTACACATTATCGAGTATTAACGCTGTTTAAAGGATATACATTACTGCAATGTAGTCTTGATACAGGGAGAACACATCAAATTCGAGTCCACATGCATAGCATTGGGCATCCACTTATCGGCGATTCAGTTTATACAGATCGTACCAAACAACCTCCCAAAGAAGTCGGGCATTCCACTCATAGTTTTCATCGTCAAGCGTTGCACGCTTATCGCTTAACCCTTGAACACCCTACCCTTCAACGAGCAATGAGCTGGGAATCATCACTCCCACAAGATATCAAAGAATTGCTCAATCAACTTTCCCAGCTCTGATCTACTGATATTCTGTGAGATTTAAATAGAAAGGTCATAAAAGAAATGCACCCGCAGGTGCATTCTAGTTATTTATGTAAGGTGTTATTTAGAAGGGCAATACGGCATCAAGCGACATAACGACTTGATCATTATTTCCACCAAAAGGTCGATAAGTCCCATGAAGCGCGTCAGCCACGTCATAGCGGAAGTTTGGACGAATATTGAGTCTCTTTAAACGGGTATCTGCAAGATTCATCATCCGAGCAGGTTTCCAGTTTAAACCTAACGTCACAGCATAATAATCAGACGGTGTACTACTAGCTAATTGAGTTGCACCACCCAATGCGTAGCTTCTTCCAAGGTGATCAGTTGCAGCGCCCACCCGACCTGGTGAGAATACTCGGAAACCATCGCGGTCTCTAAACCACTCACCCCTTATACCAATTGATAATTCTCGAGAAATATCGTAATACATATGCATGTTAATACCATACCACTCCGCATTTTTGTTTACATTTGTATAGTGTAGATTATTCAACAAGACGTTATCAGCAAAACCATGGTCATGTTGCAAGACGAAATGCGTTTTGTCAGTGATCATATGCTTGAACACAATACTAAACATCCCCCAGAAACTACTGTTACGGGTTGAAGCTGTACTGCCCGTACCGCTAATATTTAATGATGTTTTTCTGTCATCACTTGCCCAAGTAATACCACCAATTCCACCCCAGTTCCCCATTTGCCGATCGAAATTACCGTCCCAACCACCGGTACCACTACCACCAATCGCACCAGCCATTGCAGTAAAATTTTTATCGATGTGGTAATTACCTAGAACACCAGTATGGGTAAAAGGCTCACCATATTGCATCGTATATGCATGAGTATAAAAGAAGTTATTGGGAGCAGGAACAGACTCATATCCAATGGGTGTATAGAAATGCCCTACCTTAACATTTAAACCATTGCCAAACGGTGCATAGACCTCAGCATAAGTTTGTGGAATTGCAATGCCATAGGTTCGTAGTGATTTACAACAGATATCGAGATCCCAGTTTCCTCTATCATCCAGCGCTCTACCATTATTAACATCGAATGCAGGATTACCATAGGCTTGAGTAAAGATCGCATCCGTACCGAACATGAAGTCTGCACGGAAACCCACATCCCATTTTTTTCCTTCCGTAACAACTGCGCGTTCTAAGAATAGATTAAATTGATTTAATTGAACTCGATTCGCTTGATCTGCAAAAGTAACAGGGCCATTAAAACCATCCGTAATATAGGGATTAAATGTTGCTCCCCCATGAACCCATCCTCCTAATTTAATTCCATATTTATCTAGGAAACTCAGCGGATTAGTTGACGTATTTGCATGAACCATACTGGCATTAGTACCGATCAGTAACATGCTACCTATTGCTGCAGAAATAATCTGATTTTTCTTTTTAAAATTAAGTTTCATTCTTCCCTCTTCTTTTAGAATTTATCAGTATTTTTCAATATAAAACTTAATAACCATACCTCATCTGAGGGTTTTACTTTACACATAACCAAAATTTAGGTCAATTAACAAAATTCTTAGAACCGTCACAAGTGTATGTAACTAACAACACTTATTACATAAATAAACATAGTGTTGTTACAAAACGATTCATTTAATTTTTTGCGAAGATAGAATTAATTCTCTGGAATAACTCAGATATATCCACGACCAGATCTTTCTATTAGAATTTCTCTATCTATTGAGGAAAGGATGAATTTGGTTTAACAATCTCCCATTTTTCTATATCACCATTGGTGATAATGAATGAAGAATGTATCTCAATCTGATCAATATTAGAAAATGTATGATAACGAATTTGATCTCTAATGCTCAGCTTTCTCATTAGATGGGTGAATTCGTATTGAATTTGTCCTTGCGTAACCGAGATCTTTTTTGAGAATCGGTTGTTATTAATTTTGCTACTATCAAACGCATAACGCCTCAAATTAGCTTCATCAGCAATTGCGATTAGATAGGTTGCAATAGCACCCAGCGGGTTTGTCGTTTTTTTGAAGCGAATTAATTGGGGGTGATATTGATAGCCTTTTGTTTTACCCAAAAGAACATTCTGCGCAAGTAAACCTTCTCGCCAAAGTGCAACCAAACCTTTTGCATCCAAATATTTTGGATGAATTGACCAAAGTCTCATGAAACAAGAATTAAATACTGAATTCTTTATTTATCTGATAGTTACCGATAGACTCAAAATAGCCATCGGTAGCATAAGCTGTTCAGCTTATTCAGAGATTAACTCAATATTTGGTTCTATTGTCTTCAATAGATTCTCAATGCCTCTTAATGTGCCAGAAATAGAACTCGGACAGGTTCCGCATGCCCCTTGATAATGAATTCGCAGCGTATTCCCTTCAAGACCCACGATATGGAGATCTCCCCCATCATTTTGCAAGAAAGGGCGTACCTCTTCATCCAATAGAATATTAATACGTTCGAGTCGTTGCTGATCTTCTGGGCTGAGGTTAGCAAGTAGCTCATCAGCTGCTGCGATCGTTGCAGCAGTCTGCGATGTGGCTCCCGGCGCCGCTCGAATGGGATCTGCAACGGCACGCGCTAGGTCTTGCCAATCTGCCTCTCCATCCTGAGTAATCGTTATCCAGCGATCAACATAAAAAACATTGGTGACGTGATCAATATCGAATAGCGCGGAAGCAAGGGGATCATCTTTCGCTTGCTCGGCACTATCAAATGAACGACTTATCCCCCAGGTAAGAGGCTCTCTCAGCACAAATTTAAGTGCATTGGGATTAGGTGTTCCTTCAATTTCTGCAATTTTAGGCATTCTACTATTAAAGTTCTGCAATAAATGTGTAGCTAACTAAAATTTCTAGACTGATATCGCTGAAGTTTGTGATACCTCTTCATTGGCTTCAGTTGAAATGCTGGAAACAGAATGAAGAGCAGCATGTAAGGTATGCCAAGGTAAAATGGCACACTTCACTCTTGTGGGCAGATCACGAACACCCTCAAACACAGCCAACCTTCCGAGGTGATGATGATCTGACAAATTTAGTGTTCCCATTACCATATTCCGAAATTCTTGAATGAGGACCTCAGCTTCCTCAGGAGATTTACCTTTAACCGCAGTTGTCATCATAGAGGCAGAAGCCTTGCAGATCGCGCACGACTCACCATGGAAAGCGATCTGATTAATCTGATTGTTCGTCATATCAAGACCGAGGTCAATGCGATCGCCACATAAAGGATTGTGTCCAATTGCATGATGACTAGGTTGATCTAAGCTTCCATAATTCCGTGGCTTGCGATTATGATCCAAGATGACTTCTTGATAAATTGTTTTCGAACTCATGATAAAAAAACCTTTTTTACAGTTTGAATCCCTTCGATTAATGCATCAGCTTCATCTTTGGTATTGTAGAAAGCAAACGAAGCACGCGAAGTAGCTGGGATATTAAACCGTTGCATAATAGGTTGGGCACAATGATGTCCTGTACGAACGGCAATACCTTCTTGATTGAGCAACGTTCCAACATCATGAGGATGAATTCCTTCCATGGTAAATGAAATAACAGCTACTTTTGAACTCGAATTACCAATGATCTTCACGCCAGGAATCATGCTAATCCGCTCTGTTGCATAAGTGAGCAGTTCATGTTCATAGCGCGCTATGGAATCCAAACCGATATTTGATAAATAATCGATTGCAGCACCAAATCCGATTGCTGCAGCAATCGGTGGCGTACCTGCTTCAAATTTATAGGGAATCTCATTATAAGTAGTTTTTTCGAATGTTACAGAAGAAATCATATCTCCTCCCCCCTTAAAAGGCTGCATTGCCTCAAGTTGGTGCGCTTTCCCATAGAGAATACCAATTCCAGTTGGGCCACAAAGCTTATGTGCCGAAAAAACATAGAAATCACAATCGAGCGCCTGAACATCAATGGCTAGATGCACTGCAGCTTGCGCGCCATCGATTAATACAGGCACTCCACGCTGATGGGCAAAAGCTATCATCTCTTTAATGGGATTAATCGTACCCAGTGCATTAGAAACATGTGACAGCGCAACAAAGCGAGTATTCTCATTAAATAGCTTCTCATATTCTTCTACTAATAATTCCCCCGCATCATTGATGGGCACTACCCGGATGATGGCTCCTTTTTCTTCAGCCAACATTTGCCAGGGCACAATATTAGCGTGATGTTCAAGGTGTGTCAGGATAATTTCATTTCCTTTTTGGATAAACTTCCGACCATAGCCATGCATCACTAAATTAATTGCGTCGGTAGTTCCACTAGTAAAAATGACCTCTCTTGCTTCGCCTGCATTAATAAAATGTTGTAATTTTTGACGTGCCATTTCATATTCATGCGTGGCAATTTCTGAAAGATAATGCACTGCGCGATGAATATTTGCATGTTGAGTCGTTTGATACCGCACGAGACGATCAATGACAAATTGAGGCATCTGACTAGATGCTGCATTATCCAAATAAACCAAAGGCTTATCGCCAATTTTCAAGTTCAGAATTGGAAAATCTGCACGGAATTGATGAATAAACGTTGCTGAAACGTTATCAGCTTGAAATATGATATCTGCAGCTCTCATTAGTTAAGCGAATTGGGTTCTTAATAGTACAGTTTCTTCGAGTCGTGTTTTAAGCGAAGGTACAGCGATATGGTCAATAATTTCACCACCAAAAGCATAAGTCAGTAAATTACGTGCAACTGATTCTGATATACCTCGACTTCGTAAATAAAAAATCTCTTCCTTATTTAATTGACCAACCGTGGCACCGTGAGAACATTTGACATTATCAGCAAAAATTTCAAGTTGGGGTTTGGCATCAATATGGGCTTTATCTGTCAACAATAAACCTCTACTCATTTGAGCAGAATCAGTTTGCTGAGCATGGGGACGAACCATGACCGCCCCATTAAATACCCCGTGGGCTGAGGCATCAGCGATACACTTATGAACTTGCCGACTTTTACCTTGAGGTTTTATATGATCGATAAAAGTATGCGTATCAGCAAGCTGATGGCCCGAAATCAGCGTAAAACCCTCGATACTGCACTCTGCACCTTCTCCACTTAGTTCAATTCTCTGGTTAAAGCGTGAAATCTGTGCACCAAATGTAATATTGATACCCGTGTAACAACTCGACTTTGACAAACGGACAACATGATTAGCAATGTGGAATGCTTGATCACTGTCACACTGAATACGATAATGATCAACGCTGGCAGAATCAGCTAGAAAAAATTCTGCAACTGAATGCGTAACATAAACGTTTTCATTCGTGGCGATATAATCCTCGATAATCGAAGCACGACTTCCTGTTTCAGCCACAACTAAACAGCGGGGATAACTCGTGGTTTCACTTTGTGTTGAAATAAACAATAAATGAATCGGCTTAGCTACTGATACGTTCCGAGGCAAAATAACACAAGCGCAATCCTGCATAAATGCAGTATTCAATGCCGTAAAAAGATCATCCTCAAATTGAGCCAGCTTTCCTAGGTATGAAGAAATAAGTTGGTTATGGGAAAGAATCAATGAAGATAAATTCCCTTGAATAATCCTCTCGCTAGAATCAATATGCGATAACTCAGCTACGTAATGCCCATCGATAAATACCAAGCGATTTTCTGATTCACTTAAAAAGAAACGCGCTAATTGAGCATACTGATCTCTTGGAAAAAGCGATGCTTCAGGGAAAGACAGCTTAGTTAATGGAGAAATATCAGTAAAACGCCATGTCTCCATATGAGAGGTTGGCATTCTTAATCTGTTGACGCAATGCAGTGCATCAGAGCGAAGTTGATCTAACCACGCTATATTCTCTGTAACTGAGTAAGCACCCCAGCGTTGGACAAGACTATTAATATAGTCGTTATTTGGCAAAGTCATGAGGGTCATATTCTTGACTCGGCCGATTCTACAGACGGATCAGTCTTTATCCAGTCATATCCATGTACTTCAAGTTCTTTCGCTAATTCTTTTCCACTCGTTTTGATAATACGACCTGATTCCATCACATGAACATAATCGGGCACTATATAATCAAGCAAGCGTTGATAATGGGTTACAAGAATAATCGCATTATCTTTATTAGCAAGTTTGTTCACTCCTGAAGCTACGATTCTCAATGCATCAATATCGAGACCTGAATCTGTTTCATCCAATATTGCAAGTTTCGGTTCCAATAGTGCCATTTGTAATATTTCATTGCGTTTCTTTTCGCCGCCTGAAAAACCCTCATTAACGCTACGATCAAGAAAATCAACATTCATTTCCAATAGTTGCATTTTTTCTCGAACAAAATCATCAAACTCAAGTGGATCTAATTCCTCTTTACCTCGACTTGATTGATTCGTGTTATACGCCAGTCTTAAAAATTGACTATTTGCAACGCCCGGTATTTCAATGGGATACTGAAAAGCCAGAAAAACTCCATTTCGAGAGCGAATCTCGGGTTCAAGTAAAAGCAAATCTTGGTTATCGAAGGAAACGGATCCCGATGTAACTTGATAGCCTGGATGCCCAGCTAAGATTTTGGCAAATGTACTCTTACCAGAGCCATTCAGCCCCATAATGGCATGAATTTCTCCATATCTTACCGTAAGATTTACTCCCTTTAGTATTTCTACATCGTTGACCTTTGCATGAAGATCATGAACCTCGAGTAGTACTTTACTGTTTTGATCAATCATCCTACACTTCCCTCAAGCTTGAAGCTAAGTAACTTAGTCGCTTCTACAGCAAACTCCATTGGTAACTGTTGAAAAACTTCTTTACAAAAACCATTAATAATCATAGACACAGCTTCTTCAGCGCCTATCCCACGCTGCGCAAAATAAAATAACTGATCTTCTCCAATTTTAGAAGTGGAAGCCTCATGCTCCACGACCGCGCTATTATTATGAACCTGAATATAGGGAAAAGTATTTGCGCCACACTGATCACCGATGAGCATTGAGTCGCATTGTGAATAATTACGTGCATTTTCTGCAGTGGGCGCTATCCTCACCAATCCTCGATAACTACTATTTGAATGGCCGGCGGAGATTCCTTTGCTCACGATCGTGCTTCGCGTATTTTTTCCAATATGTATCATCTTAGTTCCCGTATCAGCTTGTTGATAATTATTGGTTACCGCTACCGAATAAAATTCACCAACCGAATTCTCACCACGCAAAATACACGATGGATATTTCCAGGTAATTGCTGAGCCCGTTTCAACTTGGGTCCAGGAAATACGAGAGTTAATCCCCTTAGCCAAACCACGTTTGGTCACAAAGTTATAGATTCCTCCAACTCCCTTTTCATCACCTGCATACCAATTTTGAACTGTAGAGTATTTTATTTCTGCATTATCGAGCGCAATCAACTCAACTACCGCAGCATGTAATTGATTTGTATCAAATCGTGGCGCAGTACATCCTTCCAAATACGATACGGATGCGCCATTCTCGGCAATAATAAGTGTACGTTCGAACTGACCCGAGCCTTCGGTATTAATCCGAAAATAGGTTGAAAGATCCATGGGGCATTTAACGCCTTCTGGAATATAACAAAACGAGCCATCGGTGAATACCGCAGAGTTTAATGCTGCATAAAAGTTATCTCCTACTGGAACAACGCTCCCAAGGTATTTCTGGACTAATTCAGGATAATTCTGAACTGCTTCTGAAATCGAACAAAAAATTATCCCAACTTCTGCCAATTTTTCCTTAAATGTCGTTGCAACAGAAACACTGTCAAAAATTACATCAACTGCTACACCAGCCAATGCAGCACGTTCATGCAGTGGCACCCCCAATTTTTCAAAAGTACGAAGTAATTCAGGATCTACTTCATCCATACTAGCCAACTTTTTTTTAGGTTTTGGCGCTGAGTAATAACTAATATCCTGAAAATTAATCTTTGGATACGTGACATTTTGCCACTGCGGTTCAGTCATACTTAGCCATTTTTCATAGGCTCTTAATCGAAAACTAAGTAACCAGTCAGGCTCATTCTTTTTGGCCGAGATCATTCGAATGGTCTCTTCATTAAGCCCCTTCGGGGCTATATCTGATTCAATTTCAGTAACAAAACCATGTTTATATGGTCGATTTACTAAGTTTTGTAGCAAAGCGCTCATTTTTTAATCGTTTCCTTAAGCTTCTTCAGAATTTTTTAATCCAAAACTTTCCCCACAACCACACGCATTTTCAATATTAGGATTAGCGAATCTAAAACAACTGTTTAATCCTTCTTTTACAAAATCGAGTTCATCCCCCTTGAAGTAAGCCAACCTTCCTTTGGGTATCAGAACCTTTGCATTATGAGCTATGATCAGTTCATCACCTTCTTCAATTCTATCAACATAATCAAAAGTGTAACCAAATCCCGAACAACCTGATTGCTTAAAGTCTATTTTTAATGCCAACCCTTTACCGTGCTGATCAAGTTGATTACAGATTTGCTTCGCAGCACGTTCAGTTAATGTAATTGCCATAGTAATCCATAATTAAAAAGCGGCTTCGCGCATATCATACAATTTAACTACAGACTGACCTTGTTGTTGCTCACGTTTCTTTTGGTCATCGATCAATTGCTTTAGTGTGACGCTACCTAAATAATTAAAGATAATATCGTTGAGCTCAGCCCATAGATCATGAGTGATACACTTACCTTCGTCTAAGCAGTTTTCTTTTCCTCCACATCGACGATTATCAATCGGTTCATCAACTGCGAGAATAATATCTGCAATTGACACTTGATCTAGGCCTTTGGCTAAACAATACCCACCTCCTGGCCCACGAACACTATCAACCAGTTCACGTTGACGTAGTTTTGCAAATAATTGTTCTAAATAGGAAAGGGAAATTTTTTGGCGCTGGCTAATATCTGCAAGTGTCACTGGGTTATTAGAGTGTTGCATTGCTAGATCAAGTAGCGCTGTTACCGCGAATCGTCCTTTAGTCGTTAATCTCATAGAAAGTCCTTATAGCATCGTTGGCAAATTACTTGATTATTTTTGTCAACTATATAATACCTTACTGAGTTAGTCAACTATAAACTAATAGATCGCGATAATTACTCGAATCTACCCAATATAAGTTGTACTAGCTCAGATCAGATCGTACAGTTACCGAATTGATTGGATGTCTGTCAGATTAGATTTGGTTCAGATTTTTGCTGTTCCAAATCGTTTTCCCACTGAGCAAAGTCTCCATAGGAGTTTTTCTATTGCAGACTTTTCCCTGATGAGTTCTTTCATTATTATAATGATCGATCCAGCTGTCTAGGTCCTTTTGCAGTGACTCCAAATCGTGATACAGCTTCTTGCGGAAAGTCACTTGATAGAATTCCTGTAAGATGGTTTTATGGAATCGCTCACAGATACCGTTGGTCTGAGGTGACATGGCTTTTGTTTTGGTATGGTCGATATCATTGATTGCCAGGTATAGCTGGTAATCATGCTATTCAACCCGCCCGCAATACTCCGTACCCCTGTCCGTTAATATTCGCAACATGGGTAAACCCTGTGTCGCATAGAATGGCAGCACCTTGTCATTTAGGATATCGGCTGCAGTAATTGATGTTTTGGCCGTATAGAGCTTGCAATGCACTACCTTGGAGTAAGTATCAATAAAAGTTTGCTGATAAATACGACCAACACCTTTTAGATTTCCACATAGAAGGTGTCCTGTGCGCCCAAATAACCAGGATGCATCGTTTCTATTTCACCGCTGGCAATATCATCCTGTTTCTTTTTCTCCAATGCTGCGATTTGTGCATCATTCAAAATGATGCCTTCACTGGCGATCTTGGTTTCCAGTGCAGCAAGGCGATCTTTGAAGTTTGCTAGCTGGTGGCGTAACCAGATCGAGCGCACACCACTACCTGATACATAAATACCGCTTTTGCGTAATTCGTTGCTGGTTCGATGCTGGCCATGTGCCGGATACTCTACTGCATAGGCTACCACCGCCTGCTCAGTGGCTTCATCCACCCGATTCTTAAAGTTAGCAACACGACGATCCTGATTGATCAATGCTTCCAGACCGTTTGTCTCAACTAATTCCTGATAGCGATAAAATGTATCTCTCGAAACTCCCATTATCTTGCAGGCTTTTGAGATATTCTGAAGTTCTTCAGCAAGATTGAGCAATCCTGCTTTATGTTTAATGATTGGGTTGTTAGTATGCAACATGAGCGTTACCTCCATTTATGTTTGATTTTAAATTTCAACACCCATATCAAACTCGGTAACGCTCTCGATTTCAAGCCCTTTGTACGATTAGATCTGAACTAATACATATAAGTAGAATAAAACGCTTTTCTAATTTGACTGAGATTATCATCTACTGATATGATCTCTTCTCTGGCGCGGGTGGAGCAGTCTGGCAGCTCGTCGGGCTCATAACCCGAAGGTCGTAGGTTCAAATCCTGCCCCCGCAACCATCTTATCCTTGCTGAGAATCGCCGTTTCATGCGGCTTTTCAGCAAGCTCAGCTTTACGGGATGAACGTGCATTTAGGTTAACCATCTCGTTCTTGTCTGACAAATCCTCTTTCGAAGAAATTTCGTCAGCATTAGAATCTTCCTGCCAACCATGTTTTTGATCACCAGATTCGGTCATCATTTTGACTTGCTGCAACAAAGGATCGTTATCGCTAATCTTTTGGTGCTTTCCTGCCGCAACTGTCAAAATTCCGGCAAGGTCGCCATGCAGGTCGATGGCGTATTCTGTTCCAGACGCTTTAGGCATCAGCACAATCTTATCAATAAGTCCTCTGAGCAGGTCTGCTGTGTTGACACCGATCGAAAATTGACCAGAAAAGTGCAGTTGTACCGATTGAAAATTGACCAGGTAATTCACGTATTCTGCCTAAATTTTAGGCAGGAGAAATTAAGGGGTGATTACCATGGTGTTGATACCGGTTTAAAATTGACCCCCCATTACGGTTGAAAATTGACCAGGGGAAAACAGAGCGCAGGATACTACGCATCTGTGGATAAGTCGACCAGACTGAGTTGGTGTTTTGTCTCCTGTTGATGTTTTAGATTGGTTGTAGTTCACTACAAATTGACCAGATTTTCTTCTGGCGAGTATTTTTCTTTTTCTCGCTGCTGTATTCTGATCTTCGCACTGGCAGCGCTTTGTTTGTATCGGAAAGACTCATTGCCAGTTTCAATAATGTGGCAATGGTGCGTGAGTCGATCCAGAAGCGCGGTGGTCATTTTGGCATCGATAAAAACGTTACTCCATTCTGCGAATGCGAGGTTGGTGGTAATGATTACGCTGGTGCGTTCATACAGTCTGGAGAGCAAGTGAAACAATAAAGCTCCTCCGACTTGTGAGAATGGCAAATAACCCAGTTCATCAAGGATAACCAGATCAATCTGTAATAGTCGTAGAGCAAGCCTGCCTTGTTTGCCGGTAGATTTTTCCTGCTCCAAGCTATTAGCCAGATCAATGGCGCTGAAGAAACGTACTTTTTTATTGTGATGCTGAATGCCTGAAGTGCCGATGGCAATGGCCAAGTGTGTTTTGCCTGTACCGGTGCCGCCGACCAGCACCAGATTCTGCGCAGCGGCTGTAAATTCCATCGTGGCCAGTTGCTGAATCAGTTGTTGATCGGCTTTGGACTGACTGAAGTCGAAGCCTTGTAAATGACGCTGCACCGGGAATCTGGCGGCTTGGGTTTGATAGCGGATGGAGCGAATGTTGCGCTCGGTTGCTTCGGCCTGGAGTAACTGGTTTAGCAGTGTATTTGCAAAATTAAAATCGTCAGCGACATCAGATGTATTTTGCTGCCTCAGTTCAGCATAGGAACTAGCCATACCATATAGCTTCAGTGTCTTGAGCTGCGTGATAATATCAGACATGCGGCACCTCCTGCTTGTTCAAGCGGTCATAGCGTGCGGTGTCGGCCTGCGGTTCTTCATTGAGTTTCAGCGTTGTTTCCACTAACGCTGGTACGTCGGTGTGTTTCAGCCGCGCCAATACATTGGCGACATGCTCGGCACTGGGAATGCCGGATTCAAGCACCAGATCAACGGCGACTAGCACCGCTTCCAGTCCATGCGCCGGTACCAGACTGAGTACCTTGGCCATGATTCGATCGGCTTGCTGGCGCTCTCTGCGCCGAAGTGCTGTTTGTAACTGCAGCAAAGGTGCCGGTAAATCAGCAAATGGGGCGCCGTTGCGCAAGGCACCCGGTTTTTTCTCGATGACCGGAATATAATGTTGCCAGTCATAGCTGACTTGGTCGCTATCCAGCAGACGGATATGACATGCTGATATAACATTGTCATGAACGATTTCGATACGATCGGCATACTGATGAACGGCTACCATCTGGTTGGCTAGACGACAAGGCACGGAATAACGGTTGCGCTGCAATGTGACCAGACACGTACTGGATACGCGCGCCAATACTTCAATATAGCCATCGAACGGCGCTGGCATCGGCATCAAGTACAATTGTTCCTGCTCCAGCGCATCGGAAAGAGTAATACCTGCATAATCCGGATGCTGAATTTCTGACCACAACGCGCGGCAGCGCGTCTCAAACCATTGATTCAGATCATCGAATGAACTGAATGGCTGCTGCTTGGCTTCATTCCAAAGGTGACGGCGCATATCCTGAACATTCTTCTCAACAACGCCTTTCTCCCAGCCGGAAGCAACATTACAGAAATCCGGATCAAACAGGTAATGCGCCGTCATCGCAAAGAAACGCGCATTTACCACACGCCCGTTGCCTCTGGACACCTTGTCCACAGCTGTTTTCATGTTGTCGTAAATGCCGCGTTTCGGTACACCGCCAAAAGCTGTGAATGCACGGGTGTGGGCTTCAAACAACATCTCGTGACTTTGTGACGGATAGCCCGATAGCATGAAAGCACGGCTGGCACATAGCTTGGTGTGTGCTGCCAACACCTTGCGGTGAATGCCGCCAATCACCAGCCACTCTTCGCTCCAGTCAAACTGAAAGGTTTCACCCAACGTAAACCGCAGCGGCACATACACCGATTTACTCTGACTGCCTTGATTACGCCACCTACGGATAAAATCGCAAACAATGCTATAATCGCCTGTATAACCTTCGTTCAATATCTCTTTGAACAACATCAATGCTGTGCGCCGATCCTTCTTCGAACGATGTGCATCCGCTTCTAACGCCAACAGCAACCTGGATTCAAATGATGTCAGCTTGCCAGGCTTCTTCGCTCTTTGATATTTCACTGCGCTGTCGTTTGGCGCTTTCAACCACTTCTTTATCGTGTTCCGTGACAGACTCGTTCGGCGCTGAATCTCATTAATTGACAGATGTTCACGGTAATACATCCGCCGTATCTTTGCATACATAACCATGGTAATCACCCCTTAATTTCTCCTGCCTAAAATTTAGGCAGAATACGTGAATTACCTGGTCAATTTTCAATCGGTACAACTGCACTTTTCTGGTCAATTTTCGATCGGTGTCAACACCTTGGAGACTTTTGATTTCACGAGCTCAACTTTTACCTGAGAGGCGCCGAGGGCTCTAAGCTCCGTCTCGAACCTTTTCACGAAGGCATCCGTGATCAATGCCTCTGCCAGCTCCCCTTTTTTCTGGGACAGGGCTTTGGTATTCGTCGATTTCTTGGCTTTCTCGATCTGGTTCAGCAGCTTCAATCGATTAATTTCTTCATCAATCGCGGCGCGGTGTTCAGACAACCACTTTCTGGCCTGCAGGCTGTTTAGCTTTTTCCTGATCTCATCTCGATTGTCGCTTTTGGCGTCTTCGTCATATTTTGCCGCGAGTTCACCGAGGCTCTTCGACTGGGCGTTGGCTTCTTCGATCCATTTCGGTGAGAGCAGAGGAGCCGGAATGGCTTCTTCAGAATCGATCCCAGGAAGCTGATCTTTCCTGGCCTGCAATTGAATAAAGAATTCCGTCACCTGGCTGGCGATTTTATCCTGTGAAATGCCTGCCGCATCAATCCGTGTCCTCAGCGTCTCCAATGTCGGTAACGCCTCAATAGTCTGGCTGACGGTCTCATATTCCTTGGCCACATCTGTTGCCGCTTTCTGCATTTCGCCCTTCACGAAACTTTCAAAGGAAATCAATCGATCCTTGGCCTCCTGGTTTAAGGTCTGATGGCACAGAACACAACGGGAACCATCAGAAACATTCGGATAGTCGATCTCTTTGTAGGCAGCCGATACGGAGTAGTTCCGAGCTGCTTCCCAAAGCTCTTTCCAGACCTCAGACCCGATGCCTTCGAACTCGCTGCCGGAGAATATCTTGTCAGCTGCGGCATCTGCCGCTTTCTTCTTGAGGATCGACTTTTTCTTGGCAGCAATGATCCGTCGACAATTTTCGTCTGATAATTGATCCAGATACTTTTTGCATCCTGGATCAGAGTGTCGACATGCTGTTTCTGCGTTCTCAGCTGCTTCGCTTTTTCCACCGGTGCCTGTTCTACAAGGCGCTGCTGTAGTGTTTGCATCTCAGTTTCGTCAGTGCTGCTAAATGCGCAATGCTTGTCGATGTCCTGGGAGGTAGTCTTGGCACTGATGGATTCGTACCAGATGCCTTCTGGAGTTACTTTCTTGTCAGCCGGCATATTCGGTTTCTTGGATTGGTGCCGATTAGCCTCAGCATCCAGTATCGATGCTACCTTTTCACTTGCGAGTATGAGTGAACTGAAAAACGATAATACCGGTGGCTCGTAGCTCACCTCGTCTTCGCTGCTGACAAAAACCTTGCCAAACGAGGTGTCGAAAATATCAACGCTTTTGAGGTCATCGCAGATACCTTGTCCTGACCACGTATGATTTTTTAGAATGCCGTCCTGCTCAAACGAAATACAGGCCTTCTGTACAATAGGAACCGGCTTATAAACATTGCGGTAAAGGGTACCCGACTCGCGGGAGCCACATACATGTTTGAGGAGTCTGACGTAACCGGATTTGCCTGATCCATTGTTGCCATAAACAATCGTGATATTGCCCTTACCAAACTCAAGTGGTTTTTCGGAGAAAGGGCGTTTACTCCTTCGACATCACTGATTGAACACAAGCGCAAGGAGCCTGCAGCATCCTGGGAGAATGCAGAAGCAGGAAAAGAACAAGTCGTTTTGGATAACTTGCCGTCAGCTTCCTGCTGACACAGGGTTGAGAGCTCGGAGATGTCTTTGTTAGTAAGCTCTGATTGTTGAAGTATCCGCATTGCGGTGATTTGTAGCCATTTTGGGCGCTCTGAAATCCATTTGGTCAGAGATACCGTGACCTCGCTCATGTTAGTTCTCCGCAGTTCCAATCGGCTTATGTTTAATAAACGTCACCTCGAACGCCTTGCATGGACGGTATTGCTGCAACCGATTAGCGAAGGTAAAGGCATCATTCATCTCGTAGTGCTGGAAAATATCAAGGCCGCGATCCAGGGATATTTTCCAGTCATGGTCGGTCACGATGTGTCGAGCATGGATAGCGTTGGTGCCGTCGAACTCCCAGGTGAAGTTGACACCCACCGCAGCAGCCGAATCCTGCATTTTTACGAAGTTTTCTTTCTGCTGCTCTCCTTTGAATTCGTCTTCTGTGGTGATCAGATGGACGGCAACTTCTTCACCTGGAATCTTGTGCTTCACCACTGTTTCCAGGAATTCCATAAAATTGCGAATCTGATAGAAAAGTCGGATGTAAGGGTCAGTGACGGTAATTTTGGTAGCTCCCTTGATATAAAGCCCAAATAGCGTGTCAAAGGATATGCCTTTCTGATTTTCCTGAAACGTAAGATGCTTTTCTTTGAGTTCAGGATCGACGGGGAGCGGCGATGGTGCGGAGGCCTGATGAGGCTGAGCCGGAGCCGTTGCCTCCGTTAATTCGTCTCCGTCTTCTGCAATAGTCTTGCGGTAGTAATTGGGGTATTCCTCCTCTTCGAGCGTGGTGACAAGTTTTGTCTGACCTGCTGAGTCGAGATAGGAGAAGCGAACGTTTCCGTAAGTGGAGTCTATGCGCATCAATTGATCTTTAACGCGCTTGCGGCCTTCAATGGCAAAACGAAGAAGCTCTTCGGCTTCTTCTTTAGTTGCTCCACCATGTGGAAATAGAATTTTCATCAAGCCAGAGAATGTTTTATTTATTCCGTCTCGGTCACGCGTGGAAATATCAGAGGACAGCGTGAAGTGCTCCTTGTAGCGGTCAGAATAGTCATGATTTCGCAGTGAACGAAGGATTTCAGCTAAGTAATCGACCACAAAGCCATAGCCGCTGGAGAACATTTCCCCTCGGATGATGTCGACTTCCCAGCCCGGAATGTAAAAGTGAATACGATCAAGGAAGGCAGAATCATAGAATTTGTCAGGCAATTCACAGAATAAATCAGAGTGCTTGAGCATGTACGGTACTGTGTGCTGGGTATTTCCAACAAAGGCCATGGAGGCTTCGGCTCCCAGCGTCTCAACACCTCGCGAAAAGGATTTGTTGGCCATGTAGTTCTTCATGATGTCAACAAGGGCTTTGTCAACCCGCTTTTGCTTTCCAGCAAATTCGTCGAAAGCGACGCAATCCCAATAGCCAACCAGACCAATTTTCCCTGACGAGTTGTTTACGAACAGTTTGGGAACTGTGACCTCGCCCCCAGAAATCAGAATTCCGTGTGGCGAGAACTCCGAATAGATATGAGATTTACCTGTTCCCTTGGGGCCAAGTTCAATCAGGTTGTAATTGCGCTCACAGAACGGAATCAGACGAATAAGCTGGGTTAGCTTACTGCGCTTGCCGAACATCTCGGGGTTAAAGCCAATACTTTGCACAAGCAGATCGATCCACTCGTCCGTAGTGAATTGTTTGCGGGCCTCAACATAGCCATCAAAATCGAAGTGAGATAGCTGAATGGGCTTAAGGGTCGATAAAATCCATGGGCTGGCATTCTTGTCTTCAGTGAACTGATACTCGATGTCAGCAATACACCACACGCCACTCACCAATAGCTTAGGGTGCTTTTTAACAGTGCCTGAATCGACAATGACTTCTTTGATGCCGAGATTTGAAAACTGTGCTTCATAAGCATCTTTCTTTTCATTTAAGTCAACGCTGACTTTATCGATAACCTTGTAGCGGCCTTTTTCCTTGATATTGGAGCGTATCAATCCAGCTTCATTACGGTGTACATAGTGTTTTGCGAGAATATCCTTGACGGTTTCGATCCCGGTTTGGATAGTCGGCTCATCGTTGGTGGCGCAATATTGGCCTAACAGGTATTCCAAAACGTAGGAGGGGACGATTGCATTCCCCTTGACGGTTTTGACAAGGTCTTTACGAACCACCAGTCCTGGGAAGTGCGTGTTTATCTTGTGATCAAGTTCGTTCATTGTTCATCCATCCTTTAGAAATCGAAGTCGCTGGTAAAAGATCGCCGCATTAAATACCGAAGCGACTTGTATTCCTTGTAATGCGAAGTTCCGGCGTGTTTTTCTTCTAAGCGGAGAACAACTTCCTGCCCGTTGGCCTCATCGGCCTTGCGTGTCAGGACAAAGCGAACCTGCAGCTCACGCTTCCGAGGGTTGTCTGATGTCAAATCGAAGGTCAAATCATGGCTATCCGAGATCAGCTCTCCGGTCTCCGTATAAATTCCAGCGCGCAACATTCGCGGCTGGATTTTGTCTGATACAGGGCCGGTCTGATAAAGGGTTACAGCTAATTGCCCTGAGGTAATAACGGAGCTTGCCCCGCGCAAAATATCAACCTCAATGGCGGACACATCGCTTTGGCGCTTCTTGTTGATCTTGAGTATTGGTATTACTACTTCCTGTAGAGAAGCCCCACCATGCACGAAGCGGCTGCCAGAACCCTTCAGGCGTAGGCGATTGATCGATTTTGGTATTTGAACCTCAACCTCACCAGCGAGGCCAAGCTGAGCGGGCGTAAACTTATGCAGGCTCTGTGAGACTTTTATTCCTTTGCCTAATACAAATCGGCGATCTTTGTAGAGAATAGTTTCGCCTTCTGCATCTACGCTGGAAAAATCGCTCTCTTCCAGTGCACGATGCTGATAAATAAATCCATGATCTGCTGTGACAAGAATATTATTTGCGTTGGCGGCTGTCAGCTTTTTTATTAGCTTAATAAGATCTTCAAGTGTTTGTTCCGCAGCCTCAAAGGCCTGCCCTTCCGAATGCATCTTGTCGCCGGTGTGATCAATACGATTGTGGTAGATATACACCACCTCATTCGCCTTCAGGAGGTCGCGTGAGTCTTCACGATTCATGGCCATGAAATCTTCAGCGGTTATTGCCTGGCCTTTTCCGCTAAGCGCGGATTGCAAAATTTTTGTTCGATTAGTTGTGCCTTGCGAGCTTTGTCCATCGACAAGAACCGTGCCGGTTTCGTTATCTGCAATTTCCAGGTTTTTATTGGGCAGTAGCGCTGCCATGCCAAGCTGTGTGTAACTGGGTAACATGGACAGCGCCGGTTCGAGTTCTGCGCTATAGCGATCTTCTTTTCGAATTAAGCTCAACAATTCGTCACCAATCTCGTAGCGCATGGCATCCGATATGATTACGCAAACCTTGTTATCCTTGCGAAGGAATGGACGCACCGAATATTCAAAGAACTCTCTTTGCTTGCGCACAGGTGCGGCTTCCCACCGGGAGGCAGAATCCACAAAGCTCTGAAAGCGGTTGCCCAGTTTCATCAGATAGTTGTTTGAATATAGATTTTCTATCTGTTCACTAAGCCCGCCCATTAAAGATGCCTGAGCCGAAACGCGCACGTGGTATATAAATTTGCGATAGAGCTGATCTATTCGATACCAGTAGTGACTGTAGCGCTGAACACCATCTGCCAGACTCTCCATTTCGAGATTCGCTTCGCTCAAGGCAAAGATAAACTGGGCCGCATAATCAATCGCGTTGTACAGGTGGCGGTATTCTTTGTACCAATGGCCTTGCCTTCGCTGGCGAACCCATAGTGCAACGTCACTGCTGGAAATAGTGCGTGCAGAAACAGCTCGCACCAAATCGCTTATAATTTTCTGGTCGATCAGACGGAAGTAATCCACTTCGATCAGCTCGCGAAAATCACGTTTAGCCAAATCCTGCTCGATGCCCAAAACGTCGGCGCACTCTGCAGATAGGGCTTCAAAGCAGCTTTCAAATAAGCGGCTATCTTTCCAGCGCTTTAGGAAAACGAGCGCGTCACCATTGAGATTTGCTTGCCCGTCAGTTCCCATCGCGTAGCATGATTTGAATAGCTCAATTACAAAATCGCGCATGCCAGGCTCTGCAGATTTATAGCCATAGCAGCGGCTCATCTGTTCCCACAGGAACTCATCCAGGTTGCAACGTGCAATCAGCTTGATTTTTTCCTCTTTTTCGTCGGAAAGCTCCTGCAATAAACCTTCTACTACGGCATCCATGCGCGGCTCACAGCCCACTGAAACTGCCAGAATCTTCAGGCGAATTTGTCCAGGTGTATCGTCCGACCTGAGAAGTTTCTTGAGCGCATCCTTGCGCCTGATCGCTTGAAAAAACTCCGCGTGGGATTGAACAATGTCGGAAAATTCCAAGCCGAGTTCAAGCTCTGAAAGCCAAAGCGCCACCTGATCGGTGCGAAATTCACCATGCGCAAGCTGCACATCCAGCAGCCAGTTATCGAGATCGGCTGGCTGCGGCCCTTCACGGTAAAGCAGGAACTTTTTTTCTGGCTCCTCACGCAATAGACGATACTTCACGCGGTATTCGTTGTTGGTGAGCTCCAGCTTTCTACACCGGGGAAGTGACAATGTTTCGAAGTCACTACGTAGCTCCTTCTTTGTGTCGTACCAGAAGACGATCCGGTGCCGCTCAAAGAGTTTTGACAGAGCCAGTGTTATGCGGTTTTCCATCTATCAGACTCCTTACTCTTCCCCGGCATCAAGGCCAGGAATTTTCTTCAAAGCTGAGCCGAATTTCGGATAGTTGACCTTCACACCATCATCGAGGTCGATTTTTACCTGCTCAGTAGCCAGCGGATAGATTACTTCGCGCTCGTACTCTTCCATCTCGGCAATCATCTTGGTTAATTTTTCAACGTCCTTGAGTGCCTTGGTTTTCTCAGCCTGAGTTGCGCTGGCGCTAATACTGATAGCTTCTAGGCGATTTTTTTCTGCACTGAGCTTGGTGCGGAATTCGCGCAGATAATCATTGAGCACCACGCTGACCGTGTCGGGGCGGTAGCGGTGCATGTATATCAGCGCATTGAAATTGCCTTTGGGACTGGAAAACAGCCAGTAGATGGGGCGCTTTTTGTAGCGCTTCACATGGTCGTTATAGAAATCCTTGAGGAAATAGTCGCGGATGTCGCGGGGTTTGCCGTTTTTGCCCAAAGCGGTTTCGATGAATTTGAGATTATCCTCGTAGTGTTCCTCGCCTAAGGCCACGCGCAGGAACTTGCGGAAGCGATCGGCGATGTCGTCGGTGAACCAGTCGCCGTCGAGCATAGGGATGACATTGTCATCATCGGCCGGGAATCTTGGCTCTGGAACTTGTTTCAGATAATCCTCAATCGTTTCGCCCTGATTGGCCAGAATCAGCCCCGGCTTGTCCAGCGCATAACGGCCGAACATGCAGCCCACGCCATAGGAGACCAGCTCGCGAATGGTGTCGGCTAGCAGCAGCGCTTCCAGCTCTTCCTCGTTTTTGTCGCCGCCGTAGCGGTAGTGCGGGTTGCAGGTCAGGGTGATTTCGTTGAGTGGTACCTCGGGCGTCAGCTTATCCTGCAGACCGTAGGCGTCGATGAAGATGCGGTTGTTCTCTTCCTCCAGCCGCTGCATCTCCAGCGTCATCTCCCGCCAGTGGGTGCGGAGCTTCAGATAGGCGGCCTTCAGGGTTGGCTGGTGGTATTCGGGATTGAGCAGCGGCGGGCCAACGAAGTCCCAAGAGGTTTCGTAGTTGTCCCAGTCAATTTGTGAATATTTTATGCATTCTTGAACCAGCTCATGATGTCGCGTTTTTGATGGAACTTTAGCGCACGGAATTTCTAAAATATCACCAACTTTAAAATCTAACGTGGGCGACAGAATCTTTAGATATTCTCTGGTAACGACACTGTTTAGAAGTGCCAGTGCTATAAAGGGATCTTTGGAAAAGCCCTTTGCTCCCTTGGAATCGAATAAAAAACCTTTTGGGCTGTAGCGAGCTGAAAAACTACCGGCCGTTAAAGCAGACCAAGTAAACCCTTCTTTGAACGCATATTCTCCATTATAGTTGTGTGATCTAATTCTTCCTGTCTCAGGATCTACGTTGTTTTTTATATTATGACCCGCATTCTTATACTCAACAAATAACTCATTATTTCCATACCATTTCCTAAACTGACCGCCTTTGTTATAAGGAAACCACGTTCCTCTTGATGAAGCTGAGTTTTCTTCTGAAGAGCAACCATAAACGCAGTTGGCTTGACTAACCTCGGTCCAGTTTCTAACAAAACGATTATTATCTGCTGTAGCCATTCCTTCTCTGGTAGCGATATCACTACCTAGCTTGGTTAATTCAAATGTTTTGAGCAAGCTATTGCTCAACCAATACGCAATTGGTGTTTTTGGAATTCTTAAAAAGTCATTCTGATCAACTATAAATTTCCCATAACTCTGGTCTAAAAAAGCTTCCCTGATCTTCTCGACAGACCTAACCTGCACGTGATTGTCAAAGAGTCGCCTATAAACACCAAAATGGCCTGCATTGGGTTCGCAATTATGTACCGTAAAAGCGACAGAACCAAAGTCAGAACCAAAGACACCTCTTCCTAAATGGACCAGTGTTTCAATAAAGTTCTTTTGAATCAACTTTTGCCGCAAATTTTCAAACGATGATAAAAAAAGCCAAGAAGGTAGATTTATCATCCCCCACGAGCCGAATTTAAGGCAAAGCTCCATTGCTCGCTCCATGAAGCAAGTCATCAAATCAGATTTCCCGAATGGATAGTGCTCTTTTAGAAACACCTTTAGAATTCCATTCATACCGCCATTTCCCATATACGGCGGATTGGCAATCACTACATGGTATTTCGGGCTCAGGTAGTCAGCCTGCCGCAGGGCTTGCAGCACCTTTTTATGCGTTTCACTGAGAAATAACTGACCTGACACATCTTTGGCTTCCAGGAGTTGGAGGATTCCTTGTACATCAGTTAGTTCAGGCCGGATCAGGGAGCCGAAATTGTCGGCTTCTTCAAACTGGTGCAGGGTGGATTGCAGTGGTGCGGTGAAAAGGTCGCACCCGATGAAATCCATATATTCTTTTAGCTCTGCCTCTTCGAATTTCACATTCTCCAACACACAAATATTCGGCTTGATACTTTTAATAAAGAAGCGGCGTTGCTTGGCACGTGCCTTCATGGTCAGAGCGAAGGCGGCCAGCTCCCCGGCGCGCTCATCGATCTCGATGCCATAAAGGTTGTGCGCAAGAATTTTTTCTGGAATATCGGCTGCCTCATAGCCTTCTTCCTCATAGATCGCATAAAGTAAATCGAATGCGTAGGTAAGCATGTGGCCGGAGCCACAGGCCGGATCACAAATTTTGATTTCTTCCGGTTTGGCAATGCGTAAGAAATCTGTCCCCACCTGTTCGGGCTTGATGTAGTAATTCATTTTCTCGGCCAGCTTCGAGCCAGGGCGATTGAGCAGCCACAGGCGCCCAAGAGAATTTTCCACCAGATAACGGACGATCCAATGCGGAGTGAAAAGCTGGGTGGCGGCTGGTATATTCTCCGGTGTAATCTTTTTGTTTTTCTTCAGGCCGTCGAAAACTTCGTCTTTCTTTTCAGAAATGTAGAATTGATAAAGCCAGCCGATGATCTCGACATCCTTGCAGGCATCCGGCGTCATCGCCTCGCGGGTATAGGCGAGGATGGAGTTGCCCGAGAGTAGGTCATCAGGAATCAGCAGTTCGGTGTAATCGTCGATGCGCTGGAACAGGAACGGCATCGCTTTGCTCCAGAAATTACAGGCGGCGACCACAAGTAAACGGTAGGCTTCGCCTTGCGGATCTTGGCTGAGCGATTTGCCGTCAAGCAGGGCAAATATTCTCTGCCTTGTTTTGTCATGTACCATCTCTTCGTCGATATGCCCCATCTTGGCCTCGGCCAGAATCTCGGGCTGGAATTGCCCTTCGGCAGGCGATACCACACCGATGCGGGTATAGCGATTAACATCCATGAAGCGCAGAGCGCAGAAACGATTGAACCAGATGTAGGCCACCCGTTCGATAACCTGTTCTTTGCTCATTTTGTTGATGGCTTCGTCAAGCTTCTTGATCGCCTCAGCACTTTCACGTCGTGCTGCGCTGTTTTCTGCTAATACCTGCTTTAGCTTGGTGGAGACTTGTTCAAGGAGGCTGCGTCGCGCGAACTGTGCAAATTTTTTGAGTTTTGTGGTTTCCATGAGTTAAGCTCCCGCACTTTTCCGGCGGACAGCATGAGCTCCAAATTGCCTCTTATACTGTTCCAGGTTGAGGATAACGCAAGCTTGTGCAAATGGCTTGGACCAATCTCTGTGGCTCATAGGCAAGCATCGGTGCAACTGATCCTGCTTGGTTAACAATAGGGCTGGATCGAGAGACTCCATTGATAACAGGACGATGTAGTGAATTGGTTTCTCCGCTTTACCACATAGGGTATGGAACCAGAAGCTATCTCTGTACTTGCTTGCCAGATCGGGTATTAAATTGCCACTGAGGAGTTTTTGCCTGAATGCTTCGGGGTTAGCTGCGGCAGGATTATCAGGGTCTTTTACCTCAAGAAAAACATATCGACTTGCGTATTCCGCAATGAAATCAACCCGTTTCATCGTACTTTGACCATGAAGGGCATTATCATCGAAGCGAATAGCTTTCAGTGCGTCACTAAAATCAAATTCCAGATCATCTTCGGCGTAAACAGTCATCCATTCCCCAAGTGAACGCCTGATCTCTTCATCGTAAAGATCGCTGAAAGTATTGGCGATTGCGTTGTTATTCAGGTCCTTGTAATTGTCAGCGGATTGTATGGTGACTTGATCACAGTTATTCATTAATGCGTGAAAACGAATGTGATCCCCTTTACCTGGACGAACCAGCAAGTCGAACCACTTGAGCAGCACATAGTCGTGAGTCGCTAGAACGATCTGCTGACCATTGCGAGACAGCTCCAGCAGGATTTGCACAAGCAGCTTCATCAATTTAGGGTTCATGTTTGACTCGGGCTCATCCCAGAAAAGCGGCCCACTTGATCCTGGTGTTATTGTTCCATTGCTCAAAAGTCGATGAAGTACGCCGACTTTTCTATAGCCCTCAGCAGTCATTCCGCTTGAATATAGATGGCCATCTGTGGGTAGAAACTCTGTTACCGTCGAGTCTTGATACATCTGGGCAGCTTTGGCTTTCGTTCTTTTGGGAGAGTTCTTCTCAACATAGCGGCCTGCTTGAAAGCAGAAAGCACCATTTTCCCACTGATAGCGCCCACCAATTAGATTTACTAATTGTGGAATGATTGCGCCCATGCGCGGATCAAGGTTAATTTTAGAATCAGTATCGTCATGACCGGCTTTTATCAACGAACGAGCTAAGTCCACATATCCGTCATCAAATATAAGTTCGACAGTCGCTTGATCATAATTTTTGTCGGTCATCCCTTTAACCAGAGACAGGACTTCTTTTGTCGGGATAAATACTGCTTCGGCTAGGTACTGGTTATAGCTATCACGATCTTGAATGGCCAGCGCTTTCGAGTTGTTGAAGAAGGTTGCGGCGACTTTCTTCTCCCCTGCAAACCGTGCCGACAGATGGGCCTGATCGGTCGCACCCTGGTGGTGCATTTTGCCGACTTTGTCGTCTAGTGGCATAAAGAGGCGGAGCAGCTTCTTTGTCAATGCTACCTCTAGTTCGTCTGTATTTGCATTGGGCTTGTTTTTGAACAAGGGAGCGCCAGCACAAAGCCCGTAAGCCGCCTTGAGTAGATGTGTTTTACCTGTACCGTTTTCACCAATAATCACGTTGATTTTGGGGTGAAAATCAATTTTCAGATCGCTGAAAGCTGTGAAGTTTTTGAGTTCAAGGTTTTTAATCATATTTGAATCCTTTTGCCTTACGGATTTCTTCCAGCAGCGCCTTGCGCATGGATTCCAGGTAGCGATCTATATCGGATTCATTTGCCAGCCATACTTTGTCGAATGAGACTTTCACTGAGCGGCTGGGCACATACTCGATGTGCGATTCCGCCTTAGCGGGTGGCGTGGGTTTCCTACCTTCATCTGGCGTGGCGGTTCCGCCGAGTTCCGGCGCTGGCTCGGGTGCTGGTGCCGGTTGCGCCCAGGATGTCATTTGAGAAAGCAGCCGCTGGTACTCGCTTTCCTCAAACCGGCGCAGGGTGTCACGGATGACGGCAATCAGTTTCTGGCGCTCAATGGCGTTATTGAATTCGTTGAAAGGACGGGTGATCTGCTCCTGCTGCTCGCCGCTCAGTGCACCAAATTCAGCCATGCCGCAGAGACGGCCTTTAAGAGCGGCGACCGTCTCCTTGGCTTTGGTAATCTCGGCCTCAATCTGGGCGTTGACTTTCTCCTGCAGTGTTTCGACTTGCGTCTTAATCTGCGGCATACGATTGCCCTTAAAGCATTCCAAATCGATCAAGCTGGCAACCACTTGGGCAGCTTCATTACCGTCGATGTAGGCGAAGTTGGGCTCCTGGGTTTGAACAAACTTGCGGGCGTTATCGAAGATTCGCTGTTCGCCGGGCCGCTCATATGAACTTACGGACAGGATCGATGACGCCTTCCTTCATATCGAGCAGCGCGTCTTCCTGGCGGGTGAGTTCGGTCAGATACCATGTGTAGGGCTTGCCGGTCAGCTCCTTGAGCTTCTCAAGCACCGGTGTCAGCGCATTCAGGAACGGATATTGGGATGCCTGGGCCGCCAGCGGGGTGAGCTGATGCATGAGTTCCTGAAGCGCGGTGCCGGTCTCCTTGCCGAGCGCCTTCGCTTCACTGGCGCGGGGCGGGGCATCGAAGAAGTCCTCAAAGAACTCCTTGAGGGCGCGGACCTGAGACGCGGTAAATTCGACCTGGGGTTCCAGCACCACATTGCCGTGGCCATGGGTGTTGCGCAGCGTCCGTTCCAGTTCGTCCTCTTCCAGCAGGTTGCCGTCCAGCGCGAACTTCTACCTTGCCACGAGCGCACAGGTTGGCCAGCGTGCAAAGCACTGCTGCGTAGTACCAGCCGTAGGGTTTGCGCTCGAACCTTTCCAATAGGCCTTTCAGCGTAGTGCGGACACCGCC
The DNA here is from genome assembly GCA_016710135.1 of Nitrosomonas sp. Lineage (GTDB taxonomy): Bacteria > Pseudomonadota > Gammaproteobacteria > Burkholderiales > Nitrosomonadaceae > Nitrosomonas. The sequence continues at coordinate 597,382 of JADJLM010000001.1, read as the reverse complement.
TCGATTGTTGCTCTGAATGAAGGAGAACAGTTCCAGTTCTGATTCTGCGAGAGAATTAGCGTCATTACCCAATAGCCCTTGCTGCGAATTCATGAGACATTTTGCAATGTCGTTCTCAGTGTAAATAATGCCTCGCAACATACGCAGATTGGGATAGGCGCGAGAAACCAATTCGTGAAATCCGCGCAAAACACGAGTCTGTGCATCCTCGGGATCCCATTTCGATGTCAGCTCCAGCAAAGAACAGCTTGGCCTTGCCAATCAGCCTTTGAACACGCTGCTGCAGCTCGGCGTACCGTTCCCGATTCTGGAAACCCTTTGTCGGTCAAGATGCGTTTCACCGCCTCCTGTTGTGTGATCGAGATGTTCTGGCGAATGTATTTTTCAGTCCGCTTGTACATGAGGATGTCGCGAACGAGGCGTTCATCCGCCGGCATCAGGACCATTAATTCGTCCCGGCCCATGCTCTGCATCCGGAGAATGGACTCACTTTCGGCGTTTTCATGGAACGGACTGATGACGTGGATGGCCAGTTCGTACTCTCGCCCGTGCAGCCGATCATCGAGCTTTCTGGAGAACGGGTAGTCCTGGCCATTCTCGTCGTAACGAATCTTCCGATGCTTGATGACATGGTCGAATACGATCTTCTCAAGTTCGGCGGCAACATCTGACGACTCCACCTCGGTGTTCTTGATTTCCTGCTCGACGTCTTTTTCCCTCGTCAGTGAGATAATCGTAGAGCTCACCATTGCGCTGCAAATAGGTCTGCTGTTCCAGAGACGCGAGGCTTCAACCTGTTTTCTGAGCGCGGGCAAATCCTGATTGAAGCCGTCGAGCATCAGGACGCACAGATTACGAAGAGTCGGTTTGAACTCCTTGACGTATTTGACCAGGAAGAGTGTTTTTAGCAGTCGGATCCAAAACGGTGATCCAAGGTGGTGTTCGGCCTGTATGATCGCCTTCTGGATCTGAGACTTGAGAGCGGTGCGAATGCCTTCGAACATCAGGTCGAAGGTTGCCAATTGTCCAATTTCATGGTCGCCGATCTGAATGGCCACCTGCTGGAACACACCCAGCATGGAGCGTTTCGCCCACCGAGCTATGTTTCCCTCGAAAGCATTATGCTGCGACAAGTTCTGAATAGCTGACTGGAACAGTGCAAACTGGTAGGGAATAAACGGATAGCAGTGTATGAAATGGTCGCGATCCTGGAAGTTCCTGTATGTTACAGAACCATCTGCAAAGTCAAAAAGAGTCTTAAAGTTGTTGGACTGCACATGATAAATATCAGTCAGAAGGCGTATGCCTTCATCGTTTTTCATTAACAAACGTTTTTGAATGACCTCCGCTACGTCAGCACTAGTCAGCTTCATGCGGTTGGCAAATCGTGCCTGGATTTTGGAAAAGTCATTGCCTTGCTGTTTACCCATTTCTCCTACTACTGTGCCCATGTCTTCTTGAGCGGTTACAATAACCCAAGCGCGTCCACGGCATTTTGTAGCCAAGCTTTCAGCAATGGTTTGCAAATTAGTCATTAGCTTGACGTTTTCGGCTATGTATTGGCCGACCTCGTCGACAAAAAAGTTCAAGCGAAATTCGGGAGGTTGCCGCTCTATGAAGGCGAGAACCTGCTCGGCAAAATCTTCGATGGAAACGCGATACTGATTTCGGTACTTGTCCAGTATCCCTATAGCCGATGCTTCCTCTCCCCCCGCAACCTGCGTATAGGCTTTGGCGATGTTTTTTGATTCCAGGAGTGCCTGCTCACGACCTTTATGCCACGCTTTCCCCGTCGCAGACTCGTAAGCTGATTTGAAATTTTCGTAGAGTCCACGACTATCTAAGTCTCGCTCGAACTGAGCAATGTGTCCCTGTTTCCCATAGTACCCGCACATCTCGTCGAAAACCTTAACGAAAACGGCAAGCAGTGCGTCGATTTGAGTCTTACTGATTACGTCAGCTTTCTGATCAATATTGAAAAGAATGCTTTTTGAGGGAATGTTGACCGCTCTTTTGAGGTCACCTCGCAAAATTTCATTATCGCCACATTTCGGTAAGAACAAGTCAAGTGCCGAGGCACCGTCTATCTGCCGGTTCTCAAGCAATAGAGCTAGCATTTTTAACAAATGTGATTTACCAGACCCAAAGAAGCCAGATACCCATACGCCGTTAGCGCCTTCATAGTTATTGTAGGCGTCCAGGAAGGACTCAAGTCTCTTTTCTACTTCGTTGGTCAACACATATTCTTCGATTTCAAGGCGAAGGCTAGCTTCATCGTCAGCCTTAATGACGCCTTCTATCGGGCGCTCAACTGGTTTCTGGAAGATTGCTTTAAGTATCATCATGGCTCCCTTTGTTTACACTTCGCAGTGAAATATGTTGAATGCTCGGTAGTACTTGTCGTCATGCAGCTTTCCGAACAAATCAAGCGATGCGCCGGATTCGAGCGAGTGGGTGTATGCGCCGGGAAAAAACATGACGGTCGGTCTTTCTTTTGCTGTACTTTGCAAATTATTCAAAACGTTGTGCGAGCGGATGTAGGGGAACACTTCTCCAACCCCTGAAAGAAAGAGAATCTCAAACTCGGTGCTTGCCAGCTTGGTCGCTATCGCTGGAATAAGATGCGCTTCCGGGTCCAGCACTCCTTGCAGCAGCTCTTTGAGATGCTCTTTAGACACAGATTCCTCCATATCGAGAATCTGATTCCATATGTCGCGCTCTTTAAGAATTTCTATCGAAAGATCGTAGAGATTGATCTCAAGAATCCGAACGCCTGCCTGCTCAAGTCGATTGACTAGTTGGCGCTGAAGCCGCTCCATTTCAACAGTTTCTTCAGGTCTGAAAAGGCAGATGAAGAAAGGTACCTCGTTGCCAAGTCCTTGTTTTTTGAGAAAGCGCTGGCCGGACATTACAGCGAAGAGATGCTGAAATCTAACTTGCATTGGCATTTTGGCTATATCTACTGTCACCGTGCCTTCCTCTTCAGATCGGATTCAAAAATAGGGAAATATAAAATCTCTCTACGGCTACAATGAGAAATCAAATCAATTAGTTGTTGGCTGAGCATAGCAGCACTAATTATGTTATTGGCACTTAACAGGTCAGCTTCGCGGAGTATCTTGAAAAGAACCTGTCGCAATTTGCTTCTTGTAGCCGGTCGAACTTCATCAAGCTCTGAATGCCATTCAGATTTTTGATTGAAGAAAGAATCAAAATCTTCGTAATTCAAATCAGTCTTTAAGGTGATATAGCGCTCACGAAGAACTTCGATAGCAAAATCAGCTATGAATCTGTACCGGCGGCAAACAGCCAACCAAAGGAGATAGGCTTGTTCCTGATGGCTGGTCTCAAGAAGGAATTTAAGCTCACTTAGATTCAAAGTCTTCAGTCGAGAGATTATTTCTCGGCACACACGCTTGAGTGTATTCAGGGTTCTGGTCTGCAGTAAATTTTCTGAGATGACCTTGTCTCGAACAGAGTCCCAATCGCCTAGATCAAGATACAGCGCGGCCAGCTTCACCGACTCGCGATGAAAAAGACTGCCCGTTGTAAATGACATGCTATATCTGTCTGTACTCATTATTGTTCCGAATTCTTTTTGGTATGTTCTGCTGCACCACCGGCCTTAACCCATTCGTCCACTTCATTCTTCTTGAATTTCCAAAGACGACCCATGCGATGCGCGGGCATTTCATGTTTATCAATCCACTTGTACACGGTGTCATTACTGACCCCGAGGTGCTTGCAAATCTCACTTATCGATAACCAGCGGTCTTCCATCTCTGCCATCTCTGTCATTTTTCAAGCTCTCCTGTGAACAGCTGAGTTATAAATCATGCGTTTACCAGAGGCAAAAAAGAGGGGATATAGGTAAATTCCCCTTAAGCTAAACAACGAAAATATACAAAACAGACATACTAAGTCAAACGATCTTAACCGATCTAAGCCGATTATTCTCGATAAATTGTATATTTTTTGTATTACAGAAAATTTTTAAACGATTAAACCTAGAGGGGTCTTGTCCCCTCAAAAGTCAAGAAAAATGACGGTTTCCATTCGGCGCTGCGCTGAATAGACCCTCCGCAATTTTTCTGGACTTTTTCACCACCGCCTTAGTCGCCCTAGTCGGCAGGGGTTATGAGCCAGGCAAAGCGCTTTGCTCAGAACCCCAATACCGAATTTAAGGAGAAACGACTATGAATACCGAAATCAGAATTTATGTTGCAGATTTGGCCGCATACAACAATGGCAAGCTTCACGGCGTTTGGATTGATGCCTGCGACGAATTGGAAGAAATTCAAGAGCAAATTAATAAAATGCTTGCGAGTAGCCCCGAAGGGTTCGCGGAAGAATATGCAATTCATGACTATGAAGGGTTTGGCGGTTATGCGTTGGGTGAATATGAAGGAATAGAAGCCGCGCACGAAATCGCCTGTTTTATAGAAGAGTATCCAGATTTTGGCGGTGAACTATTAAACAACTTCGGCGGAGATTTGGACGAAGCCAGAAAAGCCGCAGAAGAAAATTATTGCGGCTGTTATAAATCGCTAGCCGATTATGCCCAGGAATTGACAGAGGAAACAACGCAGATTCCTGAAAATCTTTCTTTCTATATCGATTATGAAAGAATAGGCCGAGATATGGAATTGAACGGCGACGTGTTCACCATTGAAACAGGATATGAAGAAGTTCATATTTTCTGGAACCACTAAAGCAAATTATGCGCTGCTGGCCGAGACCGGCAGCGCTTTTTTCTTGATGCAAAAAAATCGCCGCCGCCGAAACCTTGCAGATTTCGGCGGCGATCACCTACCAGCTTTTGCCGGTAGGTACAAACGAGACCGACAATTTGTCGGTTCAGCTTGAAGGAGTGTGCTGCGCACTTAGTTTTTCTGAATTTTGCCGCACATAGTGCGGTATATTTCCTGAAAAGCGCTTACAAACTCTGAAATATGATTATTTTTCTGCAATTTCCTGAGAAATAATTATAAACCATGAAGTTTGATGATTCTGAATATTTCTGGAGAAAGCGCTGGCCCTTCTATCTGGAAGTGATGAGTTTAAAGGTGTTTGATGCACACTTGGCACTCTCAGTAGACTGTTATGAGAAAAATAATATCCGTCATTAGTCAGTATCTCCCGCTCAAAAATGGTTTATATATAGATCACTATGGTATCTTATGGTCTATATATGAACCAAAATAAAGCGATGCCAATATCAATTACACGAACTTACTCACGTTATAGTCGTGAAGCGACTCTCCTCCTTGGAGAGTTGATTCGCGTTGCGCGAAAAGAACGAAAGCTTACCGCTCAAGAGGTTGCAGATCGTGCTGGTATTTCCAGGGGATTGTTGCAACGTATCGAGAAAGGCGATCTTAAATGCGAGATCGGAGCCGTATTTGAAGTGGCGGTCATCGTCGGTGTAAAGCTGTTTGCTGCCGATGAAACCACACTGACCAGGCATATCCGTCAAACTGAAGATAAGCTGTCATTATTGCCAAAATCCATGCGCAAAAAATCTAAGGCGGTGCATGATGATTTCTAGTCATGACAAAGAAGCTTATGTCTGGATATGGTTACCGGAGGAGACTGAACCTGTCGTTGCAGGAAGGCTCGAAGCTGATAACGGCAATATATTGTTCAACTACAGTGATATAGCTACCTTGAGCGTACCCACGATAAAAAACAGCCATTGCAATTTACGAGCCGAAATTACCTTTAAAAGCGGGCATATTGCCCCTACACGAAGGCTTGAGTATTCCGGTACAATCCGGTAATTATTACGATAGACTCGCGAACACCTCAGCATAAATTTTTTCTATCTGCTCGGTTTCTCTGGCATTCAGCGCAGAAAATTCTTTTTCTCTTGCACGTTTGGATAACCGTCCTTCATTTTGTTTCAAGAAGTGAAACAACAAATCAATCGTCGAGGCAGGCATCTCAATCAAGGATTCTATGCGCATTCTGAACAGATCGTACCGTTTCAGGAAGTTGGCTTCCTGGGGTAAATCAATTTCAATGGTTTTTTCAACGCAGGCATATAAAAATTCCACATGGGGCGTTGCATCGAAATAGCGGTAAAATCACCGGTATCATTCAGAACATGCACATTCATTTTTTCCGTTGGCTCCCATTCGATCAGCGGAAGCAGTCGTTTTGAATAGCTTTCTAACACAGTCCGGTAATCATCGATCCGTTCCAGGATAGCGGCCGATACCGGAAAAACAAAACCGGCTGGACTAAAACCACGCTGAGCCAGGGTATGATGAATGAGATAACGGTGCAGCCGTCCATTACCATCTTCAAACGGATGGACATAGACAAAACCAAAGGCGAGCATGGCGGCTGCCAGAACGGCATCCAGCTCACCTGAAAAACGGCGATCAAAATCAAGCATACCTTGAACCAGTTCGGGCAAATCCTCAGACTTTGCACTGATATGCTCCGGCAAAGGCAAGCGGCTACCATGTTCATGCTCGCCGACAAACCCGCCTTCCTGCCTGAGCCCTAGCTTGATAAACCGGCTATCGCCGATGACGATACGCTGGAGACGAAGCAATTCATCCAGATCAAGCGGCCTCCGGCCTGCTTCACCAATGGCCCGGCTCCATCTTTGGATACGATTTTGCGGCGGAGCTTCCCCTTCAATCGCATAGCTGGATTTGGAATCTTTCAGCAGCAGGAAGGCGGCAGTGCGAGCGAGAATATCGGCGGATAGCTTGCTGACAGTCTGACGTGCTCGCTCAGATAGATTTGCCTTTATATACTGCTCAATGATCGGTGTGCGGAAAACGAGCGGGCAAAAATCTCGGGTTCCCGGCAGGTTATTGCGTACCCGGTGCCGTGTGGAAGTTACGCCGGAAATAGCCCATTGCTGGGTGGTATCAACTACTTCCGCATAAGTGCCAGTCTTGGCATCGGGCAAACTTAGCTCTCTATTCAATAACCATTCATACAAAAACCATAGACGGCGGGCGTAGCTGCTGGTCGGTTTTGTCTTGACGATGTTTTCAATGGCTTCAGAAGGAACAGCTTCAAAAAGCCGTTTCAGAACTGCCAGGTCGAGTCCTTCATATTTCAGAGCAAATACCAGGTGTCCTTCCAAGGTAGCATCTGGTATGTGGCGTGGCGTATAGATATGCCAGTTATCTTCTTCATAAACCTTATGGCGTGTACCAATGGCTGACAATTTGATGGGCAAAGGAACGGCCAGATTGTATGCATCGATAAGCGCTGCATAGCCTGCTGGCTTTGCTTTTTCCGGTAAGCGTCTTTCCTGAAAAACGCTTACCGCCTCTGAAAATTGCTTATCATTTTCTATAGTCATGAAAAACGATGACTCCTTATGATTCTAACCGTACAAGACCAACACTATCATGAAAAACGATTACAATCCATGATTCTTGATGTTCCGTGATATGTTTCTGTGAAAAATGATTATTTGGCAGAGTGTTGAAAATTTCGGAACTGCAGCTCCGCCAGTAGGCAAGTGAGCAAAAATCCATCGATCATGGATTTGTAGCTGACAAAAAATCAGCCCGTAATTTCTTTTTGAGGTTTGTGAAGAGTACCTTTTCCAGCTCGTGAATGTCTTCATGGCATTTGCCATGAACTGGGAAAATTTTCTTTATGCACCCCTGATGGTATTGTGGATTTTCTGCTTTGCAGCGTCGGCAGCCTGGAACAAGCGGAAACTCACCATCTTTGGCCGGTCTGTAAATATCATCAGATGCTGAAGGCAGGAGGTTTCCGATGCACAGTCGCAGATAACAATGATGGTGCTTTTCAATTTTGGAAGATACGGCAGCGTTTTCGCCATTGAAATGACGATCACAGGCCAGGCATTTTGATCCTCGCTTCATTATCTCTTCATGAAAAAATCGGTTCCTGAGCGCACCTTCAGCGAACAGCTTCCAGGGTATTTCAAATGCTTGAAAAATTGGCAGAACATGACGTTTGCGCACTTTTGGAACAAGAAACAAAGGAATAAACTTTTTTCTTTTTGATTTTGGCTTTTTCACAATGTTTTCTCCTTACTCAGTCGAAATTTTTTTAAAGTCTGAATGCTGGTTTAAATTTCAGGGTCGTAATCGGTTGTTTCCTTATTTTTAATCGTGCGCTGTATTCTGAGTTTTTCTTGCTCGTAGAGCTTCCTGATTTCATCCTGGCGCTCAATATTTTTGTAATGCTTGTTCATGCCGCCAAAAAGATCGGTTCGCTCTTTAATTTGTTTCTGGCGTAAATCCTTGAATTGTGTCTGGAGCTTCCTGCGCTCGGTGAGTTGCTTGGCGACCAGATTTTCTTTTTTCTTCCTTATCCCGCAGAAAGGCTTTTTTGGGTTTCTTTCTCATTTTTGGCGCAGGTTCTCTGATAAGCGCCGGTTAATCTATCCCAGAGCCCCTGAAAACCTTTTCGCAATCTGGCAGAGCGTTCTTGTTCTTCAGCTTGCCAGCGATTTTCGTGCATCTGCTTTTGGTCTGCGCGGGCTTGCCGATGCTGCTGCGTCATTGCCTGCTTGGCGTGAAAGAGCGGTTGCAGTTCCTGCTTGTGCTTGAGATTCAATTCATTGCTGTAGCCCTTGAATTGTTGGGTTAACCGACCGGAGATCGTGTTTTTAGCTTCTTCAACCGAAGGTAATTGCTGGGCATCGCCCAGCTTTTTCGTCAAATCAGCTTTTTTGACGCCGATCTGGCGGGATAATGAGTAAACTTCGCCATAAAGGTCTACCGCGACATATCCGCGCTTATCTCCTCGCGCCAGGTAGTAGCCTCTATCCTGCAAGGCATGTTCAAAGGCTTTGCGGCTATCGGAGATCAGCCAGCTTTCTTGTAAAGCAGATTTGATGATCTTTGGATTCTGACCGATGCGCAGGGCTTGCTGCCATTCCTGCCGGGTGTAATTGAGGGGGTTTTTGATTTTTATCGATGAACCCCTTTGGCATATCCCAGTTGTTTTCGAGGTAAAGCTGCTTGGAAACATCCATCAGCTTATTTTTATAATGAGATAAATGGACAGCCTTCATTTCGTCGGTCTTAATGCGCGACCAAACGCAATGGGCATGGCGTCTGCCTTCCTTCTCATGAAAAACGACGACACGAGGCTGGTTTTCAAGACCCAACTTGTTTTCAATACGGCCCAGCGCATCCTCGAATTTATCGATGGGCACATTCTCAGTCTCAGGCGGATTGAGGCTTACTGAGAACAGGAATTTGGTGCAGCGCGTACCCCGGCTCATGGCATAGGCTTCATGAAGAGCGCCATCAACATCATCGGCTATGAAGCCGCGAATTTCGTGCAGCTCCACATGCTCATTTTCTTCAGTTTTGTTGAGGTGGGCGGCAAGTTGCCGGGAGCCACCCCGTTGTGATGCCTTCAAGATCATCTTAGTCAGCTTTCAAACCGAGTGCCTGTATCAATTGATGTCGAATCCAGGTGACGGAATAGCAGGCCTCATGGAGTTGCTTTTCGGTATCTGGCGTGGCAGGTAACGTGCCAGAGTTGGCTGCTTTCGCTAGTTGCTTAATATTATTGGGAATTCTGGACTGCCCTAACATTCCCAAAATTTGTGAAAGAGCCTGTTCGTCTTTGACGGGGAAACGCCCCTTGGTTCTGTGAACCGGAGTGTTTCCGTCAAATATGCGTGAGCGTATATATTCGGCCAGAGAAGTGCCCTGGGCCAGCTGATCTAATTTCTGCCGCTCCTCTTTGGTTAGGCGAATTGAGAACGGAGGGAGGGGTTTTCTCCCATTGAATTTATCCTTAATGCTTGCCATTTTACACACCATCTAAAAATGGCCGTCAGAACACAATTAAAGCAAAAACCTCCTACTTTCTGTAGGTTATATGGTAATATTTCGTTCTGAAAGGCCGATTGCGGAAAACAGCAGGTTAAGATGGTTGTGCACTCCCGCAACCATTTTGTCCTTGCGAAGGGCAATATTATGTCCAAGGGCAAGGTCAGAGCGAGCCCCCGCAACCATCTTATCCTTGCTGAGAATCGCCGTTTCATGCGGCTTTTCAGCAAGCTCAGCTTTACGGGATGAACGTGCATTTAGGTTAACCATCTCGTTCTAATGCTGACAAATCCTCTTTCGAGGAAATTTCGTCAGCATTAGAATCTTCCTGCCAACCATGTTTTTGATCACCTGATTCGGTCATCATTTTGACTTGCTGCAACAAAGGATCGTGATCGCTAATCTTTTGCTGCTTGCCTGCCGCAACTGTCAAAATTCCGGCAAGGTCGCCATGTAGGTCGATGGCGTATTCTGTTCCTGACGCTTTGGGCGTCAGTACAATCTTATCAATGAGGCCTCTGAGCAGGTTTGCTGCTTCAGTTCTGGTTTCTTCCCTGTTGAGAGAAACTCGTAGCGCTTCCACTTGCAGAAGCACTGGCGCTTCCTCTTTGCCTTCGAGATAGCTTTCCAGCTCTTCCCGGCGTTCAATGATCTTATTGAGCGCGTCTTCCACTTCTGATGCAGGTATCCCGTTTTTGATGGCTTCGATTATCTTTTCCTTATCAGCAGCCAGTTTTTGCAGTTCTTTTTTGTAACGGTTTATTGCCGCATTCCGGGTTTGTCGCAGCTCATTGATATGTTTTGTGTATTCCTCGCAAAATACCTTTACCAGCTCCGGGTTCATCAAGTGGTGCTGTAGCGCCTCCAGAATGTGATGTGTCAACACTTTTCTGGACACAAGGTTAAGCAGCATTTTGCAGCAACTCGAAGTCAACGGGCGATATATATCCATTAGCTGAATGTAATCGCTCCCGGTTGTAAAACACTTCGATATATTCAAACACAGCCTGTTTGGCTTCTTCCCGAGAGCAAAACGTTTGATGATGGATCAATTCGGTTTTTAAGGTATGAAAGAAGCTTTCCGACACAGCGTTGACGCTCCTATGTCAAATAATTGTAGCTGCGTCTGACAAATCAGCGAGAATAAGTGGATATAGCTCGCGAACAATATAACTAACGTTTCAGGCAGCGTTGAATTTCCTTATTTGACATCCCTTGTGCTGTACGTCGCGTCACATAGGCTTGGGTTCTCGGCTCACTGCGCATGCGTACCATCGCGATAGTCCATAGCGCGTTGTTTGCAGATCGGTCACCTCCTCGATTTAATCGATGGCGAGCAGTCTTTCCCGAGGACGCCTGAAGTGGACTTGCTCCACATAACGCGGCTAACGCCGCTTCATTTCTTAAACGTTCTGGATTATCTCCTGCTACAGCAATAAGTATTGCAGCCGTTTGTGGCCCGACTCCGAATTGATTCCGAAGACGCTTAGCTGATTGACTTGTCAACCGATCAAGCGTCGCATCGAGCTCTTCTAGTTCTGCTGATAGCATTAACCAGCGCTTAGCCAGCAAACGAAGCGTTGCAGTTAATGTTTTAAGCAAAACATTGCCTTCTATATTCCGAAGCCGTGCACAGCCTGCTACGCATTGTTCCGGTTTGGTTTTCCAGAGCCGTTCGCGCAGATCGTCTGGTGCACTGATCAGTAGCGATCTCAGTTGGTTGATTGCTTGTGTTCTTGCTTTGACCACGCTACGTCTGGCAACCGATAACGTGCGCAGTACCTCAGCTACACCTGATTGTAACTTTGGCGTTGCTACTGCTTCACCAGAAAGTACCATTCGAGCTGCACTTTCAGCATCAGTTGGATCTGATTTTCCCTGAAGTCTGCGCTTGGCACGATCAGGACGATTTATTTCCCATACTTCAATGTCTTGCTCATACAATAATCGAGCAAGACCCGCGCCATATGTGCCTGTTCCTTCAACACCCGTGCGCCGCACGTCTCCGAGAGATCGCGCCCATGTCAGTAATTTTAGGTAACCTGCTGCATTCGTGGGTACGGAAGCAAGTGTACCTATCACTTTACCTTGGTGGTTAATGATTACGCCAACATGTGTATCTAAATGGGTATCAACGCCAAAAATAACTTCATTTTGAATCGATGTGCTGTCCATATCTATACTCCTCAGTCAAGATTGGCGCATTACCAATCCCACTTACCGAACAGGACACTCACGGTGCAAGACAAAGCTCCTATTAGGTCACGTATTGGGCCCAGTAACGCTCGGGGAATGCCTGGACTAGATCGACAGGTCAACGCAAAGGCACTTCGCCAATCCCAGCACGGGTCAAATCAAGTCAGGCATTCCATGACATATTAGACTGAGTGTCCCAGCAATTGCCCTTCCGGCTCATGCTTTGTTGGATGCCATGCTGCTTTAGTAATTGTCGATGGCTTTCCGAGGCGTATTGGCTACCTCGATCGGTATGCCATAACAAACCTTTGTCGGGCCTACGTTTCCCAATAGCCATCTGGAGCGCATCGTTGACTAACTGTGTTTTCATATACGCGGCCATTGACCAGCCCACGACCTGACGGGAGAACAAGTCGATCACGACCGCCAGATACAACCAGCCTTCCTGAGTATGAATATAAGTGATATCACCCACATACACCTGATTTATCTGATCGATGGAGAACTGACGATCCAAATAATTAGGCGCGATAGGCAATTCATGCTTTGAATTGGTAGTGGCTTTAAATCGACGTCTGGTTTTACAGGCCAGTCCGGCTTATTCGCCGCCGCCCCACGGATAGGCCTTGGTGAAACATAGCTATTTTGAGACGGCGGGTGCCATATGTATTCCGACTTTTTTCAAATACTTTTTTTACAATACCGCTGAGTTGCTCATCTTCTCGTTCCCTGAATGAAGGAATTCGATGCAGCCAATCATAGTAAGCACTCTGTGAGACCTGTAAAAACCGACACATCGATAATATGGTGAATTCGCCCCGATGCTGTTTGATCCAGGCGTACTTCACCGTTGTTCCTTGCAAAGTACGCGGCAGCCTTTTTAATAGGTCGCGCTCCTCTGTCAGCCGGATAACCTCTTTCTTCAGCCGCTTTAATTCTTCATAGAGATGTTCGTCAGTGCGCACTGCCTTTATGTTATCAACTGGTCGACTGTATTTATTGATCCACGTATGCAAGGTGTTTTCATTCACACCAATTTCCCTAGCGGTTTGGGCTACCGGTTTATCCGATTCAATGGCCAACTTTACCGATGACTCCCTAAATTCAGCTGTATAGACTTTGGGTTTTTCTTGGTTCATTTAAATACACTCCTTCTTTCAATTATTTTAAGGAATGTGTCCGGTTTAGTGTAGCCACATCAAATTGATGGGGCGCTTTCAATCCCGATAACAAGCCCATTAAGAAATCAAAATGAGTTTTGCGAATTTGTTTATAGCGTCCGCCCAGAATGTCATAAATTTTGTTCTCATTAAGATTACCGGGGCAATCCCTTGCGTGTCGTATCAATATGCGGGGATTGAGGTGCAAGCGATTGCGCAAACCGGCCAAATCAGAGAGGTGTTGCGGCGTAAGTCTGATCCACTCCATCGGAGGAAGCATACGCCAAGCGTTCAAGACAAAAAGTTTCTCGAAGAAATGGAGCAAGTGATTTCTTGGGCAGAGTGGACAAATCGGATCGCGCCGCACTATCCGGTAGCAGGATTAGGACGCAAGCCATTTGAGCTGGAAGCGATGCTGCGAATTCATATGATGCAACAATGGTTTGGTTATTCAGATCCGGGCATGGAAGAAGCGTTGCATGATGTGCCGATGCTGCGTGAATTTGCAGGCCTGGATGCAGGAGAAGATGCCATGCCTGATGAAACGACGATCCTCAAATTTCGTCACCTGCTAGGCCTGCAAACATTATATGAGACGGAAGCACAAATTATATGAGACGAGCCAAATTATATGAGATTTAAGGAACGCTCGCATTTGTCATTTTTTATCAAAAACTCTTAATAATTAGTTCCTGACGTCTTGATCGGTTATGGCTTCCTCCGACCGTATATGTTATCTCAACGGTCTGTATTGATAGCCCATTAAAAATCTCTCTCATTTCTGGTATATCATTGACCGATATGATCATCTTGCCTTTGATCGTTCTGGCCATATCCGCCATTTGAATATAGTAATCTAGCGGGAAGTCCACTCCATATCCTTCTGTCCCAAAGTAAGGTGGATCGCAGTAAAACAAGGTGTGCTCGCGATCGTATCTACGTAAACAGTCTTGCCATGGAATATTCTCGATAAAGGTTCTGGATAGTCTTAAATGCGCCTGACTTAAATCTTCCTCGATCCGCAGTAAATTCAGCCTTGGTGAAGAGGTTGTGGCTGTACCGAATGTTTGTCCTTCTAACTTGCCACCAAATGAAAGCTTCTGCAAAAAATAGAAACGTGATGCGCGCTGTATGTCCGTGAGCGTTTCCGGCGGCGTAGTTTGCAGCCATTTAAACAGCTCTCGACTGGCCAGTGCCCATCTGAATTGGCGGATGAATTCTTCCATGTGGTATTTAACTACCCTGTACAAATTCATAAGCTCGCCGTTAATGTCGTTAATTACCTCAACGTGCGACTGGCGTTTCATAAAATATAAAGCAGCAGCTCCACAGAAAGTCTCCACATAGCATTCGTGCTCTGGGAATAATGGCAGGATATTTTTTGCCAAGCGGCGCTTGCCGCCTATCCATGGAATAATTGGAATCGCTGTTATAGAACTCAAATCATGTCCCCCATACAATAGCGTTAACCGCAGCGACAGTAGAAGCAGCAGTCACTTCTGCAATCTTATCCTGCAGATCCCCATCCGCCGCAAATCCTCTAGCAATCATCGCACCGGCCAGCGCCTGCAGATCTGCATATGTCATGGCATGGGGCGTTTTATTAAGATCACGCCAGTACATACCCGGCGGAACCGATCCAGCAACCAGGCATGATACCAGCAGCGATTGATCATCGCGTCCTGCCGCCCAGACAATTGAATTGTGCGTGATTGGCACGGTAACAGCGGCTTCATAGGCCAGCATCAGTTCTTGGTTTTTGGCTTCCTTTGCCGCGCTTATATAAGATGGCAGATAATCATCGAGTTCGACTAACTGGTTGCCAGTGCGCTGCATTTTTCCGAGCGTTACCGCTGGCAACTCCCCGTCCACTCGCTCATCCCATAATACTCGCGCAGGGTCAAAATAAGCCCCTGATTCATCGATAGGTATGATTTCTTGCTCACCCGTTGGGGCATTGATTAATAGACGTATCATTAAGCGATCCTTTTAACGGCCATAAAACAGTCAGTGGTGTTGCTATTTAATGCAGCACCGTCATGAGGACGCACTATATCGCCTGCAGTAATTTGCACGGCGCGAGAAAATGCGACATATGGAATAACATTAGAGACACTACACATCATCAACCGCTCTGCAATTATTGATAAAGAAGCGGATGGTGTTGTTGTATTCAATGAAATACCTATATTACCGACCACAGAACCATAATTCTCGGCTCTGTATATCTCATAAACACCACTTTTATTAAAAGTAAAACTAGCACCAAGGGTGGGACTGTCAGCATAAGTGATGTCCCCACCTGATGCTTTTAATGTTGTGGTATAGCGCCTTATTCTGGTATTGGTTGATCCGTAACCATTTCCAGTATGCACCACAACCTCTTGGTCTCCGATTGCATTAATTGGTGGTGTAAACGCGATATTCCATGCGGTGCGGGGCGTGCTGTGCCCGCTGACTTGCTTTATATCAAGGGTTAATGACGTGCCGCTATAAGCTTGCACCACACCCACCGCATTTTCACGGCCATCGGATGTATAGCCGATGGTTACCCACTGTCCTGGCAGCCAGGATTTTCCGGATTGGGTCGTGAACACTTTCGTGCCAATCCCTCCCGAATTTGGGGTGTAGGAGGTGGTGCTGGTTCCCGTCCAGCTATTGGTATTTAGCGCCAGGATGGCTGCTTCCATTTCCGTGGAAAGCAGCGGCAGATCTGTCTCTAGCAGAGATTCTACCCACGGCTTAAATCCTGCCGTATTTCGGGCTGGTGCTGGGTCAATCGGGGTTATAGCCATGCTATACAAGCTCCTCTATTTCAATGTTGCACATCGCAAATTTGCTATTAGGCGCGGTCATAACGAACTCCTTCGCATAACCCACAGTAATGAATGTTTCGTAACCTTCCGCGTCGACCGGCACATAAACCGCGACCTGACGCTTCATGGTGCGCATGAGCCGATTGACACGCGCAACCAGATAAAAATCAACCTCAAATTGAGCTGACAACAACATGCGATCCGACCTTGGCACGATGCTCACATAGCCAAAATCTGGATCGGTTTCTTTTTTGCTGAAATCCTCGAACGAGACCTGGTAATCGTTTTCGGTCACACCCAATTCATAAACAACACCGGGCTGACATATTCCACAGCCTACCGTGCCGGTGCCTGTGATAGTAATAATCACGCGGGCGTTTGCATAATCGATGGGCAAATCCGTCAATGCGATCTTTTCTTTTGCTGCACTTCCCGCAAAAAATGCTCCCCAAACCGTGCCGATCACGGTTTCGTTGGTCATCAATGGTTTTACTATAAACCGTCGCTCCCCCTGCGCCGTTAGTCACGGTGACATTCACAGAATCGCCAACGATATCGACCAAGGCCAACCCTGAGCAACTCCCAGGAGCCAGTGTCACAACTAATGGCGATGCACCACTCGTCGATGTGCCTCGCACATCGTCGAACATAGCGCGTTGGTTGGTAGGGGCAATGTCGGCCCAAGTCGGCGTCACGCCACCTGTCAATTGTTCTGGCGGGGTGCTAGTTGACGTATGCGCAACCAGGCATTTATAAATGCGGTGCGTTGCCGTGCGGATGCGCAAATCGCCGACAACATAGGCAGTTGAAGCCGCCCAGGCT
Source organism: Nitrosomonas sp. (assembly GCA_016710135.1). Classification (GTDB taxonomy): domain Bacteria; phylum Pseudomonadota; class Gammaproteobacteria; order Burkholderiales; family Nitrosomonadaceae; genus Nitrosomonas. Next base: position 580,591 of record JADJLM010000001.1, on the reverse strand, counting down.
GGATAATCATTTTCAGCGACAGTGCTTGTAATAAAAACGGAATTGGTTACTGCGATGGGTTTAATTAATTTCACCTAACCCTCCGTCGCTGGCATACCATTAGCGCTCCATTCTTCGAGCTTGCGGCGAGTGCGGGTGGTGCCACTGGCCACAGAACGATTGCCTTGATTATTCTCTTCTCGCAACCGCTTGACTTCTTCTCTGAGCAGTTTGAGTTCTTCTACGACCGGTTGCACGTCCAGGCGGGATGAATTCACTGGTCCAACCCCTTCCAGATCGCGTAATTCTGCTACGGTTTTGCCAAAAATAAAATCATAGTCCGCTTTATTTGAGACGGAATCACGGGCAATGCGCAACAGATCTCGCGAGGTTCCAGATAATTCGCCTGCTGCGCCAGCGTCACCACCTTTTGCTCTTGCCATTAATACATCGAATTGCCTTTGCGCTTCGACCAGAGATTGACGGCTATTTAACGTACTCAGCCCCTCATCTAGCAATAGTTCATCGGCCAAGCTTCTCGCTGCGTCGCGCAATTGCCCGAATGCACTCTTAACGCCACCGGCGGCATCATCCAATCCCTCAAATGCATCTAATGCGGTATTAAACAGGGTGCTGTATTGCTGCTCATTGATACGACCGCTGGCTAATGCTTCATTGATGCGCAGAAAGGCGTTTTCGAACGATTGCGGATCGAAAGCATTCAACCCATCCAACAGCAGCGAAATATCTCGCAAACCGGCTGTTGAGGTATCGGCAAACGCTTTATCAGAGGCCAGCTTTTGCGCAAATCGTGCCGCATCCGCCGTGGTAATCACTTGCCCGGCAATGGCAGCTGCTTCTGCAATTAATAGCGCCCGGCTCGTCTTAGACCCAGGGCGCGATTCCTGCGCCAAGACAGCAGCGCCACGTTTACCTGCACCGCCAAAGCCATCAACCACCGCCGCTGCACTTTCCCCAAAAACCTGGCTAATGCTTTTAAGCCGCCCGATAGCTTCTGTCGCTTTAGCAATGGGTTCCCCAGCCGCTGATGCAGACTGCGCTAATGCTCGCGTCTGCTTGGTCAAATCGTTAAAGTAAAAACCGATACTTTCCAGCCCGGCTTTTCCTAATCGATAGGATGCTTTACTGATGCGCTCCATTTGTGCTTCTACGTCATTGAGTAATCCCGCGTTGCTACCCATGACTCGATTCATCTCGCTCATTGCGGCTGCGTGTTGCTCGGCGGTGATCTTGCCACTTTTCAGACGACCATCGAGTTCGTCGATTGCTTGTCCGTAAGCCACCACATCCGCGCCAAATTGCATGCGACCACCGGCAAAACCGGACGCGCTCGTAAAATTCAAGTCGCGCCGCGCTGTGCGCACCCCAGCCAAACCAACACCACCCCCATCATAATTACGTCTAGCCTGGGCTAGCTCCATAACCCCGGCGAAACCGCTGACCGCATCACGCACTTGATTGCTTAGATCGCCACTACCATCGACAATGGCATCGCGAATGCTCAAATAGATCGGCTTGATGACTTCATCGCTGGTCATGGTGCGGTATAAGCTACTCATCAATGCCCCCACATCCTGGATGCGCAGCGCATTAGCACTGGCTTGCCCCATTAAATCTTTGGCAAGACCGGCTTGCAAGGTTGCGTAGGCTGCATTGAAAGCGCCTGCGTTAAATTGGCCGTTTTTATCCGTGTAACTCTCAGGTCGCAACCCGTCACTGATCTTTAATTCATTACTAAGCAGCGCTGCCGCATCGCCGGCAAGTAAGAGCGATTCACGTAACGCGAGCGCCTCATTGCGCAAGGCGGCTGCGGCTTCTGCTTGGATGCGCGCCTCTTCTTCCCGCCGTGCTTCTTTTCTAGCACGCGCCTCAAGCTCTGCACGACGTTGTGCGGAATATTGCGCTTTCTCGAGCGCATCATCCAATAGCTTTTGATTTTCAGCGGCAGCGCCATAGGCTTCTGCTACCGCCAGGAACGCTTCCTGAATACCCATGAGCTGCAAGAACATTTTCTGCCCCGATTCGGTCGTCAAATCCTGCGCTTTTACGATATCTCGAAATTGCGCTTTAGTTTTGATGCCAGACAACCCTAATTCCGCCATTTTGGTATTAACGGTCTCGATCGCAGGGGCTAGCTGCTCTGCTTGCGTTAAAAAATTCTGCGTGAAAAACGCCACGCTTTGTGCCAACGCATCCGTCCCACCGGCTTGTTCGACAAACGCCGAACGGTCATTGAACGATACACTCTTCAGGAACGTGCGCGTATCAGCCAACGAATGCCCTAGCGCTGCGCCCAGACTGGTTAATACGTCAAACTCTCCGGTTAATCGCTGTAATGCTTGGAAAGCGCTCTCGCCACTATTGGCCAGACTATCGATTTCTGGGATCAAATTGCGTGCCATTTGATCACCGGCATCGGCAATCACTTGGCCAATCTGCTCTTCGGTGAGCGATTTACCTTTTTCGGATGCGATGTTGACCGACATGGAAAAATCATCCAGTGCCTGTGAACCGATACCCAATGTGTCTGCCATACCGCGCAGCGATTTTGCCATGCCAGCAATGCTGGCATCTAAATGCTGCCCCAGCTCTAACGCGTAATCCTTGGCCTGATCGGAAAATGGTTCTAGCACACCCGATATGCCGCCTTCCACTAAACTACCGAAACGATCCAGCAGTTGCCCGGTATCGGTATCGAGCATGACGCGGTCTACCTTATCGCTGCGCATCAAGCCACCCTGGGCTTTGAATTTAGTGCTAGTGATACCGCTAAACCCGCCTGCCGTGATGTCGCCGATCAAATTCGTCTCTTTTTGCTTCAAAGGCCCACGTCCGAATAACATATTGACTAGAGGCACGACCGGCAGGAAATCGCCTAAAATCGGCACATCGCCGATGGTGTTCAGCACATTGCCAAAACCACCTCCGAGGCGCTTATCGCCCGCAAACGACCTAAAAGTTGGGTCGCTGCATAGGCAATCATCGCAGGCCCTGCAACTCTGCCAATCCCTGCTGATAAACCAGAACCCGCGTTGGTTAGGAATGACATCCCCGATCCGCCCATTTGCGCCGATAATCCAAGACCGCGCCCCATGCCCGATAGCGCAAACGAATTAAACAGGCTCGACGCGCCAAACCCACCTTGATATAAATTCATGGCCGACGAACCCAAGCTTGCCATATTGAGCGCGTTTCCTGCGGCTCCGGATGCTACACCTGCGCCGCCAGTCGGAGTTAAAGCCCCAAACAAGGCAGCCATATTGCTACTCGGTTTATTGAATAGCGCACCTAATATATCAGCCGCCAAGGCTTGCGTGACCATCTGCTGAATCGCCCGCACAAAGCCATCGACCATTTCGTCAAAACGACCGTTGATACCATCAAAAAGCGCATCGCCCAAGGCGTTTTGCAGGTTACGTTGCGCCTGGATGGAGTATTGCGAAATCTCATCGAATGCGTCACGACCTGCCTTGCCGGTTTTTAAAAACTGTTCTTCTGCCTGCTTTAGCGCACGATTGTAGCTTTCTTGCCCCAATCCTTGATTCAGCAGGTAATCTAATTCTTTGACACGCGCCGTGTGTTTTTCTTCGGCAGTCGCCACGCTTTCGGTCACTTGTGCGATCTTGCGCAAATCATCCTCACGCTGCCGGGTTTGCTTAGCTTGTGCTTCCAGTGCGTTGGTCTCGCGTTCCAAGGCATCGATCAATGGCCCGGCAGTTTGCAATACACCAAGCTTGGCTGCCTCCAATCGTTTCAGCTCGAAGGCGTCCTTGCCGACGCTTTCCACTTCTTTGGTTAAAGCTTGAACAAAGCGAGTTGCCTCCGATATCGCCGTTTTTTTGGCTTCCGTATTCGTGCCAAGCGACTGGGTAACGCCCGTCAATACTTGCTGTTGAGCGCCTAATGCGGCACTTTCTACGGTCACAGCTTGTTCCATTTTGACCAAATCGGCTACCGCATCGTCGATACGTTGATTCAGCAGGTCTGCTTGTTGTCTATCAAACAGTAGCTCCCCAATTAAAGGCACATTCTTGCGGTCATTGAGTGAGGCTAAATCGGCTCGCAACCCGGCAATCATTTGCCGTTGCTGATCGATAGCTGAAGCATTGGCGCTAACGCCAAATACGCCAGACAAGGCATTAGCCATGCGTGTAGCAAGTTGAATGCCGCTCGATAAGAAATCGATCAAGCCGGTCGCGCCAATCGCCACCTTGAGATCATATAATGCCGTATTGAAGCGGTTTATTTGTGCATTAAGGCCTTGCGCCGCCTGTTCGGCTTGCGGCCCGAATGTTTTATTGAGCTCCAGCGCCAGGGCTGGCAGCAATTGCTCAGCCGTTAACTCGCCTTTCACCAGCATGGCGTCTAGTTCTGCGGTGGTCACATTAATGGCCCGTGCTGCCATTTGAAATGCACCGGGCAGTCGTTCGCCTAATTGCCCTCGCAGCTCTTCTGCGGAAACTTTACCCTTGGAAATGATTTGTTCGACGGCGGTTAGCACGCCACCGGTATCTGCAGCAGATAGTCCTAACACGGTGGAAGCTTGCGCCACGCCGATAAATATATCGCGGATGGCTTGGCCTTCCAGCCTTGTTCCTTTGGCAGAAACTGCCAGCTTGGTATATTGCTGCGCCGTGGTGTCGAGTTGCAGCCCAAGCCGATCCGATTCTTGGCGCAAGAACACCATTTCATCCTTAGCGGCTTTTAGGCTGCCCAATCCTACTGTGAGTGAATTGTATAAAAGCACCTGCTGCCGCAACCAGACCCGTTTTTAGGCTGGACGCGCTGGCTTCCAGTGCATCCGATTGTTTAGCAGCCTGTCCCAGTCCGCCACCGGCTTTCTGACCCGCGTCACCCAACCCGCCAAGCGCCTGCTTAGCATTCTGAGTTTCACCGATCAGCGCCTTACCGTCTGCGGTTAGGCGGATTCCAATTTCGAGGTCACGTGACATATTATTTGCGATTTAAAACGGGCAACGCTGCATCTTCCATGATCATGAGTCCTTCAAAAATCGACGGGTGTTTTGCTTGCTCGATATTCATTAACCTCAGTGTGCTTTCAATCCATGGACGCTTTAAACCGATATAGACCCCTGCCATGCTATCGAATTGCCAGCACCGCCGTAACGCAATAAAGATACCAACGAGTTCCTCATTCTCAGGCCAGACCGGAAAGCGATCATCTTCCAATTCCTGCTGTGCTTCGTGTTCTTCTAGCGCTTGCTGCCATTCCGGTGGATCGGCTGCACTTTCCGCTTGCGCCACATTACTGCCATGCTTACCTTGCGCCGCCCAATGCCGGGCAGCATCCATTAGTTTTTTCTTGCAGCCGCCTTACCGAAAGAGCACTCGAGATAAGCATTGACCAATCCGGTGCGCACGTAAGGGATGCGGATCATGAGCTCGCGTGAGTCGTTGTCAAAGTTAATGGGATTTCCGTCTGGATCAGCCACATCCGACCAGCCAATCAAGGTGCGGCGGATCAAATCTTGATCGTTACCGCCATCTTCTTTGTAGATCGCATTGAATTCGTCCTGATCGAGCAGTTCAAATTCAGCATTAAAGACATTCCGCTTGGTTTTACCGCCATCTTGCGGGATATTGACCGTTACCGGCCACGTAACACTTTTGGGGTTGCTCCAATTTAAACATATTCTCTCTCCTAAGAAGGGCGGATAGGATCATCCGCCCCGATTACACCGATTTAAGCCGCGATTAACCGTGGGTTACTGGCGGGGTGGTTTGCGCACCCTTCATCAGTTGCTGAGCACCAGCGACATCAACCGCGCCTTCGGAAGGCTGCGTTGAAATCAAGCTTTCGATCGCTTTTGCGGTAGCCGCTTGATTAATAGCCAACAAGCTTTGGAATCCAGAAGCCATGATGTTATTCATTAATTGCTGATGGGAAATCGCGTTTCCATAAGCCAGGTTGTTGTAAAAAGCAGGTGCATCCGCTAATGATTTAAGATTCGTTGCTGCCACAGATTCGGCCATTTCTTTGACGATTTCGCTGCTGTTTTCTTCTACTGCCATAATTTTTCTCCATATCATGATAAGCCTGGTTCCGCCAGGCGCGGTTTCAGGTCCCCCTGATTTTCAATAGGCTATTGCGTTTTATAAGTCCATTCATCGTTACCCGCGTCGGTATGACGCAGATTCATGTCCATGGTGAGCATGGCGATATTGGAATCTTCGCTGTAACGCGGGTTGGTCAATTGCACCTGCCCCGCATCGATCAATACCTTCTGGCCTGCCACCGTTCCTTGCACTAAAGCCAAAGCGCCCGTGGTACCGGCGCGGCAAATGCCGATAAAGTCTTTAACCGCAACTAACGGTAGCTCAATTACCACCTGACCTCGGGTGACTCGGTTGATAAAATACATGCGCTCGGAATTCGGACGGTTTTTATAAACGTTCTCATTACCCTGGGTGATGGTCAAACTCTGCAATGGCGCAGCGTATCCGTGCAAGGTAAAGGTCGTGTTGGCCTTGGTGACTGCTTTGGGTTCCTTGAATGCCGTCAATACCGGCGATCCTAACGATGCATCGGTAACGCCGCCATACAAACCCTCGAAGGTGTAATGGATAGAAGGAAACTGCCCTTCAGCAAAACGAAACTCCATGCTGCCGTAGGCCCCCAGCATCTTGTGCATCAGACCATCCCAGTTGAAATAAAAGGCCACGGATTCTTCATTGGTAGAAATAGGCGCATATGTTACCGGCCCCGTCGTTGGCGTTACCGTCTCCGAACAACCGCATCCTCGGTGCAATATCCCATAACCTGGCTTTGGCAGCGACTGCACCCGCGCGTGCGATTTCCACATCGAACTCCATGGTCATGGTCTCGCCCACGGGAATTTGCCCACGGTTACCAAAATAAGGTAGCGCCAGATTGCGCTCGGCGTAGCGCACATTGGCTGGCTGGCAATTAAAATTCTGTACTGACATGGCATCGGTTCCCACCACTGGGACTGGATCAACGCCATAAGTAACTTCGGCCTTGCATAAAATGATCTTCTTATTCGCTTTTAACGGCATTATTCGCCTCCTTTAAGTTTCTTAACTACCCGCTTGCTCGTGGCACTTGCGCTTTCATCCTCGACTTCTGCAGCAACCGGCTCGCTATCTGCTGCTGGTGCAGGACGGCGCTTTCCTGTTTCCGGGTCAAAAATATACGACCCACCTTTTCCGTGAAATTCATCATCAAACAACATGTCAGCTCCTCATTAAATGAGACGTTAGAAATTCATCCTGCCACCACAACACTTGCTGGGTAAGTTGCAATACCCGGCCACTGCCATATTCGATTGGGTCGAAATCATCCTGCGGTTGCCAGCCGTGCAGCGCGGCCATGATTGCTTCACGCAACGTCAACAAATCGGCTTGCACTTGATCGCCTCTGGCATCTCGTAGATTGCGAGCCGCCACGATTACTGCAAAGCGCACGCTATTTTGCTGAGACACAACGGTCGTGCCCGTTCTCGATCCACCAGCCCGCTCGGAATTAGGGATAACATAAGCCGATGGCACTTGTTTCAAATCGGTTGCGGCTTGCGCTAATCCTGCAGCGCCTGCCACTTGTAATAAAATCCGGCACTTGCTCTTTGCCGTTCGATGATCCATTGCGGGTTAAATAAAACGATCGCCATTACTGCCACCGCACGGGCAAAATCGTAGACAATGCATACCGCTCCAATCCAACCAACACATCAGCTCGCAGCTTGTAATACACGCCATCTAGCCCATTCTGGATCAATTGCAGCACCTTGCTGTCGCTGATAATCGGCGCATTGAGCAATAGCAATGCGGGCGTGCCATCGACTCTTGGACGGTTACCGATAAGCTCGATACCGAATCGATACGGGAGAGAAGTTTGGTAAAATCGAAGGTCACGGTGATGATCTCTTGTGGATCTTTACTTGATAGCACATGCAGTTTAGGCAGCGACACGATAATCCTCGTGCGTGCTTTGACCGTATATTTAGGGCTTTGCGGTACAGATCGCACCGCGCCATCCAGAAAACCGGATGCGAGCGCATGCGCTAACGCATCACTCGACAATTGAATTTGTGTGGTAAGCGTTGCCCCTGCCAACGCATAAGCTGCAGCGTCGCCGGATAACGCAAGGCTGATGTAAAGATCGCCGCTCGCATAAGCTTGACTTACTGCCCCGCCGTCCAACGATATACCGGTTGCCAGATCGCCTGCACCCGTTGCCACCACGCTGACATCGCCTGCTAGCGGAATCATCGTGAACAGATCACCAACCGCTAATCCTTCTGCCACGGCGTCGCCACTTAACAATGCTCCCGCATCGAGTGATGCGCTGGCCAATGCTTGGGTGATGGCGTCACCGCTTAACCGAATCTGCGTGGTCAAGGTTGCGTTGCTGTCGGCAGTCGACTGCGCTTCTGCTTGCAATGCTGGTGCGTCCGATGCTAAATCACCAGACGCCGTTACATCCCCCGCAGCATCTGCGATTAATTGAACTTGTGTTGTTAATTGTCCTGTTGATGAAACCTCGTTCGGTGCGCTACCTTCCAATGCAGCCGCTCCACTCAAATCGCCGGTGGCTGTAACTTGCCCGCTTGCTAAACTTTCCAATAGGATGCCGGTATCGATACCTGCGTTGGCAAGCGCTTCGATGATTGCATCGCCTTCTAAAACAATGGTTGCGGTTATTTCCGCACTGACCGAAGCTTCGCCTAGTGCATTGCCCGCAAGATTAGATCCCGTGTCTAGATCGCCGGTTGCGAGCACAATGCTGGCAGCAACACCGGACAAATCGATAGTGGTAGAAATGGCAGCCGTAGCAGTGGCAATAACCGTAGCCGCACCCACGATCGGGATGGCAGTGGTTATTTCTCCTGCGCTGGTTGCGCCAACCGTAGCCGATCCTGCGAGTTCAGCGCCTGCACCTGTGGCAAATAATGGCAGCACAATACGTGAGCGTTCACGTATCGGCTCTCTTTCGATACTAAATAACTCGGATTCGTTGCTACCGTAGCCTGTGCCAAAGCGGGTAATCGTGTGACGCCCGGTTAGGTCAGAAAAATTTTCATCCTGAGCCGATCTCAGCCAAGCATGAAATATTCTATCGCTCCACCATGGTTCGTCTGATAACTGACTCAAGCCACCCGACAACAACCTGCGAAGTGCTTCTAACGAGAAGCTATAGTCTGGTGCATAAATGACATCGCTGATAATCGATTTTGATGCATAAGTGGAACTATTCGTTAAATCAGATCGCAATCCGATACGCACGGCTGTCGCTGGGGTATAAGCTGATGATATCGCAACCCCTGCGCTTTCTGACGCGCTGCCGGGCTCGCCGATATAACCAGCGCCCGCATATAGATTGCCATTGCGCCGAGTGCCATAACCGATCATCCATTTGCCTATTGTTAATGCACCGCCACCCCAATTTCTATCGCTTAGTGCTGCAACCTTACAGGCAAATCCCGACACCCCGTTATTAAATAACTGTACAGTGTTCGCTACCCCATAATTGCCGCCATGCGATACGAAATAGGGGTGCCCAGCATTTATATAGCTGTTAAAAATGACGAGCCATGTCCAGTCACCGTTCGGGAGATTGAAGTCATCACTATCTGCGACGTCATGATAGCGACTCTCGTTCGCTGATAAATAATCAATGGCCATGATTAAACGTTTTCTACGTTCACGCCGGTTGCTTTGACGGTATTGCCGGACGCAGCCAAAGCAGGTGCGGCATTCTTGATAATATGCACTTTATAGAATTTCGGCAGATCCTGTACGCGCTTGGATTTGCGAACGACTGTGGTGCCATTCATTTGCACGTCCATCAAATAGCGCATCATGGAAACATTCGCCACAGTAGAAAGCTTGCCGGTCTCGCTGCCTTCTAGCAGATAAACCGAACAATAACCGGTATCAGCGCTGGCCGATGCCAATTCGACATCGATCTGCGCATCTAAGTATCTGTCCGATCCGTTATTCTGCTCTGCACTTGATGCGGAAGATCCTCCCGCCAAGCTATCAAGTTCCGTCGAGATCAGCGTGGTTTGTGCCGCAAAAATGGGTTTTAAACTCATGCTTGCACCTCTTTAATCTGCCACAATTGCACCGCACCCTCCCAATGTTGGTCAGCCCAGCTTACCAACGTATCGCCCATAGCCAGCACGGCTGCTTTGTGCGTTGCGGTAAAAGCTGGGGTGAGATTGGCGGCAATTAAACCGTCCATGATCTGCACAAGCATGGCCTGCACATTCGACTCTTGGACATTGAATGCCTCAAACAGCGCTAATGCATCCATTGCTGTAACCGCAACAGGATTGGCGCTGGTTTTAATCGCAAGCCACACGCCATTTAGCAGCAGATATTTCTTGATATCGGCGGTGCTAATCGGCTGCTTGGTTGCAATGGTCTTGGCGTTAAGCGCAGCACTGATTTGCTCGGCAGTATCTGCCGCATGATCAGCCACAATCTTAGCCTGCAGCAATGCGTAGTTAGGCATGCTAGTTATCGATCTGAAAGGTCAATGCGCCCGCTGCAAAACTCGGTGCAGCGTCACCATTGTTAATGGTTTTGGATGTGGTCAAGGCGTTTCTGAATAATAGATTCCCCGCTGAGGCTGCGTCGAATACGCAGAATTCCACAACCGATCCCCAGTTAGCGGTTGGTGCTGGGAAGGAAATCACGTTATTGTTGCTAGTCGTGCCACCGGTACCTGAACTCGCAACCGTAGAGCCTGCCGACTGCGTGCCAGCCCAATTCGCCATTGAACTCGTTACCGCAACGCGTGCATAACTGCCACCGGATACTTCTGTGCCACAGGCGACATCCGATCCACTCGTGGTAGCAAGCGCCACATAAACCGTAGTAGGCATGGTGTAAGCTTGGCCACGCAAAAACGCATCGATTAACTTATTTTCAAGATAATTTGAAAGGCTGGTTGCGCTTACCGGCATTGCAAGCCATGCAGCGATGAACAGTAAACAAGCAAAGCCGTGAATTTTTAAATCTTTCTTCATCTAAAGCTCCTTTTGATTAAGGCCAGTTGGTTTGACTGGTGTCGAATATTGCAGTGGGTGTCGATTGCGATATCGTTCCCGTTTGTGCATCCTCCGTCGCCACTTCCATGCTGACCGTGCCATTGGCGATTGCCATTAAATACTTGATGGCATGATCGTAGGGTTTCTCGATCGACTCAGGGGCCATCGATCCGTTGGCGTGCAAGTAATAACGCGCCACGTCGCAATTAATGCGAACCAACTGCGGTGGAACCGTGGCAAGCGGCAAGGGATAGACGCTCGCCAGATAACCATCGATTACCGCGCTGGCGTCTTCGATGGCGCGGTCAACGATCGCCGTGCCGATTTCATTTAACCCATCGCGGTCGGTGAGCTGGATTAACTCACTTTCCCCGAAGCGGTCGACCATGTCTTGCAGCGTGCAATAACTCATTTTTTACGGGATGGTTTCTTAGGCTGGTCGTCTTTATCCTGTTCCTGCTGATCCTGGGACGCTTCTATTGCAGCTCCCATATCAATCAACGCATCGGCTTCGTTATCTTCCATTTCGATCAACTCGTCGACATCGCGCGGAGTACCCCGTTATGGACTAGTGTATCGATCAGTACGCTAATGGTTTTCATGATTAAGCCACCGCTGCTGTCCAGAGAAACCCGGCTTCTGCACCTGCAATAACCGGTGCTACGCTATCGCGCACTGGGTATTTCCAAGATGCGAAATCGCGATCAAACCAAGGCACCTCGGCCACCGGGTAGTTGCGTAGTCGGTAGGTGTAGCCGTAGCTAGGCGCGCCCATAGAAGCGAGTGGTGAGGTGTTGGTATAAGCCAGGATGGCATCTTTGCCCCATACGTCTTGCATGTTTCCGTCTGCGTCTTGTGAAACCGCATCACCCACTAACACTCGATCAAGACCGAATAAGCTCGCGAGTAATTCTGGCGTTGCCACCTCCCGCGATGTGTATTTGATACGATCCACAATGGTGGCGTGTTGTTTGAGCGCCGCGAACACTTTTGCGCCGATCACCAAGGTATTGGGACGCACACCGACTTGCAGGCGAATCGCTTCTTTGGCATCTTCGATTGCTTGAATCGGGAAACTAGATGCATGCGACCATTGGCTGGTGCCGGATAAGGTTGCTTTATTGCCTACTGCATAAGAGGCTGCTGTTCTAGCGATAGTTGCTTGTTCGACTTCCAAGCGCAGATCGATGATGTTTCTTGCAAACAGTACGGCACCAGATCCTAGATCCACGCCTGGCACTACGCTTGCATCTTCCAAATGTTCAATCGGGACTAGTCCTGCGACGGCGTGATCGCTCAATGCATAATTCAACCCACTGTAACCGAATTGCGCCACGGCAACTTGAGTACCTGGCGCTCTGGCGGTGTTGTATAAACGGAAAGCTTCCTTGCCGAACTGTACTATTTTCCCGCCACGCACCCCAACTGGTACATAAGGAAATAATCCCGAGCCAACAAAGGCTGGATTGCTATAACCCCGTGCAACTTCGGTTAAGACCGGATCGACGACACGTACTTGTGAACCACTCATCTGAGGCATATTTTCTCCTTAAATCGTTAGTTAATGCGGATTAGGCTGCAGGCAATAATAGAATTTCGATGCGCTGTCCTGCACCTGTGGATGCCATTAACGCAACACCTGCTTTGGTTCCGGTGTCATAGGTCAACGCTCTGCCATCGGCACCACTCTTGACGGCTGCGCCCTTAGCGATAGCGCCGCCTGCTTCGATGATGGCGGTGCCTAGCATATCCACGGCAACATTTTCACCACTGGCTACGGTATTACGGGCCACACCAACGGCTGCCGATCCGGCAACGGCGATTTGTGCACCGGCAGCACTAACGAACCGCTCTGCGGTAATAGCGCCTGAAGCGGATAAGGTTTTGGTTAAAATCGGGCTGTATTGCATCGAGTCGTCTCCTTTTGTTGGGTTCTATTGCTGAGATACTGCCGTGACGGCGGTAAGATAATCGCAGCCCACATGCGCTTCTTGGTAGGCCAACGCATTGCGATGCAGCTCTGCCGATTTCTGATCGACTTCATAACCTGCTGGCACTTTCAGGGTTGCAGATACCGGGCTATTGTTGCCTTTATCTTGCGACGCCTCTCCAAACGGTACCAAAACCGGGGTAGATTTAAGCGTTGCCTTGAAAGCATCAACCGTGAGCTGGGCCTGCTCATCGCCTTCACCAAACTGCACGGGTGTTTCTTGGCTCGCGATCAAATCCATGAGCGCCACAGCAACCGCTTTATGGGCTGGCAACATACGGCCCTCACCGATCAACGTTTCACAAAATGCAGCATGTCCGGCATGCATCGCTTGGCGTTGCTGATCGATCAATGCCGCCTGAGCGGATTGTGCTTGCTCTTGAAAACTGACTGCTTGCGTTTTAAGTGCGGCGTTTTCTGCTTTGAGGGACGCGATTTGCGCTTGCAGATCATCGCCTGAGTTTGATTCTTGAGTCATGAAGTTCTCCTGATGAATATCGGTTTGCTCGGATTGTTTGAGATTTGCGGATATAAAAACTTCCACACCCTCGGCTTCTGCCAAATCTATGGGGATTGCTACCGTTGGCAAATGCTTAAGGCTTGGTGCAGCCGCTCCCAGGAACCCGATGTGCCGCAGATACAGCACGCCGGGAACGGGATTAGCAGGAGAGTCGGGGAGGTAGAAGCTTGCTGAAATCTTTTTATAGCGACCGGCACGCACCCACTCGGTGAAATCGATCGAGATCATCCAAGTCAGCCATAAGCTGCCCTTGATCAAATGAAAGCGCGGTCACCCATCCCCAAGCGGGATGATTATGTTCGGGGTGACCAAGCACGACAGGCGCTTGAAACACGGCTGGATCGTAAACAGATGCGGTAGCAACAAGATCGTCTTGCGTATAGGCTCGGGTTGCACCGTTCATGGCGGTATGCTCGCCCGGCGTAAAAATAGAAATGCGTATACTCATGCGCTCATGATGGAGCAGCATGATAAGTGCTTCAATTAAATGGATTTATTGCTTTTGCGGGCTAATCTTGATCGCGCAGATAGCGGGCGAACGCATCTAGAATGGTTTCTTCGTCGGATTCAGAGACGCCGAGGAAGGGTCGGGCGGGAATATCACCCCAGGGGATCGGTGCATTGCGGCTGGTTCTGCCGAACGCTCCCTGTTCCGCCCCAAATTGTTGCACGGCTGCGTAGACCGTAGGACTGCCGACTTCCAGTGTAACATCATCAAGCAGTTGATAATTGATTTGGCTCATCAGTGTTCTGGTTTCACCGATTAACGGCTGATCGCGCCCTTTACGCTTTACCGTAACCGGGGAATTGGGTGCCCATTGACTGCCATCCGGTGCGGTTTGCGCTGCAAAGCGCGCCTTGGTCGACTCCAGCAAATCCTCACCGATTTCCAACAGCACCGGCTTAGGTCGTGCTGCCAATCGTTGCAAGCGATTCAATACATCCAGCACGGATTGACTATCCACTTCAATCGTTATTTTCATAAGATATACTTTCCCGCCAACGTTCTACTTGACACCCCACATGCCGATGCTAAACTTTGCTCTTAGAGGCGGGATCGTTTCGGACGTCAAGTCCAGGGAGTTGGGTAACCAGCAGCATTCGGACACCGCCTATTTTCCTTTTGGTTTTATAAGTTTAATCACCAAAGACTTAAGCGCAATCGCGGTTTCTTCTTGCCTTGCACTTCAAACACCAATCTAAACCATTCTTTATCCACCTTCTTGCTTATTAAAAGCGACGGCTTCCCATCTCGACTAACGTTTCCTTGTTCTATCTGGTCGTAATTCAGCAATATATCCATAACATGATTAAAATCATCGTGCTCCACTACTCGCTGTTCTTTACCATCAAATGCACGGCTTTTTTCTACATGCCTGACGGTTTGAGCCGGTAGCAGCACCATATCGTTTGCCAAATCAAGCTCGGTCGCTTGCTTTATCCTGTCTGCGTTTTCAACAAACCCCAGCCAGAGATCATCATTATTATTTTTTTCTGTAATCGCCCTAGCTGCGAATCCGACAACGCTCTCATTAGCATTAATGTAGCGATTGATATCTCGAGTTAATGCTCTACTGATTGCTTGTGGATGCTTAATTAATTTATTCTGCACCATCGTGCGTAGCGAAGTGTCTACGTTCGATCCGGGCGCATAATCGAACCCTAAGTCGATGCCTTTAGGGACTCGGTGCGAATTACCTTGACTATCTTGCTTCATTTCAAAACCATCGTCGGGCGCTGAATCCCCTTTAAATTCTGAGGGCGGAACGGCAGTGACATAACACTGGCAGCCCCACCCATTAGCAGGAAAGTGCGTTTGCCACCAAGGGTCGTCCTTATGCAGCACCTTGCCTGACCAACTGACATGCAAGGGGCGCGGGTGCGCCACCGTGTCGTTGTGCACGTATTTCCAATAGGGCCTGCGTTTAACCAAATCGGGATCGTTGAGCTGCTGATAACGGCCCGCGTTATAGCTTTGCGTCAGGTTGGTTTGATAAATGACACGCGTGCGCCAGGCCTCGCCTTTTTTTGTACCTTGACCCGTCCAGCCATGCCAACCATTGCGCTTGACGATATCCCGAAAACGCTCACGAAAATTAGCAATCGACTCGCCATCGGCGATGGCCTTGTCTACTGCGCCCTGTAAATCATCGAGCAGATCCGCCTTGGCTGCACCGGCCACGATAAAAGCCCGGTCATGTGCCGCCTTACGAATATCGTCCCAGCGATCGGTGGATAGATTGAGTTTGGCGCGGAAGAAATCGACCTGCTCGCGGAAGGGCTGCTTGAATACGTTACGGATGGATGGATCAGTTGCGGCAGTCATCTAAAACAGCCTTATTTTTTGCGTTTCTCATTGTTTTTTGAAAAATCACGTTTCATTATTGATTTAAAGACCCCCAAAAGTGGGGTTCAATAGGGGTTCAATTTTGATTGAAATTTTTTTTTAATATCTTTCTATGTCCAGATTGAAAATAATCGCTTAAATCGCGTTTAAATCGTTTTTGTTATTGGGCCATTTTGGAGCGTACTATATAGATTGCTTTCAGATCGATATGCCACCAATCATGGAAGGGGCCTCCGGGTGCATCGATCATGTTGCCTAAAGGAACGCGGTGACGTTCCGAACGCTCAACGAGCAGATGATTGATGCCGCGTTCGATCATTTTAAAAACGAATTCGTGCAAATCGGTGCGCATCAATTTCCCATGAAATCCGCAGAGTATCGCCACGTCGCCGTGCAAATAGATATTACCCACGGCGCGGTAAGGCGGCTTGTCAGCCGGATTACCATCGACGACACGCAAGCAATACTGCGATTCATCCAGCCAGATCATGGTTATTTTTTATCCCCTTCGGTCACATCGAAACGACCCGTCAGTTCGGCTGCTGCAAATCCCATGGCCATGATTTCGGTCAACTGCGCTATTTCCATCCCACCATAGGCGGCCAGCAATTCATCGCGCAATTGTTCCAGGCTTTGCGCTTGATCGACGATATTTTTTACGCAATCCATCATGCCCATCCAGTGCGACGTCGTTTCGTCATCGAGTCGATCGGTCATGGGATCGACGGGCGTGGGATTAACGTTGTCGGAAAAACCGACAGACTGAGACAATGGTTCGCCATGGTCGTTTTTTATCGCTTTGGTCGCTTGCGTCTTTTTGTTCGGATTGCGTGCGACTTGCGTCTGGGTTCTCTGCGGGCGGATTAACCTCAACCCATTGCCCACCATATTTTTCGGTGATGTATTTAATGGTGGGTTTGTAGCCCATTTCCGAGATGATTTTATCACGCGCTGCATGACCATCCAGATCCTCATCGTCGAATACCCGATAAACCCGAGGTGGCGTTGCGCCTGGAAAATTCCACGCAACCAGCCATTGGACAATGCTGCGATTAAAACTCTCGCACAGCAAATCGGCATCTGCTTTTAGAATGGCATCCTTGACGTTTTCTCGGGAGGTGTCATTTCCGAGTTTACCACTCGTACCTTTAGCGGTTGCCATTTGACCGAGGCAGATCAGCAAGATCGCTTCATTCATGACTTCAACGAATTGCTTATGATCGGCAGCACTCGAGCGCATCGCTTCCACTAGCTCCATTTCCATGCCTTGCGGAATGACGGTTGCAGAATCGCGCTGTAACGACCGCAATGCGGCGAGGAGTTTTTCTTGTTCTACTTTTTGAGTGTTGGGCGGATATTTACCGACGGCGCTGGGTGTACCGAATTTTTCCAGGTAAACTGCCCAGAAACGGGTAACGTTACGCTTCAGCCACACCGGCCAGTACAGATAATGCGCCAAACCTAAACCATAGGGTGCATCATGATGATCGGCACCGAATCGTGTTACCCAGAATTTATTATTAGGCATTAATTCGCCAGGCTGCATATTGGCAAATGTTTTGAGACGCAAACCGCCTGCGCCATCAAAAGCAAAGCGGCGTCGGTTGCGCACCTTGATATCGGCTAACACGATATGATTGCCAGATTTATCCCAAACCGCCTCAGCAATAGAAAAACCGTAAAACGCACCATGCAGCATCTGTAAGGTCACTTTGTCGAATTCTAGACTATCGATCTGGGCGCGAATGAAATCCGCCGCCGTTTTATCGATAGTACGCTTGCCACCAGGAATGATTTCCCAGGGTTTGGCAATCACACCATAAATGCGTTGATTAATACCAGCACGCACATTATCGTCGCGCAGGATATCCTCATACAGCCGGTAATCGCCCCCGCCTTGCTCGATCAATACCCTATCATCGATCGGGGCCTGCATGAGTGCCGATAGCCAGCCTCGGGTAATATCGCGCCCATCGCGGCTGGTGGCTATTTCATTGACTTCTGGTTGTTCCAGTTTATCCGCCATTAAATCCACTCCAATTTAATCCACTCAATGATGCGAACTCGCGCCGACCGCTACTCATATATTCAATGGGTGCGTCTTTAATTTCACGACTAGCATAGTATGCGAGTGCTATTGCAATAGCAGCATCTCCGTGGCGTTTGCCTTTATCTTGGCCGGTTGTTCGCGCATCTGTAATCCTCGGAACGCCACGCACCATTTGCACCGCGCGCAGATCATCGAGCACGTCCGCATCCTTGGGTAAGTCCACCAACGTACCATCTTCCAGCGCTGCTTTTACCGGCGGCATGTGTTCGCGATACCACGATTCTGACAACATGACCTGCTGGATTCTTTGTGGCCATAGCGCTGCATGGCGACTTCACTTAAAATTGACCATTGCCGCGCGCGTCGAATGCACCGCCCCGAAAATTCGGCAGGTTATCGATCAAATAAAATGCCACCTGTTCTTGTTGCCTAAATGGTACGTTACGCAGCTCTATTAAAAATGGCATACGTCGCGTTAAATTCTGCATCTGTAGCAGCGGTGCGTGTACTGTCAAATCGCCAGACCTACCAAAATCCTCCCCATCGAATGAAATGCAATCCTTGGGCAATTTATCCAACAGCGGACTTAGCTTATCGAGCAGCCAATCCTGACATTCCGCGTGCCTAACGTGATCTGGTAGCAATTCAAACCCATCTTTGCATTCCCAGCGCAGCACCGGCGTGTAACCTGACATACGCGACTCAATCAGTGCTCGTGAAAGCCATGCTCCGGTTGAGTTAGCTGGAATGCAGTCCAACTCCTCGGCAGCCCCGGCACCATAGAAATCATAAACGCTCGCCATCCATGCGGTCTCTTCCTGGACCGACCATGTCTTGCCAAGGCGCAGGCAGATCCGTCTATAGAGACCATCGTTCACCGCTTCTTTAAAAGTTATCCGATGCACCGTGCCTTTGCGTTTACCGGCCCGAATATCAGTGATCAGCTCGTTAAATTGATTATCCTGCCCGTTATGCGTTGAGATCACTCGCACTTTTCCGCCCCAGATCAGCATGGCTAACGCAGCCTTCAGCAGCTCGTCCAGTTTTTCATGGAATGCTGCTTCATCAATGACAATAACTCCCTGACGGCCACGTAGGTTACTTGGGCGGCTGGATAGCGCTACGATCCTAAACCCAGAACTTGGGAAACGAATCGTGTAGGTTTTTATGTGCTTGTCTGCATCATCTTCTGAATCCCAGAAACCTTCCTCTATTTTATCTGCCGCGTAGTTAAACACTCGAGTCCACATCGCACAAGACTGAATGTACTCTATGGTCATGTCCTGATTGTAGGCGATGTAATAAACATTTTGTCCGCCAGCGCTTCGGGACAAAGCGGCTGTCAGTACGTTGTCTGACGCCTCGGCCCATGTCAAACCTGTGCGGCGTGATTTCTCAATCACTTTCAGCGGAGATCCGTCTGCAACCCAGTGCTGTTGATATGCGAGTAAAACCGCAGGCGCTTGATTTTCGGCTGTGGCTGTATCTGGTATATAGGTTGGAATGGTCATTCCGCTATGCCAAGAATTTCACGGCGCAGCTGCTCGACAGCATCTGCCGACAACCCGCCTTTTTTGGCGATTTTCTCAGCAGATACGACAGCAGCTTCTATTCTAGAACGCGCCTCATCCTGCCACTTGCGGTGCGTCACACTGGCACGGGTCGCATCGGCTGCCGCTCTGACGGCATGACTTAATAATTTAAGACGTTGTGCTGGATTGGTTTCCTCGCCAGATTCTTGTAACGACACCAGCAGATCGAACATGTCGGACTGCACCATGCGAATCACGGCGCTGCTTAAATCATCGGTGGCATCGGGCAAGCTTTTGGCGAGCATCTGCGCGGCGTCTGTGGCTGATTTGATCGCGGCGATGCGTTTTTCTAGCTTCTGCCCATAACGGTGCACGGCAGCGTGACTAATATCGAAACCGCGTTCTTTGAGTGCGTCGGACAGTAATTGATAGCCGCTAAAATTGCCATCGGCCAAGGCGCTGTCTAACCAGTCGCGAATTTCTTGGGGAAGCGATCCTATTTTAGAGAGTCTTGCCATAATGATTCCATTACCATCTGGGTGGGCGAGCGATATCATTGGGCGCTTCGGCGCGGTAGTCCACCACAGCCTCACCTTCGGCGGTGAGCTCACCCCACCATAACGGGCCATCACGTCCCACTTTAACCAGGCTGCGTTTTTCTAGGGACGCCATTTCAGATCGCACCAGATCAGCAGTTACTCTCAGGGGGATATCGCGGGCTGTCATGAGCAGCACATGCTCATTCACACCATAAGGTCGACCATGCCACAGCGCAGATAAGATGATCCAGCGCAGCGTTTCACGTTCGGCACGGGCTAGATCGATTGCTGCATCAATTCGCTTTTCCATTCAGGTATCCCTTTATATCAATCAAAACTTCGGTCAGTCGGTCTATCTTGGCGTTAATGGCTGTGTATTCACGGATGGCATCATCGCGCCGTTGGAATTCGCGTTCGTAACCATCGATCGCTGTTTGCAAGGCATGAATGCGGCGTTCCGAGTCGGTCACTTTTTCGCGTAGTATCGCGATGACTTGCTCTACCGCTTTTTGATAACGCGACTCTGCTTGTTCCAATTCACGCAGAAAATCATCACGGCGCTGATATTGAGTCGGCAGTTCGCTCATGAGCCGATGTAGGTCGCGTTCAGCCTTTTCCCAGTGGTTGGTTTGAGAATCCATGCGCTTTTCTAGGCTGCTGACCATCTTGGAAATTAACACGCGAATGATGCCTACCAAAAACCCTGTCCAGGCAATCACTATTCCAGCGACCCAGGTCATCTGCTGCCAATTCAGCGCAATCACCGCATCACTCATTGCGCAGCTCCCAATCGTCTCGGCATTCTAATGAGCACCAACGCACGCCTTCTTTAACGGTGTTCCCGCAAAACAGGCAGCAACCGTTGGCAGGCACCAATAATGGCTTGTTACGCACCGCAGCAATGCGCCGTTCCAT
This sequence comes from Nitrosomonas sp., assembly GCA_016710135.1. Lineage (GTDB taxonomy): Bacteria > Pseudomonadota > Gammaproteobacteria > Burkholderiales > Nitrosomonadaceae > Nitrosomonas. The sequence goes on along the minus strand of JADJLM010000001.1, from coordinate 559,662 downwards.
CTCAGCATCCATATTAATTTGTGCATTATCAATGTCGTCCATTTTTCTCTCTATCCCATTGTGCAATGGCATCGACGCGCGTGCGACATTCTTCGTAGCGTTGCGTAGCTGTTGCGATCCATGCGGCTACATCGTCGTCGGTGCTAACGGCACTGGCGTTGTCGCCGGAATTTTCCGCAGCGCCGGGATTGGACTCAAGAGCGCTTCCGGTATGCTTGGGCATTGCGTTTCTCTTAAACGCTGGGGCGGTGTGGAGCACCCCACGAGCAATGCCAGACAAACAAGGCTTGCCCATCGTATGTTTTTTGAGTTCATGGCTTATTTCCTCCGTTCTGGCTTGTGCTGCTTCTGCCTGTTGCATTGCAGCGAGTATGGCTTTATCCGATGCTTGATACGCGCGAGCGATGTTTTCTCGGGCTTTTTGGTTGGATTCGTTGACGGCTTTGAGGTAGTCTTGCTCGCATTGCATGAGATTTACGCGGCCAAAATAATCGGCCCAACGATATCCTGCAAACCCGCCTACACTGCTAAAAAACAACGCGGCAACTAAGTAAGGAAGTAGCACTGGCATTAGGTTTCCTTTTTATATTTCATCGATAACAGTTTGCTCGATAACGTGTGCGCCCCGACTACCCCTAAATAGATGAGCCAGATTTCGGCATTGGGCGGTTGTTCTGCGAATAAACCCCAACGCAGAAAAACCAGGGTGGCGGCGAGGTAGGCAATATGCGCCCACAGTTTGGTTTGTGATAATAATCCGGTGCCAGCGTCGGTGATGAGTTCGGCGCATTTCATGGCATCATGCCCCAGATGGATCGTGGAGCACATGATCTGGCAATGGCTGCATGTCGTTCGCGAGCCAATCCTGTACAGAAAACCCAGGGCAATCTTTAGCAACCCCTGGCAGATCGCGATGGCCAAACACCCTCGGTGGCTCGGCATCGCCTTGCAAGTGCATGATTTGCTCACGCAAGCTGTTGATGTTGCCTTTTAAGCTTTGCCATTGGCGCAGCGAAAATTTATCCGTGCCGATCAAGCAAACGCCCAGCGATTTGCTGTTATAGCCTTGTGCATGCGCGCCGATTTCATCCCAATGACGGCCTGTAGCGATAGCCCCATTGGTAAGAATGACGAAGTGATAGCCGATGGCTACCAGGTTGCCGTTCTGACGGGTGCGGAAGGCTTCCGTGCGCTTGAAACCGCGCGCTTTATGCCATGCGTCAATATCCCCGGCTTGAAACCATTTTCCGTTAGGCGTGGCAGCACAATGAATGATGATGCTTTTGATCGATCGAGTCATGCCACGAGTATGTAACAAGCCCGTGGCGCCGTATATTAAAGGAAGTTAGGTTATAAATTTATGGCAATGGGGAAGAATGGACAATAAGGTGAAACTCATTATAGAGCTTAAGAATAAAGAGCCTGTCGATCTCATTGACTTGGCAAGAAGCATGCTGAGCGTGGGCGATGAATATAAACGCTTTATCGCAAAATATGAATTGGGGTATGCTGATGCTGATGGTGTAAGGCTATACATTAAGCAGATTCATAACGGCAGCATTATAACAGAGCTTGTTGCGCTTGCTCCTTATGCACTGCCTTTTATGGAACACGCCAATACTGTCATCGACTACTCCACTCATCTCAAAAATGTTTATGAGTGGTTTATTGGCAAGAGTGATAAAAAGCCAGATGATATCGAGAAAACAACCCTTGAGAACCTTAGCACGATTATAGAACCTATTGCAAAAGATCATGCCTCTCAGATCAATTTCGGTGCACTAAACATTCAAGGGGATTTTGTTGTTAACATCCATATCAATTCAACAGAAGCGAATGCAGCCCAGAATGCAATCAGACGTGAGCTTGACTCGATGAAGGAACCTATTACTGGCATTCATGAAGGAGTGGTTATGTACTGGGTACAAGCCAGAAATCAACCCGATAGCAGTAAGGCTGGTGATAGAGCTAAAATAGAAAGTATCTACAGAGGTGATGTGAAAGTACGGTTCGCCAACGATAGCCTAAAGACGAAGATGCTTTATGAAGAACCATACCCTTTTAAAAAGGCATTCATCGTTGACGTAGCGGTTGAAACTATCAATGAGAAACCTGCTCTCTACAAAGTGCTTGAGCTGCACGATATCATCGATAAAGAACATTAATAAAAAATTTGCGCATCTGTCGGTGGCAGATGCGTTGAAAAATTCCCCTTGCGGTTTTTTTATTCCTTATATCGACTCACTTCATCGAACCACACACTCAAGAATCACTTGCTGTCATCCACCGTACTCTTTAATTGCCAATTTCAATCGATCTGCGTATTTAAAAATATCGTCGATGCTATCAATGTCGACTCGCGTTTCGCTTTTGTTCTCGAAAACAGTTAGATACTTTTGCTTGTAGTTGAAATTCAACCGACAAATAGGTTTCCGATTATTGTCATCAAGTAATATGGCACAATAACTTTTTGCATCTCGCATGTATATACGTTTGACATCGACAATTTCGCGCAATATTGCTTTAACAATATTAAATGCATCGCGTTCTTCTTGTGTCGTTTCTATTTCTGCCGTTGCGTTACTTTCTGCGTTTTGTTGCTGAGAAGTTGGTATATCTGTGTTATTTGTAACTAACGCAGATTTTAGTCTCTCGTTTAGGCGTTCGTTGATGAATTGATTGATGCCGTTTTTAACTATCACTGTGAATTGCTCAATTACCGGTTGTGTAACCCTGCCATCATAGCTTTGTGATGCAAAAAACCGCACAAACAGCTCGGACGGCTTATGTAGCTCATCATCTAGTATCTTTTTAATCGCTCTGGTGTACTTAAGTGTACTTGCGGTTGTCAAAATATCGTCGAGTGAAAATGATGATTTAGTAAATTTTTTTAACTCATTGAGTTGATGATCATCAAAATCAAGCATGTTAAATTCAAAAAACGGCTTTGAGTCCATCTTATTGGGCTCATCGATATCCGAATAAAACTGGTAATTAATGCCGTTAGTTAGAATTGCAAAACGCGCTTCTGTTACATGAAAATACCGATGAAGTTGCGACATATGATTTACATCCAACACTGCACCAGACCACTTGCATTCGACGAGAATGATGATTTTGTCGTCTTTCTTGATCGCATAATCAACCTTTTCTCCCTTTTTTTGACCTATATCAGCGGTATATTCTGGCACCACTTCCAATGGGTTGAATACATCATAACCGAGCGCACTAATGAAAGGCATAACTAATGCGTTCTTAGTCGCTTCTTCAGTCTGTATATGATTTATCTGCTTAGGTATTCTTGCCGAAATTTCTTTGATGCGATCAATTAAATCCATTTTCCCCTCTTTTCTTATTAAAACACTATTTTATATAACCGCCATAACTAATGTAATTCACTCCTGGATTATTTACTTGACTCATTTTTGCCATTCTGTATTTTTTTACAAAACGACACCAAGATCATTTTCTATAGTCTCCACTATAGGTTACGCCATGATTAGAGTGAATTGTCAATGCGAATCTGGGCAAATGTAAACCTAACTGCTAAAAGTAAACATAATTCACCGCCCACTGTCACTTATAAATCTCGCGTTCCCAGCAGCCTTTGTAGACACTTATGTTTTACTTTAACCGCCAAAAGTAAAACATAAGTATCGGTATTTTACTCGCGGTTACACACATTTAGACTATGTGTATATTCTAAGGTGGCTCCTTATTCTTTTAGGGGAAGTGGCGTCCATCCTAGCTTAATCAGCGCCTCGCGGATCTGATCATCACATGTGTCCATGATGCGGAAATCAACGGTTTTTACCACACCATTTTCGATATAAAATATCTCTTGAATTATTTTTCCGTCCGCATCTGCGTACGTGTTTAACTCAACGCGATTTCTCATTTTTGACCCCCTAATTCACCGCTTCCTGTCGCTTATAAATCTTGCGTTCCCAGCGGTCTTTGCACAGCGTACCGGCGCAGGACTTGATTTCGTTGGGTAGCCATTGCAGGTTAAAAACTGCATCGCATCCACCAACCGCCAGGGGGATTACATGGTCGACCGCCCAACCTGGACATGGGCCTTCGGTTTGCCCGTTCGATGGGCATGGGTGGATGCGTTTGAAGGCGGCAACCACGGCTGACTTGCGCTTATCGCCGCTACAATAGCGGGTTTCTTGATCGATGTCTGCGGCCTGCAGTAGTGCGCCACCAGCAAACAGCAACGCGGCGAATAGCTTAGGGAGTAACGTATATAATTTCCTTTTCAATTGACTCCTCCAATTCATACGCGTTCATTATCGATTTTCATAAGCAAAGAAAACCATAATTCCCTTTACTTATGATCATCAATCAAACGGAGGGTGCAAGCACCCCCTCTTGCTCGGTTATTCTTGCGCTGCTGTTTTCTTCTCACAAACTAGGCTGACGGTCAGTGGATTTGGTTGAAGATCGTAGACTGCGCCGGTGCCGTAATCGATAAAACCGCCTAGCATGACTCCAGCCCCTCCTAATGTCGGCATCATGGTTGCAGTTTGCTGATGGCAACCTTCTTTACTGATGGTGATTTGCAAAGACTGGTCGCGTTTAGTTTTAATCATGCAAGGAGATATACAGCTTTGCCCATTGCTGAACTGAACATCTGCTCCGGCTGGATTGGTGTTGATCGATACTTGTTGCTCAGTGCCACGAATAATAGTTGCGCACCCAGAAATGGCGGCCGCGATAAGCGTGGCTGTGATTGCTGTTTTGATGATTTGCTTCATTTTTACTTCCTCCTTTTTGTTGTTATCTAAGATTGCTATGGTTGCTTCTGTGCTGCACTGGATGCGTCGTGAAATTGAAACGTGTAACCACCGGTTTTACCTTGCTTACCGTGGCACACGTTGCTGATGCTGGCTTGCTTTATCCCCAAGGCTTTTGCGGCGCTGGACATGCTTCGATAAGTGGCGATGTAGCTACCATCGAGCGCGAGTTGATCAACTGGGCGGCGCCTGGTGCTAGTCTTCCTTTTGCGTCTTAGCCGGATGCCTGCTGCGTTTAAGCACATTTTGGGGCAATCCGATTCGCCGTTTTTGTCATACTTCCAATATCGTGACGACATGCAACCGCTCCTGATTGTTGCTTGCTTGAGCGAGGGTAGGTTCTTTACGATATCGGTGGGGTTTAAAAGCACCATCCAGTGATTATTTGCATTCATTTTTTATTCCTTGGGTTGCTGGGTGTTTATTTGGTCAAACAGCCCGATTTGCATTTTTCTAAATTTCGAAGCACGCATGCGCTTTACAATGGTGTAGACCCACTGCACACTTATTTTGTATTTAGCAGCCAGTTGGTTATGGTTGTGGCCGTCGAAGTCATCCCACCTGTTCATCGCGGCTGTGCAATTGCATCTCGTGACCTTTGGGCACGTAGATGCTGCCCGCCAGTTTTCTGCCATTTCACGGGCGATCTCGAAGCCGACGTGTTCAGCAAGACTGGTTTCCATACCAGTTTTTCGGCCAAGATTTTCTGCGCACGCGAGGCCAGATCGGTTAATAGTTCGGGCATTTTTTGTGGTTCAGTCATCGGTCGAGTTCCTTTTTGATGCGTTCTAACACGGCATGGGCTTTTTTACGTTCTGCTTCTGTAGGTTTTGGCGCAGTCAATTTGAGAGGAACATGCCGGGCAGGCAGTACCCGTAAAAACTGTGCAGGGGTTGGCCAGCGTTCCGATTGAATGGTAAGCAGGCGGAATGCTTCAGCGATTCTTGTCTCATCCAATCTGGCATCCCATGCTCTGCCAGGCCATAGAGCATCAATCCAGGTGATGGTGGTTAGCTCCACGGTGCGCGATGATGGAGTACCTTCCAGGCTTAACACCATGAGGCGCTGAATACCGCTGGCGATGGCTGCCGCAAACCAGCTTTGCGCATTATTGCTAACGGTAGCGTTCCTTTATTTTTTCAACTTTGATGAGCGCTTGCTCGGTTTTGCTCATGAGTCTCGCCGGTGATTCCTGGGTGATTGCCAATCCAGGGGCGAGGCTGCTCATGACTTTGATTAAATAATTGTGGTTTTTCAAGGGAAGCCCGTCCTTGGCCCTAAGCATTTCCACGGTTTGCGCCAGCGCGTGCGACAGCCTTGCTGAATCATTCGTCAATGCCATGACTTCCTTGGCGATTCTTAGCGCCCTATCGTTGGACAGATCGCGCTTTTCAGGGCGGAACAAGCCAAGATAGGTGACGAGCGCGCGCGATAGATCGCCATCCAGGTTGGCGAGCAGGGCCATCAGTTCCCGTCCGGCTTCATCTTGCACGATGGCTTCCAGGGTGATGTGGCTGTGGCAGACTGGGCAGCGCGTGAGATTCATGGCGCGGTTTTGACTTTTTTGGCTTTATGGGCGAAGGCGTAGCCGAGTTTTCTGACGGCGGCGTACCAGTAACCCGCGCGCCACTGCCACATGCCGTCTTCTTTGAGCAGGCGGTAAAAAAGCGCATCCGCTTCTTTTCTGCAATCCCACGATATTAATTTTTTCTGCATAAGGGCGTAGAGCGCGTCATGCACGAGGGCTGCGACCATGCTGTTTTTAGTATCGAGGGTAAGGCCAGATGGCCCATCCCATGCCCAGCCGCGTTTTATTATCAATAATCCGTCGTCGCAGAGGGTTACGAACAGCCATTCTACGGTTTCTTCCGGCTGGATAGCGGTCATAATGCAAAAATCCTCGGTGAGCTGATATTTGAAGCCGGATGAATAGCTCATTCGCTTGCTTCGCACGATGCTTTGAATTGCTGCCATTGCTGTTTTTCTCCTTGTCTTATCAATTGACTTTGCCAACGCCGCAACCCGCTAATGATGTCGGTGGCCTGCCAGCGCAGTAGGAAGCGCACATCATCCACTTTGACGGTACGGATGATGAAGGTGATCAGCCGTTTATCTTCCAGTCCATCCATCCAGCCAAATTGCAGGGCGAGCTGTTCTATTTGAGCCAACTGCCTTTCGGTTGGACGATTCCAGCTTTTTCCACCTTTACGGGGCGGGTGCGGGATGCCGATTTGCGCACCCAGGCGCTTTAAGCGCCAGCACCAATCAAGCAACTCGCCATCGGTCATGGTTTTGCAGGATGATTTGCCGGTGCAGGATAATTGCTGCGCCCGGCGGAAGTCCTCATCCCACCCGAGCTGCTTGGCGGCAAGATGCGCCAAACCAAGCAGGGCGTTGCGATTGATGTTTGGGGTGGCAGATTGCATGGCTAGTCTTCTTTGTCTTTACCGGTGCTTTTATACATGCCGAAGATCACGCCTGCGAAAAAGGCGACGCTGAATAACCACAGCACTTCGAATAGTTCGTGGAGTTCCATTATTCTTCCTCCCATTCGACGCGATATTGATAGCTGATGGTGAGACATTCACGCACGCGTGGTGATATGGGATCGTCGGCATCGCAGGCGAGTTCGGCCAGAATGTAGGGATCGCTCATAAAGTTGACGCGTTCTTCAAAATCTGGGTAGCGTTCTTCTAAAACGGTGTTCAACCTGGGCATGTTATTGACGAAAACTTCGACACGCCGTCTGGTTCTAGCCTGGCATATGCCTTTAATGCGGGCGATGACGTTTAACCCCATGAACTTGGCGAGTTCTTCCTGGATGTTTTTTTGCTCTCGTTCAACGGTTTTGGAAAAACTATCATTAACCCATCCATCGCGGACTAAGCGGTGGATGCGTTGGCTTGCTTCGATACAATGCCCGGTGCGGATGTCGATGAGTTCGCATTGGGGTTCTTGGCAATCTTTTATTATCATGATTCGTTCCTATTAATGGTTAGTTATTGTTTAATCAGGAGGATGCAAGATCGAGCACGATCTGTTCGTACTGATCAGTTAACCCGCGCCGTTGGTACATGCGGATATAGGTTGTAGTGCCCGCGATCTGCATCGAATCGCGCAGCGCTTGCATGGCTTGCTGCCATTGTTCGTCTTTGATTTTTAGCTGAGTTAGCCCGAGCACGCGGCTGGTGGAGATTTTTCCTTCTTTGTCGGTCTGGAAAGCATGTTCGACCAGGGCTTTAATCTCACTGGGAGAACCTTCCGACCAGCGGTGGATGCATTGATCGATAAGCGCTTTGGCTGCGATGAGGCGCTCATCGAAGGTTAAGCGTTCAGCGACGGCGATCTGTACCTTATATTTGCCATCGTAGCTCATGAGGGAGATGTTGCCTTTTTGCCCGCCCAGTTTGATGCCGTATTTCTCGGCAGAAAGCTCGACAAAAGCAAATACGTCCTGCATCGATCGCTTTTTGAGTGCGGCCATTTGCGCTTTCATGGCTTGTGCTGCAGTGATGATTTCACGCACCAATTCATCTCGGGCCATATCGATATCTTTGATCATTTCCTCTGGCACCAGGTGGCCTGCGCTATTTCTGCGATAGCCGAGTGGCTGTTGCTTGGGCACTTCTTTTTCTTCGCTTTCCATTTTTTCTCCTTTCGTATTAATCATTCAATTAGCTGCGCGATCCGACAACCGGCACAATCTTCACGGGGGCAGGTTGCGCAGATCTTGCTTAAATCCACCTCCCGATGTTCGTTTGCTACTCGCCCGACGACTGCAAGTAGCGCTTGGTAACGCTGCACTGTTTCTGGCGCTGGGTATTTATCATTTTTGAGCGCGGATGCTGCTGGTTTCGATATGCCGAGCACGGCGCAAATCTCATTTAATGTGAGCATGATCGGTCACCTTAAGCTCCATTCGTGACCGCATCACGGCGGTTAGCGAACCAGGTCAATGCCGCATCGAGCACAGGCATGGTTAGGGTTTGCGTGTTATTCAAGCGCGCCAGTCTGAGGGCTTCACCGGCGAGTTCAACCGCTTCCCCCCAATTACCACGGCGGCAGCCTGTCCAAAACCGTGTGGCGATTTCTTTGTCAACCTCGCCAAATCGTGGTGCGAGCAGATACCTTGTGGTGTCAGATCGGTCTAAATGACCCATGCGCACCCGCTTGGCCCCAATACGCCGTCCAAGCTGCAGCAGCAGCGGGCGGGTTCTAACATCGAAGTTGAATTGGTGTTCGTAGATTTCGGTACCGACCAGCACGGCATATCCACATTCATCTGCGAGATAACGCAGCACTTCGAGGGCTTGCCATTTGAGCTTGTTGGCTTCGTCAACAATGACGATTTGCCGGTAATTAGTCCTCGATTGATGATCTGCCAGCAATTCTAGCCAGCGCGTGGAAGGGCCTTCGATGCCTAACCCTGCAACCATCCTTGCAACCAGTTGATAGCGCGTCATACCTTCGTGGCAGGCCACCCGCACGCCCGCAAATTCCTTAAGGACGGCGTGCGCTGCCTGAGTTTTCCGGTGCCGGTTTCACCGACGATTTCACCAATCGCAGCGCCTTGCGTTTCGGTCAAAAAAGACTAGCCAGCGCGAGCGATTCCTGTACATTTTTGGTTTTTGTATTTCTACTCATTTTTAATCCATTTTTTTCACAGATATTCAAATTCGATCCTATTCACCAGCCGGTCAGGCTTGCATTTGTTATGTCGGCAGAACATCGAACGAAATCCTGCGGTAAAAACTCAGGAAATCCTTCTCCGAATGCAATCATCTTTTGTGATGGCATCCAGCGGCTCGGCTCTTACATTTACGACTCTGATCAGGCCAAGACGCTTTATCTTTTCCCCTTTATGTAAGCCCATCGATTTTTCAGCACCGCATAAAACCACTCCAGGTTTTAGGTGCCACCATCCCAAGCGCCGCGTCACTGTTTTTGTTTTTCCACAAAGGCATTCTTGGTTAAGAAAAAACTGATGTTTCTAGTCATGGCTATCCTCAAACAACAACTTCCCTTTCATATGGCGGAAGGCAAACGCTGCCGCTTGTTGCACTACACAATCATCCTTGGGGTTTCTCCCAAAAAAACGCATCCATTGCCGCTCTAAGTCTTCCATGCTGGACGCTATAACGATGATGTCCGATTCATCATCCTGAAACGACGCGCTCATGCCGGTAAAGCACACGCCATGCGCTGTTCCTGCGTATTTTTTTAGGCGGTGCGGCTTGCGGTAATCGCTTAGCTTTATAATTTTTTTATCCATTGTTCTCCTCCTTTTTTATTTATCATCCTCATCATCATCCCCATACTTAGCACGCCAGATGGCGTCTTCCGGATCGTCTGGAATTCCCCAGCGTTTGACTGCAGGCTCTTCCATTTTTCTGCTGCTCTCTATTAATGCGTCTGCGTGCGTTTTCGATTTCCGCTTGCTTGGCGGCAAGTAATGCCTTGGCTTCGTCGGACAAGGTGACGGGTAATGCAGCTTGCTGTGCTTTGGCTACCGTTTCATCGACACCCATCAGCTTCCCTCTGGAGCCAATCACATCCATGACTTCAATGGTTTGCACTTGCCCGGCAAGATTTTCGATCATGCCTTTGAGCACGCCTCGGCGGCGTCCGGCTTCTTTTGCGCCAGCGGGATCGAGCAGGCCATATTTAGGTTGCGGCAATGCCACCCAGGAATCTGCCTTGATCGAAGACAAATAGACATTGCGGATCGTGTTTGGGGTAGCGCACATCGACTTTTTGATGCAGCCCGACTAGAAAATCGGCGTACCATTCTTGCCCGGCATATTGAATTACCCCGGCTTTGACAGCGCGGGTTTCTTGTTCCGCGAAGGCTAATAGCAGCACTTCCCGATCAACCCTTATGGGTTGCCAGCCATTACCAAGGGCATCTTCTAGGGCTTGCTGTGGGCTTTTTCCATTCAATTGCCCACTTTGCGGGGTGCTGTGATAATCGGCCATGGCGGAGGCGATGAAGCTTTGCAGCTCATCATAAGGGGTTGGCTTGATGGCTTCACCGAGATTGGCGCAGCGCTTAGCCATGCGATTTCCGCCTTGAAACGCGGGGTGCCAGCCGAATAGATGCCTCAAATTGCCGAATGTGCCTTCGATGAGCTTGGCGCGTGGGCGAAATGGAATGGAGCGGATAATTTTTCCAGCAGGTGGTAGCGCTGATGCAAGTTCCACATGGGTTTGGTTGCCGGTTAAATAGGCCAATTCTGACCAGGCTTTGAGCATTTCTTCCCACTGATATTCCGATCCATTGTCCAAATAAAGGCGCGATGGCATGCCAAATGGCGAGCTTTCGCATAAATGGGTGAAGGATTGCGCGACGTGCTCTTGCCGCACGCCAGTTCCGGCTGGGCATAAGTAGAGGGTTATATGTAGCCAGTTGGTGGCGGCATCCATCCAGACGATCATGCGTGCGTAGGCGATGGTGCCGTCGGGGCGAATAGTGGGAATGTCGAGTGGGGAGATATCGCCAAACGCCAGATCACCGGGGCGCATGCCTTCTCGGGTGCGAGCGACTTCCGGCAAATGTTCATCATAGATTTGCTTTCCGTCGCGCTTGGCGGTGGCGATGATCTTGAATTTTTTTTCAGCTTCCACGAAGCGGCGTGGCTTCGAAATATGGCACACGGCCCTCGCTGAAATCTCATCGAATCCGGCTTCTATCAGTTTCAAGCCGAGCTGTGCGGAGGCTTGATTCCAGATTGCGTGGGCGATGTGCCACCGGCTGCTGCCCCATAGGCCGCGCACAAGCTGCAGCAGCCATTCAGATAGCTCGATGAGTTGATCGCGTTTTACGCCAAGCCCGGTCATGATGCGTTCGAATTCAGCAGAAACCAGCACCCTAGCTTGGCAGATGTCGGCCCGTGTTTTGTCGACCAATGCCGATAAACCGCCTCTTTTATAATCCTTCATCCATCGGTAAAGCGTTGCTGCCGATGTTTCATTTTGCTTGGCGATTGCTTCTGCCATGGCACGTTTCCCAGGAAACCGGGCTGGTAGTTTTAGTAACGGTTCGATAATTCTTAAGCGCCGCGCTGCTTCTGCAGCACGCGCTTCAAGATGTGTCTTGCGGTAGTCATCAGCATGCCTGTCTTGGTCTCTAAAAAAGAGCCGGTAGCAGCGGCGGGAGTTATAACCGCTGTACCGGCAAGGTCTGGGCTGTCATGTTGCCCAGTAAGGAAGGACCTACATGGCTGAGTAGCTCCGCTGAGTTCACCCACTGCCGGGGATGCGGCAGCAATACGGGGGGAGGGAGTAACCCCTTGGATGAACTCAGCGCAACCACCGAATAGGTCTTGATGCTGCGCAATATATCTTTGGGTGATGGTGGGTAGGCTGAGAAGGTGATATTCAAGCCCCTTGCTTCGCGGTTTTTTGCGAAGCTTAATCAAATTTTTTTTAGCGGATCTGATTACGCCAGACACTGTCTCAGGCATGCCAGGCAATCCGGCCAATTCTTTCGGGGTATACCAGAATTTCATTCAATCACGCCATCTTTAATACCAAGCAGCACTGCAGCTCTGTGTGAGTCACCGTAGTTCCCTTGCAAATAACCTCTCAACACCCCATAAACGACAGATGGAGGAAGGTTATTTTGCATGGCCCACTTTGATACCGTTATGCCACTCTTTTTTAGCTCAGACTTGACTTCGTCAGCCGTTTTTAATTTGCCCATTCTGTTATATCATCTATGATAATAATTAAACATGTTCAAATTATCCGCGAAAATTTGCGATATATCAAGCGTCATATTCAAAAAAAACACAAAATTTTTCGGATAACTTGCAACTAAATGAAAACAAAAGGAAAATTAATAATATGAGCGAATATGACGCGTCATATTCTCCTGGTCATATTGCTGATCAAAAAAACTCGCTTGCGATCAGGGTTAAGGAGTGCATGGGAGACAAATCTGTGTCCGCATTTGCTAGGGATTGCGGAGGCATGAATGAGTCTACTTTGCGCTATATTCTGAGCGGGTCTTTCCCGAGAACAGACCATTTAGCAGCAATTGCATCGGCTGCAGGCGTAACTATTGACTGGCTTGCTACGGGTAAAGGTATCAAATACACAAGGGATTTAAGGCACGCAGAGGAAAGGCTGAGAGGCTCTCCACCAGGGGTTTCTGGAGAATTGCCTCTCGCGCTAGAACCTTATCGTAGACGCCTGGATGCGTTGCACGGATATCTTGCTCAGATCGATGATGACAGAGATCGCGATCGTATAATTGCTGACTTTCTTTTGCGCGCGGAGGAAACAAAGAAGATAGGAGAGTTGGAACAGGCGGTCACAGAACTCCGTTCCGCCATCAATAAAAAGAACCTATAAATTCACTTTTTAATCTTTTTTTTCCTCCTTAAATCTCATTTAATTCGAGCAAATTCACTTTTGCCCATATCTAATTAAATCAATTACTTATCTCATCACGCCACATTACGTCTCATAACGCTTCGTCTCATATAATCTTTACATTTCTGCTGGAGAAGCATCACTTGGCACAAAGCCTGTTTGCAGAAACGACTGCTCAGTTGGCCCAGCAGGAATTATTGCTGCGTCAAGGTACGATAGTTGACGCGACGCTGATAGCGGCCCCGCCATCGACCAAGAACCGGCAACGCAAACGTGATGGCGAGATGAGTTCGACCAAGAAGGGCAACAACTATACTTTGGATTAAGCAAGCACATAGGCGTAGATGCTGATTCTGGCCTGGTGCATAGCCGAAATTACCACGGCCAAAGTGGCCGATGGCAACATGATTGATGCACTGGTACATGGCGAAGAGGCGATTGTATTGGGAGATCGAGCTTATACTCGTAATGATCGCAATCTGGAAGCACAACGACAGCCGGAAGAGCCAGTCTGGGGTATGCCATTCAAACGCAAGCGCGGTGAGGAATTGCCGGCAGAACATGCCGTACTCAATCGCATGCTGGCTTCACTCCGCGCAAAGGTGGAGCATCCGTTTCGTATTGTCAAAAGACAATTTGGTTATACCAAAACCCGTTACCGAGGATTGTTCAAGAATGCACAACAGCTTTATCTGTTGTTTGCCTTAGCTGTATTAGTTCCGATCTGATCTGACACATCACTTGCAAAAGTGAGAGTTATCGGTTTTGATAAAGGTATCGAATCTTAATCAAAGCAAAAGAGGTAACTCTCAATGACACATACTAACAATCGTATTATTAAACACAAAGCTGGATTATTAAATTTGGCAGAAGAATTGGGTAATGTATCCAGGGCCGGTAAAGTCATGGGCGTCTCACGGGATACGTTTTTTCGCTATCAAGACCTTGTTGAACATGGTGGTCTTGATGTGCTGATAGACAAGGATCGAAGAGCCCCAAATATCAAGAACCGTGTTGATGAAGCCACCACCGAACGAGCAGTCATAGGTTATGCAATTGCGCAGCCTGCACATGGGCAGCATCGAACCAGCAATGAGCTTCGTAAGAAAAGTGTATTTGTATCGGGTAGTGGCGTGCGCTCTATTTGGCTACGTCATAACCTGGAGAATTTTAAAAAGCGCTTAAAAGCACTCGAAGACAAGGTGGCTAATGACGGCATTATTCTTAGTGATGCAAGTTGCGGCCCTTGAAAAGAAGAGACACGACGATGAAGCCTGCGGTGAAATAGAAACGGCACATCCAGGCTATCTAGGCTCACAAGATACGTTTTATGTCGGGAACCTCAAGGGCGTTGGCCGTGTTTATCAACAAACGTTTATCGATACCTACAGCAAAATAGCCTTTGCCAAACTCTATACAACCAAAACACCGATTACAGCAGCTGACTTACTCAATGATAAAGTATTGCCATACTTTGAACACTACGAACTACCCATGTTGCGTATCTTAACGGATAGGGGTACAGAGTATTGCGGTCGTGTTGATCAGCATGATTACCAGCTATATTTGGCGATTAATGATATTGATCATACAAAAACAAAAGCCATGTCGCCGCAAATAAACGGGATCTGTGAACGATTCCACAAAACGATTCTGAATGAGTTTTATCAAATCACATTCAGGAAGAAACTTTATTCAACTATGGAGGAACTACAGAAAGATCTAGACGAATGGATGGAATACTATAACAATGAACGAACTCATCAAGGAAAATGTGCTGTGGACGAACACCATTGGATACATTACTTGATGGCAAATCAATTTGGGCGGAAAAAAATTTAGCTCAAATCTAAACTGACAGACACCTAAAAAAACTGGTAACTGTCAGATCAGGTCTAAGCTAGTACACCTTAGCTAATCTCTACCTTGTCCGCAAGGTGTTGATGCCAACTACGGGATAATTCCGTCCAATATCCCTGAAAATCTGCATCAGGGAATAGAAAAGTGTGTAATCTGCTAAAAATTACAGCTATCAGTCGTACAATAGTCAATATTAACTACTTTGACGATAGCTTTGTCACTAAAATTGAAATAAATGACTTAATCAGAGCTTCCTATAGATGGTAGCCTGACCTTAGCAAACTATTATGCTTAATCTTCTGCTTTTTAACGCATGGCAGAAGATCTGCAGCTACTGTAGCTGTATTCAGTTAATTTTATGATCGATCTTATCCTTCATTACCCCGTAAAAACAAATCATAAGCTATAACGATGATCTAGGTTTACTGACTACCTAGAAATTTACATCCCCATAGTGTGATAAGAGTCTTCAGAAAACATTAAAAGGCAGTAAGAGAATGTGCCTCCTGTGTGCCCCCATAAAAACATGGGAGCTTACAGTTTCTTGCAACTCTTTGATTTTATTGGTGGGTCTGGTAGGACTTGAACCTACGACCAAGGGATTATGAGTCCCCTGCTCTAACCAACTGAGCTACAGACCCCTAATAGCCTAGCTAAACTTTAATCAAAACTAATTTGCTCGACCATAATAAGCAACAAAGCAAGTTATGGATTCCCACCGGTATCCAGGAAGCTTCGAAGTCGATCAGAACGGGCTGGGTGACGTAGTTTCCGTAATGCTTTTGCCTCAATTTGTCGAATCCGTTCGCGCGTAACATCGAACTGCTTTCCTACTTCCTCCAAAGTGTGATCCGTATTCATCTCTATTCCAAATCGCATACGTAATACTTTTGCTTCTCTTGGAGTCAGTGAGTCTAATACATCTTTGGTAGCTATTCTCAAACTCGCATAAACAGCGGCGTCTGCAGGCGCCATTGTCGATGAGTCTTCGATGAAATCGCCAAGATGGGAATCCTCATCATCACCAACTGGCGTTTCCATTGAGATTGGCTCTTTTGAAATTTTTAAGATTTTCCTAATTTTTTCTTCTGGCATTTCCATTTTCTGAGCTAGTAATGCTGGCTCTGGTTCTTGCCCAGTTTCTTGCAATATTTGCCGCGAAATACGATTCATCTTATTGATGGTCTCAATCATATGCACTGGAATCCGAATTGTTCGGGCCTGATCTGCAATTGATCGAGTAATCGCTTGCCGAATCCACCATGTCGCATAAGTTGAAAATTTATAACCGCGGCGATATTCAAATTTATCCACTGCCTTCATTAAGCCTATATTGCCTTCTTGAATCAAATCGAGGAACTGTAGACCGCGATTGGTATATTTCTTGGCAATTGAAATAACCAACCGCAAATTAGCTTCTGTCATTTCGCGTTTAGCGCGGCGAGCTTTAGCTTCGCCTGTAGTCATTTGGCGATTGATCTCTTTCAATTCTTTGATTGGAATCATTGCCAACTCCTGGAGAGCAAGCAGATTTTGCTGCTGTTCCTTAATAGCCGGCATAAAATGTTTTAATGATTGGCTGTAAGCTTTATTTGCCTTAATTTCACCATCAATCCAATCCAAATCTGTTTCGTTCCCAGGAAATGATTTGATGAAATGATTCCTCGGCATGCCTGCTTTTAAAACACAAAGCTCCATGATTTTTCGTTCACAACCACGAATTTCACTAACGAGATCGCGCTGTTTATCACATAGCCTCTCGACCATCTTGGCAGAGAATCTCATCGCCATTAATTCAGTAGAAATAGCTTCCTGGAGCGTCTGATATTTCTTACTATCCCGAGAACCAGCTTTTTCTACAATCTTTTGCATTTCATTATAGGCTTTACGAATTTTAACGAAACGCTCTAGCACATCCGCTTTTAGTTTAAGTAGGCTAGCGCTAACAACAGCAACATTACCTTCTTCATCCATTTCGTCTGATATAAAATCTTGCTCCATCGATTCCTCAGATAATTCTTCACCCATCATCTCTTGTGAGTCATCATCCAGGAAACCATCTACTAAATCATCTACACGTAATCGGTCACTCTCTACTTCTGTAGCTAAATTAAGAATGTCGCCAATAATTCCTGGGCTTGAAGAAATTGCCTGAATCATGTGCCTTAACCCATCTTCAATACGTTTTGCAATTTCGATTTCGCTTTCACGTGTCAGCAGCTCTACTGAGCCCATCTCCCGCATATACATCCGGACAGGATCTGTTGTACGGCCAAATTCTGAATCAACATTCGAAAGCGCCGCTTCAGCTTCCTCAACGACATCTTCATCCGTAACAGCTGTAGCCGTGTCAGACATGAGCAACGCTTCAGCATCGGGCGCTTCATCATGAACTGAGATACCCATATCATTAATCATACTGATGACACCTTCGATTTGCTCTGCATCAAGCATATCATCAGGAAGGTGATCGTTAATCTCAGCATAGGTTAAATAACCACGTTCCTTGCCTTGTACAATCAACTTTTTAAGGCGTGTTTTTTTTGCTTCAATATCCTGGGCCGTAGGCACGATAACTTCGGACGCAACAGAAACCTCAGCCGTATCTTTGGAGGACGCTGCAGCCTTCGGTTTCTTTGCTACTTTATTGTTTTTTGATGACTTTGCACCTTGCACAACCTCATTTTCTTCTAATGACTGTTCTCCAGTAATTTCTAGCTGCTTAGTAGCAGACAAATTTTTAGTAACTTTTTCTCGCTTCGTTGATTTGTTGCTCATGTTATTATCTTTGGACATCTTCGTGATAATCACTCAAAATTGTTATTAGAAATGGCTTGAATCGATTATTAAATCATCTAGTAAATCTGGATATCAGCATTAATAAAGCCATCGACTTTTGGCGATACTTGATAAAAGCCATATATTATATATAGAAATAAAAATTAATCCTACCCATTCTCTATCATGTGGCAAAATAAATATCAATAAAAATTAGATTGATGTTTTAGTTAAAATGAGTTAGCCAACTGTTGTAGTTCCCTTTTCTCCTGTTCGGTTAGCAAGTTAAGTGGTTTGTTTTGGAGTACCGTCATTCTCTCTTTTCGTTGCATATCCTTTATTCTAGATAATAACCCGATAAATTCAGCTTCCAAATCGATTTCATTTTCCCATCCTAGTCTGAGTTCTGTTGTTTTATTGAGTTCTTCAGCATGTATAGTTTCAGAAAAATATAATAGCGTCTCAGGAATTTTCTGAGCTTCTAATTCTGGGGGCGATAACGATTTATAAAATCTTACCAACGCTTCCAATGCACGCACAGCTTGCTGAGGTTGACCATTATGAAGAAAAGACAAATCCCCATCTAATTTGTACACAAAACAGGGATCATAGAGCAAAATTTTGATCAATTTATGATACGGCGAGATCGGTTGCAATCTCAAATTTTCAGTTTGTTTACTTGACTGAGAATTCGCATTTTTAAGCTTATTTTCAAAAATCTTGATTAACGCTTCTTGATTAATTCCAGTTAACTGAGAGAGCCGTTTCACTAATATTAATTTCAGTATTGGCGCAGAAATTAATTGGACCAATGGTTTAGCAATTTGAATCAAAGCAGCTCGACCTTCGCTCGATTGAAGATTCACCCGCGAAGACAATCCACTGATTAACAAATCAGATAATGGAATTGCATTCTCAAAGAGTGATTCAAATGATTGCTTGCCAAATTGACGAATAAAACTATCAGGATCATCACCTTCAGGTAAAAAAAGAAAACTTATTTTTTTTCCATCCTTTAGATGAGCAAGACTTGTTTCTAATGCTCGCCAAGCTGCTTTCTTACCTGCGTTATCGCCATCAAAACTAAATATAATTTCATCAGTCTGGCGCAATAACTTTTGGATATGTGATGGTGTAGTGGCTGTCCCTAAAGTTGCCACCGCATATTCGATGCCATATTGCGACAACATAACGACATCCATATACCCTTCGACTACCAAAACGCGTCCTGATTCTCGAATTGCTTTACGGGCTGAAAATAAATTATATAGTTCTCGACTCTTGATGAATAACGACGTTTCAGGCGAATTCAGATACTTGGGTTCAGCCTTTGCATCAATTACTCGCCCCCCAAAACCAACAATCTGCCCCTTTTGATTAAGAATAGGAAAAATAATACGCGCTCGAAACCGATCATAATATTTACCATTATTACTTTTGATAATCAGGCCATTTCTTAATAATAAATTTTCTGATTCATCTCGATCATAGTCGGTAAAAACTTGTGAAAGATTCCTTAGCCCATCAGGTGCATAACCAATCTTGAAGCGAGCAGCAAGCTCTCCCGATAACCCACGCTGTTTTAAATATAATATGGCCTTAGTTGCATGTTTCAATTGCTCCCGATAATAATCAGTTGCTCGCTGCAGTTGGTCAATCATGCATCGAGTAACTTGATTATTTTGTTCTTTTTCAATAGCTTCTTGGTTATCGATCTTAGCAGCATCAGCACCTAATCTAAAACCTGATCGTTCAGCAACTGGAGTAACAACGGTTTTATGAGGTATTGGTAAACCAGCTTGAGCAGCTAAATTTTCAACTGCATCAACAAAACTGATTCCGCTAAATTCAATTAAAAAATTAATAGCGTTTCCATGTTTGCCGCACCCAAAACAATGATAAAACTGTTTTGATTGGTTTACTGAAAACGAGGGAGTTTTTTCATTATGGAAAGGGCAGCAAGCAACGTAATAGCTACAAGATTTCTTTAATTGAATAATTTGCTCGATGATATAAACGATAACAATACGTTTAAGTAATACTTGAATAAACGATTGTGAAATCATTTATTAAATAGGGAAGGTAAAGTTAATATACAAATCAATGACTCTCCTTAATTAAATTCACAATGGTCCATGAATACTCGATTAAGTCAGCGCTTTTATTTTTTCTTTAATTAATCCAGATACATAACTCATATCTGCTCGCCCTGCAAGCCTTGGCTTTAATGCCGCCATAATCTTACCCATGCTTTGCTGGTCTAATTGACCTACCGAGGTAATTATTTCATTAATGATTTGAATAATTTCCGATTCGCTCAAAGGCTGCGGCATATAAGCTTGCAAAACTTCTATTTCAAATTTCTCTGCATCAGCTAAATCTTGTCGTTTAGCCACTTCATACTGGGTAATGGAGTCTTTTCGCTGTTTCAGCATTTTTTCGATGACTGTCATAATCGCTACATTATCCAGCACAATTCTTTCATCAACCTCTCGCTGTTTAATTGCCGCTTGCAACAATCTAATTGCATCGCGTAGCTTAGTGTCACCCGAGCGCATTGCCGCTTTCATATCATCAGCAATTTTTTGTTTCAAATCCATAACCACGATGATCAATAAATAAAGACTTTACTAATAAAGCTTAGGAGGTAACAACTGGCTACGCAACCGTTTGTAAGTGCGTTTCACCGCCGCTGCGAGTTTACGCTTACGCTCTGCGGTAGGCTTCTCATAAAATTCACGAGCCCGCAGCTCGGTCAGTAAACCTGTTTTTTCTACTGCACGTTTAAAGCGACGCATAGCGACTTCAAATGGCTCATTTTCCTTAACTTTAACTGTAGTCATAAAATCTTTATTACCCCTTTCTCACTAGATAATTCTAAAAACCCGCAATTATAACAGTGTTTTAATTAGAATTATCCAAGTTTTTTCTATTAATCAATTTTTTTACTTCCTCTATCTGCAAATTTTCACGAGTAGCAAGTTGTATGTGTCCACAAAAATATTAATACTCAATATGATAATAAGGATTTGCTTTCACAATTTAAAATAAACCATCAACAGTTGATCTTAATTAAAGGAAAGATCACCAAATAACATTCTTACTCACGCCCTGTATTATTTTTTTCAGGGATAAGAAAAGGTTCAATATCCAATTTCACTCCATAAATATTATTCTTATTCGCGTTATCGGTTTTTTTATAAACAAGCGCCTTACATACCGTAACTTGATTAGCTAGACCTCGTTGATTTAGTCGGCCATGAAAAGCTAGCGCTTCATCTGGACCTAAATATCCGATGGTCCGAACATGGATATCGATTCTAACAGCATTTTTATCGTACAAGTGCTCACTATCAGTTATCAGTTGTGCATTTAAAATCAGTGGGGCATCATTAGCCATTGTAGCTGAGTTTGATACATCCTCCTGTAACAGTTGATTAATCGCATCTTGATAAGAATTACTTCTAACTTCATATTGAAACTGATTCAATTCAGGCCATGTATAATAATTTCCTGAGTGAGGGTTAGACTGGAAATCATCATTGTTAAGTTCTTCTCTATCAACATTGCTCCTTGCAGCGATTTTATCGCGTGACAGCGTTAGAGCAATGGCTGTAACTAGGGTAACAGGAAGAATATGATCGTTACCAGCGCCTGCCCCTGCAAGAAGGCCAATACACAATGAAAAAATAAAAATAGATAAAATACTTAACTTTTCTGATTTCAATTTCTGTGCCTACCAGAATGATATTAATCAATTCAGGAATAACCTATTGAATCCCACTATGTCATGAACGAAGAATCAAGCCTAATTACCCTATTTACAAGTAGCTTCTTAGCAGCAACCCTTCTACCAGGTGGATCAGAGGTTGTATTAGTAGGTGTACTAATGACCTACCCCGAGTTATTTACCTCGGCATTAGGTGTTGCAACAATCGGCAATACCTTGGGTGGAATGAGTTCTTATTTGATTGGCCGGTTTCTCCCAGATGAAAAAGCTATCATAAAGAAAAACAATAACAGCTTGCGAAGCCTCGAGTGGATTCATCGTCACGGCTCACCAATCTTGCTGCTGTCGTGGTTACCTATTATTGGCGATGCACTTTGTGTTGCAGCAGGCTGGCTTCGCATTCACTGGTTTTATGCAATTTTATTCATTGCCCTTGGCAAACTAGCCCGGTATTGGGTCATTGCTACCGCAATTAGCTAGCTTATTACTAAACTCGCTCAGAAAAAAGGCTATTTCTCTAATAATTTCAAAAGCTCGCCGTTTTGGTACATCTCCGTCATGATATCTGATCCGCCGACAAATTCACCATTTACATATAGTTGCGGAATCGTTGGCCAGTTAGAAAAATCTTTAATTCCCTGCCGAATTTCAGGATCACTCAAAACATCTACTGCAACGAAGTTTGTTACACCGCAGGCATTCAATATCTTTATCGCATTAGCAGAAAAACCACACTGTGGCTGGTCTGGGGTACCTTTCATATATAAAACAACGGGGTTTGAACTGATTAGTTGTTCAATTGATTCACTAGTAGTCACACTCAAAATCCTCACAAATTAACAAAATTAGAATAATTAAACCGGCAGCTGTTTACAAGAAAAATCAGTAATCCAGAATCTAAGAAAAGATTGATCGCTTACAAATGAATAATAGTTTTTTTGATTCACACTCGATTAATCACAACCTCTCTCAGATTCGCTGCCCACCTGTTACACGTAGAATACCTGCTAAATCTGGGTATGAAAAGATATTAATAAAACTTGCTGCTTGTGCCAATAGCTGTCTACATTGAGTAGCTTGATTGTAACCATGTTCCAAAAGTAATTGCCCTCCAGCACACAAAAATTGAGGTGCCTGTGCAATAAGCGTTCGGAGGTATGCGATACCATCATCAGGTGCTGACAGCGCAATCTGGGGTTCGAAGCGTAAATCCCCCTGACTAAGGTGTGGATCTCCAATCGCTATATAAGGTGGATTGGAAACGATTAAATTATATTGCCCTACAATGCCTTGAAACCAATCTCCCAAGATAAAACGTACATTGCCTACTTTAAGCAATGCTGCATTTATTTGGGCAATCTCTAACGCCTCAGCAGATAAATCAACCGCTATAACTTTTGCAAGCGGTCTATGTTTAGCAAGTGTAAGCGCAATAGCTCCACTTCCCGTCCCCAAATCAAGAACAGTATACTCACGATTCACCGGAATTCTAGCTAGAGCAAGTTCAACGAGTATCTCAGTTTCGGGTCGAGGAATGAGAACTGCAGAAGTAACATTAAAGGTTAAATCATAAAACTCACGCTGTCCTACGATATAAGCTATCGGTTCACCATGAATTCTTCGCGCTAGAAGAGAATAGAAATACTTTACCCGCTCTGCATTAATAATGTCTTCTGAATGTGTCACTAAAAAAACAGGGGGGACTTGCAACACATGTTGCAGCAGCAGCCGCGCGTCGATATCGCTTACATAAAGTTTAGCATCGTTAAATGCTTGGGCGATTGTCACCGCATTTTGCATCAAGCTTATTTCAATTGTAATTGATCAATATCACTGTTGTAGCCAGATGAATAGGCTCCACACAACCCTAAGCATAGCGATATTACTAACGCTCCATTAAGGATTCTAGTTGAGCTGCCTGATATTCGGCCATCAACGCCGAACACAATTCCCCGATATCCCCATCCATGATTTGATCCATTTTATAGAGGGTAAGATTAATGCGATGATCAGTTACCCGACCCTGAGGGAAATTATAAGTACGAATACGCTCAGAACGTTCTCCGGTTCCCACCAATGATTTCCGAGTTGCTGCCTGTTCCGCTTGTTGTTCACGCGTTTGCTTATCCAGTATTCTAGCTGCAAGCACACTCATTGCTTGCGCCTTATTTTTATGCTGCGATCGTCCTTCTTGGCACTCAACAACAATACCAGTTGGTAAATGAGTAATACGTACCGCAGAATCAGTCTTGTTAATATGTTGCCCACCAGCCCCAGATGCACGAAATGTATCAATTCTCAAGTCAGCAGGATTCAGTTCTACACTGGCAATTTCATCCGCTTCTGGAATCACTGCTACCGTACAAGTAGAAGTATGCACTCGACCTTGCGTTTCTGTCACAGGAACACGTTGTACTCGATGCCCTCCGGATTCAAACTTCAAGCGTGAATAAGCACCATATCCGATGATCCGAGCGATAATCTCTTTGTATCCGCCAACATCCGATGGGCTCTGAGAAATGATCTCAACTTGCCATCCCTGTCGTTCCGCAAATCGCGCGTACATTCTAAACAGATTACCCGCAAATAATGCAGATTCATCGCCCCCTGTTCCTGCTCGTATTTCAAGAAAAATATTACGCTCATCACTGGGATCTTTAGGCAGAAGTTGCTTAAGCAACTCCGTTTCAATCTGTTGTAATTTCTCTTTTCCAGTAACAAGCTCTGCTTCTGCAAAATCACGCAAATGAGGGTCCGTACTCATCTCCTTCGCAGTTTGAATATCCAACTCAGTTTGCAGGTGCGCATGATATAGCTCAACGACGGGGATAATCTCTGAACGTTCTCGGGTAATTTTCCGGTAATTATCTAAGTCTGTTGTTACCTTTTCACTACTGAGCAGTTGATTTAATTCTTCGAGTCTCACACTCAAACGTGTAAGACGTTCTGCAATACTTTTGTTCATTGCGGACGGTGAAGCTGGTACAGCCGGTTTATGAGATCAACAAGTTGATCACGCTCCTCATCATTAGCATGATTAAGCGCATTCGAAGGGAGATGCAAAAATTTATTGGTTAATCCATTACTAAATGATTCCAGTACTTTGATTGGATCCTCACCTTTTGCAAGTAATTTAGACGCTCGTACTAGCTCATGTCGACGGAAACGGTCTGCCTGATCTCTAAGCGCCCTAATCGTGGGAACCAATTCACGTGTTGCCATCCAACGCATGAAATCACTAACATTAGTCTCAATAATTGTCTCCGCCTGCGCCACTGCACCAAGCCTTGAATCAAGTCCCTCTTTAACGATATCTGCCAAATCATCTACATAATATAAAAACACATCATCTAATTCAGCCACTTCCGGCTCAACATCTCTTGGAACTGCCAGATCAACGATAAAAATAGGTCGGTGCTTTCTAAGCTTAATCGCACGTTCAAGCATTCCTTTTCCCAAAATAGGCAATGGACTAGCGGTACTAGTTATAACAATATCATGAAGTGCTAATTGTTCAGGTAATTCACTGAGCGAAATCGGGTAACCATTGAAGCGCTTTGCCAAACTCTCTGCACGTTCTACCGTTCGATTTGCTACTGTGATCCGTTTAGGAGACCGTGCCGCAAAATGACTTGCGCAAAGCTCTATCATTTCACCGGCTCCAATAAACAAAATACTCTGCTCACTAACTTCCTCAAATATTCGTTCTGCGAGACGCGCAGCAGCGGCGGCCATAGAAACAGAACATGCACCAATCTCGGTTGACGTTCTCACCTCTTTCGCAACAAAAAAAGTACGTTGAAACAACTTATGAAGCAGTAACCCAAGCGTTCCAGCACTTTCTGCTGATTTAATCGCATTTTTCATTTGACCGAGAATTTGAGGTTCTCCTAGCACCATGGAATCAAGCCCGCTCGCGACACGGAATGCATGCTTTACAGCTTGTTCACGAGGAAATTTATAAAGGTAAGGATCTAGTTCTCTAGCTGGCAGATGATGAAAATCGGTAAGCCAGTGAATTGCGGCATCAGGTTTATCGGTACTACAGTAAATTTCCGTCCGATTACAGGTTGAAACGATAGCAGCTTCTTTCACAGCTTGATGTCCCACTAAATCATGTAAAGCATGCTCCATCGCATCTTGTGGGAAAGCAATTTGCTCACGGATATTTAGCGGAGCTGTATTATGATTGATACCAAAAGCAAATAACTGCATGGAAATACTGCTTAGTTGTTAATAAGATATAAATCTCGTAATTATAGCGAAAGTTTTGTCATCAGCAATGCGACGAAAGTACGATTTATTTTCTTTCGTGACTAATAAGCGCTAACTCACTTTCTGATCGCGGTTACAATTAACGCCAAGTCATTATCGGAATGATTGAAATACTATTCTTCGGAGAACCTTCAATAATTCGATCGCTATAAGCGAGATAAATCAATACATTGCGTTCAGCATCATAAAAACGAACGACCTGTAAAGACTTGAACAGCAATGAAGTGCTTTTCTTAAATACCTCATCCCCATCTTTTTTACCGTTTTTAATTTCATCCGTCAACTGAATTGGCCCTATTTGCCGACAAGCCATCGAAGCGTCTGCAGTATCTTCTGCTACACCGACCGCTCCACTAATACCACCCGTTTTAGCGCGGCTCAGATAACACGTTGCACCTTTGATATCTGGGTCATCAAATGCTTCGACTACGATTTTATCATTGGGACCTAGCACTTTAAATTTAGTTGATACACTGCCAATCTGTTCAGCCACTGCGGCAGTTGACAAAACTACCAGCGCAATCACCATAATAATAATAATCCGAAAATATCAACCTAGTTTAATTTATTTTATTACTATCCATTAGCTGACACTCAATTGGGTGGAGAATACTCGCATAACACCGCAACAGCTAGCTCGTTCTTTTGAAAATATCGTATTAACTGCGCAAAAGGTAATGGGCGACTAAAATAAAAACCCTGCTGCAAATAACAAGCATGGTCTCGCAATATTTTCATATGAATGGCTGTCTCAACGCCCTCAGCGATTACAGTTTTTCCAAGATTTTTACCAAGACCAATAATCGTTTGTGCAATGGTAAAGTCATGCGCATTACCATCAATCGTTCGAATAAATGATTTATCAATTTTTAAAATATCGATTGGAAGTTCACGCAGCAAACTTAACGAAGAATAACCTGTTCCAAAATCATCTAACGCAATTGATATGCCTAGCGCCTTTAAACCGGAAAGTATCTCAGAAGCAAGCACCATATCATCAATAATTGCGCTTTCAGTTATTTCAAGCACCAGCAACTCAGCCGGCAAACCAATATCATCAATGATAGTCTCAACGATCTGAATAAAGCCTTTTTGTAATAATTGGCGGGGTGCTACATTAACTGAAATACTAATGGGTCCTGTTATTTTCTCCAACTCACGTGCGAATTTACAAGCCTTATATAATACGAGCTCACCCATTTGGTTGATCAAACCGATTTGCTCTGCCATGGGTACAAAATCCCCTGGTGGTAAAAAACCTCGAATCGGATGTATCCAACGAACAAGCGCTTCCATTCGAACGACACGCCCCAATTGAACATTGATAATGGGTTGAAAAAAAACATCTAACTCGTTGTTCTTCAGCGCAAGGCGAAAATCCTTTTCAAGCGCTAACTTATCTTTAGTCCAATCAGTAACTTTATCTGGCAAATAAAAGCTAAACTGATTACCTCCGTGCTGTTTTGCCAGCCCCATCGCACTTGCGGCGTGACTCAGTACTGATTCTCCGGTCTGCCCATCTTGAGGATACAAACTGATACCAATACTGGCAGTAACAAAAATTTCTTGTCCATCCAACTCAAATCGCTGACTGATATTGTCAAGAATATCCTGGGCTACGATAGGCACTCGCTGCAATGCGGTTTGTGTTGAAACAAATAACACCATAAACTCATCCCCACTCCAGCGCGCGATCACGTTTTGCTCTCCAATGATTGCTCGCAAGCGTTGCGTTACTAACTTCAGAAGAGAGTCACCAGCACGATGACCCAATGCATCGTTTATTTTCTTAAACTCATCGATAACAATATTAAAAACAGCGAAAATCGAAGAAGCCTGCTGTGCTAACTCCACCATCTGGTCAAGCTTGGCTAATAGCAAAGTGCGATTAGGCAACATTGTCAATGAGTCATGATAAGCTTGACGGGAAATTTGCTGTTTGAATTCTACCGCCTCAGTGAGATCTGAGATTGTTACTACTGATCCCATTAAAGTTTTATGCTCGTCAAACAATGACTGGTGGGTTACACGAACCATTCGTTTGCTTTCATCGTGACTTCTTAGGCGAAAGTAATCTTGAAATAAAGGAAGATTTTTCACTAAAGTGCCGATTTCGCGTATCTCAATACTTCTACTGCGTCGTATCTCCTTAATATCCAGTAATTCGTACAATAAGCTGCCTTTAAGTTGCTCAATACTGCTACCGATCAATCGTTCCGCTTCACTATTCATATAAACAATTCGACTCTCGGTATCGGTTGTAATCACACCATCTCCCACTGATTCAAGCGCATTGAATGAGAAAGTTTTGGTAATGAAGAGTGATTGCATAAATTCATTAATTCGCGACCAACTCCATAACGGGTAAACAAAAATTAGGCCAACTAACCCAGCACTAGGCGCAATCCAGAGATGGAAAAAATCAAACATAATCCAGACTAATAACATTCCAAGCGCCATCACAGCCATTAATAAAAAAATGACTTTATTTCTTTGTATGAAATTCACCCCGATTAAAGCGATCAGTACCCAAATAACCGAAATAGAAGCAATCCAAAATTTAGCTAAAGGATTGATTGTATTCCCACTATGAAGCATATTCACCACATTAGCATGCCATTCGATACCACTCATCAAACGATGATTTGAAGTCACAGGTGTTGTAAACCCTGAATGCAACCCGATTGCTTCCATGCCAACGATGATGATCTTATTATTTAACTGCTGAAGCACTGAATCATCATTCAGAACTCGGTTGTACGATATTCTTGGATAGGTTCCTGGAGAACCTGCAAAAGGAATGAGTACCTCATGAGAGCGAACCCAATAATCACTAGTACCTGGAATATTGATTTCACTTCGAATGAGATAATCAGGATTACTAATCGCATTACCCTCCCCTGCTTTTCGGACTAATACATAGCCAAGCGCAGGCCAATCTGGCGAATTCACGCCTGCGAATAAAAAAAGCCGACGTGCTACCCCATCATAATCAAGCTCCACATCGACATGCCCCGATAGTGCATTGCGTTGAAACATCGGGAGCGGTTGAACCAGTGAAATTCTTTGTGAACCGACTGCTTCAACAATGGGGGCAATTGGAAGCACCACAGCACCATGTCGAGCAATCGCCATCCCCAGCAACCTATCACCTGCAGGGTCGTTATCATCTGGTTCCGCCATGAGGAAATCTAATGCAACAACATTACGTCCCGCTTGATGAAGACGGTCAACCAGCTCCGCATGAACTCTTCTCGACCAAGGCCAACGGCCAATGGCCTGCAAACTCTTTTCATCAATTGCAACAATAACGATCTGATCATTAGGAATAAATTGCTTCCAATAGGAAATTTTGTCATAAATCATCCAGTCAAAACGTTCTAACCACCCAGAAAAAGGTAAGCTAGCTACAACGATCACCAGCAACGCAGATCGAAATAAATAATTATTCCAGAAATCAAAACTCACTTTCATAACAATAAACCAATTAAAGGCAAGAGGAGAAACAACCAATAAGGATACCTTGAAGGAATCTCAATCATCTGGGCTTGACTAAATGGGCCGGGGGTGCCATCTGCTTCGATGATTTTAATTCGTAAGTAATAGCGTCCACTATCTTGACGCGGCAAGGTAATTTTAGATTCATGAACAAGCGTATCCACAACGAGTTGCTTAAAATATTCATCCCGCGCGAATTGAAAGTGAAAATATTTTCCTGACTCGGTTGCTGCCCAAGAAAAACTGAGATTTTGCTCACCCACATCGGCTGTTTCCAACGCTGGCCCTGGAACAGGAACACGAAAAGATAATGGATCATTATAAGGACCTATTCCTTCTTCCGCAGATACTGCTGCAATTTTCCACACGTAATCTCCCGGCTCCAAAGGCTGATTGAGCTGATAACGATTCCCTTTTACTTCAGATTCATAGATTATCGGTGTGGAAAAATCACTATTTTTGCGTGTAATCAAAATAATATAGTGCGCCACTTCAGGTTGGTAAGCCCACTGCAGCTCGGGACTCTGATTCTCTACGACTGAATCATTCTGAGGCGCTATGATGAATGGCGGTTCCGGGCGTGCGTTAACCCGAATGGGCAGTTTTGCTTCAAAACCTTCCAAACCCACTGAGTCACGACCCCGAATCCGAAGCCAGTAGTCCCCATCCGGAAGCTCCCCTCCTTTTATTGGTAGATCTGCGGTATCAAAATCTGTTATGAGCTATGTAAAGCGCTCATCGAGGGCAATCTGAGCTCGATAACCACTTGCTCCTAATAATGGCCTCACAGAAATATTTAAGGGAATACGCTCATACAAAAAAGACGTTTCACTCAGGTCGGGTGGAGGTAATAGTGGGACAGATTGTAATGATTTATTGTTCGCTTCTACCACCACACCAAAACCCCTTGAAATATTAATTGATTGATGTTGGTTACTCACCTGAACTAATCCACCCATTACTTCGCTCATCGTTGTGTGCTCATTTCTTGCTCCAACCCGGAAATCAGTTCCTCTAACTGAACTCACAGCAGAAGGAGTAATGATTCTAAAACGGCTGTTTACTGGAGAGTTATTGGGCACCAGGCTTTCTGTTCGCCTTTTTGCAAATTAACCTCCGTGCTAACCACAGCGTTATTACCCAGAATTTCTAGTCGCTCGAATCGTAATTCGCTCTTATCTTGTAATCTCAAGATTGACTGATCTGCAAACTCAAATGTGACATAAGCATTCTCCCCGGTACTGATGGCGTCTCCAGGAAAAATTTGCATGCCATCCACAACCGGTAACGGCTGTGGATGGCCTTGGCGCTTCAACTGAGCTTCACCAAAAACACGTAACACTAAAGCTGAACTTGACTGCTGACGGGTCCACTTAACTGGGATCCGTATCTCAGTTCCAGGTGGAATCCGAAATGGATTCTGAATGTGATTTAAACGTTGTAGGGGTAGGACAAATTTTAGATGCGTTAGATGTCGTTCTGTTAAATTCCAAAGGTTATCGCCCTGCTGCATCCTGTAAATCCACTCATCGGCTCTCGCTGAATTGATCGAAAATAGCAATAACCCTGATAAAAGAAACACTTTAAAGTCAATGTATAAACACAAATACCTTAATCCTCGGTAAGTTTTTTTTTGATAATGGCTATAAAAAAAAAGCGAGGAAACTTCCATATTAGGTATGTTTTGATGAGTCATTAACTCATAGCTCCTATAAAACCTTGATGCTGCCCACCGCAGATAAAGCACAATGGAATATTCGTTATATCCCATATAACACTTTATATACGCTCGACTTTCTCAACTAAACCCTACACCAAAAATAACGAATTAAGTACTATATTGTTCTATTTATCAAGTTGTCACAATAGTTCAATCATTATTTTTATAAGCAGCCTACAGATGATTGATGAGAGCAAACCATCACTGTGATTTTTTCCAGCACTTAAACTGCTTACCTATTGACGATAAATCATCGTGCATTTCTACACTGACAAAATCGTTGAAAAGACTTCATCAAAACTTTCGGAAAAATATAGCAACATTAGGCTATGATTGACTTGTTTTTAATTTTTTTCGTTTTTCTGAAAGGTCTCGTCAGTGAATGTGTTTTATGAAGAAGCAGGTACGTTTAAAGTTGGTACGATCCTGGCTGAAAGCGCTAATTCTTTACAAGTTGAAGCAACTCACGGTAAGCGTTCAAAAATCAAAGTTTCCTCTGTTCTACTTCAATTTGATGTACCGCCTGTTTACGAATTCATGTATCGAGCGCAAAACATTGCCAAAGATCTAGATATAAATTTTCTTTGGGAATGTTGCGATCAAAACACTGAATTCACTAGCAAAACCCTTGCCACAGAATATTTTGGCCATCTCCCTAGCCCAGTAGAAATTGCTGCCATCATGATTTCGCTAAGTGACGCGCCGATTTATTGTTACAAAAAAGGACAAGGTCGTTATAAAGCAGCGCCTCCGGAAGCGCTCAAGGCCGCACTTGCTAGCCAGGAGAAAAAACGCCTAGGTCAAGAAAGGCAAGCGCATTATATGCAACAACTCAGCCAGTCTATTCTTCCTGAAGCATTCCACAAGCAGTTAGACAGCTTATTGTATGCTCCTGATAAGAATACGATTGAATGGAAAGCGCTTGAAGCTGTTGCTCAAGCTACTAAGCTCAATCCTATCAAATTGCTTGAAAAATGTGGAGCAATTCCCTCTACTCATGATTATCATTTTAATCAATTTGTACGCGAATATTTTCCCGATGGAGTTGCATTCAATGCAATGCAAAACGACCCTACGCTCGACAGCCTAGAAAGCCTTCCAATCGCAAGTGAAATAAAAGCATTCAGTATTGATGATGCTACAACCACCGAAATTGATGATGCTTTCTCGGTTCAACCACTGTCGCTGGGAAGTTTTAGAATAGGCATTCACATTGCAGCGCCTGCATTAGGAATATTACCTGGATCACAGCTCGATCAAATTGCCGCAAGGCGGCTGTCTACAGTTTATTTACCTGGAAAGAAAATCACGATGCTACCTGACGAAGTGATTCAGCATTTCACATTGGCAGAAGCAAGTTATAGCCCCGCTCTATCGCTATATCTCGATGTTTCCGATGATTTCACCGTGATGACCCAACAGAGCAAAATAGAAATGGTCCAAGTTGTTGCGAATCTTCGCCATGATTCTCTAGAGCAGCTATTCAATGAAGAAGCATTAAGGCGGAAAGTCGTTGATTATCCATTTGCTAAAGAGCTCGAGCTGCTCTGGAATTTTGCTAAAAAAATGGAAACATTACGGGGCAAAGAAAATGATATTAATAATGAGAAAATCGATTATAGCTTCCTGATCGACAATGAACAGGTCACAATCCAAGAAAGGCGCCGCGGCTCTCCTATCGATAAAGTCGTTTCTGAATTGATGATTTATACCAATACCGAATGGGGAAAACAACTCGCTGAAGAGGGTATTGCAGCAATTTATCGTAATCAGAGTAGCGGAAAAGTTAGAATGAGCCTTTCTCCAGCACCTCATCAAGGATTGGGTGTTTCTCAATATGCGTGGAACAGTTCACCCATGCGTCGCTATGTTGATCTAATTAATCAGCGACAACTCGTCGCCTTATTAACGGGCACTCCGCCTCCTTATACCAAAACAAGTCATGAATTAATGGCCTCGATGCATAATTTTGAACAAATTTATACGATTTATAGTGAATTTCAACGCGCGATGGAACGTTACTGGTGCCTTCGTTGGTTGATTCAAGAAAAGATCCAGCAAATTGAAGGTCAAGTTATTAGAGAAAATTTTGTAAAACTCGATCATTTACCATTAGTAACACGAATATCGACACTCCCCAATCTACAGCCTGGTACAGCCGTACTGATTGAAATTTTACAAATTGACTTACTGGAACGCACATTAAATGCACGATTTATTAGTAAGATGAATGATCACGCTTAGTATTTTGCTATATAGTAAGAAAATGGTATAGATTTCGTCTATCTGCACTAAATTTTTTCAAGTATCATGCTTGAGCTCACAGCCAAAATAGCATACACAGCTAGGCAATATCAGTATAAATACTATTCGAAGGTTATATTTACCAGCCTGTTTATTTGATAATGATAGATCGCACACTTCAGATATCGAGTCCCTGGTTTGAAGATCAAACAAACCGCTTATATATCGCCATCGCAATTTCGATGGTCATACATATTTTCGTTTTAATGGGCATTAATTTTAAGTTGCCTGATCCCCCCTTCAATAATATTGCTAAGTCATTGGAAGTCATCCTTGTCAACAGCAAATCCGAGCAAAAACCGATTGAAACGAAAGTACTCGCACAAAGTAATTTAGATGGTGGGGGTAACGTCGACGAGAACCGACGCACCAAAACACCTTTTCCAGTTCTTCCACAATCAAAACCATCCGTTAATCTTCGCGAAGCAACCCAGAAAACGAAACGGCTAGAAGAAGAAGTTAAACGACTCATGACTGCGGCAAAAAGCAAACCGCAAATTCCACAAACCAATATTGCGCAGGCCCAAACCGAAGTACAGCAACCGGTACAGCTGGATAGTACAAACCTACTACAACGCAGCCTTGAAATTGCACGACTAGAAGCTCAAATCGCGAAAGAGCATGAAGAATACCAAAAAAGACCTAAGCGCAAATTTATTGGCGCTCGTACACGAGAATACCGATTTGCGCGTTACGTTGAAGATTGGCGCATGAAAGTCGAGCGTATCGGGAATCTAAATTATCCAGAGGCTGCCAAAAAAGAGAAGCTTTATGGAAGCTTACAGCTAACTGTAGGTATTCGTTCTGACGGAAGTCTTGAATCCATCGGAATCGATCGCTCATCGGGTTTTAAGATTCTTGATGAAGCAGCGACTCGAATCGTCCGGATCGCAGCACAAAATGGTTTCGCGGCTTTCCCACCGGAAATCAGTCGTGATACCGATATCCTGCATATAACCCGCACTTGGGTATTTGCGCGTTCGGATAAGCTACACAGCGAGTAAATTTTTGCAATCGTGATCAATTAGTCAACTGATATTACTTTATAAGTCTACCTAGACAATGACCGATCGATACGCAGTAATTGGCAACCCCATCCATCATAGTAAATCCCCATTCATTCATCGCGAGTTTGCCCGACAAACACAGCAAGATATGTGCTATGAAGCCATCCTTTCCCCGTTGGATCAATTTGCTCATACCGTTCGATCATTCCAAAACCAAGGTGGCAAAGGACTCAATGTCACATTACCTTTTAAAATAGAGGCTTTTAGACTCGCAACACAACTCACAGAGCGCGCTCAATCTGCTCAGGCTGTCAATACCCTCCAATTTCGTGATCATAATGAGATTATTGGCGATAACACTGATGGAACAGGGTTAGTACGTGATATCGAAGTCAATCAAGCGATTTCAATTAGGAATAAAAATATTTTGCTAATGGGCGCAGGAGGAGCAGCTCGAGGCGTTATCCTACCACTGCTTAGGTTTGAGCCCGACCAACTCACCATTGCGAACCGAACACTTGATAAAGCAATTGAACTACAGCGACAGTTTGCGTGCTTTGGCAATATTCGATCAGCTTCGTACCAGGAATTGACTCAAGAAAAATTTGATATCATCATCAATGCAACATCGGCCAGCTTAGCTAATAAACTCCCGCCCTTGACACCTAATGTTTTTGCCGCACAAGCTTTAGCTTACGACATGATGTATGGAAAACAATTAACCCCGTTTCTGCAATTTGCACGGCACTGTAGTGTCAGCCATTTAGTCGACGGGATTGGAATGCTCGTTGAGCAAGCAGCTGAATCGTTTTACTTATGGCGAGGCATAAGACCTGAAACAGAAACGGTAATACGTATGCTTAAAAATTCCTAATGCGTATCGATCACGTCGGACTGATCTACTTATCCGCTTACCCGTAGCTACTGATCTATCAAACAACACCGTAATTGAATGATCAAATCATTGCTGCGATGGGTAGGATGGTTATTACTCCTACTCTTCAGTCTTTTATTGCTGCTCCAAGCATGGTTCTTGCTGCACATCATCTACTGGAATCAGTATAATCCTTCGTCTAGCGCTTTTATGCAGACTCGATGGGAAGTAACACGCCAAAACCAACCCAATGTGAAATTCTATTACCAATGGATTGATTATGAAAAAATCTCTCCCCATCTCAAACGCGCGATTATTGCTGCTGAAGATAGTCAATTTTTGAATCATACTGGCTTTGACTTTAAGGCAATGCAAAACGCCTTGGAAAGAAACTGGCAAGAAGGTCGGTGGGCTGCAGGCGGTTCAACTATCAGTCAACAGCTTGCTAAGAACTTGTTTCTTTCCGATAAGAAAACACCGTGGCGTAAGTTACAAGAAGCGGTTATTACTTACATGTTGGAAAAGGTAATGACTAAGAAGCGTATCTTGGAAATTTATTTGAACATCATCGAATGGGGTGAAAATGTATTTGGCGCTGAAGCAGCTTCCCAACATTATTTTGGTGTTAGTGCTTCGACGTTAACTGCCAGGCAGGCAGCCTTTCTTGCATCCATAGTTCCTAGCCCACGCTTTTATGATCGTAACCGAACTGCAAAAAAATTGTTAAAAAAAACGGATATCATCTTAAAACGTATGCCTCCTTCTCAGATCCCGTAGGTATCACTTAATTACCGCATTTATTGCACACTACTGAATAACCTTGATTTTGTTATCTTCTAATCCTATCTTCGACGTCATGTAACATGTTAAATTAGGGAATTTCAGGCTATACAATTTTCTGATCATCGAAACCCACTCAATCAAAGACAGTAACTTCTTCAATAAGTAAGGCAAGGGATGATGGACAATTTTGACAACAAAGACCTACAAAACAAGCTTGAACGCGTCATCAACTTACTTCGTAAGTACAGGCTGGTCGAAGGTTTAGTACAAATGCAAGACTCCCCGCGTCAGGAATTGATCGAATCGGTCACTCAAAAACAAAACTTGGCAAGCCTACAGAAGCTAATCGATACACTGCATCCTGCTGATATCGCTTATATTTTAGAAAGCCTTCCGTTAGAGGATCGACTGTTTCTCTGGAAATTTGTCAAAGTTGAGAATGACGGTGAAGTACTCTTAGAAGTATCCGATGCTGTGAGAGAAACGCTGATTGCCGATATGGGAAGCAACGAATTGGTTGCAGCTGCCGAGCAATTGGATGCTGACGAAATTGCTGATATCGCACCTAATTTACCGGATGATGTCATTGAAGATGTCTATCGCGCACTGCCTCAGGAAGAGCGTGAGCAACTCCGCGCAGCGATGTCTTACCCAGAAGATTCTGTTGGAGCACTCATGGATTTCGATATCATCACAATTCG
This sequence comes from Nitrosomonas sp., assembly GCA_016710135.1. Lineage (GTDB taxonomy): Bacteria > Pseudomonadota > Gammaproteobacteria > Burkholderiales > Nitrosomonadaceae > Nitrosomonas. The sequence continues at coordinate 522,957 of JADJLM010000001.1, read as the reverse complement.
TGAAGATGTTCGATTAGAAGTCGTATTACGCTATTTACGTTTTCTGGGTGAATTACCCGATCACACCGACCAGTTATTTGTGGTTGATCGAAATGAGCTACTGCAAGGCGTCCTCATGCTCAATCAATTACTGGTAAACGATCCCGAAATAATGGTCAGCGATGTCATGGCCAAAGAAGGTGTAAAATTTCACCCCACGATAATGCGCAGCAAGCCACTCAGGCATTTGAACGCTATGACTTGGTTTCGGCCTCCGTCGTTGACGCAGATGGAAAACTACTGGGTCGCGTCACCGTTAACGCCGTAATTGATTTCATTCGTAGTAAGGCAGAAAGCGAAGCACGTAATCTTGCTGGATTGAGCGAGCAAGAGGATTTATTTGCACCGGTTTGGAAAAGTGTACGCAATCGATGGGCATGGCTCGCGATCAATTTGGTTACTGCATTTATTGCCTCACGGGTCATCGGCTTATTCGAGGATTCAATCGAAAAGCTAGTTGCATTGGCTGCCTTAATGCCGATTGTCGCCGGCGTTGGGGGCAATTCCGGTAATCAAACCATTACGATGATTGTACGCGCTTTAGCGCTAGGTCAGGTCAGTACTGAAAATACCGTCAAACTTATCACCAAAGAAATTGGGGTCAGTTTGGTAAATGGCCTTCTATGGGGAGGAATTGTCGGTTTATTTACGTTTCTGATTTATCAAAATGCATCCCTTGGCCTTGTCATGGCACTTGCCATGATATTGAACCTTTTACTTGCCGCACTCGTTGGCGTCATCATTCCATTAACCCGTAAGAAATTAGGCCGCGACCCCGCAATCGGCTCTAGTGTTTTAATTACTGCTGTAACGGATAGCGGGGGATTTTTCATCTTTCTTGGGCTAGCAACATTATTACTCTTATAATGCGACATTAACACCTTGGCCTTTCAACCAACGCACAGCAGAGCTTACTGAAAAACTGTGAGACCTGTACGTCTTTATATTTAACGCCGAGCGACAACTTCATTTTGCTGCTCCTGTGCAACCAATTTAGCGAGCGTATCCAATTCCTCTGCCAATAAAATTAGCAAATCATCCAACGTCACGATGCCAAGTAGTTTTGCTTCTGCATCCACTACTGGTAAGCGACGCACCCCTTTTGCTCGCATATACTGGATCGCTTCAGAAACTCCAGTATCTTCTTTAACCACCACAAAGCTAGTCATCATGATATCCCCGACTGTAATCGCATCTGGATCAAGTTCGGGTGCAATAACTTCAACCACCAGATCACGATCTGTCACAATACCGATTGGAACGCGCTTCCCATCTTGTTCATTAACGATCAGAACACTCCCTACATGCTGATCACGCATCAGTTTAGCCGCTTCTGCAATTGTTTCCTCACGTTGCATCACCACCACTTTGCGATTACAAATCTCACCAATTGACATTTTCCCTCCCTTTTTTAACAGTCATATGTTATGGTTAATATAGCGAAAACCATTGATGAGATAAATACGTAGCGCTACTTAGTGATGCGATGTAATGTTTTGCTTCTCAATTATCTCGCTCGCTGCATGAAGATGATTTGCTTCTTGACGCTTAGACATGATTCATTTCAACGATAATTCAGAATTAGCCATTGTAGATACCATTTTTAGCCCCAGCTTATCGGTATTCCTAGATGCTTTCCCTGATGCATTACTATTAGTCGATGATCAAGGAATGATGCGTATGGTCAATCTAGCAGCCCAAAAATTAACGGGATACACTCATGAACAACTACTAGGTAAATCGATTGATCTCCTGATTCCGGCCCGATATCGGGCTCGTCATCGACATTATGAAAAAGCTTATTTCAAGGATCCCCGTAAGCGCACTATGAGAAATGGTCGTAGCTTTGCGCTATTAAAACAAGATCAGCAGGAAATATCGGTGGATATTGATTTAAGGCCCATTACAATAAGTGATCAATCATTTGCTCTCGTTAACATTAATATAGCTAACCAACAGTTCCAAGTAGAACAAGAGTTGCAAGAAATCGAGGAACGACTTCTCTTAGCCAAGCAAGCTGCTGGATTAGGTATATTTGATTTAGATCTGCAACACCAGATTATTTACCAAGATGAACGCATGAGTGAATTCTGGGGTGAGCAATCAACCCGCTCGTGCACCTATGAAACCTTTTTTTCTGCGATTCATCCAAAAGATCGTGCGCTCTACCAAGCGGCCTTGAATAAAGCAATTGATCCGACTGGAGATGGAGAATTCACGATTGAAGTAAGAGTCATTCAAGCGAGGTCGGGTTCAGAAAAGTGGATTAATTCGATCGGGAGAGTCCATTTCATCGAAGGAGTAGCTAACCGAGTCATTGGTATTGCGCAAGATATTACCAAACAAAAAATGTTGGAAAAAGCGTTGCAAAACTTTCGCTCAGAAGAAGAGTCATTATTTAAACAACAAGTAGCTATTCACACGGCTTCGGCTATAGCCCATGAACTGAATCAGCCTCTTACTGCGATCTCTGCTTATAGCGAAGTAGCACTGAATATCTTAGAAAATAATCCGAATCAACGAAGTAAAATTAAAGAATCTCTACAAAATTGTGTTACCCAGGCCCAGCGCGCTGGTGATAGCCTACACGAATTAATCGCTTCCTTACACAAAGCCGATGCTCACATCGAAAACCTCGATCTCAACGAAATCATCCTGGACGCATCACATGCTGTTCGTAGTAATGGATTTAGCGATTTTCATCAAATTTTACAGCTCGAATCTAATCTACCTACTGTCTCAGCTAATCGCGTACAAATCAAAAAGGCAGTAATCAATTTACTGAGAAACGCGGTAGAAGCCATGAGTTCAGCAAATGTTACCAATTCTGCGATAACCATTACAGTCAATACCATAGCTAAAGAAAAACTCGCGCTCGTAACGATTGAAGATCGGGGCCCTGGGATTAATCCCCAGATCGTTCATCACATCTTCGATCCATTTTTTACCACAAAATCAACTGGTATCGGCATGGGGTTATCGATCAGCCGCGCACTAATCGAAGCCAACGGAGGCCAACTCTGGATCGATCCCCACAGCACAACCGGTGCTAAATTTTACTTTACCCTTCCTTTTACTTCATGAGCAGTTACCCACCTACTGTTTTTATCATTGACGATAATACAGCCGTTCGTGACTCATTAACGCTTCTGCTTGAACAAGAAGCTATCCATGTACAATCATTTACCAGTGCAGAAGCATTTCTGAGTGCTTATCAGTCTGATTTTACTGGGTGCATCTTATTAGATATTCGCATGCCTGGAAAAGATGGACTAACACTTCAGGAAAACTTAATCAGCGAAAGAGTCAATTGCCAATTATTTTTTGACCGGTTATGGCAGTATCCCATTGAGTGTCAAAGCGATGAAAGCAGGCGCTATCGATTTTCTAACGAAACCGGTTACCCGTACCAAGCTGCTTGCGAGCATTCGATTGGCTTTTCTGGAAGCGTACAAAACCCAGCACATTACTGAACATCACCAAGCAGCGATTTCGCGTATCGCAACGTTAACCGAACGCGAGCAGGAAATCATGGCGCTCGTTATCCAAGGTTATTCCAATAAAGAAATTGCTCAATACCTACATATCAGTTTCCGAACTGTAGAAATCCATCGTTCACATATTCTGCATAAAACAGGCGCTCACAATCTGCTAGACCTCTTACGCATTGCACAGGAAAGTGGATTTAGCGCTTCTGAAATCTAATCGTTACCCCAAAAAACCTGAAACTTCTGTAGGATTAGCTTCAAAATCCATGATGCTAAGAAAATCATGGACTAATAAGCAATCTATTAATAAACTTAAAATTTCCAGATATCAAACTACTACTAATGAAAGGGGAAAATAGCGTGCTAAGAACGTTGCACATCATTAAATACTTGATTCTGGTTACCATCAGCAGCCTGTTCTTTGTATCACTTACTCACGCAGAGCAACCTAAAGTTCCTTTTACTGTAGAAATTTTAACCAGTGGGCTCGACCACCCCTGGAGCATGGCTTTTTTACCCGATGGGCGTATTTTGATATCCGAACGCGCAGGTCGATTGCGTATCGTCATGGCAGATGGTAGCCCCTCCGAACCAACTATATTAGGATTACCCAACCTGCTCGCCCGTGACCAAGGTGGCTTATTAGGTATCGCACTTGACCCCGATTTTGCGCGTAATCAGCAACTCTATTTTTCCTATACAGAACAGCAAGATAATGTGGCTGGCACCGCCGTTGCTCGTGCCAAATTGATCGATAATCAGTTGAAAGATGTGCAGGTCATTTTTAGGCAATTGCCGAAAACTGATGGTGCCAAACACTTCGGATCAAGGCTGGTCGTTGCACCCAACGGCAACTTATTCATCACCCTGGGAGACCGTTTTACCTATATGGATCAGGCGCAGCACCTCGACAACCATATCGGCAAACTAATTCGTATCAGCAAAGATGGCAGCGTGCCTACTGATAATCCTTTCACTCAGCACTCAGTGGCCAAGCCTGAAATCTGGTCTTATGGTCATCGCCATATTCAAGGCGCGGCCATTCACCCTGGAACGGGTGCATTATGGATTCATGAGCATGGTCCACGAGGGGGCGATGAAATCAATATTCCACTCCCAGGTAAGAATTATGGCTGGCCTTTAGCAAGCTATGGCATGCATTATTCCATGGAACCGATCAAAGACGAGCATGCTGAACAAGGCTTTGAAGAACCCATCTATTATTGGAACCCATCTATTGCTCCTTCTGGAATGATGTTTTACCGTGGCAATCTATTTCCAGAATGGAGAGGTAATTTATTCATTGGCTCATTGGTCGGACAACATCTAGTGCGTTTAGTCGTTGACAGCAATCGAGTATTGAGTGAGGAAAAATTACTCATGAACCAAGCTCGCATTCGCGATGTGGCAGAAGGACCTGATGGCGCTATTTATCTACTAACCGATGATACAAATGGCTTATTGCTCAAATTATCGCGTCCCACATTATAAAAATACTCAAAATAGTACAGTGCTTATGAGTGTCAATTCACTGTCAGCAAACTCTACAGAGAACCAATCAATTATTGTAGCCACCCCCTCTAAAAATAAAAGTGGATCCCAATTTTTGGACAGAAGTTTTGGGAGTTATTTTCTCTACCATCAACCTGTCTTCAGCAACGTGATGGATTCATAATAGACCTGATCAGGTGTTGCCATCAAAGTCTGATGTTCCCGGTTTTCATTATAAAACCGGAAGTACTTTGTCAGCGATTGCTTGGCTTCAAGTGCTGGCTCATAGGCGTTGAGATAAACTTCTTCATATTGAACACTGCGATCCACTGTGAACCGAGAAAAGGTTTATTTATGCGAATTCGGTCGATCAATCGCATCAGTAATAGATTTTCTTTGGCTACCGGTTGCGGTTGATAATAACTATGAATCGCCAGTGAAGGCATCATTTTGAATGATGCACAAATCGCAGCATTGGAGAAAAAGAAACAGGATGATATTGCCAGCGGTGAAATAGAAACGATGCATCCTGGTTATTTGGGCGCACAGGACACCTTCTATGTGGGAAATCTAAAAGGTGTTGGTCGTATTTATCAGCAAACTTTTATTGATACTTACTCCAAGGTAGTGCATTGCAAGCTCTATACGGCCAAAACATCAATTACTGCAGCCGATATCCTAAATGACAAGGTGCTGCCATTCTATGCGACACAGGGTTTACCCATGTTGCGAATATTAACGGACAGGGGTACGGAGTATTGCGGGCGGGTTGAACAGCATGATTACCAGCTATACCTGGCAATCAATGATATCGACCATACCAAAACAAAAGCCATGTCACCCCAGACCAACGGTATCTGTGAGCGATTCCATAAAACCATCTTACAGGAATTCTATCAAGTGACTTTCCGCAAGAAGCTGTATCACGATTTGGAGTCACTGCAAAAGGACCTAGACAGCTGGATCGATTATTATAATAATGAAAGAACTCATCAGGGAAAAGTCTGCAATGGAAAAACTCCTATGGAGACTTTGCTCAGTGGGAAAACGATTTGGAACAGCAAAAATCTGAACCAAATCTAATCTGACAGACATCCAATCAATTCGGTAACTGTACGATCTGATCTGAGCTAGTACAATTTATGTTTGATTTTAAATTTCAACACCCATATCAAACTCGATAACGTTCTCGATTTCAAGCCCTTTGTACGATTAGATCTGAACTAATACAGCAAATCTGCTTGCCGCTTAAACCGATAGACTCCGTTTTTGACAGCACACCTCATAGCTCCTAATCATTGCAGCGCACTCGAAGTGCCAGACCTCGTTAAGGTTAAGCTAATATTGAATTGCACAAGTGGTCTCCTGCCCGATCTCAAGCTCAGTCAAATTCTTTGATACATCCGCAGACACACTCGAAACAACACGTTGCACACCTTTTACAACGCCAACGATGCCTTCGCCAACCGGCTCTGAAATTACTGAATAGCAGGCCGTGTTACGGCCATCGGCAGAGCGCGTAATCGTCCAGCCGAACCTGGCCTGCACCTTTTCGCCGACGATTGCATCGAATTGGCTAAGCTCAATCGTAATACGATAGTTATGCTGATCAGCTGTAGGTATTCCGCGTGTTTCGCTTATTGCTCCGGTTTGGTAAGCTATGCTGGTGGTGAATGCGTCGCGCAATTCGTAATTAAAATGCGATGACCAGCGGTCCTGTTCAAGTATTGAAAGCTGTGTTTCCTGCTTTGAACCCGGCAGACGTACAACCAGTTGGGGACGAGCAAGTCGTTCCGGCACATTAACCGGCATAACTTTAATAAAAATTGGCTTGGACGATGGCGGAAGCCGTGGTGCGTCCTTCATCCCGGATGACTCAGCTGGAACCGACAGCGTATAAAATCGCGTTGCCGGAACGGATGCACAACCAACAGTTAGTAATGCCGCCACCATCACACAAACTATGCAACGTGGAATAAGTATCATTGTTTATTCTCCCGTTTACCTCGAATCACGGATTCAGGATGGTGCTCGAGATAATCCGTCAGAATTCTCAGTGAAGTGGCCGCACGCGTTAATTCCTGCAATGTCTGACGCAAATCCTGCTGTAACGGAGCATCTTCAGATAGCATACGCTCCGCAGCATTTAACGTTTTCTGGACATCTTTGATTGCCACGGTAATTTCGGGAGCCACATCGTTGTTCAATTTCTTCATCAATTGACTGACATTGTTCAGTGTGTGCCTCAGTGCTTTCAGTGATTGCTGCAACTCGTTACCGATTTGATCGAATGGTACCTTATTTAGCTTAAGCATAATCTCCGAAGCCTGTGTTTGAAATTCATCGATGCTGTTGGGAACGGTTGGCAATTGCATCAATCCGCTAGAAGCACTTATGCCAGTCACGTTTGCGACAACACCTTTCTTTACCGGAGTAGCCGTTTTAGTCTTAGGAAAAAAATCAAAAGCGATATAAAGCTGCCCGGTAAGGAAATTGCCGGTTCGTAATTGCGCACGTAAACCACGGTCGATCATGAGTTGCAAATGCTGTTGCGGTGTATACTTGCTCCTCCGGTCTTCGATAAAATTTTGACCCAGACGCCCGGGATAAACTTCCACCAGAACCGGCATACGGAACTCTTTCCGCTCGGGATCATATTGGACACCAATTGATTTAACATGTCCCATTTGCAGTCCGCGGAAACTCACTTCAGCGCCAGGCACCAACCCTCGCACGGATTGTTCGAAATTAAGCAATATAGTCTCTACTTCACCATCCTCTTCTTTTAACGCGTTGGTCTGATTTTCCGCCAGAACAAAAGCGGTGTTCTCATTGGCGGAAGGACCAGGATTTTCCGGTGACTGAAACGCAAGACCACCGAGCACAATAGTCACCAGTGATTGCGTATTTAGCGTGAGGCCACCGGCGTTAATCTGCACATCAAAACCACTGGCATGCCAGAAGCGCGTATTAATGCCGACAAACTTATCATAAGGATCATTAATAAATATACGTATGGTAACGCCTTTGCCATCGTCATTCAGATCGAATGCAGTTACCTGTCCCACTTTGACTCGACGGTAATAAACAGGGGAACCAATATCCAGCGAACCAAGATCGTCGGCACGTAAAACATATTGTTTGCCGGAATTGTCGCGCGTAACGATTGGAGGTACCTCCAATCCGGTAAATTTGTCTGTTCTCTCCGTTGCAATGCCGGCGTCAGCCCCGATGTAAGCGCCGGACAGCAAAGTGCTCAACCCGGAGATACCGGAAGCGGCAACACGTGGACGCACGACCCAAAAGCGACTGTCCGTTGCAGTAAAATCTTCGGCTTCCCTCTTCAATAGAGCGGTTACTAGAACTTGAGAATGATCTTCACTAAGCATGATGGATTGCACTGTGCCAATTTCAACTTCCTTATACTTTACTTTAGTCTTGCCCGTTTCGAGTCCTTCGGCGGAGTTAAATACAATAGTGATTTCAGGTCCACGCTGCATCCAGGTCTTAACCGCGAGCGAAATACCGATAACTGCGGCAAGTATAGGAATCAGCCAGATTAATGAAGGAATCCAGTCTCGCTCACGCACCTTCTTAGGTGTGGGTATGAATTCCATTGAATCTCCTATTTTTCCTATTTCTTCTTCGTTCATACAGATTTCCCGAGTTCGTGTTCAGTAACGATCCCACGTCAAGCGTGGATCGAAACTGAGCGAAGCAAGCATGGTCAAGACCACCACAGCAGCAAAAGCAGCGATACCCATCCCAGCTTGGATGGTGGCAAAACCTTTAATTTGTACGAGTCCAGCTAACAGTGTAACGACGAAAACGTCTAGCATTGACCAGCGGCCAGTCAATTCAACAAGTCGGTAAAGTTTTGCCCGTTGCAGAAGACGCCAATCACTGTGTCGCCGAGCCGTTATCAATAGAAGAGCCAAGACCACCAACTTGAATAAGGGCACCAGAAAACTGGCAATAAAAACAATAATCGCTAATACCCATGAACCAGAAACCCAGAAATAAATGATGCCGCTCATAATGGTGTCTTGCTGCTTCTCCCCCAGCAAAGAGGTAGTAATCATGACCGGCAATATATTTGCGGGAACATACATGATGCAGGCGGCAATCAGCAAAGCCCAAGTCCGGTTGAAACTGTCAGGTTTTCGCGTATGCAGCTTTGCGCCGCAACGTCTGCAATAGTCATGGGCTTTAACATCTTTCCACAAAGTGGCACAATAATGACACAATACCATGCCCATTCCGGCTGCGGTTGGTCTGCACCGCTCGATCCTTGCAGACTTATCGACTAATAAAGCAGCTCTACTTGCGGACATGTTTTTCCTCCCACTTCTTAAGTGAAGACATCCGCCAGATATATCGAGGATTAAATGAAAATACCGATGCGACAAGAAATGTGAGGGCGCCAAACGCCCACAGCGCGATTCCAGGCACTACAGTTGCCATATTGGTCAATTTGACAAAGGTGATAATCACGCCAAGCAGAAATACCTCCACCATCATCCATGGTCTCAAGGTTTGAATCATGCGTACGAATAGGCTGAATGTACGCGGGCGCTCAACGCTATTTATTGAGGTCAGCAAATAAATCAGACCCAAAAGTTGCATCAATGGAAACAAAATTGTTGTAGTCAGCACCAGAAATGCCGCCACAGGCATGCCTTCGGAATTTAACGATAATACCGAGCCTATCAACGTCGTTTGGCTAGCAATACCTTTGAATTCCATTTCAACTATTGGGAAGACATTGGCAATAATATACATGAACAAACCGGCAATCGTCAGTGGCAAAACACGTCGACTGCGAGAATCCACTTCACGCTCCAGTTCAGCGCCACAACAGTTGCAAAACGCCACTTCGTTATTATTCAACACTAATTTGCGGTAAACCGCATCGCATTCTTCACAAGCGATTAAGTCTGGTACTTCTTGCACGATTAAGTCATTGAAATTTCATTTTAGGTATGATGGAATCGCTGATCCGGCCGCATATAGGAAAAATAAACACACTTTTTTATAAGAAATGAAAGTACTGGAAATAAAATGGAATGTCAAACTGAGATTCCCCCCTGTTTTTCGTTTTTCAGTGAGTGAGCAGTTTTATGCTATCAGTGATATATCAACACTTTTTCGGATACAAAGTTAAACAACATTTTGCTGCAACTCAAAGTCAAGGGGCAATATATATCCATTGGCTGAATGCAATCGCTCTCGGTTGTAAAACACCTCGATATACTCAAGCATAGTCGATTTAGCTTCTTTCCGAGAATGGAACGTTTTGATGATGAGTCAATTTAATTTTCATGGTATGGAAGAAGCTATCCAACACGGTATTGACGTTCCCAGCAGTTGCCCTTCTTCCGGTATCATACTTTGCCGAATGGTCATGCTGCTTTAGTAATTACCGATGGCTTCCTGCGACGTATTGACTACCCCGATCAGTATGCCACAGCAAGCCTTTGTTGAGTTTATGTTTCCAAATAGTCATCTAAATCTCATGATCTCATGATCACCGCCACGATCGAAGCGACTGAAGAAACGATCTTCAATATCTTCACCATGGTCACGATCACTTTGATGCGATGGTCATCGCATCAAAGTGATCGACCTTAGCTGTTTGAAAGCCCTGATGTCCAATGACGAGCCGTGAGATTGTACAAGCAAGTTTCCTCGTATAATAGTCGGCCGCAATCCAATCACTTGAAACGGGTTGAATAGAGGAAAAGGGGGTGAGATCTGTTTTTGACTGATGCTTACGCAGAATTTAGTAAGCCTGGTGTTCTAATAATAGCTCTGCCAGGTAGGGGAATCAAAAAAAGTTGAGGAGTCACCTGTATATAAAAGTTCCTCACGATTTTTACTACGATGCTAAAGAATGCAATGCCGCAGACGATCAACTGGCATGATTTTCAAAATAATTACTAACTCTGATTACGGTTGACTCTCTCCGTATATCACTTTCAAATCAAGAGCCCTTCCCGTGGATCTTGCCGCAGCACAATTACATCTTTAAACCAGTGGATTCGTACACTAGGGGAACCTCTTGTGCAAGCTCATACTTCAGCGCAGCTCTGATCTTGCCTTCAATCTGAATATAGCGAGCCGTTTTGGCCGATGATAACACCGCGCCGATCTTTTTTAGAAAGATACGCTTCAGCTTCACTTCATGCTCTTCAATCGAAATCACCTCATTAATCAGCATTCTTGCCATATCGTTTGAAATCCCCCCCGTACCTTGGTTGTACGCAGCGGCATAGTTTTCAATGATTTTGCCGAGTTGCTCATCTATTTTCAGGAGCTCGCTCTGGTATGCATCATACAACGGCCAAAAGGCTTTACCTTCTGCATCGGTCAAATCCATGTTAGTAGCGACCAACAGTTTTTTATCTGCCTTGATCTTTTGCATCAGGATTTCCATGTTGCCATTGGCATTACTTGCGGTCTGCGAGAACGCTGGTAAAGTAAACAGAATTGACCCAGCGACGATAATGCTGATGACGGATTTCATGAGAAACCTCCTTCATAGGTATAATTAATTGATTGATCTTTCAAAACGCTTGGAAACCCTATAAGTGTTCGAATTTATGAAAATTAGCAAGCGCTAAACTCTCTGGAAGATTATAACATGTGAGAATCGTTAGGTTTGGTTCTCAAGCAATATTCAAGCGAAGGTAAACGAATCTTGCTTGTTATCCGTAAACGAGGTGATAGCTATTTGCGCGCTTTGGAGTTGCCCTCTTTGAGCGGGCATATTATGTTCAAGTTCAGAGAAGATAAGAGATGGCTCAAAATTATAAATCTGTATACTCAGCAGAATTTCAGCAACAGATAGTAAAGTTAGTCGCGTTAGGTAAAAATCCTAAGCTGTTATTTTTATTAGCGTTGTTTACAACTTTTTGAGAGGATGTAGACATGAATATACACAAAAGAACACACCTAATGCCACTTGATCAAAAGAGATTTTGCGACTCTATGGAACCAAGGAATAGTCTGTTATTGGGCTTTTCCAGAGATCCATAGTTCTGATTCTTGTGCTGCAACAGTTCTAGAAAGCACTGCAAATGGCAGCTAAATCCAGCCTTGCTTCCTGTACCAAGCCACCGCATCCCGCGCGGACTCCTGGATCGAACGAGGCTTTAGTCCGAGTTCGGATAGGCTGACGGATGGATCAAAAAACATGCAGCGGCGCGTGAGTCGCACTCCCGTTCGCGTCGTCATCGGCACTTTCCCGACACGTAATCCGCCCACAGTTCGCTGCAATGGGCGACACCCAACGCCACGGTGTAAGGCACTCGCCAGGGTGGAGGGGTTCGTCCAACCTGTTCTCCAAGAATTCGAAGCCAGTCGTATAGCCGGTGGTTTTCAGCTCCGAGTAAATAGCGAATGCCAGGGCGGCCTCGTTCGATTGCCAAAACCATGCCGATGGCAATGTCTCTGGCATCAATCAGGTTGAAGCGACAGTCCAGGTAAGCCGGCAGCTTACCACGACAGAATGCGACAATCATTCGTGTAAGCGGTGTTTGGTTGAGGTCTCCGGGGCCGACTGGCAACGTGGGAGTGACCATCACGATCGGCGCTCCCTCACCCACCATCCGATGAATAGCTTCTTCAGCCCGAAACTTGCTGAGACAATAAGGACCAAGCATGTCGTGTTCCTTCAAGCGAAGATTTTCAACGGCCCCACCATTAAAGTGCGGAGCACTCAGGATACTTTCGGTGCTAGTGTGCAAAATTTTTTGCGCACCGTTATCCAAGGCGGCGCGCATGACGTTGACCGCTCCTAGGTGATTGATTGCATCGTACTCCGTACGATCCCGACGCCAAAGGTTTGGATCAGCGGCCAAATGGTACACGGTATGACAGCCACGTGTCGCCTCTTGTACCGCCGCCACATCCCGAATGTCACCTCGGATCAGTTCGATACGATCAAGAGGCAGATGTTCCACAGCGGCCGATGGGTGTTCAAGCACTCGCACCTGGGAGCCGTTCGCCAGTAATCGCAAAACCAAATGCGAGCCAAGGAATCCCGCACCTCCAGTAACAAGATTTAACATGAAGAACTGCTCGTTAAAGCCTTTTCCATCCGGTGCAGATTGTCTCGATGGAGCTTTAGTCGATCATTCACGATATCGTTTATCAATGAAAATGCTGCCCGGTTTAGCGGACATGGATAGGTTCCTGCCAGTCGGATCAAATGCCCATTATATGCCTCGATTTCCGTACGTCCTGTAACCATGTCGGGCGCCATTGAACAATACGTGCCTCGCAGCGACGGGCGAAAGAAAACAGCCATCACCGAGGGGAGCAATGGAGTGTGCAAAATCCGCGCGACGGTATCCGGGTGGAACGGCCCAATGCGAGCGAGCGGCACGCGAGCGTGCCGAAAGATCGAATAGTTCTCCTGCAACAGCGCAAAAAAAAGTCGCTTCGCGAGCGGATCACTCAACAGTTCGCCGTTGTCCACGCCGGCCGCTCCGGCCAAGGGAGAAATAGCTGCGTTGTACATCAGTTTCGCCGCCTTGAATGGATAAATGTCTTCCACGAACTGAACCGGAAATAGCTTCCCAATTGAGAGCGACGCAGCCAGAAACTTTAAATCCTCAAGCTCCACCGCAGTCACAGCGCGACGCGGGCCAAGATGCAGGCAACCAGGACGCGTAATCCGGGTGACCGGGCGATCTCGCGGACATTCCGACACGAACGAGGCAATCCCCTCGCCAGGATGATCTCTTCGATCCAGTTCCGGGTCGAAGCCGTTTTGAACAGGAACCAGACGAGAAGCATTTTGTAGACGGGCTAAAACAGCAGGGTTATCGTATGTTTTGGTACAAAGCAGTATCAGTTCGTCTTGCGGGACCGTCCATTCATTGAAAGAAATGAACGTAGGATGCTCAGTTCCGAAGCCGACAACCGTCAAGCCTTCCTTACTTCCACATTCTACTTTGCGCGCATCTACGTCGATTACCGTGACATCCCAGTTCGCGCGCACTAGTGACCAAGCGAGGGCGACGCCAATGCCTCCCGCTCCTAAAATGTAGACTTTATTTTTCAATTCGCGCGATATGTCCTCAAATCATTAAAAAGGGTACTCAGCGACCCTATAGGCGGCGAGACCTGATTCGAAATGACACTTCCAAGATTTCACGGCTTCGCTTGCAAAGCGGGAAGAATGACATTGTTTGCATACGTAAACTCCTCCGGAAAACCAATCTCGATCCAGGGGCTGCCGCTCACATATTCCAATGCCAAATTGTCTCGTAGTGAAATCAACACAGGATCATCATTAGCCGTCGAATATTCGCGGTCGATCAGGGGAGTGCCCGGACGGGTCGATCGCACTAATCGGTCGAGCATTCGACCGTCGCTCAAAACGTCACCGCCCATCAGCAGGGCGCTGCCTGGATCTCTTTCGAGGACGGGCAACGAAGCATACATGTTCAACGCGCTCCGCGTATAGGAAAAATAAATGCCTTTCTTCATAAGAAACGAATGTACCGAGAAAGGGCTTAGTTGTCAAACTGACCGGAAAACATCCCAAATTGGCAAAATGTGTGTCCGATCAGCAACAAAAATATTGGTTTGGGGCCTATTTTCCCCATTTTTTGTGTGAGATCAGATGATTTGTCATTCATCCCATAACGCGAAATAGAATTTACACCACTACGATAGGTAAAGTGGATGGGAAGAGCATCGCCTTCAACCGACTATTAACCCAAGGGCAAGTAAGGGTAAGGGCGCATATCAATTTATGTAACATTCATGACGGAAAATACCGCCGCATGAGTTAAACTACGTCCTCGAATAAGCACATTCACCTGTTCCAAAGCAGCTTGCACGGAGTCCATATCAGATATACCTCCGATAAACTTCCGAACGTGCATCCAAGTATTGTCTGAGCAACGTACGTAGCTCCGGCTGTGTTTCGGTAGACAGCAAATTCAGCCGGAGGTAAGCTGTTTCAATAGCATTAGTCTCATGGACGACCAATTCCCGTCGCTCATCAAAGCGTAAGGCAGTTCCGGAAAAGGTAAAGGCAATAAGCAGTCCCAGCAACCCAAAGATAGCAGCATCAAGCAGCCCTGAGGAAACATGCTCATTTTCTGATTCCGGCAACCATCGGATACCTACTACATAACGACCAACCCAAAAGACAAGCAGCGGTGCAATAAATAATCCCAACGAAGAGAAAACGGCAATATCTGCAAAATCAAGGCCATTCATCTGCTAATATGTAATGAGACTTTTGCGCGGTTATAAATTCAACCAATCATCTAGATGCTATAATTGTGTTTTAAATCAATAGCATTGAAGTAATAAGTATGAGTTTTTCAGAATACGATGTAGTGTGTCGCACCCGGAAAGGGAATTTCTTGAATCAAATTGATCAATTGATCGACTGAGATTCGATAGAAAAAGTGATTGTAGCTCATTATGCACCGGTGTCAGATGCAGCAGGCCGTCCGGCCTATTGTGGGTTGCTGCTGTTTAAGATGCTGCTGGTTGGAATCTGTGAATCGCCCCGGGTTTTCTGGAGATAAAATCTAATCTGACAGACATCCAATCAATTCGGTAACTGTACGATCTGATCTGAGCTAGTACAGCCAATGGCTACCGCCTGGAATCTAAAACAATGGCTATTGGCTATTTTTTTTGGTTTTTCTTCCCGTGGCGAAAACTGCAGGCTTCGCCAATTCTTTGATGGAAAAAGATCAAATTGCTCGATTTTGTCTTTATTAACACGCTGCCTTTTGAAACTGCTGATCCATAATAACAATTGATGCAGTTTTTCAGGGTCGACTAATTATTGAATTGGTTGTCCAATGTGCATTGAGATATAAAAATAGAGGTGTGCATAGTGAAAACAACGGAATTTAAAGCCTGGCTAAAATCGATTGAACGCATGAACCGTAATCAGCAAGACAAACTGCGAAAAAGTTTGAAATGAATGGTACTGTCGAAGCCGATGAAACCTATTTCCTGGAGTCTTTTAAAGGGCAGCGTTGATTGCCCAGGTCTGCACGCAAGCGTGGCGGCAAAGCCATCAAGAAAGGTACCTCAAAAGAACAAGTGCCCGTATACAGAAAAATAGCTAAAAAACGCTCAAAAAATTACCAATAAATCCAGAATTACACTGGAACAGGAAATTTGCTGGATTTTACAGGGGTCTCAATAAATATATCGCAGTGCTTACAACACGTTAGAATTTGATGGTTGTCATCATATATCCGTAATTAGTATCAGCAGAGCCGGGGCTTTGTTGCACTTTATCAAAATAATCACCTTTGAATATATGGCTATAGCCAACATCAAAACTTACACGTTTCCAATAACTCCATTGTGGGTCCCAACCAACACTGACATCAAGCATACTACCCAAGAAACTCCCTGCTCTACCAGTCGGGTCTTGTAAGCCACTACCAACATAGGCACCATGCTTATTAGCAAGCCAATACGCGCGATGTGACATCATTAACCTGACTGATGATACAGGGATTAGAGTCGCACGAAAACCTACAGGTGAGATAAGATTGGAAGGGAAAAATGGTCCAAACATACCAGTTGGTCCATATTCCACCCGTCTTTTTGCATACAAAATATCAAAATTTTTGTCAGGGTCACGATCTCCGGAAGAGTAATCAAACAAATAAATCAACCGGAAAGGCATTGCTGTTTTAAAAGAATAACCAATTTCACCGTGATGACGATGTGCAAAAACGTTTTTATCATTAGTGTCACCAAACTGATACATTGATTCAATCTCATAATCAAATTTACCGGTAGCAGGTTGAGCGAACAGCCGAAAACCAGTCGTTGATAAATTACGTTTCCTTAGCTTGTTACCTTCATTTAGTTGGAAAAAATATGTATCCACATTAGCCCACGATATATCGCGATTAGTAATTTGCGCGCCAGAAAAATATGTTGCTGGGGTATTCCAATCGAGTGAAGTGGGTTCACGATTAACCGGACGAGTACCAAATACACGTAATCCCCATTTCTCCTGTTCATTACCTACCGTCAATAGCATGCCATCAAAAGTAGGAGTAAAGGTACCCCACCGATGTCCACCAATCAGACGTGCTTGACCAAAATCCATAATCAAACGCCCAACTTCAAACTTTGTAGCATATCCTGTCCCTAAAAAATCTTTGGATATTAAACCAAGATGAAGTTGAGTAAAATCAAAATGATTGGCGAAGATAGGAGAGTGTTGCTGATTAAAATTAGCTAGTGGTGCCCGTATGTCGGTAAGCTCCAATGTAAATTTGAGTGGATCTATTATATTAAGAACTTCCATCAAGAACCTGGTACGTTGATGAACTTGATCATTAAAACCAGGGATAGCTCGAGTAAAACCATTATCATACAAATCGTAGCGCGTTCGATGCTCTATCGCTATATTAAGCCAATCTGGAGTAAAAGCTGAAAGCGGTGTTTTATGCTCCTCCATAAGTTTAGTCAGATTATCAAAGTCAAACCGTGTTTTCCCCGGTGATTCGGTTGTGGTAAATGGTTTTGAACCGTTAGTGGCAGTATTTTGCGAAAAAATCAATGTTTCATTGGGTGCTTTTTTTTTCGTATCCGTAATCGGTGCTTGATCGAATTTTTTCACTTCCGCATCTTTTGTCGCAGATGCAAGCAAATAATTACCCGATAAAAACCCTACCGTCAATAGAATCATTCTATAGGCAGTACTAATTTTCTTTCGGATCATACAGATCTACTCCTCTATTTAGTCATGCCAAGTTAAAAAAAAACTAAATCTTTATTTAAATATACTTGGATATGTATGGTGGAAAAATCCGGATGAACACTTAAGGGTAATCCCTTATTTGTAAGATAAGATATTCAAAACAATACAGAAAAAACATTATGCTGTGAACTAATAGACTCAGACATCCCAGTTAAGAGAAAATAATCTTGATTAAAGGAAAAAATGAAAATGAGGAAACAATATATTAGCCATGGCAGTAAAAAATAAAGGCTATGTTACAGTTAATTGTTGAAAACGAAGTCAACGGGCGATATATATCCATTAGCTGAATGTAATCGCTCCCGGTTGTAAAACACTTCGATATATTCAAACACAGCCTGTTTGGCTTCTTCGCGAGAATGAAACGTTTGATGATGGATCAATTCGGTTTTTAAGGTATGGAAGAAGCTTTCCGACACGGCGTTGACGCTCCTATGTCAAGTAATTGTAGCTGCGTCTGACAAGTCAGCGAGAATAATCGGATATAGCTCGCGAACAATATAACGTTTCAGGTGTACTAGCTTAGACCTGATCTGACAGTTACCAGTTTTTTTAGGTGTCTGTCAGTTTAGATTTGAGCTAAATTTTTTTCCGCCCAAATTGATTTGCCATCAAGTAATGTATCCAATGGTGTTCGTCCACAGCGCATTTTCCTTGATGAGTTCGTTCATTGTTATAGTATTCCATCCATTCGTCTAGATCTTTCTGTAGTTCCTCCATAGTTGAATAAAGTTTCTTCCTGAATGTGATTTGATAAAACTCATTCAAAATCGTTTTGTGGAATCGTTCACAGATCCCGTTTGTTTGCGGCGACATGGCTTTTGTTTTTGTATGATCAATATCATTAATCGCCAAATATAGCTGGTAATCATGCTGTTCAACACGACCGCAATACTCTGTACCCCTATCCGTTAAGATACGCAACATGGGTAGTTCGTAGTGTTCAAAGTATGGCAATACTTTATCATTGAGTAAGTCAGTTGCTGTAATCGGTGTTTTGGTTGTATAGAGTTTGGCAAAGGCTATTTTGCTGTAGGTATCGATAAACGTTTGTTGATAAACACGGCCAACGCCCTTGAGGTTCCCGACATAAAACGTATCTTGTGAGCCTAGATAGCCTGGATGTGCCGTTTCTATTTCACCGCAGGCTTCATCGTCGTGTCTCTTCTTTTCAAGGGCCGCAACTTGCGCATCACTAAGAATAATGCCGTCATTAGCCACCTTGTCTTCGAGTGCTTTTAAGCGCTTTTTTAAAATTCTCCAGGTTATGACGTAGCTAAATAGAGCGCACGCCACTACCCGATACAAATACACTTTTCTTACGAAGCTCATTGCTGGTTCGATGCTGCCCATGTGCAGGCTGCGCAATTGCATAACCTATGACTGCTCGTTCGGTCGCTTCATCAACACGGTTCTTGATATTTGGGGCTCTTCGATCCTTGTCTATCAGCGCATCAAGACCACCATGTTCAACAAGGTCTTGATAGCGATAAAACGTATCCCGTGAGACGCCCATGACTTTACAGGCCCTGGATACATTACCCAATTCTTCTGCCAAATTTAATAATCCAGCTTTGTGTTTAATAATACGATTGTTAGTATGTGTCATTGAGAGTTACCTCTTTTGTTTTGATTAAGATTCGATACCTTTATCAAAACCGATAACTCTCACTTTTGCAAGTGATGTGTCAGATCAGATCGGAACTAATACACATCAATCTGCTAATGGCTGCTACCGCCTGGAATCTAAAACAATGGCTATTGGCCATTTTTTGGTTTTTCTTCCCGTGGCGAAAACTGCAGGCTTCGCAAATTCTTTGATGGAAAAAGATCAAATTGCTCGATTTTGTCTTTATTAACACGCCGCCTTTTGAAACTGCTGATCCATAATAACAATTGATGCAGTTTTTCAGGGTCGACTAATTAGATCCCCCTGGCAAGACCACAGGGAATCGCAAGTTCAACATAAAAACAGCAACCTCGATCGAAACAAGTTTCAATCGAGGCTAAGTAAAAAATCAAAAACTAATTTCTATTAAATTTATTTTCTTAACTGCTGGATATCAATAAGAGACTTGCGGTCCTAAAACCCACTCGCAATCAGACACCGTACACATACCTCCAAAATTTTTTAATTCTGGTTGTATTGTGAGAATAATCTTTTCAGCCTGAGCTTCTTCACATGTCAGTACTAAAAATGAATTGGATTGCCTTAAAGCAAAGGCATATGGATCTCGCTCACCAGTTGACCCCAATCCTCCCGCACCTTTTATTACGGTATAACCGCGCACATTGGCATGTCGAAGTAATTCAATTAATCTCTCAAGACAGTTCTCGTCAGTAACAATTTCAATACGTTTCATTTTCTTTAAAATCTCGGGCCCTAATGCCATAATTTCCTCTCAAAAAAAATTTATATACTTAAAAAATTCTCAAACTTTTAAGTGGTCTAGAGTAATCTAGGACTCTTTAGTAAATACATAAAACTATATCCAATTCTTAGTAATTAAATTTTTGAGATATTTGACATTAGTAGTATATTTGGATACTACTTGCCAATACCAAATATCTCGCAATTATTTTCCACTTCCCTTTATAAACTTGTGATACAACATTTTTGTTACCAAAGCTAGTAAGTTTCATTTAAATACTGAGCTATTGCATAATAGATAGGGATACCTACTACTATATTAAAAGGGAAAGTTACTCCAAGTGATAAAGTCAAATAGAAAGATGGATTAGCTTCTGGAACCGCTAGTCTCATTGCTGGAGGAACCGCAATATATGAACAACTGGCAGCTAATACTGTTACTAATGTAACACCACCTATCGAATAACCCAGAAGAAAATGCCCCACAAATAGCCCACATGCTGCGCCAATTAACGGCATAGCAATACCGAAACAAACAAGGAAAACTCCCACTGATTTGAATTCAGATAATCTTTTACCCGCCTCCATCCCCATATCGCACAAGAATATACATAACGCCCCCATAAAGATAAGCTCAAAGAATGGTTCAATCTTATGATAGCTAGGCTCTGAAATCACAGCACCGATTGCCATAGAACCAAATAACAGCAAAATACTTCCATTAGTAAAAGCTTCTATTAATAAATGCTTCATCATTCCCTTTTTTGTTGCACCTCTCTCTGTATTGGCTTTTTCACCTAAAATTCTCCGGGAGTAACCGGCAAGTACCAATCCAATCATGATTGCTGGTGATTCCATAATTGCCAACATAATTACGGGGTAGGCCTCATATGTCACACCAATACCTGCCAGGAAAGCCACTGCAGTCATATAGGTTCCAGCACTTACCGAGCCATAATGTGCGGAAATAGCTGCAGCGTTCAGAGGGTCAATTTTCCCAAGCCCTCTCAAGATAATATAGGCAACGATAGGCAGTCCAATGCCAAATCCAAACGCTGCCCACACAGCAGGAATAGCATCCGCTAAATTTGACGCAGCAAGCTCTTTACCACCATGGAGTCCGATACCAATCAGCAAATAGATCACAATCATCTTATGCATATCAGGCGGAAATTTCAGATCAGATTTACTCACACAGGCAAACATGCCGAGAGCGAAAAATAATATCGCTGGTACGAGAAGACTAGTAAGTGACATAACTATATTTTCCTATTTATTAGATTATTTGAATGAGTAAAATTAATTAATTTACATATCACTTGAAATAAAACTTTGTGGTTACAAAAAATATCTATCATTTATTTAGCTCCTTTTCTGTTACTAAACCAATTCCCCTAACACGATTCTTAAAATTGGGTCACTTTCTAGCCATATAATTGCAATAAGCTGGGACTATTAATAAAAATAAATCGGGTTTTATTTGATTACTTAGAAATACGCATCGAGATAAGAAATTTTCTTATTATCTTAAAATTATCATCTTGGAATATTCTCTAAATCCTCTTTGCGACTAAAAAATAAGTTTCAATGAGTATTCTTTATTCACTCACGTAGAAATATTACATAAGAAAGATAATCTGCAGTATTCGTATAAATACCTATGGTTAAATACTTAGGTATTTGCTGATTTATAGAAATAGATTATTTTTTATCGTAAACTGCAAAGTGCGAGGTGTTTTTAGGTAGAGGAATTCAATGTGACTTATGAACTCAAGCGATTAAGCTTCCAAGCCTTTTTTGATATAGCAGTAGATGCGATGTTGCTGACAGATGACTCGGGGCAAATCGTTCGAGCCAATCCAGTGGCACAACGCTTATTCGGTTATAGTAAGAATGAGCTCGAAAGCCAAAATATCGAATTTCTGATAGTTCCAAGATATCGCAAACAGTACCGCTACTATCAATCTCTTTTTTTAACAAGAAAACTAAGCACTTGATATGTACTAATAATGAATTTATTGCACAAGATCATAATCGCCAAGAAAGATTACTAGATGCTAGCTTCAGTACCATTGAAACGGAACAGAAACCATATATTCTTATTATATTCAACATAGCTGATCGCCGGATACAGGCCGAAAAAGCACTTCGCGCCAGTGAAGAGCGCCTGCGCCTAGCTAAGCAAGCAGCAGGATTGGGTATTTTTGACTATGACTTCAAACATAATATGGTCTACTGGGATGAACAAATGAGTATGTTATGGAGCAAGCATACAAGCAGAGCCGTAAGTTATGATGAATTCATCGCTGCAATACATCCGGAAGATCGTGCCTCCAGAGAATCTACTATCAATCACGCGATGGACCCAGCCGGCAATGGTGAATTCAAAGCAGAATATCGTGTCATCAATCCCGTTAACAATATTACACGCTGGATATCGGCGAGAGGAAGGATATATTTTGAAGATGGACAACCCGCTAGGCTAGTAGGCGTTACTAGAGATGTAACCGATCAAAAAAATTTGCAGAAAAAGCTACAGATACAACGCGATGAAACAGAAAGCATATTCAAGCAACAGGTGGCTGCACTCACTGCTTCTGCGATCGCTCATGAACTCAACCAACCACTTGCAGCAGTTTCTGCCTACGGCGAAGTAGCGCTACATGAGCTACATAATAGTTTTCCTAGCTCAGATAACTTAAAGCGAGCACTAGAAGGCTGCGTCGGGCAGGCGCAGCGCGCTGGAAAGAGCTTACACGAGCTAATGGCTTTTTTACAAAAGGGAAGGTTGGTTACAAAAAGATTAAGTCTCAATGATATTATTAACGACGCATTGAAGATTGTAAGTCACGATTATTATGCTGAGTTTAATTTAATACTAGATTTACAACCAGATCTTCCAGATGTTCAGTGTAATTGTACGCAAGTTCAAAAAGTTCTGATTAACTTGTTTAGAAATGCTATTGAAGCCATGCACACCGTTAAGTTTCCTGCATTAACGATTACAACTACAATGTATATTATAGCTGGCATGCGTATGGCACTAGTGACGATACAAGATAATGGGCCTGGATTAAATACTGCAATTGTCGATCGTATCTTTGAGCCTTTCTTTACTACTAAATCAGCCGGAATTGGTATGGGGCTTGCTATAAGTAGAGCTTTAATTGAAACCAATGGAGGCCAGCTTTGGGTAAACTGCAACACCCGAACAGGTGCCACATTCCATTTCACATTACCTTTCGCGTCATGAATAATTCATATAAATCAACTGTTTTTATTATAGATGACGATGTAGCAATTCGAGATTCTCTTACTATGATGATTGAGCAAGTGGGCCTTAATGTTCAATCTTTTTCCAGCGCATGGGCTTTTTTAAATGCTTATCGCCCAGTTTTTTGGGGTTGTATTATCGTGGATATCCAGATGCCACTAATAGATGGCTTGCAATTTCAAGAAGAATTGTTGCGACGCAAAATCGTATTACCTTTAATTTTCCTTACCGGACATGGCGACATTCCAATGAGTGTCAAAGCCATGAAAGCCGGAGCTTTAGATTTCCTGACTAAACCAGTAATCCGCGAAAAACTACTTGTTAGTATAAATATCGCTCTTTTAGAAGCTGAAAAAAGAATAATCACTATGATACGTAGTGAAGAAATAGCATTGCGTTTATCAAAGTTGACTACGCGTGAGCGTGAAGTAATGGCTCTTGCGATACAAGGACTCTCCAACAAAGAAATTGCTTCTTGCTTGAAGATTAGTCACCGTACTGTAGAAATCTATAAATCGCATATTATGTACAAAACTGGTGCACTTAACTTGCTAGATCTCACGCGTATTATCCAAGAACATAATTTAGATTAGTTTTGGCTCTAGACTAGTCGACCCTGAAAAACTGCATCAATTGTTATTATGGATCAGCAGTTTCAAAAAGCGGCGTGTTAATAAAGACAAAATCGAGCAATTTGATCTTTTTCCATCAAAGAATTTGCGAAGCCTGCAGTTTCGCCACGGGAAGAAAAACCAAAAATGGCACCATTGTTTTGATCAGGCGGTAGCAGCCATTAGCAGATTGATGTGATCACCATGGCCTTTCAGGTAATTTCTGGCCATTCGATAATCCGATTTCAGGTGGCTGATAATGGGTTCAATCGCCGCGCCTTCTGCATTGTTTCCGCTTCTTGTCTCTTTGGTAGGTGTCGTTTTAATGCTCTTCCAGGTAGAACGATTTGCGTTCCATTGACTTCACGTTTGCCACGGTAGCCACGGTCGCATACAGCTTGCTTGGCCGCTTTCCCGCGCGAAGTCTCAACATGATGCAATATCTCTGGTAGTGTGGCTGTCATGCAAGTTTTGTTCGTGACTGACAACCCCAACAATCAGGTTACCTTCGCTGTGCTGGCTATCGATGCCTTGCTGCCGTATTCATATTGTTTGTGGTCTTTCCTTGCCGATACAGTACACTTGCGGTTCGCGGGAATGATTTTGTGGTGTCTTTGATTTTCTGTTTCAGTACGCGCTCATACAGTAGAAAATCCTTTGGAGTGCTCGAATAGGCAGCATTGGCATTTTCTCCTGAGCTCCGCATAAAACACCTGCAATGGTCTGAGTCCTTCAACGCGCGTTTCGCCTTTGCTCTTTTCTTCACATGCCGGTAGTGCCGAATATCCAAGCGCAGTGATTTCACTTGCTTAATGAAAGTGCGCCGCTGTGAAATACCATGGGATTTGGCAATCTTGTTGAGGCGATTGATAATCTTGATCGCTAGTTGCTGTCAGTCGGGTGTGATGTTCTTCTCTTGCACTGTCGTGTCAACATGAACCACATCTTCCAGTGCCGATTCCCCATGCAAACCAACACTCATCTGAAAAATCCGCTCCATGCCCGGCACACCTGGCGCTTACGAAAATGCACCAGTTCCGTGCTATGACACGGCAATTTCTGCTGGAACTCTTTCATGCCGCAAAAGCCTGGTAGAAGGATTGCGCTTCCACTGCAATACTACTGATTCGTCACCAAATCTCTAACTGCTTCAAGATCAAACCCAACCAGCAACCGGATCGGCTTACTCGGCGCGCCTGTCGATTTCGCGTAGTGAATCGAAAATGCTTCGTCAAATTCTTGCCACGGTATCGCGTCTGCAAGCTGCAACAATGGATCATTGACATCCAACTGCATCAGCAAATCTGTTCCAAACAAATTCGGTTGATGAATCGTACTGCTGTCTTAGCATTTTTAATCACCATTTCGACCAGAAATAGGATGCTATTTTAACATTCCTGGTCGTTATGCTCATCAAAAGAAAGATCTTTGCTGCATAGAATCAAGTGCTTGTGGATATTTCAGGATCGACTAGACTAGCAGAGATTAATAATATTTGATGAGTTGCCATAGTTCGCTAGCAAGCTCATCAGGTTGTTTTTTTCATCGCCATTCAGATTCTTTTAGATGCAACTCAAAGTTAACTGATACGCCATTAAGCTTTGCCAATCGCCGCTTAGTAAAACTCCAAAACGATTCGATACCGTTAATATGGCAGTGTCCTTCCCGAGCAAATTCATTATCATCATGAGATACACGAAAATGTTTGGAATATCCTACATCTACTAATTCCAATTCTATTTTAAAACAGCATTAATAATCCAATCCCATCCGGCAATGCTGCGCATAGTTTCCTGGTTTAATTCAAAGCTTTTTAGCGCGCTTTCCAGATGTATCTCAAGCGCATCCAGACTATCGAAGGCGCGGTTATGAAAGAATTTTTCCCGCAATTCATCCCATACATGTTCCTGCGGGTTGAGTTCTGGCGAGTAAGGTGGTAGAAACAGGATTCGCATATTCTCTGCCAATTTCATGGTTTGGCTTTTGTGCCAGCCTGCACCGTCCATCACCATAATGATATTTTCATGCAGGTAACGTGCCGCGATTTCATCCATGAAGAGTTGCATGCAGTCCCCGTTCACCCAGGGCAGAATTAGGGAATCAAATCACCCATCTAGTGGGCTGACTGCGCCATAGGCGTAGGTGTATTGTTGCGTCAGCATGGCACGTACCATGGGACGATGGGGCTTCTTGTCCCAGCAGTGCCGTACATCGCTGATGCGGCCGAAACGCGCTTCACCCTGAAACATTAGGCGCAGCGGGCGCGAGACCGCAAAAGCCGCCACTTCCTCGGTTAGCCGCTCGGGGAGTTTTTTTTCCACGCCTCGCGCGCTGCTGGGTCGGCTTGTGGATGGCTTTTATCCGGGGCCAGTTTGCGCCAGCCATGCCGTGCCAACATTTGGTACAGAGTAGACAAAGCCAGTGGCTTGCCCAGCCTAGCTTCAACCGCCGGTTTCAAGGGCGGAACAATGACCACGCCACCGGTAGCAGCCTCACTCAGCACTTCATCCAGAATCCTGGCTTCCTGCTCCAGACTGGCCTTGGCCCGGTTACGTAATTCGCGTTTGCTGCGCGTGGCTTTCTTTTCCTCTCCCGCCGATGGATCATACCGGGTACGCATTCTGCAGGTGACACCTACTGAACGGCCAATGGCAAGCGCTGTCTGCTCCAGACTCAAACCTAGCAACAATGGCAGCACTATCGCTTGCGCAGCTCGAAGTTCTGCCGCAGTCTTGGCTTTCTTTAACCGTTCCATCGCTACCTCAAGTTGCTCCGTCCCACTTGCCTTCCGTGCCATGATGGCCTCTACCAAAGGTAAAAGCTATATTATTACTGTTTCTATCTGTAATTGGAATAAGCCATTGTAACCACGCCAACCATCACTATAAATAACACTTTCAATCGAGACCTTTCCAAGTACCATGATAGCCACGTTGCGGTTTCGCCCCAAAATAGCTTTCATCAACTTCTACTCTGCCTAACAGCTTGTCTTTAAGCGCAAGCTGATGATCATATATTCTTTTCCTAAAGATGCCATACCAATGATTAATCGTGTTACGATTTTTACCTAACAATAGAGCCGTTTTATTCGCTGGTATATCAATGCAAAAACATTGAATTATTTTTTTAATGCAATAATTACTTAATTTACTGTTTCTTAACATCTTTCTAGACTAACAGATTACGTCTGCTAGTCTAGAGCATAGTTTTATTTGGCTATGTTACAGTTAATTGTTGAAACTGTCTTATTTTTCCAAGAGATGCCAGGAAACAAAGCGTTGGCGTAATATTTTGACCGAGACGATCAATCATTCTATGCCACCCCAAATAACTCGTAAGATAGCGTGTTGCTACACCATGGAACTTCGCCATCCATTGTCTGAGCCGACTGCCATAAGCATTAACATTCTGAGACCCTTACAAAATCCAGCAAATTTCCTGTTCCAGTGTAATTTTGGATTTATTGGTAAGTTTTGAGCGTTTTTTCTGTGGTGAGCTGGAAATAATCACCTTAAATCGACTATTCCATTCCCGGTTGTAAGGGCGTAATAATCCCTATATTTGTGTAATCATTTGGCGCTCAACGAAAAGTTTAGGAAGTCTTTTCAAGTTATACGCCATCGCGAGTAATATGTGCCAGGCATGAGCCTTAGCTAGACCACAGTAACGTAGTATTTTGGCATTGAACCAACGAGCTTGACTGCCGAAGGTTCGTTCTACCACATAGCGAGCCTTTGTAATGAGGCGATTGCGCTGTAATTGTCTTGGTGACAGTGGATTATTCTTCGTGGCTTTATTCTGAATGCCATTTTTAATGCTGCGGGATTTCAAAGTATCGCGATGCTTTTGGCTACTATAGGCTTTGTTAGCATGAATGTGAGTTCCCACCTGAATATTGGCCTTATCGAGCAGATCCAGCAGCGGCTTGCTGGCATGGCAATTGGCTGCGGTCGTTTCAACGGCTAACACCAAACCATTATTATCAACTACCGTATGCTGCTTATAACCAAATACTGAGTTACCACCTTTTTTGACCCAGCGTGCTTCAGTGTCTACACCCGGTTGCGTTATTTCAATAACCCGCATCGTTTCCTTCGCATCTGTTTCATCAT
The DNA here is from genome assembly GCA_016710135.1 of Nitrosomonas sp. GTDB lineage: Bacteria > Pseudomonadota > Gammaproteobacteria > Burkholderiales > Nitrosomonadaceae > Nitrosomonas. Next base: position 494,799 of record JADJLM010000001.1, on the reverse strand, counting down.
CGCGTTCTTCTCAATCACCGACGACTTCATAAGCCGGTTTGGTTTTAGGTTTGCGCGGACTCTGCGTAATGCTCGCATCAACGTAACAGCCTTTCTTAACTGTGATGTCGTAAGCTTGGATTTGCTGGTTAATTTCTGCCAATAACCCATCCCATACTTTTGCTGCCGTCAGTCGCGTTCTGAATCGTGATAGCACCGAATGATCAGGTACATCGTCTTCCAGTGACAACCCCAGAAACCGCATCACGTGCAGATTTGAGTTCGCCATGTCTTCTACCGATTCATCACTTAAACCACCATTCCAGATTCCAACCAGCAGCATCTTAAACAGCAGCAATCCCGGATAAGCTGGCCGCCCTGCAGCATCCGATACCGGTGCATAATGAATTGCGATAACTTTCGCTAGCGAGTTCCAGTCGATCAATTGATCAATTTGCTTTAGAAAATTCCCTTTCCGGGTGCGACGGGTTACATCAAATTCGGAAAAACTCATGCTAATTACTTCAATGCTATTGATTTAAAACACAATTATAGCATCTAGATAATTGGTTGAATTTATAACCGCGCAAAAGTCTCTATTGGATTATTAGTATGCAACATGAACGTTACCTCCATTTATGTTTGATTTTAAATTTCAACACCCATATCAAACTCGGTAACGCTCTCGATTTCAAGCCCTTTGTACGATTAGATCTGAACTAATACAATTTAATGTGTTACGTATAATTTAGTCCCAGGTTTGTCTCTACAGCATGCCAGATGACTTTATCAGGATTTGAGCTTTTCGTTCAGTACTCTCGCAACTTTTCTTTGTTTATTATAAATAAGCATGGCCGAAACATCCATTTGCTCTATGGCTGCAACGATGCCAACATCTGCTACAAAAAACCTATACTGAGTATCACTGAGTGAGGCAGGACCTATTTTTCCTTTAAAAGTCCACTTGATTAGAACCGCATCGAAGGTGCCTGCTGGTACCGTGACTTTATAGGCACCGACGTAGCGGTAATCGATGTCTAGTGTACCCGCGTGAGTTTGTTTGTCCGGGTTGCTCAGATCATACACCTTCATATCATGCGTCGTTTTGCGTTTTTCACCGGAAGTCAGTCCTTGCAGCATCAAAGGCTCGCCGGGTAAGTACTGGGTAATGACGCCTTCCTCGTTATCCACCGCGCCCGTTACGATGTAATCACCATTAGTTTTCGCCGTGATGAAAAAAGTGAATCTGGCTCCCGTGTCATATCGCCAGGCAGTCCCTTCAGTGCCTTGCTTCATCTTAGTAAGCTGGTGATGCTCCATTTTACCTTTATTTGGTCCGCTCACGACGCGAAAGCTTCTGGGGCTGGCATTATAATTTAGATACCGAGTAGTATCAGCAAGCGCCGGCGCAGGAATAGCTTCTCCAACAACTCCCTTTCCCAAATAATTCTCAATCGCCTGACGATCTTCCTTCGGCAAAGGAACGATCGAGCTATCTCCTGCGGATTGAGCAAAACCACTTTGCAATGCAAGGATTATAAATATTAATAAAAAAGACCTTATATTCGTTCTCATTGAATTAACTCCAAATTCGTCTATCAAAAATTACTGGATAATTCGATATCTTATTGTCACATCAGAATTGTCCTATTTTGACGGACATTTTTTTACTAAAAACTGAGAGCACCTTATTATGTAGAAAAGGGTTTATCACAGTTTGATTATTTTCATTATGTTTTTTCTCAAGACTCTAGACTAGCAGAGATTAATAATGTCTGATAAGTTGCCATAATTCGCTAGCAAGCTCATCAGGTTGTTTTTTCATCGCAATTCAGATGCTTTTAAATGCAATTCAAAGTTAACCGACGCGCCATTAAACTTTGCCAGCCACCGTTTAGTAAAACTCCAAAACGATTCAATACCGTTGATATGGCAACACTCATCCCGAGCAAATTCATATCGCCATGAAATACACGAAAATGCTTGGAATATCCCACATCGATAAACCATTGCAACCACACTAAGTATCACTATAAATGACGCTTTCAATTAAGACCCTGCCAAGATCACTGCTTGTAAAACCAATCGCTTACAGTCCGTCGCTATTTCGGTATATATATACCTTGTCATCTTGCTCAAACGCACTCAATACAGACTGTTTTAATGTGCTACGCTCACGTTTGAGTTTACCCATGTGATAGCTTCGCTGCCGTTTCGCACAAAAATAACTTTCATTGAGACTTTCACCTTGCCTAACAGCTTGTCTTTAAGGACAAGCTGTTGATCCTATATCATCTTCCTGAAAATACCATACCAATGGTTAATCGTGTTACGATTTTTACTTAACAGCAGAGCCGTTTTGTTCACAGGTATATCAATACAAAAGCATTGAATTGTTTTTTTAAATGTAATAATCGTTTAATTTACTGTTTCTTAACAGCTTTCCAAACTAACAGATTATGCCCTGTTAATTTAAGACCTTAATAACAGCACTCCTCCGACAAAGCCGAGGGTTTACTGTTATTAATTAATCAGTATTTCCTTAGCTGCTCATTCACACTTACTTACACCGGTATTGCAAGTTATACAGCGCGCCATTTCCACTTTTCTGGTCAAACAGGCCGGATTGAAGCGATGTGATGCACAAACCGAGAAGCGATCATGCTGTGTCGGCGCAACCCCATTCGCTTCCATGGCGCACTCGCGCCTAACAGGCTGTTGAAAAACGTTTTTAAAACAACTGGCGTAAGGCAAAAATAGCTTATCCGATGCGAATGACGATGCACCGCATTCTCTCGTTCCTGTATGAATCAGTTAGGCACGCTTGTTAAAACCGGTGTTCGATATCGGCATTAAGCATTGTCTGCAGCATAGCGGAGCTCTGAAAATCATCATCGTTATTTTGGGAAAAGCTGCAATTGCTAAAATCCTTGATCATTTGGGTTTGCCTGTCCAGGAACCGCCACGTTTGTCTGCGCAGGTCTTTGATCCTTTCGGATCTGTCTGAACCAAATCCATCTTTTAGGTACATTTCCTGAATATGCTGACGACCTCTTTGGATATTTTTTGCGTAAAGGGTAAAAAAAGCAAAACCAGCACTTTTTGTTGCTGATCGAACACAAATTTTACCAATTTCGGATGACTTTCCGGTCAGATTGACAGTCAAATCCTCTTCCGATACATTCGATTCTTATGAAAAAGGTTGTATATTTTCCCTATACTTTCCTCTGCGCTCTGTTGAGCAGCTGTGCCGTCACGCCGTCGATCTCAGTGTTGGGTGCCTATTTCCCTGATTGGCTATTTTGCATTGTCGGTGCCCTTGTCATGACTAGCCTGATCCATGCGGTATTGCGAAGCAGCGGCCGGTTTGCTCATTTGGAGTTTCGTAACTTGCCACTGGCTTATGCAGCTTTAGCTTGTGTGCTGGCGCTAAGTATCTGGCTAATTTTCTTCAAAAACTGACCTAGAAACACATCAATGACACAAAACAAGGATCTTCGAGCCTCGGCTGGTCGTAAAATAACTCTTTTGCTGCTGCTAATTGCTATTGGCCTTGCTGTTTTCGTGATCTGGTGGATCGACACGGCGCCGCGTACCAACGATGCCTATGCTTATGCCGACACTATTAGCGTTACTCCTGAAGTGAGCGGACGTATAATTGAGTTGGCTGTCAAAGACAACGAGTTTGTAAAGAAAGGTGATGTCCTCTTTCGCATTGACTCGCGTCCTTACGTGGCAGCTCTTGCCAAAGCTGAAGCGAGTCTGGAAGCACTTGACAATGAAATCAAGCTGACGCAGCGCTCAGTCAACTCGCAGAAACTAGGCGCAGCTGCTGCCCGCGCCAGCGTAGAACAGGCACGCGCCGCAGCCGAGCAAACTGCCGATACACTTTCTCGTCTGGAGCCCCTCCTGAGTAAGAATTTTATCTCGGTCGAGCAAATCCATCAGGCGCGTACAGCCACACGCAGCGCTAAATCCCAGTTAAGTACTGCCGTACTTGAGGCACAAAAGGCGACAGCCGGCGTCAGTGGTGTCGATGCTCTGGTCGCCAAACGCGAAGTGATAAAAGCGGAAATCGAACTGGCTCGTCTCAATCTGGAGTACGCCACAGTGCAGGCCCCCTTCGACGGTGCCGTAATCAACCTCAAAACCTCGCTTGGTCATTTCGCTGCTGCGGGTCGCCCGATATTTACGCTGGCGAATACCGGACGCTGGTACGTGGTGGCGAACTTCCGCGAAACTGACCTTGATAATATTAAGCCAGGGCAGGCGGCGCAGGTCTATGTGCTGAGTAATCCTAGCAAGCGCTTTGCAGGTGTCGTCGAATCCGTTGGCTACGGCGTTTTCCCGGATGATGGCGGTGACGAAACCAGTGGCCTACCACGTGTGCCGCGCTCTATCAACTGGGTACGTGTCGCCCAGCGCTTTCCGGTACGCATCCTGGTGGAACAGCCGGATCCAACTATTTTTCGGATTGGCGCTTCAGCTGTGGCGATCATGGGGGCCGATCGGTCCACCCTAGATCGCTGAGGTTAGTATTGTGAAAGCCCTTGCTATCGGTCGATCCAAACGATGCTGGACACAACGATGCAACTGAGTACTGTCATCTGCAACGAGTTGGCCTCGTTTCCTGGACGCACAGCTATGGTTTGGCGGAGCCTGCTAAGCAGCGCGCTGATCATCATTATTTCGATGACCCTGCAGGTTCCTTTCCTGGCGCTTTCACTGGTCATAGTATTTTTTACGGCGCAAGAAAACACTGTGTTGACCAAGCTCTCGAGTATTATCATGGTGATCGGCGTCACTCTGGCCGTGGCGTTAGCGATACTGCTCCTCAAGTTCACCATCGATTTTCCCTTGCTGCGTATTCTCGGAGCCTGCTCTATCGCCTTCTGCGGCATGTATTTCATGCGAATTAGCAAGCTTGGGAGTCTTGGCTATATGGTTGCTCTTATTGTTATATACGGGCAAAGCTTTCCCGATATTAACAGCGACCCTGAGATTATTAGCCGCTTATTATTGTGGTCTTGGGTGGCTGTGGTCTATCCCATTGTGATAACCATCATTGTGAATTTTTTGCTGCTGCCAGCCAAGCCTGTACGCCTGCTGACGGACGAAATTCTTCGCCAACTTGGCGACGTCAATCGACAACTAGAAGCGCGCCGGTCTGGCCACGAGATTCCTCAGCTCGATCTTGATACGGTGCAGCGCGGCATTCTTACACTACATCGACACCTGGTTTTCGCCGCTCAGGGTGATGCTGCCTACGGCCGAGACAAGGCTCGTCATCTGATGCGGATCGCTGCAGTTGATCGTCTGCATACGGCGGCGGCACACTTGTCTCAGCTTCCGGCCGGCCCCCTGTCTCCCGCCCAAAGTGATTGCCTGGCTAACCTGCATGCCTCATGCCAGAAGCTCGAAGCGGCAGTGGCGGCGGGAACTGTCTTCGAACACACTCTGGAAGTTTTCGGTGACAGACCCGTTACGGATCGTCTGGACGGACTACTACGCGAGATGACGCATGCACTGCAGGCGGTAGCCAACGCTGATGTATCGCCGCCGACAGAGTTGCCGAAAGTGAAAACGGGAATGCTCGCGGCCGACGCGTTCAGCAACCCGGTCTACGGTCAATTTGCGCTGAAGACGGTATTTGCAGCAATGATCTGCTACGTGTTCTACACGGCAGTGCAATGGTCAGGCATTCATACCGCATTGATGACCTGCATTATCCTTGCGCTGCCAAGCGTGGGCGCTGCGGCACAGAAGGGATTGACCCGTGTTGTCGGCGTCGCCCTCGGCAGTATTACCAGCTTGTTGGCCACGGTTTTCATAATACCGCACCTGGACAGCATTGTTGGCCTGCTCGCTCTGACTTTGCCGGTCATCGCGGCAGGATCATGGATCGCGGCCGGCTCACCACGAACAAACTATGCCGGCGTTCAACTGGCATTCTCCTTTGCGCTGGCGCTGCTCGGCAGCTTTGGCCCGACCACCGACATTACCGAGATTCGCGACCGCATGATCGGCGTACTGGTCGGTGTCACCGTATATATGACAATTTCGGCAACGCTGTGGCCAGAGCGCGAAGGCAAGATACTCAATACTACGCTGGCCAGGCTGCTGCGCAGTATTGCTGAACTAGCCCTTGCCGGTCAGAAGCTGACCGATCTTAATGAGAAGCATCAGGCGGTCGACAAAGCCAGGCTGCAAGGCTGGGAGCTGCTCAACCAGAACCGCGAACTGCAAGCCCGTGTCGCACTGGAACCTGGCTGGCAGAATGCCCATGATAGCGTTACCGGTGATCTCACCACCTGGCTGGCTAAGGCTCAGGAAGCCCTATTCGCCGTTAATTTCTTCCAGCTTTTGCTGCTTCACGCTGGCCCTCAAATGACTCCGGCGGTCTCTGAGGCTATTCGGAGCTTCTGGAACAGTGTAGCCCAGCAGTTAGAAAACCTGGCTGAATGCATCGAGAACGCATCTCCAGTGACCGAAAACACGGCCGTTGATGAACCGCTGACTCCAGCTTCAGCGCTGGATGCTCTGGTCAAGGCACTAACTGAAGAAAGTCATGAAGCAATACCCAATTGGGAACTTCTTTCCGCTGCTCGTACAGTTCATGAACGCATCGAGCAATTGAATCATCGACATTCCCAACTCCTTGAGCCGAACGTAAACGCGCAGTAAGTTTCGTCTGCCAAAGGTGACCTAAAATTTGCGTCACTTATGGAAGGCAGAACGCGCTCAATAATCAACTGCAATACCAGAAAGAGGTTAAGGTATTGAGATGAAAAAAAAGAGGAAAGCGGTACAAGCAGTTGAATGCAGAAGAATGAGCAGTGTAATCATGTTGATGAGGCGAGGAGGAAATGGATTACGCGTCATAGCGTGCACTCTTTCAGTACCATTTCACGGGAGCTTGCACGTAACTCAGATTAAAATCTGGGTTACTGCATCACAAACTAACGTTCAAGCCAGCCAGTTAAGGAAACTCTGAATAAGTCTCAAGAACTTGTAGAATATTCGGTAGATTGTAACCATTGCAAGGGGGCGCATTGATGAAACAATTAGGCTTGTCGATTCCATTATTTATCAAGAAACCAAAAGTAACTCGCCGACAAAAGTTTCTCGAAGAAATGGAGCAAGTGATTTCTTGGGCAGAGTGGACGAATCGGATCGCGCCGCACTATCCGGTAGCAGGATTAGGACGCAAGCCATTTGAGCTGGAAGCGATGCTGCGAATTCATATGATGCAACAATGGTTTGGTTATTCAGATCCGGGCATGGAAGAAGCGTTACATGATGTGCCGATGCTGCGTGAATTTGCAGGCCTGGATGCAGGAGAAGATGCCATGCCTGATGAAACGACGATCCTCAAATTTCGTCACCTGCTGGAGAAGCATCACTTGGCACAAAGCCTGTTTGCAGAAACAACTGCTCAGTTGGCCCAGCAGGGATTATTGCTGCGTCAAGGTACGATAGTTGACGCCACGCTGATAGCGGCCCCACCATCGACCAAGAACCGGCAACGCAAACGTGATGGCGAGATGAGTTCGACTAAGAAGGGGCAACAACTATTACTTTGGATTAAAAGCACACATAGGCGTAGATGCCGATTCCGGCCTGGTGCATAGCCTGGAAATTACCACGGCCAAAGTGGCCGATGGCAACATGATTGATGCACTGATACATGGCGAAGAGGCGATTGTATTGGGTGATCGGGCTTATACTCGTAATGATCGCAATCTGGAAGCACAACGACAGCCGGAAGAGCCTGTCTGGGGTATGCCATTCAAACGCAAGCGCGGTGAGGAATTGCCCGCAGAACATGCCGTACTCAATCGCATGCTGGCCTCACTCCGCGCAAAGGTGGAGCATCCGTTTCGTATTGTCAAAAGACAATTTGGTTATACCAAAACCCGTTACCGAGGATTGTTCAAGAATGCACAACAGCTCTACTTGTTGTTTGCCTTGGCTAATCTTTACCATGTCCGTAAGGTGTTGATGCCAACCACGGGATAATTCCGTCCAATACCCCTGAAAATTAGCATCAGGTGTACTAGCTCAGATCAGATCGTACAGTTACCGAATTGATTGGATGTCTGTCAGATTAGATTTGGTTCAGATTTTTGCTGTTCCAAATCGTTTTCCCACTGAGCAAAGTCTCCATAGGAGTTTTTCCATTGCAGACTTTTCCCTGATGAGTTCTTTCATTATTATAATAATCGATCCAGCTGTCTAGGTCCTTTTGCAGTGACTCCAAATCGTGATATAGCTTTTGCGGAAAGTCACTTGATAGAATTCCTGTAAGATGGTTTTATGGAATCGCTCACAGATACCGTTGGTCTGAGGTGACATGGCTTTTGTTTTGGTATGGTCGATATCATTGATTGCCAAATATAGCTGGTAATCATGCTGTTCAACCCGCCCGCAATACTCCGTACCTCTGTCCGTTAATATTCGCAACATGGGTAAACCCTGTGTCGCATAGAATGGCAGCACCTTGTCATTTAGGATATCGGCTGCAGTAATTGATGTTTTGGCCGTATAGAGCTTGCAATGCACTACCTTGGAGTAAGTATCAATAAAAGTTTGCTGATAAATACGACCAACACCTTTTAGATTTCCACATAGAAGGTGTCCTGTGCGCCCAAATAACCAGGGTGCATCGTTTCTATTTCACCGCTGGCAATATCATCCTGTTTCTTTTTCTCCAATGCTGCGATTTGTGCATCATTCAAAATGATGCCTTCACTGGCGATCTTGGTTTCCAGTGCAGCAAGGCGATCTTTGAAGTTTGCTAGCTGGTGGCGTAACCAGATCGAGCGCACACCACTACCTGATACATAAATACCGCTTTTGCGTAATTCGTTGCTGGTTCGATGCTGGCCATGTGCCGGATACTCTACTGCATAGGCTACCACCGCCCGCTCAGTGGCTTCATCCACCCGATTCTTAAAGTTAGCAACACGACGATCCTGATTGATCAATGCTTCCAGACCGTTTGTCTCAACTAATTCCTGATAGCGATAAAATGTATCTCTCGAAACTCCCATTATCTTGCAGGCTTTTGAGATATTCTGAAGTTCTTCAGCAAGATTGAGCAACCCTGCTTTATGTTTAATGATTGGATTGTTAGTATGCAACATGAGCGTTACCTCCATTTATGTTTGATTTTAAATTTCAACACCCATATCAAACTCGGTAACGCTCCCGATTTCAAGCCCTTTGTACGATTAGATCTGAACTAATACACATCAGGGGACAGAATAGTATGCAATCTGCTAAAAATTACAGCTATTAATTGCACAATAATGCCTATATTAGCTACTCTACTGATAGCTTTGTCACTAAAACTGAAATAAATGACTTAATCAGAGCTTTTCCTTAGGTGTTAAGTCACGCAAAGCATTGAAAATGGGGCGTCCGAGCAAATTGTAGGCACACATGCAATGTATTACCCAGACAATCCGCGATTCATGTTTGTCTACTGTAGCGAGTTCTCCTTTGCTGCTGGTCAAACACAAATTTTGCCATTTTCAGATGACTTTCCAGTCAGATTGACAGCCCAACTCTCTTCCGATACATTGGGTTTTATGAAAAAGGCCGTTTATTTTTCCTATATCCGGCTTCTCCCTAGCAGTGTTCGCTGTGATACAGATAGCGGTGCAATTCCGTTTCTTCCTGCACTACTTTCGACGAAACGCGTGCTGATCAAAACCACGATCGCCTTGATGTTTGTGATCATATCGTGGGAATGATCGTCATCGCCAATACCTCATATGAGTGATATATGACCGAGTTATCACATGATGGGATGAAAGCGACAATTACACCGAAATGGCGAATATTGATCCTTCTATTTTTATATAACTAAGGATAATTAATGAAAGAATATCCTATTGTTGAGAACCACGATGACCTAACTCAAGTGGTTGATCTAATCTTAAATGAAGCAGGTCTTGATCGGAGTGATCAAGGAGGCAGCTTGAGCTTTACCGGTAAGGATCCGATCCGGCCGACGCACATTAAGGTAGGGTCCGCAGCGGCTGCGGTTATTGCGGCGAATTCAATTGCAACCGCAATTCTGTGGAAGAAGCGGACTGGCGTAGGACAAGATATTCACGTCGATTTGCGCAAGGCATTTGCCGTGCAGAGCCCGTGGCAGGATATTCTGGCCCAATATACCCTGGTCAACGGCACCTCCCAGATGATGGGCGGTGCCATCGGGGACTTTGGATCACATATCCTACCAACCCGGGATAATCGCTGGATTGTCCTAACATCGTTGTATCCGTCGAATACTCTACGTGCCTTACAGTTGCTTGACTGCGGAATCGCCCCGCTTCAACTTGAACGCGCCACCCGCAAATGGGATTCGTTCGAACTGGGGCGCGCCGCACAAAACGCAGGTGTCACTCTTGTTGTTTGTCGCACGCGTGAAGAATATCACAAGACTGAACAGTATCAGTACAATCTCGCTGCACCATTGATCGATATCGAGAAAATCGGCGATAGCGCTCCCGAACCATTACCCAATGGCGAGCGACCGCTGTCGGGATTGCGCGTACTGGGAATGACGCATGTAGTCGCCGGACCTGCGGTTTTGCGCCAGCTTGCTGCGCAAGGGGCTGACTGTCTCAATCTCGATACTCTCAACTGGGTCGAGATGCCGACACTATGGTGGCAATGTCAGACCGGGATGCGACAGGCCTACCTGGATGCACGAGTCGATAGCAATAAGATTCCGATCTACAAGCTGACGAAGGAAGCAGATGTCTTTGTACAGAACTTGCGACCGCATCTCGTCGCACGCCAGGGCTTTTCTCCGGAAATCCTCGTGCAGCATCGCCCCGGCATGATCTCGGTCGAAATGTCGCTCAATGCCCGCAAAGGACCGTGGGCAGAATGGTTTGGATATGATTTCAATGCTGATGGTATAACCGGTATGTTCTGCGATATCGGGTCGGCTGATCAGCCGCAACTGCCGCATGGGGTGCAGGTCGTTTGTGACTTCCTGACCGGGTATCTCGCGACCATCGGCGTTCAAGCGGCCCTTATGCGACGCACAACCGAGGGCGGCAGCTATCGTGTGCCGGTAAATCTGGCGCAAACGGTAATGTTTGAGCAGGCAATCGGACTCGTCGACAATAGCACCCTACTCAACCTTTATGACCTGGGTGATGATCACAAACCTCAGGTACCAAACTTACAGACCGGGAAAACTGTATTTGGCGAATTTACACGAATCGGTTCACAGGTTGACATGTCAGAAACGCCCGAGTTCTGGGCCGATCCGATTATACATCCACTGGGATCAAGTAAGCCGGAATGGCTTCCTCGCTGAAGGTTTAACGCAATAAAGCTTAGATAATTTCGATCATGTCAGTTGTTCCTAGGTGCATGGGAACACACGGAATAAAGGAGTGAAAATGAATACGGATACGAACAACAAAGGAACTGTAACTATTATTGGTGCAGGAGTAATTGGACGTTCTTGGGCAGCAGCCTTTCTTGCAGGTGGGTATGGCGTCACGATTTCTGATCCTCTTGACGGAATTGAGGAGATTGTGTGGGAAGCTCTTCCTAAATATCTGAGCGGCATTCCCGGACGATCATTTTCGGAACAAGATATCCGGGACTTGATGACTCAGGTTAGTTTTGAAAAGGACGTGACAAAGGCTGCTAGAGGTGCTGTTGCCGTCCAAGAAAATGGTCCGGAGAAGGAAGAATTCAAACAAAACTCTTTTCTGATCTGGAACGGGTTGTTGACGCGGAAACGTTACTGCTTTCGTCGAGTTCTGGCATAACGCCTCAAGTGATTGGCGCCACCATGCGAAATCCCAATCGAGTCGTCATCGGCCACCCATTTAATCCGCCGCATCAATTGCCTCTGGTCGAAGTTTGCGGGACGGTGAATGCGGATACCACGCTTATCGAACGTGTGATGACCTTCTATAAGGATCTTGGCAAGAAACCCTCACAACTCAAAAAGCCCGTGCCGGGATTCGTCGCAAATCGCTTGCAAACCGTACTGGTTATGGAGGCGCTGCGTCTCGTCAAAGACGGGGTTGTCGATATCGCTTCGCTTGATCAAATCATGCTCAATTCACTTGGCCCCAGATGGACAAGTGTCGGCCCTCTACTGGCGGGCCATCTCGGCGGCGGTGATGGTGGTCTTAGTGGAATTATCAGCCATATCTTGAACCATCTGGCGCAAAACATGGGTATCGAGCCTTTCGATGATGACAGCATCGCTAAGATCGGCGCCATGGCGGAAGAAGCCTACCCGCTCACAGAGAAGGCTCGCCTTGCCGATTTACGTGACCGCCGCACGATCCAGATTATTGAAATAAGAATGGCGGAGTAGTTTTGTGAGGCTGTTGGTCTCCTGGAGTTGCCTTCTTTGAGCGGATATATTATGTTCTAGTTCGAAGGAAGTAAGAGATAGTTCAACATTATAAATCTGCATATCCAGTAGAATTTCGGCAACAAGTAGTCGAGCATCTATCTAAAGAGTTTGGCTACCACATGTAACAACGATACGCGAGGTTGGTATCGTACAACGGTTATTAAACTGAGTTAATCTTATATCCAGCCAGAGAGCGATTGCAAACGTTAAATTGTAGATGCCGCTTTATAATTACAACGCATCGAAATAGGTACAATCGTCGTACACCAGAATGAGTTGCGAATATGGCGTACATCCCCACATCATTCATCACAGCGATCCAAGGCAGTCAATATACGAGTGTTGAGTTTGTAAAACTGTCGTAGGACTTCGCTATATTTACCTGGATAACATCTTGGTATAACTTAATACGCAGACATTCGGGATTAGGATATTTATTCCCAAACAATTTTGAAAAAAAGCACAATGAAAATAATCAAACTGTGATAAACCCTTCTTTTACAGAATGACGTGCGCTCAGTCTAGCGAAAAACTGTCTGCCAAAATGAGGCGACTCCAAACCTCCTACTTTCTGTAGGTTATATGGTAATATTTCGTTCTGAAAGGCCGATTGCGAAAAACAGCAGGTTAAGATGGTTGTGCACCTCTGCAACCAGTTCCTCCTCAGGATAGAAAAATGACTTGCTTCAAAGGCAAATAAGCAATTCAATCTACATTGCCAATGCATCCATTTTTTTGATTAAAACATTCGAAAAAACTTCAGAGAGATTCCATCAATAGTTAATTGTCGTCTAGTTAACGTTCAACTAAAATTCCTTATTATTAATATTAAAGCTATTAAATTAATTAGCTATCAGCCAAAGACCATAAAACTTTAGTTCCTTCCAATGGAAGATCAATCAAGTAACAATAAGCAATTAATATTAACCGAAAGTGATGTTGCGCATCTCATCGAGCAGTATGAGCTAACTTGCAAGGAAAATACTTGCTTAAAAAAACAACTAGCAGAAGCTTTACAGAAGAATCGCGAGCTAAGCGATAAAATGGAGATTGCTACTTATCGCTTGGAAATGCTTTTGAGTAACTTACCTACTAATAAAAAACAAGAATAAGTGCCTCAAAATGGAGTCAATGAAACAGCCAAGCTATTCCGACGGTTAGTAGCTGTAACCTATTTTGCGTACTTACGATTAAATTTCTCTACCCTACCAGCAGTATCAACAATTTTTTGCTTTCCAGTATAAAAGGGATGGCAGGCTGAACATACTTCAACATGCAACGCTTTACATAAAGTAGAGCGTGTAGTAAACGAGTTACCACAACTGCATGTTACTACTATTTCTTGATAATTCGGATGAATTCCTTCTTTCATAATATCTAATGTCCTTAAATGCTTGCTGTTACAGACTTCATTGGTTATTCAAATTCTGATTGGACGCTATTATCCTTTAATCGATAACTTGACGCAACTCAAAGTCATTTCCAATGCGGGAAACAAAGCTGGGGGAGCAAGTTATTATCTAAAGTTTGCTATCCGCTAATAACTTTTGTAATTGGTCAGAGAAATGGTGCTTCAACTGTTCAATGTGGTCGTATTGAGTCCAGGAATGGTCTATTGCATCAAGTTTTTCTTGGAACTGCCACAAAGACAGCATCGCAGTTTTATCAATCTGACTCATTAAGATCGGCGTATCTTTGAAATAAGTATAAATATGAGGCTTGCCGTTTTGCTTAAAGGTCTATCTAGTAAGCAACATTAAATTCTTCTTCAGTGTAACCACCAGCTTTGGTCATGAATAAACAAACAAAGATATCACAGGCGTGAACCTTTTGATTATATTCCTCCTGCAAACGCATTTCAGCCATTGCATCGAGAAAATTTTCCCAACGTATAATTTCTAGATAAACACCTCCTTAAAACCCCAGCATAACTGCGTAAATTTATTGTGATTAATGAGATAATTATTTCAGTCTGCCGAAGTTGTTTCCATCACAAAGCAAATAATCAACAAATACGAGGCAACAACTCTCCTGATGGCATATCCAAAATGCGTGACCCACCAATTTCAGTTTGTAAGCTAACCAAACCCGGTCGACCATTGACCACGGTGCCAATTTGCGCAGCACGTAGATCATAATGTTGCAATATTTCCAACGCACTTGCAGCATTCTTTGCCGCGACAAAGCAAGCAAACCGTCCTTCATTGGCAACCTGCAAAGGATCAAACCCTAGCAGCTCGCAAAGGCTTTGCACCGTGCTATCGACTGGGATAGCGGTTTCGCTACAATCGATTTGGAAGCCTGAAACAGCAGCAACTTCATTCAGTACCGCTGCAAGCCCTCCCCGGGTAGCATCGCGTAAGCAATGCACTTCGATATCAGCTTCTAGCAACGCCATGACTGGCCGCGTTAATGGGGCACAATCGCTTGCGATCGAACTGGAAAATGTTAAATGCTCACGCTGCATCAACACCGCCATGCCATGGCGCCCAATATCCCCTGAAATCAGCACAGCATCGGACAATTGCACCTGTGAAGGGTTAATTGCTTGTTTGCTGTGCAAAACCCCAATCCCGGTGGTATTGATATAAATCCCATCCCCATGGCCGCGTTCCACAACTTTGGTATCACCGGTTACAATTTTCACATCGGCTGCATCCGCTGCCTGACGCATGGATTGAATGACACGCCATAAGGTAGCCATTTCCAGCCCTTCCTCCAGAATAAAAGCAACCGAAAGATAAAGGGGTTTCGCGCCACACATCGCCAAATCATTGATGGTGCCATTGACTGCCATCATGCCGATATCGCCGCCTGGAAAAAATAGCGGTCGCACCACGAAGGAATCGGTCGTCATCACCAATTTATCCTGAGGGGATGTCACTACCGCGCCATCGTGCGGCTGCACTTCGGTGAATATCGCGCGGAACATCACATCAATGAGCTGATTCATGAGTCGCCCACCGCCACCATGCGCCATCAGCACCCTTGGATGCGTTGTAATAGGCAGTGGGCAAACCAGACTATCAAACGTTGAATCACTCATACGATTACTTCTCGTCGATATTTATAATAGGCAGCGCAGGCCCCTTCGCTGGATACCATGGTTGCACCCAGCGGATGGTCCGGCGTGCAGCGCTTGCCGAACGCTGCACACTCACTGGGTTTTTTCAGCCCACGCAGCACTTGTCCACTGATGCATTCAGGAGGTTCACTAACTTGCATCTCTTCAAGTCCAAAATGCTGTTCGGCATCAAAGGCGCGATATGTTTCACTCAGCCCCCAGCCACTCTGCGGAATCTCACCGATTCCCCGCCATTTCCGCGGTAATACCTGAAAAACTTCGGCAATGATTTGCTGGGCAGTATGGTTACCTTGTGCAAGCACAGAACGAATATATTGATTTTCAGCGCGCACCGTGCCCTGCTCTAGTTGTTTGATACACATATAAAGTCCTTGCAGAATGTCCAACGGTTCAAAGCCGGTGACCACGATCGGCACTTGGTATTTCTGCGCGAGCACATCATAATCTTGCATCCCCATGATGGTGCACACATGACCAGCCGCTAAAAAACCCTGACTTTATTCTGTGGGGATGAAAGAATGGCCTCAATCGCTGGAGGTACTAATACATGCGATACGAGCACGAATAACTTACGCAAACCCAATTGTTCAGCGCGTTTCACTAGCATCGCATTACCGGGCGCCGTCGTTTCGAAACCAATGGCAAAGAAAACAACCGCTCGTTCTGGATTATTTTGTGCGATCGCTAAACAATCGAGTGGGGAATAAACAATACGTACGTCGCCACCGGCTGCTCGAATCGATTGAAGATCGCTACACGATCCAGGAACCCGCAGCATATCGCCAAACGAACAAAAAATAACATTCGGTTTTGCTGCAATCGCCAGCGCTTTATCAATCGTTTCAAGTGGCGTCACACACACGGGGCAACCGGGGCCATGCACGAGATTGATACCCGCGGGCAATAAATCCAAAATACCAAACCGTACGATGGAATGCGTTTGCCCACCACAAATCTCCATGATGGTCCAAGGTCGCGTGACTAATTGGTGAATGGCGTCCGTGTATTTTCTAGCTGCCTGCGCGTCTCGAAACTCATCAACAAATTTCATGGATTCGATTCTCCGATTTCATCTAGGTAGGTAAAAATACGCTGTACTTCATCCTGTTGCACGATACTGATCGCGATACCTGCATGGACCAGCACATAGTCTCCTACTTGGGCTTGCGGTACAAAGGCCAGGCAAACCGATTTTTCGACTGTGCCAAATCTCACTTGCGCCATTTGTTCCAAAGGCAACACGCCTTCGATCCGTAAAATTTCCCCAGGCACCGCTAGGCACATGATTCATTCATCCTCAATGCAGCCATGACTTGCCCTGCTGCAAGCCCACCATCATTGGGTGGAATACGATGGTGCCAATAGGGTTCAAACCCCGCTTGGCGTAATTCGAATTGCGCTGTTTCAAGCAATAGCTTATTCTGAAAACATCCGCCAGTCAGCAATATACTGCGTTGATCCTGTAAGCGTGCAGCCGCTACGATGATCGCTGCGAGCGTATTGTGAAACTGACGCGCAATCCACGCTTTATCTTTCCCTAGTTCATTCAAAATCGCCAGCAACATTGGCCTCCAATCAACTATCCCTTGCTCAAAGTGATAAGGATATACTAATTTATGATCCGATTGCATCGCGATAAATTCAACCAACATTGCTGCCTCTCCTTCAAATTGATTCTGATCGCATAACCCGAGCAATACAGCAACGGCATCAAATAATCTACCAACACTCGAAGTTTGAGGGGTATTGATATGATGGTGCAACGCTTGCCATAAAAACGCCGACATTGCTGTTGGAAAAGGCAAGCAGCCAGGATCGGCTTGCAGTGTGTAGAGAATCCCCAGTGCCGATCTGCGTGGCTCAAGAATCGCCGCATCCCCCCCTGGCAGTGGAAAAGGTAGGAAATGCAGTAAACGCTGATAGCCTTCAGGCGTTATTTGCAAAAACTCCCCTCCCCAGACCGTACCATCCTCGCCATAACCCGTGCCATCCCAGACCACAGCAAAACACGGCGCCTGGATGCGATTATCTGCCATACAGGCTAGTGCATGTGCGTAGTGGTGCTGTACCGACAAGCAATTAACTCGCTTGGCTTGCGCCAACTGTGTCGAACGATAATCAGGATGGGCATCATGGGCAACTCGTGCGGGTAAATTTCGATAGAGATCACTGAAAGCTGCTATCGCTTGCTCATGTGCTCCAATCGCTTTTGAAGTTGAAAGATCACCAATATGAGGACTCAGCATTAACTGATTCCCTTGCATATAAGCAATCGTATTTTTTAGATGCCCACCAACGCCTAGGATAGGTTGCTGCGTCGATTCGTTCAGCTCAATTGGTAAGGGTGCATAGCCCCGACTCCTGCGCAGCAAAGTCATTTTCCCTGCCATGATGCGCACAATTGAATCATCGGCTCGGTTTATAATCGGGCGATTATGGACTAGAAAAAAATCTGCACAATCTCGTAGTTGCTCGAGTGCTTCCTGATTATCGATACAGATAGGTTCACTCGCGCGATTACCACTGGTCGCGATAATCGGGCGCTTTAATGCCTGCAACAGCAGATGATGCAATGGTGTGTAAGGCAACATAGCGCCCAAATAGGGGTTATTTGGAGCTACCCACAAGGAAATTGCGATGCCTGATTTACGTAACACTAAGACGATCGGTGCCGCAGCAGAACATAACAATGCTTTCTCTTCAGCAGCAATAACGCAATCTGCTTGTATTGCCTCCAAAGAAGGATACATCACTGCAAATGGCTTCGATTTGCGATGTTTACGTACGCGAAGCAATTGCACGGGACGATCAAGCGTCGCGTCAGCGACGAGATGGAATCCTCCCAACCCTTTTAAAGCAATGATTTTACCCTGTTCGATGTGCATGATTGCCTGGCTCAATGCACTGTCTCCATACGCTACGCAATTACCCTTCTGATCCCAAAGCTCAAGCTGTGGACCACAATGAGCGCAAGCAATCGGTTGAGCATGGAAGCGACGACTCAGCGGATCATGATATTCACGCTCACATTCCGGGCACATCTCAAACGCTGCCATACTGGTATTGGGACGATCATAAGGCAGTGCGGTCGTAATCGAGAAGCGTGGGCCACACTGCGTACAATTGATAAAAGGATATCGATGGCGACGATCTGCGGCATCGTTCATTTCCCGAATACAATCCTGGCAAATCGCCAGATCCGGCAGCATCAGTATGGTGATTTCAGGATGATTATCACTCGAAAGAATCCTGAAATCTGCCTCGAACTGAGGCGTTAGATTAAACGATTCGATATGACTGACTATCGAATTCTGCGGTTTATGGTGGTGAAGTTGTTTTTCAAAGTCAGCGATTTTAGCTACATCACCTTCCACTTCGATAATAAGACCTGCGCTATCATTTCTAACCCATCCTTTTAACTCATGTTCAATGGCCAAGTGATAGACAAAAGGTCTAAACCCAACGCCTTGAACTGCGCCTTTTAAAGCATAGCGGCGGCGGATTATCTCATTGCGCGTCAAGATCGACACTTTCTAACAAAATAGACTGTGCACTCGGATCATTGCGATCGTCGAGTTGAACGATTTCTAATTTGGCACCATCAGCAGGCGTGCCTTTTGAAAAATCAATGAAATGTGCTTCAAAATGATGGGGGGTAATATGTGATAACGCGCCCAGCTTCACGCGCACCGTAACAATCTTTCGATTACCGTTACTATTAGAAATTTCACTCATTTTTCGGAACAAATCTGCCATTAGTGAAAATTCATGCACGCTGACTTTCTCCTATTTCATGACTAATTGCTTTCAATACCTTATCTTGTAGCGCTTTCATTGCTTGCTGCAGTTGTGTAGATTGATGGGTATCAGCCTTAAAATTTTCAGCCTCAATACCAAAAAAAATGATATGGGAAGGTAATTTACCTAAGGCTCGCGCTAACTCAACCGCCTCAGCAACACCCAATGCATGAGTTGAATAGTTCCGGAACGTATCAGGCAACGCTTGCTGATGCAAATCAAAATCATGGATCGTTCCGATTTCAGTCCCCGAAGAAATTGCATCGATAAGAATGACCTGCGATCGCCCTTGCCATAAATCAATGAGCGATGCCGGATCACCGTTATGTTCAATGACTTCCACATCATGAGTAACCTGTTTTTTAAGCTCATCGGCTATAAAACAACCCAGCCCATCATCGCCCCGGTAACGATTCCCGATCCCAATGATAAGTATCTTTGCACTCATGATCGATCGATATTCAGCTTTAAAAAATGCGTCGCACACGATATGCACGGATCGTAATTACGAATCGCTTGTTCAGCGTACCACTGTAAACGTTCATCGGATAACTTCAGATAGCGCGGCACAAACTGCTTTAAATCTTCTTCGATCATTTTCTGATTCTGGGAGGTAGGCGGAATGATGTCGCAATCCACGATATCTCCTTCACCATCGATTTGATAGCGATGATAGAGGATGCCTCTTGGTGCTTCTGTTACCGCGTAACCGATTGCTGGCTTAGGTTCAATTTCGACAAAGGACGCAGCCGGTGTTGTATAGGTGTTTATAATTCGCAGGGCTTCCTCACAGGCATAGAGGATTTCAATCGCCCGGACAATAATACTTTTAAAAGGATTGCGACAAATACGATCCAACCCTGCTTGTTTCGCTTCCCATTGAATAGACTCAGGCAAGCGATCAAAATTCAGTGCATAACGCGCCATAGGCCCTACATGGTAGGGATGATGATCCGCTTTTAGCACACAGTGCAACGCATTGGTATGCGCGACGTGAATTTCCTCAAAATAATCATCGAACCTGGATGCTGGGATGCTAAGACCCTGGTTTGAAACAATCTGCCCCTCATTCAGTGGGTATTCGTTTTCATGGCGTAATGATATAAACGTATATTGCTGCTCGAAATCGGGAAAATCAAACGATGCGACCCATCGCACAGTTTCAAGCGCATCCTCGCGTGCTTGCTTTAATGCTGGCACGAGCGTTTGTAATTCTTGTTTACTGGGTGCGCGGTAAAAACCACCCACTCGGATATTGATTGGGTGAATTTCTCTCCCCCCCACAAGACTCATCAGCACTCCGCCCATTTTTTTTAGCTGCAGTCCTTGCTCAACTTTTTGCGGAAAATCCTTTGCCATATGAATGGCACTCTCATAACCTAAGAAATCAGGTGCATGAAGCATAAAAATATGCAACGCATGACTGGAAATCCATTCCCCGCAATAAACCAGCCGGCGTAAATCACGCAGAGTACCACCAATTGTAATATTGAAGGCATTCTCAATAGCATGCACTGCACTCATCTGATAGGCAATCGGGCAAATTCCGCAGATTCTCGCTGTAATATCGGGCGCTTCACTAAAATGACGGCCTCGCAAGAATCCTTCAAAAAACCGAGGAGGCTCAAAAATTTTGAGTTGAACTTCTTCCAGTTTTCCTCCTTGTATCTTTAGATACAGCGCACCCTCCCCTTCCACCCGGGCCAGATAATCGACTTTAATGGTTCTGGTTTTATTCTCTGAGTTCATGTTTATCACTTTCTTCTTTGAAAGCGGGCGCATTTGCGTTAAAAGTGCGGAGTGAGCGTACCCAATCCTTCTGAGGCATCCCTTTCTGTAATAACCAGTCACCGAGTGCGCTCATATTAGGTGTCTCCATTGGCCCAAAACAACCGTAGCAACCACGTTGATAAGAAGGACAAATTGCGCCACACCCTGCATGAGTGACCGGCCCAAGACAGGGCTTACCCATTACCATCACACAAGGATTACCCCGCTGTTTACATTCGATACAAACGCTATAACTGGGAATATTCGGTTTTCGTCGATGCAGAAACGCATTAATCACTTCCAGCAATTGCTGTTTGTTAATGGGACAACCACGAAGCTCAAAATCGACATTGACATGTTCCGCAATGGCAGTAGAAGTTGCCAAAGTATCAATATAGTCCGGGTGCGCGTAAACGATATTGATAAATTCCTTTACATCTTTGAAATTACGAAGCGCCTGAATTCCACCGGCTGTTGCGCAAGCACCAATTGTCACCAAGTAGTTCGACTGCGCACGAATTTGCTGAATCCGTGTTAAATCTTGCGGTGTAGTAATTGATCCTTCTACTAAGGACAAGTCATAAGGTCCTGGCAACACTTCACGGGAAGCTTCGACAAAATTCGCAATTTGAATATTCTCCGTCAGCGTAAGTAACTCATCTTCACAATCGAGTAGCGATAGCTGACAGCCATCACACGAAGCGAATTTCCAGACGGCAAGTTTTGGCTTATTTTTTCAATCGGTTCCATTATACGTTTTCTCTAGCGATTTAAACTATCAAAAAACCAAGCAATGTGAAACCTACGCTTCTCGAATTTTAAGTAGTCGTTCCACTTTATCAAATGAGAATACCGGCCCATCCTGACAGATAAAATAAGGCCCAAACTGACAGCGACCACATAGCCCCACTGCACATTTCATGTTACGTTCCATCGAAATATAAATTCGATCGGCACTAAGCCCATTATCGATTAAAGCATAAGCACTATAGCGCATCATGATCTCTGGGCCACAAACAAAAGCGATGGTATTCGTTAAAGCAATCGCTTGTTGTTGCAACCTATCGGTAATCACCCCTACGTGTCCTGACCAACCTGGCCCAGCGCTATCAACCGTCAACTCCACCGTAATTCGATGCGCCCATTGTTCAAGTTCATCGAAAAATAATATAGCTTCGGGATTACGTGCACCATAGCATAACGTTGTGTTTTTATAATGAGTTTGATTCTCTAGAATGTGGTAAATAGCCGGTCGCAAAGGTGCAAGACCTAATCCACCTGCTAACATAATGATATCTTTTCCTTTAGCCTCAGAAAGTGGCCATGAATTCCCGAAAGGACCACGAATCCCAACAAAATCACCTTCCCTTAACTGTTGTAACGCTGCAGTAACCGACCCTACATTCCGGATGGTATGAACAAGTAAGTCGGATTGATTAGGATTTCCACTCATGGAAATCGGAACTTCACCATGGCCAAACACATAAAGCATATTAAATTGACCTGGCGCAAAGTGAAAAGGAATTTGTTCACAAGCTAATGTGAGGGTAAAACAATCGTGCAGTTCTCGCTTTACACTTAGAATTCGAAATGGAGTCGGCTCCATTGGATTATTGAGTAAAGCTTGTAGTGACATCGAGCTAGTTTTTTGATTGGCCAAAAATATCTAGCATTTGCCTTCGAGCCGACTGCATTCGCTGCAGCATGATCGCTGAAAACCCTTTTAATAAATGATAACCCAGCTCATAGTCACTCTCGATGATAGGCAACAAGCACTCCCCCTTCAGCTTTATTGCAGAACCCTGAGTCACAGCGCGTGCATCGAATTGATTACGAAAAGGTGAAAACAACCAAGAAAAACCTACAATACCCTGCGTGGTGACTTTTGAAACAATCAGTGCTTCCCGGCCCGGAAAATGACTCTCAATAGCTACGCTTCCACTCAAAACAAGATAGAAACAGTCCGCTTTCTCCCCTTCGGTTAATAACAATTCATTTTGATTAAAGTAAACGATTTCACTACATTTAGCGAGTGGCCTAAGGTAATCATGCGGAAAAGATTGAAAAAAGGGCGATTCCAGCAGCAATGCTTCGATACTTTTAGCTTTTACCATTTATTGCTTCCCACTCAGCTAGTCTGAGCGCTTTTACTTCTTCCGTTAAATCGATTCCAACCGGACACCAGGTAATGCAACGACCGCAGCCAACACAGCCTGATGTTCCAAACTGATCGATCCAGCTTGCGAGCTTATGCACTAGCCATTGACGATAACGCGATTGGGTTGAAACACGAACGGAGCCACCATGGATATATGAAAAATCCATAGTAAAACAAGAATCCCAGGTTTGCCACCGCTCGGCATAATCTCCCGTTAGATCTGTCGTATCTTCAACCTTTGAACAAAAACAAGTGGGGCAAACCATGGTGCAGTTAGCACAAGTCAGACATCTTTTCTCCAGCTCCTGCCAGCGCTTGTTATCGTAATTTCGATAGAGGAATTCTTTGATATCGGTGGTGTCGATGGCACGACTCATCTGTCCAATTGCATTCTCAATACATCTTTCAACCGCTTCTAAATCACTATTACTGACTGATTCAAAGGATAACTCGTGCAACACCTCTAAACCTCGCTCGCTCCCCGACTCAACCACAAAATAATGTGTAGCGTCATCGATAATTTCAGTTAACACTAAATCATAACCTTGGCTAACTTTAGGTCCAGTATTTAGGGAGCTACAAAAACAAGTCTTGCCAGCTTGCCCACAATTAACTGCAACAATGAAATTATCTGTCCGTTTATGTGTATATTCTGCATCCTGGTATTGCTTGTTCATAAATACCTGATCTTGAATATGGATCGCGTGTAATTCACAAGCGCGGACACCAATAAAAGCAAAGCGCTGGGACTGGGTTGCTATTTCCTGTATCGTTTTGAAGTTACCATCAGATGTTTTCTGCCCTTGCCACACTTTTTTACGAGCAGGAAATAAAAATTTCTTCCATGAATGAGGCCCTAGGCTATAACCAAATAAGGCCTGATCGCCTCGTTGTTTAATCCGATAAGTTCCTGCTTCTTGTTCGTCTGTCCAACCGATCGGTAGCTCTTCAATAGAATCCAGGTAATCGTAAATAATTGCGCCATCACTGATCTTCGGGCCAATCAAGCTATAACCACGTTTTTTTAGCGATGGAAAAAGCGTATCAATTTGTGCTCGATCAATTCTAACTTTCTGTAAAAAATTGATTTGTGACATTTCCCGTAAGCTCATCTGTAAAGTCTTAAGATATTAATTTTACTGAACCATGACAACAAAATTTCTATTGCTTGCTTTAGCTGCAAGATTCATGTTGATCATGTTAGATGATCATTTAGAAAAAGGGAATTGAATTAAAGATGCCAGCAACAACTTATAAGGCTTATCCGCAATATGTAGGTGCTGTAGAGCAGGGGCTGAGGAGCTACTGATTTGCTATAGTTGACTTAATCAGTAATTGCTACCAGTAAACAATGGTATATCTAGAACTAACTAGGCAATGTATAGTGGCATGACACAATATCCGCCACCATACAATTTTGCCGTAAACAAAATAACTAACAAAAAAATTTGATTAGGTCATATTGTCGTTAATCGAAGTAGCGTTATCAATCTCCCCATTACTCTTTTCTACTAATAAACCATGGTCAGAAGGAGATTTTGCTTTTTGCTTCTTACGGATATTATGGAATGATAATCCCGTCCCACCCGGTATAAGCCTACCAACGATCACATTTTCTTTTAGACCGCGTAATTCATCTCGTTTGCCCATAATTGCAGCTTCAGTCAATACTCGGGTCGTTTCCTGGAAGGAAGCTGCAGAAATGAATGAGTCGGTCGAAAGTGAAGCCTTAGTAATACCGAGTAATATAAAGTTATAGGTTGCAGGATTTTTCCCTCCAGCTAACATTTTTTCATTCTCAATCAATACATCAGCTCTTTCAACCTGTTCCCCAGGAATAAATGAAGTATCTCCCGCCTCAATGATCTGAACACGACGTAACATCTGTCTAACGATTACTTCGATATGCTTATCGTTGATTTTTACACCTTGTAGCCGATAAACATCTTGTACCTCATCGGTAATATAGCGCGCTAATACCTCTACACCTTGTAGCCGCAAAATATCTTGAGGATCAGCTGGACCATCCACAATAATTTCACCTTTATTCACAACTTGACCATCATGAGCCATAACGTGTTTATCTTTAGGAATCAAGTATTCGTGAGAAACGTTATCAAGGTCTGTAATAACTAAGCGTTGTTTACCTTTCGTATCTTTACCAAAAGATACAACACCAGTTACCTCTGCCAGCAAGCCAGCATCTTTGGGTGAGCGAGCTTCAAATAGCTCAGCTACACGGGGCAAGCCACCGGTAATATCACGTGTTTTTGAAGTTTCTTGAGGAATACGGGCGAGAACTTCGCCAAGCGATACTTGCTGACCATTACGCACTGTAATAATAGAACCAATCTGGAATGTAATACTTACTGATACATCAGTACCCACAACCTTAATTTCTTTCTCATCCTCATCTAAGAACTTAACTAAAGGCCGCAATCCTTTGGATTGACTTGTGGAACTCCGGCGTTTCGGATCAATAACCACCAGTGTGGATAAACCCGTGATATCATCAATTTGTTTAGCTACTGTTACGCCTTCTTCCACATTTTCGAAACGAACCTTTCCGCTATACTCAGCAATGATAGGCCGGGTATGAGGGTCCCATGATGCAAGTACTTTACCAATTTTTACAGTATCACCATCATGAACGAGCAATGTGGCTCCATAAGGAATTTTATGACGCTCTTTTTCACGACCGTTATCATCTGAAATAATTACTTCACCACTTCGTGAAATAATAATAAGCTCATTACGAGTATTTTTTACATAGCGAATAGAATTTGAATATTGAATAACGCCATTTGATTTACTTTCAACTTGACTAGCTACAGCGGTTCTTGAAGCTGCACCTCCAATGTGAAAAGTTCTCATGGTTAGCTGCGTGCCTGGTTCCCCAATCGATTGCGCTGCAATAACACCAACAGCTTCGCCCACATCAACGAGTGAACCTCTACCTAGATCACGACCATAACATTTCGCGCATAATCCATAACGCGTTTCACAGGTAAGCGGTGTCCGCACTTTAACTTCATCAACACCATGAAATTCGATCTGCTCCACTGCATTCTCATCAAGCAAAACACCTGCAGAATATAATACAGCTTGATTCTCTGGATTGATTACTTCCTGTACTGTCACGCGGCCCAATAATCTCTCTTTAAGCGCTTCAATGACTTCACCACCTTCTATCAAGGCTTTCATGACAACACCATCCTCAGTACCACAGTCATTTTCTGTAATCACTAAATCTTGGGTAACATCAACGAGACGACGTGTCAAATAACCTGAATTTGCTGTCTTTAGTGCAGTATCTGCTAGCCCTTTACGTGCGCCGTGTGTAGAAATAAAGTACTGCAATACATTCAATCCTTCACGAAAGTTTGCAGTAATCGGTGTTTCAATGATTGATCCATCTGGTTTTGCCATTAATCCCCGCATACCAGCTAACTGTCTAATTTGAGCTGCTGAGCCCCTAGCACCCGAATCGGCCATCATATAGATAGAGTTAAATGATTCTTGCATCACTGGTTTACCCTGATCATTTTTCTTAATTTCGTTCGATAACGAATCGTAGACATTTTCTACACTCAGTTGATCCATCATCGCTTTAGCAACCTGATCACCGGCACGCCCCCAAATATCGACTACTTTATTGTATCGTTCTCCCTGAGTAACAAGTCCTGAAGTATACTGCGCCGCTATTTCTTGTACTTCAGCTTCAGCAGATTTAATAATATCTGACTTTTGTACAGGAATCCTTAAATCATCTGCACAAATCGAAATCCCTCCACGGGTTGCATAAGTAAAGCCCAGGTTCATAAGCTTGTCAGCAAAAATGACTGTCTTGCGCAATCCACATAACCGGAAGCAGGCGTTAATAAGCTTTGATATCTCTTTTTTCTTCAGTGCCTTATTTAAGAGTGAGAAAGAAAGCCCTTCTGGTAGAACCTCGGATAACAATGCACGACCAACCGTCGTTTCATAGCGTTGAATTTTTTCTGCTTTAGAAACCATGTCGATTTCTTTAATTCTTACTTGAACTTTAGCATTGAGCTCTACAACGCCATTCTCATACGCACGAAGTGCTTCTACCATATCTTGGAAAAACATTCCTTCACCCTGAGCATACATTTTTCACGCGTCATGTAATAGAGGCCCAATACGATATCCTGAGATGGAACAATTATTGGCTCTCCGTTTGCAGGTGAAAGAATATTATTAGTAGACATCATTAATGTTCTGCACTCCATCTGTGCTTCTAGTGACAGTGGAATATGGACAGCCATTTGGTCTCCATCAAAGTCAGCATTAAATGCTGCGCATACTAGAGGATGCAATTGAATTGCTTTCCCTTCTATTAATACTGGCTCAAAAGCTTGAATGCCTAAGCGATGAAGCGTTGGCGCCCGATTCAACATCACGGGATGCTCACGAATAACTTCTTCTAAGATATCCCAAACAACAGGCGTTTCATTTTCTACTTCCCGCTTAGCCGCTTTTATCGTGCTGGCAATTCCCATTACTTCTAGCTTATTAAAAATAAAAGGCTTAAATAGCTCTAGCGCCATTTTCTTAGGTAGCCCACATTGATGGAGCTTAAGTTGAGGACCAACAACAATCACCGACCGACCAGAATAATCAACCCGTTTTCCGAGTAAATTTTGGCGGAATCGCCCTCCTTTCCCCTTAATCATATCTGCTAACGATTTAAGCGGACGTTTATTAGCCCCTGTCATTGCTTTACCACGCCGCCCATTGTCAAGCAAAGAATCGACCGACTCTTGCAACATTCTTTTTTCATTTCTGACAATGATTTCTGGCGCCCGTAGCTCAAGTAATCGCTTTAGTCGATTATTTCTATTAATGACTCGTCTATACAAATCATTAAGATCTGAGGTTGCGAAACGACCTCCATCCAAAGGAACAAGCGGCCTTAATTCAGGCGGTAATACAGGTAAGACTGTTAGGATCATCCATTCAGGCTTTAATCCTGATTTATTAAATGCTTCAAGTACTTTTAATCTTTTTGCAATTTTCTTAATCTTAGTTTCAGAATTTGTACTCTGCATCTCAAGCCGAAGTGAATCAATTTCGACTTGAACATTCATACTACTTAACAAATCTCGGATACCTTCTGCACCGATAGCAGCGCGAAAATCATCGCCGTATTCTTCTGTTTTATTTAAATAATCTTCTTCTGTTAATAATTGTTTTTGCGTAAGTGGCGTCATTCCAGGGTCAGTCACAACGTACGCTTCAAAATAAAGCACACGCTCGATATCCCTCAAGGTCATATCTAACACTAAACCTAGCCGAGATGGTAAAGATTTTAAGAACCAAATATGAGCAACCGGAGAAGCTAATTCAATATGTCCCATGCGTTCACGCCTAACTTTCGATAGCGTTACTTCAACACCACACTTCTCACATATGACTCCTCGGTGCTTTAACCGTTTATATTTACCGCATAAACATTCGTAGTCTTTTACTGGTCCAAAAATTTTTGCGCAGAACAAACCATCTCTTTCTGGTTTAAATGTACGATAATTAATCGTTTCAGGTTTTTTTACTTCACCATATGACCAAGAACGTATTTTCTCCGGAGAAGCGAGACCAATCTTAATTGAGTCAAATTCCTCTTTTTGAGTTACTTGTTTAAATAAATCAAGCAATGCTCTCATTTTTACTCCTGTATCGTAATGGTGTTATATAAAACTCTAGTCTGGCTTCTTCTTAGTATTGCTCTAAATCAATATCCATTGCCAGGGATCTAATCTCTTTTACAAGTACATTAAATGACTCAGGCATTCCTGCATCAATTTTATGATCCCCTTTAACTATACTTTCATATACTTTTGTTCTACATCCAACATCATCCGATTTTACAGTTAACATTTCCTGTAAAGTATATGCTGCTCCATAAGCTTCTAGAGCCCATACCTCCATTTCACCAAAACGCTGCCCCCCAAACTGAGCTTTACCACCTAATGGTTGTTGTGTAACCAAGCTATAAGGTCCAGTTGATCTTGCATGCATCTTGTCATCAACTAAATGATGTAGTTTTAGAACGTGCATGTAACCAACCGTAACTAAGCGATCAAACGCTTCTCCGGTTCTACCATCATAGAGGGTTACTTGGCCCGTTTTAGGCAAATCAGCAAGCTCAAGCATAGTTTTAATCTCGGCCTCTGTTGCTCCATCAAAAACAGGCGTAGCAAATGGAACGCCGCCCACCAAATTTCCTGCCAATTCGATTAATTCATCATCACTCAGTGATGCGATATCTTCTTTCATACCAGTACTGTTATATATTGTGTCGAGTAGCGACCTCAACTTAGCAACTCTTTTTTCTTGTTGTAATAGCGCCCCAATTTTCTCACCTAAACCTTTAGATGCCCATCCTAAATGTACCTCTAATATCTGACCCACATTCATTCGAGATGGAACACCCAATGGATTTAATACGACATCGACTGGGGTGCCGTCTGCCATGTAGGGCATATCTTCTACTGGAACAATTTTTGAAATAACCCCTTTATTTCCATGCCTTCCAGCCATCTTATCACCAGGTTGTAGACGCCTCTTAACAGCCACATATACCTTAACCATTTTTTGAACACCCGGTGGCAATTCATCGCCCTGAGTCAACTTCTTTCGTTTCTCTTCAAAAGAAGCATCAAACAATTTTTGTTTTTGCTCCAAGCCTTCTTTCATTTGCTCTAATTGCCGACTTATATCTTCATCAGCTAACCGAATATCAAACCAGTAATGCGAATCAACGCTATCAAGATATTCTTTGGTAATGACTGCACCTTTGGTTAACTTTTTGGGTCCTCCTGTAACTGCTTTCCCGATAAGCAATCTCTCAAGGCGTTTAAATATATCCGATTCAACGATACGCATTTGATCAGCCAGGTCTTTCTTATAGCGATCTAACTCATCATTAATTATTTTCTTGGAACGCTTATCGCGCTGAACACCTTCTCTGGTGAAAACTTGTACATCAATAACTGTTCCAGAGATTCCTGATGGCACTCGCAATGATGTATCTTTAACATCCGAGGCTTTTTCTCCAAAAATAGCTCGCAACAATTTTTCTTCTGGTGTTAACTGCGTCTCACCTCTTGGCGTAACTTTACCAACTAACACATCGCCTACTTCTACTTCAGCGCCAATATATACAATCCCAGATTCATCCAGTCGGGATAACTGACGCTCAGAAAGATTAGGTATATCAGCGGTAATTTCTTCAGTTCCAAGCTTTGTATCACGACTAACTACCGAAAGCTCTTCGATATGAATCGATGTGAAACGATCCTCGGCTACGACTCGTTCAGATATAAGAATCGAGTCTTCAAAGTTGTAACCATTCCATGGCATAAATGCAACAAGCATGTTTTGTCCTAGCGCAAGTTCTCCCATATCGGTTGATGCACCGTCTGCAATGAGATCGTTACGCTCGATTACATCACCAATTTTAACAAGTGGTCGCTGGTTAATATTCGTACTTTGGTTGGATCGGGTATATTTAATTAAGTTATAAATATCTACACCGACATCACCTGCAAGGGTTTCTTCATCATGAACACGAATAACGACTCTATTCGCGTCAACAAAATCAACCACGCCACCTCTAATTGCCCTTACAGCAGTGCCAGAATGTTCTGCAACCACACGCTCTATGCCGGTTCCCACAAGTGGCTTCTCTGCGCGCAGGCAAGGTACAGCTTGGCGCTGCATATTTGATCCCATTAACGCACGATTCGCATCATCATGCTCTAAGAATGGAATTAACGATGCAGCGACAGATACTATCTGAGCGGGCGCAACATCGACATAATCAATCTGATCTTTCGGCGAAAGTGTAAATTCATTTCTATGACGACAAGAAACAATTTCATCAATAAATCGTCCCTCTAAATCTAATTTCGCATTCGCTTGTGCAATAACGTACTGGCTCTCTTCGATTGCCGAAAGAAACACAATCTGGTCTGTTACAGTCCCTTCAACAACCTTTCTATACGGAGTTTCAATAAAACCATATTCATTAGTTTGAGCATAGAGTGCCAGAGAATTAATCAATCCGATATTTGGCCCTTCCGGAGTTTCAATTGGACAAACGCGTCCATAATGGGTTGTATGCACGTCCCTTACTTCAAATCCAGCACGCTCACGTGTTAATCCCCCCGGCCCTAACGCTGATATACGACGCTTATGTGTTACTTCAGAGAGCGGATTTGTTTGATCCATAAATTGTGATAATTGGCTTGAGCCAAAAAATTCACGTGCCGCAGCGGATACCGGCTTTGCATTAATCAAATCATGGGGCATTAAATTCTCTGATTCTGCTTGACTCAAACGCTCTTTGACAGCTCTTTCAACTCGCGCTAGACCTGCTCTAAATTGATTTTCTGCTAATTCTCCAACTGATCGAACTCTACGATTACCCAAGTGATCAATATCATCAATTTCGCCTCTTCCATTTCGAAGCTCTACTAAGATTTTGATCACATCAATAATATCTTGGTGAGTTAAAGTAGGCTGCCCTTCTAATTCAGATCGTCCTACGCGGCGATTAAATTTCATGCGCCCCACCACTGACAGATCATAACGATCTGATGAGAAAAATAAGCCGTTAAATAGTGCAACAACCGCTTCCTCGGTTGGTGGCTCGCCCGGACGCATCATGCGATAAATCGCCACTTGAGCAGAGAGCTGATCAGCTACCTCATCAGTTCTTAAAGTAAGAGAGATATAAGGTCCTTGGTTAAGATCATTTATATAAAGCGTTGTGATCGTTTTAATCCCTGCAACTCTTACTTTCTCCAATATGGTTTCAGTAATCTCTTCGTTTGCTAGTGCTATGATTTCACCTGTTTTTTGATCGACGATATTCTTAGCTAGAATTTTCCCAATCAAAAAATCTTCAGGAACTTCGATTTTTTCTATATGCGCTTGCAGTAAATCTCTGACATGTTTAGCTGTGATTCGCTTATCTTTTTGGATTATTGTATCTCCACTACTTGATACAATATCAAAGCTTGCAACTTCACCACGAAGTCTCTCTGGAACAAGATCAAACAAAATTTTGTTCTTAGAAAAATGAAAATGATCAAAAACAAAAAAATCAGTAAGAATTTGCTCAGGAGTGCAACCCATGGCCTTTAATAACGTAGTTACAGGCATTTTACGTCTACGGTCAATACGAAAATAAACGTAATCCTTAGAGTCGAACTCAAAATCAAGCCAAGAACCACGATAAGGAATAATTCTTGCGGAGAAAAGTAGCTTACCTGACGAATGTGTTTTCCCTCGGTCATGTTCAAAAAAAACACCAGGAGAACGATGGAGCTGAGATACGATCACTCGCTCCGTACCATTGATGACAAACGATCCTGTTTCAGTCATGAGAGGAATCTCTCCCATATAAACCTCTTGCTCCTTAACCTCTTTTACAGTTGGCTTTGACGATTCTTTATCAAGAATGGTCAGCCGAACTTTTTGCTCTTAAAGGAGAAGCATAGGTCAAACCTCTTTGTTGACATTCCTTCACATCAAAAGGCGGGTGCCCCAGCGCATAGCTAATAAAATCTAGACGAGCATTCTTAGAATGGCTTTCAATAGGAAAGATTGAGCTAAATGCTGCTTGCAGACCGATATTTTTCCGAGAATTTGGTGGTATATTTTCTTGTAAAACGATGTATAAGATTCCAGCTGAGTTGCAAGAAGAAATGGTATTGGTAATACACTTGCTCGCTTTGCAAAACTCTTACGTATGCGTTTTTCTCGGTGAACGAATAGTCCATCAATTTTCTCCAGAAACAGAAGATTCAGTGTAAATACTACTTATCGAACCTAACTCAAAAAGCGATTACTTCTTGATTACCAGACTCAATTTACATTAGGCAAATGGAGCAAAGGCTGATAGCAATTTCTAACTATCAGCCAAAACTATTAATTAGTATTAGTCGTTATCGCTACTATTTAATATCACATGCTGCACCAGCTTCTGTAAACTGCTTGCGAATTGCTTCCGCATCTGCCTTAGCAATTCCTTCTTTAACAACTTTTGGTGCTCCATCAACTAAATCCTTAGCTTCCTTCAATCCAAGACCTGTTACTGCCCGAACTACTTTAATTACATTAACTTTATTATCCCCAGTTGAAGTAAGAATAACTGAAAATTCTGTCTGTTCTTCGGCAGCAGCAGCTGCTGCTGCCGGTGCTGCTACAGCGACAGCCGCAGCAGCTGCTGAAACACCAAACTTTTCTTCCATCTTTTTAATTAACTCTGACAGCTCTAGCACTGTCATATTCGCGATTGCATCTAATATCTCATCTTTAGCTATAGCCATATTATCTCCCTAAGGTAAATTATTAATATATATAAATTTATTGTTTCTGATCACGTACTGCAGCCAAGCCACGTACAAATTTTGTGGGAATCTCGTTTAACGTACGAACAAATTTAGTAATAGGTGCTTGCATTGTTCCTAGCAGGCTAGACAACAGTTCATCGCGACTTGGTAAAGTTGCTAATGCAGCAATATCTTTATTCGTTAGTATCAAACCTGTATTTAAGGCTCCTGATTTAATAATGAATTTTTCATTATTTTTCGAAAATTCATGCAGTATTTTTGCAGTTAGAACAGGATCCTTCCCGATACCATAAACCAAAGGCCCTGTCATTTGATGGGCAAGCTCTGAAAAAGGTGTATTTTCTACAGCGCGTCTTACAAATGTATTCTTGATTACTCGAAAAAAAACATCTGCCTCGCGTAATTTTGATCTTATTTCTGTAAATTGGCTAACTTTTAAACCACGATACTCAGATAGAATGACGATTTGAGCATTTGAAATCTCGTTAGCTATTTCTGCAACGATTATTTTTTTTTCATCAAGTTTAAAACTCAAAAAATATTCTCCTTATTTTGTTAATAAAACTAAAAAAGAACATTGATTTTATTAATACAATCAACGTTCTCAAAAATTAGCTATCAAAATTCAGGAGAGATATAATAAATCCAATTCCTGTTTTGAATATGCTATCTATGCTGGGTTCTTACTCTATCTATCAAATCACAAAACATTTGATCAAATAAATTATTAAGTTCCATAAAAAATATTGCCTGATCTTATGAAACCCCAACAGTTTTTGATAACCTATTGAAAAAAACCTATCAATAGTCAAAAGTAATAAATTTTATGATAAACCTGTTTGCTCTATTCTAACACCAATACCCATCGTACTTGAAAGAGTCATCTTCTTAAGATATACACCTTTTGCTGTTGTCGGTTTAGATTTATTAATTGCATCGATTAATGCAAGAATATTTTTCTTAAGATTTTCTATGTTAAAAGATGCTCTGCCGATAGTACAATGAACAATTCCAGATTTATCAGCTCGGTATTGAACTTGACCAGATTTCGCATTTTTTACTGCACTAGCAACATCAGCTGTGACAGTACCAACTTTAGGATTAGGCATCAATCCACGAGGGCCTAATATTTGACCTAACTGACCAACAACACGCATTGTATCTATACTTGCAATAACTAAATCAAAATCAATATTTCCAGCTTTAATTTTTTCTGCTAAATCCTCAAAACCAACAATGTCAGCTCCAGCATCTGCAGCTTCTTTTGCTTTCTCACCTTGAGCAAATACAGCAACACGTACTGTTCTTCCGGTTCCACTTGGTAATACTACAGATCCGCGCACAGCTTGATCTGATTTTTTAGCATCAATCCCTAAATTTATAGCAATATCGATGGATTCATCAAACTTTGCTGTTGCAGTATCTTTTATTATCGCTAGCGCTTCATCTAGATGGTAGGCTTTATTATGGTCAACCTTATTAGCAATCAATTTATACCGCTTAGATAACTTAGCCACGTTATACACCCTCCACTTCAATTCCCATACTTCTAGCACTACCTGCAATAGTACGTACCGCTGCATCCATGTCAGCAGCTGTTAGGTCTGGTTTTTTTATTTTCACAATTTCTTCTGCTTGTTGACGTGATAACTTTCCGACTTTGTCAAGATGGGGTCTAGCACTTCCTTTTGTCACTCCTGCCGCTTTCTTAATGAGTGCTGTTGCAGGTGTGCTTTTCATTACAAAACTAAAGCTCTTATCTGCGTAAGCAGTAATCAGCACAGGAACCGGTAATCCTGGTTCCAATTTCTGTGTAGCGGCGTTAAAAGCTTTACAGAATTCCATTATATTGAGTTGTCGTTGACCCAACGCAGGTCCAATTGGTGGACTGGGGTTAGCTTTCCCCGCAGGGATTTGTAGCTTAATATAGCCAATTATTTTTTTTGCCAAAGCAACTCTCCTTCCTTCAAATTCTATTTATGTTTATATCTTTTTACTCAGATAACAATGAGTGAGAAGTAATTAATTAAGATTTCTCTACCTGATCAAAATCCAGCTCTATTGGCGTCGGACGGCCAAATATGAGAACTGACACTCTTAGCTTATTTTTATCATAGTTAACGTCTTCAACAGTTCCATGAAAATCAGAAAAAGGTCCTTCTTTAACCCTAACTGCCTCACCTGTCTCAAATAAAATCTTAGGTTTAGGTTTCTCCACACCTGCTTTTATTTGATCAAGAATATTTTGCATTTCCTTCTGACTTATTGGTGTCGGTTTTGTAAGAGTGCCGCCAATAAATCCACTAACTTTTTCAGTATGTTTTACCAGATGCCAAGTCTCATCTGTCATTTCCATTTCTAATAGAATATATCCTGGGAAAAATTTCCTTTCGCTAATATTCTTCTGACCGCCTTTTATTTCCATCACTTCTTCAACAGGAACCAATATCTGTCCAAATTTATCATCCATTTTGGCTCTTGTAATACGTTCTTGTAAGGCACGCTTAACAGTATTTTCATAGCCAGAATATGCATGTATCACGTACCATTTTTTACTCATTCCATCTCCTGGGTCATCACTTAGCCTTCTTGATCCAGAGCGTATTTCACCAAAATCATTAATCCAGCATCAACCAACCATAAAAACATCGCCATCACAGAAACAAAAGCAAATACAGCGCCTGCTGTTTGAAAAGTTTCCTTTTTATTTGGCCAAACTACTTTTTTAGCTTCTTCAATCGAGTCCTTGCTAAAAGCATAGAACTGTTTACCCTGATTAGTCGATAATGCAACTACAATTGAAATAATCAAGCCAGTTAATAAACCAAGCAATCGGACTACTGTCGCGCTATCTTTTAAAAAATAAAAGGCAACCACACCTCCTATTACCGATAAGATAGCCAATCCCAGTTTAAAATTATTCACTTACCTACACCTTTTCATTAAAAACCATGCAAAGTTAAAATCTATATTTGATGGCAGGCCAGGAGGGCATCGAACCCCCAACCTTCGGTTTTGGAGACCGACACTCTGCCAATTGAGCTACTGGCCTCTTTTTTTAAACACTTTGCTTAATATTATAAAACTAAATCATTCAAGTATTTTAGCGACAACCCCGGCACCAACTGTTCTTCCTCCCTCACGAATCGCAAACCGCAAACCTTCATCCATCGCAATCGGTGCAATCAAATTAACAGCTACTGAAATATTATCTCCAGGCATTACCATCTCTGTCCCTGATGGCAGTTCTATCGAACCCGTAACATCAGTTGTTCTAAAATAAAATTGCGGACGATAGCCAGCAAAAAAAGGTGTATGTCTACCACCTTCCTCTTTACTCAAAACATATATCTCAGCCGTAAACTTAGTATGTGGTGATATACTCCCAGGCTTAGCTAATACCTGTCCACGTTCTACTTCCTCTCGCTTCGTGCCTCTTAATAAGATACCTACATTATCACCTGCCTGACCTTGATCAAGCAACTTCCTAAACATCTCCACACCTGTACATACCGTCTTAAGTGTCGGCTTCAAACCTACTATCTCAATTTCATCACCAACTTTTACAATACCTCTTTCCACACGTCCGGTCACTACAGTACCACGCCCAGATATCGAAAATACATCTTCTACCGGCATGATAAATGCGCCATCAATTGCTCGCTCAGGCTCAGGTATATAACTATCCAATGCTGCTGCCAATTTATGTATCGATGGCTCACCTATTTCGCTCTGATCTCCCTCTAGTGCTTTCAGCGCTGATCCCTTAATAATCGGTGTATCATCTCCAGGAAAATCATATTTCGATAAAAGCTCGCGTATCTCCATTTCCACCAGTTCTATCAACTCAGCATCATCAACCATATCTGCTTTGTTCATATAAACAATAATGTAAGGTACCCGACTTGCCTAGCTAGCAAAATATGTTCACGCGTTTGAGGCATAGGACCGTCAGCTGCTGATACAACCAGAATTGCACCATCCATCTGCGCTGCACCTGTAATCATATTTTTCACATAATCAGCATGCCCCGGACAATCAACGTGCGCATAGTGACGCTTCTCCGTTTCATATTCCACATGCGCCGTGTTAATCGTAATCCCTCTCGCCCGCTCTTCTGGCGCCGAATCAATTTGCGCATACGACTTGGCTTCACCACCAAATTTCTTCGATAACACCATCGTAATTGCCGCCGTCAAGGTCGTCTTCCCATGATCAACGTGACCTATCGTCCCCACATTCACATGCGGCTTCAGTCGCTCAAATTTACTCTTCGCCATATCTTATTCCTTATTATCAAAATACACGCTACACACTCTTAATCCCACACCGTGGAGCCCATGGCCAGAATTGAACTGGCGACCTCTCCCTTACCAAGGGAGTGCTCTACCACTGAGCTACATGGGCAAATACTTTTGTCATCTCCCATTTAACTGGAGCGGGTGAAGGGAATCGAACCCTCGTCGTAAGCTTGGAAGGCTTCTGCTCTACCATTGAGCTACACCCGCGCTCTCAACTACCACTTCTATCATTTCAGTTTCTATTTACCCAGTAGAGCATAACCAGTTTGTAAAAACCGAGAGTTTTGGTGGAGGGGGAAGGATTCGAACCTTCGAAGGCAGAGCCGTCAGATTTACAGTCTGATCCCTTTGACCGCTCGGGAACCCCTCCAAAATAATCTCGCATTATGGATGTATTATTATTGCAAGTCAATAAATAGCTTAGCGCTGCGCCGAGGCAAACAAACTACTTGAGATTATATTACAGGCCTGCTCGATTTTATTGCATCGTAGGGATGTTCTAAATAAAAGGATCAAACCCATTACCGAAAATTTAGTGATACAACTCATACAATATTGTGTTCAGCATATAATATGCGCGTTTATTACGAGCGATTAACGCCTTAGATTGAAAAGCAGTTCTCTTATGCCTTTATTGCTTTAGTCAATAATTCTTAATACAAAACGTAACCACCTTGTAGGCACGCAAAATACACTTAATCTAGACTCTGCGCATCGAATCAAAAAAATCTGCATTCGTTTTAGTTGCTTTAATCTTATCCAGTAAAAATGACATAGCATCCATATCATCCATCGGATAAAGCAATTTACGCAGAATCCATATTTTTTGAAGTACATCTTGTGGCAGCAGTAGTTCTTCTCTTCGTGTCCCTGAGCGGTTGACATTAATTGCTGGATAAATGCGCTTCTCAGCCATTCGACGGTCTAGGTGAATTTCCATATTACCCGTACCCTTGAACTCCTCGTATATCACATCATCCATGCGAGATCCTGTGTCTACAAGCGCGGTTGCAATAATGGTTAACGATCCCCCTTCTTCAATATTTCGAGCAGCACCGAAGAATCGCTTAGGACGCTGCAAGGCATTGGCGTCCACCCCACCGGTTAACACTTTGCCTGAAGCTGGAACGACTGTATTATAAGCACGCGCTAAACGAGTAATCGAATCAAGCAATATCACGACATCTTTCTTATGCTCAACTAATCGCTTGGCCTTCTCTATCACCATATCTGCAACTTGTACATGCCTGGCAGCCGATTCATCAAAAGTGGAGGAGATAACTTCACCTCTCACCGAGCGAATCATTTCAGTCACTTCTTCAGGACGCTCATCTATCAGCAGAACCATCAAAATAACATCAGGATGATTTGCTGCAATCGAATGTGCGATATGTTGCAGCATCACTGTCTTTCCTGATTTTGGACTAGCGACCAATAATCCTCTTTGTCCTTTACCGATTGGCGCAATGACATCGATAATTCTTCCAGTCGTATTCTCTTCAGCCCGGATATCACGTTCTAGCACTAAACGCTCAGTAGGAAATAAAGGAGTGAGATTCTCAAATAGAATTTTACGTTTAGAATTTTCAGGCGGTTCATTATTAACTTTATCCACCTTTACTAAAGCAAAATAACGCTCACCATCCTTAGGAGGACGTATCTCCCCGTCTACCGAATCCCCAGTATGCAAATTGAAGCGACGAATTTGGCTTGGGGAAATATAAATATCATCGGGCCCTGCTAAGTATGAGGTATCAGGAGAACGCAAGAAGCCGAAACCATCTTGCAAAATTTCTAAAGTACCTTCACCAAAAATACTCTCATTCTTGCGTGCTTGGTTTTTTAATAAGGCAAAAATTAAATCTTGTTTCCGCAGGCGATTGGCCCCTTCAACTTCATTCGTAACTGCCATTTTAATTAATTCAGAAACATGAAGGCTTTTTAGATCAGATAAGCGCATGGAGAATATTATTGAAAGATCAGAAAAGAAAAACTTGAAGAAACTTAGATGTACACTGCTGGCTGATCACTAAGGAAATACAAATTGATTCTTTAATTTATTGTCAAATAGCTTGATTGGTCATTTCAAAGATGGCTATCAATAAAAGCCGTTAGCTGAGACTTTGATAAAGCGCCCACTTTGGTGGCTTCAATATTACCGTTCTTAAATAACATTAAAGTTGGAATACCACGAATCCCATATTTTTGAGGGATATGTTGATTCTCATCAATATTTAACTTCGCCAC
This sequence comes from Nitrosomonas sp., assembly GCA_016710135.1. Taxonomy (GTDB): domain Bacteria; phylum Pseudomonadota; class Gammaproteobacteria; order Burkholderiales; family Nitrosomonadaceae; genus Nitrosomonas. The sequence goes on along the minus strand of JADJLM010000001.1, from coordinate 454,670 downwards.
TTTAAGACGGTCATTGTATTCATTGGCTACTTCGTCAAGAATAGGGGCAATCATCTTACAAGGACCACACCACTCGGCCCAATAATCGACTAACACAGGTGTGGATGACAGTAAAACCTCCGTTTCAAAAGTTGCATCAGTTATATAGTGAATATGTTGAGCCATGAATACCTCGTATGTATCGATTTCAGATATTTATAACCATTGACTTAATTAAGCTTGAGATTAAGTATGAGTTACTATTTGGTCATTAAGACTTTTAAGCTGGAATGGGACTAAATTAGGACGTGTAATGAGTATAATGAGTATAGTATAGAAAAAAAAAGAAAATGGGAAGCAAGCAATGCATATCATCAGGAAAAAATATTCGATGACATCCCAATATCTTTACGAGTAGACTCTATTTTAGAACAAGATCCACTAAATATATATCAATATTAGATCAAGCTTCCCAACCTTATATCAGTTTATTATGCTTGAAAATAAATTAAAAAAAGCCATTGTTTGGCCTCTAACTTACGATAAAACAAGTGTTAAAAACGACAGGTATCAAATTGTTATTTTGATACTGGGACTTTGTATACTGTTCTGGGAAATTACTGCGACAGCGTCTCCCACTCGCCCTGAAATTAAAACCTTCATTGACGAAATGGTCGCTGAGCATGGATTCAGCGAGCCTAAACTGGAAGCTATCTTTAGTAAAGTTCAGTTCCAACCTTCGATTATTAATTTGATTTCAGCTCCTTCATCTGCAATACCTTGGAGTCAATATCGTTCACGCTTTGTTAATCCGCAACGGATTAAAAATGGCATTAGCTTCTGGAACCGGCACGCCAATATACTCCAGCGCGCAAATAAAGAGTATGGTATTCCTGAAGAGATAATAGTTGCTATCATTGGTGTAGAAACGGCTTATGGCACATCTACCGGGAAGCACCGTGTCATTGACGCACTTACTACACTTGCATTTGATTTTCCTAAAAGAGCTGAATTCTTTCGTAGTGAACTCGTTCAATACTTGTTACTTGCTAAGGAACAAAATTTTGATTTGTTCAACATCAAAGGCTCTTACGCCGGCGCGATCGGCATTCCTCAATTTATGCCAGGAAGTTATAGACAATTTGCTGTTGATTTTGACGGTGATGGCAGAGTTGATCTAACGAATAGCGCAGCCGATGCAATTGGTAGTGTCGCCAATTATTTAAAGCAATATGGATGGGAAATAGGAGGACCTATTGTCGTTCAATCCAGTGTAAAAGCTGATCATTTGCAGGAAATACTTGCAAGTGGAATCGAACCAAAACATACGATTAAGCAACTTCAAGAAGCAAGTATTATCCCAATGCAATCGTTCGAGGATGAGCGTCTTGCGGCGCTAATCGAATTGAAAGATAACGAAAACTTTCAGTATTGGTTAGGCTTTAAGAATTTTTATGTCATCACGCGCTATAATCGCAGCTCATTTTATGCAATGTCTGTACATCAACTCGCTGAAGCAATTCGGAATACGCGTAACCCGTCAAGATAAACAACAACGTATAGATTTGCCTTAATCATGAGTAATAAATCAAAGAACGATATCAATTTCATCTTTTAAACGATGAGTGATTTAGCAACCTGGGGATATTTTGATAACACTTGGTTATTTGCGGGTCTTGTAGCGATCCTTCTTTCCATATTGTTAAAATATTGGAAGATTAATACCACTAACTCAGCTAACCGCAGTACTGAGCGGTTCATTCTTAAAAGTCAGAAAATTTTACTGACACTTGCTTTTATTTTCTTAATGGGAAATTTACTCATTCCAGCAACACAAGAAAAGGAAAAAAATGAATTCAATCAATCCCCACAACCAGGTGTAATGAATTCCACACATCTTGGTAATACAAGAAATGAGCTACTATCTTCTCCCCCAGCGCCTGACCGAGCACGATCAAATCGCCCGACATTGACGCAGCCACTCGATTATAATAAAAACACCATCGTAGAAGATAGCGATGAAGAAATCGTTAATAATTACTAAAATCAATTACCTAATATTTTCCTTTCTTCCTTAAATAAAATTAAAATAGTCGTTTTCCCAATCTCTATCAATAGCGGAAGGTTTATTACATATCTCTTTAGAAACATACATAACAATGGATAATATTTGGTTTAAACCCTATACTCTTGATTACTTGGAAGGACTACGCAATGCCAACATGGGCGTTCATATCGGCATTCATTTCTTTGAAATAGGGCCTAATTTCTTAAAAGCACGTATGCCTGTTGATCATCGAACCACACAACCGTTTGGAATCTTACATGGCGGCGCGAGCTGTGTTTTGTCGGAGACATTAGGCAGCGTTTCAGCATGGATGACGATCGATCCAGAAAAATACCGCGCAGTCGGTTTAGAAATCAATGCTAATCATATCCGTGCTGTAACAAAAGGATATGTAATTGGTGTTTGCACTCCCCTTCATATAGGTAGACGCACTCAAGTATGGCAAACTGACATCACGGAAGAAGCTACAGGTAAACGTGTAGCCATCTCTCGATTAACCGTAGCCATCATTGAACAGGGAACTTTGAGCAATCAAAAAGAGACCATTATTGTTGAGAAATAATATTACCACGATCTTCCAATCAAATAACTCGTCACACTTCCTTCAATCTTTAAATTGACATACGTTCGTTAGTCTGAATGAGTATTTTGCAGCAGTTGTCCGCTGAAAATCTAACGCGCAGGAGTAATAATTTACCCAAGCCCAAGTACTCAGATGAATTACCAATCTGTAAGCAACGTCACAAGATCCTAGATGCAATCCAATCCAATCAAGTCATTATTGTTAGTGGTGAAACAGGTTCAGGCAAAACAACGCAGCTTCCTAAATTTTGCCTAGAGCTCGGCAGGGGGGTCGCTGGGTTAATTGGGCATACGCAACCTCGTCGTATTGCCGCTCGATCTGTAGCAATACAAATCGCAAAAGAACTTAGTAGCCCGCTGGGTCACGCCGTAGGTTACAAAGTTCGTTTTTCAGATAACATCAATCAAGACACCTATATCAAGCTCATGACTGATGGCATTTTACTTGCTGAAACTCAAGGCGATCCCTATCTACAAAAATACGACACGATTATCATCGACGAAGCTCATGAGCGAAGTCTTAACATTGATTTTTTATTGGGTTATCTCAAACAAATATTACCGAAACGCGCAGACTTAAAGCTTATTATTACTTCGGCCACCATTGATGCTGAGCGTTTTTCGCAGCATTTTAATAATGCGCCTGTAATCGAAGTCTCAGGTAGAACCTATCCAGTCGAAATACGCTACCATGCAATAGACAGCAATCAAAACCAGGAAGAATATGATCTACAGCAAGCTATTTTAGATGCTATTGATGAATTTTTACGAATTGGAATAGGAGATGTATTAATTTTTTTACCTGGTGAACGCGAAATTAAGGAAACATCTGAGACGCTACGTAAGCATAGCTTTAATCATTTCAGCCATGCTGGAAAACTTGAGATTCTATCCCTCTACGCCAGGCTATCTTACACTGAACAGCAACGTGTATTTCATAAATCAAATGCAGTCATTCGGGTCATTCTAGCAACCAATGTTGCTGAAACTTCGTTAACCGTTCCAGGTATTCGCTATGTCATTGATAGTGGTGTTGCACGGATCAATCGCTATAACCATCGCAATAAGATAGAGCAGTTACTCGTAGAAAAAATTTCACAAGCCTCAGCGAATCAACGTGCAGGACGGTGTGGCCGTGTCATGAGTGGTATTTGTATCCGGCTCTATAGTAAAGCAGATTTTGAAACACGCCCGCTATACACGGATCCAGAAATTTTACGTACATCGCTTACCTCGGTCATTCTGCGTATGAAATCTCTCAAGATTGGTAATATTGAGAACTTTCCGTTCCTTCAACCCCCTTTGCCTCGCATGATTGCTGACGGGTATCAATCGCTCAGTGAATTAGGTGCCATAGATAGGTACCAAAAGCTAACACCCATCGGCTGGCAGCTTGCTAAATTTCCAATTGACCCCAAAATTGCACGCATGATTCTTGCTGCAAAACAAGAAAACTGCTTAAGTGAAGTATTGATAATTGCATCGATATTAAGTTTGGCAGATCCCCGTGAACGACCTTTTGATCAACAAGAAGCGGCGGATCGGGCCCATCTCCCCTTTCATGATGAACGCTCTGATTTTATTGGACTTCTAAAACTTTGGAATTTTTTTGATGAATTACTTAAACACAAGAAATCCAAGAAAAAATTAATAGAACAATGTCACGAGTACTTTATTTCGTATCGCAAAATGCGAGAATGGCGTGAGATTCATGGCCAACTCCATACATTAGTTCTGGAATTTGGACTAAGGCCTAATCAAATTCCAGCAAGTTATGATGAAATTCATCGCGCCTTGCTAGCTGGTTTACTTAGCAATGTTGGGTTTAAAAGTGAAAACGAAGGGGAGTATCTTGGCGCGAGAGGAATAAAATTCTTTATTTATCCAGGTTCTACGCTAAAAAAAGCAAAACCCAAATGGATTGTAGCAGCTGAGTTAGTTGAAACAACCAAGCTCTATGCACGCTGCGCCGCTATAATAGATGTAACATGGCTTGAAAAAATTGCAGGAAAACTTTGCAAAAGCATTTTTTTGATCCCCATTGGGAAAAGAAAGCTGCACAAGTTATGGTATATGAGCGAGTTACGCTCTATGGACTCATAATTGTGCCAAAACGCAGTGTTATTTATAACAAGATTAATCCCCAGGAAGCTAGAGAAATTTTTATTCGTAACGCATTGGTTATTGGTGATTATGAAACCAATGCTCAATTCCTAAGCCACAATCGCCAGCTCATCCAAGACATTGAAGAGCTCGAACATAAAACCCGGCGCCAAGACGTATTGGTCGATGATCAAGATATTTTTACTTTTTACGATAAGATAATTCCTGAAGATATTATGAATGGCGCCACATTTGAGAACTGGCGCAAACAAGTGGAGCAAGATAACCCTCATTTGCTTTACCTTAGTCGGGAATATTTGATGCGTCATAAGGCAGATACGACTTTTGAAACGCTATTTCCTGAATCAATCTCAATTTTTGATCAACGACTCCCACTTACCTATCGTTTTGAACCAGGCCACTCTATGGATGGCGTTACAGTAACCCTACCCCTTCATTTATTAAACACACTAAAAGCAAATCAATTTCAAGATGTAGTGCCAGGTTTAATTCGTGAAAAAATTACCTGGTGCTTCAAAGCATTACCTAAGGCAATTCGCCGCAATCTTATTCCTATTGCTGAGCATGTAACCTATTTCTTAGATTATCGTGATAAACAAAAACATTCACTTCCCTTACTTGAGGCGCTGTCTGAGTATATTTTTAGCGTGACAGGTACAAAAGTCTCATCCGATAGCTGGAATACAAAATTAATGCCATTACATCTGCAAATGAATTATCGAATTATCGATGATGCTGGGAAAGCGCTTGGGATAAACCGTGATTTAACGCAACTACAAGATGAATTTGGACAAGCCGCTCAATTAGTTTTTTCACAAAACAACGCAACCAATCAAATTGATATAGAACAAGATCATATTACGCAATGGAACTTTGGTCAGCTACCTGAAGAAATCACGTTTATCCGAGCACAAACACAATTAACGGGATACCCTGCACTTGTCGATCAAATTGATCATGTCGCCATTCGTTTATTTGATACTATCGAAGTAGCCCGCAATCATATGCGAGAAGGTGTCAAACGATTGCTCGTTTTGGAATTAAAAGACCCAATTAAGCAATTAGAAAAAAAATTACCAGGAACCAAGTCTGATTCTTTAATTTTAAGTAATCTAATCGATCCGGAATCACTCAAGCAAGATACGCTCGCTGCAATCTATGATCGTGCATTAATCGGGGACGAACTCTTGCCACGTAGTGAGCATGAATATATCCAATTAAAGCAGAAAGGCCGAATTCGTTTAAGTTCCGTTGCTGATACGCTTATTCAATTCATCCATGACCTTGCGCTCGACTATCAAGTACTCAAACAAAAACTGTCCGTTCTAAGTATACATCAGGCTCAAATAAAACAAGAATTGAGCAATCAGCTTCATGCACTCATTTATCCTGATTTCCTGCAGCAAACTGACTGGAAAAGACTTCCACACTTACTTCGGTACTTAAAAGGCATGCAGATTCGGTTAGATAAGTACTCTAACAATCCAACACGCGACCACCAACATGCACTTGCCGTCTCAGCGTTATGGCATCAATATCGCCAAAGATATGAGAGACACAGCAAGCGTGGCTTCAGAGATCCAAAGTTAGAAGAATTTCGCTGGCAAATCGAAGAATTGAGAATTTCATTATTTGCTCAAGAATTAAAAACACCTTACCCTGTTTCAGTTAAGCGTTTACAAAAATTATGGGAACAAGTTCATGAGTAGGGAACGCATTGCACATACGCTAATTTACGTAAAGCACGCTACACAATATTAAATGTTAACAGGACAATCACATTATGATCACTAGCATGACAGGATACGCCACAGCGGCCCATGAAATTCCCAGTGGCCTCATTTCCTTAGAACTTCGTTCTGTTAATAACCGTTATCTTGATATTCAATTTAAACTGCCCGATGAATTCCGCACCTTTGAAGCGGGTATGCGTGAATTACTGAATACAAAAATAAAACGAGGAAAAATTGATTGTCGCCTAACTTTCCAGTCCTATCCAGATTTAAACCTTCCCCAGCAACTTAATTCTCAAGTGATGCGTCAATTACTTGATCTAAATAATATAGTTCAATCAAATTTTATCGCTGCACGCAGTCTGAGTGTTACAGAAATTCTTAAATGGCCTGGTATTTTAGTGAGCGATTCTTTACCAACCACCGATCTACAAGAAGCGTGTAACCACTTACTACAGATAACGTTAAATGAATTAATCGCAACAAAATTACGTGAGGGTGAGAAACTTAAAGCAATATTACTTGATCGACTAAACCAAATGCGTCGGTTAGCTTCAGTGCTGTCCCCTCGTATTCCATCGCTGATAAAGAATTTTCAGGAAAAATTAATATTGCGCTTGCAAGAAGCACAAGTGGATTGCAATGACGACCGTATCCGGCAAGAGCTCATTTTATTTGCCAGTAAAATTGATATCGATGAAGAATTATCACGACTCAATACACATCTCGATGAAGTCGAACAAACACTTCTTAAAGGTGGAACAAGTGGAAAGCGTCTTGATTTCTTGATGCAGGAGTTAAATCGAGAGTCCAATACATTGGGTTCAAAATCGCTCGATGTCGAAGTATCAAAAATTTCAGTTGAACTTAAAGTGTTGATTGAGCAAATGCGTGAACAGGTTCAGAATATCGAGTAGTCTAGTCGACCCTGAAAAACTGCATCAATTGTTATTATGGATCAGCAGTTTCAAAAAGCGGCGTGTTAATAAAGACAAAATCGAGCAATTTGATCTTTTTCCATCAAAGAATTTGCGAAGCCTGCAGTTTTCGCCACGGGAAGAAAAACCAAAAAATGGCCAATAGCCATTGTTTTAGATTCCAGGCGGTAGCAGCCATTAGCAGATTGATGTGATCACCGATGGCGCCTTTCAGGTAATTTCTGGCCATTCGATAATCCGATTTCAGGTGGCTGATAATGGGTTCAATCGCCGCGCCTTCTGCATTGTTTCCGCTTCTTGTCTCTTTGGTAGCGTGTGTCTCGTTTTAATGCTCTTCCAGGTAGAACGATTTGCGTTCCATTGACTTCACGTTTGCCACGGTCGCATACAGCTTGCTTGGCCGCTTTCCCGCGCGAAGTCTCAACATGATGCAATATCTCTGGTAATGTGTGGCTGTCATGCAAGTTTTGTTCGTGACTGACAACCCCAACAATCAGGTTACCTTTCGCTGTGCTGGCTATCGATGCCTTGCTGCCGTATTCATATTGTTTGTGGTCTTTTCCCTTGCCGATACAGTACACTTGCGGTTCGTGCAGGGAATAGATTTTGTGCGTGTCTTTGATTTTCTGTTTCAGTACGCGCTCATACAGTAGAAAATCCTTTTGGTAGTGCTCGAATAGGCAGCATTGGGCAATTTTCTCCTGAGCTCCCGCATCAAAACACCTGCAATGGTTCTGAGTCGCTTCAACGCGCGTTTCGCCTTTGCTCTTTTCTTCACATGCCGGTAGTGCCGAATATCCAAGCGCAGTGATTTCACCTTGCTTAATGAAAGTGCGCCGCTGTGAAATACCATGGGATTTGGCAATCTTGTTGAGGCGATTGATAATCTTGATCGCTAGTTTGCTGTCAGTCGGGTATGTGATGTTCTTCTCTTGCACTGTCGTGTCAACATGAACCACATCTTCCAGTGCCGATTCCCCATGCAAACCAACACTCATCTGAAAAATCCGCTCCATGCCCGGCACACCTAGGCGCTTACGAAAATGCACCAGTTCCGTGCTATGACACGGCAATTTCTGCTGGAACTCTTTCATGCCGCAAAAAGCCTGGTAGTAAGGATTGCGCTTCCACTGCAATACTACTGATTCGTCACTCAAATTCTCTAACTGCTTCAAGATCAATAACCCAAACAGCAACCGGATCGGCTTACTCGGCGCGCCTGTCGATTTCGTGTAGTGAATCGAAAATGCTTCGTCAAATTCTTGCCACGGTATCGCGTCTGCAAGCTGCAACAATGGATCATTGACATCCAACTGCATCAGCAAATCTGTTCCAAACAAATTCGGTTGATGAATCGTACTGCTATTTCGTAGCATTTTTAATCACCATTTCGACCAGAAATAGGATGCTATTTTAACATTCCTGGTCGTTATGCTCATCAAAAGAAAGATCTTTGCTGCATAGAATCAAGTGCTTGTGGATATTTCAGGATCGAGTAGTCTAAATGCTCGTTGACTAATGTTCAGATTGCTGGGTATTAGCTGGTTCAATATTTTTTGCGCCGACAATTACCTTCACATCATGTATCGGCATCCTTAATAATTCACTAATTGCAGTGTAATCATCCGGTAAAGCGGCATCATCCCATCCATTTGCAGAATGACGCGCTAGATTTACAGCCAATACCACATTACGTACACGTTGTAGTGACGCATTGTGGTCACTCATAAGCATAATTAATAATTCGGGCAACGACCATCTTAAAACGAGCTCAGACTGTAGATCTGATAATGTAAATCCGAGTACTTGTTGTTGAGCAAGATAACTTCTCAGTGCTTTATCTTTTTTTTGCATTTCTCGAATTCTTAGCATATCCGTAGGTGCAAAACACCACATTAATAGCTCAGAAATATCATGCAGCAACGCTGCAATGCGTATCTCCTCAAAGTGTGTATCATGAAGGCGAACTGCCCATTCGAAAGCATAGTTTGAAGCAATATGAGAGCGATGCACTAAGTGCAGTAAATTAATGAGCACCTCAACTTTCTGCTCACGCAACAATTCCTCAACCGTTGGTTCTGGTAACACATTCTTCATCGCCTTATCCACACCAAGCATAATTAGGATTTGCTCAGCTTGCATTACTTCGTGTTCCAAGCTCCTGTGCTTATGCTGACAAAAATAGCGAAGTAATTTCACGGTCATCAATGGATCTCGTTTAATGATATTTGCAACACTGCGAGCGCTAGGATTTTTCTCCTGCTGAAGCAATAAAAATAGCTCATTACTCGTTAGTTTCAGGACCGGAATTTCTGCTTTATTAAAAAAATTAACCCAATTTTTTAATCCAGAGATTGTTTTGGATTGCATAGGCTTAATAATAAAAATCGATAATGATTCATATGACGGCAATCTATCAATAATTGTTAATTTCAGGATTATTATCTGTATTGACTCAACGCGTATTGTAGCGCACCAAGTAGTAATTCTGATAAATTGGCCTATTGCTTACCAATCCTATGAAATTAGCTCAACTCATGAAGAAAGAAGGATCAAACATGCGACACTTAAGCTATTGCGATGAACGAAAATCGATACGACTAACAAGCCATACCAAGATCAGGACGGGTAATCCTAGTAACGCAGTACTAAGAAAAAACCAAGCATAACCATAAGCATCGACAAATTGCCCGCTGAACCCCGCGATAAATTTTGGCAAAAGTAGCATCACTGAGCTAAACAGTGCATATTGCGTCGCAGAATATGCAGAATGTGTCAATCCTGAGAGATAAGCTATAAATGCTGATGAAGCAATTCCCGCAGAAAGGTTATCAGCTGAAATGGTGAAAATTAATCCAGGCAAACTATGGCCAATTACCGTCAACCATACAAATAATAAGTTGGTTACTGCAGATAAGATTGCACCAATAAATAGCGTCTTAATGATTCCGATGCGCATAATGAGTACTCCACCTACCGCCGCACCCGCAATGGTCATCAGCACACCATAAACCTTTGAGACTGTTGCGACTTCATCTTTGGTATAACCCATATCAACGTAAAAAGGATTGCTCATCACCCCCATGACCACATCGGAAATTCGATAAACTGCAATCAAAGCTAAGATCAAGAACGCATTGTAGCTGTGACGCACAATAAAATCCCGGAAAGGTGCGATTACTGCGCCATAGAACCAAAGTAATAATTGAGCAAATCGATGATTTAAATTCCAGCGAGCAATCATCGCCTCTACTCGTTTTTCGTTTTCAACAACAAGCTGACTGATTTTAACCACGGGCTCCTGAATAATCAGTGTTGTGAGTACACCAATTCCCATAAAGGCAGCCATTACGAAATAGGCAATTTGCCAAGCACGATAATCATAGCCTGCCGGTATTGTGTCGAGTGAAGCTGCAATCCACAAAACGCCCGCTGAAGAAAGTATCATGGCCAATCGATAACCCGCTTGATAAGTTGCTGCCATCGCGCCTTGTAGCTCTATGGCAACTGCCTCGATCCGGTAGGCATCGAGTGCAATATCCTGCGTTGCAGAGGCAAAAGCGACTGCCAATGCAAAAAAAACCATGTGCGTTAGATTCACCAGCGGATCCGTGCACGCCATACCGATCAGTGCCATCACAATCGTGATTTGTGACAATAACAACCAGGCACGGCGGCGACCAAGCAGTTTAGTCAAGATAGGCAAAGGCATACGATCGACCAAGGGTGACCACAACCATTTAAAACCATAAGCCAACCCAATCCAACTTAAATGTCCAATCGTAGTTCGATCAATACCTGCTTCTCTTAACCAAAATGACAGAGTACCTAAAATCAGCAATAAAGGTAGTCCCGCAGAAAAACCCAGCGCTAACATTCCCATTACTCTCGGATGAAGATAAATCCGGCATGCGTCTAGCCATGAGGCTAACGTGGTATTTTTCATAATTGATAGTCGTAATCAATGATCAGCGGCGCATGATCCGAAAAGCGTTCCTGCTTATATATGGAAACTTGCGTTGCTTTATCCGCAATCGAAGCCGTTGCAATTTGATAATCAATGCGCCAACCTACATTATTAGCCCATGCCTGACCACGATTTGACCACCAGGTATATTGTTCAGATTTCTGGTTTAATTGTCGAAACACATCAACAAATTTCAAATCTTCAAATACAGCGGATAACCACGCCCTTTCCTCTGGCAAAAATCCAGAGTTTTTTTGATTTGATCGCCAGTTCTTTAAATCGATTTCTTTATGCGCAATGTTCCAGTCACCACATAGAATAATTTCCCTCCCCTCCTCTGCAAACTCTCTCAGAAAAGGAAAAAAATGATTCATGAAAAAAAATTTAGCATCCTGGCGGTGCTCACCACTGGAACCAGAAGGAAGATAAATCGAAATAATGCTTAACGAGCCAAAATCAACGCGTAAATAGCGCCCCTCTGAATCAATTTCGGGAATACCGACCCCTTCAACCACTTGATCCGGCACGTTACGCGTAAAGATTCCAACACCACTGTACCCTTTCTTTTCCGCACAGTGAAAATGGCCCTGATAACCATCAAATGCTTTCATACCAGGGTCCATATCGCCAATACCCGCTTTCAGCTCCTGTACGCAGATCACATCAGCCTGCTGCCGCGGTAACCAATTAAAAAGTCCTTTTTTGGCTGCTGCACGAATCCCATTTACGTTAAGCGTTATAATTCTCATTTATGCTACTAAATTAAACTATGTCAGATTACAAAAAAGCATTTATCGAATTGGCAATTAGCTGCAATGTGCTTCGTTTCGGTGAATTCAAAACCAAAGCGGGTCGACTATCACCTTATTTTTTTAATGCCGGCTTATTTAATAATGGTAATGCGTTGCGTCAACTAGGCCAATTTTACGCTAAAGCAATTATTGCTGCCCAACTTCCCTTTGATATGTTATTTGGTCCAGCTTACAAAGGCATTCCACTGGTAAGCGCCATTGCGATAGCACTCGCTGAACTTGGTTACAACTATCCTTTCTGCTTTAATCGAAAAGAACTAAAAGACCATGGTGAAGGGGGTATGACGATTGGAGCACCGCTTAGAGGACGCGTACTCATTGCCGATGATGTTATTTCTGCAGGAACGTCAGTGCAAGAATCCGTCAATATCATCCGAGCTGAACCTGCAATCCCTTGTGGTGTAATCATTGCGCTCGATCGGTTAGAGCAAGGCTCAAATAAAATATCTGCGGTCCAGGAAGTTAAAAACTTACATCATATCCCGGTAATCAGTATTATCAATCTTGATGATATTGTCGATTATTTAAAAAATACGGATATGCAGCAAAACTTACAAGCCATTGAAGCCTACCGCGAGCGTTATGGCGCCCGGTGATTAAAGCAAATAATACTTTCCTGCTTTACCAAGTCTAAATTTGCTGTAAAAAAAAACCCTACCACACCGGGTAGGGTATGAGGGGCCTCGTCACGTACAACTAATTCAAGCCACTATTTGTCAAACAAGGAGAAATTCAATTGCTACGTCTTCAATCTGTGTGATGCAAAACTTAGATACTAATTTAACGCAATGAACTCAATTCAAAGGCTCAATAAACACAATTTTTTCTAGCTATTCCCACAATTTCCTTCTTTTAGACTCGGAAAACGCAATACTCAGGAGTCTCTTACAATTTTTTCATATTTCTCGGAAAGTTAAGCTTCCTTCAATAAAGTCATTACTGAATCAGTTTACGCTGTCGATATTTATTACAAATCGATGCACTCAATAGCCATCATTACTAACTAACTTAGTGTTTATTAATGATATTATATTTATGGCACATAACTTGCTTTTAATCTTTTATTAATTTCTCTAAGTAAGCCAAGAGGGATTCCGCATTTTTAATATTTTCTTAAAAGGATCACGATGAACAAAATTTTAACGATCGGATTATTAATCAGTATTGGTTTTACCACACACTTAGCCGCAACGCCACTGCACTGGAATTTAAATACATCAACCGATGATTGTAATAACTCGGGGGTTGGTAATACCTGTGAATTTATCAGCAATACCGGTGAAGAAATCAAAGTGAATGCTTACTCAACCAACAATAACAATGGTACCGGAGCGTTCGCTCAAGCAACTTTAACCGTATGGTCTGGGGGGATTGGCGTTAAAAATCAATTCGATTCGAATGAAAGCAGTTCGCCAAACCATGCAACCGACAATAGTGGCAAAGATGATCTCGTCGTCTTTCAGCACTATGATCCTAGCTATCTCTTTACGGGATTTCAAATTGGCTGGAAATCAACCGATGCAGACATCACGGCCTGGATTGGCGGCAATAGTCTCGGTGCAAACTACGATTTTACGGGTAAACATTTTTCAGATTTAGCTGGTTTGGGATTCACTAAATTCACTTTTAGCAACGTTGCTGTTAATACCACTCAAGATCTGGATCCAGACACGGTTGGACGTTATTTAATCATTGCACCCACTGAATTTGATTCAAGAACGAATTGCGGCTCTCGTCATCGCAGTGCGTGTGATCAATATGATTATTTCAAAATCAGCCAAATTAGTGGTGATGAACCAGTGACCGTACCTGAACCAGGCACACTAGCTTTGTTTGGTATTACTATATTTGGATTTTGGTTGCGTAATACTTTCCGTAATTCGCGCATAAAGCTACTCGCAGCAAGCTAAGATTTTCACAATTTAGCTGAGTAAAAAACTATTCAACTATCTAAGCTACATAACCTTGCTTAAATATAGAGGCAGACTACTTAGTCTGCCTCTTGCTGTTTGGGTGGTAGGAATTAATATTTGAATACTCAGAAAATTTACCCAAAAATATAATTCACCAAAATAAATTGCTAAATTTCTTAAAACTCGTTACATTCTCAGCAAATGCATTGAGTCAAATTAGTCATCACTAACCATTGCATCGAATAGTTTTTTAGAGAGACGACATCAAAATCCAATCAATACATCAAACGATATTGATTGGTGTTATAGCAAACTAGGGTTCCGACTACTTTCGATAAAGGAAGAAGTGCTGGTCCGAGAGTTTCTGGCTTCGTTCATAACGAAGCTCCACGGAGGGATAAAAGCCCGGGAGATCGCAAATGTTTTAAACATTACGACTCTCTGTGTTTTATTTAAATGGAGCTTTAGTTATGCCATCACATGAAAAGAATGTCATTTTCTTTGCAGTTTTACCTGTAGCCACAAAACCCAATACCCGCGAAAATCACGCTATCCGAATCAGATTCCAATTCAAGAATCAGAATCGGTGCGTTGCATTTTTTTACGTAATCATGATTCCCTGAGTAAAGGGTTCTGGTTTTCCTACATCAACCAGGAGTAATGCAATGGAACATCCACAAAACTTTAAACAACCATTGCCTAGTTCATCCATAAATACCGACGAAACACTCAACCGAAATATGGGTATCTGGAATAGCTTTACACTTGGATTTGCCGTGGTATCTCCCGTCGTTGGGCTCTATGCAATCGTAGGCGTGCAAGCGCAAGTAACCGGTGGTGGTTGGTTTGCAGCACTCATTATCTGTCTTACCATGCAATTATTTGTGGCAACCGTTTATGCCGAACTCGCTTCGCAATTCCCAATTGCTGGTGGCGCTTATAAATGGGCTCATTTATTATGCGGTCGGATCACTGGCCAATACGCAGGTGCCATTTATGTCAGCTCAACCATCGCGATGTTAACGACTACAGCCTACACCGGTGGAATCTGGTTAGCGATCCTCTTTGGTTTAAACAGCGAATCGGGTATTGCGATGGTCGGGTGGGGTATTGCCTTTTTATTGCTATGCCTTGCAATCAACCTGGCACCAGTTAAATTTTTTAAAGGCATCATCGCCATGGGCGTTTACGCAGAAATCGTCGGCTCCTTTGGAATGGCGCTACTCCTATTTTTATTCTTTAGAGAACTTCCCATTTCTGAACTTTTCCAGCATTTAGGAACGGGCACCGCACCCAATCAGCTATCCGCCTTTTTAGCAGCTTTAGCAATAGCCGGATGGGCATTCATAGGCTTTGATGCGTGTTCAACCACATCGGAAGAAACTCATCAGCCTAAACATTCCGTCCCCCGGGCTGTATTCCTTTCCCTCCTTGCAGTTGGCACTGTGGTAGTCTTTAATTCTGCCGCATTAACTTTATCGGTTGATCATGAAGTACTTTCTAAAACCAGTTCAACCTTTGATCCGATTACACCACTCATCTCAACTCACATCGGCGCCTGGGCTGAAAAGCCCTTTTTACTGATCGTCATTATTGCTTTCTTAGCTTGTGGTGCATCGGTCGTCAAATATACCTCGCGCATCGTATTCTCGATGGCCCGTGAGGGGATATTACCTTCGCAGCTCAGCATAGTGTCCCATCATGGCACACCGCATCATGCCATCCTCGCTACCGTGGTACTTGCCAGCATGGGTTTAATGCTCGGACTGAGCGATGAAGCCGTTGCAACCATTATCTCATTCGGTACCGGAGGGTTATATGCGATGTTTGCGACAACAACCGGCGTTGCTTTATTCAGCCGCCTCACGGGACGTTGGAATCCTGCTTTAGGAGAACTCAAATTGGGGATTTGGGGTTTAATTATCAACAGTATCGCTTTCTTATGGTCTGTTTTTGAACTCATCAATATTGCTTGGCCGCGCTCATATATGGCTGCACCTGATGCGCCTTGGTGGCAACTCTGGGCAGTACCGCTCGTTTTAGCTGGCATTCTAGTACTAACAACCTTGGTTATCTTGATAAAAGGAGAAAAACATGGAACACAATCCTAACATTGATTGGAAATTAACTATCCCAGGAGGCTGCCATTGGTCAGGCATCTTGCGCCGTGGCACTACGCTAAGATTAACCGATATCGATGGAAATGCTAACATAGCAGCACTCTTCTACAATCAAGAAGAAAAGCTCGAGCGTTACAACATGGCAGATACTTTAAAAGCTCAGCATACCTTTTATCTAACGCAAGGACATGCCTGTTACTCGGATATGGGAAGAATTTTTTTGCTGTATCACTGCGGATTCGGTGGGTTGGCACGACACAGTTTGTGGTCTAAGTGATGCCAAGCTTATTGCGCAGAAATACGGCACAGCTCGCTATCAAGCGCATCGCAATCAGGTGTTTCGTAGTGGATTGGATGGGATATTAATTGAACTAGGCAAATGGGGTCTCGGTTTGCGGGATGTCGTTGCCAACATCAACTTTTTCAGTAAAGTCACTGCCAATCAAGAGGGTCAACTCACTTTTCAGCGTGACCACCGTTCCCCCAACGCATCGGTTGATCTGAGTTTTGAAATGAATACCTTAGTCGTGCTTTCGATGGCACCTCACCCCCTCGATACGGCGCCAACCTACGCGCCTGGGCCGGTCCAATTATCGATATTCCCCACACAACCGGCAACCCAGTGGCCCTGCTCACAGCGTCCTGAAAATATTAGGGGTCGACACAATACCCAGCACTTCTATTGCTTGAACGGAGGACCACAATGAGCCATCAACGCTACATCGAAAGTCATTTAACGCCTAACACAGCGATTACCGATGAAATCTGCCCCGCAGGAGAACCCTGGAGTAAGGTCATTCAACACGGTCAAATTTTCCGTATCGTCGATTTAGCAGGAAATCAGGCAGTCGATACCTTATTTTTAATGCGCATCAACCGCTAGAACGCTACAGCGCCACAGACACCATCCGCAACCAGTCGAATGTATATCTCACGACAAACAGTAAGCTCTATTCCAATGTTGGAAACATCTTATTGACCATTATCGCCGATACCTGTGGTCGCCACGATACCTTAGGTGGCGCTTGCGCTGCAGAAAGTAATACGGTCCGCTATGCGTTAGAAAAATTTCCGATGCACAGTTGCCGCGATAATTTCTTATATGCGCTGGCAACCGAACCCATTTTTAATCAACTGGGGATGAATAAGCGAGACTTGCCGAGCAATATCAATTTTTTCATGAATGTCCCAGTAACCGAATCCGGTGATCTAACGTTTAGCGATGGAGTTTCAGCACCGGGCAAGTATGTTGAAATGCGTGCTGAAATGGATGTGTTGGTGTTGATATCGAATTGCCCTCAATTAAACAACCCCTGCAATGCCTATAACCCGACACCGATTCGCTTGCTCGTTTGGGATTCGCCTTGCGCTTAAGCCAAGTTAACTACGCCATCATTCACAGGAAGAATCGTCATGTTTAAAAAAATTCTCATTGCCAACCGGGGTGCGATTGCCTGTCGCATCATGCGTACGTTACGTCGATTGAACGTCGCCAGTATCGCGGTTTATACCGATGCAGACCATTTATCGCGCCACGTCGATGAAAGCGACGAAGCTTACTGCATTGGCAGCGGTGCAGTTGCTGAAAGTTATTTGGATATTAACAAAATTATAGAGATTGCCATGCAAGCCCAAGCTGAAGCAATTCACCCGGGTTATGGTTTTCTCAGTGAAAACCCTGATTTTGCTGAAGCCTGTGCACAACGGGGCATCCACTTTATCGGGCCTACGCCCGAGCAAATCCGAATTTTTGGGTTAAAGCATACCGCACGCAGCATTGCGCAACAAAACCAAGTGCCACTATTGCCCGGTACTGATTTGTTATCCGATGTTGAAGCGGCCTGTCGTCATGCCCACACGATTGGCTACCCAGTGATGCTCAAAAGTACGGCTGGAGGTGGCGGTATCGGGATGCGGCTATGCACAAATGAAGTGGAATTAATTAATAACTATGAGGCGGTTAAAAAACTGGCTGCCACCCATTTCAAAGAATCAGGGCTTTTCCTTGAAAAATATATTGCTCAAGCTCGCCACATCGAGGTGCAAATCTTTGGCGATGGAAAAGGTGGTGTTATTGCACTCGGTGAACGCGACTGCTCGTTACAACGCCGAAACCAAAAAGTAATCGAAGAAACGCCTGCACCCAATCTCTCGCCGGCTATCCGCACAGCCCTGTTGAATACCGCGGTCAAACTCGGTCAAGCCATACACTATGAATCAGCCGGCACCGTTGAATATATCTTTGATACCCAAACTCAGCAGTTTTATTTTCTCGAAGTCAACACGCGCCTACAAGTAGAACATGGCATCACTGAAGCCGTGACTGGGATAGATCTCGTCGAATGGATGGTAAAACAAACCGCAGGAGAGCTACCACCACTCACCACATTCGCGATTAAGCCTCAAGGCGTTGCTATTCAAGCAAGAATTTATGCTGAAAATGCAGCTAAAAATTTTCAACCGTGCTGTGGCACGCTGACGCATGTCGCATTTCCTCAATCCTGCCGTGTTGAAACCTGGATTGAAAACGGCACCGAGCTATCCGCTTTCTACGATCCCATGATCGCCAAAATGATTGTGCATGCACCAACCCGAACTGCAGCGATAACCAACTTAATAACCGCGCTTCACGAAACTACTTTGTATGGCATTGAAACCAACCTCAGCTATCTTAAACAAGTCATCAGCAGTAATGTATTTCAAACAGGTCAGGTCAGCACGCAATTTCTAAGTCAATTTGCTTATTTAGCGAACACCCTCGATGTGCTTGATCCTGGTACGCAAACAGCGGTACAAGATTACCCCGGCAGGCTCGGATATTGGAATGTCGGTGTCCCGCCCTCTGGTCCGATGGACTCATTGGCCTTCCGGTTGGCCAATCGATTGGTCAACAATCCTGAACATTTAGCTGGACTTGAAATCACGCTCACCGGACCAACATTGCGCTTTAATTGCGCTAGCGTGATTGCACTCTGTGGCGCACCGATCGAGGCTTTTCTCGATAATGAACCGCTTGCGCTATGGCAATCACACGCTGTTCGCGCGGGTGCCTTGCTAAAAATGGGTAAAGTCGGCTCTGTCGGAAGTCGCGTTTATCTCGCCGTACAAGGGGGTATTCAAGTGCCTCATTACCTCGGTAGCCGATCAACGTTCATGCTCGGGCAATTTGGTGGACACGCAGGTCGCGCCCTACAATCGGGCGATGTGTTATCGGTCAAACCAGTAAAATCTTTTATCTCACAAAAACTGCGTGAGGCCATCATTCCTAGTTATACCCATGATTGGGAAATTTTTGTGCTTTATGGTCCGCATGGCGCACCAGATTTTTTTACCCAAGCTGACATCGAGCAATTCTTTGCAACCGATTGGAAAGTTCACCATCACTCGAGCCGCACCGGGGTCAGACTGATTGGCCCAAAACCGCAATGGGCAAGACCCGATGGCGGCGAAGCTGGATTACACCCTTCCAATATTCACGATAACGCCTATGCAATCGGTACTATCGATTTTACCGGCGACATGCCGATTATTCTCGGCCCTGATGGGCCTAGTTTAGGGGGTTTCGTTTGTCCAGCGACGATCATTGCGGCAGAACTCTGGAAAATAGGGCAACTAAGGCCCGGCGATCGCATCCGTTTCCGGCCACTTTCCTTAGAAAATGCGCAGATATTGGAAACACAGCAAAATCGGTTGATCCAGCATCTCGATCCAGCACCAGCATCTGCTTCGACTTCCATCGCAGATTATTTGGGTCATCCCATCCTACAGCGAATCCCAGAACAAGCGAATCAAGTGCAAGTCACTTATCGCCAGGCTGGGGATAAATATCTGTTAGTGGAATATGGTTCCCCTATCCTCGATCTCAATTTACGTTTTCGCATTCATGCATTAATGACACTTATTGAGACTCAGGCGCAAGGTATTATTGATTTAACGCCTGGTATTCGGTCGCTGCAGATTCACTTTGATGCGAGTATTCGAACGCGCGATGCATTGCTCGCTTGGTTAATGGCTTGCGAATCGCAATTACCTGCGCTAGACGACATGAATATTCCCTCGCGCATCATCCATCTGCCACTTTCTTGGGATGACCCCTCGACGCAAGTCGCCATCGAAAAATATAACCGCGTGGTGCGCCCAGCAGCGCCCTGGTATCCGAGTAATATCGAATTCATTCGCCGCATCAATGGCCTCGATCACGTTGATAAGGTTAAGCAAATCATATTCGACGCGAGCTATCTCGTCATGGGTTTAGGTGATGTGTATTTGGGTGCACCCGTTGCCACGCCACTTGACCCACGGCATCGGCTAGTAACCACCAAATACAATCCAGCGCGCACTTGGACGCCTGAAAATGCGGTGGGTATCGGCGGTGCCTATTTGTGTATCTATGGCATGGAAGGCCCCGGTGGCTATCAGCTCATCGGTCGAACATTGCAGATGTGGAATCGCTACCGCCAAACGGAAGCATTCCAAACGCACCAACCTTGGCTACTACGCTATTTTGACCAGATCCGCTTTTATCCCGTCAGTGAAGCTGAGCTACTCAAGCACCGCACCGATTTCATCGCCGGTCGCTTTAAATTGCGTATCGAAGAAAGCACGCTTAATCTCAAGCAATATAACGCATTCCTGCAACAGCATCACGCCAGCATACAATCATTCAAAACCCAGCAGCAATTGGCTTTTGATCAAGAAAGCAG
Source organism: Nitrosomonas sp. (assembly GCA_016710135.1). Lineage (GTDB taxonomy): Bacteria > Pseudomonadota > Gammaproteobacteria > Burkholderiales > Nitrosomonadaceae > Nitrosomonas. The sequence goes on along the minus strand of JADJLM010000001.1, from coordinate 433,731 downwards.
CCGCTGGAAAGCAACTGCTGCTTTTGAAACGGTTAATGAAACCATCCTGGAAACCGCCGATGCTCAAATTGAAATTGATCTACCGGCAGGTGCCGAAATCATTACCGCACCGGTTAGCGGAACGGTATGGAAATTGCTGACCGAAGCAGGCCAGCAGATTAACCAACAAGAAACCATCCTCGTCATCGAATCGATGAAAATGGAGTTTCCCGTACCGGCCCCAGCGGATGGCGTTGTTTTGCAGCTTTTTTGTAAACCTGGGAATTATGTCGCTGCCGGTCAGGCGCTGTGCGTGCTACACCATGAACGTTAAATCTAATCGCTTAAAATGGGTGCGGAGCACCAAGATCCTCCTCCAAAAGATCACTGACGACACGAAAGCCGGTGCCATGGCCTGCCCCATCGGTAATGACCCAATCGCGACTAGCCGAACGCAAGTCTAGTGGATCGAAGCCCCAAGATCCGCCACGAACCACCCGACGCGAGCAGTCACCGTCATCCTTCTCTAGCCAGGCCTTACCATTACTAGGTGCATTCGTATAATCGTCATGCCAACAATCCTGCGTCCATTCCCATACATTACCGGAAGTATCGTACACTCCAAAGGCATTGGGTTTGAAGGAGCCTACCGGCGCTGTTTGCTTGCCATCCCATTGACTGCCACAGTCATCGCAAACTGCATTATTTTTCCCAATACTATCTCCCCACCAGTAAACAGTGGTTGTACCAGCGCGCGCCACATATTCCCATTCCGCCTCGGTGGGTAAACGATATTTTTTACCCGTTTTTTTCAATAGCCACTGTACATAAGCTTGGGCGTCATCCCAGGATATGCATACCGCCGGATGATCATCGTGCTGCTGGAATCTTGGGCTTTTCCAGTTACGTTGCGGTATTCGTTCGAATTGCTTCTTTTCCTCATTCCAGTTCCAGCATCCCTTGTCATTCTCTTCTGCGGTGGTCTGAAACTCCTTTCCACCATGATAGTCCTTATCTTGCACGAACAGTCGAAACTGCCCCACGGTAATTTCCGTACGACTGATGGCGAAAGATGCAATGGAAACTTCATGTTGCGGACCTTCGTTAGAATAGCGACCTGGTTCGGTTTTAGGAGAACCCATGATAAGTTTACCTGCAGGAATTACTGCCATGTCGGGTTCGATCGGTAACCGGGTTGCGGTCGGTAGTTTTTCTTGAGGAGTTGGTTCGGACGTAAGTTGTGCCGTAACTACCTCACCCTTCGTTAAAATGACGTCCCATTCGTCTAACATCGTCGTGATGAATTTTCTGGAATTGCGCGACCCAATCTATTGTTGCCCTTGATTACCAGATCGGTAACGCTGCCTTTTTTCAAGACAATGGCGTCAGAATTACCTTTATCAAGATTACCATCGAAAATTAAATCAGCGCCTTGACGTGAAGCTAGAGCTACTGGAACGTGTGCCCGCTCAATACCCGGTGTAAAGCTGATTGCAATTAATTCATCATTATCTTGCACATTTCTGCCAAGCATATGCCGCTCGCTAAAAAATACCACTCCGGGAAATTTATCGCCGGCAACGACATGCGCTGTCGTGACAATATAAGTCGTCTGTGCATCGTGCTTGGTGATAAACTCCGCTCCCGTTTTTTGCATTTCATCTACTGTTGCGATTACTTTGACCATGCCTTTGCGCAAACTATCGATTTCTTGTGCGCTTGCAAGCTGGTGGGTAACACTTGCAAGCAGCAAACAAAAACAGGATGGCAACCACGGTAACAAACGCTGCCATGCTGATGATTTAATTCGTTTGCTTTCATCATGTTGTAGGTAATTGAACATGTTTTCTGATCTCCTGATAAATATTATAAGTGCCGAGCACGATTGAACCCACCCACACGATGATATTAAAAAAATTATTATGAGTCTTTGATCATGCCAAAACTTGTTGAAAGCAGTGAGACGAAGGTCTTCAGACCATTTATCTGTTGGCTTGGCTATTTTATCGACTTTCCTCATTCTACGTAGCACAAAACCATTTTGCTGTGAGTCCCGATGGAATCTCTGAATAGTAACGCCATGCAAGCCGTTGCATGGAAGCTAATTCACCATTAAGTCCCTCCTTCAGCGATTTGATGTTGCTAATCGCATTATCGTGCTTCACTCGCAGCTATTGCTTGAATCGTCAGCAAGCATCAGCGTCACTGCAAAACGATTGGTGGTGCTTACTGCAGCGACAAAAGGATCGGCATCGTCCAATGCCACTTGTAAATCAAAGGTTGGTTCCTTGCTAAATTTGATCAACGTCCCGTTGAGATTGTAAAAATTTTCTGCAAGCAATTTGAATGAACCATCGGGCATGATGCATGGTACAGGCGCAAATTTATCGCCAAGAAATTCGATGGTATAGCGATGCGACGCATCATGCGGTAAGGAAAAGATTAGCATGGCGCCAGGGTAATAGTGATCGGTCCCAGTGATCCACTTGTAAGCTTTTAATAAAGTTTATGAAATCAGTTTTGTTTTTTTTGGGGTAATGCGTCAGTGACTTCAAGCTTGCTAGGTAAGAAGCCTCATTGTAAAAAATATTCAAACTGAGCAGTTACATAATCGATACGCGGTATAGGTGTGGTATCGCTGACGGTTAATGTTACTCGATCAACAATGAAATCGACTTATATATGCGTCGCAATTCGCTGACTCATCATGAGGTATGCAATGCTACTTGCTAAAAAGCTCAAGAATACGATTATGCCGAGTATTGCTAGTGCTCTTTTATTGAAATTAAGTTTTCCGCTCTGATTGAAGGCAACGGTAGCAGCAATATCTGCAGTATTATCTCATTGATTGGAGTTAGGGCTTGCTTGAGCATCCGACATAGCGTTGAGTTTGGCTGCTAGTATTTCTTGAGCGACTACACACTGTCCCTGGACTTGAGCCAGCACGTGTGCAAATTCGGTGTCCATAACATCACTCGGTTGCCAGCCATAATAAATTAGCTGTTCGTAGTAACTTTAATTGGAGTAGAACTTTTATACCCTCATCCATGCAGATCGGAATGAGGGTTTACCGAGTGACGAATTCGGATTGCGATGACGCGACAGGCCACCACCAGATTTTCAGCAACGACTTCATCATAAATTTCACCGAAAGGGACTTTACGGTTCCACCAAACTGACCAACCGTGACTTCCCAGCGTAAGCGCCAATTGTTTTGCCAAGTCACAATCTTTACAATTAATACTATCACTTAGAGTAGGGTAAAAGACGCATGTATACTTATTCTTGACAATTTTTTGACATTTAGTGTGATAGTCTCAATCGGCAGTGTACTTAATCCATGGGTTAGATATTTAGCAAAATAAGTAACTCTACTTATAGCAACACGCTACTTAGCGTAAGTGGTTAAGCAAACATCTAAATAGAAAGCTTCGTCTATAACCATAAGAACAAGGGAAAAAATGTTATTAAAACGTAATTTCAGTGCAATGATCATTGCACTGAGTATAATTATGCTAGGGCCGGTCTCAGCCGAGTCCTTGGTAGAAGATTTCCAGACATGGGGTAATGTGACCGTCCAAGGTAGTTTTGCCAAAATTACCAATAATCCGGACCACAGTAAATTTCGTTTCTGGTTAGAAGGTCAAGGTCGCTTTGGGGATAACTCATCTCGGTTTTCAAATGCTATCGTACGACCTGGTTTAGGTTACGCAGTAACTGATAAAATGACCGTTTGGCTTGGCTATGCCTGGGTTCCAACCAGTGAGCCATTTGCATCAGCACGAGTAGGTCAATACGACGAACATCGTATCTGGCAACAAGCAATATGGGCCGATAATACTCCGCTGGGACGACTAACATTACGTTCACGGTTTGAGCAGCGTTTCTTTGATGCAGCAATGACTGGTCACAATGATGTTGGTCATCGCTTCCGTCAATTAATTAAATTAGCCGTACCCATGCCATTTATTCATCCCAACATTAGTTACATCGTGCAAGATGAAATTTTTGTGAATTTTACGGATACTAATCGTGGAATATCCAATGGGTATGATCAGAACCGTTTCTTTACTGGGTTGGCCTATAAAATCAATCAATACGCTACGACTGAAATTGGTTATATGAATCTTCATTTTAATAGACCCCACTCACCGCGTCCCGATCAAATGTTCCATATTTTAGGTGTCAATTTATTAATTAATTATCAATAATAATAAATATTAATCAGGAGGATCGAACATGAAAACAAGCCAACTAGAATCACTCTTTAAACGTAGTGTAATTGCTGCTGCAGCTTCATTATTATTAGTCGGTTGTGGCGCAGAAGAAGGAAAGGAATCATTCGCTGACCGTGTCGCTAAACGATTTGGAGGTAAAGAAGCTGAAGGCCTGCCTGAACCTGCTTGGAAAGCAGCCGCAGCAGAGCAAAAGAAAGCAAAAGAAGCTGAAGGTGCTGGCGGTGGAAAAGGGAAAGAGCCGGAAAAAGTAGCTGCTGCGCCTGAGCCAGCTAAACCAAGTCCAGTCGAGACAACCATACAGGCTGCTGAAGAAATTGCAGCCGATGTAGGAGAAAAAGCCTCTGAAGTGGCTGAAGATATTAAAACTGAGGTTAATGAAAGTATCGACTCTCTGGCAGCGATGGCAACCCCAAGTACCACCGCGCCAGCGGAAAATCTTAAAGCGGTCGTCAAACCAACACCGGACATTATTCGTCAGTTACAACAAGCACTGACAGACGCTGGTTATAGCCCAGGTCCACTAGTCCGCGTGGAAACCGATCGATTACATCAACTAAAAGCATGGCTTCACAACCAATTTCCCGATCAACGCTTTAATTTATCGATCGCCTCTGCTGATGCAAGCTTTCGGCGCTATTTTCGCATTGAATTTAAAGATCGCAGCCTTATTGTAATGGATGCTCCCCCCCAGCATGAAGACTGTAAACCCTTTATCAACGTTGCCCAGCTTTTCTCAACTGCTGATGTGAATGTTCCCAGCATCTTATCCCAAAATTTAACAGATGGATTTTTACTCCTAACTGACTTAGGAAATGTGACTTATTTACAGCAATTAGTCGCCAGTCCCAACCAAGCGCAAGCGTTATACAGCGATGCGATTGATGCCCTGATTCGCATCCAGCAAATTAGCCAGGAAAATATCTTACCGAATTATGATCGTGTGCTGCTGCAAAGAGAACTTGACCTATTTCCCGAATGGTATCTTTCAAGACATAAACAGCATGCGCTAAATCAACGTCAATCGGACCAGCTTCAATCGATTTTCTCAATGATTCTTGCCAACAATCTTGAACAACCCAGGGTATTTGTGCATCGCGACTTTCATTCGCGAAATTTAATGGTTACAACACCGAGCCCTGGCATTCTCGATTTTCAGGATGCAGTCTACGGCCCGATTACTTATGATCTTGTTTCTTTGTTCAAAGACGCCTACATTCAGTGGGAAGAAGAATTAATCCTCGATTGGGTAATTCGCTACTGGGAAAAAGCGCGAAAAGTAAAACTACCCATTTCATCGGATTTCTCAACATTTTATCGAGACTTTGAGTGGATGGGTGTGCAACGCCACTTAAAAGTATTGGGTATCTTTGCACGCCTTTACCACCGTGACAATAAAGCAGGCTATCTCAATAATATTCCGCTCGTCAGGCACTATTTACACAAAACCTGCGGACGCTACCGTGAGCTCCACTTATTGAAAGCGTTGCTTAATGAAGTTGAAGATGCGCCATCACCGCAGCAAGTAGGCTATACCTTCTAGTTACTGTATGCCTGATCACGCTTTTAAGGCAATGATACTGGCAGCAGGGCGTGGTGAGCGTATGCGGCCGCTAACGGATACTATCCCAAAACCACTGCTTCGCGTGGGAAACAAAATGTTGATCGAGTATCATCTTGATAAACTTGCGCGTGCCGGTTTCAAGGAAATCGTTATTAACCATGCGTACCTTGGCGATATGATCGAGAATGCGCTGGGCGATGGTACATGTTACGGCGTCACTATCTGTTACTCCAAAGAAACCATTAAACTCGAAACGGCCGGCGGTATCGCCAATGCCCTACCCTATCTCACTGCAGATCATCGCAACCGCCCTTTTCTAGTCGTCAACGGCGATATCTATTGCTCTATCGATTTCTCAACGTTGATACCCGACTTAGTACGTTTGAATTCACAATCGAATAACGATCTCGCGTACCTTTTGCTCGTTAATAATCCTTCTCATCATCTCGAAGGGGATTTTTATTTATCTGAGCAAGGTCGCATCACTGCAACCGGTCAAACTAAACTTACATTTAGCGGAATTGGAATCTACCGACCTCAACTTTTGAGCAGGTGGCCATCAATTGCCCGACACGATTAGCGCCGCTCTTACACCAAGCAATTGCGAACTATCAAATCAGTGGTCAATTATTTTCAGGAGAATGGATTGATATCGGTACGCCTGATCGGCTATACGCACTTGATCAACACCTTCGATCCCAGCCATGCTAGTCATTACTGGATTAATCAAGCGAGTTAACCAAATCGACCGGTAATATAATCTTCAGTTTGCTTATTTTTAGGTTTGATAAAAATCGTATCGGTCAGATCAAACTCGATTAATTGGCCTAAATACATATAAGCCGTATAGTCCGATACGCGTGCAGCTTGTTGCATGTTATGCGTAACAATCAGAATTGTTACTTTACTTTTTAGATCGGTAATTAGCTCTTCAATGCTTGCCGTTGCAATGGGGTCAAGCGCAGAAGTTGGTTCATCAAACAGTAATATTTCTGGATTGGTCGCAAGCGCGCGTGCAATGCAAAGTCTTTGCTGTTGTCCTCCGGATAAATTAAATGCTAACTCATTGAGACGATCTTTGACTTCATCCCACAATGCTGCGTTACGAAGTGCTTCTTCGATTTTCTCATCTAGCAATGCGCGCTGCCTAACTCCTCTTATTCTGAGTCCATAGGCTACATTTTCATAAATAGACTTGGGAAATGGATTCGGCTTCTGAAAAACCATGCTGATGCGCATTCTTACTTCAATCGGATCGATACTGGGCGCAAGGATATTTTCATTATCAGGGTATAAAATAATATTGCCTTCATAGCGATTTCCCGGATAAAGATCATGCATTCGATTAAAGCACCGGAGAAAAGTGGATTTTCCACACCCTGATGGCCCAATCAAAGCAGTCACTTGCTTATCATGCAAAACCATATCGATATTTTTCAATGCATTAAAGTCGCCATAGTGAAAGCTTAGATTCTTTACTACCGATTTATGCTGATTCTTCATAAGATGAGGACTTGTTACTGATTGAGAATTTTCTTCCGTTACCATTTTATATTTTTTGCGCATCTGATAACGTAAATAAATGGCCAATGCATTCATGGTTAGTGTCATAACGACTAGAACTAATCCTGCAGCCGCCGCATTAGATTGAAATGCTTCCTCGGGCCTCGATACCCAGTTAAACATTTGAATCGGCATGACCGTAAAAGGCGCAAATAACCATTCAAACGAAATAAAAGGAAATTCATGCGTTACTGGAGAATTTGGTAAAAAAGCGATAAAGGTTAGTGCTCCAATAGTAATGATGGGAGCAGACTCACCAATCGCTCTCGCTAGCCCGATAATAATACCGGTGAGAATACTTGGCGCAGAGTAAGGCAATAAATGATCTGCAACCGTTTGCCATTTCGTTGCGCCAAGCGCATAGGACCCTTCGCGAATTGCCACAGGAATAGAGCGTATCGCCTCGCGAGTTGTCACAATAACAATCGGTAAAATCAATAATGCAAGCGTTAGGCCTGCAGCTAAAATGCTTTGTCCTAAGCCTAATTGATACACAAAAAGTCCTAACGCCAACAATCCATAGATGATGGAGGGTACACCGGCGAGATTCGTAACATTAATCTCAATTAATTCAGTAAAGAAGTTTTTAGTAGCATATTCTTCCAAATACACACCTGCGGCAACCCCTAATGGAACTGCTGAAACCGCAGTCACGAGCATCACAAGTGTTGTACCTACCCAAGCTGATAAAATACCGGCTGATTCAGCGCGCCTTGAAGGGTAAGATGTAAAGAAATCCCATGATAAACGGGGCAGCCCGTCAATCAGCATATTCAAAAAAAGGGCTACAAAAGTAAGAATAGCAATCATCAATGCGAGCACACCACAAATCAGAAAAATAAAATCCCAACGCTTATGTCGAACAATGATTGATCTTAATTCTCTTAGATCAGTTTGGCTTTCTTTTATCATAACCCCAATTTAAAAGACGCATTACACTTTACAAAACACCAATCTACAATCCATGCTCGTAATACTAATAAGACTCACGATAATACTTTCTTAACAAATGGCCTAAAATATTGAAAATGAGCGTGATAAGTAGCAACGTTAGGCCTGCAGCAAAAATTGTTTGGTAACCGATGCTGCCATGCGGTAAGTCCCCTAAACTAACCTGCACTATATAGGCAGTAATCGTTGCAGCCTGATCCATAGGGTTCCAAGTCAGATTAGGTTGCATACCTGCAGCAATTGCGACAACCATGGTTTCACCTACCGCTCTTGAAATACCTAATATGTAGGCCGCTGCTATCCCTGACAATGCAGCCGGTGTAACGACATTAACTGCCGTTTGGAAACGCGTTGCGCCCATCGCGTAAGATCCCTCGCGTAAATTCATCGGAACGGCACGCATTGCATCTTCAGCCATAGAACTAACATAAGGGATAATCATGATTCCCATAACTAAACCAGCTGATAGTAAACTGAATCCCGGTAAATTAGGAAAAATCATTTGTAGCAGCGGCGTTACAAACAGTAGTGCAAAATATCCATAAACTACGGTAGGTACACCGCCCAATAACTCAAGAAATGGTTTAGCTATTTCACGCACTCTAAATGACGCGAACTCTGACAGATAAATCGCAATAATGGTCCCAAGCGGTAAAGCAACCATTAGCGCAACAGCAGAGCTTACCAGCGTACCAGATACAAGCGGGAGTATACCGTAGTGAGCATCGTCAAATAAAGGAGTCCATTGCGTATCAGTCAGAAATTCTTTTAATGATACGTGCTGAAAAAAAATATAAGACTCTTTTACCAGCATGTAAATGATAGCAAACGTGACAAAAACGGAAAAAACGGCAGCAAGAAAAAGAAGCGACTCAATGAACTTTTCTTTGAGATGTCGCTTATAACTATATTTAAGATTCCCCTTCGAATAACCGGGATCGACACCCGTATCCTTTGCTAATTTAGAACTCATATTATCGATTTACCGTTTGTAGGGGAGCCAATTTATATTTTTATTATACGAGCTAGAATAAGCGCTCATTGTTACAGGTTCGTGAAATCAGCATCTTACTCAACGATCGGGTCATTTTCATGATTAGATAGGGATCCCATATAGACTTCATATATCAGCACAACCCAAATTCTTCAGTTGCTCAATTGCCTTCTCGCATAGGGACCACTATTAGAAGCGAAGATTATCCTTCGATTTCTTTGAATTTTTAGTGAGGTCTCTGTCACCAGAGACCTCATTTGTTGCACTTGGCGCTAACTAAACTAAACGAACCTTATTCTTCATCCTCATCATCGGCATCAGCGTCTTCATCAGAAGAATCGGATTTAGCTTCACTTGAACTACTACTTGCACCCGCATCTTCATCTTCTTCGTCTTCTTCATCATCCGATGCATCATCATCTTCTTCAGGTTTTAACACCAGCTTGCCACTAGCAAGACTCGCATTCAAATCCGTCATCGGCGCTTCCGTATGAACTAAATTCTGATGACAATCAATACAGGTCGCTCCTTCCGTCACCATCTTCTTATGCTCAGTCTGTGCACTTTCTCCTGGCGGATCAGGGTTCTTATGGCAAGTCCGGCATGTAACGCTATCCCATTTCTTTAAGTTCATCCGCGCATCATGCGCCATGATCAATCGACGTTCATTAAACTTCTCAAGCGTCGAGTAATCATTGACTAATTCTAAATAGAGTTCTCTGGCACCATCTACCACATGCGTTGCTACCGCCAAATGGAAATTCTCAAATCCTTGCGGTATATGGCAATCCTTACACCCAGGATTAACTCCTAATGCGCCATAGTGTGAAGATTTTTTGAGCTCTTCTTGTGGATAGCTCATCGAGTGGCAGCTCGTGCAGAATTCTTCTGTAGAAAGTGCCGCTTCTCCACCAAATACAACCGCTACTAGGACTACCCCTACTAACGTGCCTATTAATAAACTACCTATCGATCCTTTTTGCAGTGCTGTCATTACTCTTTTCCTTTTTTATCGTCTTTTTTAGCTACCTTAGCGCTAGCTTGGAATTCATCATGATATTTAAACTTAGGCTCGCCTTCAAATGCACCATCTAATTTGTAATGTTCATGCATCGCCTTCTCATTTTTTACCATCTTGTCAAATTCAAATTTATACTTCGCATCAACATCTGGCGTGTATGGCGTATAAGGTGCCTTCGCTCCTTTCCAAGGCGATCCTTCATAGTTCATATGGCATGCATTAAGCTTTCTTCAAACGCAAAGTCTTGCCCTTTTTCTACCAATACTTTACGTTGCGTGGTTTTACCCGATTTCTCAAAGTTTTGCCCCGCTTTACGATGATCCCCACGGTATTTCTTTCCCGGTCCATGGCAGGATTCACATCCAACCCTAGTTAGGTATTTACTCGGTGTATCAACCGTATAACCGCCTTGTTTGCCATACCCATCAACATGGCAACCTACGCAGTCTTTATCTTGAGTGTAGTCTTTCGCAGGATCTAGCTTCGCTTTGAGCTTGGCTTCTTTCTTGACTTCCGGTTTTAACGATTCCATCGCTTTCGCATGCGCCGTGTCTCCCCACGATTTCGCTTTGCGATTTATGGCATGAGCTACATTTCTTACGTCCTTCAAATGCTTCTCCTGCCGCTAGTACATTCCCTGTAAAAAACATTATCATCGCCACAGCAGCGAGTGCATAAGTGGTTATTAACTTCATGTTCTCTCTCTCCTCAACTTAATAGATAAAAATATTGTCGTTCCTTATCATAATTGTACGCGATCATCAGATTGTGTAAATGGGTCTATTCGATTACGGTAGTTTATAGACCCAGTACCCTCCTTTGTTGATAAACCAGTTGCGCTACCTTGAGTTCCGTTGGTGGATCTCTGCCGGTAAACGGCAGCATGTGGGCCAGTAGCGTTTGGGTGCTTTTCTCATCGGTTAGGAAAAATACGCGAATATCGTTATCGGTGATCGATTGCGGTGTATAGGTCGTATAACCGTGTTCTTTGAGCTGTACTTTCATGTGGTTGATCATGCCGTGAATGTTTCCTGTCATCGGAAAGTTCTTATACGCAACACCAAACTTTTCCGGGTGCATGAGTCCAATTTTGTAAAGATCGGTCACGTGTACAACTAGCAGGGTTTCTTGTCCTGGTTTGACTAAAGATCGTAGCCGTTTGACGCCTTCTTCTGGTGGTAGTAACAGTGCTTCGCTAAATTGCTTGAATTGCTCGCGTTCCGTTTCGCTGGCCTTTTCTGTCACCATCTGTTGTTCATAGTTCAAAATGGCTTTTTGGCTTTCTTGCCATAATGCAGGAACAATGAGTGGTTCGTAGAGCGGGGTCTTAAACAGGGTGTTTCGTCCCGTTAGCAGTTGGATCTGACGGGAGGTGTCCCACCAAGCGAGAATGACGCTCTCCGGTGTGGCGTGCTTACCGATAACTTCAGCTAAGGTGGTCAGTTCCGATGGTTTGCGGTCCAATCCAATTAGTGCTTCGGCTGTGTTATTGCTCCAATTGAGCATCACAGAGTGACCTTTGTCGCGTCGTCCAAAATAAGCTTGGGCGAGCGGTTTGTCGATCCTAGCTGTCCTGACTTCATATTTGTTAATCGTCAGGTCCGGCCAGTATTCTAATTCAAGTTCTGAAATTGCTTGGCTTCACCTTCTTTGATGAGTCGGTATTGGTAAGGTGCTTCCCCGGGTGTAAACCATAAGTAGGCAAACCAGCCTAGCAAAACGAGACCTCCCGTTACGAGAGCAATTCCAAGTAACGGGAGTAATTTGTCTGACCAGCGCCCGTCATCCGGGCGCTGACTTTCTGTTGATGCAACCACGCTCTAGCTTTGTTTACGCTTGTTACGCCATCCGATCAGTGCAATCGCTCCAGCAAGTAACATGCCTCCACCTAATCCACCGAGTGATATCTTCTCACTGGTGCCGTTTAGGTCAAGTAGACTGGTTTTGCCCGCTTCAAGCTTGTTAACGCGCTCTTGCAGTGCAACCATTTCACGAATGCGTGTGTTTTCGTCTTGTATTTCAACATACGCACGGTTGATCGGTCCCCATCCTTCGGTATAGGTCCAGCCACCTGGATTAACGTGGGCTAATCCAACGCATCTTCGCTAGGTCATTTTCGTGCATTTCAAGTACTTTCAACTCAATTGCTGCAGGGCTGTTACCTTTGACCAGAAAAGCTGGGCAAAGTAAGCATAGCCTTCTTCTCCGGTGCAGGCGGTGCAGAACGATTGGTTTTTTGTCCTGTTAACAGTCCTTCTTTGTAGAGTTGATGCACAACATCATTCGCTTCTTGGTATTTAGCCAGGCCCGCTAACGTTCCTTTGTCCATCAGTTCTAAGTAAGAGCGTGCAAACCGTTCTGAGTGACATTGGGTACAGGTGACAACCCATGAGTCTAAGCGTGCTTCTGACCATTCGCTGTTGATATTTTCTGATATCCCTGGAACAAATGGATAGTTCGCCCAACGGATTTTACGTACCATGTTGTGGGCGTATTGACCTTCATATTCCATATGACAGCCCGCACAGGTCGGTGCATTTTGTCCACCTTTAGCATAGGCGTCTTTCAATGGGACTTCCCAGTTCCATCTGTCACCAAACATCGAAGCCATTTTTCCATGTTTTGACATGGAGTAAGCTTCCCAGTTGTTGTGGTCTACACCACTATGACAGGTCGCACAGGCTTCTGGTTTACGGGATTCCGCTGCAGAAAATTCATGGCGTGTGTGGCAGGAGTCACATTTGTTTTGGTTGGTATGGCACATTGAGCAGCCTTCCGCTACTTCGCGTTGTGGCATCGCAGCCCATACGGTGGTTTCTACGTTCGCTTTGTAGTCCAACGCATGAGATGGACGTCCGTCCGGCCATTGGCCATCTTCCCATATCATGGTGTCACGTTCCGATTCACGTTCCGCAAATTCACGTAAGTGGCAGGTCCCGCATACGTCCGCAGTCGGCATGATCAAATCTTTAGTGTGATCAGCTTTCTTCTTCGCGTTGACTTCAACGTGGCAGTCAATACAGCCTACTTCTTTCAGCTTCTCGTCTGCACCCAGTTTACCCATAGAGCGTAGGTTGTTTTCTACTTCTTCTAACTTTTCTTCTTTTGTAGTACAAAGGATCGTCCGCTTTCATATTGCGTACTTTATCCGTTAGCATGGGTGCTGCGCTTCCATGCTTGTACCCATACCGGTGATTCGTCTGTGTGGCATTCTACGCATTCTTTACGACCAGCCGTCTCTTTCATCGATACCGGCGGTTTGTAAAATGTCGCCGGGTCTAAATAGATTCCATACGGGATCGGTTCCCAGTACTTCGACAATGTCCCAGATCCAGCACCTTGCGCAGGATCCTTATAGCGCTTCACTAACGCATCATACGTCTCCTTCGGCGTCGCTTTCGCTCTGTCCAAATTTAACGCCTTGTATGTCTCGTCCGGTACCGTCGAGATGTTCGCTTGCAATACCCCAGCAAACATCAGCCCCGCTACCAGCATCATTCCCTTCTTCCATCCCCCAGTATTCATCTACTCTCTCCTCCTTTTCTTGTCTCTTCCTATTATCTTCTCGCTACTCCAGTCTAAAGCCTACTTGCTTATCCGTTCTCCTGTCAAGGTTAATGCGCCCACTCACCTCATTAAATTTTAGAATTTATCCATAAGTATTTATTTATCCTCAAGTTTCTGTGTTGCTGGCATGATTCTCTTTTTGCTCGAAAACTTTTTTTTCCACCGAGGTTGAATAATTCGCATCCCATGCACTTGCTTGACCGCTTGCAAAAAATAAACTCCCCCAGAAATCGGCCACCATCTGTCGCCCGCCGCTTCCATGAAACAGAAACGCTTAAGCCATTTTTCCTTGTTAAACGGTGGTACATAACAACCGAGGCGTCCACCAACGATTTCAAATCCCAGTAATTTTAACCAATCTTTCAGTCGGGCCAAACTTACAAAATCACCGCACCAAGGAAATTCATTTTTTAATGATTTAAAATAACGCGGTGCTCCCCATAGACTGACCGGGTTAAAACCGCTAATGACGATATGACCTTCCGGAATTAGAACACGATGAGCTTCACGTAATATTAGATGGGGGTGAGCACTAAATTCGAGCACATGAGGCAATACCGTCAAATCCATACTGCCGCTCTCAATCGGTAAAAATGCCGGTGATGCCAGTAATGACACGCCCTGACTCATTCCCACGTTAAATTTGAAAGGAATTCGATTTGAACGAAGAAAATCAAACTGAGGACACCCAATTTGTAGTGCGTTATAGCCAAAAATATTTGCAACAGTGCTATCAAAATACTGTTGTTCTTGCGCTAATAAATATTGACCTAAACAAGTATCAAACCACTGCTGCATTCTTTCCGTATGTGCTGAAAAAGTTGTGATACTGTTAAACGTCTTCATCCTTTACCTTTGATACCACTTATCGATCATTAGGAAAACCATGATAAAAATCAATCCTATCCATGCGTTTAAAGATAATTATATTTGGATAATTCATAACGAGAAGTATGCAGTGATTATCGATCCAGGAATAGCTACTCCTGTCATTGAATATATTAGACAACATCATCTTAAACTGATTGCTATCTTAAATACACATCACCATCACGACCATACCGGCGGTAACCTAGAGTTATCTCAATTATTTGGGATTCAAATCTATGGACCCAAAAAAGAAACGATACCCGGAATGACCGATGGCCTTGAAGAAGGTAATATCGTTAGACTTCCCGAGTTACCCCTCAATTTAACCGTATTAGACACACCGGGCCATACAGCCGGTCATATTAGTTATTACGGTTCAAATAACTTATTTTGTGGTGATACGTTGTTCTCTTGTGGTTGTGGACGAATATTTGAAGGAACGGCCCAACAAATGTACAGTTCCTTAAAGAAAATTACCACTTTACCTGACGATACTCAGGTTTATTGCACGCATGAATATACGCTTTCAAATACCCATTTCGCAACTGAAATTGATCCTACCAATCCATTACTTGCAGAATATATGAGCAAAGTCAAACTACTCCGCGCTAATCACAAACCTACCATTCCGACTACCCTAGCAATTGAAAAATCGATTAATCCCTTCTTAAGATGCGAACAATCAGCAATTATTAACGCCGCAAATCGGCATGCAGAAACACAACTACCCGATGCAATTAGTGTATTTTCTGAATTACGCAAATGGAAAGATCATTATTAATCAAATATTCATTAAGCGATCAGTCGATACTTAATTTGAAATAATTCAACTAAATTTCAAGCAATCAACCATTCCTAGCAAATCCATCTCTAATCAATCGCTCAAAAAGCAGCGCTTTGCAGATCTAATTTAAAATCAAATTTCATCCAAATTTTCCGCTTTAATTCAATTAGCGCTTGAATACTAAACACATTTCAATTTCATTGAAGAAAAAAAACAAGACCAACACGGCAAAACCTTAAAGTCATGAACTCAACCTATTTCAGGCGGTATTACTGATATCAATTTTGTCGGTTGATCACAAACTGAGCATCGAGCTTACTACTCGAATTACTATCACTCAAACATTGGAAAGGTAATGAAAAAATTCATACTCATCATTCTGTTATTACTCAGTAACTCGGTATCAGCCACATGGATTTATGTGGGTGGAAGCGATGGTCAGAATAGTTTTAATCTCTATACCAATCCCACCACACTGCGTCGCACCAGTCATACTGTTCAAATGTGGTATCTAAAAGACAACCTTTCCGCTCAGCATGGCTATATGGGCGCTGAATATTTATCGAGTTTATCGCTGGGCGAATATGATTGCGCGAATCTCAAATTTAGAGTCATTGCTATTTCATATCACAGCAAAAACATGGCGGATGGAGAAACAATTCATCTCGACACCAACCCTACGACTTGGTCTGACATTTCACCGGAAAGCATTGGTAAAGCATTATTTGACATCGCTTGCAACTTCAAAACAACAACTTAAACCGTTGCTAGTTCTATCAATAACCACATAATAAAGGTACTGATTGTTAAATAATCAGTACCTCGTCTTAGAAAAACAATACGATTTCAAACTATTTAGCAATCAAGGTCGCTTCGATTTCTGCAAAGGTTTTCGCAATTTCTTTCAATGCAACGGGTGATCCTAATTGTTTTTCAATCTGTGTCAAAGAAAAAAGGCCACAGATTAATAAATTATCGTCTGAATCCCGTTCCAGCACTAAAGTATGCTGTCTTCCGGCTTCGCACAAACTTGCAATCACATGCCTTACCTTTGCATGCTGAACATCCTCAATTGTAATTGCCTCCAATTCAAACAAGGGCGTCATGATATCGGATACCACAATCTCTTGATACTTAACATTTCTTTCCTGAGTAAAGCGTAATGGTTTCTCTCCAAGAATATCTGTAGCAGTAATAACACCCTGAAGGTTCCCATCCGTTCCCAAAACAAATAATGACCGGACCCCTCTTTGTTTCATATATAGATTAGCAAATTCAATGGTAGCGTGTGGCTCTATCACTGCAACATGGCTATGCCTTAAATCAGTCATAATATCGAGTGCAGGTGACTCAAGTGTTACAGATTTGGGTGAAGCGGGATGTGATACTCGAATTGCACCTACTAAACGCTGAGTTGGAAGTACATGATATTCACTCATAACAATCCTCCTGTTGATTTAAAGGTCTAATATTTCAAGAAAAAACCAATCATTCAATCAAATGCTCGGTTACTCTACGCTGAACAAATTAGTAGGTCAACTTTCCATTTTTAAGTTATTAGTAGCCAATAAGAAAGAGAGATCTGGTTTAGTGCATCCACATCAATCGCACACCAACTGGGATTTATAGCGTGCCCCGGCATTGCATTTAACGTATATCGAATCAAAAATTGTAAATCACTATTTCACAGTTACTGCTTGGAATGTGGGTATTTCTATGGGTCGGTATTCAACAGCTAGAATTTCCAGCTTTTCAACACCGGTAGGTGTCCGTAAACAGACGATATCACCTTCTTGCGCTGAAATTAGTGCTCGGGCAACGGGGGAAATCCAACTGATATAACCTCTCAGAGGGTCAATTTCATCAATACCAACGATGGATACGGTTTTTTCTTGGCTGGTGAAATCAAGATAGCAAACCGTTGCGCCAAAGAAAATTCGCGTGCTATCTTCGCGCGGCAAGGTTGGGTCGATGATTTCAGCAATCTCAAGCCGCTTGGACAGAAAGCGTAAGCGCTTATCGATCTCACGCAAGCGTCTCTTGCCATAGATATAATCCCCATTCTCAGAGCGATCGCCATTGCCAGCTGCCCACGATACGATAGCGGTAACTTCCGGTCGTTCTTTGTTCAATAACCATTGGTATTCTTCCATCAGGCGGGCGTAGCCTAAGGGAGTAATATAGTTTTTACTTCCTACCGGCAAAGGAGAAGCAGCAACCTCCTCTTCGAGCTCTTCTGAATCATCATTTTCTTTGACAAACGCCTTATTCATAACAACACGGCTTGGTATCAGTTACAGCGATACTCAGCTGATAAGGCATGTGCTTGCAAACCTTCGCCATGTGCTAAGGTAGAAGCAATTTTCCCTAAATGATGAGCGCCTTGGGGTGAAACTTTGATTAAGCTGGTACGTTTCTGGAAATCATACACGCCCAGTGGAGAAGAAAATCGTGCAGTGCCTGACGTCGGTAGTACGTGATTGGGTCCCGCACAGTAGTCCCCAAGCGCTTCACAAGTGTAGTACCCCATGAAAATAGCCCCAGCATGCTTGAGCTGATCAACCCATTGCTCAGGTTGGGCAACCGCCAACTCAAGATGCTCTGGTGCAATACGGTTGGCAATCTTACAAGCTTCTGCCAGATCACAAACTTTGATCAGTGCGCCACGATTTTCGAGTGACGCTTGAATAACCGCTTTGCGAGGTTGAGCCACAATCAATTGATCGATACTGGCTTGAACAGTCTCAATAAATGATTGATCCGGGCATAGCAGGATCGATTGCGCTTGTTCATCATGCTCTGCCTGAGAGAATAAATCCATCGCAATCCAATCGGGATTAATGTGGCCATCGCAAATCACCAAAATTTCCGAAGGACCGGCAACCATATCGATACCAACCTGCCCAAAAACTAGGCGTTTCGCGGTTGCTACATAGGCATTGCCTGGGCCCACGATTTTATCAACTTTTGGGATGGATTGAGTACCATAGGCTAATGCCGCAATTGCTTGTGCGCCGCCAATCGTAAACACACGGTCGACACCGGCAATTGCAGCCGCAGCAAGGACGAGTTGATTTTTTTCACCCCGCGGAGTGGGAACAACCATGATTAACTCATTGACACCAGCAACCTTGGCTGGAATAGCATTCATCAGTACCGAAGAAGGATAAGAAGCCTTACCACCTGGAACATACAATCCAACTCGATCGAGCGCGGTGATTTTCTGCCCTAGCTGAGTACCATCTGGTTCTATGTATTGCCAAGATTGTGATAATTGTTTTTCGTGATATTGTCTAATGCGTTGGGCGGCATATTTTAGCGCCTCGCTTTCTGTGGGGCTAAGTGTCTGCAACGCCTGCTGACAAGACTGAATAGGTAGCTCAAGTTCAGCAAGTGTATTAGCATGCAAATGGTCAAAACGGTGCGTATAGTCGAGCAGCGCGCGATCACCACGTGCTCGGATTTCAGACAGAATTCGTGCTACGGTTTCGATGATCGCATTATCTTGTGTCGTTTCAAAAGCCAGCAACGTATCTAATGCTTGATAAAAATGAGGGTCAAGTGAAGATAAGCGTTTAATGTTGATCATAAACTGTTCTTCCTAGGGGGCACGATTAAGTTACGCCGACAACACTTTCAAAAGAGTCGAGCATTGGCTGAATAGTCGTGCGCTTTAATTTGAGCGCTGCTTGGTTGATGATTAGCCGTGCGGAAACGGGTCGAATTTCCTCAACCGCTTTGAGGTAATTTGCTTTCAAGGTATTGCCACTGGAAACCAAATCAACGATGGCATCCGCGAGTCCAACGAGGGGAGCTAATTCCATTGATCCATATAATTTGATTAGATCTACATGCATGCCTTTCTCGGCAAAATGGTCACGCGCGGTTTTGAGATATTTAGTTGCAACCCGTAAACGCGCGCCCTGAAAAACAGCAGACTGATAATCAAAACCCTCCGGAACCGCAACCATCATTTTGCAGCGCGCAATTTGCAAATCGAGCGGTTGGTATAATCCCATGCCACCATGCTCAAGCAACACATCTTTGCCAGCCACACCAAGATCAGCCGCGCCATATTGCACATAAGTTGGAACATCCGACGCACGCACCATGATGAGGCGAACATTAGGCTTGTTGGTATCAATGATGAGTTTACGCGAAGTTTCGGGATCATCTAGCGCAATAATACCCGCTGCTTTCAGAAAGGGTGCAGTGTCTTCAAATATGCGCCCTTTCGAAAGCGCAATGGTAATATCAGTCATATAAAAAGGAGCGTGATTAACTCAGATTTGCAGCAGCAAATTCCCAATTGATCAATTTATCCAACACGGTATTCACATAATCAGGGCGGCGATTCTGGAAATCGATGTAGTAAGCATGTTCCCATACATCAATCGTGAGGAGGGGTCTGCTATTTCTGGTAATTGGTGTTTCCGCATTACTGGTTTTAGCAATAGCAAGCTTATCACCCTCTTGAACTAACCAAGCCCATCCGCTACCAAATTGAGTAACAGCCGCATTCGCCAGTTCTTTTTTGCAATTATCTACACTGCCAAACGCAGCTTCTATTTTTTGCTTTAATGCAACAGGTGGCTCACCACCTCCTTTAGGGCTCAGACTGTGCCAGTAAAACATGTGATTCCAGATTTGAGCAGCATTATTGAAAATCCCTGCCTTATCCGCTTGCCCTGCTGTTACTTTAATGATTTGTTCAAGTGATTGACCTGCCAGCGGTGTATCAGCTAACAGTTTGTTTAAATTATCGACATAGGCTTTATGGTGTTTGCCATAATGAAAACTCAACGTATTCGCAGAAATAACAGGCTCTAACGCATTATCTGCATAAGGCAATGGTGCTAAAACATAGGTATTACCGGACAAAGCAGCTTTAGAAAAGTTATCGACATTCGTACTCATGTTTTTTCCTTTAAATAAGAAATTGAATAATGAAGCCATTGTGTTTATTTTAGTTATGATTAGTTAATAAATTCTTGCGAGCCGTATCATAGTTTACTGCAATTTGGGTTGCACTTCTGTCGTAAAGGTGACCTGATTATAGCCCGCAAGGCGTGCTGCTTCCATCACCGTAATCACGGATTGATGGGAAGCTTTGGCATCCGCATTGATGATGATGATCGGATTTTGATTATCCTTGGCAGCCGCTTTTAATGCATCACGTAACGCTTCAATACTTGAAAACGTGATCGGTGACAGATTGATCGTATAACCGCCGCTCGCACTGACACTGACATCAATGGTATTGGGGCGCTGAACATTCTTATCCACTTCAATCGCCGTTGCTTCAGGCAATGTAATTTCAAGCTCTGAAAATTTTGAATAAGTCGTGGTAATAACTAAGAAGATCAAGATGACTAAGAGTACATCGATCATCGGAACCAGATTGATTTCGGGTTCTTCTTTTTTCTGTCCGCGCTGAAAATTCATGGAAGCAATGGCTATTTTACTGATTTATCGATTCGTTAATTCTAGTTTATTATTACCGCTTTCGTCACCCTCATTAAATTTTATATTTTTCCAATCCAAATGGTTAACCCATTAGTTAGCATCGTCATGGGCAGCAACAGTGACTGGAATGTCATGCAACACGCTGCACAGGTGTTGAAAGAATTTTTAATCCCGCATGAAACACTCATTGTGTCTGCGCATCGTACGCCTGATCGCATGTTTGAGTTTGCAGATTCTGCAAATGGACGTGGGATTCAATGCATTATTGCCGGTGCTGGGGGCGCTGCACATTTGCCCGGTATGATTGCGGCTAAAACTATCGTGCCAGTATTAGGTGTTCCTGTGACTTCGAAACAGTTAAATGGACTCGACTCACTGCTTTCCATTGTGCAAATGCCAAAGGGTGTACCGGTTGCAACCTTCGCGATTGGTGAAGCCGGTGCAGCCAATGCTGCATTGTTTGCCATTGCGTTATTAGCGACCAAAGATCATCAATTAGCCGCCAAACTCACTGCATTCCGAGAGAAACAAGCGGCCACTGTGGCTGCGATGACACTGCCTGAAGTATGATGATTTTACCCGGTGCAATGCTTGGCCTGCTGGGTGGTGGCCAGTTAGGTCGTATGTTTACGATGGCAGCCCAAACACTGGGCTATCGAGTTACCGTATTGGATCCTGCAGACGATAGCCCGGCGGGGAGAATCGCTGAACGTCATTTGCAAGCAGATTATCTCGATTATCAAGCATTGAGTGATTTGAGTAGCACTTGTGCTGCCATTACGACTGAATTTGAGAATGTACCCGCAGAAGCATTACGCTATCTAGCTCAACAGCGAGTTGTTAGTCCTGGTGCTAACAGCGTTTCAATTGCACAGAGTCGCATTCAAGAAAAACAGTTTTTATCCGCGAACGGGTTTGCCGTTGTCCCGTTTGCTGTCATCCAATCTGGAGATGATTTAGCGTCGCCGATTTATCAATCGTTATGTCCTGGTATTTTGAAAGTCAGTCAACTCGGTTACGATGGTAAAGGACAAGTTAGAATTACCCATATCAATGATTTGTCGCCGGCCTTTGAGAAACTTCGGCAAGTCCCTTGTGTATTAGAGCAATTCCTTCCACTTGCTGGCGAGATTTCAGTCATCCTGGCGCGTGGATTCGATGGCAAGACGGTTCATTTCCCAGTCATCGAGAATCAGCATCAACAAGGTATACTCGATATTAGCTTGATTCCTGCTAGGGTTTCAGATTCGATTCAACAGCAGGCCTGTCGCATTGCCACTGAGCTAGCGACCAAGCTAGATTATCAGGGCGTGCTGTGCGTCGAATTTTCTTATTGAATGATGGTCAGTTGCTTATTAACGAGATCGCACCTCGTCCGCATAATAGTGGTCATTTTTCAATCGACGCTTGTATCACTTCTCAATTTGAACAACAAGTTCGCACACTATGCCAGTTACCCCTTGGCAGCACTGCGATGAAAATACCCGCCGCTGTCATGATAAATTTACTGGGAGACATATGGCAAAACGGCAAACCTGATTGGCGTTTTGTTTTAAATCAGCCGACTGCTAAGCTTCACTTATATGGGAAAAGTGAAGCAAGGCCTGGTAGAAAAATGGGACACATAACGGTCCTCGGCGATACTCTTCAACAAACACTTAACAATGCATTAGCCATCAAGGCTACTCTATCGAAAAGGTAAGATGAAAAATTCGACAGCACTCTTTGAGACAACCCTTAGCAGCCTTCCTTTCATCCATCGAGGTAAGGTACGCGATATTTATGCGGTCGATGCAGATAATCTGTTGATTATCCAAACCGATCGATTGTCCGCATTCGATGTGATTCTACCCACACCTATTCCGGGTAAAGGCAAATTGCTAACTCAGATTTCAGCATTCTGGTTTGAGAAGCTCAAGCACATTATTCCGAATCACTTAACCGGTATTTTGCCGCAGTCGGTAGTATCACCGGAAGAGTGTGATCAAGTCATCGATCGCGCGTTTGTGGTAAAACGCCTTAAACCACTGCCGATAGAAGCAATCGTTCGAGGCTATATCATTGGCTCAGGCTGGAAAGATTATCAAAATAGTGGGGCAATTAGTGGGATTAAACTACTAGCAGGCTTAAGAGAAGCTGAAAAGCTACCACAAGGTGCAATCTTTACACCTTCAACCAAAGCGCAGGCAGGACAGCACGATGAAAATATTTCGTTTGCGATTTGTGAGCAAATGTTGGGAACACAGTTGGCTTCACAGGTGAGAGATATCTCCATCACCCTTTATACTGAAGCTGCTGACTATGCGTTGCAAAAAGGGATCATCATTGCAGATACTAAGTTTGAATTTGGGCAAGATCAAGCTGGCAAGCTTTATTTGATCGATGAGGTATTGACTCCGGATTCATCGCGTTTCTGGCCAGTCAACCAATATCAAACGGGGATGAGCCCCCCCAGTTTTGATAAGCAGTTTGTTCGAAACTGGCTAGAACAATCAGGATGGAACAAAAAACCACCCGCACCGGAAATTCCTGATGAGATCTTATTGCAGACTGTTAATCGTTATCAGGAAGCCTTGGTTCGCTTAACACAATAATTTAATTGGATAAGATATCGAACAGCATTTTTGTGCCTAAACAATAGAGCAATACGATAAATAGTTTTTTTAGCGTCGCTGTTTGAATACGATGTGTCGTTTTAGCTCCCAATGGCGGTGTTAGCATACTGGCTGCTGCAATCCAACCCAAAGCTGGTAAATAGACATACCCTAAGCTATATTCTGGAAGCGCTTGAGTTTGTAGTTCACCATTGACGATATAACCGATGGTTCCCGCCAGTGAAATCGGGAAACCAACTGCAGCAGCAGTTCCAATGGCTTGCTGGAGTTTGACTTTGCATAGCGAAAGAAATGGAACCGTTAAAAGCCCGCCACCGATTGCCACCAAACTTGATACCGAACCGATGATACTTCCTGTTATGAATAACCCGCCTTTTCCGGGTAGCGTATATTCAGGCTTGGGTAGTAACTTCAGCCACATCTGGGTTGCTGCATAATAAATAAAGAGTACGACGATAACACCCAGCACCGATGTCGATAATGCGCTGGCAAGAGTTGATCCTGCCAACGTTCCCAAAATAATACCGGGTGAAAGATACCTGACGATCAACCAATTGACAGCACCATGCACATGGTGCATCCGTAGGCTTGATAGCGATGTAAAAATAATCGTTGCCATAGTTGTGCCCAAGGCAAAATGTAAAACTCGATCGGCAGGAAAAGCTTGCAGCGTAAACATATAAACCAGCGCCGGAACGATGACAAGGCCACCGCCAATGCCAAATAATCCCGCAATATAGCCAACGATAGCACCCAGCAATAAATAAATTAACCACCATTCCATGTTGAACTTTCTAGGTTAAATTTTTCCAAGGATGAATGCCCATTCGGCCGGATCAATGGGTGTAATCGATAAGCGGTTACCTTTTTGAAGTATTCGCATATTAGCGAGCGCTGGGTAGCTTCTTAATTCTTTGAGGGAAATTAACCGGGTTTTTCTGACGAGTTTTACCTCGACATTAAACCAGCGAGGATTATCAGGTGTCGCTTTGGGGTCGTAATATTTACTCTTAGGATTAAATTGGGTCGCATCAGGGTAAGCGAGTTTCGACACGATTGTAATACCAACAATACCCGGTTGTTCGCAGCTTGAATGGTAGAAAAAGGCTTGATCTCCCAATTGCATTTGGTTACGCATAAAATTGCGAGCCTGGTAATTGCGTACCCCGTCCCAAGCAACGGTTTGGTCTGGTTTTGCAGCCAAATCATCAATACTGACTTCAGAAGGTTCTGATTTCATTAGCCAATACCGCATTTATTTATCTCCTTCTATCTCGATAAAGTTTAAAAGAAAACGATCGATAGATTTTATTTTAGGAGAAAAACCATGCGTAAGCTTCTTTTTCTATCGCTATTGCTCTTTTTTGTTTCAAATGTAAATAGTCAAATCTATAAATGGATCGATGAAAAAGGTCGCGTGGAATATTCCGACCAGCCACCTCCGGCGGGTAGTCCTATCGTACCCACCCGTGTCAGCCTGCAATATTCATCTTCTTACTCAATGGATGATGAAAATACACCAGCCCCTGAGCATGTAACTCAAAAAGAAGAAGGATTTAAGGAACGCCGTGCTGCCCGTGAAGAAGCCAAAAACAAACAGCTGGCTGAGGTCAATACCAAGAAAGAGCAATGCAATCAAGCCCGTAGCAATATGGAAATCTTAAAGAATACCCCTCAACTGAGTATTCCCGATGGAATGGGCGGTGTCAAAGAAGCTGATGATAATTTTCGCTTAAAACAAATGGAAGATGTGAAAAAAATGATTGCATCGCTATGCTAATTCGCTTCATCAAAAATAAAAAATACTGATTAACATGCCGGATTTCCCAAATCAATGCGATAGATCCTGGGTGATTTACCCAGGATCTCTGGTACGTCTCCAATCTTGATCGACATTTCTATCAAGATCTATCTTTCAACCCAATTACAGCAAATGATAGCTCAGTTCAGCAGAATAAATAAAGGCTATCTCGTTCTAGCCAGTATTAGTTGGCTCCTGAATTAATGTAAAAGGAAATTAGATTTGATCCATTCTTTTAAATTTATAAAAGTTACTCAAATTGCGTTTACGCTGTTGTTAGTGTGTATGTTGTTGATAGCTAAGGATAGCTATAGTTTTCAAAGTAACCCGATAGTGTTCACTAGATCGGGAATATGGCACGCCACCCCTGAGGAATCATGCCATTATTGGGCCTCTCGCAGAGATATTGAAAATGTAGGCCTTCCTACTTCCCAACAGGCTGAAATTAAAAGTGTGTGGACAAGACCATGGGGGTGGAATCCAACAAACCTTACAATGGTTTTGAATAGTCTTCCTGCAATACTTTATGATTGCGGCGTACGATACTACGACTATGGTAGCCCTCCTATTGTTTTACCATCCGAACGCGAATGGCATTTTGGTGGGGCCACTCCAGTTTGTAAAGTGGGTGAATGGCCCTCAAATTTATCAAGTGACAAGATCTGCAACATTCCCGACCACATCCCAGATATTGGCGCAAACTTAGGTCAACCTTCAACATGTGTCGGTAATCCCATCAATGCAGCGACAGGCAATAAATTCGACCAGCAAATCGATATTGCACTCCCAACATTCACTTTTTCACGTTTCTACAATTCGTTTGGCTTTTTCGAGTAATGGTCAAATTGGTGCTTCTTGGCGCCATAATTTCCAGAGCAGCTTATATATCAATCCAACGACGATTACAGCAATCCGTACAGACGGTAAACTAATCTACTTCCGACTTGAGGGAACAGTTTGGATCAATCAGCAAGCGAGTGGGGAGGTGTTAGCGCACATTACCGATGAAGGCGGATCACTCAATGGCTGGCTACTGACGACTGCTGACGATCACAAAGAATACTACAACCTGACAGGCAAGCTTGTTGCAATCGCAGATCGTGCGGGTCGGCTGGTTTCTTTAAGTTATGACACTTCCCATCGGTTAATTGCTGTGGTTGATGACGTAGGTCAGACACTGCAATTCATTTATGATGGCAGCAATCGAATTAAAACACTGATTGGTCCTGCAGATGAGCAGTATCAGTACCAGTATGATAATCAAGGCAATCTGACGCGTGTCACCTACCCTGATAATCATTTTATTAGCTATCACTACAACGAACCCGCTTATACCAGCGGAGCGAATTTACCTTTCGCATTAACCGGTGTTACCGATGAAAATGGAAATCGGTTCGCAATTTATCACTATGATGCACAAGGAAGAGCGATTGTAACTGAACATGCGAATGGCGCTGATCGGTATCAATTGAGCTATAACCCAGATGGTAGCACTACGATAACAGATTCCTTAAATACGCAGCGAACACAAACATTCCAAATCTTGTTTGGGGTTGTAAAATTGGTAAGCCAATCGCAACCAGCCGGTTCTGGATGTGATGCATCATCTAGCGATATGAGTTACGACGCAAATGGTAACGTTGCTAGCCGTACGGATTTCAATGGCAATAAAACTTGTTTCAACTATGATCTCGACCGAAATCTCGAAATAGCACG
This sequence comes from Nitrosomonas sp., assembly GCA_016710135.1. Lineage (GTDB taxonomy): Bacteria > Pseudomonadota > Gammaproteobacteria > Burkholderiales > Nitrosomonadaceae > Nitrosomonas. The sequence goes on along the minus strand of JADJLM010000001.1, from coordinate 406,605 downwards.
TGTTGAAGGGTTAAGCGCAAGTCAATCTTGTCCAACGGATTTAGTTAGTTACAACCCCACAACCAATTCTACTGAACGTAAAACTCTGACAAATTGGCACCCGACCTTTCAACTGCCTCAAGTTATTGCTGAATCTAATCGTGAAACAAAAATTGACTATGATGATCGAGGAAATATAACCCATTACCATTTGCGTGATTTATCAAGTCCAGCTTCTCGTGCCTGGACTATCAGCTACCAGTATCACCCAACGACCCTGGGTTTTATTCTGCAAACTTTGATTGATGGGCCTCGTACTGATTTATCCGATATCACGACGATCGATTTTTATCCTCCGGATGCAAATTGTAATGGTGGTCATTATGGTTGCCGTGGACAGACGCAGCGCATTACCAATGCGTTGGGTCATCACACTCAAATGACTCGCTACAATGCATATGGTCAAATAGAAGAAATGATCGACCCCAACGGGTTGGTGACAACGTTGATGTATGATGCACGGCAACGTCTATTAAACCGCGTTGTAAGTACTGAAATTACCAATTATGCGTATGATGACGTTGGGCAACTTATAAAGATTATCCTGCCTGATGGCTCTTCGCTGCGATATACCTATGATGCAGCCCATCGTCTCATTGAGATCAAAGATAACCTGGGCAATCGAATTCATTACGCGTTAGACAGCTTGGGAAATCGTATTAAAGAAGAGATATTCGACCCTTTCAATACCCTTATTCAAACTCATCGCAGTGAATACGACGCCTTGGGTCGATTGTGGAAATCTGTTGGCGCACAAAACCAAATAACACAATGGGGTTACGATGCTAACGGGAACCTCAAACAAAGTATCAATCCATTAGCTTTTACAACAACGAGTCAATTCGATGCATTAAATCGTCTTACCCAAATGACTGATCCAGCTCAGGGTTTGACACGCCTTGAATATAACCATCAAAATGAAACAGTCCAAGTAACTGCCCCCAATGAGGGGGTTATCAGTTATATCTACAACGGACTAGGAGACCTAATTCGCGAAGTATCGGCTGATCGTGGTTCGGTCAAATACGCTTATGATAGTGCGGGCAATCTTAAAACAGTAACTGATGGGCGTGGTGTCAAGCATACCTATTTCTGGGATGCATTGAATCGACCACTCAAACGCTCTCACTCTGCAGTAACTGCAATTCCTGGCACAACCATTCCAACTTGGAATTATGATGTAGGTATGAATGGCACAGGACGACTAACCAGCATATCGGATGGCTCAGGTAATACACAATTTAGCTATGATCAACAAGGTCGTCTTGTTGGCAAAACACAAACAACCAAGCTCGGAACGGTAAGTATAACGCATACCCTTGGGTATACTTATGACCAAACCGGTAAGCTCACGCAAACCACTTATCCCTCTGGCGCTCAGATATCGACGCTATATGGAATCGATGGGCGACCGAATGAAATTCTATTGAATGGCACGACGCTGATACGCGATATTACTTATCAACCGTTTGGAACAGCTAAAAGTTGGGTCTGGTGGAATAATCAAACTTATACACGTCAATTTGATAACGATGGGCGATTAACTCAATATCCAAATGGAAATACCGCACGTACTATCCATTTTGATGAAGCCGGGCGTATTGCTCAATACTTGCACACCGATATTCCCGCGCTTAATCGCATTTTTACGCACGATAGCCTTGACCGTCTTACGAGTGAAGTCGGTAGTACCAGCATAGCGCTATGGACTTATGACGCGAATGGTAACCGTATCACCAGTCAACCGGGTAGTCAACTTTATACCTATGATTACCTTCCCAATAGCAATCGGCTACTGAGCATTAGTGGATCAGCAGTTGAATCCTATTCGTATGACTCAGCGGGAAATATTATTAATGATGGCTCAACCAACTATACCTATAACACAGCAGGTCGCTTATCCCGAGTAGATCGTGCAGGCAAAACGAATTGGTATTTTCACAATGCGGTTGGCGAGCGTGTGATCAAAGCCGGCGCATGGTTGATCAATGGGCCATATCGATTCATATACGATGCGGATGGAAAATTAATCGGTGAATATGATAAGAATGGACTAAGACAGGAAACCATATGGTTCGATGATACCCCAATCGCTGTCATTAAGAAAAATAGCGCAGGCCAATTTACGGTTTATCAAATTCACGCTGATCATTTAAATACCCCGCGTGCAATTCTTGATTCACAAAATCGTGTCGTGTGGCAATGGAATAGCGGTGCGTTTGGTGAAGCCTTACCCGAAGAAGATCCTGACGGAGATGGGAGCAAATTTGAATACAATCTAAGATTCCCAGGGCAATATTGGGATAAAGAAACCAATCTTCACCACAACTATTTTCGTGATTATGATCCAGAAATCGGGCGTTATGTACAATCTGATCCGATCGGATTATTGGGTGGGCTGAATACTTATGGATATGTCGAGCAAAATCCGCTGAGTTTTATTGATCCGACTGGCGAAGCGATTCCAGTTCTAATATGCATAGCTAGCCCATGGTGCAGAGGAGTCTTATCAGGAGTAACCCATGCACTGGGTAATTTAGGATATCAACTTGCTAGGAAGGGACAATGCTCGGTAGATTTCAAGGAAGTCGCCTATTGGGGATTATTCGGTATCGAGTTGAGTAGTGGAGTTGGAGCTGGATTAAATGGCGGGCTAAATTCTATTTTTTGGTCAGGCGATGATAATGCTAAAAGAGCTAAATCATTAGGACGCCCTATCGCTTCTACGCCGATTGGTGCTTTAATGCATAATAGAATTCATGCGAGATGGGCTTGGGCAATTGCATCAGCAATATACGCAGGAAATGCAAAAGGAACTGCAATTAAAGTGGGTACCCAAGCAGGGAAAATTTGGACGGAGGTTGAGTTAGTTATTCTCAGAAGGCATGGTATCACCGTCAAGATTATTTCATAAATACTTTAGTGCTGGGCTAGTGAACGATTTTTACTAGCCCAGCACCAATATCATTTGAGTGCTTTGATTTTTTTTGCCAACTTCACGCTATACTTCCCGTTTCCTTTAAACAAGGTTAACTGCTATGAAATTTACAACGTCGATAACTTTAGGAATTTTGGTTACTGTATTGACTGCCTGCACAACCACTCAGCCGATTTTGTATCCCAACGATCATTTCTTAAAAATCGGTAAACAAGCAGCAGAACAAGATATTGCTGCTTGTAGGCAACTTGCTGAATCAGCAGGCGCAGAAGAAAGTGGAGGTGGCAAGGTCGCTACCGTTGCAACCAGTACTGCGATGGGTGCTGGAATGGGCGCAGCAAGTGGTGCCGTGGGTGGCGCCATTTCAGGGTCAGCCGGCTCAGGTTCATTGATTGGTGCAGCAAGCGGCGCCACATTCGGACTCATCAGAGGGCTTTTCAGTGCAGCTCGGCCTGCGCAACCCAATCAAGCCTATGTAAATTTTGTGTCACGCTGTTTGCACGACAGAGGATATGAAGTAACCGGCTGGCAGTAGGCGAAGCCCTGTGAAAGCCACAGCAAAGGTTCCTATCAAAGTGTATTACAATGCTGCATGCCCCGTTTGCAAAGCAGGTATTGAAAGCCAGATGGACAAAATGGAGGCATGCAATGTTGCATGGAAGGATATCCATTCCAACAGGCAATTTGCAAATGAACTTAACTCAAATCTTGAACAGGTTCGTAAACGATTGCACGTAATCGATCAACAAGGAATGCTGCATATTGGTTTTGACGCCTTCCTGATCCTATGGCAGCATTCTCCACATGAAACATGGAAAGCTAGATTGTTAGGCCTGCCCGTCATAAAATCACTAGGGCAGTTTGCCTATAATTTATTTGCTGCAGGGCTTTATCGATGGAATCGTGCTAAGAAGCATTGGTAATACTAGCCTACTACAACTTTTTTATAAGTAGGTCTCGACAACATAACATTTAAATACTGTGCTACTTTGTCATAGGGTGAAAAATCAAAATCCCCGCCTTGTGCGTAAGATAAAACACCGGCCAGATTAATGTCAGCAACCGTAAATTGATTAGCCACCAAAAAATCTTTATCAACAAGATATTCGTTTAGAACGCGCAATGGTTTAATGAGCTTCTGTTCTGCTACCTGAATGATTTCTATATTCCTATCTTTCTCATCATAAACCTTTCGATGGAGTATAAGATCAACACAAGCTGTTTCCAGTTGCGTTATCGCATAAAAAGTCCATTTATAAATCAACGCTTCATCTTCCAGGCAATTAACCCATAGCTTTCCATTTCCATATTTTCTTGCGAGATAAAAATTAATCGCCATTGCCTCAGTCAATACCAGGCCTCCATCTATCAATGTCGGGACTTGGCCGAGTGGGTTCAATTTCAAATATTCAGGGGTATTTTTCTCTTCCTCAAATGGGTTGATTTTGACGTGATGATAATCAAGGCCCAGTTCAGCGAGGGTAAACAATACATATTTTGCGCGTGACCATTCAATGCCATACAGCGTAATCATGTTTTTTTCCTTAAATATAAATTTGTTTTTAGCCTTAAAAAAATAACCGTAGATAGGTATTGTTATTAGTAGCAATTAACCAAAGTGATGGTCAATTTTTTTATAGTGATGAACTCTATGAAAGGCACCATAGTGATTCTGGAAACTATGATTTTAATAAGCTTCTAATCGAAGTTTAAGTTTAATTATAGGCCAGCTAGAATGATTCATCGATATTCTCGTTTTATTTTTCAACATGCCGACAACGATACCACTATTACTGATAGTCGATGACAGTCGCACTTCAAGAATGCTCATTCGAAAACAGATCACTCATTTAAGACCTAATTGGCAGATGATTGAAGCTAGTAGTGGTGAAGAATCACTTTCAATGATTAAAAACCAGCTTCCAGATTTTATTAGTATGGATGTAAATATGCCAGGAATTAGTGGGTTAGAGGCGGCAGATCATATTCGCTTTAAATATCCAGAGGTTAGAATTGTTTTATGTACCGCCAACATCCAGGAAAGTATCCGTAATGCAGTAGCTAAAGCAAATATTGGTTTTGTTTCAAAACCAATTACTGAAAGGTCAGTAACTGAGTCGATCGCCTTCTGGGAGCAAAAGATATAGTTATGGAATTAGATGATCTTCAGCGAGATGCGCTAGGTGAATTATTCAATATTGGCGTTGGTAGAGCAGCCAATGCATTAAGTCAGATCGTTTCCAGCGAAGTGATGCTGTCAGTACCAAATGTTGATCTTGTAACTGTTGCCGAAGTTAAGGAGAGATGTTGGTCAAAAACGAATTTCGCCACTTTAGTACGGTCAGTCAATATTTTGAGGGGCCATTTAATGCTGAAGCGGTGTTGATTTTTCCTGAATCCAATGCATTAGTCATTGTGAGTCATATGCTTGGACATGAGTTAGCACCTGAGGAGCTCTCAGAGTATGAGCAAGAAGTCATGTGGAAGTGGGTAACATCATACTCAATGCCTGCATTAGCGCATTAGCTGATTTGTTCTGTGTAGAATTTAATGGTGGATTACCCCATCATCAATTTAATGATAGTGAGAAATTAGGGTTTCATCTGGGGCAGGATAGTGATTATGTTTTGATCCTCCAAGTAAAAATGCTTATCAATCGAGAAAATATTGCGGGGCAGATGTTGTACTTATTGGGTTTGCAGTCACTCACATCGTTGCTTAGCCATTTAGATCGATACCTTGTTGAGCAAGGTATAAAATAAAACATAAGAAAACGGTCAAATGAATGTAATTGATTCCTCTCTACTCCTTGATTATCTTGAACTTGGCGTCTTAGTGATTGATGAGCAAGGTCATATTTTAGTTTGGAATCGTTGGCTTGAGCGGTATAGTGGAGTAAAAATCGGTAATGCTGTTGGTAAAAAAATTTCCGAAATTTTTCCAGAAATCATCGGTAGTCGAATCGAATATGCTATCAAAAGCGCAATAGAAAATAAATTGGCTAGCTTGCTTTCTCCAGGGCTGAACCCTCCTATCTTGCGTTTGTATAAAAATAATCAAGATCTAAAGCAGGGCAATCGCTTGCAACAACTGGTTCATATTGTTCCGCTAGCTAAGCAATCAAAAGCTTGTTTAGTTCAGATTCAAGATGTTACAGCCAGTATTAAAAGAGAAAATCAGTTACGAGTTCAATCGGCAGAGCTGCGTGATATTACTTATCGCGATCCATTAACAGGAATAGGAAATCGCCGGAAATTTAATGAGATGATTCATAAAGAATTTAGGCAAGCTTCTGTAAATAAAGGAGTAATCAGTCTTATAATGATTGATATTGATTACTTTAAGGCTTATAACGATAATTACGGGCATCAAGCAGGGGATGATTGCATTAAACTTGTCGCTGCCATTTTGCTTATTAGCGTTAAAGTTCCAGGAAATCTTGTTTCACGGTATGGTGGAGAAGAATTTGCTATCGTGTTACCAAATCTAGAAGCAGATCAATCATTACAGCTAGCTGAGCATATTCGTAATGAGGTATCTAAGGCCGAAACTAACCTAAAAGATAAAATAACCATTAGTGTGGGAGTTGCAACAATCCAACCCAACTCAGATAGGGATATTAATGTTTTAATTTCAGAAGCAGATTCCGCACTGTATCAGGCTAAAGCCAATGGTCGAAATTGTGTTGCTACCTCGTCAAATTTGCTCGTTGCTAGAGATGTTACTGATTGGGTTCCTTCAATTAGCTTATAGGCGTAAATATTTGAAGTGATCACTATAAATCACGGGACTAAAAAGTAACAAACTGTAGTAATCACTGTTACACCGATAAAATTAAGTACTAACCCTTCGCGCACCATACTGGCGATCGGGGTTCTTCCAGTACCAAAAACGATTGCATTGGGCGGCGTAGCAACGGGAAGCATAAATGCAAGCTAGCACTCATAGCAGCAGGCACCATCAATAAAGCAGGATCAAGCCCAGCAGCCAGAGCAGCAGGAGCAAGAATAGGCATGAGTAAAATGGTAGTAGCGGCATTACTGGTTGCCTCAGTCAGAAATGTAACAGCCAGCGCAATCGATACGATAATAAGCAATGGATGCAAATCAGAAAGTATTGCCAACTGATCTGCTATAGATTTGGATAAACCAGACTCGATAAAGGCTTGTGTAATCACAGCAATTAAGGCAATCGTCGCATCCGTGGCGCTCTTAAGATCTAACCACGTGCTCCAGCCTCCAAACGGTTCTAACCGCGTAATCCATGCGAGCACGGTAAAGCCAAACACTGCCAAAACGCGCCGCTCTTCCGGTCGCCAGTCAGCAATTTTCTTATCTTGACTCTGGTCAATGATAGCGAGCGCAAGTGGAAGCATCATCAATGCGGTTGCGGTATTGGAAATCCACATACTCAATAAAGCACACGCACACATAAAACCAAAAACGATGCGCCGACTACTATCACCACCGATAAAATTCACTAGCCCTAATGCAAGGCGCCGGTGAGTTCCCGATTGCGTCATTGCCACCGAAATCATAAAACCACCCAGCATCAGTAAAATCAAATCGTTACCAAAGGCCTTAGCAACTTCATCCTTCGATAACACTCCGGTCAGTGGGAACAAAGCGATAGGTATCAACGAAGTTGCGGGAATCGGAATGGGTTCAAAAATCCACCAGACAACACATATCAGTACAATCGCTGCTGTCCAACACGCTTCTGCATGCCAGCCTGAGAAATGCATACTCGTAGCGATGATCGCAGCTAATAGTGGGCCACAGATTAATGCCCAGAAATGATGTTGATTAAACATTGTGGATTTCTTTTTGATTACCTATTTTCAACCACTCTATTTAATTTTTACCGAATTTAACCCTACCGCAGCAATCAATAACCCCAACACCGCCAATCCAGCAACAATCGGAAATGCGCCTAAATAGCTACCCGTGATATCTTTGATATTACCGGATATCAGTGTTCCCAAAATGGCGCCCACGCCATAAGCAGTATAAACCACGCCATAATTCTGGGCATAATGTTTTTTTCCAAAGAAAATTCCAGTGGAAGTGGGTGCTAATGCTAACCAACCGCCCAGGCACAGCCATAACACGCAGAAAGCAAATAAATATAAAGTAGCATCTCCTTCTTCCAAGGCTGATAACAGCAGTGACGCACCACCGATCATGGCAAATGAGAGCATTGCTGTTTGTTTCGGCCCGAGTTTATCAGCGATAGTCCCAAACAAAGGGCGCCCTAACCCATTGAATATCGCAAATAATGAAATCGCGAATGCTGCTGTTGTGGGTTCAAGTTTTGCGACTTCGATACCCACTGGGGAAGCAATCCCGATTGCCATGAGTCCGGCTAAGCAACCGATTGTATAGGTAGCCCATAATGCATAAAAATGCCTGGTTCTTATCATGTCATGCCGGCTTAACTCAATCGTGGGATTGGCTATCGTAGTAGAGGAATAGGTAATTACATTAACTGATGGCCATTCATCAGGCGGGAAGCGAAGGCATTGTGCCAGTAATGAGACGATGAACAAAAAGCCGATGCCTAAATAGAAAAAAGTGTTGAGGGTGCCAATTTCCGGGTGAATGATCATCGCTTTCATCAGAGGAGCTGTGATCAAGGCGGAGATACCGAACCCCATAACCGTAAACCCAATTGCCAAGCCGCTTTTCTGGGGAAACCATTTTGCAACCACTGCAATCGGGCAACCATAGACGATCCCCACACCAGCACCACCAATCACGCCATATAAAAGGGTCAATGTTGTAATATTCGGGGCAAAACTAGCAGCCATCCATCCTATCCCTACCAAGCAACCACCTAACATGGCGGTTTTTCTGGGTCCCCAGTGAGTCATTAAATTTCCGGCAAGCGGCATCGCAATCGCAAACACGGCCAGGAAAACCATAAAAGGATAACCACTCTGGCTTGATGGGATGTCCCACAAGGTTTCTAACGGCTTCCTAAATACACTATAGGCATAGATCGATCCCAGGCAAATATTGATCGATAGCCCAATCAACACAAATAGCCATCGACCTTGGGTCGCGGCCATCCCAAATAATTTCAAATTATGATCTATCATGCTTGCTTTTATCGTGATGTTTTTTAATCAGAAAATTTTGCATGATCATATCGTTTCTTAACCGATTTGGGGATATCGATTGCAGGAATTGGGGGCAACAGATCACTGCGACGTTGCCCCCAGGTTTAAGCGATTAAATTCAAACCAAATTCAGCTCGCTAGCTGATAATGCCACCAATGTCGGTATCGACTAACAACGTCTCGATTCCAAATGTATACTGATCATAGGATTGCGTACCAATAACGACAACACCCGTATTTGTCCAACCTTGGCCAATGGAATTAACAACATCCCCAACGCCACCATCAACTCGTAGCGTATTGGTATCCGAGATCGCGAATACATCGGTAACATTCAACGTGAGTGTGTTGTTGGGCGATGGCCCGAATAGATTGAAGCCATTGATATTGATTTGCTCAATACCGGTAATGCGATCATCTGCGAGTGTGGTGAGATTGAGATTCTGTACAGCACTGCTCATGAATGTCAAAGTATCAGTACCCGATCCGCCAGAAATTCGGTTACCCGCTACGCTCACATCAGTTGCATCGTACCAGAAGGTATCATCATCATTACCCCCATTCAAAATATCAGCACCGGTACTTCCAATGAGAACATCATTACCTCCTGAGCCAGTCAAGGTATTCGTGCCACTATTACCAACGAGTGTATTATTAAGGGAATTACCCGTACCATTGATATTAGCTGCACCGGTAAGCGTAAGATTCTCAACGTTTGCGATAGCAGCAAGACTAAAAGTGATAGAACTTTCAACTCTATCAGTACCGGCGCTGGCAGCTTCAGATATCGTGTCACTCCCATCAATGATGTAGATATCGTTACCTTGCCCGCCATCGAGTACATCATTTCCACCGCCACCATTCAAGGTATCGTTACCGATATCACCACTGAGCGCATTAATCCCTGCATTGCCAGTAATCATGTTATCAAGGCTATTGCCAAGACCATTGATATCGCCAACCCCAGTTAGGGTGAGATTCTCAACATTGGTTGAAAGCGTATATGAACTCAGTGAGCTTTTTACGAGATCAATCCCTTCGTTGAGATTCTCCGTGATGGTATCACCCGTATAATCCATGATATAGGTGTCATTACCTTTACCACCTTCAAGCGTATCATTATCGCTTATGAATGTGGGACCAAAGGGTCCAATGACAACGGTGATACCAGGCCCACCAATCAAGGTATCATTGCCATCATTTCCTTTGAGGGTATCGTTGCCTACACCGCCATCGAGTGTATTATCCTTTGAATTACCGTTAATAACGTTACTTAAAGTATTACCGGTTCCGTTGACCACTGCTGTTCCGGTTAATGTTAAATTTTCAACATTTGCACCGCTCGTGCCTAAATTAAACGTAATCGAACTTTCAATGGTATCGGTTCCTTCACCTGGCAATTCAGTAATCACGTCAGTACTTTCCGAGATCACGTAAGTATCGTTACCAATACCGCCGCTGAGGGTATCGACATCAATAGGTTGAAAGAAATTTCCAGAACCGCCAACCAACCGATCATCGCCGGCATCGCCATTAACGACATCATTACCATAACCACCAGATAAGGTGTCATTGCCATTGCCGCCATTAAGCGTATCGCTACCGCCGGATAGTGCAAACACACCGCCGTCTCCATTCAACGTATCATTTTGATCACCGCCATTGAGAACATCATTACCTAATCCCGCGTTCAAAATGTCGTTCCCATTCAACCCGTTTAAGGTATTGTTTGCACCGTTTCCAGTAATCGTATTGTTTAAGGCGTTACCAGTGCCACTTGTTGCAGCTGCGCCGGTTAAGGTTAGATTTTCTATCGAAGCACCTAGCGTATAGGTCACTGAACTCAACACCGCATCAACCCCGCCACTATCTACGATAGTATCAAGCGGTGCCAGAATTCCATTGGAGCCGATGATATAGGTATCGTTATCTGCGCCACCTTCCAGTCGGTCGACTCCAGAACCACCGTTTAATGTATCGTTTCCAATACCGCCATACAGCGTGTCGTTTTGGTTTCCACCAAGAATGGAATCATTACCACCTTCACCCCAAATCGTGTCATTGCCATCAGCGCCATCGACAGTATCATTGCCCAGCATAGCAAAAATTTCATTACCACCGGGCCCATCAACGTAGGTGTCATCAAGGTTTGTCAAAGTTACGGTCATTTTGTGATCCTCCTAATAATAATTATTTGATCATGCGTCCATTCATTGGAATGGCCATGCTGAGGGAAGACTTGATTAAACGCTCCCATTCCTAGTGTTGAGAATTTCATCCGTAAGGTGTGTGGAAATTGAAAGCTGAATTACCAAGCAAGTGCAGATTATCTTGATCACTTTGGTAGATCTGTGAGAAAAATCACATTGAAAGCAATAAGTTATGCAGAAAGCAAATCAACTTGCTGTTTGCCGTTATAGATTACATCTTTATTATTAATAAAATCTGTCGTAATTAACTTTGGTCAATCAATAGCGAGGAAAGATATGGATTTAAATCAAGCAATTGAAAAACACGCAGAATGGAAAATAAGATTCAGAACAGCGATTACCAAGCATGAATCTATGGATGTTGGAACAATTTCAAAAGATAACTGTTGCGAATTAGGTAAGTGGTTACATGGAATTGGCAAAGCTAAGTTCAGTAATTTACCAAGCTTTATGCTATGCATTTCAAATCATGCAAAGTTTCATGTAGAAGCAGGAAAAATAGCTCAAACAATTAATGCTAAAAATATACAGAAGCAGAAGCCATGCTAAGCACTGGGACCTCCTATAGCTTAGCTTCTAGCGGAGTAGGCGTAGCGATCATTCAGCTTAAGAAAGATACACAGATATAAAGAAAATCACCATAAACATGCTCCCAAGCGCACTCTGATAAGAAGTGGAAGTATGCCTACTCTCCAGCAATAATCCATTGCTGACCACTTGAAGGGGGTATGCGCGAGATATGCCTATATCAGCGCACTCCCCCGACTCTGTAGTACCATTATATTGACAGTAATGTGATCACTATATCGGCAGGAGACCCATCGGTTATATCGTGGATGATAGCAGCCAATTAGCCAATTTATTGATTTGGCCCAATCGGATCAACTCGGAAGCTAGCGCCACATCCTGTCTCTGTTTGTGTCGGTGCTGCTGCAATCAACGTTTCTAAATCCTGGTTGGGATTTAAACTAACAGTGAGCATTAACTGCACTTCTATCAACATATCCTGCTTACAAATAAGTTTAATACGACTGCGTGCCGCTTCACCCAGCACTGCTGATAGTCGATTCATGAAATCTTCAGTGCGCACTACTTTACCGATTCGCCGATTCATGAAATAAGCCATGCCCGAATCGTTAAACTGACGGGTCAAATCAGCAGAAAGCGCATAGTATTGCTGCACAGACCAATTAGCCTGACAAGTACCATGCTTGTGCCACTCATGTCGTTCCAAGCATGAACCAGCCGAAACACTCGGCATGATTTCGGCTAAACTGCTACGGGTTACGGCATCAAGGTCAATCGTAGGATAATTACAGAATTCTTCTTGTTTTTCTTTTACTTTTCCACAGAAACTATAATCAATGCCACATTGCCGTTGATTCGGCCAAAGACCATGAAGCGTAAAATGACGGGCTTGATAAACATTAGGATCAGTAACGCTGCATTCGGGTTTGTTCGATTTGATTTCACAAAACGCTGGTTGCCAGGATAATGCGAGTACATAGCTATCTGCATGTCCTGCTACGCCACATTGATTTGGAGCACTTCCCCCACCCGTTCCATTCCCTTGCTGATGGATGATGCCACATTCTGCCTTGATCCAACGTTCTTCAGGGCTAGCATTCGGTACGATTATCCGGTACCAGCTCGGATTATTTTTCTGATTAGCTTCGATAATCGTATATTCACCAGCGATGGTTAACTGGCTTTCATCAGGATTAGTCAGCTTCTTTTTAGAAACATAGGCAGGACAGGCCTGTTGACTTACAAAAGTACCCGATATTTTAGCAGCCCATACGGGATTTGCCGTACTGAGAACAACTACAAGCAACAAATAGTTGATTAAGCTACGAAATGTGATAGACCGTATAGATATCATCCACTCACAATGGACTGAGTATAATGCCATAATCATTAAGGTTTCTCATATACCCATCGAATCAACGCATCCATCGCAGACCGTGCATTACTCGCATTAGGATGGTTGACTAGGAACACCACAACGGATCGCCGATCTTTATGATCGAGTACATAACCTGCGATCGCCGATACATCATTCAAAGTACCGGTTTTCATATGCGCTTTACCTGCCACCAACGAGCCTCGTAATCGATTCTTCATTGTCCCATCGACGGATGATATCGCGAGTGATGCCATAAACTCGGGCATTACTGGGCTATAAAATGCCGCCACCAAAAGTTCTCCCATATGATAAGCACTAATACGTTCTCGGCGCGATAACCCAGAACCATTTTCGACTACGAACTCTGGAAAACTAAGACGCTTAGAAAATAGCCATTGCTTGAGTGCAATGTTTGATTGGTCTAGTGAAACGAATTCAGCATTACCAGATTGCCCAAGAGCTAAATAAAGTTGCCTTGCTGCGACATTATTACTGAATTTATTGATACCACGAATAATATCAGCTAATGGCGGTGATTGATGCACCGTGAGCGGTGTTATGTTCCTAGGTACCGACCCTTGCTGTACCGACCCCTTAAAAATTCCTCCCTGTTGGAGCCACAGTTTCTTGAAAAAATCGTGGATGTACGCTGCGCTATCATGTAGGCTCATGTAATAAATATTTGCACCACACTGAATTGAATAATTACCGCTCAGCGTGGTGGTAACACGCCCCTCATTCCCCTCTGGCTTACGGATATCGACGCGCATTAGGTTGCGCCAATCTCCACACGGACCACGCGTTAGTTTCAAATTATTCTGTAAATCCAGCGATTCTGAGATGGGATCGGTCACAATGCGTACCTTATTGCGATCAGGATCAGGCGTAATATGAAATGCGGTAGTCCGATAATTGACCAACAATGCTTCAGGGAATACGTTATAGGTTTTTAACGGACTGCCATCAAATGCAGCAGGATCGCCCATCGAGAACTGATAATAGCTATTATCGAGAATTAAGTTACCGGTTATTTCCTTTAAACCAGTTTGGCGCAATTTACGTACCGATAACCAGAAATTTTCCAAGTTAAGCTGCGGATCTCCATAGCCCTTAATTGCGAGATCTCCTTTCAAGATACCCCCTTCAATCGGACCCAGTGCATAAAACTCGGTTTTCCAGCTAAAGGCAGGGCCTAGCAATTCGAGTCCGGCATAGGTTGTTACCAGTTTCATTACAGATGCCGGATTCATCGCCTGTGTCGGGTTCAGCGTGAGCGTTGGTTGTTTTGCCGTCAATTCTTTTACATAAACACCGACCGCCGTCTCCGGGATTCCAGCCGTTTTCAACGCATGTTGCACTGGTTCTGGCAAACCTGAAGCTGACAAAGACAACGACAAGCTTAGAATTCCAATAATTATAGAGACTTGCAGGCTCAATTTAACCAAGTGCCACGAGTTAATACGTTTAAGGCTCAGCATAGTCATCACGATTGCATACCCATTCTTCTATTTCGTTGGCTGATTGCCGCAAATGGTATGGCCATCATCCCACCCCATACGGTATTGCAGATCATTGGTATAACGCGCTTCGTCTTTGTATCCCCAGCGTGTTTTTTTGGCTGTTTCACAACCATCGATATAACCTTCCTTGGTTGCTAGAGGAAAACCACTCAAATTATAAGTAGGTCGCGTGCTTGGCGGCAATGGCCCTACTGGGCGAGGCGCTGCTTTAGGTTGAGTAACCGGTGATGAAGGTTTGGTCGGCTTAGGCGATGGTAAGGGTAACTGATTCGTGGTTGCACAGCTCGTCAAAAAGATTATCAGTAGAACGCTTAATAGGAAGTAAGACTTTCGACCCCAAAACATTTGCACAGGCTTCATCATCAAAATGCGGGTTCCTCTACAAAACAGACTTAAGCAATTTACCCATCTCAGCAGGATTGCGAGTAACGCGGATACCACAGGCTTCCATCACTTCAATCTTTTCTTGAGCAGTACCTTTGCCACCTGCAATAATTGCACCTGCGTGCCCCATCCGCTTACCTGGCGGTGCAGTCACACCAGCAATGAATCCAACGACCGGTTTCTTCATATGGTCTTTGACCCAGCGTGCACAATCTTCTTCATCAGTACCACCGATCTCACCGACCATTAACACGGCATCCGTTTCATCATCGGAGTTAAATAGCTTCATTACATCGAGATGTTTCAATCCATTGATAGGATCACCGCCGATACCAATACAAGTCGATTGACCGAGTCCCAAGGCCATGAGTTGGGCTACCGCCTCATACGTTAGCGTCCCCGAACGGGAAACAACACCGATTCGCCCTTTTTTATGAATATAGCCCGGCATGATACCAATCTTGATCTCATCGGGTGTGATAATACCTGGGCAATTAGGACCGATGAGCAAGGTTTTCTTCCCTTGCATCTTATAGCGAGTTTTCAGCATATCACGCACTGGAATACCTTCAGTAATACAGATCACCAAATCGAGATCAGCCTCAACGGCTTCATCAATTGCTGCAGCAGCAAAAGGTGGCGGGACATAAATCACCGATACCGTGGCGCCAGTTACTTGTTTTGCTTCTTTGACGGTAGCGAAAATAGGAATACCTTCAAACTGCTCGCCTGGTTTTTTGGGATTTACTCCAGCGACAAAGCACTGGCGTCCGTTAGCATATTCACGGCATAGCTGCGTATGAAACTGCCCAGTCTTTCCGGTAATACCTTGTGTAATTACTCGGCTGTCACGATTAATCAATATCGACATGGCTAGGCTCCTTTCTGTATTGCGTTAACCACTTTTTCTGCCGCATCGGCCATATTACTAGCAGAAATGATCGGCAAGCCTGATTCGGCGAGAATTTTTTTACCAAGATCGACATTTGTGCCCTCAAGTCGAACCACTAACGGTACCGCCAATTTGACTTCACGGGCTGCAGCAGTGACTCCCTGGGCGACCACATCACATTTCATGATTCCACCAAAAATATTAACTAATATCGCTTGCAGCTTTGGATTACGTAGCATGATCTTGAATGCTTCCGTGACTTTCTCAGCCGTTGCACCACCACCAACATCCAAGAAATTAGCTGGATGGCCCCCATATAATTTAATGATATCCATAGTCGCCATCGCTAAACCAGCACCATTCACTAAGCAACCGATATTTCCGTCCAATGCAATATAGGAGAGATCATGCTTGGCCGCTTCCATCTCGGCAGGATCTTCTTCATCCGTATCGCGCAACGCCACAATTTCTGGGTGACGAAATAATGCGTTATCATCAAAATTCATTTTTGTATCGAGCGCAATCACCTGGCCTGAAGTCGTCAAGATCAGCGGATTAATTTCCAATAACGATGCATCGGTTTGATCAAACGCCTGATAGAGTCCTTTTAGCAGTTCTCTGGCTGCATCAAGGCTGGTGATCGGCAATCCAATCTTCCCTGCAATATAAGTAATATCTACGTCAGTCAGCCCGATAACTGGGTCAATCAGAATCTTATGGATTTTTTCAGGTGTTTTGGCTGCTACCTCCTCGATATCCATGCCACCTTCAGCACTCGCCATCAAACAAACACGTTGGCGGGTGCGGTCGATCACCATTCCCAAATAAAACTCATGCTGAATATCCACACCCTGTTCGATATACAAGCGATGCACAATTTGTCCTTGCGACCCAGTCTGATGGGTTATCAGTGGTTTGTTGAGCATCCCTTCCGCAAACTGCCTAACTTCATCCAGTGAACGAGCTAACTTAACCCCCCCTCCTTTTCCCCGCCCACCCGCATAAATTTGTGCTTTCACTACCCATTGATTCCCGCCCAATGATTGTGCGGCAGAGATGGCCTTATCCACGCTAAAACAAGCTATGCCACTGGGAGTGGGTACACCAAATTGACGTAGGATTTCTTTGGCTTGGTACTCATGAATTTTCATCGACTAACTCCTTTTAAGGATTATGCGTTGATTGTTTCAAGATAGTGCTTAACCGCTTGCAGCTCAGCATCAAACTGCGGTAATAGGCTAGTAACGCTTTGCTCATCATGATTCCTAGCAGCTTGTTCAATCTTTTCACACCATTCGCCCAACATTTGGGCGCCTACCGATCGTGCTGAGGATTTTAACTTATGCGCAACTGCTTTAACTTGATCCAGATGCTGCTGCTGATACGCCGTATGGAGTTGATCTTGGATTGCTTGCGCGCTCGTTCTAAAATCACTTAAAAATTCCTGGATAACCGCAGGATCATCCCCGACCAACGCTTGCAATACGCGAATATCAACAGGTACTGCTTGTTGGTTAATAGCCCACTGTTCAACTTGTTTCGGGGATTTAGAATTCTCGCTATGCTTAGGCAACCATTTTTGCAACGTCTGCTTAAGCTGCTCTAACTGCACCGGCTTACTCAAGTAATCATCCATACCGATGGCTCGGCATCGTTCTGCTTCCCCCTTAAGCGCATTCGCCGTCAATGCAATGATCGGGATATGAATCGGACCCTTTGTTGCAGTACGAATTGCTTGTGTCAACTGATAACCATCCATTTCAGGCATATGCAGGTCTGTCAGTATCATAGCATAATCACCACTCTCCCAATGCTGCAAAGCATGACGACCATTCTGCACCACATCAGCTACATGTCCCAGTAACGCAAGCTGTTGCCGAATTACTTTTTGATTAATTTCATTATCTTCTGCAACTAATATCAATCTACCCTGCTGCAAGGCTTCTTCACGAGAAGGAAGAATAATTCGGGTCGATGATCCTTCTAAGGCTGGAATATCTTCTTCAAGCTTTGCTCGCCCCGCAGCAACAGCGACAGCATGCAAAAAAGCGAACCGATATAAAATATTGCCATCCAACGTCACTTGTTCACCATTTTCAATCCGACCTCGGTGGCGTCGACCTCGTTTAACAACAACCAAATGAGGTTTATCGGGTGAATCTAAATTCAAACGAGTACGAAACGCGAGTCGTAGCTCATCTACCGACGATTCATCATGTCCTGCATCGATAACTAGTAACCATTGACCAGCCGGTAATGTTTTTATTCGTTTCCGAGCAGCAGCAAGATCAGTAGCTCGCTCAACGTTTGCACCTGCGTATTTCAAATACGCAACGAGATCGTTGCTCAAACCTTCATTAGGGCCATACACGATACAGGAGAGCCCTGTAAGATCGATTTGTTTCTGGTAAGTTGTTATTTCTGAAGGTAGCGGTTTAAAAGGAATATGAACAATGAACGTAGATCCTTCGCCCTCTTTGCTCTGAACCGCGATTTCCCCTCCCATTAATTTCACGAGATGATGTGTTATCGTGAGCCCCAGGCCAGTTCCACCGAAACGACGTGTGGTTGAGGTATCACCTTGGGTAAACGGAATGAACAATCGTCCCCTGGTTTCCTCATTCATCCCAATTCCATTGTCCGTGACTTGAATCGCAATCATCACCTGATTGCGATCCGCTTCGATCAATAATACTTGTGTAGCAACTTTACCCGCTCGCCCTTGCCCGCTTGAGAATTTAATAGCATTGTTGATAAGGTTGACTACAATCTGGCGCAAGCGTAACGCATCCCCTAATACTTCATCGGGAATCGCTGGATCAATGAATAAGGTTAATTCGATTCCTTTGCTGGCAGCTAAATGTTCGAGCATGCTGCAAGCTTTCTCGATTACCGTGGCCAGGGGGATCGGTGCAAATTCAATTTCGAGTTTGCCTGCTTCAATTTTTGAGAAATCAAGAATATCCTCGATAATTTCCAGCAAAGCAAAGGCAGACTCACGAATTAAATTCGCCATTTCCATTTGATAACTGCTCAAGCTAGATTGTTGCAACACCTCGATCATACCAATCACACCATTCATTGGCGTTCGGATCTCATGGCTCATGGCTGCCAAAAATGCTGATTTAGCCTGGTTCGCTTGCTCCGCTTCGAGTCTCGCACTCTCAAGATCTTTCATGATCTTCACATGCTCACGAATATCCCGCATTACACCAGTAAAATGGCGTTTCTCTCCAACAAAATACTCACTAACTGCAAGATAAATCGGGATCAATTGCCCATTTTTATGAACACCTTCCACCTCGCGCCCTAAACCGATTTCATGTGTACCCGGTAAATAAGGTCGCCCAACATAAACTTGTCCATGCCCCGTGTTACAATAGCGCTCCATATAAAACTCATGCTGACTTCGATCTGGCTCTGGTACAAGAATCGCTACATTTTGCCCAGTCGCTTCGTCAGAGGTATAACCAAATAATTTCTCCATCACGGGATTAACTGAAAGCATCACCCCTTTTTCATCCGTTGTTACAACACAGTCCACCATATGTTCGACCACTGAACGGGTTTCTTCTTCTTTGATTGCCAACTCGGCATTCGCTACCTCAAGCTCTGCGGTCCGTTCAGCGACACGCGCTTCCAATTCTCGGTAACTGGTATTCAAGCGCTCGGTCATGGTATTAAAAGCATCTGCAAGCTTTTCCATCTCATCCCAACCTTCGTTGGGTACCTGCTGATTCAGATTTCCTGATGCAACCGCTTGGGCGCCCTCATTTAAATTCTTGAGCGGTGCCACCACGCGGCGATTAAATAAAAGCGCCCCAGCAGTTGCCACAATGAAAGTCAAAAACAGAATCACGAGACCGACGGCACGCACGTGATACACGGATGCAAATGCTTCACTGACATCGATATGAACGATCATTCCCCATTTCATCAGCGGAAGATAACGCCAAGCAGCTACGACTTCTTTGCCACGATAATCGATGGTCAATCCACCTCCATCTTGCCCAGCCAAGCTACGTCGAATGCCAGCAGAAAATCTAGAATTATCGAGCGTAATTTTATGCTTCAAGGCGGCATCGGGCTCTTCTCTCAATGGAGCCATCACCAAAGCTGTATTTTCATCTTCTAACCTTGTCAAAATGGTTTCACCACTTTGACCCAAGCCCACATTATTCGTTAATACTTTAAATACAGGATTACTATAGATCTGAAGGGCGAAAACACCACTAAATTCGCCTTCGATAATAATTGGTACCGCAATAAATGCAGCAATAGCTCCCTTGGAAGGCTCATAATACTCAAAATCAGAAATATTTCCCTTTCGTTCGCGCAGAGCACGTCGCGCAGCGACACCCAATCCGGTATCGCGATAGGGCCCTGTCAGCACATTCGTCGCAAAATCAGATTCGCGGCTATAAGTAAAAACAATCCACCCATCAGTCGAAATCAGGAAAACATCGTAGTAATCCGCATGCTCTACAAACCGCTCAAAGTGATTGCGATAGATTGCGTCCAAATCGTGGTACGCTTCAGAATCTACCCCAAATTGCTTAAAAGCAGCCGTGTATTCTTTGATTGCTTGATGCGTAGTATCCGCTGCTTGGATCACGCTCGCATCGAGCATGCGCTCTTTAAAATAGGTATCTATTTGCTCGATCTTTTTATCTGCGATCGAAGAAACTTGCTGAATAACAGCTTTCTTGATTTCAGCCTCAAACGTTTGTAGCAGACTATAGCCAATCAACAGGATTGGAAGTAGTGCGACAAGCGCGAACCATACTGCGAATCGCTGTGTGAGGGAGGTGAAATGGAACAAAATTACTCCGCTAGGCAATCTTGATTATGCGGCAGTCTCAAGCTTCGTCGTGCGTAATAAGCAAACGCGGCTGCACTGCGCTGTGCGCGTAAAATCCAATCATGGGCTTCTTTCCCTAAATCCGGGTCAATTGGTTGAATGTTACCCGCTGATGTGGCCAGCAATTGCATGCGCGCTGCACGCTCAAAGGCTAACGTCAATAAACAAGCTTCTTCGATGCTGCCACAGGCTACTAATAATCCATGATGCGCAAGCAACAAAGCTCTTTTACTCCCTAACGCTGCTGCAATCATCTCACCTTCATCATTGCCGACTGGAACACCCGGCCATTTTGGAAGAAATGCCACATCATCGTATAAAACACAATTATCCATGTGCGAGATTTGCAGTGGCACTGCCAGCATACTCAGTGCAGCAGTATGCACTGCATGGGTATGAATAATACAATGTACGTCAGGGCGAGCTCGATAAACCCAAGCATGGAAACGATTAGCTGGATTTGGCATTCCTTCACCATTCAATACCTGCAAATGTTCATCGACCAATAACAGATTGGTTGCGCTAATTTCATCAAACCCTAAGCCCAACCTTTGGGTTAGAAATGCATCAGGTTGATCGGCCCGTGCAGTAATTTGGCCAGCCAACCCCGAATCATGACCATTGTCAAATAATATGCGGCAGGTCAATGCCAGTTTCTGGCGTGGCGTATAGTCTGCACCCTTCACATGCTTTTCCATTTGATCAAATGCACGCTGTATTAGCTGATTCTTATCCAGATTGAAGGTATTTTGATCCATGATTATGCTCTCTGACAAAATAAGAATTGAATTTAAAATCAAAGTAGCAAATCACATCGCGCTTAGCAAATAAATTATCCACTCAATGGAATAATGCTTGCAAAGTATGAAGAAAAGCTAAAGCTTGTGTGAAAGTATTATGAAGTAACTCTGCTCAACAAACATCGCTTACAAATAAAAGATCCACAGGAGATCAGCAAGTTCTTTGGTTAAACATTGGGGAAATTCAGAAAAATAAGGCTTACGAGTTTGATTGCATCAAGCTATATACCATGAATTCTGATACAGCTTGCAAGTAGGCCTTTACCCAGGCTCTCAAGATCACAACGAAGTAATCTCAAGATCATTATTGGGAAAAAGGGGGATTATTTACGTTTGGCAGCAGCAGCTTTTGGTTTAGCAGCAGGTTGGGGTTTACGAGCTGCTTTAGTTGATGCAGCTGCATCAGCAAGTGCTTTGCCTGGTCTAAACTTCACTACTTTCTTGGCTGGAATTGTCATGGTTTTGCCAGTTGCCGGATTACGGCCTTCACGACTCGCACGTTGCGCAACTAGAAACGTACCAAAACCGACTAACTGAATCGTATCGCCTTTTGCTAGGGTTTTTTGTACGGTTTCCATAAACCCATTCAGAATCGTCGCTGTTTGTGTTTTGGTAGTTTGTGCACGAGCTGCAATTGCATCAATCAATTCCGTTTTGTTCATTGGGAAGCTCCTATTTGTGGTTGGTAAAATGATGTTGGTATTTTCGCCCGATATTTCGCAAAAAAGCAATATGTTTATGGGTTTTTTAATCAAAATTCCGCTTTGTTTGTCGCTTTTTTGATACTTTTTTCCTTAAAATTACCGAAACCGAGGGCTCTAACTCAGATTTCTCTGGCAATATAACCTTCTAGTCGGACACAAATGAAGATAGGAAAGATGATGAGAAATGTTTGGATTGGAAACCTCGCATAAGGTATGCTTCACATTGAGGCAGATATTTACGCGCATTTGAACGACGTTTAATGGAGACATCATGCTAAATAAAAACATTCTGGATGAAATCGGTACGAAAATTAATGAAGTGATCGCCCATGGTCCAGCAAAAGATATTGAAAAAAATTTGCGTGCGATTCTCACGAGTATGCTTTCTAAGCTCGATCTCGTCACGCGTGAAGAATTCGATGTACAACAAGAGGTACTTAAAAAAACACGCACCAAATTAACTGAGTTAGAAGCCAAAGTAGCTCTGTTAGAAAATCAATTAAAGCCTTCAGAAACTGGAACTGCAGCTTCCGATAGCAATTATGATGGTTGAGTAGCCGATGCTTGGGATAAGTCTCCTCGCTAACAAGTCATTCCAAGCATAAACTAAGCATTTCGGTATTGAGCGCGGTATAACATGTCTCTGGCTATCTTATATAGTCGCGCCCTTTCTGGAATGGATGCGCCACTCGTCACGGTAGAAACACACCTATCCAATGGTTTACCGAGTTTTACCATCGTTGGTTTACCTGAAACAGAAGTTAAAGAAAGCAAAGACCGGGTCCGGGCAGCCCTACAAAATAGCCATTTCAAATTTCCTGCACAACGCATTACCGTCAATCTGGCCCCAGCTGATCTACCCAAAGAAAGTGGCCGCTTTGATTTACCAATTGCATTAGGAATACTTGCAGCAACCGCACAGATTCCTCGCGATCAACTCGATCAATTTGAATGGGTCGGCGAACTTTCGTTAAGCGGAGAATTGCGCCCGATCAAAGGCGCGCTCGCCATGACTTATAACGCATCACGCTCTGGGCGAGGGTTTATTTTGCCCAAACAAAATGCTGCAGAAGCAGCGTTAGTTAGCGATTCTGTCGTCTACCCTGCTGCATCGCTCCTAGAAATTTGCGCGCATCTTTGTAATAAAACCCCATTGCCACGTTATTCCAGTCCGGTATCCCCTGATACGCATTCAGTGAATTCACCGCTTACAATCGATCTACAAGATGTAAAAGGTCAGATTCAGGCCAAACGTGCGTTGGAAATTGCAGCCGCAGGGAATCACAGCCTCTTGATGGTCGGCCCGCCTGGAACTGGCAAATCGATGCTAGCGGAACGACTAATAACCATCTTGCCAACCATGAATCAGCAAGAAGCATTAGAAACAGCCGCGATTCAATCGCTTGCTCAAGGTCAGTTTGAAATAGCGCACTGGAAACGTCGTCCTTTTCGGTCACCGCATCATACCGCTTCAGCAACCGCCATGGTTGGAGGCGGTAGCATACCGCGCCCCGGTGAAATTTCACTGGCGCTGAATGGCGTACTCTTTCTCGATGAATTACCCGAATTTGATCGAAAAGTCCTAGAAGTGTTGCGCGAACCCCTGGAATCAGGCCATATCACCATCTCGCGCGCGGCACGGCAAACTAATTTTCCAGCTCGCTTCCTGTTGATTGCCGCCATGAACCCATGCCCTTGTGGCTATTTAGGTCACCTTTCCGGCAAATGCCACTGCACACCAGATCAGGTTGCACGCTATAGGGGTAAAATTTCCGGCCCGCTGCTCGATCGTATCGATATGCAAATCGAAGTCTCCTCTTTACCGCAAGAAGAATTGATGCAAGCGCAGCCAATGGGCGAGAAAAGTAGCACTATCCGCGAACGTGTTGAAGAAGCTTACCAATTACAGTGTAACCGCCAGGGAAAAACCAATAGTCGCTTAACGGTAAAGGAAATCGATCAGCTCTGCGTTCTTGATACAACCAGCAAGAATTTATTGAAACAAGCGATCAATCGGTTAAGCTTATCTGCAAGAGCCTATCATCGTATTTTAAAATTAGCTCGCACCATTGCAGATTTGGGGAATGTCGAAAAAATTAATAATCAGCATATTGCGGAAGCGATTCAGTATCGCAAGTTGGATAAGCATTAAGAGTTTGGATGATAATAGGATCCTTCATATAATCCATATAGGACTGCAAAATAACCTCCCGATCTCATAGCGCTTTTTATACAAAGCTTGATCATATTTCCAAAGCGCTAGCTGATCAGGTCACTACACAAAACTGAAAAAAGAAGTAGAAAATGCAAAGAATAATTCTTACCGTATGTTTCTTACTTGCGACCGTGACTCTTGCTTCATGTGGTAGCACTTCAGGTTTAAATAAAGCACCTCGCCGCAAGCAGCGGGGTATTAACTGCGCTTTTCAATCTACTGATTTTCAACCAGCTTTCGTCCCAAGGGGCGAGGAACTGACCCCGCAGAGATTAAAAAATTTGGTGATAAATACTACCTTAAAGATATTCAAGCTGTCGTTGAAAAAATTGATGTCGAAAATAAAAACTGTAGTATTTGATTCAATGTCATAAGCAGGCAGTTTCATATTTACTGTGAGACTGCTCGACGCTTATATCTATCAACCAATTATTTTTATTGTGGCGAAATAGATCATGCTATGTTTTCGTAAGATTCTGATTACAATCTTAGTGGTTGCGATGACAACCATGATCTCGAGTTGCGTACCGCAATATCATATTAAAAAAGCTGAGATTCGGCCACTATATAGTTCAAGCACTAAGCGTGTTGACGGCCTTCGGCAGGCACTCTTAGACTCTCCTGATAGTCCAATACGAATCATAGTGGTACATGGAATGATTACCAGCGAGCCTAAATACAGTGAGAATTTACAGCAACGACTTGCTGAAACACTTGGATTGATTCTGGGTAAAAGAGAAGAATATCCTACTTATATTTACCGAGGATATGATTTTATTCCTTTTTTGGGCCCCCAACCTTTCGATGGCGTAATTCACCTAAAAGCTTCGGAAGTCCGAAAATCGACATGGGTCGACCCAAGCAATTTAAACGCTGATCGCTTGGTGGTTTATGAAGTACTATGGGCACCGCTTCGAGACGAGGTAAAAAATCACTTTTTTGCTTGCTTCGAATCTCGCGCTATTGATCCCGAAAAAGAATGTCCGATTTTATCCAAGGCAGAACGCAATTCAGATTATCGCACCATAATTAATGGTGCCTTGAAAGATAGCATACTTGTGAATGGTTTCGCGGATCCAATGATTGTTCTAGGCCCCATAGGTGATATCCTTAGAGATGACATAGCTCAGACGATCTGTATGATTGCAAGCGATACGCTTGCTTCGAGTGGATTTAATTTAAAGCAATCGCAAAATATGCGATGCGACCTTTCCTCGGTCATTCAACACCACAAATCGGATCAAATATCGAAACAAGTTGCTGCAACAGTCTTGGAGAAGACTAAATTTTTTGCAATGACACATAGTCTTGGTAGCTTTCTGTTCATAGATGCGCAACAGCGGTTTGCTCAAATAAGAGAAGAGGTAGAAGAAAGAAAAAGAGCAAAAGAAAGTGAGGAAATTTCGCAACTCAGTAAAGATGAAATTCAAGAATCGTTATTGTTCTCCTTGATTGACCACGCTACCGTTTTTATGAGTGCCAATCAAATAGCGCTACTTCAACTCGGAAGATTATCTGCAGAAGGCTGCAAACCGCACAACAACGAATCTAAGTGCCCTAATCGGTTACTTCGGAATAGAGCAGATGTGACGGAAAAGGATATACCTCTTGGCTCATTGACAACTTATGTTGCATTTAATGACGTCAATGATCTTTTAGGTTTTGAGCTACCACCCTATCTTGCCGCTACGGGTCTATTCGGAACACTTGTAAACGTTTCAGTCCAAAATCCAGGACTAACTGTTCCATTTATTTTCAAGAATCCTGGTGCTGCTCATACAGGACACGAAAATAATCCAGCTGTTATAGAAGCGATGGTAGAAGGGATAGTATTCCCAGAAAAGTAAAGTTAAATGCCTCCGGCAAAGCTGTGGCGTTTCGCTGCCCCCCCTCAAAGGGTTGTTTGCGAGTCCGCTAAAGCAGGCATCTATATACCCAGTTTCAACTGATCATACCGCTCATCGGTACTCCATCTGTAAGACTCCTGCACAACCTCCCCTACCAGTGCAATAACCAACTAAAATAGAGGTAGTTAAAAAAATAGTTGGAGCAAAAGATGCAGATGAGTTTTGGAACACTGGAATTGTCAGAGCGATTGAAGCGAGATAGCGTGCTGATGAAGATTAATGCTCTGATTGACTGGGAAGCGTTGCGTCCGAAGCTTAGGGGTTTATACAAGCGGGAGTTATCGCATGGTGGAGGACAGGAACCGTTTGATGCGCTGTTGATGTTCAAGGCGATCCTGCTGGGTCAGTGGCATAGTTTATCGGATGCCGCGTTGGAACAAGCGCTGTGTGTACGCATTGATTTTCTGCAATTTTGTGGATTGTCCTTATCGGATGCGATACCGGACGAAACCACTTTGTGCCGGTTCCGTAACCGGCTAGATGATCTACTGGTCTCTATCAATGAACAGCTTCAATCACACGGATTGATGATCAAGGGTGCGACGGGAGCAGTCATTGATGCCGCGCTGATTGAGTCAGCGGCACGCCCTAAAAAGACGATCACCCTGGAGATGGATGCCGAAGGTAAGGCTGTTCAGTTTGAAGATGGCAGTCGGCTTGGAATCAGTTGTACCGAAAAACACAGTGCGGATCCGGATGCGACCTGGCTAAAGAAGGGCAAGAAGTCGCAGTTTAGCTACCGCAGTTACCTGGTAGTGGGCGCACAAGATGGCTATGTGCGGGGGATTCACGCCGCCCCTGCCAATCAGAGCGAAATGATACATTTCGAAGCAGCGATCGATGGTGCGTATATCGAGGCGAATCGGGTGTATGCGGACAAGGGATCGGGAAGCCAATGCCAATCGGCAGTTTCTAAGAAAGCAAAAGATCAAGAGCGCAATCATGTATCGCGCGTACAAGAACAAACCACTATCGGCACGCCAGCTACTTCGATACGGTAAAAGTCAACGCCCAAGTCATACTGAAAAGTATCTGCATGAATCTGAAAAAGACAGCCAACAAAATCTTCATAGATCAACCATTAAGAGGGAGCAATTCGTCCAAATGTTGCATAAAGGGGGAAAACTCCCCTAAAAAAGAGGGAAAAACTTCACTTTCTACCCGAATGACGTGCGATCAGCGTCATTTAGAAATTTTTCTCTGTCACTACAGTTAAATTCTCACGGTTGTGCAGAGGTCTTTATCATCGTATTTTAAAACCAGCTCGCACCATTGCAGACTTGGGAAATGCCAAGAGAATTAATAATCAACATATCGCGGAAACGATTCAGTATCGAAGCCTGGATAGGCATTCACAATTACCAGGTTAAGATAAAATAAAACGACTTAATGCGAAAACAGTGCGTTAAATCTGTTTTGTGAAAAAACCAACCCATAAAACAGAGGAATCGGCTCCATGTGCTTTAGCTGCTACTCCATGGTAGCAATAAATTCAAATTGACGACTTTAAAAATACCTCCCATTCTGCGGAAGTATTACATGATCCATCGGGTTCAATTTATAGTGAGAAACTGTAAAATAAAACTTAATCTATTTGCCGACCTTAATCGGCACAGCATTGATTCAAACACAGAGAAAATCCAATGAATAATCCAGATATCCGTTGGCAGCAACGGTTTACCAATTATCAGAAAGCGTTGCTGCAATTGCAAGATGCAGTTGAACTCAGCAATCAGCGGGCGCTCAGTTCATTAGAAAAACAAGGCGTTATTCAAGCCTTCGAATTTACCCACGAACTGGCCTGGAATCTATTGAAGGATTTTTTGCAAGATCAAGGCAATCAGAATATAAGAGGCTCGAAAGACGCAACCCGTGAAGCATTTAAAGTTGAGTTGATTCAAGATGGCGAGCAATGGATGGCCATGATCCAGAGCCGCAACATCTCCTCACATACCTACGATGAGCGCACTGCTGAGCGATTGGCGAATGCAATCATTCATGATTACTATCCTTTATTCATGATACTGAAAAAAGAAATGGAAAAATACCAGTCATGAGCGAGCAGCATTCATTTGGTTTGTCACTCGCCACCTTGGAAAAACTCAATAGCGTATTTGCAAGGCACGGCACCATTGATTCTGTATTGATCTATGGTTCAAGAGCGAAAGGAAATTACCGCCGAGGCTCCGATATCGATCTGACAATTAAGGGAAGCGAGATTTCATTTGCTGAATTTATGCAAATTGAAGACCAAATTGACGATCTGATGTTGCCTTATACCGTCGATTTGTCGCAATACCGCCTGCTTGGAAATACCGACCTGATCACCCATATCGACCGAGTAGGGCGGGTTATCTATACGCGACCGAGGAAATAACTGCGCATTCAGTGTTTGGTAAATTTGTTGAACATCAATGTCCTGGCTTGAAACCACCGACCTCTTCCAACGCAACGATTACACTCCCTAAAACACCTACCTGATCCAAATCGTTTTAATATTCACAAACTCGCGAATGCCGTGATAGGACAATTCTCTGCCATAACCGGACTCTTTGATGCCGCCGAACGGCAAGCGTGGGTCGCTTTTGACGATGCCGTTGACAAATGTACAACCGGCGTGAATTTGCCGTGCCAGTGCTTCACCGCGTGCCGGATCACCTGTCCATAGACTGCCGCCTAGACCAAATTGGGTTAGATTGGCCAACTGGACCGCTTCCTCGACGCTGCTGACGCGCACAATGGCAAGAACGGGCCCGAATAATTCTTCGTCAAACGCCGGCATTCCAGGTTGCACGTGATCCAGGATGGTTGGCGCGTAATAGGCACCTTGTTCGCCAATAGAAAAACCGCCGGTTATTAGCTTTGCGCCTAATGCTAGGCTTCGCTCTACTTGCGCTTGCAATTCGGCACGCAAATCCATTCGCGCCATGGGTGCAATAGTGGTTGCGGCATCTCTAGGGTCGCCACTGCGTAACTGGTTGATAAGCGCTTGCAATCGTTCCACAAACATATCTGCAATCGCTTCCTGCAAAATAAAGCGCTTTGCGGCAATGCAACTTTGCCCCATATTTTGCAGCCGGGCGATCAGCGCCTGCTGTACAGTCCATTCGATATCGGCATCATCCAGTACGATAAACGGATCCGATCCTCCCAATTCCAGCACACATTTTTTCAGATGCTGCCCGGCAATCGCTGCAACTTTGCGCCCCGCTGCACTACTACCTGTCAACGTCACCGCAGCGATGCGGCGGTCGGCAATCACTTGTTCTGCTTGAGCAGCGCTGATCATGAATGTTCGAAAAGTATGGGTCGGAAATCCGGCTTGTTGAAATGCCTCTTCCAATGCAAGCGCACATTGCGGTACATTTGATGCATGTTTCAGAATCACCGTATTACCTGCCATCATCGCTGGTGCAGCAGCGCGAATCAATTGCCAAAAGGGAAAATTCCACGGCATGATGCACAAAATGGTGCCTAATGGCTGATAAACGACGATACTGCGGCTAGCATCGGATGCGATGACTTCATCGCGTAGGTACGATGCCGCATGATCTGCATAGTGTTCGCAACCAATGGCACATTTCTCGATCTCAGCGCGCGCTTCTCTGAGTAATTTCCCCATTTCTTCGGTGATCAGATACGCGTAGCTTTCACTGTTTTGCCGGAATACTTGTGCCAGTTGCCGAAAGAATTGCCCCCGCTGCTCATAACCAAGCGCTGCCCATACTGCTTGCGCTGATTCGACCTGATTCAATGCGCTACTGATTTGATCAGCCTGCCATATCGAAAAGGATTGTGTGATTTGACCTGTTGCCGGATTGATCGATTGCATTGGCATGATGAATCCCCTGATATCAATTAAAGGGAATCGCTAAAATTCATATTTTGTCACAATACTTCGTTGTTCACAAAAACATATCCTTACATATCAACTGAGCACTTTGCAAAATGATGCAAATTTCCCATTCCAGTGAAATTCTGAGGGAATTTATGAGGTAATTGAATTTTTTAACCATATTTTCCAACACATGAACGTTTGGGGGAGCCTTTTCAAGTTATACGCCATTGCGAGTGATATTTGCCAATCATGTGCTTTAGCCAGTACAGTAACGTAGTTTTTTGGCTTTGAACCAACACACTTGGCTTAAAAGCTGCGCTCTACTGCATAACAGGCTTTTGTGATTAGGTTGTTGCGTCGCAACTGCCGTTGTGTCAACGGCGTGTTCTTAGCAGCCTTATCCTGAATGCCATTTTTAATACCGTACGATGTCAGCACATCACGATGTTCTTAGTTACCTTCATTATCTACAACGGACTAGATCTGAGACACTCGCCACTTCATAAGCAGGCCTGATTCTAGGTCTGCTCAGAACCAGCGGAATGTTAGTATCAGCATGACAACCTTGTTTAGCCGCAATGTCGTGCACTTGTATTTACTTATTTACCTGAACAATTCATCCCAGGCGTCTGCTGCTATCAGGCGAAATAGGTGAGAAAAGTAGCGTTATTCGCAAACACGTTGAAGAAACTCACCAATTACAGTATGGCCGTTCGGGCAAAACCAATAGCTGCCTAACTGTAAAAGAAATCGATTAGCTCTGTGTTCTGATAAAGCCAGCGAGAATTTATTGAAGCAAGCGATCAATCGGTTAAACTTATCCGCAAGCGCATATCATCGTATATTGAAATTAGCGTGTACCATTGCGGATTTATCGGGGGACAATAAAGTGAATACAAAATATATCGCCGAAGTCATTCAATATCGAAGCATTGCTTAGCGTCTTCGATGCTTCTCAATGATTTCATACGCAACATTGGTATGTGGTCAGATCCTGCCATAGCCTATCTTGATAAAGCGCGGTCCAACACGAACCACGATATAGCCCGGCGCATGCGCTTTGGGGGGGTATTTTATTTACTATGCGCAATCAGTATCGTACTCTTCTCGCCCGATTTACGTGAGCAATCAAGCATAATCACTTTCATCGTTCTCTTCTTTATACTCGTGCTGCTCCGCTTGTTTCTATATAAGCAAGTTGAGCTTAACTCGATCTCAGACCCGTTAATCGAGCGCCTTATTTTTTTGATGTACGGCCTTACCGCCCTCAGTTGGGCTGGCTTTTTTATCACCATTCTGACAACCATCAACGGGATGAGTGATGGGGTACTTATTGCAATCGCAGTAACGATTGGCTTTTTAACAGGTGGTATTTCCGCCACAGCGCCACGCATGTGGCTGATGACAACATTTGCATGTTTAATCTTTTTACCTTGCCTTTTCAGTCTTGCAATTTTCCTACCCATCGATTCCGGTTGGACTATCCTATTCGTTGGCTTAGCCTATTTCATTTATTGCATTCACAGTGGAAAAATACAGAACCATGACTATTGGACCATTCGCCAGCAAGCATCACTGTTAGAAGAGCAAACGAGTGATCTAGAGCAAGCACGCTTAGCGGCTGAACAAGCTAATAAAGCAAAATCAGCATTTTTAGCTGCAATGAGTCACGAAATACGCACCCCCATGAATGGTGTGCTAGGGATGGCGGAATTGCTGGCCAATAGCCCGCTTAACCCAATACAATCACAGCAACTTGCAATTATCCAAAGTGCTGGGCGCACGTTGTTGCGTGTTATTGATGACATTCTCGATTTTGCTAAAATCGAAGCTCAAAAGCTTGTTATCGTCAATCGCTCATTTAACCCATCCAATTTGATTCAAGAAATTGAATTACTTTTTCGTCCCCAAGCAGACGAAACGAGGTTAGACTTTACTGTTGTCATTGACCACACGTTGCCTCCGTTACTCAATGGTGACTCAGACCGCATCAAGCAAGTCTTATTTAATTTACTCGGTAACGCTTTTAAATTCACACCAACAGGTAGTGTTCAGCTTTCAGTTCAATACATTGATTTTCCTGATACTGACATCGTTGCGTTGCAATTCACCATCACGGATACTGGAATCGGAATTTCGCACGAAGATCAAAAACTGTTATTTCAAGATTTTAGACAAGTAGGAGAATCGACTCAGCACATTCAGGGTACGGGCCTTGGCCTTGCTATCACCAAGAGTTTGTTAACTTTAATGAATGGTACGATCACGCTCACGAGTGAAATCGGCAAGGGCTCGCAATTCAAGGTTTGTATTCCCCTGAAACCCACAACAGAAGTTAACTCGCAAATTGAAAGCAAAACAGTCGAACCAATCAACCCAGAAAAACCGAAAAACACAGATCGGCGCCTCAAGGTGCTACTGGTTGAAGATAATGTTGTTAATCAATTGATCAGTCGCGCAATGCTCGAACACCTAAATTGCGAAATCACGGTTGCTGCTGACGGAAAAGCTGCGATTACTGAATACCAGCATCAGTGCCCTGATTTAATATTAATGGACTGCAACATGCCGATTATGGATGGATTCGAGGCAACACGTCATATCCGCATACTAGAAAATCAAACAAACAGCCCTCGTATCCCAATCATCGCAGTAACCGCTCATGCATTCGATCACATCCGACAAGATTGCCTCGACGCTGGCATGGACGAACATCTCAGCAAACCATTTGATCTCAGTCAATTAGCAATGCTGCTCAATCATTACTATACCGAACTCCCACCGGAAAAATGAATCCTGGAGGATATCTCAGCCATTGCACCGATAATAAATCCCACACATCTTGGCTCATCAAACAATACTTAAAATGTTATATCGCCTAATCTCGTATTTCTCCATGCTAGAATAAGAACAAACGCAGCTCTAAATTTAGTTAACGAATAATAATAAACCTATGCAAGTTCATTTTGATACGCTCATCGTTGGGAGCGGGTTAGCTGGACTCACACTCGCACTTAATTTAGCAAATACTCAAAAAGTTGCTATTGTCACAAAGCGATCTCTGTTTGATAGTGCGAGTAGTTGGGCTCAGGGGGGAATAGCTGCAGCATTGTCTACTGAAGATTCTTTGGAAAAACATATTCAGGACACGCTTATTGCTGGCGCTGGACTATGTGATGAAATGATCACGAAGCATGTTGTTGAACAAGGACCAGCAGCGATTCAGTGGTTAATTTCACAACAGGTTGATTTCACGAAAGATGCGCAAAATGAAACTGGCTATCATTTAACGCGAGAAGGAGGTCATAGTGTTCGCCGCGTCATCCATATCAACGATGCAACCGGTCAGGCAGTTCAACTTGCTTTAATCAAGCAAGCCCAAGCACATAATAATATTTCGATCTTCGAAAATCATATCGCCGTTGACTTAATTACGAATAAAAAATTACTTGCTAACTCATTAAATCAACCGAATCGATGCCATGGCGCTTATATTCTAGATATCCAATCAGATAAAATCATCACGTTCTCAGCACAAAACACTGTGCTTGCAACTGGAGGAGCGGGTAAGGTTTATCTCTACACCACGAATCCGGATACGGCAACTGGAGATGGCATCGCGATGGGCTGGCGGGCGGGTTGCCGTGTGGCTAATATGGAATTCATCCAATTTCATCCAACGTGTCTTTACCACCCTCATGCAAAATCCTTTCTAATCAGCGAAGCAGTTCGAGGTGAAGGTGGTTTATTAAAATTACCTAATGGTGAACGGTTCATGCCGTCACATGATGAACGAGCCGAACTTGCACCTCGGGATATTGTCGCCCGGGCGATCGATTTTGAAATGAAGAAGCGCGGGCTTGATTGCGTTTATCTTGATATCTCCCATAAGCCTACCGCATTCCTTAAACAGCACTTTCCCACGATTTATTCACGCTGTCTTGATTTTGGCATCGATATCACTAAACAACCAATTCCGGTTGTGCCGGCAGCGCACTATATTTGTGGCGGTGTCGTAACGGATCAAGATGGAAAGACTGATTTAAATAACTTATATGCAATTGGAGAAACCGCATTTACTGGACTCCATGGTGCTAATCGATTAGCAAGCAACTCTTTGCTGGAATGTTTAGTATTTGGTATGGCTTCAGCCAAGCATATATTAGACCAGCCTCGTCAGGAATCTATTGCTTTGCTAGATTGGGATGAAAGTCGCGTAACCGACGCTGATGAAGAAGTTGTTATTTCCCATAACTGGGATGAACTGCGCCGATTCATGTGGAATTATGTAGGGATTGTTCGCACCAATAAGCGACTTGAGCGCGCGCAACATCGGGTGAAGTTATTGCATGAAGAAATCAACGAGTACTACACGAATTTTCGCGTAACAGGGGACTTGTTAGAGCTTCGCAATTTAGTCACGACTGCAAATTTGATCATCCAATGCGCCATGCAACGCCATGAAAGCCGTGGATTACATTTCAGCCGTGATTACCCTAACACAAGTCAAGAATTAAAAAACACGGTTTTACAAGGTAGTAGAACTTCTAAACCGCCTTTAGGTTCCTAGCTTTGGTATATCAAAATTAATTTATAGGTCATAAAGCATCAATGCGACTCTAAAAATTTTTTATGAATCCGGCGAGTAGTACACCACACAGCCCAAATAACCACTGGAATGAGTAGTCCCGTCACCAGCTCTGGATGCATAGGCCATCCAGCGGCTTTTATTGCCTTAAACACAT
This sequence comes from Nitrosomonas sp., assembly GCA_016710135.1. Classification (GTDB taxonomy): domain Bacteria; phylum Pseudomonadota; class Gammaproteobacteria; order Burkholderiales; family Nitrosomonadaceae; genus Nitrosomonas. Next base: position 371,525 of record JADJLM010000001.1, on the reverse strand, counting down.
AAAGTAATAAGCTGATTACATAATATGAAATGGCAGCGATAGATAGCCCCTCTACCGTACTTTGTAGGCGCAGCTGCAATTCCTGCCCCCGTGTTAATTTTTCTAATAGCTGTTGATTTTGTGTTTCAGCCAGAATATCGACTCGCGTTCGTAGCAAAGAACTCGCCCTTGCAACTCGGGCAGAAAGATAACCCATGCGCTGAGTGGTTGCGTCCACTGTTGCCATTGCTGGTGAAAGGCGGCGCTGCATGAACTCTCCAATCGTTTGAATACCAGGAATCGCTTTCTCTCTTAATTCACTGATTCTTTGATTAACGACTCGATCATAAGCGTGAGTCGCAGCAAATCGATAAGCATGCTCGACGGTAATTCGCTCCACCCTGACCGCCAATGCGATCAGTGTATCCAGTAATTCCTGGTCTGAAGTACATTTATTCTCAAGCTGTGCAGTTATATCAGCGAGCTGTTGCTCAGCATGGGTTAATTCAGGTGCTAATTGCTTGGCAACGGGAAGCGCTCTTAGTGCAACAAGGCGGTATGTTTCAATTTCAAGTAGGCGTTGTGAAATTCTCCCTGCACGGGTTTCAGTGGTATTGGGTGGCGCGATAACAAGCATTCTTTCAAAACCGCTCTCACGCAACATGAAATCGGTTACTGCGAGTGAATGTCCATCTCTTCCTATCAAAGATGCCACAATGGGATGCCCTCCGAACCAACTGCGCGCATTGTTCAGTAAATCTTCCATGTGGGTTAAATCACCATGTACCATCGCAAGCTTAATCGCAGCAATTGTCAACCCTGGAATTCTAGCCAACCAATCTTTAGGCAAAGCCAGATAGGGTAGCAATTCTGGATCAGTCGCACCTAAATTGGCACTACTTGGTAACTGCTGTACTAATGTATAACGCGTATATTCAGTATGTCGTTCCCATCTCAACGCATAACCCTGAAGTCGCAAGCGTAAAAAATTATTCTGTAATTGCTCTGGCGTTAAGCTTTCTTGATCCGGCAATAAGCGTAAGTGATCACATTCTTGTTCGCGTGTTACGCCTTCATTAAATACTGCAACATAAATGATGAGCGCCGGCAGATGGATACGTTGGCTTGGGCGCGCATGAACTTCATTATGCAATACAATTCGTTGCGGATGATTATCTGGCAAAATTCCAGATGATTTGATATCAGTGTTTAGATACATGGTTCAAGGTTTATCAACAGCGAGTTATAACCTTTGGAAGGTATCAAGGATATGACGCAAGGTCAAAAGTATAGCCTAAAATTTGTTCGTAATTATAGGCGCATTTTTGCTAATTGAAACCCCAGTAACCCGACCAAAAAATCGTTAATTTAACAAAATCATCTTTAATAACATAGCTCTATAATTCTATGATGAAAAATCAGCAATACATTTATCAATCTTTTTTTTCATTATAACCTCAACAGCTAGCCAAATAGCTCTGACTACCTCAATTCATCATAAAGGAGAATCACTCCGATGCGTATCGATCAAATATTCATCAAATTAGTTGTTTTAGCAATTTCATTTGCTGTCCATTACGCTCATGCAAGCTATTTAGATCAAACAACACCCAACGGTCAAGTACGAATTCACTACTCAACGACAACGCCCGCGAGTTGTGATGCGATTTTGCTCGGTGTAGGTACGTCGATGAGTATTTCTAGCTATGACAAATTATCAGAAGAAATCATTAAGTAGTCGACCCTGAAAAACTGCATCAATTGTTATTATGGATCAGCAGTTTCAAAAAGCGGCGTGTTAATAAAGACAAAATCGAGCAATTTGATCTTTTCCATCAAAGAATTTGCGAAGCCTGCAGTTTTCGCCACGGGAAGAAAAACCAAAAAATGGCCAATAGCCATTGTTTTAGATTCCAGGCGGTAGCAGCCATTAGCAGATTGATGTGATCACCGATGGCGCCTTTCAGGTAATTTCTGGCCATTCGATAATCCGATTTCAGGTGGCTGATAATGGGTTCAATCGCCGCGCGCCTTCTGCATTGTTTCCGCTTCTTGTCTCTTTGGTAGCGTGTGTCTCGTTTTAATGCTCTTCCAGGTAGAACGATTTGCGTTCCATTGACTTCACGTTTGCCACGGTAGCCACGGTCGCATACAGCTTGCTTGGCCGCTTTCCCGCGCGAAGTCTCAACATGATGCAATATCTCTGGTAATGTGTGGCTGTCATGCAAGTTTTGTTCGTGACTGACAACCCCAACAATCAGGTTACCTTTCGCTGTGCTGGCTATCGATGCCTTGCTGCCGTATTCATATTGTTTGTGGTCTTTTCCCTTGCCGATACAGTACACTTGCGGTTCGTGCAGGGAATAGATTTTGTGCGTGTCTTTGATTTTCTGTTTCAGTACGCGCTCATACAGTAGAAAATCCTTTTGGTAGTGCTCGAATAGGCAGCATTGTGGCAATTTTCTCCTGAGCTCCCGCATCAAAACACCTGCAATGGTTCTGAGTCGCTTCAACGCGCGTTTCGCCTTTGCTCTTTTCTTCACATGCCGGTAGTGCCGAATATCCAAGCGCAGTGATTTCACTTGCTTAATGAAAGTGCGCCGCTGTGAAATACCATGGGATTTGGCAATCTTGTTGAGGCGATTGATAATCTTGATCGCTAGTTTGCTGTCAGTCGGGTATGTGATGTTCTTCTCTTGCACTGTCGTGTCAACATGAACCACATCTTCCAGTGCCGATTCCCCCATGCAAACCAACACTCATCTGAAAAATCCGCTCCATGCCCGGCACACCTAGGCGCTTACGAAAATGCACCAGTTCCGTGCTATGACACGGCAATTTCTGCTGGAACTCTTTCATGCCGCAAAAGCCTGGTAGTAAGGATTGCGCTTCCACTGCAATACTACTGATTCGTCACTCAAATTCTCTAACTGCTTCAAGATCAATAACCCAAACAGCAACCGGATCGGCTTACTCGGCGCGCCTGTCGATTTCGTGTAGTGAATCGAAAATGCTTCGTCAAATTCTTGCCACGGTATCGCGTCTGCAAGCTGCAACAATGGATCATTGACATCCAACTGCATCAGCAAATCTGTTCCAAACAAATTCGGTTGATGAATCGTACTGCTATGTCTTAGCATTTTTAATCACCATTTCGACCAGAAATAGGATGCTATTTTAACATTCCTGGTCGTTATGCTCATCAAAAGAAAGATCTTTGCTGCATAGAATCAAGTGCTTGTGGATATTTCAGGATCGACTAAGTATGGATACGTTACTGTGATTATGGATCACGCACCTGGTAACATGGTAAAAACCGATCCTCAGAAATATGCAGCACTGGCTAATGACGTCAAAACAAATCTCAATAGCTGGTTAAGCGGTATTGGCTGCAATAGCGTTACACACTGGCTCATGGGAGGTCATTCAGCTGGTGGTCAAGCAGCGCAGAATGCAATTTCTAGCAATTTGACTCAAGCCGATGCGATATTTAGCATCGATCCCTATAATGCAAACAGTGCAGGGAATGTTAATTTACCCGCGATGTATTGGGGATTCGATGTTACTACCTGTTTTGTTGATAAGAATGATGCAGCGAAAGCTGCGTATCTTCATAGCCAGAATTTACGTGCATTTTATCGTGTCGCAAAAAAATACAGTTGGGGTCCTTGCGGCTATTCTCCAAAATATTTTCATTGTAGTTTCTGCGATGAACATTGCCCGGCCTGTACCAATTGTGTTCTAACTCCTCAGTCATTCTTTGTTGATGTAGCGAGCAGTGTCAATAAATTCATTACCGCAGTGTTTTATGGAAATTGGTCAAAAAGTGCATTAACCATCAGCGCAACAACGCCATTAACACTCTTTGTAGACAGCGAACTACCTTAAACACGATCATCGCGGCCGTCGCTAATAAAGCGATACGGTCGAATGATTCGATAACAAACCACTTGGTTGTTGGCAGCATTTCCCTCTATTCAAAACACGCTGATATGCAAAGTGAGGCCGCTGCTGCCAGCTTAATCGAAGCTCAAATTGTTCAGTGGCTGATGATAAATCTTCATCAGCCACTACAAAATAGTTACATAGTTGCCTAAAGGCTCGTTCACGTTTCATGAAAGCAATATGAAAACCATCGACTCCCATCCATTGCTCAGCTTGTTCACAAAGGATAAGTTGTTTCTGTTGCGCGAGTGTAACAATACCTTGATGTACCACTTTCGCACGACTAACGACTTCAGTCTTCGTTAAAGTACATGACGGAAAAAATAAATGTCTAAAAAATTGGAAACGTTTATTTGACATCGCCTCGATCGACGATATTGGTAAATTGGTTATTACGATCTGAGCAGATGCCTTTGTTAACTCATCAATACACCAGGTAACCCATTGTAGAATTCGTTCTGGGTCAACACCATAAGGTATATCGTTGCCGATATCCGTCAATAAAGCATAGCTTGGAATCGTTGTACGAGCACTGAGTTGATTCCATAAACCACATTGAACGATACCCGGCAACTCACGAACCAACACTCGGCTACTCAAGCCATAGGAGCGCCCATGACCTGCCGCAACCCATATTTCACTTGGACCACCAACGCTCCTTTGAATATGCTGAATAATCATGCGAAGCGACATCGTTAGATTGCTCGCGCCCACTAAAATAATTCTATTAGTCATATAACCGCATTGTTGCTTGTTCTTAAACATTTTTATTCTTTATATCAAAATAGTGAAAAATTATGGCCTAGTTCAACAATTCTAGCGAAAATGTTTAGCGTAAAATTTATAAAGTTACCCTAAATTCAGCAACTTCATCTGAATTAAATACTTGATTAAAGCGCTCTTCGAAGGAAATTAGCATGCCAGCTCAAAACAAAATTAAACAATCTCTTAGGGAAATCGACTCGCTCCCCGCTATGCCAGCTATCGCTCAGAAGATGCTGGCATTACCGTTAGATACCACCGAGGGTGAAGCGCAATTACTTAAACTCATTACACAAGATCCACAAATTTCTGCTCGGATCGTTGGCCTCTCTAACTCATCCCTTTTTAATATGCCAAGCACGATTACCTCAGTTAATGATGCCGCCATGTTACTTGGCTTGACCCAAGTCAAATCGATTGCAATCGGTATGGCTACTATTACAGTATTGGCTAAATTGCCTGAAGGAAAATTAAAATCGATGGATCTATGGGCTCATAGTATGGCTATTGCTACCACCATGCGCGCCATTGCCCGGCATATGCCAGCGAATCTTCGTCCCATTGATGATCAGATTTTTCTAGCTGGACTATTGCATGACATTGGCTTCAGTACGCTGAGTTATTTAGATACAGAAACCAGCAATCGCCTGCACGAGCGATTGAATGATGCTGCTGACACGGATTTGTTCGCAATTGAACAGGAAATAGTCGGTATTCATCATGGAGAAATCGGTGCTCAACTAGGAATACACTGGGGTCTACCCGAAGAACTCATTGCCGTGATGCGTTACCACCATACACCCGATCATCCAGATGCCACATTGGGATTACCGATGATCAGGCTTGTTAATATCGCTGAGAAATTACTTCCCAATTTTTCAATTAATGAGCATACAGCTCAAGAAATCACTGAACAAGCGTGGAACAATCTGGGTATCGCCGAAAGCAAGATTGATCGCATCATAGAGGAAGCAAAAACACTTGCAGAAAGTGCAAATCAGCTTGTTAGCGCTGCTTAAGCAGCACTTAGAATCGAAATCGTTTCTACATTACCTTAGTTGCTTGATATTGGTTATGACTTAATTCTTTAAATTTAGCGATATCTTGGCCTAGTAAAATTTTTAGATTGATATCTTCTCGCAAATCATCACTTTCAATTAATTTGATTTGCCCTGGTAATAGTTGTGTGATTTTTTCTGCAAGCTCATGCGCACTACCACGATGATAAATTTCTGTCTGCGTTTGTTTAAATGTTGGATGATTGGTAAGTCGTGCTTGACCAAATCCAGCATTGCTCAACTGCGTTGCCACATTCCGGGCCATACCCGTTACGCCATTACCGTTTGAAACTTCAATACCTTGCATAGGGTCTTTAATATCATCTTGCAATCGAGTTTCCTGTTTACCATGCCCGACACCAGTGACTGCAGTACTAGCAACACTATTTTGCATTTTTAACTGTGAGCTAAATTCATAAACATTCGGTGCAACCTGGATCAATTGTTGTGATAAATGCGTTTGAGATGATGATTGTACGGGATACTTTGGTATCATCGCCTCACTTTCGCTGGGTATCCCAGGCGGGTTATTTGACTTATCATCAATACCCATTTTTTATAGACCAATGTTAAATTCTTTCTAGCTTTTACATTAAGGGGATCATTGGATAAGGCGGTCTGAATTGAGAGCTCTGCTTCATGATACGTGCCTTGCAAAAAATAAGCGTAGCCTAAATTATTATGCAAATAGCTCTTGGACGTGTCTAGCACGATTGCTTTTTTAAAGTGATCAATCGCTAATTCATACTGACCCAAGGTTGCATAAACAATGCCAAGCCCATTATGCGCTTCTACATACTCAGCTTGCAGTAGTAACGCTTTCTGATAGGCTTCGAGCGCATTAAGCCATTGTTTTTTTCGCTGATAATATTCTCCAATATGGTAAAAATTCTCTGCGCTGCTTTCTGCCTGTTGGATATTCGTAACAGGCCTCACTTCATAGGCTGAAAATTCCTTACCTGAAAAATAAGAGGCACACCCAGTCAATGCAGATATACAACCCAGCGCTAATACAATTTTACGTTTCTGGAAGCGCATCGCTATTCTCCGCTTTTTGATATTTTTTGATGGGCCAGGTTTAAATTAAACTGTGCCCTCTCATTTTCTGGATCAAGAAATAAAGATTGCTCAAACGCTTTGATTGCTTTCTCATCCTGCCCGAGCAGAAAATAGGTATAGCCTAAATTGTTATGAAGATGCGGTGCAAGCGGTGCAAGTTTAACTGCCGTTTGCAAATGTTGTAACGCAAGTTCAAATTTCTCTTGTACCGAATAAATCACACCCAATCCATTATGCGCTTCAACAAAATCAGGATCTTTTATTAAAATAGCCTCGTAAGCTGAAATAGCTTCTGAATATTTTGCATTCTCTTGATATTTCTTGCCCTGCAAATATAGTTTCACCAAATCGGGCCCAATTTGCCTTTTTGTGCCTGGCGTGCCGCTTTCCGTTAGCAGACTGTTAGTTGATTGTGTTGCGCATCCCACCAATAATAAGAAACAAACAGCCAAACTTAATAATTGTCTCAAGCAATGCAGCATGATAGAACTCCTCATTGTCCAGCCAACGCTGGAAGTAAGTTTCGATAAATACTGATAAATGCTGGACCCAGCAGCACAACCATCAACGCGGGAAAAATAAAAAAAATAAGTGGGAATAATAATTTTAGTGCAATTTTTGCAGCGGCTTCTTCTGCCCGTAAACGGCGTTTAGTTCGCAACGTATCAGAGTAGACTCTCAGAGAATCAGCGGTACTTGTTCCAAAACGGTCTGCTTGCACCAACATGGCAACTAACGCTTCGATTTCCTCGACACCCGTTCTTAAAGCAAGATTACGCAGCGCTTTCTCCCGAGAAGCACCTGCCCGTAATTCAAGGCCAACCAAATGAATCTCTTCCGCGAGAATCGAACTTCTCAATTCCATCTCTTCACCCACTTTCGCCAAAGCCGCATCTAATCCTAACCCTGCTTCGACGCAAACGGTCATCAAATCAATTGCATCAGGGAAGCTTTCAAAAAGTTCTCGTTGGCGTAATTTAATCCTTCGTGCCAAAAGTAAATTAGGCAAATAGAATCCAATCGCAGTAAAAATCAATAAGATTAACGTCAAATTCACTGAAGTCAGTTGCAACTGCCCAATCCCAGCAAAGAAAAAGAAGAAGCCAGGAAAGAGCAAAGCTAAAAACGTTTTAGTCGCAAAGTAAATTGTTGGCGCTGCATTACCACGGTAGCCTGCGTGCATAAAACGCGCACGGAGTGCTGATTTTCCACTCTTCACTGGGTAAAGCTAGTTTTGCCAGCGGCTCTGATAATTTAACGATGGTTTCTTTCCATTCATCATCCGCTTTATAACCATCTAATAAAGCATCATCATGGTCACTAATTTGCTTTAGACGGGCTTTAGTCGCACGGGGGGATGAAATGATCATGATCGCCCAACTAATTCCCGCCACTGCGAGAAAAATCATAATCAGAAAAATAGTTTGCATAGAAATCATAGTTTAGATGCCCCTAAAACCAGAATGATCGATAACAATAAATTCATCATGTTCACTAATCACTATCCCATCAGTCGTGACACATTAAACATGAATTTTAATGATGCGTGACATCGCATAAATACCAACCACCATCATTACTAGCGCAATTGCGATAATGGTCGGTCCGACTGGATCAGTCCATAAGATGCTCATAAAGCCTGGGTTAAGAATGTTGAGAATTAGGGCCATTACAAAGGGTATACAGGACAAAATCCATGCAGATAGTTTCCCTTCTGCTGAAAGTACTCGAATGCGACCTAATAGATTCAATCTTGCGCGAATCAAGTTACTGATTTTATCGAGCAACTCCGCCAAGTTACCACCACTTTCACGTTGAATGAGAACAGCAATGACAAAATAACTTAGATCGGTAATTGGAACTCGGTTAGCAAGATTCATCAGCGCATTTTGTATTGGTACGCCAAAATTGATTTCATCGAATACCAACCGAAATTCGCCTGCAGCGGGTTCTGTCCCTTCGGTTGCAGCCATTTGTAATGCTCCGGTAAAAGCATGACCTGCTTTGAGCGCACGAGACATCAAGTCGATTATTTCGGGTAATTGCTGTTCTATAGTATTCAACCGTTTATGTTTGGCTCTTAACATAAAGAAGTAGGGAACTAAACTCCCAACGACTATACTTAATAGAATGACAGCAGGTGAAAAACCTAATAAAGCCGCTAACGCCATTCCTCCGAATCCCGTCAATAGGCTATACCCCAGAAACTGCATGACCATAATTGACATACCGGATTGCAGCAGAAATCGGTCTAAAATATGCACACGAGGTAATTTAAGTAACCATTTTTGTAATGATGGCGAGTCACTCAGTAACCGTTGCCTGACCAGCGATGCATTCGCGGTATCGTTCCACCCCGCCGCAATCTCTTGAAGACGCTTCTGAATCCGTTTGGCTTCTGCACCTTGATACGATCGCCAGATAAAGTAAGCTCCCTCGAGAAAAAGTACTACAGCGAGAAAAGCGAGCACAACATAAAGATAATAGAGATAATCCATCACTTCCCCTTATTCATATCGACGCGTTGGATCGAATAACTCTTCACGAAGTGCTGCACCATATATCTTAAGGCGTTCTGCAAATTTAGGTCTTATCCCCGTCGCTCTAAAATGACCTTGCACCGTCCCATCGGCTGCCACGCCAGTTTGTTGAAATATATAGATTTCCTGCATGGTAATGACGTCCCCCTCCATTCCAGTAATTTCTTGGATACTGACTAACTTACGTTTTCCATCCGATAATCGCGAAACCTGTATTACTACAACAATGGCAGAGCTTATCTGATGCCGAACTGCTTTAGTGGGTAAATTCAGGCCAGCCATACTAACCATATTTTCAATCCGGCTTAAAGCATCTCGAGGAGTATTTGCATGAACTGTAGCCATCGATCCTTCATGACCAGTATTCATCGCTTGTAGCATATCAATCGCCTCAGCACCGCGCACCTCGCCAATAATGATACGATCAGGACGCATCCGTAAGCTGTTTCGAACCAAAGCACGTTGCGAAACTTCTCCTTTACCCTCAACATTGGGAGGTCTTGTTTCCAACCGCACGACATGAGGCTGCTGTAACTGTAATTCGGCTGCGTCTTCAATGGTAACAATTCGCTCAGAATGCGGAATATAAGCAGACATGATATTCAGCAGCGTTGTTTTACCGCTGCCGGTGCCCCCCGAAATAAGTATGCTGCACTTTGCCTTAACCAAACCACTAATAATCTCACTCATTTCTTGAGTCATTGATTTATTGCGAATCAAATCTTCTATCTTGAGCGGAATCACTGCAAACCGCCGGATCGATAACAAAGCACCATCAATCGCAAGTGGCGGTATAATCGCATTAACGCGGGAACCATCGGGCAATCGAGCATCGACCATGGGGCTGGACTCATCGACTCTACGTCCCACCCTAGAAACGATTCGATCGATAATTTTTCTTAAATGTGCCTCATTGGCAAATTGGGTATCAGTAAGCTCTAACTTCCCTCGGCGTTCAACATAAACTTGACGATGGGTATTAACCAAAATATCTGAAATCGTCGGATCAACCAGTAATGGTTCAAGTGGCCCCAATCCCAGTACTTCGTGCTGGATATCCTGAATAATGCGTAATCTCTCGATATCATTGATTGGCGTACGCTCTTCGATTAATAATCGTTCTACCAGGCCTTTAATCTCTACCAATAATCGATCCTGTGGCAGACTTTCCATCACTGCCAAATCCATGCGATTGAGCAATGCCTGATGTATCCGAGACTTCAACTCATGGTATGCATCATTATCATAAGACGTAAAATGATTAGGTTTAGTGACTGCAATTTGGCTCGCAGTCGCTGTTAGGTTCGATCCTATCCCTTGAAGACGATCTCGAATTGACATAATTAGGGTTCCAATAAGTTAAACTTTCTTCTAATCATCCACAGCATCTATGATGCTAACCAAATGCAAATAATTTTTTTAACAAATTATTACTGGTTGAGCTCTGAGCCATTTCTTGAACGAGCTCATGCAATGATTTCGCAACTAAACTTCGTTTTGCTAGCTTAATAACCGGTATTCCTTGATTGACTGATTCGGCAACAACGCTATAGTCATTGGGTATGGCCTTATAAACTTCTAACTTTAAGGTACTTGCGACATCCGCAAGCGTGATCTCATCTTTTTTATCGTATCGATTGACAATTAACCGTATTTTTTCAGCAGGGTAGCCTAAGGAAAAGAAAGTATTAATCAAGCGCTTCGCATCGCGAATAAACGGTAGTGTTTGCTGGAGTACTGGAAAAAGGTAATCGGCTTGATCCAGACATTGAATCGAAATCGTATCTAAGGAACGACCAATATCGAGTACGACAAAATCGTAATGCTTAATTGCCACTTGCAATAAAGGTTTAACATGTTCGAGCTTGATTTCCGCGGCTTTCTCCGGCTCATCCGGTGCTGCGAGCACCCCAAAATTAGGTAATACTTGTATTAAACTTGAAGACAGGAACGATCCATCCAATCGCTGAATCTGGCGCGCGACATCTGCAACTGAAGTCTTGACTGAACCATCGTGTACAAAAAGTGATGCGTCGCCAAATTGCAGATTAAAGTCGATAAGAATTACTCGTTTGTTCTCAAGTGCTGCAAGTGCATAAGCCATATTACTTGCAAGAAATGTCGCCCCACTCCCCCCCTTACAAGGCATAAAGGCTAATACTTTACCTTGTCGAATGGGCGCCTTTGATTGAAACATTCGTTGTTGGAAACGTTCAACCGCATCGATTAGAACATTCTGGGCAATCGGCGTGGGTACTACTTCGCGCACCCCAACGCGCATGGCTTCAAGTAAAAACTCTTGTGGTTGAGGAGGACATAACATAATCACCCCGATATCAGGGAAACACGTCGTAACCTTACTCAAGATTTGCTGTTCCCCCGAATTCAACCGTAACCCTTCGATCAATAACAGATCAGGATGTTCTTGTTCAATTACAGCAGAGATTTGTTGCGCTCCTCCTGTGATGCCAACCAGTGGATGCGATGACCCCGCCTGTGCCAAATACTTCTGAATATCATTTAGACACTGTTGGTTTTGTACAATTGTAGCGATTTTCAATGTATTACTCCTCTACCTATTAATTTAGGTAATTAGTTCTAATATAACTATGTACAATCTGGATTAGCGCTATCCATACTTTCCCGCGGTAATGTCGTCGAAAAAGACGGCATCGGAATATTCAATGGTAATACCGGTATCAGCGCAGTAAAATTAAACCCATTGATACTTACAGTAACAGATCGGCAAGAGTTACTATCGCAACCGTCGGGCGAGTACGTTACGTTGATTTGGTCGGCTTCGAGCACACCCAGCATCGCTTGCATTTTAGTCTTGATTGCACTGGCATCTTGATCGCATACCACAGCCAAACGTGCCCCCAGACGAGTCGCCTCCGTCGCTGTGTTCCAATAAAATAACGCTCTACTCATCTCCATCGCACCGAATAGAAATGAAAAAGTATGATCGCAATTAAGGCAAACTCAACAGCTACCATTCCCTGCTGATTAAAACAAACTGGTAATTTAGGGTTTAGGTTAGATTGTGAAATGAGTTTCATGACTGCCTCATAACGGCTCGTATATCATCAAAAGTAATGGACTGATCCCCTCCACCCAAGAACATCAGTGGATTAAGGATAAAATTAAAGATAAACCCAGTAATTCTTACTTCAACCAGGGTAATCGGCACGCCAGCACTCGATGTTTCAGCAATCGTGTTAATAGAAACCATATCCGGCACCAAGTCTGCGACAAGCACTTCACCTCCACAACTTAAACTGCCATAAACGGCTAAACAAATTGCATCTTCTTTTGCTTCATCATAGGCGCTAGCATCGTTAGGATTGAATTGTGAAAGATATCGCGCAGCATCTCTAACTGCCTTAGTTAACGTATTGTATTGATAGAGTGCACGACCAAACTCCGCTACACCCAATATCAGAATTAGCATTGGGATCAGCAATAAAGCAAGCTCGACAGCAGCAGCTCCCCCCATTGTCCGCCTACCACCATGCTTTAAATAAGAACTTCCTCTGATTAAATTCATATTACTTATCTCACTAGAGCAGGAACCATTGGACCAATACCAGTAGGTCCTGCTGGTACACCATTAGTCGCACAGGGGCTTCCGGTATCATTGGATCTACCCAAATACTCAAGATACATGCGTGTTGCACCCGTTCCGCTACCTCCCTGAGAGTTATTAATCGGATGCAGCATTAATATACAAGCCCAGGCTTGAACGGGTGCGGTTGTTCCGCTAGTAAAGCCATCACAATCTACCACAGCAACCGTTGCTAAGCGCCGATCTGCACCATTCTCTTGCAGGTATGTCGCGTCAACCGCTGTGCCATGCGTTTTAAGCCCTGTACTCGCATCGCCTTGATAGGGTGCATTTGCACCCCTTTTACTTTGAAAATCTGCTAATGCGTTGAATTTAGATGGCCAGTTGACTTCTGTATAGGCATACCCACTATAATCAGGGATAGCATCACCTTCTTTGACGTTGCCTTGATTAATACCGAATCGACTATTCCAGTCATTGGCTAGCGAGGACTTAACCCCGGCCTCACCCACTTGAGACCCTTGAGCAGGCAAGCTACAAACTCCGGGCCCGGTTAACTGCCCTGCAAGTTCTGAGGCACCTCCACCAGGAGGAGAGTAATCAATCCACATGAAATTTCCGGTTAAATTTCCTGTTTCACCTTTTTTACCGCCTTTCGGTGGGCCCAAAACACTTTGCAACCAGGTACCAACAGGCGTGCTCGGTGGCACGTCATCGCTACATACCCCAACAGGAATTGCACAAGAAATAACTTGTGAAGGTGATAGTGTCGCAATAGCGCTTGCAGCAACTGTTTGACTATCAATATCCACACCAGGTAAAAGATTTAATACCTGAATGAACCAGTTTAAAATATCAGCACGATTAGCTTCACAACGAGCATAACGCATCTCGACCGCTTCAGCTGGATCGATATCGGAAGCGGATCGATAATCATCTACGAGCGATACAGCAAACGTAACCCCAGAAATTGTAATATCTTCCCCCTGAAAATAAACCCGATGGCGTTCGCCAGTTGTAATTCCTGCCGCCTCAGCGAGGATGAGTTGATTACTATTGGCCCCAGTTAGTTCGCGTGCCGCAGCCAAGGCACAGGCATCTACGCTGTTCTGCAGCTCGGTTTTAGCCACAAACAGTTTACCTAAATCAAGTGCCAGGCCAACAAATCCAATTAATCCCACCATCGACAACGCTACAATCACTGCAACAGCACCCTGTTGCTTTCTTAACACCAGCAGTTTTTTACGTATTGGGAACATTTGGTTAGTCAATCATTTGTTTAACAATCTACTCAATTTCTAGAATGCCAATTTCATGCCATCACTATCTAGTACCTTGAGTTCCCCTTCCTCCCCCGCCTCCGGAAGTTCCGACATCGATCACACCCCGTAACGGAGGTTGAGGATTTCTAAACCCATCGCGATAATTATCAAAAATGGCATCTCCAGCCTGTCCATTGATACCTTCCGGTGCTGTTGGATTGAAAGATGCTTGCGGATTAGCCGTTTGCTGCGCTCTTTGCAAACCCAACAGCATCCCCAAACCGTGCATCCAATCTTGGCGTTACCGGTGCGCACGCTATTAATGTCAATACTGCCAGCGAACAGCCAAAGTAGTTGATATTGAATCGAATATTCTTCACTTTTTTCTCCTTATCTCATTTGAAAACCACCTTGGTCATACTGCAAATAATTCTTTCTAGGTGGAACAGTTGGCTCAGAAGCACTTTCCATCCGACCTTGAATCAAGAATTCACCCCGATCTGGTGCCACAAATGAATCGGTAGGAAGTTGATAATCATGATTCAGTGGTTTAACGAGTCGCGGTGTTACAATGACCATCAGTTCCGTTTTCTTCATTTGGAAATCGCTACTGCGGAACAATGCACCTAAGATTGGCACTTCACCCAGCATTGGAAAGCGTTTTACTTGCTCTTTGAAGTCATCCTGTAACAATCCGCCGATTGCAAGCGATTGACCATCGTTCAATTGCACAGTTGTTGAGATGCGGCGCGTGGTAAAAGTTGGAATAGCTAACACCTGACCCAATCCAGTCGAAGCCACATTGGTAATACTGACCAACTCAGATACTTCTGGGCTGACACGGAGATGAATACGGCCTTCTTCCAGCACGGTTGGGGTAAATCGCACACCAATACCAAATTCTTTGGGTAAAAGTCTTACTTGATTAGTGCTGGGAATCGGGATCATGATCTCGCCCCCCACCAGAAAGCTGGCTTCCTGACCACTGATAGCCACGATATTGGGTTCTGCTAAGACTTTTACTAAATTATCCTTTTTCTCCGCATCCATGAGGATCGCCGTGCCCTCGCTGGCAGTAAAATCGGTGATCCGATTGAGATTAGGATTAACCGTTGCACCTAGATTTTTTCCCATCAACAGATTAAATGCCCCACCGCCGGCCACACCTGCCATTATTTGTGTCCAGGCACTCCCTGCCTTGTTCGCAGCACGCGTAAAATCAAACCCAAGTTTCTCAGCCAAGGTACGGTTAATTTCAGCTACTTTCACCTCAAGCATCACTTGCTGATTATCGCGAACACGCAATAAGTTGACGATCTTGATACTACCTAACCCCGCTCCGGCGCCTGCTGAATCCTCATTGGGTTGTAGCCCTTGCCGTAAAATCTGCATACCTTGCATACCGGTCTGACCCCCTTGGCCGGCTGCACCTTGGCCAACGTTACCTTGCATGCTCATCATCATGCCGAGTACTGAAGTACGAACATAGGTATCAGCTAATGTTACTGCACGGTCTACCTTGACCGTATCGGAAACGGTTCCAGATAACACCAAAGAATCACCGGCTGCTTTGACATGTATATCTGTTTCTTCTGGCATGATCTCTTGTAACTTAGATTGAAGCGCAGCAGCGTCCATTAGCACCGTAATATCTACGACCCGGGTTGAACCATTACGGGGCCATAAAATGATATTCGTGGTGCCAATCATTTTTCCGAGAATATAAACTTCGTTGGCGCTAGTTAACGTTACGTCCGCTACACTTGGATTACCCACCGATATTCTAGAAATTGTTGAAGGAAGTCGGAGTAAGGTTGACTTACCCAATGTCACATTCATGCTGGAAGCCATCTCATGGCTATCACTGACTTGATTCACAGTTGCAACAGATGCCACGTTGTGTGCTTGTAATGCTCCTTGTAGTCCACATAAAAACACCGTCAGTAACCCTAATCCAGTTTTAGCAAAATAAGCTAATCGTTTAGATGCCATGATTCTCCCCTTTATTGATTTGCACTCGATTTTTGAACACCCCGAATGATCTCAACTGTTGGCCTGGGGGCTATGGATTTGTAAACTACAACTTTCTCAACTTCTTTTTGGGGTTCTGTCACAACAATTTTTGTACCCAGCAAATCCTGAGTGCGAACGCCATCAGTAGAACCGACACTTTTATCGATTTGATTTCTTAGCACTAACGAAAGCGATCCAACACTACGTGCCAAATCTAATCTCTCAGCTTGTTCCGGCGTCACTTCCAGTGTTACCGCATTGACCACTTTCGGTTTTGTTTCATCTCTCCCCAAATCTTGAGCAATGGCCAACACTAATATTTGTTCAAGTACAATTTTAGAAATTGGATTTTTATTGTCATCTTTAATATTCACCAGAATATCGACCAAGTTACCGGGCAGTGCAAAACCAGCTACGCCCACGACATCATTGACACGGACGGTAATTGCACGCTTGCCATCAGCGATCACACCAGATAACCCGCCCACGGTCCCTTCTGGTGCTAATTTGCGCTCCAGAACGGGTTCACCACGTTGTAAATTAACCTTTGCTACACGACTATCCAAGAGTTTTACTTCTTGAAATGAACCTTCAGGGATACTGCTACTGGGCCAATCGATCGCTTTGAGAATTTCTGGGGTAAGGCGGGTACCTACATTAATATCTTGTGAAGCAACGATAATTTTCGATGCTTCGATATTCACCTGATTATTAAGCCACTTCGCAGCAACAACCACCGCTGCTGATCCTAATAACAAGGAAATCACGATCATTCCTAGCGCTCCTGTATTTCTCATCGATAGACCTCACACCTTGTTAACGAGTTATGAATTGAGTCAATTCTTCCTACTTGCTTATTGCTATAGTTCTTAAGGTAACTATAGTGGTTATCGTTCCCATGCAATAAACGGAAAAGATCAATAAATTGACCCTATCTTGACCGATACAACGCATCGACATGACATCCGACTGCAGTTGTGATAGACAGTTACTTCGACTAATTAATAGATGAGTTAAAGTCAAATAAGCAAACGATTATTTGACTATTCACTCAATTGATGATGTTAGAAAAGAAGAAAAACTACGAGACTAGATGCGGTTTATTGGTTTATTTTAAATTCACCAATTAGAAATTTGTTATTAAGTAAAAGAATGTCCCAGCAGCAATAGCGACGCCATAGGGTAATCTAGCCTTTGTTTTAGAAAATACTTTACTCGTAGAGATAGTATCTAGATTACCAGCTGTAGTACTTAACTGATTTCGCATTAGCATGAGCTTATAGTTATGGATAGGTTTAATTAGCTTGCTCTTACTGATTAAAACAATTAATGCAAGCAATCCTCCAGCTATAGCAACATAAAGCGCAATTTGCAGCATAGGACTTGGCCCAACAAAAGCACCAACCATTGCCATCAATTTAATATCGCCTGCACCCATTGCACGAATAAGATACATCGGTAAAAAAACAATTACCCCAACTCCAGCGCCAGCTAAAGCGAGCTGAAAACCTAATCCACCTATTTCTTGAGGAAGAATCACGTTTAATGAGATGCCAACAGCCAATCCAAAGAGAATCAATTTATTAGAAATTCGGTATTCACAGATATCTCTATAAGAAGCCAACAATAGTAGTCCTACTAAGATAACAATACTTACTGTATGCATACTTCTATCTCCATAAAACTACCCGGCTAATTAGCCGGGTTCTAAAATAGCAACTTATGTGATAATTCTTTTTTCTGTAATTAAAGCGCGATACCTAATTGCCCTGCTATCGTCGTAAATAAACCATTAAAACCACCGGCTAATGTTCCCCACGCTGCTACAATCGCTACTGCCATAATCGCAACAACTAATGCATACTCGACTGCTGCCATCCCTTCTTCATTGTTCAAAAATTGTTTGAATGATTTAACTAATTTGTTCATGTCTTCTCTCCTGTTTAAATTGTTTAATTTCTTCAATCGTTAATGCATGGTGAAATTCTGACAAATTACCGCCGCTTCGCCTATCGTACCCTGGTACATCGTACTTCCGTACTATCCCAAGCCAATCCATACTCTTCTAAAGCGCGATACCTAATTGCCCTGCTATCGTCGTAAATAAACCATTAAAACCACCGGCTAATGTTCCCCACGCTGCTACAATCGCTACTGCCATAATCGCAACAACTAATGCATACTCGACTGCTGCCATCCCTTCTTCATTGTTCAAAAATTGTTTGAATGATTTAACTAATTTGTTCATGTCTTCTCTCCTGTTTAAATTGTTTAATTTCTTCAATCGTTAATGCATGGTGAAATTCTGACAAATTACCGCCGCTTCGCCTATCGTACCCTGGTACATCGTACTTCCGTACTATCCTAAGCCAATCCATACTCTTCTAAAGCGCGATGCCTAATTGCCCTGCTATCGTCGTAAATAAACCATTAAAACCACCGGCTAACGTTCCCCACGCCGCTACAATCGCTACCGCCATAATCGCAACAACTAATGCATACTCGACTGCTGCCATCCCTTCTTCATTGTTCAAAAATTGTTTGAATGATTTAACTAATTTGCTCATGTCTGCTCTCCTGTTTAAATTGTTTAACTTCTTCAATCGTTACTGCATGGTGAAATTCTGACAAATTACCGCCGCCTCGCCTATCGTACCCTGGTACATCGTACTTCCGTACAGCAATCGCTTCAGGTAGCAATATGAGCATTAAAAAACCAATGATGGCCTGTGAGTGAACTTTAGTAACGCATCAGGTATGATGAGCATTTATTCTCAAAACTTGGCTGCGTTATTTCAGCCTTCTACCACTAAAATGAAATTACTTTTCGACCTATTTCCAGTCATATTATTTTTTATCGCTTATAAGCTGGTTGATATCTACGCTGCAACGGTAGCAGCGATTATTGCGACGTTTATACAGGTGGGTTGGTCATGGTTTCGTCACCGCAAAGTGGATAACTTGCTATGGGTGAGCCTTGCTCTAATTATTACTTTTGGCGGTGCAACGTTATTTCTTCAGGATGAGGCCTTTATCAAATGGAAACCAACGGTACTCTATTGGTTATTTGCTTGCGTACTATTGATCAGCCAGGTGCTTTTTAAGAAGAATTTGATTCGTTCGATGCTCAGCAATCAGCTCAAATTACCTGAGGCAATTTGGTCACGTCTGAATACGAGTTGGGCGCTATTTTTTGCTGCGATGGGTGCGGTTAACCTTTACGTAGCGTTTAGCTTCTCAACTGATTCTTGGGTCAATTTCAAGCTATTCGGATTTACAGGGCTAATGCTTGTTTTCATTATTTTCCAAGGGCTCTTCATCGGAAAATATGCGGAAGCGCAGGATGTAACAAAAACAGAATGAGTTGCGCTTGGGTAATCGATTCAATGAAGCGAAATCAGCTATCGACTTTAGGATCGATTCGATTCATAGCGCGATAACCAATATCGTGACGCATTTGACTACCGCTAAATTGAATTTTGTGCGCAATATCATAAGCACGTTGATGCGCTAATTTAATATTTTCACCCAGCGCAGCGACACACAATACTCTACCACCCGCCGTTAAAATTGAAGAAGGATCTTCAGTATTCAGCGCTGTGCCGGCGTGAAATACATGAAAATCTTCAGTGGCTGCTTGTTCCTTGATTACCTCCATTAAACCTTCGATCTTGTCATGCTTACGTGGCGATTCTGGGTAACCTTCAGCGGCTAGTACAACCCCCAAGGCGGTTCTTCGATCCCACTCAATTTCAGCTTTATCCAATGATAGATTTAGCGCTTGTTCGATGAGTCTCAACAAATCTGTTTTAAGGCGCATCATAATCGGTTGCGTCTCAGGATCACCCAAGCGGCAGTTAAATTCCAGCACTTTGATATCACCTCGGGACGATATCATCAGACCTGCATATAAAAACCCCGTATAGGGTTCATTTTCTTGTGCCATCCCCAATAGCGTAGGATTGATAACTTCTCGCATAATCCTAGCATGTAATTCGGGAGTAATACACAGCGCAGGAGAATAGGCTCCCATCCCTCCGGTATTGGGACCTAAATCATTGTCTAACAAACGCTTATGATCTTGGCTTGTCGCTAGCGGTAACGCATGTTGACCATCTGCCATGACAATAAAACTAGCTTCTTCACCTGCTAGAAAATCTTCAATTAAAATTTGTGCGCCGGCTTTACCCAGTTGGCTATCGGTTAACATACGATCAACTGCATCATGCGCCTGCTCGTAAGTTTGTGCTACGATGACACCTTTCCCTGCAGCTAATCCATCTGCTTTGATAACGATCGGTACTGCGCTTTGATCGATATATTGATGTGCCGCATCGGCTTGATTAAAGTTTGCTGATTTCGCAGTGGGAATACCATAGCGCTGCATAAACGCTTTAGCAAAGATTTTTGAAGCTTCGAGTTGGGCGGCTCTCCGGGTTGGACCAAAAATGCGAAGCCCTTTTGCTCGAAAAGTATCGACAATTCCATCAGCCAAGGGTGCTTCAGGGCCAACCACTGTAAGGGCAATATTTTCCTGTTTTACAAATGCTACTAACTCAGTAATCGCTGTGATTGGAATATTTTCGAGCCCCAATTCAAGTGCTGTTCCAGCATTACCAGGAGCAACAAATACTTTTTGAACACGCGGTGATTGACTCAGCTTCCACGCAATTGCATGCTCTCTACCGCCACTACCGACTACGAGTAACTTCATTGTTGCACACTACCAGCCTAGAAAAGAATAGTTAATATAGTGATCAATTAAGCAAAGTTATCAATTATTGAGACGACTCAGTAATTTTAATGCCTAAAATGGCGAGTCCCTGTAAAAAGCATAATAATCCCTTGCTCATCTGCAGCTTGAATCACCTCATTATCTCGAATACTACCCCCTGGTTGTATAACAATCTTAGCCCCCGCTTTAACCACAACATCCAAGCCATCACGAAATGGGAAAAATGCGTCGGATGCAACAGTTGAACCATTCAAATCTAAACCAGCCTGCTCCGCCTTGAAAGAGGCAATGCGTGCGCTATCAATACGACTCATCTGTCCTGCGCCAATGCCCAGTGTCCGACCTTGCGCACAAAACACAATCGCGTTCGATTTCACAAATTTTGCAACCCGCCAAGCAAATAAGCAGTCTTGAATCTGTTCAGGTGTCGGCTTCAATTGTGTTACAACTTTGAGATTAACTTCCCCGATCTGAAAATTATCGGGTGTTTGAACTAATACCCCTCCCCCAACACGCTTTAAGTCGTAGCGATTCATCTCAGCTTGAATTGGTACGACCAGAACTCGAATATTTACTTTCTGCTTGAGCACTGCTTGTGCTTCCTCACTGAACGCAGGCGCAATAATAACTTCCACAAATTGCTTAATAACCGCTTCTGCTAATGCGACATCAACACGTTGATTCAAGGCGATGATGCCACCAAATGCTGAAGTAGGGTCAGTGGCAAATGCTAATTGATAAGCTGCTAGTAAATTATCCGCAATTGCCACACCACAAGGATTAGCATGCTTAACGATCACACAAGCTGGCTTATCAAAAGATTTGACACATTCCCAGGCTGCATCGGTATCAGCAATATTATTAAACGATAATTCTTTGCCTTGTAGTTGTAAATAGTTCGCCAAGCTTCCCGGTAATGCCTCCGCATCGCGGTAAAAAACTGCCTGCTGATGAGGATTTTCCCCATATCGCATCGTTTGAACTCGGCTAAAATTGAGATTCAAATGCTCAGGGAAAGTCGTATGCTGCCCATTAGCATCGATGGCCGTCAAATAATTACTGATTGCACTATCATAGCGCGCAGTATGCGTAAATGCTTTCTGGGCAAAATAGAAACGGCGTGAATCGCTCACGACTCCATTTCCTTGATCTAATTCTGCTAATAAAACCGAGTAATCTTCGGGTTCTGTAATCACGGTTACGTGCTGATAATTTTTTGCAGCGGCTCTGATTAACGTTGGTCCCCCGATATCGATATTCTCAATCGCTTCTTCCAGGGTACAACCCGCACGATTAATCGTTTCAACAAAAGGATATAGATTAACAACCACTAATTCAATCGGATCGATCCCAACTTGTTGTATCGCCTGCCGATGGGCGTCTAGATCTAGTCTCGATAAAATACCTGCATGAATTTTGGGATGTAAGGTTTTGACCCGTCCATCGAGCATTTCCGGAAACCCGGTATAATCACTGACTTCAGTAACGGAAATGGCATTTTCTTGTAACAGTTTTGCGGTCCCACCGGATGATATGATCTTTATTCCGCGCTGATGTAATGCTCGCGCCAAATCAACCACACCTGCTTTATTTGAAACACTAATTAATGCTTGTTTGATCATATTTCATCATTCGATACGATGTTTAGCCAAACGGCTGCGCAACGTATTACGACTTATTCCTAAAAGTTCTGCTGCCTTGCTTTGATTACCTTTCGCATACTGAATCGCCAGTTCGAGTAATGGCTTCTCGACACTATTGATAACCATCTCATAGATAGGGCAAGGCTTTTCACCCTCTAAATCTTTGAAATAAGCATCCAGGGACTTACGAATACAGCTTGCGATCTCATTTTCATTAAAACTGCTCATACTGCGATTGCCACCTCGTTATCATAAGTAAGCCTTTGCCCATAGTCAGCTAATTGTTGAAAAAATTGATGCGTTGCGGTCAATTGCGCTTCCACCGTTTGTAATTGATTCATTGCATGCCGAAAAACAGCTGAATTCGTTAAACCTTTGGTATACCAAGAGATATGTTTACGTGCAATACGAACACCCGAATATTCACCGTAAAACTCATAAAGATCATGCAAATGTTCAATGAGCACTTGATGAATCTCACTCACTTCGGGCAAGGGTAAAAATTTCTGAGTATTCAAATAATGATCGATTTCCCGGAAAATCCAGGGGCGTCCTTGTGCAGCACGCCCAATCATAATGGCATCGGCTTTTGTATAATCTAAAACCTGCTTAGCTTTCTCCGGTGTTGTAATATCACCATTCGCAATAACAGGAATGTTAACCACCGCTTTCACTGCAGCAATGGTGTCATACTCTGCATACCCCTGGTAAGCACAAGCGCGTGTTCTACCATGAATCGCTAGCGCTTGGATACCAGTTTGTTCAGCCAATTTAGCTACCGACAGCGCATTTTTATGCTGCGTATCCCAACCTGTACGAATTTTCAAGGTCACTGGAATATCGACAGCGGTTGTAACCGCCTCTAAGATTTTTCCTACTAGTGATTCATCTTTTAATAACGCTGACCCCGCCATTACATTGCAAATCTTTTTAGCGGGACAACCCATATTGATATCGATAATTTGTGCGCCTTGGTCGGCATTGTAGCGTGCTGCCTCAGCCATCATTGTTGGATCTGCACCAGCGATTTGTACCGAAATCGGTGCAACTTCGCCCTCATGACTCGCCCGGCGACGTGTTTTCTCTGAACCCCAGAGCAATGAATTACTTGAAACCATTTCGGATACGGCCATACCCGCGCCAAATCGTTTACACAATTGCCGGAAAGGACGATCCGTCACACCCGCCATTGGAGCAACGATTAGTTGATTTTTTAAACGATGAGGGCCGATTTGCATACGAAGTTATGTCAATCTGGTTTATTTCAAAGAATTCTGATTAATTCCACACTGATGATCGTCACTCAATTATCCTCTTGCCCCAAATATCATACGACGTGCAACAAAACGCTTAACAGGAGATAGCTGATCTAGAATACTCAAACTCAATCCACAGGCAACTTGTAAAGAAGGAAAATTCACTGTGAACAATTTTGCAAGCGTATTGGTAAAAATTTACCTCCTTCTCGATCAATCTGACGTTTACTCGCAAACGTTGACAACAAACGAGAAGAACCCACATCTGCTGCAAAATTAGCGGACCGGATCAATTCACTTGCCAATTCCCAGGCATCGCGCAGTCCCAAATTAAAACCCTGCCCTGCAACCGGATGCAATGTTTGCGATGCATTGCCAATCAATACAGTTCGAGGAGCAATTGTGGGCGATGCATATTTCAGTGTCAGTGGAAACCCCGTTCGCTTGCCACATGAAACGAATTGGCCCGCCATATCACCAAAATGCACCTGCAACTCAGAAAGAAAAGCCGCCTCATCCCAATTTAAAATGCGATCGACCTGATCGGCTGGCACAGTCCATACTAACGCATAACCCGTATCGGATGGCAACAAAGCAACAGGACCATCCAAGGTAAAATGTTCGTAAGCAATTCCACGCTGACCGATACTGGTTTGAATATTGGCAACCACAGCCCATTGCTGGTAATCATGCGTATGAAAGTGAATTCCTTCCACCTGTGAAACCAATTTACCGCCATCGGCGAGCACCAGCAATTTAGCATCCACGCGATGCGTTTCTCCCGATTGCTCATAATCAACCTGTACATGATCCGGTTGATGCGTCAAAGAAGTCACCTTGGCGCCCAATTGAAACGTCACATTCTGCTGGCGCATCATCTGGTAAAACGCGTCATACAACCCATGGTAATTAACAACACTACCAAGCACTGGAACCCCGGCATCTTCAGATCGTATCAACGTTTGTCCCGCATGACCGTGATTCGAGATGTGAATCGTCTGAATCGGAGTAACAGACGCTAGGCTATCCCATACATTTAACCGCCTTAAAATGAGCTGACTCCCGTACGACAACGCCAATGGGCGAGAATCCGTAACAGGGTCGGTTAATGATTGCGCTTCTAACAATAGTGTAACAATATTCCACGCTTTCAAACGCAATGCTAGCGCCATCCCAACTGGCCCACCACCGACAATAACGACATCAAACCGATCAGTCACGATAGATAAGCCCATTATCCATAGAATCGATCATCACTTAGAACAGCCTAATCGAAAAATTTTTCTCTGAAATAAATTTCATACTTCACACCAAGGTCAAGCAGAATATCATAACTCACCACCTAGGCAAACTACCAGTCTCTTCCAATCTAAAAATGAGTTTGCGCAATGAGATTGTGAATGGATCATTACGCAAAACTCATATAATCAATATCACCCGATAATCATTGACGTTGGTGCGCGTCGGCCCGATTACAACGAGATCGTTTAACCATTCAAACAATTGATACGAATCATTATCATTAAGTAAATCTATCGGTTTAAGACCGAGTAGCTGTGCTCTGGCAATAGTATCGGGTGTTATGATTGCGCCGGCATTGTTTTCAGTACCGTCGATCCCATCGGTATCACAAGCAAGCGCATAGACCTGTTCTAACCCGTTGAGCTCAATTGCTAAGGAAAGCAAAAACTCGGTATTACGCCCACCTCGGCCCTGACCCTTAACGGTTACCGTTGTTTCTCCCCCTGAAATCAACGCAACAGGCGGTTTGAATGGGGTACCATAATGGCGAATTTCTCTGGCGAGTGCAGCATAAACTTTGGCGACTTCGCGCGCTTCGCCGGTGACCGTATCACCCAATACCAGCGGCGTTACTTTATACTCCCGAAAAAAGCTTTCGGCTGCGACCAACGATTGATGCGCTGTCGCAATGACGCGGCTTTTCACATTTCTAAAGGCGGTATCTCCGGTCTTAGGGGTTTCATCTTCAGGGTGCTGGCTACGTTGTAGCAAAATCGTTCTAACATTGGCAGAAATCTCGATCGAATAGTGCTTAATCAATGCAAGCGCATCTGCATAAGTGGTTGGGTCTGGTGAGCAAGGCCCGGATGAAACATGCGTTGGATTGTCTCCTGTCACATCTGAAACAATCAAACAGTGAATGGGCGCCTGGCATGCTGCAGCAAGCCTCCCTCCTAATACATTTGAAAGATGCTTGCGAATAGTATTGATCTCTTGTATCGAGGCGCCACAGCGAATTAACTGGCGATTGATATCCTTAAGCTCTTCGAACGTAACACCTTCAATGGGCGTCGAGAGCAAACTCGACCCCCCGCCACTGAATAAACACAACATTAAATCATCGGGGCCAAGCATTCGGGCAGATTCCATGATCGCTCGTGTCGCCATTTCCCCATTCTGATCAGGAATGGGGTGTCCGGCTTCAATCACGGTAATTCGTTGCGTTGGTAAACCATGTCCGTAGCGCGTAATGGCTATACCTTCTAAATTCGCGTCAGGTGGCCAATGCGTTTCAACCGCTTGCGCCATGGCTGCAGCAGCCTTACCGGCCCCGACTACTAGCGTATTTCTTTTAGGGGGCGCTGGTAAGTGAGCTGGTACGAGCTTTAGAGGATCAACTGCCTCAAGAGCAATCTTAAAGCTATTCAATAGTAGTTCGCGTGGATTCATACCTTACCTTTTTATTTGTGCTACAAGTATCGGCTTCAAATAATGCCCCGTAAAACTTTCTGGATGATCAACAATGCTTTCAGGTGCACCTTCAACGATAATTCGACCGCCCCCATCCCCACCTTCGGGGCCAAGATCGACAATCCAATCCGCTGTTTTAATCACATCTAAATTGTGCTCGATCACCACTACGGTATTTCCCTGGTCACGCAAACGATGCAACACTTTCAAAAGGAGATCGATATCCTGAAAATGAAGCCCTGTAGTGGGTTCATCCAGAATATATAACGTGCGGCCAGTATCGCGTTTAGACAACTCCAATGAAAGCTTAACCCGTTGCGCTTCCCCACCCGACAACGTGGTAGCCGATTGTCCAAGCGTAATATAACCCAATCCTACATTCAATAATGTTTGCAATTTACGAGCCACGACTGGAACCGACTCAAAAAAGGTATACGCATTTTCTACCGTCATTTGTAAAATTTCATTGATATTCCGGCCTTTATATTGAATCTCTAAGGTTTCACGATTATAACGTTTGCCATGACACACATCGCACGAAACATAAATGTCCGGTAGAAAATGCATTTCTACTTTAATGACGCCATCCCCTTGACAGGCCTCACATCGACCTCCCTTCACGTTAAACGAAAAACGCCCCGGCGAATAGCCTCGCTCTCGTGCTTGAGGTACTCCCGCAAACAATTCACGAATGGGTGTAAACAAACCCGTATAGGTAGCAGGATTGGAACGCGGTGTACGGCCAATTGGGGTTTGATCGATATTGATCACTTTATCAAAAAAAGCCATGCCTTCGAGCGTTTGATAGGGTGCAGGTTCAGTATTACTGCCATACAAATGCTGAGCAACCGCTCGATATAGCGTGTCATTGATCAAGGTTGATTTTCCTGATCCTGATACGCCAGTAATACATACCAACAAACCTACTGGAAGATTGAGTTCGACTTGCTTCAAATTATTTCCCGTTGCCCCAGAAAGGGTTAGCATCCGCTCTGGATTAAAGGGCGCTCGCACAGCCGGAATCGCGATTGAGCGCTTTCCACAAAGATATTGGCCCGTTAACGAAGTTGGATGATCTTGAATTTCGCTGGGCGTACCCTGCGCAATGACAAAACCACCGTGCTCCCCTGCTCCAGGCCCCATATCAACGACATGGTCCGCTAAAAAAATTGCATCTTGATCGTGCTCGACAACGATAACGCTATTCCCTAAGTTACGAAGCTGTTGCAATGTATCGAGCAATCGCCCATTATCGCGCTGATGCAGGCCAATCGAAGGTTCATCGAGCACATACATCACGCCTGTCAACCCTGAGCCAATCTGGCTTGCCAACCGAATTCGTTGGGCTTCACCACCGGATAGCGTATCGGCTGATCGGTCTAAAGACAAATAATCTAATCCAACATTGTTCAGAAATTGTAAGCGATTGGAAATCTCTTTAATAATACGTTCAGCAATTTCCTGCTTATGCCCTTCTAACACTAATTGATCAAAAAAAGCGCTGGCCTCCTTCAATGGCCAAGCACTAATCTGATAGATTGCTTGATCACTCACCCGCACATGTCGAGCTTCGCGACATAAGCGTGTACCTTCACAATCTGGGCAAATGCGCGAATTGATAAATTTAGCCAACTCTTCTCGGACCGTCTGAGAATCGGTTTCTTTATAACGTCGAGACAGATTAGGGATCACACCTTCGAAGGGATAAAGTTCTTTTGATGATCGACCACTTTCATTAAGAAACGTAAATTGAATCTTTTCTTTCCCCGAGCCAAACAAAATAATCTGTTTGATATCGTCTGCCAATTGTTCAAATGGTGTTTCAATATCAAATTCATAGTGTTTTGCTATCGCGGTCAACATCTGAAAATAGAATTGATTACGCCGGTCCCAATGTCTAATGGCGCCTGCCGCCAGTGATAAATGTGGCAATGCCACGACACGTGCAGGATCGAAAAAAGTAATTTGCCCCAACCCATCACATTTTGGACAAGCCCCCACCGGATTATTAAAAGAAAAGAGGCGAGGCTCAAGTTCTGACAGCGCATAATTACAAATGGGGCAGCTAAATTTGGCCGAGAAAAGATGCTCGTGCTCTGTTTCCATCTCGACAGCGATTGCTCGCCCATCACCATGGCGTAACGCCATTTCGAACGATTCGGCTAACCGTTGCTTTGCTTCTGAAGAAACTTTTAACCGATCGATTACCACTTCAATCGTATGTTTTTTATTTTTTGCCAGCTTAGGCAGTTGATCAATCTCGTAAATCACCCCATCCAGACGAATTCGTATAAACCCTTGAGCACGCAATTCATCAAACAAATCCTGTTGCTCGCCCTTACGCCCCACAACACTGGGCGCTAAAATCATGAGCTTAGTATCAACGGGTAACTGCAACACATGATCGACCATTTGCGCCACACTCTGGGCAGAGAGCTTAATCCCATGCTCTGGGCAGAAAGGATCGCCCACTCGTGCGTATAGTAGACGCAAGTAATCATGAATTTCCGTTACAGTCCCGACGGTTGAGCGAGGATTATGGGAAGTTGCTTTTTGTTCTATGGCGATCGCGGGCGACAGACCTTCGATCAGATCAACATCCGGTTTTTCCATTAATTGAAGAAATTGCCGAGCATAGGCAGATAACGATTCGACATAACGTCTTTGCCCTTCAGCATAAAGCGTATCAAAAGCCAATGAAGACTTACCTGATCCGGACAAACCGGTAATAACGACAAGCTTATTACGGGGAATATCGAGATTGATATTTTTGAGATTGTGGGTACGCGCCCCTCGTATTTTGATTAGTTCCATCGGCTATCTAAGTATGGGTCAACCTGATAATATACCCAACTTCCTAGTTTTATCACAATCAGATTCATGTCGTCGCTACCCAATCCTGAAAAAATGTCACCGCTTGAAATGCGCGCTTCAGTTGGCCTTGCCAGTGTTTATGGCCTGCGCATGTTCGGCATATTTATTATCCTACCGGTTTTTGCGTTATTTGCTGAGGATCTACCGGGAGGCGATAATTTTACGCTAGTCGGCATCGCACTGGGTGCTTATGGTCTAACTCAGGCTATTTTGCAAATTCCATTTGGCTGGCTGTCTGATCGCATCGGTCGCAAACCCGTTATTTATCTTGGTCTCGTGTTATTTGCAATCGGTAGCTTTATCGCTGCAACCGCCATTGATATTTATTGGGTTATTGCTGGGCGAGTCATCCAAGGCGCTGGCGCAATCTCGGCCGCAATCATGGCGCTCGCTGCTGATCTGACGCGTGAAGAACATCGAACGAAAGCAATGGCGATGATTGGCATGACGATTGGTGCAACCTTTGCTATCTCACTAATGATTGCTCCACCCCTCAATCGATGGATTGGTGTACCGGGAATTTTCATTATGACCGGCCTACTTGCGATAAGCGCCATTATCGTCGTTCATAAAATTATTCCTAATCCCATTACCAGCCGCTTTCATTCCGATGCAGAAGTATCGACAAGCCGGTTCTCAACAGCACTTCATCATCCCGAATTGCTCAGATTGAATTATGGTATTTTTGCTTTACATGCAGTATTAATGGCGCTTTGGCTCATTGTCCCGCTTTCACTTCGCGAAGCTGGGTTGGCTGCCGATCATCATTGGCAAATGTATTTGCCTGTTCTCGTTCTTTCGGTGTTACTGATGATACCCGCCATTATCTATGGGGAGAAAAAAGCTAAGCTTAAACCCGTATTTATCGTTGCGATTGCGTTGTTGACGGTTGGTCAAGGATTGATTGCATTTACAAATCAATCATTATGGGGGCTCGGTATAGCGCTAGTTATTTTTTTTACAGCGTTTAATTTATTAGAGGCCAGTTTGCCTTCGCTCATTTCTAAAATTGCACCCGTTGAAGCAAAAGGAACAGCCATTGGCATTTACAGTAGCACGCAGTTCCTAGGTGCATTCGTTGGAGCAAGCTTAGGTGGTTGGCTATATCAGCACGTTGGTCTCACTGCAATTATCGCATTTTGCACATTTTTGTTATCGGTTTGGCTTTATTTCGCCCTTACAATGAAAACTCCTGCTGCAGTTCGTTCAAAAATGTATCATGTTACAGAAATGGATAATCAGCAGGCAAATGAATTATCACGAGCGCTCGCAGCATTACCAGGCGTTCATGAGGCACTCGTTTTAGCTGATGAGCAAGTTGCTTATTTGAAAGTAGACCTAAAAGGTTTTGATGAAGAGAAAGTGGTTCAATTGATAAAAGGAGGCGCATAACATGGCATCAGTAAATAAAGTGATCTTGGTTGGAAATCTGGGACGTGACCCTGAGATTCGATACATGCCAAGTGGTGATGCAATGGCTAATCTGAATATTGCCACCACGGACACCTGGAAAGATAAAGAAGGGGAAAAACAAGAAAAACAGAATGGCATCGTGTCGTCATGTTTGGCAAACAAGCTGAGATTGCCGGTGAGTATTTAAAAAAAGGCTCACAAGTTTACATTGAAGGTAGATTACAGACACGCAAATGGACAGATAAATCCAATGTAGAGCGCTATACCACCGAAATCGTTGCTGATCGTATGCAAATGCTAGGAAGTCGCTCTGGCGGCGCTAATTACGAACCGACCGATAAAGACAATGAATATAATAGCGCTAACTTTTCAGACAAACCGACTGGACAACCCAAAAAAGGTGATCGGTTTGATGATTTAGAAGATGATATTCCGTTTTAAATTGAATTGAGAGGAGTATTAACATAATGGATAGCTTGCGTTTAACCCAATTCCGGTCAGGATTAATCAGTCTTTTTCTCTTAATTTTCCCCCTTACAAGCACCGCAACGATTATTCGATTAGAAACCGTACTCGGGGTCATGGATATCCAACTCTATGATGAAGCAGCGCCCAAAACGGTTGAGAATTTTTATAATTACCTCAATAGCAATGCCTATCATTACTCTTTCTTTCATCGCAGCATCCCTGGGTTTATTATTCAAGGCGGAGGCTACGTTTGGAATCAGACGACAAAAGCAGTGAATACTATCGAGAAACTACCGCCAGTCGTTAATGAATTTAGTGTAACGCGCTCCAATGTACGCGGCACGATTGCTATGGCGAAACTACCCGGTAAACCCAATAGTGCTACCAGTGACTGGTTTATCAATCTAGCCGATAACTCTGCCAATCTAAACAAACAGAACGAAGGATTTACGGTATTTGGTCAAGTACTCGGCAATGGCATGCAAGTTGCAGATGCGATTGCAGCATTACCACAAACTGCTAGTAGTTTCTCATTAGAGTTACCCATCATCGGCGCAATTGAAGATCATAAATTACAGGAAAAAAATTTAGTCATTGTTAGCAGAGTTACCTCCAACAAGACCGACACGCCTGAAAGTGACTCAGATCGTCTATTTTCCTATTTAGAATCATTTTATTCGCAATATCTATCTCCAGCGAATCCACTCGGTTCAGGTCAGACAGTTTCAGCAACCTTTGAGGGTTATTACTATCGTTATTATCCTACCACTCAATCCTATGTGGGTACATCGAATGGCGAGGTTTACTACCTAGGTCCCGCTTCAGGGAATCAAATCATCTCGATTGGCTCATTTGCCAATTGGTTTGAACAAGCAGTTGCTGCAGGTTATTAGTGATTAACTTAGACTGTTCGTGGTCGATCCTGCGGTTCTTTCACAGCTAATGATTATGAAGATCGACTAAATCCTAAAATAAATTTGCGTATCTCATTAATAAAGCGCATAGTACGGGGCAGCGATTCTCAAGTAATGTAAAAGCTGTTCGGTTTAAATTTCCTTATCATGTAACCGTTGTTGGTCTTTTTATCCCTATTTCCTTTGTCATCTTGATCCTCGCATACGGGGAATAAGTCCCTTTTTTCTTAATAACTTTCTTCCAAGGATATAAATAATGGCAATGGGCACTGTTAAGTGGTTCAATGACGAAAAAGGATTTGGCTTCATCACACCAGAAAATGGTAGCACGGATGTATTTGTGCATTACTCAGCCATTCAAGGCGGTGGTTTTAGAACACTCAGAGAAAATCAACGCGTAAGCTATGATACTTCACCGGGACCTAGAGGTCCACAGGCTGTAAACATACGTCCTGCCTAAGGTACGTTAACTTCTTTATGAGTCACGCGAATAACGTGACTCACGATAAAAGCCTGGAAAATGTTCCGGGCTTTTTATTTTTAATCTGCACTTTATTCAGGAAATAAACTAATGGCAAAAGAAGAGCTTATTGAAATGAATGGTACCGTTGATAAGGTATTACCTGATTCTCGGTATTTAGTCACACTAGAAAATGGGCACCAGCTCGTTGCCTACACTGCCGGAAAAATGAAAAAAAATCATATCCGTATACTTGCAGGAGACAAAATCACCATAGAGCTTTCACCGTACGATATTAGTAACGGGCGTATTACATTTCGCCATATCGAGAACCGGAATCAAGCGCCAGCTAAACGACCCGCTTCTTTTAATAAGAATTTTCGTAAATAATTAGCACAAGTACTCGGGAACTATCGTTCTACCCGTTTCACCGTCTTTTCTTGATTCAAGTAAACAGCACCTCAGCATTAAGACTTCCTGATAAGTCTTTATCTTAATCAGTAAAGGCGACTACCAGACCAACACTCGCCGGTTGCTGACTATTTTTTGTTTGTTTTATGAATTACCGTTTCAATTATTTCAACATCCTCAATCTCAACAGGCTTGATGTCTTCCTGCGTATTTGCTACTTTATTGAACTTACGTCGCAACCACCAAATCCTTGCACCAATCCCTGCCATCGCGACCAATATAATCGCTAATAAAATCGAGAAAAAGAAAAATCCCACGAAGAAAACGATAATCGTGACTGGGATAAGTGCCAAGTAAAATAACCAACGGCTAACCGGTGACACCGAGGTTGAATACTCAGACTGAGATGCATTATTCTCTCGTTGTTCGATAATCTTGCTAATAATAATTTGCCTAGGGTCATCATCTTTCATACATCAACTCCTCTATTTCCATGATTGCTTTGGGTGCAGTAGCAGTCAAAATTTCATTCCCCTGCGGAGTAACCAATACATCATCTTCAACCCGGATCCCAATATTCCAAAAATGATTAGGAACATTGTCAGCAGGGCGAATATAGCACCCAGGCTCAACTGTTAATAGCATGCCAGGCTTTAACTCACGCCAAGCGCCAGCTTGCTTATATTCACCGGCGTCGTGCACATCCAAGCCAAGCCAGTGCCCAGTACGATGCATATAAAATCGCTTATAATCTTCTGACTCAATAATGGCTTCAACACTACCTTGACACAACCCTAAATCACTGAATCCTTGAGCGAGTACCACTAAAGCTGCATGGTGAGGATCATTCCAAGTTCGACCTGGTTGCACAGTTTCAATCGCTGCTTGCTGTGCAGAAAGAACCAATTGGTAAAGGTCGCGCTGTACTGTGGTAAATCGCCCGCTTACAGGAAATGTTCGTGTGATATCCGATGCATATCCATCGTATTCACAGCCTGCATCGATTAATAATAAATCACCTGCTTGAAGCCGCGTATTATTTTCGATGTAATGAAGTACGCAAGCGTTCCTTCCTCCAGCTACAATCGATGTATAGGCTGGTGCCATTGCCCCTTGACGGCGAAACTCATGAATTAATTCCGCTTCAATTTCATATTCAAATAAATGGGGTCGGGTATGTTTCATTGCACGTCGATGGGCATCCGCAGCAATCTTAGCAGCATGCCGCATTAAAGTAAGTTCGTACTCATCTTTAAATAAGCGCATCTCATCTAGAATTTTGCGCACATCGGCAAGCATATCCGGTGCAGCGATACCACTTCGAGTTTGTTCGCGAACACGATTAATCCACCCCGTTATTTGCGTATCCCAAGCCAGATCGTGTCCAATCATCGTATAGACGGTTGATTGGTTAGCAAGTAACTTAGGCATCACTTCGTCGAGTTCGCTGATCGGGTATGCACTATCAAATTTAAACTGCTCGCGCGCAGCATCGGGACCATAGCGAAAACCATCCCAAATCTCTCGCTCTAGATTCTTTTCGCGACAAAATAAAATCTGCTCTGATTTACCTTGCGAATTCTCTGCAACAACAACCAATACTGCTTCGGGCTCATCAAAACCAGTCAGATAATAAAAATAACTATCAAAACGATACGGATAATAGCTATCGCGGTTTCTTGCCCGCATCGGTGATGTTGCAATTACTGCAATACCATGGGTAAGTTGACCAAGTAAACGATCACGGCGCTCGCGATAAATCTGTGTTTGTTCTTTATTGCTCATTTTCTAATATCAAAAAGATCAGTGTGCCTGTTCCCAATTTTTTCCAATTCCAATCTTAACGCGTAAGGGAACATCAAATGTACCAATATTTTCCATCAATTGCGACAAGTTTGCTTTAACGATTGCCACCTCATCATCAGGTACCTCAAGTACCAATTCATCATGAACCTGCATAATAAGCTTGGTTCTTAATTGACGATTCGATAACCAATCCTGAACTGCAATCATTGCAAGTTTGATGATATCAGCGGCAGTGCCTTGCATGGGGGCATTGATCGCCGCACGTTCTGCGCCTTGTCGACGATTATGATGCGTACTATTAATTTCAGGTAGCCACAAGCGGCGACCAAATACGGTTTCGACAAACCCTTTTTCCCTGGCCTGTTCACGCGTCTGCTGCATATACTTTGCAACGCCTGGATAACGCGCAAAATAGCGTTCGATATAAGTTCGGGCAGCACTGCGTTCGATCCCGAGTTGGCTAGCCAAACCAAATTCTGACATGCCATAGATTAAACCGAAGTTAATCACTTTTGCATATCGCCGCTGTTCTGCATTCACTTGGTCAATTGGCACACCAAAAATTTCTCCTGCAGTCGCTTGATGAATGTCTTCTTCTGCAGCAAACGCCTTCAATAGCCCTGCATCTTGTGAAATATGTGCCATGATTCGCAACTCAATCTGAGAATAATCAGCAGAAATGATTTGACTTCCTGCTGGCGCAATAAACGCCTCCCGTATTTTGCGTCCTTCTGAACTTCGTATCGGAATATTTTGTAAATTAGGGTCATTACTGGCCAATCGCCCCGTTACTGCAACTGCCTGGGCATAATTGGTATGAACGCGCCCTGTATTTGCATTAACCATTTGGGGCAATTTATCTGTATAGGTTGATTTAAGTTTGGCCAACCCTCTGTAATCCAGCAACACTTTAGGTAAAGGATAATCCAAAGCAAGCTGTTGCAAAACGTCTTCATCGGTAGAAGGTGCACCCTTAGGGGTTTTTTTGATGATCGGTAATTTAAGTTGATCGAACAGTATCTCTTGAATCTGTTTCGGGGAGTTTAGATTAAATACCTGACCCGCCAAGGTATACGCCTGGTTCTCCAAATGATAAAGCTGTTGAGCAAGATCTCGGCTTTGCTCATGAAGCAAGTTAGAATCCAGCAATACGCCATTGCGCTCGATTTGGAAAAGCACGGCAAGCAATGGTATTTCAATTTGGTGATAAACAAAATGTAATGATCGATCTTGTTCAATTTTAGGGTAAAGATAGCGATGTAGCCGCAAGGTAATATCCGCATCTTCTGCCGCATAGCGTGTCGCCTGATCGATCGCCACCTGATCAAATCCAATCTTACCAGCACCTTTGCCTGTCACCTCATCATAGTGAATCGTTTCAATATCGAGATGGCGCAATGCCAGATTATCCATATTATGCGGCTGATGCGATTCCAGCACATAGGATTGCAATAACGTATCATGCGCAATTCCATTGAGGGTAACACCGTGATTAGCCAGCACATGTCTGTCGTATTTTAAGTTCTGACCCACCTTGATGCTTGTTGGATTTTCTAACCAAGGTTTCAGTTTGTTCATTACACTATCTAAATCTAACTGTGTCGGCACACCAGTATAAGCATGTCCTAATGGAATGTAGGCTGCTTTATTGGGTTCGACAGACAATGAAACACCAACGATTCGTGCTTGCATTGGATCTAGGCTCGTTGTTTCAGTATCTACTGAAACAATTGACGCCTGTTCACATTGCGTTATCCACAAATCTAGCTGAGCTTCTGTCGTTATCGTTTCATAATCAGTTTCATTGTGTTTAGTATTTGTTATTGGACTACCTGATTGTTCCATATCTCCTGAAGCAGGAGCATTGCTCGTCTTAAGTTCACGTAACCAAGTTTTAAAATCTAACGCATCATAGAGCGAAATCAATTTGGGAATATCCTGCTGCTTAGTTACGAGTTCCCCAAAATCAACCGGTAGTGATACATCACATTTAATAGTCAGTAATTGACGGGCTACACTCAACCATGGCAATGCTTTACGCAAATTCTCCCCAACTACCCCCTTAATCTCATCTGCGTGCAAGATTAAATTATCCAAAGATTGATAGTGCGATAACCATTTAACTGCTGTCTTCGGGCCAACCTTCTCAACACCAGGAATATTGTCTGAACTGTCACCCACTAGCGCCAGATAATCAATGATCTGCGCTGGAGTTACCCCAAACTTTTTGATGACACCTTCCACATCCAGCGTCTCATTACTCATGGTATTAATGAGCTTAATTGTATGATTAACAAGCTGGGCGATATCTTTGTCACCCGTTGAAATAACGCATTGCATTCCATGACTGCAAGCTTGCTTAGCCAGTGTTCCGATCACGTCATCTGCTTCAACACCCTCCAAAATCAACAAAGGCCAACCCATCGCCTCGATACAATCATGTAAGGGCGCAATTTGTTCCACTAAATCATTCGGCATCGGTGGACGATGCGCTTTATATTCAGGATAGATCTCGTCGCGAAATGTTTTGCCTTTTGCATCAAACACGCAAGCGCTATAATCCGAGTGAAAATCCTTATGTAAGCGACGTAACATGTTCAGTACGCCATAAATGGCACCCGTTGGTTTATTATGATGATTACGCAAATCAGGCAATGCATGAAAGGCACGGTACAAATAGGACGAACCATCAACTAACAAGAGTGTTTTCATCTAAACAAAGGACCTATATATGAGCTTACAAGAAAAATTAGGTGGCATCGTGTCATTAGAGAAACCTTGGTCGACACGAGAATCATGGCGTGTGTTCGGTATCATGTCTGAATTTGTCGAAGGAACCGAACGGTTAGAACATATTCAACCAGCAGTAAGTATCTTTGGTAGTGCCCGCACGGATTCAAGCCACCCCTATTATAAATTAACCGAAGCTATAGCACGACAATTGTCAGATGCGGGCTTTTCTGTCATTTCAGGAGGCGGCCCCGGTATTATGGAAGCTGCCAACAAAGGGGCTTATTTTGGCAAATCACCGAGCGTTGGACTTAATATTCAGTTACCTCACGAGCAACATCGCAATATCTACCAAGATATTAGCCAAACCTTCCGCCATTTCTTCGCTCGAAAATACATGTTCGTCAAATTTGCAACAGCTTATGTGGTAATGCCAGGAGGGTTTGGTACGCTCGATGAATTAATGGAAGCACTAACACTGGTGCAAACAGGAAAAACGAGAAAAATGCCGATCATCTTAGTCTGCTCCGAGTTCTGGAGTGGCTTAATCGATTGGTTTCAA
Source organism: Nitrosomonas sp. (assembly GCA_016710135.1). Lineage (GTDB taxonomy): Bacteria > Pseudomonadota > Gammaproteobacteria > Burkholderiales > Nitrosomonadaceae > Nitrosomonas. The sequence continues at coordinate 333,358 of JADJLM010000001.1, read as the reverse complement.
AAAACGCTGATCCAAGAAGGCTATATTTTCCCCGAAGATATGCATCTAATACAAATTATTGATGAACCTAAACAAGTGGTCGAGGCAATCTTCCAATACTATGAGACTTCTGGTTTCGAACCTTCCCCTGCTTAAAAAGAATTACAGCTAAATTTATAAATCGTTCATTTTTCAGATAGAATGGCTTCTATGCGCCCTATAGATATCAGGATCGGTATGTATCAAATTATGACTATTTTATTATTTAGCACAATCTGGTTTGGAACGGTATCCGCTCAAACCAATGCTTCAAATAAACCCGGTTCAACTCCCCCTCCACCACCGCCTGATTTAATAAACCAGTCTGAACATGAAACACCTGAATTACCTGATCTCGGCGCAGATCCTGCAATGGAGCCTCAAGTCACTATTAAAAAGGGAGATGAAGAAACCATTGAGGAATATCGGGTCAATGGTCAGCTTTATATGATCAAAGTTATTCCTCGCATCGGCAAACCTTCCTCTCTTCTCAATAAACGTAGTCCTGTTGGAGAAATCCACCGCGGTGATATGGAATCCGGTGTCAGCGTTCCGATGTGGCAACTTTTTCGATTTTAAGTTCAATTCAATATTGATATGCAATAACTCAGTTAGATTGAATAACGTTTTTTTGTTTCTTTATTTTATTTCATGTCGGTTTTCACATCGGTTACCCAGGAACAACTTTCTGATTGGCTTCAGAATTACTCGCTGGGAACGCTTATTGAACTTCACGGTATCACTTCAGGTATCGAAAATACCAATTATCGGGTAACAACATCTACCGGAAAATATATTCTCACGTTATTTGAAAAACTAACAGCTGCTGAATTACCGTATTATCTTAATTTGATGGCCCACTTATCAAATCAAGGCATTCCCTGTCCTAATCCGGTTCCAACCCAAGCACAACGATTACTTGGCGAACTGAATGGAAAACCAGCTAGTATTGTCACCTTTTTACCGGGCGCATCGTTGACTGTGCCAACCATTGCACACTGCGCTGAAATCGGTACTATGCTTGCAAAAATGCATCTGGCTGGTTTAACCTACCCGGCTTATATGGAAAACCCGAGGGGACCCAAGTGGTGGAGCATAGCAGCTAACGCTGTAATGCCTTTCTTAACTTCAGAAGATCAGAAACTGCTTAGTGCGGAACTCCAGTTCCAAGCAACTTACCGGAAGATTAATCTTCCCCATGGCGTCATTCATGCAGATCTGTTTCGTGACAATGTATTGTTTACGGAAACGACAGTTGGTGGCATCATTGATTTCTATTTTGCTTGTAATGATGCGTTAATTTACGATTTAGCCATTACACTCAACGATTGGTGTATATCTGAGAAAATTAGTTTCGATGAGGAGAAAGCACTTGCACTGATTCGTGCTTATCACCGCGTACGTAACTTAAGTTCAGAAGAACGGCTGATGTGGCCCATTATGCTCAGAGCGGGCGCATTAAGATTCTGGCTTTCGCGCTTATACGATTTTCATTTGCCACGTCCAGGAGAATTAACACATAAAAAGAACCCGGAACATTTCCGACAAATTTTGATGAGCTATCAATCACACCATACAAAACTTTTGGAAATTTGGGTGTAGCTTTTACTCAGCATCACCAACCTTTCATCTATCTATCAATCGGAGAAAAAAAATTAATGGAAGCTCGACATGTTCGTGGGAGGCAAGGTTTACAGTGGATCTTAAGTGGTTTTTACTATTTTAAGCTATCTCCTTTTGTTTGGATGCTACTTAGCTCCACATTTTTAATGGTTGAACTCACATTGCAAATTCTCCCTGTGCTAGGAATCTTTGCTTTTTTATTGATTTCGCCTGTTCTCGTTGCCGGCATAATGGTAGGTTGTCAAAGTCTTAATCAAGGCGAGCGACTTCAGCTTGAACATTTATTCGTCGGATTTAGGAAAAATACTGCACCGCTGGTCACAATCGGAGGGTTTAATCTAATCGGACTCGTCATCATTATCGGCATTTTCATGCTGATGGGCGGTGATGCCCTCATTGATATGCTTGTATATGGAAAACGATTTGGTGAAAACGAGCTGATGGGCATTATGGATAATGTATTATCAGCTTGGTTAGCCGCTTTTGGGCTAAGTATTCCCTTGATGATGGCAATATGGTTTTCACCTTTACTCATTATTTTTGAAAACTTACCACCCGCAGTCGCAATAAGAAAAAGCTTTTTTGCCTGCCTAAACAATATGGCGCCTTTCTTCGTATATGGCATCACTCTACTGATATTATTTTTCCTGATCTCTACCGCCATAGTAAAACTATTGAGTTTCTTTGGTGCCGTACCGTCGCCACTCATCCTCATTGCTCTCTATGTCGTATTACTGCCAACGGTCTTTGCTTCCATTTACGCAAGCTATCAGGATATTTTTCCCTCTGAAGCACCCTCAGAAGAAACTAACCAAAACGGCGAAAATCCAACCGGTGATTCAGAAATCAATCATTAGTGTCAGAGTAGCGTTAAGTTAGCATATTCGAGCAGGAGCCACTTGGTTCCTGCTCGATTGAATCGAACTTGAACACGTAGATCTTTTCCCTGACCTTCACAGTTAGTAATAACACCTGTTCCAAATGTTCCATGAGAGACCGTGCGCCCAATCTTCCAAGTAATTTGTTTACTCGCATTACTTACTGGATTACTAGAAAACGCGTTAGATACTCCACTTAATTGACTTGCAGTTGGTCTCCACCCGCTACTGAAGTCTGCATTTGATACACTTTGATGTTTGGGTTGCAACCATTTTAATAAGTGATCTGGAATTTCTTGAATGAAGCGCGAAGGCACATTGTAATGAGTCTGGCCATGAAGCATGCGGCTCTGAGAAAAACTCAAATACAGTCGCCGACGTGCGCGTGTTGTTGCTACATACATCAAACGCCGCTCTTCTTCGAGACCATTTGCCTCTGATCGACTGTTCTCATGTGGAAAGAGTCCTTCCTCCAAACCACTTAGAAACACACTATGGAATTCCAGTCCTTTCGCTGCATGAACTGTCATGAGTTGTAATGCTTTTTGATGTTGATCCGCTTGAAGCTCCCCCCCCTCCAATGAGGCATGTGATAAAAATGAAATAAGACTATCGTCTTCCGATTCATGAACAAAACTTACTGCAGCATTGATGAGTTCGTTCAAATTATCAAGCCGCTCAGCACCCTCACGCTCTGCCGCATAATGGGCTACTAAACCGCTTTGCGCAATCACATAGCGAATAATTTCCGGTAATGGCAAATCACGACATGCTTGCTGCATCGACTTGATCAACGCGACAAAACCCGTTACTCCTTTTTGGACTTTAGCTTGTTCGAGCCCTGGTCCACATTTTTGCAAGGCAGTCACCCATAAACTCATTCCAAGTTGCTTCGCATCATCCTGCAACTGCTCAAGACTACGTGATCCAATCCCACGCGTAGGAAAATTGATGATGCGCAACAATGAAATATCATCTTCAGGTTGAACCATCAATCGAAGGTAAGCTAACGCGTGCTTGATTTCTAGCCGCTCAAAGAATCGCATACCACCGTAAACTCGATAAGATAGCGAAGCATTAAACAGACTGTGCTCCAATACCCTAGACTGTGCATTTGATCGATAGAGCAAGGCAATCTCTGAGAGTGATACACCTTCGGCTTGGAGCGCTTTTACCTCTTCCACAATGAAGGCCGCTTCTTCAAAATCGGTAGCTGCATTATAGACCCGAATTAATTCCCCACTTCCTTCTGCAGTCCATAAATTCTTACCCAGACGCCCTTGATTATTATCAATCAACGCATTGGCGGCATCGAGGATATTGCCGTGAGATCGATAATTTTGCTCAAGTTTGATAATTTTCTGAACCGCAAAATCACGTTCAAATTCTTTCATATTTCCCGCATGTGCACCGCGAAATGCATAAATACTTTGATCGTCATCACCAACCGCAAAAACCGCTGCATGTTGAGAAAGGCCAATGCCAGCCAATAATTTAAGCCATTTATATTGCAATCGATTAGTATCTTGGAATTCGTCGATCAAGATATAGCGGAATCGATCACAATAGTGACGGCGCAATGCCTCATGCTGAAGCAGCAACTCATAACAACGTAGCAAGAGTTCAGCAAAATCAACGATACCTTCCTGCATGCATCGCTCTTCGTAAACGTGATAAAACTCTCCCATTTTACGAGAGAAAGTATCATGCGCTTCTAATTGCGAAGCGCGCAATCCCTCTTCTTTCGCATTATTGATAAACCACTGAATTTGCCTAGGCGGATACGCTTTTTCATCGATCGCAAGGGCTTTCATCAAGCGTTTGATAAATGACTGCTGATCTCCTATATCAATGATCTGAAATGCTTGAGGTAATCGAGCTTCCTGGTAATGCGCCCGTAACATACGATTACATAACCCATGAAAGGTGCCAATCCACATACCACGCGTATTAATCGGCAATAAGGTCCCGAGACGAGCAACCATCTCTCGTGCCGCTTTATTGGTAAAAGTCACCGCTAGTAGACTATTCGGGCTTGCTTGGCCAGATTGGATTAAATATGCAATCCGCGTAGTCAATACCCGTGTTTTACCGCTACCCGCGCCCGCGAGTATCAAAGCAGATTGATAAGGTAGCGTAACTGCTTCCGCCTGCTCGGGATTCAATCCAGTAAGTAAAGAAGTCATGAAAAAAGTGTCCGGCTCGTTTGCTAGGATTGAGTTAATATCCCTAACTGATAGGGATATTAAATCTTTACAGGAATAATAAAAACCTTACCGACTTGTTGAGTTAGATCTTACTTAGTGAAGTAATCAATCGCACGCTAACAAAGTCGGCTTTGGTTCAATTTGGATTATCAGCGTGTTACGCAAAACTATCCATTAATGCTTACTTTTTCTTGCTAAATCAATAATAAGTGGCGTTAAAATCAATTCAATGGCCATGCCCATTTTACCGCCGGGAACAACAAGAGTATTGGGACGAGACATGAAAGAATCGTGCAACATATTTAATAAGAACGAAAAAATCAACTTCTTTATAGTCACGGAAGCGGATAACGACCATGCTCTCATCAAGTGAAGGTATTTCCCTTGCAATGAATGGATTCGAGGTATCCACCATTGGAACCCGTTGAAAATTAATATGGGTTCGTGAGAATTGTGGGGTTATATAATGCACATAGTCATGCATACGATGCAGAATCGTTTGTGTAACAGCCTCAGCTGAGTAACCCCGCGCATTCATATCACGGTGAATTTTTTGTATCCATTCCAAATTTACAATTGGCACCACACCAACTAATAAATCAACATATTTTGCAACATCTGCAGTATCGCTTTTTGCACCCCCATGAAGCCCCTCATAAAAAAGCAAATCGGTACCAGACACAATCGCTTTCCAAGGAGTAAACGTTCCTGGTTTTTGATTATAGGGTGCCGCTTCCTCATCATTATGAAGGTATAGGCGCGTCATCCCGGAACCTGTTTCCCCATATTCCTTGAACAACACTTCTAATTTCTCGAATTCATTGGCTTCCGGACCAAAATGGCTGATGGGCCGACCATTGTTTTTTGCTGACTCTGCAACAGCAGCCTTCATTGACTCTCGATCATAGCGGTGAAAACTATCCCCTTCAACAATCGCCACATTGAGTTTTTCACGGCGAAAAATATGCTCAAAGCTATTTTTGACTGTCGATGTTCCAGCACCTGACGATCCAGTCACGGCAATAACAGGATGTTTTTGTGACATTTGCTACTTTCTCCCTATAAATACACTTATAAAAAATAATGAATAATAAGATTTTCTTGTTATAACTTTAGCTACGTATGATACCTGCTTTCGAGCGAATTTGGACAAACAAAAATTGCAAAACAACGCCCCAAAATTACAAATTATGATTATATATCAGTTAGTTAATTCAGATTTCAAAAACCAACTGTTTATTCTATAATCTGTAATGCCGAGTTGGCGAATTGTAAAGGTTCCTCAAGGTGATACTTGATGACGTCCTCCATAATGCCCAAGTCCAGTTTCTGATATTCATGCACGACGATATTGCGAAAACCCACCATACCTTTCATCCGTCGCATCAAATCTTTCGATATCAATCCAGCGCGATACAACAACACAAACGCTTCTGCGCTATCTTGTGGTAAGCCTAGCTTTTTCTTTTTGACCAAGTAATTGGCAATATCGATCGCCAATTCACCGATTCTTTGCAGATTCATGGCAATCGCATCCTGTAGCAAATAATTTTCCTCAAAAGGTATAGCGCCACGCTGGGCGTAATATTTCTCGATTTGCACAATGCAGCGTTCAATACTAATTTTTTTATTGAGGATGACTTCATTCGTCATGAATAAAAACGCCCACTTTGTAGACCTTCGACTAACACCTCAGCTCTTTCCTGATTCAATTTCTGATAGAACGACAGCGTTAGCATCTCAAACTCATCCGCCGCATACTCATCGCCGGTATAGACTCGGCGATCAGCCATAATCACTTCTTTTTGGAATACCGTAGATACTTGTCTTAGGTTTATTAAATCCACCGTTTTGTGCATAACATCACCCAAGCTCATTGCTAAAGCATTCCAGTGACCGGAACCCACCATCTTGGCTTCTTTAGGCGGCAACAACACGGCTATATCCACATCGCTACTGGGCCACTCATCCTCCGTACCCCAAGACCCAAACAGATAAATTGCTTGTGCGTCGGGATAAGTCTCCAAAATGATCTCGGTCAATTCCGCTGCATTCGCCATACCGCTATCGTCCTAATCATCCTATTGCCGCCACTGATTTGAATAACTTCTCTATTACCTTAGAATCCAACTTACTACTTTACACACTTCGGTTTTTTACCGGCAGCCACCGCTTGCTGATAAAGAGGCTGCGCGATTGCGAGCCGCGCTTGCAAATCCTCAATCCGGGTATCATGCGAAGGGTGTGTTGATAAAAACTCGGGTGGTTGATTGCCATGACTGGCTTGACTCATTTTCTTCCATAAATTAATGCTTTCTACCGGATTGAATCCTGCTTTTGCCATGAGATCGATACCGATTATATCCGCCTCACTTTCATGCAAGCGGCTAAACGGCATGATTACCCCATACTGTGCACCAACCCCTAGCGCGCTTACTGCAGCCTGACCCAGTGGTGTAGTCGGTGCAGCTACTGCCTGCACAATCGATAATCCCAAATTTGTGCTGACCTGTTGCGACATACGCTCATTGCTATGTCGTGCGAGCACATGTCCAATTTCATGTCCAATCACTGCAGCCAGTTGGTCCTGATTGTCTACTAATTGAATTAGCCCCGTATGAACGCCAATTTTTCTTCCCGGCAATGCAAAAGCATTCAGCGAAGCGTCATCGAAGACCACCACTTCCCATTCACCCCCTACTTCTCGAGTAACTGCTTGAGCAACACAGTTTACGAACTGAACTTTTTTTCCACTCTGCTCGATCGGCTTTTCCTTTTTTAAGTTCTCAAAAGCTTGCAGTCCCATGCTATCTATTTCAGCATCGGGCATGAATGCTAATTGCGTTCTTCCTGTTGGGGACGTTGCACAGGCACTCAATAGCAGAATACACAGCAGAACAATCCATATGCTCAAATTGCTAATCAATCTCATTTGTGGCTCCTTTACTAATTAATTTCACAATTAAAATGAGGCTACCATGATGCGTTGGTTCGCATCAAGCGCAGCAGTTCAAGTTATAATTCAATTTTCGATTAAACCAGGATAAATGTTGCATGCAAGAAAAATACCACCCACAAGAAATCGAGCAGGATGCACAGCAATATTGGGAAAATACGGCCGCTTTCAATGCCACGGAGCTTCCAAACAAACCTAAATATTATTGCTTATCCATGTTTCCGTACCCATCTGGCAAACTTCACATGGGACATGTTCGAAACTATACGATTGGAGATGTGTTATCACGTTTCCATCGCATGCGCGGTTATAACGTTTTGCAACCGATGGGTTGGGATGCATTTGGCTTGCCTGCAGAAAATGCTGCAATGCAACATGGCTTACCGCCTGCAAAATGGACCTATGACAACATTGCTTATATGCGCAAGCAGCTTAAAAGTCTTGGTTTCAGTATTGATTGGACACGAGAGATTGCCACCTGTGATCCCCACTATTACCGCTGGAATCAATGGTTTTTTTTACGTATGCTCGAACATGGCATTGCCTACAAAAAAACTCAAGTGGTTAACTGGGATCCCATCGATCAAACGGTACTCGCTAACGAGCAAGTCATCGATGGTCGTGGATGGCGTACCGGCGCTCCCATCGAAAAACGCGAAATTCCTGGCTATTATCTTGCCATTACTCGTTACGCTGATGAATTGTTAGATGCACTGGATACGTTACCAGGTTGGCCAGATCGCGTTAGAACGATGCAGGCTAACTGGATTGGCAAAAGCCATGGTGTCGACATCACCTTTCCAGTCAGCGAGCAAACTGAATTTCACCAGGATTTGAAAGTTTTTACGACGCGTGCAGATACACTCATGGGTGTTACCTATTTAGCGATTGCAGTCGAACATCCTCTCGCATTGCAGGCCGCCAAAAATAATCCTAGTCTTACTGAGTTTCTGGAAGAATGTAAACAAGGCACCACCACCGAGGCAGAACTGGCCACTCAAGCGAAGAAAGGGATGGATACAGGCTATACTGCGCTCCATCCGATTACCGGTGAAAGTATCCCCATTTGGGTCGCGAATTATGTGCTAATGGGCTATGGAGAAGGTGCGGTCATGGCGGTGCCCGCTCATGACGAGCGTGACTTTGAATTTGCAACACAATATAAACTTCCCATCAAAATCGTCATTCGACCTCAGAATGAAAATGAATTGCCTCCGCTTAATCAAGCTTTTATCGATTATGGTATTACGATCAATTCAGGCGAATTTTCGGGATTAAAATCTCAAGCTGCAATCGATGCAATAGCAGCGCATCTAGAACTCAAACAACTTGGGAAAAAACGAACACGTTATCGCCTACGAGATTGGGGAATTTCACGACAACGCTATTGGGGTTGCCCTATTCCTCTCATACACTGCGATCGCTGTGGCACTGTTCCTGTTCCCGATGATCAACTTCCAGTACTACTACCAGAGAATTTAGTTCCCGATGGATCAGGTAATCCACTTGCCAAATCGAGCGAATTTAGTATTTGCTCGTGCCCATCCTGTGGTCAGTCTGCTCGACGTGAGTCAGACACGATGGATACCTTTGTCGACTCATCTTGGTATTTCATTCGCTATGCATGCGCTGATCAGAATACCTGTATGTCAGATTCACGCACAAGCTATTGGTTGCCTGTAGATCAGTATATTGGCGGTATTGAGCATGCTATTTTACATTTGCTCTACGCTCGATTTTGGAGCAAAGTCATGCGAGATCTTGGGTTAGTTTACTTTAATGAACCATTTACCAACCTATTGACCCAGGGAATGGTATTAAATGAAATCTTCTTCCGCAAATCAACGACAGGGCGAATCAATTATTTCAACCCCACTGAAATTGATATTGAAATTGATGCGCAAGGTAAGCGAACAAAAATGATTTTACGCACCGATAATTTACCGGTTGAGTCCGGTGGAATTGGCACCATGTCAAAATCTAAAAATAATGGCGTTGATCCTCAAGAACTAGTTGATTCCTATGGCGCAGATACCGCTCGATTATTTATGATGTTCGCGAGTCCCCCGACACAAACACTGGAATGGTCAGAAACCGGTGTAGAAGGTGCTTATCGTTTTCTAAGACGATTATGGCGGCAAGTTTATCTTCATCTACAGCACCCCCAAAAAGCAGAGAACCTATTGTTGATATCCAGGATTGGCCACCAACCCTCAAAACGCTTCGAGGTCAATTGCATCAAACCATTGCCAAAGTCACCGATGATCTGGGGCGTCGACATACTTTCAACACCGCTATCGCATCCATTATGGAATTAATGAATGAATTAACGAAACTCACTGATACTGAATCAGCGAGTCGACAATTGATGCAAGAAGCGTTGGAAAAAGTGGTTCTATTGCTCTCGCCGATCGTGCCTCATGTTTGTCATGCATTATGGCAAGAACTCAAACCAGGCACAACATTACTCGAGCAGAGCTGGCCTATAGTCGATCACACCGCATTGGTTCAAGACACAATTGATTTGGTCATTCAAGTGAATGGGAAGCTACGAGGGCAGATCAATGTTCCTAAAGATACCGATCGTGCTACGATAGAACAATTGGCAATTAATCATGAGAATGTGCAAAAATTAGTTGCTGGAAATACGATCAAAAAAATTGTTGTCGTACCCGGAAGACTCGTTAATATCGTTTACTAACAGCTAAATGTAACTTTATCGCTTAGAATTAGAAGAAGGCATAATCAGCATGATCGTTTCTCGTGTATTTTTTACATTCATCATCGCTATAGCGCTCTCAGCGTGTGGATTTCAGTTGAGAGGGCTTGTGTCTAATCTTCCCTTTGAAACAATTCATGTAACAGCTCCCCCAGGCAATCCAATTGGAATCGATGTGGAACGCGCGATTCGCGCTGGAACCGATACCAAAATCGTTGGATCTCCTGAAAATGCGCAGGCTATCCTTCAGACCATAAGCACCAATAACGAAAAAAAAATACTCTCGCTTTCTACTGGCGGGCGGGTAAGAGAATTTCAACTTGGCTATCGTGTTGCTATTCGACTGGTTGACCCACAAGGCGCTGAAATTGCTCCAATCGACGAAATTAACTTAACGCGCGTACTACCCTTTCTCGATGCACAGGTACTCGCTAAGCAAGCTGAGGAAGAAATGCTCTATAAAGATATGCAAATCGATGCGGTGCAACAAATCATCCGCCGACTTGCTGCTATCAGAACCACATCTAAAAATAACTAGCAGGTTGTTGAAAAACGTTTAGTAGGTAGCCGATACAAAGTAAGAACGAGCGAGAAAACGCGGTTTATGCGCAACCAATGAGCATCTGAGCCTGTTCCGAGCGCTGTAGCAGCAATGCAGATAGCTATTCAACAGCATGCGAATGAGACCCCTTCCCAGTAATTAAGCCTGAATTGGCATTCTTCCCGGTTGAAAAGCTACAAAATAGAGCCCAATTAACCCAATTAATACCAAAGATAAACTCGTAGGTTCGAAAACCACGTTGGTAGGCGGCTCACTGATTTCTCTCCCAATTTTTGCTTTTACCGCATTGCTAAAGCTATCAAACCCTCCTTCTGCGGCAATCAAGAACGAATTGGGACCACCCACAATATTGTCTTGAAACCAATCGGCCAAGCCCAAGAAACCCAAATCGGTGTTATCGATGGGTAAGCCATTTATTGTTTTGGTTAACCCCTCTCCTACTACCTCTAAATCAAGAAAATGATCACGTGCTACCGAGGTTTGCATTCCTGTATTCCGAATACCGTCACCAGATACATCGATTACCCACCGATTCCCTTCAAAACCATTATCACTAAATTTAGGCGTAACAAACTGAATTGCGCTTCCGGGAGCTGTGCCTCCACCTAACCCAAAAGCACGGTCGACATTATCAATTGCATCGGCAAATGCGTTGGAGCTCGCTGCATTAGTGATTTGTGTCCACCCTACCCTAACCGATTGTTGATTGGCACCCGACCATTCAATATAAGTCACCGCAATACCACCAACCCCTGCAAATGAAGCAATCGCATCTTGGATAACTGGATCTTTAAATGCGTTAACATAGCCATTTTTTTGTTGTGCATATTCAGAGGCATCTACACTCCGTGATACATCCACCAACAAAGCCAACTCCAAGCTAACGGGCACAGCTAGCAACTGTTTATAGCTGATCAACAGCGTTAGTAGCATAAAAAAACTGGCAATTCTTTGCTTTCTCATCATGTCTCTCCATACTTAAAATATAAAATCAATCTCCTGGTGATCGTGAAGTAATGCAAAATCTAGGCCAACCATTGTAATTAATTGATATAGAATGGAATCTTAGAATAGAACGTCTATTTTGGCTTTAAGTTTGTAAATATCCTTGACAAAAATACTAACGACTGTACCAATAACTTCATTTCATTTAAATTTAGACTTAATTCTTCCTGTATTGATATATGCGAATCAAACCCGAGCAACTCCCTCAATTATTGAAAAAGCAACAAAACCAGTGTTTTACGATCATGGGAAATGAGCCCTTATTGTCGATCGAAGCGGGAGACACTATTCGCCGTTACCTCTATCGACAAGGTGCGATTGAGCGGGAAATTCTTACGGTTGATCACCGCTTCGACTGGGGCAAAATCGCCCAATGGGGTGACCAATGCTCTTTGTTTAGCACACGTAAATTGCTTGATCTGCGGATTCCGACGGGCAAAATAGGAAATGATGGCAATGCCGCACTCTTAGCCTTTTTCGACAATTTCTCACCTGATTTATGGCTTATCGTAACATTACCGACAATCGATAAAAAAACCCAAGCAAGTAAATGGTTTACCGCACTAGATAACCAAGGCGTGATCGTAATGATCGATTCGATCGAACGCACTCAACTCCCGCAATGGATTCAGCAGCGATTCCATGCACAAAAGCAAACGCTTGCTCCCGATGCATTACAGTTGTTAGTCGATAACGTAGAAGGGAATTTACTGGCTGCACAACAAGAAATTCTCAAGCTTGGATTACTTTATCCCGAAGGGCCGCTTTCTTTTAAGCAAGTCAGAAACGCTGTGTATGACGTCGCACGGCATGATGTATTTGATTTACCAGAGGCCATGCTCACCGGTGACATCATTCGCTTCACACATATGTTGAAGAATCTGCAAAATGAAGGTGTTGCTCCACCGTTGGTCTTAAGTGTCCTCGTCGATCCACTGCGAAAACTGTTTTCACTGCATCGCGGTGTCAGTGATGGAAAATCGCTAGGCCATTTATTCAAAGAATTTCGAGTCTGGGGTCAGCAACAAGCACTACTATCTTCAGCCATGAAACGCTATTTACCTCCCCTGTTGATAGAAGGTATCACTCATGCTGCGCTGATCGACAAAATAATCAAAGGAGTTAAGCAAGGCGAAGTCTGGGATGAGTTCTTACAATACGGGTTGCGTTTTTCCCAGCACAATCAAACAAAATCAATTGAACAGGGTATACTTCAAACTTAACAAGAACCAGTCAATCCTAGAAAAATAATGAAAGCTAAAATAAAATGGCAAGATGGTGTTAGTTTCACCGGGGAAACAGAAAGCGGGTATACGCTAATTATGGATGGCGCACCTGAAGCAGGTGGGCGTAATTTAGGTCCACGGCCTATGGAAATGATTTTACTTGGTCTGGGTGGATGTACTGCGTTTGATGTGGTGATGATATTACAGAAGGGAAGGCACCAGGTAACGGATTGTTTAATCGAAATCGATGCAAAACGTGCACCGGAAGATCCTAAAGTTTTTACCCAAATTCATCTCCACTTCATCGTATCCGGGAAAAATTTAGCGGCTCACCACATCGAACGAGCCATCGACCTCTCCGCTGAAAAATATTGTTCAGCCTCGATTATGCTGAGAAGTACCGCTAATATCACGCATGATTTTGAGATTATCGAAGTTTAGTATCGAAATCTTGTACAGATTTAATTAGCTGGAATCGCGCAAAATCCTCATCTATAACCTAAGTAATTTATGCCATGAATGACGATAATAATGATGATCACAAATCGGATGAATCTTCACATGAAAATATGCGCTATTTTCTTTTTTGGATGATAGAGCAGCAAGAATTACTCCATCAAAGAAATGTCAGGAAAGCACAACGCTTTATCGCGCTCATCAGAACACTGCATTTTGTCAAAACACAATCCAGCTCATCCAGCACCCATACGGTTTCTACGCAGTTTATAGCCCGGAAATTAAATGAACTTAGCTGCCATTAGTTTATACCAGGGAGATTATGCTATTTCTAATACATAAGATACTCAACCCATTGATCATCCACACTGTGCTTTAAAAGATACACCATGGAAATAGTTACCAAACGGATTAGTCATGGGTTAGTGGAATTCTTATTAAAGCCAGTAAGACAGAGTATTCAGGTGGCAATGATCACTCAAGAACAATTATTAGCTAACCTCCGACCCGCTGATGTACTCCTAGTCGAAGGCAATACCCGGATCAGCACCGTCATCAAGTACCTGACACAATCGAATTGGTCGCATGCCGCGTTATATATTGGAAATGCATTGTCTAACGCCCCCCCATGGAAATTGCAGCAGGCACTGGTTGAAGCGGATCTCAAAGAGGGCATACGTCCAGTAACCATTGAACAGTACGCCCAAATGCATACGCGAATTTGCCGTCCTATCGGCTTAAATGATGATGATCGGAAACGTCTTGTCGATTATGCAATTTCACGTATTGGTCAACAATATGATTTAAAGAATATATTTGATCTAGCACGATATTTATTTCCAGCCCCTTCCATTCCGACGCGATTCCGAAGAAGATTGCTCGCGCTTGGCAGTGGAGATCCAACTCGCGCGATTTGTTCGACGCTCATTGCCCAGGCATTTATGTCTATTCACTACCCTATCCTACCTGAGATAGAAAGAACGTGGTCAGATAGTCCCATGCACGCCGATTGTCATGCTGAAATCTATCATATCCGGAATCATAGCTTATATACCCCTCGTGACTTTGATATTTCCCCTTTTTTTGAAATTATCAAACCGACTGCTCGCCAGCACTTTGATTACCATACCTTAACTTGGGGTTCTGAAACAGATAATGTTTAGATAAGCAACGGCCAAAGAGGTCAGCGCTAGGGAAGTTAACAAATGCCGTTACACTTCATCAGTATTTTCAAAACGGATCCAAGAACCACTAATTTGTGAACGCTCAGCACCCATATCAACCGGTAAATCTGCGATATCGTTTAATGTTGCGTCTTGTGCCACAAGATGAGCAACATGGACCACAATCAATTCACTTTTTATTGCCTCTTCATCTTCGAAGTCGTGGTTCGCATCGTCGCAATACATTTGCCAATCACCACCTGAATGTGAAACAAACAACACCGGTTTTTTGGCTTCAAGAACACATCGACACGTGATAACACTTAGATTATCTGGAAATGACATAGAGCCCCTCTCCCAATTAACACAGTGAAGATACCTAAATAATGCTCATCTTGTTTGGTAAGAAACAAGATACTCCAAAAGATCTATCGCGTTTCTGCTCAAAAACAATTTAGACACAATGCCTGCGGATCACTTCACCCGCTGCGGTGATCATCATCGCCAATGAAATAGCGCCAGGATCAGGTGTGCCGATGCTCTTTTCTGCGTGAGGACGCGCGCGACCAATTCGCGGCAGTAAATCCTGGGTTCGTTGCGCAGCCGTATTCGCAATATCAGCGGCATCTTGCCACGCAGTCGCCACTGAGACGCCTCGTGCTGTCGCTTGATCAAGTTTCGCAGAGAAAGGCTGCAACACATCCACAATCGTCTTATCACCAAGCTGGGCTTTTCCGCATTGCACTACTTCGCGCAGCGCAGCAGCGACACCGCTTGCAACCATAGTGAGGTCAGGTGCGTCGGTATCGCCCAATTCATGCCCCAGTGTGCTCAGCATGACGCCCCACAATGCGCCTGACGTACCTCCAGCACGCGCAGCCCAAGCTTCGCCAGCCAACGTCAACAATGTGTCTGCACCTGCCTGTGCATCGTGAGCTCCTTGGGCAGCATCAAGCGCTGCTGATACTCCTCTGAGCATACCGATACCATGATCACCATCACCCGCCACGGCATCCAAACGCCCAAGTTCTTCCTGTTGCGCTTCAATGATTTTCTTGGCCGATACAAAAATCTCCAGCATGATCGCTGCAATCCGTTGTGAAGCATAAGAACCCGGGGTCACCGACTGGCTGACCACTGCAGCCTGCGCAATCATTACAGCATCGGTCGCTAGTGCAGATCGTGAAATAGCGCCCCGCTTAAAAGCAGGCGTATCAGTTGGGGCTCTCCAATAAGTTTCGAGTTCATCACTCAGCCAGAATAATGTCAATGAAATACCTGCCATATCAAAGCTGGTAATAACACGATCGACCACCGGTTCAACGATAATCAATCCACGGCTGTGCAATAACTGATCAACCTTGCGATAAACGACAAACAATTCTTCCTGCGCTACGCTACCCAAACTGTTCAATAGCACACTGATACGGGTACCTTTAGGCAGATCGCCAGCCGGTGAAATATCCTGCAGCAACTTCTCGACTAGCATTTCAGCCAGATCATCGGCTAGAAGCGCCTCCTGCTGATAGAGACCTGGTTCCCCATGGATTCCCATACCAACCGCCAACTTTCCGTGCTCGACATAAAATAGCGGTTTTTGAGCACCGGGGAGTGTACAACCAGAAAATGCCACGCCCAAGGTACGAACACGCGCATTAGCTTCATTGGCAATGCGACACACTTCATCTAACGATTTTCCCCTATCAGCCGCTGCGGCTGCTACCTTGAATACCGGTAATGCTCCGGCAATACCGCGACGTAGCGGATGCTCCGCTAATGGTGCTGAGGCAATATCATCGGTCACCACCACTGCAAGCACATCGATTCCCTGTGCTTGCAAACGCGCTTGTGCCTGATTGAAATTGAGCACATCACCTGCATAATTGGCCAAGCAGAACATAATGCCACCCCCTGCATGCGCAGCCAGCGCAACATGATAGATTTGCTGTGCAGAAGGAGATGCAAACACATTACCCATTGCAGCACCATGTGCCAACCCAGATCCTACCAATCCTCCAAACGCTGGATAATGGCCAGAACCCCCGCCGATGACAACAACTACCTGTCCGGGTTCTGCTGGGTGACGACGCACCACACCGCCGTCGACTGCAACAATGAGATCGCGATGCGCTGCGGCAAATCCTTGGATCATCTCGTCTACAAATGCATCGGGCTGATTACAAAGATAAGTCATGGTTGATTAAAGTTTTCAGAATGGGATTGATAACTGCCCTCTACCACAAAGGTAGGAATCCAAGTTATCCTAGGCTTGTGCGATTGTCAAACCTGTTAGAATACAAGCAGAGTGTCATAAAATGCCATCACATTCGATAGGCTTTGAAAACATTAGCCACATCATGCTTACTGTCATCATTTCATTACGGTAGATAGCCCTCACAATCTCCATGTCCAAAAAGCTCATCGTTGAAATGCTCGAACCTTTCCAAAGCCACGCCTACGATCCCTGCTGTATCTTTGGCGGTCTCTTTGTGCAAAGCGAGCACTTTGTCGAAGAACACGGTGGCCGTATCGGTTAGATTCCAGTTTGTGGGCAAGAGGTCAACCTCGCTACCATAGCGCCTCGTCTCCATGAACATGGCCATTCGCGGCATGAACTTCGACTCCAGTAAGGAACCCGACCGACACTTTCAGCGGTGACCAGCACTCGGATCTGTGCGCCGACTACATTATGGCCAGCCTACCCTTCAACATGAAGAAAAAGACCTCAGCATAGCTGCGTAAATTTGCTGTGATAGCAGAGAAAAATTTCCAAATGACGCTGGTTGCACGTCATCTTGGTAGAAAGTAAAGTTTTTCTCCTTTTTTAGGGGAGTTTTCCCTTCCTTATGCAACATTTGGACGGATTGCTCCCCCCCTTAATGGTTGATCTACGAAGATTCTGTTGGCGGCTTTTTTCAGATTCATGCAGTGAATCGCCCCGGGTTTTCCGGAAACTTTTTAGTTTGAGTCAAGCCACATTAGCTGACTCCTCTAATTGGCAATAATGTGCCTTTTCAAATTCAGCCGGTGGAATATTCCCAATCGGCTCCAGTAATCGGCGATTATTAAACCAATCTACCCATTCCAAGGTTGCAAACTCCATCTGAATGGTACTGAAAAAAACAACCTGATGAACTCACGAGTGAGCCATAGCAGCTCATTAAATAGCCCCTGCTAGTTTGTATCTTTAAAAATACCAATAGCTAATTATTTTATAAATGTTATGATATAACATATTATTTATCTTGCTTGCATTTAAAAAAAATGAAAAAACATGCACAACATTCAGCATGCTTTACTTTGCAAGCATTTTTTGACTGGAATTCCGTCTCGGCTAAATCAACTCATTCATAAGATTCTATCCAACACAATAATTTCGATCATGTTAATGGTTAGTCAATCGCAAGCATTAGCCAATCAACTCAAACTACCGCCTAACGCTGGAGAAATAGATGCAACTGCTAGTAATCGATCAATAACTTCGCTCAAACCCATCGAAGTCATTGGTAATTCATTACAAGAAAATCCCATATCAAGCACAACGCATCTCAAGGGTAAAAATTTGCGGAGGCAACTTAGCGACACGCTTGGTCATACGCTTCAAGAAGAGCTAGGCGTAAGTAATGCCTCATTTGGTTCAGGGGTAGGTATTCCTGTCATTCGTGGTTTTAGCGGATCTAGAGTTAGGATGCTTCAAAATGGAATCGGAACACATGACGCTTCTAGCTTAAGCCCTGATCATGCGGTAGCAGTTGATACGATATTCGCCGAGGAAATTACTGTCATAAGAGGTCCGGAAACCATTCGCTATGGAAGTAGCGCAATTGGAGGAATCATCGACGTCAAAGACTTTCGCATCCCCGATCAAGCCCCTAAAAATCGTATTAAAGGTTCAACTGAAACTCGCTACGATACCAATGGAAATGGCACTCATTCGGCCATTAAGTTGAATTTAGGAAAAGATGCATTTGCACTGAATTTAGGGGGGTTCTTTCGAAAGCGCGACGATACTCAGATTCCAGGCAAAGCGATTGACGAAGATTATGTTAAACAACAATTTGGTCTCTCGAATATACAAAACAGTGCTGGAAAGATACCCAATACTGATAGTCAGGGCTCCGGAGGTTATATTGGCGCATCTTGGCTTGGCGATAGTGCAATAGCAGGCTTTTCCATTAGCCATACTGATAACCATTATGGTGTCCCAGGAGGTAATCACCATCTAGACCCCAACAATCTCCACGGCCTTGAGACTATCCTCCCTCGTATTAAGGACTTGACTGGGTTCCAAGATATCTTTGGTCATCAAGCCTTATTTCCCCATATCCGAATCTCTCAACAGCAGACCCGATATGATTTCAAATATGAATGGTTTGAACCGATGCCTAGAGTCGAAAGTATCCATTTCCGATATGGCTTAGTTGATTATCAGCATACCGAGAATGAAGGGGGTATACCATTCACTCAATTCAAAAACAAAGTAGGCGAAGGCCGTATTGAATTAACCCATCGCTGGTTAGAAAAGGGTACTGGAAAACTAGGAACGCAGTGGTTTAATCGGAATTTCTCAGCGTTGGGTGTAGAAAAATTCGTTCCTGAAACTCGCCAAGATTCATTTGGCTTCTATACCCTGCAGAACTATGCCTGGAATAACTGGGTACTTAAAGGAGGATTGCGAATAGAGCACTCTCAAGTCAATCCTGAGGCTAATGAATTAAAATTACGAGGTAGTGCCCTTCCTCCCGTTCCGTTACCTGAAGAACTAGAGTATCGTGCCATATCCGCTTCTTCCGCTTTGCAGTGGAACCCTGCTAATGATCTTGCTATCGTCCTATCACTTAATCGTGCCAAACGTTCTCCAGATATTCAAGAATTACTGTCACTTGGTCCCCACTTAGCAACACGTAACTTTGAAATTGGTAATACAAAACTAAAGAACGAGACCGTTAATATGATCGATTTCGCTTTTGACTGGAAATCATCTCATATAAGTGCTCGTATCAACGGCTACTATAATCAGACTGATCATTTTATTTATCTGCGCAATACTGGGCTGGTATATGAAATCGACAATGAGGTAATTCGTCAACGTTGCGTAAGTGATGCAGATTGTGTACCCATCTATGCATACGATCAGCGACATGCAAAATTTGCTGGCTTTGAATCAAAATTGGATACGACAATATATCAATTTCCACGCGGCCATAAGGTATTACTCAGCTTATTTTCAGATTATGTGCGAGGGCAATTCACTCAAGGAGATCGAGATGACGTGCCGCGCATGCCACCCTTGCGCTATGGCATTGAGCTAAATCTCAGCAATAATCGATGGAGCAGTACGCTGCGCTACACACACGCGGAAGTACAGAATCACCCTGGCCTCCATGAGGCACCTACTCGTGGCTATCATTTATTAACTTTATCTGCTGATTATCAACTAACCGTAGATAGATGGGGTGAATTATGGTTCTTTGCTAAAGGCTATAACTTACTCAATGAAGAAATCCGTAATTCAGTCTCTTTTTTACGAAGCTTTGCACCTGAACCAGGACGCAGTTTTGTATTGGGATTACGCGCCGGATTCTAAAGCATGATGATGTTCATAGCACAATCAAATCAACTAAGAATAAGGGCTATTCACTTTTTATTGCGACTAAAATTGCTGATCGCTCTCGTGATTGTTAGCCTATCTATCCATGCCCAGCATCTCGATATCGAAGTTTGGGGACAAGGAAACGCCTTATTTGCTGGATACTGCCGCACACCGGGTATTGTAGGCTGCGATTTGGATCACTTACTGGACTCACTTCAATTACCAACTGGATCTCTTCCCATCGAGGCAGCAACAGGAAAACTCATTTTCCCAGCAGATTTTAAGGATTTACCTGGAGGTGATTTCAAAACCCGGAATCCTGGATTTCAATCGATCCAAAATTCGTTATTACCCAATGAATTGATCAGTTATCGTGCAATAGGAAAACTGAAATATTGGGATCCAGGCCTATCCGCCTGGCATGATGCGCCGCCGCAGGTACAAATTCGTCTATTTGGCGGATTGGAAGCCAGTAGAGACATCCTCAATGATTTTTCAAACTGTGCAGGACAGTTAATTTGCTTTAGTGATAAAAGCTTTGGTATTGATGGCAGTACGCTTTTTACAGGTGCAGGGATACAGGGTAGAAAAGAACTCGTTGTCGATATTACCAATACTGTCGGTATTCTACATACGCATTTAAGCTTCTTTCTGGAGGATCAACTCAATCAAATTGGTGGTCCCATCGGCGCATATCTGATTGAGCTACAATTACTTTCCAATGCGCGCTTCTTTCCTTCTGAACCATTCCTCGTACTACTAAATGCTGGTTTAGATACGCATCAATTTGCAACTGCTTTAATCACCTTGACGGAAAATCAAACCAATATTGACCCGCCACTCGAACCCATTCTGCCCATTTCAATTCCTGGCGATGTTGATTTAGATAATGATGTCGATCGTATTGATGTCGCCTTAATTTTATTGTCCGCACAAAACAATGAATTACTGAATACAAAAAATCGCGCCTTCGATGTTGATAAAGACGGCTTTATTACTCGCAATGATGCGTTCCTGGCAAAAACACTTTGCACACTGCGTCTATGCAATATTCCTGTCGATGCACCTGCAACCGCCCTCAATTTAGCAGCAATCTATGATCACCGCACTGGCACCCTCACGCTAAATGATATCCGCGTCGGAGATCAACATTTTCGCGCGCAATTGATAGCGCAGCAAACACAGACCCTAGTCATCGAATCGTTGATACTGGATAAAGCTCGTTACGCAACTCCGGCTCAATATGACGAAATTACCGGGGTCTTAGTAATTCCATCGGTACTTATTAAGGACAAATATTTTAAAGCAACATTACAGAGCCGAGGCAACAACGAGTTTGATGTGATTCATTTGGAAGAAATCAATGGAATTTTTAACTAACTCTTTTATTAAACTTATCACTAATCCTACAAGGAGACTAAGCATGTTTAAAACATTTAAATTACATTTTATTGCCTTACTATTATTCGGTTCTTTTGTTTCATCAGTTTTTGCAGCAGATAATCATGACCAAGATCAACATGAAGGAGATATACAGCCCTGGAAAATCGGAGCGGAGATTTTTTTAAATAGTCATTCATTTGAATCTGATTTCAGCGATCTCCCAGGAGGTAATTTCAATACTGAAAATCCTGGCGTAGATGTTAATGTTTCGAAAGGAAGTTTCACGTCGGGTAACTGGCTTCAATTCCAGCCTGTTGGTCAATTGCTATTTTGGAATGGTAGCGAGTGGGTACCGACAGTACCCAATGGAGAAAGAATTGAGCTAAAAGACGCGCTAGATCAAATTATCTCATTTCGTTCCGATGGGGTAGATAACAAGTCAGCCATTATCGGTGAAATCGATAATGAAGGTGGACTCCATGAGCATTTAAATTTCTCAATTTACAATGTATCCAATACTTTAAATGGAAGCGTGGGTGCCTATCGAATTCAATTAAAGTTATTTGAAACCAAACCACAAAGTGATGTTTCTGTATCAATTGCAACATCTCCCATTTCCATCATTTTTAATCGCGGCCTTGAACACGACCAATTCGAATTAGCTGTTGCTGCTGCTGATAGATTCATCGATCATTCAATTTTTGTTGCAGAAACTGGTTTGTTAACTCTACAACGGGTTAAAGCGTTAGGTAGTTATTATCAAGCCAAACTTCAACATATCGGAAACAATCAATTTCAACTCATTGAAGCAAAGGAAATCCCTTGATTGAAAGATAACGATACGATCTCAATTTCGAGTTGATCATGACTGACAACACCACACTAATTCCGATAACACTCCTCACCGGTTTTTTAGGGAGTGGAAAAACCACCTTACTGAACCACATAATGCAGCAAGGCACCATGGCTGATACGTTAGTCATCATTAATGAATTTGGTGAAATCGCGTTGGATCACCTTTTGGTTACTTATAGTAAGGAAAATATAATTCAAGAAATGAGCAGTGGCTGCCTCTGTTGTACGATTCGAGGAGATCTAACTAAAACCTTACGTGATATTACTTGGCGATTTGCTCGCAATGGCAAGCGTCAATTTAATCGGGTTCTGATTGAGACAACCGGGTTAGCTGACCCTGCTCCAATTATTCATACCTTAATGATGGATTCTCAATTGACGCAACGCTACAGGCTCGATGGTATCGTTACGACAATCGATATGGCCAATGGTAATCAAACACTTGATCATTATTTTGAGGCAATCAAGCAGGCTGCGGTCGCCGATTGCTTACTTCTTACCAAAACTGACCTAATCACACCTGATGCTCAACAAGCACTTCAACAGCGCTTAAAGCAAATAAACCCCACAGCAGCCCAATGGAAAGTAAAGCAAGGAGAAATAGAAGCAACTAAGCTGTTGAGCTTGGGATTATTCTCTACAAAAAAGCCTGATGTTCAAGCTTGGTTAAAAGAAGAATTATTATCCAGCGGCAATTCAAATCATCATACACACAAGCACGATATTAATCGACACGATGATCACATCCGCGCTTTCTGTTTTACGGTAGGCAAACCAATATCGGAAGAACATTACTTCAATTGGCTCAATTTTTTAATGACGATGGCTGGTGATCATATTCTGCGTGTCAAAGGAATTTTAAATATTGCAACCTATGCACACCCTATGGTCATTCATGGCGTACAACATATTTTCCATCCCCCATGCCACTCAAGAATTGGCCAACGAATGATCATCGCTCAAAAATTGTCTTTATCACGCGTGATATTGAGCGTGAAATGGTGGAAAGCCTCTTCCATGGACTCGCTTAAACAATTCAACAACAATATTCAGGAAATAAGTCATGCACATTTCAGATGCACATGAAATAAATCAGTCAAAACTTCCAGTTACAGTACTCTCAGGATTCTTAGGGGCTGGCAAAACCACTGTGCTCAATCATATCTTGCAAAACCGGCAAGGAAAACGTGTGGCTGTCATCGTCAACGATATGAGTGAAATCAATATCGATGCCGCTAACGTTGGGAAAGAAATTGCAATCAATCGATCCGAGCAAAAATTGGTGGAGATGAGCAACGGCTGCATTTGCTGTACATTACGAGAAGATTTATTGATTGAAATAGACAAATTAGCGCGTACAAAGCAGTTTGATTATCTCGTTATCGAGTCGACTGGTATTTCAGAACCGTTACCCATTGCTGAGACTTTTACTTTTGCAGACGAAAATCAAAATAGCCTCTCGGATATTGCTCGACTCGATACCATGGTAACCGTCGTTGACGCCGTCAATTTTCTAAACGATTATGATGAAGCGAAAATGCTAAAGGAGACCAGCGAGAGCCTTGGAGAAGCCGATGAACGCAGTGTAGCCGATTTACTCATTGATCAAGTCGAATTTAGCGATGTCATCCTAATCAACAAAACAGATTTAATTGATCACGATGAACTGATTCGACTACAAAGCATTCTGCGTTGCCTCAATACCCAAGCAGATATTATTGCAATTAAGCAAGGTCAAGTTGAATTATCAAAGATTCTTGATACCCATAAATTCAATTTTGCACATGCCCAGCAAGCACCAGGTTGGCTCAAAGAACTGCGTGGCAAACACATCCCTGAAACAGAGGAATATGGGATTAGTAGTTTCGTTTATAAAGCGAGAAAACCGTTTCACCCACAACGATTTTATGATTTTTTACATCACTCCTGGGAAGATGGAAAATTACTGCGTTCCAAAGGCTATTTCTGGTTAGCGACACGCTCAGCCTGTGCAGGGCAATGGAATCAAGCTGGGGGTATTGCACGTTATGGCTATGGTGGACTATTTTGGAAAGCAGTTCCCAAATCAGAATGGCCAACCGACAAAGATTATTTAGCATCGATTCGATCGCAATGGGTGGAGCCCTTTGGAGACATGCGACAGGAATTAGTTTTCATTGGACAAAATCTCGATGAATATGCAATCCGTCAATGGTTAGATGAATGCTTGCTAACCGAACAGGAATTTAAAGCTGGAGAGACTTATTGGTCAACTTTAGCAGACCCTTTTCCTGCCTGGGAGTAACAATAAGAATGCTAGCAACCCTTTCACCGAGTTCTACCCAAAATCCATCTAACCAACAATACCAGATCGGTATCGCTGGTCACAAACCAACAGTACTAACTCGAATCTATGATGATAATATTTCAGTTTGTATTCAGAAACGGAATTTGAATAAATCGATTACTGACTATGCTAAATTCATTTGTGATTCGCATAGTAACATCGAGTTAAGTTTAATTGTTACGCCCACGTCAATAACTGAGCAACTAAATAAGTCCTTACCGTACCACGATTCCCAATTTGTATTTATCCAAGATATATACACAATAGTAGAAATTTTTTCCTGTCTTTTCGATCAAGAAAAAATTGGCCTACGCTTGATAGCGCTTACAAAGGCAATGTGTCCTCGTTTTCACACAGACCGTATTTTATGTCGCTTGATCACAACTTATTTTGGCAAAGGAACCGAGTGGTTGGATAGTAATTACATTGATCCAATCGACCTTGCCACTTACAATGAGATGTACAGTAATCAACCGTATTTAGGAAAAATACCGTGCTTTCACTTACAATCAGGTGATATAGCCCTATTTAAGGGTGATCGGTGGGAAAAATCGTTCGGTAACTCTGGCGTCATTCATCGGTCCCCGCAACTCGACCAAGGAGAAGTTCGATTATTACTTACACTCGATATGATCAGTTAGTTACAGTTAGCACATATAAATCGGTATCACGCATTAGCCTATGACGAGTGATATTAATCAAATTATCAGGAAATCCCAGGAAGTCTGCAAATTGGCTGGGATTAAACTAACGACTAAGCGTAAAAACGTGCTTATCGTACTTCTGAATTCGACCACCTCACTTTCTGCGTATGAAATCGCAGAAAAATATCGAGATCGCTTCAGTGAATCGTTGCCCGTAATGTCAGTCTATCGCATGCTAGATTTCCTAATTCAAGGCGAGCTCGTTCACAAGCTTGAGTCAACCGGTCAATATATGAGCTGTGCTCATATCACTTGTAACCACGAGCATGAAATTCCACAATTTTTGATCTGTGATCATTGCCATGCAGTCAAGTGGGCGTTAATATAGCCATTATAGGGTTGGTGGCAGCATCTTTAATTCTGATATCGATGTACTTTTCGTAAATAAGCATGTCAATGTATATTCCTCGTACTTCGTGACGAGGAATTCTACCTAGATATTTTTGATTATCGACTGTTACAGATCTATTTATTTATTCACAACGTCAACCGCAGCTTCGATAATAAAGCACCAGGAACACGGCTGGAACGTACCGATCGCTGGCCATAGGTATCTGAACTCAGTAGCCATTCAGTTTCTCGTGTTAATCCCATGAGATGACTACTCAGCATCCGATAAAGACTGTCATCGAAACGCATGACGTTGAGCGGTGCCACAATTTCCCCCTGCTCAACCCAGAAAGTTGCAAAACGCGTTAGCCCCGTCATGCGGCAGGCAGTACGGTCTGAGAAATTAAGATAATGCAGATTGCTGACATAGATGCCTTCATCGAGCTGTTCTAGTAGGTTGGCACTATCAAGCATGCCTGGTAGCAGTTCGAGCGACTGTGTCGTTTCGCTTTCATTGGCACCATTGGCTTGTAATCCATACTCTTTGGCAGTACGCGGCGATATTAAACTACTCGCATGTTGTCCGGCATCAATCAACGTAATCCGGTCTGGTTTTACAAAACCAACACTATCAAAGACAGGCGCCAAGCCAAGCTGAGTATTTTCTCGTAGCGTGATGTGGGGAGAAAGCGTTCGCTCTTTATTGACTAAGGCTTGCAAAACGCTTTGCTGCGTATGTTGCTCCTTGGCGGAAAAACCGCTCCAATTGAGCAACCCTAACAACTCATTGACGGCGGCAGCGCTCAGATAAGCTGGATATTCCCCAGGTCCAATGCTAACTGCAGCTTTCTCGAGATACGGTAGCTGCGTGCGCGCTGATTCAATTCGGCTCCTTAGCTGCGATCGATCCCAATGCGTTCCTGAGTAGCTCATTTTGATCGCTTTATCCGCAACCTGATAAATAGACCAATCGAACAAGAAAGCATCGACCTCGTGCCAATTGCGTTGCCCTAGTGAGTTAGCAAAACCACGATAGATCGGTCCACTGGATAAAATACCCACTAAATCGAGCCTCCCTGCTTGATCCACGATATCGCCAATCGCTTGATCGATGGTTGGCAACACACCACGGCGCACCTGATCAGAATCACAATTATCGGTTGCATAAAGCAAATACGGGTCGATCGGCAAATTTGGCAATTGATACCGCATCACCCCCAATTGCTGAATCAGCAGCTCGCAATCGGTTGCTTTATTACCAGTCAAAGAAAAGGTGACGCATTGTTGACGCTGATCTTGAATCAACGTTAGCGCAAGGTGATTTTGCGTTACTGACAAAGGCTGACGTACGCGGCCGTGATTAAAGCGCACGAAATCAGAAGCCTCTCCATCGAATTTGAGCAACAACACCTCTGTTCCAGTAAGCTGGCCCAATGCAAAATCGACGAGTTCAAAGAAATACGCTTTCATCGCTCTGCTCCAAATACATCGATCCCGGTAAATTTACACGCCGGACTCGCATGACCAACCCAAATCGCCTGATTCGGCTCGCCTTTGCCGCAATAAGGTGTTCCCATCACTTCAAAAGTCGATGCGTTTCCCACCATGACTAATGAATGCCAGAAAGTTTTGGAAATACCGCGATAATTGGGGTTACGAACGATTTCAGCCAGTTTACCGTTACGAATACGCTGCCCCCACTCACATCCAAATTGAAATTTATTGCGTGAGTCATCGATCGACCAACTTGCGTTGGTTTTCATCAATAGGCCATCTTCAATTGAGGCAATCATTTCAGCGAGTGTTGCAGTACCCGGTTCGATGTTCAAATTACTCATGCGATCGATAGGTGGTCGATTCCAAGCACAGGCGCGGGATGTAGCCACGGCATCAAACACATAGCCCATTTGCTGAGCGCGCCGATTAGATTGCATGCCACCCAAGGGTTGCAATAAGATACCGTTCTGAATGATATATTGGCGTTGAGCTTGCATGCCTTCATCGTCATACGCAAAAGTAGCCAGTTCAGTCGCTTGAGTAGGATCATAAGTGACATTCAATAATGGTGACCCATATTGATAGGAACCAAACATATCGAGCGTTACAAAGCTAGTACCGGCATAGTTGCGCTCATCCCCTAAAATACGATCGAGTTCGAGCGGATGGCCAATCGATTCATGGATCTGCAACATGAGTTGATCGGGCATCAATAGCAAATCAAATTTTCCCCTTGGGCAATTGGGTGCCGCCAATAATTGCAATGCCTCCTGCGCCGCAAGCTGCCCACTGCCAATAAACACAGCGCGCTCTAATACATCATAACCCCCTTGCTGACAAAAACCATTATCCCGCCCACCCCAAGATCGCGTCTGGGTGACTCCACCCTCATAAGCAGTAACATGCAATGCCGGAATGGTAATGTCCGTTTCCTGCAAAACATAATCACCGGATGCAAGGCTATCAGCAGTCATCAGCGCGCTGCGGATATGCTGCGTTGTCAAACTCGCTTGCCAATCAACGATGCGCGCATCGATCTTGCACGCTTGTGATTCTTTCATCAATACATCGATGCGATCACCCATGTGCCAATTGAAAGATTTGGTCGTCGACGAACGATAGCGCCCTTTCGCAATCGGCAATTTCACAATGGCATCACTCAACACGCTACGCTGCTTCGATAAACGTGCCCAATCTCGAGCCCGATCAAGTGCTGCACGCAATCCTGCATCGCTCAGATCAGAAGTGGCTGCATAACCTAATCCGTCTGCATCACGGATGCTAATCATGGCACCATGATCGATGACACGCATCAAAGGCATTGCAACATCTTGCCTGACGGCGGTAAATTCAGCGGTTTCAGCAACGATACGTAACGAGCACTCATCGACGGCTGGAATCAATCGTCTAAAACGAGGAAGGATGGTATCGATTTCAAAAGTCATGTATTTTCCTCAAAATTTTTACTCAGTGACCAACTGTAATGCAGCTTGGCGAGCATAGAGTCCTCCTTGCTCGATTAATTCGCGGTGGGTACCCATCGCTTGAATAGTGCCATGATCCATGACGATGATGCGATCCGCCGATTGTATCGTGGAAAAACGATGAGCAATCACCAACGTAGTTCGCGTATGTCTCAGCTTATCCATGGCTTGTTGGACCATTTGTTCACTCTCTGCATCGAGACTTGAGGTCGCTTCATCGAGCAACAATATCGGTCGATCGGCGAGAAATGCACGTGCCAAAGCGATACGTTGCCGCTGCCCACCGGAGAGTTTAGTGCCACGTTCACCGAGTTGGGTATCGAGGCCGTGGGGTAATTTCTCAACAAACTGCATGCAATAAGCTGCTTGACACGCATCGATAACCTCTTTTCGCGTTGCTTGTGGTCGACCATAGCGCACATTCTCCAGTACGCTATCTGCAAAAACGATAGGTTCTTGTGTAACAATCGAAAAATGCTGCCTTAATGCAGTAGGTTCAAGTTCCCGGATATCAACCCCTTCAACCAGCAAGCAACCTTGTTGAGGATCATAGAAGCGTAACAGTAATTGAAATACTGTGGTTTTGCCTGCACCTGATGGTCCTGTAAATGCCACGACCTCTCCTGGTTGAATATCCAACGAGAAATTTTGCAATGCAGCTGTCTCGGTTCGACTTGGGTAATAAAAAGTCACTTGCTCAAACCGCACATGCCCAATCGGTGCTTTGTAAGACTGATTATCCTGATCACTGGTTAAAGGGGTTTTCTCTGGTAATACTTTAAGATGTTGAGGCGCTTTAATCTCAGGTGCAGTAGAAAGCAAATCCATTAATCGCTCAGATGCGCCTGCCGCACGTTGCAATTCACCCCATGTTTCAGAAATTGCCATCACGCCATTCGCAACCAGTATTGCATAGAATAGAAACGCAGATAGATC
Source organism: Nitrosomonas sp. (assembly GCA_016710135.1). Classification (GTDB taxonomy): domain Bacteria; phylum Pseudomonadota; class Gammaproteobacteria; order Burkholderiales; family Nitrosomonadaceae; genus Nitrosomonas. The sequence continues at coordinate 303,437 of JADJLM010000001.1, read as the reverse complement.
ACCGGGTGAAATCTCACCGGTAATGACAGCGCGCCCACCGATCCAAAGCACAAATGCGATGGATGAGAAAGCCAGTACGATTACACTCGCAATCATCGCAGCACGATAGCGCCCAGCTTCAATACCGGCCTTAAACACGCGCTCAATTTGCTCGGCAAAACGCATCCGATCAACGGATTCGTGTGAATAAGCTTGCACGATTCGAATCTCATGTATCGTTTCGTCAATATAGCTGGAGGAATCCGCCATGCGATTTTGCATTTCCTCCGACGTTTTACGAACACGGCGCCCCAGCAATAAGATAGGGGTTACCACTAACGGAACGGCTGCGAGTATGACCAGCATCAATTTCAAACTGGTGATCGCGAGCATCACGATGCCACCGATCATCATCACAAAATTACGCAAGGCAAAGGAAAAAACGCCGATCACGACGGTTTCAATGCGTTGGGTATCGTTGGTCAACCGCGAAATCACTTCACCAGTGCGCGTTTTCTCAAAAAATGCAGGGGATAGATTGAGTATGTGACCGAATACCGTTTTGCGAATATCTGCTACAAATCGCTCACAAACCCAGGTAAACAGATAGTAGCGAATGAAGGTTGCGGCTCCTTGCACAAGTGCCACCATCGCAACAATCGATAAAGTTCGGTTGAGTGCTGCCATATCACCGAGCACATAGCCTTCGTCGATAACATGTTTGAGTGCGGTTCCTAACACAAGCACTGAACTGGCAGCAATCACCATGGCGATCAGTGCAAGAAAGAATCGCATTTGGTAGGGTTTCAGGAACTGCCACAAAGCAACGAGCTTACGGATTTCCCCTTTTCCCCTGTTTTGCTCCATTGAATGATAGCGCTTCACCATCAGCTTAAAAAATCCGAGTGATTGAAAAAGTTATTAATAGCCATGTTCTCAATTGTCAAAATTATCGATTATTCATCCATTGATGAACACTGTGATGTTATATGGGTTTATCGCATAGCCTATCTTATCAAATTGGCTGCGATTGTTGTCGACCACAGTCTGCTTCTACATCATAGTTTGCAGACCATGCGCAGTTAATTCAGGCCCGTCGAGATAACGATTCATTAGTAATACGATAGGTTATAATCTTCGCTAACAACTTGCTTGCTACAGTCATCAGAAAGGAGTTTAACCATGAAAGGGTATTCGATTGCTTATTCCCGGCTCAATTGTAAGATCAGTTTATCGAAAAGTTTCAGCATTGCACTGGCCTTGCTCTGGTTTACGATGCTAGTCGGAACATCCCAGGCAGACACGACACTTTCACCTAACACTAACAATGCGGAGAATACCATGACGCTTACCCTAACTTCACCTGCTTTTGCACATAATGACATGATGCCCATCCAGTTTACCTGTGATAACCAAGATCTCTCACCCGCTTTGGCTTGGTCAGGTATACCTGAAGGTACAAAAAGTCTGGTGCTCATCGTTGATGATCCCGATGCGCCAGATCCTGCAGCGCCCAAAATGACCTGGGTACATTGGGTACTCTATAACATTCCGCCACAGGTCGCTGGATTAGCTGAAGCCATTACGCCAGCTCAATTGCCTACAGGAACCTTGGAAGGAATCAATGACTGGAAACGAACTGGTTATGGTGGTCCTTGCCCACCGATCGGTGTTCACCGCTACTTTCACAAACTTTATGCCTTGGACACGGTATTGCCCGATTTAAACCAACCGACCAAAGCACAATTAGAACAAGCGATGCAAGGCCATATCATTGGTCAGGTTGAATTAATTGGGCGCTACAAGCGCAATCAATAGCGTTTTTATTAAGGGAGAACAGAGATTTTCAGTGCACTGCAGTAGTAAACTATAATGGCTTAGTTTCTAAAAAATAGGAATCTATAGTATGAATTTGCTCAGAATCTTTATAACCATTTGCATCCTTTTTCCATTACCAGGATGGTCTAGTGAGACAGTAGGCACTCCTGGAAAAGCAGTAATACGCGACCAGCCATACTATTTAAATGGATTCCTCAATGTCCCAATTGTCGATAGTTCCGATCAATTGGGGTTATTTCAAGATGCCCTTTTTCAATATGACTCACAGATTGATGGATGGAAGCTCTTGAAGGTTAACATCCATCCTATACGCAAGGGAATCATCACAAAAGTTGAAACTATTATTACGGATACATTCCCAGTGCAGGTTTTTCTCAAAATTAGTAGTGAAGATATTGCATGCAACGAACTGGGAAAAATTCGTACACAATTCGATAGTATTGACTGGAGACCCGTAGATGGACCTCCACCGACTTTCAACATTGTTGTCGATTTTATTCCACCTCTGCCTGATACAACATGCCTTACCGTAGTGATCCCCTACGAAAAAATCATTCCACTCAATGTGTATGGTTTACCTGCTGGTATTTATGGGTATACCGTTAACGGTGATGAGTTCAGTGGTAGTTTCGAATTAACTACTGATAATGTGCTACTTTCTACTCCGACTTTGAGGTAACTCAAGCCACTTCTAAAAAGGTAGCTGGCGAATTCGAGTAATAAAAACCCATTTTGAATCTCGCGGATTCAATTTTGAAGTGCAACACCTAACTGTATTAGTTCAGATCTAATCGTACAAAGGGCTTGAAATCGAGAGCGTTATCGAGTTTGATATGGGTGTTGAAATTTAAAATCAAACATAAAGCAGGGTTGCTCAATCTTGCCGAAGAACTTCAGAATATCTCAAAAGCCTGCAAGATAATGGGAGTTTCGAGAGATACATTTTATCGCTATCAGGAATTAGTTGAGACAAACGGTCTGGAAGCATTGATCAATCAGGATCGTCGTGTTCCTAACTTTAAGAATCGGGTGGATGAAGCCACTGAGCAGGCGGTGGTAGCCTATGCAGTAGAGTATCCGGCCAGCATGGACAGCAACGAATTACGCAAAAGCGGTATTTATGTACCAGGTAGTGGTGTGCGCTCGATCTGGTTACGCCACCAGCTAGCAAACTTCAAAGATCGCCTTGCTGCACTGGAAACCAAGATCGCCAGTGAAGGCATCATTTTGAATGACGCACAAATCGCAGCATTGGAGAAAAAGAAACAGGATGATATTGCCAGCGGTGAAATAGAAACGATGCATCCTGGTTATTTGGGCGCACAGGACACCTTCTATGTGGGAAATCTAAAGGTGTTGGTCGTATTTATCAGCAAACTTTTATTGATACTTACTCCAAGGTAGTGCATTGCAAGCTCTATACGGCCAAAACATCAATTACTGCAGCCGATATCCTAAATGACAAGGTGCTGCCATTCTATGCGACACAGGGTTTACCCATGTTGCGAATATTAACGGACAGAGGTACGGAGTATTGCGGGCGGGTTGAACAGCATGATTACCAGCTATACCTGGCAATCAATGATATCGACCATACCAAAACAAAAGCCATGTCACCTCAGACCAACGGTATCTGTGAGCGATTCCATAAAACCATCTTACAGGAATTCTATCAAGTGACTTTCCGCAAGAAGCTATATCACGATTTGGAGTCACTGCAAAAGGACCTAGACAGCTGGATCGATTATTATAATAATGAAAGAACTCATCAGGGAAAAGTCTGCAATGGAAAAACTCCTATGGAGACTTTGCTCAGTGGGAAAACGATTTGGAACAGCAAAAATCTGAGCCAAATCTAATCTGACAGACATCCAATCAATTCGGTAACTGTACGATCTGATCTGAGCTAGTACACATTGACGCGGCCTCTGGCATGCCAATTACACACACCGTGACACCGCTTGCCAATGGGCGCATACCCATGTGTTCGTGGCATATCGTGAGCAAAACCACTCTCGTCAATATAAACGATGACGCGATTTTGAGCTTTGTACGTCTTAATCGTCTCCTGGAAGATGTGCCGTTTGTCTTCGTCCGCTTTGGGATGCCGCAGTGTTTTTTTTATAGCTGATGTTCATACGCCGCAGCGCATGGCCAATACCTTTTTCGCTTACGCCTAATCGACGAGCTCGTTCTGCTTGATAGGCGTCTGGAAACTCCCGCACATCTCGGGCCAACGCGATCATGTCGATCTTCATCGCCGGTTTGTTACGGGTCTGCTTGGGATTGGGATTTTTTACCCAGCGTGTCACGCTGGCAATTCCCACACAAGAACGTGCTGCCGTCTGTGCTATTGTAAGCCCTTCTTTCTTACGTACAGACAAAACTTTGCAGCGAAATGATGATGGATAAGTCATCTACAGATTATAATCACTTTATTTGAGCTTTGCTATATCTTCCCATCCCGTCATACCATAATCATCAGGTGTTTTATGAAGAACGCTTCTAAAAGGTCTTACAACATTGACCATGCCTTTTATCTTCGCATAATCCGAGTCGGAGATAGTCTTCAATTGCGCTATGGCGTTGGACATTCTTTATTCTGACATTCTACTCATGGTTTTCTCCTCATTAAAGTTTAGTTTTCCGCAAACAATGCTACAACTTCTTTCAAAAATTCCTCGGTTGATAGTTGACTACCCATGCGTCCTCGTATGATTGCTTTATGCTCAAATGACTTGGCACCATTCTTCATGACGAGGGATTTGAATTCATCAATGTGGTTCTGCCCGTAATTGCTGTTATAAGAGTTGAAAAACACGACCTCCTTACCATCGAAGCGATTATTTTCTGCAAATTTCCAGATAGGAGGAGAAGGCCGATAAAACCATATCGGAGAACCTAGAGAGATTTTGTTGTATTTGGCAAGATCGATAGTTTCCGGAATTATTTCCGCTTCTTGATCCTGAAAAGACATCGCGGCGTTTGCTAATCCTTTTAATCCGATCTTATATTTGGGCGCCTCTATATCGATAAGCTCCGCATCGAACATCTCAGCGATCTTGTTCGCCATAATCGCGGTATTTCCCGAGCGCGAAAAATAAATGACCGCAATATTCGATTGTCTCGATAACGCTGACTTTGATTTCGAAAGTAAGTCGCTATTCCTGTCAAACTGATTGTTTTCTATGGAGGTAATGACTATTGAAACAATGACGGCAGTCAAAATCAGAATAGAAATAATGGTATAAAAAAGCACTTTTTTTCATTCAAATCCCTGTTATCGTGTATCTTATTTATTTGTTCAGATTCTCCTATCATAAAACCCTGAGGCTTTTGCACTTATATTTAATTCTCACTAAATTATGTTAATTTTCAAATGTTATGTTTAATCTTTTACTGGAGTTTTTGATGAATACCATCCGATCTAGTTTACTTATATTAACAGCCCTTCTCGCGATTGCTTCTCATGCTGGTACGCAGGTTCCATTTGGTAACGAAATTAAAACCGTTAAAAACTATAACCGTGCTACAACACAACTTGCTACTTCTGGTTCGCTAGATGAAGGAAGTGTGCAGGAACTTGCTCAGCATGGATTCAAAACAATCATAGACTTACGCACTGAAGCTGAAGGAACAGCATCCGAGAAAGTCGCCGTAGAATCAGCAGGCATGACTTATATCAATATCCCAGTGACTGGATCTGGAATTGACACTGAGCAATTAGCTACCTTTGTTAAGGCATTTGAACAAGCAGCCACACCCGTTTTATTGCATTGTGCATCGGGCAATCGAGCCGGTGCGATGTGGACAGCTTATCGACTGCATAAAGGAGTTACTACTAATATTGCTTTTGAAGAAGGTCGCACGGCAGGGATGCAACCAAGTATGGAAGAAAAAATTCGATCTGCTTGCCAGGCTAATAAAACTTGTTAAGAATACTTGATTAACTGTATTAGTTCCGATCGATCGCACATCCTGCAAAAGTGAGGGTTTGATAAAGGTATCGAATCTAATCAAAACAAAAGAGGTAACTCTCAATGACACATACTAACAATCGTATTATTAAACACAAAGCTGGATTATTAAATTTGGCAGAAGAATTGGGTAATGTATCCGGGCCTGAAAGTCGGGCGTCTCAGGGATACGTTTTATCGCTATCAAGACCTTGTTGAACATGGTGTCTTGATGCGCTGATAGACAAGGATCGAAGAGCCCCAAATACAAGAACCTGTTGTGAAGCCACCACCGAACGAGCAGTCATAGGTTTGCAATTGCGCAGCCTGCACATGGGCAGCATCGAACCAGCAATGAGCTTCGTAAGAAAAGTGTATTTGTATGGGTAGTGGCGTGCGCTCTATTTAGCTACGTCATAACCTGGAGAATTTTAAAAGCGCTAAAAGCACTCGAAGACAAGGTAGCTAATGACGGCATTATTCTTAGTGATGCGCAAGTTGCGGCCCTGAAAAGAAGAGACACGACGATGAGGAAATGAAACGGCACATCCAGGCTATCTAGGCTCACAAGATCGTTTTATGTCGGGAACCTCAAGGGCGTTGGCCGTTTATCAACAAACGTTTATCGATACCTGCAAAATAGCCTTTGCCAAACCTATACAACCAAAACACCGATTACAGAGCTGACTTACTCAATGATAAAGTATTGCCATACTTTGAGCACACGAACTACCCATGTTGCGTATCTTAACGGACAGGGGTACAGAGTATGGTCGTGTTGAACAGCATGATTACCAGCTATATTTGGCGATTAATGATATTGATCATACAAAAACAAAAGCCATGTCGCCGCAAACAAACGGGATCTGTGAACGATTCCACAAAACGATTCTGAATGAGTTTTATCAAATCACATTCAGGAAGAAACTTTATTCAACTATGGAGGAACTACAGAAAGATCTAGACGAATGGATGGAATACTATAACAATGAACGAACTCATCAAGGAAAAGGCTGTGGACGAACACCATTGGATACATTACTTGATGGCAAATCAATTTGGGCGGAAAAAATTTAGCTCAAATCTAAACTGACAGACACCTAAAACTGGTAACTGTCAGATCAGGCCTAAGCTAGTACACCAAATCTAATCTGACAGACATCCAATCAATTCGGTAACTGTACGATCTGATCTGAGCTAGTACACCTGACTAACCTAATGGATCTTCTTTGAATTGCTCTTGGATTTGCCCAATCTCTTCTTGTTGATCGATGAGCGCTCTAACGCAGTCTGTATCGAGTTTCTCACCAGACATACGTTTCAACATTGCAAATGCTTCTTCGTTACTCCACGCTTTTTTATAAGGACGGCAACTGGTTAACGCGTCGAATACATCTGCTACAGCCACGATTCTCGCTTCGAGCGGTATTGAATTGCCGGATAACCCAGCAGGATAACCTCGCCCATTGATACTTTCATGATGAAATTGAGCAATATTACGCAAGATATCGACATCCGGAATGCTATCAAAGCCAAAGTTAGCCAACATATTGTCGATCATTTCTCGACCTTTGGTAGCATGAGTACGCATGATCATTTGCTCTTCTTCGGTCAATTTTCCTGGTTTCAACAAGATTTGGTCTGGTATACCAAGCTTCCCAATATCGTGTAACGGTGAAAACATAAATACCCGCTCGATATATTCGTCATCGAGCTGATATCGTTCTGCAAGTGATTTTGCAATGAGTCGTGCGTAACGTGACATGCGATCTAAATGGCTACCGGTTTCTGGATCGCGTAAATGGGTCATATGGGAAGCGGTTGAAATCGCGGCAACCAATGTTTGAACCGAATTGATTTCATTGATCACCATGAGCGAAATCAAATGCCCATATAAATCCAGTTGCTCTAGAGTCGTCTCATTAAAAACATCTGTTTCGCTGGAATTAAAAAAAATAAATCCAAAAAAAATGCCATTGTAAAACATAGGTAATGTGTAACTCGCCGCATATCCTTCGCGTCCAATACGTTGAGTATGCTCATGCCGCCCACGTTCTACTGTCACTTTATTTTTAATAATACGGGGATTTCCCTGCTTCATTAATGCTTCTAAGGAAGGAGCATCTTTGATTGTAGTTTGATAATGCGATAAAGGATCTTCCTTACCGCTGCTATGTAAGTAAGTTTTCAATACTGAAGTCTTCGGATCATAAATAGCCACTGCAATACGTTTAACGAATGGAAAATGGCTATTTAACACCATATGTGTTTTAACCAACTTCTCACGCAGTGAACTAGTTTGATTCAGGCATTCTAAAGTATCATGTCGTTCCAGCATAATGAATAAATAATCAGGCGATTAATTAAAAGTAGAAGCAACGCAGTCAACATCTACGTGCTTAATATGCCGACATGATAGTCGAATTTATATTGAGTAATCGTACAAAAAACGACTTAAAAAATAGGTAATTAATTTATTCAGATCACCAATTTGCATCGTAATACAAAAGCTAGCCTATTAAGGCTTAAGCATACGTTGAAATAAAAACACCTTGGCGTTTTGCAAATTTAATTGAAACTAGGCGCATGCTGGCAATCCAGCGCTGACTATACCACCGCACGGCTAATACTTGCGTCAGCGCTTCAAATTCGTGTGCAAGAACATGTATCATTTCTCCTTCACGTACCATAGCTTCCAGCTCGAGACTCATTCCGCTATCTGAAATATTGCGTAATTTAGCTGGTAGCGGCCCTCCTTCCTGAGTCACATGTACGATTACCGATTGAGAACGCCGCACACGAGGCAATCGCCGCCGTCCAAATAGTTCCTTACCCATTTTAGCAGGCATCGGAGGAGGAGCTAATGGACATCCACAGGAGCGACAGCACGTCTCAGGTCCGATTTCTGGCGGCAGAGGTGTAGTACAAAACAAACAAGCTGGCGCATTAAATGAACAATCAGCGCGTTGATACGTTGAATCTGCATGCTTTGCTTCTTGATTCGTTTGCGTGAAGCGATTGGATGAAGCTTTTCTTGCCGTCTTGGGTAAATTTGATTCAATTTTTCGATCATATGCAGCGCGTTTAGCTGGATCGCTCAATACTTCCCAGGCCTGATTGATGAGGGCTGCTACTTCATGGTTACCCCCTGTGTCTGGGTGCATCTTTAGTGGCCCCATCATAGCTCGATAGCTTGCACGAATGATTTCCAGTGGCGCATCCGGCTGAACATGCAGAATACGATAGTAATTTCGACGATTATTTCTCATTTTTTGATATCGGACTTCCTCGACTTAGCTTAAATAAAAGCCTCTTGGTTTCCTCAGTTGCATCCTTATACAAAATAGTGATAACCAAATGAATTAATATTATTTTTAAATATATAGAATGCTTGATAAAGTGGGCACCCATTCAAAAGCAAGTTTAATAAATACAGAAATTTAAGCATATGGATACAAAACTGGATAACACGATCACTCAGCAGGCTCAAACCGAAATCTTACGCGCCATCGCTAGCATTCAATTTGGTTCGGTAGAGATCGTGATTCACAACGGACAAATTACGCAAATCGAGTATCGTGAAAAAATCCGCATCAAGGCTAATGAAACTATTCCTAGCGCTAAATATTAATGCTCATTAAAGAATTTGTATTAGTAGTAATTAAATCAATTTTTCGACCAGACAACTGGAGAATGAATAATAACAAACAACTCTATCTCAACCGGAAGCACCCGAGAGGTAGCAGGGAGAAAATAATGGAAATCATTAAAGATAGCTTACATCAACTTTATGCTTTATCGGGGAGATTACTTCTGCTTCTGATAATTGGCATTATTAAATTTAGATTCTTGGTATTCCTACCACTTATTAATAAATTGTCAGGCCTTTACCCTAGCTTTAGATATTTTTTAGCTAAACATAAAACATCAATAATATTCATAAGCTTAGTGACAATTTCCTCACTCTGGCTTAATGAAGCTCAAGCCAATACTCAGAATCCAATCCAATTTGCGGGAAGTGGCACATTTGATAAATGGTCAATTGAGCCTAAAAAACCATCCAGCTCTGTCCCTGCACTGAAGCCCGATGGTAGTCAACAAGAAAAATGGACTGTCAAACCGGCTGAAACACCGCCTTCCGTTGTTGCCGTTGCTAAACCGCAGGAAGCGAAACCGTCCACAAGCTACCATCGACGCTCCGATAGCTACGCAACTAACCCAGAATCTGATCCACCACGCTACGTTCGACGCTTAAGCGATATTGGTGTAGAAGCGTTTAAAGATGTCACATGGCTTGAAGTTGGATTGGAACATCGCACGCGCTACGAATGGCGTAATAATGATATTCGACGTATTGAGGGTGGAGAGGATAATCCAATCTTTCTGCGTAACCGTGCATGGATTGGTATCAAAGATATATTGGACCCCTTCCGATTCGCAGTTGAATTTCAAGATTCACGCGTTTATAACAACAAGCATGCAATTACCGATCAGGAAAGAAATGAGTACGATCTCATCAATGCGTATGGTGAACTCCATTTCAAAAAGGGGCTTGGTGTTGATGATCGCGGCCAAGATCGCCCCATTCGTTTCCGAGTCGGACGTTTTGCGTACGAAACCACAGATCGACGTTTTATCGCACGCAATGAATGGCGCAATACCACGAACTCATTTGAAGGCTTTCGCCTAACACTCGGTCGTGAGACTAATGATTGGGAACTTGACTTCTTTGGGATGCAACCCGTTATGCGCTTACAGACCAAATTTGACAAAGCCAATGAGAATCTATGGTTCTTCGGTGCAGTCGGTACCTGGCGCAAGTGGTCTGACTACATCACGCTACAACCCTACTATATGGGTCAGAAGCAAACAGCAGATCCTAATGGCTTTACCGCAACCAACCGCTTAGATCGTGAAATTCATATGCCCGGCTTCCGCGCCTATGGGCGGTTAGGGATTCCAGGGCAAACCTATATCTTGGATTTTGATGCAAGCTACAATCATCAACTCGGTTTCAGTTGCCCTTTAAAACAAGATGCGCATGGTTATACCATCGAGATTGGTCGTACCTTTGATCACCCTTGGAAACCTCGTATCAGCGCATTCTACGGATATGCATCGGGTGATCGCAATCCCAATGATGGTGAAGATAATCGCTTTGACCGCTTCTTTGGGTTTGCACGTCCTTGGTCTGCCGATCATTATGTCATCTACGAAAACTTGAAAGCGCCAAAGATTCGCTTCGAATTTCAACCCCTTCCAATGCTCGGGTTTGAAATGGGTTACGGTGGTTATTGGTTAGCAAGTAGCACCGATCGCATGTTCGATATTCTCAATGGCAATATCAGCAATACAATTAAGGATCCAGGTTTTAATCGGGATCGTACCGGAAAAAGCGGGGATTTTGGAGGTCATGCATTTGAAGGTCGTATTCGCTTCCAACCCACACAAAGAATTCAAACGATACTCGGTTATACCCACTTCACTGCGGGTGAATTCGTCAAAAATCGGATTGCTGCTAGCTCGTCTTGCGCTGATGGTCATGCGCACCCTTGCGTTGATCATCGCTCAGGCAACACCGATTTCTTATATTTTGAAGTCTTAATCAGTTTACTTTGATTTACAACAATTTTATCCATTTAATCAAAACAAAAGGAACTCATATGAAACTACAAACCTGGTCAACCGCTTTAATCATTGCGATCAGTTTATCGATAATCGGACCCGTTCGCGCTGATAAAACATTGCTCAATGTCTCTTATGATCCCACAAGAGAATTCTTTCAAGAAATCAATGCAGCATTTAGTAAACATTGGTTAGCTAAAGGTGGTGAAAAAGTCACCATTCAACAATCGCATGGTGGCTCCGGTAAACAAGCACGCTCGGTAATCGATGGCTTGGCTGCCGACGTTGTAACACTTGCGCTAGCTGGTGATATCGACGCCATTGCCGAGCATGGAAAATTATTACCTGAAAATTGGCAAACCCGCTTATCGCACAATAGCGCACCTTATACTTCTACTATCGTTTTCTTAGTGCGCAAAGGCAACCCCAAGGGAATAAAGGATTGGCACGATTTAGCGAATGGTGGTGTTGCCGTCATCACCCCTAATCCTAAAACATCCGGCGGTGCACGTTGGAATTATTTAGCTGCCTGGGAATTTGGCAAACATTATTTTGGTGAAACGCGTGTACAAGAATTTGTCACTGATATCTACAAGAATGTACCAGTACTCGACTCAGGAGCACGTGGCTCAACCACCACCTTTGTAGAACGCGGCATTGGTGATGTATTGGTCACTTGGGAAAATGAAGCTTATCTAGCAATCAAAGAGTATGGGAATGATAAATTTGAAATTATCGTTCCTTCCGTCAGTGTTTTAGCAGAACCTCCGGTTGCAATCATCGACAAAGTAGTCGACAAAAAGGGCTCTCGTAAAATTGCCGAGGCTTATCTCAATTATCTTTACTCTGAAGAGGCCCAACATATCGCAGCCAAGCATTATTTTCGACCTAGCGATGAAGCTATCGCAGCCCAATACGCGCACCAATTCGTTAAAGTAAAGCTATTCAAAATAAGCGATACCTTCGGTAATTGGAAAAATATTCATCAAATTCATTTCAGTGATGGCGGCATCTTCGACCAAATTTATCTGAAATAGCCCATTGCCAGATGATTCTAGATTTATCCAATAATCTTCGGATAGTTCAAAAATGAGCCAATTTAAACAACATAGGGTATTGCCTGGATTCAATCTGGCAATCGGCTTCACTCTGCTTTATCTGAGCTTAGTTGTACTCATTCCTCTGTCTGCTACGTTTATTCGTGCAGCAGAACTAACCTGGTCGGAATTCTGGATGGTTGTAACCACCCCTCGCGTGATGGCTTCATACCGACTCACCTTTGGAGCTTCCTTTATCGCTGCGCTAATCAATGCGATATTTGGCTTGCTAATTGCATGGGTCTTAGTTCGCTATCAGTTCACAGGAAAAAAAATTGTTGATGCGCTGATCGATCTTCCTTTTGCACTACCGACAGCCGTTGCAGGGATAACACTAACAGCGCTTTATGCAGGCAATGGCTGGTTTGGTCAATTTCTAGCGCCACTTGGCATCAAAGTAGCCTATACCCCTATCGGAGTTTTCGTTGCACTTACCTTCATTGGACTCCCCTTTGTCGTTCGCACTGTACAGCCAATATTGGAAGATATCGAGGTAGAGCTTGAAGAAGCCGCAGCAATGCTAGGCGCAAGCCGGTTACAAACGTTCGCTCGGATTATTTTCCCAACGATTCTACCGGCATTGATGACCGGCTTTGCTTTAGCATTTGCTCGAGCCATCGGTGAATATGGTTCAGTTATTTTCATCGCGGGCAACATGCCAATGGTTTCAGAAATCACCCCATTACTGATTATTACCAAGCTTGAGCAATATGATTACGCGGGTGCTACCGCAATCGCTGTCGTGATGCTTGTCACTTCTTTTGTACTTTTACTTATTATTAATCTACTGCAATGGTGGGGACGCCGTCGTAATGCACTGATATAAACATATATGGCTACTATAACTACTCACTCTTCTCATCCAACCAAACGCACCGCAATTACTCAAGAACCCCGATCGGTTCGCTACATACTAATTACGGTTGCGCTCATATTTCTCACGCTATTTCTATTTGTGCCGCTCATTTCCGTTTTTATGAGGCACTTAAAAAAGGCGTTGCGGTTTATATTGCAGCGATCAGCGATCCTGATGCACTCGCTGCGATCAAACTTACGTTAACTGCGACTGCCATTGCAGTACCACTTAATCTGGTTTTTGGCGTTGCTGCGGCCTGGGCCATTGCCAAATTTGAATTCAAAGGCAAAAACATTCTTATTACGCTGATCGATCTGCCCTTCTCAGTTTCACCGGTTATCGCGGGTTTGATCTTTGTGCTCGTTTTTGGAATGCAAGGGTGGTTAGGCTCTTGGTTAGCGGAGCACGATATCAAAATCATCTTCGCAGTTCCCGGTATTGTGCTTGCTACTCTTTTTATTACTGTTCCCTTCATTGCACGCGAACTCATTCCACTCATGCAAGCTCAAGGTACCGAGGAAGAATTGGCCGCTGTCACTCTCGGCGCTAATGGCTGGCAGCTCTTTTGGCGTGTTACCTTACCCAATATTAAATGGGGATTGCTGTATGGTGTCATTCTCTGCAACGCCCGTGCAATGGGTGAATTTGGTGCGGTTTCTGTAGTGTCTGGCCATATTCGCGGTAGCACCAATACCTTACCGCTGCACGTCGAAATTTTATATAACGAATACAATTTTGCTGCAGCGTTTGCGGTCGCTTCTCTGTTAGCGTTACTTGCGCTGATCACACTGGCTATCAAAACAGGAATTGAATCAAAAGTTTCTCAACAAAAAGGGCCTAAGCATGAGCATTGAAATAAGAAATCTCAATAAACAATTTGGCTCATTTCTGCGCTAAATAACGTTAGCTTGGATATACAACCAGGTGAATTATTGGCTTTGCTAGGTCCATCAGGATCAGGCAAAACCACCTTACTGCGTGTGATCGCTGGTCTGGAAACGGTTGATTCTGGTCAGGTGCTATTCAACAATGAAGACGCGACGCATCAGCATATCCATGAAAGGCAGGTTGGATTTGTTTTTCAACACTATGCATTATTTCGCAATATGACCATCTTTGAGAATGTCGCATTTGGCCTGCGTGTGCGCCCAAAATCCGTTCGTCCCGATAACGAAGAAATTAATAAACGAGTGACGGATCTGCTCAAATTAGTCCAGCTTGATTGGTTAGGAGATCGTTATCCTCACCAGCTCTCTGGAGGACAACGCCAACGTATTGCACTCGCGCGTGCGCTCGCCGTTGAACCCAAAGTATTATTACTCGATGAACCGTTTGGCGCGCTCGATGCGAAAGTACGTAAAGAATTACGAACCTGGTTAAGAAGATTGCACGATGATATGCATATCACCAGTGTTTTCGTGACGCACGACCAGGAAGAAGCGCTAGAAGTATCAGATCGAGTTGTGGTCATGAACGAGGGGCGGATCGAACAAATTGGCACTCCCGATAAGGTTTATGAAAAACCAGCGAATCCATTCGTTTATGAATTTTTAGGGCATGTGAATCTATTTCATGGCCGCGTCCATAAAGGTCGTGCCTGGATTGGTGATATCGAGATCGATGCACCCGATCATGCTGAGGCAGAAGATTTAGCAGCCGTTGCCTATGTTCGACCGCATGATATCGAGGTAGACCGAGAACCCAATGGTGAATCAGCGCTGGCTGCACAGATCGTGCATATTCTATCGGTCGGGCCTATTGTCCGACTTGAACTCGCACGTGAAGAAAATCAAGGTAAAAATTTGATTCAGGTAGAAATCAGCAAAGAACGCTTCCGTGGATTACAGTTGGAAAAAGGTGATCGTGTTTTCATCAAACCGCGCCGACTGGATTTGTTTCCCCATTTGACACACTGAGTTCTTTGTAAAAGCCGTTTGGTTAAATACGCTATTCAAGCAGCCAGTTCATTTGCAATCATCTCGGCCTGCTTCAGTACCATTTCAGTTGCCAGTAATTGCATATCCGGCGGATAGCCGAATTGCCGTAGCGTACGTTTTACGATCACTTTCAACTTGGCTTTCACGCTCTCCTTGATGGTCCAATCGATCGAGGCGTTTTGCCGCACTCGCTGCGTCAGTACGATCGCCAATTCACGCAATTGGTCATTTTGCATCAGCTCGCGTGCGCTGTTGTTACTGGCAACTGCGGTGTAGAAGGCATATTCATAATGGGATAAATGCAACTTCTCGGCTTCTTTGTCGGAGGCGACGATTTCCTTACTGATTTTGATCAGTTCTTCAATGACCTCAGCCGCCGTTAAAATCTTGTTGTGATATTTCTTGATAGCGTTTTCCAGCATTTCCATCAAAGACCGGCTTTGCATTAGATTGGTTTTGGCACGCACTTTCAGCTCATCATTGAGCAATTTCTTCAATACTTCCAGAGCCACATGCTGGTGCTGATAATCTTTAAGTTCTGCCAGAAAGTCTTCGGAAAGTATCGAAATATCCGGCTTCTTGAGTCCGGCGGCATCGAAAATATCGATGACTTGTTCCGACACCAACGCCCGGTCGATGACTTGCCGGATGGTGGTTTCGAGATCTTCATCGGTTTTGCCGCTGCCGGTGCTGTCGAATTTGGATAAGCGTGCTTTGACGGCCTGAAAGAAAGCCACTTCGTCTTTGACTGCCAGCGCTTGTTCATGCGGAATAGCGATAGCAAACGCCAGAGACAATGCGGTCACTTCATTGATATAGCGTTTCTTGCCATCATCCAGTCCGAGAATATGATCTTCAGCAGCCAGAATCAGCACCAGCTTTTTCGCGGTATCAGCTACAAAATAATCTTCATACGCAAAACCATGATACATCGCCGATACGACCTCGAGTTTCTCCAACATGAGCTGCACCGCTTGTTCTTGCATCAATGCCGGGTCACCTTTGCCGCCCGCATCGGAATAAAACGACAACGCTTCTTTCAAGTTCGAAGCGATGCCGAGATAATCCACCACTAATCCACCGGGTTTGTCACCATAAACACGATTCACCCGTGCGATGGCTTGCATCAGGTTGTGGCCTTTCATGGGTTTATCGATATACAGAGTGTGCATACTGGGCGCATCGAATCCAGTCAGCCACATGTCGCGCACGATCACCAGTTTTAGCTCATCATTGTTATCCTTCATGCGCTCGGCCAGCAGCTTGCGCTGCTCCTTGGTGGTATGATGTTGCGCCATGATCGGACCATCGGAGGAAGCCGCCGTCATCACCACTTTGATCACGCCTTTGTTCAAATCATCGGAATGCCAGGCTGGCCGCAGCTTGATGATCTCACGATAAAGATCAGTCGCAATGCGGCGCGACATGCACACTATCATGCCTTTCCCGGCAAACACTTCCTGGCGTGCTTCAAAATGGCTGACCAAATCCTGCGCGATGTTCTGGATGCGACGTTCACTGCCGATCAGCGCTTCCATTTGCGTCCACTTGGCTTTGGCTTTCTGGGTATCGGTCAGTTCATCCTGATCCAATCCATCATCCAGCTCTTTGATCAGTTTCCGGCCTTCCTCGCTCAACGCGACTTTTGCCAAGCGGCTTTCATAGTAGATGCGCACCGTGGCACCGTCTTCCACCGCCTGCGCAATATCGTAAATATCCACATAATGGCCAAATACCGCTGGCGTGTTGATATCGGTTTTTTCAATCGGCGTACCGGTAAAACCCAGATAAGTTGCATTCGGCAACGCATCGCGTAAATACTTGGCAAAACCGTACACTACTTTCTTGCCGATCACTTTACCGTCGGCATTTTTGTCATCCACCGTTTTGGCCGAGAATCCGTATTGTGTGCGATGTGCTTCATCGGCGATCACCACGATGTTGCCGCGATCAGAGAGTTCCTCATACACATTGCCTTCCTCTGGCTGGAATTTCTGGATCGTGGTGAAAATCACGCCACCGGAGGCGACACGCAACAGCGCTTTCAATTGCTGGCGGTTTTCCACCTGCCTGGGTTCTTGTCGCAGCAATTGTTTGCACGCGGCAAAAGTATCAAATAGCTGATCATCCAGATCGTTACGATCGGTAATGACGACAATCGTGGGATTATTCAGCGCCAGCACGATCTTGCCGGTATAAAACACCATCGACAATGATTTGCCGCTGCCTTGCGTGTGCCACACAACACCCGCTTTTTATCGCCCTTGGGTTGCTGCGTCACATCCGGCAGCCCATAACTGGTCGGGTTTTGCATGACTTTGGAAGCTGAGCCTTCATCTGGCGGCGCGCAACGTGGAAGCCACGGCGGCATTGACGGCGTAGTATTGGTGATAGGCGGCAATTTTCTTCACTGTGCTGATACTGATCACACCGGTCTGCGGATCTTCTTTCTTGGATTTTTCAAACACCACAAAATGCCGCACTAAATCCAACAAGGTTTTTTTGTTGAGCATGCCCTTGATCAACGTTTCCAATTCAACCCGTGGGGGCAAATGATGTTGGGGCAAATAATTATTTGCCCCTACCATACCGTCAACATCATCAGGAATCTTCCACGTCATGAAACGGCTGAATCCCGCCGATAACGAACCGGCTTTGGCCTCCAATCCATCCGAAATCACCAACAAGGCATTGTAAGTAAACAAACCAGGGATGACTTGTTTGTAGGTGCTAATTTGCTTGAAAGCGGATTGTAGCGTGGCGTTTTCATCGGCGGCATTTTTCAGCTCGATCACCACCAGCGGGATGCCATTCACAAATACCACCAGATCCGGGCGCTTGTTCTGGTTATTTTCTATCACCGTGAACTGGCTAGCCACGACAAATTCGTTATGGTCGGGGGTATCAAAATCAACTAACCAGACGATCTCGCCACGTTCGTTGCCTTCGTATTGCGTGCTAACTTTGACGCCTTCGGTCAACAAGCGATGAAAGGTTTCATTGTTGTTGAGTAATTCCGGCGAATGAATACGTGCAACTTCCTTCAACGCAGCGTGTAATACCGCGTCCGTCATGCCAGGATTGATGCGATTAAGCGCACTTGTTAAGCGCCCAGTGAGCAGCACCTCATCATAACGGGTGCGTTCCGGATGATCCCCATCAGGGGAAATATCGGGCCCGTGGATAGCGCTGTAACCGAGTTGCTCGAACAGTTGGATCGCCAAGGTTTCTATCGCGGATTCGTTGAGTTTAGACATGGTGAACCAGTGCCGCCAAATTAAGACGTAATGCAACTGCCTGAAGCCGCTTATCCTGTGTCCAAAGCCGAGTATTGCCGGATAACTGCGTTGAAGCTAACAGATGCGCGTCGATCAACCCGATACCCAAACCATATAAAGCATGTTTTTCGATGAAATAATTCACTTCATCGGTAAAAGCGACAGGAGCCTGGGCCAGGTTATCCAGCGCAGCCAGAATGATTTCACGTTGGCGCAAGTTGCCCAGCGCCAGCTCGCCACGAACAAAGGGATGACCTAATACGCTGTTCTCAGTCAGCAGGCGGACTAAATACGGATCGTTATTGCGCAGATGGTTAATCCAGACCGAGGTATCGACCAGAATCATTCCGGCAGTTATTCGCTGGTTTGTCGGCGGGGAATGGCTTCCAGTTGCGGTTCAGAGCCACCCAAATTAGCCAACCTTTTGGCACTTTCCCGCTCGATCAGGGCTTTCAAGGCTTCTTTAACCAAGGCTGATTTTCCTGAACATGGGTCAGGGCTTGCGCTTTCTCCAGTAATTCATCATCCAATACAATGGTAGTTCTCATGCCTTATCTCCAAATATGTCATCGAATGATGCGCTTTATTGTGCACGAAGACAAGTTTAAGGGCAAATAATCATTAGCCCTTAAACATAATAAGTATCGATTTCCCAGCGCTGCGGATTAGTTTGAATATATTCCGCGATTTTCAGGTAACTATCCTCATTGCGAATGATATGTTCGTAATAATTGCGCTGCCAAACTTTATGAATATCCGTTTTGGCGCGAAACCACCGGGTAACGCCAATTTTGAACCCCCGCACCATCGATCCAATGGTGCGGGATGTGCCATGTTGCGATGACCGGGGTGTTTCGTTGGATGGTAGGGGCAAATAATCATTTGCCCGTACATTATTTGCGCGTACATCATTTGCCCCAACGTTATTTTCCCCGATGGTAATAATCCCATGCACATGATTGGGCATCACCACGAATTTATCCACTGTAACCTGCGGGAAATGCTCGGGTATCGCACACCAGCATTTTTCTACGATCTGACCCGCTGCATTCAACACCATAACCCCATCAACAATTTCCCCAAATAATGGCACCTGGTTGTGTGTGCAAACAGTAATAAAATACAAACCAGCCTGTGAATAATCATACCCCTGCAATCGAATCGATTTGCGGCGATGGCTGGTTGGGTTGTTGATCATGGTGTTCGGGTTATTGTTGGGATGGTAGGGCAAATAATCATTTGCCCCTACGGATTATTGCCATTGATCAAATTGATGATGACTTTCACCATCGTGTCTTTTTCCTCGGGTTTGCTCTCGGCAATCAGCAGGGTAAACGCAACCAGGGCATTATCAGCGATACGCTTTTCTCCATCCGCGTTAAGCAGATAATCATGACGCGCCAGAAACCAGACAAACAGCGCGGCGGCAATGCGTTTGTTGCCATCGGAAAAAGAATGATTCTTGACGATGAAATACAACAGATTAGCCGCTTTTTCTTCAATACTGGGATAGAGTTCTGTGCCGCCAAACGTTTGGTAAATGGTTTCCAACGAGCTTTTGAAGGAATCGTCTTTTTCGTTGCCGAACAATCCACCCAGTTTCTCCTGTTCACGCCACAACCGGATTTGCTGGATCGCTTCATCATAGGAAATTTTGTGCTGTCCGGCTTGCTGGATTCCGGTCACTTGTAAACGCTGATGATCGTAATCGTCCAGCACCGTTAGCGCATGGCTGTATTTTTCCAGGATCGACAAGATACCTTGCGATTCGGAAACGGTCAGGTCTTGCTGCTGGAACAGACGTGACGACAACGCAATCGCTTGTTTTAAATCCGTGAGTTTTTGCTGTTGCATCTGAAGTTTCTGTTCATTCAGCGCATAACCTTGCACCAGGTAACGTCTGAGAATATTGCTGGCCCAGATGCGGAATTGCGTGCCTTTTTTGGAATTGACGCGATAACCGACGGAAATGATCATATCCAGATTGTAATGTTCAATCTCGCGGTTTACCTTGCGTTCGCCTTCCTGTTGAACTATCCGGAATTTCCGGATAGTTGCCTCAGCCGCGAGCTCCTGTTCCGCAAGCACATTGCGAATATGCTCATTGATGGTGCGCACATCCTTTTCAAACAAAACCGACAGTTGGCGCTGAGTCAACCAAACCGTGTCTTGATCCAGCGTAACCTCAAGCTGCACGCTGCCATCGGCGGATTGATAAATAGTAATCTGGTCTCGCGTATTCATATTTTTATGCGGGTTGTTGGGGCAAATGATTATTTGCCCCTACGGATAATCAACCCGCACCTCGCCGCTCATCAATTTGGGGAGCAAGGTGTCGCGGAGGGTTTCGAGGGTGTGGATCCGAGTGCAATTCGTAATAATCTTGTCAATTATTGGCATTTTTGACTTCTCAAAGTTCAGTAATGAGTTCTAATTTGAAGGAATTCAAGTGATCGACAAAGTCAGATTTGCTAATTGATCCAAAAACAGTTCCCTCATCATTGAATTTTTGTTTCTTGCATAGAGAATGAGCATGAAATATGTATAGGTAGAAGTTACCTTTTTTGGGCGCATCACTAAATTCAGTTGAACCCCATGCAGCATTTTTTGCGCCATAGTTATGGGCGCCTACTGGTTGCCATTTTCTAAGCATGGCGAATTTTGTGCAAATCATGTATGTTCCATTAATAAACTTGCTCTTTAGGAAATCGAAACTCAAAATCAGCATTACCTTGAAACATGGGTACTCCAATTCCTTCTTCATTGAATGAGGCACCCATTGGTGATTGTCCCATTGTGAATTCAAATTCATCACTAAGTTTCCCAGTTTTGCAATCTTCCGCTTCCTCCACAAACCACTGCCTAAACAGCGTTTCAGCCATGGCTTCGAGGGTTTTGTTCTGGCGGTGCAGCAGGTCGATTTTGTCGTCCAGGCTGCTGAGGACGGAGGCGAAATCAACTCTTATTCGAATAAGACCATTATTCAGTACAGAATTTAAATTCTCTTTAATTATTAAATTTACACCAATTGATGCACCCGTTCTGGCAACAATGATGTCATTTGTTTTTAATTGAAATTTTTCAAAATTTCTTTTCTCAATTTCAGTGTTACCCCAATCATCGTATTTTTTCCTCTGCGATACATCTTGTATTCGTAGACATTTAATACCAGTATCTTTATCGACTATAGGGGCGCGCTTGATCGCATCTAGTCCTGTGCTAGCTGATTTAACGACTTCAACAATAGGCACAAAATTTCTATTCATTGATAACAACGCTCGCCAAACTCTCCACAATTGCCCGATTCAACGCTGCTTCTTCCTGCAACTGCGCTTCAAATTCCGCCTTCAACGCGGCAAACCGTTCGGGGAAATTGAAATCGTCTTCTTCGTCCGGCAGGCCGACGTACCGTCCCGGTGTCAGCACGTAATCCAGTTCGGCGACGCGCGAAATCGGCACTGAGGCACAGAAGCCTTTGATATCTTCATACGGCTGGATTTCCGCCTGCGCGAGAATGTCGGCGGGGGTGCGCCAGGCGTGGTAGGTGCTGGCGATTTGTTGAATATCGTCGTGTGACAATTCGCGCGTGCGGCGGTTGATCAGGTGGCCGAGGTTGCGCGCGTCGATGAACAGAATTTCATTTTTGCGCGGATGGTGTTGTAGGGGCAAATGATTATTTGCCCCAACGTTATTTGCCCGTACATCATTTGCCCCGGCGGTTATTCCCGCATGCCCCCCAATATCCATTCCCGCACGATTCCGATTCAAAAACCACAATGCCGCCGGAATCTGCGTGTTCAGAAACAATTTGGCAGGCAAATTGACGATGCAGTCGATCAGATTGCCTTCTGCAACGAGGTTTTTGCGGATGTCGCCTTCGCCGGAGGTTTTAGAGGTGAGCGCGCCTTTCGCCAAGACCACCCCGGCAATGCCGGTGGGCGATAGGTGATAGACGAAATGCTGCAACCAAGCAAAATTGGCGTTGCCGGGCGGCGGGGTGCCGTATTGCCAGCGCGCGTCGCCGCGCAGTTGTTCGCCGCTCCAGTCGCTGACGTTGAACGGCGGGTTGGCGATGATGAAATCGGCTTTCAGGTCTTTGTGGGCGTCGTTCAGAAACGAGCCTTCGTTGTTCCATTTGACTTGCGAGCTGTCGATGCCACGGATGGCGAGGTTCATTTTCGCCAACCGCCAGGTGGTCTGGTTGCTTTCCTGCCCGTAGATTGAAATATCGTCGACGCGGCCTTGGTGTTCTTCGACAAACTTCTCCGATTGCACGAACATTCCCCCCGACCCACAGCATGGATCAAATACCCGTCCTCTATACGGCTCCAGCATATTCACCAGCAGTTCGACGATGCTGCGCGGGGTGTAGAACTGGCCGCCTTGCTTGCCTTCGGCCAGCGCGAATTCCCCGAGGAAATATTCGAACACATGACCGAGTACGTCTTGACTACGCGCTTTGGCATCGCCGAGCGCAATATTGCCGATCAGGTCGATCAATTCACCCAGGCTGGTAGGATCGAGGTTTTGCCGCGCGTAGACTTTTGGCAGCACGCCTCTAAGCGAGGGATTTTCCTTTTCAATCGCGTCCATCGCGGCGTCGACATGGGTACCGATGTCGGGTTGCTTGGCGTGCGTCACCAAATACGGCCAGCGCGCTTCGGCAGGAACAAAGAAGACATTTTCCGCCTGGTATTCGTCCTTGTCTTCCGGATCGGCGCCGGCCAGATCACCCTCCCCCGCTTTGAGCCGATCATGGAGTTCGCCGAACGCATCGGAGATGTATTTGAGGAACATCAACCCCAGCACCACATGCTTGTATTCCGCCGCGTCGATATTTTTACGTAACTTGTCAGCAGCTTTCCAGAGCTGTTTTTCTAATGGTTCTTCGTTGTTTGCTTTAGTTTTGGCCATGATTCATTACTTTTTTGATTGTTTGCGTAATGCACCAATTCAATTTGTTCCCTAATCCAATGCACGAGTACAATAGCTATACTTGCACAAAACCAACGATGAATAAGGCATATTTTTGAATTTTCAACAACTTCGTATCATTAGTGAAACAGTACGTCAGAATTATAATCTGACCGAGGTCGCCAATGCATTATTTACCTCCCAATCAGGTGTAAGCAAGCATATCATGGACTTGGAAGATGAATTGGGCATCGATTTGTTTATTCGCAAAGGTAAGCGACTGATCGGACTCACTGAACCGGGTAAAGAACTCGTGAAAATTGTGGAACGGATTTTGCTCGATACGAAAAATATCAAACGCTTGGCGGAGCAGTTTAGCCAGCATGACCAGGGCCAATTAACCGTTGCCACCACTCACACTCAAGCCCAATATGCCTTACCGCGCGTCATCCGCGAATTTAAACAGTTATTTCCTAAGGTCCATTTGATTTTACACCAATCAAGTCCTGATGAAATCGTTGCTATGCTACTTGATGGGCAGGCTGATATTGGCATTGCCACTGAAGCGGTGAAAAACACCGATGAATTGATTTCATTCCCATTTTATACTTGGCATCATGTGATTATTGTACCGAGTGGTCATCCGCTACAATCGATTCAGCCTCTGACATTAGCGGCTATCGCTGAATTCCCTATCATCACCTATCATCAGGGATTTACTGGTCGCTCTCGTGTCGATCGGGCGTTTGAACAAGCAAATCTAGTTCCTGAAATTGCCATGTCAGCATTGGATGCGGATGTAATCAAAACTTATGTAACCCTTGGACTCGGCGTTGGAATTATTGCTTCAGTCGCCTTTATGCCGGAACGAGATTTTCAATTAGTCAAGCTCGAAGCGCCCCATCTCTTTGAGAAAAATACAACCTATATTGCGATTCGCGAAAACCATTATTTACGCGGCTATGCGTATCGGTTCATCGAATTGTGCGTGCCTACTCTCAGTGAATCAGATATTCGGGCGAATACGCAACCTGAGTCCGGTTAAAAATCAAGGTGATAGATATGCGTTTTCACTCTATTTATTTATGCTCAGCACTAACGGTTTTTAGCCGTTGGCTATGAGGCTATTTATATTGATAACCGAGTTATCTAGGATAGCTAATATAATTTTTTTGTTATAATTGAATATTTTAGATGAGTATACTTACGAAATGAGCAACTATCTTTTTACTTCCGAATCGGTTTCAGAAGGCCATCCTGATAAAGTCGCTGATCAAATTTCAGACGCTGTCCTTGATGCGATACTGCAACAAGATCCCAGTGCACGGGTCGCTTGTGAAACTATGTGCAGCACTGGATTGATTGTTCTGTCCGGCGAAATTACTACGCATGCTTCAGTCGATTACAATATTATTGCTCGCGAAACGGTCAAAGAAATCGGCTACACGAGCTCCGATATCGGTTTTGATTCAACAACTTGTGCTGTTCTTACTGCGTTTAATAAACAATCCCCTGATATCGCACAAGGTGTAAATCGCAGCAAAGAGGAAGAAATGGATCAAGGAGCAGGCGACCAAGGATTAATGTTTGGTTATGCTTGTGATGAAACCCCTCAATTAATGCCCATGCCGATCTATTATGCGCACCGTTTAGTCGAACGACAAGCATTATTGAGAAAAAATGGGCATTTATCTTGGCTAAGACCTGATGCTAAATCTCAGGTATCTGCTCGATATATTGATGGTAAACCGCATGAAATTGAAACGATTGTAATCTCTACTCAGCATGACCCAGATATTCCCTATGCAGCGATTAAAGAATCGGTCATTGAAGAGATAATCAAACCCGTTATTCCTGAAACAATTAGAAGCAAACAGATCCAATACTTAGTTAATCCTACAGGCCGATTTGTGGTCGGTGGACCAATGGGAGATTGTGGCTTAACGGGACGTAAAATCATTGTCGACAGCTATGGTGGCTCTGCTCATCATGGTGGTGGTGCGTTTTCAGGTAAAGACCCTTCTAAAGTTGATCGTTCTGCAGCTTATGCTGGAAGATATGTCGCAAAGAATATCGTTGCCGCTGGTTTAGCAAGTCGATGCGAAGTTCAAATCGCCTACGCGATTGGGGTTGCAAGACCTGTTTCGCTCATGGTCGATACTTTTGGTACTGGTAAAATATCCGACGAAAAATTAGTCAATCTGATCGAGCAGCATTTTGATTTACGCCCGAGAGCAATTATTCACAAACTCGATTTATTACGCCCCATATACGGTAAAACTGCTGCATATGGCCATTTTGGTCGTGAAGAAGATGGCTTTACTTGGGAAAAAACCGATATGGCTGCACAGCTTCGTAGCGCTGCAGGTAGCTAAGATAGCGTTTTCATAATTTATCGATCAATCAATGATAATGATCTAAGTTTTATATCTTATTAACTGAGGAGCGCTGCAGCGGTTGATTAACCCCCGTTAGGCTCAGTTAGTGAGATAACATTGTTTCAACGGCGCTCGTTCATTCTTTAGGAGACTTAACTATGAACGTAGTGACTAACCCTTCCAATCTGAGTAATTCTAATGATTACAAAATAGCCGATGCTTCATTGACCGAATGGGGCAGGAAAGAGATCGCAATTGCTGAAACTGAGATGCCTGGCTTAATGGCAGTGCGTGAAGAATTTGCAAACAAAAAACCTTTAGCAGGGGCACGTATTGCAGGCTCGCTGCATATGACAATTCAAACGGCTGTATTAATTGAGACCTTGGTTGAACTTGGCGCTGAGGTTCGCTGGGCTTCCTGCAATATTTTTTCTACCCAAGACCATGCTGCAGCAGCTATTGCAGCAAATAATATTCCTGTGTTTGCCTACAAAGGAGAGACGCTCAGCGATTACTGGGACTACGCGCATTGTATTTTTGAATGGCCCAATAATATGCATGCAAATATGATCTTAGACGATGGGGGTGATGCGACATTGCTCCTTATTCTTGGCAGCAAGGCTGAAAAGGATGCTTCGATACTCAGTAATCCCACCAATGAAGAAGAGCAAGCACTTTATTCAGCAATTAAAAGTAAACTTACTCAGTATCCCAATTGGTACTCGACTCGCTTGACTAAAATTCATGGCGTTACCGAGGAAACCACAACCGGTGTACATCGTTTATACGAAATGCAGAAAAGAAATGAGCTCCCCTTCCCTGCTTTCAACGTTAATGACTCTGTAACTAAATCAAAATTTGATAATTTATATGGCTGTAGAGAGTCTCTTGTAGATGGAATTAAACGTGCAACCGATGTAATGATTGCAGGAAAAATTGCTGTCGTATGTGGATATGGTGATGTAGGAAAAGGTTGTGCTCAATCATTACGTGGCCTTGGTGCGACAGTATGGATTACGGAAATCGATCCAATCTGTGCGCTACAAGCTTCCATGGAAGGATATCGCGTTGTAACGATGGATGACGCATGCGATAAAGCTGATATTTTTGTAACCGCAACTGGCAATATTCGGGTCATTGGTCATGATCACATGATCAAGATGAAAAATCAGGCAATTGTCTGCAACATTGGTCATTTTGATTCAGAAATTGATATTGCTTCAGTACACCAATATCCATGGGAAAATATTAAACCTCAAGTCGATCATGTAATTTTTCCTACCGGACGTAGAATTATCGTGCTAGCTCAAGGTAGGCTTGTCAATCTTGGCTGTGCTACTGGACATCCCTCATTTGTAATGTCTAGTTCTTTCACCAACCAAGTATTAGCCCAAATGGAGCTTTGGCAAAATGGTAGTAACTACCAACATAAAGTTTATGTTTTACCTAAACATTTAGACGAGAAAGTAGCTCGACTACATTTGTCTAAATTGGGCGCGACATTAACTGAATTGACCGATGAGCAATCTAATTACTTGAATTTGAGTAAAACGGGTCCTTATAAACCTGAAAACTATCGCTATTAGTTTTCTTTAGATCGTACTAAAGGGTCAGCGCTGGCCCTTTATACATTTTCATAAATGACTCCTTTTTTAGGAGTCTTACCGAAATCATCGTTAGGCAAGATGCAATCACAAAAAAAATTCCCTGCTACGTTTAGTTTTGAATTATTCCCTCCCCAAACACTTGAAGGCATTGAGAAACTTCGTGTAGCGCGTTCACAACTTGCACAATTCAATCCTAAATTTTTCTCAGTTACCTATGGTGCTGGTGGATCAACTCGCGATCGCACTATCGAAACTGTTCTTGAAATCCAGGCAGAAGGCCGTACTGTCGCTCCGCATTTATCTTGCATTGGCTCAACTCGCGAAAATATTTACGCGTTATTAAAGAAATATCAAGAAAATGGTATCCATCACCTCGTGGCCTTACGCGGAGACCTTCCATCCGGAATGGCACAAGCAGGTGAATTTCGATACGCAAATGAACTTGTCACATTTATTCGCCAAGAATTTGGTAACCTCTTCAGGATAGAAGTTGCGGCATACCCAGAATGTCATCCTCAATCACGCTCAGCACAAGAAGATTTTAAAAATTTCATCAAAAAAATAGAAGCGGGTGCAGATTCGGCTATAACCCAATATTTCTATAATGCTGATGCTTATTTTCATTTCATTGATCAATGTGAAGCTGCCGATTTAAGTATCCCTGTTGTTCCAGGTATCATGCCAATCAATAAGTTCACTCAATTAGTTAGATTCTCCGATACCTGTGGCGCAGAAATTCCCCGATGGATTAGAAAAAAATTGGAAGGTTATGGCGATGACTCTGCTTCAATCACTGCTTTTGGATTAGACGTAGTCGCTGAATTATGTGACCGCTTACTGAAAGCTGGCGCACCTGGGCTTCATTTCTATACATTAAACTCAGCAACATTAACAACCAGAATCTGGCAACGATTGTTCTCAAATCCAACTTCTTAACGAAATGCCAACATCGCTATATTGGCACGATTATGAAACAACTGGATCAGATCCCAAATGTGATCGGCCTGTTCAATTTGCTGGCGTCAGAACTGACGAATCATTACAAGAAATAAGTGAACCACTCGTTATTTACTGTACTCCTCCACGAGATCGACTGCCTCAACCAGAAGCTTGCCTGTTAACTGGAATTACCCCTCAGTTTGCTGACGCGCACGGATTAATTGAATTTGAATTTATTACCAAGATTCACCAAGAATTAGCTCAACCGAATACATGTGGAGTTGGTTACAACTCGTTAAGATTTGATGATGAAGTAACACGCTTTACGTTATATCGTAATTTCTATGATCCTTATGCACGCGAGTGGCAACAGGGTAACTCTCGGTGGGATCTCATTGATGTGGTCCGGATGACGTATGCACTTAGGCCTAATGGAATCGTTTGGCCAATTAATGAAGCTGGTAGCCCAAGTTTCCGGCTAGAGGATTTAACAAGATCTAACCACCTTGTGCATGATTCTGCTCATGATGCTTTATCAGATGTCAGAGCAACCATCCAATTGGCTCGCTTGATTCGGAATCAACAGCCACGTCTATATAACTGGCTCTTTGAATTAAAAGACAAATACAAAGTGGCGCCTCTACTTAATTTGCAAGATCATACACCGATCATCCATACCTCGCGTATGTATCCCGCTGAAATCGGATGTACAACGCTGGCCATGTCAATTTTACAAGACCCCAAAAATAGCAACAGTATTTTGGTATATGACTTACGCTATGACCCAAGCTTCTTTCTCCATATGACGATTGATGAACTCTCAACACACTTATTTACTCCTCGCACTGCTTTACCTGAAAACAGCATCCGTTTGCCGATCAAAGCAGTAAGAATGAATAAATGCCCTGCTATCGCTCCTAAAAGTGCACTCGATGATGCAAGTATTAAGCGAATCAAACTAGATTTACCTGCATGTGATCAATACTGGAAAATTATCAAAGAAGATAAAACAAATTTTATGGAAAAAATTGTGAAGGCCTATAGTAGGACAGCGTTTGAAGAAGCTACCGATGTAGAACTCGCACTTTATGATAACTTCTTTTCTAGTAACGATCAGAATCTGATAAAAAAGGTACGAGGTACTTCACCTACTGAACTCAATAATAAATTGTTTCACTTTAGTGATAAGCGATTACCTGAGCTATTATTCCGCTTCCGGGCCCGTAATTGGCCAGAAACACTTTCAACTGAAGAATTACAGCATTGGAAAATTCATTGCTATAACTATCTAACTAACAAATCGAATCCAAATAATCTAACGATTTCTGAATACAATGAAACGATAGCCATACTTCGCGGTGCTTATCAAGAAAATAGGGTAGCAAGCGAAATGCTTGATAATATTGAGGCTTGGGGAAAGAATTTGATTAGAGAAGCGCAACAGCGAACACCAAGCTGTAACGAGTAAAAAAATTTAAGCAGATTTGTTCAATAAACTGTATTAGTTCAGATCTAATCGTACAAAGGGCTTGAAATCGGGAGCGTTACCGAGTTTGATATGGGTGTTGAAATTTAAAATCAAACATAAATGGAGGTAACGCTCATGTTGCATACTAACAATCCAATCATTAAACATAAAGCAGGGTTGCTCAATCTTGCCGAAGAACTTCAGAATATCTCAAAGCCTGCAAGATAATGGGAGTTTCGAGAGATACATTTTATCGCTATCAGGAATTAGTTGAGACAAACGGTCTGGAAGCATTGATCAATCAGGATCGTCGTGTTGCTAACTTTAAGAATCGGGTGGATGAAGCCACTGAGCAGGCGGTGGTAGCCTATGCAGTAGAGTATCCGGCACATGGCCAGATCGAACCAGCAACGAATTACGCAAAAGCGGTATTGATGTACCAGGTAGTGGTGTGCGCTCGATGTGGTTACGCCACCAGCTAGCAAACTTCAAAGATCGCCTTGCTGCACTGGAAACCAAGATCGCCAGTGAAGGCATCATTTTGAATGACGCACAAATCTCAGCGTTGGAGAAAAAGAAACAGGATGATATTGCCAGCGGTGAAATAGAAACGATGCTCCTGGTTATTTGGGCGCACAGGACACCTTCTATGTGGGAAATCTAAAAGGTGTTGGTCGTATTTATCAGCAAACTTTTATTGATACTTACTCCACCCTGAAGCATAATGCGCTATACGGCCAAAACATCAATTACTGCAGCCGATACCCCTCGGCCCGGTCCTCAATGACGCCGTTGCGAATATTAACGGACAGAGGTACGGAGTATTGCGGGCGGGTTGAACAGCATCATTACCAGCTATTTTGGCAATCAATGATATCGACCATACCAAAACAAAAGCCATGTCACCTCAGACCAACGGTATCTGTGAGCGATTCCATAAAACCATCTTACCGAATTCTATCAAGTGACTTTCCGCAAGAAGCTATATCACGATTTGGAGTCACTGCAAAAGGACCTAGACAGCTGGATCGATTATTATAATAATGAAAGAACTCATCAGGGAAAAGTCTGCAATGGAAAAACTCCTATGGAGACTTTGCTCAGTGGGAAAACGATTTGGAACAGCAAAAATCTGAACCAAATCTAATCTGACAGACATCCAATCAATTCGGTAACTGTACGATCTGATCTGAGCTAGTACAATTGATGTGACACCGTGGGCCTTTCAGGTAATTCGCCTGTAATCCGATTTCAGGTGGCTGATAAGGGTTCAACCCCCCTTCTGCATTGTCCGTTTGGTTAATGCTCTTCCAGGAGACGATGCGTTCCTGACTTCACCCCCAACATCACCTTTTCGCTGTGCTGGCTATCGGATGCCTTGCTGCCGTATTCATTGTTGGCTTGCCGAACAGTTTGCGGTTCGTGAAGTTTTTTGTTTTTGTTTCAGGTCGCCCCCCTACAGGGGAAATCTTTGTGCTCGAATAGGCAGCATTGTGGCAATTTTCTCCTGACTCCCGCATCAAAACACCTGCAATGGTTGAGCCTTCACGCCTTTCGCCTTGCTCTTCTTCACATGCCGGTAGTGCGAATATCCAAGCGCAGTATTTCACTTGCTTAATGAAAGTGCGCCGCTGAAACCTGGGATTTGGAATCTGTTGAGGCGATTGATAATCTTGATCGCAGTTTGCTGTCAGTCGGGTATGTGATGTTCTTCTCTTGCACTGTCGGTCAAATGACCACATTTTCCAGTGCCGATTCCCTGCAAACCAACACGACTGAAAATCTGCTCCATCCCAGCACACCTAGGCACAAAAGCACCGGCCGACGAGGTCAGATCAATAACCCATCAGCAACCGGATGGCTTACGGCGCCTGTCGATCGCGAAGCTTCGCAAATCTGCCACGGTATCGCGTCTGCAAGCTGCAACAATGGATCTTGACGTCCAACTGCATCAGCAAATCTTTCCAAACAAATTCGGTTGGGATTTCTTTTTTTTTTTTTTTTTTCTTTCCCCCCCCCCCAACCCGATATTTTTTTTTTTTTTTTTTCTTCCTTTTTCTTCACACCAAAAAAAATATACTCCTTGCTCCGGAATCTGGGTTGTTTTTGATATTTCAGGACCATTTTACTCCAAGGTAGTGCTTGCAGCTTTAGCAAATTGGGTAGAGTGCAAGAAGGAGCGGGCGTTGAACAGCTGATTACCAGCTATACCTGGCAATCAATGATCGACCATACCAAAACAAAAGCCATGTCACCCAGACCAACGGTATCGTGAGCGCCATAAAACCATCTTACAGGAATTCTATTAAGTGACTTTCCGCAAAAGCGTATCACGTTTATATTCACGCAAAGGACCTGCACTGGATATGCCATGAACACATGGAAGAACTCATGGCAAGGGTGAGTCTGCAATGGAAGAAGCCGCGTCAATGGATGGCTTTGCTCTGGGCAAATGTTTCGACGGTGTTGTTCATCAGCAAAAATCTGAACCAGATCTAATTGGGCTGACATCCAATCAATTCGGTAACTGTACAGATCTGTTGTGAGCTAGTAACAACCTTAGGGAAGTGGGGTCTTCTTGCGCCGGTAACCCGGCGGTGCAGCGTATTGGCACATCTTCTTGACAGTCTTTGAGCACAATTGGGCACAATCTCACGCAATCAGCTTCAACTAACTACCTTCCACCATCACCGCTCGTCGAATCTTTATATATTGTTCCACTGGCTATACATCCTTCATCACCTTTCACTTCTTGCTCATCGCATCAGCTTACAGGCGTAAGACTTGGTACACTTTTATTCCGCGATTGCCGCAAAATTTAGTGCGCCTCAGTGGTACATTTTTACACCGCTATTTACACCTCCCACTTAATCAGGGCATCAATCTTCATCAACACGCCATCTCGCTTCAATCGTTCTGCCAATTCCAGTGTTCCAAAACTCATTTGCATCTTTTGCCCCAACTGTTTTCTAACAGCCTCTATTTTAGTTGGTTATTGCACTGGCAGGGGAAGCTGTGCAGGGGTCTTAATAATACACGACTTATTTAGCTTATCTTGAATAGCAATTAGTCATTAAGTCATCGGGTATAATGAAGATTCCTTATGCTTTGTTAATTTTCTACGCTATGACTCATCATCGTTCCACATTACTCGAAAACTTACTGAATCAACGTATCTTACTGCTCGATGGGGCAATGGGAACCATGATTCAGAACTATAAATTAACTGAAGCAGATTATCGTGGAGCACGTTTTGCGGATTACCCCTATGATTTAAAAGGAAACAATGATTTATTGACACTAACGCAACCTGACATCATTCGTTCGATCCACAGCGAATACCTTAAGGCCGGTGCTGATATCATTGAAACCAATACATTCAATTCAAACGCGCCCTCCATGGCGGATTATCATATGGAACAGTTGGTTTATGAGCTTAATGTTGCTGGTGCAAGATTGGCGCGTGAAGAAGCTTCGGCATTTGAACGAAAAAACCCCGAGCATCCCCGCTTTGTCGCAGGCGTAATCGGACCAACAACCAAAACAGCGTCGATCTCACCTGATGTCAACGACCCCGGTTTTCGTTCTATCACTTTCGATCAATTAGTTGAAAATTATTCGGAGTCAATTCGGGGCTTAGTAGACGGCGGAGTCGATATTCTGCTTGTTGAAACGATTTTTGATACCTTAAATGCCAAAGCAGCGTTATTCGCGATCGATCAATTCTTTGAGCAACATCATATTCGACTACCGATCATGATCTCCGTGACCATTACTGATGCATCGGGTCGTAATCTCTCTGGACAAACACCTGAAGCTTTCTGGAATGCGGTACGACATGCCCAACCTCTGTCGGTGGGTATCAACTGCGCGTTAGGAGCTGAGTTAATGCGCCCCTATGTGGAAGAACTTTCCAATGTGGCTAATGTTTATACGAGTACGCATCCTAATGCAGGGCTGCCTAATCCATTATCTGAAACGGGCTATGACGAATCTCCAGAATATACCGCCAGCTTGATCAAAGAATTCGCCCAATCTGGGTTTGTCAATATTGTAGGGGGATGCTGCGGTACGACACCTGCGCATATTCAAGCTATCGCTCAAGCAGTAAAGCATATTCCACCCAGAAAAATACCGGATCTTCCTAAAAAGTTACGCTTATCGGGCTTGGAACCACTTAATATTGGCGATGAATCATTATTTGTCAACGTAGGTGAGCGTACCAACGTAACAGGCTCGAGAGCGTTCGCGCGACTCATCTTGAATGATAACTACACTGAGGCACTCAATATAGCGCGGAATCAGGTCGAGAATGGCGCTCAAGTGATTGATATCAATATGGATGAAGCTATGCTCGATTCTCAAAAAGCAATGGTAACATTCCTCAACTTGGTTGCAGCCGAACCAGATATCAGCCGTGTACCCATAATGATTGATTCCAGCAAATGGTCAGTCATTGAAGCTGGCTTGAAATGTGTTCAGGGTAAGGCGATCATCAATTCGATTAGCTTAAAAGAGGGTGAGGCAGAATTTATCCAACACGCTCGATTAGCAAAGCGTTACGGTGCTGCTGTCATCGTCATGGCATTTGATGAGAAGGGGCAAGCCGACACTAAAGCACGCAAAATTGAAATCTGTACCCGGTGCTATCGAATCTTAGTTGATCAAGTTGGATTCTCTCCTGAAGATATTATCTTCGACCCCAATATTTTTGCGGTTGCTACCGGAATTGATGAGCATAATAATTACGCACTTGATTTTATAGAGGCGACACACGCAATAAAGCAATTCCTACCCTATGTCAAAGTTAGCGGTGGTGTTTCCAATGTTTCGTTCTCATTCCGAGGAAATGAGCCTATTCGAGAAGCAATTCATACTGCATTCCTATATCACGCTATTCAGGCGGGAATGACCATGGGCATTGTTAATGCAGGTCAGCTTGGTGTTTATTCAGATATCCCTAAAGAACTATTAGATAACGTAGAAGATGTGCTACTCAATCGGCGCCCCGATGCAACCGAACGACTTGTAAGTTTTGCAGAAAACTTCAAGGGACAGAAAAAAGAACAAATTGAGGATCTTTCCTGGCGTAATGAACCAGTACGTCAACGCTTAGCACATGCCCTGGTTAAAGGTATCAGCACTTACATCGAAGAAGATACTGAAATCGTTAGACAAGAAATCGCTAGCAAAAAAGGACGCCCTATCGAGGTTATTGAGGGTCCTCTCATGGAAGGCATGAATGTGGTAGGCGACCTATTTGGTGCTGGAAAAATGTTCTTACCGCAAGTTGTTAAATCAGCACGAGTCATGAAACAAGCAGTTGCATATTTACTTCCCTATATTGAAGCAGAGAAAAAAAGCTCGGGCGATAATCGCCCCAAAGGAAAAATTGTTATTGCAACCGTTAAAGGTGATGTCCATGATATCGGGAAAAATATCGTAACGGTCGTACTGCAGTGCAATAACTACGAAGTAATTAATATGGGCGTTATGGTTCCCAGTGCCCAGATCTTGGAGACTGCGCGCCGTGAAAACGCTGATATCATCGGCTTATCTGGACTCATTACCCCCTCTCTGGAGGAAATGGCCCATGTTGCCAAAGAAATGGAACGTGAAGGCTTCAAAATTCCACTATTAATTGGAGGAGCAACCACCTCTCGCGTTCATACCGCTGTTAAGATCGCCCCCCATTACAGTGAAGTAACCGTTTGGGTACCCGATGCCAGTCGAGCAGTAGGAGTTTGTAGTCAATTAATGTCCCAAGATCAGCAGGCCGCCTATAAAGCGGAAATCAAAGCGGAACACGAAAAAATCCGAATACAACAAAAGAATAAAAAAGGCCCAACTCAACTGCTCACACTCGAAGAAGCGCGCAGCAATGCTTTTAAAACAGATTGGAACAACTACGTTCCACCCAGTCCAAGTTTTATCGGTATTAGAACCTTGAATCACTACCCACTTGAATCATTGGTTCCCTATATCGATTGGACACCTTTTTTTCAAGCCTGGGAATTATCAGGTCGTTATCCCGCCATCCTCGATGATGAAATTGTAGGTGAGGCTGCTAGAAATTTGTACCGCGATGCACAAACCATGCTGAAAAAAATTGCAGATCAAAAATGGTTAGCTGCTAATGCAGTTATTGGTTTATTTCCTGCCAATTGTGTCAATTTTGATGATATCGAAATTTATGCAGATCGATCACGCAGTAAAGTACTCATGACATACCATACACTGCGTCAGCAAACAATCAAACCGGCAGGCCGACCCAATTTAGCATTAGCCGATTTTATTGCCCCCAAAGAAACCGGTATTATCGACACAATTGGCTTATTTGCTGTAAGTGCTGGTTTCGGTATTGATGAGCGTGTTAAAGCGTTTGAAGCAGCACATGATGATTACAGTGCTATTATGCTCAAAGCACTGGCAGACCGCTTAGCTGAAGCATTTGCTGAGCATATGCATGCTCGAGTTCGTCGAGAATTTTGGGGGTATGCAAAAGATGAATCACTCGGTAATGAGCAACTCATTGATGAGGCTTATCAAGGAATTCGACCTGCGCCCGGTTATCCCGCCTGCCCTGATCACACGGAGAAAGGACCGTTATTCAACTTACTTGAAGCGGAAAAGCG
Source organism: Nitrosomonas sp. (assembly GCA_016710135.1). Lineage (GTDB taxonomy): Bacteria > Pseudomonadota > Gammaproteobacteria > Burkholderiales > Nitrosomonadaceae > Nitrosomonas. Next base: position 266,929 of record JADJLM010000001.1, on the reverse strand, counting down.
GGCTGGTATTATTATTACAGAATCTTTTGCAATGGTGCCAACTGCAGCTGTTTCAGGTTTTTATTTTGCTCATCCCGAATCGGACTATTTCGCCGTTGGAAAAATAGGCAAAGATCAAGTAGAAGACTATGCGAAACGAAAAAGCTGGTCACTCAGCGAAACCGAGAAGTGGCTAGCTCCAATCTTAAGCTATGAGCGATAAAACCGCGGACAGGCACGCTCGCGGCCTAAATCCGCACACTCATTTTATCCATACCAAAGTTGCTTAATTTTGCGAGCACGCGACTTGCCATATTTTTTAAAGGTACGACCTCATCTGTTGCGCCTATCTCAATTGCAGCTTTGGGCATACCGAATACCACACAACTTGCTTCATCCTGGGCAAAGTTATAAGCGCCCGCCTTCCGCATTTCAAGCATCCCTGCAGCCCCATCTTTACCCATCCCTGTCAGAATAATCCCGATCGCATTTTTACCTGCATACGTTGCCGCTGAGCGAAATAAAACATCAACCGAAGGCCGATGTCGATTCACAGGTTCTGATTGACTAAGCTCTGTCACATAATTAGCACCGCTCCGCTTTAGTAACAAATGCGAATGACCGGGCGCAATAAAAACATGTCCTGGTAAAATTCTCTCACCACCCTGTGCTTCTTTAACTGAAATTTTGCAAAGGCTATTCAATCGATTTGCAAACGATTTAGTAAATGTCTCAGGCATATGCTGGGCAATCAATATACCCGGCATATCAGGAGGTAAATTAACTAAAAAATCTTTTAATGCTTCAGTTCCCCCAGTCGAAGAGCCTACGATAATTAATTTTTCAGTTGAATAGATACGATTAATTCCAGATGCAGAAGAAGTTATTTGATTCATGTCGGTTGGCACAGCTGTTGGTCTCTTAACTTGTGCTGAAGCAGCCATACGAATTTTATGCGCGATTTCCTCACTATATGACTGCAGTTCACTCGCAACATCAACCTTCGGTTTAGAAACAAAATCGATCGCACCAAGCGCTAACGCCTCCATAGTTGCCTCAGCACTCTTTTCAGTAAGTGTAGAAATCATGATGACCGGCATGGGTCGTAAGCGCATCAGCTTTTCCAGAAACTCAAGGCCATCCATTTTAGGCATTTCGATATCCAGCGTTAATACATCAGGATTTAAGCGGCGGATCATTTCACGGGCAATGAGTGGATCGGGCGCTGTACCTATTACTTCCAGATCCTCATGGCTATTAATCATGCTCGAAAGTAGATTTCTAACCAAGGCAGAATCATCAATTACCAACACACTAATCTTTTTTTTCATAATTTCCTTTCTGGGAAAATTACTTCACTACAAAATGAAATTCATGCATCTTTTTCTCTTCAACTCATGATTGGGTGAGAGTCAATGCAACTCCTTGTTTAATTTCAGCCAAATGGCTTCTTTCTCGCTCAAAAATCGTATTGTTCTTAACATGCAATTTTTTAACTAAAGCACGGCCAGTTTTCGGAAAAAAGTAAATTTTTCGTGGAAAAACATCCGTTAAATCGTGTGCAATGATCGGTATTCCTTCACGTTGAAGATAATCAAGCGTAAATTGCGCATTACGTTCACCAATACTCGTTACCGAAAACCCTGGTAATACATTACCACCACCAAATACTTTTGCTTTCAAATGATCTTTACACGCGCCCAGCTTTAGTAACTGTTCAATTAATAACGACATTGCGAAATCTCCGTAACGCGCTGAAGAACTACTATTCTCATCTCCCGGTAACATGAAATGATTCATCCCGCCAATTCTCAATAAGCTATCCCAAATACAAGCTGCTACACATGAACCTAGCACCGTCACTAATAGCATATCCTTCTGTGTCACATAATATTCACCCGGCAATAGTTTTACTGCATCAATCTGATGAATAGGATCAAAATATGCATTGGTAGCAAGGTGATTGCTATTGACAATACTCATCTTGAATGTTTGTTTACCAACTCGTAAACCGTTTTACCAAGAAGTTTGAATGGATTATGGCTATATTGAAAACTTTCTGAATGGCCAACAAACAATAATCCGTCTGCAGTTAGTAATGGCGCAAACTTATCCAACAATTGGTGCTGAGTCGGTTTATCAAAATAAATCATGACATTGCGGCAAAATATCGCATCGAAAGGGCCTTTAATCGGCCAAGTTCGATCTAATAAATTAAGTTGTTTAAATGCCACCAAATTTCGTAGCTCAGGCCGGATACGCGCAAAAGCAGCATTCAACCCTTTTCCTTTAAGGAAAAAACGCTTTAATCGCGTATCAGAAAAATTTTCCAATTGGTTAATAGAGTAAATCCCTGCTTGGGCAGTCGTTAATACATTGGTATCAATATCAGTCGCTAAAATACGTACTGGTGGTGTGTACGTATCAAATGCCTCTACAGCAGTCATTGCGAGTGAATATGGTTCTTCTCCTGTCGAGGAAGCGCTGCACCAAATTTTAATCATTTGACCTGGCTTTCTTCGTTTAAGATGCTCAGTCAGCAACTCAAAATGATGCGCTTCTCGGAAAAAAGAAGTCAGGTTAGTCGTCAATGCATTGACAAAATTTTCCCACTCAATGCTTTCGTTATTTTCCTCCAACATTGTTAAATAATCTTTAAACTGTTTATAGCCGGTTTCTCTCAGTCGTTTAACCAAACGGGTATAAACCATATTGCTGCGACTCGGCGCAAGAGATATTCCTGCGCGCTGATAAATTAACCGTTTAACACAAGCAAAATCCTGATTTGTAAAATCGTATTCCCGCATTCGGTGATCTACAATCGTATCGATACTCATAAGCAATCGTTGCTAAGTTAGATTTTAATGATACGGTTCTAAATAACTATCTTTGGTTTTCTGATGGCAAAATCTGGCGATAAACTGATGAGCACGATTTTGATTCATAAACCCAATCGATCATTTTCGTTTAGATCGCCGCCACTGCATCTTCAATTGAGTTAGTCGCTAATTTTGCTGATAGTGGCAGTCGCTTCACATTCATTGCACGATGAGGACTTCTGCGATCAACTTGCTCGGTTGCGGTTTCAGCTCGGCCAAGAATGACAATGATGAATTGGTTCTGAATATGGCTACGAATTTCGTCAGCTCATTCGCCAATTCATACATCGACTCCGATGCGGCAGCGCCTTCTTCTACCAAAGCACTATTCTGCTGCGTAATCTCATCCATTTGTGTAATCGCTGCATTAACCTGCTCAATTCCAACACTTTGTTCTTGGGAAGCGGCGGAGATTTCAGCCATGATGTCCGTCACGCGTTTCACTGATAATACGATCTCATCCATGGTTTTACCCGCTTGATCAACCAACTGCGTTCCATTTTCTACTTTAGCAACTGAATCACCAATCAATGACTTGATTTCCCGCGCTGCACCTGCTGAACGTTGCGCTAAAGTTCGTACCTCGGTTGCGACTACAGCAAATCCACGGCCTTGTTCGCCGGCACGTGCCGCCTCCACAGCCGCATTCAATGCCAAAATATTGGTCTGAAATGCAATGCCGTCGATCACGCTGATGATATCTACAATCTTCTTCGAGCTTTCATTGATCGAACTCATGGTCTCAACGACCTGGCCAACCACTTCTCCTCCTTTTAATGCCACTTCCGAAGCTGATGCCGCAAGCTGATTAGCTTGTTTCGCATTCTCAGCATTTTGTTTCACTGTCGCAGTTAATTCCTCCATGCTGGAAGATGTATTGTCTAAACTGATCGATTGTTTTTCTGTTCGTTGAGATAGCTCAGTATTGCCTTGCGCGATTTCATGCGATGTAATATTGATTGAATCAGCTGATTCTTTGATTTGTCGAATTATCTCCGTAAGCTGCTGAACGGTCGCATTAGCATCGGTTTTCAATTTATCAAACATCCCTTTATATTCGCGGGTAATCACTTGGGTTAAATCGCCCTCAGCCATCGCTTCGAGCATTCGTCCGACATCAGTCAGCCCTTTCTCATTATTTTCAAGTAATTGATTAATACTTTTCGCTAATTGCTCAAAAAAACCACTTTTATTTTTTATTTCCAGGCGCTTGGTAAAATCTCCCTCACTCGCTGATTTCACAATTTGAGCCACCTCCTCTTCTACGGCGGCCTCTAGGGTCCGATCGAGCCACTCAACGGATGTTCCGAGTCGAATCCCACTCTCATCGACTACAGGAGCAAACGTCAATATAAAAACATTATTGCCAATTTTGTATGAATGCTTGATTGGTTTGGTGATCGTAGTAATATCAAATTCTTGATTAAAAATATTGAACGATTGCCCTAGAATAGAATTAACTTGTTTACCAGCTAATATTTCTACAAATTGCTTCTCATTTTTGAGTAGCAAAGTCTGCATCGCATGATTGCAATAAATGATGTAATTATTAGCATCAATGATCATGATTGATGCATTCGACTGATCCAAGGCATTGCGAATACGTCGGTTTTCTGCTGCCACTCGTTTAATTTCATCGATCTCGGCACCGGCGCGTGTTTGCATCAATTGAACCGACTCAGTTAAACATCCAATTTCATCATGATTGACGATCGAAACTTGGTTTGTGTAATCACCCGCAGCGATCTTTCTAAAAATAGCACTCACTCTTTGCTAAAGGTAGATTAATGGCTCGATGCAACAGTCTAGTAAGGTACAGATAAATAGATGCAAAAAATACAATGATGGCAATCGTTGAAATTTTGAGCAACTCAAGTTGTTCAATCGCAGCATCAAATGATTTTTTTGTTTGCCTTTCCTGTATGTCGAATAAATCAATAAGCGTTGAATGCACTAAATCATACTTCGGTCGAGCATATTTAACCGCATTTTCCCTAGCAGCTTCAAAGTCTCCCTCAATAGACAAGTTCATCGTCTTGTCACGTGAAATTCGATAGGCTTCTACATTACGATAAAATTCCTCAGCTTTCACTTTCTCTTCTGCGGTAACCGAAGTAACACTATATCGTGACCAATTTTCATCAAAGATGCGGTCCAATTGATTCGTATCCACAAATCGTTCCTTCGCAATTACTGGATTATTAGAATTTGCAGCTGTCAGCGCATTGACACGCATGCGCTGTATTGAATCTAAAATCGTTGATAAATCGATTAGTGCTAATGTACGGTTTTCATAAACATCACGTAGCCGCTCTTTATTCTGATAGTCTCCTAAAAGACTCCATCCGCCCATGAAGCTCAAACTAATAATGGCCAAACAACTGATGGCGCTGATTCGGGACTTGATAGTAAATGAGCGCGCTATCTGCTTGATATGGCCGAACCAATTGACTGGTACCAATTCTCCCGCTTCGATCTTGAATCGACACCTACCCTCGCGCATTTCACGATAAAGCGCTTCCGCTTGTTGTACTTGTTCGCGCGTAGGTTTACTGCGAACGGACATATAACCTGTAACTTGACCTGATTCATAAATCGGCGCCGCATTGGCATAAACCCAGTAGAAAGAGCTGTCCTTGGCCCGATTTTTAACCAACCCACTCCAAGGTTTTCCCTGTTGAATGGTTTTCCATAAATCTTCGAAAGCCTCGGGTGGCATATCAGGATGGCGAATTAGGTTATGTGCTTGCCCAATCAATTCTTGTTTTGAATAACCACTAATTTCGATAAAGGGCTGATTCACATAGGTGATAACTCCTTTGGTATTCGTCTTAGAAACAAGATAGTCACTTTCATTGACGTGTCGCTCTACATTATTGATTGGCATATTAATACGCATGTTGTCACTCAACTCATTTTTAGATTTTCACGAAATATAGTTTAAAAAAAATTGTTAGAATTCCTCCCAGTCGCCATCGGTACCGGTCTTAGTAACTGGTACCGTTTCTTTTTTACTAGGCGCTTTGGATAATCGTTCGATATTTGTAGGGCGATTGGCTCCTCTGCGTTCAACCTTTCTCTCGCTCTGGTGGTTTCCAACCTGCTCCGCATGGTGTAATTTAAAAACTTCCACTGCTTGTGCCAGTTGTGCAGCCTGTTCGTGCATCGATTCTGAAGCCGCAGCCGCTTGCTCAACCAAAGCCGCATTCTGTTGCGTGATTTCGTCCATTTGGCTAATGGCTAAATTAACTTGCTCAATCCCTGCACTTTGTTCTTGGGACGCTGCTGATATTTCTGCCATGATGTCCGTCACGCGTTTCACTGACATTACGATCTCATTCATGGTTTTACCCGCTTGGTCAACCAACTGCGTTCCATTTTCTACTTTGTTGACTGAATCACCAATCAGCGATTTGATCTCTCTTGCAGCCGCAGCCGAGCGTTGTGCCAGTGTACGTACTTCCGTCGCAACCACTGCAAATCCCCGGCCTTGCTCTCCTGCTCTGGCCGCTTCAACCGCCGCATTCAATGCCAGAATATTGGTTTGAAACGCAATGCCGTCGATCACACTGATAATGTCGACAATCTTCTTCGAGCTTTCATTGATCGAGCCTCATGGTTTCTACGACTTGCCCAACGACTTCTCCGCCTTTGACAGCGACATCTGATGCCGATGCGGCTAATTGATTCGCTTGCTTCGCATTCTCAGCATTTTGTTTAACCGTCGAAGTCAATTCTTCCATGCTCGAAGCGGTTTCTTCCAAGTTAGAAGCTTGCTCCTCAGTCCGTTGCGATAAATCCATATTCCCTTGCGCAATTTCTTGGGAAGCCGTACTGATCGAATCTGCGGATTCTTTAATCTGCCGAATAATATGCGTCAATTGCTCGACGGTAATATTGGTATCGTTTCTCAGCTTCTCAAATAGCCCTTTATAATTACTCGTAATATGCTCAGTTAAATCTCCTCGCGATAAAGCACCGAGTACTCTAACCACTTCACTTAAGCCGGATGCGCTCGTTTCAACGAGATTGTTTATATTTCTTGCTAATTGTGCGAAAAATCCCTCTTTGCCTTCTAAAGATAAACGTTTACTAAAATCACCCTCACCAGCCGCCGCTCCAACTACATGGGCTATTTCTTGCTCAACCTTGACTTCGATGGTTCGGTCTAGCCATTCAATTGATGTTCCCATTCGATTTCCAGAACCATCCACTACTGGAACCAGAGTCAGTAAATATATTCTTTCTCCCATATTGATAGTTTGTTTTGTGGGTTTAGTGAGGTCGAGTAAATTCATCGCTTGCCCTAAATAACTAAAATCTTTTCCTACAATTGCATCGGGATTAAAATTTGGTATTACCTTCTGGAACTCTGCTTGGTATGTAATCAGCGCTTTTCTCATCGTCTGATTCATATAAATAATTATGTTCGCACTATCAGCAATCATAACTGCCGCAGTAGATTGATCTAACACCGTTCTAATTCGGAAATTTTCGGCCGCTGTCCGATGGGCCTCATCTAAGCTACTACCAGAACAAATTTGTAATGTTTTGATTGCCTCAGCAAAACTTCCGATTTCATCATAATTTGTAATGGTTATCTGGTTGGTAAAATCACCACCTGAAATTTTTTCAATAATCCACTTTAATTTTGCCAACGGTCGAGTAATAGCAAGTAACAGCGCATATCCTCCTAGTATCGATACTAATATCGATAATGTGATTACAAGCAATCCATAGTTCTGACTTAAAGCAAACTTCTCAATAGCTAACTCATAGTCATTTTTTGCAGTTGCTGTTTGAAACTCAATTAATTTGATTAAACTCGAGTGAGCTAAGTCAAATTTTGGCTCTACTGTGTTAGTTTGATTGATGTACGCTCGCTCATAATCTCCCCCTAAAGCTGCACCAACAGTTATAGCGCTGGCTTCTCGGAAATCTTTCATCTGTAAGCGAAATGTTTCTGCCAGTTGCTTTTCTAATGGCAAGAGGTAAGTAGTCAGATAACGTGCCCATCGGTCATCCAGCTCCTTTTCACGTTTAGTAATTATAGCGTAGCGTTCTTTAGCGACTTCTCGCTTATTTTGACTACTCGCAGCATGGCTGTGAATTTGGATTTGCTGGATTTTATCCAGAATCATCGATAAATCTTCTAATGCACCAGTACGATCAATATACATGGCACGAAGCGCTTCATTACTTTGATTGAGGCCAAATAAACCAGCAATACCTAAGCAAGTGATTATGATGCTAAAAAAACTTAGCAGTATAATGACGCGAGTGCGAACGCTTATGAAGCGTAAGCGTTGTTTTAGTCGCCCGATTAAAGTAAGCGAAACAACATCACCCGTATTAATTTTAACTTTTGCACGGCCTTCCCGCATCTCACGGTATAAATCTTCAGCCGCTCTAATTTGTTCACGTGTCGGTTTACTACGAACCGATAAATAACCGGTAATTTGCCCACCCTCATTGATTGGTGTCGCGTTAGCAAAAACCCAATAAAAAGATCCGTCTTTTGAACGGTTCTTTACCAAACCACTCCAAGGTCTTCCTTGCTTAAGGGTTTTCCAGAAATCCTCGAAAGCAGCAGGAGGCATATCCGGATGTCGGATTAAATTATGCGCTTGTCCAATTAATTCTTCTTTTGTATAGCCACTGATATCAATAAAAGGCTGATTTACATAGGTAAGCACACCTTTTAAATTGGTTTTGGAAACAAGAAATTCGCTCTCCCTCATTTCTCTCTCAACGTTAGTTACGGGGAGGTTCAATCTCATAATTTTTCCTCAGCTAATTGTCGTTAAAATATTTCTTTCAACCTAGCCGTCAAAACTCTTCCCAATCGCCATCGGTACCGGTCTTAGTAACTGGTACCGTTTCTTTTTTACTAGGCACTTTGGGTAATCGTTCGATATTTGTAGGGCGATTGGCTCCTCTGCGTTCAACCTTTCTCTCGCTCTGGTGGTTTCCAACCTGCTCCGCATGGCGTAATTTAAAAACTTCCACTGCTTGTGCCAGTTGTGCAGCCTGTTCGTGCATCGATTCTGAAGCCGCAGCCGCTTGCTCAACCAAAGCCGCATTCTGTTGCGTGATTTCGTCCATTTGGCTAATGGCTAAATTAACTTGCTCAATCCCTGCACTTTGTTCTTGGGACGCTGCTGATATTTCTGCCATGATGTCCGTCACGCGTTTCACTGACATTACGATCTCATCCATGGTTTTACCCGCTTGGTCAACCAACTGCGTTCCATTTTCTACTTTGTTGACTGAATCACCAATCAGCGATTTGATCTCTCTTGCAGCCGCAGCCGAGCGTTGTGCCAGTGTACGTACTTCCGTCGCAACCACTGCAAATCCCCGGCCTTGCTCTCCTGCTCTGGCCGCTTCAACCGCCGCATTCAATGCCAGAATATTGGTTTGAAACGCAATGCCGTCGATCACACTGATAATGTCGACAATCTTCTTCGAGCTTTCATTGATCGAGCTCATGGTTTCTACGACTTGCCCAACGACTTCTCCGCCTTTGACAGCGACATCTGATGCCGATGCGGCTAATTGATTCGCTTGCTTCGCATTCTCAGCATTTTGTTTAACCGTCGAAGTCAATTCTTCCATGCTCGAAGCGGTTTCTTCCAAGTTAGCTTCTTGCTCCTCAGTCCGTTGCGATAAATCCATATTCCCTTGCGCAATTTCTTGGGAAGCCGTACTGATCGAATCTGCGGATTCTTTAATCTGCCGAATAATATGCGTCAATTGCTCGACGGTAATATTGGTATCGTTTCTCAGCTTCTCAAATAGCCCTTTATAATTACTCGTAATATGTTCAGTTAAATCTCCTCGCGATAAAGCACCGAGTACTCTAACCACTTCACCCAGACCCGTTTCATTGATTTGCATGAGCTGATTCAGCCCGGTAATCATTTGTTTAAATTCGTGATGATATTTGGATACATTGCCCCGTCGAGAGAAATCTCCTGCCAATGCGCCTTCTAGCAAGAATTTAATCTCATTACTTATCGATAATAGATTTGTTTTTACTTGATCCATGACTTCAGATATCTTGACCATTTCTCCCGGCAATCGACCAATTTCTACAGATAAATCTCCCTGTGCATAGTGGGAAATCACTTCTACGACCTGCCGATTAATCGCTATATGTTGAGAAACCAAATCATTGGCTGCTTTGACGACTTCAGCATAACCACCGCTAAATTTATCAACGGGTATGCGGTAACTCATCAAACCATTTGAATGTTGCTTATGCATATGCTTCTGCTCAGTGATGAAATCCTTTAATACCGCAACGATACGTTGCATCGATTCCAGTAAAGGCGTTAATTCATTTTGTTTTTGTACTAAAACTTTCTTATCTAACTGGCCTGCCGCGACATCATCCATCACATCCACTACTTGTCTGATCGATTGCATGATATTTTTAATCAGCAAAATACTCAGTACCCCTGAGAAGATTACCCCTAGCACGACTAATAGCACCGTGATTGTAAATATCGTAGAAGACTGACTTTGGGCTAGACCATATTCTTTACCCGCAATCTCTTCTTGCAATTGAGTCAATTTAAATAAAGTCTCATGCACTAAATCAAATTTGGGGTTAAGCTCGTTCATTGCGATCGCATGCGCTGCTTTGAAATTACCTTGTGTTGCATAATTGATAGCCATGTTGCGCGCCTCTCGAAACACTTTCCAGTGCTCAACGAACTGATTACTTAAAAAACTTTCTTCCGGTGTCAACGTGGTCAGCATATATTTTTTCCAGATCTCATTGATCTCTGAATCGCGCTGCACTGTCATTGATGCTCGTTTATGGGCTTCTTCTAAACTTTCGTAGCTTGATGCAATAACCGCATTTAATCGAGATCGTTGTGCTCTATCCAAAATTGCCGAGATATCTGCTAATGGAACAGTTCTATCTTCATAAACCGTTTTAAGCTTATCGTTTGTTTGATTAATTCCATAGATACCGTAACTTCCTACGCCAACTAGTAGTAAAGTTGAGATAATTCCCAGAATTATCAGTTGCGATTTAATGGTTAAATTTTTAAGCATATCAACCCCTTCTTTTACAAATTGATTTATACGTCATCCTACACTCACTCCCTGCTAGGCTGATGCTTCAAGCTACGTCCTGCTATTCATACAATCCCATATCGGTACTGCTCATGAGTTTTTCGATATCGAGGAGGATGAGCATACGATCGTCGACGGTACCCAATCCCATGATGTATTCGGTATTGAGTACACCTCCAAATTCCGGTGTCGGCCTTACTTGTTCCGCATTCAACCCAATCACATCCGATACCCCATCCACCACAATCCCCACGACCCGACCCGATAAGTTCAATATGATCACTACCGTGAACCGGTCATAGGTTGCTTCTCCCAAATTAAACTTAATCCGCATGTCGATGATCGGTACGATAATCCCACGTAAATTCACCACGCCTTTGATAAACTCTGGCGCATTGGCAATCTGTGTGATCGTGTCATATCCTCGGATCTCTTGTACCTTCAAAATCTCAATTCCATACTCTTCATTTCCTAAACGAAATGTCAGAAACTCTTGCGCGATATTGGCATGCGCTATCTCTGACATCGCTTGATTACTTTCCGCTAATATTTGCATGGCTTCACTTCCTCTCTACCGGTCATGCTGCATTGACCATTTCCTGTTTGATCGTATTCACTAATCCCGCTGGATCAAGTATTAGTGCCACCCTGCCATCACCCATGATAGTAGCCCCTGATATTCCCTTGACTCGCCGATAGTTGCTTTCGAGACTTTTAATCACAACTTGGTGTTGGCCTAGTAAGGAATCGACAAACATCGCTACTTTTTTACCTTCCGCTTCAAGAATGATTAATATGCCTTGATGGATCTCTGTGCAGCTAGGCTGTAGGCCAAATACTTCATAGAGTGCAATGATCGGTAGATATTCCCCTCGTACATGAACAACCTGTCTGCTGCCTCTCACTGTCTTAATGTCTTCGGCAACGGGTTTTAAGGATTCTGTAATGAAATTCAATGGCGCAATAAATGTTTGATCTCCGACAGCAACAGATAGGCCGTCGAGAATGGCAAGTGTCAGCGGTAATCGAATCGATATTTGAGTACCCTTGCCTTGTACGGAGTCGATTTCAATTCGCCCACCAAGCATTTGAATGTTACGTTTAACAACGTCCATTCCTACACCACGACCTGATACATCAGTTACGACTTCTGCGGTTGAGAATCCTGCTTCAAATATCAGCATCCAGACTTCTTGGTCAGTTATGCCATCATGCACGGGTAGCCCTCGTTCTTGAGCTTTGGCTAGAATTTTGTCGCGATTGAGCCCAGCACCGTCGTCTGCTACTTCAATGACGATGCTCCCTCCTTGGTGGAATGCGCGTAGTGTTATCGTTCCTTTGGCCGGTTTTCCAGCTGTAACTCTTTTCTCAGGTAATTCAATACCATGATCTAAGCTGTTGCGAATAAGGTGAGTCAGTGGATCGGTGATTTTTTCAATCAACCCTTTGTCGAGCTCGGTACCTTCTCCAACGGTCTTTAATTCAATTTGTTTTCCTAATTTCCCAGCAAGGTCTCTCGCGATGCGTGGAAAGCGGCTAAATACGAAACTAATAGGCATCATGCGAATCGACATCACGACTTCTTGCAGATCTCGAGTATTGCGTTCCAGTTGTGTCATGCCATTGAGCAGGGTGGCATAGAGTATTGGGTCAACTTGTGATGTAATTTGGGCGAGCATTGCTTGGGTAATTACTAGCTCTCCCACGAGGTTAATCATTTGATCAACTTTTTCGATGCTGACGCGAATCGATGATGATTCGCTATTGCTCGTTGCTTTGGATGCTTCTTTGGCGTCTACCCGTGCTACTTTTTTAGGCACTGGCTCAGGTGCTTGTTCTTGTGGTAGTGTAAGTTGTGCTTGAGAAGCAGGTACAGGCACGGCTACTACCGGTGTTTCGATCACGGCAGGTGTTAGCAGTTTTTCTGGTTGATTCACTTGCGCTTCTATCATTGTTTCAGCCACAAGTATTGGATCGTTCTCGGCTACAGCCGCTTGTTTCTCGATTACTAGCTGCGCTGGATCAACGATAAACGCCAGTGCTTCCCAGATGTCTTCTTCACTGACATCAGTCGATAACTGGAGTACGCAGCGATTGGGTTGCTGTGCATTGGATAAGTTGTTGAGTTCTCCTTGCTGGGCAAGATCAACCAGCAATTTTTCCATGAGACCTGGTTTAATTTCACCACAGGCAAATTGAATACGGTAAGTAGGTTTTGTGGGTGTCGGTTTACTGGGAGCTTCGATAGGTCCATACTCAACTTCTTCAACAACTACTGGTGTCTCTACTTTCAGTTCTGCTTCGGTAGGCGCTGCTTGTTGCAGTGCCTTGCCCGGGTTGTCCATGAGTTCTTTGAGCTTGTTGACTACGCCATCAACATCTGTTGTATCGACGCCTTCATCGCCTCGGTGTCCACCAAGTTGTCGTTTGAGTAAATCTCCCGATTGGAGAAAAACATCGATCATTTGACTGCTGACCGCCATTTCTCCTTTACGCAGCTTATCTAATAACGATTCCAGCATATGCGTGGTCTCGGTCATGTCGGTAAACCCAAACGCCCCGGCTCCACCTTTGATCGAGTGCGCCGCCCGGAAGATCGCATTCAGTTCTTCCAGATCCGGCGATTCAATATCCAGTTCCAGCAAGTGCGTTTCCATGTCTACCAGCAACTCACTCGCTTCTTCAAAAAATATCGCGTAAAACTGCTCTAACTCATGACCCATCGATTGTTATCCCATTTCTACATTTCTGCGTAGGCTAGCATCTGGGCTATTAACTTGATTTATGAAATAAAAACTAAATCACGTGGCAATTTCGATTTAAGTTTTTATTTGCTGATTCTCAAGGTGTAAAACGCTACACAAATTGCGTGTGTTGAAATAAAAAATAACGACTGAATATCACCACTGGCATGAATAACCAGGTTCTAATGCATCATGTATAGAATTTTCAAGAAAAACGCTTGAAACTACAAAAAGGATATTTGATGATGCTTGGAAAGTTCAAGTCAGGTTTTAAGCTAAATAACTAACTTTACTGTAGGCTTAAATGTTGGGACTACGAAAGAACGAAGCGTTACCCTAGCTAATTTCATGCTTCTGCACGCTATCAAATAGGGTAACTGCAATTGTAGAAATATATGATTAGATTTGTGTCCTTTTTATGCGTAACACAATTACTCCGTATCTAGTGCTTAACCACTGTCGGTCTTAAATTTTCGTCATCACTATCAGATAGCGGCGCTTGAATCGGTGCCGCAGCAATTTCAGGCTTATACTCCAAAGCAAAATCAATAACTTGGTCTATCCACTTAACAGGCTTAATTTTTAACTTACTGATAATATTTTCTGGAATCTCACTTAGATCCTTAACATTATCTTCCGGAATCAGTACCGTTTTGATCCCACCGCGATGCGCTGCAAGTAATTTCTCTTTAAGCCCTCCAATGGGCAACACTTCTCCACGCAACGTGATTTCACCCGTCATCGCCACAGTTGCTCTGACTGGAATACTTGTTAATGCAGAGATCATCGCAATACAAATACCAATTCCCGCGCTTGGTCCATCTTTGGGTATCGCGCCCTCAGGCAAGTGAATATGAATATCCTTTTTCAAATAAAATTCATCAGCAATGCCTAATACAGCAGCACGACTCCGAACAACTGATAGAGCAGCTTGTACTGATTCTTGCATTACTTCACCTAGTTTACCCGTTGTAATGGTTTTACCTTTTCCTGGTAGAACCGCAGCTTCAATGGTTAGTAATTCTCCTCCTACTTCTGTCCAAGCTAATCCTGTAACTTGTCCCACCTGATTCTTACTCTCAGCCGTTCCATAGGTATAGCGCGTCACCCCCAGATATTTATCGAGATTACGCGCGTTAACCACGATTTGTTGTTTGCCTTTTTTCTTCTGAGTTAAGATTGCTTTTACAACCTTACGACAAATCGTTGAGATTTCTCTTTCAAGTGATCTCACCCCTGCTTCCCGCGTGTAATGCCTTATTACGTTGCTTAACGCCGAATGCGAAATAGACAACTCGTCTTCTTTTAAACCGTGGTTTGACATCTGTTTGGGGAGCAGATAACGCTCAGCAATATTCAGTTTCTCGTCCTCGGTATAACCGGATAGTCGAATCACTTCCATCCGATCAAGTAATGCGGATGGAATATTGAGCGAGTTTGCCGTCGCAACGAACATTACATCCGATAAATCATACTCAACCTCAATATAGTGATCGACAAACGTATTGTTTTGCTCAGGATCAAGCACTTCAAGCAATGCAGAAGCAGGATCGCCTCGGAAATCCATTCCCATCTTATCCACTTCATCTAACAGGAACAATGGATTCCTAACACCGACTTTACTAAGGTTTTGTAATATCTTTCCGGGCATAGAGCCAATATAAGTACGACGATGGCCGCGAATTTCAGCTTCATCACGCACACCACCCAAAGACATTCTGACAAACTTCCGATTAGTTGCCCGAGCAATCGATCGACCTAACGATGTTTTACCTACGCCCGGAGGGCCAACCAAACAAAGAATTGGCGCTTTTAGCTTACTTACACGTTGCTGTACTGCTAAATATTCAACAATTCTTTCTTTGATTTTTTCTAACCCATAATGATCTTCTTCAAGCACGATTTCAGCAGCATTCAAATCTTTACAAATTTTGCTTTTTTGTTTCCAAGGCAAAGTAACTAATGCATCAATATAATTTCGCACGACAGTTGCTTCAGCAGACATCGGAGACATTAATTTCAATTTTCTTAATTCAGATTCTGCTTTAGCAAGGGCTTCCTTAGGCATTGATGCTGCTTTAATCTTTTTCTCAATTTCATCAAGATCAGCCCCTTCTTCTCCTTCACCTAATTCTTTCTGAATCGCTTTAACCTGCTCGTTCAGATAGTAGTCTCTCTGACTTTTTTCCATCTGCCGTTTAACTCTGCCACGAATTCGTTTCTCAACTTGCAAAATATCTAGCTCAGTCTCTAATAAGTTAAGTAAGCGTTCAAGCCGTTTCTGAGTATCGACGATTTCAAGAATTTCTTGTTTCTGTTCAAGTTTCAGTGGCAAATAAGCTGCAACAGTATCAGCCAACCTTCCTGATTCATCAATACTCGATAGAGAAGCTAAAATCTCTTGGGGAATTTTCTTATTTAATTTTACAAATTGTTCAAATTGAGTAATCAGCGCACGACGCATTGCTTCGATTTCGGGTGTATTTTGATTATCCGTTGTTATCTCTTCGATATTTCCGAGTAGATAATTTTCTGAATCGATATACTCGCGGATATGCGCGCGATAATTGCCTTCAACTAGCACTTTGACAGTACCATCCGGCAACTTTAGCATCTGTAAAAGATTAGAAACACATCCGATGCCATATAAATCACTGAGACTCGGGTCATCTTTAGCAGCCGATTTTTGCGCTACCAGTAAAATATTTTTGCCTGACTCCATTGCTAATTCGAGTGCTTTGATAGACTTAGCTCGCCCCACGAATAGTGGTATCACCATATGCGGGAATACGACGACATCGCGTAACGGTAGCAAGGGCAGCACGGTCGGATCTAAATCTTTATTTTATGCGTCTGAAGTCATATATTTATTTATAAATCACATTTAAATTGTAGTTAAAGCATACTGTAGCCTATTGTTTATATCACTTCAATCTATTGCTCCAATCTTCTGACCTCCAAGTTCTTGTTAGATCAATTAATTATTTAACTTAATACCCTAAAAACTAATACGATCATATTACTTTGACTATTAAGTGGATGTCGATTACCGAAAATAGGTGCACAACACAAATTCACTTAATTAATACTCCCTATTCTCGTTTTAATAAATCGAATTTACATGGTAATTTATGGTCTTATTCATAGTTTTCAAGATTGAAATATCTTTTATCGTTTTTAGGCTCTCGCTTAATTTTTCAAACTCTATTGGACATATATACAATGAAAAAATTAATATTCGCAGGTCTATTTAGTATTTTCACCTTCCATTCTGTTGTCAATGTAAAAGCAGAAGAAACCATTCAATTAGCTCAACTCGCTCCCGCAAAACCGGCAATAGAAAAGCAAAAAACGACTAATATGCGTGAAAATAAAAAGATCATGCTCAATCAAGAAGAAGTAGAGAAAAACACAAAACAAAAACAACAATCTTCTAGTGCGCCGGGTACACCTCAAGTAGATCGATTCCACAGCCATCGAGGTTATAACGATCCCACTCAGATGGATAATCCTGGATTAGGTCACGACCGAGGTTTTAACAAAGGAAAATCTGAAAAAGACGACAATCGTTTCAATAATGCCAATCCCACCAATAAGATTCATCGCAGTAACAGCATTCATATGGGTGTTCCAGCTTATTAGCGAGTCACCTATCGTATTCTTATCTTCAACGATTACCATCCAATAATTCGCCATCGATAGCGGTTACGTTTTATCGCGCGCTAATCGCTTCTTCCATCGAATAGTAATTTTTATTACTGAGTATTCTTTCTTTTAACGATATTGTTTCGTTAGATAATAGAAAAAGAAAAGATTGATTAATCACTTTGGGTCATTCGTTTAAACCTATGCAGCAAAATCAATTGTGTTTACTCACTTCTAAGCGATTTTTACCACTTTTCGCCTCACAATTTTTAGGCGCATTCAATGACAATATTTTAAAGAATGCGCTGATTATTTATATAACCTACATTGTAATCGATCAGTCCAGCACAGACCCAGAAATTATGGTCACGCTCGCTGCGGGCGTTTTTGTGTTGCCATTCTTCCTTTTTTCGTCAACCGCAGGACAGCTTGCGGATAAATGGGACAAAGCTAGGCTTATCAGCATCATTAAATTCATCGAGATCCCGATGATCATTGGCGCTGCTTTTGCTTTCCTATTCGAAAGCATCCCTTTATTGACGATAATGCTGTTCCTCATGGGGACTCAATCGACTTTTTTTGGCCCACTAAAATACGGAATCTTACCGGATCAACTACTCAAACATGAATTAATTGAAGGAAACGCGCTGATCGAAGCAGGTACTTTCTTAGCTATCTTAGCAGGCACAATATTAGGTGGTTTACTTATTCTTGCCAATAACGGCACCACCTGGGTATCGGTCGTCATGATCATAACAGCACTAGCTGGCTGGTTAGTCAGCTTATTTATTCCTTCGACTCCAGCTAGAAATCCAGGCATTAAAATTGGATTCAATATTTGGGGCGATACACAAACGCTCCTTCATTATATTCAGCAAGATAAGATTATCTTTCGTTCGATTCTAGGTATTTCCTGGTTCTGGTTACTCGGCGCCACTTATTTATCACAACTCCCAACATTTTCAAAAAATATCATTGGGGGTAATGAGCAAGTTGTCACCTTATTCTTAGTCACGTTTTCTGTTGGAATAGCGATTGGCTCCCTATTGTGCAATAAATTACTTAAACAACAGATTGCTGCCACCTATACCCCGATCGGAATTTTAGGCGTCACATTATTCTCCATTGATTTATTTTTTGCAGCTGGACAAATTAGCTTTGCAGATAGTACCGCCTTAATAGGCGTGGCCGAATATCTGACCACTTTTACACACTGGCGCATCTTATTTGACTTACTTGGAATCGCTATATGCGGTGGTATTTTTATTGTTCCGTTATACGCAATCATCCAAGACTGTTCAGAAATATCCCATCGCTCCCGCGTATTTGCTGGTAACAATATGATCAATGCGCTGTTCATGGTGGTCGCAGCCATTGCAATCAGTTTGATGTATTACAGTAATTTCTCAGTCCCGGATTGTTTTCTCACGTTAGCTATACTAAACGGCTTCGTAGCACTCTACATCTCAAGTCTTTTACCTCCTGCATTAGTTAAATCACTGCTACAAGGCATTCTATATGCATGTTACCGACTTGAAATCAAGGGAATAGACAATTATCGTACCGTAGGCGAGCGATCCATCATTGTTGCCAATCATTTATCGTTCTTAGATGCAATTCTGTTAAGTGTCTGTATTCCAGATCAGCTTTGTTTTGCCATCAATACCTATATTGCACAGAAATGGTGGATAAGGCCTTTCCTGTTTCTGGCTGAAACCGTAGCAATAGATCCAGCCAATCCAATGTCGATGCGATTATTGATTGATCGGGTTAAAAAAGGAAAACATATCGTAATTTTTCCAGAAGGCAGATTAACCGTTACCGGTTCCCTCATGAAAATTTATGAAGGCCCAGCAATGATTGCCGATAAATCCGGCGCAACCTTACTTCCGATTAGTATTGTAGGAGCTCAATACACCCCATTTTCAAGACTCAAAGGCAAGTTGAGAATTCGCTGGTTTCCTAGAATTACGGTAACTATCATGCCGCCTGAGTCACTTAATTTGCCGAGTGAGGTTCGTGGAAAACAACGCCGACAACTTGCCGGAAACAAGCTGTACGACGTCATGACATCCGCTTTGTTTCATAGCAATCATCTCCAGCAAACTTTGTTTCAATCGCTACTGGATGCATCCCATACCCATGGAAAGAACCATATCATTGCTGAAGATATCGAGCGGCAACCCATTACTTATTCTCAATTGCTAACTCGTAGCTTTATTTTAGGTAATCGATTATGTAAATTTTCCAAACCTGGAGAAAATATTGGGCTTTTGCTGCCTAATTCGATTGGTGCAATCGTCACCTTCTTTGCGTTACAGGCTTATGCGCGAATTCCTGCGATGCTTAATTTCTCTGTCAGCAAAAAAAACTTAATAAATGCCTGTCAACTTGCTAGCATTCGTACAATCATTACTTCGAGTCGCTTTATTGAAGTCGCAAAGCTTACCAGCGTAATAGATAACTTCAGCGCGATGGGAATAACGGTACTTTATTTAGAAAATCTTCGGCAAGAAATTCATTGGTGGCACAAGCTCTTGGGATTTCTTGCAAGTTTGATTCCACAGGGCTACTACCGATTGTGTTGCCCCACTAATTCTCCTGAAGCGCCCGCTGTAATTCTCTTCACATCGGGTTCAGAGGGTGTACCCAAAGGAGTTGCTCTGAGCCATGTTAATCTTCAAGCCAATCGATTCCAGGTTTCAGCTCGGATTGACTTCGGCCCGACGGATATCGTTTTCAATGTACTACCGATTTTTCATTCTTTTGGTTTAACAGGCGGCACGCTATTACCTATCCTATCAGGTATCAAAGTCTTTCTTTACCCATCACCCCTTCATTATCGAGCAATTCCTGAATTAGTCTACGATTCCAATGCAACGATTCTCTTCGGAACGGATACCTTCCTCACCGGCTACGCGCGTCATGCTAATCCCTATGATTTTTATAGTATTCGATATGTCTTCGCAGGCGCTGAAAAATTACGAGAAAGCACACGCAGAGTATGGTCAGAAAACTATGGTGTGCGTATCTTCGAAGGTTATGGCGCCACTGAGACTTCTCCCATACTAAGCTTGAATACCCCTATGCATAATAGACCAGGATCGGTTGGACGCTTGCTTCCCGGCATTGCTTATCGGTTAGAAAAAATGAGTGGAATCGAAGAGGGAGGGAAATTATTGGTATCTGGCCCTAACATCATGATGGGTTATTATTTAATAAGCGCTGCGGGTCAAATCAATCCTCCTGATGAAGGTTGGTATGATACAGGCGATATCGTAGCAATCGATCAAGACGGCTATATCTTTATCAAGGGGCGAGCGAAACGCTTTGCTAAGATTGCCGGTGAGATGATATCGCTAACAGCGGTTGAAGATTACTTGAGTAAACTTTGGCCTAAATATCACCATGCTGTCGTAGCCATTCCTGATTCAAAGAAAGGAGAGCAACTAGTACTTATCACCACTAACCCTGCTGCGAATCGTAATGAAATTCTCGGTTATATTAATCAACAAGGTATTGGTGAACTGAGTATTCCCAAAACTATCCTCATCAAAGCAGATATCGCCGTTCTAGGCTCAGGAAAAACGGATTATGTTGCATTGTTAGAATGGGTTAATACCCAATTAACCCAAATTCACCACAAAGATTAGCTTAACGATTAGCCGTATTTCTTCCGATTTCTTCGACGTCGACTGTGCGCACGCCTGGCCTCCTCTTCCGTTAATGGAGGTGGTTTCTTATTTGCATAGGGATTATGTCCAACACGGAATTCAACTCGCAGCGGTGTTCCTTCGAGGTTAAAGAAATCACGGAAGGTATTTTCAAGGTAACGACGATAGGTTTCTGGGACATGATTCAGCATACTGCCATGAACAATAATCAATGGTGGATTCGATCCACCTTGATGAGCATAGCGTAATTTAGGACGAGACATTCCACCTCGAGGTGGAGACTGCTTCATAACGGCTGCATGTAAAACTCGTGTCAATTTAGGTGTTGGCAAGCTTGCCATGGCAGCCTCATAAGCGGTATCGATCGATAAAAATAGCTCATGAATCCCTTTAGCCTGTAACGCAGAAATAAAATGAAATTTAGCAAAATTAAGAAAAATAAACCGTCTTAAGATCTCTCGCTTGATTGTTTCGCGCTGATAGCTATCCAATCCATCCCATTTATTGATAGCCACAACCAGTGCTCTGCCCGTTTCTAGGACAAAACCAGCGATATGCGCATCTTGATCGGAAATATCATTTTGAGCATCCAATACCAGTACAACTACATTTGCATCTTCAATTGCTTGCAGCGTTTTAATTACTGAGAATTTCTCAACCGACTCAAAAACTTTGCCCCGTCGCCTTAATCCGGCAGTATCAATAAGTGTATACGGACGCTGGTGGTAATGAAAATCAATATATATACTATCGCGGGTGGTTCCCGGTTGATCAAACGCAATGACCCCTTCTTCGCCCAACAATGTATTGATTAACGTAGATTTGCCGACATTGGGTCTACCCACGATAGCAATCTTTGGCGCCGCTGCTACCGTTGTTTTTTCTTCTTCTGGAGATAACTCAAAAGGAACCAAAGCCAAATCAACAAGCTCAGTTATGTTCTGACCATGTGTCGCCGAAACAGCACAAGGATTACCCAGACCCAATTCATGAAATTCAGAAGTAATGAGCGAAGTATTCATTCCTTCTGTTTTGTTGACGACTAATTGAATTTTTTGCCCAGATTTGCGTAACTGTTCGGCAATAATTTTGTCATGCGGTGTTAAGCCTTGCCTACCATCGACCACAAATAAAATAACATCTGCTTCATCAATGGCTTGCAAGGTTTGCTTTGCCATTGCAAATAAAATACCTGATTTCACAACGGGTTCAAAGCCACCTGTATCGACAACAATAAATGGCTTGTTACCCACTTTACCCTGACCATAGTGTCGATCGCGAGTTAATCCAGGCATATCAGCGACAATGGCATCACGACCTCGAGTTAACCGATTAAATAATGTTGATTTCCCTACATTAGGTCGACCAACAAGCACTAAAGTAGGATTCATTGCTTAGCGTAAGGACTATACGGAAATTGTTGCGTGAAAAAAAGAAGATTAATGGTAATAACTAATCAACTCGTTATATTGCCATGCTTATTGTGGCAAGAAAGCATAAATACCACCTTTTGAAGTTTGCACAATAAACCCATCAGGAATATATTCTGGTCGACTATAAATAGGGCTTTCATCAGTAGTTGCTCTCGCAACCAAACCACCATCATAGCGATTCAATAGCGTCACATTGCCTTCTGCATCAGCCACAACCAAAAAAGAACTTCCACCAACCAATTGTGGCGCAGAAAGCTTGCGAGTTCCCAATTTGGCCTGCTTCCACATCATTGCGCCACTTCGCTTATCATAGGCTACCACAGTACCACGTTCTTCACTGACATAAATATAATTATTATCCATGACAAGCCCAACATGACTCGATGCATCTCGGGCCCATATTTGGTTGCCATCCATAATTTCAAAACAAGCGATGCGACCACGATAAGCAACCGCACAAACTTGCTGGTCATCAATGACGGGGAGACTTGTAATATCAGTCATGCGTTCCAATTCGGTTACGCCTTTGGGCTGTGAAACGGCGGCTTCCCAGCCAACATTTCCGTTTAACATATTCATTGCAATAAGCTTTCCACCCGATAACCCAACGAAAACAGCGCCTCGAGCAACGAGTGCACCTGCAAAACTCCTAACGGTCAGCGCAGGTGTAACTCCTTGATAAACCCATTTGCGTGTTCCATCTGCAGCATCTAACCCAAAAACACGACCATCACCTGTTCTTACAACGACGATTCCTCGATGAATCTGGGGGGCACTTAACACTTCACTGGTTAAACGCGCTTTCCATAATTCCCCTCCCGATTCATCAAAGGCATGAACTTCGCCATTGAATGTACCAACTAAAATTAGACCCTCACCTGCGCCTACGCCACCAGATAATTTGAGTTTTGTCTTTATTTGCCAAACCTCTTTTCCATTTAATGGATCAAGACGAGTTAATAGTCCTTTTTGATCAGCGGTGTAGACAGCCCCATTCTCGTAGATAGGTTCAAATACAGCAATTTCACTCTCGCTGACCTTTGCCTTCCAAATCAAAGGAAGTGTTGGTAACGCTTTTAAGGCTGCTATTTCTTCTTCATCAATTTGAATCTCATCTTTGTTACTACTGAAACGGTCGATCAAATTACTGATACCGAAGTCTCCAAAATCGCCAAATCCACCCAATCCACCAAAGCTGGAGCACCCGGTTAATAGCATTAACCCAAGGAATGAAAAAAAATTTGTAGTGTTTTCTTTACTTCAGAAAAAAGAAAAAGAACCAAAGTGTAACTAATCACCTGCTATTTGCTCACTTTTACTGCATCTAATTTCATTTGAACAAGATTCGCATAATTACTTTTACTCATACTAAAGCGGTCATAGGCTTTCTGATAAGCAGCACTCGCTTCACTTGGTTTTCCTGCGGCAACGAATATATCGCCTTTTAAATCGGCATAAAGCCCGCTAAACGATTCATTATGCTGAGCATCCAATAATTTCAATGCTTCATCAAATTTTTTTTCATCTAATAAAATACCCGCCAAGCGTAGTCTTGTAATATCCTTTATTTCCGATTCATTAGTATGATCAAGAACCCATTGTAATTTAGCTTTAGCTTCTGGAATATTTCCTAAATTCTTATTAGCTTGAGCAGCCATTAATGCTGCACGAGAAGCATAACCACTCTCTGGAAAACCAGTAGTTAGCAGATGGAGGGCATCGTTAATTTTCTCTGAGCTTCCTCCCTTATCGATCTGCTGTTGTAATACCGCAAACAAATCAGCGGCTTGCTGCGCTTGTTGCTTATGGTAATATTTCCACGCTTGCATTCCAGCCATAACTGCAATCATTGTCGACAATATAATTATGATTGAGCTACCATGAGCTGACCACCATGCCTTCAACCCTTCTATCTTTTCCTGTTCTTCTGGATTATATGCCACGATCCCTTCCTAATGATTTGAAAAAATTATTCTTGCTTAAGTAATGCAACAGCTTCATTTAAACCAACTCGGACTTGTTCAGCCACTTCTCGTAACGGTTTAATACTTACCTCGCTATTACTCGCTTCATCGTCACCAATTATGATCGCAAAGCGCGCGTCACTGGCATCCGCTTTTTTCATCTGCGATTTAAAATTTCCACCCCCGCAATGCAAAATGACTTTAAGCGCATTATCTCTAAAATATTCAGCCACTTTCCAGCAGAATTTTGAGGCTATTTCACCTTGATACACGATGTAGACATCTGCCACGGTTTGATGAATTTTCACACCAGTTTCATTCATCAGCGCCAAGATTCGCTCAATTCCCATTGCAAAGCCGCAAGCGGGAGTATGTTTCCCACCCATCTGCTCAATCAATCCATCGTATCGGCCACCTGCACAAATCGTTCCTTGTGCGCCTAATTTGTCCGTTATCCATTCGAAAACCGTTCGATTGTAGTAATCCAGGCCTCTTACTAATTTTAGGTTAATTTCATAATCAATACCTTGCTGCTGCAAGCGATCCTGCAACTCTTGGAAATGAACAAGCGATTCTTCGTCTAAATCATCGAGTAGTCTAGGCGCATTAAGAATAATCTCTTGCATAGCTGGATTTTTACTATCAAGAATTCGTAACGGATTGGTATATAGTCTTCGTCGAGCATCTTCGTCTAAGTGATGCAAATGCTGTTCAAAAAAATTAATAAGCCGATCACGATAAACTGCACGGGAAGCTACACTTCCCAAAGTTCCAATTTCGAGTCGTACATTGGAAATACCTAATTGACGCCATAATCGAGCACACATAATGATAAGCTCCGCATCAATCTCTGCATTGGCGTAACCAATCGCCTCCACACCCACTTGATGAAATTGGCGATAGCGCCCCTTCTGGGGACGCTCATGCCGAAACATCGGCCCATAGTAATATAATCGTTGTGGTCCTGCGTAAAGTAAGCTATGTTCGAGCACCGCACGGACACAAGATGCTGTACCTTCAGGGCGTAATGTTAGACTTTCACCGTTTAAGTGATCCACAAAAGTGTACATTTCTTTTTCAACGATATCAGTTGCCGTTCCAATAGAACGTACAAACAAATCAGTTTGCTCAACGATTGGTGTTCGAATATTGCAATAACCATAGGCAGCTAGCCAATTTCGAATCGTTGCTTCAAAGAAATTCCATTGATAGACTTCTTCGGGTAGGATATCGTTCATCCCCCGAATGGCACGAATCGAACTAGACATTCGCTACTTTTCTTTGATATTTAGTGCGTACATAGTCGTCAATAATTTGACGAAATTCGCCTGCGATATTATCACCTTTTAATGTCACAGTTTTCTGGCCATCAACATAAACTGGTGCTACCGGATTTTCTCCCGAGCCCGGAAGGCTAATTCCAATATTGGCATGCTTACTTTCACCCGGCCCATTCACCACACACCCCATCACTGCAAGTGTCATGTTTTCAACACCATCATACTGGTCTCGCCATGTAATCATTTGTTCTCGGACATAGGTTTGAATACTTTTCGCCAGTTCTTGAAAATAAGTACTTGTTGTCCTGCCACAACCGGGGCATGCCGCAACTAACGGAACAAATGCTCGTAATCCCATCGTTTGCAAAATCTCCTGCGCTACAATCACTTCACGCGAACGATCTCCTCCTGGCTCTGGCGTTAATGAAATTCTGATCGTATCCCCGATACCTTCAAACAATAATACAGACAATGCAGCCGTAGATGCAACAATGCCTTTTGAACCCATCCCTGCTTCTGTTAACCCCAAATGCAAAGCATAGTCACATTGAGCCGCTAAATCACGGTAAACCGCAATTAAATCTTGCACACCGCTAACTTTACAAGACAGTATGATGTGATCTCGAGGTAAACCGAGTTCTTCAGCCTTAGCGGCACTTTCCAGCGCAGAGGTAATCAGTGCCTTACGCATAACCTGGCCTGCGTCCATTGGATCGCTGGATTTCGCGTTCTCATCCATGATACGAGCTAGCATTTCAGGATCAAGACTACCCCAATTAACACCAATCCGGAACAGGTTTGTCATAAAGGCAAGCAGTTTCAATTAAGGTAGCAAATTGCTCATCGCGTTTTTTACCGTGACCAACATTACCTGGATTAATTCGGTATTTTGCTAATGCTCTAGCACATGCAGGATAGGCTGTTAGTAATTTATGACCATTAAAATGAAAGTCCCCGATTAGTGGAACATGACATCCCATGTCATCTAATCTCGAACGTATGCTCGCCACAGCACTTGCGGCCTCAGCTGTATTTACCGTGATTCTGACCAATTCAGAACCAGCTCTTGCTAACTGCGCTACTTGAATGGCGGTTGCAACTTCATCCGTCGTATCCGTATTGGTCATCGATTGAACAACAACGGGAGCATCTCCCCCAATAACTGTAGAACCTACACGGACACCGATACTTTTCCTTCTTAACATAGCATTATGATTTTATTTTATTAGGGATAATTACACATCAGACGCTCACTCGAGTGAAAAGCGTGCCACATCATCAGCTTTCCGAGTATAAGGTACTAAATCAACGACTTTTCCATTATAGGTAAGCGCGACGCCTGATGCATTACCAATAACCAAATATAGCGGAGGCGTTCCTTTAACAATTTGCTCAGATCCTTTCGCGTTCGTTTTCATAAAAACGACTTTTTTCTTACTATCTCTTATTTCCACCCAAGACTCTCTAGAAAACGCAAGGTGGACTGTTTTTTCACTACCTTCATTTGAACTTTCTGGCATATTAATCTGAGCAGCGCCCTTGATTTCAGAAGTAACTGACGAAGGTAATGACGATGGTTCCGCCGTTGTGGGCTTTTCATTGGTAGGCTTAAATGGTTCCACTACGTTCCAAGAAGATGATGGAAGATTAGGTAATGGTAAAGATAACTCCATCGTGGTCTGGCCATTTTCTTGCTTCACAAGATCAGCTTGAGTATTCGCAGTATCACCTCTGTTCTTCACAACAAAATACTCTCCCCAATCATCATAGCTATAAATACCATAACCCAGCAACGCAATCGATAAAACAATGACAGCAGATATAAACAAGCGATATACACTACCGCTGCTATACCCTACTCGTTTTGATTCAAGCGGAATGATTTTAGTTTGTTTATTCGAGTTTTGTTGAACGATTGACCCTGTCGATTGCGATAGTAAAGGTATGAACGAATTAAAATCAAGTTGAAGAAAATTCGCATAATTACGGATAAAACCACGTAGAAACGTGCCCGAAGGTAATTTACCAAAATCATCTTCCTCGATCGCGATGATTTTCTGCTCTGACAAACGCAATCGACGCGATACTTCACCTATACTTAAGTTGCGTTTAATCCGTTCGTCTCGCAATACTTGCCCAATACTTGCTGGTGGCACACGATTTTCATTTAAATTATCGTGATTAACCACCTCATCACTGCGAGACATCATTGACTCCTCGTTACTAGCAATCATTTTGTTGTCACTATTGTTTTCATTCATCTCTCAATTTACCCTCGCGCAATGACCTCGCTTCATTGGAATCAGGAAAACGTCTTTGCAACTGTGCACCGTAGCTCGCAACTGCTTGATCATTTCCCAATGCATGCTCAATTCGGATAGCTAACCACAAACTGTCCGCTGAGAGCGGATAAGACTGAATATAGCGCGTAATATTGGTTTGAGCTACTCTTAAATTCCCACTCAAATAATCAACTTGAATCAATCCTAAAGCCGCTAAAGGATAATCGGGATGTATGATGAGCGCTTTCTGTAAATAGGCTTTCGCTTGTTCAAAATCGTGACGCTTCAAGATACACAAACCTGCATTGGTATAAGATTTCTCAGGTATTTCATAAAGTGGATCTTTAATCGCTTGCATAAAATGATCAATGGCTAAGTCAATTTGAGCGGGATTGCGACATAAAAACCAGCCATAGTTGTTATGAACATCTGCATCATTGGGAGCGATCTTGATTGCTCGTTCAAAGTTCATCTGCGCACGACCATCTTCACGCAAATCCATATAGATTAGCCCTAAAACATTGTAGGCTGGTGCATAATTATTATTAGCACGCAATGCAATTTCTGCTTCTTCAATGGCAACACGATACTGGCTACGGCTGTAATATTGCCCCGCCAATTCGGTATGAATCTTGGCACGCTCTTGAATTTGTTTCCTTTTTTCTTCGGGTGTGCGATTGCTTTCGGGATCAGGTGAGCTAACACAACCCATAAGCCCTAGAAAACTCAAACTCACTAATAAAGCACTAAACACTTTAAACACTTGCCATTCCTCCAGCGCCACGCTGAACTCGTCGTGTCTTATCCAGTACATTACCAGCCAATTGACCACAAGCGGCTGCAATATCATCTCCCCGTGTTTTACGAACTGTAGTCACTAACCCAGCTTGCATCAAAACATCCCGAAAATTATGAATTGACTCTTTCGTTGAGCGCTTATAGCCAGAATCTGCAAAAGAATTAAATGGAATTAAATTAAACTTACAAGGAACATCCTTAACCAGCTCTACCAGTTGTCGTGCATGCTGGACCGTATCATTCACTTGGTCGAGCATCACATATTCGAAAGTAATGAAATCCCTGGGAGAAGCCTGCAAATAGCGCTTGCACGCAGCGAGCAATTCAGCAAGCGGATATTTCTTATTAATCGGTACCAATTCGTTGCGTAAATCGTCATTGGGTGCATGCAAAGACACGGCCAAAGCAACGGGACACTGTTCTCGTAATCGATCCATAGCAGGCACAATACCCGATGTACTCACTGTAACCCTTCTTCGCGATAAGCCATAAGCACTATCATCGAGCATTAAATCTAGCGCGGTAACTACGTTATCAAAATTAGCTAATGGTTCACCCATTCCCATTAACACGACATTCGTGATCACACGATCAGAAGCTTGTTTATGTTCTGTAGAAGTCTCCGCTTCATTAATAAGCTCATGATTAGACTGCTTGGATGCCAATTGTCTCTGGGATTTGAGCGTTTTATTAGCCCACCACAACTGCCCAATGATTTCTGCAACCGTTAAATTACGATTAAAACCCTGCTTACCAGTCGCACAAAAGCTACAATTGAGTGCACAGCCCACCTGACTGGATATACACAACGTATTCCGTGCTACTTCAGGAATATAAACCATCTCAATTGCATTACCCTGACCTGTCGCTAGTAACCATTTCCGAGTTCCATCTTGCGCCGTGTAATCGCTCATTACTTCAGGAGAACGAATCGTCGCTAATGAATAGAGTTTTTCGCGGAATAATTTTGCCAAATCGCTCATTTCTGCAAAATCGGATTTACCAAATTGGTGAATCCATCTGAGTAGCTGTTTTGCACGATAAGGTTTTTCTCCGATTTCCTCGCAAAAACGAACAAGCCCTGCTGAATCGTAATCAAGCAAATTAACCACAGAGTTCATAAGTAATGAACGCGCTTGCAGTAATGGGTCAAATTAACGAGAAAAAATAGACAATGCCGGGAAGAAACAAGCAATTTCGACATTCGCTGTTTCCACCGCATCCGAGCCATGCACCGCATTGGCGTCGATACTATCCGCAAAATCAGCGCGGATCGTTCCTTTATCAGCTTTTTTGGGGTCAGTTGCTCCCATTAATTCGCGATTCTTTCTGATTGCATCTTCTCCTTCGAGCACCTGCACCATCACAGGCCCTGAAATCATAAAACTGACTAAATCATTAAAAAAAGGACGTTGACGGTGAACAGCATAAAACGTTTCAGCTTCCGTCCGGGAAAGCAACATCATTTTTGCTGCAATAATCTTTAATCCAGCGTTCTCAAACCGGGTATAAATTTGACCAACAACATTTTTTGCAACAGCGTCCGGTTTGATAATCGACAACGTTCTTTCTATAGCCATTAAATAACTCCACTAAATAAACTGATTGATAATAAGCAACTATTTTAGCAAAAAAAATACCGTATTCTGAAATCCGCTTCCCGATTAGATCGATATCTCTTATCAAAGCTGCATAAAAAAGGCTATATTCTAACATGTCACCTGTATTGCGAAGGAATATCAATCATAAACCTAATAAATCAATACGTTTAGCTGCTCGCAGTCAAATTAGATTAGCGATTTGGTCGCTATCGATAAGGACAAATGATTTGATAGTATTAAGCCTAAAAAGGTAATTCATTCCAAAGTTGATCAATCCGTGATTTAACCGCTGCATCCATAGCGATCGTCCGTCCCCACTCACGTGAAGTTTCACCAGGCCATTTATTCGTTGCATCCAATCCCATTTTCCCGCCTAGACCGGAAACAGGGCTCGCGAAATCTAAATAATCAATGGGTGTGTTTTCGACGATCAATGTATCCCTCGCTGGATCAACGCGTGTCGTAATTGCCCAAATCACCTCTTTCCAGTTTCGAATGTCGATATCTTCATCCGTTACTATGATGAATTTGGTATACATGAATTGGCGAAGAAAGCTCCAAACGCCAAACAGCACTCGCTTTGCATGCCCCGGGTATTGTTTCTTTATGCTGACAATCGCCATGCGGTAGGAACAGCCTTCTGGTGGCAAATAGAAATCCGTGATTTCAGTAAATTGTTTTTGTAATAATGGCACAAATACCTCATTAAGCGCCACGCCCAGAATTGCAGGCTCATCGGGTGGCTTACCGGTATAAGTCGAATGATAAATAGGATTACGCCGCATCGTCATGCGTTCGATCGTAAATACCGGAAATCGCTCTTGTTCATTGTAATAACCAGTATGGTCGCCATAAGGGCCTTCAATTGCAGTTTCATTGGGGCAAATAAATCCTTCCATGACGATTTCAGCACTTGCGGGTACCTGCAAATCGTGAGTCAAACACTGAACAACTTCTGTTTTGGCCCCGGCGCAATAATCCCGCGAATTGATATTCACTCAAGCTGTCTGGAACAGGTGTGACCGCACCGAGTATCGTTGCGGGATCAGCACCTAATGCTACTGCTACCGGATAAGGCTTGTCCGGATTAGCCTGACAAAAATCGCGGTAATCTAGTGCTCCACCTCGATGTGCGAGCCAGCGCATGATTACTTTATTAGGCGCAATTACTTGCTGCCGATAAATTCCAAGATTCTGGCGAGATTTATGGGGACCTCGCGTAACCGTCAGCCCCCAGGTGATCAAAGGGGCGACATCACCAGGCCAGCATGTTTGAATGGGTAATTTCGATAAATCAACGGCTTGACCTTCCCACACAATTTCTTGGCAAACAGCACTAGAAACCACTTTAGGCGCCATATTGAGAACCTGCTTTAGCACCGGTAGTTTCTCCCAGGCGTCCCTAAGTCCTTTAGGTGGATCTGGCTCCTTAAGATAAGCCAATAGCCTACCAACTTCTCGCAAAGCCGCCGTTGATTCCTGCCCCATTCCTAGCGCAACTCGATCAGGCGTACCAAACAGATTTCCAAGTACGGGTATCGAATAATTTTTAGGTTGCTCAAATAAAACTGCCGGCCCCCCTTGCTTCAATAGGCGATCACAAATCTCTGTCATCTCCAAGTAGGGATCAATGGGGTGCACAACTCGTTTCAATTCACCTCTTAGTGCCAGTTGATCCAAAAAATCTCGCAAATCCTTATATTTCATTGAAACCTCGCAGTCACTTACCTAAGAAAGCTTAGGAAGGTGTTTTAATTAACGCATCCAAAGCAATTCCAGCAAATAAGGATGCCCCAACCCAATTATTATGCAAGAAAGCTTTAAAACAACCTGCCGGTTCTCGATTCTTAATCAATTGGTATTGATAAATGACCAAACCAACCGCTACACCGAGAGATAGATAATAAAGAAAACCACGTTGCAATAACCAGCCAACATAGGCCATTATCCCCAGAAAAAAACTATGACACAGCATAATTCCGATGATGTCGTAGCGTCCCAGCGTAATTGCCGATGTTTTAATTCCAATTTTGAGATCATCCACACGATCAACCATCGCATACTCAGTATCATAAGCGATAACCCACAGTACATTGGCTAGCAATAAAAGCCAAACGATGGGTGGCAATTCCCCTGTCTGCGCGGCAAAAGCCATCGGAATCCCAAAACTAAATGCAATTCCAAGGTAAGCCTGAGGCATTGCAAAAAAACGTTTTGTAAATGGATAGGTCCCCGCGAGAAAGAGTGCGCAAACCGAAAGTTGAAGTGTCAAGGCGTTAAGCGGTAACACGAGTAGAAATGCACAAAAACTTAGCACGATGGCAACTGCAACAGCCTCTTTCGCAGAAATCACTCCCGCCGCCAACGGTCGGTTTTTGGTTCGCTCAACATGAAGATCAATCCGCCGATCCGCAAAGTCATTGATGGCACAACCCGCTGACCGCATGAGTACCGTGCCCAATATAAAGATAAAAAGAATCATCCCATCCGGCATACCGTCAGCAGCTAACCAGATGCCCCATAAAGTTGGCCATAGTAACAACAAAGTACCAATCGGTTTATCCAGCCGAATGAGTCTTGCATAAGCAATAAAACGTTCTTTAGTAATCAAACTCATAGCGCTAAAATACCAGGTAAAAAAATTTCAGTGACTAGAATGGGTTGACCATAGAGTGAGAACGGTCTTCGACGTGCCCACAATCGCTTCGGCTTATTATGCGATAATCGTTCACAAGCCCGATGGTAGAGCAAATGATGATCATTAAGCTGCCTAAAGCTAAAACGATCATGTCGCTTAATTAAAGGGTTACTGAACAACAGTGAACCCAGCGATTGATTGCCTAAACGACTTAATCCGCGCCACGTCCCCTGTAAGTGTTCGCGTACAATTACCGAATGGGCAAACACAACTGGTCTATCCCCACAATATAAGTAAACTTCACGGATCAACGCAAGCTCATTACGGTGCAGATTGATTACGGCTAACTCATCATGGCATGCCGTCGCTAACGCTTGGAATGTTGGCTCGACACGAAACTGGTTGCAACGTTGCTTAATTAAGTCAGTCAGTGAATGTTGGTTAAATAACCACCACCGAAGTGCGGCTGAGGCTGAAACAGGAACAGGGTGCCAGCCTGAATTGCGACGACTAAACCTCATTCCTCAATGCTCAACGAAAGATCAAGGCTACTCAGATAACGCACTCCACAACCTGATTTTAATTGCAATAACATCAATCGCCCTATCCTCGAATGCTTCAACCCCATTCTAACCCAATGCAATATTAACTGATTAATTCTTAGGCTTAATACTAATCAAGTACTGGAGGAAGCAAAGGGGTCAAAGCATTTTTTTCTTTAGTCGCATCGCCCAGCAATGCAAAACCTAATAAATTCCCTGTGATATCCTGAAATAATGCTCTAATTCCATCCTCAGTTTTATCAACGCGCCACTCCCCTCCTTTATCGGGATCAGGTGGAGAAACAATCGTTGGGCAAGCCGGTGTTTTAACTAACACGGGCATCGCAGGATAGCGCAACATTGTAGGTGTTCCATTAAGTGTAGCTGCTAAAGCGCGGGATGCATGGCTGATTGGCATAACAAACGGCAATACTTTTCCTTCTACCTCAGCACAATCCCCTAGTGCATAGATATATGAAGCGCGGGTTTGAAGATAGCGATCCGTCACAATGCCACGATTTACTTCAATGCTTGCTGCTTTTGCTAACTGAATGCGAGGACGCAATCCTACTGCAGATAAAACCAAATCGACCTCAAGCTGAGTCTCATCATCAAATGATAAATTTAATCGGTCTCCCACTCGATCAATTCGCTGAGTGATAGTTTTTAAATGAAACTTGATCCCAATTGCCGTTAGCTTATCCTGCAAAAAACGCCCACCTTCCGCAGGTAACAGACGACCCAGCGGTTGCGTGCTGATATCAATTACATGCACTTCGTATCCCGCACTCACCAGATCATTCGCAAATTCACAGCCAATTAAACCTGCGCCCAAAATAGCAATCTGTTTTTTCCCCGCTAGCGCAAACCGAAAATGACGATAATCATCCAGATCATTGACTGTTAATAATTCATTGATGCCATCCCCTTGCAAGGGGATGCGGATCTGATCCGCCCCTATTGCAAGCACAAGATGATCATAAGACACGGATTCACCATTCTCGAGCATTACCACTTTCTGGACTGAATCAATTGCACTAACCCGCGTATTTGGTCGAATTGCAATATGGAGTTGATTAGCCATTTGCGTCGCACTGGAATTCAGAATCGATTCAGGTGTTTTACTCGTTGCTATCGCATTTGATAGCATCGGTTTCGAATAGAAACCACCATGATCCGCTGATAACATCGTAATCGGTACTTCTGAATTGAGTTTACGTAGCTCCCGAGCTACGCCATAACCAGCTAACCCACTTCCAATCAGAACAACAGGTTGTTGACTCATTCGATCTCCATCATCTTAAAAATCAGTGTTGCCATCATTATTAATTGGTTTGTATTGTACCTCAACCAACTTAGTTTTATTTTGAGGGATGAACTGTTTCTCTTTAACGGTTGTGCTTTGATAGAATAGTCACTCAACGCTATCTACAACAGGGTTAAATTGAACCAAACAACTTTAGATGATTCCAACAACTGTTTAATCTCATGCTCAATAGGTGACACTTTATGAAACGCATACTCTTATTCATTGCAACTAACCTCGCTATTCTAGTCGTGCTGAGCATAACGCTCAGAATACTTGGTGTGGATCGCATACTTGATGAGCAAGGTGGTGGTTTAAATTTTAGCGCTTTACTAGTTTTCTCTGCGGTACTAGGTTTCGGTGGATCTTTGATGTCGCTTGCGATGTCCAAATGGTCGGCCAAACATATGACTGGCGCGCAAGTTATTGAGATTCCATCCAATGCTACGGAAGGATGGTTAGTCGAAACCGTACGTAAACAAGCGCATGTTGCTGGAATTGGTATGCCAGAGGTAGCAATTTATGATTCCCCCGATATCAATGCTTTCGCTACTGGAATGAGTCGGAACAACGCATTAGTGGCAGTTAGTACCGGGTTATTAGCCAATATGCACCGAGATGAAGCCGAAGCGGTTTTAGCGCACGAAGTAAGCCATATTGCAAATGGCGATATGGTCACGCTTACCTTAATTCAGGGAGTAGTAAATACTTTTGTAATTTTCTTATCCAGAGTCATCGGTCATGCCGTTGATCGCATCATCTTCAAAACAGAAGAAGAACATGGCCCTGCCTACATGGTGACGAGTCTTATCGCTCAAATCGTTTTAGGCATTTTGGCGAGCATCATCGTCATGTGGTTTAGTCGGGAGCGTGAATTTCGTGCAGATGCGGGTGGAGCGAAATTAGCTGGCCGCCAAAAAATGATTGCCGCGCTGGAGCGACTTAAACAACAGTACGAACCGTCACATTTGCCAGATAAAATAGCCGCCTTTGGTATCTCAGGAAACTCAAGTAAGATAAGCCGGTTATTCATGTCACACCCGCCACTTGATGAACGGATTGCAGCCCTTCGAGGTAATACGATTGCTTAATAAATCAGGTATAAATCGGTAAAGCGTCCTCAGTTTAAAAACAAAGACCTGAATGATTCATCATTCAGGTCTTTTTAATAACTAACTAATTTAAAGAACGCTAATTACAGATATCCGCGAAATTTATTCGCCATTCTCACCATTCTGCTCTACTTTGGGTGGATTACCATCATGCACCAAACTTCTACGTCGCTGTAAGTAAGCATCCCGCACAAACTCGTATTTGTCCAATGAAGCTTCTTCCAAGGTTTTATCAAAATCGAGCATCTGCGCACGCTTATCAATCGACCAACCAACTGCGGTAGGTAATCGAACCGTCAAAAAGTCAAAATCGGGATAAATTGACCAGAATGGATGGAAAAGCGAGGTATCTACCATCACACCAAAGGCATCACGAACCGTACTCGGCCCCCAGAATGGAATCACCAGATAAGGTCCTGAGCCCACACCGTAAAACCCTAAAGTCTGACCAAAATCTTCATTGCGTTTACTAATATTGATATCACTAACACGGCTGATATCACTGGCTAAATCCACAATGCCGCCCATTCCAAACGTGGTATTGATCACAACACGCGTTGCACTCGCAGCCGCATCAGCAAACTTAAACTGTAATACTGAATTAGCGGTATTCACGACATCACCCGCATTCGAGAAAACATTACCAATAACCATCTCTAACGGATCAGGTGTAATAAATCTGTAACCCTTAGCGGCGGGCTCAAAAACATAATAATCAAATTTTTCATTGAACTCGAAAACAGCTCGATTCATTGTTTCGAGTGGATCCTGTCGGTTTTCGACCGATGAGCAGGCAGCTAAGATAAAAACCGATGGCAACAAAAAATAGCGATATGAAATCATATTAAAATTCTTTTTATTACATGGACAGGGCATCTTGCCATAATTATGCGACCGAGACAACTTACTTAGTATTTGACTTTTGAATCTTCCTTATACAACGCCTTGTCATTGTTTAACGACGCCAAAACTATCATTTAATACAAAAAGTTACCCCCAATTCTTTAGCGT
This sequence comes from Nitrosomonas sp., assembly GCA_016710135.1. GTDB lineage: Bacteria > Pseudomonadota > Gammaproteobacteria > Burkholderiales > Nitrosomonadaceae > Nitrosomonas. The sequence goes on along the minus strand of JADJLM010000001.1, from coordinate 229,950 downwards.
ATTGTCTCTAAACAGCGACATACAGCTCCTGTAAATCAAGTCATTCCATACCCAACCTATTGTTTATTAAAAGATTAATGTATGGCATGTTTATTGCTTGCTATTAAAAGATTTATACAAATCGCAGTTTTGCTAACTCCCAAGCCATTCACCGACACACATGAATATGACCTCGATTAACATATAAAAGAAAAAAGGAGAAGCACAAATGCTCATTCAAAAAGCCAGCATTATCCCCTCAATAAGGCAATCATCCTCGATTCATCTCTCTAAGACGTTGTCTCAATTTCGTAACCTTAAATCACTTACTTCTGCTTCTCTCATTTACGCAGTGTTATGGCTAATCGCTTTTAACACAATGGCTGCCCCACCGGTATTCGTTAATCAAGATCTCGCTATCCAATCTCCTGAAGAAGATTTATTGCTTGAAAAACCGCATGCAGCAAAGCGTAATGATAAGGAAGATTGGGCAAAAGGGCGCATCCTTGTCATGCCACGTGCAGGACTTCCCGCCAAAGCCTTTGCTAACATCTTAAAAGAGCATCAAGGTAAGGCTAAAAAGATTGGTCAAAGCGAGCTTTATATTGTCGAACTTCCTGAATACTCTGAAGAAGGTGTTATCGCCAGACTAAAGCACCATCCTCATCTAAAATTTGCTGAACTTGATTACTTGGTAACTGCTGATCTCGCTTCAAATGATCCTTACTATCCCAATGCCTGGCATCTTCCCAAAATAAGTGCACCCAGTGCTTGGGATAGCTCACAAGGGTTGGGCGTAACTATTGCCATTTTAGATACTGGAATCGATGGCGCCCATCCCGATCTAGCTTCCCGATTGGTTCCTGGTTGGAATTTTTATGATAATAACTCCAATACCTCAGATGTACATGGTCATGGAACTAAGGTTGCAGGTGCTGCCGCTGCGACCACCAACAATAGTTCTGGGGTTGCCGGCGTCGCGGGGCAAGCCAAAATTATGCCTATCCGCGTCGCTAGCCCTTCCCTTACCGCATCATCCAGCCTTATCTCCAGTGGGATTATTTATGCGGCGGACCGTGGCGTACGCGTAGCGAATGTAAGCTACGCAAACCAACCGATGCGCTCAGCCACGATTACTGCTTCTCAATATATGAAAGATAAAGGAGGACTGGTAACTGTTTCCGCAGGAAATAATGGTATTGATGAAGGCTTCACGCCAACTAACACTATGATCCCCGTTTCAGCAACTGACAGTAATGATGTCAAAACAAGCTGGTCAAGTTATGGCAATTATGTCGCAGTTGCTGCGCCAGGCTCAGGCATTTGGACCACTGTCAGAGGTGGCACCTATGGTGCAGTTTCCGGCACTTCTTTCTCTAGCCCGATTACCGCAGGGGTTATTGCATTAATGATGGCAGCCAATCCTAAATTAAAGAGTACTGAAATAGAAAAGTTATTACTTTCTACTGCCAAAGATTTGGGAGCGGCTGGGCGTGATTCTTACTATGGCTATGGTCGCGTTGATGCTGCTGCTGCAGTAAAAGCTGCCAAATCATCTGTAACAACTGCAGACATCACCGCACCAGTAGTATCGATCACTGACCCTCTAAGTGGCGAAACAGTAAGTGGACTTGTCCCTGTTAGTATCCAAGTTTCAGATAACGTCGGTGTAACTCGAACTGAACTATGGGTTAACAACACGAGTGTAGCTGTAGACACCTCTGCACCATATGGATTTAGTTGGGATTCCAAAGGCTCTTCAAACGGAACGGCTAGCCTCTTTGTACGCGCCTACGATGCAGCCGGTAACGTGGGCATTTCTTCTACAACAAAGGTCAATGTATCAAATCAAGTAATAACGCAACCCAGCGATACCACCGCCCCGATCGTTAAAATTATTAATCCGGTTGCCGGCAATGTTTCCGGTAATGTCACGATTACTGTCAACGCTTCTGACAATAGCGGTGCAAGCGGTATTTCACTTGCAATTTACATTGATAATGTGCTTAAAATTATTGGCAATGGCAGTACCTTGAGTACAAACTGGAACACGCGATCTAGTAATGTGACAGCGGGTAGCCATATCATTAAAACCATAGCAAAAGATGCTGCCGGTAATCTCTCAACCACCTCAGTGACAGTAAAAGTAATCAAATAAAATTAGCCCTCGATCAAATTTTCGCTATTTCATCTAGTGTAGGGCACATGCTTCCTGAAAATTACATTATTTTGATTTTGTCGGTTTTTTTTACATTATCACCGAACCGAAGTAAAATTTCCACTCAATCAATATCTTGGGTTAATGGCATAGATATTGCTTATTAACAAGTGTAGTAATAATAAATAATCAGTAATTCTTTCTGGAGAAAAAATAATGAAAATTAAACAAACGATGATTATGGGATGCCTAGGCGCAAACATGACATTACTTTTTGCTGGGGGAGCACAAGCAGCCGCTTCCTATTGTAGCGTTGCTGGATCACCCAATCCAGATGGGTTAAGTTTTAGCGATATGACTTTCAATGGCAATAATGCAGATGATTGCTATGGCGTAGTCGCAGGAAATGACAATACGGGTATTAATGGCCTTAATTTGACCTGGGGTACCGACTGGACATTTCTCACAAAAGACGATGCTCCTGGTGAAGTAGCTAATGGGTCTGGCTCATTTGAAGGATTTAGTTTTGCACTTGCTGCTGACGCCGGCACATCAGGTAGTTGGACATTAACCGCTACTGACGAAAATGGCGCGGCACCACCTAATTTACCTGCTTATTTCGATTTTGTGGGTGTGCTTAAAGCGAGCGATCGATACGGGTTATGGTACTTTGAAGATGCAAAAGTTGAAGTCAACAATACTGGAACTTTCTCAATTCACTTCGTCAACAAAGGTGGAAATTTTCCTGATTTGTCACATCTGAGTTTATACATTCGGACAGGCGATGATCCTGGCAATGAGCTTCCTGAACCAGGTTCACTCGCGTTGCTTAGCTTAGGCCTACTAGGATTAGGCGCATTACGCAGAAACAGAAAATAGAAATAATAAACATAGCAGCATGATTTAAAAAGGCTTACTGAAAGTGAGCCTTTTCTTTCATTTAAAGTTTCCCAATTGGTTTAACATTTAACCGAACAATCTAGTATTTTTCTAAAAAACAACATTGTCGAATTATTTTACATGTGCTTAATAATTCGACTGGGAATCCGTTAAAGAATTGTCTTTTGTATTTATTATTGAGTTATGCAAAGCATTTCATAACCCTAATATAAAAAAGACAAGCTAGTGTTTCATTTGTAAAGGGCAAACCACATGAAAGTGTGGGACGCAAGTCATGATCTACAGGTCAATACCCCAGGATAGCAAGACTGCCAGATACGGAATACTCAATATACCATCTTTGTAGTTTGGATCATTAATTATTTAAATCAATTGTAACCAATCGCTAGTAACAATTGGTTTAATAGTTAGAGGTTACGTAAGCTCCTCGCAGTAGTCTTCCAGGGCTTCCCTTCTTTCTAAGAGGAGCTTATTAATGGAAAAATTTTATCACTCATTCCCAATTCCCAATGTTTTAACGCCACACAATATTTCCCTGATAAATCGTAAATTTACGATAGTAACGTTATTTAGCTTAATCTTCAGTTTCTTATTATCCCTACCAATCACCACCCATGCTTCCCCGCCAGCGCATGCGGATGATCATCAAATTAATAAGACAGAAGAAGATATTTTGCTTGAAAAGAAACAAGCAACAAACCGCAACGATCGGGAAGAATGGGCTATGGGGCGCATCCTTGTCATGCCCCGCGCAGGGCTTCCCGCCAAAGCCTTTGCTAACATCTTAAAAGAGCATCAAGGTAAGGCTAAAAAGATTGGTCAAAGCGAGCTTTATATTGTCGAACTTCCTGAATACTCTGAAGAAGGTGTTATCGCCAGGCTAAAGCACCATCCTCATCTAAAATTTGCTGAAACTTGATTACTTGGTAACCGCTGATCTCGCTTCAAATGATCCTTACTATCCCAATGCCTGGCATCTTCCCAAAATAAGTGCACCCAGTGCTTGGGATAGCTCACAAGGGTTGGGCGTAACTATTGCCATTTTAGATACTGGAATCGATGGCGCCCATCCCGATCTAGCTTCCCGATTGGTTCCTGGTTGGAATTTTTTATGATAATAACTCCAATACCAGATGTACATGGTCATGGAACTAAGGTTGTAGGTGCCGCTGCGACCACCAACAATAGTTCTGGGGTTGCCGGCGTCGCGGGGCAAGCCAAAATTATGCCCATTCGCATTGCTAGTCCAACTGCTACTGCTTCTTCGAGTAAAATTGCGAGTGGGCTCGTGTATGCTGCTGATCGAGGGGTACGTGTTGCGAATGTGAGCTATGCAAACCAACCGATGCGCTCAGCCACGATTACCGCTTCTCAATATATGAAAGACAAGGGGGGATTGGTAACTGTTTCCGCAGGAAATAATGGGATCAACGAGGGATTCATACCAACTACTGCGATGATTCCAGTTTCAGCAACTGGCAGCAATGATGTCAAAACAAGTTGGTCAAGTTATGGCGATTATGTTGCAGTTGCTGCGCCAGGCTCAGGTATTTGGACGACTGTTAGAGGTGGCACCTATGGTGCAGTTTCTGGCACTTCTTTCTCTAGCCCGATTACTGCAGGGGTTATTGCATTAATGATGGCAGCCAATCCTAAATTAAAAAGCACCGAGATCGAAGGCTTATTATTTTCTACTGCAAAAGACTTAGGCGCGACTGGGCGTGATCCTTACTATGGTTACGGTCGTGTTGATGCTGCCACTGCGGTGCAAGTCGCTAAAAACGCTACAGCATCACTAGCAGCTGAAATCGATACAGAAATACCTGTGGTATCGATTATTGAACCACTCTCCGGTGGAACTGTAAGTGGAATAGTCCCCGTTGATATTCAAGCTTCTGATAACGTCGGAGTAGTCCGGGCCGAACTTTGGGTCAACAACACGAGCGTTGCCGTTGATACTTCTGAACCATTTGCATTCTCCTGGGATTCTGTCGGTGCTCCAAATGGGGAAACAAATTTGGTGGTTCGTGCTTATGATGCCGCAGATAATATGGCCACATCCGATATGATCAGCGTTACGGTTAATAACTTCGTTCAGCCGCCTATCATGGACACTGAAGCACCTGTCGTTAATATCATTAACCCAGTGACGGGTAATGTATCTGGGACAATTACTATCACGGCGAATGCGTCGGATAATAATAGCGCAAGTAGTATCACCCTTTCGATTTATATTGATGATGCCCTAAAAGCAACAGGTACCGGTAGCACATTGAGCACAAGCTGGAATACACGCCCAAAAAATGTAACTGCAGGCATGCACACAATAAAAGTCATTGCTAAAGATGCTGCCGGCAACTCATCTGCAAAATCAGTCAGTGTCAATGTTATAAAATAATCAAAGCTAGCAATTAAATAAAACACGTGGTTCATAACACGCACGTGTTTTATTTCGTACTTCGCTATCCAAGAACCTTTCAATTAATGTGCTCCCCCAGTAGAAACGCTAAAAACTTTTGCCGCATTTCATGCGAAGCGTCTCGAAATAATTGATATTGCGCATGTTGATCCGGATGATGCACATCTATCACAATCGCCCACAATGGATCAGTGCTTGTTGGTAAATTCGAATAGCGCACATCGATTAGTAGATGTGGACGTTCTGGTTGAATACCAATATACCCAGCTGAAAAATGGGTAAATCGCTCAATATCCTCCGCTAGCACTGATTTCTTAGGTAATTCTGGAACATGGACGCCTGGAGTAAATTTTTCTATGACTTCACCTTCATATACTTTCGGCTCTGAAAAAAAACCAACGCGTAGCGCATCAACATAAAACTTCTCATCATTTTCATAAATTGAGCGCCATAGTATTAAATTTGCAAGCGTAGGTTTCACGATACCTGCCTCTATCGTATGACCTCGCGTCGCTGCGAGTGATGCGGCTACATCTTCTGCACGTTGCAGCTGAACCCAACCAACAAAGAGGTAAAATCCAGCAAGCAATAAACTTAATTTTGCAAACGATTCTGTTTTTTTTCTAAAAGCTAGAATGACGCCTACTAGCAAAATCAGCGTAAAAATAGGGTCTATCACTGAAATAAGATTTAATGCGACCTCGCTCTTGACTGATCGGCCAGAATAAATGCGTGCCATAGCTTGTTAAAGCATCTAATACACCGCTTAAGCTATAACCTAGAAAGCAGTAAAAATATAATCGTAAGAACGAAAGTTTGTGTCGCAACAACAACCACAGCAACAGCGCAGCGATTAACGCCCCGAGTGGAACAAAAAAAATAGAATGGGTGAAATGCCGATGAAACTCTACTGTTAGCAGAGGATCTTGATCGGACTGGATCAAAATATCAGCATCTGCTATTAGGCCCGCAAAGAAACCAACTCCTGTTGCAACTCGCGTTTCTTGCTGCTTTGACCCTGCTTGTGCTAAAGCAGCACCTAATAAACCCTGTGTCAGTAAATCCATATTGTTAAATTATTGTACTTAATCACGCTATGTTGAATAATCTATTTGTTCTAATCATTAATAATCCTATAATTAGATATTTTCTTAATTCATAATGCAACCTGATCTAATCCTACAGAAATAGAAGGATTAGCATTTCTGATCATCCCTAAAGATAGAATGTGATTTAGCGATATTAGTTTGGTATATACCATTGTTAATGGAATTCAAAATGCAAGAATTTAGTGATTTTCAAACCAATCTGAGCCATTTTAGCGTAGAGATTGCCACAGAAAGCTCACGCAGTCTTAATTTGTTACAATCATCCGAATCCACTCCTTCACTCCTTTATCGAATGACTGCTCAGATGCAAGCAGATGCAGTATTTGCTGGAAAGTTGATCCTTGCTATACAGAATCTGAATATATCGGGCGAACTCGATACCAGCCATCAAATTATTGATAAACTTAACGAGGCACAACATTATATCAATCAATTTTGTGACGAATTAGGGCTTAGATATAAACCAGGAGATGAGCACTCTATCCCAGAGAATAATGATGACCATAGCTATTCCGATGCGGTCTCTGCTGCAGATAATCTGATAGCATCATTGAAATATTGTGCACTGTAATCAAAACGCCGTCCCAATCAGCAGAAGGCATTGCTTCTAAATTCTTTGTTATTTAACTCAGCACTATCGATGCTTCTGCTTTTTCTGATAATGCCAATAATAGAAAGCTGCTCCAATTATACAAAGCAATACGAGTACTACAATAATGTTATGTAGGTATGCTTTGATTAACGCTTCATTCTCCCCAATATAGTAACCTAACAGAGCTAAAATTATGATCCAGATTCCAGCCCCTAAGCTTGTATAGAGGCTAAAGATCACTAAGTTCATATTAGCCAAACCTGCTGGTAAAGAGATATATTGCCGAATTACAGGAATGAGGCGTCCGATGAACGTCGAGATATGGCCATGGCGATTGAAAAAGCTCTCCATCTTCGACAACGTATCTTCTTTAAACATAACATATGAGCCATATCGAATCAGGAGTGGGCGGCCTAGTTTTATTGCCAAATAATAATTAAATAAAGCACCACCAAGGCTACCCACAATTCCACATAAGATCGCAATGATTAGGTTCATCTCTCCTTTAAAGGCCAGATAACCAGCCGGGATCATCACCACTTCACTTGGAAAAGGGACAAAGCTAGATTCCAGGAACATCATGATTACAATTCCTGCATAACCAAGCATACCAACGGTTTCAACAATCCAATTGATTATTTCGTACAAACTCGTGTAATCCCATTTAACTAAGACTTACGAAGGATAACTAGAAAAAACCTTAAGGAACGGCTTCTTCCTGTGGTTTCACTTCGGGTTTCACCAAATCCTCACGTTTAACACCTAACAATAGCAAAATAGGGCTTGTGACTAAAAACTGAAGAGTAAATACCGAATAAGATTCCAATCGTTAAAGCAAGTGCAAAATAAAACAAGGTTTCACCACCAAAAAACAACATGGCTAATACCACAATTTGAGTACTTCCATGCGTAATAATGGTACGAGACATCGTTCGCGTAATGGCATTGTTAATTACTTGATTGACCCCTGCTCTCCGCATTTTTCTGAAATTCTCGCGAATACGGTCAAAAATCACGACTGATTCATTGACAGAGTACCCAAGAATTGCCAGCACCGCTGCGAGGACCGTTAAAGAAAACTCCCATTGAAAAAAAGCAAAAAAACCTAAAATGATAATTACGTCATGAAGGTTGGCGATAATACCTGCCACCCCAAATTTCCATTCAAAACGCATTGCTAAATACGCAACAATACCCAACGATACAAAAAGGAGCGCTAGTGCACCGTTCTCCAGCAATTCTTGCCCAACTTGGGGACCCACAAACTCAACACGGCGCACTTCAATCGTATCATCAGCTTTCTTCAGCGCATCGATAACAACCTCTGACAGTTTTGCAGCTGATAATTCGCCTTTGATCGGTAATCGAATCATCACATCTCGTGAAGATCCAAAAATTTTGGAACCGAAGCATCCGAGATACCGATCGAACTAAAGAGGCTACGAATTTTATTCAAATCCGCAGGTTGTGTGTAATTTACTTCCAGGACCGTACCACCAGTAAAATCAACGCCTAAATTAAGTCCTTTATAAGAAATAAAAAAAACAGACAAAACAAACGTCAGTAAAGAAATGGTCGTGGTATATTTCCCCCAGCTCATGAAGGGAATGTCGCGTTCAAATCTAAAAAATTCCATAGGTTAATTATCCTTAAGCGGATTTGTTATTTCACTATTCTTGGTTTTTACATTCTTACCCGAACGTTTAGTCGTAATTACAGATTTCCAAACTGTTCCAATCGAAATATTTTCGAGCTTACGCTGGTTACCATACAAAAAATTAACGAGTGAACGTGAGACTAGCACCGCACTAAAAATCGAAGTCATTATCCCCAAGCACAGTACCACAGCAAATCCCTTAATAGGACCCGATCCAAACGAAAACAATGCAAGCCCTGCGATCAATGTAGTGATATTAGAGTCTAGAATTGTCCCAAAAGCTCGTTCATAACCAGCGCTAATTGCTAAATGCGGTGAAGTTCCTCCTCGTAATTCATCTCGAATACGTTCATTGATCAAAACATTCGCGTCGATGGCCATACCAAGAGTTAGCGCGATTGCCGCCATACCTGGCAATGTCAGTGTTGCTTGCAAAATCGAAAGTAACGCTATTAATAGCAATAAGTTAGCACCGAGCGCAATCACTGAAATAACCCCGAATACGCGATAGTAAATCATAATGAAAATTGCAACAGCCAGGAATCCAAACAAGTTTGAATTGAACCCTCTTGCAATATTTTCCGCACCCAAGCTAGGCCCTACGGTTCGCTCCTCGATGATTTCCATCGGTGCAGCAAGTGCGCCTGCTCTGAGCAGCAAAGCCACATCACGTGCTTCAATCGTACTCATCCGGCCACTGATCTGCACTCGCCCGCCGCCAATCTCTTCACGAATCACTGGAGCAGTGATAACTTCACTCAGATTTTTTTCAACCAACAAGATAGCCATGCGCTTGCCCACGTTATTGCGAGTCAGATCTTTAAAGATTCGTGCACCATTACTATCGAGACTAACATGAACAGCCGGTTGATTATCATTATCAAATCCAGGCTGCGCATCCGTAATTCGATCCCCTGTTAGTAGTACCTGCTTTTTCACTAACAAAGGGCTACCACCTCGCTCAGTAAAAAACTCGGTGCCGATAGGAACTTGTCCGCGCAATGCCGCATCGATATCACTTTCATCATCCACCAACCTGACTTCAAGCGTCGCTGTTCTTCCTAAAATATCTTTCGCCTTGGCAGTATCTTGTACGCCAGGCAACTGAACGATAATGCGGTCAGTTCCCGCTTGTTGAATAATGGGCTCAGCCACGCCAAGCTCATTAACGCGATTACGCAATGTCGTAATATTTTGCTGTAAAGCTGCGGTTTGCATCCGTACATGTGCATCCGGTTTAATGGTCGCAATCAGTAAAAAGTTTCGATCCATATTGGTTGTTCGCAATTCCAAATCAGGATAGATCCTTTTAAGCTCAGTTTCACCCTTGGCCCGTGATGGCTCATCGCGAAATTTAATCGTGAGTTGCCCTCTTTCCCGCTCGATACCTGAGAAGGAAATTTTCTGTTCGCGTAAACTGCTGCGAATATCCGCACTATACCGATCAAGTGCTTTAGTCAAAGCGCCTACCATATCTACTTGCAGCATGAAGTGGACTCCTCCACGCAGATCGAGCCCAAGATACATCGGTAAAGCACCGATACTACTCAGCCAATCAGGTGAGTTAGGAATCAAGTTCAATGCAACGATGTAGTCATTTCCCAGTTCCGCTTGCAAAAGATCCTTGGCCTTGATTTGTATATCTGTTTCAGCAAAGCGGACTTTAATACTGCTTCCCTCTACGATCATTCCATTCGTTGAAATATTCGCTTTATGAAGAATAGCTTCAACTTTCTTGATCAATTCAGGGTTAACGGTTGTTGCTGTAGCTCGAAGGGGCGATATTTGAATTGCTGGGGATTCCCCAAAGAAGTTAGGTAAGGTATACAGCAATCCAAAAAAGAGGGAAATGACAATAATCAGATTTTTCCAGAGCGGATATCGATTCATATTAATAAATTAATCTTGATACACAGAATTTGAACAAAACAGGCATAAAGTAAAACTGCTTAACTTTCTTTTTTATTACTCTCTGATGGCGCTTCTTTATCGGCGTCTTCACTACCCTTATTAGCAGCGTCGCTTTCGGTGGTGTCTGTCACTTTCTGCGCTTTATTATTCTTAGTTAATTTATTACTTTTGCCGGTATCAATGCTTTTCAGTGTTCCTTTAGGCAACAAGGTTTGTACACCAGATTTAACAACAACAATTTCTACACTAGGTGCAATCTCAAGCGTGACATAATTATCGCCGACACTCACAACACGACCTAACTCGCCCCCACTGATGATAACTTCATCACCCTTCTGTAGCGTATCTCTCATTTTGATTTGCTCTTTTGCGCGTTTAGATTGAGGGCGAATTAAGAGTAAGTAAAAAATGATTAGAATACCGATTAAAGGCAAAAAACTCATTAATCCAGGCTCAGTCTGACTCCCGCTCGCCGCCTGAGCAAATGCTTCACTGATCAACATGCTCGTACCTGCTTTATAATTGTAAAATTTTAAAATCTAAGCATTCTAGCACGGCCTTAGGTTAGCCTATAAATTCTCGCTGATATCGCTCAAACTGATGCGTCTCAATTGCATAACGGATTTCCCCCATAAGCTCCTGATAATAGTGAATATTATGAAGTGTGTTCAGTCGCGCACCAAGTGCTTCATTAGTTTTTTGTAAATGGTGTAAATAAGACAATGAGAAGTTTTTACAGGTATAGCACTGGCAGCTTTCGTCCGCAGATTGCGTTGCAAGACGATAACCACTATTTCGTAGCTTGATAATACCTTTTCTGGTATAGAGCCAGCCGTTACGAGCATTCCGAGTCGGAAGTACGCAATCAAACATATCAATACCTTGAGCAACAGCATGTACAATATCCGCTGGCGTACCCACTCCCATCAAATAACGCGGCTTATCTTCCGGCAATAAAGGAGCGGTATGCTTCAAAATTCGCTGCATATCCGCTTTGGGCTCCCCTACAGATAGACCGCCAATGGCATAGCCATCAAAGCCAATTTGTACTAACTCGCCCAGCGATTGTTCACGAAGATGCTCATGCATACCTCCTTGAACGATCCCAAAAAGCGCATTGGAGTTTCCTTCGTGTGCACGTTTAGAGCGCTCCGCCCATCTCAGACTCAATTCCATTGAGGCCTTTACGATCGAGAAATCAACCAAATAAGGCGTACATTCATCAAAAATCATCACGATATCAGAATTCAGTATGCGTTGAATTCGCATCGATTCCTCTGGAGAAAGAAAACAAAGATCACCGTTGATGGGAGATCGAAACGTAACGCCCTGTTCTTTGATTTTACGTAACTTACCAAGGCTATAAACCTGAAACCCTCCCGAATCAGTTAAGATGGGTCCATGCCATTGCATAAATTGATGCAACCCGCCATGTATCTCGATCACTTGAGGCCAGGACGCAACCATAAATGGAAAGTATTTCCCAATATAACTTGCGCTTGGAGTTCCTGAAGTTCAGCCGGTGAAACCGTTTTGACCGCACCATAGGTGCCAACCGGCATAAAAGCGGGTGTTTCAACTGTCCCATGAGTAAGCGTCAATAATCCACGCCTTGCCTTACCCTCCGTCTGAAGCAGTTGAAACTTCATATTTTCCTTTCTATCAACATGGCATCTCCATAACTAAAAAAACGATAACGTTGCGCGATGGCATGGTGATACGCACGATGGATGTTTTCAAGCCCCGCAAATGCAGAAATCATCATGATTAGCGTTGAACGTGGTAGATGAAAATTAGTCAGCAAACGATCAACGATCTGGAATTTAAAACCAGGCGTGACAAAAAGCTGGGTACTCCCATGACCAGGAACGATTTCCCCGTTATGCCGTTGTGCACAAGACTCAAGTGTTCTCAGTGTTGTGCTGCCGATTGCTAAAACCCGCCCACCTTTACGCTTTGCTTGCTGAATTGCCTCGATGGTATCTTCGGGTATATGGTATAGCTCGGTGTGCATCGTATGCTCCAGTATATTCTCGGTTCTGACAGGTTGAAATGTTCCTGAGCCTACATGCAGTGTAATGTAGGCAATACTCGCCCCCAATTCACGTAATTGACTAAGCAGTTTTTCATCAAAATGGAGTCCAGCAGTAGGCGCAGCAATCGCACCCGCTTCACTGGCAAAAACGGTTTGATATCGATCTTCATCCGCCAAGGTCACATCGCGCTCAATATAAGGAGGAAGCGGCAATTGTCCGTATTGCGCTAGCAACTGAAACACTGAAAGATCGTGCTCAACCTGAAGTAAATAGAAGCCCTGCTGATATGCTTTGACAATTGCGTTGACTTGATCGGCCAAAATTAACTTTGAACCAATTTTAGGCGCATGACTGGCTCTTATCATCACAAGCGCATGCTGTTCATCGACTATTCTTTCAACAAGCACTTCAATTCTACCGCCGGTTTCTTTTGTTCCCAAAAGTCTTGCTTTGATGACCTGCGTATTATTAAGAACCACAATATCATCAGGTTGCAAGAAACTAGGCAATTCGATAAACATTGCGTCGCGATATCGATCTGACGAGCCATCAAGGTAAAGTAATCGACTATCCGTTCGCCGCTCAGATGGAAATTGCGCTATTAATTCGTTTGGTAAAGAAAAATCAAAATCCTGTATTTTCATTCCGCTTATTATACTGTTCGTATGCTACTTCTTGACAAATGTCAGCGAATGTAACAGCATTGCGAGCTCATTTGGAGTGATCTTTGTTTAAAAAACGAGGGGACTTGATTCGATTGCACTCGCGCTTAGCGAAGTGGGTCTGGTATAATACCCGCAATCGTAATTAACAATGAATGTGCAACTCGATTATAATTGCGCCTGTAGCTCAGTTGGATAGAGTACTTGGCTACGAACCAAGGGGTCGTGGGTTCGAATCCTGCCAGGCGCGCCAATGATTAGCGAGTACAATTGTTGTAAATTTGAGTTCGGAAGTAATTTTTTGTTTAGAGGATTTATTTTTGATAACAAAAATAAGTCCCAATAGGCCAAGTAGCTCAGTCGGTAGAGCAGAGGACTGAAAATCCTTGTGTCGGTGGTTCGATTCCGCCCTTGGCCACCAATAACCATGCGGTTCTTAGCGATTTTGATTAGATCATTTTTTCCGCAAAAGCTGTGTATAACTCGAATCAAAGCGAATCAAGAATCAATGGCAAAATCAATGAGGTCAGATTCGATTGAATTTCTTGTTTTGTCTAAATTCATCTGATTTTCTATCTCCACCCTTTGTCAGCTTATCCGCTCTGCGGTTAAGTTGCGCTTCTATCTTTTGCTTGAAATAATCACTTCCTAGCACCCAAGCCTTGTTTGTAGCTTCTCTGATGCTTACCAAGTTTTGCTCATCTATTTGCCCGTTAAACAAATCACGGTATCGCGCTTGTCTTTGTTCCTCGTCTTGATCTAATGCAATATACATCGAATGCGGTGTAATTAACGAATCATATTGCCCCAAAGCATTGCTGCGATAACTGCTCCACGGGTATTCCGATGGGTGCTTAACCATATCAGCACGTAATGAATTAAGCTCTATGTAGCGATAGCATAACAGGGCGTATTGTTCGCTGTCTATCAAGCTGGCTTTATAGCGTCCTTCCCATAAGGTGCCGGTACGCTGATAAGTATAGTTGTAGTATTGCACATAATATCGCCCCAGCATTTGCATCATCTTGGCGATGCTTTCCGCTTTGTGTGGGGTTGCCAGCAGGTGAACATGGTTGGTCATTAGCACATAGGCGTGGATGTCACATTGATGCTTTTTGGCTGCATCAGCCAACTTATTCAGAAAGAAACGATAGTCTTCTTCTGCATTAAACACTGGTTCGCGGTTGTTGCCACGAATAATGATTGCTGGGGATGTCCAACCAAAACAAAACGGGGAAGGCGCGCCATGGCTAATATCCCTTCTATTATCTGTTAACAATATGTAGCCAGAGTAGCAGGTTATTTAGAGGCAATCAATCGAGTCTGACCCGAATGGCACTAAGTTAAGCTGCTTTAGCATGGTATTTTCCCCTATGCAGAGCCACCTTCATTTCATGTCTTGGAGCGGTTAATAACTGATACGGTTTTGGCCTTCGTTTCACTGCTCTGGGTTCACTTCTGCCTGATCGTTCTGGCACAATATAATCGGCGATAGACTCATACAGCAACTGGATTAAACGGCGCTGCTCTCGATGGCTGATTTTGGTCTGATTGAGATGGGGTTCCCACTGCCGAAGTGCCTGGACACTGCCCTTGAAACTGATTCGACGTACCTGCTCATTAGCCTGTTGTGCTGCCTCAACTGGCGAGATAACGAATACAGTTATAGGCGATCAAGGGCATCACGATTTCCTTGCGTACCATGTCTGGTGTTTTGCAACGCAAAATATCCATGCCAATAGTCGTTTTTATATCCCGAAAGAACAGCTCAACATCCCAGCGTTGGAAATAAAGATCGGCCAGGGCGTCGGCTGTATACACCTTGCATCCAGTAACGTGGTGATGATATAGAAGCCATGGGTTCTGGAATCCGGACTGATTAACGCTTACTTTTATCTGCCGCAAAAGAAGGGTTTCTGGCAGCGCTTCCCAATCGGCTTGGGAATAACTCGACGCCTTGCTTCTGGCCGGCTTTTTCCAGTGGATTAACAAATCATCATTACCAAGCACCTCGACCGCTTCAACTTCGGTAACGGGAATACGCCGGGCCAATGTGATGACCGAATCAACGCTCCTGTCTTTAAAGCTCGATAGATCAAAATAACTACAAAACCCCTTATCTCCGAGGAATATATCACTGGGTTTAAAGGTATCCCATTGCTCGCGTAGCATGGGCAGTTCATGGCTTTTCTTGTTGCCAACTTTAGGACTCAACAAAGCGCCTGTTTGCAGGCAAAAGCAAGCGCAGATGGCTGCTTGCGGAAAACCACAACCTGCCTTTTGGTGTCGTTGCTGTGGCCACACCAGCTGGTTTGCCATCGTGTCGGGCATGCTTACGCCCGTGCCATCCACCACGACAACTCGACGGCTATTCATGCGATCAGGATTAAAATATTCAGCAGCCGATTAGCGGTATGCTCAAGTATTGTCTCAAGCCCCAGCAGATCCAGTTTGCTGCGTGCCTGGCAGTAAGCCGCAGTTGACGACGAGGGCAAGGGTTTTGATTTCATCGCGGCAAAGGCTTGAGTTTGCGTATCACTTCCTGACATCCGCCATCATCGCCTAACACTTGAGAAAAAAAGGCCCAGAAAGTGTTTTCTTTGCTGAAGAAGCGTCGACGACTGAGAGCCCCAGATTCTGAGGGACGCAGATACTGGCTGGGAATGAAATTCCGAAAACATTCACCTAGTTGACTAAACGTTTTTTGCTTTAGCTTCGCGATCTCATCGGAAAGTTTCTGACTGGCTGAGCGAGGCTTTCTACGGAGTGTTTGGAGGTGAAAACCAGGAAATAAAGACGTTGTATTTTGCATAGCGAATTATGCCATTTTACTCACCATTTTTCAGCTTATTCCTTGCTAAAAAGGCTTAACTTAGTGCCATTCGAGTTCGATAATCCTCTAGCCAGCCTCCTCGCAGTCAGTTGTTAAACTGACTGTTCCAATAACGATGAGGAGACTGACATGCAACATTACTGCGGAATTGATTTACATTCAAATAATCATGTTGTGGTAATCATAGATGAGGAGGATAAACGAGTGTTTGAGAGACGGCTGAGTAATGATTTATCGCAGACGCTCAAAGTATTACAACCTTACCAAAGCACATTATGCGGTATTGCAGTTGAATCCACATTCAACTGGTATTGGCTGGTCGATGGTTTGCAAGCGCATGGTTATCAGGTAAAGCTCGTTAACACATGCGCTGTTGTCCAGTATGATGGTTTGAAATACAGCGGAGATCAACACGACGCCTTTCATCTTGCGCATCTGATGCGATTGGGGATTTTACCGACCGGTTATATTTATCCGAAGGAACAGCGTGCGGTGAGGGATTTGCTGCGCCGGCGGCTTTCTGGTCAGGATGGCCAGTGCGCAACTGATTGGCGTACAAAGCCAGCTATGGCGCTCAACAGGGATTCGCATTTCTTCGGATACATTACGTCGTCAAGATTTTAAGATTCCTTTGGAAGAAAGCCATACACGTCAAGCTATTGAATCCGGTCTGGCAGTCTATCAGGCCATTCAGCGGGAGATTGATGTGCTGGAGCAATCTGCCTACCAAGCGGTAAAGTTAAATAAAGCGTTTGAAATTCTGCAAACTGTCCGGGGAATCGGCAAAATCTGGGATTGACTATCATGCTGGAGACTGGCGATATTCATCGATTTGCCAGCGCAGGGGATTTTCTGTCATATTGCCGGTGCGTTGACAGTACACGAACCAGCAATGGCAAGAAGAAAGGCAATGGTAACGCCAAGGCGGGCAATAAATACCTTCGTGGGCATTTTCAGAGGCCGCACACTTTGCGGTGCGCTTTGAACCGCTAGCACAACGGTTTTATGAGCGCAAGAAAACCAAAACAAATGGCATCATTGCCATCCGGGCAATCGCCCGCAAATTGGCAAGAGCCTGCTGGATGATACTCAAGCATCAACGACCCTATGAGGCCAAGCTGATGTTTCCAGGTTAAGTTTGGGTGGCCGGTAATGAACCAAAAAAGGGTCTCCCATTAGCCCGCCTCTGTCAATAGGGTAAATAATACCTGCTACTAAACAGCATTTATAGTAAAACCCTATCGTTATTACGAACATCGCACCCGTTTTATCATTTTCTTTGGCGTCGGAAGCAAATCGCTTCGCACCAGTCACCCATCTGGCTCAAGGCGTAAATCTTTTAAGGAAACTCTGAATAAGTCTCAAGAACTTGTAGAATATTCGGTAGATTGTAACCATTGCAAGGGGGCGCATTGATGAAACAATTAGGCTTGTCGATTCCATTATTTATCAAGAAACCAAAAGTAACTCGCCGGCAAAAGTTTCTTGAAGAAATGGAGCAAGTGATTTCTTGGGCAGAGTGGACAAATCGGATCGCGCCGCACTATCCGGTAGCAGGATTAGGACGCAAGCCATTTGAGCTGGAAGCGATGCTGCGAATTCATATGATGCAACAATGGTTTGGTTATTCAGATCCGGGCATGGAAGAAGCGTTACATGATGTGCCGATGCTGCGTGAATTTGCAGGCCTGGATGCAGGAGAAGATGCCATGCCTGATGAAACGACGATCCTCAAATTTCGTCACCTGCTGGAGAAGCATCACTTGGCACAAAGCCTGTTTGCAGAAACAACTGCTCAGTTGGCCCAGCAGGGATTATTGCTGCGTCAAGGTACGATAGTTGACGCCACGCTGATAGCGGCCCCGCCATCGACCAAGAACCGGCAACGCAAACGTGATGGCGAGATGAGTTCGACTCAAGAAAGGCAGCAACTATTACTTTGGATTAAAAGCACACATAGGCGTAGATGCGATTCTGGCCTGGTGCATAGCTTGGAAATTACCACGGCCAAAGTGGCCGATGGCAACATGATTGATGCACTGGTACATGGCGAAGAGGCGATTGTATTGGGAGATCGGGCTTATACTCGTAATGATCGCAATCTGGAAGCACAACGACAGCCGGAAGAGCCAGTCTGGGGTATGCCATTCAAACGCAAGCGCGGTGAGGAATTGCCAGCAGAACATGCCGTACTCAATCGCATGCTGGCTTTACCCGCGCAAAGGTTGAACATCCGTTTTCGTATTGTCAAAAGACAATTTGGTTATACCAAAACCCGTTACCGAGGATTGTTCAAGAATGCACAACAGCTCTACTTGTTGTTTGCCTTGGCTAATCTTTACCATGTCCGTAAGGTGTGGAGCCAACCACGGGATAATTCCGTCCAATACCCCTGAAAATTAGCATCAGGGGACAGAATAGTATGCAATCTGCTAAAAATTGCAGCTATCAGTCGTACAATAATGTCAATATTAACTACTTTGACGATAGCTTTGTCACTAAAACTGAAATAAGTGACTTAATCAGAGCTTCCTTAAGTGATTTTTGCCCCTGGTGCCTTGGCACCCCACATAATCTTCGGTACCAAACCGTGTCCAATATAGTTTCACAGAATCTATGGCTCAATACAGGTTGTCCACACCCGATATAGCTCACGGTTTGGGCGAAACGTAACAATCGATGGGAAGCCGGAATGTCCAATCAGACTCGGTGGTTTTGCCAGACCCTTTTTTGGTTCATTACCGGCCACCCAAACTTAACCTGGAAACATCAGCTTGGCCTCATAGGGTCGTTGATGCTTGAGTATCATCCAGCAGGCTCTTGCCAATTTGCGGGCGATTGCCCGGATGGCAATGATGCCATTTGTTTTGGTTTTCTTGCGCTCATAAAACCGTTGTGCTAGCGGTTCAAAGCGCACCGCAAAGTGTGCGGCCTCTGAAAATGCCCACGAAAGGTATTTATTGCCCGCCTTGGCGTTACCATTGCCTTTCTTCTTGCCATTGCTGGTTCGTGTACTGTCAACGCACCGGCAATATGAAGCAAAATCCCCTGCGCTGGCAAATCGATGAATATCGCCAGTCTCCAGCATGATAGTCAATCCCAGTATTTTGCCGATTCCCCGGACAGTTTGCAGAATTTCAAACGCTTTATTTAACTTTACCGCTTGGTAGGCAGATTGCTCCAGCACATCAATCTCCCGCTGAATGGCCTGATAGACTGCCAGACCGGATTCAATAGCTTGACGTGTATGGCTTTCTTCCAAAGGAATCTTAAAAATCTTGACGACGTAATGTATCCGAAGAAATGCGAATCCCTGTTGAGCGCCATAGCTGGCTTTGTACGCCAATCAGTTGCGCACCGGCCATCCTGACCAGAGAAAGCCGCCGGCGCAGCAAATCCTCACCGCACGCTGTTCCTTCGGATAAATATAACCGGTCGGTAAAATCCCCAATCGCATCAGATGCGCAAAGATGAAAGGCGTCGTGTTGATCTCCGCTGTATTTCAAACCATCATACTGACAACAGCGCATGTGTTAACGAGCTTTACCTGATAACCATGCGCTTGCAAACCATCGACCAGCCAATACCAGTTGAATGTGGATTCAACTGCAATACCGCATAATGTGCTTTGGTAAGGTTGTAATACTTTGAGCGTCTGCGATAAATCATTACTCAGCCGTCTCTCAAACACTCGTTTATCCTCCTCATCTATGATTACCACAACATGATTATTTGAATGTAAATCAATTCCGCAGTAATGTTGCATGTCAGTCTCCTCATCGTTATTGGAACAGTCAGTTTAACAACTGACTGCGAGGAGGCTGGCTAGAGGATTATCAGGCAAAACCACCGAGTCTGATTGGACATTCCGGCTTCCCATCGATTGTTACGTTTCGCCCAAACCGTGAGCTATATCGGGTGTGGACAACCTGTATTGAGCCATAGATTCTGTGAAACTATATTGGACACGGTTTGGTACCGAAGATTATGGTGCTAAGGCACCAGGGCAAAAATCACTTAAAAGATTTACGCCTTGAGCCAGATGGGTGACTGGTGCGAAGCGATTTGCTTCCGACGCCAAAGAAAATGATAAAACGGGTGCGATGTTCGTAATAACGATGGGGTTTTACTATAAATGCTGTTTAGTAGCAGGGTATTATTTACCCTATTGACAGAGGCGGGCTAATGGGTGACCCCATTGATTAAATAATTAACTAATACAAGTATAAGAAAAATGTAATTTCCCACCGACACTTCTTATAAATTCAACCACGTTATTGGGTACTTCAACAATTTCACTATCTTTCTCTGAAGAAACAGAAATAAAGAAATCATGATTTAATTTTCCGTTAAAGCCTTGAACGTAATTTACCAATGATTGGTAATCTGTATTCTCTACCAACCGAATGGATATTACATATTTTGTTTTATCTTCAAAATAAGGCGTGTTTTGATATCATATTGTTTAAATTGATTCTTGAACGACTCTACCTCTTCTAATTTATTAACTATAAATCTTAATGAACAAAAAAGTAATTTTTCTATCCTTGTTCATTTGCATTGAGTTTCTTAAATTCTTTTGCTAATTCTAAAAGCTCCTCATAGGTAAAGTTTTTTCTCCCGCCACGCCCTTCTGCTGCTTTAACTTCTTCGATGAAATCACCGAAATCTCGTCGACGATCCTTTGGAATTCTAGCTTCATTAGCTGCATCGCGCACTTGCTTATTATCTAGTCTATTTGCACCCTTTTAGTAGTTCTAGCCTTGGAACCTTTTTCAATGGCTTTTTGGAGTATTATTCTTAATATTGGATTTTCACCTGTTACATCCACAAAACTCAACGGATTTTGCCCTACATATCCATAAGTATTCATTCCCCCCGCCAGCCCAATCGATCACTCTGAATGTATCGACCAGTCTGCGGACTGTAATCTCGGAAATAGTTGTAGTGTAGGCCTGTTTCTACATCATAGTACTGGCCAGGAAAGCGTAGGTTTACCGTGGTGGTTTGCCCATTTCCATCAGGATCCTCATTTGGCGTAGTATTACCAAAACCATCGCTATGCCATGACCAAACAACGCTACCCGCATCATTAGTACCCATGCGAGGCGTGTTGAGATGATCAACATGGAGATAGGTTAATTGGGTATCAAATTGAGCCATTGGTATTTCATCAGCCCAGAAATATGCTCTAACGAAACTACCTGCATCATTCGTCTCCGCGATTAACTGCCCATTGAGGTCGTAGTGGAAGATAGTTGTACTATTGGGTGATGGCTTGGTGATCCGTAGACCATTTGCGTGATAGGCAAATGGTCCAATTGTACCAACCGTTTCAAGTCGATTTGCTTGATTATAGGTCATGGTCAAACCACCTTGCGCTAACGTATTGCCGGCATTGTCGAGTAATACTGCTGCGCTGTCATACCAATTCATTCGGTTTGAATTCAAATCATAACCGTATTGGATTTGGGTACTATTATTGTTATGTGTCAATCGATTGCCATTGGCGTCATAGGTATAAGCACGACTTGACCCAGCCCAGCATCTGTTAATAACCGATCCAAGCTATCAGGTAAAAGTTTGAGTCCCTGTGTTGGAAGCGCGGGTAAGCATATTACCCACTGCGTCATAGGTGTAGGTTGTGGAAGTGCTGCCTAATTGCCAATTCTCTAGCAAGCGCATGCCATTATAACTTCGAGTCTCTTGAAGCCCATTTCCGAAGGTTTGGGTTCGCAACAATCCATCTGGTGTATAGCTAACATTACTGATCAGTGGTTGAGTTTGCCCACTGATCGAGAGATTGGCAGCGCTAATGCGACCTAACGCATCACGGCTATACGCGATGGTATGGCCGGTTGGATAGATAATTTGCGTTACGCGATTATCCGCATTATAGGTAAATTGGGTGGTATAGCTTACACCTTCTATTGTTTGTATTCGCTCGACAATATTACCAAATACATTATAACTATAGGTGGTAGTGCCACTTTCATCGGTAATACTACACAAATGCCCAATCCCATTAAGGCAACTATCATAAGCATAAGTTACGTCTTCATTACTGCCAGGATAGCCTTTAGTCAAAATACGATTTAGCGCATCGTATGTCATCGTGGTGATTACACCCCGTGCATCAGTTTGACCAATTTGATTACCTGCTTGATCGTAGCTATAAGTGGTGATACCTCGGTCTGGACTGGTTTCGCTTAGTAAATTCCCAAGATCATCGTACGTTGATGTTGTCGTTGCACCATTCGGTGTATTCAGTGAAACTACATTATCTTGCTTATCATAGGAGTATTGAACAGGGCTACTGAGGGCATCGATAGTGCGTGTGAGTTGATTAAGTGAGTTGTATTCATGGGTAGTTATATGTGAGTTGGCATCAGTTACACTGCGAAGATTACCAATCGCATCTTGAACGAGTTGTGTTAGCGATCCACCAAAGTTAATGGTTTGTAAATTGTTACGAACATCATAGGTATTCTGAATCTTACGCGCTAGCGTCCCACTTGGATCATTGATTTTCTCTTCAATCAAATTGCCACTGAGATCATATTTGTATTTGATGCTATTACCGAGATTATCTGTGACCGTGCTTAAATTATGGGCGTTATCGTAGCTATAAGTAAGCGTTGTCCCCGCTGGCGTGGCAACACTCGCTAATTTACCGATCGTGTTATAGCTGTAGTCTGTGGTACGGACTACACCATTCGGTGAGGTTTGTTTGATTTCAATAATGCGACCTAGCGCATCATAAGTAAGCTGTGTCAACAATCCAACCGCATCAGTCAACGAAGTAACACGCCCTGCTCCATCGTAAGCCTGGTATGTTGTGACTTGATTTAATGCGTTAGTAACGGTAGCAAGTCGGCCACATTCTGCGCCTGAGGTGCAGGAGTGGTAGGTAAAGGTGGTTAAGTCATTTACATCACCACGTGGACCATCAATTGATGTAATTTGACCATAGCTGTTGTAGTTCAAGGTGGTAATACGACTAACCGCTGCACCCCCAGGCTTATAGCCAGCCTGGGTAATTCTTTCAGGAAGTAGATCAGCGTTATAGTCAATCGTAGTGGTAGCAATATTGCCAGATACAACACTGGGTTTCTTTATCGAAGTGATTAAATCAACCGTATTTGAATAATAAGTGTAATTGGTAGTTCGAGCGCTGGTTGTGCCCACTGCTTCGGTCATGCTCAACCGTTGATTAGCCGTATTATAGGTATAGGTTGTTTTTCTTCCTTCTTCATTAGTATGGGAAGTTAAATTACCGCGTCCATCGAATGTTTGCAGAATCTTCTTGTTGTCTGCTAGATTAGCTTTTTCTGTTAACTTTTTTACACCGAGAATAGTAATAAATTTAAATACCTCTTTGTTTCCTTTGGGATCCGTTACTGTTGTATCGCCAGTGGATCCCCATGAAAATAAGAAACGTTCTTGTGGTGCTGCATTAGTAGTTACAGCATGTTCACTGGTTAATGCGCGACCTTGTGCATCATAAGTCCAAGTTGCAAATCGGATACCGTTTTGGTCAGTGATGCCAGTAAGATGATTCGGTAAACTGCTGTCTTCGTAGTGATATGTTTTACTGCTACTGTCAGGGTAGGTAACCGAGGTTAAGTTATAGGCCATATTCTGCGCTGATTGCTGATACGAGTAATGCAGAACAGTACTATCAGGTAAGGTAGCCGTTTCAATTAAATGGTGAGTTGCGTTATAGGTAAATTGTAATTGATGACCAAAAGGGCCAGTGACTGTGGTGAGTTGTCCCGTGCTATTGTAAGCATATGTTGTTGTATTTCCGGCTGAATCAGTCTCAGTTTGGATCAACCCTTGCACATTATAGGTTTCAACATTACCCAGACGATCAGTCACAATATACTCACTGGTATTCTTGACCAAATTGAAATTGGTATCACTATCCCCAGCAAAACTTCCGTTTGTTTGCTGCGAGAACATTTCACTCGCACCATTTGCCCTAAGTAAAATGATTCTTTCCTTTCCCGATACTTCACCCACTACCAAACGTTTATGGTAAGCGGTCATCCAACCATACCCTATACCAACATTAGCTTTAAACTGAGAATTGTAAAATCGTGTAAAGGGTAAATTAGGCCGGTATAATCCTCTTCTTGCTGATGTTTGTTACCAGTGCTGGCACTGCAGGGATTACCCCGTGAATCTGTGTGGGGCATTTAAGGGATTTATTGGGTCCTACGACATCAAAAAGTCTTTTCGGTAAATAAACTGGGTTCAATAAGGCAAGCGGTTGGGGTTGTGCCTAGGCGGCTAGTAACATGATAGCGACCTACCGAAAGAAACCACCAATCTCTTGGTAAATTACAAGGTGTGATGCCAGATTCCAATATATGCCCAGAATCAGCAACACCACATTCCTCCCAGCTTTTACTAATGGACCCATAAAGCCCCCAAATGAGCCATTTGGAAACTGTAGTCCTGAAAAAATAAAATTAACTTTTCGTTCAACATTAATAAAAGTAAAGCAACCATTTCCAGGAGGAGCTTCTTTTTGTAGCATCTCGCAGTGCCCATAAGCCTCTGCACGTATAAAATGCAGTAAACGCGTACCAATGGGAACAATCTGTCCCCCTTGATAAGGTTTCTGAGTATAGTAATCTTTAAACCAATATGTCAGTGATTGACCGCCATTAACTTCGATATCTGGGCAACTTGCAGGAGATGTTGTGTCGGTATGATTTGCTAGAGCATAATTGTTGAAGCTCAATGCACATAATATTAGCAATGAGAGAATTAAGTGCCTGAAATGATTTAGCATCGCTTAGAGTGCTGATTAAAAATAGCGATTATTCTTACATCATGACAAATCAAATTCAATTAATAAATTTTACGTATCGTCTGCAGAGCTATTAGCAGCATGATGTAAAACGGTAGAACTGATGCACCGAGTTAGTGCAATAATTATTTCTAATCAAGGTTAAGTCGATCTTGTTACTTAAAACAAGAAATCTAGGATTTTCACTGCAATGTTGGTAATGCCAACAATAAATACAATCGACACCTATAAGAATGTAACAACTGTAGTGATTTCAGGGATGATGGATGCGGCTATCAACCCAATAAAAGCGCATAAGAGTAATTTCATTTGTTGTCTCTCGTCATTAATTGATGAGAAAGACCTTGCGGCATGCGTTACACCATGTCAACGGTATAAAGGCTTGCCTGTACTTCGGTACGATCTTAAATTTTATACTTAATTAGACATAGTATTTTACTTACGCATCAACTCTTCAACACAGCGTGAGCAATAAACCCAGAACGTGATTCACCAGCAGCTTTTGCAGCAGCGTCGATACGTCTTAAAACACGCGATGGTAGCGTAATGTTCACTCGTTCGATCTTATCCGATAACTTAGCTAAATCAATCGACACAATCGCCCACACACAGTCTTTGTATTCTGGATCATCTTTATACGCTTTAATTGATTTTGGTTCAGGTACAGCGCCGCCATCGTCAATCACTGTTTCAAGCCAAAGCTCGATTGCTTCTTGAGTATTGATTAATGCTTCTTCTTCTGTATCCCCTGCAGAAAAACACCCAGGTAAATCGGGCACAATGGCACTAATCGCATGATCATCATCTTCAAAGTTAAGTGCTATTGGATATCTCATTTCTATTCTTCTCCAATTTTTTTGTTCTCACGCCTGCTTGATTTAATAATTTATTAACAAGCCCTATCCCTAAGTCTTTTTTGGGGTGTGGAACTGTAATATGCCCACTTCTTTCTGGATGCGTATAGATATGATGCGAGCCTTTGGTATTCCTCAGCACCCAACCCTCTTTTTCTAGCAGTTTTATTATTTCTTTACTGTTCATTGTGTGTATTATACACACCATAAACCATTAATCAATTAACGGGAATTTTTATGAATTGATTTAGCAAAATTAGACGAGGAAATTTTTTCCGCAAAGCAAAATTATACCTATATTCCATGCGGTTCTTCGATGTTCCTCAAATCCTTTCTTGCGGAATAAAAATCTAGTTAGCGTTTTGATTTTATTGATTGCTAGATTAGACTGAAAATCCTTGTGTCGGTGGCTCGATTCCGCCCTTGGCCACCAATGATTCTATCAATCTGTCAAGTTCGTAGAACATCTAATCTTTCACCATCGAGATCCGCTTAGAAAAATCAATCAATACAATCAGCGCATCGATGTAAAATTTATCGACATTTCTTCGTTTTTAACTATCCGCAAGAAAGAATCAAAAAGCAGAAATAGCACCCCAACAGTTAAGTATTAATTGAAGAGAGCCTTGTGAATTAACCTTCTGATCAAATTGATTTTTAGCTCTTTTTTCAAGCGCTTAGAGTTGCCAATTCACACTGTCGATTTTTTTTACACTCCCTTCAATTAAATCTTATTAATTCAGCATAACCACATGATAAATATACATAAAGATATTCTGGCATATTTTTTGCTTGAAGATAGTAAGTAACTTAAAATAAACAGCGCGAGTAATATATATTATGAAAGTAAATTCAGTAAGATCATTTCGATTACTTAGCTATGTTATAGCTGGTCTTTTTGTAAGCACCTCAGCACATGCTTTAGTCATCAATGCAACCGTGACGGGTGGAACGACCATTTTGACTAATGGCAACCGCACAGTTTCGGATAATAATATTTTATCTAGTGTTTCAGTCTCTAAATCGCAATCAACAACAGCAACGATCAGCCAATTTGATGCTTCTCAGGGTGTACTAGCTGGTGTAACAGTTACACTTACACCAGGCAACGATTTGACTTATCTTCGAGCAGATGGGGCCATTGCCGCTCGTGGCGTAGCTTCTGTTAGCACAAGCTGGTCAAGTTCAGGGGGATTGAATGTATCAGGCAATCTCAATTCCGCCAGCAAAATTGGAAATAACGATAGCGCAGATAATAGCTGGAATGCGCTATCACAAACTATCAATAATGGGACAAACCTTAATAGTTGGGTAGGTACTGGAAATTTAAATTCAACCATTAATACAACAATAACCGCTAATCGAACCGATGGTGGCAGTAACATTGCGCTTGCAGCTGGTATTAGTAGCTTAGGAACAAATAGTAATGGTAGCGCTACAACTCCTTCAATTACAAACCTGAGCGCAGCTTACTCTGTTACCTATAATTACATGGAACATGCAGTTGCATCGTTTGATGGCAGCACCGCCTTAACATCATTAGATATTGATTTTGGAACCATTGTGCTGGGTAATTCAGCCAATTTAGCTTTCGATATCTTTAATCTCGTTGGCGCCAATGGCGTTGCACTCGACTTAACAAATATTGCTGCAAGTGGGGATACTGCTGCGTTTGCCACTGACCTTGGACTTTTTGCAGATTTAGCGCACGGTGCACACAATAGCTATAACGCTTCATTTGATCCTACTAGCGCAGCAACTTTTGATGCAACATATTTACTAACTTTATCAGATGATGATGCAACCGGTGCTTCGGCAAGTCGTCACACCTACAGTTTAGAACTTCATTTAACAGGTACCGCCATTAATCCGACAGCGATTCCCGAGCCTAGTATGATCGGGTTGCTTGGTGCTGGCTTGTTGGGGGTATTCGGTTTCTCAAGACGCCGCTAATCTTAGAAACGAAAACAAATCATAACGAGGAGAAAAGCGCTAAGATTGTGTTTTCTCTTAGTGAGCGCTTCTTCTCAAATATACCCAAAACAATAGTTTTTTTAGCGCTACATTCATTTATCCCTCTTGCAATCACCCGCTTCAAATTTCTGACGGTCGCGCAACTTTCAGAAAATTCTCCTTTTGGCTTTTTTTTCTATACCTTAAACTATCTCCTACATTAAGGTTAAAAGAAAAGACTTCACCCTATAAAGCAATGGCGATAGATTGTTCTCACTTCTTTTAATTTTGATCGCTTTGTTTAGCTGCTACAGAAATAAGCGAGGTATAGATTTGCATAGAAAAATAAAGTAGAGTCTGCAAAATAATTAAGAAACGATTAAATAAGGGGGGTTTATTAATGAGCACAAAGGGGCAGTTACTGCAGGATCCTTTTTTGAATATTCTGCGAAAGGAGCATATTCCAGTATCAATCTATTTAGTCAATGGGATTAAGCTTCAAGGGCAAATTGATTCTTTTGATCAATATGTTGTGCTACTGAAGAACTCGGTAACACAAATGGTCTATAAACATGCTATATCGACCGTAGTTCCTGCAAGAGCAGTATCAATTCCGATCGAGTCTTCCGCTCATGAATAATATATGATTCAAAAAATCTTGTGATTAATAACCGACCGAAAGCACTTTTAGTTGGATTCTGCCAGAGCGATAACGACAATGAGAGTTTTAATGAATTACAACAGCTTGCAAGCAGCGCCCAACTTGATGTTTTGGCGGTCATAAAAGGTAGACGCTCCAGATTAAATCCAGCAACTTATATCGGAACGGGAAAAATTGATGAAATTGCTTTTTTAGTCAACACCAGCCAGGAAAAAATCTCGATTGTCATCTTTAACAATGACCTTACGCCCATTCAAGAGCGAAATTTAACCAACCGGCTCCAATGTACAGTCATTGATCGAACTAGCCTAATTCTTGATATTTTTGCACAACGTGCTAAGAGCCATGAAGGTAAATTACAAGTTGAACTTGCGCAGTTAGAACATCTTGCGACTAAATTAGTCAGGGGCTGGACCCATCTTGAAAGACAAAAAGGTGGTATTGGACTTCGCGGCCCAGGGGAAACTCAGCTTGAAACCGATCGACGATTGCTGGCAAAACGCGTTAAATTTCTTAAAGAGAAATTAATAATTCTCCAGCGACAGCGAGATGTTCAGCGGTTATCACGAAAACGATCGCAAATAAAAACAGTCTCAATTGTTGGTTATACCAATGCAGGTAAATCTACATTATTTAATCGTTTGACTCGATCAAATAGCTATGCTGCAGATCAATTGTTTGCTACGCTCGATACTACAACGCGCAAATTGTTCATACCTTCTTATGGAAATTTAGTTATTTCCGATACAGTTGGATTTATTCGAGAATTGCCTCACACCTTGGTTGCAGCATTTCGCGCTACACTAGAAGAAACTGTTCAGGCTGATTTACTGTTGCACGTTGTAGATGCAACTAGCTCAGTAAAAGACAATCAGATTGAAGCAGTCAATAAGCTACTTGAAGAAATTGGCGCTTCGACGATCCCACAAATACTAATATTCAACAAAATTGATCAAACTGACTTAAAAATGAGACCCGGTTATGTTCGTGATGAGTTGGTAAAATAGCCCGTATTCTCATTAGCGCTAAAACGGGTGATGGACTTGAATATGTCAAGCTAGCCTTGACTGAGGCAATCGGGTATCCTTCAGACAAAGCAAGTCCAGAGAATGGTTTTTGCCAGAAGAAAAAGAAGTAATAGATAACAGTGCTGTGGCTTTTTAAACGAGAGAAAGGATTAATTATTATGGGCTTAGATGATCCACAATGGGGGAAGAGGAAGGGTAACGCAGGTCCACCCGACTTGGATGATGTTATACGAAACTTCTCAAAGAAGATTAATAGTATTTTTGGTAAAAATGGCGGGAATAATGATAATGAAGAGTCTAGTGGTGGAAGTCCTAAAAAACCACAAGGCGGTAACATTTTCATGATCGTTATGCTTCTGCTCGTTGTATGGTTTGCCAGTGGTTTTTATATTATTAATGAAGGTCAGCGAGGAATCGTGCTCCGTTTTGGTAAGCATGTCGATACGACTCAAGCAGGGTTACGTTGGCATTTACCATTCCCAATCGAGAAAGTGGAAACCGTCAATGTCAGTCAAGTTCGTACGGTCGAAATCGGATATCGGAATAATGTCAGAAGTAAGGTTCTAAAAGAATCCCTCATGTTGACGGATGATGAAAATATCATCGATATTCAGTTCGCAGTTCAGTATATTCTGAATAGCCCTGAGAAATTCCTTTTTAATAATCGCGATCCTGAAAACGCTATATTGCAAGTTGCTGAAACGGCTATTCGTGAAGCAATCGGTAAAAGTAAAATGGACTATGTTTTATATGAAGGAAGGGAACAGGTCGCTGCAAGAACAACGGAGTTGATGCAGACCATTCTAGATCGCTATGAAATCGGTATTTCGGTCAGTCGCGTAACGATGCAAAATGCGCAACCTCCCGAGCAAGTTCAAGCTGCCTTTGATGATGCAGTTAAAGCAGGGCAAGATCGAGAGCGCCAAAGAAATGAAGGTCAAGCCTATGCAAATGATGTTGTCCCGAAAGCAAGAGGTACGGCAGCGAGAATGTTAGAAGAAGCCAGTGGATATCAACAACGTGTTATCTCTAGCGCAGAGGGTGATGTCAGCCGCTTTCAACAAATATTGGTTGAGTATAACAAGGCACCTACTGTCACACGTGAACGGTTATATTTAGATATGATGCAACAGGTTTTATCGAATACCAGTAAAGTATTAGTTGACCAAAAAGGGGGAAACAATTTGCTGTATTTACCATTAGATAAATTGATTCAATCGGATTCATCGTTAGCGAATAATCGCATTCCAATGGTAGCTCAGCCTCAGGTCATCCAAGAAATTCCTGATACGAGTCGTACACGCGAGTCTTTTCGCAGCAGAGAACGTGAGGTGAGATAACATGGGTAAATTTTCTTCAACGCTATCAGGTATTCTGACAGTCATTATCATAGCGGCAAGCTCAGCAATTTATATTGTCGATGAGCGAGAGCAGGCCATTTTATTTCAATTAGGGGAAGTGGTCGATGTTAAAACTTCACCTGGCCTGTACTTCAAGATTCCAATTGCTCAGAATGTTCGGTATTTTGATTCGCGAATCCTGACGATGGATACCGAGGAACCCGAACGATTTATCACTTCGGAAAAAAAGAACGTTCTAGTTGATCTATTTGTGAAATGGCGTATTGTCGATGTGAAGCAATACTACATTAGTGTAAGAGGCGATGAAGCGCTTGCACAAACACGTCTAGCTCAAACTGTAAACTCCAGTATGCGTGATGAATTCGGTAATCGAACTGTTCATGATGTGGTTTCAGGTGAACGAGATAAAATCATGGAAATCATGCGCCAGAAAGCAAATATCGACGCTAAAAAAATTGGCGTTGAAGTTGTTGATGTGCGTTTGAAGCGCGTAGATTTGCCGCAAGAAGTTAGCGATTCGGTTTATCGTAGGATGGAAGCGGAAAGAAAACGTGTTGCAAATGAATTACGCTCAACCGGTTCTGCTGAAGCTGAAAAAATTCGCGCAGATGCCGATAGGCAGCGAGAAGTTATCCTGGCAGAAGCTTATCGCGAAGCCCAAAAAGTAATGGGGGATGGCGATGGTCAAGCTGCAGCAATTTATGCAAATACTTTCCAGAAGAATGCAGAGTTTTACTCCTTCTATCGTAGTATGGAAGCTTACAAACAAGCTTTTAAGAATAAAACTGATATTCTCGTCTTAGAACCGAGCTCTGATTTCTTCAAATACATTAAAAGCGCTGCGGAAGGGAAAAAATAATTACTAATTCACAAAATGCTATCGATCATTGTGCACCTAATCAGAGTGCAATGGTCGATAGTAAAAGTTTGGGGTTATTTGCTTGATGTTATGGGAAGTCTTTTTCATTGCGGTTGGATTGATGATGATATTTGAAGGATTATTTCCATTCTCGTTTCCCAATGCTTGGCGCGAAGCTTTCCGAAAGCTGATCCTTTTGGAAGATAGCCAAATACGATTTATTGGCCTAACGTCCATGGTCATAGGTTTAATCATTCTTCTTCTAGTAAATTAGTTTAGGCACTATTTCTTCAACACGTAACTTATCTTGGTTTCCTCTTTCGATGCGTAATTGGATTCTTCCTGAATATGTCGAAGATATTCTTCCTGCTGAAGCATTACATATAGAACGAATTCGCCGGAAAATTCTGGACCTAATGCATGTACATGGTTACCAGCTCGTAATCCCACCTCTATTGGAATATACCGAATCATTATTGTCCGGTAGTGGTAGCGACATGGATTTACACATGTTCAAGGTTGTCGATCAACTGAGTGGAAGGATGATGGGGCTTCGAGCTGATATCACTCCACAAGCGGCGCGCATTGATGCACATCTTTTGAACGCTCAGGGCGTTACTCGACTTTGCTATGCGAACAGCGTGCTACACACCGTACCCTGCGAAATCACTCGGACACGTGAACCTTTCCAAATAGGCGCAGAATTATACGGCCACTCCGGTTTAGAAAGCGATTTTGAGATTCAGCATTTAATGTTGCAGTGTCTCGCGACATCGGGAGTCGGAAAAATACAGTTGGACTTAGGACATGTTGCTATTTTCAGGTGTTTAATTAAGGATTTAGCGGTAAAACCTGTACTGGAAATGGACTTATATACCTTATTAGGCGCTAAGGATCTAGCAGCGCTTAAGGAATTACTTCAATCAACTGATATGCAACTGAGTAAGAATGTCCAAGAAATATTATTACGCCTGCCTGAGTTATACGGGGACAGAAAAATACTGATTGAAGCACGTAAAATGCTACCGAAGCACCCAGAAATCGTCACTGCGCTCGATCAACTCGATATACTTGCAGAAAAATTAGAATGTTACGTGGATCAAATTACGTTTGATCTATCGGATTTAAGAGGCTATCACTATCATACTGGTATCGTTTTTGCGGCCTATTCGAAAGGAAATTCTAGCCCTATTGTATTGGGCGGCAGATATGACGAGATCGGTAAATCTTTTGGAAGATCAAGGCCGGCAACCGGTTTTAGTATGGATCTACGGGAATTATCTCGGCTGATTCATAGTGAAACAAGTCCTAGAGGTATTCTAGCGCCTTATAATCCTGATGACAGCTTACTACAAGAAAAGGTAATGCAATTGCGAAGATCAGGTTGGGTTGTTATCACGCTTTTACCGGGCTGTAATGAAAATGATGATGCTGCTTATTGTGATAGAAAGCTCGTTCTTAAAAATGGTGCTTGGGATGTTGAGGAAATCTGATATCTCCTTAAGCAATTTAGGTAATGAAAAATAAAGCTATGGCTAAAAATGTTGTTGTGATTGGTACTCAATGGGGTGATGAGGGAAAGGGCAAGATCGTTGATTGGTTAACCGATCACGCAGCAGGTGTCGTCCGTTTTCAAGGTGGGCATAATGCTGGCCATACTTTAGTAATCAACAATACAAAAACTGTATTACATCTCATTCCTTCAGGAATATTACGTAATTCGGTTATATGCTACATTGGCAATGGAGTTGTTTTATCACCTCAGGCATTATTAGAAGAAATCGATATTCTTGAAAACGCCGGTATTTCAGTATCGCCGCGATTAAGAATCAGCGAAGCTTGTCCATTGATCTTACCCTATCATGTCGCACTCGACACTGCACGTGAAGCTGCGAAAGGGTCAGCTAAAATTGGTACAACCGGACGTGGTATCGGCCCTGCTTATGAAGATAAAGTAGCGCGACGCGCTATTCGCCTGCAAGATCTGCTCTGTAAAGAACGGTTTGAAAAAAAGCTTGAAGAAATTCTTGACTATCATAATTTCGTACTCAAACACTACTTTCATGCGGCAACAATCGATCTGAAAGAAGTGCTTGAGGAAGGCCTTGCTCAGGCAGAACGAATTCGACCCATGGTAGCTGATGTACCCAAGTTGCTATTCGAAGCACATAAGAATGGAAATAACCTTCTCTTTGAAGGTGCTCAAGGTGCATTACTCGATATCGATCATGGTACTTATCCCTATGTTACCTCAAGTAACTGTATTGCCGGTGCCGCTGCAACAGGAAGCGGCGTTGGTCCACAGATGCTACATTACGTACTTGGGATCACTAAGGCCTATACCACGCGTGTTGGTTCTGGACCCTTTCCTACTGAACTTGACGATGAAACAGGTTCGCATTTAGCAAAGCGTGGACATGAATTTGGCTCTACTACAGGGCGGCCGCGTCGTTGTGGGTGGTTTGATGCAGTTGCAATGCGGCGATCAATACAAATCAATGGGGTATCTGGATTATGTATTACTAAACTAGATGTTCTGGATGGTTTAGAAAAATTAAAAGTTTGTATTGGATATAAGAATAATTCCACAACTAATTCAGTAACAAGTAACACTTTGAATATTCTGCCAGTGGGTGCAGAAGACCTTGTAGCCTGCGAGCCTATCTATAAAGAACTACTCGGATGGAGTGAAAATACCAAAGGTATTACTGATTTCAACGCGTTACCAAGCGCAGCTCAACGTTACTTGCGATGTTTAGAAGAAGTATGTGAAGTTCCTTTGGATCTCATTTCCACTGGGCCTGATCGCGCTGAAACAATCGTATTTAGACACCCTTTTGTTAACGCAACCTAGTATATCTGCTCAGGCACTAACTCACTTCCGGAGTAGTTTTCCAGTAATCTCAGCCCTCATTACTCTACTTTTTGCCTTCGCTGACGATTCAGCAAATCGATCTGTTCCATAATCATTCTTTTCTCGCTTTCTAGCTCTTGGAATCGTTGATAAAGCACTTCAAGGTCCATCGTATATTGCTGCAACTTTCTCTGACGGTCTTGTTTAGCCCGAACTACTTCATCATAATCCAGGATCGGCGGGGTGAGCACTCCGCCAGTTTGAGGCGGTTGCGGTAATGCTGCAAGGCTATCTTGTGCCACTTCAAATCGGCGGATTTCTTGCAGCATCTGAAACTGCTGAAAAACACTTTGTTGATTCTGAGTCGTTCGTAATAAGCTTGCCTCTAACTCTTTAATTTGCGATTCAATGATAAGCTGACCCGGTTGCTGTGCCGAAATTGTTGAAAAATAAAAACTAAGGATGAGTAATCCAACGACTTTGAGCCATAGCATAGGTTTTATCATAACTTTTTTACGCAAGATGCGTGACGATACTACGTAGTTTATAATTTGCGGTGAGGACATTCTGTATTGCAACAATCTGCATAAAGCGCCAGTGAGTGCTCTTGCAAGCTAAATCCACGGTCCTTGGCAATCTTGATTTGGCGTTTTTCAATATCCGCATCATAGAATTCTTCGACACGACCACACTGTAAGCAAACCAAATGATCATGATGGTTATCGCTGGTTAATTCAAAGACTGCCTTACCGCCTTCAAAATGATGTCTTTCCAGTAAGCCAGCTTGCTCAAACTGAGTAAGAACACGGTAAACTGTTGCAAGACCAATATCTTCACCTTCGTTCAGTAATTCTTTATAGATGTCTTCTGCTGATAAATGGCGGATAACACTATTTTCAAACAAATTTAATATCTTTAAACGTGGTAAGGTAGTCTTAAGCCCTATTGTTCTGAGGTCTCTACTTTTGAGATCTTCTTTACTCATGGTTTAATCAGTCCTAAAAGTTATTTGCTGTATCATATAGCGCTTGGTTAGCTTTGAAAACTCTCGTTTGAGTATGTATGTAAAATTTTTGTTAGTTAGTATCTTAACGCTATCGATTAGTTGCTCTTATCTTCCGTCATTTCCCTACAAAATTGACATTCAACAAGGTAATGTCGTGACTGAGGAGATGGTGGAAAAGCTACGACCTGGTATGACGCGATCTCAAGTACGTTTTGTACTGGGATCACCTCTCATTGCCGATGTTTTTCATAATAACCGATGGGACTATGTGTATAGTATGGCTCCTAGTGGGAGATTATCAGAAAAACACCGCTTATCTATTTTTTTTGAGGGTGATTTATTGACGCATATCGAAGGTGATTTTAAGCTCCCAATTTTACCGACTGATGATCCTTTATTGCCTTCACCTAATTCAACTGATGAAACGCCTGAAGAAGAAAAGAAAAATGAGAGTCCTGAAGAATTACAGTTAAAAGAAAAAAAAAGAAGATAAAAAAGATACACCGGGTATGATCCTCCCTTAAACCATTTTTATAGTTTATCAAACTCAATGTTAAATATAGCGATAGCCGGTAGTACCGGTCGTATGGGACGAACGTTACTAGAAACCATTGCAGAATCGCCAGACATGCGTTTATCCGCAGCGTTAGAACAGAAAAATAGCCCTTTTCTTGGGAAAGATGCCGGTGAATTAATCGGGATTCCTTGCGGTGTTTCTATTAATGCGGATACCCCAGCTGCGTTATCCGGTAGTGATGTTTTAATCGACTTTACGCGTCCAGCAGGCACACTAGTGCACCTAGCTATTTGTCGCAAGCAAGGTATCAAAATGGTCATTGGTACCACAGGCTTTACAACTGACGAGAAGGACATACTGAAATCTGCCGCCAATGAAATTGCGATAGTTTTTGCGCCTAATATGAGTGTAGGGGTAAATATTCTTTTTAAGTTACTCGAAGTCGCCGCACACGCATTACGGGATGGCTACGATATCGAAATCGTGGAAGCGCATCATCGACATAAAGTTGATGCACCTTCGGGAACGGCGCTGCGTATGGGTGAAGTAATCGCTCAGACTTTAGAACGTGATTTATCAAAAGTTGCTGTCTATGGAAGAGAAGGAGTAACAGGAGAACGATTACCTGAAACCATTGGTTTTTCTACAATACGCGGTGGAGACATCGTCGGTGATCATACCGCAATTTTTGCAGGAATCGGTGATCGTATTGAA
Source organism: Nitrosomonas sp. (assembly GCA_016710135.1). Classification (GTDB taxonomy): domain Bacteria; phylum Pseudomonadota; class Gammaproteobacteria; order Burkholderiales; family Nitrosomonadaceae; genus Nitrosomonas. Next base: position 193,066 of record JADJLM010000001.1, on the reverse strand, counting down.
ATTACCCATAAAGCCAGCAATCGTAAAACCTTCGCGCTCGGCGCACTGCGCGCAGCTCAATTCTTAATGAAGCAACAAAAGGGTTTATTTGACATGCAGGATGTTCTAGGGCTGCGATAAGGTATAAATTCGCAGCTGATTTTCATGGCAACTTATGCAATTGGCGACTTGCAGGGCTGTTTCAAACAACTCCAGCATCTGATTGAGCTCATCGGATTTACACCTTCGCGGGACAAGCTGTGGTTCGTCGGCGATATCGTTAATCGTGGACCTGACTCACTTGATTTATTACGCTTCCTAAGTCAATTCGAAAACTCAGTCACAATCGTATTAGGTAACCATGATTTGCATTTATTACTGGTTGCGGAGGAAATCGCGCCTCAGCGAGGAGGCGATACCTTACAAGCAATCCTTAAAGCGCCTGATCGTGCTCAATTACTTTATTGGCTTCGGCACCAAAAAATGCTTCATACCGAAGATGAATATGTATTAGTTCATGCGGGATTATTGCCATCATGGCCAACGCTGTTGGCCTTAGAGCTGGCCCAAGAAGTTGAAGTCGCATTGCAAAGTAACCGCTACGTCGATCTATTACGCCATTTATATGGTAATCAACCCGATCAATGGCACGATGATCTCAAATCCTATGACCGCTTGCGCTTAATCGTTAATGCGCTGACACGGCTGCGTGTGTGTACCAAAGCAGGAAAAATGGATTTTTCTTATAAGGGGCCTCTCGAAACAGTCCCCGGGGGCTATTTCCCTTGGTTTGATGTGCCAGGTAGACGAAGTCAAAAATCAACTATTATTTTTGGGCATTGGTCTGCAATCAGGCTACAGCACCGGCCCAACCTCATTGCATTAGATACCGGATGTCTATGGGGAGGTGAGCTCACCGCTATTCGATTGGAAGATCGAAAGATTTTTCAGGTCCCTTGCGTACAATCGGTAAAGCAAGCTGGTGCGAAATCGCTTGTTCGGTAAGCCGAGCTAACTCTCGTCGATTCTTCTGCTCACCATGCAGCGGGTCCAGAAAAGTTAGTTCGACATGACAGCTTGGTTGTTGCAGTATTAATTGTAACGATTGAGCAATCGAAACATCGACATAAGCTGTAACTGTCGTAGGCTGATCCAGCGCATCTCGATAATGAACCGCTATGGGATAAACCAAGGCTTTTGAAGCAACCGCAAATTGCAGCAGTGATGCATGAAAATGGAGCAGATGCGTTCCGTCACTCGTCGTACCTTCTGGGAATATGGCAATGCGATCTCCTGCCATTAAAATTTCGCTGAGAAATTGATTAACTCTTAAGGTGTCATTACGTTTTTCGCGGGCAATAAAAATTGTCCCAGCGTTATCAGATAATTTTCCGAGTATTGGCCAACCTAGAATTTCAGACTTAGCAACAAACCGTGCGGGGCAGACCGCAAGAATCGCGATTACATCAAGCCAAGAAATATGATTCGCAACCAGTATCGCATGCGTTTGATCATCCGCAGGAAGCGATCCATGATAGTGAAGTTTGATATTAAGGATAGTCGTGATTTTGTCCTCCTCGATAGGCGATCTTGAGTGCGCCGAGCAGTGAAGCTAGTTTTCCCGTCGTATACCAGTCCAGACCGTGAGCAATTCCATAAAGTAAGCCTGCTCGATAAGCATCACCACAGCCTGTTGGATCTACGATCGCTTTTGGCTGGACGCTTGGAATTTCTATATGATGCCCTCCAGCATAGATGACAGAACCTTGCGCGCCTTTAGTAACAATTAATGCTTTGACCTGACTGGCTAATCTCCCCAAGGAATAGCCTGTGCGTTCCAATAGCAATTCACCTTCATAATCGTTGACAGTTACATAGTCTGCTTTAGTGATGAAATCAACCAATTCATCACCGCTGAACATTGGAAGGCCTTGCCCTGGATCAAAGACGAAAGGAATCCCACATTCTTGGAACTCACGTGCATGCGCAATCATGCCATCACGTCCATCCGGCGCAACGATGCCAAGGCTAACATGCTTAGCCTCTTTCACTGAGTTGCGATGAGAGAAATTCATTGCACCAGGATGGAATGCGGTAATTTGGTTATCATCCAAATCAGTGGTAATAAAGGCTTGTGCAGTAAAAGTATCGTCAATCTGGCGTATATGCGTTTTATCAAAACCCACTTTCTCACAGCGATACGCGTAGGGCTGGAAATCATCGCCAACCGTAGCCATGATGAGTGGATCTTCGCCCAGCATTTTAAGATTATAAGCAATATTGGCTGCGCACCCGCCAAACTCGCGTCGCATTTCAGGCACTAGAAATGCCACATTGAGAACATGAATTTTCTCTGGGAGGATATGATGTTTGAAATGATCTTCAAACACCATAATCGTATCGTAGGCAATCGAACCGCAGATGAGAGTACGCATATAGTTTTTGTGTATAACTCAATAATCGTTATAAAGGAAAAATTTGATGGGTTCCGCGCAACATCATACCCATTAAATTAGCGATCAATCCAATACTAACTCGCAGGTTTCCAAGTCAAATCGAGTTCCCTTGCCGCCTTAACATCATCAAGCTTGCGCAGCGGCATATTATGAGGCGCACCTTTAACCATTTCCGGTTGCTTTTGAATTTCAACTAGAATTTCTTTCATGGCTGCAACAAACGCATCCAATGTTTCCTTGGATTCAGTTTCAGCAGGCTCAATAAGCAAGCACTCTGGCACAAGAATTGGGAAATAAGTCGTTGGGGCGTGGTAACCTTTGTCTAACAAGCGCTTAGCTAGATTCATCGCCGTCACACCTGTTTTATCTTTAATCTCCTTAAGCGTCACAATGAATTCATGGCTGGCGCGTCGTGTTGGGTACGCGATTTCAAAACCCGCTTCACGTAATTGCGCCATCAAGTAATTTGCGTTCAGGGTTGCGAACTCCGAAATTCGGTGCATCCCGTCAAAACCTAACAAACGAACATAAATATAAGCCCGCAACAGCACACCCGCATTACCCATATGGGCAGACAATCGACCAATGGATTTCGGTAAATCTTTTTCAGTCAACCAGCGATAAGCACCTTTGTCCGTCTTAGTCACTGTTGGAATCGGTAAATAAGGCAGTAAGCGCTCTGCTACACCAACCGGCGCAGCACCAGGCCCACCTCCTCCATGTGGCGTTGAGAAAGTCTTATGCAAGTTGATATGGATAACATCAAATCCCATATCGCCAGGCTTAACTTTTCCTAACACTGCATTGAGATTCGCACCATCATAGTAAAGTAAGCCACCCGCTTCATGAACGATACGGCTCATTTCAGATACATTCTTTTCAAACACACCGAGTGTAGAAGGATTTGTCAGCATTAATCCTGCAGTTTGTGGCCCTACTGCAGCTTTTAACGCATCCATATCGACATCGCCTTCTTTATCAGTGGCTATTTCAACGACTTTGTAGCCACACATAACTGCGGTTGCAGGATTGGTCCCATGTGCAGCATCAGGGATAATAATTTCAGTACGTTTTGTATCACCGTGTGCTTCATGATAAGCACGAATCATCATCACACCGATCAATTCACCTTGCGCGCCTGCCATAGGGGTTAGACTAACACCAGCCATGCCCGTTACATCTTTGAGTATTTCTTGTAACTCATACATGCAGGCCATAAACCCTTGACCGGAATCTTCAGGCGCGAGTGGATGACGTGCTAGAAACTGTGGCAACATCGCGAGCGCATTGCAGGCTCTCGGGTTATATTTCATGGTGCAAGAACCCAAAGGATAAAACTCGGTATCAATTGAGAAGTTCTTTTGAGATAGCCGAGTATAGTGACGTACCGTGTCCATCTCAGACACTTCAGGCAACAAGGGGGGTGACTTGCGCAGTAAATTTTTGGGGATATTACTTTTCTCAGCTTTAGTGATAGGAGCCTGGGAATAATTACGCCGTCCGGGGCGTGAATGTTCAAATATCAGCATGATAAGTTTCTAAGTTGGGTTAAATTAATTTAAGGCAGCAAGTGCTGCAGCATAGTTTGGTTCATTCTTAATTTCCGGAACTAATTCAGCATGGACGATTTGATCTTTCTCGTCTAATACGATAACAGCCCGAGCTGTGATGCCTGAAAGAGGACCATCTGCGATAGCAACACCATAATTGCGCATAAATTCTGATCCACGCATGGTCGATAAAACAACCACTTTGTCAAGTCCTTCCGTTTCGCAAAAGCGCTTCATCGCAAAAGGTAGGTCAGCCGCAATAATGAGTACAACCGTATTGTTCATATTGCTCGCTTGCTGATTAAATTTACGCGTAGACAATGCGCATACTGGTGTATCCAGGCTGGGCACAATGTTGAGCACTTTTTTCTTCCCTGCAAAATTGGCTAAGGTTGTATCTTCAAGCTCTTTATTGACCAATGAAAAAGCAGGCGCTTTATCGCCTACCTTTGGGAAAACACCTTCGACTTTAACCGGTTTTCCGCCCAGTGTAACCATAATCGTGATGTCCTTATTTTAAGAAGTTATTTATTAATTTTTTTAAGAATCTGGCTTAACACATCGACGTATTGATCCAAATCCGCTTTGGTCTTAGTTTCAGTGGCACAAACCAGCAGGGTATTGCGCTGACCAGGATAAAATTCATCAAGACTTAATCCACCTAAGATATGTTGCGCTTTCAGTGCCTGTAAAATTTCAGTTACTGCACCTGGTAAAGTGATAGCTGCTTCATGGAAAAAAGGTGCACTAAACGCTCTCTTAACACCTGGTAGTTTCTCAAGTTGTTCAACCAACGCTAAGGTATTCGCATGGGATTGCGCAGCCACCCGACGTAATCCATCAGGTCCCAATAACGACATATAAATGGTTGCAGCTGTTACCATCAAACCTTGGTTAGTACAAATATTTGACGTCGCCTTTGAGCGCCGGATATGTTGCTCCCGTGCTTGCAATGTCAGCACGAAGCCAGGTTTGTTATCCAAATCAACGGTCCGACCAATAATGCGACCCGGCATTTGACGAACCAATTCTTCCTTGCACGTCATGAAACCGAAATAGGGCCCACCACTAGAAAGTGGGATTCCCAGTGGCTGACCTTCGCCAACTGCAATATCAGCGCCGCGATCACCCCATTCTCCAGGAGGCGTCAGTAAAGCAAGTGCCATCGGATTTACCACCGCGATCACCAATGCATTCTTTTGGTGCGCCCAATTTGTTAAGGCATCAACTTGCTCAAAAACACCAAAAAAGTTAGGTTGCGGTATAACCAGCGCTGCAAATTCTTCTTGTCCGAATGATTCGATTTGCTCGACTAAAACCTGCCCCGATTCTTCACAAAAAGGAATCTCTACAACCTCGATTTGCTGATTGCTTACGATCGCACGAAGCACTTTTCGGTAATTCGGATGCGCTGTTTTGGGTATTAAAATCCTACGAGAAGTTTTATGCTGGCGAACAGCCATTAAAGCTGCTTCAGCGAGCGCCGATGCGCCATCATATAAACTTGCATTAGAAACATCCATTCCTGTGAGCGAAGCCATCATAGTCTGGAATTCGTAAAGTAACTGCAACGTTCCTTGACTTGCTTCTGCTTGATATGGCGTATAGGAAGAATAAAATTCTCCTCTCGTCGTTATTTGCCAAACTGCTGCTGGGATATGATGATCATAGGCGCCAGCACCAATAAAATTTGAATAAAAACCATCTGCTTGGGCGCGTTCAAGCATTAACCGCGTGACCTCCATTTCGGTAAGTCCAGGTGGAACACGTGTGAGCTTGCCTGATTTCAGTTCAGGTGGAATTTCATCGAATAATTCTTCGATAGAGCTCGCTCCAATTTTGGCGAGCATCTCGGCAATATCTTCTTCAGTATGAGGAATAAAAGGCATGATTAGATAATCTTTTTAATAATTAAAACAATCGCTGGTAGCAAATCCTAATTTAATGGGCTTCATTTTCAAGTACTTGTGCGTAAGCCTTCGCATCAAGCAAATTATCCAAATCTGCAACATTACTCAATTTGAGTTTAAATAACCAAGCAGTGTAAGGGTCTTGATTAATCTTTTCTGGCGCAGACTCAAGTTCCGAATTAGCAGCAACCACTTCACCCGCTAGTGGTGAATAAACATCAGCCGCCGCCTTAACTGATTCGACTACTGCACATTCTTCTTTTTGATTTAATTTACGTCCCACTTTAGGGAGTTCCACAAATACCATATCGCCGAGTAACTCTTGAGCATGCTGAGTAATGCCGACAGTCACCGTACCATCGCTCTCGGCTTTCACCCATTCATGTGAGGTTGTATATTTTAATTGTGAAGGTATGCTCATTTTTTACTCCAGAAAAAATTAATAATGAAATTAAACTAAGGCCTGACCATTACGTACAAACGGATATTTTACAACTCTCGCCGCAAGCTGCTTATCTCTTACAACAACCTGCACAGTTTCACCGATAGCCGTTTGACTCGGAATACGCGCTAGCGCGATCGATTGATTCAATGTCGGTGAGAAACCGCCACTGGTTATTTCACCCCCGGCTGATCCGGCAATATCATGCTGAGTAATCACTGGTTGATGACTGCGCAGCACACCCTTATCGAGTAGTAATAAACCCACAAGCTGTCGATCATTCGGTGCATCTAATAGGGCTTGCTTGCCAATGAAGTCACGTTCACTTTTGAGATCCACTGTCCAGGTCAATCCTGATTCCAGGGGATGGGTCGTTTCATTCATATCTTGACCATAAAGATTCATACCCGCTTCCAGGCGTAACGTGTCCCGCGCGCCTAATCCGGCAGGCGCAACACCTACGGCATACAATTTTTTCCAAAAATCCACTGCATCCTGGGCAGGCAAAATGATTTCAAACCCATCTTCACCTGTATAACCAGTCCGGGCAATAAAATAGTTTTCAACGATTGCAGATTGAAATTGTTTTAAATTTTCGGTAACCGCTTGAGCACCCGGAATCACCTGCCACACTTTAGCGCGCGCATTCGGTCCTTGAACAGCAATCATCGCGAGATCACGACGCGGTTTGACTTGAAGCTGTGGCGCCAAATTGTCGCGTTGCTGCGTAATCCAGGCAATATCTTTATCAGATGTGCCCGCATTGACGACTAAGCGAAACCAGGATTCGGTTAAGAAATAGATAATGAGATCATCGATGATTCCACCTTGCGGTGTCAGCATACAGGTATAAAGCGCTTTCCCAGGTAGCGTAAGCTTATCAACATTGTTCGCTACTAGGCGCTTTAGAAAATGGCGGACATCACTGCCTTCAATATCAACAACAAGCATATGCGACACATCGAACATACCTGCATCACGTCTAACTTTATGGTGCTCATCGAGTTGCGAACCATAATGGAGCGGCATGTCCCAGCCACCAAAATCCACCATCTTGGCATTCATATCACGATGTGCCTGATTTAGAGGGGTCATTTTCAACACAGATTTTCTCCCAAAGATAATAAATGAAGTCTAATTCTAACTGACCTCACCCATCTGTCCTTTTACCTGAGAGTTTTACGGTATAGTACAATTGATCCGTGTGCCCCTTCGGTGGCTGAATATTGAATTCAGCACTCTCCAGATTGCCTGTCACAAGCAGTTTTTGAAGTTATTCTTGATTCTAACCCTACCTGAGCGATTCCGGGGGGAGTTACGCCTTCGGCGGCACTAAAATGCGCGCTTTCCTGCTTGGAAATTTATATTAGCAGCTTGCTAATATAACATACCTTGGTTTAGGTAATAAAGTAGACTAGTCGACCCTGAAAAACTGCATCAATTGTTATTATGGATCAGCAGTTTCAAAAAGCGGCGTGTTAATAAAGACAAAATCGAGCAATTTGATCTTTTTCCATCAAAGAATTTGCGAAGCCTGCAGTTTTCGCCACGGGAAGAAAAACCAAAAAATGGCCAATAGCCATTGTTTTAGATTCCAGGCGGTAGCAGCCATTAGCAGATTGATGTGATCACCGATGGCGCCTTTCAGGTAATTTCTGGCCATTCGATAATCCGATTTCAGGTGGCTGATAATGGGTTCAATCGCCGCGCGCCTTCTGCATTGTTTCCGCTTCTTGTCTCTTTGGTAGCGTGTGCTCGTTTTAATGCTCTTCCAGGTAGAACGATTTGCGTTCCATTGACTTCACGTTTGCCACGGTAGCCACGGTCGCATACAGCTTGCTTGGCCGCTTTCCCGCGCGAAGTCTCAACATGATGCAATATCTCTGGTAATGTGTGGCTGTCATGCAAGTTTTGTTCGTGACTGACAACCCCAACAATCAGGTTACCTTTCGCTGTGCTGGCTATCGATGCCTTGCTGCCGTATTCATATTGTTTGTGGTCTTTTCCCTTGCCGATACAGTACACTTGCGGTTCGTGCGGGAATAGATTTTGTGCGTGTCTTTGATTTTCTGTTTCAGTACGCGCTCATACAGTAGAAAATCCTTTTGGTAGTGCTCGAATAGGCAGCATTGTGGCAATTTTCTCCTGAGCTCCGCATCAAAACACCTGCAATGGTTCTGAGTCGCTTCAACGCGCGTTTCGCCTTTGCTCTTTCTTCCCATGCCGGTAGTGCCGAATATCCAAGCGCAGTGATTTCACTTGCTTAATGAAAGTGCGCCGCTGTGAAATACCATGGGATTTGGCAATCTTGTTGAGGCGATTGATAATCTTGATCGCTAGTTTGCTGTCAGTCGGGTATGTGATGTTCTTCTCTTGCACTGTCGTGTCAACATGAACCACATCTTCCAGTGCCGATTCCCCATGCAAACCAACACTCATCTGAAAAATCCGCTCCATGCCCGGCACACCTAGGCGCTTACGAAAATGCACCAGTTCCGTGCTATGACACGGCAATTTCTGCTGGAACTCTTTCATGCCGCAAAAGCCTGGTAGTAAGGATTGCGCTTCCACTGCAATACTACTGATTCGTCACTCAAATTCTCTAACTGCTTCAAGATCAATAACCCAACCAGCAACCGGATCGGCTTACTCGGCGCGCCTGTCGATTTCGTGTAGTGAATCGAAAATGCTTCGTCAAATTCTTGCCACGGTATCGCGTCTGCAAGCTGCAACAATGGATCATTGACATCCAACTGCATCAGCAAATCTGTTCCAAACAAATTCGGTTGATGAATCGTACTGCTATGTCTTAGCATTTTTAATCACCATTTCGACCAGAAATAGGATGCTATTTTAACATTCCTGGTCGTTATGCTCATCAAAAGAAAGATCTTTGCTGCATAGAATCAAGTGCTTGTGGATATTTCAGGATCGACTAGACTATTATCGTTATGATTCTAGCTAACTCAGTTAGTCGTTTGAGGCCTGATGGATGCCTACCATTTGCAAGACATTCGATTGATGATGAATTGGTAAAGTGCAGTTATAAATTCAGATACTTGCTTTGCTAACGCTTATCGCTGACGGAGGCTGTCTGTTAAATCAAAGTTGATCCAGCGGACTGATAACACCTTTGCCACCTTTATTTAAAACATGCGTATAGATCATCGTGGTGGAAACATCCTTGTGACCCAACAATTCTTGTACGGTACGAATATCATACCCTGTTTGCAGCAGATGAGTCGCAAAACTGTGGCGCAGCGTATGGCAACTGGCCGGTTTATGAATTTCTGCGGATTTTATCGCCTGCTTCACGGCACGTTGCAGTGTCTGTTCATCAATATGGTGACGGCGTTCCATGCCGGAATAGGGATCAATGGATCGCTTGCTCGCTGGAAAGACATACTGCCAGCCCCATTCCCTGCCTGCATTCGGATATTTTTGCGCCAAGGCAAACGGCAAGGCCACATCACCGAATCCTTCGGTTAAGTCCTGAGCATGCAACGCTTTCACCTTTTCCAAATGCGATTGGAGTGGCGCGGCCAATGCAGCAGGTAGCATTGTTATCCGATCCTTATTGCCTTTACCTTCCCGCACAATAATTTCATGCCGGGAAAAATCCACATCCTTAACACGCAACCTTGCGCACTCCATCAAACGTAAACCCGCACCATAAAGCAAGCTAGCCATCAACCAGGAGCGTCCTTGCAGATTATTCAGCAGTTTTTGCACTTCCAGTGCAGTTAACACCACCGGCAAGCGCGCCGGACGCTTGGCACGCTGCATGGAATCCAGCCATGTGAGTTCGCGACCTAATACCTCCTTATACAAAAACAACAGCGCACATAAAGCCTGATTCTGAGTCGATGCAGAGACATTGCGTTTAACCGCCAGATGCGTTAAGAAAGCCTCGATTTCCTTTTCGCCCATCGCAGCCGGATGCAGCTTATTGTGGAAAAAGATAAAACGCTTCATCCAAGCAATATATGACTGCTCAGTACGATAACTGTAATGCTTTAACCTGAGTTTGTCCCGTGCCTGATCCAGAAGCCGAAGTTTGTTTTCTGTGTGATTATTCATTCAATTTGTGGATCTAAAAAAGTCTGATATGATCACGGCTAAATCGGTCAAATGGTATAAAGCATAAGGGGGAGCCATGAATAATTCCGTATTAGATTTCATTTATGACGTAATATATTGCGTCATTTCGGACGTCTAATTCTAGCTAGGATTTCGCAGAAGACGGGCAGAGCATTCATGAATACGTGCATGACAATTACGTGTAATACGTGTGAATTAGATACTGACTGCAGGATCGGCTATTCGAATCGGCTCATCCAGCCGATCCAGTTTTCATGCCCACATTGCCATACGCCATTGGAAATCGTATTAGATATCTCCGAGGCTCCTCGCTCCAATTTTAGTTTTAAGGGATGCGAACGTTCGAAACAGCAATCCAACGGCCCTTTCTCCGGCGCCAACCCCTTTGTAGATCTTCACTTGGATTTTCCGGTTAAATTCGGCAAGTATGTACCAGGCTTCACTCCATGGTTTGCTTCGCTGGCACAAGTTGAGGAAGCGACCGGTGGGGATCGGGAAAAAGCTTTTGAGATGTCACAGTTTTATGCTGCGAAATTGCATGCCCTGAACCAGCTCTATCCAAGATCTGAAGAACTGAAGAGGATAATCAATCTCTACCACGGAAAGAATAAGCAGTTGTTCCAACGAAGGGCTGCGGAATACCTGGAGGAAGAACAGGAGCAGTCGCTCCTTCCGCAAGACTTGAATGCTACTCTTTACCTGGTTATCGCGAAGGCCTTCTTCCCATTTGTTGTGCATGAACACGGGAGAGAGATATCCGAGGAGTTGCCGCGGATGTTGTTCGCATTCGATAGCGCGGCCTTAAATTCGTTTATTGAAGAGATATTTGGCACCGAATTCATTGATTCGCTTCAGAGAGATTGCCTGAGAATCTACCCAAAGATATTTGATGCCGAATTGCCATTACGGCCAGCACTGTTTCTCGATCTCATCAAGGAGAATGAGTCGGAACTTGTCGCGGGCCGCGTCTCTTCAAGCGACTTCTTTAATTTCAAGGATCTCTACAAAGACATCCTGGAAATTATTGGCCGGCAACTTGTACTGGTCGCCGGGATAAATAATCTTTTGCATAGAGGAGATGCAAACTCATTCAGGATTGTTGATGGTGGCTCATTGAGTGGTTTGCGAAAGTTGTCCGAAAAGACTCTTTCCGACAAGTTCAAATACCTAGACGACTGTTGGTACAACCTTTCCCAAGACGTTTTCAACCTGGGGCTGCGGAACGCCATCGCTCACAATAATGTTCTGTATGATCAGGTGGCACAGGTTGTTACCTATTTCCCGGATGGTGGTCGGCTCGATAAGGCTCAAGGGGAATGCCTCACATTCCTTGATTTTATGCGCTTGCTACTCGTGGCATTCCGTGAGATGCATAATCTACATCATGTCATCAAGTCTCTTTATTATTACAAGTTTCTGATCTACGACAAGCATCATGCTCATGATCAATCCTAACAATCGCGTGAACTCGGACAGGCAAAAACGGCGCCGCTGCGCTCTGCCGCTTCTGCCTGCCGGTTACGCGAAGCGTTAGCCATTCATGATTGAACTCGCCACCATCGTCCAAGCAGTCTCAGTCTTTGCTGCTTGCTGGACCATCATCGCAGGCATCGGTGCTTGGAAGCGCGAATTTATCGGAAAGCGTCAAATCGAACTTGCGGAACAAGTCCTCGCGAAATTCTTTGAGATGCGAGACGCCGTTTCATTCATCCGAAACCCTTTCTCACATAACGACGAAGGCTCCACTCGGCAGCGAAGCGACCATGAGACTCCCGAGCAAACGCAATTGCTAAACCGAGGCTACATAGTGGTTGAACGCTATGCGAAGAAGGAGGCTGCATTCGCAGAATTCAACATGCTTAAATACAGATTCATGGCTTCATTTGGTGTCCAGACTGAAGAGATTTTCATTGAAACAAATCGTGTCCTGAATTCCATTTTCGTATCTGCTCAGATGCTCGCCACCCACTATTGGCAGCGCCAAGGCAGAGTTCACATGGAAGCAGATGAATTTCAAAAACACCTTGATGAAATGCACCGGCATGAAGGTATCTTTTGGGACATTGGCACTGAGACAGACGAAATACGTACCAAGCTCAACGCAATTCAATTAAAGCTCGATACCGCAGTAAAGCCCTGCTTCCAAGAGCCTGTGTCAACGTATTCGATCTTTACCAAAAGGTGGTTCTGATGGCTAACAACACGGACTGGCTTACAGCGGGCTTCGCTCGCCTCCAGCCAGCCGGTTATGTCAAACGCTAGCCCTTTCAGGAGAGATCTATGTCGTTCTCAGACATGACCAAGGACAAAGTGTTCATCGTCAAGCCTAGCGGCGAACGGCTTGGTCCATACAACTCAGCACTTTCTCCGAACAGCTGTACTATCTTTAATAAAATACTTGATGTAGATCATGGCGATACCATTGCAAGGCCTCTTCCAAGCGGAAAAGAAGAGCACTACACCGCGCTTCGAGCTAACTCCCGAGAAGATTTTCATGGAATCCCTGGCGGCTATGATCTGAAGTTCCAGAAGGAGCAGCAGATTCACAAATCGCCTTCTGGCGTTATCAATAACATAAGCATCACGCGCTCCACAGGCGGGTGGACTGTGACGACGTTCTCTACGTGATATCATGTCCTGTTCAGCTGGCGGTCGTTCATCTGACCTACACCTCGACGCCGCCGGAGCAATCACCCTTACCGGCGACGAAGACCTACGATCACGTCTGGAAGTTCGTTGACAGGACTCACAAGGACACCGTCGCGTACGAGGCTGGCTAACAGCGGTACGTTATGTGTTTTGAAATTTCATACTCCACGAAAGGAAATGAACCATGAATGAAAATAGCCCGACCACAAGCGGAAAATGTCCCGTCATGCACGGCGGGGTGACCTCGGCCAACATGATCAACATGAACTGGTGGCCCAAGGCCCTGAACCTCGACATCTTGCACCAGCACGACAGCAAGACCAACCCGCTGGGTGCCGGCTTCAACTATCGCGAGGAACTCAAGAAGCTCGACGTCAAAGCGCTCAAGAAGGACGTCAAGGCGCTGATGACCGACAGCCAGGACTGGTGGCCAGCCGACTGGGGCCACTACGGTGGCCTGATGATCCGCATGGCCTGGCACTCGGCCGGCACCTACCGCATCGCCGATGGCCGTGGCGGCGCCAGCACTGGCAACCAGCGCTTCGCGCCGATCAACTCCTGGCCCGACAACGCCAACCTCGACAAGGCGCGCCGCCTGCTCTGGCCGATCAAGAAGAAATACGGCAACAAGATCAGCTGGGCCGACCTGATTATCCTCGCCGGCACCATGGCCTACGAGTCGATGGGCCTCAAGAGCTTCGGTTTCGGCTTCGGCCGCGAGGACATCTGGCATCCGGAGAAAGACACCTACTGGGGCTCGGAGAAAGAATGGCTCGCCCCCAGCGGCAGCGTCGGCAGCCGCCACTCCGGCGAACGCGACCTGGAGAACCCGCTCGCCGCCGTGATGATGGGCCTGATCTACGTGAATCCCGAGGGCGTGGACGGCAAGCCTGACCCGCTCAAGACTGCTTATGACGTGCGCGTCACCTTCGCCCGCATGGCAATGAACGACGAGGAAACCGTCGCATTGACCGGCGGCGGTCACACCGTCGGCAAGACGCACGGCAACGGCAGTGCCGCCAACCTTGGCCCGGCGCCCGAAGGCGCGGAGATCGAGGAACAAGGCCTCGGCTGGATGAACCACACGACGCGCGGCATCGGCCGCGACACCGTGACCAGCGGCATCGAGGGCGCCTGGACCTCGCATCCGATGAAGTGGAACACCGGCAAGGGCGGCTACTTCGACCTGCTGCTGCGCTACGACTGGTGGCTGCAGAAGTCACCCGCCGGCGCTCACCAGTGGGAGCCGATCGGCATCAAGGAAGAGGACATGCCGGTCGACGTCGAGGATCCCTCGATCCGTCGCAAGCCGATCATGACCGACGCCGACATGGCGATGCGCTTTGACCCCGAATACCGCAAGTTCGCCGAGCGCTTCCGCGACGATCCGGTCTACTTCGAGCAGGTCTTCGCCCGCGCCTGGTTCAAGCTGACCCACCGCGACATGGGCCCGAAGGCGCGCTACATTGGCCCGGACGTGCCGAAGGAAGATTTGATCTGGCAGGACCCGGTGCCCGCCGGCCGCAGCGACTACGACGTGGCCGCCGTCAAGGCGAAGATCGCTTCCACCGGCCTGAGCGTCGGCGACATGGTCGCTACCGCCTGGGATTCCGCACGCACCTTCCGCGGCTCGGATAAACGAGGCGGAGCCAACGGCGCGCGCATCCGCCTCGCCCCGCAGAGGGATTGGGAAGGTAACGAGCCGACACGTCTGGCCAAGGCGCTGGCGGCCTATGAAAAGATCACCGCCGAGACCGGGGCGAGTGTGGCCGACGTGATCGTGCTGGCCGGAAATTTGGGAGTGGAGCAGGCCGCCAAGGCGGCGGGCTTCAATGTCAGCGTGCCCTTTGCGCCGGGTCGCGGAGATGCCACGGCGGCGCAGACCGATGCCGAATCTTTCGACGTGCTCGAACCGCTGGCTGACGGCTTCCGCAACTGGCTGAAGAAGGACTACATCGTGCAGCCCGAGGAACTGCTGCTCGACCGCGCCCAGCTGATGCGCGTCACGGCCTGCGAGATGACCGCGCTGGTCGGCGGTATGCGCGCGATCGGCACCAACCACGGCAACACGAAGCATGGCGTGTTCACCGACCGGGTCGGCGCCTTGACCAACGACTTCTTCGTCAACCTGACCGACATGGCCTACCTGTGGAAGCCGGCCGGCAGCAACCTATACAAGATCAAGGACCGGAAGAGTGGCGCGGCGAAATGGACGGCAACCCGCGTCGATCTGGTCTTCGGCTCGAACTCGGTGCTTCGCGCTTATGCCGAGGTCTATGCCCAGGACGACAACAAGGAGAAGTTCGTCTCCGATTTTGTCGCCGCGTGGGCCAAGGTGATGAATGCGGATCGTTTTGATCTCAGCTGAATAACATCGGTAGGTGTCACCATGCCCCTATATTCGCGACTTCAGCTTAGAAATAATCACCAAGCGCGTCTCAGGTAAGATAAGTTTTATCAAGAATTTTCATATACGTGTTAGCACGTATATGAATCAAATGATTTTTTGACTATATTTTCTCAAGTAGGGCGATACCAAAACCAACTAGCAGTGATAAATCAAGCACCTCTTTTTTCTAGGAGGAAAATATCATGGAAGGACTTAAAACGTTATCCAGAAAGAGTAGAGATTCTGTTTCTGTAAACAAAGAGAGAATAGGAGGGAACCGAAAAGAAAAGTTAAATCAACGTGAGTATATTGCTGTAGCAGCCTATTACAAAGCAGAAGCAAGAGGATTTAAACCAGGATATGAATTAGATGATTGGTTAGCAGCCGAAGCGGAGGAGAAAAATGAACAATTTGCCTAATGGGACCCACAGTATTAATGAACTTACAAAAAACAATCTGAAGCAAAAGAGCAGCTTTGCAGCGCTAATACTCTCGGAGGATGGCGTCATCCAAGATTGCAGTAAAGAAAGCGCAAAATTACTCGGTTATATTCCAAAAAATTTGATTAAACTCCATATCTCAAAGCTATTACCCAAACTCGTAGAAATTGAATTACTCAAAGCGCAGCGAGTCAACCCTTATTTAAGGTTTCTTTCACGGATTGACTACCAATTTGAGCTAATCGCAATGAACGGTAATCGCTTTGTAGGCCAGATTTTTTTTAGTGATATTGATAATGAAGAAGGTCACCGGCTAGTTGTATTAATTAATCCTGTGATCAAAAAGAAACAATTGCATTAAAGTAAAACACGATCCAAGGTTAAAAAAAGCTTTGAAGGAGGAATCTATGAAACAAGCGTTTTTAATTCCCATTGTGTCGAGTTTATTGCTTATCCTAATTGGGTTAATGTTACTGCCTATCGAATACCCCTCTTAGATCTGTCGAAACATAACTTCAGTTCGGTTCGATATAAAGTGAGGGGGCAACCTAAGGAGTGCCTGATATTATTTAGGTTCTTCCAGTTGTTTGTGCTTCTTACTAAAAAAACGATACTTTACTAACAAGTATCCTAGCGCGGTGCTGATAAGAATCATCCACCAGGCATTCTGTTTAAGCCATTCTTCTGGATTATT
Source organism: Nitrosomonas sp. (assembly GCA_016710135.1). Taxonomy (GTDB): domain Bacteria; phylum Pseudomonadota; class Gammaproteobacteria; order Burkholderiales; family Nitrosomonadaceae; genus Nitrosomonas. The sequence continues at coordinate 176,456 of JADJLM010000001.1, read as the reverse complement.
CTCGACATACATTTGTATTTCTGCAAGCTCAACGACTTTCTTAGCTTGTTGCCCACCATCGATCGTCTCTAGATGTAGCAATAATTTAAGCGACTGTCGCCCTGTTTTTTTGGGAATAACATTCCAGGTCCACATAGTTTGGCGATTACTGGAAAAAAGCTCTACATGAGGTCCAGGGTTATCGATCTGAAAATGAGCGCCAGCTATTTCAGCCAGTATACCCGGTAGTATTTGCCCAGTTAACCCTTGCAATCCTGTTCCGTGTGTCGATTTACCGATTATATCGTTAGTGCGCTTAATTAATTCTTTGGTATCCAGTTCTAACGCAACATTAAACGATTGCAGCTCCTTAACAGCCGGTGGCAAATTAACTGCCGAATGATCAACCGGCAGCTTCATCATGATAATCGGTGGAAATTGCTTTACTCCATACAAGGAATGCCCTATACGATTCAACGTATAGGGTATCAATAGCAATAGGATCAGCAATGCAGGTAGAATCATTTCAAAGCTGATTTTAATTTTGGGCATGCTTACTCCTGATAAGTTATTTTTTCCGAATTTTAGCATTCCACCTATAATATTGAACAAAGCCCTTTAGGTTGATTACTAGCTCAAGAGAATTAATCGATGAACAGCAACCCAGTTATTCCGATTTTAGTCGCTCATCGCGGCTACCCCGCTTGCTATCCCGAAAACACCTTAGTTGGCTATGAGGTTGCCTTGCAAGCAGGTGCTTGCTATGTCGAACTCGATATTCAGCTCAGTGCGCACCATACACCTTTCTTATGCCATGATGACAATTTAAAGCGATTAACTGGGATTGATCAAAATATCACCGAATTAGATGATGGAATCATCAAAACACTATCGATTGCCTATCCCCCATCAACCATTGTCGCTGATGCAACAGCTTCACCCACGAGAACAGCTCCCTTTGCTGATTTACTTTCCTTTTGCCAGCTACTGGAAAAATGGCCCAAAGCAAAGGCTTTCGTGGAAATCAAATCTGAAAGTATCGTAAAATTTGGATTAGCGCTAACCGTCGAAACTATTTTACAGGTACTACAGCCCTACCATGAGCAATGTATTATCATTTCATTTGATTGGCAGGCTGTTTCGCTGGCCCGAAAAAAAGGAATGGAACGAATCGGCTGGGTCATCCCTCGGTGGGATCAGGAACATGAGAAGATAGCGGATGCACTCGCTCCCGATTATTTATTTTGTAGTATCTGGCGCATGCCGCCAAGCATCGAACAGCGCTGGAATGGCCCGTGGCAATGGGTCGTTTATACCATCAATGATAGCCAAACAGCCTTACAATACGCACAACAAAATATCGGAATGATCGAAACCGATACCATTGGAGTCATGCTGAGTGACCCCACGCTAAAACAACATGCTTGCTAGTCAATCCTATGATCTGGTTGTTATTGGCGGCGGAATACAAGGAACTGCCATTGCCCAAGCCGCGGCAGCAGATGGCTATCGTGTATTAGTTCTAGAGAAAACTGGCCTCGCTGCAGGTACATCGAGTCGTTCAAGCAAACTGATTCATGGCGGTTTACGCTATCTTGAACAAGGTCATTTTGGGTTGGTGCGCGAAAGTTTGCGTGAGCGTTCACAGCTCCTCCAACTAGCGCCTGCTCTCGTTAAATTAAATCCTTTCTACATTCCGATTTACCAAACGACTTCACGCGGAAAATGGACGATTCGAGCTGGGTTAACGTTATATGGCTTATTAGCAGGATTAGGAACTGCATCCCGATTTCGTAGTGTTCCTCGTGCTGAGTGGGCGGCACTCGATGGGTTGTCAACCGTCGGTTTAACACATGTTTTTCAATACTGGGATGCACAAACCGATGATCGGCTGCTCACCCAAGCGCTGATGCACTCAGCGATGAAATTGGGTGCAGAATTACGCTGCCCTGCTGAATTTATTCAGGCCAACCTAACACAAGATGGATGTGAACTCACATATCGCTGGCAAAACCAATCGCTCCATTGTACGGCTGCGGTAATCATCAATGCCGCAGGTCCTTGGGTAAATCAAATTCTATACAACATTACCCCCTCTCCCCCCACCTTGCCCATTGAACTGGTGCAAGGCACTCATCTGGTATTAGAAGAGAAGCCCGACAGCGGTTGCTATTACTTGGAATCGCCCGTTGATCAACGCGCTATTTTTGTACTGCCGTGGTATCAGCACACGCTATTGGGTACAACTGAGACGGTTTTTACCGGTGCACCCGAAGCGTGTCATCCTTTGGCGGAAGAGGAAGCTTATTTAATCGAATGTTTCCACCATTACTTTCCCAATCGAAAGGTTGTCGTTCGAGAAAAATTTTCAGGTTTACGGGTGCTTCCTAAAACACAGGGGGCAGCTTTTTCACGCTCCAGAGATATTCAATTGCTTTGCGATAATGCTGACCGGCCACGTATCATTACCCTCTATGGTGGCAAACTGACCGTAAGTCGGGCAACCGCCCAGAAAGTGCTAAGAATGGCCGCTCCTTCGTTGCCTCAACGCGACCCTAAAGCAAACCTCGCTGAGCTCCCAATCGAATTACCACCTTCCCCATCCGAATATGTCTAGCCAGGCGCTTACCTTAGCTATCGATCAAGGAACCCATCTATCCCGTGCCCTACTATTTGATACCCATGGCGAAGTAGTTGCTCAATTCAGTAAGCCCGTTGAAATCTTTCATCGCAGTCCGGTCGAAGTGGAACAAGATCCTGATGAAATCATCGATTCGATTCATAGTATTGTTACACAATCACTGCAATTTGCAGCTCAGCATCAAAAACGTATCGGCCAAATCGGTTTGGCAACGCAACGTTCGAGTGTCGTTGCCTGGCATAAAGCAACGGGAAAAGCACTCAGTCCAGTGCTAAGCTGGCAAGATCGGCGCGCAGCAGATTGGTTAATGTCATTCTCTCAGCATCAGACCACAATCATTGGACGCACCGGCCTGAGACTGTCTCCCCATTATGGGGTCAGTAAGTTAAACTGGTTAAGGAATAACATTCCAGCAGTCATCGCCGCTGAAAAACAGCAGCAATTAGCGTTTGGTCCACTAGCAAGTTTTATTTTGTTCCATTTACTCGAAGGCAATCCCCTCGTCGTGGATCACGCTAATGCCGCAAGAACACTATTATGGAATATCGCAAGCTGCGATTGGGATGATGTGCTGCTAAAGTTATTTGAAATCCCTCGCCCTTATCTACCTCAGTGCCATCCCATTCGCCATTGTTACGGTTATCTAAAAAATCATTCTATCTCTATCACGGCGGTTAATGGCGATCAAACGGCTGCCTTATGCGCTGCTACAGAAGTTAGCCAGGAAGGGGTTTGGATTAATATGGGTACCGGCGCCTTTATCCTGAAATCAACTGGTCATCAACTCATTCGCCATAGCAAGCTGCTCAGCGGTATTGCTGACAGTGACGCGCAGGAAAAACGTTATGTGCTTGAAGGTACTGTCAATAATGCGGGAAGCGCAATCGATTGGTTAAGTGAACATGAATCAATGCCTCAACCCTATCAGAAACTGGACGCCGCATTACAATCAATCACCGATCCTCCTTTATTCATGAATACCATCAGCGGTCTTGGTTCACCCTGGTGGCGTAGAGGACCCACTCCACAGTTTCACGCGCTTGATGGACATCCTCTCACAGATTTAGCTCAAGAGCACATGCTAGTGGCTGTTGTAGAAAGTATTCTATTTTTGATACAAGCCAATCTCGACTGTATGGCAGAAACACACCTCCCCATCAAAAATATTACCATCAGCGGTGGATTAGCTCAGTCTGATGCTTTATGTCAAAAACTCGCTGACTTATCAGGGTTAACGGTGCAACGCCCTGCATTGGTCGAGGCGACAGCACAGGGTATTGCGTGGTTGGCTGCGGGAAAACCGCTTGGTTGGCATAAGCAGAATAAGATCGATTGTTTTTCCAGTAAAGCAACAGTCGCTCGTCAGAATGTCATTAATGAACGTTATCAGAAGTTTGTTTCCATACTACAATCCAACTGAATATTCAGAGTAATCTTTGGAGGAACCTAAATTGGCTATTACTGGAATGAATCATTTTACGGTGCTGACGACTGATTTAGACAAGAGTAAAGCGTTTTATGTCAGCTTGCTGGGATTGACAGAAGGCTATCGCCCCTCATTTGAATTTCCAGGTGCCTGGCTTTACTGTGGAGACCAGGCGATCCTACACATCATGGCCGGAAGGCCTGTACCGAATACAATTCACGGCATCATCGACCATATTGCCTTTAGCGCATGCGATCTTCAATCTGTGATCGATCGGTTAAATCAGCATAACATCGCGTATACCCTGAATCGTCTAAAAGGACTTGAAAGTTGGCAACTATTTTGTACAGACCCCGATGGAGCAAAGGTCGAGCTTGATTTTTCAGCAAACGAACTCGAGCCTCAAAATGTTAGGAAAACAAAATAAGTTTGTCCCGTCAGAACGATTACTGTGCTGATTTTACTGATTTAGTATTAGCAAAATCACCTGCTTTCACTTGAGTCAGTTTGGTAATATCAAAGTAACGGCGCAAGGCATTTGATATCAGTTCCGGTGTCAAACCAGCAATATTTTTTTCGAATGCGATGTCCCATTGCAGGGTACGGTTACGATGCAAATAATTGACTAGCCGTTCAGCGAGCGCTTTATCCTGACCTCTCGCTATTCGCCGAGCTTCAAGATAGCCTGCCTTAGCAAGTTCAACCTCTTCTACAGTAAAACCTTCTTTTAGAACCCGTGCAAGTTCTTCATCCACTGCTTGCTCCACACGATCACGATTCTGAGGTGCGTAGATAGCAAAGATTTTGAAATCTCCTCGCTCTTCAAAAGCACTCGCCGTAAGCGAAGATGCAACACTATACGAGAGGCCTTCTTGTTCACGAATACGACGCCACAGCCGTGAATCAGCAGACCCCCGAATAAATAGTTACCTAACACAAGCGCAGGAAAATCGGGATGATCGTCTCGAATCTTGAGATTCATACCAGCCTGATAAACCGCGTTGGCCTTATCTGGGGTTTCCAGATTGATATCGATTGCCTTGATATCTTGATACGGTGTCGCAATACGCTGATACGGTTTAGGACTTTTCCAATCATCCAGCAATTGTTGCAAGGTTTCGGTAATAGCGTTAGGTTCAAAATCCCCGACTATAGCAAGTTCTGCATCCGTGCTTCCATAAAAATCGTGATGGCAACGTTTGACTTCATCAAGGGATACTCGTTTGATTCGCTCAATTCGTTCTTCGATTGTTGGGGTATATAGCCAATGGGCTGGCGCAAAAGGCATCAAATGCCGCTCAATATGAATACCTGCTTGCGCAGCAGGCTCACTCCTTTGATTCTCGATAGATGACAGAATTGCGAGTTTGAGCTGCTCAAACTCTTTCTCTGGGAAAATAGGATTACGAAACATTTCAGTGATTAACTGAAGCGCATCCGCTAAATGATTACTCGTCGTTTCAAAAGTAATTCCATCTGCTGTCATGTCAATGTGAACTTTTGAGCGATCTAGCGCATCGCGTAATTGTTCACGGGTATAATGCTTGGTACCCCGCGATAACATTGCACTCGTCATCCCACAAGCGGTTGCCCGGTTCATCTTACTTTGTTCATCTCCCCAGTTGAGATTGAGTGCAGCGACAACGCGATTGCCTCGCGTCTTTTTAGGCAGTAAAGCAAGCTTCATCCCGCCTGGTAGTTGTGCACGAATGAGCTTTGCTTCGATATTCTCAGGTGTGGCCTCGAATGCTTCACCCAAACTCAGCGTCTCGTTTCCACGGTAGTCTTTGAACATCAGCGAGAGATCAGTGACTGCTGGAATTTCCGCACGATCCGGAGCCTTAGTGGGTATAAACAAACCTAATGTTCGATTACTGGGTTTGAAATAAGTATTCGCTGCGCGCTGCACGTCTTCTAAGGTAACCTGCTTGATCCAATCACGATGAAGAAACAGCAACCGCCAATCCCCCATCGCGATAAATTCCGTGATGGTCGTTGCTAAATTACGGGTATTGGTTAGTAATTGTTCTATTTTGTTAAGTAAACGGGTACGTGCGCGTTCTAGTTCCTCAGCGGTAATGGGGTGCTCAGTTAATGATTCGATGGTATTAATCAGACCCTCTTTGGCATGATCGAGTGACATATCCGGTAGCAGGTTAGCACCGAAATAAACAAAACCGGTTTCACGTAATTGACGATCAAAACCAAAAATCGCTGTTGCTAATTTAGACTCGACGAGCGATTTATGCAACCGACCGCCAGGCACTTGTTTAATGATAGAAACAAGCAAATCGATTGCAGCGGATTCAGGATGTGAGGCAGCCGGAATATGATAAAGCGTTGCTACAATTTGTATCACCAACGCGACGTAACGTAACTTTGCGTTCTCCATCCTGAGTTGGTTCTATCGTATAGGTTTTTCGTAATTGGCGTTTTGGGTGAGGAATGGCGCCAAAATGCTTGGATATGCTATTGAGCGCTGCTGCTTCATCAAATTTGCCTGCAACGACAAGTACTGCGTTATCCGGTTGATAATAATGACGGTAAAAATCTTGTAATCGCTCGATAGGTACATTTTCGATATCCGAACGAGAACCAATGATCGCACGCCCATAGTTGTGCCAAACAAACGCTGTAGCTGCCATACGTTCGGATAGCACACTAAAAGGATTATTTTCACCCGCTTCAAACTCATTACGAACGACCGTCATTTCGCTATCGAGATCCGCTTTCGCAATACGAGAGTTAATCATACGATCGGCTTCCAGCGCGATCGCCCAATCTAAGTTTTCTGCGCTTGCGGTAAGTATTTCGTAATAATTGGTCCGATCATACGAAGTCGTACCATTCCAGCGTGCGCCCCGCTTGGTGAATTCATTTTTGATATCAGGATGGCGCTCAGTTCCTTTGAATAGCAAATGCTCAAGTAAATGGGCCATACCGGCTTCGCCATAGCCCTCATCACGTGAGCCGACTAAGTAGACGATGTTCACAGTCACTGTATCCAAGGAGTCATCAGGAAGAGAAAGCACCTTCAAGCCATTCGGCATTTGATATTCAGTAATCCCTTCGACGGCAGTAATTTGAGTTAAGTTAGCCGGTAACGATTGCACTGATTGCTGCGCATACCCCAAATTCATGGCAGTTAGGATAGTAACGATGAAAGTAAAGATGATCAATAAATAGCGCTGCATATCGTTAGTTGAATCATTAAAATTTAGAAGAGTGAATGTTTTGTGGGAAGTTCAGATTAATTATTAAATCACAGGCTTGTGCGTAATCATTAACTACCCCCCATCGCGATTACTTGACCATTGCAATTTTAAATCGCTAGCACTCTTAAACAGATTGAGCAGTGCTTCACCATTCTGATTAGCCAGTTGCTCACGAAGCTCTGTTAGTGATTTCTGATAGGTTTCAAGCTCAGCCAATAGTTGTACCCGGTTCGCCAAACAAATATCACGCCACATTTCAGGGGAACTTGCAACAATCCGCGTACAATCACGCAAGCTACTTCCGGCATAACTCAAAACATAATTAGGATCAAAATCAGCACAAGTTTGAACATGATTCATCAGTGTAAAAGCAAGCATATGGGGTAAATGACTCACGATCGCTAAAATTTGATCGTGTTGCGCTGCAGACATGATTGAAACTTTCGCACCACATGATTGCCATAGTGCCCTGACCAAATTGATTGCTTGCCCGTTATTTTCCTTCAAAGGCGTAATGATGAGGTTCTTGTTATTGAATAGCGTGGGATCAGCCGCCTCAGCGCCCCGAAACTCCGTTCCTGCAATCGGATGTGCTGGAATAAAACGATCGAGGTGATTAGCCAGTTGGCTATATGCAGCATCGATCACATTCTGCTTAGTGCTACCTACATCCGAGACTATCGTTTGCTTTTCTAAGTAAGGTTCGATCTGCGCCATTACACGGTGAATTTGCCCAACTGGGGTAGATAGCATAACAAAATCAGCACCTGCCAGTGCTGCGACCGGTGTATTCGCAATCTCGTCAATAATCCCTAATTCGCGGGCACGTAACATATTTTCCTGACTACGCCCCAAGCCAACGATCTGTTTAACAAGACCTGCGTTACGTAATGCTAATGCAAACGATCCACCAATCAAACCCACGCCAATAATGACAAGCTTTTGAAGATAAGGGGTTTGCATATTATTAACAAGCATCAACGTATTCTGTGACTATCATTCTGATGGTTAGGCTGAATCGGCGATAACCTGTTCTAATGCAATCAAGAATCTTTGATTTTCAGGTTTCAAGCCAATCGTAACGCGTAAATGATGGGGCATTTCGTAAACACCCAATGGACGGACAATCACACCTTGTTTCAATAGATTTTGATACGCTTTAGCTGTGTTAATTTCATCTCCTCGTATCCGCAAAGTAATAAAATTCCCATAGGAAGGAATGAATTCCACACCTAATTGTCGCAACCCGTTGATAATTTCAGTCATACCCGCACGATTGAGTTCATAGGCTCGTCGAACAAATTCAGTATCCTTTAACGCTGCCAGCGCACCGATCAATCCAAGACTGTTCACATTAAAGGGCTGACGAATACGGTTCATTAAATCCGCCAACTCCGGGTGAGTAAGTGCAAAACCGACACGAATTCCGGCCAATCCATAGGCTTTAGAGAAAGTACGTGTAATCAGTAGATTAGGGAACTTCTTCAGCCAAGCAATACTATTGGCTTTATTGGCTTCAGGCAAGTACTCATCATAAGCTTCATCTAAGATCACTAAAATATTTTGAGGTACTCGTTCCACAAATCGCTGAAGATCGCTAGGATCACACAGTGTGCCCGTTGGATTATTGGGATTAGCAATAAAAACGACGCGTGTTTCAGGCGTAATTGCGTTCAGCATCGCGACTAGATCATGGCCGTAGCGTCTCGCCGGAACTGAAATACCTTGCGCCCCTAAAGCTTGAGCAAGCAACGGATATATAGCAAAAGCGTGCTGTGAATAGACAGCCGCTGTACCTGGCTTGAGAAAAATTCGTGCAGCAAGTTCTAGCACATCATTCGAGCCATTGCCAAGCACAATCTGATCGACACTCACTGCATAATGCTCAGCCAAAGCATTCTTAAGCTCATACCCGCTTCCATCGGGATATCTCGCAATTTCATTCAGCGCAGTGGACATCGCTTCTAAAGCCAATGGGCTCGTTCCAAGCGGATTTTCATTTGAAGCTAACTTGATGACACTATTTTTTTCCAAACCGAGATCTCGCACCAACTCGGAGATCGGTTTTCCAGGTTGGTAAGGATGAATCGCGCGAATATATTGTGGTGCAAATTCAAAGAGTTTCATGATTACTGCTCTAGGCTGCTGGGTATGATCCCAATATTTTTAAGAAAGTCGCTTTATTTCGTAATTCAGCGATTGCGCTTGCAATATTATGATTATCTTGATGACCCTCAAGATCGATAAAAACATATACTCCCATAAACCTTTGCGCGAAGGGCGAGATTCGAATCGACTCATACTAACCTGATATTTGGCAAGTGGCGCGAGTAGTTCATACACCGCACCGGGTCGATCATAGTAGAAATGGCCAATGAAGTTTTGTCTTTTCCCGAAACGGGAACCCGCTGCAATCCCATCACTAGAAATCGTGTAGTGTTATTAGGATCATCTTCAATATTGCGCGCGCAGATCGCCAATCCAAAAATCTCTGCAGCTTTACTGCTCGCAATTGCTGCCGCATGAGAGTCTTCCGCAGCAAGTCTGGCTGCATCTGCATTACTAGCAACATTAATTTGTGCAACTGATTTAAGCTGAGAAGATTGATGATTAAGCCATCCAATACATTGCCCAAAGGACTGAGGATGTGAATAGATTTTTTGGATTTTTGTAAGATCTGAGTGCTTCGCCATCAGGCAGTGGTGTACAGGCAATTCAATTTCACCGCACACGGTCAATGGCGTCTGCACAAGCAGATCCATGGTTCTTCCCACCGCACCCTCGGTCGAATTCTCTACGGGCACGACACCATAATGTACTGCACCTGATTCCACTTGGCGAAATACATCATCGATTGAATGGCATGCGGTCGTAATCACTGCATGTCCGAAACGCTTTGAAACAGCTTCTTCAGAGAATGTGCCGGGCGGCCCCAGATAAGCAATTGTTAACGGCGCTTCCATCGCACGGCAAGCAGAAATAATCTCTATAAATAGCGCAGCAATGCGTTCATTGGAAAGAGGCCCCGTATTTAGTTGCTGTAACCGCGACAATACTTGCGCTTCTCGCTCAGGGCGATACGTTACGGCATTCCCTTTTTGATGCCCAACTTCTTGCGCAAGCTTGGCACGTGCGTTAATAAGCTCAAGCAGCTCATTATCAATTGCATCGATCTTGGCACGTAATTGATTTAATTGTTCAGCCATAGTGATAATACTCAGTAAACATTTTTGTTTGTTTATTCTATACCGGTAAGTATCGTACCTTCAGAACACCTGAGATAAGAGATATCGCTTTAATGACATGTTTAGATACGGGACTATCGACATCGACCAAAGTATAAGCCATTTCACCTTTCGATTTGTTAGTCATGTTATGAATGTTAAGGCCTGCTGATGCCATGCAAGTTGAAATCTGACCGAGCAGATTAGGAACATTTGCATTTGCCACTGCAATTCGATAGGGAGATTCCCGTTCCATGATTACATCTGGAAAATTAACGGCATTCTTAATATCGCCATTTTGTAAGTAATCGATAATCTGCTTCACAACCATTACTGCGCAATTTTCTTCAGCTTCTCTTGTTGAAGCGCCCAAATGCGGTAAAGTGATAACTCCTTTCTGATTTTGCAAATTCTGACTCGGAAAATCACAGGCATAATATTTAATTTTACCGCTCTTTATTCCTGCAAGAACTGCCGCTTCGCTCACAATTTCATCGCGAGAAAAGTTGAGCAAAATAACTTCGCGTTTGAAATAATGAATCAATTGCTCATTAATCAGATGGTGGGTTGAATCGACCAAGGGAACATGAAGCGAAATAAAATCGCTATGACGCAATAAATCTTCAATACTTTGTGCTTTTTGCACTTCTGCAGGAAGACTCCAGGCAGCATCAACACTAATTTTAGGATCGTAACCCATGACTTTCATTCCGAGTTTTAAGGCAGCATCCGCTACCAGCCGCCCAATTTTCCCCAGTCCCACGATACCGAGTGTCCGGCCTGGTAATTCTATCCCCGAAAAATGTTTTTTATTTGCTTCAACAAGCTCATTTAATTTCTGATTGTCCCCTTGTAGTTCCTCCACAAATTGAAAAGCGGGAACAAGATTACGCGAAGCAATCAACATCGCTGCTAACACAAGTTCCTTGACTGCATTGGCATTGGCACCAGGCGTATTAAAAACCGGAATCCCACGCTGACTCATCACGTTAACCGGAATATTGTTGGTTCCTGCACCGGCTCGCCCAATCGCAATCACCTGCTTTGAAATATCCATATCCAGCATATTATGAGAACGTACCAAAATCACATCCGAATCTGGTAGATCATTGCCGATTAAATATTGGTCAGTCGGAAATTGCTTTAATCCCACCGATGAAATTGGGTTTAATGTCAGAACCTTAAAAACTTGCTGCGTTTTTTTAGCCATATTGATTCTCAAATTCTTCCATAAACGTAGCTAATGCTTTAACCCCTTCATAAGGCATCGCGTTATAGATTGAGGCACGCATCCCACCAACAGAACGATGACCCTTTAGTTGCACAAACCCGCGTGCTTTTGCCTGTTTTAGAAACTCACTCTCTAATGTGCTTTGCCTGAGTGTAAACGGCACATTCATGCGGGAACGATCTTGCCGTGCCACCGGACATTGATACGAATGACTCGCGTCGATCAAATCATAAAGTAATTTTGATTTGGCAATATTAAGTGTTTCAATTGCAGACACTCCTCCTTGTTTCTTGAGCCATTCCAACACGAGACCCATCATATAAATCGCATAAGTTGGTGGTGTGTTATACATTGAGCCATGCTGCACATGAGTTTGGTAACTAAATAGTGTTGGCGTCCCGGAAATAGGCGTTTTTACCAGATCTTCTCGGATAATGACGAGCACCAGACCTGCAGGTCCAATATTTTTCTGAGCCCCGGCATAGATTAGTCCAAATCGACTGATATCCACAGGTCGAGATAAAAAGTTGGAAGACATATCCGCGACTAACGGAATATCTGTGCTTCCCCCCGCAATTCTTGATAAATCAGGTATCCAATTGAATTCCACGCCACCAATGGTTTCATTCGATGTGTAATGAAGATACGCAGCATTGCGGCTCATTTTCCAGGTATCAATCTCAGGTATTATCGTGAAATGATCATCCACTGATGATGCGGCAATATTTACTGTGCCATACTTGCTAGCTTCTTCAATCGCTTTTTGGGACCATTGTCCGGTACTGACATAATCCGCTTCTTTTTTAGTTTGTAACAGATTCAGCGGAACCATGGCAAATTGACTTGATGCGCCACCCTGGAGAAACAGAATCTTGTAATGATTTGGAATCTTGACCAGATCACGGAGATCTGCTTCAACTTTAGCGATGATCGACATGAATTCCTCGCCACGATGACTCATTTCCATCACGGACATACCGCTTCCATGCCAATCCAGCATTTCGTCACGCGCTTGCTCGAGCACTTCCTGAGGAAGAACCGCGGGACCTGCGCTAAAATTGTAAATCTTATTCATAGGATTCATTTTCCAAGAATTAGCAAGCTTGACTCATTATTCCTCATCCGCTTCAACGACTCGTTCCAGACCAACTAATTTTTCACCCTGATCAAGATTGATCAGTGTTACACCTTGGGTTGCACGACCCATTTCACGAATTTCACTAACGCGTGTTCGAATCAATATGCCCCCCGTAGTAATCAACATGATTTCATCGTCTTGTTTAACCAGTTGCGCCGCAACCACCTTACCATTGCGTGCTGAAGTATTGATCGCGATCATTCCCTGAGTTCCACGATTGTGTCTTGTATATTCGCCAATCGGTGTCCGCTTGCCATAGCCATTTTCTGTTGCCGTTAGCACTGTTAGTTCTTCATTCTCGGCAACAAGCAACGAAATGACTTTCTGTCCTGCTCCCAGTCTCATCCCTCGTACACCACGAGCACTTCTACCCACCGGTCTAACATCGCTTTCACTAAAGCGCATCGCTTTCCCACCATCTGAAAATAACATCACATCGTGTTTACCTTCAGTTAACGCAACACCAATCAAATAATCTCCTTCATCCAATCCAATCGCAATAATGCCATTGCTACGTGGCCGTGAAAATTCCGATAAAGGGGTTTTTTTAACGGTTCCTAACGATGTCGCCATAAAGATATAACGATTATCATCAAACGCTTTGACAGGTAAAACCGCATTAATTTTCTCTTCTTTTTCCAGCTGTAATAGATTATTGATCGGTTTACCTTTTGAAACCCTTCCGCCTTGAGGTACGTTATATACTTTGACCCAATAAACGCGTCCTAAGCTTGAGAAACACAGAATATAGTCATGGGTATTCGCCATGAACATATTGTCGATAAAATCATCTTCTTTGGTGGCACTGGCAAGTTTTCCGCGCCCTCCTCTTTTCTGTGCACGATAGTCATCTAAAAGTTGTGATTTAATGTACCCAGCATGAGATAAGGTTATCACTACATCTGCCGGGGTAATAAAATCTTCTGTGTTGAGTTCCTGTGTATTCGTGACTATTTCACTACGTCGTTGATCACCAAATTGATCTTTAATGGAACGCAATTCATCAACGATAATGGCTGTAATTCGATCCGCGTTAGCTAGAATATCGAGAAGATCAATAATTTGATCAATAACCTCCTTGTATTCATTAACGATTTTTCTTGCTCAAGGCCGGTCAAGCGCTGCAGCCGAAGATCGAGAATTGCTTGCGCTTGCACATCAGATAATTGATAGCCATGATCAAACAAACCAAACTCAGCGCTAAGTCCTAAAGGGCGAAAAGCAGCTGCATCCTGCGCTGAACGAGCCAGCATTTCCGTAACCAAGCGAGAGCTCCAAGCTCTTCCCAACAATGCCTTCTTAGCTTCTGCTGGTGTTGCTGCTGCTTTTATCAGCGCTATAATTTCATCTACATTCGAAAGTGCGACAGCCAATCCTTCTAACAAATGCCCACGCTCTCTGGCTTTTTTCAGCTCATACACCGTGCGACGAGTAACAACTTCACGGCGATGGCGTAGAAACGCTAGGAGCAATTGCTTTAAATTGAGTAATCGCGGCTGCCCATCGATTAATGCAACCATATTGATACCGAAGGTATCTTGCATTTGCGTTTCTTTATACAAGTTATTCAGGATTACTTCCGGTATTTCGCCGCGTTTAAGCTCAATCACCACACGCATACCGGATTTATCCGACTCATCACGCAAATCCGATATTCCTTCAATTTTCTTATCACGCACTAACTCGCCAATCCGAATCAGTAAATTAGCTTTATTAACCTGATAAGGTAATTCATCGATAATAATGCTTTGACGTGACCCTTTCTCAAGGTCTTCAAAATGCGTTCGTGCGCGCATCACAACACGCCCTCTGCCAGTAAGATAACCATCTCTTATTCCCGATGTTCCATAGATGATTCCAGCGGTTGGAAAATCAGGGGCTTTGATATATTCAATGATTTCTTCAATACTCATTTCAGGGTTATCAAGCAATCGAAGACAAGCATCGATTACCTCATTCAGATTATGCGGTGGAATGCTCGTAGCCATCCCTACAGCAATACCTGATGAGCCATTAATCAGTAAATTAGGTATTTTGGCCGGAAAAATCAGGGGTTCTAGTTCAGAGCCATCCTAATTGAGGCCAACATCAACGGTTTCTTTATCTAGATCAGCCAGCAACTCATGGGCGATTTTCGCCATACGAATTTCGGTATACCGCATGGCTGCTGCATTATCACCATCAACCGCACCCAAGTTACCTTGTCCATCGACGAGCACATAACGCAGTGAAAAATCTTGTGCCATCCTTACAATCGTATCGTAAACAGCAGTATCCCCATGTGGATGATATTTACCAATGACATCACCGACGATACGAGCTGATTTTTTATAGGGCCGGTTCCAATCATTGGAAAGTTCGTGCATTGCAAATAACACTCTTCGATGAACCGGCTTTAAGCCGTCTCTAACATCCGGCAGTGCCCTTCCCACGATAACGCTCATCGCGTAATCTAAATAAGAACGGCGCATTTCCTCTTCAAGACTAATCGTGAGTGTTTCTTTTGCAAATTGATTTATTGGCATTGGGTCTGTTTGATTTCGAAAATATTTCAACCTACTATGTTGAAAAACAGGTTGAAATAAAAATTAACTTATCGGTTAAAATTAATAAAAGTGGCCATCCAACAAAGAAATAAAATGCTACTTGCTTAAATGTTGCTATATTTTAGCACGTCATCCCCGTCCATTCTTTTATAAAGTTTGAAGAAGCACGAAGGGAAGGAAATAATTTAGGCAAGGCGGCGTTCTGCGTCGAATAAGCGCACAGAATAAAAATAGCCAAAAAGCGCTTGATAAAGCCTAATAAATAAGTAAATAATAAAAAAATTACTTATATTGCTTGATTTTCAATTTGATAATACAGCATAGTTTCAAATTCCACCTTTTCAACTTTTTAGAGATGAGTAATCCACTGTGTCTTATTTGATGAACACGTATCAAAGACTTCCGGTAACCTTTGTTAAAGGTTCAGGAGTCTGGTTATGGGATAACGATGGCAATCGCTATTTGGATGCCCTATCCGGTATCGCCGTTTGCGGATTAGGTCATTGTCACCCCACTTTGACAAAAGCACTCAGTCATCAAGCTGCGACGCTCATTCATACCTCAAACCTATATCACATTGAGAATCAGGAGTTATTGGCCGAACGGTTAGCTTTATTATCAGGAATGGATAAAGTTTTCTTCTGTAATTCAGGTGCTGAGGCTAATGAAGCAGCTATCAAGCTTGCACGCCTTTATGGCCATAACAAAGGAATTGAGTTGCCAACGATCATTGTGATGGAAAAATCGTTTCATGGGCGCACCATGGCAACGTTAACCGCAACGGGCAACCGTAAAACGCAGGCCGGCTTCGAACCCTTACTTACAGGGTTTGTAAGAGTCCCTTACGATGATCTCATTGCAGTTGAGCAAATTGCGGCTAACAATAAAAATATTGTAGCGATTCTCGTAGAAACTTATCAAGGTGAAGGCGGCGTCAACTTCCCGCAGGTTAACTACTTAGATGGCTTGCGTCGATTGTGTAATCAAAATAACTGGCTATTGATGCTAGATGAAGTGCAATGCGGCATCGGACGAACCGGGAAATGGTTTGCATTTCAGCACAGCAATAGCAGTCCCGATGTGATCACGCTTGCTAAAGGACTGGGTTCAGGAGTCCCGATTGGCGCATGTATCGCAAAAGGACCAGCCGCCGAGATTTTCAAACCCGGTAATCATGCATCCACCTTTGGGGGAAATCCTTTAGTATGTAAGGCCGCTCTCACAACACTTGAAGTTATCGAGCAAGATCAGTTGATGCAAAATGCTGTCTCAATGGGAGATCTGATGCGAGATCGCTTTCATGAAAAGCTAGCAAACTGGTCTAGTGTCATCAAGATTCGTGGGCAAGGCCTAATGCTTGGTATTGAACTTCCCATTGCATGTGGCGAATTGGTTAAAGAAGCACTGGCTGCAAAATTATTGATCAATGTGACTTCAGAAAAAGTTGTTCGGCTGCTGCCTGCGCTGGTGATTACCCGATCCGAGGCCGAACAGATCGTCGATACGACATCATCGATTATTGATCGATTTCTAACAACGCAGTATAAAAACACGGCACTTACATAACCAAGTGAATCGGTAAACAAGTAAACCTCATGACACCTAAGCATTTCTTGAAGATTAATGATTTTACGCTCGATGAATTTGAGTATCTATTTGATCGCACGCATTGGATCAAGAATGAATTTAAACAATATCGCAAATATTGGCCTTTAACTGATAGAACATTGGCCATGATTTTCGACAAGCACTCCACTCGCACACGGTTATCGTTCGAAGCAGGTATGTGCCAGTTAGGTGGTAGTGCGATTTATCTCTCGACGCGGGATACCCAATTAGGGCGAGGAGAATCTGTTGAAGATGCAGCGCGTGTCATTTCGCGCATGGTCGATATCATCATGATTCGTACCTTTGACCATAGCATTGTGGAACGGTTTGCAAATCATTCCCGCGTTCCCGTTATTAACGGCCTAACGGACGAATATCATCCTTGTCAGATTATTGGCGATATCTTTACTTTTATCGAGCATCACGGGAGCATCAAAGGTAAAACAGTTGCCTGGATCGGCGATTCAAATAACGTTTGTAATACCTGGCTCCAGGCTGCTGAAGTTTTCGACTTTAATGTTCACGTTTCAACACCGCCTGGTTATGAAGTTGAACCTGAGCGCGCAGGGCTATATGGTACTAATCACTACGAAGAATTTAGCTGTCCACACGATGCGGTAAAAAATGCTGATCTCGTTACGACGGATGTTTGGACCAGCATGGGTTTTGAAGACGAGACCGAGATCAGAAAAAATGCATTCGCGGATTTTTGTGTTGACGCTGAAATGATGGCTTATGCCAAACCAGAAGCGCTGTTTATGCATTGCTTACCTGCGCACCGGGGCGAAGAAGTAACCAATGAAGTTCTAGAGGGAAAGCAATCAGTCGTGTGGGATGAAGCGGAAAACCGATTACATGTGCAAAAAGCATTAATGGAATATCTGCTGCTTGGAAAAATTTAGCAACCCGTACGTTATCACGGGATCAATTGAACTACGAAAATAAAAAAAGCGATGAAAAAAGTTAAAAAAGTTGTTTTGGCTTTCTCCGGCGGACTCGATACGTCGGTTATTTTGAAATGGCTACAAGAAGTTTATCAATGCGAGGTTGTAACGTTTACCGCAGATATCGGCCAAGGTGAAGAAATTGAACCCGCGCGTGCAAAAGCCCAGCGGCTTGGAATTAAAGAAATCTTTATCGAAGATTTACGCGAAGAATTTGTTCGAGAATATGTGTTTCCGATGTTTCGTGCAAATACCATCTATGAAGGTGAATATCTCTTAGGTACGAGTATTGCACGTCCCTTGATTGCCAAAAGACAAATTGAGATTGCTCGGGAAACAGGCGCTGATGCGGTATCGCATGGCGCAACTGGAAAAGGAACTGATCAAGTCCGCTTCGAATTAGGCTATTACGCCTTGCAACCGGATATTCAAGTCATCGCACCGTGGCGAGAATGGGATCTGACTTCACGTGAAAAATTGTTAAGTTACGCTGAGCGCCACGGAATCTCTGTTGAAATGAAACAGAAAGGCGGTTCTCCGTATAGTATGGATGCTAATTTACTCCATATTTCCTATGAAGGCCGATCTCTGGAAGATCCCGCGTTAGAACCCGAAGAACCCATGTGGCGCTGGACACAATCGCCCGAAAACGCACCCAATGAATCTGAATATATAGAATTAGAATTTGAACGAGGCGATATCGTAGCTATCAATGGTAAACGCCTAACTCCTGCAAAAATTCTTGAACAACTGAATCAGCTCGGTGGGAAACATGGTATCGGTCGCCTTGATCTTGTAGAAAACCGTTATGTCGGTATGAAATCGCGAGGGTGTTACGAAACACCGGGAGGTACTATCATGCTCCGCGCACACCGCGCCATTGAATCTATTACTTTGGATAGAGAAGTCGCTCATCTAAAAGATGAACTCATGCCCCGCTATGCATCGTTAATTTACAATGGCTACTGGTGGAGCCCGGAAAGAATGGCATTACAAACATTGATCGATGAATCCCAAGCTCACGTAAATGGATGGGTGCGGGTAAAGCTCTATAAAGGTAACGTCATCATTGTGGGTCGAGATTCTAAAACGGACTCATTGTTTGATACCAATATCGCAACCTTTGAAGATGATGCAGGCGCTTATAATCAAGCGGACGCTGCTGGATTTATTCGCCTCAATGCACTCCGGTTAAGAATCGCCCGTAAAATTAGAGCACCCAAAAAATAGGAACGATTGAATCCGCGCTGCTTTGATTACATTAAATTAGCGATTTTGTGCACTGAGTTGATCAGTTATATAGGGCGAAATGATCTCCATCAGTTGCGGAAAAATTTTAGGATTGCCCGCAACGACCTGGCCGCTTTTTAGATAATGATCATTGCCTTCGAGATCGCTCACCATGCCACCGGCTTCGATAATGAGTAAACAGCCAGCAGCGATATCCCAGGGCGACAAACCGATTTCCCAGAAACCGTCGTATCGTCCAGCAGCGACGTAAGCAAGATCAAGCGCTGCAGATCCGGGTCGCCGAATACCCGCCGTCTTGGGAATGACCGCCTTAAACATCGCAAGATACGCTTCCATAAAGGAAAGGTCTCGAAATGGAAAACCCGTTCCAATAAGACTTTCTGATAAATTCGTTCGCTTACTAACGCGGATCCGATGGTCGTTTAGGTAAGCGCCGCGACCACGACTTGCAGTAAAAAGCTCATTGCTAACCGGATCATAAATAACAGCTTGTGACAAAACACCGCGATGTAATAACGCGATTGACACGCAATATTTTGGAAATCCATGCAAGAAATTAGTCGTCCCATCCAATGGATCGATAATCCATTGATAATCAGACTGCTTTTGACCTGATTGACTGCCGCTTTCTTCTGCTAGAATAGAATGGTCCGGATACGCATCCAATAATATTTTTATGATCGCCTCCTCTGCAGCACCATCAACCTCACTGACAAAATCACTGTGTGATTTGCGTGTAACGTTCAAAATATCTAAATTTCTAGACGCCTGATTAATAATGTTGCCTGCACGGCGCGCAGCTTTCACTGCAATGGTAAGCATTGGATGCATGTTAATTGTTCAATAAATTCGACAATCTAATATTCTAATATGATTCACCACGCTCCGCTTGATAATGTCCGAATTGTGCTCAGTCATACGAGTCATCCTGGTAATATTGGAGGTTCAGCGCGCGCCATGAAAACAATGGGGTTGAGCTCACTTTATCTAGTCAACCCCAAATCGTTTCCTGATAATGAAGCCAATGTCCGCGCAACCAACGCTCGTGATATTCTCGATCAAGCAGTGATTTGCTCAACACTTGATATTGCACTACAAAACTGCGTATTGGCGGTCGCGATGACAGCGCGTGCTCGTGATTTAACGCATCAAGTGCTTGATACACGACGGGCAGCCCAAAAACTGATTGAAATCGCTACAGAATCACCCGTAGCGCTAGTTTTTGGAAGAGAAAGTGCTGGGCTAACCACTGCGGAGGTTACCAAATGCCAGCTCACCGTCCATATTCCTGCCAATCCCGCCTATGCATCACTTAATCTGGCAGCCGCTGTGCAAATCATGTGCTACGAATTACGTATGGCTGCAATCGACCCAGAAAATCAATCTCCACGACATGAAGCGCAGCAACTTGCCAGCCTCAATGAAATTGAGCTATTTTATCAACACCTTGAGCAGGCCCTGATCACTAGCAAATTTCTAGACCCACAGCAACCCAAACGCCTCATGCAACGAATTCGTCGTTTATTTTCTCGAACCACCTTGGAAAAGGAGGAAGTGAATATATTGCGCGGAATCATTCATGCGTTAGAAAAGGAAAAACCATAACCTTATCGAATTTGCATGACGAGATTGACTTACTAGCTTTATTTAGCGATGATTGCGGATGATATTTCTTTATTGACCCTACTTCTTATATTTAAGGAATAACTATGACAACGAATACGATCTTTAAACATAAAGTTAGCGCGATTATTAACAATAAGCACTTACTTAAACACCCCTTCTATATTGCCTGGACTGAAGGAAAACTGACCAAAGAACAACTGCGTCATTATGCAGAGCAATATTTTTACAATGTATTAGCTGAACCAACCTATCTCAGTGCAGTACACTTCAATACACCGCATGGTCATTCTGAGGAAAATTGCGGAGATATTAGTGTACGTCAAGAAGTGCTTAAAAATCTCATCGATGAAGAACATGGCTCAGGCAATCATCCTGCGTTGTGGAAAGCGTTTGCATTCGCCTTGGGCGCAAATGATAAAAGTCTAGCAAATGCTCCTGCACTACCCGAAACTGACAACTTGGTTTCAACCTTCCGTGATATTTGCTTGAATAGCCCATTCTATATTGGGTTGGCTGCTTTGCACGCATTTGAATCACAAGTTCCTGACATTGCAGCGGTCAAAATTGAAGGGCTGGCGAAATTCTATGGAATGAATAATCCCAAAGATTACGAATTTTTCTCAGTACACCAGAAAGCTGATATTTATCATTCTGAGGCAGAATGGTCAATCATTGAACGGTTTGCCGATACGCCTGAAAAACAAGCAGCCGTCCTAGCAGCTACTCAGCGCGCCTGTGATGCTTTATGGAAATTCTTAGATGGTATCCATGAAAATTATTGCGCAAACTTGATTTGCGATCAGCCATCAGCCGTCACAATCCACTAATTAGTCAAGGGAGGGATGAAGCCTAGCTCACCCCTCCCAAAACTGATTTGCAATAAAGCACCCCCACCCAAGCTGCGAGGTATTAAATCGCTCTTCAAGTTGCTGGTTTTCAACCAACTTACGCTCCCAAGGAGCGAGAAATTAAACCCGATAGAGATTAAAGTAAGATCTAGAGCCCTGTCTGTTTCGCGGCTTCCGTGTGGACTGCCGGGTTAGCGAAATGACTACACGTGCCCGAGGAATTTCTTTAGTTCTATCACTAGGTTCGAATACTCTTCAGCGTGTTCAAGTATCCAGCGCCATTCAGGCTCTGTACCGGGCCAACCTCCACCCTGTACCTTTTGACACCACTCAAGACCAAGAGATGCCCATCTTTGAATTTCAACTACATCAAGGAGAAGTGCAGAGGCCGTTGTATTTGAGCGAATTAGTAACAGGGTTCCTCCATCGACGTTGCGAGAGGTGACGGCAGTTTCGATCTTTATTCCATCCACGTCTCGCATGTTGGTTAACGCAGCGGGCTCAAGTCCGGTACGTGGGAAATACCCAATGTTATCGCCAAGAATTTCCCCAACTACAGAACCAAACTCAGCTTTGAGTCCGGATTCGAATGCTTGCCGTAATTTCAGCTGAACTTCCATTTCATACCTCCTTTGGTCTAGATTCGCTAACGTAGAGCTAACCGGGCGCGGCCCGGAAAGCCGAAAAACAAAACTGCCTTATAACCCGCGTTCCGGTTGAGCGCCATGTTATGCTTTTGAACGTAAAAGCTCAGCGATTTCTTGTGCGATTTCTTCAATGGTATGAGTTGCGGTACTCCGGGCAACTTTGTCAGCGAGTGATGGGCTAAAATCAACAACCTGTTGTTTTGTGATGTTGTGCCAAATAGGAAGTAGAACTTGTTCGCCAGATACTGTTTTTGTCACGATTCCATCAAGCTCATAGTTTGTCCAACCCTTCTTGATAAAAGACGGCGAGAGTACGACGAGGCCAACTTTGCTATTTGCAAGACCTTTATCTATTTTTTGCCTTAAGCTATCTCCGATTCTAAGAGTCATTTCATCATACCAAACATTTAACCCTTGCTGTATTAAGGCATTAGCTAATGGGCGAACAAAATCATCTTTGTCTTCTGATGCGTGAGAAATAAACACATCATGTGTTTCTCCACCGGATTCTATGGGTGAAGGAATGCTTTCACGAACGAGACTTGGAATTTCAGATAAGGGACGTTCCTGTATTTCAGGTAGCATTCCAGGGAGAACGCGAACCGATGCCTTTGTACTACCGCTTAGCCCTTGCATGTCAACTACAACATACCAATGACCAAAGCTAGTTATTTGCAATCGTACAGGTGAACGCTTCGCTAAACCACCAATAAAGCGATGACTTCTTCCATTTTTGTAATTTGAAAACTCGGAGTTTGTCATTAGGCGCACATTAGCACCGCTTGATAATGCCACTTCCACAATCTCGCCGTTTTTTCGATTCCCCAAATCATATTGAACAAAATTCAAATGGTTCTCCTATTTCTGCATAACTAGAATTAGACGTCCGAAATGACGCAATATATTGCGTCAAAAATGAAAGCTAACACGGTAAATTGCATGCGATCTCCTTATCACTATGAAATTATGTCGATTGGTTTTTATCATAACAAAATTTGATATACCGCCCAATCAAAATCACAAACCAACCCATAGAAAACAAGCTTCTGCTTGTGAATTTTGGCTCAAGACAAAATGTGTTGAAACGTGAATTAACATGCGTGGGAACCATGCGATAATCCCAATGCCTGATAAATTTGACCTTCGTATTGGTTGCTTTTGGAAAGTTACAATCAATGGAGTCGTCCACGAGGATACGCCTAACTTAATGTAAAGCACGCGTTAGGCGCTGACTTACGATTGATGAAGTGTACCTTTGTGCGTATAGGAATCAGCTAAAATCAATCCTAATAGGATTATTAGATGCTGTTAAAACAGCAAAACATCATCAAATTTTATGTATGGAATCGATCAAATTGCAAACACTGCCGGTTTCAGTTGAGCCCTTGAATAACGCTGACCTAATCGCTGAAGCGGATAAATGCGTTGCCTGCGGACTTTGTCTGCCACATTGCCCGACTTATCGCTTGACGATGTCTGAAGCTGACTCGCCACGGGGTCGAATCGCCATGATTAGCGGGGTGATGAAACAACACATTCCAATGAATGAACGCTTTGTCTTGCATATCGATCGGTGCTTAACTTGCCGGGCTTGTGAATATGTATGCCCGAGTAAAGTCGCCTACGGAAAACTGGTTGACCAGGCTCGGGGCAAAATTTTGAATGCATCGGTAAAAAAAACAGATACCGCATATAAGATACGAAACTGGCTTGAGCGGGTGTGGATTGATCAGCCTTGGCGCATTGATACCATTCGGCCGTTTGTCAGATTATTCCAGCAACTGGGTCTACAGTATTGGCTGCTGCGATTGCCTGCGCTCAAAGCAACGCCATTTCGATTACTGCTCTCGAAATTGCCCCGCATTCGCTATCCTTATCAGCGCTGGCAACCCTTTTATCCAGCAATCGGTAAGCAACACGGTGAAGTTGGGTTATTTTTAGGTGTATTGCGCGCTTAATCGATGTAGAAACGCATTTATCTGCGATCGCTGTATTGAATCAATTGGGCTATTCGGTTCATGTTCCTCAGCAACAAACTTGCTGTGGCGCGCTATATCAGCATCGGGGAGCGCTTTCTCATGCGGAACGCTTGCTGCAACAGAATCAACAAATTTTCTCGAACTTGAATCTCAGTGCATTGATCACGACAGCATCGGGTTGTGGCGCTCATTTAATGGAAAACAATGTTTTCTCAATCCCCGTGATGGATATCAATCAATTCCTTGCAGAGCAAGACTTTAGTGAGATTCAGTTCAGCCCCTTACCCAAGCGTGTTGCGGTTCATCATCCCTGTACCTTGCGTCATATTATACGGGGATCTCAATTTCCCTCAAAAATTCTAGCCCATATCCCAGGAATTGAATTGAAGGAATTAGCGAATCCGGATCAATGTTGTGGTGCGGCTGGGACTTATTTCCTCGATCAGCCCAGTATGGCAGCGGCTTTATTAAACCATAAAATACGAGACGTGCTTGCAGTCAATGCCGACTATCTTGTCACATCCAATATTGGTTGCGCATTCCATATTGCAAGCCAATTGAATGAATCGCAAAATGGCATTGAAGTTTTACATCCAGTAACCTTGCTCGCTCGGCAAATGAGTATACAATGATCAGAAATTATTTTTTGGAAAAGGAGCTTGGAAGCCATGTTCAATATCGATCGCGTTATCATCGGACTGGATAATGCATTACGCACCCTTGCTGCACCAGCTCAGAGCTGTCGCCCAGTTCCAGGAGACAGCCTGCCAGATCATGATCTAACGGACTTGGAAAAAAGGAAATCGATCGCCCTGATGCGGGTCAATCATGTAGGAGAAATTTGCGCGCAAGCGTTATACCAGGGCCAGGCGTTAACCGCGCGTAATCAAGTAGTACAAAAAGCACTGTCCAAAGCGGCTCGAGAAGAAACCGAGCATCTCGCATGGACAGAACGAAGAATCGCTGAATTAGGCGGGCGTAAAAGCTTACTCAATCCCGTATGGTACGGTGGATCATTTGCAATTGGTCTCGTCGCTGGTATGCTAGGAGACAAGTGGAATCTTGGTTTCCTGGCTGAGACCGAGCATCAAGTTGAAAAGCATCTAGCCGGCCACCTTCAGCAGTTACCGGCCCAAGATGAAAAAAGTCGCGCGATTGTCACACAAATGAAAACCGATGAAGCTTGCCATGCTACGATGGCAGTCTCTCATGGCGGTGCCGAACTGCCTTTACCCGTCAAATTGGCGATGAAAGCCAGTTCAAAAGTAATGACGAAAACTGCATATTGGATTTAATGAACAATGGTATCTAAGCAATCGTAACAGTATGTTTTGAGCGTTGAAGCAATGGAAAATGTTAATTTAACGGATCACTTCCTTATCGCCATGCCCAATATGGCTGATCCTTTTTTTGCCAAAACATTGACTTATATTTGCGAGCATAATGAGCGTGGCGCATTAGGATTAGTCATCAATCGCCCCACTGACCTCACGTTAGAGAAACTCTTTGACCAACTTGGTATACCTCGGATTGATGCATTGCCTAAAGAACAAATAGTATTGTTTGGTGGCCCTGTACAAATCGATAGCGGTTTCGTGTTGCATAAACCCATTGGAAACTGGAAATCGACACTTGCCATTAACCCAACAGTGGGCTTAACTTCCTCGGTTGATATTTTTCATGCCATTGCAAACCGTGAAGGACCTGATGAAATGCTTGTTACACTCGGCTACTCTGGATGGGCGCCAGGTCAAATCGAACAAGAATTAGCGCAAAATGCTTGGCTTACGGTCCCTGCTGCTCATCGCATCATTTTTGAAATGATGATTGAAGAACGATTGCCGGCAGCGATAAAATTGCTTGGAATTAATTTTTCTAATCTATCAAACCAAATCGGTCATGCGTAAGTTAGGTACACGATAATATGCTAGGTCCAATGGCAACGAGTAGCTCGGTAAGCACTTTAAACACGATTAGGATGATGGCACAGAACATGAGATGACTCGATTAAGCAAATTGTTTGCGAGACGCTTAGAAGGTCGTTATAGAATCAATGTCGTTATGGTCGATGAACGCTACACGACTCGGAGTGCGAGATCTGCGCTCGATGAATTAGGTATCAATCGGAAACAACAAGACCATTTTATCGATCAAATTGCAGCACAACATATTCTTCAATCTTTTTTCGATCATGTCCCAACGACTCCCTGATGCAGAGTTTTTACTCGCTGCACTCATCAAGCAATTAACGCCGATTGCGCATGAATCATTGGCGATGGTGGGTATCCATACGGGCGGTGTATGGATTGCACAGCGAATCCACCAAGCACTTGGGTTGAAAATACCCTTGGGTGTCCTCGACATCTCATTTTACCGGGATGATTATAGTAAAATTGGCTTACATCCTCAGGTCAAACCCTCTGCTCTTCCCTTCGAAGTTGAGAATAGCCACATCATTTTAATCGATGATGTGCTTTATACCGGCAGAACGATACGAGCGGCTGTAAACGAAATTTTCGATTACGGCAGACCCGCCAATATTCATTTGGCTGTCTTAGTCGATCGAGGAGGAAGAGAGCTACCCATTGCCGCTCAATATATTGGGACTGCATTATCGTTACCCGCCAATAGTATGTTAGAACTTAAACAACAATTAGATGGAAAACTCAGTTTAAGCTTATTAGATGTAAAGCTGTCAACAGAATGAATCACCAACTCCAACTTAACAAAAACGGTGAGTTACTTCATTTACTAACGATTGAAGGCTTGCCGACTTCGATTCTGACTCAAATCCTTGATACCGCTGAATCCTTTACTGGCGTTACGGAAAGAGAAATTAAAAAATCCCACTGTTACGGGGTAAATCGATATTTAATCTTTTTTTTGAACCCAGCACCCGCACTCGACCGCCATTTGAGATTGCTGCTAAACGATTGTCTGCGGATGTCCTTAACCTAAACATTGCCGTTTCAGCCCAAACTAAAGGTGAAGCGTTATTAGATACCGTCAACAATCTATCAGCAATGCATGCAGACATGTTTGTCGTTCGCCATTCACAAAGCGGTGCAGCACATATGATTGCAAGTCATGTAAAACCCGATATTCATGTCATTAACGCGGGTGATGGCCGTCATGCTCACCCAACCCAAGCGCTACTCGATATGTTTACAATTCGTCGCTATAAACATGATTTTCATAATCTACGCGTAGCGATTGTTGGGGATATTTTGCATTCGAGAGTAGCTCGTTCACAAATTCATGCTTTAAGTACACTCGGTGTACCGGAAATTCGAGTTATCGCCCCCAAAACATTACTTCCCAACAAAGTTGAGCGGCTAGGCGTTCATGTTTACCATGATATGGAAAAAGGGCTGTGTAATGTCGATGTTGTCATCATGCTACGCTTGCAAAATGAACGCATGCAGGGTGCGAGCTTACCGAGCAGCGAGGAATTCTTCAAGTATTATGGCCTAACACCTGAAAAATTAGCAAAAGCAAAACCCGATGCAATTGTTATGCATCCTGGTCCAATGAATCGAGGTGTCGAGATTGACTCTTTGGTTGCCGATGGTAAGCAATCGGTTATTTTACCGCAAGTTACTTTTGGTATTGCGGTCAGAATGGCAGTCATGTCCATATTGGCCGGTAACTAGTACGCCTTACTCTAATTTCACTGATGAAAAACAGCGCTCTCCTTCAAATGCGTGTTAACTAAGATAGATAGCCCACGAATTTATGAAATTGCTCATCAAAAATGGACGCTTGATCGATCCCCGCAATAAACTCGATGCGGTTCAAGATCTCTGTATCGCTGAAGGTAAAATTGTTGCAATCGGCAGCATTCCTACAGGGTTTGCGAATTGCCTCGTTATCGACGCCAAAGATTGTGTTGTTTGTCCTGGGTTAGTCGATCTATCTGCGCGGCTACGAGAGCCAGGGCTTGAATATAAAGCGACCTTGGAATCAGAGCTGGATGCTGCAGCGGCAGGCGGCATCACTAGCCTTGCATGCCCACCTGACACAGATCCGCCACTGGATGAACCCGGTTTAGTTGAAATGTTAAAGCATCGCACTAAAAGCCTGAATCATATCCATGTTTATCCAATCGGGGCGCTCACTCCAGAAACTAAAAGGTGAAAAGCTCACAGAGATGGCGGAGCTCAGGGATGCGGGGTGTGTTGCATTTAGTCACGCGGATGAGCCGATAACAAACCTTCATGTATTGCGACAAGCGATGTTTTATGCATCAACCTTCAATTTTAGTGTTTGGCTGCGCCCTCAAGAAACTAACCTCGTGAATAAAGGAGTTGCACATGATGGCGAAGTTGCCACGAGACTCGGGTTATCGCCTATTCCGGTGTGTGCTGAAACTATCGCTTTGTCTAATATTATTCTATTAGTTCGTGAAATTGGGGTACGTGTCCATGTCTGCCGTATCTCAAGTGCTGAAAGCGTAGCCATGATTCGCGCCGCTAAGCAACAAAAATTACCGATCACGTGTGATGTTTCTATTAATCATCTCCATTTGTCTGAAATGGATATTGGTTTTTTTAATACTAATTGCCATCTTATTCCCCCACTAAGAAACTCGCAGGATCGAGATTTGTTGCGAGCAGGCTTGATCGATGGGACGATCGATGCAATTTGCTCTGACCATGCACCCATTGATGATGACGCTAAGCTTCTGCCTTTCGGAGAATCGGAAGCAGGTGCCAGTGGATTGGAGCTTCTGTTATCACTTACCTTAAAATGGGCGAGTTCAATGAATCTCTCATTAACGGACGCTCTGCGATCCATTACCCAGATCCCAGCCAGCATATTGGCGATTGATGCTGGGCATCTTAGCCTGGACGCAGCAGCAGACATTTGTATCTTTGATCCTGAAATCTATTGGAAAGTGACGCCGACAACCCTTAAGAGCCAAGGTAAGAATACTCCCTTCTTGGGTATGGAGCTTCCTGGTTGTGTTAAATATACGTTGGTCAATGGTAATATCATTTACCAACGTAGTCATTAAGCTACCCGGTCGACCTTGACTAAGTTATCCCTTAAATCATTTTTATTAAGCACCTTGCTATGAATCCTTTACTTGATTTTACTGGCTTGCCCCGTTTCGTGGATATTAAACCGGAGCATATTTCTCCTGCTATTGAAACATTGCTACAACAATGTCGATCGATTGCCAATCAAGCTCGTACATCCGTTACCGCCACTTGGGATAGCTTTATTCAACCACTGACTGATGCCAATGAACGACTATCCAGAGCTTGGGGTCAAGTATCACATTTAAACTCAGTGATGATAATTGGCGCTACGCGAAGTCTATAATGCGAATCTACCCAAAGTAACGCAGTATTTTGCAGAATTATCACAAGACCAAGCATTATTTGAAAAACTTAAGCAATTACGGAGTAGCCCAGAATTTAACGACCTCAATAATGCTCGAAAGAAAATTATTGAGAATCAATTACGTGATTTTAGATTGGGTGGCGCAGAACTCACTACTGATAACAAAAAACGCTTTCTTTCGATTCAAGAAGAATTATCTGCTTTATCTGCAAAGTTTAGCGACAATCTCCTGGATGCAACCAATGACTTTTATCTCATTATTACTCAGCAAAATGAGCTCTCAGGTATTCCAGAAGACGCACTTTTAGCAGCCAAAGACGCTGCTGAAAAAGCACCTGATCCATTAAAGGGTTGGAAATTTACTTTGCACGCGCCTTCATACCTGTCAGTCATGCAATATGCTGATAATCGCGACTTACGTGAAAAAATGTATCGAGCCTACCAAACTCGCGCAAGTGAAATCGATAGCCTAGCGCATGGCACATCGAGTTGGGACAATATGCCGCTCATCAACAAAATTCTAAAACTCCGTAAGGAAGAAGCTAACCTACTGAGCTTCGATTGTTATGCAGCGGTATCTTTAGCTCCCAAAATGGCTGAATCACCCCAACAAGTCCTCGATTTCTTACATGAACTAGCTGCAAAAGCCAGGCCCTATGCAGAACGTGATTTAACCGAACTAAAAACATTTGCCCAAACCAAGCTTGGGCTCGAGAAGCTCGAATCATGGGATTTGGCCTATGCGAGCGAAAAGCTCCGTGTTGAACGCTACGCCTTCTCAGACCAAGAAGTTAAACAATACTTTCCTGAAAACAAAGTACTCCCGGGAATGTTTCGGTTGGTTGAAACACTGTATGGAATTACTATTTCTGAAGCAAGTCTTTCGTGTCCGATACAGCGCTGGCATCCCGATGTGAAATTCTTTGATATACATGATGCAAAAAGTCGTTTGATCGGACAGTTTTACCTTGATCTCTACGCACGCCCCAGTAAACGCGGCGGCGCATGGATGGATGATGCAATCACTCGACGCCGTATCGAGCAAGAAAATAGGCAATCATCCCTACAAATACCGGTTGCTTACTTAACTTGTAATTTTTCAGCACCGGTAAACAAAAATGGTCAGCTACGGCCAGCATTATTTACTCATGATGAAGTCATTGTTCTATTTCATGAATTTGGTCATGGCCTCCACCATTTACTGACTCAAGTTGAAGATTTAGCAGTTTCTGGAATCAACGGGGTTGAATGGGATGCTGTCGAGTTGCCAAGCCAGTTTATGGAAAATTTTTGCTGGGAATGGGACGTATTAAATCAAATGACTGCTCATATCGAAAGCGAAATGCCACTCCCACGTGCGTTATTTGACAAAATGCTAGCTGCCAAAAATTTCCAGAGTGGTTTACAAACACTACGTCAGATTGAATTTGCGCTGTTCGATATGCGTCTGCACTACGATTTCGATCCAAATGGCGAAAAAACAGTATTAACGTTACTTGATGAAGTTCGGCAGCAAGTAGCAGTTGTTATTCCACCCGCTTTCAGTCGTTTTCCAAATAGCTTTGCGCATATTTTTGCGGGGGGATATGCTGCCGGTTACTATAGCTACAAATGGGCTGAGGTCTTATCAGCGGATGCGTACAGTCTTTTTGAGGAAACCAATCCAGGTAATATTGTCAACGCTCAAACCGGTAATCGCTTCTGGAATGAGATTCTAGCCGTGGGAGGAAGTAGGCCTGCGCTAGAATCATTCATCGCATTTCGAGGGCGAGAACCCAAAATTGATGCTTTACTCCGTCATAATGGGATGGCGGCTTAAAAAACCAAAACTATTTTGAGCTAGGCAGAATGGTCATATCTCTGGGTAGCAATACCCACATTTTACCATTCTGCTTCATTTTCCCCGCCTGATTCTCTGCTTCTTTCCCAAATCCCCAGAAAAAATCAGCGCGTACCCCTCCTTTGATCGCACTTCCAACATCTTGAGCAACCATTAGTCGATTCAGTGGCTTATCACTATTAGGCCATGTCGTCGAAAGAAAAACAGGAGCGCCCTGAGGTACAACTCGAGGGTCTATCGCAAGACTCCGGCCTGCAGTCAATGGCACACCGAGCGCACCCAATGGACCCGATAATGTATCGGGGAGCAGTCGAAAAAAAACATAGCGAGAATTTTGATGCAATAACTCAGTTAATTTCTGTGGATTCTGCACACCCCATTGTTTAATTCCTTGCATCGAAGCCTTTTCTAAAGGTAACTCACCGCGCTGAACCAAAAGTGATCCAATCGAAACGTAGGGATGACCATTCTGATCAGCATAGCCCACCTTTATAATCTCCCCATTTTCAAGCTGTATACGTCCTGAACCCTGAATGTGGAGAAAAAAAAGCGCTACCCGATCATCTACCCAAAGTAATTCACGATCTTTTAGGGTCGCGATCCCCTTTTCAATTTCTGCACGGCTATAGAAGGAACAACCTTACGACCTTCAACACGCCCTCGAAGCTGTAAATTCTTAAATTCAGGAAGTGCGTTACCAAGATCAATGACGAGCAAATCATCGGGAGGTGAATAAATTGGGAAGCGATATCGCTCAGTTGGTTTTTTACTTCCCCACAGCAAGGGCTCATAGTACCCTGTAATGATCCCAGTATCGCTCCCATTTGAATTAAATACCTGGTAGGGTACCAGCTGGCTTTCAAAGAATAACCGGATAGTTTGCTCATTCGCCTGTTCAAGCATACTGGCTTTCTTACAAATTGCTTGCCAGTTAGATTGATGCTTTAATACAGCACAACTTTGCTTGAATGTATTCCAAGCGGGCAATAACTCATCCGTTTCCCATCCGATTAACTGTGTCCATTGCGTCAATCTAAGTTGATTGATAGTCTCAGTAACGCTTGGAGTTGGTTGAGCCGTCGTTGTTTGCTTGGTTGTTGAGATCGATTCAGTTTTACATGCGCTCAGTACAAGTAATAGTAATAAACTAAAAAGAGTATCTTTTCATCAAATTCAGGTTAGTGGTATGCTGTTATTACGATTTTATTAAAACAATAAAGAAAATAATATGTGGGTATTAATTATTGAAGCAGCGCTTGCATTGGCGCTTTTTCTTTTCATTATTTGGTGGACAGTTCCTAAAAAAAAGAAAGACAAAGATAAACCTTAAAAGTAGCCCAATACGCTGCAACACTACCTGTTTATCTCATTAAATCCAGTGTTGCATCTCGTTATGCAATTGCATTCTAGTCATACCGGGTTCATCAGATCAATAAATTCATGGTTGATTCCAAACCGTTCTGCAATGTGCATACCGAGTGCCTGAACGCCATAGCGCTCCGTTGCGTGGTGACCTGCAGCAATAAAAGCAACCCCTGATTCTCTGGCCATATGGACATTTTGCTCAGAAATCTCTCCGGTAAGGAACGCATCAACCTGTGCATGAATCGCTTCTTCAAAACAACCTTGTGCCGCTCCGGTGCACCATGCAATTCGTTGCACCTTTTGGGATAGATCACCAATAATCAATGGTTCTCTATTCAGGGCAGTAGCAATAACCTTCCCAAAATCCCTGAGCATCATACAATTAGCCAATTGCCCATGCATCGCAATAGCTTGTTCTCCAAAAAGGCCATCGTACTGCAAACCAAGCCTTCGTGCTAATTGAATATTATTACCGAACTCTAAATGCGCATCGAGCGGCAAATGATACGCAAAAAGATTAATCCCATGTTCCAGTAACAAACTAAGGCGTTGATGTTTCATGCCTCGTATACAAGGATCTTCTCCCTTCCAGAAATAACCATGGTGCACAAGAATTCCATCAGCATTGCTAGCGATAGCGACTTCTATCAATTCTAGCGAAGCCGTAACGCCGCTAATCAAAGTATTTATTTGCTTATGCCCTTCCACTTGAAGTCCATTTGGGCAATAATCGCGAAAGCGCGAAATTTCCAGTAATTGATTAAGATAATTTTCTAGATTGTATTGCAGCATTGTTTAGTTCCAACCTATCGGTTATATATTTAATATTCGCTTTATTGTAAGTATGAATTTGCCAATGAATAAACTCTGGTTGATCTTTGCACAAACCGTCACTGTTTTGCTAGCTATCTTTTTTGTTGTTTCCACATTGCGACCAGAATTACTTCCATGGACGCCTCGCGGAAAAATCGCCACAATCAAAGAATATATTGCTGTGAATCCTACTATCATACCTGATAGCTTCAATGCGGCTGCTGAAACTGCGATGCCTTCGGTTGTCAATATTTTTACCAGCAAAGAGGTTCGATCGCCGACGCATCCCCAGTTGGATGATCAGGCGTTTCAGTTCTTTTTTGGAGACCGTTTCAGCCCCAAAACGAAACGAACATCCAGCCTTGGTTCTGGTGTTATTGTCAGCTCTGAAGGTTATATTCTAACAAATCATCATGTTGTAGAAGCTGCAAGTGAAATACAAATTGCACTGGTGGATGGTCGAAATGCTAAGGCAAAATTATTGGATCCGATCCGGAAAAGTGATTTAGCCGTCCTAAAAATTGATCTAGAAAACCTGCCCAGTATTACCATCGGCAACTCGGAATCTGCAAAAATAGGCGATATTGTATTAGCAATTGGCAACCCCTTTGCTGTCGGCCAAACCGTAACCATGGGAATTATAGGCGCAAAAGGCCGATCGCAAGTGGGCATCAATACCTTTGAGAATTTCATACAAACCGATGCTGCCATTAACCCAGGTAATTCCGGAGGCGCCCTAACCGATACCGCTGGCAACCTAATCGGTATTAATACAGCAATTTGGTCTCGTACTGGGGGATCACTGGGTATTGGATTCGCCATCCCTGTTAGTGCAGCTATACAAATTATGAAGCAAATCATTGAAACCGGGGGCGTGACAAGGGGTTGGCTCGGTGTAAGTATGCACGATGTTACGCCGGAATTGGTTGAGTCTCTGAAATTAAAAAAACTAGGGGGTATCCTCATTACAGGCGTGCTTAAAGATGGGCCAGCCGATCATGCGGGTATAAAACCGGGTGATATTTTACAAGCAGTCGATGGTAATGAAATTAGTAATTCTGCAGAAGTACTTAATTTGGTTGCTGCTTTACCCCCTGGCAGAACTGTTTTATTAACTATCTTTCGAAATCAATCTGAGAAATCACTCAGCGTCACTGTGGGTAAGCGTCCACCCAGCTAATGATAATTGATTTATAACCTAAAACGATCGTAAAAAATTCAATTGATTAAATTTCTCAATCACATTTATTGTTGGCTTGATGACGCAGTCCTTTCGCTGGGTCGTGAAATTAAATTGTCTTATCTGCCGCCACTCATGGTTTATTTAGCAGCCGGCATTTCAAGTTTAACTAGTATTGTTGGTACTTTTTATGTCAAAGAGCGACTGGGACTGTCAGCAGAATTTCTAGCCGCATTGGGATTCTGGATGGCTTTGCCTTGGGCGCTAAAAATGCCACTTGGTCATTTAGTCGATCTAGTTTGGCGATGGAAGGGCTTTCTTGTCTATCTGGGCGCCAGTTTGATCATGCTCAGTTTATTAATCATGATTGGATTACTTGGATATCCGAGTGATATGCAAGAAATAATACCAATCGAAAATTGGTATGTACTAGCTGCATTACTTGCTCCAATTGGTTACGTGCTTCAGGATGTGGTTGCAGACGCAATGACCGTTGAAGCTGTTCCCAAAGTAGATTCAAATGGGCAAGCAATTTCACATGAGGCTCGCAAGCAAATGCATGTCACCATGCAAACGCTGGGTCGGGTTGCAATTATAGGTGGAGGAGTTTTTTGTCTCGATTCTGAATGTCATTCTGATGCACGATATGGGCTCGCTATCTGAATCAGAAAAATTTAGCAACCTACTTATTTATTTATCAACTTGCGCTAATTATTCCCATTGTGTCTGTGGGTGGAGTATTCCTAGCGAGCTATCTTAGAAGAAAAAATATCGCCCACTTAATACGACAAGGAATCGGGCGTGAAGATTCAATTGCTCTCTTAGATACACACGCTGGCGCTCCTCCAATCAATTGGTGGATTCTGGGAGGAGGCGCTGCCTTCACCGTCATCTCGCTAAGCGTAGGACTAGGGGGTGTTAGTGGCGCAGAAGAGATCGTTTTTGGATTATCCATGGCTATCGTTCTCTTCTTAATAGGACGTATTTCAGGTGAATTAGACGAAGAAGCCCGCAATATGCTAGTTGGTACCGCAATTCTAATATTTGCATTTCGAGCCATCCCTGGACCAGGTGCCGGCTCAACTTGGTGGATGATTGATCACCTTGGTTTTGATCAACAATTTCTAGCAACACTTTCATTAATTGGTTCTGCCTTAACGCTTGCAGGCATGTTTATCTTCCGACGCTTTATGGCGGAACGGTCGATGGCTTTTATTATTGGAATACTTACAATTGCAGGCACAATTCTCTCTTTACCTATCATTGGAATGTACTTTGGATTACATGAATGGACTGCGACATTAACAGGGGGCATCGTTGATGCACGCTTTATCGCTATCGTAGATACAGCGTTAGAATCACCTTTAGGGCAAATCGCTATGATTCCAATGCTCGCTTGGATTGCCAATTCAGCCCCTGATAAACTGAAAGCGACCTTTTTTGCCGTTATGGCTTCTTTTACTAATCTTGCACTATCGGCCTCTCAATTGTGCACAAAATACATCAATCAAATTTTCATCATATCTCGAGAGGTCATTGATGCTAGCACGGGTGAGGTAGCTGTTCCTGCTGATTATAGCCAATTAGGCTTATTACTAATGACTATTACTGCTATTGGTTTTGCAGTACCTTTGCTTACAATTTTATCTTAAAGCAAACGCGTTTCCGAATTGCTTGATTCTTTTAGTTGATTTATTTCATCTCAACCTAAAACTCTATAACAATCTGCCGATATATTTTGGCCTCTTGATCGCTTGATTTGCATTTCAATTGGCAATCTTTTTTTACTACAGGAGATTTTATGCAAAGATTTTTACAACTTTTAGTAATCTTTTTTGTATTCAACAGCGCTGTTTTCGCTGGCGTTAATATCAACACGGCATCTGAAGCGGAATTCGAAGCTTTAAAAGGAATTGGACCGGCTAAAGCGAAAGCCATTATAGAATATCGAAATCAGCACGGCCATTTCAAATCTATTGATGATTTAGAAAAGGTTAGTGGTGTAGGTCCAAGTACCATTGATCAAATCCGTGATGAATTAATTGTTGGTGAAATTGCTGCTGCACCTGATACAGAAAAAATGGTTGTAAAAAAAGAAGAGCTGCCTTCTAAGTAAAAGAGCGCGCATCAGCAAAAACCCTCTGAAATTTAATTTCAGAGGGTTTTTGCTTTTTTAATCCTATGTTTTATCAAATCTGTGCCCTATATGTAATAATTCGATTTCTTTATTGGTGTTTCAAAAAATATAAACTCACCTATGTTCAAAACGATTCAAGATTATGTTGGTAACACCCCTCTAGTACAACTTAAACGTATACCTGGGAAAACTAGCAATACGCTTTTAGCTAAGTTAGAAGGCAATAATCCAGCCGGGTCAGTCAAAGACCGACCAGCTCTTTCAATGATCATGCGCGCACAACAGCGAGGAACCATAAAACCGGGCGATACTTTGATTGAAGCAACCAGTGGTAATACTGGAATCGCATTAGCGATGGCTGCTGCCATGATGAGTTACCAGATGATTTTAGTCATGCCAGAGAACTTAAGCATTGAACGGCGCCAATCAATGAGCGCCTATGGTGCGAAAATCATCCTAACGCCTAAAGAGGGTGGCATGGAACGCGCCAGAGACATTGCAGAACAGATGCGAAATGAAGGTCAAGGATTCATTCTTGACCAATTCGCTAACCCCGATAATCCATTAGCTCACTACGAAGGCACAGCACCTGAAATATGGCATGAAACCAATCGATCAATTACTCATTTTGTCAGCAGTATGGGCACAACGGGAACGATTATGGGATGCGCACGATATTTTGCCGAAGCTAATCCTGGCATTAATATTATTGGTGTACAACCTGAAGAAGGGTCTCAAATACCAGGTATCAGAAAATGGTCTGAAAACTACCTCCCTAAGATTTACGACCCAACGCTCGTTAATCGCATCCTCTTTGTGTCCCAAACTGAAGCAGAAACCATGACAAGACGCCTAGCCCGCGAAGAAGGTATTTTTACCGGTATCTCCTCAGGGGGTGCACTTGCTGCTGCACTTAAAATTTCCGATAAAGTCGAAGGTGCCACCATCGTTTTTATCGCTTGCGATAGGGGTGATCGTTATCTGTCAACTACCGTCTTTAAATAAACAACTTACTGGGTTTTATCAATAACACATCAGGAGCTTACTCAAATCAACGTCCTCTAATCCAGAACACCTAGAAAAATCTACTGACTTCCTACCCTGGAATTACTCTGAAAAAAATTCACGCGCTTTTTCCATCCATGATTTTGCTCGGGGGCTATGCCTAGAATTATCTTTCTGACTAATATCTTCTAGTTCTTGTAGCAACTCTTTTTGACGTGCAGTCAAATTAACAGGGGTCTCAATCGCAACATGACATAACAAATCGCCAGCCGAATTACTGCGTACCCCTTTTATACCCTTACCCCGCAAACGAAATATCTTACCCGTTTGTGTTTCAGCAGATATTTTGATTTTCGCATGCCCCTCTAAAGTCGGGACTTCAATCTCCCCACCTAAAGCAGCCGTTGCAAAACTAATCGGTATTTCACAATGTAAATCGTTCCCCTCTCGCTGAAATACCGGGTGACTTGATAATTGAATTACCACATACAAATCACCTGCAGGTCCCCCATTAATTCCAGCTTCACCTTCCCCTGATAATCGAATTCGATCTCCATCATCAACACCGACAGGTATTTTGACATTTAGCGTTTTATGCTGTTTGATGCGCCCTGCTCCATGGCAAGCAGAACAAGGAGATGTGATCATTTTTCCGCTACCATGACATTTTGGGCAAGTCTGTTGAATTGAAAAAAACCCTTGCTGCATTCTGACTTGGCCATGCCCATCACAGGTTGAACAGGTTTTTGGTGTCGTTCCAGGTTTCGCACCAGAACCATTACAGGTATCACAAATTGCCATCGTCGGAATGCGAATTTTTGTTTCAGAACCCCGCGCCGCCTGCTCAAGTGTAATTTCTAGATTATAACGAAGGTCTGCACCGCGGTGAGCATTGGAGCGCCCTCCTCCTCCGCGTGTTCCAAAGATATCGCCAAAAATATCGCTGAATGCATCACCAAACCCTTGTGCATGCCCGGCGCCAGCAGCGCTAGTATCAATGCCTGCATGACCATATTGATCGTAGGCCGCGCGCTTGCTCACATCAGATAATATTTCATAGGCTTCTTTGGCTTCTTTAAATTTTTCTTCCGCCTTCGTATCTCCCGCATTTCGATCTGGATGATATTTCATTGCCAACTTGCGATAGGCTTTCTTGATTTCATTCTCATCAGTATCTCTACTAATGCCTAGGACTTCATAATAGTCTCGCTTAGCCATATAAATTTCCTGTTACATGAATGCAATCAATCAACGAGTGCTCTGATCGATTACTTCCAAATGTGTATAACGTAATTGTCCTTGAGTATTAATGGAATAGTTATTGCTCATCTCAAAACTAAAACGCAGTGTAAGCAAGAAATCATCATCTCATTTTCTTGCATACCCTGCGCTTAGGCTCGAAATAACTTACAACTTATTTCTTTGTCTTAACTTCCTCAAATTCCGCATCGACTACTTCACCTTCAACTGTTTTTTCACTACCTTTCTCAGCGGTTGACTCTGTTTTTGTCTCCCCACTTTGTGTTTGATCCTGAGCATAAATTTTCTCAGCAAGCTTTTGTGATGCTTGAGTCAGTGCTTGAGTTTTGGCATCAATGATATCTTTATCATTTGATTTCAGCGCTTCTTCAGCATCTTTCAATGCCTCCTCGATCTTAGCTTTTTCATCAGCCTCAAGCTTATCACCATACTCTGTGAGTGATTTTCTAACTGAATGAATCATGGCATCACATTGGTTTCTACTATTACCCAATTCCAACGCTTTTTTATCGTCCTCAGCATGCGTTTCAGCATCTTTGACCATACGTTTAATTTCGTCTTCCGATAAGCCCGAGCTCGCTTGAATTTTAATTTTATTTTCTTTACCCGTTGCTTTATCTTTAGCCGATACATGTAAAATACCATTTGCATCAATATCAAATGTTACTTCGATTTGAGGCATACCACGAGGAGCTGACGGAATATCGGTTAAGTTGAATTGACCGAGACTTTTATTCCCTGAAGCCATTTCACGCTCACCTTGCAATACGTGAATTGTTACGGCAGTTTGACTATCATCGGCTGTTGAAAACACTTGATTTGCTTTTGTTGGAATGGTCGTATTTTTTTGAATTAACTTTGTCATGACACCACCCAACGTTTCGATACCTAACGATAGCGGCGTCACATCCAACAGCAATACATCTTTAACATCACCTTGCAACACGCCACCTTGAATCGCAGCGCCGATCGCCACTGCTTCGTCTGGGTTTACGTCTTTGCGAGGTTCTTTACCAAAAATCTCCTTAACCTTCTCTTGGACTTTAGGCATTCTTGTTTGCCCGCCAACCAAGATGACATCATGGATATCCGAGAAAGATAAACCTGCATCTTTGATTGCAGTTCGACATGGATCAATAGTCCGCTCAATCAGCTCTTCAACCAAGCTTTCTAATTTAGCGCGCGTAATTTTTATCGCAAGATGTTTGGGGCCACTGGCATCTGCCGTAATATAGGGCAAATTCACTTCAGTTTGCTGGCTTGACGATAGTTCAATTTTAGCTTTTTCAGCTGCATCTTTAAGTCGTTGCAACGCGAGCATATCTTTCTTAAGATCAATGCCACTTTCTTTTTTAAACTCATCAACCAAATATTCAATCACTCGAGAGTCAAAATCTTCACCCCCTAGGAATGTATCTCCATTGGTCGCAAGTACCTCAAATTGATGCTCACCTTCTATCTCAGCGATTTCAATAATAGAAATATCAAATGTTCCACCACCGAGATCATAGACCGCGATTTTTCGGTCACCTTCCTTTTTATCCATACCAAATGCGAGTGCAGCCGCAGTTGGCTCATTGATAATGCGTTTCACTTCCAGACCAGCAATACGACCAGCATCCTTTGTTGCTTGCCGCTGTGAGTCATTAAAATACGCTGGAACCGTGATAACAGCTTCAGACACGGACTCACCCAAATAGTCTTCTGCAGTTTTCTTCATTTTAATCAGAACCTGTGCCGAAATTTCTGGTGGTGCTATTTTTCTTCCGCGTACTTCCACCCATGCATCACTATTATCTGCACGAACGATACTATAAGGCACCATCTTGATATCGCGTTGCACCATGTCCTCATCAAAGCGACGGCCAATCAATCGTTTAACTGCGAATAAGGTATTTTTAGGATTGGTCACAGCTTGACGTTTTGCTGAAGCCCCGACAAGAATCTCATTATCCTCCGTATAAGCAACAATCGATGGTGTGGTACGAGTACCTTCCGAGTTTTCGATTACTTTAGGTTTACCATTCTCCATTACCGCCACACAGGAGTTTGTTGTTCCCAAATCAATTCCTATTATTTTTGCCATTCTGGTTTAGTCCTTTAATAAATAATTTCAATTACCTCAAATTAGATTCTGAAATGGGGGTTCATCAAGAAAATTCAAGCACCTTCTTTATTTTTTGAAACAGCCACCATGGCAGGGCGAATTACTCGGTCAAATAACATATACCCACGCTGCATGACCTGTGTCACGGTATTCACTGGGAGTTCCGACTCGACCATACACATCGCTTGATGCTGATGAGGATCAAATTTCTCCCCTACTGGACTTATCGCTTTAATATTAAATTTTTCAAAAACATTGGTCAGCTGTTTATGGGTAAGCTCAACACCATTTCTAAAATTTTCTAGTGTTATATTTTCCACAACCATTGCTGCATCTAGGCTATCCATAACGGCAAGTAACTCAATTGAGAATTTCTCAATCGCATATTTATGCGCGTTGGCGATATCGATTTGAGCACGTTTACGAATATTCTCAGCATCTGCTTTGGCGCGTAACCAAGCATCATGGTGTTCAGTTGCTTTTAGTTCAGCGTCCTTCAGTAGTTGCTCTAAGCTCGGTGTTGATTCAATTACCGATTCAGAAATAAGCGTATCCCCAGCGTTACTAGTACTACTCGTTTCTGTACTCATCGAAATAAGCTCTTGTTCACTTGATGATGAATTGTGCGATTCTTGCATATATCCTCTCTATAATTTTTCCAGTTATGTGGGGCACATTTTTCTAATTTCAAGTTTTTTCTCAAAAAAAATTATCAACCCTAATGTTTACAATGGATACCTTTCGCTAGTTTTTCTGCTAATCCAATATAATTCGAGGTAGTCAATTCGAGAAGTTGTTGTTTCTCCTTCTGTGGAATCTCTAACGATTGTATAAACTGATGTAGAGTTTCTTGGGATATACCAGATTTTCCACGTGTCAATGCTTTCAATCGTTCATAAGGTTTTTTATCCCAAAACGACGCATTACCATTTGAACGGGTTCTGCTAACACTTCCCAGGCATCTTGTAAGTCACGTTGTATTGATATGAGATTAATTTCAAGCTTATTAAGACCTTTTATACAGGAATCATAAGCAAGCAATGTATGGCCTAACGCAACTCCCATATTACGTAATACCGTTGAGTCCGTTAAATCTCTTTGCCAACGTGATAGAGGTAATTTCTCACTCAAATGTCTCAATAACGCATTAGCAACACCCAGATTTCCTTCAGAATTTTCAAAATCAATTGGATTTACTTTATGCGGCATTGTCGATGAGCCAACTTCATTTTCCTTCATTTTTTGCTTGAAGTACCCAAGGGAAATATAGCCCCAGATATCACGATTTAAATCAAGCAAAATCGTATTTATGCGCGCATACGCATCAAATAGCTCCGCACTCGCATCATGCGGTTCTATCTGAGTTGTAAAAGGATTAAACGTCAGTCCCAGCTTTTCTACAAAATTTTGAGCAAACTTTTCCCAGTCCACGTTTGGATAAGCAATCATATGTGCATTATAGTTTCCTACAGCACCATTGATTTTTCCCAATAAAGCAATCGCCTTTAGATGATCACATGCATAATTTAAACGATGAGCGACATTAGCCATTTCCTTACCCACCGTTGTTGGCGTTGCTGGTTGTCCATGTGTGCGACTCAGTAGCGGAACACTCGCAAATTGATGTGCCATTGTTTGGAGCTTATCGATCAGTGTATAAAGCATGGGCAGCATTACTTCATCACGACTGTTTTTGAGCATCAAACCATGTGAAAGGTTATTAATATCCTCAGAAGTACAGGCAAAATGAATAAATTCAATCACATTCACAATGTCTGAATACTGAGAAAAAGTCTCTTTTAGCCAATATTCGACGGCTTTTACATCATGATTAGTGCTTGCTTCGATTGCCTTAATGGCTTCTGCATCGGCTACCGAAAATTTTTTTTCCAAACCTTCTAATTCACTGATGATTTTTACTGAGAAAGGAGAAATTTCACCAATAAGTGGTTCGTTACTCAAAGCCTTAAGCCATTCAATTTCGACGATGACTCGATATCGAATTAAGGCAAATTCACTAAAATAGGGCCTTAAAGCAGAAGTTTTAGCATTGTAACGACCATCAAGCGGAGAAAGTGCGCATATCGTTTGAAAAGTCATGAGGCATATCCTGTTTTTCCCGCTATTTTATCTTAATTACAAGATAAGAATGCGGCGCAAGCGAAAGAAATTAAGTTGATGGCTACAAAATTACTAAATAAAACCGACCCAGCCCATTTCCTTAATGAAGCTCGTTTCGATTGTCAACCTATCTCTTATAGCTTATTCAATAAAAATCGCTTCCAGCTTTGATAGTGTCTCATTTTTGTTTATGCTAAATCACCATAATCGAATGTTAATTCCGCTAAAACTTCAGTTTATTAGCCAGCCATGCTAGGATTACGAATAATCTTACCATCAAAAATAGAGAGAGGAATTTGAATGGGTATCCCTTTTTTACAAAAATACCGAGTGGGAAGCTACATATTAAAACAGAAAATTTTAGGTAATAAGCGCTATCCGCTCGTGTTGATGCTCGAGCCTTTATTTCAATGTAATCTTGCTTGTGCTGGCTGTGGAAAAATCGACTATCCTGATGAAACATTAAAACGTCGTCTAAGCGTTAAAGAATGCCTGGATGCTGTTGATGAATGTGGCGTGCCTGTTGTTTCAATCGCAGGTGGAGAACCGCTAATTCACAAAGAGATGCCTCAAATCGTAGAAGGAATAATACAGCGCAAGAAGTTTGTGTATTTATGTACCAATGCACTACTTCTAGACGATCGGATGGATGATTATAAACCTTCCCCCTACTTTACGTTCTCTATTCACCTCGATGGCAATAAAGAGCGTCATGACGCATCGGTATGCCGTGACGGGGTATACGAAAAAGTGATTCCCGTTATTAAGAA
Source organism: Nitrosomonas sp. (assembly GCA_016710135.1). Taxonomy (GTDB): domain Bacteria; phylum Pseudomonadota; class Gammaproteobacteria; order Burkholderiales; family Nitrosomonadaceae; genus Nitrosomonas. Next base: position 132,206 of record JADJLM010000001.1, on the reverse strand, counting down.
AGCACTTGATCGCGGATTTAGAGTAACTGTTAACTGCACACTCTTTCAGAATGAAACAGCAGAAGAAGTTGCTGATTTTTTTGACACCGCTACTGAGTTAGGTGTTGAAGGTATTAACGTTTCCCCAGGATTTAGCTATGAGCATGCCCCCCGACAAGATGTTTTCCTTCAACGTTCTGTCAGCAAACGCTTGTTTCGCGCCATCTTTCAAGAAGGTAAAAAACGCAAACGTCCCTGGAAATTCAATCATTCCAGTTTGTATTTAGATTTTTTAGCAGGGAATCAAAGTTATCAATGTACTGCTTGGGGCAATCCAACTCGTAACTTATTCGGGTGGCAACGCCCTTGTTATTTGCTCGTTGATGAAGGTTATGCATCAAGCTTCCGTGAGTTGATGGAAGATACTAACTGGGATAAATACGGCGTAGGAAAAAACCCTAAATGTGCAAACTGCATGGCCCACTGCGGGTTTGAACCAACTGCTATTAATGATACTTTTGCACACCCAATCAAAGCAATGCGTGTCAGTTTAAATGGACCTAAAACTGATGGCCCAATGGCAACCGATCCTTCGCAGCAAGTTAACGCCAATAACGACACAAGTAATGCACACAAGGATTTCCCAATACCTGTGGTTGTAAAACAAAAAGCAATAGAAGCTTCTTCTTCAGGAGATATATCAAATAAAAAATAGATAGCCGGGGAGAATTTTATTTCACTACATCGAACAGTGACACTAGAACTGTCCCCGCTATATCGTTATTTAAATTATGTTTGAAATTTTTACCGTTGGTTTTGCACTTCTCGGTGCTTTTATTTGGTGGATTATTGTACTATTACCTTGGAAGCAAACGAGCACAAAGGAGCGCCTTGAGTCTAACCTCGGATTAAGCGTTAAACAAATAAGTAACGTAACGGTTCTTATACCGGCACGAAATGAAAGCGCTTCAATTGAAAGAACACTACGGTCCCTGTCAGCCCAGGGGGAAAATCTACCGATTGTCATCGTTGATGATCAATCTGAAGACGATACCTGTAAGAAAGCTAAAAATTTTCCAGTAACGGTTATCTCGGGCAAGGCTCTCCCTGAAGGTTGGAGTGGTAAATTATGGGCTCTTGAACAGGGGTTAGCACATGTAAAAACATCTTACGTGTTACTGCTTGATGCTGATATCGAACTCGATAATGGCATGGTCGCCACGTTACTGCACAAAGCAGAACATGAGCAGTTGGCGTTTGTGTCATTAATGGCGGAACTCAATATGAGTAATTTCAGCGAACGCCTACTAATGCCGGCCTTCGTGTTTTTCTTTAAACTCCTGTACCCTTTCCAACTTTCCAATAATCCCCGATCAAAGATTGCTGCTGCAGCGGGCGGTTGTATCCTTGTAAAACGTGAGGCACTTCATAAAATTGGTGCATTTAATTGTCTTCGAGATGCATTAATTGATGATTGCACGCTAGCAAACCGTATTAAACAAGCTGGTTTCCTTACCTGGACTGGATTAAGTCGCTCAGTTAAAAGCCATCGAGAATATCAAACGATACTGCCAATTTGGAATATGGTGGCACGAACAGCGTACACACAATTAAATTATTCTATCTTTTGGCTTTTAATATGCACACTTCTTATGGTTAGCCTGTTCTGGTTTGCACCAGTTGGATCATTCTTAGTGAAAGAATCACTTGGCGTCATGATCGGTCTATTTACCTGGGCAGCTTTATTCGTTGCTTATATACCAACACTCCGTTTCTATCGCCGCTCATTGCTATGGGTAGTTACATTACCACTTATCGGTTGTTTATTCCTACTAATGACCTGGACATCCGCATTGAGATATTGGCGTGGAGAACGTGCTTTATGGAAAAATCGTCGCTATGAAATCTCATTATAATCTTATTCTTTTGCACTATCTGATCGTCTTTAGCTTAATGCTGTTTCCCCCAGCGCTGTCTTATTCACAACCGCCTGAAAACGAAACACCAGAGCAAGTAATCCACGAGTTACAAGCCACACTGATTCAAGTGATGCAAAAAGGGGCTGAGCTAGGTTATCAAGGGCGCTTTGATCTCCTTGCACCCGTAGTTCAACGGTCTCATGATTTGCCAGCAATAATTAAAGCGGTGCTGGGAACACACTGGAATAAACTCACTGAAGAACAACACCAAGCAATAACCGAGATGTTCAGTAAGCTTAGCATTGCCACCTATGCAGAGCGATTTAATCAATACGATCAAGAGCGATTTGAGTTTATTGAGAAGCGCACATTACCTAAAGACCAAGTACTCGTGCGCAGTCAACTCATGCAAGCCGATGGCAAAGCAATTAATTTTGATTATGTCATGCGTCAAGGATCTAACCAAAATTGGAAAATTATCAATATTCTAGCGGATGGTGTAAGCGATCTTGCATTAAAAAGGGCGGAATATAGTGCGATCATCCATCGCGACGGCTTCTCTGCACTACTTTCCCAGTTAGAGCAAAAAATTATACAGGCTGAGCAACATAATTAATTTCCAAACGCACTCGAAAACGTTCACTCGTCTAGCCTTTTACGTCAGTGAGTAATTCAGAGTTTTACTGCCAGCCTAAGCGTAATATCACAGGATATGAAAGACTATCAATACTACTTCCAACTTTATAGCGCTCAGCTTTTTATTTAGTGCCTGAGACAATTTTCCATTTTCTCAATATAGCGAAATACAGTGAAGCATAAAGAACATCAAGGACATGCATTGGTAGCCTGGGCAGCATTTTCCTATCGCAACGCTTTTTGGATTTTGTGCTTTTTACTAATAACTGGAATTGTGTGTGGTATTTACACTGCGCGTAATCTAGAAGTTCTAACGGATACGGCTGATATGTTATCCGAGGAGCTACCTTTTCGTGTAAACCTCGCAAAACTTAGTAAAGCATTTCCACAATATGAAAACACCTTGATTCTGGTACTCGATGCGCCAACACCGGAACAAGCCAATGCTGCAGCAAGCCGATTAACCTCTTATTTAAAAGATGGGCATATCGAAGCTTATGATATTTATTTTGGAGCCGGAGAGCCATTCTTAGAACAAAATGGCTTGCTTTATAAAAATATCACTGAACTCGAGTTTTTAGCGGATCGGCTCGCGACAGCACAACCTCTAATCGTTAGGATCGCTCAGAACCCAAGTTTATTCACTTTCATTCAAACCCTGGCAGAAGCTATCGATGCATTTCGTAACGGCAGCGACCTCCAATTGAATCCAATTCTAGATGGGATCTCAGCAACGTTGACTGCAAGGCTCGCCAGTAACCCTAGACCGCTTTCTTGGCAAGCATTATTTAATGATGAGCACCCTCAAAGTAGCTACAAAGAAATCATCGTCCTACAACCCAAGCTAGATTATACCGAACTCTTTGCAGCTAAAGATTCGATTGATGCAATAAGAGCGGCATTTCGGACTCTCAATCTTGAAAATGATTTTTTAACAACACTACGTATAACTGGCGAAGTTGCACTTTCCTATGAAGAATTACTAAGTGCCATGCATGGTGCTGAATATGCAGGTTTGGTTGCGCTCATCATCGTTACGCTCATTCTTTTTGTTGCTTTACGATCAGCAGGTGCCATCATTACCGTGCTAGTGAGTTTGCTACTTGGATTAGTCATCACAGCTGCTTTCACAACGGCAGCTATTGGCCATCTCAATTTAATTTCAATCGCTTTTGCTGCGCTTTACATTGGGCTTGCGGTAGATTATGCCATTCATTTGATACTCCGGTACCAGGAATTAGGCCGCCCAGGTCAACCCGTCATCGAAATACTACTTAAAGCCGTTCATGATATCGGCCCCTCCCTACTAGTTTGTGCGCTGACAACCGCAATTGGATTCTATGCTTTTATTCCAACCACCTTTCGCGGAATAGCTGAACTAGGAATCATATCGGGAACTGGCATGTTTATCAGCTTATTCATTACGTTAACTGTCGTTCCTGCGTTGCAACGTTTCCTACCCTCAAAAGTTCAATATCATGTGCAGCACAAAAATAGATCAATAACGCAACAATGGCTAGAGCTCCCACAGAAATGGCCTAAAACGGTCTACACGTTAGTTATGCTTTCCTTTGTGCTTGCGCTCACGACATGGAACCAAGTTAGATTTGATTATAATTTATTGAATCTCAGTGCTCCCAATGGTGAAGCTGTTCTGACTTTTCGCGAGTTACTTGCTGACACGCAGCATTCACCCTGGATATCGATGGCAACTACAAAAAGCCTTGAAGAAGCTAATAATCTGACGGCGCTGCTAGCAAACCTACCTGTCGTTGATAAGGTTGTTAGTATCGCTGATTTCATACCAACTCAACAGGATGAAAAACTTCAAATCATTGAAGGAATCTCACTCACGCTAGGACCTACATTCTTTACCGAACGCTACCCTGAAAGCGGCAATCTTGAACCCACTGATTTAACTTCGATTAATCAAGTACTCGAAGATTTACAATATCAGCTCAAACAATTAATTATTGAGAAACCTGATCACTTAGGTCTTGAATCATGGAAAAAATTGAGCTTTTCAATTGATCAGCTACTTACCTTTATCCATACACTCCCTGCCGGACAAACACAGTTTTTCTTAAATGCGCTGCAAAACGATCTTATCGGTCAGCTGCCGAGTGTACTCAATCGCCTCCAGCTTGCTCTTGAAGCAAGCTCCATTACCGATGAATCTTTACCGGACTCATTACGTCAACGCTGGAACAATCAGTCAAGTGATTATCTCGTCGCTGTTTATCCTTCAGAAAATCTCAATGATAACGATGCGCTGAAACGTTTCATTCGATCAGTTCAGCGATATGTGCCACAAATTAGTGGTACACCCGCCATTATGCTTGAAGCAGGGGAAGCTGTCGTTGATGCATTTATCCATGCATTCGTACTTACCTTAATTGGGGTAACAGTGGCACTCTATGTACTGCTGCGAAAAAATATGTTACTTGTTGCAATAACCCTCCTACCATTACTTCTCGCAGCACTATTTACTGTAGCCACAACAACACTGCTCAATATTCCATTTAATTTCGCCAACGTAATTGCTTTACCACTCTTACTCGGTATTGGTATTGACAGTAGTATTCATATGGTTTACCGAAGTTTGAATGCTGCAGAAAAACAAAACAGTTTGCTACAGACAAGTACAGGGTCTGCAATATTTTACAGTGCACTTACGACTATGGCAGGATTTGGTAGTTTAGTTCTATCTTCACATCAGGGAACAGCAAGCATGGGAATGGTGTTAGCAATAGGGATTCTTCATATCCTAATTTGTGTTTTTATTATTTTGCCTACGTTGCTTTCTCATTTAAAAAGTAAGTTTAATCATCTTTAATATACCGCGATAGCGAAATTACTTTCATACATATCAGAATTCAATCGCCCTACTAACTCCTCCAAAGCGTCTATCATCATTCCGGCCACATTGAATCCTGTATGCTTGGTTATTTCCCGCATGCCGGTCGGGCTCGTTACATTAATCTCTGTTAAAGAATCCCCAATAACATCAAGTCCAACCAACACCAAGCCTACATTATTTAAAATAGGGCCAATAGTATTTGCAATTTGGGCATCACGTTCGGTCAAAGGTTGGATGACGCCAATCCCACCAGCAGCTAGATTCCCTCTGATCTCGCCGGCTTTTGGTTTACGCGCAAGTGCATAGGGTACGGGTTTTCCTGCAATGAGTAAAATTCGTTTGTCACCTAGCACAATCTCTGGAAGAAATCGCTGGGCCATAATAGTACGAGTTCCATAATGAGTCATCATTTCAAGAATTACGCTCAAATTGGGATCGGTACTATGTACACGAAATATACTAGCACCTCCCATCCCATCTAATGGTTTCAATACGATATCTCGATGTTGGTTCAAGAATTCCCGAATCAGTTGTTCATTTCTAGTTACTATCGTGGCAGGAATAAAATCCGGGAATTTTGTAATAGCGAGCTTCTCATTATGGTCTCTAACACTCTTAGGGTTATTAATGACCAATACACCCTGTTGCTGCGCTATTTCAAGCAAGTAGGTACTATAAATATATTCCATATCGAAAGGTGGATCCTTACGCATCAACACTACATCAAATTGCGTTAATGGAATCCTTTCTTCTGAACCTTCATCATACCAACGTGTATGAATCTCTTCCGGTTGTTTGAGTCTCAGCTCTTTCACTCTGGCCATGACGATATTATTTTCATAGCTCAGATCACCTTGATGCATTACTAGAACCCGATGACCTCGCATGATAGCCTCTTGTATCATCGCAATACTCGAATCCTTCTCAACTTTGAGTGATTCTAAGGGATCAATAATAAAAACCAGATTCATGATGAATCAGCCATAACCTTCAATAGGCTTAAGCATTCAGCTTAGGCGCATGCTGCTCTAGTTCGACAGCAGCAGCAAGTAAAGCCAGCCTTGCCACAACACCATAAGCATAGAATCTATTTGGAACTGAATCTGGGAGTGCTGCATGATTAGGAAGCACGCAGGAAGTATCAAACGCTAATGGAACGAAATGCATGCCAGGTGCGTTCAAATTCTCATCGATGCCTTTACCGGTATGAACACGATAGAACCCACCTACAACATAGCGATCAATCATATAGATTACTGGTTCAGCAACTGCTTGATGGATGCTCTCAAAAGTATAAACACCCTCCTGTACCAAAACATGGCTCACGGATAAACCTTCTTTGATTTTAGCCATTTTATTACGCTGCTTGCGATTAAGCTTATAAACGTCAGCACCATCTTTTACCGTCATAATCCCCATACCATATGTACCCGCATCCGCCTTGACAATTACAAAAGGTTCTTCCTTGACGCCATATTGAGTATATTTCTCTTGAATATTACTGAGTATTTCATCTACGGTTGCTGCGACACAATCCACCCCTTTCTCCTCGTGAAAATCGATTTTCCCACAAGAATTAAAATAGGGATTAATAAGCCATGTATCGATACCTATCAATTCCGCAAATTCCTGTGCTACCCGATCATAAGCCGTGAAATGCTGTGACTTTAAGCGTGTGGTCCATCCTGCATGAATTGGAGGAATAATAATTTGATCTAAATTTTTTAAGCTATCAGGAATTCCGCTTGAAAGATCATTATTTAACAAAATAGCGCAGGGATCAAAGTTTTCAACCGACAATCGATTTCCTTTCCTTACGACTGGTTCTAGAAGTAGCGTATTCCCATCGGGTAGATTAATCAGTGTAGGCTCTGTGATTTCTGGTATCAAGGAACCAATTCGGATATTTAATCCTGCATGCCTCATAATTCGCTCTAATACATGCACATTTTGGAGATAATAAATATTCCGTGTGTGGTTTTCTGGGATAATAAGAATGCTATGCGCTTCTGGGCAGATTTCTTCTACCGCAGCCATCATCGCTTGTACACAAAGTGGCAGAAAATCGGTGTTGAGATTGTTAAATCCACCCGGGAATAAATTCGTATCAACCGGCGCTAGTTTAAACCCACTATTTCTTAAATCGACCGAGCAATAAAACGGAATGATATGTTGTTGCCATTTTCCTCGTAACCAGTGCTCGATTGCAGGCATGGCTTCAAGAATACGCTTTTCAAGCGCAAGAATTGGTCCGCGTAAGGCCGTAGTAAGATGTGGTACTGCCATCAAATAAAATCTGAATGATTGAATTAGGATTATACCATGCTAACTAGCTCTACTCGCTAATACCATGATTACAAAAGAAGTATAAAAAAAACGACCCCCAAGTAGGGGGCCGTTTTCTCTAAATAAGCTAAACTGTTTCTTTATGAATTAATGATCCATCGCTGCATCTTTGTTAAAGCTTGCAGGTTTTTTAAGTTGTTCCATGATGTCATTATCCCATTCACCTTCAACATTCATATGAGCTGCTGCGCCGAGCAATACAGCTTCAATTAAGTTGTGGCTTAAGTAAACATAGAGACCAGGCATTTTGAAATCATAAAGTGCTGCAACGGCTGCTCCACCGGGTACAAACCAGGTTTCTTGGTTAGTAATTGGAGGATCATTAAATGAACCACCTTGCCATACTAAGTCACCATGACCACCAATTAAATGAGGACGTGAGTCGCGATTAGCTTGTGAATGAATGAATAATACTTTCTCACCCACTTTAGCTTTTAATGCATTGTCACCGGTTATGGCTCCAACAGCACCGTTAAACACTACGTGACTTGGTATAAGGCCTGCAGCTACTCCTAAGATATCAGCCATACCTGCTGCAGGTTGATCATAGGATTTGTATTTACCATCCGCACCTTTAGGCACATAGAAATCTTGCTCACCGATATAATATGCACGATCGTATTTAACTGATTTACCTTTATTGTCTTTTAGACCATCTTTTGGTAATACCATAATCGCACCACTCATACCAGAGATAACGTGGAATGGGATCATCGTTCCACCTGGCGCGCAATGATAGACAAAGACGCCATTTTTGAGTGCTTTCCAGCGCAATACCACTTCTTCACCAGGTTGAACCAATGTGAGTTGAGCACCGCCTAATGCACCTGTTGCTGCATGGAAATCAACGTTATGTGCCATTGTGCTCGTTTTAGGGTTTTTTAATGTAAGCTCTACATAATCCCCTTCATGAACAATGATAAGCGGACCAGGAACCGTACCATTAAAAGTCAATGCCCAGTATTTAACACCAGGAGCAATTTCAATTTGCTTTTCAATAGTTTCCATCGTTACTTCAACCACTTTAGGGCCTTTTGAAACTTGATCATGCTCAGGAACAAACGGCGGTGCAACAAGTGTTTGTTTTACACGTGGCAATTTTGAAATATCATGCTTTGCTGCAAACGCAACAGAAGCAGTAAAACACAGCAGCCCTAGGCCAATCACTGCTTGTACAGCTTTATTATTCATATATCCCTCCATAAATTTTAAAAATTGCGCAATGTTATCTAGTCAGAAGCGCCATTCTTTTTTTCGGTACTGCTTCCCACATTACCGCAGCCGCATAAACTCCAACTATCACAAACAAAAAAACCAGAAGCAGATGCAGCATATTAACTATACACTTTAATCACAAGCCTGTCCATGAATAACCTTTCCAGCACTAGGGAATGTGCCCTTTATTTATTTTATTAATATCGATTTATCATCCTATCGAGAAACAAATTTCAGCTACAAAAAAGATAATAATTTAAAATTTATAGCTATTATCTAAAACGACGAAGTAAAGCTTTTTTCGCAGCCTCATATTCTTCTTGAGTGATTGCATTTTCCGTAAGTGCACACTGCAGATCCTGCAGCTTCCTATCCCATTGTTATCGTTGACGTTCCTTGTATATTTACTGATGCGTCCCCACCAAAAGCACAACCCGTAACTAAAGAAATTAATACCAAAGCTAAAACTGTCAATTTCATCGCCATCTCAAATTTTCTCCTAACTTTTAGCGAATACTATCAATTAGTCGAGCTTTTTGAGACTGAAATTCCTTGTCAATCAACACTCACGAATCATAAGCTTTTTTTTAAGATCAATGAACTGTTGATCAACTGAAACATTCAAATTGGGTTGTTGTACAACCTCAGTACTACTTACACCCGCTTATAGTCATAACGAGTGTAACCCTCCTCCTCCCATTTGTTAGATTAAGTATGCGTTTAATGTGCTGCAGTCTCCAATTCCAATCTAATTTTTTCTAATCGTACATCATCAGGAAGCACACTTTCAGCTCTATCTAAGTAGAGCTGCACATCTGCCATCCTTCCTTCTAGTCTGGCTTTAGCGATAAATTGGATATAACGATCTACAATTCTCCTTAAGCCTGCCTGGGCGATATCATTATGCGCATCAATAGCAAGTACCATCTGATAATGCTTAAATGCATTATCTTTAGCGGGTGTCGTAAAACGAGAAGCCCTCATAGCTTTCTCTGCAGCGTTTAAATGTAACTTGATAACACTCTTATCAATCAAATCGTCCGCCAACGGTTGTGCTGATTCTTTTGCTGGCAAATTAGCCATGATTGGCTGCTGATTTCCTTTCACTTTGATTCAACCGTTGCGCTCTCTACTTTATGATCTTCATCTTCTAAAGAACTATCAGACGGTAAAAATGAATCCCTAGGAGATATTTTGCTTGATTGATCATTATCCAAATCTTTAGCATGCCGCTCATTTGGCAATATTGATTCGGTTATCTCAGCGGTATCAATACCCTCTCTCTCCTCGACCCAATCCGATTTTTCTCACTAAACCATAATCCAATCACAATGAATGCAGCAATACTCACTCCTATTGCCAAACCCAACCCACTTTTAGTTATCTTATGCTTATCAGAACCATCAATGGCGTCTACACCAGCAATATTTGCTTGCACCTGATCCTTGGTGATTACTTTATCGATTAGCGCCATTAACTCCACCACCGATTGAGGTCGGTCACTATAATGAAGCTTCAACATCCAATCGATTGCTCTCGTGATTGGAAGACTTAAAGTTAAGCCTGGCAATTCGGAAAGCGAAATCAAAGGATCAGACTCCCCTCGATTAATTGCATTTAACCGCTCTTGCGCAGATACCGGTTCCTGATTGGAAATACACCGATATAGCGTCGCACCCAGTGAATAAAAATCGGTTGCGGGTCCAGTTTCTGCTACAAGTTCATACTGTTCCACTGGTGAATACGCAGTAATTAAGGCAGAAACATCTTCACTTAACCGCTTTGCGATAACCTGCCGAGCAGATAAGAAACACATTAAGATGGGCTCGCCATCTTTTTTCAAGAAAATAGATGTAGGCTGGATTCCTCCATGAATAAAATTGCATTCATGCAGTTTTTTTAAGGCGTTTAAGATCGATATCAATATGAATTTGATTTCTGTCTCTTCAAAAACAATTGACGACTCTAGCATGCGAGAAAGTGATTTACCTTCATAACGATGCATTATCAAGTAGGCTGTCCCGTTATGTTCCAGGATATTTTCAGCAGTAGCAATGTTCCGATGTTCAACGTGAGTAAGTACATTACCTAGATCTAAAAAAGCTCTCAAGCCCAGGTCGTAATCTTCCTTATTCGATGGGAGCTTGCATTCGATAACTTGACTACCATCAGTACGTAACGCAAGCTCCTGAGGAAAATATTCAAGTATTTCAACTTGTTCTTTTAAATGATGATTCCAAGCACGGTAAGTAATATCAAATGCCGTCGTTTCTTTCTTATCTTGAATTTCATAGACACCAATATGTGTACCTTTTGGCAGAATCTGATCGTGAGTATATGTCATGATATTGTTGTCCTTTTCTCTATACCTATATTAACGTATTGCCTTAAATAATAAATCATTTAGCGTGTTGAATATCATCCCAGGGAAAATTACTGATTACGTATCTTACGTTCTAGATTTTGAATGATACATAAATTCAGTCACACTCTACCTCTTAAGTGAAGACAACATTTCCCACAAACTTTACCACGATGCACCCTACCATGACTAAGTCTTCATCCCTGAATCATTATCTAGCTTAGAATCAATCAAACAAAATGATTGAACAGTATGCATTGCGATAGTAGAAACCTATAAATAATGTTCAATTAGTTTTTGGTAGAAATCGCTTTGAGTCCTGACTAAACCACGATACTTCGATATACTATACAAAATACATTTAATTAAAAATTGATAGTATGAAACCTCCTGTTTGCATTGCAGTCACAGGCGCAGCTGGGCAGATTGGCTACAGCTTATTGTTTAGAATAGCGGCTGGAGACATGCTTGGTAATGACCAACCCATTATTCTTCGTTTGCTGGATGTTACTGAATCACAAGGTTTTCTCAATGGCATCATTATGGAGCTTATTGATTGTGCCTTTCCGCTCCTGCTAGATGTTATCAAAACTGATGATCCGCTTGTCGCTTTCGATAAAGCAAATATTGCGATTCTAGTGGGTGCACGACCACGAACCAAAAGGAATGGAACGTAAGGATCTGTTAACCGCTAACAGCATAATATTCAGTGCACAAGGGAAGGCACTCAATGAAGTAGCTGATCCAAACGTAAAAGTACTTGTTGTCGGCAACCCAGCCAATACGAATGCATATATTGCGATGAAAAATGCGCCTAAGCTACCGATGACTAACTTTTCAGCCATGCTCCGTTTAGACCATAATCGCGCACTGTCTCAGGTAGCGATTAAAGTTAATCAACCGGTTACAGAAATTAGAAAAATGATTATCTGGGGCAATCACTCTTCAACTCAGTTCCCTGATATTGATCATACCGAAGTTAAAGGTGAGAGAATAGTTAGTCTTATTAGAGATTTCGAATGGATAGAAAATTATTTTCTTCCAACTGTGCAAAATCGTGGCTCAGCTATTATCGAAGCGAGAGGTGGATTATCAAGCGCGGCGAGTGCAGCCAATGCAATTATTAATCACATACATGATTGGTTAATCGGGACCCGAGAAAATGACTGGGTAACAATGGGAATACCTTCCGATGGTAGTTATGGTATACCTGAAGAAGTCATTTATGGATTTCCCGTTACTTGCCAAAATGGTACTTATAAAATTGTCCAGGAACTTGAGATTAGTAGTCGATCTAAAGCAAAAATGCTCACAACCTACCAAGAACTCCTTGAAGAAAAAGAATCAATCAAACATTTATTATCAAGCTGATGAAATCCCAATTCAAAGTGATTTAATAAATGATAACACTTCCTCAACATGACCTGGCACTTTCACTCCACGCCATTCTTTTATTAGCTTACCTTGCTCATCTACCACGAAAGTACTCCGTTCAATACCGCGGACTTGCTTACCATACATATTTTTCAGCTTCATAACCTCAAAATGATTACAAACTGTTTCACTTGAATCGCTTAATAAATTAAATGGTAACTCTAGCTTCTCTTTGAAATTTTCGTGTGACTTAAGGCTATCCCTCGAAATCCCAACAATTTCACAATTAAGCGCTTTAAATTGTTCGTACAAATCGCTAAATTGCTTACTTTCAGTTGTACACCCCGGTGTGTCATCCTTTGGATAAAAATAAATTACCAGTTTCTTACCACGATAATCTGTTAACCGGAAAATTTTATCTCCAGTAGATTCAAGCTCGAAATTGGATATCATGTCAGTAACATCGTAGAAATATGCACTAATAGTAAATTGCTTATGGGACAACTTGATCAATCGTGATCAAAACATCTTTATCGCCCAATTTAACGGGTTGACTAAAACCTTCTAGATCACCACTCACCGGAACTGCCTGACCAGACTTGCTTACTCTAGCGCCTATGACTACTTCAGGAAAACTAGACATTTTCATTGTGGGTGTCATAGCCATATTATCATCAAGTGAGAAAGCTGCTGGTAAATCCTTAGCGTTTAATCTGAGAATTGCTAAAGGCATTTTAGGCCCTGTTTTCGCCCGTGCAAAAACGAATAAAATATCTGTAGCAGATACTTTACCCGCTAAATCAGAATTAATAATCACTTTCCCCGATATTTTTGATGCCGCAACAGCACTTGTTGCCACAGTAACTTCATCTGCTGATGCTATATCGTGTGGAAGATCGCTTGAAATTTTCGAATTCTGAGCTAACTGTACTGGATGATCTTCCTTTCCTCCTTTAGTTGCTAGCGCCTTAGCTTGCTTGATACTACCATCCACTGAAGTCGCTAATTCAGAGTCTTGGGGGATAAGCGCTAGTAATCTTTGCCAAAAGCCAACTGCTTGCTCATAATTTTCTTTTTCAAACTCAACTGTTCCAGCCAACGCAAGCGCCTTTGGGTAATCTGGATCAAAGCTCAGTGCTTGCATAATCAGTTCTTCAGGCTTACCTACCAAACTTCCATTATTTGTCATAGCCAACACATCTGCATAATCACTTAGTAATTGCGCATTATCTGGAATCATCTCGACTAACTTAGCGTAAGTCGCGCTCGCTTGTTGGAATTGACCTAATATGGCATAGGTTCGGCCTAACATGACCCATCCTTCAATATCTTCCGGATTATCTTGCAAACGCGCTACTAGATTATCAACAACCGACTTAATCTCAGCATGTCCTTGAGGCATTTCAGCCATATTTTCAGAATGAAATTGTGTTGCATTCGCAAGCTGCGATTGTGGTAACAACCCTCGCGTATCACCAACTGCCATGTACAAAGACACTGCTGTTAATGGAATCGCGAGCACGATTATTATCGCAGTCACAAAACTACGCGTATTATTATTCGGTAATGTATGAGTATCTGGTCCAGGACTGGATATGTTGACGTCTTGCAACATTCTTTTTTGCAATTCTTGTTTACTTTTTTCAAATTGCTCTTTAGATAAAACATCATTATTCAAGTCCGCATTCAATTCAGCAATTTGATCACGATAAATGGCGATATTCGCTGTTTGGCGCTCTAGCGTAGTTATTTTTCCATGCCGACTTTTGATCAAAGTTGGTAAAACGAACATTAATGCAGCAACAATAAAAACACCCGCAACAATCCAAAATGTGGTCATCCCTCTTTATTCCTTCTCTATTTTTCTAATTAAGGTTTCTGCTTGTAGCTGCTGACTCTCAGATAATTGCTGCGGCTCTTCAGAAACTAGCGACCGACGACGTCTTAGATATAGAATCAAAGTAAGAATTGCTCCTAGAAACAATAAAACAGGACCGAGCCATAGCAATACTGTAGTTGGTTTAAATGGCGGATTATAGAGAACGAAATCACCATATCGCGCAACAAGAAAATTGACTATTTCTTCATCACTTTTATTTGCTTTCATTTGCTCTCTAATTTCTCGTCTCAGATCATTCGCAAAATCAGCTCGTGAGCCAGCAAGTGATTCATTCTGGCAAACTAAACAGCGCAAATTCTCCGAAAGCTCAATCAAACGCTTTTCTAATACGGGGTCTTCGGCTACCGGAACAGCTTCATTGGCAAAACTTACTTGTACAAAAAAAATTAATATTAACGCAATGACATGCAGCATCTGCCAGCTTGATACAAAATGATCGTTTTTATAATTCATTAATTCAACCTTGCAATTCTTTTATCAAGGGTAGGATTTTATCTTCCAGTGATTTCACTGTGACGGGTCCAATATGTTTATAGCGAATAATTCCCTTCTTATCAATAACATAAGTTTCAGGAACTCCATATACCCCATAATCGATCCCAACTTTTCCATCAGCATCAATGATACTTACCGTATAAGGATCGCCATATTGCTTCAACCACTGAATTGCGGTACTTCGTTCATCTTTATAATTCAATCCATAAATTGGAACTATGCCAAATTTAGCAAGCTGAACTAGCAATGGATGCTCATCACGACACGCTACACACCATGAGGCCCAAACATTTAGCATCCAGACCTTACCCATATTATCTTGTGATGCTAGCGTCTTTGCAGGATCATGTAATTGCTGTAATTCAAAAACAGGTGCTGGTTTATCAATCAGTGGAGAAGGAACCTGACGTGGATTAAGAGTTAAGCCTACTCCTAAAAAAACCACTAATACAATAAATACTGCTAATGGCAACAAGAAGCGCGTCATAGACTCTTACCTTCTGAAACAATTGTAGCGTTAATTGCAACATCAGCAGAATTTGGTATCGATACTACTTCCTTCTCATTTGCCTGGCGGGTTTCAGATTCTTTCTTTCTGATAATGTTAAAGCGATAACGGCGATCCGTAATAGCAAGAATTCCCCCAAGTGCCATTAAAATACAACCAAGCCATATCCAAATGATAAACGGTTTATGGTACACACGCACAACCCAAGCGCCATTATCTAGCGGCTCTCCCAACGCAATATATAAATCTCTTACAATCCCAGCATCGATTGCAGCTTCTGTCATAACCATACCAGATGCATTGTAAGTTCTTTTCTCGGGATATAATTTGCGCACTACGGTATCACCTTTCAGCACATCAATATCACCTTTTATCGCCTTGTAGTTTGGCCCAGGTTCATTCGTTGTTCCATTAAACCTGAAGGTATATCCACCGATTGACACAACATTGCCAAGTTCCATCCGCACATCTTTCTCAGTTTCATAACCATTAACCATCGTTACGCCTATTATGAAAGCCGCAACACCTAAGTGTGCACAATGCATTCCATAGTAACTCGAGGATTGGCGCGCTAGCTTTGCAAAAAAACTTCCTTGCCCACTATTTTGAATGCGGTGTTTAATATTGACTACAATACTTGTAATAATCCAAAACGCTAAAAGCAGACCAAAACTAACCATCGGTTTCCATTCATTCATCAAAAGCGGCAAAGTTAATGCGCTTACCAGACTAATCAGAAACGCCCAACGCAAGCGCGTGACTAATGATGGTAAGTTTGCCTGCTTCCATCGGGCAATTGGCCCTAGGCCAATCAAGAAAATAGCAGGAGCCATCAAAGGAACAAATATTGTTTCAAAATATGGAGGGCCAACGGATATCTTGCCTAAATTCAATGCATCCATTAATAAAGGATAAAGCGTGCCTAACATGACACTTCCAGCAGCCACGAGCAATAACACATTATTAGACAATAACATGGTCTCACGTGACACTAGCTGAAAATCACCCCCCAATCCTACTTTAGGTGCGCGCCATGCAAACAACGTCAGTGAGAAGCCTACAATCACTACTAAATAAACTAAAATGAAAATACCGCGAGCAGGATCTGTGGCAAAAGCATGAACTGAGGTCAACACACCCGAGCGCACCAAGAACGTACCCAATAGGCTCAGTGAGAATGCCGTAATTGCCAGCAAAACTGTCCAACTTTTGAAACTGCCCCGTTTCTCAGTTACCGCCAAAGAGTGAACCAGCGCTGTTCCAACTAGCCATGGCATAAAAGATGCATTCTCGACAGGGTCCCAGAACCACCAACCACCCCAACCCAATTCATAATAAGCCCACCAGCTACCAATCATAATACCAATCGTCAAAAATACCCATGCTACAGTTGTCCAAGGACGCGACCACCTAGCCCATGCCGCATCAAGCTGACCACTCATTAACGCAGCAATCGCGAAAGCAAATGCAACAGAAAAACCAACATATCCCATATAAAGCATTGGAGGATGCATTACCATTCCAGGATCTTGTAACAGCGGATTCAAGTCACTCCCTTCAAGCGCAGCAGGTAGTAAACGATCAAACGGGTTAGAAGTAAATAATAAAAATAACAAAAATCCAACACTAACCAATCCCAAAACACCTAAAACCCTTGCAACCATATCATCAGGTAATTGCTTACTAAATACACTGACTGCAACGGACCAGCCTGATAACAAGAATATCCATAACAATAACGAACCTTCATGTGATCCCCAAGTTGCTGCAAATCTAAAATGAAGCGGTAACTCAGAATTGGAATGGGATGCAACATTGAGTACCGAAAAATCATTATTAACAAAAGAATAAGCTAAGCATCCGAATGCGATTGCAATAAACACCAACTGACCTTGCACTACTGGCCGTGCTATCGCTATCCAAGTAGGAATACCACGAGTTGCGCCGATCAACGGAAGCGTGCCCTGAATCAATGCTAATAACATTGCAAGGATCAAAGCAAAATTACCAAGTTCTGGGATCATAATTATTAAGTTCTATAATGATTAATGGAAAAAGATTATTCGATTAATTTTGTATTGATTTTTGAGCTTTTGCTGCTTGTTCAAGCGCAACAGCTGCTTCTGGAGGCATATAATTTTCATCGTGTTTCGCAAGAACTTCATCAGCATAAAAAATGCCGTCACTCGCTACTTTCCCCTGAGCCACAACTCCTTTCCCTTCTTTAAACAAGTCAGGAAGTATCCCGGTATACACAACTTTTATAGTTTCTGCAGTATCGGTAATTGCAAAATTAACTGTCGTCGAGTTGCCTTGGCGTTTGACGCTCCCTTCTTCTACCAATCCACCAATTCGGAAACTTTTTCCAATCGGTGCTTCCTTTGCTACAACCTGAGTTGGGCTAAAGAAAAACACAAGATTACTTTGGAATACATTCAACACTAACATTGCTGCACCGGTTAATGCAGCAAGACTAAAGGCTATAATTGCCATCTTCTTATGACGTGGCTTCATCTTTTCTCTCTCTTAAAATTGATTCTTTTGTGAGACTCAGTTGCTGTCTTAAAGTTCTAGCTCTTCTTTTAGCTATTAGAATCTCGCCTATGACGCACATAAATGTAACCAGATAAGAACCCCAAACATAGAGCCCATATCCGCCCATATTAAAAAAATCGGACCAACTATTCCAGATCATCGCGTTGTTTCCTTTAATTCAGCTACCCAGCTCGTATGACTCTCACGTTCCAATATGATATTCCGCGCTCTAAGCAAGATTAATGCGATGGAATACATCCAGGCAGCTAATACCATTACTAACATTCCAACTAACATTGCAGTCGCCATTTTAGGTGATTGCATCACACTAACAGATGCGCCTTGATGCAGTGTATTCCACCACTGAACGGAGAAATAGATAATCGGAATGTTAACAACCCCCACCAATGCTATTACAGCGCCTGCTTTATCAGCTCTGCGCGGATCATCAATCGCAGCTTGCAGCGACATAAATCCAATATACAAAAATAATAATATCAATTCAGAAGTCAACCTAGCATCCCAAACCCACCAAGTCCCCCACATTGGCTTACCCCACCATGCGCCGGTCCATAAAGCGATGAATGTAAACAAAGCGCCTGTCGGTGCGATAGCTGTAGCAAACATGGACGAAAGTCGAGTATTAAACGCCAACCCTATCCCTGCCCAGAAAGCCATAACTACGTACAAAAACATCGACATCCACGCCGCTGGAACATGAATAAAAATAATGCGATAAGCCTCTCCCTGTTGGAAATCCGTTGGCGCTACAAAAAAACCAATGTATAGCCCCGCAACGAGAAGGATTACTGCTAAAACAGTAAAAAAAGGAATTAACTTTCCCGCCAAGAAATAAAAACTCGAAGGTGCTGCATACTTATACCAATTTATTGACATACTGACTAATTTTATAAATTTACTAAAAAATATTCTACTCCATCGAAATCCTAAGCGATGCGGCCGCAGCCCACGGAGCAAAGACGAGTGAAACTAATAAAAAAGCGCCGAGTAATGAAAAGTGTGCATCATAACCTAAACCCGCAGCGCTTGCTTCAACTGCACCGGCTCCAAAAATTAATATTGGGATATAAAGTGGCAATACTAATAATGAGACCAATACGCCACCTCCTCTAACTCCCAATGTCAGCGCTGCGCCAATTGCGCCGATCAAACTTAGTATTGGAGTACCTATTAATAATGAAAGCGTTAGAACGGACAATGCCTCCATCGATAAATCGTATTGAATACCAAGAATTGGCGCCATTAACACTAAAGGTAAGCCGGAAACCAACCAATGCGAGACCATTTTCCCCAACACCAACAGAAACAGCGGTGATGGTGAAATTAACAGTTGCTCTAATGTGCCATCCATATAATCAATGGAAAACAATCGACCAAGCGACAACATTGATGCCAGCAATGCAGCCACCCATAATACGCCAGGTGCTATGGCTCTTAGAATATTCATCTCTGGACCAACACCTAGTGGAAATAGGCTTACCACGATAATAAAAAAAAACAACGTAATCAACACATCAGCTTGGCGACGCATCGCCAACATCAAGTCTCTTCTAATTATCCACATCAACATTTTGTTTCAATTCAAATGGAGATGATGAATCGCAGCTGCTGAAATATCGATGTCTTGATGTGTCGTCAGTATTACCATCCCACCTTGAGCAAGAAACCATTCTAGCTTTTCTTTAATTAATTTTATAGCTGTTACATCCAACGCTGTAAGTGGCTCATCTAAAATCCACAATTTTGTTTTAACCAGCAATAATCTAGCCAAAGATACCCTTCTTCTTTGGCCTTGTGATAATACGCGAGCCAGTAAATTTTCTCGTCCCTTCAAACCAATCTGCTGCAATGCATCAAGCGCCATTTTGTTATCAACTTCCAAACCAGCCAACGCACACGAAATCGATAAATTCTCAATTGCCGTTAGATCATCCTTTATTCCAATCATATGCCCCAAATAAGTAAGGCTGCTGTAGTACTGCTCTCCAAGTGATCGAATATTTGAGTCATTCCAAGTAATCTTCCCAGTGTTCGGTTGCGTTAGCCCACATAGCATTCTCAATAAACTTGTCTTACCGCTACCATTGGGCCCATGAATTTGTAGTAATTCACCTGATTTCACCGAAAAATTAAGATCAGTGAATAAAACGTGCCCTCCGCGTACGCACTCTAAATTGGTAGCTGTCAGCATTTACTATTCAGTAAAACTCAATTGCAGTTCAAAACCCAACAAAATTACTTAATCCTTTACAGACAAAAACATGAAACTCGATACCGGAGTAATATTTAATGCGACACCAGTCGTTTAGGCGCTATTCGATCTGCTTGAATAGTCTCCCCAATCCCAAGGAAATTTCCTTGTGGGTCATATAATTTAACTTTATTACCTACCATTAGCTCTTGCTTATTTTCTCTACTCACAGCTTGACCATTAAGTAACAGATTAACCTGTTCCTCACTTAATATCACTGAGTGATATCCTTGTAAGAGAGAATCAACCGGATGGAGAAATAAATCATGCTGCACATTTACATCACCCTGAAATTGGTTAAACCCATACGCCTGATCTAAGCAGAATGATCCAACCTGACTCCTGCAAAGGTCTGTTAGGTATGCACCGCCCCATCCCATTGCTTTCCCGATATTCTCAGCCAAGGTACGAATATAGGTTCCGGAACCACATCTAACCCGAATCGTCAATTCGTCATTCTCGCATTTTATCAAATTTATATCGTAAATATTTACTTCACGCACCTTCCGCTCTACTAAAATATTTTCACGCGCGTAACGATATAAAGGCTTACCATTGAGCTTGAGCGCACTAAAAAGAGGCGCAGTTTGATTGGTTTTACCAAGAAAATGATTAAGGACTTTCTGGATCTGAGCGTGCTCTAATCCTACCTTATTTTCAAATAAATCATTAACAGATCTAATTTCACCCTCTGCATCACCTGTCGTACTGATATACCCGAGTTTCAATGTGGCAAGATACGTTTTATCTGCATTTAGCAACATTGATGAAAACTTTGTCGCTTCACCAAAGCATATCGTTAACAAACCTGTCGCCATTGGATCAAGTGTTCCCGCGTGCCCCGCTTTAAAGGCTCGATAAAAACGTTTTATTACTTGCAGTGCACGATTAGAACTAATATGTTTTGGCTTATTAAGTAGCAAAACTCCACTAATCTTACGCTTAGTCCAAGATTTTAGAGAAGAATGAGGATTAACCAACAAATTACCCACAATTCAATTTTGAAAATCTAATTCAGATTCTCCCGTTCGCTACATCAATCAGATGTGAAAGATATACGCCTCGTTCAATGGATTGGTCGTAAACAAAATGTAATTGTGGAAAAACTCTCAACTTGATTCTGCTAGCTAATTGTTTTCTTAAGTAACCATTTGCGCGCCGTAATCCTGCCTCAATTTCACTATGGTCAGCATTATCATTCAGCGAAGTATAAAAAATCTTTGCATGCGAATAATCTCTTGTCACTTCGACATCTGTGATTGTTATCATTCCGATACGAGGGTCTTTTAATTCTTGATGGATCAAACCGGCCAATTCTCGCTGAATCTGGTCAGCTACCCGTAGCGCGCGCGCATGGCCTTTTGACGACAATGCATTCATCAATTATAAAGTCCGCATCACTTCAACGACTTCATAGATCTCAAGCTGATCACCAACTTGAATATCATTATAATTTTTGAGTGATAACCCGCATTCAAACCCCGCCTTTACTTCTCTTACATCATCTTTAAAACGTTTTAAAGAATCAAGCGCACAGCTATGGGTCACGACTCCATCTCGCAATACTCGAACCATCGAATCTCGTTTGACCAGACCTTCGAGAACATAACACCCGGCAATTACACCAATTTTTGAGATTCTAAATATCTCTCTGATATCAATCAGCCCGATAATATTTTCTTTACGTTCAGGCAGCAGCATTCCCGAAAGGGCTTTTTTGATCTCATCGACCGCATCGTAAATCACGTTATAATAGTGAACGTCAACACCAGTCGTGGCTACCAGCTTCCTAGCCCCAGCGTCAGCTCGACTGTTGAACCCAATGATAATTGCTTTTGAAGCGAGTGCCAGATTAATATCTGATTCAATAATTGCTCCCACACCACTATGAATGATATTAATTTTCACTTCATCCGTAGCAAGCTTCTGCAAAGCATATGCCAGCGCCTCAGTTGATCCCTGCGCATCAGCTTTAATGATCAGATTAAGTATTTTTATATCATCTTTCTGATTGAATACCTCCTCCATTTTAGCCACTTGACGCTGATCAAGCCTTACATCTCTAAATTTACCCTGACGGAAAAGCGCAATTTCTCTTGCACGACGCTCATCTTCTAATGCGAGAACCGTCTCACCTGCAACTGCCACATCCGATAAACCCTGAATTTCTACAGGAATAGACGTACTCGCACGCTCAATCGGATTACCACTTTCATCCAACATAGCTCTAACTCTTCCAAAGGCTGCACCGGTCAGTAATACATCGCCTCGCTTTAACGTTCCCGACTGTATCAAGATCGTAGCTACCGGCCCTCGCCCTTTATCCAACCGTGATTCAATAACAACCCCTTTAGCAGGCGCTGCTTTGACCGCCTTAAGTTCAAGCACTTCTGCTTGCAGCAAAATACTTTCTAGAAGCTCATCAATTCCCAAACCTGTTTTTGCAGAAACGCCGACAAAAATAACCTCTCCGCCCCAATCCTCAGCAACTACGCCATGAGTAACTAGCTCTTGTTTAATACGCTCAAAATTGGCTTCAGGCTTATCCATCTTATTGACAGCAACCACTATCGGTATTTTTGCCGCTTTAGCATGATGAATCGCTTCTATCGTTTGTGGCATTACTCCATCATCCGCAGCAACTACTAACACAACAATATCTGTAATCTTAGCGCCTCGCGCTCTCATCGCCGTGAAAGCCTCATGTCCTGGCGTATCCAAGAATGTGATCATCCCATGCGCCGTCTCAACATGATAAGCTCCAATATGCTGAGTAATTCCTCCTGCTTCCCCACCCGCAACACGCGTTCTTCGAATATAATCCAGTAATGATGTTTTGCCATGGTCTACGTGTCCCATAACTGTTACGACAGGCGCGCGCGGTTCAGCTATGGCATTCGACTGAGAAATTTTCTCTTCTTCTAGATAGGACTCGGGGTTATCAGGCGCCGCATATTTGGCAATATGGCCCAATTCCTCAACAACGATCATTGCCGTATCTTGATCAAGCATTTGATTAATCGTTACCATACTACCCATTTTCATTAAAACTCGGATTACTTCAGCAGCTTTAACCGACATTTTTTGAGCAAGCGCGCCAACTGAAATCGTTTCAGGCACCATCACTTCGTATTTAATCGGTTCCGTCGGTTCAGTAAATCGATGTAACTCAGCGCTCTCATTTGAGCTTGCCTTCGCATTTTTATTGCTTTTGCGAATACGCCAACCATCTATCTGGTTTAAATCATGTTTTTTTATTTCACGCCGCTTACCTGTTTCTTCGCTCTGCAGATTCTGCTGTCTAATTTGTTTTTTCTTCTTCTCCGGTTTATCTTCATGTTTAACCGTAATAATTGGTTTAGTTTGTACCCCCGGTTGAGATACCGGTTCTACTGCATTTATTACTTTTTCTATAGGAGCCTCTGCCTTAGGCTCTTCTTTTGCAACTTCACTAATCTTCGGTTGCACCTTCTTCTCAGTTTTTTTTCTAAATTCAATTTCTTGAAGCTCCATCAATTTAGCATGGCGCCTCGCCTCTTCCTCGCGCTGAGCTAGCTCATCAGCACTAATAATAGACTTCCGTACAGATACAGAAGGTGTCTCCGGCGTAGAAACAGAAGCTGCTATAGGAGGAGCTACCGGTTCAATTTCTTTGTTTTCAGCCTGCTCAACTGCCTGTTCAACAGGCTTTGTATAGACACGCGTTTTCCTAACCTTAACTTCGATGGTGCGCTGTTTACCTGCCACATCAGATTTTTTTATTTCAGTTGTTTTTTTGCGAGTCAATGCAATTTTCTTCTTTGTCGTTTCTGAAGAACCATGGGACTTACGAAGATATTCGAGCAGCTGCTTTTTATCACCATCCGTAATAATTTCTCCGCCAGATTGCTTACTGACACCTGCAGTCTGAAGTTGCTCCAGAAGCGCGTCAGGCAGCATACCTAACTCATTGGCAAATTGTTCAACCGTTATTTGAGACATCAAAAACCCTTCACTCACTCCAAATTTATAAATTGCAAACCTATTCCTGCATTTGTTGAGGTTTTAACTGACGAAAGTGATAACAACCCCATACTTGCCATGATGGAAGTTCTACACAAACCAAGGCTCTCGAGCCTTGATAATAATCTGATTTGCCCGCTCAATATCGATACCCGTCATTTCAACCAAATCATCTGCTGCTAAATCTGCTAGCTCTTCTTGTGTGTTAATACCTTTTGCCGCAAGTTCCCGAACAAGCTGAATATCCATTCCTTCCAAAGCGAGTAGGTCCTCGGTAACACGCTCAATTTTCTCTTCTGTCGCAATGGCAGCGGTAAGCAACGCATTACTCGCTCGATCACGTAATTCAGTTATTGTCTCTTCATCAAGCACTTCGATTTCAAGCATTTCTTCGAGTGGAACATAAGCAATTTCTTCTAAGGAAGAAAACCCTTCCTCCACGAGGATTGTGGCCACCTCTTCATCAACATCCAATTTATCCATGAACAGCTTACTAATGGCAGAAGTCTCTTCTTCATTTCGTTTCTGTGATTCATCTTCTGTCATGATATTCAGTAACCACCCTGTTAATTCAGAAGCAAGGCGCACGTTCTGACCACCTCGCCCTATAGCTTGCGCCAAATTCTCATCATTAACAACGATATCCATTGCGTGTTTATCCTCATCGACAACGATGCTACTGATCTCCGCTGGAGCAAGCGCATTGACCACATAAGTAGCAGGATCTTCTGCCCATAGAATGATATCAATCCGCTCACCTGTCAATTCCGTTATAACCGACTGAACTCTTGAACCACGCATCCCGACACAAGTTCCAATGGGGTCAATTCTTGGATCGTTTGATTTCACCGCAATTTTGGCACGTGAACCTGGATCTCTGGCCGCAGCTTTGATTTCCAGCAATTTTTCTTCTATCTCTGGCACTTCTAGTTGAAATAGCTTAATGAGAAATTCAGGAGAAATCCGAGATATGACCAGACTTGGACCACGCGAGGTTCGATCAACTCTCTGAAGATAACCGCGTACTCGATCTCCCACTCTCAAATTTTCTTTAGGAATCATTTGATCACGAGGTAAAATCGCTTCGATTCTGCCCGATTCCACAATAGCATTTCCGCGTTCCATACGCTTGATCGTACCCGAAATCAAATATTCCTTACGATCAAGAAAATCATTTAGATTCTGCTCTCGTTCGGCATCTCGAATTTTTTGAAAAATAACCTGTTTTGCAGCTTGCGCACCAATCCGATCAAACTCTAATGTTTCGATAGGCTCTTCAATAAAACCACCCAATTCAATCTCAGCATTAAGTTTCAAAGCCTCACTAAACCCAATTTGCCGAAAAGAATTCTCTACTGCATCATCCGGTACAACTTGTTTGCTTTGGAAGCATCGGTAATTCCCAGTATCTCTTTCTATCTTAACCTGTACTTCAATATCTTCACGGAAATGTTTTTTAGTAGCCGACGCCAATGCCATCTCCAAAGCAGTAAAAACAACGGCCTTACTGACATTCTTTTCATGCGCCAATGCATCTACCAATAGTAAAATCTCGCGGCTCATATTCCTCCAACCAAATATTTATTACGCCTATAGTTCCGGAACCAACCGTGCTTTATCTAAATTATTTAACTCGATGCGTAGAATTTTTCCTTCTATCTCCAAACCCAATTTACCGTCACTCACTTCCCGCAGAACTCCAACAAAATTTCTCTGGCCTTGTAAAGCAATATGCGATTTAACCTTAATTGATCTACCCAAAAAACGCACAAAATCACGCTCTTTCTTGAGAGGCCGATCTAAGCCCGGCGAAGAAACTTCAAGTCGCCCATAATCAATTTGCTCTACCACCCGCAACCGACTTAAATGGTTACTGATTGCCACACAATCATCAATCGCAATTCCGCCTTCCTTGTCTACAAATAAACGCAATAATTTGCCAGATGTTGAAAACTCCACATCTACCAATTCATAGCCCATATTATTCAATGTTGAATCCAATAATTCGTACAAAGCCATAGCGCAACCACAAATAAAAAATGGGCCAATAAGCCCACCCCTGATATAGGTACTATTATAACAACAATCAGATATCAACAAAATAGAAATTTATTTTCTAGTAATGTTTCCAATATGTTAGAACTAATTATCCCGTAAAAAAACAACATTCGCATGAATTTTTACTCAAATAAACGCCAAATTCACTGTCAAATTTTTGTTGATTTTCTCCAATCTAAGATTTTCAATATTCAATTTGCAGCAACGACATACTGACTTTCCAATTGGTCCAACCGCAACCCTGAGCGACAATCAGCCATCGTTGGAACAATAGTATCGCTCACGACTCTACCGGCATCTAATCGAATCACTCGATCTGCACTCGCAATGGTTTCGGGACGGTGCGCAACAATAATTCGTGTTAGTTTAAGTGTGCGAATCGCTTGATTAACATCTTGCTCACAACGAAGATCGAGATGACTCGTTGCTTCATCCAGAAAAAGGATGACTGGTTGACGATATAATGCGCGCGCCAGCAATACCCGCTGTTTCTGGCCGCCAGAAAGAACGGCTCCCATATCACCTACCAATGTATTGAATTGCATCGGCATCGCCATAATGTCATCATGAATGGCAGCCAGACGAGCGCTAGTAATAATTCGCTCATAGTCAGGATTTGCATCAAAAAAACAAATATTCTCCGCAATTGACCCTGCAAAAAGCTGATCATCTTGCATCACACTCGCCACAGCCTGGCGGTATCGTGCTATACCCATCCGATCCAAAGGCACGCTGTCAATTTCAATTTGCCCGTCTGTAGGCTGCAACAAACCCAGCATAAGTTTAATCAAAGTCGTTTTACCACAACCTGATGCGCCCACAATTGCAACTGACTCACCCGCCTGAATCCTAAACTCAACATCTTGCAAAACCAAAGGGTCCGTTTCGGTATGTCGAAAAGCCAGATGTTTAACCTCTATCTGACCCGTTAGAGGTACAGCAGAAACTGGGCGCAACTCACTCACTTGTTCAATCGGCTGCAGCGCAACGTCTCCTACCCGCTCAGTATGAAGACTTAACATACGTAACTCCAGCCCTTTTTCAATAAGCGCTGAGATTCTTTGTACAAACTGAGTTTTATATGCAATGAACGCAAACAACATTCCTATTGAAAACCCGCTCCCCATTGCCGTATCAAGTATCAGCATCGCGCCAATCCAAATCGTAATAATATTTTCTAGGCCAAACAAAAGACCATCTAAACCTTGGTATAAAATATTTAACTGTTGAGTGCGAATGCTCGCGTTGAACTGATCGATCACCAAATTTTGCCAATTGGCGGCACGCGTTGCCTCATAAGCAAACAGCTTAATACTTTGCATCCCTCGTACAGTCTCAAGAAAATGACTTTGCTGCTTTGCTCCTCTTACGATATGATCTTCCGTTGCTAAGCGGAGCGGGCGGTACAGTACTAACCGCAGTATCCCGTATAATGCTGCTGCAATCATTGCGATCATCGCGAGCTTAACACTATAAAGAAGCATCATGCCTAATGTAATCAGTACCATCACACCATCGATTAATGCTTCGAGAAAACCGGTTGTTAAAGTTCGTTGAATGGCATTCAACGAGTCGAAACGAGACACAATGTCACCAATGTGACGCTTATTGAACCACTGCATCGGTAAGCGAATCAAGTGATGAAACAAATTTGTCATCATTTGTAGATTGAGCGTTGTACTTAATACCATCAGTATCCAAGCTCTCAATGCGGTCACGCTCACCTGCACTACCACTAATAACAGAAACCCCATGCCCAAGACGGTCACAAGATCATGATCATACGCAACCAGCGCGTGATCAACGACCCATTGCATATAGAAAGGTGCCAGAATAGCAAATACTTGTAGTATCAAAGCAAGAATTAAGATTTGGGTAACTGCGCCAGTCAAACCCTGAAACCGCCCAATCAACGACCGCAGTCTGACGTGTTGAATCTCCTTATGCGCAACAAACGCATTAGTCGGTGTTAATTCAAGTGCAATACCCGTAAAATGCTTTGAAAACTCGGCCAACAGCAATTCCTGTTCACCTGCAGCAGGATCATGTAGCGTGACCCGATCACGTTGCACGCGTGTCAAAACCACAAAATGATTAAAATTCCAATGTAAGATACAAGGCAATTTCAATTCAGTTAACTGACCCAAATCAAGGCGCAAAGGCCGTGATGCCAGTTTTAATTGCTCAGCAATCCAAATCAAATCCGCGAGCGTAGACCCTCGCAGTGAAGCGGCATACTGTGCCCGTAATCCGTTCAGATTGATTTGATGCCCATGGAAACTCGCAATCATCGCCAAGCACGCCAACCCGCACTCTGCCGCTTCAGTTTGTAAGATGACGGGGGTCCGCCGCCGCAATGAGAAATGAAGCATGCTCAGATACGCCCTGTAATCGATAATAAAGGGTCAAATACCCATTCGATCAAGCGCCGTCGATCTAAATGAATATCAGCGTCCAACACCATCTCCGGCTGCAAAGATATGCCTTGCCCATAGGCCAAGATCTGTTGCTGCGGTAAACGCACCGTAACACGATAAACCGATTCTTGGATAGGCACCGGAAAATTGGCTTCATTGGGTTGAATTACGGAACGACCAACCTCTATAATCTCACCCAAATGATGCCCAAAACGCTGATAAGGGAATGCTTGATAACGCAAAGAAACAGATTGTCCTGGCTTGATAAATCCTACAGAATGGCTTGGCACTAGCAATTGAGCTTGTAATTGTGCGCTTGCAGGCAAGATCGAAAGTAACGGCAAATTCGGTTGTGCAATTTGCCCCATATCCGTTAACAACGTCGTAACTGTCCCTTCAGTAGGCGCAGTTAACGTAATGCTGCGGCGAATATCCGTTTCCGCAAGCTGCTGTTCCAATTCAGAAATCTGCCGTTCAATGGCAGCCTTATTATTGGCTTGTTTCAATCCAGAAGCTGACAACTCCACCCGAGCAGCATTCAACTCACGATTTAGACTGGCAATGTTACGTTTAATCTGCGCGAGTTGATTGCGTTGATCCAACAACTCTTCCTGTTTCTGCTGCAATACCACTTCAGACATAAATCGTTCTGCAACTAGCTGCTGATAGCGCGCCACCATCCGCTCAGCACTCGCGACACGACTCGATTGCAGCGCTAATTGCGCCTGTGTCTCGTGAATCTCTGTTTCAAGCCCACGAATGCGTACAGCGATACCGCTCCCGGCAAGCGAATCAATCTCGCTTTGTTTACTTTGTTCAAACCGCAAACTTACTTGTCGCTGTTTCAGCTCAGTCAGCAATGTCGCTTGAACTTCGCGTGCACCAACTGTCATGCGCTCACTCGAAATTGTCAGCAAAGGGTCACCTTGCTTAACATATTGCCCCTCACGCACATGTTTTTCCTGTATGGTACCTAGCTGCGGCGAGTAAATTCGAATCATACCGGTGGTCGGTGATAAATAGCCCACCACATGCGCTTTACGAGTATATTCTCCCCCAAAGGCCAGCCCTAGCAACACAACTGTGAATAGCAGCGCTACCCAGACCAACAGACGAATTGTTGGTGAACGCGCGATCAATACTTCACCGTTTAGCGCATCACGTTGATGGGCTAATGCTTCAGAGCGGAAAAAGGGTCGAGGCATATTCTCAGCTTCTCAAAAAGAAACAACTAAGCCGTGCAGCGTTCAATTGCGCTATCGCAATTCAGACCGCGATAGCACGGATAGATACTTACCATCAAAACCATACTTCTCCATATAAATCTTTATACGAAGCAAGCTTGGTTTCATTGAATCCCTCATCCATTTTCATCATGCCACCGGTGATCAAATTCAATTCATCAGTGGTTAGCGTATGCACCTCAATATCATCCAATGAAATCATTTCATCAAAATTAAATTCATCCATGATCGTTCTCCTCAATGCGTAAATTATTCAATTCACGATCGATCAAGCTTACTTTCATCAATCAATCGCCACAGTCTCTAATTTACAGCCTGCCCAATCAATTCACTGTGCAAAAACTCACATTCCCATAGAATAATTAATCCTACGTTGCTCAATCAAAAAGGCTTCTTCCGCTCGTTTGCCAATCAAACCATTCCAATCCAAGAAGAAAGGTGCGGGCGCTCTTGCAATTTCCTCATAGACATCGCGGCATAGCGCATGAAATTGAGGTAATCCCTGCTTACGCCAATTTGATAACAAAGTTCGCAGCGGCGAAATTTTTAAATTACCTACTGAATACTTCCGTGCAAAACCGTATTGAATCGGGCTAACCGTACCATTAGCCTCAATCACCAAGGGTGAAATAAGATCAGCCATCGGTTTTTCTTCAAATCCAGTCATATCACCAGCAAACACCAGGTTGGGTTGCTGCTTGATCGCTTCACTAAATGCAACATCTATTCGGATCTGAAAATCCTCCGTTGTTTTTTGCTGGGCAAGCATCCAGGCATAGGCGCTTTCCGTTGCATCGGGTGCATTACCCCGCAGCATAATTGCCGCATTACCTACCTCCTCCAGCGGGTGAATTTGCAGTAATTTTGCGCCCTCATTCACGGCAAAATCTCTAACCCAATCAAGCTCATCCAAGTTATATTGCGTTAGGGTAAAAATGAAACCAAACATCATGTTAGCTGCACGCAACATTGGCAAACGTGATCGCATGGTCTCAAACGCATGCTGAGAGCCTCTAATCCTATTGTGAGCGCTAGGAATGCCATCAATGCTAATCGCAAGCACATCGACCATCGTACGTAATTGCTCTATTTTACGTTCAGTCAGCAGCATGCCATTGGTGGTGACGGCCGTCCTCATACCGACTTGACGTGCATGCGTCAATAATTCATGCAACGGCCTATAAAGTGTAGGCTCCCCACCCGAGAGACTCACATAATTAAACCCTTCACTTGCCGCATCTGAAACAGCATCACACAATAACGAAAGTGGCAATTCCGTTTTTTCATTCGGCGAAGACGATGAGTAGCAATGGAGACAACTCAAATTACATTGCCGAGTCGGATGAATCTGTAACACGCGGGATAATCCAGTTGGCCCCATTGCCATACTCCTTTTAGAATTGCTGTTGATCTACATTCATTTCATTGACTTGCAACTGCTGCAACCCTGATTTATAAATGTCTGCTGGAATACCGCGGATCCACCAGGAAGAAAGATTGAATCCTCCAAATGAAAAACCACCAGCAACCTGCGTAATTTCTTCTGGGGTCAAACTTGCCATGCTCTGGCATTTTTCTTTCAGCTTCTCTGAACCACTCAGTGGATGTGACATGATCAATCTCCTTGAAAAAATTAAATGAATTGAAATAAACCGATTGATGATTCCTCGCTGGTCATTTCCAACGTTGCTCATGCGCTTAACGCTCAGATCACTCAGCGATGCATCATTCAGTCCGACTCAACATTAATTTTTATTTCATAAATTAGCAGTGAGAAAAACCACAAAGACACAGATCTAAAAAATTGATTACAGCAGCGAATGCATAGCGAATTTATTACCGACTCAGCAATGAATCAGCAAAGAGAACGAATGCGAAACCAGGAACAATCAATGACAACCAAAAGAGAAAAAAAACCGTTAGCGTCAAGTAAAGGAAAAAGTCGGGCGCAATTTGAAATAGAAGCAGGGAAAACGAAAACACTTGGCCTCCAATCAAATTGCCCCCACCTCTGATTTTTAATAACCTAAGGTAAATCCTCCAATTTCGGCAGGCGGTAATGGTTGTGGGTTTAAGCTCACTAACGAGAGCTTGCTGTCAAAAACACTTGCCCAAGGATCTGGATGGGGCACCGGAGGAATTCCCCAAGAACCTGGATACGGTGTTCCACACCACCCGCCTGAAACGGCATTTAATTCATTGGCATCGAGTACCATCATCGAATCTGAATGATTTAGAATATACTTCTGATAACACATGTTGACCTCCAATCGATAATTGAATAACTTAAAGAAACACATTTAGATTAAAGATAGACTAACGAATCATTGATCCTATATAGACTCGCAATGAAAATAGGTGATTGCGCGAAATCAATCACCTCACTTCCTGATCTTTCAATCTGGTATTAACATAGCTTCATTGCTCTTCCTGCACAGTGATAAAAAGCACACCGTTTCAAACTTTACCGCCATAGGCCTTACTTGCAGGCACAATCGACTTATGGGACCATGCGCCTCAAAAATTGTATCGATACGGGAAATAACAACACATGGCATTTAAGGGTCAAATCACACACCTCTCACAAAAAGGCCTGGGTGTCGTTCAAAATGAACAAGATGGTATTTCTTATTTTGTTTCCGGTACGTGGCCCGGTGATTACGGTGAGTTCGAAGTCATTGACCGACGGTTGCCAAACAAAAAATATGGCTATGCGAAACTAGTTCAGTTACTTCAACCTGCCGTTGATCGCCAACACGCACCTTGCCCATTTCTAGGAACGACAGAAACCGCCTGTGCAGGGTGCCCATGGATGATCGCATCGTATGCAAGCCAGCTCGAACAAAAGCGTAACCGTTTCATGTATGCAATGAAGCGAGTTGGGTTTGATACCGGACAACTCACCATCCCCCCCGTTCATCCTTCGCCATTGCAATATGGCTACCGCAACCGCTTCCAAGTCAAGACCGATGGCCATCAACTCGGTTTCGTTACAGAAGGCGCCCATCAAATTGCACCGATTCAGGATTGCCTCGTTCTAAATGAAACCTGCAGATCGTTATTGCATAAACTACGCGACCAATTACCCCAAAGCGATTGGCAGCCAGTAAAGAATTTTGATTGGAGTTTTATCGACGTCGACGATGATCTGCCTTTTGAACACATTCGCCTCAACCACAAGCGCCCTTTCAAACAAGGCAATAGCGAACAAAATACTTGGATCAAAGCTTGGCTCAGCGCCAAAATAGCAGAAAATCCCGCGCCGCAGAAAATCATCGAACTGTTTTTGCGGTTCCGGTAATTTCACTGAAATCCTTGCGGCTTCGGGCTGTCGTTCGATCATTGCCTATGAAGTGGAATTGGACGCGATTCGGCAACTCAAGACCAAACATCTGCCCAATGTTGACGCACAGTCAATCGATCTATTCAAGCCCTTCGTTTGGAAAACCATCAAAAAAGTAATCAGCGATGCGGATACTCTCATGCTCGATCCTCCACGCGCTGGCCTGAAAAACATGAAAGGCTTTTTTGAATATTTTTGCACATTGAAAACCATCTATTACATCTCATGCGATCCCGAGAGCTTCGCACGTGATGCTTGGGCTTTCGCCCAAAAGGGATGGACACTCACTGAAATTCAATTGGTGGATTTGTTTCCGCATACCCCCCATGTAGAAACACTCGCTGTATTGAAAAAATAGCAGTGCTTTTTAGAAAAAAAGTATTAAAAACAACTTTTTTATTGTAGCGTCATTTTCTCAGGCATTGCGATATGACTTGAATCCGCCATCAGTTATGATAGATTCATCATTCTTACCAAAAAACAAAAATCGATCATGAAAGATTTCTTCATCAGCTATAACAAGGCAGACGAAGATAATGCAGCTTGGGTTGCCTGGCAACTTGAGAAAGCTGGCTACACAATTATTATCCAGGCGTGGGACTTTAAGAAGGGCAATAATTTTGTCTTAGAAATGGATGATGCATTAAAAAACACTAACCAAACCATTGCAGTACTCTCCCCTAATTTTCTTGAGTCAGTATATACCTCCCCAGAATGGGCAGCAGCATTTGCACAAGATCCAACTGGCGTACAGCGAAAATTAATCCCAATTCGAGTAAAGCCAGTAGAAATCACCAGTGGCTTGCTAGCCGCAATCAATTATATTGATTTAGTCGGTATCGATCTTGAAACCGCCAAACAAAAATTATTGCAAAGTATCGAAGGAAAAAGATTAAAACCAAACACGGAGCCGATTCCAAGTTTTCACCAAGAACAACCCAACAAAACTTTAAAAATTACCAATAATTACACCCTCGCAGAATATGAAATTGGCCAATTAAATCGAGCAGCTCAATTTCAGCATTTTAAGGGGCGCATCCTCGAAGAATGCTGCTCTCGTCAGAGAAAACACTCGGATTTATATTAGCTGGTCCCGAACAGGAATGGCCTGTCGCGATTCGATTTCGATTAGCTCACTTACTCGAAAAAAGTTTTAATCGGCGATTCCAAACATGCGCCCAGTCTCAAGAAATTGAATGCTGATCTGGGTTTAACCAATGAACCAGAGGAATTGCAAAAACTAGCAACTGTCGAAAACTATAGCCAATATTTATGGGATTTATTGGGTGACGTGCTCACCTGCCAACGAGAGCAAACTGCGCTTCAAGAAAGATTAAGTCAACTGCCTGAATGCCACATTTTCTATCGTGAAGCGCTTCGAGAAGAAATTAACGCACCTAATTTTCTAGCAAACCTCCTAAGCGCTTGGGAAGACCTGCAATTACACCCTAGTTCCAAAAGTCATTTTCTATTACTCATCTGCGAAATTGCCCCCCCCCAGCAATTCTCGCAAGAACAAATAATAGCCGCGCTACAGCAGCATAATTTAGAACAAGCGCTGTTACCCCAGCTTCGTTCACCCAATTATCACGCTGATATTAAAGATTGGATAAAGCTTTATATCGATAATGATACGTTACGCGACTCCATTAGCGAGGCGCTAAAAGCATTTACCGAGCAACCTGATATCCCTATGATTACTCTGAAAAAGTTTTGAAACCTTTAATTGAACGCTACCCATCTCATTAATGGAGAAACAATGACAACCACCGATGGAGATTATTACACCGGCAAAGGTAAGCAAAAAGAATCATCCGCATGGCAGAATTTACCCAGCTTTGATCCCGATGAACTCACCCATCCTAAAGATTACCTAGCACCCGCAGGACTTGCCGCAGCAGTCAATGTGGCCTTAGAACTCGGTTTACCCTTGTTATTAACAGGCGAACCGGGTTGTGGCAAATCTCAACTCGCTTATAGTCTCGCTTGGGAATTAGGGTTTCCAACACAGCCCTTAAGTTTTACTGTTAAATCCGACACTCAAAGTAAAGATTTGTTTTATCATTTCGATACCTTAGGGCGCTTCCGCGCTGCAAGAATCGAAGACGAAGAAACCGATGCGCGCCGCTATCTCCGGTTTGAAGCCCTTGGGCTCGCCATCTTACATGCGTTAGGCCCAGATCGCATTCAAGCATTGGGGTTGGGTTCTTGCCTGGAAACATTGCCACCGCAACCGCAGCGTTCAGTAGTACTCATCGATGAAATCGATAAAGCACCCCGTGAAATTCCCAACGATATCCTCAACGAGATTGACCGCATGAGCTTCGATATTCCTGAAATTTTTCAGGCAGGAAAAGCACGCACCGTCGTATCGCTCAGTAATCATGACAACCACGGAAAGCAAAACTTATTGCGCCCCATCGTCATCATTACCAGTAATCGCGAACGTGAATTACCGGAAGCGTTTCTCCGTCGCTGTGTTTATTATCATCTGGATATACCGCCTTTCCGGAGGCAGCTAACGAATGGTAGCAACCCAGATCAGGGCATCACCTTGGAGCAAATTGTTGAAAAACGCTTAGGATTTGAATTCGATTCAAGACCCGATCAACCCAATAACCAGAAAAATCTCTGGAATGCCGCCATTTCGCTTTTTGATTATCTCCGCAATGAAATCGTGCTGCAAAAGAACCCCTCAACAGCAGAACTGTTAAATTGGATTCAGCTCTTGAAGAAACGCGGTGGATCTCCGCAACTAACGCTCAGCGAAGCATCTTGGCGAAATCTGTTTGTAAGCAGCGCCAAAGTAACGCTGTTTAAACATAAAGAAGATCAAAACAGAGCGCAGCAACTAATCGAAAAGTGGCTAGAACTCCCAGTGACCGCTTGATTCAATCGCTGTGACAACGACCATTGAAACCGCTTTCCACCACCTAGATCAGCTCGCAGATCTCTTTACGTGCAGAAGGATTCGCTTGTGGGCCTGATGTCTGGCTTTCCGTTTATCGGCTGCTAGCACAATTCAAACAAAAAATAAACTACCGCACGATACCGATCAGTTAAGGTTATTATTAGGCCCTCTCTTTTGTCGCAACCCTGAAGAACAAGCGCGTTTCAAAGCGATTTATGAACGTTGGTGGACCATACACACCCAAGCAGCGTCTGCGGATTATCAAAAGGATGAGCAAAGCGATGCCTTTACCCTTTCTGCCCCCAATCGTTTAAGCACTCCAGGGCAAGCTGCGCTCATCGCATTGCGCCAGAAAATCAAGCAAGTTGGCCGTAAATGGATGTTCGCGATCTTTACCGTGATCGCAATCACCGCTACATTGATTTATTTTGCCCTGAAATATCCGACACCACCGGTAACCACGCCACCCCAAAAGCAGCTTACCGTTCCATCTAAACCAGATGTCGATAAGCAACCGCCAACAACACAAGCTTCCACCCCGATCATCGATCACATCGCGCCTCGATCACAACCAGAACCATTGCGCTTGACGCGCAATGAAAAGCAATGGTTAACCGCGCTGGCTTGCACCGTCTTAGCCTTACCCTGGCTTATCGCGCTCTTAGGGTTAATGCGGCACTACCACGCGCAACGGATACTCAAGCGTCAACCAGCCACTGGCGACGATTTATTTAATCAATTGCGCTTTGAAAAGGTATTGACGCCCATTTGGGGAGGTGCTCAAGCAGAACAAGCGCTGCGTAATTTACGCGCGGCTCAACTCATCCCGTCGCATCGTCTCGATATCGAGGCAACGGTTGACGCAACGGCACGCCAAGGGGATTACTTCTATCCCGTTTACCGTAACCGCCGCATTGCGCCCGAACATCTCATGCTAGTTCGCAGTATGCATCGTAGCGATCAAAAGGCCGCACTCGTCGAAGAATTACAAAAACGTTTTCGCGAATTAGGGCTGCACATCGAGACCTATCGTTTCCGTGATGACCCCCGGTGGTTAATTCGATGGAAAGATAACACACCGATTAAGCCACAGTATATTCATCTCGATCAACTCTATGCGCGTTTTAATGGCGTGCGTCTGATCATCATCAGTGAAACTGACATTGTTTTTCACCCGCTGAGTGGAGAACCGAGGCCCTGGCTCGATGCCTTAACGCCTTGGCAAAACAAAATTTGGCTACATCCGCAGGATGCCAATGCACCTCATGCTGCTTTATTAGCAGGCCATCAATTTTTACTACTGCCGCTCCTGCGCGCAAGCTTTGCGCAATGGGTAAACTATTTTACCGCTGCCCAACGCACAAAACCGGTTGCAGTACAATCCGCAAATCCCATCAAATTACCCGAATTAATCATCAGCGAACCGGATGCCTGGCTAAAAGAGAAACTCCCTTATGATATCGATCTTACCCAACTCACCCAGCAGCTAACGCAGTTTTTGGGGCCGTATGGGCTGCGTTTACTTAGAACCATTGCCGCATACCCCAAACCCAATTGGCAATTAACCCAAGCACTCGATTACTTGTTATATGGTCATTTAAATACCGTGCAGCAAACCATCGACCCTCCCGAGCGACGTGAGCAACGCTTAATGCGGATCAGTCGCTTACCCTGGTTAACCCATGCCCATTTCCCTTATTGGCTGCGGGTTCATTTGTTGTCCGATTTAGATGATACCGAACGTGAGCGTATCTCATCGGCGTGGCAACGCTTATTTACGCAATTGACGGATAAAGAAACTGCTGGCACCTTAAAACTTGAAATCCGTACCTTATCTAAACAAGCGCTCCTGCTTCGTCTTAGTGAATTGCAAGCCAGCGATACCAAGCAAGCCACAAACGATCCAATTTTTGCGCAGGTGTTACTGGGCGCCAATTAGATCCATTAGACTTCAAATTACCCAGCGCTTCAGCAAAAGAGCTGCCGCACGCAACTCGTTTATTGATTCTCCGCCCTGCGCTCATCGTCAGCTTCCTTGCGGCGGTTGCCACACTACTCCTTTACGTTGGGTGGAACCAAGTCGATGAGGGGAGCTGGTATAAACTGCGGCATAGCTTGACCATGCGAGAACACAGCGCTTGGCCGGTACATATTCGCCATACTCAAACGATCCAACCGCTAGCGCGGGCGCTCAGTGAGGCGCTACAGTTCAAGCAACGGAGTCCAAGCACCACTGTCAAACTGGATGATAGTGCCGCTGCGGACTCGACAACGGGTGACAAGCAAGCCAGTTCTAATCGCATCCGCTACGCACCCGGTGGTCAAGCCATTGCGGATCAAATCGCCGTGAGTTTACGCTGGCTCACCTATGGAGAATCGATTGAACCCGAGGAAGACAGCACGTTACCGGCCTCAACCATTCAAGTGACGTTAAACCGCACCTACCAACCGCTCACCGCGTTTAACGATGAATTGCACGTGCCCTATGTTGCGCCAGCGGATGAAAAAACCGCTCCGTCAACCGGTCTACCCTTTGAGGAACCGCAAATGGTGCGGATTCCACCCGGAAGCTTTATCATGGGTTCGCCGGAATCTGAAGCGGGTCGAAGTTCCGATGAAGGGCCGCAGCGCAAGGTTACTCTTACTTATCCTTTCGAAATCGGTCGCTATGAAGTCACGTTTGCCCAATACGATGCCTTTGCCAGCGATACACAACACCCACTGCCCGATGATTATGGCTGGGGGCGCGGCAATCAACCAGTTATCAAGGTGAGCTTTAACGACGCACAGGCCTATGTGCAATGGTTAGCGAAAAAAACGGGCAAAAAATATCGCTTACCGACTGAGGCAGAATGGGAATATGTGGCACGCGCTGGCACCACCACGGCTTATTGGTGGGGTGAGGCCATTGGGCAAAACAATGCAGTCTGCGTTGGCTGTGGTAGTCAATGGGATGCCCAACAAACCGCACCCGTAGGTTCTTTCAAACCCAATCCCTTTGGCGTGTACGATACTGCCGGTAATGTGTGGGAATGGACGCAGGATTGCTGGCATAGCAACTACGACGGCGCTCCCACTGATGGTTCAGCTTGGTTAGAAAAGAACGGCGGCAATTGCATTCGCCGGGTGGTTCGCGGCGGGTCTTGGGACGGCGATCCACGGGGCCTGCGTTCGGCTTTCCGCTACGGGGACGATGCCGGTGGATCGAGCAACATTACCGGCTTTCGCGTCGCCAGGGATTTTTGATTTTTGTGCTTTGGGGTTTGTCTCTTTGTGCTGTTGGGGTTGCAGGGGCGTAGCCCCTGCGCGATTTTTTTGGGAGGGATAGTATGAAACAACCGCAAGTCAATATGCCGAAAGTCGTGGAAGACTGCCATGCCTTACTCGCCTGGATCATTCCGAAGCTCGATCAATTTCCGCGCAATCGCCGTTATACCCTCGGTGAAAAAATTGAAACCGGGTTGTTGCAAGTGCTCGAACAGCTTATTCAGGCTGCCTATCAGAAAGTGCGATCGAGTCGATTGGATACCGCCAATTTACAATTGGATGTGGTGCGGCATCTATGGCGGCTCAGTCATACCCTGCAATCGATTTCGACCCACCATTATGGCCAAGGTGCGGAACGCATGGTCGAATTAGGCCGTCAAATTGGGGGGTGGCGTAAACAAACCAGTGGAGAAAGCACATGAAGCAACCGGTCGATTCGCTTTGGACACAGATTCTGGAATGGGATAATTTACTACTCGCCTTCCGTAAAGCACGGCGCGGAAAACGGCAGCAATCGGAAATCCAACACTTTGAATTGAATTTGGAATACGAACTCACCGATATTCGCCACAACTTGCAATCCCGCCGTTATCAACCCGGTTCGTTTCACCAATTTCAGGTAACCGACCGCAAAACGCGGTTGATTTCAGCAGCCCCCTTTCGTGATCGGGTGGTGCAGCATGCACTCATGAATATCGTCGAACCGATCATCGATCAGCAGTTTATTAAACATAGCTATGCAAGCCGCAAGCACAAAGGCGTTCATCGTGCAGTCCAACACTATCAAGCTTGGGCAAAGCAATATCGATACGCCTTGAAAATCGATATTTGCCGCTATTTCGACAGTATCGATCACGCACTTTTGAAGCAGAAATTACGCCGTTTCATCTCCAACCCCGATATTTTATGGTTATTTGATCGGATTATCGATTCAAGCCCGGAACCGCTTAATCCAGCCATTGTCAGGGCTGATTCAGATGATTTGGTTGACTTGGCAGCAAGAAGCGTCGGCTTACCCTTAGGAAATCTAACCAGTCAATGCTTCGGCAATATTTATTTGAATGATTTAGATCATTTCATCCAAACCACATTAAACTTACCCGCCTATTTGCG
Source organism: Nitrosomonas sp. (assembly GCA_016710135.1). Classification (GTDB taxonomy): domain Bacteria; phylum Pseudomonadota; class Gammaproteobacteria; order Burkholderiales; family Nitrosomonadaceae; genus Nitrosomonas. Next base: position 91,450 of record JADJLM010000001.1, on the reverse strand, counting down.
TTATGTCGACGATATGATTCTGTGCAGCAACTCGAAAAACCAACTTTGGGAAAGCTGTGCGGCCATTGAGCAATTTCTAGCATCAGAGCGAATTGGTATTCATCCGCGCAAGAAACAGTTAGTCCCCGTTACGACTGGATTGGATGTGCTCGGCTATCAGGTTTTCCCTTCACAAATTCGCCTGGCGCGTGGCAGTGGTTATCGTTTCCGCCGCAAACTAAAGCGCCTCGCCAAAGCGTATCACGAATGGCGTATCTCATTACAAGCCATCAAACCGCATGTTGCTGGCTGGTTGGGGCATGCGCGTCAGGCCAATAGTGAATCCTTATGTCGTGCTATTTTTTCCGAGGTATACTTCCATCGAGGGGACAAGGTGCAACGATCGCCGGGTGGTTCGCGGCGGGTCTTGGAACAACAATCCACAGAACCTGCGTTCGGCTAACCGCAACAGGAACAATACCGATGAATCGAACAACAATACCGGCTTTCGCGTCGCCAGTACACCTGCAATTTTGCCAGAGCTGGATGATTCATGGATCATCCAGGCGTGCCGCAGGTGCCCATGTACCTTATCTCCCGGCTGTGCAATTCCAGCAGCCAAAGAAAGCGCTGGATTCGGCAGGCAGTATTTCCAAGCTACGCACGAAATACTGCCGTTTCCACTGGCAGCCATTTTCCCTTTCTTGACCAGCTTTCCGCTGCAAGCATCTGAAAATCCACTTGCTGCAGAAAATAATAATAATCGCGCTGCGCAATCACCCCAATCGCAACAACAACAACAACAACCGCAACAATCCAACCTTGAATCTCTGTTGCAACTGATCAACATCCCACCACTCGGTAAACCAGATGAGGCAGCGCAAGCAGTGACAAAGCGTTTGGCAGCCACTTGCCAAACCGATTCGCAACAGGCCCCCACGATGGTCATCATTCCCCTGGGCAGTTTTTGATGGGCTCAGATTCGAATGCCGATCCTGATGCGCAATCCAATGAAGCACCCCAGCATTGGGTCACGATTCCCAAACCGTTTGCGCTTAGCCGTTGCGAGATTACCGTGGGGCAATTTCGTCAGTTCGTACAGGAAACCCGTTATCAAACCACGGCTGAAACCGATGACAAAGGCTGTTATGGGTGGGATGCAGCGCAGCAAAAAGCTATACAGCGTCCTGACTTAAATTGGCAAAATCCAGGATTTTCGCAGGATGATCATCATCCGGTGGTATGCATCTCCTGGCAGGATACCCAGCATTATCTTGACTGGCTTTCGCAGCGCACCGGCACGCGTTATCGACTGCCGAGTGAAGCCGAGTGGGAATATGCTGCACGGGCCGGGACTATTAGCCCTCATTTTTATCAACCAGATCAGCAATGCACCTACACCAATGGTGCCGGTCAAGAAATTAAAGCGATTGCAGATTCAGCTTCGAATTTAGCGCAATGCACCGACCCCTTCGTTTATACTGCACCGGCGGCCAGTTTTGCAGAAAACCCCTTTGGGTTATTCGATATGGTAGGCAATGTCTGGGAATGGGCGCAAGATTGCTGGCACGATAATTATAGCGACGCCCCGTCCGATGGCACGGCTTGGTTAGAACAGAACGGCGGCAATTGCTCGCGCCGGGTGGTTCGCGGCGGGTCTTGGTACTACGGTCCTCAGTACCTGCGTTCGGCTTTCCGCCTCAGGGGCAGTTCCGATGAATCGTACTACTATACCGGCTTTCGCGTCGCCAGGGATTTTTGATTTTTGTGCTTTGGGGTTTGTCTCTTTGCGCTTTTGGGGTGCAGGGGCGTAGCCCCTGCGCGATTTTTTGGGGGGGAAATACTCCGGTGCAGTCCGGTTGTTATTCGGATAGCCCCGCGAACAGCTCGGCATAAATTTTTTCGATCTGTGCGATTTCTTGGATACTAAGCGCTGCAAATTCTTTTTCTGTTGCGCGCTTGGATAGCCGTCCTTCATTTTGTTTCAAGAAATGAAACAACAGATCAATCGTCGAGGCCGGCATTTCAATCAACGATTCTATGGCTATTCTGAACTGATCGTATCGTTCCAGGAAATTGATTTCCTGGGGCAAATCAATTTCAATGGTTTGTTCAACGCAGGCATATAAAAATTCGACGTGGGGCGTGGCATCGAAATAGCGGTAAAAATCGCCGGTATCATTGAGGACGCGCACATTCATTTTTTCTGTTGATTCCCATTCGATCAAAGGAAGCAGCCGCTTTGAATAGCTTTCCAACACAGCCCGATATTCATCGATCCGCTCCAAGATAGCGGCCGATACCGGAAAAACAACCCCAACGGGACTAAATCCACGTTGAGCCAAGGCATGATGAATGAGATAACGATGCAGCCGTCCATTACCATCCTCAAAGGGATGGATATAGACAAACCCAAAGGCAAGCATGGCGGCCGCCAGAACGGCATCTAGTTCACTCGCAAAATGATGATCAAAATCAAGCATCCCTTGAATTAACGCGGGCAAATCCTCAGATCTAGCACTGATATGCACTGGCACAGGCAGGCGGCTACCTTGCTCATGTTCACCGACAAACCCGCCTTCCTGTCTGAGTCCAAGTTTGATAAACCGACTATCGCCAATGACGATACGCTGGAGTCGAAGCAATTCATCGAGATCGAGCGGCCTTCGACCGGCTTCGCCAATGGCCCGGCCCCATCGTTGGATACGATTTTGCGGCGGCGCTTCTCCTTCAATCGCATAGCTGGATTTGGAATCTTTCAACAATAGAAAGGCGGCAGTGCGAGCGAGAATATCGACGGATAGCTTGCTGACAGTTTGTCGTGCTCGCTCAGACAAATTTGCCTTCATCGATTGCTCAATGATCGGTGTGCGGAACACGAGCGGGCAGAAATCTCGGGTTCCCGGCAGGTTATTATGTACCCGATGCCGTGTGGAGGTTACGCCGGCGATAGCCCATTGCTGTGTGGTATCAACCACTTGCGCATAAGTTCCCGTCTTGGCATCAGGCAAACTTAGCGCTTTATGCAATAACCACTCATACAAAAACCAGAGACGGCGGGCGTAGCTGCTGGTCGGTTTTGCGTTAACAATGGATTCAATAGCGTCGGGAGAAACCGCTGCAAAAGCCGTTTCAGTACTGCCAAGTCAAGTCCTTCATATTTCAGCGCAAAATACCAGATGCCCTTCCAAGGTGGCATCTGGCATGTGGCGTGGCGTATAGATATGCCAGTTATCTTCTTCATAAACCTTATGGCGGGTACCAATGGCTGACAATTTAATGGGCAAAGGCACAGCCAGATTATAAGCATCAATAAGCGCTGCGTATCCGGCTAGTGTTGCTTTCCGGTAAGTGCCTTTCCCGAAAAACGCTTACTGCCGCTGAAAATTGTTTACTATTTTCTTTATTCATGAAAAACAATAACTCTTTATGATATTAGCTACAAAAATCCACATTATCATGAAAAATAATTACAATCTATGATTATTGATGCAATTTTGTCTGTTAAGAAATCAAAATAAGTTTTGCGAATTTGCTTATAGCGCTCACCCAGAATGTCATAAATTTTGTTCTCAATAAGATTACTGGGGCAATCCTTGCGTATCGTATCAATAGGTGGAAATTGAGGTGCATGCGATTGCGCTAGGCTTGATTGTGCCATTCAGTAATCCTGCAATGTTGAGAGAGGAGACTGCGCCGATGCGGCGAATAGCCATCCTGATAACCGCATCTTATGCGGATATTGCAGTTGCAACATGCGGAGAAAAGGGCGCATAATCTTCGCATGAGGTGCGTAGAATGAATCACTATATCCATGAATTACCTGACTGGCCTGATTTCTACTGGGATCATAAAAATTATCTGGACTGTTGGCGTCTGTGCGTCACCGGCAGGGACGTCTGATTGGCAAGATGGAAGCATTCGGATTTCCCTTACAAGCGGAAGCCACGCTCCAGACTCTGACACTCGATGTGCTGAAATCTTCCGAAATTGAAGGCGAAATTCTGGATCGTGACCAAGTTCGCTCATCGATCGCCCGGCGACTTGGGTTGGATATTGGCGCGTTAGCACCCACTGACCGTCATATTGATGGCATTGTCGACATGATGTTGGATGCGACACAAAATTACGCGCAACCCCTCAGTAGGGAACGCTTGTTTGGCTGGCATGCTGCCTTGTTTCCGACCGGTTATAGTGGCATGCACAAAATCATCATCGGACAATGGCGCGATGATTCAAACGGACCGATGCAGGTGGTATCCGGCGCGCTTGGAAAAGAACGGATACATTTTGAAGCGCCTGCCGCCAATCGCCTTAAAAAAGAAACCGATATGTTCCTAACGTGGTTTAACAGTAAAGCGGGTGAAGATGCCGTTCTCAAGGCAGGTATTGCCCACCTGTGGTTTGTTACACTTCATCCTTTCGAGGATGGCAACGGACGTATCGCGCGTGCGATTGCTGATATGGCATTGGCACGATCCGAACAAAGCGCACAGCGCTTTTACAGCATGTCAGCACAAATCCGGCAAGAACGAAAAGCCTATTACGATAGGCTGGAAAAAACTCAAAAAGGTGATCTCGATATTACGCTCTGGCTAGAATGGTTCTTAAATTGCCTTGACCGCGCAATCATCAGCACAGAAGAAACGCTCGGCAGCGTACTCCAGAAAGCCCGGTTTTGGCAGCATCATAAGGATGTGCCATTCAATGATCGTCAGCGCTTGATGCTAAACAAGGTGCTGGATGGGTTTGAAGGCAAGCTTACTTCCTCGAAATGGGCGAAGATCACCCAATGTTCTCAGGATACAGCGCTGCGGGATATTCTTGATCTGATGGAACGCGACATTTTAACTAAAGATGTTGGTGGCGGGCGCAGCACCAGCTATTCGCTAAATGGGAGACTAGATTAGAGAGGTTGAAACTACAGCGCAGATCAGTTTGTAACGTTGTTAGCAGTAATTCATGTGCTTGAACCACTCGATCGCATCGCGAATCGCCGCTTTGGCGGAACGGTGTTGATAACCGAGTTCTTGTTCTGCTTTTGCGCTGGAAAAAAACATTTTCTTTTTCGCCATTTGCACGCTGTCAACGGTAGCGCGGGGTTCTGTGCGGGTAATTTTCGCGACCATCTCCAAGGTGTGGGCAATCGGCAGCATGAGCTTGACTGGAAGACGCCGCCGTTTGGTGGGTTTGCCCGTTATCTCATCGATGATTTGCAGGATTTCCAGCAATGTCATGTTATCTCCACCAAGGATATAGCGCTGTCCCGCTTTACCACGCTGACAGGCGAGTAGATGGCCTTGCGCGATATCATCGACATGCGCCACATTCAGCCCGGTATCGACATAAGCGGGCATTTTGCCACGCAGGGTATCGAGCACGATACGGCCAGTTGGGGTCGGTTTTACATCGCGAGGACCGATTGGCGTAGAAGGATTGACGATTACCAACGGTAATTGGTGTTGGTAAACCAATTCGCGCACCACTTGTTCAGCGAGAAACTTGGAGCGCTTGTAATGGCCAATGATGGTGGCCAAATCGGAAGGCGTTTCCTCATCAGCCGGCTGACTGTTGGCTTTGAATCCTAATGTTGCCACGCTACTAGTATAAACCATGCGCGTCATGCCTGCTTCCGCACCCGCTTGAATCAATGCCTGGGTCCCTTGCACATTGATGTCGTACATGATGGCCGGGTTAGGAACCCAGAGCCGGTAATCAGCAGCCACATGAAACAAACTGTCGCATCCTTTGACTGCCCGTTTTAATGACGGCACATCGCGCAAATCGCCTTCTATCACTTCGACCGGTAATTCCATGAGATTGCGGCGATCGCTGCCAGCCCTAACCAAAGTACGTACCTCATACCCAGCCGCCAGCAGACATCGCGCGACCGCAGAACCAACAAACCCATTCGCTCCCGTGACCAGTGATTTCATTTACATCGGGTTCCCCATCACATTAACTTGCGGGAGCCGCCGAGAAGCCCAGTCAAATAATTGTCGCAGCGCCCAATCTTGCCCTGCTAATGCGCTGGTCAGCAACACGGTTGCTTTTACGCTGCGGCGCGAAATCTTGACCTGGTTACCATGCATAAACGCCTGATTCTGATTGATTTTATTGAGCGTCAACACCGCCATACCCAGCGCCCACAGGCAGAAACGCCGTATGCCTTTTTCTTGAGCTGGAATTAAGCAGGTATACGTCAGCGCATTACGCAAGTGTGCTTGAGCAATGCCGATCAAACGCGTCAACCCCGCATGAAAACGCGCATCAGTGCAACCTGGGCGTAAATCGTTGAGATCAAACCCCGCTTCCGTGAAAATGGCTTGCGGTAACCAGCAAGCGCCGCGTTTGCGGTCTTCCCAAATATCCTTGAGAATGTTGGTCATTTGCAGCCCTTGCCCAAAGGATACCGCCAACGGCATGAGCTGTGCTTTATGGCTCGCAATTTCAGGTGAATAATCACAAAACAGTTCGGTCAGCATTTCACCAACCACCCCGGCAACGTAATAACAATATTGATCCATTGCGGGCAAATCGTTAAGGCCGGCCAGCGATTCGGTTTCTTGATAATCGGCCATACCTTTACCCATGATGCGCACACAACGTTCCAACGCAGCGCGTTGCACCGGATTGAAGCTATGCGTGATGCGAATGACGGCAGGCGTATTTTTGATTAAATCATGCTCGGCCGGAATGGTGTGCTCGGTTAGCAGGGGGAATAGTCCTTCAGCAAAGGTTTCTGCTGAGACCTGACCGCTTACGACTTGAATGAACATCTCAGCAAACTGACGGGTCTGGGCTGCGGTCAGGCCATTATCGTCTTCCACGGTATCAACGATGCGACACAGCAAATACGCATTGCCGATGACTGAAAACAATGCGGGTGGTAGTTGCGGAATGGTCAGCGCAAAGGTACGGGAAACCCCTTGCAAGATATGACTCTGATACTGTTGATCCTCAATGCGGACAGGTGCTGTAGAAACTTGACTAGCCATGGTTGAGAACGCAACGCAATAAACTGGTACACATCATGCCCACCTCAATTCAACAATGTTTCGCCTGCTAGCAATTGATCGATCGATTCACGCGCACGAATCAAATGCACGCTATCACCGTCAACCATCACTTCCGCTGCGCGAGGGCGCGTATTGTAATTGGAACTCATACTCATGCCATACGCACCGGCTGACATCACGGCCAGCAAGTCATCCGCTTCAAGATAAAGCGCACGATCGTGACCGAGAAAATCGCCTGTTTCACAGACAGGGCCCACCACTTGATAAGTTTGCGTTTGCCCCATTTTTTTTACCAGCGGAATGATAGCATGATGGGCATCATATAAGGCGGGGCGCATCAGATCATTCATTGCGGCATCGACGATGGCAAAATTGCGGTGTGGCGCATGTTTGAGATATTCGACCCGAGTCAGCAACACCCCCGCATTTCCGACCATGGCTCGACCCGGTTCGATCAAAATACGCGGTGAACGCTGCCCTACGCTGGCACACAATGCTTGCACGTAGTCATGGATGGCTGGTGGATTTTCCTGGGTATAGCGAATGCCGAGGCCACCACCGAGATCGAGATGTTCGACATGAACCCCCAGTTGCACTAAACGATCGAGTAAAGCCAACATTTTTTGGCTGGCTTCGATAAAAGGATCGAGTTCAGTCAACTGAGAACCAATATGGCAGTCGAGGCCAGTAACGCGAATATGAGAAAGCTGCTGCGCCGCAACATAGATCCGTTCGGCATCCGCCATCGGTATCCCAAACTTGTTTTCCTTGAGTCCTGTGGAAATATAGGGATGGGTTTTAGCATCGACATCAGGATTGACGCGCAAACTCACCGGAGCAATGCGTTGACACTGCGCTGCTATTTGATTGAGCCGCATCAACTCCATCTCAGATTCGACATTGAAACATAAAATCCCTGCTTGCAATGCGCGGCGTATTTCATCGCTCGACTTACCGACGCCAGAAAATACGATTTTCTGAGAGTCTCCGCCGGCTTTCAGTACACGCTGCAACTCTCCGCCGGACACGATATCGAAACCGCTGCCCAATGTTGCCAATGTTTGCAAAATCACCAGATTCGAATTGGCTTTGACCGCATAGCAAATCAAATGATCGCGCTCAGCAAAGGCTTGATCAAACGCGCGGTAAGCGGCGATCAGTGCGGCCTTTGAATATACGTAGCAGGGTGTGCCAAATTTCTGGGCAATCGCCGACAATGCGACTGATTCTATCCACAGTTGATCGTGCTGATAATCCAAATAGGGGAAACCGCTCATGGTTTAACCTGGTCTTCTGGCGTTTCTTTCATTTTAGGCGGCGGTTCCTCAGGCAGATAAAGCGGACCTTTTAGCCCGCATGCAATTAGCCCGATGGTCAGCAACACGATTAAGCAATAGCGATGCACGTGAGTAATCCATCAAAAAAAGAAACAATATTATCACATGCAATCGGATTACTGGCGGTTCGCTCGGGTTATTCGTTACGACTAGTGCCGTACTGGCTCGCCAAGCTGGCTAACAAGCCACTGCATTATCTCGCCCGATATTTGATCGCTGAGTTGAATCAAAGCTGTAACTGCCCCAGCGGCATCTGCTGTGGTTGTCGCCTGTTCAGCAGAAAATTTCTGCTGCGATAGAAGTTGGCGTGTAGCACGGTCAACCAAATTAGCGCGCAGGTGAATCATGGCACGGCTGCTTTGAGGTTGATCAAACACTTGCGTGAATTCTTCGAGTTCAATATGCAACGCATAGTCGGATTTCAATCCTTCATAGCTACTGACTACACCTTTGCGTACATGTTGCACTAATTCATCCTGAATGCGGCGTGTCAATAATTTCGCCGGCGATGTGACCCAGCGACTATGGGCGTAATGATAAGTCCGCGCTGGATCGTGATACGCCAAGCGATACTGCATCGCAGGACTGGCCAACCAGACCGGTGCCGTGATTTCAGCCATCGTAATCGAGACATTGATGGGAGTAATCTGTGTTTTAGCAGCTGGCTTTAATCCCAGATCATACAATGCCAGTGATGCGGGCTTGTTGCCGGAAAACGAACAACCTACCAGCAAAATGAAACCAATAATGATAATTTTCATGGAAAACGATTTTGCGGTGAATGAAACCCCGTTTCACCGGGTCCTGGCGTTGCAACGGGTGCACCGAACAACAGGCTTTGCGGATGATCTTCGAGTTTTTGTAGTAGTCGATTGATGTGATGGGTGCTATGAGTGATTGATTCGGTCGCCTCACGTAATTTAGGCAAAGAGTCGGCAAATGCCTGCGCGCTTTGTGTCAAGCCGTCGGTCAACCCAACCATAGCGCTGAATGGCTTGCGCCAAATTGGCTAAAATGGCGCTAAATTGCGCCTGATTTTTTTCATTCATCAACACATTGAGGCGTTTGACCGCCTTATTGGTATTATTCAGAATGTTTTCAACTGAGTCGGAAAGCTTACGAATAAATGAAGCCCGTAGCTCAATTCGCGAGTCAGGAAGAAGATGGGTTTCTTCTGGATCGCCTTCAGTATTCAATTCAATGTAAGCAAGTCCTGTCAAACCCTGATTTGCCAATTGTGCATAAATATTCGTGGGTAATTTGATGTCGCTATTTACTGTGATGCCAACGAGAATGAAGGTTTGATCTTGAGTATCAAAGCGAATTTCCTCGACTTTTCCAATCGATACCCCGCGATAACGTACAACCGCTGCAGGATTCAACCCAGATACCGACCCCGCTTCGGACACCAGCAAATAGCGATCACGCAAGATATCCTGGTTACTAAACCAACGAACTGCATAGCCAGCCGCAATCCCTAATATAATCACAAAGATTCCGGCTGCAAACGCATGCGCACGATTTTCCATTGGCTTAGCTAAATTTGATTGGGTCGAGAATTAATTGAGTTGAAATAGTCTTGTGTACGAACCTAGATATCAATACGGGAATCGTTCTTATCACAATGACCGCCAACAGTTTATCAGTCGATGCCATTAGTCCAGTTTGTTTTTAAGATCGGTCGCTTTGTCTTTTAATGCGTCCCATGTTTCTGCGGTGCGGTTCTTCATCTTAAGTTTCAAACATTCTGCTTCACTTTCAGTGCACAACGCTTCTTCAGCGCGGTTTACCGTTTTTTTGGCTTCACGCTTCAATTCCTTCGATGACGCTTCCACCTTTTCTGGAACAGATTCAGTGGCATATGCTGTTGATAAAATTAACCCTAACACCATTAAGACCCCAAAGAAAACGCACTTCATCTTATATCTCCGACAGTAGATTGAACAGCAATGCTGCTTTATTTTAAACGAGCTGCAAGTACTGCCAATGATTTATTAACAACCGTCTGACGCAACATTATTTGAATTTAGAAATAAATGATCGACAGTCGTGCTAATTTTCTCCCATTTCTCCTCTGCTTCTTCTTTGACATCTTCCCATAAATCATCTGCTTTATCAGTCAACTCATCTAAATGCGCAGATAATTCAGCACGCTTCTCATTCATTTCCGCCATTTGCTCCTCAAACTCTAGCTTGGCTTCTTCCGCAAGATGCTCACCTTTTACTTTGAGTGCATCGATCTTGGTTTCCCATTCAGCTAGCTGATCACTAATTTTTTGTAAATAAGCTTTTTTATCTTCAGGTAACATTATCATCCCCTTTCTCATTAAGCGTCACAAATAAAAAACAGGTTGTTGCAGCCGCATTATCTCTAACCTATGTTAAATTTTTGTGGGTCCAAGTGCAATTAATTCTCAGTTAACTTTAATTAAGGGCAATTTTTTACCCGCAAGACTTGACATAAGCATTTTCTTCGGTAGTGTATTCATTTTTATTACACTCATTTTTTACAGGTAAAACTATGTTCCTGTCACTTCTGCTATTTTGTTTACGCTGATTGCAATTCTCGTCGCCATTCTCGTTGTGCCTTTTTTGCGGCGCCATTTAATTTCACGATTCGTCCTCAAATTCTATAATAAAATCCTTCCTCCTATTTCACAAACCGAGCGTGAAGCGCTCGATGCTGGAACTGTTTGGTGGGAAGGTGAGTTATTTAGTGGGGAGACCAGATTGGAATAAATTGCTGGCTTATCCTAAACCGGAATTAACGCCTGAGGAAAAAGCATTTATCGAAGGCCCGGTCGAATCGCTTTGCGCCATGCTCAACGAATGGCAGATCACGCATGAATTGCAAGATTTACCACCAAATGTATGGCAATTCATCAAAGATAATGGTTTTTTTGGACTAATCATTCCTAAATCGTATGGTGGTTATGGTTTTTCTGCGCTCGCTCACTCGGAAGTTGTAATGAAAATCAGCTCTCGCAGTGGCACGGCTGCCGTCACTGTCATGGTACCCAATTCACTGGGACCCGCTGAATTATTATTACATTATGGGACTGAGGAACAGAAAAACTATTATCTGCCGCGACTTGCGAAAGGCATCGAAGTCCCCTGCTTTGCATTGACTGGCCCAGATGCTGGCTCTGATGCTGGATCGATTCCTGATTTCGGAGTCGTTTGTCGCGGTGAATATAATGGCCAATCGGATGTGCTCGGTATGCGAGTCACTTGGGAAAAGCGTTACATCACACTGGGTCCAGTTGCGACACTGCTTGGTTTGGCTTTCCGATTACGCGATCCAGATCATTTACTCGGTAGTGAGGTCGATCTCGGCATTACTCTTGCGCTGATCCCAACAAATACTCCAGGTATCAATATTGGTCGCCGCCATTTTCCATTGAACGGCGCTTTCCAAAATGGACCTAATTCAGGCAAAGATGTTTTCATCCCCATGGAGTGGATCATCGGCGGCCAAGAGCGCATCGGTCAAGGATGGCGTATGTTAATGAATAGCCTGGCAGCAGGCCGCTCGATTTCATTGCCCGCCACGAGTACCGGTGCCGCCAAGTTGGCTGCCCATACCAGCGGAGCTTATGGTCGAGTGCGCGTACAGTTTAAAACACCGATTGGCTTCTTTGAAGGCGTAGAGGAGGCACTTGCGCGCATCGCCGGTAATACCTATATGATGGATGCCGCACGTATCATGACGGCCGGAGCGGTTGATCTCGGTGAGAAACCTTCTGTGATCTCAGCAATCGTCAAATATCACCTGACCGAACGTAGTCGGCAAGCGATCAATGACGCGATGGATATTCATGGCGGAAAAGGCATTTGCATGGGACCAAGCAATTACCTGGCACGAACCTATCAACAAATTCCAGTGGGTATTACCGTTGAAGGCGCCAATATTTTAACGCGCAACATGATCATCTTTGGTCAGGGTGCCATACGCGGTCACCCTTATGTGTTGCAAGAAATTAATGCCGCGTATCTCGCTAACAAAAAGGAAGGATTGATTGCTTTTGATCACGCGTTGGCAGGTCATGTTATTTTTAATATCCGCAATATTTATCGTAGCTTGTTACTCGGTATCGGAGGTAAGTATCTAAAAAATTACCCGGATAGTGCGTTAGCTGACACCATCCCCTATTATCAGCAATTAACCCGATTTTCAGCAGCATTTGCGCTACTAACCGATATCGCTATGTTAACGCTTGGTGGTTCACTCAAGCGCAAAGAAAGATTGTCAGCGCGGCTAGGCGATATCTTGAGCATGCTTTATTTATGTTCAGCCACTTTGAAGAAGTTCGAAAATGATGGCCAGCCTGCCGCAGATTTACCGTTGCTACACTGGTCGATTCAAGATGCGTTATATCGAACTCAGCAGGCATTCGATGAATTTTTGTGTAATTTTACGGGCCATTTTCTTATTCGGATTTGGCTCAGATGGCAAGTCTTTCCACTTGGAAAACGTTGCTTACCACCGTCAGATGAACTATCGCATCGTATTGCTCGGTTGATTCTCGAACCAGGTGAAGTTCGCGAACGTTTAACAGCCGGTATTTATGTTCCTACTGATGACAGTGAACCGTTGGCTCAACTCGAACAGGCATTATTTTGTGCCATTAGTTGCGAATCCATCGAAGCAAGATTACGTGCAGCAACGAAAGAAGGTCAATTAACCGCCAAAGGAGATGGCAGGATCGCACAAGCCGTTGCACTCAATTTAATCAGCGCTGAAGAGGCAGCGTTACTCGACAAAATGAAAATTTTACGTCGTCGCGTCATCATGGTCGATGATTTCACACCCAGCTTTGATTAACTGATCGCTTGTCAATAACAATAATAACAAGGAAATCACGTATGAATGAAAGCCAGTACATGCACAAAGATGTCATCCCCATCGAAGCTGCCCAAACCCTGGATGGTCTATTTAGTGAACGAGTAACGCGTTCACCCCAAAAAATAGCGTATCGTGATTATGATAGTATAACCGAGCAATGGCGTGACTATAGTTGGGCTGATATGGGGCGATTCGTTGCGCGTTGGCAAGCTGCCTTGGCGAAAGAAGATCTATCGCCTGGCGATCGTGTTGCCATTATGTGCAGGAACTGCCCGCAATGGGTGGCTTTCGAGCAAGCAGCGCTTGGGCTCGGATTAGTAGTCGTGCCTTTATACACTGAAGACCGCGCAGAAAATGCAGCCTATTGCATTGAGAATGCGGGAGTAAAACTACTCGTCGTTGAAAAAGCAGCCCAATGGGAAGCTTTTCTTCCCATTCTGCCTCAACTCAGTTCGGTATTACGAATTGTGATTCTACTGACTGCGGATAACACGGAAAAATCCAAGTACAATCCGCGAGTCGTCGTGTTGGAACAGTGGTTACCTGAGCAAGGAGAACAGTTACTACATATCAATACCAGCCCCAATACGCTGGCAACGATCATCTATACCTCCGGGACCACTGGGCGACCCAAAGGCGTTATGCTAAGCCACGACAACATCTTGTCTAATACCTTTGCTTCTACCCAGGTAGTGGATATTCTGCCCAACGACTTATTTCTTTCGTTTCTCCCGCTCTCACATACTTTTGAACGAACATCTGGTTATTATGTCCCGATGATGTGTGGCGCTACGATTGCCTATGCTCGCTCCATCCAACAATTACAGGAAGACTTGCTGATCATCTGCCCAACCGTTCTCGTTTCGGTACCGCGTATTTATGAGCGCGTTTATGCGGGGTTACGGACTAAACTCGCGGAAGGTTCAGCGCTGGCAAGGAAGCTTTTCTATCTTGCTGTATCAGTTGGCTACAGTCGTTTTGAGCTACAGCAAGGTCGAGATACTTGGCACTTTTCCCATTTATTCTGGCCCCTGCTTGAGAAATTGGTTGCACGCAAACTCATGGATAAATTAGGTGGCCGACTTCGTGTCGCCATGAGTGGTGGTGCTGCACTCTCACCCGAAATTTCGCGCATTTTCATTGGATTAGGACTCCCTATTTTACAAGGGTATGGCATGACAGAAAGTAGCCCCGTGGTTTGTGTCAATCGATTGGATGACAATCTGCCCGCGAGCATTGGCCGAACCATTCCAGGTGTTGAGGTTAAATTAGGAGAACATAACGCGTTATTGATTCGCGGTCCCAATGTGATGATCGGCTACTGGAATAACCCAGAAGCCACGCGTGCGGTGATCTCTGAAGATGGGTGGTTAAACTCAGGGGATATTGCTCAAATCGATGAGCAAGGCAGGGTGACGATCACCGGGCGGCTAAAAGATATCATCGTAACGTCAACAGGCGAGAAGGTTCCGCCGGCTGATATGGAAACAGCCATCTTGCGTGATTCGATTTTTGAGCAAGTCATGGTGGTGGGCGAAGGCCATCCTTACCTCAGCGCACTGGTCGTGTTAAGTCAACAGGGTTTGCAAACCATTGCGGAATTGTGCTGTTTGTCGCCTGATCCTCAGCAACTTGCAAATCAAGATGCAGTCGAAAAAATTTTACTAGAGCGAATTACGCAGCAGATTCATGAATTTCCCGGTTATGCAAAAATCTTCAAAGTTGCTTTGATCCCGGAATCTTGGAGTGTCGCCAATGAAATGCTAACGCCTACGTTGAAATTAAAACGATCTAAAATCGCACAACACTATAGTACTGAAATCGAGAATCTCTATACTAAGCGTTAAATCATTGGTTTAACAAACAGCTATCACATCATGCCAACCAACCCAGTAACGAGCGACTTATCTTTGTGTGTTCCGCTCCCGGAAAACCAACCGGTTTTGCGGATGGTACCCATGCCTTCCAACACCAATTATGCAGGTGATATCTTTGGGGGTTGGATTATGTCCCAAGTTGATATAGCAGGTAGTATTCCTGCGTTGAGACAGGCCAGAGGTCGGGTTGCAACCATTGCAGTTAACTCTTTTATTTTCAAACAACCGGTATTAGTTGGGGATTTAGTCAGTTTTTATGCAACTATTATCAAAACTGGACGAACTTCGATTACTGTCGAAGTTTCAGTTTATGCGCAGCGCGGTATGCGAGAGGGTGATAAAGAAACTTGTATCAAAGTTACCGAGGCAGTACTCACTTACGTAGCGATTGATGCTAATCGACGGCCTCGTCCTGTTCCATCGGAATAAGACCACAGTCAACTCTATATTTTGTACTTAGCTAAAGTAGCCCACCTTTTCTTTTGGCGCTACTCGACTAGCAGATACAATCTGTTAATCAAAAACCTTTCCTAATTATTCAATAAATTTATGCCAGAACATCCTGCCGATTGCGCTACCTCTACAATCATGAGTACTGATCCAGTAATCCGCTGGATCGAAGCAGGAGAGAAAAAATCTGCCCGCTGGCAAAGTGAAAAAAACCTGCCACCACCGGAACGAATACAAGTCATCGATGATCGCATGCCGGCAGATACCGCTTACCACCTGGCTTGCGAAGGAGCATCATTGCTATGGCGCGGTGATTTCCAGAATGCCAAGCAGTTGCTACAAGCCATTGCGCGACGTATCGACAAAAAGAAACAGAAATCGAAGCAGCCACCAGCAGCACTATCACCCGCGGATACTTTTCACCGTTATCGCCTGGGTCAATCACAACGTGCTCAAACGCTGGATAAATTGCTGATCCCATTCGAAGCGGATCACACCATCGCGCTACGGCGTGCGCCAGATATCCGCAACGCTTGCCTAGAAGCGGGTGGCTCGTGCAACGGACCGTATGTTGCTTCGCTGCGCGAATTATTGGGCTTGATCGGTGCGCACGAATGGCGCAGGAAAGGTATCGATATCCCAATGCTGGGCATCAAAATTCATCCGCATTACGGTGTATTTGCACCCGTTCGCAATGAGTATATCCAGCTCGTCGTCCAAGCAGAGCTACCCCAAATACTAACCGTACAGTCAATCGCATTCGACATCGGTACCGGCACCGGTGTGTTAGCCGTAGCATTGGCACAGCGTGGTGTTCAACACATCGTTGCTACCGATCACGATTTGCGCGCGCTGAATTGTGCACATGATAATCTGTTGCGATTGAATTTGATTGAAAAAATCAAATTAGCGCAGATCGACCTTTTTCCACAAGGACGAGCAGCATTGATTGTGTGCAATCCGCCGTGGATACCAGCGCGGCCCGCTTCACCGCTAGAACACGCTATTTTTGACCCGGGAAGCCGCATGCTGCGGAGGTTTTTGCAAGAATTGTGTGATCACCTGCTGCCAGGTGGTGAAGGTTGGCTGATACTATCGGATATTGCCGAACAGTTGGGATTGCGCAGCCGTGAAGCGTTACTAAACATGATTGACACCGCAGGTTTACAAGTTATATCGAAATCCGACGTCAAGCCTTGCCATCCTCGAGTTATTGATACCAACGACCCACTACACGCTGCTCGTGCGGCAGAATTGACATCATTATGGCGGCTAGCCGCAAAATAGCAGCAACACACTTACAATTCCGTATATTTTTTTGCGATTCCTTTAGATTTCTCCACCGGATACTTGCGCGCATTTTTCTCCATCTTTTCCAACACGATCTGCTGCACATCTAGCCCGTATTTGTCAGCAAGCAGCAACGCGAAGGTAATCACATCGGCCAGTTCTTCCTTCACGCAGTTAACATCCGCCTGCTCGGATGTTTTCCACAGAAAAACTTCCAATAATTCTGCTGCCTCGATATTCAGCGCCAGCGCCAAATCTTTGGCATTATGGAACTGTGCCCAATCGCGCTCATCGCGGAATTTTCGCAAAACTTCAGTGAGTTGTTGAATGTCGTTCAATTAGTTCTAATCCATAATCACGCAGCGTCTTTTCCAGCTTCCAGCCCAGCAACGGTGACCAATAGCCACCGTACGTTTGTAACGTTCAGTAATCTTTTAGCAGACGATGATGTCGTATTTTCCTGACTCATCGACTATTTGTTAGAATATAAATCGATATTATCATAATGATAATTACAAACGAACAAGGCTATACGATATTATCTGACGGATCATCGGACAAAATGCCTTATATATTACGTTGGGTTGCTCAGGTGAAGCGATTGCACTTCGAAACGCAAAGGAGGATGCCGTGTTGATCCTGGATGAGGCTGCAGTTCGAAAATTGCTAACAATGCAAGCTTTAATCCCAGCCATGGAGCATGCCCTGCGCGCCCTTTCAGCCGGCGAAGTTGTGCAACCGGTTCGCGTGATGGTGCCGGTTGCTGACCACGGAGGCTTTCTTGGTAGCATGCCTGCCTATACCGGAGCGCAGCTCGGTGCGAAGCTCGTCACGCTCTTCCCTAACAATCAAGGTGTTCCAACACACCATGCCTTAATCCTTCTCTTTCGACCCGAGACGGGGGAACCTCTGGTTGTCATGGACGGTCGACTGATTACGGAGATGCGCACTGGAGCAGTCTCGGCGGCCGCGACTAAAATGCTTGCGCGCCCAAACTCATCAGTCCTGGCAATTCTTGGGTCCGGTGTGCAGGCACAGAGCCACCTTAAAGCGCTGCGCCTCGTGCGCGAGTTTCGCGATATTCGTGTTTGGAGTCCCCGTAACGCAGGTGCATTCGCCCATCGGTTTGGAGTGCGTCTTGCGCAATCAGCAGAGGAGGCTGTGCGCGGTGCCGATGTTGTAGTGATCGTCATTATCTCACAAACGCCGATCCTGTCAGGTGAATGGCTATCACCGGGCATGCATATCAATGCTGTCGGCGCGCCGCAACCCACTTGGCGTGAACTCGACGATGACGTGCTGCGCAAAACAAAGCTCTACGTTGAATCGCGCGAGGCGGCCTCGTACGAATCGGGCGACGTAATCGCCGCAGGTTCCATTTTTGCTGAGATCGGCGAAGTCATCGCTGGAGCTAAGGCGGGCCGCCAATCCGCGGAGGAAATAACTTTGTTCAAATCGGTTGGTGTCGCGGTCGAAGATCTCGCGAGCGCCGAACTTGTCTACCGTGAGTGGCTGGCAGTTCAACCTCCGCGCTCCTGAAGCGATACGCTATGTGCCTTGAGAGTCCGAATGAATATTTCAGAGCTACTGAGTAACCTCGAAAGTGAATGTGATACTTTAGGAATTACATTATATGAGCATTCTTATAGCTACCAAGCTTTTGGGAGTTGGTCTGTAGTCGCAAGAAAACCTCATCATCGAATGCAGTTTAGCTGGGACGGCAGGGAGTCCTATTTAAGCATCGCAGAGTCAGAATTTACTAACTCAAGCAGCATTCCTGAATGGCAGCCTGTTCTCCCAAGTATCTCAGGCACCCAAACATCAGCAGATGAAATCCTGAGCTTTATCTCTAAGCTGTTGCGTGAACAGTATGCTACATAACAAGTTATTCAAGTTCACTTCGGTCACAAACTATGTGGCTTCCACGAGACAGTTAGCACTGCGTTTTGGCTGTTTCTTAGCAAGGCGTTATATATAATGGGTAAATTGCCTGAGTATCCGAGTACCTTTGAGGAAGCTTTAGATGATGTTGCGTTCCGGTATCATTTAAAAGTATTACGATACGAATACTGGGGCGTGCCTATTAGAACACTTCGATGGGTTGATGGTACAATTTTAAGAAGTGTGCAATTTGATTATCGTGAGAATAACATAGGGGTTACATTACAAGCAGAAAGAACA
Organism: Nitrosomonas sp.; assembly: GCA_016710135.1. GTDB lineage: Bacteria > Pseudomonadota > Gammaproteobacteria > Burkholderiales > Nitrosomonadaceae > Nitrosomonas. The sequence continues at coordinate 72,471 of JADJLM010000001.1, read as the reverse complement.
GGTGGCATATTTTCTTTCTATAGGTGGTGTTACAACGTAATCCCAATGTTTCCTTACCTGTTACAGAATACTTGTGCGGTAATGCCAGATCTTGGAAAATCACTTTCTATCGCTGAGTATGTGAGACAATTGGAGGCTTTAGTTGAAAAACATGTAACCCTGCGTTCAAGCTGGACTCCGTCACTGCGTGACTCCGCTCCTTAGCTCCACGGCACCGTACATACCTGATGGCTTACTCCCATATTCATCAGAAAGCAGGCAATCACTAACGATGAAACTCATCTCACTGATCATGACGTACGTACTCCTTATTGCGGGTTGTACAGCAATGGCCGAATCAAATGAGCCTGGTGACCCACTCGTCGTGCAGTTCAAGTGCACCAATGGTGAGCAGGTTGAAATGCGCTTCTTTCGTACTCAAGGTGTTGGTGTTCTAGTCCGTGCTGGCAAAACCGTTGAACTTCAGCAGAAACGTTCAGCTTCTGGGTTCTGGTACTCAAACGGGCCTCATACAGTTCGAGGCAAGGGCAACGAGATCACAATCGAGATCGGCCGCATGATGCCGATCCATTGCACTGCAGTATGAATACCTAGACAATCTGAGAAGTACCGCGAACGTTGGGTGTCAAGATATACTGCCGTTCCTAAGGCGCAATGACAAGGAAAGTCGATGTCAATCACACCGTTTCTCGAGCTGATTAAGCAAGGCCGGCTTCTACTGGCCATCGAAGCTAACGCGCTGCACGAGACTTTCTACAAGCTCTGCTATCTGGCGGAAGTGGAGCGCTGCAGTGTTCGATGGGCAACTACTGAGTGTAGAGAGAATATAGATGCAGTTGGCAAGATCGGGCTATGAAAGTATTGACACGATGGGGCTAACTCCAGGCGACAAATTCTATGCATTTCGTGTATGCATCAGTCCTTCGTGAATCCGCGGTACTCAACCGACATTCCACCTCAACTGCGTCCATATAAACCGGATGATGCTTGAAACGAATTTTTTCTCGTGCTTGATTTAGTAATTTTTTAGCGAACGGTGATGTCGTATTCTTCCGATTCATCGACTATTTGTTAGAATATCAAATCAATATTATCATGATGATAATTACAAACGAACAAGGTTATACGACATTATCTGGCGGATTATCGGACAAAATGTCTTATATTACGCTAGGTGCCGCATGGAGTGAATCGTGAACGTGATATTGAAGCGAGCTTACGAATTACCGGCCAAGAGCGATGGTTACAGGGTTCTTGCAGATCCTCTTCGGCCGCGGGGACTCGCCAAGGTCAATGCAAAAATTGATCTCTGGCTTAAAGAGGTCGCACCATCAACCGAGCTTCGTCAATGGTTTGGGCATGACCCGGAGAAATGGATTGAGTTCAAGAAGCGGTATCGTGCTGAGTTAAAAACCAATCCAGCATGGTCTGAGCTTCAATCGCTCGCTCGCCAGAAAGATCTTACTCTTGTGTACGCGGCTAAGGATCAGTTGCACAATGAAGCGGTGGTGCTCAAACAGCTATTGGAACACGACACGTCTTAATTCAGGTGTTATGCGGCAAGCAACCTCTCATCGGCCCGTTCTATATCAAAAATTTATAGGTTTGCTCTTGTCTTCGCGGGGCGCTTCTATTAGTTCCACTGCCATTCATTGGCGCCTACCGTTTGCCAATCCCTGATGGCAGAGAAGAAAGACATGTTCTATCGAGAGCAAATATTTTTGGCGACACATTGTGGAATGTTGAACTCCCTAGAGTATTGATATGGGTATATTAATTGATGGAAAATGGCAAGATACTTGGTATCCGACCCATGAGACAAAAGGGCGTTTTGTACGCTCGGCGGCACAGTTCAGGAATTGGATCACTACTGACGGATCAGCGGGACCTACGGGACGCGCCGGGTTTAAAGCAGAAGCGGGCCGGTATCACTTGTATGTATCTTACGCTTGTCCCTGGGCTAGCCGTACGCTGATCTTTCGCAAGCTCAAAGGACTGGATGACATGATTTCCCTGTCCGTCGTACACTGGCATATGGCTGAAGAAGGCTGGACCTTTAACGACGGCGAAGGCGTCATACCTGATCCTATTTTTAACGCGAACTATTTACGTGAGATTTATCTTAAGGCGGACAGTCACTACTCAGGTCGCGTTACCGTTCCAGTCCTATGGGATAAAAAAACCAACACAATTGTCTCCAATGAATCCGCGGAAATCATACGCATGTTTAATAGTGCTTTCGATGAATTGGGTGTTGTTGACGGCGATTATTACCCTGAAAACCTGCGCGAGGAGATTGATAGACTTAATACGCGCATTTACGATACCGTGAATAATGGCGTGTATAAGGCTGGCTTTGCCACCACACAGGAAGCGTATGAAGAAGCGCTAACTCCTTTATTTGAAACACTGGATTGGCTGGAGCAAAGACTCACAAAGCTGCGCTACTTGACCGGCAATCTAATCACTGAAGCCGACTGGCGCTTGTTTACAACATTGGTTCGTTTCGATCCTGTATATGTGGGACATTTTAAATGTAACTTGAAGCGTTTGGTTGATTACCCGAATCTTTGGGCATATACACGCGATCTTTACCAGCGGCCAGGTATCGCGGAAACCATTAATATGGCGCATATAAAAAATCATTACTATCGCAGCCATAGCAGTATAAACCCGAATGGCGTTGTGCCTTCAGGGCCAATATTGGATTTTAACGAACTCCATTTGCGCGCTCAGTAAGAGAACAAATATTAACCTGCTAATACCGGTTAATATTTAACGCATTACACGATCGGAATAACTGGTTATCTCTTGCCACATACCGCACCTTGCCATCATTTAACAGAAAACACGCGAACTGACATCACAGGTCAAACCATGCCATACATGTGATGGAATGTTTGATTTGACTCGTGTTGGGATTGGCGTGAATCGCCTATTAACTTCGAGTTGCAGCATAATGCTGCTTAACTTTGTATCCGAAAAAGTGTAGTACATATCAATCAAATATCTAGCGCCCCTTCCACTGGGTTGACGCCACGCTGATAGCGGCCCCGCCATCGACCAAGAACCAGCAACGCAAACGTGATGGCGAGATGAGTTCGACTAAGAAGGGCAACAACTATTACTTTGGATTAAAAGCACACATAGGCGTAGATGCCGATTCCGACCTGGTGCATAGCCTGGAAATTACCACGGCCAAAGTGGCCGATGGCAACATGATTGACATTCCTTAACAAATACGACTAATTGACACGAATTTATTGTTTCCATCAAACACCAATTCAAACGTGCCGTATACGCCATGACTTTGTACCACCGAGCGCAGCACGTTGGCTGGAAAATGCACAATGCGGCCATCGGTAGTTTCAGCCGCCACCGTATCAACAACACCTTGGTAATAAAGCTCAAGTTGATGTGCCGGAATTTTGAGCATGACTTGTACGCGTTGATACATGCGATGATCTTAAAATACCATTAAAACGTTTCACCTTCTTCCAAATAGCGCCATTGACCTTCGGGTAAATTGCCCAGCTTCACTTTGCCGATGCGAACTCGTTTCAAACCGGTTACTTTAAGACCAACCAGCTCGCACATGCGGCGGATTTGACGCTTTTTCCCCTCATTCAAGATAAAGCGCAGTTGATCACGATTTAGCCAATTTACCTGCGCCGGTTTTAATGCCTGCCCATCTAGACTTAAGCCATGATTCAGCAATGCCAGCTTAGCGGGTGACAACGCACCTTCAACACGCACCAAATATTCCTTTTCGATGCGGGAGTTCTCGCCAACCATTTGTTTAGCAATGCGGCCGTCTTGCGTCAACACTAACAAGCCTTGTGAATCGATATCAAGGCGGCCAGCAGGCGCCAGTTTTTTTAAATGTGCCGGCTGGAATCGCTTGGTCGGCTGCCTGGGCACAAACAGATTTTCCGGTTTGATCAACGTCACAGCTGGTTGATAACCCGGCTCCGGCTGGCCAGAAACATAACCGATCGGCTTGTTGAGTAAAATTGTCACCAAATCGGTCTGTTGCGCTTGCGCTGCTTTGCTCAGGGTGATTCTTTGTGTCGGAAAGATTTTAGTGCCTAGCTCTAAAATACGCTCGCCATCGACAAACACCCAGCCAAGTTCGATAAAACGATCCGCTTCGCGGCGCGAGCAGATACCTTGTTCCGACATCAGTTTGGATAAGCGAATTTTTTCCATGAAACGCTATAATATTGGCAATGCAGGGTATGATGAGTTAGCTTTACTGGTATTATAACGATAATCATTTGATCTTTCTCACTCTGTTGCTCGGATTATCGATAGAGACTATCGAATTAAAGATCAATGTTGGTAACAGCGCAACAGCAAACGCCAGCGCTTTAGAAGAGGAATCGTTGCTTGAATTTCTCTTCCATCGCATTCAGCGCTTTGGCTATGGATTACCACGCTGACTAACGACGATGCTCTGTTCCATCTAAATTCAGTTAACAAGCTATTGAAACACGTTCTCGGAGATTACCTTAAATGAGCGATCTTTTGTTTTTTCTCGACACATTGCGGTTTTTATTTTTCGACTAGGCTAACAGTATTTTCTGATTAAGCTCCTCGCGATGAAAACTCTCTTACCGTTTGCATGCATCTACATTCTACTGGTCTCATTCTCAGGATTTCTATTCGGCCAATTGTTTTTTGGGCAATTTTCGATCTCAGCTTCAATCGCTGGTATCGCCGGATTAATTTGTGCCTTTGCAGGATTTGGCGTAACTGGTGGCGCTATCAAAGCAAGACCTATTGCACTCTGGTCAGGCTTGCTCGCACTGATCGGTGTTGCCCTTGATGCGACGGATTATTATCTTAATTATGCCATTCCGGGTAATTATTATGCTTGGGGATTGATCGGTCCTTACTGCGGTGCAGCGCTATTTGTTGCTTATGTTAGTCGATCGCTTATGCGCACAACGTGAAACAGCAGCAAATTCTAATTGATAAAAGTCTATAAGCTATCAGATCAGAACCCCAGATCAACAACTTGATTCATGCAACCCAGCCTACTCGTTGCAAATTTTTTCGAAGCGTTTTCGAAAGAGCTCGCATCACCAACCCCTCATCAGCTTGCGCGGAGGCGAAGCGCTCTATCAATATCAAGCCCCACCTGCTTTCGGTTCGATCCTTGATAAACTAACCGATCAATATCTCGAAAATTACGCAAGTGGATTGACCTTTCTTGATTCTATTTCCTGGCACTGCTACCTACCTTATCTAATTGAATATGTTAACCGTTTGCTTCCTCGCTTTACTGAATTCGGGGAAGCATTGTTATGGAATCTTCGCCCACCGGACCACGACCCACCTCGATTAGCTTCGCTTTCATTTGTTCAGGAACAGGCGATCGCTTCATTTCTCGAATCGCTAGCTTTTGCTGAGATTTGCTTGCCAAGTCCTTGAAGAATGGTGGATACCGGGTGCGTTGCATCGAGAAAATAGTTAGTGCGATCCAACGCATCTACTCACTTGATCAAATCATCGACACGAAGTATTTCTTGTCAGAATATTTGAACCTTTCTTACGATCTTATTGGAGAATCTCCTGGGTTTTATAAGCATGCGCTTATCGCTAAAATATTTACGGGGATATATCAAACTGTTAGGTATTAAAGAAAAAGCTTTAAAGCGTTGGCACTACCCAATCCAGCGCCCTCTAACAAGAAGAACGCCGGATAAAATGAGATAGTACTTTTATTATTACTCTTACACCGCCCAATAAATTACTTAAGCAGGAGTTACAGTGTGTGAATCCTGGATACACTAGCTGCTAGAGAGTATCCAGTCACGACAAGCGAAAAGAATTACAGCGTAGCTAAAAATGCAACGAGATCTGCTTTCTCTTGGGTTGTTAAGCCCATACTAAAACGATTGTTATAAAACTCCACGACTTCTGCTAAATTAGCAGCAGAACCATCATGAAAATAAGGTGGGCGTGATGCAACAGCACGTAGAATCGGTCCTTTAAAACGACCAATATCTTTCCACTTTCCGGTAATCAACGCACGGCCAGGATCTGTTGATTTAACGATTTCACCCGTCGCTTTATTTTGTAACGTATATAAAGGCATGTCGGGAGTACGCCGTGATTCATCGGCGATGCCAATATTTAATGGCATCGGTGTCGAGTGGTTTCCAGAATTGGGCGTATTATGGCAAGTGGTGCAAGTACCCGGCAATACTGCTACGCCTAGATCATCATTAATGCCACTGACACCGGTAATTTGGATCGGTTTGCGATTGAATAAATCTTCACCTCGTGCAATCGCTGCGCGGGCACGCTTAGTCTGATCGCTGTGATGTGATGTGTAGCGACTCCAGCTATCATAAAGTGACATCACATCGGGGTTAAAGGGCACAAGGGTTTTATAATCACCGACCAGCGTATCGTTGATACCAAAGTAGTAATCTTGTTTAACCAATTTCTTTGGCCCACCTCGTCCTTTCTCTGCTGTTAGTTCCCCAGCTTTCTTGTCATAGATCTGCGCTGTAAATAACCCCAGTTCAAATGCTACGATGGCATCACGCTCTTCTTGCGTTAGTTCTCTTAGCGCTTCTGCATGCCCTAATGTAGCGTGATTCGATTGAGTGGATAAATCAAACGATACCGGTGAAAAACAAACCGCTGTCCCATAGATACAGTCAGTTGAATTAGCATCTCGGGTCGTTTCACGAGCATCCCACATCACCGTACTTAAAAACTTAAGATTAGTGGTTGGCATGGGTCTACGGAACAGTGAAAGTTCATTCTCGTTTGCAAAGCCATAGGGTCATCGGCTTCGACTAAGATAAACTCAGCATCAGCCGGAATACCAATGCCTACCCGAATATTTCCCTTGTTAAGCAGCATGCTATAGGCTTCGCGTCTTTTCTCAACCGTTGAAACATCCGCTGTTGGGGAATTAGCGCCATCGACCAAACGAAAAATGGGATCGAGTCCAGCCGTTTTATCAAAAATTGCTTGCACGCCCTGAGGGGTGATAGCCCACCCTTGCGAAGGAATGTGGCATGAAGCACAGCTACGTCCGTTGCTCCCCAAGTTTTTAAAAAATGGATTATTGAGATCAATAAAACCTGCAGTACTGTATGTCGCATCTTTTCCATGCGCATTCGTCGAGGAAAACATATTGGGCAACTGATTAGCGTGTCCATGCTTGTCATCTGCTGACAGCGGTGTTAGCGCCAGCAAGAATATAGTGGACGCCATAATTCGTATTGTCGATTCAATACAACGAGTACTAAACATTTGATCTCCTGTTTATTTGTCTATTGGTTTAAGAAAAACACTTAGATTTACTACCTAATTATTTTGAGGACAGCAAGTTGATTTACTTGTTTATTACACTCCTCACTTGAATTCGCCTTTCATTTTCTCCTCTTTATTCGAATTAATTTTGAATCACAAGGTGCATAAACACGTTGGCACTAATATCAAATTAAATTTCCAATTTGCTCACTGCCAGTAAAAATCTTACAAATTTGGAACCATAGGATCTGTGTGAAAATCACACGAGTGGATAATTTGTAGGAGGTCCTTCGTGTTGTTTACATAAGGATTGTCTGCCATCAGTAATCAACACGCTGTATTCTGTCGGAAGCGTTTTGTTGCGTCTATCGGTCCTTGGTACATGGTACTTCCATACAGTAGTGACTTTAGTTAGTGTCTCTACAGAATCACAAGGCAAGTACCAATATAAAATTGATTTTTGTAAAAGGTTACCGATGCGTTGGAGCAACACGAAACGTATTGATGCATACTTGGGAACTGACACATGTAGGAATTATTCGATGCTCCCATTCCAGTTGCGTTTAACGATTCCATTCCTTCCAGTACACTATCACCACTCCAATCATTTAAAAGAAGTCAGCTATGCAACCTCATGCGTTTGTCGCGATGCCCTTTGGCATCAAAAAAGATAACCAAGGTAATCTAATCGATTTCAATCGTGTCTATCGTGAACTCATCCAACCGGCGCTGTGCGCTGCTGGCTTACAGCCATTTAGAGCCGATGAAGAGCATCGTGCTGGCGATATTCGCACGGATATGTTTCAAGAGCTTTTACTGGCAGATCTCGTCATTGCGGATATCACGCTCGACAACCCCAATGTTTGGTATGAGCTAGGGATACGGCATGGCCTGCGGGCACGCGGTGTAGTATTAATTTGTGGCGGTGAGATTTCCACTGCGTTTGATCTCTATACGGATCGCAAATTGCGCTACCACTTAAAAGAAGAAGGTCCCGATCCAATTTTAATCCACGATGATAAGCAGAAATTGACTGAAATGATCAAAGCCACGATGCAATCATGGCATGGGCGCAAAACCAGCCCTGTTTATCAGCTACTATCCCATCTTCAGGAACCGGATTGGAAATCGCTGCGAATCGGCGGTATCCAAGAATACTGGGAGAAATACCAGGTTTGGGAAAATCGAATCAAACTTGCGGTCAACGCCGGATACCTGGGTGACGTGTTGGTGCTCGCGGATGAAGCGCCTGTCGCGGCATTACGCGCAGAAGCTTGGATTAAAGCGGGCAAAGCGCTCCGTCAACATGAGCATTTCCATTTTGCGCTCGATCAGCTCGAACGTGGTCTTGCCATTGAACCGGATAATCTACTGGGATTACACGAAAAAGGCATTTGTTTGCAACGCTTAGCGCAGCGCAACGAATCTGGTTATTCCTTAGATCGGGCGCGCACGCATTACCAAAGCATCCTCAGCCAGGAAAGCTATCAGCGCGACGCTGAAACTTGGGCATTGCTGGGTCGGATCGATAAAGACGCGTGGTATAGCGCCTGGAATCAACCCAATCAAACGATACAAAGTTACCGCGACGAAGCCGCTTACCAATCGCCGTTACTAAAAAACGCTATCGAAAGCTATCGCACTGCATACCGCTCTAACCCCAGCCATTACTACTCGGGAATTAATGCGCTAACCCTGATGTATTTATACGAAGATCTCACTCACGATACTCGATATCACGCCGAAATGAGCGCCATGGCCGGTGCGATTCGCTTTGCAGCGTGCGTTGAAGCGGAGACTCAGCCTTCATTCTGGCCCCAAGCCACGCTCGGCGACTTGGAAATATTGGTCGGCACCCCTGAAACCGTGAAAGCTGCATACAGAGAAGCGATTGCAGACCATGATAACCAAGGATTTACGCCCCATGCTAGCCTGCAGCAATTGCAGTTGCTCAATCAATTAGGTTTCCATCCTGAAAACGTGGCAGCCGGTATCGAAACCTTCGAACGCGCGCTACAACGCTTCGCTCAACCTAAAGTCAAACGCGAAACGCCTCGTCAGGTTTTGCTGTTTAGTGGCCATATGATAGATGCCCCCAGTCGACCCACACCGCGCTTCCCGGCAGATAAAGAAGCGAGTGCAGTACAACAAATCGCAACTGCACTGAAAAATTTAGGCGCTGGCCCTCAAGATTGGGCGCTCACGCAAGGCGCTTGTGGCGGTGATTTATTATTTACCGAAGCATGTCAGCAACTCGGCGTAAAAGTACAATGGTTACAACCCTTCGATGAACCCGAATTCATCCAGAAATCGGTGGTTTGTCACAATGAAACCTGGCGATCCCGCTACCTAGCGGCCAGAGCCAAGCTCGCGTTTGAAATTCGTTCGGCCCCACACGCATTAGGCCCGATACCGGCTGATAGCGATCCTTATGAACGCTGCAATCTTTGGTTGCTTTATACTGCGCTCGCGCAGGGCATCCAGAAAGTGCAGTTCATTTGCCTATGGGACGGGGGCGGTGGCGATGGCCCCGGCGGAACTGCACATATGTATCATGAAGTCCAACGAAGAACCGGGCAGGTGACAAGGATCGATACTCATGCACTTTAACGGTAACTTTCTCCGAGAAAGCATGCGCCCAACGCAGCAAAAAGCTCGCTACGCAATTTCAGTGTAAATTCGACTGCATGGCTTTAATCCGTTCCATCACACTTTCAAGCACACGGCGGCGTTGATTAGCATCTTTTTCCTCGAGTGCTGTCAATAAATCCAATAGCACCGCACGTTGCGCAGCGAGTTGAGGTTCCTGGCTCACATAGTATTTTGCTCCCGTGAAACTCCAACCTGGTTCAAAATCAGCCGGGAGTTTATCGAGCAGTGCGAGCAATTCCTCACCGATGACCTGCGCTTGGGCCATTTCATGCAATGCAAGCCAATTTGCGATACGAATTCCTTGCAAACCGACACGTGTTCCAGGTTCTAAATCAGCGTGTGTCATTAAAACCGCAAGCTGCTGCTCAGCTTCAGCAAAGCGGCCTGTGGTAAAATGTGCTTCTGCGAAATTAGCGCGCGCTAAAAGATCGTCTGGATGGCGTTGCAGCCATTGCTGGTGCACAGTCAATGCATCGTGAAAAGCAAACAGGATTTCCTGAGATAAATAAATTGTTGCCTGGTAGCTCAATTCATTATCGGGGTCAACTTCCAGTACATCCCGATATGCCTGCACTGCTTGTTGTAATAATCCCGTTCCCGCTTCGCCTAGCGTGCGTATCCCTTGATCACTCAACACAATCCCCACGCCGCCCATTGCTGCGGGAGTGCTTCTCGTGTTCTCACGGTCAGCGCTTCCCGGTACGCTTGTACCGCTTGGCTTAATAATTGCGTTCCCGCTTCCCCTTGCGTGCGCATCCCTTGATCCCTCAGCACAGTCCCCAGATTATTTTGCGTCATCGCCCAATCCTGCGGCAGTGCTTCTCGTGTTCTCACGGTCAGCGCTTCCCGGTACGCTTGTACCGCTTGGCTTAATAATTGCGTTCCCGCTTCGCCTTGCGTACGTATCCCTTGATCCCTCAGTACATTTCCCAAATTATTTTGGGTCGCCGCCCAAGCCTGCGGTAGGGCTTCTCGTGTTCTCACGGTCAGCGCTTCCCGGTACGCTTGTACCGCTTGGCTTAATAATTGCGTTCCCGCTTCGCCTTGCGTACGTATCCCTTGATCCCTCAGCACAGCCCCCAGATTATTTTGCGTCATCGCCCAATCCTGCGGTAGGGCTTCTCGTGTTCTCACGGTCAGCGCTTCCCGGTACGCCTGTACCGCTTGGCTTAATAATTGCGTTCCCGCTTCCCCTTGCGTGCGTATCCCTTGATCACTCAGCACATTTCCCAGATTATTTTGCGTTATCGCCCAATCCTGCGGTAGGGCTTCTCGTGTTCTCACTGTCAGCGCTTCCCGGTACGCTTGTACCGCTTGGCTTAATAATTGCGTTCCCGCTTCGCCTTGCGTACGTATCCCTTGATCCCACAGCACAATCCCCAGATTATTTTGCGTCATCGCCCAATCCTGCGGCAGTACCTCTCGCGTATATACCGTCAGCGCTTCCCGGTACGCTTGTACCCCTTGTTTAAACAGCGTAGGGATATCATTCCCTTCCGCACGAACAGCAAGTTCCCGAATGACGATCCCTATTTCATTTTGCACAGCTCCCCAAAGCTGCGGCTGCTGTGCTTTAGCAATATGGCGCAATGCATTCTCATAGTGTGACCGTGAAGCAGCAAACTGGTAATTGCTGTATGCAGCATCTCCGGCTAACCGGTAATCGCGCACCATATCGGCACGATACTGTTCAGCTTCCACTAATGCTTGTTGGTAAGCCTGCGCCTTCTGTTGAGCCGATTGCGCAAAAAACTGGCTCGCCTCGTCAAAATTCTTACGCGCAAACGCTGCAAGCCCGAGTTGATACGGATCATTTTGTTGCTCGACTTCGGTTGCCCATTTATCAATCTCAGCTTTAGCTTGTTGCACACTAAAACCATACCTTAAGGCCCATTCCTTAATGTAGCGGCTCAAATCGATATCTTGCGGTTTACCTTGCGGTTGTACTTGTTGCTTGACTTTTTCCGCGATGTCTTGGATAAATTTTTCCATGCGATCGTGAGACCAGAATTTCTTCGAGCCCACGGGCAGCATACGGATATCGATCAATGCTTTCTCAAGCACATCGGGAATAATGACTTCCCCCTCCAGCGGATATTGGATACGCCACTCTGCTTTTTCTACCCCCAAGGTAATTTTGCTGCCAGCCTGAAAATGATTAGGCAGAAATAAGCGAAATCGACCTCCTTCTTTTGTTCTGGCGCTATCACCCGATTGTTGGATCAATACATCCTGCCCCACTAAAGGCGTTAACTCATCGTGGTCGCCAACTAATAAAACACGCCCTTGCAAGAAGCGCTCTGTCGCCCCAGTTAACGGGGTGCAGATTAAACCGAATAAAACAATAATGAGGATAAATGCTTTTTTCATGGTTTTTTGGAGCGTAAGGTAAAGCCAAGTGCAGTATTGCCAAGTGTCACATCGGTTTCATAGGGTAGATAACCCTGCTTTTGCGCAAGCAATGCCACTGTTTCTTGCGCATGCGCCTTCACTTCGAGTTGGAATTGGCCTAAATGATCGGTTACCGTCGTATTCTGGAATTGCGGCAAAGATACCTGAACGTTTGGAAGGGGCTCGTTTTGTTCGTTGCGAATTGCGCCCGCGATGCGTTGCAATTTTTCTTCCCTTGATACTGTCGTATTTTTGTCTGAATCGCGCTTACCAAAAATTTTCTCAGGCAGCTCAAGCGCAAGTGTTAGCGCGGTCAAAATACCAACGATCACCCCCACCCAAAGTTGCCATTTCTCAATAAGCCGCTGACCTCCTCCCGCACCCTGGTCAGCAAGATGAATGGTGATATTCTCACCTTGAATGACATTTCCCGCTACCGTCCATTTTTTCTGGTCAAACAGATTGCGTGATTGTTTGATGACTTGTTCTGGGTTTGTGGCTGTGATGCGCTCTAATTGATCGATCAGTACTTGCTGCTCGGGAATGTTTGCTGAGCATGCAGTTGCTCGCAAAGCTGTGAGTAATCGTGGAAAATCATGCACCGATAAGCCTTGAACCGCTGCCAATGCGCTGGGAAACGGTGTATCATCCAATTGGCACGGAATGATGGTCTTTTTAAGCGCCAGCGCGGTTGTCCACTCAAATTCGACAAAGTGCGAAGCTGCAGCCTGTCGCGACCAAAACAACAGAAAAAGATCTTGCTGTGCGATGGTTTCTCCAAGAATTTTGGGCCATTTCTGCCCACCATAAAGGCGTTCTTGATCGCGCCAGACCTGGATATCCTCACAGGATTTGAGCTGTGCCTCCACCGACTCAACCTGAGTCAAATCAGCGCGGCTATAACTGATGAATATGGTACGCATACTGAAGCAACGAATACTATAACGCTTATCTTATCGATTACCCTTTAATGGCTTAAGGCAACGCCTCGTGAATCGACTTTAGCGCATCTTGGATCGGTTGCGCAAGCGATTGGGTCAAATCCATGAGGAACTCGAGATGTTCTTTAACTGACCCAACCTGTTTTGGACTCGCACCCCGTTTAATTGCTTGCCTATAAAGTTCAATCACATCATTAGCCGATGTTTTGGATAACTCCCTTTGCAGCATCAACTTGACTAAAGCACAATCTGCCAGCGCTACACTATCCCAGAAATTAGGATTACTGCTGTTTTTCTCTTGGGTAATCGCGATTATTCGATCACAATCGTTGATTAACGCATCAAAGTCGCTGTCTGACGATTTTCCCAAATATTTGATAAGCCAATTTGCAGTCGCCATATTGGTAAAAGAATAGTAATCAGTCGATCCGCTTTTCTCATAGGCTTGACGATAATGATGCGCCATCTTTTCTAACGTGGCTTGTGGGGACTTTTTATTGATCTGCATTCGAGCAAGGCGTTTATAAGCGCTGCCCATAATCGAATAACGCTCTGGCGTTGGGAAGAATTCACATAAGGGTTCCAATGCTTTTATTGCTTTCTCAATATCAGATCGACATCTGCTCTGGGCTTTCTCGTCTCCTACCGCATCAAACTGACTCCATTTTTGGCTTGCTGAGCGAACTCGAAAGTTAGTAAGCTGTTCCATCACTTTAACGGAACATTCAGCATTGCCCGCTTGTAATGCCGCTTCCAAATACTGAATGGCTTCATCCCAAGCACGCACTTCACCATAGGCAAGTCCAAACGCAATTTTCACATCTTCACGATCGAGCCAGGCTTTTTGCTTATCTTGAGGAATTGCTGTTAATCTAAAATCGATCATTTGCCTCAAATTACTCAATTCTGCTTCTGTTTCACGCTTATCATTGAATTGCATGCGAATGTATGCAGTATCATTCTTTAAATCGGTTAGCAATTCTGTGGGAGCATAATAGGTTCTTTTCTTAGTGGAAGGCGCTAAGTCAGTTCCTTTATTCATTAAGCGGTAATCTGGATCACCATAACACTGATAAGCACCCCACGTATTGAGCGTTTTAAAGCTATTCCAATTTTCTTCGCGCGAGTCTAACGGCATCGCCAAACGACATCCCTAGCAACATCTTCTTATAAAAACTGTCTGCAAAAGCTAGACCTGCTTCATCATTGACTGCCCAACCCGCTGAAACAACTGCTTTAACTCCCATGTCAATAAATTGTGCAGCCAAATTCGCGGCAAGCGCACCATAGGATTTCTCAATCACTGATTGGGTTTTACCAAGATAACAACAGTTGATGAATACTAATTCTGGTACCCAGCGCATTTGCTCAATATCACCGGGGGTCAAAAATGTATTTTTACCAATGACCATTCCTGAGATGAGCTTCTTCTTTCCACTGCTTGATTGAGTCGTATTATCTAACGGCTCTAGTGCACTGGAATCAGCTTTGCTGACATCAAAGTCATGAACACCATGACCGGCCAAATGAAGCACACGCCATTCATCCTTATGTAAGCCCGAAAGAATATCGTCGGCATTCGCATCAATGTAATCGATGGCTTTAAAACCATTTAAATTTAATAACTCGCTGATCTTTTGCGCTTCTTCACGCGCTCCACCCAAATCAGGAAAACTACTCCACTCGGAAAGATTAGGGTTTCCAATCACCAAGGCATTCGGTTTTGTAGTATGTGCAGGTGAAGGACGAAAGTTCGATGTTTTAAGCTGCCGAATCAATCCAGCAGAAACAGCCGGTGGTTTACCATTATGACTCCAGCGATTTTCGAGTAATTCCCAGGGATAACGCGCTGAGGATTCATCCACAATTAAAACAAGCCCTTCTTGTTGTGGTGCTAATTCTTTAAGGCGATTTGGCAGCAACATTTCAAACAATGTCTTTGCTGCTTCGGTGTTAGTGCCTGCATCTTGGGATGCTTGCCGAATAAAATTATCAGCAAGTTTGAGCTGGCCTGTTGCAAGCGTTTCTTCTGCGCGGGCCCGATCGGTGGTTGAAACAAACCGCAGCATTTCTCGGCCTTCGGTTTCACTAATTTCCATCCGATGCCACCAACCGCCCATTTCATCATAGCGTAGGCGAGTATAACCACCCTCCCCCGCTCTCACGGTAGCGTCTGACCAATTCACATTGTTGGATAATTGATTATTCGCCAAAATCAAATTGAGTGCTTCAGCCGCTGCAATTGCTATATCCTCATATAGCTCAAGAAACTCTAGGCTGTTGATTGCAACTTGATTGACTAACTCAGCTTCAGCTAATTTCTGGTTAGCGGCAATGGCGCCGCGAAGAATTGCTTCGATTGAATCCCGAACGGTCATCCCACCCGCGCCAGTCCCGACCAGCATCGACGTGATATCAATAGAACGTTTTCCAGCTTCAGTGCTGAATCGGGTATCTTCCGCTGGCCATTGGGCAATCTGCAATGCACATTCCAGTAGCGCGTTCTGGACACCAAGGGTCAATAGTCCTGGCGTCAGATCTCCCACTTGCCCCAACCCAATTACAATCGCTCCATTCGGCTTGGAATTAAAATTTTTGGAAAAAAACAACGCATGACTGCCAATCGTGCCGGGATATAAACCCAATCGAATTCGCGCTGACAATTGGCGCTCCAGGCGCTCATCCAGCGCTTTCTCAGCGCTAAAAATCCCATCTCCTCGATAATGCCCCACTAATACAGGATGTTTGGCATAAGCTAGATTTCCGTGGCAAATACTGACGTCGATGATGGGGATTGTCAGTCCATTTTCTGACTCACGCATCGGTCGTGATGATCCAAATCCAAAACTACGCAAACTTGCTTCACTTGGAATACTATCAACAACTGGACAGGCCGGCAGAGCAAACAGCACTGGCTCATCGACTTGAGCACGCGCACGACTCGGTGGAGTTTTCGATAGATGTGGGGTATCCCCATTCATCAGCAAATCGAAGTAACCCTGAAAAGCACGTTTCTGCCTACATAGATCATCATGGGCAGTATCTTCCAGATACCACAGGGGAACATCCGGTAAACGGCCTGATTTCCAGCTCACCGTTCCATCCCCTTCGCGGGTGGCCAAGAATTCAAACCGTTTACAATTTGAATTGGCATGCAGCCATCCCCCGCAATCCACTAACCGATAGTCCACTACCGTTGCATCCTGGCATCCCGCAACATAACAGGTATATTGGGGATCAACTGACTGTACTGGATTCTTAAGTAGAGACCAAGTATCGCGAATATTGATGAGATCAAGTGTTTCCGGTGGCAACCATGCTGCAGATAACTGTTCTTTGAGATCAACCCACAAATTCGATCGGGTAAAATCTTTACTGTCCGGATCAAATGGCAACAATTCTAATAAACCTGGATAACGCCGCACTAGATTGGCAATCTCATCCGTGTTTTGCGTAAGATCGAGTAAGCTCAGCTTAGCTTGTGTTGCATTATTGCCAGTCAACCAGCGCACAGCTTCATACGAACCCTGATTCGGTGTTCCTAGCATTAGGAAGCGACTTTTGGGTAATTTAACAATGCGCTGCCATAACGCAGCACCTTCCTTGCCATCCGCTAGCATCGCCCTTACGACTAAACCCCCCATGGAATGAGCAATCAGATGCACCGGTTGATAATTTCGTTCCGCTTCGGGCAAATGCTCTCGCAATTTTTCGATAAGGTGTTTCGCGGCTTCTCGGATTGAAAGTCGCCAATCATAAGGAACAATTTCGACACGATGTGTAAGCGCCAAAAACTCAAGTAACGGCCCGCAAAAATCATCTAATAAATCATCGGACTGAACTCCTGTTGCACCGATTTGCAATTTTTTTAATCCGCCCCGTGCAAGTGACCAATAATTCAGCCATACCGCTTCTTTTCCAACCTTTAACGCGCTTCCCATCGTCCCTGGCAACACGACAGCCAGTGGTCGTGGCATTACAGAACCACGACTGCGTTGCACCGCAGATCGCCAACGAGGTTGTTCTGGCTTAGCTTGTTCAATAGCTTGGAATGGGCCATTAGAACCATCGAGACGTTCCAGTCCCTGCAGTAACCAATTAATCGTTCTGTCGTTGTTAAAGTAATTGAAGTGATGAACGGTTGGTCCTCGGTCACAGAGAAAACGGGCTTGTTGGGGTAAGCGACGGAGCCCTCCATACATGGAACCGGTATTCACTACTAAATCATGATCACTGCCATAAAACCAGTCAGTCACCCATAGTTTTAGCTGACTCCATACCGAATCACCCTCGATATCGCCCGCAATAATAGAAAGATCTGCATTGGTTTCTAGCAATGGGTCTTGTAGTAGGCGCGTCAATGCAGAGCCGGGCATCATGGCTTCTAACCCGGGAAGTGTGCGAGGATCGGTTCGTTCTTTGATGACCGCCAGCAAGAAATCGACGGTATCACCAAACAATCCATCCCCGGATAGAAAATTCAACACCGATAGCCAACGATCGAGACGGCCTGAGGCCAATGTTGTTCCCCTTGCTGGACAAGCCACACGCACAACTCGCTCAACCTTGATTTGCCTTTGCTTAAGTTCTTTTAGTAACGTTTGCAGCGCTGCGCGATCATCGTCATAAGCTTTATTTCTTTCTTTTTGTGCGTTCTCATCCAAGGGAGTTAATCCAAGCTGTAACGCGATGGTACGATCGGCCGCGAATAGATTATTGATCGTTTCTGTGTCGGGTAAGGTTGATTTCAGATCCCCCAAACAAAGTAACTCACCCACCAACCCACCCCGTGAGTACGTAATCAAATGGAGTTTTGCATGATTCGGAAGTTGTTTGACTAATTGCAGCGCATTTTGGATAGGGCTTTCTGTCAAAGTACGGTGTTCGAAGGCATATACCGCTTCACCATATTTTTTCTTTAATTTCTCCCGTGTTGCTTTGCCTACTTTTGAAGACGCTTCCCACAGCCCACCAAAGCTTTTCTGACTATTCGAAGCAGTTCCGTGAATGAAAACCAGTAAAGGCTGTTCTTGCTTTAATTCCCCCTTCTCGCTTAATGCGTAGCTATCTTCTAAGGAACAACGATAAAGACTGGTTGCTCTCTTTTCAAGCAGCTTATCTTCCCATAATGAACAAAGCTTACTGGCAGTATAGGATTGAAGATCAATATCAAAGAAATCGAGCACCTTAATGGCTAACCCTGCCAAACCTCGTGTACTTCGATTGGCTTGGAATTTTGCTGGGTCGACGCTAATTTCCCAAGTGTTCTGGTTTCCACGGCTTATATTTGGTTTCCCGAACTCATCCAATAAATCATCTGCGCGCAGCCACAAGGAAAAACCATTATGTAATTTAACACAAACAATTTCATTGGTTTTAATCCCAAAACTATCCGTACCAGTGGCGCGAGCGCTACCCGGTATCAAGCTTCGTTTTCTAACAATCTTGACTTCCTTAACTTGCGGGGAAGCAGCAGTAGCTTGCTCTATTCCAGTTACACGATATTGATACTCATCAGTGCTCATTGCTTCTATCTCCCATCTTTTAAGCTCGGCAACCTAAGGACCTCTAGCGCTATCCGCACTTAATAATTCACTGAATTATTAAGAAAAGATCTTCATTTGACGCGCAGTTAGCGTTCCCACCAGTTGAGGAGTTTGAGGATAACTAGCAGAAGGTAAATACCGCCTAATCGCTTCATGCCATTCTTTATACGTTGCATTGGCACTTAGTGTTTTAAGGGTCTTTAGCGCATAGTAAGTAAACGCACCATTGTATCGCCCGCTAATTTTTGCGTCATAGCTAAAATTGTTGGGGCCTTCTTGACACCCGGAAAGCAATAAATCATTTTCACTTTTTGTATAAGCAGCTAGGAAAGGAGAAGTACTTGCGCCTGTGTTGATGAATGGTGCGATACTACCGCTGCGACTGCGTGGCAAATCCTTATCAGGCATCCAGTTACCCATCGGCATGAAACGGGGGCGAGGTGCATCGGCTTCTGGTTCTGCTGCTGCGGCACGCGTAACCGTTCCTGAATGACAGCTATCTGAAATAAGAACAAGCTTGACACCGGCTTTGCGCGCCTTAAAGAGGGTATGAATTTCATCATCGGTTAAGGCTTCCCCTTTCGTTTGAATATCATAAGGGCAAAGCGCTTCATCCAATCCATCGACTTCGTCGCCATCTTTATCAGGTTGATAAGTGCCATGCCCGGAGAACGTGATAACTAGACTATCCCCGCCACCGCATTATTGATGAGATCACGCATCGCACTCATCATGGCTGCTTTGGTTGCTTGTTGATCCAATAAAGCGCTAATCACAAAACCACGCGACTGCAATACATCGGTCCAATCTTGCGCATCGTTTACACAACCCTGCAGATCCATATGTGTTCCTGGATAATTATTGATCCCAATACAAAGTGCTTTCCTAGCCATACCGCCCTCCTAAGTATTATTAAGTTGCTTCACATACGGCTTGCTTATCGCCGAAATGGTAGCGCTGCGATAGCGCTTATTCGATTTAGTCGTCCTCCCAGCAATCATGCCAGAAAAATAAATCGAGGTGAATGCTTTTGAACAACTTGGGAGATCAGATACTTAAATAATAAAAGTTTTACTCGGTATTTCGAAAAAGCGATGTGCTACTGAATTAAGAAGGTATGAAGAGCAGGCTGTATTGTCAAAAGCACGTTGCTTTCCCAGTTCTCATCGGTTCCAATCGACTGGAATACGATGGACTAATCCATCATTGTTTTAATCGCGAGTTACAGCACCACCTTGCAGCAATTGATTGGAAAGTTGTTCCCAACGATTCCGGGTCGATGCTACTCGTTTATTGATTTCTTGTGATTCTTTGTAAGCATTTGCTAACTCTTGTTCTGTTTCGATTACTTTTTGTTTGAAATATTCTAAGCGATCTGCCTTAACTTCAATCGTTTGAGTAATTGTTGTTAAATCTCGTTCTGCTTCTTTCATTTGCTCAAACGCATAATTTGCGCGCTGCCGCAAGCTCAAATCTTCAGCAATCGTTATTAAGGGCATAAATAGCATCCCGAGTAACAAAATTCTTTTCATGCGTTTTCCTCGATTTCTATTCTAAAAAACAAGTCGTATTTACCGAGTGTAGCTGCAATCTCTTTTGCAAACAACTTGCTTAGATACTAGAGAAATGCAGAAAATTAATAGCCACTTTCTCTAATTAATACTGAAACGGCTTTCTCCAGAAATCTTCTAGCGAATGAAATTGGTTTGCCCTCGATCAAGATCTCACCTCTCATTTCTTGCTGGGGCACTATTGTAGAAATATTGCTCAAATAAATTGCATAAACCGATGATTTAGGCACTAGCGTTGCCGCATGCTCCTTAACCGCAATACTTCCTCCAAATTTTGAGGCAAGATAAGGCAAATCGAGAGATTGAATGTCTCCCCAATCAATGCGACTAATCGATGCAGTTAATTTAGGCAGTTCAAGATTTTCTGGATAGAACTGGGCCTGTTGCCCTAACTCAATCCTATCAAGCTCATGTTCTGCGACAACACCTCTTATTTCAGCCGCGGAAGGGTCTACAATTAAACAAATTGGCTTGTCTTGATTAATCCACTGATATAAGTGTAAATCTTCGGCAACCTCAGCGACGATACCTGAAAAAGGGGCGCGAAGGGTTAACCTGGCTTGTTCTTTTTCTAATCCTGCTAATTTACTGGATTCCACTGCGATTTGTTGGAGGATTACTGTCAAATCTTCCTGATCTTGCGCATAGCTAACAGCCCGATTAGCTCTTATTTTGAGCAAATCAAGTTGTTTTCGAGTTATCTCAATTTCTTTTTCTAACTGAGGAGATTTTAGAACCATCAACACCTGATCTTTTGCCACTTGTTGGCCAGGTTTGATGTTCATTGAAATGACCTGTGCCGATTCAGATGAAAACAAAATCGTGTAATTCGCAGAGGTTAATACGCCCGGAACATAAATACTTGAACTCCAGGGAATACATAATAAACCGATCCACAGGAAGGCGACTAGCCCCCAATAACGATAGCGCCCATTCTGTTGAATTTTTTCTCTCAAACGCCACCAATATTTAATTTCGCGTAAGCATGGCATCATAATCAGTCCAATGATTTCAACCGCAAAAAGAATTAACCCCAATACTTTAAAGAAGAATTGATAAATTAATAAAGCGATTCCCAAGAATAGGATCAAACGGTACAACCAGGTAATCCAAGCATAGCAAATCAATTTAGCTTCAAGGTTCCGTGGTAAAAGCTCAGGTTTATCTTCTATCACGCCAAATAACCAATACCTTAACTTCCATCTCGCTAACTGAAATGAGCGCTCTTGTAAATTCTCAATCCCCCATGTATCGGATAGCATGAAATAACCATCAAACCGCATAAACGGAATGCTATTAATAGCTAGACTACCGATAAAACTTGCGGTTGCAATAACAAAGCAAACACTCCGCAATACACCTTCAGGCAACAGTGCCCATAACAATAAGCAAAAAATAGCCAATAACAGTTCATTGATAATTCCGGCGGCTGCAACATGAAATCGCTGTTGTCGCGATGATAACCGCCAAGTATCAGACATATCGCTGTACAACATAGGAACCATGACCATAAAAGCCAAACCCATGCTGGTTACCCTGCAACCATAATGTTTCGCAGTGTAGGCGTGACCCAACTCATGAATAAGCTTTACAAAAACAATAGCTGTCACATAAATTAGTAGACCCTGTAGCGTGAAAAAATGTGAAAAGGTATGAATAAAATCATCCCACTGGCGCGAAACAAAATAACCTCCTGTGACACCTATCACCAAGGAAGTTCCTAGAAACAAGCGCGAAAATAATGGCTTAATAAAGGGATAGGTCCGATCTAAAAAAGCATCCGGCCTAAACAATGGAATACGAAAAAACAGATATTGACTCAGCAGTTTGTGCCAGTGAACCTGCTTAAGCTTTTTATACTGATCGATATATACCCGAGATTGTTGCAAGGTCGATTGGACCGTTAATTGATTCGTCTGTAAAAATTCAATGAGGGCTGCCACATCATCAAAACTAGGGTTAAACACCGTTTCATTGGTAACCTGTTGAATCAATCGTTTGCCTTCTTTCGTCTTCCAGCGCACCAGCATTTGATAGATTTGATCACCGATCCTAAAAAAACGATGGGTCAGCGGATCGTATAAAGTCCAGCTAGGAGCACCATCATGCGCATTGGATGCTCTCCATAACTGTAAGTCTGCTCTTAAGGGTGGTAAATAGATAAGTTGGTCTAAACTCACATTAACTCAAAATCAACTAATGGTATGCGCGCAATTGACCAAGTCATGGCATTAATAGCCCACATACTGACGTGCAGCCGCAAGGGGGCGACGAAAGAGATAAAAAAACAAATTAACCGTATCTCCATAAATTTTCGCAGTCCCTTGCCAGCCGATTCGAAGATGGCTCATCTCTTCAACTGATTCCGCTTCGATAGTGTAGACCAGCATTTCCCCAGGAACTGCCTCAGCACGAAAACCAATCTGAGTTACTTTCGCATCAATCGAGTGGAGTGGATCAGTATCCAAATATATTTTCACAGGAGCCCCAATTGTAAAATTGATATTGTTCTCCACAGGTAGATGGATACGGAATTTCAATTTACCTATCTCAGCAATTTCCATTAAGCGCTCACCAATCTTGACCGGGCGCCCTATCATCTCTAATTTATTATTGAATAAAATCAGCCCTTGCTTATCAGCAAGTAGTGTCACGTGATCTAACATTTCTTTTGCATAATCGCGCCTAATAGCAGCCAATTCCACTTTTGCTTTTGACAAGGCAATTTCCGCTTTGCTTTTTTCATCCTGAAATGCGCTTTGCGTTACTTTCTTCAGCTCCGCTTGTGAAACAACTAGCGCTTGCTCAACAATGGTAAATTCATTGCGATAGCTAGTATCTTCATATCGAATTAACATTTCCCCTTGTGAAACGATTTGATTGGGCTCTACTGGAATCGATGCAATAACACCATCAATGGGTGCTGTCACTACCAGCGGATCTTTAGCAACGACTCTTACGAAACCTAAGGTTGAGTGTTGTATTGGAATAAGTAAAAAGAACGCCAATAATATACTGATGATTCCAAGCTTTTTCTTGGAATAAAACCAAGCATCAAACTTTCGATTCTTTTCAAAATAACCCCAAGCATGTGCATAAGTGCTAGCTAACCGTTTAACCAAAAACTGTTCCTCTTCGGTCCAAGCTATCTCTCTCTCAATCCATAACGCACCAATCAAGCAGCCGTTAGGCAGAATTAGATTAACGCAAAGCGGGAACGATAAAGTCAATATTTGCCAATCTTGCTGCAACTCTTGGGGCAATTGATCATGGACAATAGCCATCGGATCTTGCCGTAGATTAGTGGTTGATAAAGAATCAAGTATGCGTTCAATATAATGAATTTTTGGAATTGAACGATCAAGTAGCGTCGAGCCTGATATCCTGACAGCTTTAAAACGATAGGGACTACGCGTCGTAACTGTGAGTAACACTGCGTGTTGATAGCGTAACAATCGACGTGTTTCATTAACGATAAAGTAATGAAGTGCGACTAAGTCTTCGCTATGACGCGCATCTGCTTCTAATTGAAGTAACGCAGGGAAAATTTTACTGTCTTCTTGGTTTTGCTTAGCCAATTGCATAAGATAACCAATCGCTGATTGCGGCTAATGTTCAACTGGGAGTATGAAATAAACGGTTCCGCTCATTCCTGCTAGAACATCTTTCGTATCATCCTTAAAATGTGCAAAAATACGTATTGTCTGAGAGACAGGATCAACATGTGCTCCAATCCGAGATATTTCAGCTAAATATTTTTTCCCTGTTTCATCAATGATAATGGGAATGACAATCTCTGTTTTTATCCACTGGAGCCAGTTCGATGGAACAATCATTTCAATTTCGAGTGTTTCATCAGCAATTATTCGCATGATCTCGCGCCCCGGTTCTACGACTTCGTGTGCATTTGCTTTTACTTCAGCAACGCGACCATTCCAGGGTGCTCTAAATTGACATTGTTGGTTGCCGGCTTTGATAATGTTAAGTTCTGCCAGAGATTTCTCCAACTGAACTTTAGATACTTCTAGTTCGAGCAAGCCAACTGCATCAAATTTTGAAAGACCTTCATTACTTTCAAACACCATTCTTTTTGACAAAACCTCAGCCTCAGCTGCTTTAAGTTGGGCAATTTGTCGATTACAGTCAAATTGGATGAGTTTCTCACCTTTTTTAAACTGTTCGCCTTCTTTAAATGCAATTTGTGTAATTTTTGCCATAAAAATCGTTGACAAATTCGCTTCCCGAGACGATTTGATTAGGCCACGGATTTTGGCTGCTGTGTCCGAGTGCAAAACAGGGTTGGTTGAAATTTGTGAATCTTTAGGGATACTCGCAATCTTGATATCTGCGGTATCATTTTTTTTTGATTCAATTGGATTCGCAGCACTATTCGTAACACAGCAAAGAAACAAGCCAATTAGAAAGAAATTTATGTGATCTCCAATGCTCATTTATGTAATGCCTTCATAATTTCATTCAGACAAATCAATAAAATAAAGATCGGCGTATAAAACCAATCGGATCTTTACATTATGAAGTAACTTTAGAAGTAACTAAGCCGAATTAGCGTAGGAAAAAACAGACTTATCATTGATTAATAGCAACTGGTGGATTATTCAAGCTTACATTCTGTTTTTCCATGAATTGTTGTATTTGAGCTGACGACATAGGTTTACCAGTTAAATAACCTTGTACTTCTTCACACTTCAATCGATACAAACATTTAAATTGCGCTTCGGTTTCTACGCCTTCAGCAACAGTGCCAATGCTCATTTTCTTGGACATTGCGATAATTGCAGATACGATACTGTCATTACAAACATTTTCTTCAATATCATGAATAAAAACGCGGTCGATTTTGATAATATCAACCGGAAACTTTTGCAGGTATTGGAAGGAAGAATACCCCATACCAAAATCATCAAGCGCAATACGAATACCCATCTCACGAAAACGTTTTAGCGTTTGAGCTGCGACTTCAACGCTATGGATTACCATGCTTTCAGTCACTTCAATAATCAATTTAGTTGGTGATACTCCATTCTCTTGCAAATAACTATAAATCTTATCGGCCAGATCAGGTTGCTGAAGTTGTAAGCTTGAAATATTTACTGAAATTTGAATATCCGAAGCTATCTCTTTTTGCCACATCGCTAATTGTTTGATTACTTGTCGACACACCCAATCACCTATCTTAATAATCAGTCCACTTCTCTCGGCAACTTCAATGAAACTAAATGCCGCTAAAATTTCTTTCTCAGATTGATTCCATCGCAGTAGGGCTTCTAACTTAGAAATCGTCCCCTGTTGCATATTGATTATCGGTTGGTAAAAAATTTCAAACTCGTTCTGTTCGATCGCACGAACTAGACCTGATTCAATTTTCATCTGTTTGATATATTGTGCATTCATTTCTGCTGAGTAAAATTGACAGGATCCAATTCCTGCAAGTTCAGCATGATTGAGCGCTTGATCAGCGTGATCTAACAAAATTTCAGGATTCTGCGCGTCAATCGGGTAAATACTGATTCCGATAGCGCTTTCAAGTTGAATGTTATATCCGTCAAGGACAATAATTTGGTTAAAGGTACTTTGTATGCGGTTAATAACCCAGTTTACCGATTGATCTTTTTTAATCTCTGGAAGTAATGCAAAGAAATTCGCATCATTCTTCCTTGATAAGACGGAATCAAATTTCTCGCTATCAATATCTGCACTAACTGTATCGGTTGTGCGTAATACACTGCTCAGTCTTCGAGAAATCTCGATAATCAATTTCTCTGCTGTTTCATGCCCGAGGCTTGTGTGTATCCGTTTATAGTTAGTTAATGCAATCGAGGCAATCGCGACATATTGATTAGACCTTGCTGCATAAGCTATTGCGGTTTTGAAGCGCTCATAAAACAATGCGCGACTGGGTAATCGCGTAATCGAATCATAATTAAGATTTCGTTCAATAAGCTTCTTCTGTTCTTTATTAAGCTCTTCTAATTCACTGATCTTCGCATGCAGTTGATTGATATCAGTAATAGCCTTGTTATCATTCGACGTAGCTTCGCTATCCCAATTCTTTGCAATTTTTTTAGCTATATTTTCTTGAGCTTCATCAGTTACATCACTTGTTTTAGGCAAGTCATGCCAAAAAACCGTACGGTTCCGTCCATTTTTCTTAGCAAAATAAAGTGCTTGATCAGCGAGTTCTATCATTTCACTGGTGCTACTAACATCATCTTTAATTGATGAAAGGCCTAAACTAATTGTGACTTGTTTGATTCCGAAAGCATGATATTCTTGCGCATTCATAATGCTGATTCGAATTCTTTCCGCAATCTTGAAAGCTTTATCGCAATCGATATTGGCGAGCACCAAACAAAACTCTTCGCCACCATAACGACCGACAATGTCTGATTCACGTAGGTTTTCTTTAGCAATCGCAGTTACCAGCTTAATAACTTCATCACCCGTTTGATGGCCATAATTGTCATTAACCGATTTGAAGTGATCGATGTCGAGCATAATGCAAATAAGCTGTCCATCAGAATCACGCGCTTGATTAAACAATTCATTAAAATAAAGATTGAGTGCGCGCCGATTATAAAATCCTGTCAATGGGTCAATTTCAGCTAACCTCTTTAATTCGAGGTTTTGACGCGCAATTTCGCTGCGCGATACCTCCAATTTTTTAAGCATTGTATCTAATCTGATGTTGTTATCTTCAATCTCGGTCACATCATCAAACGTTACCAACGCGCCTTTGCATTGACTATCACTCGCCAAAATGGGCGCGCTATTGACCATAAAAATAATTTCACCATCAATATTATTTTTATAACAAAGCCGTATTCGTGTTTGTATATTCTGATTGTGCAAACTCTCAACCCATGGATATTGCCAATTTTGCTTCAATTGCTCAGCAGAAGCTTTCTCCCAGCTCAAACTCGAAATTTCTTTACCAATTAACTGTTCAAATCGATATCCCGTTTTATCATCAAAGGATCGGTTTGAAAGCACGATTCTACCTTGCTCATCCAGTATAAGTATTCCTTCTGTTAAAGTATCAAAAGCAGACTTAACTCGAGGCGGAATAACGCTAGAGGGATCAAGTTCTTTTAATGCGCGCTTAAGTAAAAATGTGTAACTTAGATAACCTAAAATTGCGATAAAAATCAGCATGCCCCAGAAAGAGTTTCTAATTTGCTCAAGTAAATTTTTTCCTAACAGCGGTTGAAAGCTCAGTTCAACGGTACCCCATCGTTGATCACCTTGTATGATTGGAACTTGAATATGTGTTGGAGAAGAAAAATCTTCTGTCAATTGTGGCCAGATAGAATGATGATCACCTGCTGCTGCGTGATAAGAACCGTCTACAGATCGCATTGCACCAGATAATATCTGAGGATTACGATTCACCAGAAAATTCAGCGTTTGTTCAATTTGTAAAAAATCATTCTTACTCGCAGCAAATGCAAATTGCACTGCCAGTGTCTCGGCCAGTTTCTTTCTACCTTCTAGTTCAGTTTTAGAATGATCAGGCACAATGCCAAAAAAATGACCAATCAATACAATGCTCAACGTTAGTCCGATTAAACTAATACTCAATCGAATATAAGGCTGCAAATTAAGATTCATTAAATGTATACAAAAATTATTAAATTATTTTTCTGAGATAAAGATGTTTTCTGACTTATCAGTCTCGATCTGGTGGTTTTTATGCTGGTCGTCTTTCTTTTCAGTATCCTCTTTTGGTTTCTTTGTTTTAGTCACTAAAATCGATAAAGGATCTACGCTTTTCCATGCTGGCAAGAATGTAAATAAACTCGCTGCAAGTGAACCAGCTCGCATTAACCAGCTTACAATAACCGCCGTAAATGAAATCCCGGTAGCAGACACAATTTTCACTGATAATTCTTTATTTGATAGCTCTTGTTGAAACGAATCATTAATGGTTTTATGCATTTTATCGATTTGATTTACTAAAGAAGTATTACTAAGCAAAGCCTCACTTTCTAATAGCAATTTAGATTTGCTAGCGTTCTCTTTTAAATCAGCCCCGTCGTTATAATTATTTGCGTCAAGCCTGAAGCTATTTATTGCTCTAGTGAGATTCTGAATTTGTTCGTTGCTACGCATCGGAGATCGACTTTTATCCTCCGTTAGAAATGGAGGAACCGTGTTATTAATATTGACTATGTTAGCACCACCCTGAATCGAGGATATATCTTGAATTGGATTAGATAAATCTGTAGGAGATAGTTGATTTACCGAGCTACTATGGGCAATAGGGGTAATGCCAGGTTGGGTCATTCCTTCACTAACCGGGATAGCTGGAGGTGTTATAACAATCGGGCCAGTTGGCACTTCAGGTAACGGCAATACAATGGGTTCGATTACCAATGCAACTGTAATTAAACCTGACGTTGTGGCTCCATTGGTTATTCGATAAATGAAGGAATCAGTACCGATATACCCACTATTTGGAGTATAGCTAAAGCTTCCATCTTTATTAAAAACCAAAACTCCATATGCAGGAGCGCTACTAAGTATCGCTATTACTGAGTTGGTAACATAGGCGCCATCATTACTCAATACCCCAGGCGCCCCAATTGTTAACGTCGAGTTTTCTTTAATTACAAAATAATCATTTTGTCCCTGTAGATTTAATACATTACTACTCACCAAGATAGATGCGGTGTCGCTATCGCTTGCGCCTTGGCTATCGGTACTCAATACCGTCAGCGTGTCGGCACCCACATAGCCAACGTTGCCTTGGTAGACTAGGCTTGCTAAGGCGGTGTTGATGGCCGCTTGGTTGCCGCTGATGGTAAGGGTGCCGCTGCCGTTGGCGCCACTGCTGATGGTCGCACCGCCACTTAAAGTTACCGTAAGTGTACCGTGGCTAACGCTCAGTTGGGTGCTCGCTAAGTCTCCGTTGCCATCAGCGACTGAGATGCTACTGATCGCTAGTGAGGTGTTTTCTACAGCGCTTTGTGCACCTGGTACGCTATTGATCGGGGCAACATTGCCAGTTGCTACCGTGATGCTAACGGTGTCGCTATCGCTTGCGCCTTGGCTATCGGTACTCAATACCGTCAGCGTGTCGGCACCCACATAGCCAACGTTGCCTTGGTAGACTAGGCTTGCTAAGGTGGTGTTGATGGCCGCTTGGTTGCCGCTGATGGTAAGGGTGCCGCTGCCGTTGGCGCCACTGCTGATGGTCGCACCGCCACTTAAAGTTACCGTGAGTGTGCCGTGGCTAACGCTCAGTTGGGTGCTCGCTAAGTCTCCGTTGCCATCAGCGACTGAGATGCTACTGATCGCTAGTGAGGTGTTTTCTACAGCGCTTTGTGCACCTGGTACGCTATTGATCGGGGCAACATTGCCGGTTGCTACCGTGATGCTAACGGTGTCGCTATCGCTTGCGCCTTGGCTATCGGTACTCAATACCGTCAGCGTGTCGGCACCCACATAGCCAACGTTGCCTTGGTAGACTAGGCTTGCTAAGGTGGTGTTGATGGCCGCTTGGTTGCCGCTGATGGTAAGGGTGCCGCTGCCGTTGGCGCCACTGCTGATGGTCGCACCGCCACTTAAAGTCACCGTGAGTGTGCCGTGGCTAACGCTCAGTTGGGTGCTCGCTAAGTCTCCGTTGCCATCAGCGACTGAGATGCTACTGATCGCTAGTGAGGTGTTTTCTACAGCGCTTTGTGCACCTGGTACGCTATTGATCGGGGCAACATTGCCAGTTGCTACCGTGATGCTAACGGTGTCGCTATCGCTTGCGCCTTGGCTATCGGTACTCAATACCGTCAGCGTGTCGGCACCCACATAGCCAACGTTGCCTTGGTAGACTAGGCTTGCTAAGGTGGTGTTGATGGCCGCTTGGTTGCCGCTGATGGTAAGAGTGCCGCTGCCGTTGGCGCCACTGCTGATGGTCGCACCGCCACTTAAAGTTACCGTGAGTGTGCCGTGGCTAACGCTCAGTTGGGTGCTCGCTAAGTCTCCGTTGCCATCAGCGACTGAGATGCTACTGATCGCTAGTGAGGTGTTTTCTACAGCGCTTTGTGCGCCCGGTACGCTATTGATCAGGCAACATTGCCAGTTGCTACCGTGATGCTAACGGTGTCGCTATCGCTTGCGCCTTGGCTATCGGTACTCAATACCGTCAGCGTGTCGGCACCCACATAGCCAACGTTGCCTTGGTAGACTAGGCTTGCTAAGGTGGTGTTGATGGCCGCTTGGCTACCGCTGATGGTCAACGTACCGCTGCCGTTGGTGCCACTGCTGATGGTCGCACCGCCACTTAAAGTCACCGTGAGTGTGCCGTGGCTAACGCTCAGTTGGGTGCTCGCTAAGTCTCCGTTGCCATCAGCGACTGAGATGCTACTGATCGCTAGTGAGGTGTTTTCTACAGCGCTTTGTGCGCCCGGTACGCTATTGATCGGGGCAACATTGCCAGTTGCTACCGTGATGCTAACGGTGTCGCTATCGCTTGCGCCTTGGCTATCGGTACTCAATACCGTCAGCGTGTCGGCACCCACATAACCAACGTTGCCTTGGTAGACTAGGCTTGCCAAGGTGGTGTTGATGGCCGCTTGGCTACCGCTGATGGTCAACGTACCGCTGCCGTTGGTGCCACTGCTGATGGTCGCACCGCCATTAAAGTCACCGTGAGTGTGCCGTGGCTAACGCTCAGTTGGGTGCTCGCTAAGTCTCCGTTGCCATCAGCGACTGAGATGCTACTGATCGCTAGTGAGGTGTTTCTACAGCGCTTTGTGCCCGGTACGCTATTGATCGGGGCAACATTGCCGGTTGCTACCGTGATGCTAACGGTGTCGCTATCGCTTGCGCCTTGGCTATCGGTACTCAATACCGTCAGCGTGTCGGCACCCACATAGCCAACGTTGCCTTGGTAGACTAGGCTTGCTAAGGTGGTGTTGATGGCCGCTTGGCTACCGCTGATGGTCAACGTACCGCTGCCGTTGGTGCCACTGCTGATGGTCGCACCGCCACTTAAAGTCACCGTGAGTGTGCCGTGGCTAACGCTCAGTTGGGTGCTCGCTAAGTCTCCGTTGCCATCAGCGACTGAGATGCTACTGATCGCTAGTGAGGTGTTTTCTACAGCGCTTTGTGCACCCGGTACGCTATTGATCGGGGCGACATTGCCAGTTGCTACCGTGATGCTAACGGTGTCGCTATCGCTTGCGCCTTGGCTATCGGTACTCAATACCGTCAGCGTGTCGGCACCCACATAGCCAACGTTGCCTTGGTAGACTGGGCTTGCTAAAGGTGGTGTTGATGGCCGCTTGGCTACCGCTGATGGTCAACGTGCCGCTGCCGTTGGTGCCACTGCTGATGGTCGCACCGCCGCCTAAAGTCACCGTGAGTGTGCCGTGGCTAACGCTCAGTTGGGTGCTCGCTAAGTCTCCGTTGCCATCAGCGACTGAGATGCTACTGATCGCTAGTGAGGTGTTTTCTACAGCGCTTTGTGCGCCCGGTACGCTATTGATCGGGGCGACATTGCCAGTTGCTACCGTGATGCTAACGGTGTCGCTATCGCTTGCGCCTTGGCTATCGGTACTCAATACCGTCAGCGTGTCGGCACCCACATAGCCAACGTTGCCTTGGTAGACTAGGCTTGCTAAGGTGGTGTTGATGGCCGCTTGGCTACCGCTGATGGTCAACGTGCCGCTGCCGTTGGTGCCACTGCTGATGGTCGCACCGCCACTTAAAGTCACCGTGAGTGTGCCGTGGCTAACGCTCAGTTGGGTGCTCGCTAAGTCTCCGTTGCCATCAGCGACTGAGATGCTACTGATCGCTAGTGAGGTGTTTTCTACAGCGCTTTGTGCACCTGGTACGCTATTGATCGGGGCGACATTGCCAGTTGCTACCGTGATGCTAACGGTGTCGCTATCGCTTGCGCCTTGGCTATCGGTACTCAATACCGTCAGCGTGTCGGCACCCACATAGCCAACGTTGCCTTGGTAGACTAGGCTTGCTAAGGTGGTGTTGATGGCCGCTTGGCTACCGCTGATGGTCAACGTACCGCTGCCGTTGGTGCCACTGCTGATGGTCGCACCGCCACTTAAAGTCACCGTGAGTGTGCCGTGGCTAACGCTCAGTTGGGTGCTCGCTAAGTCTCCGTTGCCATCAGCGACTGAGATGCTACTGATCGCTAGTGAGGTGTTTTCTACAGCGCTTTGTGCGCCCGGTACGCTATTGATCGGGGCAACATTGCCAGTTGCTACCGTGATGCTAACGGTGTCGCTATCGCTTGCGCCTTGGCTATCGGTACTCAATACCGTCAGCGTGTCGGCACCCGGCATAGCCAACGTTGCCTTGGTAGACTAGGCTTGCTGGGGTGGTGTTGATGGCCGCTTGGCTACCGCTGATGGTCAACGTACCGCTGCCGTTGGTGCCACTGCTGATGGTCGCACCGCCACTTAAAGTCACCGTGAGTGTGCCGTGGCTAACGCTCAGTTGGGTGCTCGCTAAGTCTCCGTTGCCATCAGCGACTGAGATGCTACTGATCGCTAGTGAGGTGTTTTCTACAGCGCTTTGTGCGCCCGGTACGCTATTGATCGGGGCAACATTGCCAGTTGCTACCGTGATGCTAACGGTGTCGCTATCGCTTGCGCCTTGGCTATCGGTACTCAATACCGTCAGCGTGTCGGCACCCACAGCCAACGTTGCCTTGGTAGACTAGGCTTGCTAAGGTGGTGTTGATGGCCGCTTGGCTACCGCTGATGGTCAACGTACCGCTGCCGTTGGTGCCACTGCTGATGGTCGCACCGCCACTTAAAGTCACCGTGAGTGTGCCGTGGCTAACGCTCAGTTGCACCGTACTCAAATTGCCATCCGCATCGCTAACCGAGATGCCGGGAATGGCCAGAGAAGTATCTTCGGTCACGGTCTGCGCTCCTGGCACTGTGTTCACCGGCGCATCGTTGACGCCGCTGACGGTCACGGCGGTGTCGTAGTTCGCACTGGTGCCGCCATCCCCATCGCTGAGCACATAGCGGATGGTCCGCACTCCCGTCGTCGTCGCCGCGGTGTCCGTATTCTCATAGGTGATGTGCTGCGTCAGGGCGGTGACTACTGTCGGCGTGGCATTGCTATTGAACGTGATGACGAGAGGGCCACCGCCGCTGCCGCCGGAGTAGGTGCCGATCACCGTTCCGCCGTAGGTAATGTTCGAGCCACTCACCCCAATCTGCCCTGCGCCGATGCCTTGATTCCGGATACTGAGCACATCCTCGGCACTGTCGCTGCCGGCGGTGAACGACACCGTCAAGGTGCCGGTGTCGAAGTTGGTCGAATCGACATCGGCCACCAGGGCGTTGCCGCCTTGCTCGATGATGACCGCCCCGTCGCCTTCGCTGTAGGCGAGACTGTCCCCGCTCAGGTTCGTGATGGTTGGTGCATCATTGACGGCCGTAATCGTGACGGTGGTGCTGCCGGTCGCCGTCAATGCACCGCCGCTGCCCTGACTGCCGCTATTACCGTCGCTGAAGGTCCAGTTGATTTGCGCGCTGTCCGGGGACGCATCCGACACGTTGGAGTACAGAATATGCTGCATCAGGGTATTGACCCGCGCCTGGGTCGCGTTGCCGTTGAAGGTGATCGTCATCTCTCCGCCGGTAAACGTATAGGTCCCGACCTGCACGCCGCTGACCGAGACGGCCGGTCCACTGACCGTCACCACCACCCCGTCAAACACAAGCTGATCCTCGGCATTCGCCCGCCGTTGCGGGCTAAGGTCAATGTGGCGCCGTTGAAGTTGTTCAGGGCCGAGAGTTCCGCATCAAAGATCTGTACATCGCCATCCAGCACGACCGGGGATCCGCCTTCGGTGAAGGTCGGTGCACCGTCGAGGGTATTAACCGGCTCGGGTGTGGTATCCAGCGCGCCAGTGCTGGTGTATCGAGTGAGCGCATAGTTGTAGTCACCGAGCGCGCCGACTTTCGACGTGCCTGACACCACAATCTGCCCGTCGTTTTGGACCGTCACGCTGTAGGCTCGATCGTCACTCGATGCTGTGTAATCTGTCGTGGCGACCCCGTCGCCGCTGAAGGTCGTATCCAATGAGCCCGTCGGTGTTGAGTCGCACCAGGCCAAAATCGTTTCCGTTGATCCCGGCCGTACCCGTGACGAGAATCTTCCCGTCGGCCTGGATCGTGAGCCCTTCGGCGAGGTCGCTGCCACCCAGGTCGATGGTCACCTGGCCGCCGGTGCCGAAGCCGGTATCCAGCGTCCCGTTGGCGTTGTAGCGGGCGATCGCAAAATCGTTGGTGCCGCCGGTGTCACTCCATCCTGCCACCACAATCTTTCCATCGGCCTGGACCCGCACTTCGTTGCCCGTATCGCTACTGTTCCCACCAAAGTCGGTCAACACCTTTCCGGTGCCGTTGAAACTCGTATCCAACGATCCGTCCGTGTTGTACCGAACCAACGCAAAATCGAAGCTGGTTCCGTTGAACCCAAACCCTGCGAGGATCACCTTCCCGTCGGATTGGATAGTGAGGCTGTCCGCACGATCATTCCCCCCGGCGAGGTCGGTGCTGACATACCCTGAGCCGCCGCCGAAGCTGGTATCGAGCGACCCGTCGCTATTGAACCGCATCAGATTGAAGTTGCTGTTCGACAGATCGGCCGCAACCAAGAATTTGCCATCCGTCTGGAGTGCCACATCTTTCGCGCTGCCAAACACCCCTGAGGACGCGACTCCATCGCCGCCGCCAAAACTCGTGTCCAGCGTCCCATCCGCATTGAACTGGACGAGGCACAGTAAGCCACCATCGGTCGTGTGCCCGGACAAAACGATCTTGCCGTCCGGCTGCAGGACCGCCGTTTCGGCGCGCCCGACGATACCGGCCAGCGCAATGCCGTCCCCCCCCGGAAGCTGGTATCCAGCGTGCCATCGGCGTTGTAGCGAGTCAGGCTGAAGTCATCGCTGCCGCCGCTGTCGCTGTACCCGGCGACGAGGATCTTGCCGTCCGGCTGGAGAAGAGATTCCTTGCCGAACTCCCATCCCGACCCGAAGCTGGTCGTGGCCTGCCCGTCCCCCACGCCGAACGTCGGCGCATCGTTCACCGCCGTCACACTCACGTCGATGGTATCGGTCGCACTCGAGAAGGCCGTGGTGCCGCCATTGCTTGCCGTGCTGACTTTGGTCCCCGCCGTCCCACTCGTCTGGTCCCACGCGCGGAACGTCAGCGCGCCCGTGCTTGTGCCGTTATAATCAGCACTCGGCGCAAAATACAGCCGCGTGCTCGCATTGTCCGCTAACAACAGAGCGGAGGTGTTGCTCACCGCGCTCACGGCGGTCCAGGTGCTGCCCCCGTTGGTCGTGTAGTACCAGATCCCGTTCGTCTCGTTGGTTCCGGTGATCGCGATGCCCTTCGCCGCACCACTGTCTACATCCGTGATCCCACCGGTGAAGGTACTGATCGTAGAGCCGACCGCGCCGCTCGGCGCTCCAGCATCTTCCGCAACGGTCAGCGTCAACACGGTATCCGCCAGCACCGGCGCATCGTTGACGGTGGTAATCGTCACCGTGGTGCTGCCGGAGGCGCCAAGTACTCCCCCAGTACCCTGTGACCCATCATTCCCATCGCCCGACGCCCAGTTGATCACCACCGATGATGATGGCGCCTCGCTGCTGTTGGAATACGCGATGCTTTGCACGGCTTCGTTCACTCGGGCCGAGGTGGCATTATGGTCGAAGGTGATCAACAAGGTGCCGCCGCTGTTGGTAGTCACATGTCCGATGGTCACGCCCGAGAGCACCAGACTCGTCCCTTCTATCAACGGACTGAGATTGCCGGTCGCGGAAAACACGTCATTCGCATTCGGTCCGCCGTTGCGCTCCAACAGGATACTGGACCCAAAGTAATCCCCGGCACCGCCATTCAAGGCGGAGAGCTCTGGGTCTGTGAAGGTGACATTGGCATCCAACAGCACCGGCACACCGCCTTCGGTGAACGTCGGAGTCCCGTCGAGATTGCCGAACACGGGCGCGTCGTTCACGGCGATGACGGTGGGGTCGATCGTGTCGCCCTGCACAGAGAACGCCGTGCTGCCGCCTTGAACAGACGTGTCGACTTTGGTGCCAACCGCCCCACTGGATTGATCCCAGGCTCGAACAATCAGCCCTGGGAACACATTCCCGTTGTAGTTACTGTTGGGAGCAAAATACAGGCGCGTGCCGACCGTATCCGCAAGCAGCAGCGACGCCGTATCACTCACGGCCCCGACGGTGAGCCAGGTGGCCCCAGCATCGGTCGTGTAGTACCACGTACCATCGGTTTCTGTGCTACCGACGATTGCAATACCTTTCGCAACGGCGCCATCAGAGTCGGTGATGCTCCCGGTAAAGACACTGAGAGGCGAGCCAACGGCCGTGCCATTGACCGGCGTACCCGCATCTTCAAACACAGTAAAGGTCAACCCGGAATCGGCAAGAACCGGCGCGTCGTTGACCGCGCTGACTGTCACAGTGGTGTCGTAGTTCGCGCTGGTGCCGCCGTCTCCATCGGTGAGCACATAGCGGACGGTACGAGTGCCGGTTGTGGGAGCGGCCGTATCCGTATTTTCATAGGTGATGTTCTTGATCAGCGCCGTGACCGTCGTCGCATCGGCACTGCTATTCAGGGTGATGACGAGGCTTGTCCCGTTACTGCCGCCGGTGAAGGTCCCGATGGTCACGCCGCCGTAGGTGACGTTCGACCCGCTCACGCCGATCTGCCCGGCCCCCGTCCCCTGGTTCTGGATGCTGAGCACATCTTCGGTACTGTCCCCACCGGATGGAATGGAGATGGTCAGCGTGCCCGTATCCAGATTGGTGCTATCGACATCGGCGGCGAGCGCATTGCCACCCTGTTCGATCACCACGGCTCCGGCACCTTCGCTATAGACCAAGCTATCGCCACTTAAGCTCGTGATCACCGGTGCATCGTTGACGTTGGTCACCGATATCGTAAGTATCTCATCTCGTGTAAGGCCGCCGCTGTCAGTCGCCCGCACAGTGATTTGGTGCGACGAGTTCGCCTCGTAATCCAACAATGAGCTATTGGCCACCGTAATGACACCGGTGGTTGCGTTAACAGCAAATCGCCCACCAGCGCTGTCGACCAGCGAATAAGTCGCGGTGTCGCCGTTGTCTATATCGAACACGCCCAGCACGTCGGCAACCCGGGTTCCATTGGCGGCGGACTCAGCCACGGACGCGGTGCCCGTCGCCACCACCCGTGACACAACGGCATAGCCGCTCCCGTCGACGTTTTCACTCTGCCAGACCATGCGTACCTGACCGGAGCGTGTCGCAATGAGTTCAGGTACGCTCTGTGCTCCAGAGATCGTCGTGTTGACCAGCGTCTCACCATCGATGCGATTGCCGGTCGCATCAAAACGTTGGGCGTAGATGCCGGTGCTGCTGCCATCGCCGGTATCGGACTCCCAGGCAACGACAAAGCCGTCGTCCGAGTACGTAATCGTCGGCTCAAGCTGCGTGCCGGCGGTGGACGTATTGACGGTAAACGGGCCGGTGATGAGTGTCCCCGATGCGTCATAAATGCGGCCGAGAATGTCGGTGCCTGAGCCGTACACCACCACCACATTGCCGTTGCGTAAGGTCGTCACGTCGGATCGATGATCACCGCCCAGGGCGATATCCACCGAACGGGCACTGCCGTCACTATTCATGATTCGCAGGTGTGTGTCATTCGTGGACAACGTGCGCCACGTCGCGGCAAACCCGCCGTCGTTGAGCAGGGTGAGTTCGGATTGCGCCCCGAAGAGTGCCGTACCTGATTGGAGCGAGCCGATCGTGAATTGTGAGCCCTGCAGGACGCCGCTTCGGTTATAGATGCGGCCAGCGAGGTTATAGGTGGTGCCGCCGGTTTCGTTGCTCCAGACTACGACGAAGCGATTCGTGTCGAGTGCCAGCACAGATGGCTGATACCCTTCAGCATTACCGTTGGTTCCTGGGCTAACCTTGAACTCTGCGGTAGCTGCCGTGCCGTCGGCGTTAAACACCCGCGCCTCCGTCCATGCGTAGACGCCTGTTTGCTGATCTTGCCAAACGACCACAAAACCACCGTCGGCAAAGGTGGAGACTGAAGGGCCGGTTTCGGAATCACCGGTTTCAGAAGTCACCAAAAATTCTGTGCCATTGGCCGTCCCATCAGCATGATAGCGTTGGCCGTAGATACCATACCCGCTGCCGTCCTGACCATTAGACACCCATACTACAACGTAACCACCATCATCAAATGCGGCGATGGCAGGATCTATCTGATCGCTGGTGGTATAAGTGTTGATGATCTGTTCTATCGTCGATTCAGAATCAAACGTGATATCGGTTGGCGCATCATTGCTCGTGGCATAGAGCTGTGCGATGTCTCCCCCGGTCAGCACTCGGTCGTAGACACGGACGTCGTCGATCAGTCCGGTCGTATACCACGTACCTCCACCCGAACCTTGGGTCCCCCCGATGGCCATTGAGTCGAGACTCGTGACGCTGCTGAAGAAGACTTGTGTCGTTGCGTTGCCGGCATCGTAGGTGAGTTGACCCGCTGTTGCGAGAACTCCATCCACGTACAGACTGTTTCCGGAGGCCCCTACCGTTACTGCGATATGATGCCAATTGCCATCGTTAATGGTGGAACTGCTCCGATACACTGCCAGCTGCAAGACCCCGTTCTCCCTCACCTCGTAGGTGAGGTAACCCGAAGCACCAAGGAACAACGCCGCAGAACTCCCGGTGTCGGCTGTATCGGAGATCGAGAAGATTGTCTCAAAGGTGCTCGTGGTCTTGATCCAACCGGCAATCGTGCCCTGGGTGAGTCCGGCCAAATTGGCGCTATGGGCGGAGAGATCGACGTAGTCATTGACGCCATCTAAAGACAGCTTTGCCACTCCGACGATGTCCGTCGCATCGGTCGTGTCAATCGCCGCGCCGTTGGTCAACGTACCGTTATAGTTATTGCCGCTGCTGTCATTGGCATTCGTGTCGAAGGTCCAGTTGCCGATGAGGCCGGTAGTGATGTCCAGCAACCCGACCCAGTCCATCTGCAGGGCATCGGTCACGGCAATGTGCGTTTCAATGGCGCCGGTCTGGGTTTCTAAGGTCCAGTCGCCGCCGATGATCGCCGCGCCGGTCGCGTCGGTACTGGCCGCGACATCAGCGCCGGTCAATTGGCTCAGCAGAGTCACCGCGTCTTGTCCCGCATCTCCTTCAGCAAAGTCGCAGCCATAGACGAGGATGTCGGCCTGTTCCGAGAGCGCCTGCCGGATGGTTGCGAGTTCGTCCGCATACTGCTCCGTCATTGATTCCGTCGTTAAAGTGCCCGTACCGACCTGCAACGTCCCGGCGTCGCCGTGCGAGATCAAGTGAATGGCGTCAATCTCGGTGCGATCCGATAGCGTGGTTGCTATCTGCTCAACACCATCTTGACTTGAATCTAATAATACGACCTGTATACCTGGTTTAATTCCTGATAAGATGGTTTTATAACCTTCTACACTAGTATCAACGAATACAATCTCATCTCTTTCTTTAAGTGGAAGTTGGTAATTTTTAGCCACTGCTCTAACTCATTTTTATTGGAATCCTGGCTATTTGAGTCATCATTCGAAAATTCAACCTCATCCAAAACAAGCTTTTTATTCCTACGGATTCATTCCAGTAATGATGAATCTGATTGATTGTGTCAATCACAGTAATAGCCGCCGCCCCGTCAAACATGATACGTGGCTCAAGCTGCCACAGCATGCCCAATTTAGCATTGGATTTAGCTTGATTATGCGCAGGTTGCTTCTTTTCTGTTGATTTCACGTGTTGTATCCAGCTTTAATTGATTGATTATCTATTAACGACATGGGCACCCAATCAAAACAGCTGTTTTAACGTTTACGCCAATGCTCAGCCAATTCAGAAGTTAGCTCAGATAAATCTTTAATATTCAAATCGCCAGGAATAGGATCTAACCCGAGTGAAACATAAATGCCGGCATAAGCATTTTCTAATTCAGCATAGATAGCGTCACATCGTACTTCAGCCAATAAGGTATTGAGCTCCTCTCTAACAAGTGCTTGCCCACTTAGCTTGCCCATATTCGTTTCAATTCTGGTTTGCTCAATGAGGCGCTGCTGTGTCTGGTAATAATTAAAGGCAGTTCGATATTCCTCATTAAAATGGTCAAATTGCGCGAGGCTAATATGCACCTGTGCCAACACCGCCATACTTGCGGCAAGACGCTCTACATCCAATAATTTTTCTTTTGAATTTAATTCCTCCAATCTTGCTGGCGCCGAGATCAGGCTAATTAGATTCCATGAGAGTTGTGAACCCAAACTCAACCAATCACCATTAAACAAGAAACTGTTGGAGCTGTAATGGTATCGGGCCCCTAGTTCTATCCCAG
The DNA here is from genome assembly GCA_016710135.1 of Nitrosomonas sp. Taxonomy (GTDB): domain Bacteria; phylum Pseudomonadota; class Gammaproteobacteria; order Burkholderiales; family Nitrosomonadaceae; genus Nitrosomonas. The sequence continues at coordinate 31,672 of JADJLM010000001.1, read as the reverse complement.
GTAGCATTTGTAAAATAGCGGCGCGCGCTTCTTTGGCATTTGCGCGTTTTTTATAGAATAATTCTCGTAATTCCGGGCGACTTTCTAATGCGATTTGCTCCATTTCTTCTATTTCCAGATTAACCGCTTTCGTGAACAATCCACGCTCTGGAATAACTAAATCAAACTCAGTTCCGGGTTTAATATTCATGAGGGCCGCCAATTGAGATTTGGCGAGTAATAAATTGCGCTGTAGCAAATTGATTTCTCGCTCAATTCCATATAAATCGCGCTTGTAAGTAAGGTTGATTTTAGGATTGCTGAGCCGCCCTTCCTTCATTTGATCAATTTGATTGATTGATTTACGAACTTTGTCTTTTAAACGTTGCATTCTCGATACTAAGCGTTCGTAACTAACAGCCCGCCAGTAGGCTGAGCGAACTTCTTGAACGATTCTATTAACCGCACTACGCTTCTGCTCCTCTTGGATTAATACGTTATCTGCAGCTTGCTGAGCACGATAATATGAAACACCGAAATCAAGAACGCTCCAACTTAATCCGAGCGCTGAAGAAAAGATGTCTCTATCTGCAGAAGTAGATGGTTCAAGTGTTGTTCTTCCGGTCAGTAACGAACGACTTCGCGCGCCACTGAAATTACTCCGAGAATCGTAATGAAGATCCACAACTAATTTAGGCAACATGTCATAGTGCCTGAGGTTGAGTTGCTTCTGAGCGAGCGTTTTTTGGGTTAACTCAACCTGTAATTCCAAGTTATATTTAAGCGCACGTGCGGTTGCCTCTTCCAAAGAAATAGGCCCTTTGATAGGATCGTGTTCATTCTTTAGCTGCAATAAATCCTGAGCAATCCTTTGCTTGTTTTCTGCTTCTGATACAACTTTCGGCTGAATCGCACAACCGGATGTAATGAGAAATATCACCAACAAAATGATAAATGAAGCTAATTTACTTCTATTATCCTCAGTTGATTTATTCTGCAAAAGCATAGCACTATCAAAATCCATGATCTTTGTTAGTAACCTTCAAATAATTTCCATAAACGTAACTGTATAATTTTTCAATTAATTTATTTGTACAAACAAATTGACTTATTTAGCTTATTTTATTTATAGAATCATTCGCAAAATGCAATAGCGCTGCAAACCTAGGGCTCAAAGCTTTTTTCGATGTGGATTTGCCAAGATTGGCGATCATCGCTGATATTCACCCTTCTTGGACAAAATATGGATTAAAGAGTAGAATTCCGCCTTCATTTACATATGATAGGTAATTGAATAAGCTACTTTTTAACTGAAGAACTGGAGAATATTTTTATGGCAGTCACAACAGAGCAAAAAGCCCAGGTGATAAGTGACTATCAAAGAATCAAGGGTGATACCGGCTCCCCGGAAGTGCAAATCGCACTTTTAACAGCGCGTATCAATGATTTAATTAGTCACTTTAAAGCTCATGTCAAAGATCATCATTCCCGCCGTGGATTACTTAAAATGGTCAACCATCGACGCAAATTATTGGATTACCTGAAAAGGAAGAATAGTGAAAGTTATCTCAAAATTATTGAGCGTCTAAATCTCAGAAAGTAACTGGCAACTAGATTACACTACTAGTATAAAACCAGTAGAAATGATTACGGCAGCGTAAGATTTTTGAGCATTAGATTCTTGTTTTGTTACAAAATTAAAGAAAAACAAGTATACAAATATAGAAGGATCGTTAATTGAAATTAACCAAGAAGAGCTTTACCTACGGTCGTCATGAAATCACGCTGGAGACCGGTGAAATTGCAAGACAAGCCCATGGTGCTGTGATCGTTACGATGGGAGAAACGGTTGTATTAGTAACCGTGGTTGGTGATAAAAACGCAAAACCTGGTCAAGATTTTTTCCCATTGACTGTAGACTATCAAGAAAAATTCTATTCTGCAGGTCGTATTCCCGGTAGTTTTTTTAAACGTGAAGGAAAACCTTCCGAGAAAGAAACGCTAACCTCTCGACTGATTGATCGCCCAATTCGACCACTATTTCCTGCTGGATTTTATAATGAAGTACAAATACTTGCACTGGTATTGTCGTCAGATGTCGAAATTGACGCAGATATACCAGCAATGATAGGTACATCTGCAGCACTAGTTATTTCTGGAATCCCCTTTGATGGCCCTATCGGCGCTGCTCGTGTAGGCTATATCAATAATGAATACATCCTTAGCCCAACGACAACAGAACTCAAAAATACTCAGATAAACTTAGTTGTTGCCGGAACACAACAAGCAGTACTAATGGTTGAATCAGAAGCAACAGAATTATCTGAGGATGTCATGCTAGGTGCTATTGTTTATGGCCACGAGCAAATGCAGACCGTTATCAGCGCAATCAATGATTTTGCTGATGAAGCCGGAGTGATCCCTTGGGAGTGGCAGCCTGTTGAACGCGATTCGACTTTAGTCGATAAAGTTGCGCAGCTAGCTGAAGCTGATCTTCGTGACGCATTTAAAATTAAGCAGAAACAAGCCAGGACAGAGGCCATTAAAGCTGTCTGGCAGCGTATCTATGTTGATTTAAGTGTTGGTACAGAAGAAGGTCCTGACGAACATACCGTTAATGAAATTGGCTTTGATTTGGAAGCTAAAATTGTTCGTAACCAGATTTTAGATGGAGAACCTCGTATTGATGGACGCGGAACCCGCACTGTCAGACCAATTACCATACGTCATGGTTTATTACCGCGCACCCATGGATCTGCTTTATTTACCCGAGGTGAAACACAAGCTTTAGTTGTTGCCACATTAGGAACGGCTCGGGATGAACAAAAGATTGATGCATTGCAAGGCGATTACTCTGAGCGTTTTATACTGCATTACAATATGCCACCCTTCGCAACCGGAGAAATTGGTCGAGTTGGTACTCCTAAACGCAGAGAAATTGGCCATGGCCGCCTTGCTAAACGCGCACTCGTTTCAGTACTCCCTTCAACTGAGGAATTTGGCTACTCATTACGTGTAGTTTCAGAAATAACCGAATCCAATGGATCCAGTTCTATGGCTTCTGTATGTGGTGGTTGTCTTGCGCTAATGGATGCTGGCGTTCCGCTCAAATCGCATGTGGCTGGTATTGCAATGGGACTAATCAAAGAAGGGAACCGTTTCGCGGTTCTAACTGATATTCTCGGTGATGAGGATCATCTCGGTGATATGGATTTTAAAGTTGCGGGCACTGAGAATGGCATCACTGCACTCCAAATGGACATTAAGATTCAAGGCATTACCAAGGAAATTATGCAGGTTGCCTTGTTGCAAGCTAAAGAAGGTCGTTTGCATATTCTCAACATAATGAAACAGGCGTTACCTGCAAACCGAGAAACGATTTCATCTTATGCCCCTCGGATCATTAAGTTTAAAATAAATCCCGAAAAAATTCGTGATGTGATCGGTAAAGGTGGTGCTGTAATCCGCGCACTAACAGAAGAAACCAATACGACCATTGATATCGCTGACGATGGTACGGTAATGATTGCTTGCGTCAGCAGCGAAGGCGGAGAGCAGGCCAAGAGACGTATTGAAGATATCACTGCCGAAGTCGAAGTTGGAAAAATCTATACAGGAACTGTTTTAAAGCTACTGGATTTTGGTGCAATCGTAAGTATTTTGCCTGGAAAAGATGGATTACTGCATATCTCACAGATCGCAAATGAACGCGTGGAAGATGTTGCGGCTCACCTTAAAGAAGGGCAATCGGTACGTGTTAAAGTGTTAGAAGCTGATGATAAAGGACGTCTACGTCTGAGCATGAAAGCAGCTATAGCAGATGAAATGGAAGAAGCCTCATCTACTTCATAACTAAATTAAAATAATTAACAAAACTGTTAGGCTGCTAAACTCTGACTTAGAATTATAAAGTCATTTTGGCAGCCTAAGATGTTTTCTTTGGCCTTTAAGGCTTCACTCTCGTTAATACCTAAACTGTCAATTAAAGATGTAGTTTCTACATAAGGGCAGCCATCAATATTTTGTAAATTGCTCTGCAGTAAACGATTTGCAATCGCAATTAATTTCACATAAGACGAATGTTTCCCTAAGTAATCTGGATAATGTTGTTCAGCAATCGCAGCAACCACTTCTTCAGGTAAATTCCAAGCATTCATCAAGTATTTTCCAATTGTGTCATGCGTGATGCCAAAGAACTGAAGTTGAATCGTACGAAAACTTTGCTCTGGATAACGTGCAACGAGATCATTCAAATAGCTATACTCCTTAGGAAAGAAGTGACCAAATAGCAAATAACCAAAATTCTGGAATAGTCCGCACAAGTGGGCTAGATCGCTATCGATTTGTGATCGATCACGCATCATTAAAGAAAGCTCGCGACACAAAGCTGCACATTCTAATGTTTTAAACCAAATTTTGATGTAGCCTAGATCTCCATGTTTTTGCACTCTTAAGCAATTTGAAGATGCAATACTCATCGTAAGACTACTGGCAGTATTAAAACCTAAAACAAGCCTAATGGCCTGATTAACACTATGAATTCGATGGCCATATCCAAAAATTGGTATGCGTGCATACTTCAAAATAAACGCTGTAAGTCCGGGGTCACTTTCGATAATTTCACTTAGTTGATCAATATTGGCATCGGGATTTTGTCGAAGATTAAACAGTAACTGGGCTGATTCAGGAAAGGATGGTATCTGCTCCACTTTTTCTAAAATGGTACGGAAATGTTTACTGAAATGATTCTTGTCAAGATCTAACATCAATCGATTGCCTTTATCGTAAAAATGGATGTATGAAGTTGTCTTCAGATTCGATTCCCTCAAAATCAAATTTTGGGTTGCTGATACTCATAGCATTAGCTGAAGAAATCATTTCAGTTGAACGACAAGTTGTTTGCGTTCTTGATTAAATTTAACTCACTTGAAGCACTATACTAGTGGTTGTTCAAACCAATAAATCCACAGTAGAGTTCTACTGTATAATGTAAGGTTATATTTAATTAATCATTGAATTTAAAGTATGTAATATATGCCAACCTATATTTTTATTGCATTGTTAACCCCTTTCATCATTCTAAGCTCGGTTGCTTACAGCGCTTCAAAATTACCCGCAACCGTAAAAGTGGCCCCGGAAGCGTTAACTTCAGAACCAATGTGTGACCCAGTCATTGCACCTTCATGGCGCGAAGCACAAGAAATTGAAGGCGTCAAGATCGAGGCCTCGCCTGTTTGCAGCCCAGACAATCCTGCCTGGATTGCGGCAGCAGTTAAAGGCACCAATAATATATCTATGGATACCTTGATGAAAACAGGTTTATCTCCCGATGCTATCATCAAATCCGATGACATCGATGGCGATGGTGACCCTGATCGGATAACGATTAGACTTGAAATCATGGAGCTTAATGGTAAATCACCTGATTTCCCTGGAATCATTCCTACTTTTGATATCGCACCCGGCATACAACCCGGCGCATGGGTTTTCTCACCTAAAATGAGTGGCATGTCAACCGAAAATTTTGAAAGCATACGTGCTAACCCATTGCTACGGTTACCTTCTCCAGTTATTCGGGTTGAAGTAGGCGATATCGTTCAGATCGTCTTAGAAAACACACACTACTTCCCCCACAGCATTCACCTCCACGGCGTTGATCATCCTTTTGCGCATCACGAACACGAAGGACAAGATGGTGTACCGCAAACGAGTGAAATCGAATTGATGCCTGGCGATCGGCGTGTCTACCAATTCCAGGCTCGTCAGCCGGGAACAATGTTCTATCATTGTCATGTGCAAACGCACACGCATTTAGCAATGGGTTTGGCAGGAATGATTATTATTGAAGAAAACAGGCCCAATAACTGGTTACAGACACTCAATATTGGCGCTGGTCATGTCCGTCATCCCTCTGTAGCAGTTCGTGAGCAATATGATCAGGAGTACGATTTACATTATCACGCGATGGATAAAGAATTGAGTCAAATTATTCAGCGGCACAACGACCCCAGATTGATCGCGCGTGATATGAATCAGCGCTATGATATTACTGATTCTACTGAGGATTACTATACTTTGAATGGACTCTCCTTTCCCTACACATTACGAGAATCGTTAATCGTGGTGGAACCAGATCAGAAAATCAAACTTCGTCTTTTAAATAGCGGAGGAGAATCAATTGCCATTCACACGCATGGTCATCATGCAACGATTACCCATTATGATGGCGTAGAACACAATCCGGTCGCGCAGATCATGCGCGATGTATTTGATATGGCGCCTGCTCAGCGACTAGATTTAAAGCTGGAGACAGTCAACGATGGTAAGCATAGCTATGGCGAAGGTGATTGGTTAATTCATGATCACCGCGAAAAAGGCATTACGACCAATGGTATGGCTGAAGGTGGTAGTATGAGTTCAATTGTCTATAAATCTTATTTAGGCGAAAACGATATGCCTAAGGTTGGCCATTTTGGCATTGATTTAAATAAATATTTTACCAAGGAATATTACGAAAGGAGATTGCCTGTATGGCAGGACCTCGATGACTGGTCCAGTTTAGGATCCCCTGGAGAACGGTCTGGATTAGAAGATAAGACTCAAACTTCTTTGATCTACGGAATCATCGGTTTATTATTTGGACTCCTACTATACTGGACTTTTTCTAAGCGTAAATCTATCAAGCAAGTTATATTTGGAACGATTTCACGAATGAAAGTAAGCAAAGGAGGCAATCAATAATGAATAGGAATAGTTTATCTTTATTGATTGCTGGGATTTTTACTGTTAGCACCTTTGCGGTAGCACAATCACAAAATACACCCAATACTGCTGAACATGCGCAGCACGATCATAGTAGCCATAGCACAGGCCAACATAATGAACAAGAGGCTGATCAGAATCACGTTCATCATGAGCACATTGATCATAACGAACATCAGCATTCGAGTGATCATGCAATAAGTCACGAGCATGATCATACTATGGATCACAGTACACACACCATCCATTCGTCCGATCATGCTTCCAATGGCGTTGAAAGTCACCATCATCATATGGATCATGATCATATTATGGATCATGAAGGTACCATGATTATGGGTCAGAATTTTGATAAACTGCCGAGTAGTTGCCAGAGTATCTCAGAAGAAGTTGAAATCACTGTGCGAGCTGGTAGAAAATATTCAGCTAAGTTTCCGGGTACAGCATTTGCCTTTGACCAACAACAATGGAATGTGAAGCCGTGTTCTAAGATTACATGGCATTTTGTTAATGAAGATAATATCCGCCACCAGTTCATGATGCATGGTCTACCCAAATATCTCTATAAGCTTGGTATGTTCCATCTGGAAGTCACAGGTCCTAAAACTGTATCAGGAGCCATGATCGTACCTGGAAAGGATGAAACTTTCCTGGTTCACTGTGACATTTCACACCATATGGAAAAAGGGATGAAAGCCCAACTCGTAGTAGGCAAAGGCGGAACTAATATTCCGAGTATTCCGGGCTTAACACCTTACAATTTAACAGATACTTACGAAGCTGAAAACTTACCAAAATCTGGGGATAAAGTAAAATCGAGTAAAATGGTTCGCCAAATAACTCAGTTTACGAATGATAATCTGCAAACTTATGGCATGATACTTATCGGTATTCTGCTGGGACTACTCTGTATCCCTTTAGTAAAAAGAATTCTATGGTCTAGAGAGAAAGTTGGAACTAGCTAATAATCTAGTTAAAAGGCCAGTAATCACTGGCCTTTTAACTACGCTTGTTTGGGATTCTTAGTGGATTTAGATTGATCTGAATAAATTAATATTGGTTTAATATCACTATTCACTGAGCCATAATCAATCACAACTTTTTGTACATTTTCTAGAGAAGGCAAATCATACATAATATCAAGCAATGTTTCTTCAAGAATGGATCTCAAGCCACGAGCGCCTGTCTTTCTTAATAATGCTTTTTTAGCAATTGCCTTAAGTGCTTGGTCACGGAACTCTAACTCAACACCACCTTCCATATTGAATAATTTCCAATACTGTTTGACAAGTGCATTCTTAGGTTCTGTTAATATTTGAATTAATGCGACTTCGTTCAATTCATCGAGTGTAGCAACGACAGGCAGACGTCCGACAAACTCTGGTATCAAGCCATATTTAATTAAATCTTCAGGTTCAATCGATTTTAGAATTTCATTGATTTCCTTCTGGTTCTTACGGCTAACCACTTCTGCACCAAAACCAATACCTCCCTTTTCGGATCTAGCCTGAATAATTTTATCTATACCATCAAATGCACCACCACAGATAAAGAGAATATTTGTAGTATCAATTTGGATGAATTCTTGATTCGGATGCTTGCGTCCACCTTGTGGAGGTACCAAAGCAGTTGTTCCTTCGATCAATTTCAATAATGCTTGCTGAACGCCCTCACCCGAAACGTCTCTCGTAATCGATGGATTATCAGATTTACGTGAGATTTTATCAATCTCATCAATATAAATTATGCCCTGCTGCGCTTTTTCTACATCATAATTACATTTCTGCAATAATTTTTGGATGATATTTTCTACGTCTTCACCGACATAACCCGCTTCGGTAAGCGTTGTCGCATCGGCAATGATAAAGGGTACATCTAATAAACGCGCTAGCGTCTGCGCGAGTAATGTTTTACCTGATCCTGTAGGTCCAATTAATAATATGTTACTTTTGGCAAGCTCTATATCATCGGCATCTATCGTTTTGGATATTGTTCTTAAACGTTTATAGTGATTGTATACAGCAACAGATAAAATCTTTTTTGCAGACTCCTGCCCTATTACGTATTGATCAAGAATCGAACAAATTTCTCTCGGCACCGGTAAACTAGATTTAACAAATTTAGCCGTTTCAATTGTTTGCATCTCCTCGCGAATAATGTCATTACATAGATCGATACATTCATCGCAAATAAATACAGAGGGTCCAGCAATTAGCTTCCTTACTTCGTGCTGACTTTTTCCGCAAAAAGAACAATATAGTAGCTTATCGCTATTCATTTTTTCAGACATCATGTCACCTCAGAAGAAATTACCTACCCATGCTTCACACAAATATTATCACTAGCTGCACCAAACACTCCGAATGCCTCATTCTATCCTACAACTCTACTTGTTAATACAGCATCTACCAAACCATATTTTACGGCTTCATCCGCGCTGAGAAAATTATCTCGATCAGTATCTTTCTCAATTACTTTTACAGATTGACCTGTATGCTTCGACATAATCTCATTTAGCTTACTTTTAAGATATAAGATTTCTTTAGCATGAATCTCGATATCAGAAGCTTGACCTTGAAAACCACCCATCGGTTGATGAATCATTACTCGTGAATTTGGCAAACAAAACCGTTTACTCTTTTCGCCTGCAGTTAACAATAGTGCACCCATACTTGCTGCCTGACCAATACATAATGTACTCACATTCGGTTTAATGAATTGCATCGTGTCATAAATTGCAAGGCCAGCAGAAACAGATCCACCAGGGGAATTAATATATAAATAAATATCTTTATCAGAATTCTCAGATTCTAAAAATAATAATTGAGCCACAACTAAATTGGCTGTTACTTCCGTCACCGGGCCAACAAGAAAAATTATCCTTTCTTTTAATAACCTAGAATAGATGTCGTATGCTCTCTCACCTCTTCCACTGGTCTCAATGACCATTGGAATTAAACCTAATCCATTGATATCCAAATTATTACTCCCCGTAAATTACTGCTTCGCATACCCCATCAAATCATCAAATGCTGTTTGCTGATCAGTAATATGCGCTCTTTCTAATATCCAACTTACAACATTATCTTCTAATACGAGCGATTCAATATCTTTCAATCGCTCAAGGGATGAATAATACCAATGAATGACTTGTTCAGGATCTTCATAGCTTTTAGCATATTCCTCCACATACTTCCTTAACTGATCTGATTGAACTTTTATTCCTTGCTGCTCTATAAGCTTTGCTAAAATCAAACCTAACTTAACACGTCGCTCAGCTCTTTCTCGGAATAAATCAGGTGATAAATTAGCTTCTCGATCAGCAAGCCCTCGCGCTTTTAGGTTGTTATTAGCTTCTTGAATTAAGTGCTCAATTTCATGGCTCACCAAAACTTGAGGTACCCCACAATTAATACTTTCAAGTAAAAATTGCATGACTTGCTCTTTTAGCTTAGAGCGAATTCTTTGCAATACCTCGCGCTCAATACTTGCCTTTACCTCGGCGTACATTTTGCTAATGTCCCCATCGCTGATACCGAGGGATTTAGCAAAATCAGTGTCAATGCTTGGAATTAATTGTTCTTCTACTTTATTCAGTCTAACATCAAAGGTTACGGATTTACCTGCAACTTCTTTACCATGGTAATCAGCAGGAAATGTCATTTGAAACACTTTATTTTCGCCATTCTTCATATCAATAATAGCATCTTCAAAGTCTTTTAACGCATAACCGTCACCTAATATGAGGTTAAAGCCTTTTGCCTGCCCTCCCTCAAATTCCTTTCCATCAACCTGACCATGATAATCAATATTTACCCGATCGCCCTTCCTGGCAGGCCTATCGACCACTTCAAATTTTGCTCTTTGCTTTCTTAATGTATCTAACGTTTTTCAACTTCAACTTCCTCTATTTGCACACTAGGCCTTGAAACATTGAGTCCACTAAAATCTCCAATTATTATCTCTGGATAGACTTCAAAAACAGCATCAAATTCATAATTTAAGCTATTCTGATCAAGCGATTTAGAACTGAAATTGGGTGAACCAGCAATTCGCAAGTCTTGTTTCTGCACAGAATCACGAAAATATTTTTGCACCAGCTCGCCCAAAACTTCTTGATGCAATTGAAGACCATATTGTTGTATTACCATTTTTAATGGTACCTTGCCGGGGCGAAAACCTGGTAATTTCACTTTCCCTGATAATTTTTTTAAACGATTGTCAACTTCAACGCGAACATCTGCTTGAGGTATAGAAATACTAATTTTTCGCTCAAGAGAGTTTAGGCTTTCTGTATTTGATTGCATTGGGTTCTTCCTAAGTAACTGATAACGCTATAGCACAAGCAACTTGTTCATCTGGATAATACAATTGGTCTTTTAGACTCACTATTCAACTTTAAACAAGTTTGGTGCGAAAGGGGGGACTCGAACCCCCACACCTTACGGCGCCAGAACCTAAATCTGGTGCGTCTACCAATTCCGCCACTTTCGCTTTTTCAACTAATTAACTCTATTCGAGTGTGAATTATACCTTGTTATGATTGGGATAGCAGCCAAAGGACTCTAGGATTGACAAAATAGTACTTCGCCACTCCTACCTTTGCTTTCAGGTCCCATTAAATAAAGATAAGTCCCCATTAAGCTACTGGGCTGCAACAATTTATTTTTTAGTTCCCCAGGATGAGTTTTAGCACGCTGAGGAGAATGAACTGGCCCTGGGATTAGTGCATTTATCCGAATATTCGGAAATAAAGTCCACTCTTCAGATTGAATTTTCACATAAGTCTCCACTCCTGCTTTTGCGATAGCAAATGCACCCCAATAAGCAGAAGGTACATGGCCATGGTCATCAGATGTCATAACTATACTCGCATCATTAGACAATTTAAGTAGGGGCAAGCATGCTTTTGTAAGCGTTATTGGAGCAAGCAAATTCACATGCATTAATGTTTGCAATTGTTCAAGCGTATGATGTTCAAAAGGTATTGGACCGTAGGTAAAAGCTGCATTGTGCAAGATTCCATCAAGCCTGCCTAATTGTGACGCAATCGATTCTGCAATTGTATAAAAATCATTCTCAGTTGCTTTCTCAAAATCAAAGGGAAAAATAACTGCTTCTTCCCGCTTTAACTCACTAATTTCGTCATATACATTTTCAAGCTTCCTGGTTTTTCGGCCATGAAGAATGACTGTTGCTCCACAAGCAGCATAAGTAATTGCAGCTTGACGTCCAATTCCTTGTCCTGCGCCTGTTACTAAAATAACTCGATTTGCTAATAAGTCTTTATCAGCTTGGTAATTGCTAAAGTTTTCCATATATCAGTAAAAAATATCGCTACAACAACAAGCCTTGAATAGACTTATTGTTGTAGCGATTAGGAATCGATTACTCGTCGCTTTCTGAGTAACAGTATTACATATCCATACCGCCCATACCACCCATACCACCCATGCCTGCAGCAGGTGATGCAGATTCATCTTTTGGTAATTCTGCCACCATCGCATCGGTTGTTAGAATAAGTCCGGCAACTGAAGCTGCGTTTTGAAGCGCTGAACGCGTAACTTTGGTAGGATCTAATACACCCATTGAGACCATATCGCCATATTCGCCCGTCGCTGCATTATATCCAAAATTACCTTTACCTTCTTTTACTTTGTTTGCAACCACCGATGGCTCATCACCACAGTTAGCAACAATCTGGCGCAAAGGTTCTTCTAGTGCCCGTTCCACAATCTTAATTCCAGCATCTTGGTCATGATTGTCGCCCTTAAGCTTGCTTACGGTAGCAATAGCTCGCATCAGCGCAACTCCACCTCCAGGAATAATACCTTCTTCTACTGCTGCACGAGTTGCATGTAGCGCATCCTCAACTCGGGCTTTTTTCTCTTTCATTTCTACTTCTGTCGCAGCGCCTACTTTAATCAATGCAACGCCACCAGCAAGTTTTGCCACACGCTCTTGCAATTTTTCTTTGTCGTAATCACTGGTCGCTTCTTCAATCTGCGTGCGAATTTGTGTTACACGTCCTTCGATTGATTTCACATTACCGGCACCATCAATAATAGTAGTATTTTCTTTTCCAACCTCGATTCGTTTAGCTTGACCTAAATCTTCCAATTTAACTTTCTCGAGTGACAAACCGACTTCTTCAGCAACCACCGTTCCGCCTGTCAATATTGCAATATCTTCCAACATCGCTTTACGACGATCACCAAAGCCGGGCGCCTTAACTGCACAAGTTTTGAGAATGCCGCGAATATTATTAACCACTAATGTCGCGAGTGCTTCTCCATCAACATCCTCAGCTATAATTAATAAGGGTTTGCCAGCTTTAGCAACTTGCTCTAAAACGGGTAACAGATCACGAATATTGGAAATTTTCTTATCATGTAGCAATACAAAGGGACTTTCTAGTAATGCAATTTGCTTTTCAGCACTACTGACGAAATAAGGTGAGAGATAGCCCCGATCAAATTGCATGCCCTCTACAACCTCAAGCTCATTTTGCAAACCTGAGCCATCTTCAACAGTAATTACACCTTCTTTGCCAACCTTTTCCATCGCTTCAGCAATGATTTTACCAATTTCAGCATCTGAATTTGCTGAAATACTTCCAACCTGAGCGATTTCTTTACTGGTAGAACATGGTTTAGAAAGTTTCTTTAGGTCTTCAATAGTTGCGATAACCGCCTTATCGATTCCACGTTTTAAATCCATTGGATTCATACCGGCCGCAACATAGCGCATTCCTTCTTTCACAATCGATTGTGCCAATACCGTTGCTGTCGTGGTACCATCTCCCGCAACATCAGAGGTCTTACTTGCAACCTCTTTAAGCATCTGAGCACCCATGTTTTCGAATTTATCTTTAAGCTCAATCTCTTTCGCTACCGATACACCATCTTTCGTAATAGTCGGCGCGCCATATGAGCGCTCTAACACCACGTTACGGCCTTTTGGACCCAAGGTTACCTTGACTGCATCTGCAAGAATATTAACCCCGTGTACCAAATTATGACGTGCCACATCACCAAATCTAACTTCTTTTGCTGCCATAATTTTTCTCCTAAATTACTGTTGCATGATCAAATTTCAAATTAAATGGATTAAATACCTTAACCTTCAATAACGCCCATGATGTCTTCTTCACGCATGACAAGGTATTCTTCACCTTTGATTTTTACAGCTTGACCGGAATATTTCCCAAACAATACTTTGTCACCAACTTTTACGTCCAAGGGGCGAATTTTTCCATCATCCCCAGATTTCCCCTTTCCAACAGCCAAAATTTCACCTTGATCTGGTTTTTCTGTTGCAGAATCTGGAATAACAATTCCCGAAGCTGTCTTGCGTTCTTCTTCTAGTCGCTTGACAATAACACGATCGTGTAAGGGGCGAATATTCATAGTTGATTCTCCTAATAATGATTAAAAAACATGAACATACTTAAAATAAAAACCAATTCAACAAAACTCATGCTGGTTTTGTGGCAGTATTCACTATTAAAGCGATTAGCACTCAACACTGACGAGTGCTAATAATATGATCTATTCACTGGAATTTCAAGTCGATGAATGATAAAAATTTATCCATTCGCAGTTTTAAGCATATCTGGCATCCGTGCACCCAAATGAAACACCATGAGACTCATCCCCTTGTATCTATCGGAAAGGGTCAGGTATTTGGCTCTATGATACGAATGGGAAACGCTATATGGATGCAATCAGTTCTTGGTGGGTAAATCTTTTTGGACACTGCCATCCTTATATTAATGATGCACTGGTTGATCAATTAAATAAAATTGAACACGTCATGTTCGCTGGCTTTACCCATGAACCGGCGGTTGAGTTAGCAGAAAGATTGACCCAAATTACACCAGGAAACTTAGATCATTGCTTTTTTGCAAGTGATGGCTCATCAGCTACCGAAATTGCGCTTAAAATGAGTTTTCATTATTGGCAGCTATATGGAAATACAGACAAAATCAACTTCATCAGCCTGAGAAATGGTTATCATGGAGAAACACTCGGTTCATTATCGGTTACTGAAATTCCATTTTTCAAACAAACTTATGCCCCACTTTTGCGGAGTACCAAATACATGCCTTCGCCCGATTGGCGAAATATTAGCGACAATGAAACACATCTAGAATTCGCATTAAAAGCGGCTTCTGAATTAGAGAGCTTTCTTTCTAAGCACCATACACAAACAGCAGCATTTATACTCGAACCCATTGTGCAAGCCGCTGGTGGAATGGGTATGTATCATCCTATTTACTTACAACGTGCTAGAGCCATTTGTGATAAGTACCAAGTCCATCTAATTGCCGATGAAATTGCGGTTGGATTTGGTCGTACCGGAAAAATGTTTGCGTGTGAGCATGCTGAAATTGTTCCAGATTTATTATGTCTAGCAAAAGGGTTAACTGGGGGCTATCTTCCGCTTTCAGTCGTCATGACGACCGATAAGATATACCAGGCTTTTTATCAAGATGAAGTTTCAAAAGCTTTTGTCCATTCCCATTCTCATACTGGGAATGCCTTAGCATGCCGCGCATCCCTTGCCACACTTGACTTAATCGAACAATACAACGTAATTGAAGCGAATCAAGCTAAAATTGATTACCTCAACCAACTCGCATTACCGCTACAATCTCACTCTAGCGTAAAAAACTTTCGTAATTGTGGCATGATCTGGGCTTTTGAAGTTGAAACGGATGATCCCCAATTCTCAAATAATTTTTTCCAGAAAGCACTCGAGAAACAGCTACTCCTTCGTCCACTTGGAAAAACCGTATACTTTATGCCACCCTATATTATTAATGAGTATGAGATCGAACATTTGGTAAACAGTGTTCTTCAAATTATCAATTTGCAATAGCACAGTGAAGATAGGAAATACTTTGGCACAACTTACTTTCTTAGGCGGTACTCACGAAGTTACTGGCTCATGCTATCTTGTAGAAACTGAAGAAACTCGGTTTCTAGTTGATTGTGGAATGTTTCAAGGAGGAAGTGAAGCAGAGATTAAAAACAGGTCTGCATTCAGCTTCGATCCTGAAACCATCGATTTCGTTCTGCTCACCCACGCTCATATTGACCATTCTGGATTACTTCCACGACTGAGTGCTCGGGGGTATAGAGGACCTGTCTATACAACTGAAGCCACGATTGATCTACTCAAGGTTATGCTAAAAGATAGCGCCTATATTCAAGAAAAAGAAGCAGAGTGGAAAAATAAAATCCTACAAAGAAAACAACGTGTTTCTGAATATGAAAATGCCCCTTTATACACAGTTGCTCAAGCAGAAAGCTTTCTTAAACAGTTGCGCAGCATATCCTATGATGAGCAAGTTTCTCCTCATCCAACAATACAGTGTTGCTTTCGTGATGCAGGTCACATTTTAGGATCTGCCATTATTGAAGTCTGGATAAATGCTCAATCAAGACAAAAGAAATTAGTCTTCTCCGGAGATATCGGGCAACCAGGACACCCGATCGTACGAGACCCAACGCTTATTCATCAAACTGATGTTCTACTCGTTGAATCAACCTACGGCAACCGACTTCACCGATCTATGTCGGATACTATCGATGAGCTTATCCATGCTATCAATGATACTTTATCAAGGAAGGGCGGTAACATCATTGTTCCCGCTTTTTCTGTCGGAAGAACTCAAGAGTTACTTTTCTTACTCATCGACTTACATCGACAAAATAAGCTAGGAAAAATGGATATCTATGTTGATTCGCCAATGGCAAGGGCTGCAACAAATATCACACTTCAACATAGTCAATTACTTGATAAAGAAGCACATGAAGCTCTGCAGTGGTTCAATAAAGAAGGAAATCCACTAAAAATCAACTTTACTGAAAATGTTGAAGACTCCATTGCACTCAATTCGATTGATCACGGAGCTATCATCATTTCAGCCAGTGGTATGTGCGATGCAGGTCGTATCAAATATCATCTTAAATATAACCTCCCCAGACCTGAATGCACAATACTGATCACCGGCTTTCAAGCAGCCGGAACATTAGGGCGAAGGTTAATCGATGGCGCCAAAACCGTACGAATTTTTGGTCAAGAAATTGTTGTTCGATCAGACATCTACACCATTGGTGGACTCTCAGCACATGCAGATCAAGCTGGAATTCTAAATTGGCTCAAAGCGTTTAAAACACCGCCCAGCCATACCTACATCGTCCATGGTGAACCGAGTAATGCGGCTGCTTTAGCCAATGTCATTAAACAACAGCTTAACTGGCCAGTTAGCATTCCAGAAAGATTCACCATAGTAGCAATTTGATTGTAAGTAACGATACAAACCTACTTTTCACCTAATTCATATTTCTTTATTGCAAGCTGAGCGATTTGCCGGCCCATATTTGAACCCACTTCCCCGGAATTACGATAATGTACCCCATCATAAATCCTTGCATTGATCACCTCCTGCATGAAATCATACACATTACGCCAACTCCTGGTTGCATTATTCGCGGCCTTGCTCACCGTTGTCAGTATTGGAGACGGAGTATTTCCTATTTCGGCTTCTAATACGGTTCCAACTGCAGCAGCAACGATACAATGCGCACATGGATACTCTGGATGCATTGGCGTACTAATAAATGGTAGCCAAGTAGCATCCCGCTCCGTTGCCTCATTCCCATCGATATCGCCGTTACGAATTGCTGTTACCGGCCTCCAAAATCCATAGTGATATTTAGCATCAAAAACAGCAATGAGCCCGTCATCGGAAGCCTGAGTTACAGCAGCAAATAAACGCGCATTTTGTGTAATTTCTCTCCCAGGTTGGGTTGCTACGGAACGTACGATGCCATGATAAATCGGAGGCATGACTTCCTCCCAGAAACGAGCAATCTCTGTTTGCTCACTCGTCCGAACTTGGCTATCAAAGCGGCCGAGCGCTTTTACTTCGTTGTAATCTCGAGCCCAGATATCACTCTCTAACTCAGTTGGAGGTAAAGGCCTAAATTGTGTGGGATTCGTCATGAGCCAAGGAGTTCGTTTTACCCACTGCGGTGCCTCTGGAATAACAGTAGGTATATAAACACCTGCACTGGTATAGGGTCGATAGGACTCTTCGTCAGCAGCGCCATCTTGGGTTCGCTTTGCTAATATCGCTTGTGCTACTTTTGTACCTAATTCGATACCCGCTTTTTTTGCTGTGCCATCACTGATAACAGCAAGGGCAGTTTGATATGTTTTTTCAATTAAAGATTGCTGGCTAGGAACTAACTGCAGCAACGTAACCCGATTGGCTTCTGCAATCGCAGCTTCAATCGATGCGTTAGGCTTAGATGGCATTGACTCAATATCACTTGCAGAATAACGGCGCGTGATAGCGTTAACCGCCTCATAAACCGCCGCTTGAACAATTGCTAACGCGCGTTCAGCTGGTAAGGGCCCGATTTCAGCACCGACAACGATATCACCCGCCCATTGATTCCAATCTGTTACAGCATCAGCCTTTGAATGAGAAATAGGCAACAATAGGCTAACAAAAATCAACCAACCCAATCGATCTAATAAAAATTCTTTCTTCATCTTGAGCTCCCAAAAGTAATTTCACCTAATCAATAGTTCAAATTAGATCCAATTCTTGCCTATCAAGAAATCTGTATAAAGCTTCGATTCGGAACTTCCCGCTTGTGGCACCCAGTTATAGCGCCATTTCACAATCGGAGGAAGTGACATTAGGATAGACTCAGTTCGCCCACCTGTTTGCAAACCGAATAAAGTTCCTCGGTCCCAGACTAAATTGAATTCCACATAACGACCACGCCGATAAGCTTGAAAATCCCGTTCTTGTTCACCATAAGGAACATTTAAGCGCCTTTCCAGAATTGGAGCATACGCAGGTAAGAAATGATCCCCTACTCGCTGAGTCAACTTAAAACAGGTTGAAAAATCGGGTTGATTAAAATCATCAAAGAAAACACCGCCTATCCCTCTCGGTTCTTTTCGATGTTTGAGAAAAAAATATTCGTCACACCATTTCTTAAACCGCGGATAGTAGTCTGATCCAATGGAATCAAGCGCTGTTTTACACGTTTGATGGAAATGAATCGCATCCTCTTCAAAGCCATAATAAGGCGTTAAATCCATTCCTCCACCAAACCACCAAACAGAATCAGCCCCTTCCTTCTTCGCTTCAAAGAAACGTACATTCATATGGACTGTAGGAGCGTATGGATTACGCGGGTGCAACACGAGTGACACTCCTGCTGCTTCGAAAGAACGACCTGCTAACTCGGGTCGCGCTGCCGTCGCTGAGGCAGGTAAGCCATGACCAAAAACATAGGAGAAATTAACACCACCTCTCTCTAATACATTCCCTTCTTCAATGACACAGCTCAGCCCTCCGCCTCCATCAGGCCTATCCCACCCATCACGTTGAAATGACTTGCCATCAATTGCTTCTAGGCCTGTGACAATGCTATTTTGTAAATCAGCTAGATATGCTTTGACTTCAACCATATTCATTTTTTACCCCCCCCCCTCGATCTGCTTTACTACGTTATTAATTTCTCTAGTATTTTAGGCAATTCTAACCTCAGCTAGAAAGCTAGGGAAGAAATTTGGTTGCTATGTTATACTTACTTTACTTATTTCATGAATAAAAGGTATGTCAGGCAATACATTAGGAAAACTATTTTGCGTTACGTCGTTTGGTGAATCACATGGTCCCGCAATCGGTTGTGTAATAGATGGTTGCCCACCGGGGCTTGAGTTATCTGAAGCAGACATTCAATGTGAACTCGATCGACGTAAGCCAGGAACTTCACGTCATGTAACCCAGCGTCACGAAGCAGATATTGTTGAAATACTCTCTGGTGTCTTTGAAGGAAAAACAACAGGAACACCGATCGGTTTATTGATTCGAAATGAAGATCAGCGAAGTAAGGATTATAGCAAAATAAGCGATACTTTCCGCCCCGGCCACGCTGATTATGTATATTGGCAGAAATATGGTACTCGTGATTATCGGGGTGGTGGCCGAGCATCCGCTCGCGAAACTGCAGTAAGAGTTGCAGCAGGTGCGGTAGCAAAAAAATGGTTGAATAAAACCTATGGCACAATGATTCGAGGTTTTATGTCACAGCTTGGGTCGGTTAACATTCCCTTCAAACAATGGTGTGATGTCAATCAAAATTCCTTCTTTGTTTCAGACAATAGCTTTGTACCACAACTTGAAGATTATATGGATAGCCTGCGTAAATCGGGCGATTCAGCTGGCGCCAAGATTAGTGTTGTTGCTGATAGCGTTCCAGTTGGTTGGGGTGAGCCTGTCTATGATCGACTGGATGCTGAAATTGCTTATGCGATGATGAGTATCAATGCAGTTAAAGGCGTTGAAATCGGTTCTGGATTTGCATGTGTTACTCAGAAAGGCACTGAGCACTCTGATGAAATGACACCGGATGGCTTCCTAACTAACAATGCAGGCGGCATTCTAGGAGGAATCTCGACGGGCCAACCAATAATAGTTAATGTTGCAATTAAACCGACATCAAGTATCCGGTTAGGGAGAAAATCGATTGATAAACAAGGTAATCCCGTCATTGTTGAGACTCATGGGCGACATGACCCTTGCGTGGGAATTCGTGCAACACCGATTGTAGAAGCAATGTTGGCATTGGTACTGATCGATCATGCACTCCGTCACCGCGCACAAAATGCTGACGTCTATTGCAGTACTCCTAAAATTGCTGGCAGTATTCAGCAAAGCTTCCAATCCCCTTCCTCCGCAAAGGATTTTTGTGCTAATCATACTGAAAACCCAGATGCTGAAGAAGCGTAATTACTTTCTTCTAGCTTCTCTCATACATGCGTAGAATCACGCACCATTTACTTCTTCCATTTACCGGCTCTTATGAGCTTATTTCTCAAACCAGGCAAAGGGAAATCAAGCTCATAAGCTCTTTCAGCATGAAATCGAGATTTATCGTAATTACTCTTGTCAAAATAGAGTAGCCCGAGGTTATAATGCGCGGTTGCGTTATCAGATTGTAATCTTACTGCAATTTCTAATTGTTCAATCGCATTACTAGACCTTCCCACCTTGGATAAGTAACTACCATAAATCGATCGTACATAACTATCTTTTGCTTGCCATCGTATAGCTCGATCAAAATAGCACTCAACGGGATATTTCATGCCAGGAAGTCGACCTGCAGTTTTTTCTCTAATTGCGAATTTTGCCAAAGATGCGAGCGCTCGATGATGGTTGGGCCAAGCTTGCAAAGTATAGTTAAGGTTCGATCCAATATATTGGGGGTCTGCGGTTAATTTTTCTACATCACGCGTAAAGTGCACAACTTCAACAAGGTGTAAATCATGATTCCGATTAATTCTTTCCAGATAATCAAACGGTCCATGATGAAACCCTTTAATAATGCCACAGTAATGATCGGGATTTTCCCCCTGAGCTTGTGCTAAGGATGGTATTGATGTAATCACTAACAAGAAATAAAAGAAAAACATCTCTTTCATATAAGCACCATTTTTTCGAAAAACTTTCTATTTTACTTTTTAACTACTTCATCCAGGACATGAACCAATTCGACTGTCCTGGCTTCTCTTGAGTTCAAATAGAGCTGATCAATCGGTATATCTTGAGTAAATTTTTTTTGAATTGATTCAAGATACGTCTGTAACATTTCAATAATTTCGAGTTTTGAGTCTAATCTAGCAATTGTGTTAATACCTAAACTCTTTAGTTTTAAAGCGGTGTCGCCTTCGGGATCAGTAAGTGCCAGAATCGGTTTTTGTGCGCGTAGGTATTCGTATAGCTTAGCAGGTATTTGATTATTGCAATTAGAAGCTTGCAAAATAAGTAATCCATCTGCGGATAGCATTTCTGCAATCGCTTCTTTGTATGAAATAGGTGGTGCTAATGAAACAATTGATTCAATTTCATAGCGTTTTATGAGTTGCTGTAAATAGTTATCGTTGTAGGTTGCACGCAGTATGATCTTCAAACTATCAGAGGATACGCGTTTTTCCCTTAGTAAATCTGATAGAGCTTCAAAAAAAATTGTAGGATCACGTTCAGAGGAATAAATGATTCCACTATGGATCAAAATCAATTGTTTACCCTGCTGAGCTCGCTGTTGTGGTAAAACACCTGAAAAGCTCAGCTCATCATAGCCATTCTCAATTAGTCTGAAACGAGACTCAGGGATAGTTGGAAATCGTTGTATATAGTCCTTTTTTGTCCCCGGTGTTGTAACAATAGTATGCGCGCTATAACGTATTGCTTGCTGTTCAATCCATTGGTAAGAACGATAGACTAAAGGATTAGGTGGATAATCTGGTTGCACCATTGGATCTCGAAAATCAGTCACCCAGGGCAAACCAGTTATTCGGCTCAATGTATACCCAATAAGATGAGCTGTTGCGGTAGGAAATGTTGACCAAATCACATCCGGTTTTAATGTTCTAATTAAATACAGCCCTTTAGGGATACTCGCGAGCCACCAAGTAATCCATCGATCAGGAACCGCTAATATTCTTGGGTAACGTTTAAGTATCGATAAATGTCTCGCGGTATCCAATGCGAATGATCGGTACACTGATACCTGGTCGATCACCTCCGATAACTGGGCACTGTTGACATTCTCATAGGCTTTGGTGTTAGCGGTAAGTATAATTGGCTGCCAACCAAATTGAGGTAAATGCTGCGCAAACCTTAATGTTCTTTGAATACCACTACTCCCTTGCAAAGGTGGAAAATGGTATGCAATCATTAACACACGCTTTACCATGATTTAGACCACTCAGCTGTCCAAGCAGCAACTTGATCACGCCACTCTCGAGTAGAGAAAGTATGATTCGCGTTTTTTAGATGCGCAAATGTAACTTGCTTAGATTTTAGTGTTTGCTTCCAATCCGGCATTCCATTGATCAAATCTAAAAACTCCTTGGCAGTTAAATCATTTCCACTCGTTATGACAAAGATTTTACCGGTAAATTGCCTAAGCCCATCTAGCATACGATCTGGTAATGATGCCAACTCACATCCCTGCTGAAGAGATTGTGTCGTTAAATCAGTTGCCAAAAACTCCTTCGTACTCGTTGCCCTAGGTTCCTTAGTGATGAGTTTTCTGATCAACTCAGCAATGAAATTGAAGGAGTTAGAAAATTTAAACTGTCCCGTAACGATTTTTTTCCAGAAATCTAACTGTAACAAGCGTGAGAAATAATAATGTTTAAGGTATACTTTTGCGGTACCCAACTCCGTTCTGACCCAAGGATTCACTAAAATAAGCCCTGCAATCCTGTGATCCTTATGAGCATAAAACAAAGCAGCCGATGCTGCATCACAAAGCCCCCAAATTAACACTTCTTTAAGCGAGGGTACGTTAATAAAGAACTGATCAATCGCGCTTTTTAAATCATCTTCAATCGTTTCAAACGTTCGAATGGCGCCATCACTATCACCCATTCCTCTATAATCAAAGCGTAAAGTTGGAATATCGTTATCAGCTAGGGAACGAGCAAGCAGGGTGAATTGACGATGACTACCGACTCTATATTGAGGACCACCTACAACAATCAAGACTCCTCTCGAACTTGGCTGAACTGGCGTGCTAAGAATTCCGTATAACCAGCAATCATGACAGCAGAAGCTCAATGGTTGCTCATAAAAAGTCATCATTCGGTATTATTAGAAAGCTGTTTTGTAGTTAATGTAATGAGCTCAGGGCATTCAGTGATTTCTTGAGTTGCCCAAAATGCTAACCCGGGGACTAATTGTAAATTAATAGCCACATTCTGCTGTTTCCATGTGTTAACAACAGCTGTCCCAGCAGGCGATAATGTTCTTCCAATTTCAGGCACTACCTCAAACCAGTGAATTTTAGTATTTGGAACCTTAAATTCACTTAGTTTTAGCTTATCAATTGCGAGTGCAAGCACAGGAGAAATTTCATAGCCAGCAATTTCGAGTGTTTCACCATTCATTATTTTTTTACGCAAAACACTCGTCCCAGCCCCTTCGTTCGTATTATCTCCGGTTAATTGGCTAGCCACTTTTAGTCTAAGAAACTGTGTTAAAAAAGCACCTCCATTAATTAATGGATTCCACAAGACTATTTCGTGAAGTGGTTCTTGCGTATCAATAACGAAATCTAATGCAAGTAAGCAACCTAAACGCAATCCCCAAAGTTTAATCGGAGTTGGTCCGTGATGCTTAATCCAATTTACAGCGTGAAATACATCCCTTTTCCAAATTTCCCAGCTCGCATTCTTAAAATCGCCACTACTATCACCACATCCATACAAATCGATTTGAAGAACAGAAAATCCATTTTCTGTAAACACTTTAGACTGCTGAGCAACCATTCTCCTTGATTTATTCATTTCCTCCGCAAAAGGGTGGATATAAATAAAGGTACCCAGCGTTTTCTTACGATTTGATCTGTAATAGAGACAAAATCTTTCCCCTAATTCAGTTTTTATAAAAAAGGGCTCGGCACGGATCGAATACTCCATTGAGACTTTATTGAGATAACTTTTGCTCAATAAAACGAGTTAAACTGCCAAGTGTTTCAAAGGTTTTTGCGCTAATTTCATCATCCTCAACCGTGATATTGTAATAATCCTCAATAGCAGTAATTACATTCACTACTGCCATCGAATCCAGTTCAGGAATACTACCAAGCAAATAAGAGTCTTCCGTCAATTGTTGCTTCCTATCACCAAGACTAAGCGTATCCACTAAAATATTTTTAACTTCTTCAATATGCTGCATAAATTTACTCCGTTGTCGATTCTTTCCGTTTCATAGGAAAAATAGTTTTATTTTTTTGTGTATCGATGAAAAATGTTGGATACGAATTAAGGTGTATTGAAACGTGAATGTACGGAAAAAGCGTTGCTAGCGTTAATTGACAATCACCTATACAAAAAAAGATAACTTGCCCTAGATTTAATGCCCCTAGTTTCTTATGAACATTAATCGAGGGTGCATTAAAGGCTGATATTCTACTACATGACCATTCTATTTTTCTATCGAGCAAGAATCGATTAGCTTCATCCCATAAACGTAAAAAGGTATGTCCTAAACGATAATCTGGATGAACATAAACATCAAAATCCCAAACAGTAGTCAAGTCGGGTAATGGAGCAAATTTTGCACGTACCTCATCTTCTTGATATGCTCCAAACATAAACCAAATATAACCAACAAAAGTATTTTCTTTGAAGGCGACCAGGCATACAGCACCGTTATCAAAGCGATTCTCGATTATTGAATCAGGCCTTGGGAAAGTACCAACAATAGGGTCATCACGATTTATTTGTCTTACCATAATTTTTTTACCCCTATTGGGTGGAAGTAAGGCCTGTTTAGTAACAGGCTGAGCAGTTAAATAGTATTTTTGTATACGTAGCTTACCATTGAATAGCTTTACGAAAATCCGATGGACCAGGAAAAATACCGTATTAAAGTAGCCTATCTGAGAAACTATCTCTTTAATCCTTTTATAAATTTTCAATAGCTCAAAGAAGCGCATCGTCCATGTGACTCATCTTGTTATAGTGCTCTTAATAAAATAAAAATTTTTAACTTCATATCGATCGAGTGAAAAAATATCGGTACTGTTAAATCTCATCTTTTATTTGCCAAACTGGGCACTTATCGTATATCAGTTTTGCTGAATTAAATAGGATAATAAGTATGGGATAAATCCTTTTTTAATCGTTAACCCGATCAGGTCTTATCTAAATCCCGGCTCAAAATCGCGCTATTTAGCCAATTTCACAGACTTCACGTAGGAAGTTACTGCACGCGTTGTGAATCATTTCTGCAACACCGTCTAGCAGATGATCAAACCAGCTAACAATCAACTTGACCCATCATAGTTGAAAAAACCACACAAAAAAATGGGCTATGCGCTGCTGGGAAAACTCAAAGTTCAGGGATCTCTGGAATGAAGGCCTACTGAGGTAATGAAATGGTCGTTTTCCTACTCTCTAGCAAAAGGAATAACACGATTCTGACAAAGAAAAGTCTAGAGATAACCCCGTTTCCGTTTGATAAATAAATTTAAAGCGGTGTTTAGGTTCAAAGCCTTTATGATCGGCCTATCAGCTTCATTTGTGGGTAACTCTATACGGGTAGAAAAAGTTACCCTCAATGCTACCCACTTTTTTGAATTGTTACCCACATTTCCAACTGTTTCCAAATATTGACTAAGAAGCTTGTATTTATTGGGTTTTAGCTAGGTTACTTAGGGGATATTTGGTATCGTTTGGAGCTTAACTGGCGGAGAGAGAGGGATTCGAACCCTCGATAAGCTTTTGAGCCTATACTCCCTTAGCAGGGGAGCGCCTTCGACCACTCGGCCATCTCTCCGTGATTCTTAGCAGCACACAAAACTGCTATTGCACAACCTGATCAAGGTCAAACGCTTTATGAAGTACCCTAACCGCTAACTCCATATAGTTCTCATCGACCACAACCGAAATTTTGATCTCAGACGTCGAAATCATCTGAATGTTTATTCCTTCTTCAGCAAGCACTCGAAACATTTTGCTGGCAATTCCGGCATGAGAACGCATTCCCACACCCACGATTGAAACTTTGGCTATTTTATCACCACCAATCACATCGCGTGCGCCAATATGAGGCAAGATACTATTTTTAAGGATTGCCATTGCATTGGCCAGGTCATTGCGATTAACAGTAAACGAAAAATCCGTCATCCCATCATGTCCAACATTTTGGATAATTATATCAACATCAATATTGACATCGGCAATCGGCCCTAAGATCTGGTAGGCAATGCCAGGATGGTCAGGCACGCCAAGAACTGTTATTTTTGCTTCATCACGATTAAATGCAATCCCTGAAATAACAGCCTGTTCCATATTATTATCTTCCTCAAACGTGATTAGCGTTCCTTCGCCTTCTTCTTTAAAACTCGACAACACCCTCAGCTTAACGCGATATTTCCCCGCGAACTCAACTGAACGAATCTGTAATACTTTTGACCCGAGGCTTGCCATTTCTAGCATTTCTTCAAAGGTAATCGTTTTTAATTTCCTCGCCTCAGGTACGATACGCGGATCCGTCGTATAGATCCCATCTACATCCGTGTATATTTGGCATTCATCCGCCTTAAGCGCTGCCGCAAGTGCTACGCCCGTCGTATCCGACCCTCCCCGGCCCAGCGTCGTAATATTATTGGCTCCATCTACTCCTTGGAAGCCAGCTACAACCACAACATAACCGGAATGGAGATCAGCGCGGATCTTCTCTTCATCAATCCTCAAAATACGCGCCTTAGTATGGGCGCTATCAGTAAGGATTCTCACCTGCCCGCCCGTATAGCTCTTCGCTTTGATGTTGTGTTCCATCAAAGCCATGGCAAGCAATGCAACGGTCACTTGCTCTCCCGTTGAGACCATGACATCCAGCTCCCTTGGATTCGGATTGCTCTGAATCTCCTTGGCCAGCGCAATCAAACGATTCGTTTCCCCGCTCATCGCAGAAACCACGACAACAACACGATGCCCTTGCGAATAATATTTGGCCACCCGCTGCGCAACATTTTTAATGCGCTCAGGGTTGCCTACCGAGGTGCCCCCATATTTTTGAACAATTAATGCCACTGAATCGATCGCTCAGAATTTTAAATAAGTAAAGATGTAATGCATTAATAACGGATAACCAGTTAACTCGGCGATTTTACACATTTCTTGTCAAGAAAACTATTGCTGATTTTGCGATTGGTTGTCACAAAACTAATCGCGATAAGTGTGCTTTTACGCTATATCGTTACGCAGCAACTGCGCAAGCGCATCGAACTGCGCTTTAATTTCGCTCTCTGCTTTTACCTAAATCGTGAAGAAGCACAGCATAGTTATTCAACACGGTAACTGAGTTTGGGTGTTGCACACCTAGATTACCGATAAATACCATCAATACACGGCGCATCAGCGGCTCCGCTTCACCATATAAAGATTTAGTTAAATACATCACCCCCAACTAATTGAACAGCTGGGCAGTCGGTGCCGTAATCTTCGCTGTATCTGCATATTCAGCCACACACTGTGCATGTGGTAGCAGCGGATTCAACTGTGGCCAATCGCGCACATCTTGCGGGTCACCGCTGAAAGCGGCATCCAACCAAAACAAGGCTTCGCTCAGATGCACATTTTCCAAGTCGCTTTGCTAGCGACGCGTGACTTCTTGCACTAAGCGATGCACGGTAAAACTGGGATTATCACCACGTGACACTAACGAATAGGATTCCAGCTCGGCTAATGCTGCAAACAAGTCAATTGCGTTGTCGCTATCGACAAGCGACACTTCGAGCAAGGTTTCTGGAACCGGTGCAGGGCTGAGCCAAGCTAAGCATTGTAATAGCTGCCGGGCGGGAGTGCTGAGCTGATCGAACGAGGTCTGCCAGGTTACCGCGACACTTTTCGGATAGTGCATTTGTCGCGCATCGTACCAAGACAATACCGTATCACGCTGGCGATACCATTGCTGAAGATAGCCCTCGAAGGTTAGACGGCGCTGACGGATATAAGCGCCAGCTTACTCCAGTCTCAATGCTAGGTTGCCAAGCATATCCGCTAGAATGCTGGCTTGAGTGAGATCGTCCAGCAATGGGCGGCGCTTGGTTTGCGTACACGCCAGCAGAAACTCTGTCGCAGCAGCGGGTGACAGGGTATCGACCGATAATGGTTGCAAGTGATGGCTCCAGTTTGCCAAGCGGGTAGTGACTGCAAGTGGTCACCCAATAAGTGGGGGACTAATGCTTCGATCGCTGTCGCGGCTTGTTCGGTATCGGCATTATCGAGAATCAACAACCAACCGGGATGCTGTCGTAACCATGCAAGCACGGCATCGCGTTGCTTGCTCTCGTCAGCCTCCTGCTGTTGTTCCAAAACGAGTGGGCGGCATAGTGCCGCCAAGTTGTGTTGCAACGCTTCAGCACTATCGGCCACCACAAACAATAATGCGGTGTAATCGTCTACGTGCTGCCAAGCATATTCCACTACCAATCGAGTTTTACCGACACCGCCTAGACCGTTCAACACACGTGCAACGGCTGGCGTGTCGGTAGAAGCAGGAATCCTGCCCAGGCTGTGCTACAAATTTTCCAGTAAGCGATCACGGCCTTTGAGCAGCGTACCGATGCCGGTCAACGGTAGATTGATCAGTTTTAGGGAGGGCCCGATACAAACAAGTAGATCGGGTAGTTTTGAACGCAAGATCTCGACCGCCAACCGGTCGGCACTGGAAAATATTACCGGGTAACGCTCGTAAGCAGCTAGGTGCTCGAGGTGTTGCCGCTGCTGCGCACGCTGTTCGTCGATCACTTGATACGAAGCATCGCGCGGCGTATTGGGTTCTGGGCAGGCGATAATCAATTGTTTGCGATGATACAACGCTAGCCAGACTTCCCACTGGGTGTGGGGTAGCGCGGGCGCCCCAGGTTGCAAACAAGGACCCAGCGGTGGCAAGCGTTACGCAAGATCGGGATAGCGCGATTGAGTCCATGCCAACGAAGGTACTTGCGCAAAAGCGCCAGTCATATCACCGACTAGATGGATCACCGCATCGCATTGGCGAATGTAATCGTCGAGCATGTCCAATGTCTCCGTACCAGTTACGATAAAATCTTCCTGCACTTTGGCGGTAACGTTAGGACGGGCAAGATCGCGCCGCAACACATCTCGATAACTGCGAAATTCTGCGCTCACGGTTGATAAAAAGAGATTAATGGATGCCATTGTTGTTTCCGTTACGATTCACGGGCAACTTACCCTTACCATTCAGTAACGTTACTATTTATTTGCCAAAACACCATGTAGTCATACCCCTGTATTTTTACGCCTGGATGCCATGATAATTTGAAATTCGCTGGAATCACAAATATTTGGCTTCAACTCCCTGAATTTAACAAAATGACACGTTTTTTCTTATTTGTTATGCGTATAAAAATCTTATAATGATTGCAGGCAATCAAAAGCAATGTTTAGCTGTATACCATCCGAAATGAGGAGATTGAACATGGTAACTGCAAAAAAACCGACTGAAACCGCTGTCGTTAGAAAATTAACGCGCCCACGTCGCGCTGCATCAGGCGATGTAGCTCCTGATAACAGCGATAAAAGCTTTGAAGATTTCGCTGTCAAGGAAGGAATTTCGGCAGCGCAAGAATCCAAGGCGGTTGCGGTTAAAGACATCATCGCGCATCTTTCGGGAAAAAATACGGGAGCGTTACCACAATCCCTGCAAGCCATCTTCGATGGCGCCTCACATGATGATGCGCTAGCGTTACGCAAGGCTTTGCTCGAGCTGCATGGGGATACCGCGACGAAAGTCCGCCGAAACGCCGATGACGAACTCGCGGATGATTGGCGAGATGGCAGTTATCCCTATAAGAATCTCCTTTCTAGAAAATCCTATGAGAAGCAGAAATATCATCTGCAAGTTGAACTGCTCAAGCTACAGGCGTGGGTCAAAGAAACGGGGCAGCGTGTCATTATTCTTTTCGAGGGGCGTGATGCCGCAGGAAAAGGAGGAACGATCAAACGTTTCATGGAACACCTGAACCCGCGGGGTGCACGGGTGGTTGCATTGGAAAAACCCAGCGAAGTGGAGCGAGGGCAATGGTACTTCCAACGCTATATTTCGCATTTACCTACCGCAGGGGAAATCGTTCTGTTTGATCGCTCTTGGTATAATCGTGCGGGGGTAGAGCGTGTCATGAAGTTTTGCACTAATGATGCGTATTTAGAATTCATGCGGCAAGCACCTGATTTTGAGCGTAATCTTGTCCGAAGTGGCATCCACCTCGTTAAATTTTGGTTCTCAGTGAGCCGCGAGGAACAGCGGCGCCGATTCAAGGAACGTGAAATGCACCCCCTCAAGCAATGGAAGCTCAGTTCAATCGATGTCGCCTCGCTCGACAAATGGGATGATTACACGAAAGCCAAAGAAGCCATGTTTTTTCATACGGATACCGCTGATTCACCTTGGACAGTCATCAAATCGGACTGCAAAAAACGAGCGCGGTTGAACGCGATGCGCTATGTATTACACAGACTTTCATATTCGAACAAGAAACTCGACGCAATTGGTCCACTTGACCCATTAATTGTGGGTCGTGCTCATATCGTCTATGAGCGCGGCGAGAGAAATAACGGTATTGCGTTGCTGTGATAGGTTTCCAGCTACTTCAGCGTAGCTGGAATAACTTGCAGGTGCGATTAATTATTTACCTGCAGCGGCATTGATTTCGTCACATTTATCCATATAAGCTTGCCGTGCTACTTCATCGCCACGGAAATTAGACAAAGCAACTTCCAAACCTCTTCCTGAACAATTCGCCGGACTCGGTGTTGGTGGACCACTGCAACCCATTAATGTGATACTCAAACCAATCACACCTAAAAATAAAATTCCCGATTTAATCTTCATTATCACTTCCTCCCAATAAGATACACAACATAACCTGATGGTTTTATCAGAGTATGCCTACTTTTGTCGATCACATGGATCTAACAGTAGAATTCTACCTGAATCTGCTTGATTACAGCAGTAGGCATGAAAAAAATAAGCTACCACTACTGGTCAGGCGTTGCATCGCAAATTTAAGCACACCTGCAGCTAAGCCATAAGCTAATATTTTTCATGGAGAGATAAGGTACTTCACTGTTTTCTTTTGTATTTTGCCTTGATATCACTGTTCCTTATTCCGACAAAAATATGCAGCAGTAACCATATTATGTAATGCTGGTTTAACTTCTTCCCAACCACGTGTCTTTAATCCACAGTCTGGATTAACCCATAGCCGCTCTTTGGGAATTCGCTGTACCGCATTTTGCAGCAAAGCCACAATCGACTTGACGGTCGGTATATTCGGCGAATGAATATCAT